>NZ_FNCF01000012.1 GCF_900100695.1 Klenkia brasiliensis
CCCCTTCCAGAGGCCTTCCACTAACACCACACTTTTCTGACTCCCGCCCAGCACGGCAGCACTGAGAAGATCGGTCCCACGACCCCGCATCGACAACACCTGCCGGCTATCACATCGATACGGTTTAGCCTCATCCGCTTTCGCTCGCCACTACTCACGGAATCACTGTTGTTTTCTCTTCCTGTGGGTACTGAGATGTTTCACTTCCCCACGTTCCCTCCACACGCCCTATACATTCAGGCGCGGGTCACACCACATGACTGGTGCGGGGTTCCCCCATTCGGAAATCCTCGGATCAACGCTCGGTTGACAGCTCCCCGAGGCTTATCGCAGCCTCCTACGTCCTTCATCGGCTCCTGGTGCCAAGGCATCCACCGTGCGCCCTTAACAACTTGACCCACCACAACACACCCCACCTCCCACCAACCCGAAAGCCGATGACAGCTGGAACATCTGCGATGCGCCCTACAAGATGCTCGCGTCCACTGTGCAGTTCTCAAAGAACGAACGACCACCCACCCACACCCACCACCAACACCCCGACACCAAAGCGTCACGAGCTGGTATGGCGAGCAAGCAGGCCCCGCACGCAAGAGCGCAAACCCAACCCCCCGAAGAGGACCGGTCCACTCCCTCAGGACCCAACAGCGTGCCTACGCAGAACCACCACCACCACCCGCGTTCCCACCCACACCCCACTCAAGGGGCCAACCCCCGCAAAAGGGGTCTCGGGCTGTACTAACGGCCGAACGGCGCCGGCGCCACGAACTGGTCAGTGTTCCACCCTCGAGCTCCACCCCACACACACGCACAACCCCGGTAGTGGGGCCCTGTCTCGGTGTGGGCGTGGCTCTGGACCACCCGACCACGTCGGGCGGCCAGTGCTCCTTAGAAAGGAGGTGATCCAGCCGCACCTTCCGGTACGGCTACCTTGTTACGACTTCGTCCCAATCGCCGATCCCGCCTTCGACGGCTCCCTCCACAAGGGTTGGGCCACCGGCTTCGGGCGTTACCGACTTTCGTGACGTGACGGGCGGTGTGTACAAGGCCCGGGAACGTATTCACCGCAGCGTTGCTGATCTGCGATTACTAGCGACTCCAACTTCATGGGGTCGAGTTGCAGACCCCAATCCGAACTGAGACCGGCTTTTTGGGATTCGCTCCACCTCACGGTATCGCAGCCCTTTGTACCGGCCATTGTAGCATGTTTGCAGCCCTAGACATAAGGGGCATGATGATTTGACGTCATCCCCACCTTCCTCCGAGTTGACCCCGGCAGTCTCCCATGAGTCCCCGGCATAACCCGCTGGCAACATGGGACGAGGGTTGCGCTCGTTGCGGGACTTAACCCAACATCTCACGACACGAGCTGACGACAACCATGCACCACCTGTGTGCGACCCTTACGGACCCACCATCTCTGGAGGATTTCCGCACATGTCAAGCCTAGGTAAGGTTCTTCGCGTTGCATCGAATTAAGCAACATGCTCCGCCGCTTGTGCGGGCCCCCGTCAATTCCTTTGAGTTTTAGCCTTGCGGCCGTACTCCCCAGGCGGGGCGCTTAATGCGTTAGCTGCGGCACGGAGACCGTGGAATGGCCCCCACACCTAGCGCCCAACGTTTACGGCGTGGACTACCAGGGTATCTAATCCTGTTCGCTCCCCACGCTTTCGCTCCTCAGCGTCAGTTGTTGCCCAGAGACCCGCCTTCGCCACCGGTGTTCCTCCTGATATCTGCGCATTTCACCGCTACACCAGGAATTCCAGTCTCCCCTGCAACACTCAAGTCTGCCCGTATCGACTGCAGACCCGGAGTTGAGCTCCGGGCTTTCACAGCCGACGCGACAAACCGCCTACGAGCTCTTTACGCCCAATAATTCCGGACAACGCTTGCACCCTACGTATTACCGCGGCTGCTGGCACGTAGTTGGCCGGTGCTTCTTCTGCAGGTACCGTCACTTCCGCTTCGTCCCTGCTGAAAGAGGTTTACAACCCGAAGGCCGTCATCCCTCACGCGGCGTCGCTGCGTCAGGCTTCCGCCCATTGCGCAATATTCCCCACTGCTGCCTCCCGTAGGAGTCTGGGCCGTGTCTCAGTCCCAGTGTGGCCGGTCACCCTCTCAGGCCGGCTACCCGTCGTCGCCTTGGTAGGCCATCACCCCACCAACAAGCTGATAGGCCGCGGGCCCATCCCCAGCCGAAAAACTTTCCACAAACCCCCATGCGGAGAAATGTGAATATCCGGTATTAGCACCAATTTCTTGGAGTTATCCCAGAGCCGGGGGCAGGTTGCCCACGTGTTACTCACCCGTTCGCCACTAATCCACCAGCAAGCTGGCTTCATCGTTCGACTTGCATGTGTTAAGCACGCCGCCAGCGTTCGTCCTGAGCCAGGATCAAACTCTCCGTAGATGAATTCAACCCAGACCAAGAACCAAGACCTGACAGTCT
>NZ_FNCF01000011.1 GCF_900100695.1 Klenkia brasiliensis
AGATGAACTCCCGCTTGGCCCCGCGCACAACCCGGGAGGAGTCGGCCAGGCGGGTGCCGATGGCCAGGTCGGAGTGGCCGCTGATCAGGGGGGCGACCAGGGGCAGCAGGGCGTTGAGGTCGGTGGACAGGTCGACGTCCATGTAGACCAGGACGGCGGCGTCGCTGGCGGCCCAGGCGCGGTTGAGGGCGCGGCCGCGGCCGGGTTCGGTCTCGATGCGGACGACGACGCCGGGCAGCTCGGTGGCCAGGCGGGCGGCGATGGCGGGGGTGGCGTCGGTGGAGGCGTTCTCGGCGATGGTGATGCGGGAGCTGAAGGGCAGCGTGCCCAGGTGGGCGTGCAGGCGGCGGACGCACTGCTCGAGGTCGGCCTCCTCGTCGTGCACGGGGACGACGACGTCGAGCACCGGGGCAGCGGTGCGCTCGCCGTGTCCTGCGGACGGGTCTGGTGGGGTCGGCACGAGCACACCGTCGGCGGGCCCGCTGTCCGGCGGGACGGCAGACGCTGTGGTGCGGCTGAGCACAGCCGCACCACCGGGACCGCACAGCGGGGCCGGTGGTGCCCCGGCTCAGGTGTCGAGCGTGCTGCTCGGTGGCCGCCCGTAGACCTCGCGGTAGCGGTGGGCGAAGCGGCTGGCGTCGGCGAACCCCCACCGGCGGGCCACCTCGGTCACGGTCGTCGCGCCCGGGTCCGCCACCTGGAGGTCGTGGTGGGCGCGGTCCAGCCGGACCTGCCGCAGGTAGGCCGTCGGCGTGGTGCCCAGGTGCCGCCGGAAGGCGAGCTGCAGGGCGCGCGGGGTCACGTGCGCGACGGCGGCCAGGTCGGCCACCGTGAGGTCCCGCTCGGGGTGGGCCCGGATGTGCTCGACGGCCACCCGCACCACCCGTGGCCGGGCGTCGCGGCGCTCGGTGGCGGCCGGGTCGGCCGAGGCGTCGGAGGGGAAGGCGGTCAGCACCGCCGCGGCGAGCAGCCGGCCCGTGGCGGCAGCCACCAGCGGGGGCACGTCCGGGTCGGCCGCGGTCCGCCGCGCGAACCGCCAGGCCTCCAGCCACCGCCGCTCGGCCTCGGCCGACACCGGCGCCCATCCGGTCAGCGCAGGGGGCGACCCGTCGACGGTCTGCGCGACCGAGGCGAGGACGGCGGGGCCGAGCACCACCATCTCCCCGGCGGCGCGGTGGACGGTGGCCTCGAACTCCGCCCCCGCCGGGGCGGCGACGAAGACGTCGCCGGCGTTCCAGCGGTTCTCCCGGCGGCCGAACCGGTAGCACAGCTCACCGCGGGCCAGGCGGGTGATGCAGGTGCCCGCCACCGGCTCCTCGGTCGACGCGGTGAGCTCCATCCCGTACGTCATCGACGCCAGGTCGACCCCGCCGATGGTGTCCTGCTCCAGCCGGAGGCTGACCCCGGGGCCCGCGGAGTCGATCCGCACGGTGTACTGCTCGCGCAGGACGGCGTCGGCCACCTCCGGGTCGGAGGTCTGCACCAGCAGGTGCTCCACTGCACCCTCCCACCCGCACTCCGGTCGCCGTCCGTGGCCGCCGTGGCGAATACGCTACCGAGCAAGTCCGGTTCACCCGAGACCGGTCGTCGCCGGGGGGCCGGCGGTGGCGTCGTACCGCTCGCGGTGGGCGGCGACGGTGCCCATGTGGTCCTGCGCCCAGACCCGGAGCTCCTGGGTGAGCCGGTGCAGGGACAGGCCCAGGTCGGTCAGCTCGTAGGTCACGGTGACCGGGACGGTCGCGGTGACCGTGCGGGTCAGCAGCCCGTCCCGCTCCAGGGACCGGACGGTCTGGGTGAGCATCTTCTGGCTGACCCCGGCCAGCGACCGCGACAGCTCGGAGTAGCGCATCGGGCGCGGCGTGCCGTCCCCCGCCCCGCCGCCGAGCGCGCACACGACGAGCACCACCCACTTGTCGGCGACCCGGTCGAGCAGCTGCCGGCTGGGGCAGACGGCCAGGAAGGCGTTGTAGGCCACCGCGGCCTCGGTGCGCTCCTGGGCCCTGGTCCTCGTGGCCACGTGGTCTCCTCCTGGCGTGCTACGCACTTCGAGGTGCCTGCTTCCCGTCGGAGAGTAAGTCGCGCAGGGTGGTCCTGGCCGCCGGGGACCACCCCGGCGCGGACGAGAGGCACGACCATGCACACCACCACCGACCTGCCCGGCGGCACCTGGACCGTCGGCGACCGCCCGGTCACCCGCCTCGGCTACGGCGCGATGCAGCTGGCCGGCCCGGGGGTGCTCGGCCCGCCGTCCGACCGCCCCGGCGCGCTGGCCGTGCTGCGCGCCGCGGTCGACGCCGGCATCACCCACGTCGACACCAGCGGCGCGTACGGCCCCCGGGTGACCAACCGGCTCGTCCGGGAGGCGCTGCACCCCTACCCCGCCGAGCTGGTCGTGGCCTCGAAGGTGGGCGCGGTCCGCGACGAGCAGGGCGGCTGGCCCACCGCCCGCCGTCCCGAGGACATCCGCCAGCAGGTGCACGCCGACGTCCAGGACCTCGGCGTGGCGGCCCTCGACCTGGTCCACCTGCGGGTGGGCGACGCCACCGGACCGCAGCCGGGTTCGATCGCCGAGGCCTTCGGCGCGCTGGTCGAGCTGCAGCGGGAGGGGTTGGTCCGCCACCTCGGCCTCAGCAACGCGACGCCGGAGCAGGTCGCCGAGGCCCGCTCCATCGCCCCCGTCGTCGCCGTCCAGAACATGTACAACCTGGCCCACCGCGGGGACGACGAGCTGGTCGACGACCTCGCGGCCGCGGGGATCGCCTACACCCCCTTCTTCCCCCTCGGCGGCTTCACCCCCCTGCAGGCCGAGGCCCTCACCTCGGTCGCGGACCGCCTGGGCGCGACGCCCGTCGCGGTCGCCCTGGCCTGGCTGCTGCAGAGGTCGCCGAACGTGCTGCTCATCCCCGGCACCTCGAAGGTCGCCCACCTGCGGGAGAACGTCGCCGGTGCCGGCCTCGCGCTGACCGCCGGGGACGTGGCCGAGCTGGACGGCATCGCCGTCCGTCGCTGAGGTCCGGTGGGCAGGTGCACCTGCCCGAGGCGCCCACGGCCTCCGGTCCTCCACCGCGCGCCGGTGGTCCGTGTGGTCGCCTCTCAACCTGTGCGCCGGTTGTGGCGTGTTGGTGGGTAGGGCGGTGCACCGGTGCCGGCCAGGACGGGTGAGGGGTGTCGGTGCGCGCCGAGGACAGGGACAGCTTCACGGCCTTCGTGCAGGAGTGGTCGCCCCCGCTGATGCGGGTGGCGTTCCTGCTCACCGGCGACCGGGGGCTGGCCGAGGACCTGCTGCAGTCGTCGCTGGAGAAGGTGTCCCGCCGGTGGCGGCACCTGGCCGACCAGCAGATGGCCTACGGCTACGTCCGGCGGGTGATGGTCAACACCCACATCTCCTGGCGCCGCCGCCGGGCGGTGACCGAGGTGCTCGTGGACACCTGGCCCGACGTGGCCGCGGACGACGAGCCCCGGCCGCCCCGTGCGGGTCAGGCGCTCGCGGCGCTGTCGCACCTGCCCCCGCGCATGCGGACCGCGGTGGTCCTGCGCTTCCACGAGGGCCTGACCGAGGCCGAGACGGCCCAGGCGATGGGCTGCTCGCTCGGCTCGGTGAAGAGCCAGGCCTCCCGCGGGCTGGCCCGCCTGCGCGAGCACCTCGACCCCACCCCAGCACCACCCCGCCGTTCGGTCACCACCACCCGGGAGGACCTGCCGTGAACCACGCCGACATCGAGCACGCACTGCGCATCGACGCCGACCTCGCCGGTCCCCCGCCGGCCGACCTGCTCGACCGCGTCGACGCCCTCGGGCGCACCCGCCGTCGCCGCAGGGTCGGGGCCGGCGTCGCCGTCCTGGCCGCAGCACTGGTCGCGGTCGCCGTCCCGGTCGTCACCGACCTCGGCGGGGCCGACCGGGGCGCCGTGGCCGGCTCCGACCCCGGGTCCCCGGGCCCGGTCACCGGCGCGGGCACCCGCGGCTCCCTGGCCGCCGACACCGACCTGGTCGACGCCGTCCGCGACCTGGACTGGCCCGACATCCCTCCCGCCGTCCCGGGCGCGGAGCGGTCCGGACGCGACCCCGACGACGCGACCCGGCGGGTCGTGTTCCTCGGCGACGTCGCCGGCACCCGCTACGCCCTGGTCGTCGGGCAGGAACCCGGCCTGGACCCCTCGACCGGTGAGCAGCGGGAGTACCTGGTGGGCGTGTGGCTCACCGGCCCCGCCGGTGCGCCGGCCGCCGACCTGACCCTCGCGCAGGACCTCGCGCTGGCCCAGGGCGACCGTCCGCTGACCCTCGTCGTCCCCGACCTGGCCGAGCCGGTGGTGCTGGCCGTGGGTGCCCCCGGCGACGAGATCGCCTTCTCCGACCGCGCGACCCTGGCCGCCGACGGGTCCGTGCGGCGCGACTACGTCCCCGGCACCGAGGTCGCCGACGGCGTGGCCGCCTTCCCCACCACCGCGGCCGGGGCCGGGGCGGTGAGCGTGCGGGTCAGCCGCGACGACGTCGTCGAGTCCCGGTCCGTGCCCGACGGTGCGCCGACCACCGGCAGCGTCACCCTGGGCCTGCTCGCCACCGACCCGCCGGCCGTCGACTACGCCGACCCCCGGGGCGTGGGTGCCGCGGTGGCCGACCTGCAGCCGCAGGTGTGGGCGATGTTCGCCGCGCTGGCCACGCCGCTGCAGCTGCCGGTGGAGCAGCTGCAGCCGACCCTGCTGTGGGCCGGGCCGCTGGCCGGGGAGGGCAGCGCGACCGGTGTCGTCGTGGGCATCACGGCCCCCAGCGGTGCCTCCACCGCGTACGCGCTGTCCTTCACCGCCGGCGGCTCCCCCGCCGTGGGTGGCTGGGCCGCCTACGACGACACCGCTCCCCTGGCCGACCGCGCCCAGCTCGTCCGCCTGCCCACCGACACCGGTGCCGACGAGCAGGTGCTGCTCGCCCTCGCGCCGCTGTCCGCGACCGGCGCCGTGCAGCTGACCTGGACCGGCCGGGGCGAACCCGTCGTCCTCGACGGCGCCGCACGCACCGTCCCCGACGACCCGCAGCTCGACCCCGCCACCGACCGGGTCACCGTCAGCGTCGACGGGCGCAGCTCCCCCGCTGCGCCGGTGCTGGACGGCGACTTCTACCTCGACCCCTACGACTACGGGACCGGCCCCCGGTGAGCCGGGGAGACCAGCACCTGCGCGACGACCAGGTCGTGCTGGTCGGTGAGACGGTCCACCAGCAGCGCGTGGACCTGCTCGGCGCTGGTGCGGGGGGCGGATGCGCCCTGGTCGAGCAGGGCGCGACGGCGGTCCTCGACGACGACGGCGACCTCGGCGACGGTCAGGGCCCCGCACCGCTGGGCCGCCGCCGCGACGGCCTCGGGGGCGTGCCGCGCGATGTGCGTGCCGATGGCCTGCGCCGCCCGCTGCTGCAGGCCGCGCTCCCACAGGTGCAGGCCCGGGTCGCCGGCGAGGTCGGCCAGCGCCGTCCGGGCCGCCGGTTCCTCCAGCCGTTCGAGGTGCGCGGCGACCAGGGTGCTGACCAGGTCGACGAGCGCGGGGCCCGACGTGTGGCGGTCGGGGTGACGGGCGAGGTGGTCGACGATCTCCAGCCACACGCAGCGGCCGTCGAAGAACATCTCCTCCTTGCGCGGGAAGTGGTTGAACACCGTCTGCGCGGCGACCCCCGCCGCGCTCGCGATCACCGTCACCGGGGTGGCGGCGAAGCCCCGCTCGGCGAACAGGTCATGGGCTGCCGCGACGATCAGCCGGCGGTTGCGGGCCTGCTTGGCCGCGCGGCCGTCCATCCGTTCGCTGCGGGCCACGCCGGTCATGCTGACCCGTCCCGGGTGGGTTCGCGAACGCAGCTCGCCGGTCCCCCGACGGCGCCGGACCCGGACGACGGTCGGCTGCGCCTGCGTGCGCCGGCTCAGTGGTCGGCGGCCGGGGCCCCCGCGCCGTCCGGGACGCCGCTGCCGGCGGTCCGGGAGCGGAGGAGACCCCAGGCGACGAGGGCGGCGGCGAGACCGGCGAGGGTCAGACCGCCGAGGGTGACGGCGGTCCCGAGGGCGGCCGTCCCCGGCGCCGTGCCGGTGAGGTGGTCGCCCAGGACGGCGGCCAGGACGGTGCCGGCGACGGCCAGTCCGGCAGCGGCGGCGACCTGGGTGGCGGTGTCGGTGAGGGCGGCGCCGATGGTGGTGCGGCCGGCGGGCAGGCCCCGCATGACGTTGGTGGCGGCGACGACGCCGACCACCCGCAGGCCGGCGGCGACCAGGGCCAGGGCGACGGCGACGGCCGGGTAGCCGGTGCGGCCGAGGGCGCCGTAGACGGCCAGCCCGACCACGACGGCGGTCGCGCTGGTCCACGCGGCCCGCTCCATGCCGACGCGGTCGACGAAGCGGGGGACGACGGCACCGCCGGCGAGCAGGACGAGCACCTGCGGGAGCATGCCGAGGGCGGCCTCGGCGGGGGTCCACCCCAGGTCGAGCTGCAGCTGCAGGGTGACCAGGTAGCCCAGACCGGCGGTGGCGACGCCGGCGGCGGCCTTGTAGGCGAGGCCGGCCGAGACCAGCGGACGGGCGAGCAGCCCGAGGTCCAGCAGCGGGTGGCGCGCGGTCCGCTGGCGTCGCACGAAGACGACGGCGGCCAGGACGGCACCGACGGTGGCCGCCCAGGGCGCGGTCGCGGTCGCGCCGTCGGCCACGAACAGGGTCGGCGCCACCAGGGCGAGCCCGATGGCCGCGGTGCCGAGCAGAGCGCCGAGGACGTCGACGGGGTCGCCGTGCCGCTCGGCGGGGTCGTCGACGGCGACGCCGCGGCCGATGCAGACCAGGGCCAGCAGCGCGATGGGGGCGTTGACCAGCAGCAGCACCTGCCACGGGGCGACGGCCAGCACCAGGCCGCCGACGGTGGGCCCGACCGCGAGGCCGACCAGGCCGACGGTGGAGATGAGGGTGATGGCGCGCACCCGCAGCCGGTCGTCGTCGAAGAGCCGGAAGGCCAGCGCCATGGAGCCCGGGGTCGTCATCGCCGCCGCGACGCCCATCAGCACGCGGACGGCGACGAGCTCGCCGGCCGACGCGACGCCGGCGGTGGCCGCGGCGGCCACGGCGAGCAGGACCAGGCCGGTGAGCATGGTGCGTCGCCGTCCGTACCGGTCGGCGACCGCGCCCAGGGCGATCATCAACCCGCCCAGGACGACGGAGTAGGCGCCGGTGACCCACTGCAGGTCGGCCGCGCTCGCGTGCAGGTCGCGGCCGATGGTGGGCAGCGCGACGGTCAGGATGGAGGTGTCGAGCATCTCGACGAGGAAGACCGCGGACAGCCCCGTCAGGGCGATCCAGGCTTCCCGGAGGGTGCGCGGTGACGAGGTCATGCCAGTAGGTTAGGTCGCTAAGTTTAGTCGCACAAGGGAGTGGGTGGGGATGGCCAGGACGGATGCGCGCGGTGGCCCGCGGACCCGGGCGCGGATCGCCGAGACGGCCTCCGGGCTGTTCGCCGAGCACGGGTTCGACGGGGTGACGGTCGCCGACGTCGCACGGGCGGCCGGGGTCTCCAGCGTCACCGTGTTCAACCACTTCCCGCGCAAGGAGGACCTGTTCTTCGACCGCACCGACGAGGCGGTCGACCTGCTCCGGGCCGCCGTGCGCGACCGCCCCGCCGGTCTCGACGTCGTGGACGGTCTGCGCGCCGCCGTCCTGCGGATGCTGGACGAACGGCACCCGCTGACCGGGGCCGACCCCCGCGCCGCCGACTTCTTCGCCACCGTCGCCGCCTCGCCGGCGCTCCTCGGCCGGGCCCGCGGCATCGGCGCCGAGCTGCAGCAGGTCCTCGCGGCCGAGCTGGTCGCCGACCCGGCACCGACCGAGGACCCGGCACTGGTGGCCGCGCTCTTCGTCGCCGGCCACGGCACGGTGCTGACCGAGGTCGGCAAGGCCCTGGCCTCCGGCGAGGAGCCCGACGCCCAGCTGGACGGCATCCGCGAGCGCTTCGAGCGGCTCTTCGCCGCACTGCGGGCAGCAGCCGGCTGAGCGTGCAGGTGTCACGACCGGCCACGTCGGGCATGGGACGCCCATCTGCGCTGTCGGGGTGCGGCGCGACGAAGGGCAACAGCTGTGCCAACCGGGCATGCGTGGGACGAGCTCGCCCCGCCACCGGCCGAGGAGTGCTGGTCGTGGTCCCCCCGCGGCCTCGAGGACCTCGCGCACGTCAGGCGGCAGTTCCGGGCCAACATCACCGACCCCTCCGAGCGGTCGCGGCTGCCCCGCCTGGACGAGGACCGCATCGAGCAGTGCGTGCTCGCGCTCGAGGAGCTGATGTCCAACGGACTGCGGCACGGGCGGCCGCCGGTCGAGGTCGAGGTGTGCGCCGCGCCCGGTGGGGTGCTGATCCTGGTCCACGACCGCGACACCGAGAACCCGCCGCGGCCGACCTCGACCCGCGACCCGTCCGAGGGCGGCATGGGCCTGGGCATGGTCGCCCACGTCGCGCTGGCCTGCGGCTGGACGACGGAGGGCGACTGCAAGACCGTGTGGTCGCTGATGCCGAGCGCAGCGGCCGCCTGACCGCCCGGTCGCCGGCCGCGGCGCCTCCGCCCGGCCTCGCAGGTGTGCACGCACCGCACCGGTGCGACGATGCAGCTGACCGCATCAAGCCCCGGTGCGCACCCACGTCGGAGGAGTGCGTCGCAGGCATGCCCGGGTGCAGGACGGATCGGCTCCCCCACCGGCGATCGACCGCGGCCGGGCGGTCGCACCGGACGGGGTCGACGCCCGCATGCTGAACGACGTCCCGGCGCCGTCGTCCGAGCTGTTCGAGGGCGGCGGCGAGGCCGGCCGCCTGATGGCGAACACGGACTGGGCCGCCACCGAGGTGGGCGCGGTGGAGCAGTGGCCGGCCAGCCTGCGGTTCGCCGTGCGCACGGTGCTGGTCTCCCGGTTCCCCATGGTGCTCACCTGGGGTGCGGGCTTCCTGCAGTTCTACAACGACGCCTACGCGCCGCTCATCGGGGCCAAGCACCCGGCGATCGGCGAGGACATCCGCGACACCCTCGCCGAGGGCTGGGACGCGCTGGCGGGCCCGGTCGAGCACGCGATGACCGCCCGCGAGGCGTCCTGGCTGCCGCGGCTGCCCCTGCTGCTGGAGCGCGACGGCTACCGGGAGGAGACCTACTTCACCGTCTCGCACGCACCGGCCTTCGGTGACGACGGCTCGGTGGCCGGCATGCACGCGGTGTGCACCGAGGTCACCGCGGAGGTGGTGGCCGAGCGGCGCCAGGAGGTGCTGCGCTCCCTGACGGCGGCCGGCGACGAGCTGGGCGACGAGGAGGCCGTCGTCGCCAGGCTGTGCGCCGCCCTGGAGGTCGACGTCCTCGACATCCCCTTCGCCGGCGTCTGGTTGGCCCAGGAGGGCCGGTTGCGGCGCGTCGCCACGGTGGGCTGCCCGGCCTCGGCCCTGCCCCCGACGGCGACCCTGGCCGACCTGCCCACCGACGTGTCCGGCCTCGGCCTGACCGGGGGCCGGTGGGACGACCCCGTGCGCGACGCCGTCGTCCTGCCCCTGCACACCCCCGGCGCCGAGGGCCCGGCCGGCGCCCTGCTGCTCGCCGTCACCCCCGCACGCCGGCTCGACACCGACCTGCGCGACCACCTCTCCCTGGTGGCGAGCCAGTTCACCGCCGCGCTGACCGTCAGCCAGGCGTTCAGCGCCGAGCGACGGCGCGCCGAGGCCCTCGCCGAGCTCGACCGGGCCAAGACCGCGTTCTTCTCCGACATCAGCCACGAGCTGCGCACCCCGCTGACCCTGCTCCTGGGGCCCCTGGACGACGTGCTCACCGACCCGGCCACCCAGCTGTCCGCACCGGTGCGCGACGAGCTCGCCGTCGCCCTGCGCAACGGCCGGCGCCTGGAACGGCTGGTCGACGACGTGCTGGACGTCGTCCGGCTGGAGGCCGGCGCCGTCGCGCTGGACCCGCAACCGGTCGACCTGGCCGCCTACACCGCCGAGCTGACCGGCGTGCTGCGGGCGGCGGCCGAACGGGCCGGCCTCGCCCTCGTCGTGGACTGCCCCCCGCTGCCGGCGGCGGTCGTGGTCGACGCACGGGTGTGGGAGAAGATCGTCCTCAACCTGGTCGCCAACGCGGTCAAGTACACCTTCGTGGGCACGATCCAGGTGGTCCTGCGCGCCACCCCGCAGGGCGCCGGTGCACTGTCGGTGCAGCTCTCGGTGAGCGACACCGGCATCGGCATCCCCGTCGAGCACCACGAGCGCGTCTTCGACCGCTTCCACCGGGTGCTCGACGCCCAGGCCCGCACCCGGGAGGGCAGCGGCATCGGGCTGAGCCTGGTGCGCGACCTCGTCCAGCTGCAGGGCGGCAGCGTCGTCGTCGACAGCGCACCGGGGAGCGGCAGCACCTTCACCGTGCGGGTGGAGCTGCCGACCGCCGACGGCCAGGTCGGTGAGCCGGCACCCTCGGCAGCCGCGCGCGGGACCGCTGCGGCCTGGGAACGGGACATCGCCGCACCGGCGGCCCCGGAACGGGACGGCGGCGGCGGGGGGTCGGTGCTCGTCGTCGACGACAACGCCGACATGCGCGACTACCTGGCGCGGCTGCTGTCCCCCCGTTTCGCGGTGACCGCGGCGGCGAACGGGGAGCAGGCCCTGGCGGAGCTGGCGGTGGCCGTCCCGGACGTCCTGGTCACCGATGTGATGATGCCGCGGGTCGACGGCTTCGACCTGCTGCGCCGTCTGCGCGCGGACCCCGCGGTCGCCGACGTCCCCGTCCTGGTGCTCACCGCCCGCGCCGGTCAGGAGGCCGCCGTCGAGATGCTCGAGGCGGGTGCCGACGACCACCTCGCCAAGCCCTTCCAGTCCGCCGAGCTGCTCGCCCGCGTGACCGCCCTGGCCTCCCGGTCGCACCGGCGCCCGCCGGCCCACGGCGACGACGGGTCGCGCCCGGCGCCGGCCGGGGGCGTCGCGGTGGCACCGCCCGCCCGGTCGGTCGCGGTCGACCCGGTCGGCCCGGTGACCGGCCCGACCGGCGACGGGACGAGCCACCGGGCGCACTGGCGCCTGGCGGCCGGGGAGCGTGCACCGGGGCAGGCCCGGGCGCACCTGCGCAGGATGCTGGCCGACGCCGGCGTGCACCCCGACCAGGCCTACGACCTCCTCGTGGCGATCGGCGAGGCGGTGACCAACGCCGTCGAGCACGCGCAGAACCCGACCGAACCGGTCGTGGACCTGCTGGTCGAGATCGACGAGGAGTGCGTCGTGGCCACCGTGCGGGACACCGGCCAGTGGCGCGAGCGGGTGGCGAGCATGGACCGCGGCCGCGGCTCGACGCTCATGGCGGCCGTCGGGCAGGTGAGCGTGCTGCCCGGCGCGGAGGGCACCACCGTCGTCATCCGCGCTCGGCTCCGACGCTGACCCGGCGGTCCCCGGGCGGTGTCCGGTCACCCCGGCGCGTCGTGCCCCTGCCCACGCCCTGCATCACGAGTACAACGTGGTGCTCGGTGGCCGGCCGTAGGTCTCGCGGTACCGGCGGGCGAACCGGCCGGCGTCGGTGAACCCCCATCGCCCGGCCACCGCGGTCACCGTCGTCCGTGCCGGGTCGGCTGACCGCAGTTCGGCGTGGGCACGGTCCAGACGCACGCGCCGCAGGTAGGCCATGGGTGTGGTGCCCAGGTGCCGGCGGAAGGCCAGCTGCACGGCGCGGGGGGTGACGTGGACGGCGGCGGCGATGTCGACCACGCTGACGTCGCGGTCCGGGTGGGCCTCGATGAAGGCGACGGCTCGCCGGACGGTGAGCGGCAGGGCGTCGCGGCGGTCCTCGACGGTCGGGTCCACCGTGGCGTCGTTGGGGAACGTCGCCAGTGCGGTGGCGGCCACCAGCCGCGCCGCGGCTCCGGCCATCAGCGGTGGCGTCCCGGGGTCGGCCGCGGTCCGACGGGCGAAGTCGAAGGTGCGGAGCCACTGCTGCCCCGCTGTACCCGAGACCGGCCGCCACCCCGTCAGCGCGGGTGGACCACCGGCGGCGGTCTGTGCGACGGCGACGAACGCCGAGGGGGCGATGGCGGCGAACTCGACATCGCAGTCGTGGACCTCGACCCACATCGTGCTGCCGGCCGGGGTCGCGACGAACACGTCACCGGCGGCCCACCGGTTGTCGTGGTGGGCGAACCGGTAACCGAGGGCCCCGGTGCGCAACCGGGCGATGAACGTCGCGGCTCGGGGCTCGTGGGCGGCCGCGGTGAAGTCCATCGCGTAGCGGATCCGGGACAGGTCGACACCGGGGACCGAGTCCTGCTCCAGGCGCATGCCCGGCGTGGCGAGGGTCGAGTCGATGACCACCGCGTACCGCTGGGCCAGTACGGCCGCGGTCTGGTCCGGACCGCGGACCTCGAGCGACAGGTGGGTCACGTGGACCTCCCCGGGCAGCGTAGGTGTCGTCCGCATCAGCCCCGTCCGCGTGCACAGGCTAACGGTCCGGCCAGTTCCCCGACACCCCGTGCGGCACGGAGGTCCTCCGTCGGGTGCTGCCCGGCGGGCGGCGACCGGGAACCGGTGCCGGTCACCCTGCCGGGGCAGGAGGGTGGCCGTACTCGGCGGCGTAGGCCACCCGGAACTCGGCAGGCCCCGGGAACCCCCATCGAGCTGCGACCACGTCGACGCTCCCGGCTCCGGGACCGGCTTGCCGGAGGTCGTCGTGGGCGGCGGCGAGGCGGGCCCGGCCCAGGTGGTCCAACGGGGTCGTGCCGTCGTGCCGGCGGAAGGCGTGCACCAGGGCGTGCGGGACGGTGCCGGCTGCGTCGGCGATGTCGGTCAGGGTGATCGGCAACGACGCGTGGGAGTCCATGAAGGCCACGGCGCGGCGCACGGCCGGAGGGCGGACGTCCCCGGGGCCCGCGACGTAGCCACGCGTCATGGCGGTGTTCGGGAACACCTCCGCGGCGGCGGCGGCGGCGAGGTCCACCAGAGCGAGGTGCACCAGCGCGTTGACCGACGACACCGCCGGGTCCCCGAGCTCCCGGAACAGCGCCCGGGCCGTCCTCACCCAGAGCCGGGCATGCTCGTCGCTCAGCGGACGGGCCGAGGTGAAGCGCAGGTCCTCGGGCCGCATGCCCGTCTGCTCGGCCACGACGCGCGCGACGTGCGACGTGGGCAACCTGACCGGCAGCGCCTCCAGCTGGCCCCATCGGAGGTCGGCCCGGTGGTCGGGCAGGTGGAGGTAGGCGCTCTCCGCGTGCGTGGTGACGGTGCCGGCACGGCCGTGGTCCAGGGTCACCCACCCGTCCAGGACGGTGATGATGTTCAGCTGGTCGGGGTTCGGGTCGAACGCGCCCCCTGCCGGCGTCAGCGTCGCGGTGTCGACGTCCATGGCCGGGGTCGCAGCCGTCGAGAGCCGCACGGAGGCGGCACCCGACTCGAGGTGGGGTCGGCCCCGGCTGTACATCCGGGAGAGGGCGTCCCACGCGTCGTCGGAGCTGGTCGACTCGAAGGCCGTCCGGGTGACGGGCACGTCCGGTGGCGACGCCACGACATCACCCCCTCGGCTCGTCCTCCATGCCGCCGCGGCCCGCTCGTCGGTCCGTGGGGGACCGAGCTCCGGGTCCAGCGTCCAGGCTAGGCAATGAGGTGTTGCCGACGCCACCGCACGCCGGGGCACTACGGAACGCAGGTGTCACGACCATCCGCGCTGTACGGGTGCGGCACGACGCGGAGCACACCTGTGCGGGTCGATCGCGCCTCGGACGAGCCGACCCGCCGGGACCGGGCACCCCGCGCCCTGGCGGCCGCCGAGTCCGGCGCGCGGCCCGGCGGTGTCGACCGTCCTCAGCTGTTGCCGTCGTGCCCGCCCAGTGCCGCGCGGAGCTGGGTCGCGTCGGCGAACCCCCACCTGGTCGCGACATCGCCCAGAACCGCTGCGTCGACGTCCGCCGCCCGGGCCAGGTCGTGACGGGTCGCGTCGCACCGTGCTCGCCGCAGGTAGGCGCTGAAGGTCGTGCCCAGGTGCCGGCGGAGACCGGCACGCAGCGCGTACGGCGTCGTCCGAGCTGCGTCGGCGGCGTCGGAGATGGTGATGGGCAAGGACAGGTGTGCGTCGATGAAGGCGACCGCGCGGCGGACCGCAGCCGGGCGGACGTCGCCTGCGTCCGGCACGTAATCGCAGGTCATGGCCGTGTTGGGGAAGACCTGGAACGCAGCAGCTGCGGCAGCGACGACCAGGCCGCGGTGGACGAAGGGGTTCACCGACTCACCGGGCGACAGCAGGAGCTGGTCCCGCAGGTGCCCGGTCGTGTGGACCCACAGCTGTCCGAGCTGCGGGGACAGCGGACGTGCGGACAGGAACCGGAACGCCTCCTCGGGCAGACCGGTGTCGGCGGCCGCCAGCACCGCGACCTCCTGCTGGGGCAACCGGACCGGGAGCAGGACCAGGTCGTCCCACTGGACGTCGGCCGAACGGTCGTGCGGGTAGAGGACGCACTCCCCGGGGCCGGCCTCGACGCGGCCTCCGCGACCGGCATCCAGGGCGATGCGTCCCGCCTCGACGGTCAACAGGTTGAGCAGACCGGGGCTGGCGTCGAAGCGGCACCGGGCGGCACTGACCCGGCCCGGTCGACGGCGAGCCCGGGCGACACCGCCGTCGCGAGCTCGACCGAGGCCTCGGCTGAGTCGGCGTGCGGTTCGACCCGCATGTACACCTGGGAGAGGACCTCCCAGGCCTCGTCGGCGCTGCTCGACGTGTGGACGACCCGCTCCACCCGGACGTCGGGACCGGTCATGGCCAAGGATGATCCCTCCCAGGCCTCGTGGTGGTCCACCCGGCATGACCAGGCGCGGGCAGAGCCCACCTCGGCCCCGCTCGTCCGACCAGGCCGCAGTCGTCGCGTCGGCGAGGCGTCGGGTCCCGTCGGCGAGGTGCTCGGGCTCGTGCGCAGACCCGTGGGGCTCCGCTCGGTTGCTTCCCGGACTGCGGTGACGGTCAGCCGGACGGCTTGCGCAGGCAGGCCCAGACCAGCTTGTGGTCGGTCTCGTAGTGCACGCCGTGCTCGGCGGTGAGGTCCGCGACGACGTGCAGGCCGTAGCCGCCCGCGCCCTCGGGTCGCTCCACCGCCGGGGTCGGTGGCCGGTCCGGCGCTCCGTCGCTGACGATGACCACCCATCGATCCGGCTCGTCGGTCACCAGCAGCCGGGACGGCGGGCGACCGTGGCGCAGTGCGTTCGACGTCAGTTCGTCGATGACCAGCACCGCGCTCTCGACCGCGTCCTCACCGGCGTCACCTGCCGCGGGGGCCAGACCGGCGGTCAGGAAACCGCGCACCTGTCGGCGGACCGCCCCCAGCGAGCGGAGGGACTCCAGCACCAGGACCAGCCGATCGGTCGGTGACGGGTCGGGGACGGGGGTGTCCTGCGCCCAGGACGACGCCGCGGCGGCGTGCTGGTACGCCGACATGTCCTCGCGTCTGATGGTGCCCACCCCTCGATCTCGTACGGCCTGATGTCCTCTGCCCGGCTGCGCAGGGCTCCACACGGTGGTGTGCGATGTCCCAGGCCTCACCCGCGAGACGCCGCGGGGTCCGCTCGTCCGGGCTTCGGGGGCCGGGACAGGTCGGCGTCGGGAGCGGTCCGACGAGGGACCGTACTGGCCCGACGTGGGCTCGCGGGACCGCCCCGACGACGCCGCAGCGGTCGCCGCGTGCCCCCTGGACTGCGACAACCCGCTCCGGTGGACCCGTCGAGCGTCCGGCACAAGCACGTCGGGGGCCGGTGTCACTGGGCCGGGTGGGCCGGCTCGGGTACGCCGTCGGGCACGCGTCGCTGTCCGGCCTCCGGCGGGCGGGGCCGGTCCTGGCGGTGCAGGCGGACGGCGACGAGGGCGACGTCGTCGGTGGGTCGTCCCTGCACGAGACGGGCGATGAGCCCGTCGCACAGCTGGTCCAGGTCCGTGCCGGTCAGCTCCGTGGCCGCGGCGGTCAGCCGCGCGAGTCCGGCGTCGAGGTCGGAGTTCGTGCGCTCGACGAGCCCGTCGGTGTAGAGCAGCACGGTGGTGTCGCGGTCGAGCACCACGACCTGCTCGGTGCGGGCCGTGGTCGGCTCGACGCCCAGCAGCAGGTCGCCCTTGGCCGGCCCCAGCAGGGCGTGGCTGCCGTCGGGGTGGATGATCAGCGGCGGTGGGTGGCCGGCATTGGCCCAGCGCATGCGGGTGATGCCGCGATCGACCTCGTCGGGGGTCTGCTCGAACCGGGCCACCACGGCGGTGGCCAGGGTGTCGATCTGCAGCAGCTGCATGGTGGCGTCCACCCCGCGCAGCACCTCACCGGGTCCGGCGTCGCTGTAGCCGGCGATCCCGCGCAGCAGGCTGCGCAGCTGCCCCATGGCGGCAGCCGCAGCCGTGTCGTGGCCGACGACGTCGCCGACCACGATCATGGTCGACCCGCCGGGCTGCAGGAACGCGTCGTACCAGTCCCCACCGACCCGGCCGGCGTCGCTGGCCGGCAGGTAGCGCACGACGACCTGGGCGTGGTCGGGCTCGGGTGGATCGGTGAGCAGACTGCGTTGCAGGTCCTCGGCCAGCTGGGCGCGGGCCTCGCTCGTGCGGCTGGCCTGCAGGGCAGCGCCCAGCCGGTCGGCGATGTCCTGGGCGGTGGCTTCGTCGTCGTCGTCGGCGGGCCGGTCCGGGGAGCTGAGCAGGGTGAGCGCGCCCAGCACCCCACCGGGGGCGCGGAGCGGGTGCACGGAACCGCGTGGGGTTCCCAGCCGGTCCAGGTGCACCCGGGCGGGGGCGTTCACCGGCACGGCGGCGATCGTCTCGGCCGTCAGCAGTTCCGCGACCCCGGTGCGCACTGCCCGCGCGAACGGTGCGTGGGGCGGTAGGTCGACCAGCCGGATCGCGGCGTACTCCGCCAGGACGGGACGCAGGTGCTCCTGCGCGTGCCAGGAGCTCACGTCCCGGGCGCGGCCGTCGGCACCGATCTCGGTCACGATGCAGCCGTCGGCCAGCATGGGCACCACCAGCGCCGGCAGCCGCTCCAGCATGTCCTGCACGTCGCCGGCGACCAGGTCCTGGGCGACCTCGGCGACGAGGGCGAGCCGGGCGGCGGTGCGCCCGGCCCGTCGGTCGGCCTCGACCCGTGCGGTGATGTCGGAGAAGTACACCGACAGGCCGTCGGGGCTGGGCCAGGCACGGACCTCGTACCAGCCGTCCAGCGGCGGCGGGTAGTAGGCGGGGAAGTTCACCGGCTGCCCCGTGCTGACCGCCTGACGGTAGCTGTCCTCGAACACACTGCCGGCCGTGGCGGGGAACTCGGTCCAGATGACCTGCCCGATCAGCTCGTCGCGGCTGCGCAGCAGGAGCTCCTCGGCCGCGGCGTTGACGTGGGTGAACCGCCACTGCCGGTCCAGGGAGTAGAAGCCGGCCGGCATGGCCTCCAGCACCCGGGTCACGGCCAGCTCGGCGTCGCGCTGGTCGGTGATGTCGTAGGCGGCGCCCAGCAGCCGGACGGGCTGCCCGCCGGTACCGCACAACCGCCGGCCCCGAGCCGAGATCCACCGGGTGTCCCGGCCGGGCAGCACCACCCGGTAGACGGAGGCGAAGTCGGCGCCGGTGTCGATGGCGGTCTGCAGGTCCGCGGTGACCCGGTCCAGGTCGGCGGGGTGCAGCCGGTCGTTGAACCCGTTGATCGTGCTGTCGAAGGTGCCCGGGTCGTAGCCGAAGATCTCGACCAGGCGGTCGTCCCAGTCCAGGCGTCCGGTGACGAGGTCCCAGTCGAAGGTGCCGATGCCTGCGGCGTCGATGGCCAGCTCGCCGCGCAGGCGGTCGGCTTCGCGAGCAGCGACCAGCCCGCGGTCGTCGGCGTCGTCCACGTCGTCCTCCCCGTCGGCGGGCACTCAGCAGGGATCATCCCGCAGCGCTGAACCGTCGCCCGCAACCGGTCCGGCGCGACCACGTCGAGGTCCATCGCGGGTCGGCCCGGAGAGTTCCGTCACGCTGCTCACGGAGGACGCCGCCGGTCACGACCCGGTCGACGTCGTCGGTGCTGTCCGGATCGGCGCTGCCGAGCTGCCCGCCGGGGCCCGGCTCGGTCATGGGCAGCCTGCCCCGGCGTCGCAGGGACGGTGGCGATGGTGGGCCGCACCCCCGCAGGCAGAAGGGTTGAGCCCCCCGGGGTCGGGGGCAGTCCGGTGGTGCACCACATGCGCCGGGGGCGATGTCGCCGAGAGCGACCTCCCGGACGCTCCATGCACCCGATCAGGAGGACATCCATGCGCGCACTGGTCTACAAGGGCCCCCGTGAGGTCGCGGTCGAGCAGGTCCCCGACGCCGCGGTGGAGCAGCCCACCGACGCCGTCATCCGCATCACCGCCACCAACATCTGCGGTTCGGACCTGCACATGTACGAAGGGCGGACCGATCTGGAGACCGGCATGGTCATCGGCCACGAGAACCTCGGTGAGGTCGTCGAGGTGGGCTCGGGCATCGCCAAGCTCAGCATCGGTGACCGCGTCGTGCTGCCGTTCAACATCGGCTGCGGGTTCTGCGAGAACTGCGAGCAGGGCCGCACCGGCTTCTGCCTGACCGTCAACCCCGGGGTCGCCGGTGGCGCCTACGGGTTCGCCGGCATGGGTGGCTACTCCGGTGGCCAGGCCGAGTACCTGCGGGTGCCCTTCGCCGACTTCAACGCCCTCCAGCTGCCCGAGGACAGCGTGGAGAAGGAGAACGACTACGTGATGCTGGCCGACATCTTCCCGACCGGCTGGCACGGCACACGGCTGGCCAAGGTCGCCCCCGGCGACACGGTGACGGTCTACGGCGGCGGCCCGGTCGGCCTGATGGCCGCCTACTCGGCCGTGCTGCAGGGGGCCAGCGAGGTCTACGTCATCGACCACCTGGCCGAGCGGCTGGCGCTGGCCGAGAAGTTCGGTGCCATCGGCGTCGACTCATCCACGGGCGACCCGATCGAGCAGATCAAGGACGCCACCCACGGACGCGGCACCGACCGCGGTGTGGAGGCCATCGGCTACCAGGCGCACGACAGCCAGGGCGTCGAGCAGCCCAACATGACCATGAACGGGCTGGTGGAGGTCGTGAAGGCCACCGGCACCATCGGTGTGGTCGGGCTCTTCCTCCCCGAGGACCCCGGCGCCTCCGACGAGCTCGCGAAGAAGGGTCAGCTGGCGTTCGACTACGGCAAGTTCTGGTTCAAGGGCCAGACCGTCGGCAACGGCCAGGCCAACGTCAAGAACTACAACCGGGCGCTGGCCAAGCTGATCCACACCGGTCGGGCCACGCCCTCCATGCTGGTCAGCCACAACCTGGGCCTGGACGCGGCGCCCGACGCCTACCGGCACTTCGACGCCCGCGACGACGGCTGGACCAAGGTCGTCCTGAACCCCACCAAGGGCTGAGGCGGTCGACGGGGCCGCGTCACGGGCGTGGCGCGGCCCAGCCGACGCGCTCGGTGGACGGCGGTCCAGCGTGCTCGCGGTGCTGGCGCACCCCGGACCTGTACCAGGTCGCGAGGTGCGGCGGCATCAGCGGGGCGGGGAGATGAGTTCGAGAGTGCCGCCCGCCGGGCCGTGCAGGTAGACGATGGCGGTCCCCGCGCGCGCTCCGGTGGAGAGGCGGTGGGGAGTCCCGACCGCAGTCCAACCGTGGTCGCGACAGATGGCGAGGACGGCGTCGATGTCGGTCACGGTTAGCGCGATGTGGGTCGCACCGTGCTGCGAAGGATTGATCCGAGCCGTGCCGGACGCCGACGGGCGGTACTCCAGCAGCTCGATGCGGTGGGCACCGAGCACGACCGTCGCGGCGTGGATGCTCGACGACCGGACGCCGGTGGTGCCGACCGTGACGGACTCGTCGAGGTCGAAGGTGCGCTCGAGGGTGAAGCCGAGGTCGTCGCACCACATCGTCAGCGCGGACTCGAGATCGGGCACGGTCAACCCGACGTGGGCCACGTCTTCCACCAGGGGAACGCCCCCATGTCCACCTCCTCGTTGACGCCGAGGAGGAGTCTCCACCCAGCGGCACCGCGGGCTTCGTGGCCGTACGCCATCGTCGAAGCCGCGTCGCTGCGACGGTTGCTGTCGCGGTCGGGGGTCCAGCGCCCCGGCGGCTGGGGTCGGCGGGGCCACGATTTGCTCCGCCGTCCAGCTGATCGGCATCCGCTAGGACCTCGACGCCTCCCACGCCCGTCGCACCGGCGACCCGGGCGACGACGGTCCCTGACGGGCGGTCACTCGGTGGGTGCCAGCCAAGGGCGGCGACGACGAGGACCCCGGTGCCGGTGTCCAGGGTGGGCTGCAGCACCTGGCCGGGGTCAGCGTGCCGGTTCTGCTGAGCTGACCCGGATGCCGGAGTCGCCGGCGTGCGCGGCCAGCAGCGCTCCGGCGCGGGCGCCGTCCCCGGCGTCCACCGCCTCGAGGATGGGCTGGAGCTCGGAGCGACCCCTTGTCACAGGATCACCGGACACAGGAAAGCGGGGCGTCCAGATGGACGACCCGCCTCTCAGCTGCGGTTTCACTGTCGGGCTGCCAGGATCGAGATCTGCGACCCCTTGACCCCCAGCTAGGCGCGGGCCGTTCACCGACGTCCGGCACAGTCCGGTTTACGCAAGTCAGAGGCGAATGACGTACGCGGTCGTCCGAGCGAATCCGCCGCCGTCCCGACCGCGTTGCTGTACCGGTTGCTGTATTTCTGATCGGGCTCGCCACAGGCCGAGCTCCACCCCACATGGTCCCTTGACCCCTGCGGTCGAGCCCACGATGCAGTTGAGCGTCTGCGGGCTGCGTCGGTTCACAACTCGGACGGAGGGGGTTTGTGGTCCTCTGATTCCGGAACGGGTTTCGGTCAACCGCCGCCCATCGCGACCAGCACGTTCGCGGCTGATATGGAACATGCGTCCTGTCAGGTCACAAACGGTGGTTTCTGGTCATTGACCGCGACCCGGGTGCATCCCCAGGGGAGTCCGGGGAGGCGTGGGGCCGAGACCTGGTGTTGTTGTTAATCCGGGCCGGGTTGACCTGAGTTGACTTCAGATCAACCCGTGGGCTGGCTTGCAAGCCCCCTGCCTCTCGCCCAACGGCTGACGGTCCCATCCGGGAGCCGATTCAGAACGAGACGTCGTGGCTGGCCAAACGCTGCCGACCCCTACTCACGATCCAGACGGGCGCCGGATGGGGCATCCGGGAAGAGCGCCCGCTGCAGAACCGCCGTTTGCGTCCGCAGGAAATCGCGGGAGACAGTGCGGTTCGGCAAGACGGCGTCGAACCCGTGGAAGGCGCCGTCCACGACGTCCAGCTTGCACGGGACCCCTGCCGAGCGCAGGCGGTGTGCGTAGGCGACGTCCTCGTCGTGGAAGAGGTCCAGGGTGCCGACGCCGATCCACGCGGGCGGGAGACCGGAGAGGTCGTCCCGGCGGGCGGGTGCTGCGTAGGGCGAGACGTCGGTGCCGCCGGGGTCCTGTCCGAGGTAGGCCGTCCAGCCGTAGCGGTTGCTGGCCTTGGTCCACATGCGTACTCCGGGCACGTGGTGGTCGGTGCGGGTCACCGTGCGGTCGTCGATCATCGGGTACACCAGCAGCTGGAATGCGGGAGTGACTTGGGCGCGGTCGTGGGCAAGCAGTGCGAGGCCGGCGGCCAGCCCGCCTCCGGCGCTGGCTCCGCCGATGGCGATGCGATCGGCGTCGATGCCCCGTTCGTGGGCGTGGTCGGCCAACCAGCGCAGGGCCGCGTAGCAGTCCTCCAGCGCCGCGGGAGCCGGGTGGGCGGGTGCGAGCCGGTAGCGGACGGCAGCCACGGTCATCCCCAGGGTGCGGGCGAAGGAGAGGAGGGTGGGCTCGTCCTGCAGCGGGTGCCCGATGATCATCCCGCCGCCGTGCATCCACAACAGGGCCGGTGCGGACCCTTGCAGCATCCTTGGGCGGTACAGGCGCAGCGGGACGCCTCCGCAGTCACCGGCCCCCGGGACGACGACGTCCTCGACGAGGACGTCGTCAGGGACCGGCCCGGGTTCCGGTGTGCGCTTGCGGAGCAGCGCCGAGACCCGGGGCCCCATCGTGATGGGGGGTATGAAGCGCGCGATGGAGAGGTCGGGGTGGAAACGGGACATGGTTGCTCCGGTCGTCGGTCTGGGCGCCCCCTCGCTTGCTCTGCCAGCTCCCCCGCGGGTGGGGCTGACAGAGGCGTGGCCGGCGCTGGGGTCAGAAGTGCTGGGCGCCCAGGTCGACGGACAGGTGCTCGGCGGTGATGAACTTGGCGTCGTCGGAGGCCAGGAAGGCCACCGCCGTGGAGATGTCCTCGGAGTCCACCGAGTACTCGGGCAGGAACGACGTGCCCATGGTGGCCAGCTTGGGGTTGGTCTCGGCGGCCCGTGTCAGGGCACCGATCATGTCCCCGGATCCCATGGGTGAGTTGACGGCTCCCGGGTGGACGGAGTTGACCCGGATGCGGTGCTGGCCCAGCTCGGCGGCGAACGCGCGGGTCATCCCGGTCACGGCGTGCTTGCTGGTGGTGTAGTGGACCATGAACGGCTGCATCTTCCGGCCGGCGTAGGAGCTGATCAGGATGATCGACCCGCCCCCGCCCGTCACGAGGTGGGGGGCCCCGGCCATCACCGTGTTCCACACGCCGGTCACGTTGATGTCCATCGTGTCCTGGAACATCGTCGGCGTGGACTGGTCCCAGGTCGCGGGGATGCAGATGCCGGCGTTGGCCACCACGACGTCCAACCGGCCCAGCTCCGCGACGCCGGTGTCGACGAAGTCCTTCAGCGCGGGGAGGTCGCGGGTGTCTCCCTGCCGCGCGATGATGCGCCGGTCCAGGGCCTCCACCAGGCGGACGGTCTCCGCGAGGTCCTCAGGGGTGGGCGAGTCGTAGGGGACGCCGGGCAGCGGCCCAGCGAGGTCGAGGGCCAGGATGTCGGCCCTTCCGACGCCAGGCGCACGGCGTGAGCTCGTCCCTGTCCAAGGGCCGCACCGGTGATGAGGGCGACCTTGCCCTCCAGCCGAGTACTCATGTCTTCTCTTCTCCTGTCGACGGTGACGTGGTGGCGGAGCCCGCTACATGCCGCGTTCGAGCAGCTTCTTCTTCCACCCGCGGTAGGGCGGGTAGATCACTGAGGGGTCGGGGCGGAACGGCTTGCGCAGCACGGCCTTGGCGTTGCTGAAGGTCTCGAACCCCCACCTGCCGTGGTAGCGGCCCATGCCGCTGGTGCCCACGCCCCCGAAGGGCAGCTCGGGGACCGACAGGTGCAGCATCACGTGGTTGATGACCACGCCGCCGGTGACGACCTCGCGCAGGAAGTGGTCCTGCTGCCCTCGGTCGGCGCTGAACAGGTAGCTGGCCAGCGGCCGTGAACCGCGCTGCACCTGGGCGATGGCCTGGTCCAGGGACGCCACGGTCACCACCGGCAGCAGCGGTCCGAAGATCTCCTCGGCCATGATGGGCGAGCCCGGGTCCGGGTCGAGGACGACGGTGGGCTCGGCTCGCGCGGCTTCGACGACGACCACCCCGCCCAGCACGACCTGCCCCCCGCAGTCCCCCAGCAGCCCGGCCAGGCGCGAGGCGTGCCGGTTGTTCACGATGGGCAGCGGTTGCCCGTCGGAGAAGGTGCGCAGGGCGCCGGTGAGCTCGCCGACGAACTCCTCCCGCACCGAAGCGTCGACCAGGACGTAGTCCGGCGACACGCACGTCTGCCCGGAGTTCGCCACCTTCCCCCAGGCGATGCGCCGGGCCGCCACGGCCAGGTCGGCCGATGCCGTCACCACGGCCGGGCACTTGCCGCCCAGCTCCAGCGTGACCGGGGTCAGATGCTCGGCGGCAGCCCGCATCACAGCCTTGCCCACGGCCGGACTGCCGGTGAAGAAGCAGTGGTCGAATCCCTGGGCAAGAAGCTCCTGGGTCACCTCGGCACCGCCCTCCACCACGACGACCGCCTCGGGGTCCAGGTAGCGCGGCACCAGGTCGGCGAGCACGGCCGAGACGTGGGCGGTGATCTCCGAGGGCTTGAGCACCACGCAGTTGCCAGCAGCCAGCGCGGCCACCATCGGCGCCAGCGCCAGATGGACCGGGTAGTTCCACGGCGCGATGACCAGGGCCACGCCCACCGGCTCGTACTGCACCCAGGACCGCCCGGGCAGAGCAGCCACCGGCGTCCGCACCCGCCGCGGCTTCACCCACGACGCCAGCTGCTTGACCGCCAGCTGCGCCTCGCTGCGAGTGGCGACGAGATCCAGCATGACCGCCTCGAGCTCCGAGCGGCGCAGATCGGCCTGGATGGCGCGGGCCAGGTCCTCCTTGCCCTCCTCGAGCAGCCGGACCATGCCTTCCAGCTGTCGCCGGCGCCATCCCAGGTCGCGGGTGCGCCCAGAATCGAACACCGCACGCACGCGCTGCACCTGATCAACAACCGAGACCGGTGCGGCACCTGAGGTGGCAGGTTCGGTGGTGGGCACGATGGCCTCAGACATGGCTCCGGCTCAATTCTTGGGCGACGGCGTCGTGGTAGGAGTCGATGTGCCGGGGCTCGAAGACCGCGATCATGCCCTCGGGGAGGACCGCGCGCTTGGGCACCTCCAGGCTCATCTGACGGTGGAACAAGGTCACTCCCTCGCCGGGGCTGGTGAAGGTGTAGGCGATCGTCATGAGCCCCTGGAAGCCGCTGTTCTCGATGTCGGGGTCGTGGCCCAGCAGGCCCACCGACTGGAACACGAACTTCTGGTCGGGCACCGCGGTGATCAACCGCCAGGTGAACACCGCCGGCGCCGACCCTTCGAGCCAGGTGTCCCCCACCTGCAGCGGCAGTCGGTCGACACCGGCGATGTCGGCCTCCCCCGGGTAGACCTTCGTCCAGTTCCGGGGGTCGGAGACGAAGGCGTAGACCTGGTCGGCCGGCTGGCCAAAGGCGGTCTCGGAGCTGACGGTGATCGTGCCCATGGGGGTCCTCTCGGTGCGCGCCGGTCAGCGTGAGGCGAGGCCGGCCGACTGGACCCGGGCCAGTTCGGCCTGGGCCTGCAGGTGACCTGCCTTGGCTGCGTGGGTCCGGGATGCCGGGTCGAGGAGGTTGGCCATGGTGGCCCGGGAAGCCTCGTCGGGTGCGATGACCACGACCTGCACGCCGTCCTGGACCGAGGACAGCTCGGCCACTCCCGCGCCGTAGGCGTCCAGCACGACCACGACGTCCTGGTCGGCCGCCAGATCGGCGTTGGTGGGGGTGCGCAGCCCGCCATCCATGTACCGGTCGTCGCCGATGGTCACCGCGGGCCAGACCAGCGGGATGGCGCAGCTGGCCGCGACGGCGTCGACGAGGTCGACCCCGGAGTCCCGGGTGAACACGGCCAGCTCCCCGGTGGAGGTCGACACCGCGGTCAGCTGAAGCCCCCGTTCGGGCCACTCGTGGTCAGCGAGCCGGCTGGCGATCAGCGACCGCCGCTCGGCCTCGGGGACCCGGTCGGTCTCGGTGGCCAGCGCGCCGACCCGACGTCGCCCGGTCTGGGCGTCGGGTGCCTCGGCCATGGCCGCGCCGATGGCGGCGCCGATGGCGGCGAGGTCGACGTCCAGCTGGGGTTCGGGGGCGCCGGTGCCCTCGACCTGGGCTGCGTGCAAGGCGGTCACCGGGGTTCCCGAGGCGATCTGGGCGGCGACGGTCGCGCCGGCCGAGGTGCCCACGAGCAGGTCGGCGCGGGCCACGAGGTCCAGGCCCGCGTCGGCGAGGCCGGCGAGCAGGCCGGTCTCCCAGGCGATGCCGGCCACACCGCCGGCGCCCAGGACCAGGGCGACGCGGGGACGGTCGGGGGTGGTCGGGTCGGTCATGAGCTCGCTCCTGCCGGGAGGGGGGTGATGTCGAAGTCGTCCAGGACCGGTCGGCGCATGTCTTCCCGCAGCTGGTCCAAGGTCAGAGGCGCGACGATCGGCAGGCCGTCGGCACCCAGGTACCAGCTCTGGCAGCCGCCGGTGAACCAGACGGTCTTCGTGGCCTTCTCCCGCACCTCGTCGAACAGTTCCTGGGTGCGGTCGGTGTCGGGGACGACGGCGACGCGCTGGGCGCGGATGGTGTCCACCAGCTGCAGGACGTAGCCGATGTGCTGCTCGATCACGGTCAGGATCGACAGGCTCCCGCCCGGGGAGAAGGGGCCGTTGATGGTGAAGAAGTTCGGCATGTGCGGGATCGCGACCGACTTGTAGTTGGTGAACGTGTCGGCCCAGACCGTGTCCAGGTCGACCCCGTCCTCCCCCACCACCCGCATGGGTCGCAGGAAGGCATCGGCCCGGAATCCGGTGGCCAGGATCAGGGTGTCCAGCCGGTGCAGCACCCCGTCGACGGTCCGGACACCATCGGCCTCGATCCGCTCGATGCCCTCGGTGACCAGCTCGACGTTCTCCTGCTGAACGGCGTCGTAGAACTTGCCGGAGACGACCAGTCGCTTGCAGCCGATCTCGTAGCCGGGGGTGAGCTTGCGCCGCAGCTCGGGGTCACGAACGCCGGCCAGCGCCGCCCGCACCGCGTCGTCGCGCTCGTCGATGCGCACCTGGTCACCGTTGACCATGGCATCGGCAGCGGCCGCGATCTGCTTCTCGATGGCGTCGTAGGCCGCCCGCGCGGCCTCCGGGGATGCCGCCAGGTGCGCGCGCACCTGCTCGGGGAGCGGCTCGTCGGCCAGCGGGTACACCCACTGCGGGGTGCGCTGGAACAGGTCGAGGTGCTCGACGACCGGTGAGGCACCCACCACCATCTGCACGGCGGAGGACCCGGTGCCGATGATGCCCAGCCGCCGGCCGTGCAGGTCGGTGGTCGGGTCCCATTGGGCGGAATGGGCGAGCAGGCCGGTGAAGTCCGCCAGCCCGGGGATGTCGGGGAAGCGCGGCCGGTGCAGCCGCCCGACTGCGGTGATCACGATGTCGGCGTGCCACCGCTCGCCGGTCGTGCTCTCCACGTCCCAGCCGGTGCCGTCCCAGACCGCGGAGGCGACCTCGACGCCGTGATGCACGTGCGGCAACACGTCGTTCGCCGAGGCGACGCCCTGGAAGTAGTCGAGCAGTTCGGCCCCCGAGGCGAAGGTCGACCGGGCGGCAGTGTTGGGCGCGAAGGAGTACCCGTAGTACAGGGCGGGGACGTCGCACGCCACGCCCGGGTAGCGGTTGTCCCGCCAGGTGCCTCCTACCGCGTCGGCCTTCTCCAGCACGGTGAAGTCGGTGATGCCTCGGCGCAGCAGCTCCACCGCCATCCCGATACCGGCGGGGCCGGCACCGATGATCACGATCGAGGTGTTCTCGGGGGGCATGTGCGCTCCTTCTCGACCAGGCCGCGTTGCCTGTGGCGCACACCATACCCCTGAAACGTATGGTTGTCCCCGTTTCATCTCCACGAAGGGTCCCTCATGCCGGAGCTAAGGTCGACGGCCGTGACGGCCTCGCATCCACGCAAGGACCAGGCGCGCAACAGGGCCGCCCTGATCGCCGCCGGACGGCAGGTCTTCGGCACCCAGGGCGTGGACGCACCCTTCGAGTCCGTGGCCAAGCAGGCCGGGCTCAGCAGCGCCAGCCTGTACCGGCACTTCCCCACCCGCGACGCCCTGCTCATCGAGGTCTACCGGGCCAGCCTGGGCGAGCAGCTCGAACGCCATGCGGCCCTGACCTCGGTCGACGACCCTTGGCAGGTCCTCGTGGAGCACTTGCGGTGGGTCTTCGACACGCACTTCACCGACGAACTGGCCCTCACCCGGTCGCTGGCGGTCATCCCCAACGGCCTGGACGAGGAGCTGGACACCATCCGTCGGAGCCTCCGCGACGCCATGGTCGCCCTCGTCGACGCCGCGAAGGCCCAAGGCCGGTTCCGGGAGGACCGCTGGCTCAACGACGTCCTGCTGTTCTGCGCCGCGAATGAAGCCCTCGCCCGGCTGGGCCCCAGCGCCCGTCCCGACTCCGACCGACTCTTCGAGCTCCTCCTCGACAGCATCTCCACGCGACGACGCATCGGCGACGGGACCCGACCGCCCGACCCGCCCACCATGGACAGCGTCATCACCCGCTTCATGGCCAGCTCGTAGCCGCACGCACAAGTCGCGACCCCACCGCATCAATGAATGCGATGCGGTGGGGTCCTCGGTCCGGACTACAGACCGCCGCAGCAACGATTCGCGGACTTCAGTGCAAGGCCGCCGCACGCCAGCCCTCTGTCACCCCGTCGAGATGCCCACGGGTTCCGGACACCGCTGTAGGCCGAGAACCAGTGGACGGGACTGATGCACGAATAGGTGACATCTGATCTGTGGTGCCATCGACGCAGGCGCACACATCAAAGTGGTCCAGGAGCACCTCGGCCACTCCTCGTACGCCATCACTGCCGACATCTACACGCACGTCTCCCCAGAACGACGACGCGAGGCTGCCGACCACCTCGACCGTGCCGTCGACTGGTCCACGCCGGACGACGACCCCGATGAGTAGCGGGCTGCGCTGACCCGCCGGCAGCCGTCGACGCAGAAACAGCTCGGTCGGTAACAGGTCCGCCCGCAGCGCGGGGTGAGCGACCTCAGCACTCAGGAATCGCGATGGTCGTCCGTGCACGTGCGGAGCGGTTCGCTGCCGGTCGGGCAGTGTCTTCCCCGCTGGTTGCTGTACCGGTTGCTGCACGAACGCAAGAAGGCGGGCCGCCCGGATCGGACGGCCCGCCTCTGACCTGCGGTTTCTCTGTCGGGCTGACAGGATTTGAACCTGCGACCCCTTGACCCCCAGTCAAGTGCGCTACCAAGCTGCGCTACAGCCCGAGCTCGCGACGCCGGGGCGTCGGTGAGCTGCGTCGGAGAGGTTACCCGACCCCGGCAGGACGACGACGGGCGGGTCAGCCCTTCTTCAGGTCCCGGGCCTTGGACTCGCGGACCTTGACCGAGACCTCGATCGGGGTGCCCTCGAAGCCCCACTTCTCGCGCAGCTTGCGCTCCAGGAACCGGCGGTAGCCGGCCTCCAGGAAGCCGGTGGAGAACACCACGAACCGCGGCGGACGGACATCGGCCTGGGTGATGTACTTGATCTTGGGCGCGCGGCCGCCGCGGGGCGGGGGCGGGGTCTCCTGCACCAGCTGCCGCACGTAGCCGTTGAGCTCCGCCGTCGGCACCCGGAACTCCCAGGACTCCAGCGCCGACCGCAGGTGGTCGGCCAGCTTGTGCACCCCGCGGCCCTTGAGCGCGGAGATGTTCACCCGGTGGGCCCACTGGATGCGGGCCAGGTCGCGGCTGATCTCCTTCTCCAGCTGCAGGTGGCGGTCCTCGTCGAGGGTGTCCCACTTGTTGATCGCGATGACCAGCGCCCGCCCGGCCTCGATGACCTGGGTGATGATCCGCTGGTCCTGCTCGCTGATCACCTCGTCGGCGGCCAGCAGCACGACGGCCACCTCGGCGGCCTCGATGGCGGCCTCGGTGCGCAGGCTGGCGTAGTACTCGGTGCCGCTCGCCGTCCCCACGCGCTTGCGCAGGCCGGCGGTGTCGACGAACTTCCAGTCCTCGCCGTCCAGCCGCACGATCGAGTCGACCGGATCGACGGTGGTGCCGGCGACGGAGTCCACCACCGACCGCTCCTGCTTGGACAGCCGGTTGATCAGGCTGGACTTGCCCACGTTGGGCCGCCCCACCAGCGCCACGCGACGCGGCCCGCCCACCTCGAGGGACTCCCGCGGCGCCTCGGGCATCGACTCGAGCACCAGGTCCAGCAGGTCACCGGCGGACCGGCCGTGCAGCGCGCTGACCGGATACGGCTCGCCCAGGCCCAGCGACCACAGCTCTGCCGCGCCGGCCTCGCTGCGCTCGTCGTCGACCTTGTTGGCCACCAGGATCACCGGCTGCTCGGAGCGCCGGAGCACCCGGGCCGCGGCCAGGTCGGTCTCGGTGACCCCGACCTGGGCGTCGACGACCAGCACGATGACGTCGGCGGTCTTCATCGCGTACTCGGCCTGCCGCGCGATCGAGGCGGCCATGCCCGACGCCTTGGGCTCCCAGCCGCCGGTGTCGACGACGGTGAAGGTCTTGCCGTTCCACAGCGCCTCGTAGGCGATGCGGTCGCGGGTCACCCCGGGGGTGTCCTGCACGACGGCGGCGCGGCGGCCGATGAACCGGTTGACCAGGGTGGACTTGCCGACGTTCGGGCGGCCGACGACGGCGACCACGGGCAGCGGTGCGGTGGGAGGGGTGCTCATGCTTCTGCTCTCTCGCGGGCCAGCTCGACGATGCGGGCGATCGTCTGGTGCCGTTCCCAGTGGGTGCTGTCGACGGTGACGGCGTCGGTGGCCGGGCGCAGCGGGGAGTCCGCGCGCGTGCTGTCGTAGGCGTCGCGGCGCCGCAGGTCCTCGGCGATCGCGGCGATCCGGGCGGGGTCGGTGACGCCCAGCTGCGCGGCCCGGCGCTCGGCGCGGGCCTCGGGGGCGGCGGTCAGGTAGACCTTCAGGGTCGCGTCGGGCAGCACGACGGTGCCGATGTCGCGGCCCTCGACGACGACCGCGGTCGCGTCGGCGACCAGCGAGCGCTGCGCGTCGACCAGGTGCCGGCGGACGGCGGGGACGGCGGAAACCGGCGACACCGCGCGGGTGACCTCGGTGCCGCGGATCCGCTCGGTCACGTCGGTGCCGTCCACGGTGACCTGCTCGGTGGCCGCGTCGGTGCCGATGCCGATGGCGGCCTGGGTGACCGCGCGGGTGATGCCGTCGGCGTCGTCGAGGTCCACCCCGGCGTCCAGGACGGCGACCGTGGCGGCGCGGTACATGGCGCCGGTGTCCAGGTAGGCCGCGCCGAGCTCCAGCGCGACGGCCCGGGCGACGCTGGACTTCCCGGTCCCCGAGGGGCCGTCCAGGGTGACCTGACCCGCGAACGCCGTCACTGGGCGATGTCCTTGCGCAGGGCGACCGCGCCGCGGAGGTACACGTGCTGGACGTCGGACCGCGGCCGGTCGGTGGCCACGTGCGCCATCAGCCGGAGCACCCGCGGCAGGGCGTGCGGGACGGCGATCTCGGTGGCGCACATCAACGGGACGTCGCCCAGCCCGAGCTCCCGGGCGGCCAGCGCGGGGAACTCGCTGACCAGGTCGGGGGTGGCGGTGAACAGGATGCTGATCAGGTCCTCCGACGCCAGGCCGTTGCGGTCCATGACCGTCTGCACCAGCTCCCGGGTCGCCTCGAGCACCTGCTCGCGTTCGTCGGCGTCGACCTGCGTCGCACCCCGGATGGCTCGGACGGCCACGGTTGCACTCCTGTCTGTGGGCATTCGGTGAAGTCTAGGAAGGCCCTACAGGCCGACGAGCTCCTGCAGCGCACCGATCTCGGCGCGGGAGAGCTTGCGGATGACCCCGGTCCGCATCCGGGCCAGCTCCACCGGGCCGACCTGGGTGCGGGTCAGCCGGGACACCGGCAGGCCGACCTCGGCCAGCAGCCGGCGGACGATGTGCTTGCGGCCCTCGTGCAGCACGACCTGGACGACGGACTGCCCGGCGTGCTGGTCGACCAGCTCGAAGGAGTCGACCTTCACCGGGCCGTCCTCCAGCTCGATGCCCGTGCGCAGCCGGCGGTCCAGGTCGCGGGCGACGGTGCCCGACACCTGCGCCAGGTAGGTCTTGGGCACCTCGTAGGACGGGTGCGCCAGCCGGTGGGCCAGCTCGCCGTCGGTGGTGAGGATGAGCAGGCCCTCGGTGTCCTGGTCCAGCCGGCCCACGTGCACCAGGCCCTTGGCCAGGTCGCCGACCATGTCGCCGACGCAGGGCCGGCCGCGGTCGTCGCTCATCGCGGTGATGACGCCGAAGGGCTTGTTCATGGCGTAGGTGACCCGGTCGTTGCGGATCTCGATCCGCACGCCGTCGACGGCGATGTGCGCCGTCCGCGGGTCGACCCGCATGCCCTGGACGAGCACGACCTTGCCGTCGACGGAGATCCGGCCCTCGTCGATCATGTCCTCGCAGACCCGGCGGGAGCCGACGCCGGCGCGGGCCAGCACCTTCTGCAGCCGCTCGCCCTGGCCGGGCTCGACCTCGGCGGCCTCCCGGTCACCGGGGTGCGCCGGGGCGAGCTCCATGTCCTCGGACCAGACGCCGTGCTCGTCGCCCTGGCCGGGGTGGTCGGTGGTGCTGTCGGTCATCGGGTCCTTCTACTACGAATCGGGTCGCTCGGCGATCACGGCGCGGGTCTCGGGCAGCAGCGGACCGAGCTCGGGGAGCTCGTCGAGCCCGGTGAGGCCCAGCCGTTCGAGGAAGAGCGGGGTGGTGGCGTACAGCCCCCCACCGCTGTCGGGGTCGGTCCCGCACTCGTGCACCAGACCCCGGGACACCAATGTACGCACCACCGCGTCGACGCCGACCCCGCGGATGGCCGAGACCCGCGCCCGGGTGACCGGCTGGCGGTAGGCGATGACCGCGAGGGTCTCCAGCGCGGCCTGCGTGAGGCGGCTGCGCTGGCCGTCGGTGAGGTAGCGCTCGACGACCGCGGCGTGGTCCTCCCGGGTGTAGAGCCGCCAGCCCTCCCCCACCCGGCGCAGCACCACCCCGGCGCCCCGGGCGTCGTACTCCTGCCCGAGCTCCCGCAGCGCGTCGCGGACCTGGCCGGGCGTGCAGCGCAGGGCGGCGGCCAGCACGGCCTCCTCGACCGGGCTGTCGACGACGAACAGCAGCGCCTCCAGCCCGCCGCGCAGCGCCCAGGGGTCGGCGGCCGGCTCGTCGTCGTCCTCGGTCGCGACCGGCTCGTCCACGGGGACGTCGTCCAGGGAGGGCAGGTCCACCGGCGGGACGGCGGCGGGCGCGGCGGGCGGCGCCTCGGGCTCGGTCCACTCCCCCGGGTCGGCGGGGGCCTGCTCGGGTGCGGGTGCGGTCTCGAAGGAGCGGGCGAGCTGGGCGGCGACGGCGTCCCAGTCGTGCTCGGCGGTGGGTGCCTCCTCGTCGGCGGCGGCCAGCTCGGCGGCCAGCCGGTCCCAGGCGATTGGGTCCCGCTCGCTCACCGGTCGTCCACCACGGGGTCGGCGGTCTCCCCCGGCAGCCGGCCGCCGACCAGCCGGGGCCCGGTCCAGGTGACGGTGAGCTCGCCCAGCGGGGTCGCCTGCTCGACGTCCACCAGCTGCTGGCGGAACAGCTCCAGCAGCACCAGGAACCGGGCGACCACCTCGAGGGTGTGCGCGGCGTCGACGGTGAGCGCGGCGAAGGTGACCCGGCCCCGCTCGGCGACCCGGCGGCGGACCAGCAGCAGCTGCTGGCCGACGTCGACGGTGGAGGTGTGCAGGTGCGTGGTGTCCACCGTCGGCGGCGGCTTGGGGGTGAGCGCCTGCCGGGCCAGGTCGGCGAACTGCTCGGGGGTCACGCCGAGCAGCACCTCGGGCAGCAGCGCGGCGAACCGGGGCTCCAGGGCGACGTCCCGCGGGAAGCGGCGGGCGGCCTCGGTCTCGCGCTCGCGCAGGAAGCCGGTGACCTGCTGGTAGGCCCGGTACTGCAGCAGGCGGGCGAACAGCAGGTCCCGCGCCTCGAGCACCGCCAGGTCGTCCTCGTCGTCGACCTCGGCGGCGGGCAGCAGCCGGGCGGCCTTGAGGTCGAGCAGGGTGGCCGCGACCAGCAGGAACTCCGAGGCCTGGTCCAGGTCGAGCTCGTCGCCCAGGCCGTGCAGGTGGGCGATGAAGTCGTCGGTCACCTGCGAGAGCGCGATCTCGGTGACGTCGAGCTGGTGCTTGCCGATCAGCTGCAGCAGCAGGTCGAACGGCCCCTCGAAGTTGGTCAGCCGGACGCGGAACCGCCCGTCGCCGGGATCGGCGACGGGCGGTTCCGCCAGGCTGGTCACGCAGGCGAGGTTATCGCCGTCGAGATCACTTCTGCAGGCGCTGGACCAGCACGGAGGCCTCGCCGTGGGCGTCGAGGTCGGCCAGCAGGACGGCGATGGCCTCCCGCACGATCCGGCCGCGGTCGGCCACCACGCCGTGGTCGGCGCGCAGCGCCAGCCGCGCCGTCTCCAGCGCGAGGAGCTCCTCGGCCGAGCAGTAGACGGTGATCTTCTCCTCGTGCTTGACCCGGGTGCGCCCCCGTCCGCTGGTCGGCAGGGTGCGCAGGGCGGCCAGCTCGTCGCGGGCCTCCCCGTGGATCAGCTGGAACGGCGTCACCGGGACGGCGTCCTGCGGGGGCAGCACGGGCTCGGCGGCCCGCTTGGCGTTGCCGCGCAGCGACGGGGACGCCGCGGCGGCGGCCAGGGTGGGCAGCTGGGAGACCGGGGCGGTCTCCGCGGGCTCGGCGGCAGCGGCGGCGTCGGTGCGCCGGAAGAACAGCTCGCTCGCGCCGGGGAGGACGGGGCGTCGGGTCACAGTGCCAGGACCTCCTTGGCCAGGTCACGGTAGGCCTGCGCACCGGTGGAGGTCGACGCCCAGGTGGTGATGGGCTGCCCGGCGACGGTGGTCTCCGGGAAGCGGACGGTGCGGGTGATGACGGTCTGGAAGACCGTGTCGCCGAAGGCCTCGACGACCCGGCTGAAGACCTCGCGGGCGTGCACGGTCCGCGAGTCGTACATGGTGGCGAGGATGCCGTCGACCTCCAGGGAGGGGTTCAGCCGCTCCTTGACCTTGTCGATGGTGTCCACCAGCAGGGCCACGCCGCGCAGCGAGAAGAACTCGCACTCCAGCGGGATGATCACGCCCTGCGCCGCGGTGAGCGCGTTGACGGTCAGCAGGCCGAGCGAGGGCTGGCAGTCGATGAGCACGTAGTCGTACTCCTGCCGCACCTCGGCCAGCACGCGCAGCAGCGACTGCTCGCGGGCGACCTCGCTGACCAGCTGCACCTCGGCGGCCGAGAGGTCGATGTTCGACGGCGCCAGGTCCAGGCCGCGCACGTGGCCGACGTTGCGCACGATGACGTCGCGCAGCGTGGTGTGCCGCTCCATCAGCGCGTTGTAGACGGTGCGCTCCAGCTGCTGGGACTGGATGCCCAGGCCCACCGACAGCGCGCCCTGCGGGTCCAGGTCCACCAGCAGCACCCGGCGGCCGTGCTCGACCAGGGCGGCACCCAGGTTGATGGTCGAGGTGGTCTTGCCGACCCCGCCCTTCTGGTTGCACATCGCCACGATGCGGGCGGGCCCGTGCCGGTCCAGCGGCTTGGGGGTGGGCAGCGGACGCTGCCGGGCCTTCGCCGGGTCCACCCGGCCGGCCGGGGCGCCCATCTCCACCTCCGCATCCGCGTACGGGTGCGCGACGGCGGAGCTCGTCACGACGGGTGTCGCCATCCTCGGTGCCTCTTCCGGTCGGGTGCAGGTGCGCGGAGGGCGCTTTGTCGACTTGTCGTCCTCCGACCCATCCATCGGCAGTTCTCGCCGGTGCCGTGACCCCGCTGCGCACCCCGTGCCCCACGGGTCACAACGTCGTGGTCAGCGCAGCGCGCGGGGATGGCTGGTCGCGTAGACCTCGCGCAGCCGGTCGACGGTCACCAGCGTGTAGACCTGGGTGGTGGTCACCGACGCGTGGCCCAGCAGCTCCTGCACCACGCGGACGTCGGCCCCGCCGTCGAGCAGGTGCGTGGCGAAGGAGTGCCGCAGGGTGTGCGGCGAGAGGTCGGCGAGCTCGGCCAGCCCGGCGCGCTCGGCCGCCGTCCGCAGCACCGCCCAGGCCGACTGCCGCGACAGCCGCCCGCCCCGGCTGTTCAGGAACAGCGCGCCGCGCACCGACCGGCCGGTGGCCAGTGCGGGCCGGGCCCGCACCAGGTAGTCCTGCACGGCCCGCACGGCGTAGCTGCCGACCGGCACGACCCGGTGCTTGCCGCCCTTGCCCGCCAGCCGGACGACGCCCGCTCCCGCGTCGAGGTCGTCGACGTCCAGCCCCACCGCCTCGGAGATGCGCGCCCCGGTGCCGTAGAGCACCTCCAGCAGCGCCCGGTCGCGCACCGGCCGCGGGCCCTCGCCCTCGCCGGCCGCGGCCAGCAGCGCCTCGACCTGCTCCACGGTGACCGCCTTGGGCAGCCGGCGGTCGGGGGTGGGCGGGCGGACCTCGGCGGCGACGTCGTCGGGGACCAGCCCGTCGAGCAGGGCGAAGCGGTGCAGCCCCCGGACGGCGACGACGGCCCGCGCGGCCGAGGACGCCGACAGCGGCGGGTGCTCCTCGTCGCCGGTGCGCAGCGCCACCAGGAACGCCGCGACGTCGCTCTCCCCCACCTCGCCGAACCCGCGCACGCCGGCCGCCTCGAGGAAGGCGGTGTAGCGCCGCAGGTCCCGCCGGTAGGAGCTGATCGTGTTGGCCGCCAGCCCCCGCTCGACCGTCAGGTGGTCCAGGTAGCCGGTGACGACGCGCCCGACCGGCGGCCCGGGGGCGCGCGCGGTCAGCGAGGTCACCGTGCCACTCCACCCGATCACCCGTGGCCGGAGTGGCTGACACGCCGTCCCGGCCACCGCCGGTCAGGATCGCCCGCATGCGTCTCTACGCCGACCGCCCAGCCCTGCGGACCCGCCAGCTCACCGCCGACCTGCTCCTGGTGGCGTGGGCGGTGCTGTGGGTGCTGGTCGCCCGGGTGGTGCACGCCGCCGTCCTGGTGCTGGCCGAGCCCGGGGTCCAGCTCGAGTCCCTCGGTCGCTCGATCGCGGACACGATGGGCGACGCGGCCGGGGTCGCCGAGGACGTGCCGCTGGTCGGCGACGAGCTGTCGGCGCCCTTCGGGTCGCTCGGGGAGTCCGGCTCCGGCGTGGCCGGTGCCGGGCAGGGCCTGCAGGACGCCGTGCACACGCTGGCCTGGGTGCTGGCGGTCGCCCTGGTGGTCATCCCGGTCGGCTGGGCGCTGGTCCGGTGGGCGTCCTGGCGGCTGGGCTGGGCGCGGCGGGCGACCGCCGCGGCCGGGCTCGACGTCGAGCTGCTGGCCGCCCGGGCCGTGGCCACCGCACCGCTGCCCGACCTCGCCCGGCTGCCCGCGGGCACCGGGACGGCGTGGCGGGCCGGGGACCCGGGCGCGACCGCGGCGCTGGCCGACCTGGAGCTGCGGCGGCTGGGCCTGCGGTCAGTACGCGGTGTCGACCGGGCGCACCTGCGGTGACCGGTCGCGGTGCGCGACGGCGGCCAGGATGCCGATGACGGCCAGCGCGTTGCGCACCGTGCCGTCGAAGACCATCTGCAGCGCCCGGTCCAGCGGCACCCGCTCGATGGTCATGTCGGCCTCCTCGTGCTCCACGACGAAGCCCTCGGGACGGTCCACCGGGTGCAGCCCCTCGGCCAGGTAGAGGCCCACGACCTCGTCGCAGAACCCGGGCGTGGACAGCGAGGTGGTGAGCAGCTCCCACCGGTCGGCGGCGAGGAGGGCCTCCTCGGCGAGCTCGCGCTGGGCGGTCTCCAGCGGGGGCTCGCCCTCGGCGTCCCGCAGCCCGGCCGGGAGCTCCCACAGGTGCTCGCGGACCGCGTGCCGGTACTGCTTGAGCATGACCACGGCGCCGTCGTCGTCCAGCGCCAGGACGCCGACGGCACCCGGGTGGGTCACCACCTCGCGGACCGAGGACCCGCCGCCGGGCATGGCGACGGTGTCGGTGCGCAGCGAGATGACCCGGCCCTCGTAGACCTGCTCGCTGGCCAGCACCTCGTACATCAGATGCCCATCTCGACGGACTCGGGGACCGGGATGCGGCCGGACTCCTGCCGGTCGACCGCGGCCTTGACGAACGCGGCGAACAGCGGGTGCGGCCGGGTGGGTCGGCTCTTGAGCTCCGGGTGCGCCTGGGTGCCCACGTAGAAGGGGTGCACGTCGGCGGGCAGCTCGACGAACTCGACCAGCGTGCCGTCCGGCGAGGTGCCGGAGATCACCAGGCCGGCGTCGGTGAGCCGGTCGCGGTAGGCGTTGGCGACCTCGTAGCGGTGCCGGTGCCGCTCGGTCACCTCGGTGGACCCGTAGGCCAGCGCGGCCTGCGACCCCTTGGTCAGGGCGGCGGGGTAGCTGCCCAGCCGCATGGTGCCGCCGAGGTCGCCCTTGCCGCCGACGATGTCGACCTGGTCGGCCATCGTGGAGATCACGGCGTCGGGGGTCGCGGGGTCGAACTCCGCGGAGTTCGCGGCCTCGACGCCGGCCAGGTTCCGGGCGGCCTCGATGACCATGCACTGCAGGCCCAGGCACAGGCCCAGGGTCGGGATGCCCTGGGTGCGGGTGTACCGCAGGGCGCCGAGCTTGCCCTCGATGCCGCGCACGCCGAACCCGCCCGGGACGCAGACCGCGTCCACGCCGGCCAGCGCGGCGGCCGCGCCCTCGGTGGTCTGGCAGTCGTCGGAGGGCACCCAGCGGATCTGCACCCGGGTGCGGTGCGCGAACCCGCCGGCCCGCAGCGCCTCGGTGACCGACAGGTAGGCGTCGGGCAGGTCGATGTACTTGCCGACCAGGCCGACGGTCACGGTGTGCTTCGGGGAGTGCACCCGCTCGAGCAGGTCGCCCCACACGGTCCAGTCGACGTCCCGGAAGGGCAGCCCCAGCCGGCGGACGACGTAGGCGTCCAGGCCCTCGCGGTGCAGCACCTTGGGGATGTCGTAGATCGAGGGTGCGTCGGCGCAGGAGATGACGCCCTCGGCCTCGACGTCGCACATCAGGCTGATCTTGCGCTTCATCCCGTCGGGGATCTCGCGGTCGGAGCGGCAGACCAGTGCGTCGGGCTGGATGCCGATGCTGCGCAGGGAGGCCACCGAGTGCTGGGTCGGCTTGGTCTTCAGCTCCCCCGACGGCGCGATGTAGGGCACCAGCGAGATGTGCAGGAAGAAGCAGTTGTCCCGGCCGATCTCGTGCCGCACCTGGCGGGCGGCCTCGAGGAAGGGCAGCGACTCGATGTCGCCGACCGTGCCGCCGATCTCGGTGATCACGACGTCGACCGGGTCGCCGTCGCGGCCGGCCGCCTCGGCGCCGGCGAGCATCCGGGCCTTGATCTCGTTGGTGATGTGCGGGATGACCTGCACGGTGTCGCCGAGGTACTCCCCGCGCCGCTCCTTGGCGATGACGTCGGAGTACACCTGGCCGGTGGTCACGTTGGCCCGGCCGGTCAGGTCGGTGTCCAGGAACCGCTCGTAGTGCCCGATGTCCAGGTCGGTCTCGGCCCCGTCCTCGGTGACGAAGACCTCACCGTGCTGGAACGGGTTCATCGTCCCCGGGTCGACGTTCAGGTAGGGGTCCAGCTTCTGCATCGTGACCCGCAGACCCCGGGCCGACAGCAGGGCGCCCAGCGAGCTCGCGGTCAACCCCTTGCCGAGCGAGGAGACGACGCCACCGGTCACGAAGACGAACTTCGTCGGGGCTGAGTTGGGGAGGAGGTTCCGCTGTTCAGTCAGTCGACCCACGGGCGCTCACGCTAACACGCACCGGGTCCCCTCCTCCGTCCTCGACCGGCGCCGCGGCGAGCCAGACCAGCAGCGGCACCAGCAGGGTGGCCGCCGTCGCCGGGATCGCGACGCCGGAGTCGTTGACCGCGGCCGCCACCACCAGGCCGAGCGCCACCGACAGCAGCGCGGCCCGCAGCACCGCGAGGTCGGCCGGGGGCAGCCCGCCGGGCCGGTGCCCGGGCCGGCTGCGCAGCGGCCCGCCCGGCCGGACCAGCCACAGGGCGGCCACCGCGGCGACGGCCAGCGCCCAGGCCAGCGGGCTGCCCAGCAGGATGTCGATGTTCGCCGAGGCCTTGCGGCTGACCACGGTCCAGGCCTGGCCGTCCAGGACCTGGGCGACGAACCGGCCCAGGTGGCTGCGCTGCGAGGGTGGCCGGGTCCAGTCCAGCACCGCCACCGCCCCGACGGCGACCACCGCCACGCCCAGCACCGCCACCAGCCGGGGCACGGTGACCCGGATGCCGCCCAGCAGCATGGCCAGCAGCAGGATTCCGGGGACGGCGCCGAGCACGCCGCCGAAGTCGCGGCCCAGGAACGGCGCGCCGATGACGCCGACCACCACGACGGCGACGGCCAGCACGACCACCAGGGCCCGCCGCCGGCCGTCCCCGCGGGCCCGGCGGGCGACCGCGGTGGCCAGCGCCGCGGTGACCAGCAGCGCGGCGACCGGCATGAGACCGAAGGTGAGGTTGCCGTACCCGGTGAACCGGCCGGCCACGATCGCGTCGTAGCCCAGCAGGCCGTCCAGCTCCAGGTGCGACCCGGTGACCACGTCGACCACCGGCACCGCCGCGGTGACCACCAGGACGACGAGCGGGGGGCCCAGCCGGTGCCGCCGCCACGGCCCGAGCGCCGCGGCAGCGCTGACCACCGCCGCCGCGCCCGCCACCGAGCCGGCCAGCGCCCACCGCGGGGAGCCGGCGTCCTGCCACGGCACCAGCGAGGCCAGGTAGGTGGCCACCGGCAGCGACGCCGCGGCCAGGCACACCGGCCGCAGCAGCCGGCGCAGCCGGGCCCGGGTGGCCGGGCCGGGCCGGTGCGCGGCGAACCAGCGCCGCCAGCGGTCGGGCGTGCGGCGGGGGGCGCGCCAGCCGCCGAGGCCGACCAGGCCCAGGGCGACGACGCCGGCACCCACGAGCACCAGGGCCCAGAAGAAGTCGCCGGTGCTGCGGTAGTGCACGACCGCGCGCTGGTTGGCCACGTCGAGCTGGTCGACGGCGTCGGCCAGGGCGGGCCGTTGGCCGGTGGCCTGCATCGGCTGGCCGTTCATCGAGGCCGGCTGGTCCAGGCCCAGCGCGGCCAGCGCGGTGGGTGCGGCATCGATGAGCTGCACGAACGGCGCCCGGCCGGTGCTGGAGGAGGTCAGCCAGCCGCCGTCGAAGCCGGGCCCGTGCGCGATCGCCACGTGCAGCTGCGGGCGGCCGTCGTTGACCTCGGAGATGCCCTCGACCAGCAGCAGGGTGCGCCCGGGCAGGGTGTCGAGCACGCCGCGCAGCCCGGCCAGCGCGCTGTCGGCGGCCGAGAGCGCGGCCGGCAGCGACAGCGGGTCGGTGCCGGTGTCGGTCTCGGCGGCGCTGGGGGTGCCGGCGTCCACCAGCTGGTCCAGCGACACCAGCGACAGCGGGCAGCTCCCCAGCAGCGAGGCCGTGGCCGACGGGTCGGCCGGGAGGGCGTCGAGCTGGGTCAGCCGGGTGTCCGCCCCGGCCGCGGCCACGGTGGCCGCCCGCCCGGTGGTGACGGCGCAGCCCACGGTGTCCGACAGCGCGGCCGGCTGCGCACCGAAGCGGGCGGTGGCCGGGTCGGCCGCGATCAGCTCGACGGCGGCCTGCGGGTCGGCCAGGCCGACGGCGGCCACCTGCTCCTGCAGCCCGCAGTAGGACAGCGTGGTGTCCTCGGGGACGGTGTCGAACAGCCCCGGGGGGTCGGTGGCCGCGCCGGCACCCTCGGTGCGGTCCGCGGGCAGCGGCACCGGGGGCAGCGGGTCGACCCGGCCGGCCCAGCGCGCCCGGTTGCCCGCCCCCAGGGTGGCCCAGCCGTCCAGGACGCAGGTGGTCGAGCGGGCCGCGCGCACCGACAGCGCGCCGATCGACGAGCTGCCGGCCAGCTCCCACAGTGCCGGGGTGCCGGCCGGGTCGACGTCGGCCCAGGTCAGCCCGGGGATGCCGACGACCACCACCCGGTCGACGGGGCCCCCGCCGGTGCCGTCCCCGGTGCCGTCGGCCGCCGCTGCGGGGTCCGCCGTCCCCAGGAGCAGCCCGAGGACGGCGAGCAGGGCCAGGGCGGCGCGGCGCGCGGGGCTCACCCGGGTGGCCCGAGCAGCTCGCGGTACACCGCGACCAGCGCGCGGGCGGTGCCGGCCTCGTCGGGCCACTGCGCCGCCCGCTCGCGCCCGGCCGCGGCCAGCCCGGCGGCCCGGTCGGGGTCGCCCAGGACGGCGGCGAGCGCGGTGCCCAGCGCGGCCGGGTCACCGGCCGGCACCAGCTCGGCGGCGTCGCCGACCAGCTCGGGCAGGCCGCCGACCCGGGTGGCCACCAGCGGGGTGCCCGAGCGCAGGGCCTCCTGGGCGGTCAGCGAGCGCGCCTCCCAGACCGAGGGCAGCACGCAGGCGTCGGCCGCGGCGAGCAGGTCGGCGATGTCCGAGCGCCGGCCGAGCAGCTGGACCGGCAGGCCCTCCGCGCCGATGCGGGCGGCCAGCTCGGCCCGCTGCGGCCCGTCGCCGGCGATGGCCACGGCGGGGGCGTCCGGGCCCGCCGCGGCGAGGGCGTCCAGCAGCGTGCCGTAGCCCTTCTGCGGGTGCAGCCGGCCCACGGCGACCACCAGCGGGCGGTCACCGACGCCCAGCTCGGCCCGCACCGCCGCCCGGTCCCGGGTGGGCGCGGGCAGCGGCGGCGCGGACACCGGGGCCACCCGGACGTCGCGCGCACCGGCCCGCCAGGCGTTGTCGGCGAGGTCGGCGGAGGCGGCGAGCACCAGGTCGGCGGCGCGGATGGTGGCGGCCTCGACCCGGCCCAGCAGCGGCTGCCGGGCCCCGCCGCCGGGCTGCAGGGCGTTGTGCAGCGTGAGCACCAGCGGCCGGCGGGCGCCCGCGGCCGGCCGGGCCAGCGCGGCGACCAGCCCGGCGCGCAGGCCGTGCGCGTGCACCAGGTCGGCGCCGGCGGTGGCCCGGGCCAGGGCGAGCACCGACCGGGGGTCGCCGGGCACCGCCGAGATCTGCACCGGGCGGAAGGCCGCGCCGGCGGCAGCGAAGCCGAACAGGTCGTCGGTGGCGGCCGGACCGCAGACCCGCAGCAGTGCGCCGGCGGCGGTCAGCGGCCCGACCAGGGACCGCACGTGCGTGCCGACCCCTCCGGTGCTGGTGGCCAGCACCTGCGCGACCCGCCGGCCCGCCAGGGCCCCGCCCGGGGCGTCCCCGTCTCCCGCACTCACCGGGCCTCCTCCGTCGTCCTGTGCTCGTCGCTGCCCTGCTGCTCCCCGCCCGGCTGCGTGCCGTCGCCCGGTCCGCCGCCGCGCAGGCCCGCCAGCGCGGCCCGCAGCGGCCCGCGGGCGGTCCCCATGATGACCGCTGCGGCCACGACCAGGACGGCGACGCCGGCCAGCGCGCCGGTGCCGACCGCGGCGAGCACGCCCCCGGGGGGCACCGGGTCGGCGCCCAGGGCCCGCGCGACGGCCACGCCGGCCGCTCCCCCGGCCCCGGCGCCGACCAGCGCCGGGACCCCGAGGCGACCCAGCCCGGCCAGCGCACCGGCCCCGGCGACCCGCGCGGTGACGACGAGCAGGCCGACCCCGGCGACGGTGACCCCGGTGGTGTGGCCCAGCGCCAGTGCGACCGAGCGGTCCTCCTCGGGCAGCCACCCGGCCAGCGCCAGGTCGGCGGCCACGGCGACCAGCCAGCCCCCCGCCACGCAGACCGTCGGCGAGCGCCATAGCCCCCGCGCGTACAGCGCCCGGGTCAGCACCGCGACCAGGCCGTAGCCGAGCAGGCCCGGGACGAAGGCCACCACCGTCGGGGCGAGCAGGGCCGCGGCGTCCCGGTCGGTGGCGAAGAACATCCGGGCCACCGGGCCGGCGACGGCGACCAGGATGGCGACCGCCACCGCGGACAGGGTCACCACCAGCACCGTCACCGGGGCCAGCAGCCGGCGGAACCCGGCGTCGTCGCCCTGCGCGGCCCGCTCGGACAGCCCGGGGTAGGCCGAGGTGGCCAGCGGGACCGCCAGCGCCGCCCACGGCAGGAGGAACAGCGTCATGCCGGCGAAGTAGACGGTCTGCGTGCCGTCGGGCACCCCGCCGGCGTTGGCCAGCCGGATCGCCACGACCGCCACCAGCTGCTGCCCGAGCAGGGTCAGCACGCCGGCGAGGGCGAGCCGGCGCACCCGCGGCGCGGCGCCCACCGGGAAGCGCAACTGGGGGCGCAGGCCCAGCCGCAGCCCGCGCAGGGGCACGAGCAGGCAGCCGGCCAGGGCGACGACACCGAGCGTGGTGCCCACGCCCAGGACCAGCTCGGCCGGCCGGGACAGCTCGCCGACGGCGCGGCCACCGCCGATGCCGGCGAAGGTCAGGTAGGCCGCGGCCACCACGACCGAGGACAGCAGCGGGGCCAGCGCGGGGCCGGCGAACCGGCGGTGGGCCTGCAGGACGCCGGTGAGCACGATGCCGATGCCGTACAGCACCACCTGCGGGGAGAAGACGAGCAGGAACCGGGCGGCCAGCTCGGCCTTGGCCGGGTCGGCGGCGTCGGCGCCCAGCAGGGCCTCGGCGATCGGCCGGGCGGCCAGCGCCAGCACCGCGGCCAGCGGCACCAGCACGACCAGGGTCCAGCCCAGCAGCGCGGAGGCGGTCTGCCGCACCTGCTCGCGGTCACCCGCCGCGATGCCGCCGGCCAGCATCGGCACCACCAGGCTGGCCAGCGCCCCGCCGGCCACCACCTCGAAGACGATGTTGGGCACGTTGTTGGCCGCGAGGTAGGTGTCGGCGGTGCTCCCGGCCCCGACGGTGTTGGTGAACACCACCGTGCGGCCGAACCCGGCGACCCGGGACAGCACCGTGAGCACCGCGATGAGCGCGGCGGCCCCGGCGACCCCGCGGACGGCCTGCTGCCGGGTCACCTCAGGCCGGGCGCCGGCCGAGCCGGTCCAGCTCGCGCAGGCCGGGCGTGGCCTCGATGACGCGGGTGAAGCTGACCTTCTCGCTGGCCAGGGTGAGGGCGGTGACGACCCCGAGGACGGCGACTCGGGCGCCGCGGGAGCGCCCGGCGGCCAGCCGCAGCCCGAGGACCGCCCCGAGGGCGTTGGCGCCGGCGTCGCCGAGCATGACCCGCTCGCCGAGGTCGTCGGGCAGCACGGCCAGCGCCGACCCGAGCGGGCCGGCCACGAGGGCCCCGGTCGGCCCGGCGAGGGTGGTGCCGGCCAGCAGGGCGCCGGCCTTGGCGGCCCGGCCCGGCCGCAGGTCCAGCAGGTTGACCAGGTTGGCGGTGCCGGCCACCAGGCCGGTGGTCAGCACGGCGTCGGCCACCGCGCCCGCCCCGGTGCCGCGGCGGGTGAGCAGGGCGGCGCCGGCCGCGGCCGCGCCGATGCCGGCGACCTTGACCGCCCCGGCCGACACCCGGCCGGCGCGCAAGGCCGCGAGGTGGCCGGCCAGGCCCTTGTCCCGGGCCTGGTCCGGCCGCGCACCGGCCAGGTCGTCGTAGCCACCCACGACCCCGCTGACCGCGCCGACCAGCAGCGCGGCCGGACCGAAGCCGGCCGGCGCGCCCGCCGCGGCGGTGAGGGTCGCCGACGTCGCGAGCGCGGCCCCGCCCAGCAGGGTGACCGGGCGGCCGGCGTAGTTGGTGCGTCGCCAGCGGACGGCGCCGGGGCGCCCCGCCGCCGCCCGCGCGGCGGCGAGCCCGGCGGTGGTCAGCGCGGCGCCGGCCGCGGCCAGCGCGAGCCGGCCGGCCATCAGCCGCCCGCCCCCGGCAGGGAGGGCACCGGCGGCACCGGCTGGGCGTCCTCGCCCGTGCCGTACTTGCCCGAGGTGCCCTCGCCCTCGGCCGACAGCGCCAGCACGGTGCTGATCCGGCCCTCGGGGGCGTTGGCGTTGTCGACGGTGGACACCGCGGCCGAGGCCGTCGGGTCGGCCCGGATGGTGCCGACCAGCCCGCCGTCGGCGGCGGCACCGGCGTCGCCGGAGACCACGGTGCCCGAGCCCTGCTGGTCCAGCGCGGTCACCAGCTCGACCAGGGTGGCGTTGCGCTGGGCCGCGTCGTCGCCGGACAGCGACCCCGAGGTCAGGAAGACGGCGTGGTCGGCGGCGGTGACGCTGGCGCTCTCCTGGGTCAGCACGCCCAGCGCGGACAGCCCGGCCAGCACCTGCGCGGTCGCGGTGGTGGCCGGCACCACGGGGGCGCCGCCGTCGGTGCCCGGGGCGACCATGAGGACCTGGGCCAGCAGGCTGCCCACCAGCGCGCCGGTGTCGCCGGCGTCCTCGGGCAGCGTGACGCCGGGCGGCAGGGCCCCGGGCCCGGTGACGTAGGTCTGCAGGCTGCTCTCGCTGGCCGGGTCGCTGTAGGCCGGGGTCAGCCGCACCGTGCCGGTGACGGTGGCACCGGCGTCGCCCAGCAGGGCGGTGATCTCGTCGACGGCCGGTGCGCTGACGTCCTCGTTGCCGATGACCAGCACCACCGAGCGGCCCACCAGGGTGTCCGCGACCAGGGCGGGGCCGACCTCCTCGGCGAAGCCGCCGGTGGCGTCGAGCTGGGCCTGCAGGCCCTGGTTGGTGTCCTCGAGCCCGCGCTTGTCCTCCTGCAGGCCGCTGACCTGGGTCTGCAGGTTGTCCAGCAGGCCGCCGTTGAGCGCGGTGGTGCCGATGACCACGCCGAGGGCGATGGCCAGGAAGACCGCGATCAGGGAGACGAGGTGGTAGCGGAAGTCGATCACGAGAAGAGGTTCTCCAACCAGAACACGAGGCTGTCCCACTGGTCGACCAGCAGGTCGACGTAGATGCGGCCCGCGGTCGAGACGGCCAGGGCGGCGCCGATGGAGACGAGGGCGGCCAGCACCAGCAGGACGAGGGCGATGGTCGAGATGCGGCTGCGGTAGAGGCGGCTGACGCCCTTGGCGTCGACCAGCTTGCCGCCCAGCCGGAGGCGGGTGAGGAACGTCGAGGCCATGCCGCCGCGGCCCTTGTCGAGGAACTCGACCAGGGTGGCGTGCGTGCCGACGGCGACGATGAGGGTGGCGCCCTTCTCGTCGGCCAGCAGCATCGCGATGTCCTCGCTGGTGGCCGCGGCCGGGAAGGTGATGGCGTCGACGCCGAGGTCGAGCACGCGCTGCAGGCCGGGGGCCCGGCCGTCGGCGTAGGCGTGCACCACCACCTCGGCCCCGCAGCGCAGGACGTCGTCGGACACCGAGTCCATGTCGCCGATGATCATGTCCGGCTGGTAGCCGGCCTCGATCAGCGCGTCGGCGCCGCCGTCGACGCCGATGAGCACGGGGTGGTAGTCGCGGACGTAGGACCGCAGCGCCGCGAGGTCCTCCTTGTAGTCGTAGCCCCGGACCACGACGAGCACGTGCCGGCCCTCGAGGTCGGTGCGGACGTCGGGCACGCCGACGCCGTCGAGCAGGAGCGCCCGCTCCTTCTTCATGTACTCCATCGTGTTGGCCGCGAACGCCTCGAGCTGGGTGCTCAGCCCGGCGCGCGCCTCGGCCATGGAGGCGGCGATGGTCTCCTCGGTCTGCTCGGTGCCCGAGGCGACCTCCGCGTCGCCGACGTAGAGGGTGCTGCCCTCCAGCCGCGCGGTGGCGCCCTCCTTCACGGCGGCGAAGACCTCGCGGCCGACGCCGTCGACCAGCGGGATGCCGGCCGCGGCGAGGATGCCCGGGCCGAGGTTCGGGTAGCGCCCCGAGGTGCTCGCCGCGGCGTTGACCACGGCGGCGACCTTGCAGGCGACGAGGGAGTCGGCGCTGACGCGGTCGAGGTCGACGTGGTCGATGACGGCGATGTCGCCGGGCCGCAGCCGCTTGGTCAGGTTCTTGGTGCGGCGGTCCAGCCGCACGGTCCCGCTGACCCCGAGAGCTGTCTCGGTGGCACGCGAGCGCCGCAGGGAACCGATACGCATGGTCGCGATCGTCGCACGTGGCCCCGACCGGCCCCCTGCCCGACGCGCTCCCGGGCGACGGTGAGAGGCAGTCGTCCGCTCACGGAGAGTGGCCGACACCGCGGTCGGCCGACACGCCGGGCCCGGGCCGGGCACCCCGTCGGGGGCCTCCAGGAGACCCCTCTAGCGTGGCTCGGGTGACTGGTGGGGCCCGCTCGGGGCGAGCTGCAGCGACTGTCCCGACGACCCCTCCCGACCCCGGCCGCGCCGTGCACGAGGTCGTCCGCGACGGTGCGCCGGCTGCAGCCACGGCAACGGGACGACCCGAGGACGTCGTGGCCGCGCAGGCCCGCGTCGAGGCCGCCGACGAGGTGGGCCGCGCGCTGGCCGACCGCCCCGCCGCGCCCGCCGCCGTCCCGGCACCCGAGCCCGCTCCCGCGGTCGCCGAGGACCGGGCCCCGCGGCGCCGCCGGCGCGGGGTGAACCTGCGCGAGCTGCGCCGGCAGCAGACCCGGGAGGCCATCGTCGACGCGGCCGCCGCGCTGTTCGCCGAGCGCGGTTTCGACCACGTCAGCGTGCTGGAGATCGCCCAGCGCGCCGGCGTGGTGGAGAAGACGGTGTTCAACCACTTCCCGGTCAAGGAGGGCCTGGTCTTCGAGGCCGACCCGCCGATGCAGGCCGCGCTGCTGGACGCGGTGCGCCGCCGTCCGGCCGGGGAGTCGGTGGCCGCGGCCGCCGGCAGCTTCATCGTCGCGGCGTGCAGCCGGCTGGGCGACCCCGCCGCGGCGCAGGCCGTGGCGGAGATGGCCCGGGTCATCCGCGGGTCCCGGACGCTGCAGGTGCGCGAACGGGAGATCCTCGGCCAGCTCACCGATGCCCTCGCCGAGCAGATCACCCTGGAGACCCGGGCGGCGCCCGGCGAGCTCGAGCCGTGGCTGGCCGCGCACGCGGTGCTGGGGCTGTACCAGTCGCTGCTGGAGCTGGCCCGCGACCGGGTGCTGGCACCTGCCCCGGACGGCGACGACCGGGCCGGCCGGCTGGCCGACGACCTGCGGGCCGCCGGCGAGCGGGGGCTGGCGCTGCTGCAGTTCGGCCTGGCCAGCTACGCCAAGCGCCCGGCCTGACCGGGAAGGTCAGAGGCCCGGTCAGCGGCCCGCGGCGGCCTTCTCCAGCAGCTCGCGGGCGTGTGCCTGACCGGTGTCGCTGTCGGCGAGCCCGGACAGCATGCGGGCCAACTCCCGCACCCGGTCCTCGCCGCGCACCGCGCGGATGTCGGTGGCGGTGACCCCGGCGGCGGTGTCGGCGGACTTGTCGACCACCAGGTGCGTGTCGGCGAAGGCCGCGACCTGGGCCAGGTGGGTGACCACCACGACCTGGTGCTCGCGGGCCAGCCGGGCCAGCCGCCGGCCGATCTCGCCCGCCGCCTGGCCGCCCACCCCCGCGTCGACCTCGTCGAAGACCATCACCGGCACGGGGTCGGCCCCGGCGAAGACCACCTCGATGGCCAGCATGACCCGGGAGAGCTCGCCGCCGGAGGCACCCTTGTGCACCGGGCGGGCCGGCGCACCGGGGTGGGCGGCCAGCAGCAGCGCGACCTCGTCGGCGCCGTCGGGACCGGGGTGCTCGAGGTCGGTGTCGACTGAGAAGGAGACCCGGGCGGCGGCCATCGCCAGCCCGGCCAGCTCCCGCCCGACGTCGGCGGCGAACCCGTCGGCGGCGGCCAGCCGCCCGGCGGTCACCTGCTCCGACAGCGACCGCAGCTCCGCCCGGGCGGCATCGCGCTCGGCGGCCAGCCGCTCCAGGGCCTCGTCGGACACGTCGAGGCGGCCCAGCCGCTCCTCGGCGTCGCGGGCCCAGGCCAGCACCCCGCCGACGCCGCTCGCGGGGTCGGCGTAGCCGCGGACCAGGGCGGTGATGGCCGCGCGGCGGTCCATCACCTCGGCCAGCCGGGCGGGGTCGGCGTCCAGGTCGGCGACGTACCCGGCCAGCTCGACACCGATGTCGGCGACCACCGCGCCGGCGTCGGCCAGCCGGTCGGCCAGCGCGCGCAGCTGGGGGTCCCCGGCCGCGGCCAGCGCCCGCTGCCCGGCCGCCAGCGCGGTGACGGCGTCCTGCGGCAGGTCGTCGGTGCCGCCCAGGTCGCCGGTGGTGTCGCCGACCAGGGCCAGCCGGGCCTCGTCGGCGGCGGCGCGCAGCGCGTCGGCGTCACCGAGCCGGGCGGCCAGCGCGTCGAGCTGGGTGTCCTCGTCGGGCTCGGGGGCGACCGCGGCGATCTCCTCCAGGCCCCGGCGCAGCACCTCGGCGGTCTGGGCCAGCTCACGGGTCTGGGTGCGGCGGCGCTCCAGGTCCTCGGCCAGCTGCCGCCACCGGGCGTGGGCCTGCCGGTGCCGCTCCACCAGCTCCAGCTGGGCGGCACCGGCGTAGCGGTCCAGGGCGCGGCGCTGCTCGGCCGGCCGGGTCAACCGGAGCTGGTCGGTCTGGCCGTGCAGGGCCAGCAGGTCCTCGGCCAGCTCGGCGACCACGCCGACCGGCACGCTGCGGCCGCCCAGGTGGGCGCGGGAGCGGCCCTCGGCGTTCACCGTGCGGGCGAGGATGAGGGTGCCGTCCTCGTCGGGCTCGGCGCCGGCGTCGGCCGCCCGGGCCCAGACCGGCGAGTCCCCGGGCAGCGCCAGCCGGCCCTCGACACCCGCGCGGCCCGTCGCCCGGACCCGCCCGGGGTCGGCCCGGCCGCCGAACAGCAGGCTCAGCCCGGTCACCACCATCGTCTTGCCGGCGCCGGTCTCCCCCGTGACGACCGTCAACCCGGGGTCGAGGTCGAGGGTCACGTCGTCGATCGCGCCCAGGCCGTGGATGTGCAGCTCGGTCAGCGCGCCGTTGCGGGGCGGGCCGGCCGGCGCAGCGGGGCGGGGCGGGACGGCCGCCGCGCGGGCCTCACGCCTGGCCATCGGCACCCCCGGTCGCCTGCCGGTCGGCGGTGTCCTCGCGCAGCAGCACGTTGCGGCCGCGCGGCAGCTCGTGGCCGGGACCGGCGTGCCCGCGGGCGCCGCGGAAACCCCGGACGGGCAGGCCGAACTTGGCGACCAGCCGGTCACCGAAGCTGCGTGGCTGCACCCGCGCGATGCGCACCGGCCGGTCCGAGCGCCGGACGTCGACCCGTCCGCCCACCGGGATCTCCACGGTCCGCCGTCCGTCGGCCGAGACCCGCGCCCGGGTGCCGTCGGCCGGGACCCCGACGGTGAGCACCGACTGCGGCGACGTGACCAGCGGCCGAGCGAACAGGGCGTGCGCGTTGGTGGGGACGACCAGGATGGCCTCGACGTCGGGCCACACGACCGGCCCGCCGGCGGAGAAGGCGTAGGCCGTCGAACCGGTGGGCGTGGCGGCCAGCACGCCGTCGCAGCCGAAGCTGGTCAGCGGGCGGCCGTCGATGGCGAGCACGACGTCCAGGACCCGCGACCGCTCAGTCTTCTCCACCGACGCCTCGTTCAGCGCCCAGGTGCCGCCGACCCGCTCCCCCGCCGCGTCGAAGACGTCGACGGCGAGGGTGAGCCGCTCCTCGACGGAGTACTCGCACTGCTCGATGGCGGTGAGGGTCTCCTCGACGGTCTCCGGCTCGGTCTCGGCGAGGAACCCGACCTTGCCGAGGTTGACCCCGGTGAGCGCGGCGTCGGTGGCGCGGGCGAGCTCGGCGGCGCGCAGGAAGGTGCCGTCGCCGCCCATCACGATGACCACCTCGGCGCCCTCGGCCGCGCCGGGCCCGAAGGGCACCACCTCGGCGCCCTCGATGCCCAGGTCGACCGCCTCGTCGTCGAGCAGGCGGACGACGAGCCCGGCGCGGGTGAGCCGCTCGGCGGAGGCGCGGGCGAGCTCGATGATGTCGGCCCGGCCGGTGTGCACGGCGAGCAGCACCCGCCGGACGCCGTCGGCCGGGGTGCAGGCGGTGCGGTCGGCTGGCTGGCTGGCGGTCACTGGGGGCCTTCCTGGACTGCTCGTTCGACGGCTGCGGGGTCCGGCGCGGGTGCGTCGGTGCGCAGGTGGAGGAAGAACTCGACGTTGCCCGCCGGACCTGGCAGCGGGCTGGCGACGACACCGGCGGTGCCCCACCCGGCGTCGGCGGCGGCCCGGGCGACGGACAGGACGGCGTCGGCCCGGTGGCCGAGGTCGCGGACCACGCCGCCGGCCCCGAGCCGCTCGCGGCCCACTTCGAACTGCGGCTTGACCATCGGCAGCAGCTCACCGGCCGGGTCGGTGCAGGCCAGCAGCGCGGGCAGGACCAGACGCAGGGAGATGAAGGACAGGTCGGCGACCACCAGGTCCACCGGCCCGCCGATGTCGTCCGGGGTCAGGGTGCGCACGTTGGTTCGCTCGTGGACGGCGACCCGATCGTCGGTGCGCAGCGACCAGGCCAGCTCGCCGTAGCCGACGTCGACGGCGACCACCTCGCGCGCCCCGCGGCTCAGGCACACCTCGGTGAACCCGCCGGTGGAGGCGCCTGCGTCGAGGACCCGGCGGCCGGCCGGGTCGACGCCGAGACCGTCGAGCGCGCCGATGAGCTTGTGGGCCCCCCGCGACACCCAGGACGGCGCCCCAGGGTCGTCCCGGACCACCACCGGCGTGCCGGCCTCGACCCCGGTGGCCGGCTTGGTCGCGGTCTGCCCCGCGACGCTCACCCGGCCCTCGGCGATCAGCGACTGCGCGTGCTCGCGCGAGCGGGCCAGCGAGCGGCGGACGAGCTCGGCGTCCAGCCGGGCACGCCGGGCCATCAGCGAGGCCCCGGGCGACGAGGTGGGTTCACAGCTGGTCGACGGTGGCCAGCAGCCGGTGCAGCCGCTCGTGCTCGGCGGTCAGGACCTCGGCGTGCTCCCCCACCGGCAGCCGCGCCAGGCGGGCGGCCAGGTCGTCCTCCACCGCGGGGGCCGCGGGCGCTGCGGGTGCCGTCGGGGACGCGTCCGGCGCGGGACGCAGCCACGCCCCCGGTCGAGGTCTCCCCGAGGTGCTCACAGGTGCCGCCTCCTCCCGCCGTCGGGCGCTCCGGGCCGGGCGCCGGTCGCCCCTGCGAGGTTACCGGCCGGCGGCGGACCGCACGGCGGCGCCGGGACCCGACCGGCCCGGGTCCGGGGGCGCGGTAGCGTGCCCGCGACCCCGCACCCGACGCGCCCAGGAGGCAGCCGACCGTGGCCACGCTCGAGCAGTGCATGACCGCCCTGAAGGGCTTCGTCGGCGACCTGGCCGCGAACCCCGCGCTGGCCGGGCTGGACCGCTCGGTGTCCTGTCGGCTGACAGACCTCGGCCAGGTCGTGCAGGGCCGGCTGGTGAACGGCAGCGCCCAGGGCATGGCGGCGGTGCCCGACGGGCCCGGCGTGCCGAAGGCCGACATCCGCATCACCACGGCCAGCGACGACCTGGTGGCGCTGACCACCGGCGAGCTGGGCTTCGGGTCGGCGTGGGCCTCGGGACGGGTCAAGCTGGAGGCCGGCCTGCGCGACATGCTCCGGCTGCGCGCCCTGCTCTGACCGCGGCCGGGGACCTGGCCGAGCACCCGGCCGGGGAACCGGCTCGGGTCCGTAACCGCTCCCGGGCCGTCCGCCGCGGTCACCGGCCCGCCAGGCCCCACCGGCCGAGGGCTTCCCGCGCCGCGTCGTCGGCGGCCCGCACGTCCGCCGGGGCGCCCCGGTCGACGGTGGCTGCCCAGTGCGCCACGCACAGCGCGCGCAGGCCGTCCAGCCCGTCGTCCTCGGGGCCGCCGTCCGCCGCGTCGTCGGTCCGGCGCAGCTCCAGACCGTCGTCGCCCGCGGTCGCCACCCAGGCTCCGCACCGCCAGGCCTCGCCCTCGGCCCGGACACCGGGGTGGGGGCGGTCCAGGCCCCCGACGTCCTCGGCGAGCAGGTCGGGCCGCGCCTCGGGACCGGCGGCGAGCAGGTCGGCCGGTGTGGTGACCCCCGACAGCACGAGCAGCGTGGGCGCGCCGACCCGGCGGCCACCCTCGATGTCGGTGTCGAGCCGGTCGCCGACGACGAGGGGGCTGCGGGCCCCGGTGCGCCGCACGCACTCGGCGTGCATGGCCGGGTCGGGTTTGCCGGTGACCAGCGGCTGCTGGCCGGTGACGGTGCTGACCACGCCGACCAGGGCGCCGTTGCCGGGGAGCACGCCGCGCGGCGAGGGGATCGTCGCGTCGGCGTTGGTGGCCACGTGGGTGGCGCCGCCGCGGACGGCCACGACGGCCTCCGCGAGCTGGGTCCAGCCGACGTCGCGGCCGTAGCCCTGCACGACCGCGACGGGGTCGTCCTCGGCGCTGTCGACCACGCGCAGGCCGGCGTCCCGCAGCGCGGCCGCCACGCCGGGTCCCCCGACGGGCAGGACGGCAGCACCGTCGCCGAACCGCTGCGCGACCACGGTGGCCGCCGCCTGGGAGCTGGTGATGACGTCGCCGGCGTCGGCGGGCATGCCCAGGTCGGTCAGGTGCGCGGCCACCTCCTGGGGTGTGCGGGCCGCGTTGTTGGTGACGAACCCCAGTCGCATGCCGGCCGCCCGGGCCCGCTCGAGGGCCTCGGCCGCGCCGGGCACCGCATCGGGGCCGACGTAGAGCACGCCGTCGAGGTCGAGCAGCGCGACGTCGTGCAGGGTGTCGGGTGCCTGGGCGGCGCCCCGGGCGAGCGGGGGCGGCGAGGGGTGCTCGGAGGTCACCGGGGAATCCGACCACAGCGGCCCGGCGGGCGCCCGTCCCGTGGCTCCTACCATCGCGGGGTGCCCCCGCCCAGCTCCGCCGACCCCGGGCTGCAGGTGCACCCCTTCCGCGCGCTGACCTACGCGGCGCGGTCCCCCGAGCAGCTGGCCCGGGTGAGCTCCCCGGCCTACGACCTGGTGACCTCGGGCGGCCGGGAGCGCCTGGCGGCCGCCGACCCGCACAACGTCGTCCGGCTGATCCTGCCCGACGTGCCGGCCGCCCCGGGGCAGCCAGCGGGTGACCGCGCGGCCCGCTCCGCCGCCCAGGCGGCCAGCACGCTGGCCGCGTGGCGGGACGAGGGGGTCCTCGTCCACGACGACGCCCCCGCCCTGTGGTGCTACCGCATGGCCGGCCCGGCCGGCTCGGTCACGACCGGCTGGCTGGGGGCGGTGCAGCTGCCCGCTCCGGGGTCGACCGCGGTGCTGCCCCACGAGGACGTCTTCGCCCCCGCGGTCGAGGGCCGCCGGCTGCTGCTCGCGGCGACCGGCACCGACCTGGAACCCATCGTGCTGGCCCACGACCCGGACGACGCCGTCACCGAGGCCACCGCCCGGGTGCTGCAACGGCCCGCGGACCTGGTCGTCGTGGACACCGACGGGGTGCGGCACGAGCTGCGCCGGGTGGCTGCGGGGCCGGACGTCGAGCAGGTGGTCGGCGGCCTGGCGCAGACCCGCGCGGTGATCGCCGACGGCCACCACCGCTTCGCCGCGGCCCGGGCCCATGCCGCCGGCGCACCGGGCCGGGTGCTCGCGCTGCTGACCCCGATGGGCCCGGGCGGGCTGCGGGTGCACGCGATCCACCGGGTGGTGCCCGGCCTGGACCTCGAGCGGGCGACCGGCCTGGCCGAGCGCGACTTCGCCGTCGAGCGCCTGGGCGGTCCGGCCGAGCAGGTCGCCGAGGCATGGGTGGGCGAGCCGGGCAGCGCCTGCTTCCTGGTCACCGACGGCCACCGGACGGCGCGGTTGTCCGAGCCCTCCGCCGCCGCCCGCGCGCGCATCCCCGGCGAGGCACCCGCGGCCTGGCGGTCGCTGGACGTGGTGCTCGCCCACCACGGGTTGCTGTCGGGGTCGTGGGGGCTGCCCGACGACCCGGCGGCGGTGCTGGTGGCGCACGACCTGGAGGAGGCGTTCCGGCTGGCGCGCGGGACGGGCGGGGTGGCCCTGCTGCTGCGGTCCTCCTCGCCCGCCGACGTCGCCGCCGTCGCGCGGGCGGGAGCGCGGATGCCGCGCAAGTCCACCCTGTTCGTGCCGAAGCCGCGCACCGGGCTGGTGTTCCGGCCGCACTGAGGCCCTCACCCGGCGTCGAGCTCGGACTCGGGCCGGCGGACCGGTACCCGGCACTTGCGCACCCGCCGGCAGTCGACCTCGTGGGCGACCGCCCGGCCGGTGGGGGTGCGCCAGAACCGGCGGCGGAGCGAGCCCTCCACCTCCAAGAGGTCACCCGGTTGCCAGCCGGAGGACCGGGTGATCAGGGCCCGGGTGAAGCTGACGCAGGTGATGGTGTCCTGGCGGGGCTCGCGGGAGCGGGGTTCACGGGAGCGGGGCGCCGGGCGGCGGACGGTCAGCCGGAACACCAGCAGGGTGTCCCCGCTGGGCAGCTCGCGCAGCTCCACGGGTGCGGCCAGCCGCCCACGCAGGGCGACGTCGTTGCGGTCGATGACGGACAGGCTCATGCCAGCAGCGTCCGACCGGCGCCCGGACGCCACCAGGCCCGCCCACGATCTGTGGACGGGCCCGGCGGATGTGGACGACGAGCGTCAGGTCGTCGGTGGTTCGTGCTCCTCGCCGCGCTCACCCGGTGCCGCGAACATCTCCGACCGGTCGGGCAGCGGACCACGCGTGGGCTGCACGGCCACATCGGTCGTCTGCGGGTCGGAGAAGCCGGGCACGGGGATCTCCCCCAGCAGCTCGGCCACCTCCTCCTCGACGTCCTGCTCGTCGGGGTCGTACTCGGCGAGGTCGGCGTCGCCGGCGAGCCCGTCCGCGAAGAGCTCGTCGTCGGCCGCCGCGACCTCGGGGGTGGCGTCGCCTCCGACCGCGTCGTCGGAGCCGTCGGCCAGCTCGGCCTCCTGCTCGTCCTCGGGCCGCTCGGCCTCGTCGCACAGCTCCACCTCGTCGGGCAACTCGACCTCGTCGGGCAACTCGACCTCGTCGTCGACGGTGTCGTCGTCCCCGAGATCGGTGTCGTCGTCCACGTCGTCGAAGCGGGCGGCGACGCCGGTCTCGTCGTCCGGGTCGGCGTCCATGATCGCCTCGAACCACTGCTGGGCGAGGGCGACGTCGCCCCGGGTCTCCAGCAGGTCCGCGTACGCGGTGGCCAGGCGCAGCTGACCGGTGTCACCGGTCCGCAGGTCGGCCGGGTCCGGCCGGCCACCCAGGGCGGCCTCGAGCACCAGTGCCGCTGCCGGCAGCTCGCCGAGGTCCTGCCGGGAGCCGGCCTCGACCAGCCGCAGCTCGACGGTCTCGTCCTCGTCGGGACCCGCGGCCAGCGCCTCGGTGACGAGCTTGAGGGCCGCGTCGGGTCGCCCCAGCGCGCGCTCGCAGTCGGCGAGGACGGCGCGGTAGGACTCGTCCCCGCTCATCCGGCGGTAGGCGCGCAGTTCGCGAGCGGCCTCCGCGTAGTCACCGGCGTGGTACGCGGCCACCCCGACGGCCTCGCGCACGACGGCGATCCGCGACGCGCGGCCCCGGGCTGCCTGGGCGTGGACGAGGGCTGCGGCGGGGTCCTCCTCGAGCAGCCCGCCGGCCGCGGCGAGGTGCTGCCCGACGACGCCGGCGTTCCGCGGCTCGAGACCCTTCAGCGCCCGCCGGACGGAACCGTCGAGCTGCTTCGGGTCGGCCCACTCCGGGATCGGCGGACCGACCGGCCGCTCGTCGGCGCCCCGTTCCGGGCGCCCACCGCGCTCCGGTCGACCACGGTCGGGACGGCCACCGCCGGACGGCGACCGGTCCTGCCACGACGGGCGGGCACCACGGTCGCGGCCGGACCCACCGGTCGGCTCGTCCACCCGAGGCCGGGCGCCTGCGCCGTAGCGCGGGGTCCACTCGCCGCTGAGCCGGGCGCGCTCCCGAGCGCCCGGTCGCTCCTCACCCGCGGGACGCTCCGGGCGACGGTCCTGCCAGGCAGGCCGTCCACCCGACCGCGGGGCAGCCGGCGCACCGGAACCGGACCGGTGGTCACCGCGCTCCCCACCGGACGGCGGGCCGTCCGTCCGCTGGCCGCCGGGCCGGCGGTCCTGCCACTGGGGCCGGTCGTCGCGTCGACCACCGGACGCCGGACGGCGGTCGCCACCCTGCGGTCCCGCACCGCGCGCACCCGGCCCGCCCGGACGACGGTCCTGCCAGCTCGGCCGGTCACCCCCACCGGGACGCCCGGCGCCACGGTCCTGCCAGCTCGGCCGGTCACCCCCACCGGGACGACCAGCGCCGCGGTCCTGCCCACCGCCTCCGGGACGCCCGGCACCGCGGTCCTGCCAGCTCGGCCGGTCACCCCCACGATCGGGACCACCCGGGCGCCGACCGGCCGGGGCGGGTCGGCCTCCGGAATGCCCGCCGGCACCGCGGCCCTGCCATCCGCCGCCATCGCCGCCACGACCCGCGCCACCAGGACGCCGGTCCTGCCAGCTCGCGCCGCCCCCACGCTCACCGCCACGCTCCTGGGCGGGACGGCCACCACCGGTCCGCCCACCGGCGGGCGGACGACGGTCCTGCCAATCCGGACGGTCACCGTCCCTGGCTCCACCGGCCGGACGCCGGTCCTGCCACGACGGCCGGTCCGCGGACCCGCCTCGACCGTCCCCGCGGGCGGGCCGGTCCTGCCGGGCGGGCCGCTCCCCGGGGTTGCCTGCGCCGCGGTCGTCACGTGACGAACCACCTCGAGGACCCTGGGGTCCCCCGCCTCGCCGGTCACCGGCCGGCCGGAACGGGCGGCCGGCGCCGCCGGGGGTGCGACCCCGACCGCCTCGGTCGGGACCGCCGGAGCCGCGTCGCGGAGAAGTCATGGTGCGTACCTCGTCGTGTTCGGGTGAATGGGGCCAGAAATGCGCCTAGGGGGCTACAGCGATTGCTGTAGCCCCCTAGGTGAATGGTGTCCGGCGGTGTCCTACTCTCCCACCCGGTCCCCCGGGCAGTACCATCGGCGCTGAGAGGCTTAGCTTCCGGGTTCGGAATGAGACCGGGCGTTTCCCTCTCGCCATGACCGCCGTAACGCTGTGAAAGTTGACCGGACCCCACCACCACGCAGCCCTGGAGGCTGGGGTGTTGGGGGGTGTTCGGTTCTTTCAGAACCGCACAGTGGACGCGAGACACGCTTGTGTTTCAGGACGTGGTTGTGGTGAGGCAAGTCCTCGGCCTATTAGTACCGGTCAGCTCCACACATTGCTGTGCTTCCACTTCCGGCCTATCAACCCGCTGGTCTG
>NZ_FNCF01000001.1 GCF_900100695.1 Klenkia brasiliensis
GCTGCGCGGCACCCTGGCCACCCACGTCTCCGACGCCCAGTGCGGCTTCAAGGCCATCCGCGCCGACGTCGCCGCCCGCCTGCTGCCCCTGGTCGAGGACACCGGCTGGTTCTTCGACACCGAACTGCTGGTCCTGGCCGAGCGCGCCGGGCTGCGCATCGCCGAGGTCCCCGTGGACTGGGTCGACGACCCCGACAGCCGCGTGCACATCGTCTCCACCGCCCGCGCCGACCTCGCCGGCATCGTGCGCATGTGGCGCGCCTTCACCACCGGCCGCCTCCCGTTGGCCGACCTGCGCGCCCAGATCGGCCGCGGCCCCCTCGTCGAACCCACCCTCGACGGCGTCCCCACCGGCCTGGTCGGACAACTGGTCCGCTTCGCCGCCATCGGCGCCGTCTCCACCCTGGCCTACCTCGCGATCTTCGTCGGCCTCCGGCACACGATGGACCCGCAGCCGGCCAACCTCGTCGCCCTGGCGGTCACCGCGGTGGCCAACACCGCGGCCAACCGGCGGCTGACCTTCGGAATCCGCGGCCGCGGCGGGGCCGCCACCGCCCAGTTCCAGGGCCTGCTGGTGTTCGCCCTCGGCCTGGCCCTGACCAGCGGCACCCTGGCGGCGCTGAACGTGTGGGACCCGCACGCCCACCGCCTGGTCGAGCTGACCTTCCTGGTCGCGGCCAACCTCGCGGCCACCCTGCTGCGCTTCGTCCTGTTCCGGGCCTGGGTCTTCCGCACCCGCACGCCCCGCGCGGGCCGGGCCACCGCCGCCGTCGTCCCGGACCTGGAGGTCAGCGCGCGATGAGCACCCTCCTCGACCGCCCCGTCGCCGCCCCGCCCCCGCCCGAGCAGCCCGCGAGGACCGCGCCGCGCCGCGAGCGCAGCCGCGCCCGCACGCTGCTGCTCGGACCCGCCGGGGACCCCCGCTGGGTGCGGCCCTCCCTGGTGACCCTGCTGGCCGCCACCGGCGTGCTGTACGTCTGGGACCTCGCCGCCTCCGGGTGGGCCAACGCCTTCTACGCCGCCGCCGCGCAGGCCGGGTCGCGCAGCTGGGAGGCCTTCTTCTACGGCTCCTCCGACGCCGCCAACTCCATCACCGTGGACAAGCCGCCGGCGTCGCTGTGGGTGATGGACCTGTCGGTGCGGCTGTTCGGGCTCAGCTCCTGGTCGCTGCTGGTGCCCCAGGCCCTGATGGGCGTGGCCACCGTCGGGGTCGTGCACCTCGCCGTCCGCCGGGTGGCCGGGCCGGGTGCGGGGCTGCTGGCCAGCGCGGTGACCGCGCTGACGCCGGTCGCCGTCCTGATGTTCCGGTTCGACAACCCCGACTCGCTGCTGGTCCTGCTGCTCACCCTGGCCGCCTACCTCGTGGTGCGGGCCCTGCAGTCGGGCCGGCGCGCGACCCTGGTCGGCGTCGGCGTGCTCATCGGCTTCGCCTTCCTGACCAAGACGCTGCAGGCGTTCCTCGTCGTCCCCGGGTTCGCCCTGGTCTGGCTGGTGTGCGCCCCGACCCCGTTCCGGCGGCGGCTGGTCGACCTGCTCTGGGCGGGCCTGGCCATGGTCGTGGCCGGCGGCTGGTGGGTCGCGGTCGTCGAGCTGGTGCCCGCGGACTGGCGGCCGTTCATCGGCGGCTCGCAGACCAACTCGGTGTGGGAGCTCATCTGGGGCTACAACGGCCTGGGCCGGCTCACCGGCGACGAGACCGGGTCGGTCGGCGGCGGCCTGGGCTGGGGCGAGACCGGCCTGGGCCGGCTGTTCGGCTACGACGTGGGCGGTCAGGTCGCCTGGCTGCTGCCCGCCGCCCTGGTGCTCGGGGTGGCCGGCCTGCTCGCGCTGGGCCGGGCCGCCCGCACCGACGTCCGGCGCTCGGGCCTGCTGGTGTGGCTCAGCTGGCTGGTGGTCACCGGGCTGACCTTCAGCCTGATGGCGGGCATCTTCCACGCCTACTACACGGTCGCGCTGGCGCCGGCGATCGGCGCGGTCGTGGGCATCGGCGGCGCGCTGCTGTGGGCCCGCCGCCGGCACTGGGTGGCCCGGTTCGTCCTGGCCGCGACCCTGGCCGGCACCGCCGCGTGGGGCTGGGCCCTGCTCGGCCGCACGCCGTGGTTCCTGCCCTGGCTCGCCCCGACCGTGCTGGTCGTCGGGCTGGTCGCCGCAGCCGGCCTGCTGGTCGTGCAGCTGCTGCCGCGGCTGGTCGCCGCGCTGGTCGTGGTGGCCGGGGTGCTGGCCGCGCTCGGCGGGCCGGCCGCGTTCGCGCTGCAGACCGCCGCCACCCCGCACACCGGCTCGATCGTCACCGCCGGGCCCGACGCGGCGAGCCGGTTCGGCCCCAGCCGCTTCGCCCCGACCGGTGGCGGCTTCTCCCTGGGCACCCCGCCGCCTGGGGCCACCGCCGGCGTGGCCACCACCAGTGCGCCCACCTCCCCTGGCGGCGGCGCCGTCCCCGGCGGCAGCGGGCGGGTCAGCACCCGGGGCAACCTGCTGGGTGCCAGCGACCCGACCCCGCGGGTGGTCGCGGCGCTGCGGTCCAACGCATCCGCCTACACCTGGGTGGCCGCCGCGGTCGGCTCGCAGAGCGCGGCCGGGTACCAGCTGGCCACCGGTGACCCGGTGATGGCCGTCGGCGGGTTCAACGGCAGCGACCCCTCCCCCACCCTCGACCAGTTCCAGCAGGACGTGGCCGAGGGCCGGATCCACTGGTTCGTCGGGGGCACCGTGGGCCGCAGCTCGGGCGGCTCGGACGCCTCCATCCAGATCGCGCAGTGGGTGGCCGCGCACTACACCGCCACGCCGGTGGACGGCATCCAGCTCTACGACCTGACGACGACCGCCGGCTAGGGCGTCGTCCAGGGGGCGAAGAGCGTGCGGGCGGTGCCGTCGGGGGTGCGGTAGGTCAGCGTCGACCCGTCCTGCAGCAGCACCGACACCACCAGCGGGTCGGCCGGGCCCGGGTGCTCGGGGCCGGTCAGCACCACCGCGCCGACCTGCTCCGCGCCGACCCGCCGGACGCCGTCCACCCAGCCGGCGTACTCCGCCGACGACGCCGCCCGGCGCAGCAGCGGCGCACCCGGGCGGCGGGTGACCCGCCGCCCGGCGGCGCGGGCCGCCAGCGCCTGGTCCCGGTCACCGACGGCCTGCTGGCGGTCGCGGGCCCGGAACCGGGCGATCTGGACGGCGGAGAACAGCAGCAGCCCCAGCGCGCCGACCGACAGCACCAGCGACAGCGGGCCCACGCCGTCCAGCCGGCCGGCCAGCTGCGACAGCAGCACCAGCACCCCGAACGCACCCACGAGGACCAGCAGCTGCTTGAGCTGCGCCCGGGTGTCGGACAGGCCGCGGGCGAAGCCGGGCAGCTCGACCCAGCCGTCGTCGAAGACCGCCAGCCGCCACCAGTCGCCCGCGGCGTCCTCCGCCGAGACCCACCCGCGTCTGCTCACCCCTTGAGCTTGTACTCCTTGAGCAGCCCCCGGCTGATGATGGTCTTCTGGATCTCGCTGGTGCCCTCGCCGATGAGCAGGAACGGGGCCTCGCGCATCAGCCGCTCGACCTCGTACTCCTTGGAGTAGCCGTAGCCGCCGTGGATGCGGAAGGCCTGCGTGGTCACCTCGGCGCAGTACTCGCTGGCCAGCAGCTTGGCCATGCCGGCCTCGACGTCGTTGCGCTTCCCGGAGTCCTTGAGCTTGGCCGCGTTGACCATCATCAGGTGGGCCGCCTCGACCTTGGTGGCCATCTCGGCCAGCTGGAACGCGATCGCCTGGTGCTGGGCGATCTTCTTGCCGAAGGTCTCGCGCTGCTGGGCGTAGGCCACGGCCAGCTCGAAGGCCCGGATGGAGATGCCGCAGGCCCGCGCCGCGACGTTGACCCGGCCGACCTCGACGCCGTCCATCATGTGCGCGAAGCCCTTGCCGGGGACGCCACCGAGGATGTCCGACGCCTTGGCCTGGTAGCCGTCGAACACCAGGCTGGTGGTGTCGACGCCCTTGTAGCCCATCTTCTCGATCTTGCCGGGGATGGTCAGCCCCGGGACGACCTCGCCGAACCCGGTCGGCTTCTCGACCAGGAACGTGGTGAGGTTCTGGTACGGCTTCTCCGCACCCTGGTCGGTGCGCACCAGCGCGGCGACCAGCGTGGAGGACCCGCCGTTGGTCAGCCACATCTTCTCGCCGTCGATGACGTAGTCACCGTTCGCGTCCTGCTTGGCGCGGGTGCGGATCGCCGCGACGTCGGAGCCCAGACCGGGCTCGCTCATGGAGAAGGCACCGCGCACCTCGCCGGTGGCCATCCGGGGCAGGTAGCGCTCCTTCTGCTCCTGCGTGCCGTGCTGGATGAGCATGTAGGCGACGATGAAGTGGGTGTTGATCACGCCCGAGACGCTCATCCACCCGCGGGCGATCTCCTCGACCACCAGCACGTAGGTCAGCAGGCTCTCGCCCAGGCCGCCGTACTCCTCCGGGATCATGAGGCCGAACAGCCCCATCTCCTTCATCCCGTCGACGATCTCCTGCGGGTAGGTGTCGGCGTGCTCGAGCTCCTGCGCCCGCGGGATGATCTCCCGGTCGACGAACCGGCGGACCGTCGAGAGGATCTCGGTCTGGACCTCGGTCAGGTCGGCGGTCTGGGCCAAGCGGGTCATGGCTGCTCCTTCTCGGACGGCGGTGTCCTCCGGGTTACCGGTGAGTATGGCCGGGCCGACCGCCGCGTCGGGCGTGCCGTGCACCACACGGGTGCGACCCTGGGCACGGCCCGACGAGGAGGACCCATGAGCCAGCCGGACGACGGCTTCTACCGCGGTGACCCGCCGGCACACGGCCCGCCGCCGGCGTACGGCCCGCCGCCCGGGTACGGCCCGCCACCGGGTTGGCAGCCCCCGCCCGTGTACGTGGTGCGCCGGCCCACCAACAGCACCGCCGTCCTGGCGCTCGTCTTCGCCTTCGTCTTCCCGCCGGTCGGCCTGGGGCTGGGCGTCTCCGCCCGGCGGCAGATCCGGCGCACCGGCGAGGAGGGCGACGGGCTGGCGCTGGCCGGGATCGTCGTCGGCTCGATCGGGACGACGGTCTACGCCCTGCTGTTCGCGGTCTGGCTGTGGGCGCTGCTCACCGTGGTCAGCTTCGGACCCTGACCACGGCGAGCAGCGGGGTCACTCCTCGGGCGGGGTGAACGACGACGTGCGGCTGAGCCCGGCGGCGCGGCCCTTGCCGGCGATGACCAGGGCCATCTTGCGGCTGGCCTCGTCGATCATCTCGTCGCCCAGCATCGCCGAGCCCTTCTTGCCGCCGGCCTCGCTGGTGGCCCAGTCGTAGGCGTCCAGGATCAGCTCGGCGTGGTCGTAGTCCTCCTGCGAGGGCGCGTAGATCTCGTTGGCGGCGTCGATCTGGCCCGGGTGCAGCACCCACTTGCCGTCGAAGCCGAGCATCGCCGAGCGCTTGGCGACCTCCTCGAACGCCGGCACGTCGCGCACCTGCAGGAACGGCCCGTCGATGGCCTGCACGCCGCGGGCTCGGGCGGCCATGAGGATCTGCATGAGGATGTAGTGGAAGGGGTCGCCCGGGTAGTCCGGGTGCAGCGCCCCGACGACCAGCGACTTCATGTTGATCGAGGCCATGAAGTCGGCCGGGCCGTAGATGATCGTCTCGATCCGCGGGCTGGCGAAGGCGATCTGGTTGACGTTGATGAGCCCCTGCGCGGTCTCGATCTGCGCCTCGATGCCGATCTTGCCGACCTCGAACCCGTTGGCCTTCTCGATCTGGGTGAGCAGCATGTCCAGCGCCTGCACCTGACCGGCGTCGACGACCTTGGGCAGCATGATGCAGTCCAGGTTCGCCCCGGCGCCGCCGACGACCTCGATGACGTCCTGGAAGGTCCACTCCGTCGTCCAGTCGTTCACCCGGACCGTGCGGATCTTCTCGCCCCACCCGCCCTCGTTGAGGGCGGCCACGATGTTCTTGCGGGCGCCGGGCTTGGCCAGCGGCGCGCAGGCGTCCTCCAGGTCCAGGAACACCTGGTCCGCCGGGAGGCCCTTGGCCTTCTCCAGGAACCGGGGGTTGCTGCCCGGGACGGCGAGGTTGGAACGACGGGATCGGAGCTCGGCCACGGTGCCTCCACGATCGACTTCTTGGGTTACCGGAGAGTAACGAGAGCCGGGACCACCGGCTCCGTGATCGGCCCCACAGCCCTCAGGTGATGGGCTCGGCCGGCGGGCGGGACGCGCGGACCACCAGCGCGACGCCGACGACGACCAGGGCCATCCCGGGCAGCGCCAGCAGCGGGGGCAGCTGCTGCAGCAGCACCAGCGCCACCAGCAGCGCGCCGGGGACCTCCAGCAGGATCGCCAGCCCCACCACCGTCGGCCCGACCGAGGTCACCACCAGGTTGAACAGCGTGTGCCCGAGCAGCTGGGCGACGAGGGTGATGCCGGCGATCAGCCACCAGTCGCGGGCGCTGAACCCGGCCAGCGGGTCGCCCACCGCGAGGGCGGCGACGGCGAGGACCACCGCGCAGGTGGAGTAGCAGACCACCGCGTAGGCCGACGTCGACAGCCGCTGCCGGGCCCGCGCGCCGGCCAGCACGTACCCGGCCGCGGCGATGGCGCCGAGCAGGGCGAGCGCGTCGCCGGCGAGGGCGCGCAGCGACACGGTGACGTCGACCCCGGCGATCAGGGCGGCCCCGGCGATGGCCAGCACCAGGCCCCACCACACCTGCGCGGGCAGCCGGACGCCGGACAGCCGGGCCGCCAGCGCCGTCCAGATCGGCGTCGTGGTGACCAGCGCGATCGAGGCCGCCACCGAGGTCATCGACAGGCTCGGCAACCAGGCGGCGAAGTGCACGGCGAGGAACAGCCCGGCCACCACCGAGCTGCCCAGGTGCGACGGGCGCAGCGCCGGGCGCTCCCGCAGCAGCACCGGCAGCAGCACCGCGGCGCCGGCCGCGTTGCGCCAGAACGCGATGGCCAGCGCCGGCGCGGTGACCAGCGCGGTCAGCGGGCCCGAGAGCGAGATGCCGACCACGGCGACGGCCATGATGGCCACGTCGCGGCCGGCCGGCCGGTGCAGGGCCCAGGCGTCGGTCGTCGTCACGCGGGGACGGCGATCGTGCCGCGCGACACCGGGTGCACGTCGCCGGCCACGGTCGCCGAGACCGCGCGGCCGCCGTCCACGGCGACGGTGCAGTCCAGCACCGACGGGCGCTGCAGGGCGGCGCCCTGGTGCAGCCGGTAGGACGACGTCCCCTCCCCCACCAGGCCCTCGGCGGCCAGCCAGACCCCGGTGGCCAGCGCGGCCGAGCCGGTCGCCGGGTCCTCCTCCCAGGACAGCCCGCCGGCGAAGACGCGCACGGTGTGCTCGGCACCCGGCCCGCGGCCGATGACCGAGACCCCGCCGCCCACCTCGGCGGGCAGCAGCGCGGCCAGCGCCCGGCGGTCGGGGACGGCACGGGCGACCGCGTCGGGGCGGACGTCGAGCTGGGTGAACTCCAGGCCGCAGCCGACCAGGTGCGCCGGCCGGCCGGTGACGTCGTCGGGCCCCAGGCCCAGCGCCGCGCCCAGCGCCACCGGGTCGGGGCCGGGCCGCAGCGAGACGGGGCCGCCGGTGAGCCGGGCGCCGTCGGCGGTGACCTCGACCGGCACGGTGCCCACGCCGCACTCCTGGCGCACCGTCCCGGGGGCGAGCAGGCCGAGCCGGACCAGGGTGTGCGCGGTGCCGACGCTGGGGTGCCCGGCGAAGGGCAGCTCGGTCTCGGTGGTGAAGATCCGCACCGCGTAGCCGCCCTCGTGCACCGCCGTCACGAAGGTCGTCTCCGACAGGTGGAACTCCCGGGCGAGCGCCTGGCACTGGTCGGTGGTGAGGTCGCCGGCGCCCAGCACGACCGCCAGCGGGTTGCCGGCGAACGGGCGGGGGGCGAACACGTCCACGACCTCGAAGGACAGCACGGGGGCGACGGTAGCCTCCGGGTTCGTGACCACGGTGACGCGCGCCTACGTCTCCCGGGTGGCCGGGCTGACGGTGTTCGACCCGGACGGCGACCGGGTGGGCAAGGTCCGCGACGCCGTCGTGGCGCTGCGGGTGGGCACCGCTCCCCCGCGGGTGCTCGGGCTGGTGCTCGAGGTGGTCGCCCGCCGCCGGATCTTCTTGCCGATGGGCCGGGTCACCCGCATCGACGCCGGCGCCGTCGTCCTGTCCACCGGCACGCTGAGCCTGCGGCACTTCGAGCAGCGGGCCGGGGAGACGCTCGTGCTCGGCGAGCTGCTGGACCGCCGGGTGACCCTGCTCGAGGACGACCGGCCCGGGGTGGTCGTGGACGCCTCGATGGAGCAGACCCGCACCGGCGACTGGGCGCTGACCCGGCTGGCGGTGGCCGAGCCCGGCCGGTTCGGCCGCCGCGGCCAGCTGCGCCAGGTGGCCTGGGACGAGGTCGGCGGGCTCGCGCTGCAGGAGGCCGGGCAGAGCGCGGAGGCCCTGCTGGCCACCTACCGCGAGCTCAAGCCGGCCGACCTCGCGCACGCGCTGCAGGAGCTGCCCGACAAGCGCCGGTTCGAGGTCGCCGCGGACCTGGACGACGAGCGCCTGGCCGACGTGCTCGGCGAGCTGCCCGAGGCCGAGCAGATCACCATCCTGGGCACCCTGGACGACGACCGCGCCGCCGACGTCCTGGAGGAGATGGACCCCGACGACGCCGCCGACCTGCTCAACGAGCTGCCGAACGTGGACCGGCACCGGCTGCTGAGCCTGATGGAGCCCGACGAGGCCAAGTCGGTGCGCCAGCTGCTGGAGTACTCCGAGGACACCGCCGGCGGCATGATGACCAGCGAGCCGGTGATCCTGGCCCCCGACGCGACCATCGCCGAGGCGCTGGCGCGGGTGCGGGCCGAGGAGCTCACCCCGAGCCTGGCCAGCCAGGTCTACGTCTGCCGGCCGCCCTCGGCCACCCCGACCGGCCGCTACCTGGGTCTGGCGCACATCCAGCGGCTGCTGCGCGAACCCCCGTTCACCCTGGTCTCCGGTGTGCTCGACGACCTGGAGCCGCTGCGCCCGGAGGCTCCGCTGGCCGAGGTCACCCGGTACTTCGCCACCTACAACCTGGTCGCCGCCCCCGTCGTGGACGGCGCGGGCCGGCTGCTCGGCGCGGTCACCGTGGACGACGTCATGGACGCCCTGCTGCCCGACGACTGGCGCGACCGGGCCCGCCGTGGCTGAGCGCGCCGACGCCGCCCGCCGCGCCGACCTGCAGCTGGACCAGCCCTCGGGCACCCGCAGCTTCGGCCGGTTCCTGCGCTTCAACCCCGACGCCATCGGCCACTACGCCGAGGTCATCGCCCGCTTCCTCGGCACCGGCCGGTACCTGGCGATCCAGACGATCATCGTGATCGTCTGGATCAGCATCAACGTCGCGTGGGTGGCGCTGCGGTTCGACCCCTACCCGTTCATCCTGCTCAACCTGGCCTTCTCCACCCAGGCCGCCTACGCCGCGCCGCTGATCCTGCTGGCGCAGAACCGGCAGGCCGACCGGGACAAGGTGCAGTCCGAGGAGGACCGGGCCCGCGCCGCGCAGACCCGCGCGGACACCGAGTACCTGGCCCGGGAGCTCGCCTCGCTGCGGGTCGCGATCGGCGAGCTGGCCACCCGCGACTTCATCCGCGGCGAGCTGGACCGGCTGGCCCCGCCCGACGACGAGGCCGCCGCGCGCCGGAAGAAGGAGCGCAAGCGCCGCCGGGAGCAGCAGGCCCGCGAGGCCGCGGCCGACTGAGTCGTCAGCGGACGACGCGCAGGGTGCCCAGGGTGGGGTCGGCGGCGTAGGCCACCCGCACCCCGGCGTCCCGGGCAGCGAGCAGGGCACCGGCCGCCGCCTCCGTGACCCGCTCGCCGGGGGCCAGCACCGGGATGCCCGGCGGGTAGGGCGCCACGAGCTCGGCGCTCACCCGGCCGACGGCCGCGGCGAAGGGCACCGGCTCGGCGTCGGCGAAGAAGGCCTCCCGCGGGGCCAGCACCTGCTCGGGGTCCACGGCGTAGACACCCGCGCCCACCACCGGCCGGGGCGCCCCGCGGCGCCGCCCCAGCGAGCCGACCACCGCGTCGGTGAACCGCTGCAGCGTGGTGTCGTCGTCGGCCAGGGAGACCACGGCGACCAGCAGGTCGCGCTCGGCGGCCTCCACCGGCACGCCCGCGGCCAGCAGGTCCTGCTCGACCACGACGCCGTCCGCCCCGGTGCCGGGCAGCACGAGGACGAGCTTGAGCGGGTCGGTCCCGGGGCCGTCGAGCACCACCAGCCCGGGGACGACGGCCAGCCGCTCGCGGGCCCGGCGGGTGGCGGCCAGCGCGGCGCCCAGCAGCTGCTCGCCGTCGCGGGCCAGCAGGGCGCGGGCGGCGTCGGTGCTGGCCAGCACGGCACCGGCAGGGCTCGTGGTGGCGGTGGCCTCGACCCCGGCGTCCAGCCGGGCAGGGTCGACCCGCTGCGTCCGGGCGAGCACGAGCGCGGCCTGGCTCCAGGCGGGCAACGTCTTGTGCGCGCTGGTGACCAGCACGTCGGCGCCCAGCTGCAGGGCGTGCCGGGGCAGGTCGGGGTGGAAGCCGGCGTGCGCGGCCCAGGCGCCGTCGACCACGAGGGGCACGCCGTGGCCGTGCGCGACGGCGGTGAGCCCTGCGACGTCGCCCACCGTGCCGATGTAGGAGGGGTCGCCGACCAGCACCGCGACGGCGTCGGGTGCCGCGGCCAGCGCGCGGGCCACCGCGGCGGGCGGGACGCCGAGCGGCAGGCCGGTGGCGGGGTCGACGTCCGGCCGGACCCACACCGGGGTCAGCCCGGCGAGCACCAGCCCCAGCAGCAGCGACCGGTGCAGCGTGCGGCTGACCACCACCCGGTCGCCCGGTCGGCCCAGCGCCAGCGCGACCGCCTGGTTGGCGTGGGTGGCGCCGCCGGTGGAGAACCGGCAGACGTCGGCGCCCCACAGCGCCGCGGCGCGGGCCTCGGCGTCGGCGAGCAGGCCGCCGGCGAGCTTGACGGTGTCCAGGCCGCCGTACAGCGGGACGTCGCCGGCCACCACGTCGCCGACCAGGTCGGTGCGCTGCTTGTGCCCGGGGATGGTGAACGGGGTGGGTGCCTGCTCGCGGAAGCGCAGCCAGGCGTCCAGCAGCGGGGCGTCGCCGCGCAGCCCGCGGGGGTCAGCGGCCACCGGCGAGCTCCGCCAGGACGTGCAGCTGCCGGCGCATCATCACCAGGTCACCCCAGCACAGCGCCCGGTCCACCGGCCGGGGCAGCCGCCCGACCCGCAGGACGCCGAGCAACCGGCTGCCGGCGGGGCCGGGGGTGACGGCGTAGCCGAGGACGACGTCGCCCAGTGCCCGGGACACCGGCCCGCCCGGCGCCACGAGGGTGACCTCCTCCCCCGGCCGCACGGTGCGGATGCGGAACGGCCCGGCCATCCGCTGGCCCGGTTCGAGGTGCTCCAGGCCGGGGGTCAGCGTGCGCGGGCTGCGCCGGCCGAGGTTGTCGACCCAGTCGTAGCTGTAGGGCGCCGCGCGCAGCTGGCAGACCCACCGCCAGGTGGTGGCCGGGTCGGCGGCGACGTCCACCCCGCGCAGCCACCGCCCCGGTGCGCCCGGCGCCAGCAGGTCGGCGTCGTAGCGGCGGACCACCTCCTCGGCGGTCACCCCCCACCGGTCGGGCAGCCTCATTCGAAGTAGAGGTGGTGGTGCAGCCGGCAGCCCGGGTTGAACGGGGCGCCGCAGCGCGGGCAGCCGTCGGCGACCACGTAGTCCCCGACCGCCAGGGTGTGCCGGCAGACCCCGCAGACCACCGCGTGGGCCTGCCGGTCGTCGGCGGGCCAGACGACGGCGGGGTGGTCGGCGCACTCGGCGTGGCAGAGGTGGCAGCCCCAGTAGGGCGCGCAGCAGGCGAAGCGGATCGCGACGACGTCGAGCTCGGTGCGGTAGTGCTCGCAGCGGCTCTGGTCGTCGACCAGCCGCCCACCGAGCTCGACGTCGGTCATGCGGCGAGGCTAGATCAGGCCGGCGCTCAGTCCTCGACGCCGAGCATGACCTCGGTGGACTTGACCAGCGCGACGACCGGCGAGCCCACCTCCAGGCCGAGGTCGGCGACGGCCTCCTTGGTGACGGCGGCGGTGACGGTCTGGCCGGAGACGTCGACCTTCACGGTGGCCATGACCGAGCCGATCTCGATCGCGGTGACGGTGCCCGACAGCTGGTTGCGGGTGGACAGGCGCACGGTTTCCTCCTGGGTTCGGGGTGGGACGCCCGGCACGCTAGGCGGGTGGGCCGGGCCGTGCCGGAGGCCCCGCGCAGCCGCGGAGCCCTGGTCAGCGGCACGTCCGCAGCTCCGGCCCGGGTGCGACGCACCTCACAGGAATAGGTCGACGCCCGCCCCCGTGGCCCCGGCCAGCAGCAGGACGACGACGAACGGCGCCCGCAGCGCCAGGGCCAGCGCGGCCACCGCCAGCGCGGCCAGCCGGCCGTCCACCACCAGCGCCGACCCCGACGTCGCCGCCTGCACCGCCACCAGCGCGCCCAGCAGCGCCGCCGGCACGAAGTCCACCACCCGCCGCACGACCGGGTGCTCCACCCACGCGGCCGGCACGCTCAGCCCGGCCAGCTTGAGCAGGTAGCAGCCCAGGCAGCCGGCCAGCACCGCCACCCAGGTGGCGCTCACCGCCGCCACCCCCCGGCCAGCGCCACCGCCGCGACCGCGGCGATCACCTGCACCCCGGCCGGCACGACCGGGGTCAGCACCAGCGCGACCACCGCGCCACCGAGGGCCACCCGTCGCTGCGCGCCGGGCTCGGCCGACGTCCGCTGCAGCCGCGGCCACAGCAGCGCCAGGAACGCCGCGGGGACGACGGCGTCCAGCGCCGCCAGCCACGGGCCGGTCAGCGCGTCGGCCCCCAGGGCACCGAGCAGCGTCGTCAGGTTCCAGCCCAGGAAGATCGACCCGCCGCCCACGGTGAACGCCAGCCGGGCGTTGCCGGGGTCGGGCGCGGCCAGCGCCAGCGCGGTCGACTCGTCGATGACCAGGTGCGCGGTGGCCAGCCGGCGCAGCCCGCCCCGCGGCCGCAGCAGCGGCACCAGCCGCACGCCGTAGATGGTGTTGCGGGTGCCCAGCAGCACCGCGCTGCCGACCGCGGCCAGCACGCCTCCCCCGGCGCCGAGGACGCCGACCAGCGCGAACTGCGAGGCGCCGGTGAACATCAGCAGCGACAGCGCGCACGCCTGCCAGGCGTCCAGGCCCGCGGCCACCGCGGCCGCGCCGAACGCGGCGCCGTAGAGACCGACGGCCACCCCGAGCCCGAGGGCGTCGCGGATCGTCGCCCGGCGGGCCGCCGTCGCGTCGTCGGTCACAGGCGCGGACTCTAGGTCCGGCGCCGGTCGTAGAGTGGGGAACGGCCTGCTCGCGGGTCGCCGCCCCACGGGGCGCGGGCGACGACGACGACGCGGGCCCCCACCGATGCGAGGAGACACACCACCGCATGTCCGAGACGCTGACCGGCACCCCGGCCGCCGACGCGGTCAACGCCGCCCTGGCCACCGTGCAGGACCCGGAGATCAACCGGCCGCTGCCCGAGCTGGGGATGATCAAGGACGTCCGCATCGGCGACGACGGCCTGGTCGAGGTCGACGTGTACCTCACCGTCGCCGGCTGCCCGATGCGCGAGACGATCACCAGCCGGGTCACCCAGGCCGTCGGCGCCGTCGCCGGCGTCACCGGCGTCAAGGTCGGCCTCGACGTGATGGACGACGCCCAGCGCGCCGAGCTGCGCAAGACCGTGCGCGGCACCGACGCCCCCGACGCCGTCATCCCCTTCGCCCAGCCCGGCTCGTTGACCCGCGTCTACGCGGTGGCCTCGGGCAAGGGCGGCGTGGGCAAGTCCAGCGTGACGGTCAACCTGGCCGCGGCGCTGGCCAAGCGCGGATTGAGCGTGGGCGTGGTGGACGCCGACATCTACGGCCACTCCGTGCCGCGCATGCTGGGCGTCGACGACAAGCCCACCCAGGTCGACAACATGATCATGCCGCCGCAGAGCTACGGCGTGAAGGTCATCTCGATCGGCATGTTCACCCCGGGCAACACCCCGGTCGTCTGGCGCGGGCCGATGCTGCACCGCGCGCTGCAGCAGTTCCTCGCCGACGTCTGGTGGGGCGACCTGGACGTGCTGCTCATGGACCTGCCCCCGGGCACCGGCGACGTCGCTATCTCGGTGGCCCAGCTGGTGCCCAACGCCGAGATCCTGGTCGTGACCACCCCGCAGCAGGCCGCCGCCGAGGTGGCCGAGCGCGCCGGGGCGATCGCCACGCAGACCCACCAGCAGGTGGTCGGCGTCGTGGAGAACATGTCCTGGCTTGAGCTGCCCGACGGCTCGCGCATGGAGCTGTTCGGCTCCGGTGGCGGCCAGGCGGTCTCCGACGCGCTGACCAAGACCCTGGGTGCGCGGGTGCCGCTGCTGGGCCAGATCCCGCTGGACACGAGGCTGCGCGAGGCCGGCGACGCCGGTGCCCCGATCGTGCTGGCCCAGCCCGACGCCCCGGCGGCGCAGTCGCTGGAGAAGATCGCCGAGGGCCTGGCCGTGCGCTCGCGCGGGCTGTCCGGGATGTCGCTGAACCTCACCCCGGTCCGCCGCTGACCCTCAGGGGCAGGGCCGCCAGGCGCCGTCCTCCTGCACCATCGGCAGGACGGTCTGGTCGTCCAGCCCGCCGGGGGCGCTGAGCACCAGCTGGACGGTGGCCGAGGTCTCGCCGTTGTAGGACTCCACCTGCACCCCGACGACCTGGTACCCGGTGACCTGCGGCGAGCCGTAGCGCCGGGCCAGGTCGTCGGGGGTGGTGGCGGCGCGGTCGGCCGCGCAGAGCGACCCGTGGGCGTCCGCCCAGCGGCCGTCGACGAGCGCCTGGGCGTAGCCGGAGGCCGCGTCGCCCACCGGGGCCACGGCCCCCGAGACCGCCCGGACGAGGACGAACGCGCCCACGCCGAGGAGCAGCAGGACGGCCAGGCCGACCGGCAGGCCGACGGTCAGCCAGCGGGACCGGCGACGGCGCACCGGTGCCCAGGTCGGCGGCGCGGGCGGGTAGGGCTGCGGGCTGCCGGGCCAGGTCACCGGCGCAGTGTGGCACCGACCGGCGGCCGGAGGGGGTCAGGTGGCGTCGGCGTCGAAGGGGGCGGGGCGGGACCGGTCGCGCGGCACGGTGACCGCGGGCCTGCTGGGGCGCGCCGCGGCCGGTGCGGGCTCGTCGTCGCCCATGAGCTGGTCGCGGATGAACGTCTTCGGGTGGTACTTGCGCAGGTCGAGGTCGCGCAGCTGGTCGAAGTCGTCGCCCAGGCTGTCGTGCAGCTGGCCGCGCACCCCGGTGATGGCCTCGCGGGCCTTCTTCAGCCCCTGCGCCGCGTCGCGGGCCAGGGTGGGCAACCGCTCCGGCCCGAAGATGAACAGGGCGGCCAGGCCCAGGACGACGATCTCGCCCCAGCCGATCGAGTCGAACACACCTGCCTCCTTCGCCGCGGCCGCCACCCACTCTAGGCAGGCCGGCTGGGCCTCCGCCTAGGCCTGGGTGAGCGTCGCCTGGACCTCCTGCGAGGACCCGCCGCCCCGCACCAGCTCGATGGTCACGGTGTCACCCGGGGACTTGCTGTCGATCGCCACCTGCAGCTCCTCGGAGCTGCCGACCGGCTGGCCGTCCACGGCGATGAGCACGTCCTGCTCCTCGATGCCGGCGGCCTCCGCCGGGCTGCCGGGCTCGACGTTGACCACCAGCGCGCCGTCCCGGGTGCCGTCGGTGACCGAGCGGGCCTGCACGCCGAGGGAGGCGTGCACCGCCGTCCCGGTGCTGATCAGCTGCTCGGCGATGCCCCGGACCTTCTCGATCGGGATGGCGAAGCCCAGCCCGATCGACCCGCCGGTGGTGCCGTTGCCGCCGAGGGAGGCGATGGCGGTGTTGATGCCGATGACCGCCCCGGTGACGTCGACGAGGGCGCCGCCGGAGTTGCCGGGGTTGATCGGTGCGTCGGTCTGGATGGCGCTGATCACCGCGTTGGTGTCGCTGCCCTCCCCCGACAGCCGCACCGGCCGGTCCAGCGCGCTGACGATGCCGCTGGTCACGGTGCCGGCCAGGCCCAGCGGGGACCCGATGGCCACCACGGGGTCCCCGACCACGACGTCGCCGCCCTCGGCCAGCGAGGCGGCCACCAGGCCGGGCTTGTCGACCTTGATGACCGCGATGTCGCTGGCCGGGTCGCGGCCGACGATCTGCGCGGGCGAGCCGCTGCCGTCGGAGAACACCGCCCGGATCTCCGCGCCCTCGACGCCGTCGGCGCCGGAGACCACGTGGTTGTTGGTGACGACGTAGCCGTTGTCGGCGTCCACCACCACCCCGGAGCCGGTGGCACCGGAGTCGCCCACCCGCACCTCGATCGAGACCACGGCCGGGGTGACCTGCTCGGCGATGTCGGCGACCGAGCCGGGCTGGCGGGTGATGCCCGGGGACACCTCGGACAGCTGCGTGCCCGGGGTGAGCAGCGGCTCCTGGCTGGCCGTGCGGCCCAGGTACCAGCTCAGCGTCCCGCCGAGGGCCGCGACGAACAGCAGGGACAGGACGGCGAGCGCGGCGACCGGCACCGAGACGTCGGCCAGCCGGAGCCGGCGACGTCCCCTGCTGTCGACCACGATCGGCCCGGTCTGCTCCTCGGGCTCCTCCGCGTACTCCGCGGGACGACCCAGGCCCGACGGCGCCAGCGGGTCGCGCCACGGGTCGGTGGCCGCGTCGGCCTTCCAGAACGGGCCGCCGGACGTGCGCCGGGCACCGGGCCGCCCACCCGGGGGCAGGCCGAGACCGCGCTCGCCGTCGCGGGGGGCGAAGGCGCGCAGCACGGCCTCCGGCGGCGGGGCCAGTGGCGGGTGGGGCCGGGCGACCGGCCGGTCCCCGGCGAAGGACCCCCCGACGTCGGCCGGGCGGCCGAACGCCGCGGCCTGCTCCGGGGCCGGAGCCGGGGTGCGGTGCACCGCCGCCGGGGTGCTCCCGGTGCGCTCGAACGGGCCCTCGGTCCCCGGGGGCCGGTCGTAGCCGGAGTCGTCGGGGTCGGCCGGACGCTCGGTCAGGGCGTGCCGCCGTCCAGGTCGGTGCCGACGGAGACGGTGCGGACGACCGGGGGGACGATCTCGGTGCGCTCGCCCACGGTGCTGACGGCGGGGCCCGGGTCGGTGCGCGCGACCTGGCCGGCGGTGCCGCCGGTGGGCAGGTTGACGGCGAGGGCGACCACGCCGATGCCGATGCCGGCCAGCCCGGCCGCGACGCCGCGGCGCAACCAGCGGGCCTGGCCGGGGCGCTCGGGGGCCTCCTGCGGGGTCAGCCGGGCGGAGAACCGGCCGCCGACGACGGAGTCGGGGGTGGCCAGCAGGGTGCCCGACCCGCCGAAGCCGCCGGTCGCGGAGACGTCGGCGGTGAAGGGGATCGCCTGCAGCCGGCTGAGCAGGTCACCGGGGACGGCGACGTCGCGGCTGGTGTGCAGGGCCTCCTTGGCCTCGCGCTGTGCCTCGACGGCCAGCCGGCACTGCACGCACCCGGAGAGGTGCCGCGCCGCGCGGCCGGCGGCGGTGCCGGACAGCTCGCCGTCGACGAGGGCCGCGATGGCCTCCTGGGCCAGGTGGCTCACCGGGATGTTCACCGCATGCCCTGCTCGAGGACGGGGCGCCGGCCCGGTGCCATGTGGGCGAGGGCCTCGCGCAGCTGGACGCGACCGCGGTGGATGCGGCTGCGCACCGTGCCGAGCTTGATGCCGAGGGTCGCAGCGATCTCCTCGTAGGTCAGCCCCTCGATGTCGCAGAGGACGACGGCGACGCGGAACTCCGGGGACAGCGCGTCGAGCGCGGCCTGCACCTGCGGGTCCAGGTGGGTGTCGGTGTAGACCTGCTCGGGGCTGGGGGCGGTGCCCGGCAGCCGCTCGGTGTCCTCGGGCAGCGCGTCGAAGCGGATGCGCTGCCGGCGCCGGACCATGTCCAGGAACAGGTTCGTGGTGATGCGGTGCAGCCAGCCCTCGAACGTGCCCGGCGAGAAGTCGGCCAGCGAGCGGAACACCCGCACGAAGGTCTCCTGCGTGAGGTCCTCGGCGTCGTGGGCGTTGCCCGACAGCCGGTAGGCCAGCCGGTAGACGCGCGCCGAGTGGTCGCGGACGACCTGCTCCCAGGTCGGCGCGACCCAGGTGTCGGTGGCGGGCACGGGCTCGGTCACTGCTCCAGGATCGCAGACCGCGACGGCCCGGGCCTCCTCGCGGGGGGACGTTCGGGGGGCGGTCGACTCGGACGGGGGACGCTTCAGGCGCACACCCGGACCAACGGTCGGGGCAGCCCCCCGTGTTCCCGCGTCCGGCCGGGTCACAGGTGGTGCACAGCCCGGCTCGCTGCGCCCCCACCAGCCCGGGCGCACTACCCTCGCCCGGTGACCACCGCCGCCGGACCGCCGCCCACGGGCGGCCCGACCACCGACGCGGCGGCCTACGCCGACACCTTCGCCGCCGAGACGCCCGCCCTGGTCGCCGCCCGGCACCGGGCCACCGCCGCGGTCGGGGCCCTGGGCACGGTCGCCCCGGTCGAGCCCGCGGTCGGCGCCACGCTGGCCGTGCTGGCCGCCGGGGTCGGCGCCCGCTCGGTGGTGACCATCGGCGGCGGGGGCGGGGTCGCCGGGCTGTGGCTGCTGCAGGGCATGCGGCCCGACGGCGTGCTGACCGCGCTGGACGCCGACCCCACCGAGCTGCGCGCGGCCCGCCGCACCTTCACCGACGCCGGGCTGCCCAGCGGTCGCACCCGGCTGATCTTCGGGACGCTGGGCGAGGTGCTCCCCCGGCTGTCCACCGGCGCCTACGACCTGGTCTGCTGCGCCGGCCCGCCGGCCGAGTACAGCAAGCAGCTGCCCGCGCTCCTCGGCCTGGTCCGCACCGGTGGGTCGCTGGTGCTGCACGGCATCAGCGCGTCCTCGGTCGCCGACCGCTCCCAGCGCGACCCGCAGACCGTCGCCTGGCGCGAGCTGGTCCGCGCGGTGAAGGACGACGAGGACCTCGTCCGCGCGGTGATCCCGGTCGGCGCCGGCCTGCTCGTCGCCACCAAGCGCGGCTAGCGCCCCGCCGCCCAGGCCCGCAGCTGCTCGGCCTGCTCCTCCAGCCGCTGCCTGCTGCCGGGGAACGGGATCGCCTCGGTGGCCACCAGCGGCAGCCCGGACCCGTCCGGGAGCAGCAGCTGGATGCGGCGCAGCGAGCCGGGGCCGCCGGCGCGGTCGGTCATCACCCGGTCGACGTCGGAGCGCTGCAGGACCGTCGTGCGGAACCAGTTGCGGACCACCAGCCGCCCCTGGTCGTCGGTGCGGGCCCGGCTGAGCGCCCGCGCGGTGTTCGCCGTGGTGATCCCCACGACCGCCGCGACGAAGACGTAGGGGAAGAACCCGCTGTCCTCGCCGAAGGACAGCACGGACACCACCATGCCGACCGCGACCACGTAGGAGGCGGCCAGCAGCACCAGCGAGAGGGTGGGTTGGCGCAGGTCGACCACGGTCACGGCGGCATGGTGGCACGGCGGCGGTCAGCTGAAGGGGTACCGCGCCACCGCTGCCCAGGGGCCGTTCTCGTACCGCCACAGGCCCAGGCCCTCCGCGGCCACCGGGTAGGGCTCGAAGTCCGCGGCCAGGTCGTCGTGCAGGGCCTGCGCCGCGGCCGGGGCGACCTTGTTCTGCACGGTCACGTGCGGGTGGCGCCACTGCGCGTCCTGCCGGGTCAGCCACGGCGCCCACCGGCGGGCCAGCGCCGTCCGCAGGTCGGTGACGTCGTCCGAGCGCAGGTCGTAGGCGACCCCGCGGCCCAGCAGCCGGACCCCGGCGACCTCCACCTCGATGCCGGGCCGGTCGGCGGCGGCCGCCAGGTCGGCCCGGACGGCGTCCTCGTGCTCGCCGGGCACCGCGTGGAACAGGGTCACGTGCGCGCCGACGACCAGCCGGTCGGCCGGGAAGTGCCGCGACCGCAGCTGGTCGAAGCGGGCCCGGGCCCGCTCCTCCAGCAGCAGCGTGACGACGAGCGGGGCGGTCAATCGACGATGGCGCGGGCGCCCTTGCCCAGGACGGTCACCCCACCGGGGCTCACGTGGTAGCGGGCCCGGTCGGCGTCGTGGTCGACCCCGATCCGCGCGAACGGGGGGACGACGACGTTCTTGTCCAGGATCGCCCGGCGGACGACGGCGCCCTCGCCGATGTGCACCCCGTCCATGAGCACGCTGTCCTCGACGTAGCTGGCGCCGTCGACCCGCACCCCCGGGCTGACCACCGAGCCGCGCACGGTGCCCCCGGCGACGATGACCCCGGCGCTGACCATGGAGTCCTCGGCCCGGCCGCCCAGCACGAACTTCGCCGGCGGCAGCTGCGGGGGCAGGGTGTAGATGGGCCACCGGTCGTTGTAGAGGTTGAAGATCGGCGACACCGAGCGCAGGTCCATGTGCGCGTCGAAGTAGCTGTCCATGGTCCCGACGTCGCGCCAGTAGCCGTGGTCGCGCTCGGTCGCGCCGGGCACCTTGTTGGTGGAGAAGTCGTAGACCCAGGCCTCGCCCTTGTCGGCGAGCATCGGCATGATCGAGCCGCCCATGTCGTGCACCGACGAGTCGTCCTCGGCGTCGGCGCGCAGGGCCTCCAGCAGCGCCTCGGTGGTGAACACGTAGTTGCCCATCGAGGCGAAGCTCTCCTCGGGCGAGTCCGGCAGGCCCGGCGGGTCGGCGGGCTTCTCCAGGAAGCTCTTCACCTTGCCCTCGGCGGTGGCGTCGATGACGCCGAACTGGTCGGCGTCGCTGCGCGGCACCCGGAGCCCGGCGACGGTCACCCCGGCACCGGTCTGCAGGTGCTGGTCGATCATCTGCGCCGGGTCCATCCGGTAGACGTGGTCGGCGCCGAAGACGACGACGATCTCCGGGCGGGCGTCGTGGATGAGGTTCAGCGACTGGAAGATCGCGTCGGCGCTGCCGGTGAACCACCGCGGGCCGAGGCGCTGCTGCGCGGGCACCGGGGTGATGAAGTTGCCCAGCAGGCTGCTCATCCGCCACGTGGTGGTGATGTGCCGGTCCAGCGAGTGGCTCTTGTACTGGGTGAGCACCGCGATCTGCCGGATCTCGGCGTTGACCAGGTTGCTCAGCACGAAGTCGACGAGCCGGTAGTTGCCGCCGAAGGGCACCGCGGGCTTCGCCCGGTCCTGGGTCAACGGGGACAGGCGCTTGCCCTCGCCACCAGCAAGGACGATGCCGAGGACCCGCGGGCTGCCACGCATGTGGTGAACCTAACGGCTCGCGTGCCCCGGTGTGCACCGGACCTCCGCGGCACGTGACCCTTCGGGGCCACCGGTCCACCACCGGGGGTGCCGGCATCGGTCAGAATGGGTCGGTGAAGCTCACCCGCGCCGTCCCCCGCAGCGTGGCGATCGAGACCGCCCGGCGGGCGGCCGACGTCGCGCTGGAGCGCTGCCTGGCCGACCTGCGCACCGCCGTCGGCCGCGAGGTGGGGGTGCACGACAGCCTGGTGGTGTTCCGGCTGCAGCGCAGCATGGACGCCCTCGGCCTGGCCGGGGTCGACGTCGTCGTGCACGGCCGGACGACGTCGCTGACCCCGGTGGGTGCCGACCTGGCCGCCTGGACCGAGCTGTACGGCGACCTGCTGGAGTGCATCGGCCGCTGGACGCTCACCCCCTGCCCCGAGGGCCTCGTCGTGGGCCTGCACCGCGACCGGGCCGACATCGTCGGCTACCCCGGCGAGCACTGCGACCACTGGGACGGCGGCCCCGACCTCGCGGTCGAGCACCCCGCGCCCGACCCGCTCAGCACCCTGGACGAGGCACCCTTCCCCGACTGCTGCGCCGGCCACCGGGTGCACGCCGCGCTCGAGGCCCTCGGCGCCCCGGCGCCCAGCGTCCGCGGCGACTTCGACTGCGACGACCCGCAGGACTGACCCGCCCACCCACTAGGTTCTGCGCCATGCGCGTGGGAGTCGTCACCCGGGAGTGGCCGCCGGACGTCTACGGGGGTGCCGGCGTCCACGTCGAGCACCTGGTCGCCGCGATGCGCGGGCTGGAGCGGGGGCCCGACATCGACGTGCACTGCTTCGGAGGGCCGCGCACCGACGCCACCGCGCACGCCGTCCCGGCCGGGCTGGCCGACGCCAACGGCGCGCTGCAGGCCGTCGGGGTGGACGTCGAGATCGCCGCGGCGCTCGGCTCGGCCGACGTCGTGCACTCCCACACCTGGTACGCCAACCACGCCGGCCAGCTCGCCTCGCTGGTGCACGGCATCCCGCACGTGGTCACCGCGCACTCCCTCGAGCCGCGCCGGCCGTGGAAGGCCGACCAGCTGGGCGGGGGCTACCGGCTGTCCAGCTGGGTCGAGCGCACCGCTTACCTGGCCGCCGACGCGGTGATCGCGGTCAGCCACGGCATGCGCACCGACGTGCTGGACGCCTACCCCGAGCTCGACCCGGACAAGGTCCTCGTGGTCGGCAACGGGGTGGACGCCGAGGCCTACCGCCCGGTGCACGACGACGACGTGGTCCGCGGGCTCGGCGTCGACCCGGCCCGGCCCTACGCGCTGTTCGTCGGCCGGATCACCCGGCAGAAGGGCCTGGTGCACCTGCTGGCCGCCGCCGAGCAGCTGCCGCCCGAGGCCGGCCTCGTGCTGTGCGCCGGAGCCGCGGACACCCCCGCCGAGCGGCAGCAGGTCGCCGACGCCGTGGTGGAGCTGCAGCGCCGCCGCACCGGGGTCGTGTGGATCGAGGAGATGCTGCCGCGCGAGAAGCTGGTCCCGCTGATCACCGGCGCGACGGTGTTCGTCGTCCCCTCGGTGTACGAGCCGCTGGGCATCGTGAACCTGGAGGCCGCGGCCTGCGGCACCGCCGTGGTTGCCTCGGCCGTGGGCGGCATCCCCGAGGTGGTCGCCGACGGCCGCACCGGGCTGCTGGTGCCCTACGACGAGCAGGACCCGGCCGGCTTCGCCGCCGGGCTGGCCGCGCGGATGTCCGAGCTGCTGGCCGACCCCGACCGGGCCGCCGGGATGGGTGCGGCTGGCCGCGACCGGGTGCTCGCGGAGTTCGGCTGGCCGGCGATCGCCGAGCAGACCGTGGCCGTCTACGACCGGGTGCTCGCCGCGCGCGGGTAACGTTCGCCTGCCGGCCGCGAGGCCGGTGACGGAGCGGGAGCGAAGCCGGTGCGAGTCCGGCGCTGTCCCGCAACTGTGAGGGGCCCCGGGCCCCGAGCCAGGTCGCCTGCCGCCCCGTCCTGCCACCGACCCCCGCGGAGCGGGTCGCGCAGTCGGGCTCCCCCGTCGGCGACCGCTCCGCCCGCCGCAGGAGCTCCCGTGCCCCGTCGCCCGATCCTCGCCGTCCTCCTGGGGACCGTGCTCGCCCTCGCCGGCTGCTCCGGCGGCGGTGACCCCGCACCGTCCGCGGCCCCGTCCTCCTCGGCCGCGGACGCCGCGTTCCCGGTCACCGTCCGCGGCGACACCGGCGAGCTGACCCTCGACGCCGCACCCGAGCGGATCGTGTCGATGTCGGCGTCGGCCACCGAGACGCTGTTCGCCCTCGACGCCGGGGACCAGGTGGTCGCGGTCGACAGCACCTCGACCTACCCGGAGCAGGCGCCGGTCACCGACCTGTCGGCCTTCACCCCGAACGCCGAGGCGATCGCCGGCTACGAGCCCGACCTCGTGGTGATCAGCGACGACATCGACGGTCTGGCCGCGAACCTGGACACCCTCGGCATCCCGGTGCTGCAGCTGGGCGCCGCGGAGTCCCTGGACGACGCCTACGCCCAGATGACGACGCTGGGCGACGCCACCGGCCACCGCGCGGAGGCCGACGCCCTCGTGCAGTCGACGAAGGACCGCATCGACGCCGCGGTGGCCGCGGCGGGCGGCGCCGGCGAGGGCCTGTCGGTCTACCACGAGCTCGACCCCAGCGGGTACAGCGCGACCAGCGCCACCTTCGTGGGCGGCATCTACTCCCTGTTCGGCCTGACCAACATCGCCGACGCCGCCGGTCAGGACACCGGCTACCCCCAGCTGTCGGCGGAGTACGTCGTCGACGCCGCGCCCGACGTCGTCGTGCTGGCCGACACCGTCTGCTGCGCCCAGGACGCCGCCGCCCTCGCCGCGCGACCGGCCTTCGACACGCTGCCCGCCGTGCAGAGCGGCCGGGTCCTCGCCGCCGACGACGACGTCGCCTCCCGGTGGGGCCCGCGCATCGCCGACCTCGCCGAGCAGGTGTCGCAGACCCTGCAGGGCTGAGGTGCGCGCCCGCCCGACGGCGCACCTGGTCGGCGCCGGCGGCGTGCTGGTCGCCGCCGTCCTGGTCGGGGTCGGCGTCGGGGCGCTGCCGCTGGCACCGGGACCGGTGCTGGCCACCCTCGCCGACCGGGCGGTGCGCCCCCTCGGAGGTTCCGTGAACGGCGGCCTGGGGCCGGTGCAGGCCGCAGCGCTGCTGCAGCTGCGGCTGCCGCGGGTGGTGCTCGCCGTGCTGGTCGGCGGTGCGCTGGCGATCGCGGGCGCGGCCTACCAGGGCGTGTTCCGCAACCCGCTGGCCGACCCGTACCTGCTCGGCGCCGCCGCCGGCGCGGGGCTCGGCGCGACGCTGGTCATCGCCTACGCACCCGGCTCGGGCGCCGTACCGGTCGCGGCGTTCGTCGGCGCGCTGGTCGGGGTGGGCGCCTCCTTCGCCCTGGGCACGGCGGCCGGCGGGTCCTCCAGCGCCACGCTGCTGCTGGCCGGGGTCGCGGTGGCGTCGTTCCTCGCCGCGGGTCAGACGCTGGTGCAGCAGCGCAACGCCGAGGACCTGCAGCAGGTGTACGGCTGGCTGCTGGGCCAGCTCGGCCGGGCGTCCTGGTCGGAGGTGCTGCTGGTGCTGCCCTACCTGGGCGCCGCGGTCGCCGTCCTGCTGGTGAGCGGGCGCGCGCTGGACGTGCTCGCGGTCGGGGACGACGAGGCTCGTTCCCTCGGCGTGCACCCCGGCCGGCTGCGGCTGCTGGTGGTGGTCGCGGCGTCGCTGGCGACCGCGTCGGCGGTCGCGGTCAGCGGGCTGATCGGGTTCGTCGGGCTGGTCGTGCCGCACGTGGCCCGCAAGCTCGTCGGCGGCGCGCACGCGGTGCTGCTGCCGATGTCGCTGCTGGCCGGTGGCGCGTTCCTGGTGCTCGCTGACCTGCTCGCCCGCACCGTGCTGGCACCGGCCGAGCTGCCGCTGGGCGTGGTCACCGCGTTCGTCGGCGCGCCGTTCTTCGCGGCGCTGCTGTGGAGCCGGCGCCGGTGAGCGCGGGGCTGGAGGTCACCGGTCTCGGGGTGCGGCTCGGCCGGGCCCAGGTGCTCACCAACGTCGGGCTCGCGGCCGCGCCGGGGTCGTGGACGGCGGTCATCGGGCCGAACGGGGCCGGCAAGTCGACGCTGCTGCGGGCGGTGCTCGGCGTCGTGGCGCACACCGGCGCGGTCCGGTGGGACGACGACGCCCTGGACACCGCGCCCCGCCGCGAGCGGGCCCGCCGGATCGCCTACGCCCCCCAGCTCCCGGTGCTGCCCGAGGGCGTGACCACCCGCGACTACGTGGCGCTGGGCCGCACCCCGCACCGGCCGCTGCTGGCCGCCCCGCGGGCCGCCGACCGCGCGGTGGTCGAGGAGACGATGGCCCGACTCGAGCTCGGTGCGCTGGCCGACCGGGTGCTGACGACGCTGTCCGGCGGCGAGCAGCAGCGGGCGGTGCTGGCCCGGGCGTTGGCCCAGCAGCCGCAGGTGCTGCTGCTCGACGAGCCCACCGCGGCGCTCGACCTCGGCCACGCCCAGCAGGTGCTGGACCTGGTCGACCGGCTGCGCCGCACCGACGGGCTCACCGTGCTCAGCACGCTGCACGACCTGTCCCTGGCCGGGCAGTACGCCGACCGGCTGGTGCTGCTCGCCGCCGGCCGGGTGGTCGCCGACGGCACCCCCGCCCAGGTGCTCACCCCGGACGCGCTGCGCACCCACTACGGCGCCCGCGCCACCGTCGTCCCCGGCCCCGACGGCCCCGCCGTCCTCCCCGTCCGGGACTGACCGGTCGCCGGCCGGTGTTGGGCCGGTCGTGGACATCGGGCTCTCGCTGCTGGACCGGACGCGCACCCGGGTCGGGGAGACCGACGCGGACGCCGTCGCGCACACCGTCGAGCGGGCGCGGCGGGCCGAGGCGCTGGGCTACGACCGGTTCTGGGTCGCCGAGCACCACGGCGTCCCCGGGGTGGCCGGCTCGGCACCCGCGGTGCTGCTCGCCGTCCTCACCGGGCAGACCTCCCGCATCCGGCTGGGCTCGGCCGGCGTGATGCTGCCGCACCACCAGCCGCTGGTGGTCGCCGAGCAGTTCGCCACCCTGGCCGCCGTGGCGCCCGGGCGCATCGACCTCGGGGTCGGCCGCTCCCCCGGCTTCACTGCGCCGGTCCGCCGCGCGCTGCGCCAGGGCGCGGGGGACTTCGCCGCCGACCTCGCCGAGCTGCGCGCCCACCTCGAGGGCACCGCCGAGATCACCGCCCATCCGCGGCCGGCCGCCGCCGTCCCGCTGTTCGTGCTGGCCACCGGGCACGGGCTGGACGTCGCCGCGGAGCTCGGGTTGCCCGTCGTTGTCGGCGGGCCGCTGCTGCGCGACCCCGAGCAGCCGCTGGACCGCTACCGGCAGGCCTTCCGTCCCTCCGCCCAGCAGGACCGGCCCTGGGTCGGCATCAGCCTGGACGTGCTGGTCGCCGACACCGACGCCGCCGCCCGCGACCTGCTCCTGCCCGAGGCGTGGGCGATGGCGCAGGCCCGCACCACCGGCACGTTCCCGGCGCTGCAGCCGCCCCGGCCGATGACCGCCGTGCAGCAGCGCTACGCCGACCAGACGGTGGCCGGCGCGGTGGCCGGCACGCCCGCCCGGGTGACCGAGCAGCTGGCGGAGCTGGTCGAGCGCACCGGCGCGGCCGAGCTGGTGGCGTCGTCGTCCACCCTGGACCGGGGTGCGCTGGCGGACTCCGACGCGGCGCTGGCCGAGCTGGTCAGCCCCGCAGCCGTGCCCGCCCGCGGCTGAGCCCGGTGCCGTCGGCGGCCCGCACCACGGGGACGTCGCCGACCCGCTCGACCACCGGCTCGGTCGCGGCGGGGTCGCGGAGCAGGATCTCGGCGACCCGGTCGGGGTGGGCGCGGGCGAACTCCTCGTACAGCGCCGGGTCGTGCTCGCCGGTGTCGCCGACCAGCGTCCAGTCGACCCCGGGCAGGTCCTCCGCCAGCCGCAGCAGCGAGCTGCGCTTGTGCGCCTGCCCGTCGCGGAACCACCGGTCGCGCTGCAGGCCCCAGTCGGTGAGCAGCAGCGCCCCCGGCGGGAAACCGTTGCGCTCGAGGAACCGGGCCAGCGGCCCGATCAGGTTCCACGGCCCGTTGGACAGGTAGAGCACCGGCACGTGCTCGGCGCCGGCGGTGACCTCGCGCAGCAGGTCGGCCATGCCGGGCACCGCCCGCCGGTTGCGGCTGCGCTGCACGAAGGTCCGGTAGGCCGCGCGCAGCGGGTGCGCGATCTCGGTGATCAGCACCGTGTCGTCGATGTCGCAGACCACGCCGCGGTGCGCGTCGGTGGAGGCCAGGTACGCCGGTGCGGTCGCCGAGCGGTCACCGGTGGCCATCGCGACGTCGACCTCGGGCCGGCCGTCGAGCGGGCGGTCCACCTCCACGACGGCGTCCAGCAGCCCGTCGTCGTCGCTGGTCAGACGGCGGCGGGTGCCGGCCACGTCGACGTCCACCGCGGTGCCGGGCGCCTCCAGGGTCAGGAACCGCTGCCAGCCGGGGATCCGCAGCCGGGACTCCGGGTGCGTGCCGGCCGGGGCGAGCAGCACGCGGCCCAGCACCCGCACCCGCCCGCCGCTGCCGTAGCCGGGGTACGGGATGGCGACCGGCGTCCAGCCGAACGCCCGGGCCACCCGCGACACCAGGTCCCGCAGGCCGGTCTCGGCCCGGTGCAGCACGCCCACGAGGCTCACCGGCAGAACCCCGCGACCGCGTCGGCGAACGCCTCGGGCGCGGAGAACACCAGCCCGTGCGGGCCGGGCACGACCTGCAGCCGGCCCTGCGGCAGCACCCCGGCCAGGTCCTCGCACCACCGCTGCCGGGCGACCGGGTCGCGGTCCCCCCGCAGCACCAGGGCCGGGACGTCGACGGCGCTCATCGCCTGCTCCTCGGGTCGGCGCAGCGCGTGCCGCAGCACCGCCAGCATGGTCAGCGGGCCGGCGCGCAGGTAGTCGCGGACGGCGACCAGCAGCAGGCCCGGCTTCTCCCGGGGCGCGTCCTGCACCAGCCGCCAGGCCTGGCCCGGCCAGCTCGGGGCGCTGGGGTCGCGGGTCGGCCCGACCAGCACCAGGTGCGCCACCCCGCCCCGGCGCCGGACCGCGGCCGCCGCGACCTGCGCGCCCAGCGAGTGCCCGACCAGGTCGACCTCGCCCAGGCCGACCGCCTCCATCCAGCGGCACAGCGCGTCGGCCAGCCCGGGGACGCCGAGCACCCGACCGCCGCCGCGGGTGCGGCCGTAGCCCGGGAGGTCGGGCGCCAGCGTCCGCCCGCCCGCGCCGAGCAGGCCCAGCGCCGGGACCATCGACCGGCCGGACATCCCCAGCCCGTGCACCAGCACCAGCGGCCGGCCGCCGGTGCCGGACTCGCGGTGGTGCACCCGCACGGTGCGCCCGGTGCTCAGCCGGACGGGGGTCCACACGTCGTCCGGCACCTGCGCACCGTACGTCCACCTACCGTGGGCGGCATGGCTCGCGTGGTGGTGATCGGTGCCGGGCTGGGCGGGCTGGCGACCGCGGCACGGCTGGCCGCGGGCGGGCACCGGGTGACCGTGCTGGAGCAGGGCCCCGAGGTGGGCGGCAAGCTCGGCTGGGTGTCCCGCGACGGGCACGCCTTCGACACCGGCCCGTCCCTGGTCACGCTGCCGCAGGTCCTCCGGGACCTGTTCGACGCCACCGGCGGGCCGCTGGACGACGTCCTGGACCTGGAGCGGCTGGACCCCGCGGTGGCCTACCGGTTCGCCGACGGCACCCGGCTGACCGTGCCGGGCACGCTCGAGGGCGTGCGGGAGACGCTCGGCCCGGAGTGGTCGGCGTTCCTGGACCGGGCCGCGGAGATCTGGCGGGTGACCGAGCAGCCCTTCCTGCGCTCGCCGCTGCGGGGCGCCCGGACGCTGGCCCGGCTGGCCCGCTCGTCGGCCGACGTCCGCACCGTCGCGCCGTGGGCGTCGCTGCGGAAGCTGGGCGCGCAGTACCTCACCGACCCGCACCTGCGCACGCTGCTGGACCGCTACGCCACCTACTCCGGGTCCGACCCGCGGCAGGCGCCGGCCGCGCTGGCCACGGTGCCGTGGGTGGAGCAGGCCTACGGCTCCTGGTACGTCCGCGGCGGGCTGCACCGGCTGCCGCTGGCCGTCGCCGACCGCGCCCGCGAGCGCGGCGCCGACGTCCGGACGTCCTCCCCCGTCGCGGAGGTGCTCGTCGAGGGCGGCCGGACGACGGGGGTCCGGCTGGCCGAGGGCGGCGTCGTGCCCGCCGACGTCGTGGTCTGCAACGCCGACGCGGCGGCGCTGTACGGCTCCCTGCTGCCGCGCGAGGCCCCCGTCCGCCGCGCCCGGACCTCCCTGGCGGCGGCGACGCCGTCCTCGTCGGGGTTCGTGCTGCTCCTGGCGCTGTCGGGCCGGACGCCGGACCTGGCGCACCACACGGTGCTCTTCCCCGACGACTACGACGCCGAGTTCGACGGCATGTTCACCGACCCGCGCCCGCTGCCCGACCCCACCGTCTACGTCAGCGCCCCCGACGACCCCGCCACCCGGCCCGACGCCGACAGCGAGTCCTGGTTCGTGCTGGTCAACGCACCCCGGCACGGCCCCGTCGACTGGGACGCCCCCGGCCTGGCCGACGCCTACGCCGACGACGTGCTGGCGGTGCTGGCGCGGCGCGGCCTGGACGTGCGCGACCGGGTGCGCTGGCGGGAGGTCCGGACGCCGGCCGACCTGGAGCGCGCCACCGGCAGCGTCGGCGGGTCGATCTACGGGACGTCGTCCAACGGCGCCACCGCGGCCTTCCTCCGTCCGGCCAACGCCTCGCCGGTGCGCGGGCTGTACCTGGTGGGCGGGTCCTCCCACCCCGGCGGCGGGCTGCCGCTGGTCACCCTCTCCGCCGAGATCGTCGCCGGCCTCGTCGGCCCAGCCTGATCAGCCGCGGGCGGCACCCAGCCCGAGGACGGCGGCCAGGCCCAGCGCGCTGCGCGGGGAGTACGCGGTGCGCCACAGCCCGCCGTGCGCCGCCGCGTGCGCCTCGTCCTGCCACGGCTCCTCGTGCGCGGGCCCGCCGCCGGTGTGCAGGTCGTGCACCAGCAGCGCGGCCATCAGCACGTTGGACGTCGCCGGCTCGAAGACCTCCACCCCGAATCGGTGCGCCCCCGCGTAGGCGGCGGCCAGCGCCCGGTTCTTGACCACCGAGCGGGTGCGGGTGGGCGGCGCGACGTTCATGGACACCGTCGCGCCGGCCGCCCGCGCGGTGGTCGCCCGCCACCGCTGCAGCCGCTTGGCCAGCGCGTAGTTCGGGCCCTGCTGCGGCACCAGGCTGTCGGCGATGCCCGGCCCGTGGGCGTCGCGGGGGTGCGCCCGCTGCAGCAGCCGGCCGGCCGAGACGGTGCGCAGCGGGCGGCCGAGCAGCTTCGCCGTCCGCCCGCGCGAGGCGTAGGCGGCCTGCGAGGCAGCGACGGCCTCCTCGGGGACGACGAACACGTCGGTGGGCGTGGCGAGGAAGGCCAGCGCCAGGTCGGGGCGCTGCCCGGCCAACCGCAGCGTCAGCGCGTCGACCGCGGCGGACACCCGCACGTTGGTCGCGCCGTCGGCGTAGACGTAGTTGCCGAGCACCGGGACGCCGTCCAGCCCGCCCAGCCAGTCGGCGACCGCGGGGACCTCGCCGATCAGGTCCGCGCCGCGCGCACCGTCGCGGGTGGGCAGCAGCAGCGTGCCCGCGCCGCGGTGGGCGGTGTCCAGGACCCGGTCCCACAGCGGCGGCCGGGGCAGGTCGACCGCGGCCACCCGGGCACCCCAGCGCAGCAGCGCGGTCAGCGGCCCCATCTCCGCCCCGGCCCCGAGCACGGCGACGGTGCGGCCGGGCAGGGCCAGCCACTCGGGGTGCTCGGCGACGGTGCGGACGGCGGCCGCGCAGCTGGGCTCGACGACGCCACGGGCGACCCACGCGTCGAGCTGGTCGGCGAGCTCCGCGCCCCGCAGCCGGCGGCCGTGCAGGGGCAGGGACAGCTCGTGCTCGGGCTCGGCGGTCCCGGTGACGGTCTCGGTCCGCAGCGCCGTGGGGGCCACGGCGCTGCGCAGGGTGGCCAGCTCCACCTCGTCGCCGTCGACGGCGACGCGCAGCTGCCGGTGCACCGACTCGAGCCCTGCGGCGGCGATCGCCAGCGCGGCGTCGCGGGACCCCAGGGCCGCCTCTGTGGTGCGGCGGACGTGCGGCAGGTAGCCGGCCCGCCAGTTCGTCTCGCGCTCGGCGGCCGCGGCGCCGGTGGGGTCGACCGGGCGCAGGGCGTCGGCGACCACGCGGCGGCCGGTGCCCGACGTGCTGCGCCGCCCGTCCGGGCCGGTCGGGAAGACGACGCCGTGCTGCTGCTCGCTCACCGGGCGAGCATGCCGTACCCCGCGGGCCGGGGTGACCCGGCCCGCGGGGAGCCGGTCAGCGCTCGTCGCCGCCGGAGCCGATGCGGTCGTCGAGGGCGTCGCGGCCCTTGTCGACCTGGTCGGCGTGCCCGCCCGCCCGGCCCTCGGCGAACTGCGCGCCCTTGTCCAGCGCGCTGTCGCTGGCCTGCTCGCCCTTGTCGCTGTCCAGGAAGTCCTTGGCCTTGTCGCCCAGTCCTGCCATGGTGTCGCCTCCTCGCCGACCGCCGGCGGCGGCCGCTCCGGTCACGCCTGGTGGCGCGGCTCCGGGGCTGTCCGTGCCCGGCCGTGCCGGTTCCGACACCCCGGACTGCAGCCAGCGCAGCAGGGTCCGGACGGCGAACCCGGTCCCGCCCTTGACCAGCTCGGCGGCGTCCCCGGTGGCCCGGGCGGGGCCGGCGACGTCCAGGTGCGCCCACCGCAACCCGCCGGCGAACGGCTGCAGGAACAGCGCCGCAGTGGTGGCGCCGGGTGCGCCGGGGCTGTTGTTGGCGTCGGCGACGGGGCTGTCGAGCTGGGCACGCAGGTGCCCGACGTGCTCCTCGGCCAGCGGCATCCGCCACCACGGCTCCCCCGCCGCCGCACCGGCCGCGAGCAGGTCGGCGGCGAGCACGTCGTCGGTGGTGAACAGCGCCCCGGTGCGGGCGCCGAGCGCGGTGCGGGCGGCGCCGGTGAGGGTGGCGACGTCGACCAGCACGTCGGCGGCCAGCTCCAGCCGGGCGTGCGCGAGGGCGTCGGCGAGCACGAGCCGGCCCTCGGCGTCGGTGCTGCGCACCTCGGTGGTGCGCCCGCCGACGTGGGTGAGCACGTCCCCGGGCCGGTAGGCCGCACCCGACACGGCGTTCTCGGCCAGCGGCACGAGCGCGGTGACCCGGACGGGCAGCCCGAGACGGGCCACCGCGTCGAGCACGGCGAGGACGACCGCACCCCCGGCCATGTCGGTGTGCATGTGCCGCATGCCGGCGGTGGTCTTGATGGAGATGCCGCCGGTGTCGAAGGTGATGCCCTTGCCGACGAGCACCACGTGCGGGCGCAGGGACGTCGTCGGCACGTAGGTGGCCAGCACCAGCCGGGGCGGGCGGTCGGAGCCCCCGCCGACGGCCAGCAGCCCGCCGAACCCGGCGGCCCGCAGCTGACGGGGCCCGAGCACGGTCGTGCCCACGCGGTCGTGCACGGCGAAGCGCGCGCGGGCCTGATCGGCGACCCAGACCGGGTCGGCGGTGTCGGGCGGGGTGTTGACCAGGTCGCGGGCCCAGACGACGGCGGCGGCGGTGACCAGCCCGCGGTGCAGGGCGTCCACGGCGGCCGGCCCGGCGCCGGGGACGACGAGGACGACGCGGGCCAGCCGGGGTGGGTGCGGGGCGGAGGAGACCCGGAAGCGGTACCCGGCCAGCAGCACCGTCTCGGCGGCGACGCGGACGGCCTCGGCGTTGGCCCCCGCGGGCAGCGGCAGGACCAGCCGGGTGGCGCCGTGCTCGGCGAGGGTCTGCGCGCGCCGCACCGCGACGGCGACGTAGGACCGCAGGTGGGCGGGGGTGGCGTCGCCGACGCCGACCGCGACCAGCGAACGGGGCGTCCGCCCGGGGACCGGCAGGTTGGTGATGCCCCCGGGCCGCCCGCCGTTGCCGGTGTCGGCCAGTGCGCCGGCCACCCAGTCGGGGTCGAGGTCGGCCGCGGCCAGCCAGCCGGGCAGCGCGCCCCGGGCGCCGACGGGCACCGCGAGGACGTCGTCCTCGCCCAGGCGGGGCAACGAGGTCGCGAGCTTGACCCCGGGATGAGCAGCGGCCCCGGTCGCCGGCTGTGCGCCGGCGGCCGGGGCCGTCCGTCCTGCTGCGGGGTCGGCCGGGGGCCGAGCCGCGGAGCTGGTCAGCTGATCGCGCCCTGGAGCGCCTCGGAGAGCGCAGCCGCCTCGTCGGCGGACAGCTCGACGACGAGCCGGCCACCGCCTTCCAACGGCACGCGCATGACCAGGCCGCGGCCCTCCTTGGTGACCTCGAGGGGACCTTCACCCGTACGCGGCTTCATGGCCGCCATGCGTGCCTCCTTCACCGGCCACCCGCACGCCCGCGGTGGGCGCTCGGTGTGGCTGTCCGTCATTGCTGAACCAGAGCTGGCCCCATTCTCCCGCATGCCGGGTGGAGGACCAACACGAGCCCCTCACCCCCCGGCGGCGGCCCCGGCGCGGAAGCAGCTGGCCACGTGGTCGTCGACCATGCCGGTGGCCTGCATCAACGCGTACGCGGTGGTCGGCCCGACGAAGGCGAACCCCCGCCGCTTGAGCTCCTTGGCCAGCGCCGTGGACTCCGCGGTGACCGCCGGGACGTCGGCCAGGGTGGCCGGGTTCGGTCGCGGTGGCGGCGCGAAGGACCACAGCAGCTGCGACAGCCCGCCCTCGACCTGCTGCGCGGCGCGGGCGTTGCGCCGGGCGGCCTCGATCTTGGCCCGGTTGCGGACGATGCCGGGGTCGGCCAGCAGCCGCTCGACGTCGGCGTCGGTGAAGTCGGCGACGGCGTCGATGCCGAACCCGGCGAACGCGGCCCGGAAGGCAGGACGCTTGCGCAGGATGGTGATCCAGGACAGCCCGCTCTGGAACGCCTCCAGGCACACCCGCTCGAACAGGGCGTCGTCCCCGTGCAGCGGCACGCCCCACTCCTCGTCGTGGTAGGCGACGTAGTCGGGGGTGCTGGTCGCCCAGCCGCAGCGTTCCGGTTCCACGGGCGGGAAGCTAGCGGCACCCTCCGACAGGTCACTCGGGGCGGCTGAACAGCCAGGCCGAGACGGCCAGCAGCAGCCCCCCGACGCCGGCGACCACGACGACGTCCAGCCACACCGGGACCGGCCAGCTCCCCCACCGCAGCGCGACCTCGGCGGCTGCGGCCGGGCCGCCGTCCACCGCGTGCAGCACCACGCGCCGGACGGCGTCCACCCCGTAGGTGACCGGGTTGACCAGGGCGAGGCCGTGCAGCCAGGCCGGCAGCGCGCCGGTCACCGGGAAGAAGGCACCCGACAGGAACATCAGCGGCGCCAGCAGCAGCTGCACCCGCGGCATGACGGTCTGGATCTGCTGCGCCCGGACGGCGACCAGCAGGCCCAGCGACGTGATGGCGAAGGCCACGACGAACAGCAGGAGGACGACGGCCACCAGCACGAGCGGGTCGTAGGGCACGCCGACGGTCCCGGCCAGGGCGAGCAGCACCAGCGCCTGCAGGGTGGCCACCGTCGCCCCGCCGAGGGCCTTGCCGAGCACGATCGACGTCCGGCTGACCGGGGCGACCAGCATCTCGCGCAGGAAGCCCAGTTCGCGGTCCCACACGATCGAGATGGCGGAGAAGACCGCGGTGAACATGACCGACGTGGCCAGCACCCCGGGGAACAGGAACGTCGAGTAGTCGATGCCGCCGAAGGTGCCCGCCCCGATGCTGGCGCCCAGGCCCTTGCCGAGCACGAAGAGGAACAGCAGCGGCTGGGCGAAGGAGGAGATGATCCGGCCGCGGTCGGTGCGGAAGCGAATCAGCTCGCGCAGCCAGACGACCTTGACCGCGCGCAGCTCGTGCCGCGGACCGCGGGCGGCGACGCGGACCGGCGCGAGGGTGGTGGCGCTCATCGCCGGCCCCCCGTCGGACGCGCCGCGGCCTGCCGGTCGGCCAGGCGGGCGCCGGTGTAGGCGAGGAAGACGTCGTCCAGGCTGGGGCGGGTGACGCTCACCGAGCGCACCGTCAGGCCGAGCTCGAACAGCCGCGGCACGAACTGCTCGCCGTCGGGGGTCAGCACGACCAGCGCGCCCCGTTCCCGGGTGGTCTCCACGCCGAGCCGTTCCCGCACGAGTGCCTCGGCGGCGTCGTCGTCGGCGGTGACGACCCGCACCCGGTCGTGGCCGACGCTGGCCTTGAGCGCGGCCGGGGAGCCCAGCGCGCCGATGCGACCGCCGTCGACGATCGCGATCCGGTCGCAGCGCTCGGCCTCGTCCATGTAGTGGGTGGTGAGGAAGACGGTGATGTCCTCCTCGGCGCGCAGCCGGTCGACGTAGTCCCACAGGCCGGCGCGGGACTCGGGGTCCAGCCCGATCGTCGGCTCGTCGAGGAAGAGCACGCGGGGCGAGTGCATGAGGCCGCGGGCGATCTCCAGCCGGCGCTTCATCCCGCCGGAGAAGGTGTTCACCACCGCGGAGCGCCAGTCGGCCAGCCCGACCATCTCCAGCACGGCGTCGGTGCGCGGGGCCACGTCGGCGGGCGCCATGCCGTAGATCTCGGCGTGGAAGCGGAGGTTCTGCTCGGCGGTGAGGTGCCCGTCCAGCGTCGTCTCCTGGAAGACCAGCCCGATGTGCCGGCGGACGTCGTCCTTCTGGGCGACGACGTCGAACCCGGCCACCTGCGCCGAGCCGCCGGTGGGCCGGACCAGGGTGCAGAGGATCTTGATGGTGGTGGACTTGCCGGCGCCGTTCGGGCCGAGGAACCCGAACAGCTCACCGGCCGGGACGTCGAGGTCGATGCCGCGCACCGCCTCGACGTCCGGGCGCTTCCCCGCGCCCGGGAAGGTCTTGACCAGACCGCGGACCTGCACGGCGGGCTCGCGGTCAACGGCGACCTCACCCGAGCGGGTCCCTAACGCTGTTAGAGGCATGGTGCGAGCATGGCCCTAACAGCGTTAGGGTGTCAACCGTGCCGCTGACCAGGGACGACGTCGTGCGCGCCGCCGTCGAGGTGATCGACGAGCGCGGGCTGGCCGGGCTGACCCTGCGCGGGCTGGCCACCCGGCTGGGGATCAGCGCGCCGGCGCTCTACTGGCACGTCACCGACAAGCGGCACCTGCTCGACCTGGTCGCCGAGCACGTCCTGGCACAGCTGCCCGCCCGCCGCGCACCGGCACCGGGCGAACCGGTCGTCGACTGGCTCGCCGACGGCCTGCGGGTGCGCCGCGCCGCGATGCTCGCCCACCGCGACAGCGCCCTGGTGGTCGCCGGCAACCGCCCGACCGAGGACGCGATGCCGGCGATCGACGCGACCGTCGCCGCGCTCACCGGGGCCGGCCTGACCCCCGGGGAGTCGGTGCGGGTGCTGACCGCACTGGGCTCCTTCCTCCTGGGCGACGTGCTCGAGACCCAGGCCGCCCTGGACCGCCCGGTTCCCGACACCCCCGCCGACCCCCGCGCGCACCCGCACCTCGAGGCGGCCGCGGCCGACATGGGCGGCGACGACGAGCGGTTCGAGGACGGCCTGTCGCTGATGCTCGAGGGCCTGCGCGCCCGGCTGGCCGCCCGCGCTGCGACCGGGGTGGCGCCCGTCTAGCGTTCGCCGTCGTGCGCATCCTCGTCACCGGCGGAGCCGGGTTCATCGGCTCCCACGTCGTCGCCGCCCACCTCGAGGCCGGGCACGAGGTGCGGGTGCTCGACGCGCTGCTGCCCGCCGTCCACCCGGTGTACCCCGACGGCCCGCCCGGGCTGGACGGCGCCGAGCTGGTGGTCGGCGACGTCCGCGACCCCGAGACCGTCGACCGGGTGCTCGACGGGGTCGACGCGGTGAACCACCAGGCGGCGATGGTCGGCCTGGGCATCGACGTGCAGGACATGCCCGCCTACGCCGGCATCAACGACCTGGGGACGGCGGTGCTGCTGGCCGGCATGGCCCGTGCGGGCATCGGTCGGCTGGTGTTCGCCAGCTCGATGGTGGTCTACGGCGAGGGCCGGTACGAGTGCGTCGAGCACGGCGTCGTCCCGGCGGCGCCCCGGCGCCGCAGCGACCTGGACGAGGGCCGCTTCGACCCGCCCTGCCCGGTGTGCGGGCGCGAGCTGGCCTGGGGTCGCGTGGGCGAGGAGACGCCGCCGGACCCGCGCAACACCTACGCGGCCACGAAGCTGGCGCAGGAGCACCTGTCCTCGGCGTGGGCGCGCTCGACCGGCGGCACCGCGGTGGGCCTGCGCTACCACAACGTCTACGGCCCGCGGATGCCGCGCGACACCTTCTACGCCGGCGTGGCCTCGATCTTCCGGTCCTCGCTGGAGGGCGGGAAGGCGCCGCAGGTCTACGAGGACGGCGGCCAGATGCGCGACTTCGTGCACGTCACCGATGTCGCCCAGGCCAACCTGAAGGCCGCCGCGAACCCGCCGGAGGAGTCGACGCTGCGGACCTACAACGTCGCCAGCGGCACCCCGCACACCGTCGGCGACATGGCCCGCGCACTGGCCGACGCCTTCGGCGGACCCGCACCCGAGGTCACCGGGCAGTACCGCATCGGCGACGTCCGGCACGTGGTGGCCAGCCCCGCCCGCGCGCAGGAGGAGCTCGGCTACGCCGCCGCGGTCTCCTTCGAGGACGGCATGCGGGAGTTCGCCACCGCCGAACTGCGCGCCGCCCCGCAGGAGCCGTAGCCCTCCTCGGAGCGTCCTGGCGTTTCCGCGGAAACGCCAGGACCTCGTTCTGTCGGACCCCCGTGCCATCGTTCGTACACACGTTCGAACGACGATCTGCCCGAGGTGGTCCCTGTGCCGAGCCCGAACGCACACCCCGTCCAGGACGACCCCGCCCCGGCTCCGTCGGCCGAGGGTGAGCCGGTCGAGGCGCTGGCGGCGCGTCTGCGTGCCGGCGCCGTCTCGATCTCCGCCGCCACGGCTGCCTGGCTCGTCCTGGTGGAGGAGTTCGACCGTCGGCGGGGCTGGGCGTTGCCCGGGGTGGCCTCGTGCGCGCAGTGGCTGTCCTGGCAGTGCGGCATCGGCCCCGGTACGGCCCGGGACCACGTGCGCCTGGCCCGGGCGCTCCCCGGCCTGCCGCAGGTCCGTGACCAGCTGCAGCGGGGGCTGATCTCCTTCGCCAAGGCCCGGGCCATCGCCCGGGTCGCCGATGCCGATACCGAGCCGGTGCTGCTGCGCGTGGCCGAGCACAGCACGGCGGCGCAGCTCGAGCGCGTGGTGGCCGGCTGGCGGCGGTCCGACCGGCAGCAGACGGAGAGCACCCGCACCAGGAGCGAGGTCGCGGAGCAGGAGGCCCGGGCCGACGCGCTGGAGGGCGGCGCCACCGAGGACCAGGCCGCCGTCGCCGGTCGGCAGGCCGCTGCGGCGGTCTGGCTGGCGGGTTGGTCCGACGGCGCCGACCCGGACCGGCAGGTACCGCAGTGGGAGCAGCGGTTCGACTGGCGGGACGAGGGCGACGGCAGCGTCAGCCTGCGGCTCCGGCTGTCCGCGGAGGACGCGGCCGAGCTGGTCGCCGCGGTCGAGCACCGCGCCGAGGTGCTCACCCGCCGCGACCGGGTCGCCCGGCGAGACCAGCGGCCCGGCGACGACGGTGACCGTGGGGCGACGACCGGCTGGGCGGAGTGGTCCGCCGGGGAAGACCTGTCCGGGCAACGCGCCGCCGGCCAGGGCGAGGCTGCCGCCGCCCGCCGCGCGCGGGTCACCGTCGCGCGGACGACGGCCCTCCTCGACGTGGTGCGGGCCGGTGTCGGCGCCGTCGACACCCGGCCCGGCGACCCGGCCAAGCGGGAGGTGCTCATCCGGGTCGACGCCGAGGTGCTGGCCGAGGACGCCGCCGCCGGTCAGGCGTCGATCGGCTCGGTCGCGGCCCTGACCCCGGCCGGTGCCCGCCGGCTGGCCTGCGACGCCGCGGTCACGACCGTCCTGGTCCAGGGCGCGCAGGTGCTCGCCGTCGGCCGCGCCCGGCGCTTCGCCACCACCGCGCAGCGACGTGCGCTGCTGCTGCGCGATGGCGGCTGCGCGCGTCCCGGGTGCGCCGAGACCAGACCCGAACGCCTGCACGCCCACCACCTGGTGTCCTGGCTGGCCGGCGGACGCACCGACGTCGACAACCTCGTGCTGCTGTGCGACCGGTGCCACGGCCTCGTGCACGACCTCGGCCTGGTCCTCGTGCGCTCGGCCGATGGCCGGGTGACCGCCCGGACGGACGACGGCGAACCGGTCTGGGCGACCCCGGACCCGGACGGCGCCGTGCCGGCTCCCCCGCCCACCGAGGGCCTGCCGTCGTCCTGGCGGGCGAACGGCGAACGGCTGGCGATCAGGTACGCCCTCGGGGTCCTGCTGGACAACCGGGCAGCGCTCCGCCGTCGCCTGCAGGGCACCCAACCGGTCCCCGAAGCGGCCTGACGCCCGGGCCGTTCCCGCGGAAACGCCCCGGGCCGTGGACCCCTCAGGCGGGCGCGACCGCGACGGGCTCAGGGGTGCGAGTACGCCGGGTCGCGAGCACGCAGCCGACCAGGATCACCGGCAGCCCCACCGCGATGCCGACGGTGAACGGCTCGTCGAGCAACAGCACGCCCAGCAGCACGGCGACCGCCGGGTTGACGAAGGTGATCACCAGCGCCCGCTGCGGCCCGACCTCCCGGATGAGCTGGAAGAAGAGCACCAGTGCCAGGGCCGTGCAGACCAGCCCCAGCACGACGACGGCGGCGACCGCGTCCACCGGGGCGCCGGAGAACTGGTCCAGCCGCGGGACGGCGAACGGCGCGTAGACCAGCGCCGTGACGGTCAGCGCGACCGCGCTCGCGGCCACCCCCGGCACGTCGGAGAGCTTCCGGCTGATGATCAGCGGCGCCGTCCCGTAGCCGAGGACGGTGAGGACGACGGCACCGATCGCGACCAGCTGAGCCCCCCGGACGTCCAGGCCCAGCAGCGCCACGATGCCGACGACACCGAGCACCATGCCGCCGATGCGCACTGCCGACAGCGGTTCCTCACCGCCCACCAGCCGCCCGGCGAGCGCGGCGACGAAGGGCACGGTGGCGACCAGCAGCCCGGTCAATGAGGACGACAGCGTCTGCTCGGCGATGCTCAGCAGCAGCCACGGGCCGGTCATCTCCAGCACGGTGAAGCCCAGCAGCGGCTTCCAGTGCCGCGCCAGGCCGCGGAGCTGGCCGCGGGCCACGACGAGCGGCACCAGCAGGACCGCCCCGAGGACGCAGCGGGCGAAGACCACCAGCACGGGGTCGAACGTGCCGACGGCGACCTTGATGAGCAGGTAGGGCACGCCCCAGATGACCGACATGACGACGAACAGCGCCCAACCGCGACGACTCACCGGCACATCCTGCGCTGTCCGACCGGCAGGGTCTGCAGGCGTGGCTGCCAGCGACCGCCGGGATCCTGCCGTAACGCTGCCGCCGACCCGGACATGTGAGGGTGTGATCGCCACCCGAGGTCAGCCGTCGGCCCACCCGGACGACCCGGATGACCCGGACGACCCGGACGAGGTGGCCCGGTTCGAGGCCGCTTATCGCGACTGCGGCCGCCCGGTGCTCGGGTACGCGCTGCGCCGCGCCGCGTCTCGAGAAGACGCCCTGGACGCGGTCGCCGAGACGTTCGCGACGGCCTGGCGCCGGCGGGCGGACATGCCCGCCGACCCCGACGAGGTGCGCCCCTGGCTGTTCGGCATCGCCCGCCGGTGCCTGGCCAACTCGGCTCGGTCGGCCAGCCGCGCCGGTCGGCTGGGGTCGGCCCTGGCCGCCGCACTGACGGGCGACGCGGTCCCCGACCCGGCCCTGTTCCACGAGCACCGGGTCCAGCACCGCGCCGTGCTCGACGCCCTCGGCGAGCTCCCCGCCCACGACCGCGAGCTGGTCACCCTCGTCGCCTGGGAGGGACTGACCCCGACGCAGGCCGCGGCCGTCCTCGACCTCGCGCCGGGCACCGTGCGCGTCCGGCTGCACCGGGCCCGCGCGCGCCTGCGCACCGCACTCGGCGCCACCGGACCCCAGGAGGACGCGCCATGAGCAGCGACCACGACCTCGACGTCGCGCTGACCGCGGCCGCCGCGGTGACCGACGACCAGCTCCCCGACCTCCCCGGGTCCTTCCTCGACGAGCTCCGTGCCGCTGCCGAGCACCGCGGCAGCCCGCTCGCGTCCGTGCTGGCCGCCGGACAGCTCGCCGACGATGCGCACCGGGCCGCGACCCGCGGTCGGGCCCGCCGGCGGTTGGTGCGGGCCGGCACCGCCGTGCTGGTGGCGGCCGCGGCCTGGGCGGCCGTCCTCGTCGCCCTGCCCGCCGACCGGGACGCCGGCGGCCAAGCCGCACCGACGGTCACCGCGCCGGTCCCGGGGACACCCCTCGGCCTGACCCTGGCGTCGACGGGGCCGGTGACCTTCCCGCTCTCCCTGGACCCCGAGCCCCCCGGCCTCACTCCGGTCTTCAGCCAGTGGGGCGGCACCGCCTACTACCCCGGCCCGCTGGTCCTCGTCGGCGACTGGTCCTCCGCCGAGGGGGACCGAGTCCTGCTGTACCTGTTCCCGGGCGAGCCGGTGGGACCGGAGTACGAGCCCTACGGGTCCCCGGGTGAACCCGCGGGCACCGGAGACGTGGACGGCGCCACCGCGCAGCTGTTCCGGCGTGACGGAGGCACCGCCGTGCGCTGGGGACGACCGGACGGACGGTGGCTGCAGCTCAGCGGCGAGGGTGCCTACGCCGACCCGGACGCGCTGCTCGCTGTCGCCCGCAGCGTGGTCGACCGGCCGCAGCCGGTCGGTCTGCAGTTCGGCCTCGCGCCGGCGGGCTGGACGGTCGGCGGGTACGAGGAGAGCCGCAGCCTCGACCTGGTCAGCGACACCGACCCCGCGCAGGTGCCGCTCCGGGTGAGCCTGACCGGGACGCCCGGCCCGGGGGTGACGGTCGACAGCTTCTTCGAGGACCGGTCGCTGCTCGACCCGGTCGAGCAGCTGACCGTGCAGGGGCTGCCGGCCCGCCTGGGCAAGACCACCCCTGACGACGGCGACAGCTGGCTCCTGGCCGGCCAGGTGCCCGACGGCCGGCTGTTCCTGATGCTCGCCCCACCGGCTCTGACCCGTGACCAGGTGCTGCAGATCGCCGAGCAGATCACGGTGACCCGCTAGGCGGGCTCACCACTCGGTGCGGACGGTGACCTCCACGGCGATGGCCAGCACGGCGCCGAGCGCGAGCCACACCCGGCGCCCGCGCTCGGGCAGGAACGCCGTCGCGCACAGCACCCAGACGTAGAAGGGCAGCCAGATGCGCTCGGTCTCCCCGCGCACCAGTCCAGTGGAGTCGCTGGCCAGGATCCCGGCCAGCGCGGCCAGCGGCAGCAGCGCCAGCCGGTGCCGGCGCAGCGAGGCCAGCCCGGCGATGGCCGCCGGGCCCACCGCGATCGCGCCCGCGGCCACGTTGGAGAACAGGAAGAACGCCAGCGGACGGTTGGCGTAGGACGGCCCGGAACGCACCCGGTCCCCCGCCGCGTGGAACCCGTCCAGCCACCAGTAGCCGCCGAGCAGGAACAGGCCCACCACCAGCAGGACGCCGACCGCACCCACGGCCAGCACCCGCACGACCCCGCCCCAGCCCAGTGCCCGCCGGTGCACCAGCACGACCACCAGCGCCACCAGGCCAAGCGCGGTCAGCCCGAAGGACAGGAACAGCGCCAGCCCCAGCAGCAGACCACCCGCCAATGCCTTCGCGTCCCGGCGCCACCCGGTCGACACCGCCGCGGTGGCCAGGCCGGCCACGCCCCAGGACGCGACGCCGGCGAACAGCGCGTCGGCGCTGGTGGCGACCCACAGCGCGATCGGTGCCAGCACCAGGAACGGCGCCACCACCCGCGCCCGCGCCTCGTCGGCGACCGCCCGCACGGTGACCAGCACGGCCGGGACGGCGAGCACCCCGCCGGCGATGCACAGCGCGGCGTCCCAGCCCAGGCCCGAGAGCCCGATCCGGTCCAGCAGCACGAACGCCAGCAGCGCGCCCGGCGGGTGACCGGCGACGTGGGTGGTCCACGGGTCGGAGGAGTCCGCGGGCACGAACTGGGTGAACGTGGACAGGAAGGTCCCGATCGAGCCGACCCGCGGCACGTCGTGCGGGTACTCGTAGACCACCGACAGCGGCTCGGGCAGCCGGTGCCAGCCACTGCTCAACGCCAGCGCGACCGCCCACCCGGCGGCCACCACCGCCGACCCGGCCGCCAGCAGGCCGAACCGGACCCGCGACGCCAGCCCCGGACCGACCAGGACGACGACCAGCGCCACCGCGACCGGGAGCAGCACCCGCGGGGTGAGCACCACCCCGAACCCGCCGCGCAGCACGTAGCCGCCGAGCAGGTGCAGCACCGTCCCGCCCTCGGCCAGGCGCCACCCGATGAAGCCCACGACGACGACGAACACGGCGGCGGCCGCCACCACCAGCGCGGGCAGCACCCGGCGTGCCCGGGACGTGGTGGTGGGCTCCGCGCTGGTCACGAGGTCGGACTGTAGGTGGGGCGGCACCACCCGGCCGGGCGAGCCCAGTGGGCGGGAGGGTGCACCCGCGGTTAGCGTCCCCTGGTGCCCGACGTCGTCCTGCCCTGCCTCGACGAGGCCGGGGCACTGCCCTGGGTCCTCTCCCGCCTGCCCGAGGGCTACCGCGCCATCGTCGCCGACAACGGCTCGACCGACGGCTCCGCGCAGATCGCCGCCGACCACGGCGCGACCGTCGTGCACGTGCCGCAGCGCGGGTTCGGCGCCGCCGCGCACGTCGGTCTCGAGGCCGCGACGGCCGACGTCGTGTGCTTCTGCGACGCCGACGCCTCCATGGACCCCCAGCAGCTGCCCCGCGTGGCCGGCCCGGTCGAGGCCGGGGACGCCGACCTCGTGCTCGGCCGACGCCGGCCCAGCAGCCGGGGCGCCTGGCCGCCGCACGCCCGGGTCGCCAACACCGCGCTGAGCATCCTGATGCGCCGGCGCACCGGCCTGCGGCTGCACGACCTGGGCCCGATGCGCGCCGCACGCCGCGCCGACCTGCTCGCCCTCGGCATCACCGACCGCCGCTTCGGCTACCCGCTGGAGATGGTCACGAAGGCCTCGGACGCCGGCTGGCGGATCCGCGAGGTGGACGTCGACTACCACCCCCGCGCCGACGGCACGAAGTCCAAGGTCACCGGCACCGTGCTGGGCACCGTCAAGACCGTGCGCGACATGTCCCGGGTGCTGTCCCGGTGACCCAGCTGCTGGTCATCACCAAGGCCCCGGTGCCCGGGCGCAGCAAGACGCGGCTCACCCCGCCGTGCACGCCCGAGCAGGCCGCCGCGGTCGCCTCGGCCGCGGTCGGCGACACCCTCGACGTCGTCCGGGCCACGCCCGTGCAGCGACGGGTGGTCGCGCTGGACGGCGCCCCCGGCGACCTCGACCTGACCGGGATGGTCGTCGTCCCGCAGGTCGAGGGCGACCTGGGCACCCGGCTGGCCGCGGCGTTCGCCGACGCGATGGCCGGGGACGGCGACCTGCCGACCCTGCTCGTCGGCATGGACACCCCGCAGATCAGCCCCGAGCTGCTCACCGACTCCCTCGCCCGGCTGGTAACCGCCGGCCCGGGCAGCGTCGTGCTCGGCACCGCCCCCGACGGCGGCTGGTGGGCCCTGGGCGTGCACACCCCCGACGCCGCCGCCGTCCTGCCCGACGTGCCGATGTCCCGGGACGACACCGCGGCCAACACCCGGGCGGCGCTGGAGGCGGCCGGGCTGACCGTGCTGGACCTGCCGCAGCTCACCGACGTCGACCACTGGGCCGAGGCGGTCGAGGTCGCGGCGCTGTGCCCCGAGGACAGCCGGATGCGGCGCACCGTCGAGGAGATAGCCGGCCTGCTCTGACCCGTCCGGACGGCCGGTCCGCGACGAACACCCGGGGAAGGAGGACCTGTGACCCGAGCACTGGACCGCGTGCTGGGCGCGCGGCTGCCCGACCCGCCCGACGCGCTGCGCCGGGGCCCCTTCGGCGAGGGCGCCTTCCCGAGCCCGCTGCACACCGAGCGCCGCGCCTCCCGCGTCGGCGTGTGGCTGGGCGCGGGCTTCGTCGTCTGCTTCCTCACCGGGCTGATCAGCCACTGGGTGCAGCACCCGCCGTCGTGGTTCGTCTGGCCGGCGAGCCCGGTCTGGCTGTACCGGGTCACCCAGGGCACCCACGTCATGGTCGGCCTGGCGCTGATCCCGCTGCTGCTGGTGAAGCTGTGGACCGTCTACCCCGGCCTGTTCCGCTGGCCGCCGGCCCGCACCCCGGCCGCGCTGGTCGGCCGGCTGTCGATCCTCGTGCTGGTCGCCAGCGCGGTGTTCATGCTCGCCACCGGGTTGATCAACATCAGCCAGTGGTACCCGTTCGGGTTCTCCTTCAAGACCGCGCACTACTGGACCGGCTGGGTCGCCGTGGGCGCCGTGCTCACCCACGTCGGCGCGATGGCCCCGCAGATCCGGCGCGGCCTGGCCCGCCGCGGCAGCCCGGCCGCCGTCGCCGGGCTGGAGCCCGCCGAGGCCGAGGAGGTCCGGGCCGCCGACGAGGCCGCCGAGCACGGCGCGGTCAGCCGCCGGGCCTTCGTGGCGACCGCGGCCGTGGCCACCGGCGCGGTGGCGCTGACCCAGTGGGGCCAGACCATCTCCCCGCTGGCCCAGGTCTCGGTGCTGTCCCCGCGCATCCCCGGTGTCGGGCCGCAGGGCCTGCCGGTGAACCAGACCGCGATCAGCGCCGGGGTGACCGAGAGCGCCGTCGACCCCGCCTACCGGCTGGTGGTGGAGGGGCCGACGCCGCTGGAGCTGACGCTGGACGACCTCCGCGCCATGCCCCAGTACACCGAGCGGCTGCCGATCGCCTGCGTCGAGGGCTGGAGCGCCAGCGCCGAGTGGACCGGCCCGCGGCTGCGCGACGTCCTGGCGGCGGCCGGTCACCCGCGCGGCACCGTGGTGCACGTGGAGTCCATCCAGACCGGTGGGTCCTACCGCGTCTCGACGGTGTCCAAGCCGCACTCCGCCAGCGACAAGACCCTGCTCGCGCTGCGGCTCAACGGCGAGGACCTCGACATCGACCACGGCTACCCGGTGCGGCTGATCGCGCCGAACCGGCCGGGTGCGATGCAGACCAAGTGGCTGGGCCGCATCGCGCCGGGTGCGGCGGGGGTGGGGTCGTGAGCGCGGCGCCGCGCTGGCGGTGGCTGTTCGTCGTCCCCGGCCTGGCGGCCGTCGCCTACGGTGCCTACGGCCTCTGGACGTCGCTGAGCAGCGAGGCGCTGACCAGCTGGGCGGTGTGGATGCTGGGCGGTGCGCTGCTGCACGACCTGGTGGTCGCCCCGGTCTGGATCGGCCTGGGCTGGCTGGCCGCCCGCACCCTGCCCCGCCCGGCGCGCGCCCCGGTCGTCGTCGGGGCGGCGACGAGCGCGGCGGTGGCCCTGGTCGCGCTGCCCTTCGTGCTCGGGTTCGGCGGCGACGAGGGCGACACCTCGTTCCTGCCGCGCGACTACGGCACCACCCTGCTGGTGGTCGTCGTGGTGGTGCTGGCCGTGTCCGCCGCGTGGGCGGCGGTCCGGGTTCAGCGGGCGCGCGACTCCGCGTAGCGGGCGAACCGCTTCAGCGACAGCCGCACCCCGGCCACGAACGCCGGCTTGACCAGCGGCCAGCCCAGCCGGCCCAGCGCCCCCAGCGGCAGGTCGAGGGTCTCCACCCAGACGAAGGTCGACCCGCCGCCGGCGCGCTCGCGCACCTGGAAGCTGCCGGTGCCCCGCACCACCCGGCCGGTGTGCCGCACGTCGACCACGCTCGGCGGCTCCCAGCCGGTGATGGTCATCCGGTCCAGCACCCCGAGGCGGCGTCCGCCGGGCAGCGGCAGGCCGGTGACCGCCTCGATCCGGCCGCCCACCTCCTGCGCCGGACCGTCGACGGTGCGGACGTCGGTCAGCAGCATCCACTCGCCCTGGCTCGTCCAGTCCGCGAGCGCGGCGAACACCGCCTCCCGCGGGGCATCGACGTCCACGGTCTCGACCAGCTCAGGCACCCGGGTCCTCCTCGTCCGCCGCAGCGGGGTCCTCCTCCGGCTGCGCAGCGCGCAGCTGCGCGATCTCGACGTCGCGCTCGTCGATGGTCTGCGCCAGCTGGTCCAGCAGCCAGTCGACCTCGGTCATCCGGTAGCCCCGCACGGTCACCGAGACCTGCAGCGCCCGGACGTCGTCGCCGGTGACCGGCCGGTCGTCGGGCAGCTCGACCGGCGAGCGGTCCAGCTCGGCGGGCGCCTGGGTCTCCCCGCGGCCGAGCAGCACCGACGCGCCCAGGAACAGCAGCCCGCCGACGAGCACCAGGCCGACGACGAAGACGACGAACGTCAGCACCCGGTCAGCCCTCGACCGGGGCGGGGCCGCCCGACTCCTGCCCCGCCGCCTCCCGGGCGGCGTCGGCCGCGCGGATCACCCGCACTGCCTCGGCCACGTCGTCGGTGACCGTGATCAGGTCCAGGTCCTTGGGCGAGACCATCGCGTGGTCGGCCAGCGTGCCGCGGATCCAGTCCAGCAGCCCGGCCCAGTAGGCCGAGCCGAAGAGGATGACCGGGAACCGGGTGACCTTGGTGGTCTGCACCAGGGTCAGCGCCTCGAACAGCTCGTCCAGGGTGCCGAAGCCGCCGGGCAGGATCACGAAGGCCTGGGCGTACTTCACGAACATCGTCTTGCGCACGAAGAAGTAGCGGAAGGAGATGCCGACGTCGACCCACTCGTTGAGCTCCTGCTCGAACGGCAGCTCGATGCCCAGCCCGACCGACATGCCACCGGCCTCGCAGGCGCCCTTGTTCGCCGCCTCCATCGCGCCCGGCCCGCCGCCGGTGATGACGGCGTAGCCGGCCTGCGCGAGCGCGGCGCCGAGCTCGACCCCGGCGGCGTAGAACGGGTCGTCGGGCTTGGTCCGGGCGCTGCCGAAGACGCTGACGGCGCGCGGCAGCTCGGCGAGCAGCCCGAAGCCCTCGACGAACTCGGCCTGGATCCGCAGCACCCGCCACGGGTCGGCGTGCACCCAGTCCGAGGGGCCGCGGGAGTCCAGCAGGCGCTGGTCGGTCGTCGTCCCCTCCTGGCGCGGGTCGGGCTCGCCGCCGCGCAGCTGCACCGGGCCCCGCGTGCGGCGGTGGGACCGCCGGGTGCCGTTGTCGCTCATGCCGTGTCCCCCGTGGTCGTGGTCGTGCCGGTCAGGTAGGCGACGAGGGCGTCCTCGGCGGGCTGCAGCCGGTCGACCCGGACGTGCTCGCCCCGCTGGTGCGCCTGGTTCGGGTCACCGGGACCGTAGTTGACCGCGGGGATCCCGAAGGCGGCGAACCGCGCGACGTCGGTCCAGCCGAGCTTGGCCCGGGCGGGCCTGCCCACCGCGGCGACGAACGCGGCGGCCGCGGGCTCGGACAGGCCGGGCAGCGCACCGCCGGACATGTCGGTGACCTCGAGGGTCACCCCGGCGGCCAGCGCGTCGGCGAACACCTCCCGCACGTGCGCCTCGGCGTCGTCCTCGTCGCGGTCCGGGGCGAACCGGAAGTTGACCGTCACCCGGCACTCGTCGGGGACGACGTTGCCGGCCACCCCGCCCTCGATCCGCACCGCGTTCAGGCCCTCGCGGAAGTGCAGCCCGTCGATGTCCACCTCGCGCGCGGTGTAATCCGCCAGCACCGCCAGGATCGGTGCGGCGCCGTGGACCGCGTTGCGCCCCAGCCAGGACCGCGCACTGTGCGCCCGCTCGCCCGGCACGGTGAGGACGACGCGCATCGTGCCCTGGCAGCCGCCCTCGACGTCCCCGTCGGTGGGCTCGAGCAGGATCGCGAGGTCGCCGTAGAGCCAGCCCCGCAGCTCGCGGGCGACCCGGCCGAGGCCGTTCTTGACCGCCTCGACCTCCTCGTTGTCGTAGAACACGAAGGTCAGGTCGTGCGCGGGCTGCGCACCGGGGACGCCGAAGAGCCCGGCCACGCGCAGCATGAGCGCGTCGCCGGCCTTCATGTCGCTGGTGCCGCAGCCGTAGAGCCGCTCCTCGCCGTCCACGGTGTCCAGCCGGCTGGGCACGTTGTCGGCGATCGGCACGGTGTCCAGGTGGCCGGCGAGCACGACCCGGGTGTCCCGGCCGAGGTCGGTGCGGGCCAGCACGCAGTTGCCGATCCGCACCACCTCCAGCCCGCCCAGGCCGCGCAGCGCGGCCTCGACGGCGTCGGCGAGCGGCTCCTCGGTGCCCGAGACCGACGGGACGTCGACCAGGGCACGGGTGAGGGTGAGGACGTCGGCGGTCAGGTCGAGGGCCGGAACGGTCACGGCCCGCAGCCTACGGTCGCCTACCCTCGGCTCCCGTGACTGCTGCACCCACCGCTGCCGGCGCCACCGCCGTCGGTCTGGCCACCGTGACCACCGCCGGCACCGTCCTGGACACCTGGTACCCCTCCCCCGCCCTCGGCGAGGTGGGCAGCACGGGCACCGAGCGGCTGGGCACGCTGGAGCTCGAGGGCGAGCTGGGCCCCGACGTCGGCTCCCTGCTGCGTGCCGACGACGCCCGCGGCGTCGAGGTGGTCGGCGTGCGGACGACGATTGCCGACCTCTCCGCCGCGCCGGTCGACGCGCACGACGTCTACCTGCGGCTGCACCTGCTCTCGCACCGCCTGGTTCGCCCGCACGGGCTGAACCTGGACGGCCAGTTCGGCCTGCTGACCAACGTCGCCTGGACGACGGCCGGCCCGGTCGAGGCCGCGGACTGGACGCCGGTGCGCGCGGCCAAGGTGCGCGCCGCCCACGGCCACGTGACCGTCACCCACGTCGACAAGTTCCCGCGGATGGTCGACTACGTGCTGCCCTCCGGCGTCCGGATCGGCGACGGCGACCGGGTCCGGCTGGGCGGGCACCTGGCCGAGGGCACCACGGTCATGCACGAGGGCTTCGTCAACTTCAACGCCGGCACCCTGGGCCCCTCGATGGTCGAGGGCCGCATCTCCGCCGGCGTCGTGGTCGGCGCGGACTCCGACATCGGCGGCGGCGCCTCGATCATGGGCACCCTGTCCGGCGGCGGGAAGCAGGTCGTCTCGATCGGCTCGGGCTGCCTGCTGGGCGCCAACGCCGGCATCGGCATCTCCCTCGGTGACCGCTCCGTCGTCGAGGCCGGCTGCTACGTCACCGCCGGTGCCCGGGTCACCCTGCCCGACGGCTCGGTGGTCAAGGCGCTGGAGCTGTCGGGCCGGCCGGGCCTGCTGTTCCGCCGCAACTCGGTGTCCGGGGCGCTGGAGGCGGTGCCCCGCGACGGCGACTGGGGTGCGCTGAACGCGGCCCTGCACGCCAACTAGCGGCTCAGGTCAGCCCGGCGGGCTCCGCGGGCGGGGCGGTGAGGTGCTCCAGGAGGGCGACGACGAACTCCTGCGGGCGCTCGACGTGCGGTGCGTGGCCGACCTCGGGCAGCACCACCTCGCGGTAGGACCCGCCGCTGGCGGCGTACCGGTCGAGCACGGTGCGGGTCTGGGTGACCATCGGCTGCGGCGGGAAGCCCGCGGCCCCCGGCCACCCCGGCACCGCCCCGATCGAGCCCAGGAAGGCCAGGTCGAAGGCGGAGGTGTCGCTGACGACCTGATCGACGTCGCCCCGGATCCACAGCACCGGCGGCTTGACCGGCAGCTCGGTGATGCCCGAGACGTCCAGCACGGTCGGCGCCATCGTGTTCAGCACGCCGCGGCCACCGGGGGCGGCACCGGGCCAGGCGTCGACCGCCACGACGTCCCCGGGGTAGTGGTCCTCGCCGGTGCGGGTGGTGAGCATCGAGGCGACGTAGAGGTCCTCCAGCTGCTCGTCGACCGGCAGGCTGCCCGGGGCGACGTAGAAGGCCCGGAAGATCGACCGCGGGCTGGTGGGCGCGTCGGCCGTGGTGTCGCCGGCGGCCAGCGCGGCGACGAAGTCCGGGTTGGCCCCGCCCGCGCCGGCGCCGGTGCCGTCGGGGTGCACCCGGTGGCCGTCGGCCCCCGCCGTCCCCCCGAAGCCGAACGGCGAGACCGGCGCGACCAGCGTCACCGACGCGACCCGCTCGGCGTGGTCGAGCAGGTGCTGCAGCACCACGCCGCCGCCCATGCTCCAGCCGACCAGGTGCACCCGCTCCGCCCCGAGCGCGGCGACCAGGGCGGCGAGGTCGTCGGACCAGTCGCGCACGCCGCGGGTGGCGTCGACCGGGGCCGGGTCGGTGCCGCCGAAGCCGCGCAGGTCGACCGCCAGCACCCGCCACGGGCCCTGCAGCGCCAGCAGCTGCTGCTGCCAGAACAGCGCCGAGCTGACGTTGCCGTGGACCAGCAGCACCACCTCGCCGCCGCCGCGCGGGTCGACGTCCTCGCGGTGCAGCACCTGCTGGGTCAGCCGGTCGGTCTCGACCCGGGTGGCGGCGACTCCGGGAAGCAGGTGGTCGGTCACGGCGCAGAGGCTAGCCAGCACCGCCGTGTCCGGACAGGGCATCGGGCGCGGGCCACCTACCCTGGGTCCGGTGACCAGCGCACGGCCGGCGGCCCGTCCCGCAGCCGCGCGTCCCCGCCCGCGCCCGCCCGTGCGACGGCGGCGGAAGCGCGCCGGCCGGATGGCCGGGTTGTGGGCGCCGCTGCTGGTCGTCGTGGTCGCCGTCGTCGGCCTGTCCTGGGACACCGACAGCCAGGGGGTGCCGCCGGTGGCCGGGCGCTGCACGGTCGCGGGCTCCGCGCTGACCGTGACCAACGAGCAGGCGGCCAACGCCGCCACCATCGCCGCCGTCGCGCGCAGCCGCGGGCTGCCGGCGCGGGCCACCGTGATCGCGCTGGCCACCGCGCAGCAGGAGTCCCGGTTGCGCAACCTCGCCTACGGCGACCGCGACTCCCTCGGGCTGTTCCAGCAGCGGCCCTCCCAGGGCTGGGGATCACCGCAGCAGGTGCAGGACCCGGTCTACGCGACGGGGAAGTTCCTCGACGGCCTGGTCGAGGTGCCCGGGTGGGAGAGCGGCCGGCTGACCGAGGTCGCCCAGACCGTGCAGCGGTCGGGCTTCCCCGAGGCCTACCAGCAGTGGGAGGGCATGGGCACGGAGCTCGCCGGGGCCCTGCTGTCCACCGACCCCGCCGCGCTGTCGTGCACCTACTCGCCCCCGCAGGCGGCCGGGCCGGTCGACGACCGCGCGGCCGCCGTCGCCGAGATGGTGCGCCGGGAGGCCGGGTCACCCACCGTGCAGCCGGGCGGGGTGGTGTCGGTGGGCGTGACCGGCTGGCCCGAGGTCACCTGGGCCGTCGCGCACGCCCAGAACCTGCAGCTCACCGAGGTCCGGTACACGAACTGGCGCTGGACGCCGACCGACGGCTGGGCGCAGGACGCCGAGGACGTCGGCGCGGTGCTGCGGCTGCAGCTGGCCGTCTAGGACCGCAGCCGCTCGACGGCGGCGTCGACGCGCTCGTCGGTGGCGGTGAGCGCCATGCGCACGTGCCGCTCCCCCGCCGGCCCGTAGAACGACCCGGGCGCGACGACGACGCCGAGGTCGGCGAGCCGGTCGACGGTGGTCCAGCAGTCCTCGTCGCGGGTCACCCACAGGTAGAGGCCGGCCGCGGAGTGCTCGACGCGGCCGCCCCAGGCCTCGACGGCGGCGCGCAGCCGCTGCCGCCGGGCGCCGTAGCGGGCGCGGGCCACCTCGACGTGCGCGTCGTCGTCCAGGGCCGCGGCCGTGGCGGCCTGCACCGGTCCGGGCACGAGCAGGCCCAGGTGCCGGCGGGCCTCCCACACCCGCGCCACCAGGGCCGGGTCGCCGGACAGCAGCCCGGCCCGGTATCCCGCCGCGGTGGACTGCTTGGACAGCGAGTGCACGGCGAGCAGCCCGTCGTGGGTGCCGCCCGCGACCGAGGGGTGCAGCACGGAGGTGGGGACGACGTCCCAGCCCAGCTCGACGTAGCACTCGTCGGCGACCACGGGCACGCCGCGCTCGCGGCCCCAGGTCACCCAGGCGCGCAGCTGCTCGGGCGACAGCACCCGGCCGTGCGGGTTGCCCGGGGAGTTCAGCCAGACCAGCACCGGGTCGGCGACGTCGGCGGGCGGGGTGTCGCTGCGCAGCACCGACAGCCCGGCGACGACCGCGCCCACCTCGTAGGTGGGGTAGGCGACCTCGGGGATCACCACCGTGCCGGCGTGCAGGCCCAGCAGGGTGGGCAACAGCGCGACCAGCTCCTTGGAGCCGACCGTCGGCACCACCGAGGGCACGGCGCCCAGGGGGTCGGCCAGGGTGACGCCCAGCCGGCGGGAGAGCCAGCCGGCCGCGGCGGTGCGCAGGTCAGCGGTGCCCAGCGCGGTCGGGTAGCCCGGGGCGTCGGCGGCGTCGGCCAGGGCCGTGCGCAGGACGTCGGGCGTGGGGTCGACCGGGGTGCCGATCGACAGGTCCACCGTGCCCCCCGGGTGCTCGGCCGCCCGCGCGCGGGCCGGCCGGAGCGAGTCCCAGGGGAAGTCCGGCAGCGAGCGGGAGGTCACTCCCCCTGCGGCGGCAGCGCCGCGACCAGCGGGTGGTCCTTGCCGACCTTTCCGGTGCGGGCCGCGCCGCCGGGGCTGCCCAGCTCGGAGAAGAACTCCACGTTGGCGTTGTAGAAGTCCTTCCACTTGTCCGGGACGTCGTCCTCGTAGTAGATGGCCTCCACCGGGCAGACCGGCTCGCAGGCGCCGCAGTCCACGCACTCGTCGGGGTGGATGTAGAGCATCCGGTCGCCCTCGTAGATGCAGTCCACCGGGCACTCGTCGATGCACGCCTTGTCGAGGACGTCGACGCATGCCTGGGTGATGACGTAGGTCACGGGGGTCCCTCCGGGGTGCGAACCACAGCAGTCTGGGGTGGGCACCAGTATGGAACCGGGGACGGGACGCAGCGAGGCCAGGGTCGCCTCACCCACCCCGCCGGGTCAGCAGGAGGAACCGTGGGTCAGCGCCGCAGCCCGCTCGACGTCGTCGAGCTCGAGCTGCTGGCCGCCCGCGGCTGGCGCGGCACCGAGGCGCAGCCGCTCGGGCAGTGGCTGCTGCGGGCCGGGGGCGCAGGCTTCACCGGCCGCGCGCACTCCGCGCTCGTCGTCGGCGACCCCGGCCTCCCGCTGCCCGACGCCGTCGCCGCGGTCGAGGAGTTCTACCGCGCCCGCGGCCTGCGGCCCTGCGCCCAGCTGCCCGGCCGGCAGGCCCGGGCCGCCGACGCCGCGTTCGCCGCCGCCGGCTGGGAGCGGGACGAGGACACCCTGGTGCTCACCGTCGAGCTGGACGACGGCGGACCCGGCCCCCGCGCCGACGTCCAGCTCGCCCCGGTGCCCGACGAGGAGTGGCTGGCCGCCTGCCGGCAGCACGGCACCCCGCTGCCGGCGGACGCGCCGGTGGTGCTCACCAACGCCGACCGGCTGGCGTTCGCCTCGGTCCGGGCGGAGGACGGCGCGGTGGTCGCCGTGGCGCGCGGGGTGCTCACCGACGACTGGCTCGGCATCACCGCGGTCACCGTCGCCGAGCGCGCCCGGCGCGGCGGCCTGGCCACGTCGCTGACCCGGGCGCTGCAGTCCTGGGCGGCCGACGCCGGGGCCCGGTGGTGCTACCTGCAGGTGGTGGCCGGCAACGCGCCCGCCCGGGAGCTGTACCGCCGGCTGGGCTTCATCGAGCACCACCGGTACCACTACCGGCGTCCACCGGCCGGCGGACGGGCCGGCTGAGCGCCCGGCCGACGGCGAAGGACCCGGTGAGCACCCCGACCAGCAGGAACGCCAGCCCCACGACCTGGGTCGCCGTGGTCGCCCCGGTGATCACCAGGTCGCCCTCGGGGCGGCGCACCGAGGCGGCGACGGCGACCACCAGCCAGGTCGCGACCGGCAGGACGGCGACCAGCCGGGACCCCGAGAGCCGGTGCGCCCAGGCCACCAGCAGCAGGTTGCCCGCGGCCGCGCCGAGCACCGAGAGCGGCACGGGCACCGGCCCGACCCGCAGCGGCAGCCAGAACACCTCCACCACCGCCAGCCAGAAGGCGACGGCGACGGCCAGCACCGCCCAGCCGGCGGTGCGCAGGCCGCTCACAGGCCCGCGAACAGGTCGGTCTCCCAGCCGTGCGGCCCGTCGCCGGGCCCGCGCTCGCCGCGCACCAGCCGGTAGTACTCGGTGGTGAGCACCTCCTGGCCGAGGTTGTTCGACAGCGCGAAGAAGTCGCCGTCCAGGGTGAGCTGGGTGGCGTGCGCGGCCATCGCGGCGGCCTTGCGGTCGCGGAACGCCGCGCCGTCGAGCTCGCAGCTGACGTCGGCGTCCTCGGCGGCGAAGGGGATCTCGCGGGCGTCGGTGACGCCGTCGTAGCCGGTGTCGGCGGCGGCGAGGGCATCCAGGCCCTCCTGCAGCACCGAGACCGGCACGCAGGTCCAGTACAGCTTGGCCACCCGGTGCGGTGCGCCGAGGTCGGGCCGGTAGGCGGGGTCGGCCGCGGCGTCGGCGGCGGCCATGGTCACCCGGTGGGCCTGCACGTGGTCGGGGTGGCCGTAGCCGCCGTGCTCGTCGTAGCCGACCACCACCTGGGGGCGGACCTCGCGCAGCACCGCGACGGCGGCCGCGACCGCCTCGTCGAGGTCGGCGTTCCAGAACGCGCGCGGGTGCGCGTTGGCCGGGGTGCCGACCATGCCCGAGTCGCGCCACCGGCCGGTGCCGCCGAGGAAGCGGTGGTCGGTGACCCCGAGGGCGGCCATCGCCCGCTCCAGCTCGACGATCCGGTAGCCGCCGAGCTGGTCGGCCTGGTCGGCGGCGAGCCCGGCGAGCTCGGGCACGAGGATCTCGCCCTCCTCCCCCAGCGTGCAGGTGAGCAGGGTGACGTGGGCGCCCTCGGCGACGTAGCGGGCCATGGTGGCGCCGTTGTTGATGGACTCGTCGTCGGGGTGGGCGTGCACGAGCAGCAGACGACGATCAGCGGGAGCCACGTGCACATGGTCCCAAGGCCGGGGCCCGGCGGTCACCGGGCCCCGGTCGGTCACAGGACCTGGGTGGCCGCCGCGTAGTGGCAGGCGCTCTGGTGCGCCGGACCGCGGGACTCCAGCGGGGGCTCCACGGTCAGGCACTTCTCCCGCTGGGTGTCGGTCAGCTCGTTCGCGAACTTCTGGCAGCGGGTGCGGAACCGGCAGCCCGAGGGCGGGTTGGCCGGGCTGGGCACGTCGCCGGTGATGATGATCCGCTGCCGGCTGCGCTCCCGGCGCGGGTCGGGCAGCGGGATCGCCGACAGCAGCGCCTGCGTGTACGGGTGCGTGGGCCGGTCGAACAGCTCGTCCCGCGGCGCGACCTCGATGATCTTGCCCAGGTACATGACGGCGACGCGGTCGGAGATGTGCCGCACCACCGACAGGTCGTGCGCGATGAACAGGTAGGACAGGCCCAGCCGCTCCTTGAGGTCCTCCAGCAGGTTGATGACACCCGCCTGGATGGACACGTCCAGCGCCGAGACCGGCTCGTCGAGGACCAGCACCTTGGGCTCCAGCGCCAGTGCCCGGGCGATGCCGATGCGCTGCCGCTGCCCGCCGGAGAACTCCGCGGGGTACCGGTTGGTGTGCTCGGGGTTCAGCCCCACCGTCTCGACGAGGGTGCGCACCCGCTCGCGCAGCTCCGCCTCGTCCTTGGTCAGCCCGTGGATGATCAGCGGCTCGGCGACGATGTCGAAGACGGGCAGCCGCGGGTTGAGCGAGGCGTAGGGGTCCTGGAAGACGATCTGGATGTCGCGGCGCAGCGGCCGCATCGCCTTGCGGTCCAGGCCGACCAGCTCGCGGCCCTCGAACTTCACCGAGCCGCCGGTGGCCGGCTGCAGGTTGAGGATGGCGCGGCCGGTGGTCGACTTGCCGCAGCCGGACTCCCCGACCAGGCCGAGCACCTCGCCCGGGTAGAGGTCCAGGTCCAGGCCGTCGACGGCCCGGACGGCGCCCACGGTGCGCTTGATCAGCCCACCGCCCTTGATCGGGAAGTGCTTCTCCAGACCGCGCACGGTCAGGATGGGCTCACGGGTGGCGGTCATCGCCGGTCTCCGTCCGTGCTCGTGCTCGGGGTCGTGGTCGCGTCCAGCAGCGAGCCGGTGCCCGCCTGCGGGGCGGGGTCGGTCCGCTCGCCGACCGGGTCGCCGGGGGCGCCGACGTCCTCGGTGCCGGCCGCCGCGGACAGGTCCGCGGGCTGCTCGGAGCCCAGCAGCCGGTCGTCGGCGGTCTCGTCGAACACCGCCGCGGCCTCGCCGTGGGCCTTGCGCACCTCGTCGATGCGGATGCAGGCCGCGGTGTGCCCGCCGCCGACGTCGACCAGCTCGGGCTCGGTGACGTCGCACTCGGCCACGTGCAGCGGGCAGCGCGGGGCGAAGGGGCACCCGGGCGGCATGTTGACCACCGAGGGCGGGGAGCCCTTGATCGGGGTCAGCCGCTGCTTGGTGGAGGAGTCCAGCCGGGGCAGGGAGCCGAGCAGGCCCAGGGTGTAGGGCATCCGCGGCTCGTAGTAGATGTCCTCGACGCCGCCGATCTCGACCGGGCGGCCGGCGTACATGACCAGCACGCGGTCGGCGATGCCGGCCACGACGCCGAGGTCGTGGGTGATCAGCACCATCGCGGCGCCGGTCTCGGACAGCGCGGTCTGCAGCACCTCGAGGATCTGCGCCTGCACGGTCACGTCGAGGGCCGTGGTCGGCTCGTCGGCGATGATCACGTCGGGCTGGTTGGCCATCGCGATGGCGATGACCACGCGCTGGCGCATGCCGCCGGAGAACTCGTGCGGGTAGGACCGCACGCGCTCGGCGGCGTTCGGGATGCCGACCATGGTCAGCAGGTCCGCGGCCCGGGCCTGCGCGGCCTTCGAGGACAGCTTCGAGTCGTGGACCCGCAGCGTCTCCTCGATCTGGTACCCGACGCGGTAGACCGGGTCCAGCGACGTCATCGGGTCCTGGAAGATCATGGACACGCCCTTGCCGCGGATCCGGGACATCGCCCGGTCGCCCTGCCCGAGCAGCTCCTGGCCCCGGTACTTCACCGACCCGCTGACCCGCGCGGAGGCGGGCAGCAGGCCCATGACGGCCAGCGACGTCACCGACTTGCCCGACCCGGACTCGCCGACGATGCCCAGCACCTCGCCCGAGCGCAGGGTGTAGTCCACCCCGCGGACGGCGTGCACCAGCCCGTCCTCGGTCGGGAAGCGGACGTTGAGGTCCTCGACGGTCAGCAGCGGCGCGGCCGGGTCGAGGTCTTTCACGATCGACATGTGGTGAACCCCTCAGGCCCGCACGCGGCGGTTGCTCGGGTCGAAGGCATCGCGGATCCCGTCGCCGATCAGGTTGATCGACAGCACGATGATCAGCAGCGTGATGCCGGGGAAGTAGAAGAGCCACGGCCGGGTGGTGGTGGCCTGCACCCCGTCGGAGACCAACCGGCCCAGGGACGTCTGGTTGGCCCCGTTCACCCCGAAACCGAGGTAGGTCAGCGACGCCTCGAGGATGATCGCGGTGGCCGCGGCCAGCGTCGTCCAGACGATCAGCGACCCCAGGGCGTTCGGGATCAGGTGCTTGAAGATGATCCGGCTGTTGCTGGCGCCGAGGGCGTGCGCGGCCTCGACGTACTCCTTCTCCCGCAGGGAGAGGAACTGGCTGCGCACGATGCGGGCCAGGTCCAGCCAGCCGAACAGGCCCAGGATGATGCCGACGCCCAGCGGCGTGCGGCTGGAGGGGAAGTTGCTGGCGACGACGATCAGCACGACCAACAGCGGCACGGTCAGGATCAGGTCGACGAAGCGCATGAGCACGCTGTCGATCCACCGCCCGAAGTAGCCGGCCAGCGCGCCGACCAGCAGGCCCAGCGGCAGGGCGATGACGACGAACAGCAGCACGATGAACAGCGAGCGCTGCACGCCCTGCATGAGGCCGGCGAGCAGGTCGCGGCCGATCGCGTCGCTGCCCAGCGGGTAGCCCTGGCTGCCCGGCGGAACGGACTGGGCGCCGGAGTTCTGGGTGGCGTAGTCGGTCGTGTAGAGCAGCGGGCCCAGGAAGCCGAAGGCGAGCAGCAGCACGAACACGACCAGGCCGGTCATCCCGACCTTGTTGTGCAGGAAGCGCCGGATGATCTGCTGCCGCTGGCTGCGGGCCTTGACGGTGAACTCGCGCTCGACCCCGCCGCCGACCGGCGCGCCGGGCTCGGTGGGGAGGGCCGCCTCGGCGGCGGCCTGCGTGGTGGCCATGGGATGTCCTCTCAGCCGGTCAGGACAGTCGGATGCGCGGGTCGAGGACCGCGTAGAGGACGTCGGCGACGAGGTTGAACACCACGACGAAGACGGCGCTGACGAGCAGCCAGCCGAGGACGACGTTGATGTCGTTCTGCCCGATGCCGTCCTGCAGCAGGTACTCGCCCATGCCGTGCCAGACGAAGACCTGCTCGGTGATGACCGCGCCGCCGAACAGGGTGCCGATGCCGAGGGCCACGACGGTGGTCAGCGGGATCAGCGCGTTGCGCAGGCCGTGCTTCATGACGACCCGGCGGTAGGGCAGGCCCTTGGCGCGGGCCAGCCGCATGTAGTCCGAGCCGAGGACGTCGAGCATGGCCGAGCGCTGGAACCGGCTCCACGCGGCGAAGGACAGCAGCGCCAGGCTGACGGTGGGCAGCACCAGGTGGCCCAGGCGGTCGCTCCACAGCTCCCAGCCCGAGGCGTAGAGCGACAGCCCCGGTGTCTCCTCGCCGATCGTGTAGAGCACTTGCTTGCCGAAGACGTCGTTCACCCCGCCGGCCACGAACTCCTTGAGGATCGCGGCGAACCAGAAGGTCGGCAGCGCGATCAGCAGGTAGGCCAGGAAGGTGAAGGCGTAGTCGGACGGCTTGTACTGCCGCACGGCACCGATCACGCCCACGACCACCGCCAGGATGACCGCGATGATGATCGCCAGCAGGATCATCCGGCCGGTGACCATGAGGCGGCCCGGCAGCTGCTCGCTGACCGGGGTGCCGTTGATGGTCTCGCCGAAGTTGCCGGTGACCACGCCGGAGAGCCAGCGCCAGTACCGGACGAAGAAGTTGTCGTTGAGCCCGAGCTGCTCGCGGAGGTTGTTGAAGAACGACTCCGGGGGCCGGGGGTTCTGCGTGTAGTACTTCGACAGCGGGTCGAAGCTGGCCGCGCAGAGCGCGAACACCAGGAACGAGCTGGCGAGCAACACGAAGACGGACGCGATGACCCGTCGGATCGTGAAGAAGAACATGCGGGGACCTTACGCCGTGAGCGGAAGCCGTCCGGTCGGAACGGCCAGTTCAGCTGGGACGTACTGACTCAGCGCAGACACAGCGCGGCCCCCGGGGGGTGCCCCCGGGGGCCGCGACTGCGATCAGCGATCAGGTGGTGCGGTGGTGCGTGCCGGCCGGGTGGCCGGCGGCGGGACCCTCAGGTCACTGCACCGTCCACGTCTCGGAGTTCCAGAGCGGACCGGCCTGCGTCGAGTTGTCCTCGACGTTGCTGATCGAGCTCTGGTAGGCGATGAACGTGGGCTTCTGGTACAGCGGCACCGTGGCGACCTGGCCCCAGAGCAGGGCGTCGATCTGGTTGCCCAGCTCGGCCTGCTTGTCGGGGTCGGGCTCGACCTGGAACTGCGCGAACAGGTCGTCGATCTCCTGGGTGCCCTGGCGGGAGTAGTTCTGCCCGATGGCGTCACCCTGCGGCTGCTCGTAGATCGACTGCGTGGCACCGCGGAACGGCGACCCGACCCAGGCGAAGACGGCGGCCTGGAAGCCACCGGCCTCCAGCGAGGTCGGCTTGTCCGCGCCGGCGAAGATGTCCGGGTTGGCGTTGAACGTCGCCTCGATGCCGGCCTCGGCCAGCTGCGGGATCATGACCTCGATGGTGGTCTGGCGCAGCGGGTTGTTGGCGGTGGTGTCGATCTGCACCGTCAGCCGCTGGCCGTTCTTGGCGTAGACGCCGTCGGACCCGAGAACCCAGCCGGCACCCTCGAGGGTCTGCTTGGCCAGCGCGGTGTTCTTGGTCTTGTACTCGTCGGGCGCGGTGTCCTGGTACTGCGGCTGGTTGTTGAAGTAGATCCGGTTCTCCAGCACCGTCGCGTCGGAGGAGAACTGGCCGACGGTCTGGTCGACGATCTCCTGCCGGTCCAGGGCCATGGTGAAGGCCTGGCGCACGGCGAGCTCGGAGAGCGGGCCGTAGGTGGTGTTGAAGTCCAGGTGCTCGAAGGACAGACCGAAGGTCACGTCGCTGGAGACGTTGGGCTCCAGGCCCTGGATCTGGTCGACCAGGTCCAGCTGCGGCTGCGGGTAGATCACGCCGAGCTCACCGGACTGGATGCCCTGCACGGCGGTGGTCGGGTCGTTGCCGATGTTCTGCACGACCAGCTGGGCCAGCCCGGTCGGCTCGCCCCACCACTCGGGGTTCGGCGTCAGGACGACGATCTGGCCGCCGACGTCGATGTTCTCCTTCTTGATCTGCCACGGCCCGGCGGAGATGTCCCCGACGATGCCGTCGGCGATCGGCCAGCCGTTGGTGATCGTGTCGCACAGCGCGACCGGGTCCTCGTTGTCCATCAGGTGCGCCGGCAGCAGGTTGCCGAACAGCGACTGCCAGTCGGAGAACGGGGTGGAGTAGGTGACGGTGACGGTCTTGTCGTCGTCGCCGGCCTCGACCGAGGCGATCTGCTCGTAGCCGGTCGTGCCCAGGAGCGAAGCGCAGCCGCCGTCGGCCGGGTCGCTGGAGCGGTTGGCCCGCCAGGTGAACTCGAAGTCCTCGGCGGTGATCGGGGTGCCGTCGCTCCACACCGCGTCGGGGTTGATGACGTAGGTGTTGACCTGGCCGCCGCCGGAGGTGTCCAGCTCGGGCTCGGAGGCCAGCAGGTCCTGGTCCCACTTCACGCTGAAGTCGGGCTCGACGACGTAGGGGCCGGGGAGGACCCGGATGAGCAGGTTGGCCACGGAGGTGGCGTTGCCCGCCGCGATGTAGGGGAAGAGGTTCTCCGGGAAGTCCGTGGACTCACCGAAGACGACGCGGCCCTGCCCGGAGGACCCGGACTCACCGCCCCCACCGCTGCTGCTGCCGCCGCCGCAGGCCGACAGCACCATCGCGCCGGCGATGCCGGTCGCGAGGAGCGCTGCGCCGCGCTTGCTGAACTTCACGTTCGAATGCCTCCCTCGACCCGCCCGAGGCGGGGGGAACTGACCTGGTCTGCCCGTCCGGGCACGATCGGCACCCGGACCGGACTGTGGACGAGCCGCGCCGGACCTGGCCGACAGCTGTCGGTCCGGGTACGACCAGGAGGACACTAGGCAGACCGTGGGGGGGCGTCCACGACCGTCACCGATTTGTGACCTGGGCTCACGACCTGCAGGAATTTCCCAGCATTCGCCCGGAACGACGACGTCACGGCGGCGTGACGGCTGGATTTCCTGCGGCCCCACGGACCCCTGGCCGGATTCCTTGCAGCGCGGCCGGTGCCGGGGACGACGGGGAACCGGCGGCGGACGGGGCGCGGGACCGGTCCCACCACACCGCCGGGGCCTGCCAGGGAATCGGCAGGTGCGAGCAGGTGTGACCGGTGGGGCCCCGGGTAGTGCCGAACTCGACCGCGTACGACGACCTCGAGGGAGAAGACCATGAGCGCCGTGGACAAGATCAAGAACAAGGCCGAGGAGCTGCTGGGTCAGGGCAAGGAGGCCGCGGGCAACGCGACCGACAACGACCGCCTCCGCGCCGAGGGCCAGGGCGACCAGGCCAGCGCCAACACCAAGCAGGCCGGCGAGAAGGTCAAGGACATCTTCAAGTAGGCCGCTCGACGGAGGGCCGTCCCGCGACAGCGGGACGGCCCTCCGTGCTGTCCGGGGGCTTGTGGTCGCCCCCCACCGGGGTCACGATGGCTGGTGATGATGAGCAAGGCTCACGATGTCCCCGTCCCGTCGGCCGCGTACGACGCCGCCTCCGCGGCCGTCGAGGCCGCCCTGGCCGCCGGCGCCCGCTACGCCGACGCCCGGCTGGTCGACCGCCGCACCGAGTCCATGACGGCGCGCGACGGCGACGTCCGCACGCTGGACCAGAGCACCACCGCAGGACTCGGCGTCCGCGCCCTGGTGGGGTCCTCCTGGGGTTTCGCCGCCCTGGGTGACCCCGACGGCGACGCCGCCTGCCGCGCCACCGGCGCGCGTGCCACCGCCATCGCGCAGGCCTCCGCCGCCGTCGCCGGGCCCGACGTCGACCTGCTGCCGGCGCAGGCGCACGTCGACACCTGGGCCAGCGGGTGCACCGAGGACCCGTTCGCGGTGTCGCTGGCCGAGAAGGGCGACCTGCTCACCGGGGTCACCGCGACGATGCGTGCCGCCGGGGTCGCCGTCGCCGAGGCGCTGTACCAGGCGTGGGACACCCGGACCGCGTTCGTCTCCAGCGAGGGCGCCCGCATCGGCCAGCACGTCCGCGAGTGCGGCGCCGGCATGCACTGCCTGACCGTCGGCGAGGACGAGACCCAGCGCCGCTCCTACCCCGCCTTCCGCGGCCAGTACGGCACCCGCGGCTTCGAGCTGGTGCGCGAGCTGGACCTGCCCGCCCACGCCGAGCGGATCGCCGCCGAGGCCACCGCGCTGCTCACCGCACCGCCCTGCCCGTCCGGGCGCACCACGCTGGTGCTCGGCGGTGAGCAGCTCTCGCTGCAGATCCACGAGTCGGTGGGCCACGCGGTCGAGCTGGACCGCATCCTCGGCTGGGAGGCCGCCTACGCCGGCACCTCGTGGCTGGACCTGGACCGGCTCGGCTCGCTGCGCTACGGCTCGGAGCTCATGACCATCACCATCGACCCCACGATCCCCGGGGCGCTGGGCTCCTTCGGCTACGACGACGAGGGCACCCCCGCGCAGCGGCGGTACGCCGTCCGCGACGGCGTGTGGGTCGGCGTGCTGGGCGGGCGGGACTCCGCCGCCGTCGCCGGGCTCACCGACACCGGGTCCGTGCGGGCCGACGGCTACGCCCGGATGCCGATGGTCCGGATGACCAACGTCGGCTTCGAGCCCGGCCCGCACTCCCTCGAGGAGATCGTGGCCGCCACCGACGACGGCGTCCTCATGGAGCACAACCGCTCCTGGTCCATCGACGACCGCCGGCTCAACTTCCAGTTCGGGTGCGAGATCGGCTACGAGATCAAGGACGGCCGCCGCGGCCGCATGCTGCGCAACCCGACCTACACCGGGATCGGCCCGCAGTTCTGGGCGTCGCTGGACATGCTCGCCGGCGGCGACGAGTGGCGGGCGTGGGGCACCCCGAACTGCGGCAAGGGCCAGCCCGGCCAGGTCGGCCACACCGGCCACGGCGCCGCGCCCGCCCGGTTCACCGACGTCCGGGTGGGGGTGCGCGGGTGACCGCCGACGACGTCGTCGCCGAGTTGCTGGAGCAGGTCCGGCGGCAGGCCGGCCCGGGTGCCGAGGCCGTCATCCGGGTGGAGGACGCCGACCTGGCGCTCACCCGGTTCGCCGGCTCGGCAATCCACCAGAACACCGCCGAGAGCCGCCGGACGCTGCACCTGCAGCTGGGCGTGGACGGCGGCCGCACCGCCGCGGCGTCGACCACCCGTGCCCGCGACGTGGCCGGTCTCGTCGAGGCCACCCTCGCCGCGGCGCGGCTGCGCCCGCGGGACCCCGCCTGGCCCGGGCCGGCCGGCCCGGCCCCGCTGGTGCTGCCGGACGTGGCCGACCGGGCGACCGCCGACGCCGACCCCGCGCTGCGCGCCCGCCTGGTGGGCGAGTTCGTCGCCGCGGCCGAGGGCCTGGAGACCGCGGGCTACGTGCAGACGTCGGTGGTGCACGCCGTGCTCGCCACCACCGCCGGCCAGCACGTCGCCGGGTCCTCGACCGCGGCCGCCTGCGACGGCGTCGCCCGGCTCCCCGGTGCCGACGGCACGGCCCGCCAGGTGGCCGCCGCGGTCGGCGAGCTGGACTGCGCGGCACTGGGCGCCCGGGCGGCGGCCAAGGCGCGGGCCGGCACCGACCCCTCCCCCGTCGACCCCGGCCGCTGGCCGGTGGTCCTCGAGCCCACCGCGGTGGCCGACGTGGTCGCCGGCCTGCTCACCGGGCAGTTCCAGGCCCGCGCCGTGCTCGACGGCACCGGCGGGCTGCGGACCGGGGAGCAGCAGTTCGACCCGGCGGTGTCGCTGACCGACCCGGCCGGCCTGGGCCTGCCCTTCGACACCGAGGGCACCCCGAAGCGGTCGGTCGAGCTGGTGCGCGACGGGGTGCCGGTCGGGGTGACCTCGGACCGGCGGACCGCGGCGGCCACCGGCGGGGCCTCCACCGGCCACGGCGGGCCGGCGTCGGCGACCTGGGGCCCGGTGGCCACCGACGCCGCGCTGGCGCCCGGGACCGGCGGCGGCGTCGAGGACCTCGTCGCCGGGCTCGACCGCGGGCTGCTGGTCACCGATGTCTGGTACACCCGCGTGCTGGACCAGAAGCGCTCGGTCTGGACCGGCCTGACCCGCAACGGCGTCTGGCTGGTCGAGGGCGGCCGGGTGGTGCGGCCGGTGTCCACGCTGCGGTTCACCCAGTCCTACCTGGAGGCGCTCGCCCCCGGCGCGGTCACCGTGGGCTCGCAGGTGCAGGCGGTCCCCCGCACGCTGACGTCGACCGCGTGGGGCACCCACCGGGTCGCCGTCCCCGCGCTGGCCCTGGCGTCCTGGAACATCACCGGCAACGCGACCGGCTGAGGTCAGAGCCGGGCCAGCAGCGCCCGGACGGCGGGCAGCAGCGGCCGGTCGGCCGGGATCCAGTCCAGGTCCTCCAGCTCGTCGGCGGTCACCCAGCGCACCTCGGAGTGCTCGTGGGCCACCAGCTCGCCGCCGGTGACCCGGCCCCACCACACCCGCAGCGTGGAGGCACCGGGTGCGCCGCCGGCGACGACGCCGGGCAGCGGCACCTCGCCGAGGAAGGCCTGCGGGGCGATGTCCACCGCCAGCTCCTCCTGGCACTCCCGGACCAGCGCCGCCAGCTCGGACTCCCCGCGCTCGACCTTGCCGCCGGGGAACTCCCACCTGCCGGCCAGCTGCCCGCTCCCGCGGCGGGCCACCAGCACCCGGTCGCCGTCCACCAGCGCGGCACCGACGACCTGCACGACGTCCTCGGCCCGGCGCTGCGCGGCCGCGGCGAACAGGTCCAGGTGGGCCTGCATGGCGGCCAGCACGTGCCGCCGGACGACCGTCTGGTCCAGCAGGCGCCCCAGCACCCCGGGCACCCGGTTGTCCCACTCGACCTGCTCGTCGACCAGCGTGCCGGCGCCGGTCGGGTGGAACCGGCGGGTGTGCCGCACCTGCGCCATCAGCCCGCCCGACCCGTGGAACTCGTCGGCGAAGGGGCGCTCGGAGGAGACCTCGGTCAGCGCCCACGGCCAGGGCCGGCCGAGCACCCGGGCCACGTCGTGGGCCACCGTCAGCGGCGCCTCCACCAGCGTGGTGAATCGCAGCTGGAACACCACCGCAGCTTCCCAGACGGGGCAGGATGGCGGTCGTGCGCATCTCCGCCCGGGTCGACTACGCCGTACGGGCCACCCTCGAACTGGCCAAGGCGAGCCCGGACGCCCTGACCTGCGACCGCATCGCCACCGCCCAGGGCATCCCCTCCCGCTTCCTGCAGGCGATCCTCGGCGACCTGCAGCACGCCCGGCTGGTGACCAGCCAGCGCGGCCGGGACGGCGGCTACCGCCTGGCGCTGCCGCCGTCGGAGGTGTCGATCGCCCGGGTCATGCGGGTCGAGCAGGGCTTCCTCGCCGAGGTCCACGGCCAGCGGCCGGAGGACGCGCTCTACCCCGGCGCCGCGGAGGCGCTGACCAGCGTGTGGGTGGCCGCGCGGGACTCCTACCGGCGGGTGCTCGAGCAGGTCACCCTGGCCGACGTGGTCTCGGGCAAGCTGCCCGACGCGGTGGCCGAGCTGGCCGAGGTGGAGAGCGCCTGGCGCTCCTTCGGCGCGGTGCCGGTCGACTGATTGACTCACCGCCCATGAGCGGAGTCGCCGTCCTGCTGACCGGGCTCTCGGGAGCCGGGAAGTCCACCATCACCGACGCGCTCGTCGCCGAGCTGGAGGCCGAGGGCACCCCGGTCACCGTGCTGGACGGCGACGTGGTGCGCACCCACCTGTCCAGCGAGCTCGGGTTCAGCCGGGCCGACCGCGACCTCAACATCCGGCGCATCGGCTGGGTGGCCGGCGAGGTCGTCAAGCACGGCGGGACGGCGGTCATCGCCGCCATCGCCCCCTTCGAGGAGGCGCGCGAGCAGGCGCGCGCGCTGGTCGAGGCGCACGGCCGGTTCGTGCTGGTGCACCTGTCCACGCCGCTGGAGGTCTGCGAGGCCCGCGACGTGAAGGGGCTGTACGCCAAGGCGCGCGCCGGGGAGATCCCGACGTTCACCGGCGTCAGCGACCCCTACGAGGAGCCGGTCCGCGCGGAGCTGCGCGTCGACACCTCCGTCGTGCCGCTCCCCGACGCGGTCGCGCAGGTCCGGGCGGCGATGGCAGGTGTGGGAGACTCGTCGGCGTGACTGGCCGCGGCACGCCCCTGGTCGCGCGCCTGCACATCGACCTGGGCCGCGTCGTGAGCGCCGCCTGTCGCCGCTCGCTCTGAGCCGCGCCACCCCAGTCCCCGCAACGCCGCGCCGCCCCGACCCCGGCGCGAAGATGGAGCCCACCCGTGTCCTCCCCCACCCGCACCAGCCGCACGGCCCAGAAGGGCCAGGGCCAGTGGGCCCTCGGCTACCGCGAGCCGCTCAACCCCAACGAGCGGATGAAGAAGGACTCCGACGGCCTCGACGTCCGCCAGCGGATCCTCGACATCTACCGGCACACCGGCTTCGACGGCATCGACCCCGGTGACCTGCGCGGGCGGATGCGCTGGATGGGCCTCTACACCCAGCGCGCCCAGGGCATCCCCGGCGGGAAGACCGCCGTGCTGGAGCCCGAGGAGCTCGAGGACTCCTACTTCATGCTGCGCATCCGCATCGACGGCGGGCAGCTGTCGGCCGACCAGCTGCGGGTGGTCGCCGGTATCTCGACCGAGTTCGGCCGCGGCGTCGCCGACGTCACCGACCGGCAGAACGTGCAGCTGCACTGGATCCGGATCGAGGACGTCCCCGAGATCTGGGAGCGGCTGGAGGCCGTGGGCCTGTCGACCACCGAGGCCTGCGGCGACACCCCGCGCGTCATCCTCGGCTGCCCGCTGGCCGGGGTGCTCGACGACGAGGTCCTCGACGCCACCCCCGCGGTCGCCGAGGTGGTGGAGAAGTACCTGGGCGACCGGGAGTTCTCCAACCTGCCCCGCAAGTTCAAGTCCTCCATCTCCGGGTGCGCCCACCACTGCACCAACCACGAGATCAACGACGTCGCCTTCGTCGGCGTGCGCAACGCCGACGGCGAGGCCGGCTACGACCTGTGGGTGGGCGGCGGGCTGTCGACCAACCCGCGCTTCGCCGAGCGGCTGGGCGTCTTCGTCCGGCCCGACCAGGTCTCGGACGTGTGGGCCGGCGTGTGCGCGGTCTTCCGGGACTACGGCTACCGCCGCTCGCGCACCCACGCCCGGATCAAGTTCCTGATGGCCGACTGGGGGCCCGAGAAGTTCCGCCAGGTGCTGCAGGACGAGTACCTGCACGAGGCGCTGCCCGACGGCCCGGCCCCCGACCGGCCGGCCACCGACCAGCGCGACCACGTCGGCGTGATGAGGCAGGTCGACGGCACCAACGCGCTGGGCTTCGCGCTGCACACTGGCCGCATCGGCGGCGAGCTGCTGGCCCAGGTCGCCGACATCGCCGAGCGGTTCGGCCAGGGCCGCATCCGGACCACGGCCGACCAGAAGCTGGTGGTCCTCGACGTCCCGGACGACCAGGTCGAGGACGCCGTCGCCGCGCTCGCCGAGCACGACCTGCTGGTCCGCCCCAGCGTGTTCCGCCGGCAGACGATGGCCTGCACCGGCATCGAGTTCTGCAAGCTGGCCATCGTCGAGACCAAGGGCCGGGCCAAGGAACTGACCGCCGAGCTCGAGCGCCGGCTGCCCGACTTCGACACCCCGCTGACCATCAACGTCAACGGCTGCCCGAACTCCTGCGCCCGGTTCCAGACCGCCGACATCGGCTTCAAGGGCATGGTCGTCGGCGGCGAGGAGGGCTTCCAGGTGCACCTGGGCGGCCACCTCGGGTTCGAGTCCTCGATCGGCCGCAAGCTGCGCGGGCACAAGGTCGCCGCCACCGAGACCGCGGACTACGTCGAGCGGGTGCTGCGGGGCTACCTCGAGCACCGCACCGAGGGCGAGACCTTCGCCGCCTACGCCGGCCGCGCCGACGAGGAGTGGCTGCGCTGAGCGGCGAGGGAAGGGTCCGGCAGCTCCCGCCGTTCTACTGCCCGTACTGCGGCGAGGAGACCCTCCGGCCGCGCGCGACCGAGGGAGAATGGCACTGCGGGTCCTGCCTGCGGACCTTCACCCTCGCGACGACGGGAACGGGAGTGCAGCAGCCGTGAGCTCGACCCTGGTGGAACCGACACCCGAACTGGCCGCCGAGGCCGACGCCCGCTTCGAGGGCGTCGCCGACCCGGAGGAGCAGGCGCTGGCGGTGCTCCGCTGGGCCGGGGAGACCTTCGGCGACTCGTTCGCGCTGACCTCCTCGATGGCCGACGGCCTGCTGGCGCACCTGGCCGGCCGCGCCCACCCCGGCGTCCAGGTGGTCTTCCTCGACACCGGCTACCACTTCGCCGAGACCACCGGCACCCGTGACTGGATCGCCTCGGTCACCGACATCCGGGTGCTCTCGGTGCAGCCCGAGCAGACCGTCGCGCAGCAGGACGCCGAGTTCGGCCCGCAGCTGCACGACCGCGACCCCGACCTGTGCTGCGCGATGCGCAAGGTGCAGCCGCTGGCCCGCGCGCTGGCCGGCTTCTCCGCGTGGGGGTCCGGGGTGCGCCGCGACGAGGCCGAGACCCGGCGCGGCACCAAGGTCGTCGACTGGGACGCCAAGCGCGGCATGGTGAAGGTCAACCCGCTCGCCGCCTGGACCCAGGACGACGTCGACCGCTACACCGCCGAGCACCAGGTGCCGGTGAACCCGCTGGTCGAGGTGGGCTACGCCTCGATCGGCTGCGCGCCGTGCACCCGGCCGGTCGCCCCCGGCGAGGACCCGCGCGCCGGGCGCTGGGCCGGTCGCAACAAGGTGGAGTGCGGCCTGCACACCTGAGCGCCCTGGCCCACACTGCTGGGCATGGGACGACCCGAACCGCTGTCCGCCGAGCAGGTGGCCACCGCGGTGGCCGAGCTGACCCACTGGGACGGCGACACCCAGGGCATCTACCGCCGGGTCGAGACCGGGTCCTTCCGGGCCGCCGTCGAGCTGGTCGACCGGATCGCCGACGTCGCCGAGGAGATGGACCACCACCCCGACCTCGACATCCGCTACAGCTGCGTGCGGGTCGCGGTGGTCACCCACTCCGCCGGCGGCGTCACCGACCTGGACGTCGAGCTGGCGCGCCGGGTCGACGCCCTCGCCGAGGCCGCCGACCCGGCCTGACCGACCGGTCCGCTGCCCGCTGTTCACCGGGGCGTCGTCCGCCCGCCCCCTCCCCCTCGCCGTGCTCGACCAGGGTCGGGTGGTCGAGCACGCATGCGATCCGGGAGGACCGAACGGGATGGGCCACGACCACGGGCACCCGCACGACCACGACCACGAGCACGACCACGAGCACCCGCACGACCACACCCACGACCACGGCCCGGTGGAGGGCAGCTGGCGCGACGAGCGCGCCGACGACCCGCTGTCGGTGTCGCGCCGGCAGTTCCTGACCCGCGCCGCCCTCGTCGCCGGGGCCACCGCCGGCGCCGGGGTGCTGGGCACCGGCCTGGCCGCGGCGGCGCCCGGCGGCACCCCCGGCCGCCCGGGCCCGCGCCCGCAGCCGGTCAACCCGTGGAGCGGCGGTGCCCGCTTCTACGCCGGCGACCACCACATCCACACCCAGTACTCCCCCGACGCGCAGTACACGGTGGAGACCCAGGTCGCCAAGGGCCGGGAGTACGGCCTGTCCTGGGTGGTCATCACCGACCACGGCAGCGTGGCGCACCAGAAGTTCTCGATCGACCAGGTCACGCCGAACATCGAGGCCTCGCGCAACGCCTACCGGGACATGCTGGTCTACCAGGGCCTGGAGTGGAACATCCCCGGCGCCGAGCACGCCACCCTGTTCCTGCCCCCGGGCCGCAACACCGTCGACATCCTGCGCGCCTTCGAGCTGGCCTACGACGGGTCGGTGCTCGCCGCCAACGGCGTCATCCCCGGCGCCAACGCGGTGCAGGGCGAGCCCTACGCCATCCAGGCCCTGCAGTACCTGGACCAGCAGGTGCGCAGCGGCCGCACCGACATCGCGCTGATGTTCGCCAACCACCCCTCCCGCCAGGGCATCGACAGCCCGCACGAGCTGCGCAACTGGCGCGACACCGCCCCCGGCGTCGCCGTGGGCATGGAGGGCGCTCCCGGGCACCAGGCCGCCGGCATCCCGACCGCCGCGGGCGGCCCGGGCTCGGCCCGCGGCTACTACGACCGCAGCCCCAACCCCAACAGCTTCCCGGGCTACGCCCCCACCGCCACGGAGAACCCGTACCGCACCTACGGCGGGTTCGACTGGATGACGGCGAAGGTCGGCGGCGTGTGGGACTCCCTGCTGGCCGAGGGCAAGCCGTGGTGGGTCACCTCCACCTCGGACTCCCACCAGGTCTGGCGGGACACCCGCACCCCCGGCACCCAGGACTACGCCACCACCGGCAGCCGTGGCGCGCCGGTCGACACCGGCTCCCCCATCACCACCTACGGCGACTTCTGGCCCGGCCAGTACTCCTCCACCCTGGTGGCGGCCCGGACGAAGAACTACCTCGACGTCATGCGCGGCCTGCAGTCCGGCCAGGTCGTGGCCGTGCACGGCCGGCTGATCGACGGCCTGGACGTGCGGGTGCGCGCCACCCGCGGGGACGGCGACGCGCGTGGGGTGACCCTCGGCGGGCGCACCTTCGTGGCCCGGGGCGGGGACGTCCGCCTCGACGTCACCATCGACCTGGCGGCCGGCCCGAACTCCAGCGGGCAGATCCCCAAGCTGGCGAAGGTGGACGTCATCTCCGGACCGGTCACCGGGGCCGCGACCGACCGCGACACCCTGGCCGCACCGCAGACCCGGGTGGTGAAGACCTTCGACGTCAGCTCGGCCGGTGGCCGGCGGGTGCGGCTGGACCACACCTTCACCAACGTCCAGCAGTCGTTCTACCTGCGGCTGCGCGGCAGCGACGGCAAGCAGCTCGACGCCGCGGGCAACCCGCCGATGGACACGATCGCCAACGAGGACCCCTTCGCCGACCTCTGGTTCTACGCGAACCCGGTCTTCGTCGACGTGGTGTGACCGGCTCCGACCACTGGTGGGTGGGCGTCCCGGCGCAGGCCGCGGACGCCCACCTGCTGGCCGACCTCGACGCGGCGCTGACCGGGTCGGGCCGGCGGGCGGTGTGGGTGCAGACCCACGTCGACCGCACCGGCCCGGCCCCGGTGGTGACCGCGAGCTGGCAGCTGGACGACGGGCCGGCGGTCCCCGCCGCGCGGTTCGCCGGCCCGTTCGGCGACACCGCCCGGCCGGTCGACGGCGCACCCGTCGACGGCCGGGCGGTGCGCTTCCCCGGCAGCGATGCGGTCTCCGCACGGCTCACCGTCGCCGAGCTGCTGGCCTCGACGGCCGTGGACCGGGTGGTGGGCATCGGCGCCCCGGCCGGGCCGGGCGACGTCCTGGACACCGTCGACGGGTACCTGCGCCCGGTCCGCCACCCCGACGGCGTCGAGCTGCTGGTCGACCCCGCCGGCCCCGGCACGTGGCGGCCGGTGGAGATCAGCTCGCCGCACGAGTGCTGCGGAGGCCACGGCTGAGCGCTGCCCGGTGTTCACCCGCCGGCCCCGTGGCGGTCGCCGGGACCGGTCAGCATGTCGACATGTCGACGACGACGCACGTCTCCCGCCGCACCGTCCTGCAGGGCGGGGCCGCCGGCCTGGCCGCCCTGGCGCTGGGCGCGCTGACCCCCGAGCAGGCCCGCGCCACCGTCGAGGACGGCGCCCGCGCCGGCGTCTTCGGGTTCGGCGTGGCCAGCGGGGACCCCACGGCGACCTCGCTGCTGCTCTGGACCCGCGTCACCCCGGTCCCGGGCGCGGTGCCCGGCAGCGGCACCGGGCCGGGCTCCCGGGTGGACTGGGAGGTCGCCGCCGACGCCGGGTTCCGGCGCGTGGTGCGCCGCGGCACGGCGCGCACCGACGCCTCCCGCGACCACACGGTCAAGGTGGTGGCCGACGGGCTGACCCCCTACACCCGCTACTGGTACCGCTTCCGCACCCGCGGGGCGACGTCCCCGGTCGGGCGCACGCAGACCTCGCCCGACGAGCCGGGCCGCACGCACGCCCTGCGGCTGGCGTTCGTCTCCTGCTCGAACTACACCGGCGGCTACTTCACCGCCTACCGCGGGATCGCCGCCCGGGACGACCTGGACGCCGTGCTGCACCTGGGCGACTACCTCTACGAGTACGGCAACGCCGAGGACCGCTACGGCCCCGACTCCCTGGCGGGCACCCGCGACCACCAGCCGCCCACCGAGATGGTGACCCTGGCCGACTACCGGCTGCGGCACGCCCTCTACAAGACCGACCCCGACCTGCAGGCCGCGCACCGGCAGCACCCGTGGATCACGATCTTCGACGACCACGAGGTCACCAACGACACCTACGCCACGGGCGCGGAGAACCACCAGCCGCAGGAGGGTGACTTCTTCGTCCGGCGCGCCGCCGCCTACCAGGCCTACCTGGAGTGGATGCCGATCCGGGAGCCCGGCTGGCAGCCCGCCCCGCACCGCGGCACGCAGTTCTTCCGCCGGTTCTCCTTCGGCGACCTGGCCGACCTGTCGGTGGTCGAGACCCGGCAGAACCGCAGCCAGCAGGTGCCCACCACGGTCGGTGGCCAGGTGAACCCGGCGCTGGCCGACCCTGCGCGGCACCTGCCCGAGCCCGAGCAGCTGCGGTGGCTCACCGACGGCATCCGGCGCAGCCGCAAGCCCTGGCACCTGGTCGGCAACCAGACCGTGTTCGCCCGGCTGTTCGCCGTGCCCCGCGCCGGGGTGGTCGGTGGCCAGGTCTTCAACGCCGACCAGTGGGACGGCTACCAGGCCGACCAGGCGACGCTGCTGCAGGCGATGGCCGCCGGGAGCACGCACCCCGTCGTGCTGACCGGCGACATCCACTCGTCGTGGGCCAACGACCTGCCGCTGGCGCCCGACGCGGTCGGCTACCTGGCGCGGCGGTCGTCGGTCGGCGTGGAGTTCGTCTGCCCGTCGGTGACCAGCGACGGGTTCAAGGAGTCCCTCGGCGGGTCGGCCGCCGCCGCGGTGGCCGCGACCACCGCCTTCCAGACCACCAACCCCTGGATCCGGTACCTGGAGGGCATCGGGCACGGGTTCGCCGTCGTCGACGTCACCCGCGAGCGGGTGCAGACCGACTTCTGGTTCATCCGCTCCGGCGGTGACAAGGGCCTGGCGGTCGACCCCCGCACCGACCCCGCCGCCGTGGTCGGGTTCGAGTCGGCGTGGCAGTCGGTGCAGGGCTCCCGGCAGGTGTCCGGCCCGGTCGGCCAGCTGGGCCCGCGCAGCGACCGGCCGCGCGGCGCCTGATCGCTCAGACCGGCAGGACCAGCAGGGCCAGCAGGCGGTCGGCCTCGGCGTCGGGGTCGGCGGTCAGCCCGGTGTGCACGGCCCCGGGCTGGACGACGGTCGAGCGGGGCGCGGTGAGCCAGCGGAACCGCGACCCCAGCACCTCCCGCCCGGCCGCCCCGGCACCGGGCACCGCGGCGCAGACGTCGGCGGCGGCCTGCAGGGCCCAGGCGATCGCCACCGGGTCGGCCGTGGGGTCCAGGGCGCGCAGCCGGTCGAGGTCCAGGTGCACGCGGGAGCCCAGGTAGTCGCGCTGCCGGCAGTAGACCAGCACCCCGGCGTTGAACTGCTCGCCGCGGTCGACCCGCGGGACGACCCGCAGCACGGCGTACTCGTAGGTGTTCACCGCTGGGAGACCCCCGGCGGGGGCGGCGGGCCCAGCCAGCCGGGCCGGTTCTGCCCGCGCGGCGCCGGCGCGCGGCCCCGGGAGCCCTCGGCGGCGGCCTGCACCAGCGCGGGCAGCCAGGCCGGGCGGGCCTCCAGCCGGGCGAGCAGCTGCGCGACGTACCGCTCCCGGGTGGTGGCCGGCGGCTCCTCCTCCGGCCCGCGCAGCCAGGCGTCGGGCACCAGGTCGAGCACCCGCTGCAGCAGTGGCCGGGTCACCAGCGGGCCGAGCGCGGCGTCGGCCGCGGCGACGTCGGGGTGCGACTCCACGAGGGCGTGCTGGGCGGCGTCGTAGGGCCGGGCGACGGCGGCCGGCGCGCCGGGCCAGTGGTGGTGGAAGGTGAGCGCCGCGCCGTGGTCGATCAGCTGCAGCCGACCGTGCCAGAACAGCATGTTCGGGTTGCGCCAGGAGCGGTCGACGTTGCCCACCAGCGCGTCGAACCACAGCACCCGGCCGGCCAGCTCGGGGTCGACGTCGGCGGCGTGCGCGGAGAAGTCCAGCGCCCCGGGCAGGTAGTCCATGCCCAGGTTGGTGCCGGCGGAGTGCCGCAGCAGCTCCTGCACCTCCTGGTCGGGCTCCCCCACCGCGAGGTCGGGCGCCACGTCGACGGTGACCAGCGCGGGCACCGGCAGCGACAGGGCCCGGGCCAGCTCCCCGCAGACCACCTCGGCGGCCAGCACCGGCACACCCTGGCCGGCCGAGCGCCACTTGACCACGTAGGTGCCCAGGTCGTCGGCCTCGACCAGACCGGGGAGCGAGCCGCCCTCGCGCAGCGGGAGGACGTAGCGGATGGCGGTGACGGCGGCGAGCACAGTGCCGCGAGGCTACCGCCGCACCTACGGTGCAGCCATGCCCCGCCGCCGACGTCCGCTGCTGCTCGCCGGCGCGCTGCTGCTGGTGGCCGGCTGCGCCGCGGACACCGGCATCCGGACCCTGCCCGTCGTCGGCGCGACCGGCATCGGCGACGACTACTTCCCCGGCGACGGCAACGGCGGCTACGACGTACAGCGCTACGACCTCGACGTCGGCTACGACCCCGCCACCGACGAGCTCACCGGCACCGCGCTGGTCACCGCCGACACCACCGGCGCGCCGCTGCGCGGGTTCTCTATGGACCTGATCGGCCTGGACGTCGCCTCCGTGCAGGTCGACGGCACCGAGGTGAGCACGACCCGGGACGGCGACGAGCTGGTGGTCGAGCCCGGTCAGGTGGTCGTCGACGGCCGGTTCACCGTGCAGGTCGAGTACTCCGGCGTCCCCGAGCCGGTGCGCGACGGGCCGGGCACCTCGGGCGTGGTGCCGACCGCGGACGGCGTGCTGGTGGTCGGCCAGCCCGACGTCGCGGCCACCTGGTTCCCGGTCAACGACCACCCGCGCGACGCCGCCGCCGTCCAGCTGTCGGTGACCGTCCCCGAGGACCTGGTCGCGGTCTCCAACGGCACCCTGGTCGACCGCGGCGAGCCGGTCGACGGCCGGCGCACCTGGGTGTGGCGCACCGACGAGCCGATGGCGCCCTACCTGCTCACCCTGGCCGTCGGCGACTACGACCTGACCGAGCGGGAGGTCGACGGGATCACCTACCGGGACGCGGTCGCCACCGGGCTGACCGACCGGCGGGCGGAGAACGCGCGCGCCGCCCTGGACCGCCAGCCGCAGGTCGTGGACTTCCTGGCCGGGATGTTCGGCTCGCCCTACCCCTTCACCGAGTGCGGCGCGATCGTCACCGACTCCTCGCTCGGGTTCGCCCTGGAGACCCAGACCCGGCCGATCTACGCCCGCGACTTCTTCGGCACGGCGGAGGGCGCCGAGCTCGTCGTGGTGCACGAGCTGGCCCACCAGTGGACCGGTGACGACCTGCGGCTGGACCGGTGGTCCGACATCTGGCTCAACGAGGGCTTCGCCACCTACGCCGAGTGGGCCTGGACCGAGGCGCAGGGCGGGGAGACCGTCGCCGACCAGCTCGCCGCGGTGCTCGACCAGCCGGCCGACGACCCGTTCTGGGCGCAGGCCATCGGCGACCCGGGCCCGGCCACCGACGAGCTGTTCAGCGGTGCGGTGTACGTCCGCGGCGCGGCCACCCTGGCGGCGCTGCGCGCCGAGGTCGGCGACGACGCCTTCGACGAGCTGCTCTCCCGGTGGACCACCGACCGCGCCGGGCAGGCGGTGACGACGTCGGAGTTCACCGACCTGGCCTCCGAGGTCGCCGGCTCCGACCTGTCCGGGTTCTTCGACACCTGGCTGGGCGCGGGCAGGCCGTCCTGATGCGGACACTGGGCGGGTGCACCCCGCCCTCGCCGCGCTGACCGACGCCCCCTTCACCTACCCCGAGGTCGGCGCCACCCGCACCGGCGACCTGCCGGCCGGGGTCCACGTCGTCCGCCGCCGGGCCGTGGTCGGGCAGGGGGACGACGCCTTCGACCGGGCGGTGGCCGCGGTCTTCGACTGGGCGCCGCAGCGGCACGCCGGCCTGCGGGTCCGGGCCAGCGGGCCGGCCAGCACCGAGGGCGCCGTCGTGCTCATGACCGCCGGGCTGCCGCCGCTGGGCCTGCGGATCCCCTGCCGGGTCGTCTGGTCGGCCACCGACGGCGACCGGCAGGGCTACGCCTACGGCACGCTGCCCGGCCACCCGGAGAGCGGCGAGGAGTCCTTCGTCGTCTCCCGCGACGGCGCGGACGTGGTGTTCGAGATGGTGGCCTTCTCCCGGCTGGCCACCCGGGCCGCCCGGCTCGGCGGGCCGGTCAGCCGGGTGCTGCAGTCGATCGCGCTGACCCGCTACACCGGCGCGGTGCGGCGGGCCGCCCGCGGCTGACCCTCAGCTGCCGCTGGGCCCGAACTGCTCCACCCGCACCGACGACGGCGCGAACCCCAGCCCCACGAGCAGGTCCGACGCCGTCCGGGCGAACCCGGCCGAGCCGCAGACGAACGCCGTCTGCCCCGGCTCCCACAGCGGGAGCAGGTCGGCCGCGGTCAGCCGGCCGGCCGGCCGGATGCCGTGCGCCTCCCGGGTGGTGACGACGACGGCGCCGGCGGCCCGCAGCTCGTCGGCGTAGGGCAGCTCGGCCAGCGTGCGGGCCGAGACCGCCACCCGCAGCAGGTCCTGCCGCCCCGTCGCGACGGCGTGCCGGACCATCGCCACCAGCGGCACCACGCCGGTGCCGCCGCCGACCAGCAGCGCGGGCTCCTCGCCGTCCCAGGCGAACCAGCCACCGACCGGGCCGCGCACCTCGAAGGTGTCCCCGGGCTCGACGACGTCGGCCAGGTAGGTGGAGACCTCGCCGTCGTCCAGCCGCTCGACGAACAGCTCGAGCAGCGGGTCCGAGGGGGGCGAGGCCACCGAGTAGGAGCGCTGCGCGGTGTAGCCGTCCTCGGCGGTCAGCCGGACGACGTAGTGCTGGCCGGGCAGGTGGTCGACGCGGTCGGCGACGTCCAGGCGCAGCTGCACCGTGCGCGGCAGCGGGCGCCGCACCCCCGACACCGTGGCCGTGGTCCACGGGCCGGGGGCGACGATGCGTGCGGGCATCAGTCGCCCTGGTAGCGCTGCTGGCGCCACGGGTCGCCGCGGTCGTGGTAGCCGTTGCGCTCCCAGAAGCCCTGCTGGTCCCGCTTCAGGACGTCGAGCTTGGTGACCCACTTGGCCGACTTCCAGAAGTACAGGTGCGGCACCAGCAGCCGGACCGGCCCGCCGTGCTCGACGGTGAGCGGCTTGCCGTCGAACTCCCACACCAGCCAGGCCTTGCCGCCGGTGAGGTCCTCCAGCGGCAGGTTGGTCGTGTAGCCCGACTTCGAGGTGGCCATGACGTACTGGCCCTCCGGGGTCGGGCGGGCCACCTCCCACAGCGCGTCGAGGGAGACCCCGGCGAACTGGGTGTCGAACTTCGACCAGGTGGTGACGCAGTGGATGTCGCCGCGGTACTCGCTGCGCGGCAGGGCGTGCACGCCGTCCCAGTCCCAGGTGGTGGGGGCCTCGACGTGGCCGGCGACGGTGATGCTCCACGTCTCCGGGCTGATCCGCGGGGTCGGCTCGGCGGTCAGCACGGGCCAGTCGGCGCCCACGTCGTACTGGCCCGGGGGCAGCCTCGGGTCACGGGCGGGGCGGGTGCGGCCGAGGAATCCTCGGGTCGGTCCGGGCATGGTTGCCTCCCATTCGGGTTCGGTCGGGGGAACACGGGTAGGGGGTCGTTCGTTCCCCCGGGTAAGGCTGCCCTTCCATGAGACGTGTCACGCGGCGTTCACATGGGTCTCACCTGTGCATCGTCGTACCGTGTGCTCGTGGCGACAGTGACGACGCAGCAGGCAGGGCAGTCGGCGGGGGCGAACCCCGGTCCGAAGCGGGACCCCAAGACCGGCCGGTTCGGCTCCTCGGTCTTCAAGAAGGCCGTCATGGCGGTCACCGGGATCATCATGATCCTCTTCCTGATCGCGCACATGATCGGGAACCTGCACGTGTTCCAGGGCGCGGCCTCGTTCAACGACTACTCCGAGTGGCTGCGCCAGGTCGGTGAGCCGGCGCTGCCGCCGCGCACCCTGCTGACGGTCATCGAGATCGTGCTGCTCGTCTCGGTGCTCGCCCACGGCTGGGCCGCGGTGTCGCTGTGGCGCCAGGCCAAGCGAGCCCGGCCGATCGCCTACCAGACCAAGAAGCGCGTCCAGCAGAGCTACGCCTCGCGGACGATGCGCTGGGGCGGCGTGATCGTCGGGCTGTTCATCATCTACCACCTGCTCGACCTCACCTTCGGCGTGGCCAACATCGACGGGCCCGACGCCACCCCCTACGACCGGCTGATCGCCAGCATGTCCAACCCGGTCGTCGTGTTCTTCTACGTGCTGTCCCTGCTGGCCCTGGGCTTCCACCTCCGCCACGGGGTGTGGAGCGCCACCCAGACGCTGGGGCAGAGCAACAAGCGTCGTGAGCGCGCGGTCAACGTGTTCGCCACCGCCTTCGCCGTCGTCCTCATCGGCGGCTACCTGGTGATCCCGTTCGTCGTCCTCACCGGCATCGTGGCCTGAGACAGGAGAGATCCGACATGGCACTGGAGCTGTTCCTCGAAGGCGACCCGATCGCCGACACCAAGGCCCCCACCGACGTCCCGATCGGGGAGCGGTGGAGCGAGCGCAAGTTCCGCGGCAAGCTGGTCAACCCGGCCAACCGCCGCAAGATGACCATCATCGTGGTCGGCACCGGCCTGGCCGGCGGCGCCGCCGCGGCCACGCTGGCCGAGGCCGGCTACAAGGTGAAGTCCTTCTGGTTCCAGGACAGCCCCCGCCGCGCGCACTCCATCGCCGCGCAGGGTGGCATCAACGCCGCGAAGAACTACCGCAACGACGGCGACTCGGTGCACCGGCTGTTCTACGACACGGTCAAGGGCGGCGACTTCCGGTCGCGGGAGGACAACGTCCACCGCCTGGCCGAGATCAGCACCCAGATCATCGACCAGTGCGTCGCGCAGGGCGTGCCCTTCGCCCGCGAGTACGGCGGTCTGCTGGACAACCGCTCCTTCGGTGGCGCCCAGGTCTCGCGCACCTTCTACGCCCGCGGCCAGACGGGTCAGCAGCTGCTGATCGGCGCCTACCAGGCCTTCGAGCGCCAGGTGGCCGCCGGCAACATCGAGACGCACTCGCGCACCGAGATGCTCGACCTGGTCGTCGTCGACGGCAAGGCCCGCGGCATCGTCGTCCGTGACCTGGTCACCGGCGAGGTGACCACGCACGTCGCGGACGTCGTCGTGCTGGGCACCGGCGGGTACTCCAACGTCTACTACCTGTCCACCAACGCCAAGGGCTCCAACACCACGGCGATCTGGCGGGCGCACAAGCGGGGCGCGTACTTCGCCAACCCCTGCTACACCCAGATCCACCCGACCTGCATCCCGGTCTCGGGTGACTACCAGTCGAAGCTGACCCTGATGTCGGAGTCGCTGCGCAACGACGGCCGGGTGTGGGTGCCCAAGGAGCGCGGCGACAGCCGCCCGCCGCAGGACATCCCCGAGGACGAGCGCGACTACTACCTGGAGCGCAAGTACCCGGCCTTCGGGAACCTGGTGCCCCGCGACATCGCGTCCCGGCAGGCCAAGAACGTCTGCGACGAGGGCCGCGGCGTCGGCCCCGGCGGGCTGGGCGTGTACCTGGACTTCGCCGAGGCCATCGAGCGGCTGGGCCGCAAGGCGGTCGAGGCCAAGTACGGCAACCTCTTCGACATGTACGCCCGGATCACCGGCGAGGACCCGTACTCCGCGCCGATGCGCATCTACCCGGCCGTGCACTACACGATGGGCGGTCTGTGGGTCGACTACGACCTGCAGTCGACCATCCCCGGCCTGTTCGTGATCGGCGAGGCCAACTTCTCCGACCACGGCGCCAACCGCCTCGGTGCCAGCGCCCTCATGCAGGGCCTGTCCGACGGCTACTTCGTGCTGCCGAACACGATCACCGACTACCTGTCGGCCGGCCCCTTCGAGAAGGTGCCCGCCGACCACCCGGCGATCGTCGAGGCCGAGGAGGGCGTCAAGGCCCAGGTCGAGAAGTTCCTGTCGATCAACGGCACCCGCACGGTGGCCTCCTTCCACCGCGAGCTGGGCCGGCTGGTCTGGGACTACTGCGGCATGGAGCGCACCGCCGAGGGCCTGCGCAAGGCCCTGGACCGGATCCCCGAGATCCGCAAGGAGTTCTGGACCAACGTCAAGGTGGCCGGCGACGCGCACACCTTCAACCAGAACCTCGAGCACGCGGCCCGGGTCGCCGACTTCATCGAGCTCGCCGAGCTGATGTGCATCGACGCCCTGCACCGCGAGGAGAGCTGTGGCGGGCACTTCCGCGCGGAGAGCCAGACCCCCGAGGGCGAGGCGCTGCGCAACGACGAGGAGTTCGCCTACGTCGCCGCCTGGGGCTGGACGCCGGAGGGCGAGCCGCCGGTCCTGCACCGGGAAGCACTCGAGTACGAGTACGTCCACCTCGCCCAGCGCAGCTACAAGTGACGATCAACGGAGCTGAGAACCGATGCAGCTGACCCTCCGGGTCTGGCGCCAGCCCTCCCCCCAGGTCAAGGGGAAGATGGCCAACTACCACCTCACCGACGTGTCCGAGGACATGTCCTTCCTCGAGATGCTCGACGTGCTCAACGAGCAGCTCATCCTCGACGGCGAGGACCCCATCGCCTTCGACCACGACTGCCGTGAGGGCATCTGCGGCAGCTGCGGGCTGATGATCAACGGGATCGCGCACGGTCCCGAGCAGACCACCACCTGCCAGCTGCACATGCGGTCCTTCTCCGACGGCGACACCATCGACATCGAGCCGTGGCGCTCGGGTGGCTTCCCGGTCGTCAAGGACCTCGTCGTCGACCGGTCGGCCTTCGACCGGATCATCTCCGCCGGCGGGTTCATCTCCGCGCCCACCGGCACCGCGCCCGACGCGCACGCCACCCCCGTGCCCAAGGTCGACGCCGACGCCGCCTTCGACGCGGCGACCTGCATCGGCTGCGGCGCCTGCGTGGCGGCCTGCCCGAACGGGTCGGCGATGCTGTTCACCGCGGCCAAGGTGACCCACCTGGGCCTGCTGCCGCAGGGCCAGCCCGAGCGCGACTCGCGCGTGGTCCGGATGATCGCCCAGCAGGACGCCGAGGACTTCGGCGGCTGCACCAACATCGGCGAGTGCTCCGCGGTGTGCCCGAAGGGCATCTCCATGGAGACCATCTCCCGGCTCAACCACGACCTGCTCGGCGCCCTCCGCGCCGGCGCGGTGCCCGCGAGCTGAGCTGACCCACCCCACGGAAAGGGGCGGTCGACCTCCGGGTCGACCGCCCCTTTCCGTCGTCGCGGGACTCGTCCACGACGGATTCCCCGTTCGGGCCCGATCGGTGACACCATGGCGGTGACCGACCGCCTGTGAGGAGACACCCATGACCGACGTGCTGGACCAGACCGGCCTGCAGCAGCGCCGCCACCTGGTCACCGAGATCCCCGGCCCCCGGTCGCAGGAGCTCATGGCCCGCCGGCAGGCCACCGTCTCGGCCGGCGTGGGCACCACCCTGCCGGTCTTCATCACCCGGGCCGGCGGCGGCGTGCTCGAGGACGTCGACGGCAACACCCTCATCGACCTCGGCTCCGGCATCGCCGTCACCAGCGTCGGCAACGCGGCGCCCCGGGTGGTCGAGGCCGTGCAGGCGCAGGTCGCCGACTTCACCCACACCTGCTTCATGGTCACCCCCTACGAGGGCTACGTCGCCGTCTGCGAGGCGCTCGCCGAGCTGACCCCGGGCGACCACGCGAAGAAGAGCGCGCTGTTCAACTCCGGCTCCGAGGCCGTGGAGAACGCCGTGAAGATCGCCCGGCACGCCACGGGCCGGCAGGCCGTCGTCGTCTTCGACCACGCCTACCACGGCCGCACCAACCTCACGATGGCGCTGACCGCGAAGAACATGCCCTACAAGCACCGCTTCGGGCCCTTCGCCGGCGAGGTCTACCGGGTGCCGATGAGCTACCCGTTCCGCGACGGCCTGTCCGGCCCCGACGCGGCCGTCCGCGCGATCTCCCAGATCGAGGTGCAGGTGGGCGCGGGCAACACCGCGGCGGTGCTCATCGAGCCGCTGCAGGGCGAGGGCGGGTTCATCGAGCCCGCGCCCGGCTTCCTCACCGCGATCAGCGAGTGGTGCACCGCCAACGGCGTGGTGTTCATCGCCGACGAGATCCAGTCCGGGTTCTGCCGGACCGGCGCCTGGTTCGGCGTCGACGCCGAGGGCGTCGTCCCCGACCTGGTCACCACCGCCAAGGGCATGGCCGGTGGGCTGCCGCTGGCCGCGGTCACCGGCCGCGCGGAGATCATGGACGCCGTCCACCCCGGCGGGCTGGGTGGCACCTACGGTGGCAACCCCGTCGCCTGCGCCGCCGCGCTGGGCGCCATCGAGACCATGCGGGCCGAGGACCTCGTCGGCGCCGCTCGCGGCATCGGCGAGGTGATGCTGCCCCGGCTGCGCACCCTGGCCGAGCGGTTCCCGGCCATCGGCGACGTGCGCGGCCGCGGCGCGATGATCGCCGTCGAGCTGGTGCGCCCGGGCACCACCGAGCCCGACGCCGCGCTGACCGGCGCGGTGGCCAAGGCCTGCCACGCCCGAGGCGTCGTCGTCCTCACCGCCGGGTCCTACGGCAACGTGCTGCGCTTCCTGCCGCCGCTGGTCATCGGGCGGGACCTGCTCGAGGAGGCCCTCGACGTGATCGAGGAGGCCTTCGCCGAGGTGACCGGCTCCTGATCCGCCGGCTCGACGCCGCCGACTGGGCGCTGCTGCGCGACGTCCGGCTCCGCGCCCTGGCCGCGGACCCGGACGCGTTCGGGCCCACCCTGGACGGTGAACGCGACCTGGCCGCCGACCGGTGGCGCGAGCGCGTCACCGGCGCGGCCTGGTTCCTGTCCCACCCGCTCGGGCTGGTCGGCGCCACGCGGGAGGACGACGACGCGGTGCTGTCGGGCATGTGGGTCTCCCCCACCGCCCGCGGCCAGGGCGTCGGCCGGCTGCTGGTCGGCGCGGTCGACGCGTGGGCCGCCGGGCAGGGGGCCACCCGGCTGGTGGCCCGGGTGTTCGACGACAACGCCCCGGCGCTGGGGCTCTGGGCCGCGCTGGGGTTCGCCGTGGACGGGCCGGTCGTGGTCAGCCGACGCGACCCGTCCCGGACCTGGCGCACCTGGGTGCGACCCGTTGTGGCGGCGACCACAGGGTCCTAGCGTCGGGTCATGAAGAAGCTGATCAACGACCCCGCCGACGTCGTCGCCGACGCCCTGCGCGGGATGGCGCTGGCCCACCCCGAGCTGCGGGTCGACCACGAGAACCGGGTGGTGTTCCGCGGCGAGGGACCCCGGCAGGGCAAGGTCGGGCTGGTCTCCGGCGGCGGGTCGGGGCACGAGCCCATGCACGGCGGGTTCGTCGGCCGCGGCATGCTCGACGCCGCCTGCGCCGGGGAGGTGTTCACCTCCCCCGTGCCCGACCAGATGGTGGCGGCCACCCAGGGCGTGGACGGCGGCGCCGGCGTCCTGCACATCGTGAAGAACTACACCGGCGACGTGATGAACTTCGAGATGGCCGCGGAGCTCGTCGCCGCCGAGAGCGGCGCCGAGGTGGTCACCGTGGTCGTCGACGACGACGTCGCGGTCACCGACAGCCTCTACACCGCCGGCCGGCGCGGGGTGGGCACCACCGTGCTGCTGGAGAAGATCGTGGGTGCCGCCGCCGAGGAGGGCCGGCCGCTCGCCGAGGTCGCCGACCTCGCCCGCCGGGTCGACGACGCCGGCCGCAGCATGGGCATGGCGCTGACCTCCTGCACGGTGCCCGCCGCCGGCAAGCCGACGTTCGACCTGCCCGAGGACCAGATGGAGATCGGGATCGGCATCCACGGCGAGCCCGGCCGCCGCCGGGTCCCGCTGGCCCCGGCCCGCGAGGTCGCCGAGATGCTGGTCGAGCCCATCCTGTCCGACCTCGCCTTCACCGGCGGCGAGGGCGTCATCTGCTTCGTCAACGGCCTGGGTGCCACCCCGCTGCTGGAGCTCTACGTGCTCCACGCCGAGGTGGCCGCGCTGCTGGACAAGGCCGGCGTCGGCATCGCCCGCTCCCTGGTCGGGCCCTACATGACCAGCCTGGACATGGCCGGCGCCACCGTCACCCTCCTCCGGTGCGACGACGAGCTGCTCCGGCTCTGGGACGCCCCCGTCGTCACCCCCGGGCTGCGGTGGGGCGCGTGAGCACCGAGGAGCTGCAGGCCTGGCTGCGCCGGTTCGCCGAGCTGGTCCACGAGCACAAGGACGAGCTGACCGCGCTGGACTCCGCAATCGGGGACGCCGACCACGGCGCCAACCTCGACCGCGGCATGACCGCGGTGCTCGCCGCGCTGGAGGAGGCACCCCCCGCCGACGCCGCGGCGCTGCTGAAGAAGACCGGCGCCACCCTGGTCTCCAAGGTGGGCGGGGCGAGCGGGCCGCTGTACGGCACCCTGTTCTTGCGGATGGCGGGCGCCGACACCTTCCCGGCGGCGCTGCGGGCCGGGTACGAGGGCGTGCTGGCCCGCGGCAAGGCCGAGCCGGGCGACAAGACGATGGTCGACGCCCTGGGCCCGGCCTGCGACGCCCTCGACGCGGGCAGGTCGGTGGCCGAGGCCGCGCAGGCCGCCGCCGAGGGCCGCGACGCCACGGTGCCGCTGGTCGCCCGCAAGGGCCGGGCCAGCTACCTCGGCGAGCGCAGCGCGGGGCACGCCGACCCGGGCGCCACCTCGACCGCGCTGCTGCTGCAGGCCGCGGCGGAGACCCTCTCGTGACGGTCGGCATCGTCGTCGTCTCGCACAGCCGGGCGCTGGCCGACGCGGCCGTCGAGCTGGCCCGGCAGATGCTCCCCGGCCGGGAGCTGGTGGTCGAGGTGGCGGCGGGCACCGAGGACGGCGGGCTGGGCACCGACGCGATGGCGGTGTCGGCGGCGATCGAGGCGGCCGACGGCGGCGAGGGCACCGTCGTCCTCATGGACCTGGGCAGCGCGGTGCTGTCGGCGGAGACGGCGCTGGAGTTCCTGCCCGACGACGTCCGGGAGCGGACGACGCTCTCGGCGGCGCCGCTGGTCGAGGGCCTGGTCGGCGCGGTGGTCGTGGCGGCCGGCGGCGCGACCCGCGAGCAGGTGGCCGCCGAGGCCGGTCGCGGGCTCGCGCCGAAGGAGGCCCAGCTGCGCTGAGATGACCTAGCCTGCTGCTGTGACCCACCTGAGCGGCGCCCTCTGATGGCCAGCGGTCTGTTCGCCCTCTTCGACGACGTCGCCGCGATGGTGCGCCTGTCGGCGGCCTCGCTCGACGACATCGGCGCGGCCGCCGGGCGGGCCGGGGTCAAGGCCGCCGGTGTCGTCGTCGACGACGCCGCGGTCACCCCGCGCTACGTGCAGGGGCTCAAGCCCGAGCGCGAGCTGTCGATCATCTGGCGGATCGCGAAGGGGTCGATCCGCAACAAGCTGCTGATCATCCTGCCGGCGATCCTGCTGCTGTCGCAGTTCCTGCCCTTCCTGCTCACGCCCATCCTCATGGTCGGCGGCGCCTACCTCTGCTACGAGGGCGCCGAGAAGCTCTGGGAGAAGGTCTCGGGCCACCACCCGGAGGAGACCGCGGCCGCCGAGGACACCACCACCGACCCCGCCGAGCACGAGAAGACGGTCGTGTCGGGGGCGGTGCGCACCGACTTCATCCTGAGCGCGGAGATCATGGTGATCGCGCTCAACGAGGTGGACACCGAGCCGTTCCTGTCGCGGGCGATCATCCTGGTCGTCGTCGCCGTGCTGATCACCGCGCTGGTCTACGGCGTCGTCGGGCTGATCGTGAAGATGGACGACGCCGGGGTGGCGCTGGCCGCGAAGCCGTCGAGGGGCGTCGCCGCGCTCGGCCGCGGCCTGGTGAAGGCCATGCCGGTCGTGCTCGCCACGCTGGCCACCGTCGGTGTGGCCGCGATGCTCTGGGTCGGCGGGCACATCCTGCTGGTCGGCGCCGAGGAGCTGGGCTGGGCCTGGCCCTACGACCTGGTGCACCACGTCGAGGTGGCCGTGCACGACGCCACCGGTGCGCTGGGCGGGGTGCTGGGCTGGCTGACCAACACCGCGCTGTCCGCCGTCGTCGGCGTCGTGGTGGGTGCCGTCGTCGTGGCGGTGCTGCACCTGGTGCCGAGGCGCGGCGGCAAGGCCGCCGCGCACTGACCTCACCCGCCGCGGGCGAACAGCTCCGCGGCCTGGGCGTCGTCCACGAAGGGGTACTTCACCTTGAACTGGGCAAGTGCGTCGGCGACCGACAGCACGTGGGTCTCCCGCCGGCCGGCCGCGTCGACGGTCTGCACGGTGACCATGTCGTCGTTGATCGGGACCCAGTGGGTCTGCGCGTAGTCGGTGAACACGTTCGGCACGGCCCCGACCCTACGACCGGTCAGAGCGGCGCCAGCACCGCCAGGTCGGGGGCCTCGAGCGCCTCGGTCACCGCGGTGGACAGCCAGCCGGCCGCCGAGAACAGGTCGTCGCCGCGGGTGTCGGCGGACAGGGTGGCCGCCGAGGTGCCGGCCTGGTGCAGCGCGTCGCACACCGTCGTCGTCATGCCCCAGGTATCGGCAGCCCGACACCCGCACCTGAGCCCCGGCGTCCCCGCGACCGCGACGTAGCCTCCCCGCCGTGGACCGTCGACGCTTCCTCGCCACCGCGCTCGCCGGTGGTGCCGCGGTGCTCGCCGGCTGCAGCACCGGGGCCGGCACCGCCCCGCAGGCCGCGCCCACCACCACGCCGCCGCGCCCGACCACCACCGCGCCCACCACGACGCCGTCCCCCACCTTCCCGGCGCCGCAGCTGACCCGGGTGCCCGTGCCGCCGGGGAAGCTCACCGGGCTGCCCGGCGAGGGGTCGCTGCTGGCCTGGACCGTCGACGACGGCGACGACAGCTCCGTGGTGCGCGCCTACACCGAGTTCGGCCGCGACACCGGCACCCGGCTGACGTTCTTCCTCAACGGCTCCAAGCCCGCGTGGACCGAGAACGCCGACCTGCTGCGCCCGCTGGTCGCCGACGGGCGCATCCAGCTGGGCAACCACACCTGGAGCCACGCCGACCTCACCTCGCTGTCGACCGCCGGCATCCAGGACGAGCTGCAGCGCAACCACGACTTCGTGCAGGCCACCTACGGCGTCGACATGCGGCCGTACTACCGGCCGCCGTACGGCTACCGCAACGCCGCCACCGACGCCGCGGCCGCCGCGATCGGCTACACGTGCCCGGTCCTCTGGTACGGGTCGCTGTCGGACTCCGCGCTCATCACGCCCGAGGCGCTGCTCGGCTTCGCCGACCAGTGGTTCCTGCCCCAGCACATCGTCATCGGGCACCTGAACTTCACCCCGGTGACGACGGTCTTCCCGCAGCTGCACCAGCTCGTGGTCTCCCGCGGCCTGACCACGGTCACGCTGGACGACGTCTTCCTCCCCCCGACCTCCTGAGAGGGAGCCATGCGCTACTTCAGCGTCGCCTACCGCCCGCTGGCCTGGCCGCTGCCGCGGTTCGTCGAGGCGGTCTCGATCTCCCCCGTCGACGAGGGCGTGCAGGACCTCGGTGCGCACGCCCCCCAGTGGGTGGGGACCGACCCCCAGCTCGGTGAGTACGCGACCCTGTTCGCCCTGCGCCGGGTGCTGGAGGAGGAGCCGGCGGCGAGCCCCGACGAGATGGTGGGCATCTCGCACTACCGGCGGTTCGCGGTGACCCTCCCGGCGCGGGTCTCCTCCCGGCGGGGCGAGGCGATCAAGCCGGCGGACTTCGCGAAGCTGTCCCGCGACCGCTTCCTGCCACCGCCCGGCACGATCCTGCACCCCGAGCCCTTCCCGGTCCCGCCGTCGCTGGTCGCGCAGTACGGCCGCTTCCACCCGGTCCGCGACCTGCTGCGGTTCATGGCCCTCGCCATCGAGCTGCAGGTGGTCGAGGACCACGAGGTCGCGGCCTGGCTCGGCGGGGACGTCCTGGTCCCGGCGGCGTCGGTCGGGGTCTTCCCCCGGTCGTGGTGGATCGCCACCATGACCGACCTGGAGCGGGTGGCGAGCGCGTTCCTGGAGACCGCCGCCGAGCCGCGGGAGGGGTACAACCGCCGGGCCCCCGCGTTCTGCCTCGAGCGGCTGCACTCGCTCCTGCTCGTCAAGCTCGTGCAGGGCTGGCCGCCCGACCGCGTGCTGGCGCACCCGGAGCTGGTCGTCGACCCGACGGGGCGCTACCAGGGCAACAGCGGGGCCTGAGCCGGGGTCAGCGGGACCGCAGCCACCACCGCCGGGCGGCCTCGAGCGTCGCGCCGAACAGGAGGTGGCTGCCGCCCTCCCACACCCACCAGGCGGCTGGCAACCGGGTGGGTGGGGTCTGCACCCCCGCGGCGGGCAGCGTCGAGGCGTGGGTGGCCAGGAAGGCGACCGCCCCCGCGGCCGTGCCGAACCCGGCTGCGGCCCGGTCGCTGCGCCGGGTGGCCAGCGCGTACCCGACCCCGAGGGCCGTGCCCATCGCGTAGTGCAGCACGGGCGTCAGCGCGGTCTTCTGCTCCAGGCTCGCGGGGGTGCCGGTCAGGGCCTTCTCGGCGCGGTCGACGACGAGGGCCGGGGGCATGACCGCGGTGTTGCCGGGGTCCGCGGCCGGGCGCCCCTTCTCCGCCGGGGTCGGTGGCACGACCGCCTCGGCCAGGCGCTGGAGCACGGGCTCGGCCTGCGACTTGACCCAGGAGGCGGCGAGACCGGCGGCGGCACCGTAGGTGAGGGCGGCACGGAGGGACGGTGACGGGGGCACGACGGTCCACGTGCCCCTGATCCGGCCGACCAACCGCGGCATCGGCAGATCTGCCCACGGCGGGCGGGGGCAGCCGACGCACAGGTGGTCGCGGCACCATCGGCGGGTGCTCACCCTGTGGCGACCGGACTGGCTGGTCCTCGGCGTCCTCGCCGTCCTCGTCGTGGCGGTCGTGCGGGCGCGGCTGCGGGTGCGGTCGGCCGGGCAGACCTGGCCGGTGCTGCGGGACGTGTCGTTCGCGGCGGGGGTGCTGCTGGCGGCGTGGGTGACGTCGGGCTGGCTGCAGGTGGAGGGCCGGCAGGTGGAGTGGGTGTGGACCGCGCAGGAGCTGCTCCTGCTGCTGGTCGTACCGGTGCTGCTGGTCGCCGGGCAGCCGGTCGCGCTGCTCCGGGGACACCGGCGCTGGCCGCGGGCGCTGCGCGTGGTCGGGCACCCCGCGCTGTCACCGCTGTACGTGCCGGTGGCGGCCGGGCTGCTGTTCTTCGGCGGGGTCGGCCAGCTGGCGCTGTCGTCGGAGCCGGCCGGCTGGGCGGTGCACCTGGTGCTGCTCGGGCTGGGGGCGCTGATCGCGCTGCCGCTGGTGGACCGGGACGACGCGCGCTCGTCGCTGGCGGTGGGCGCGGCGCTGGCCGTCGGGGTGGTCGAGCTGCTGCTGGACGCGGTGCCGGGGATCGTGCTGCGGCTGGAGACGCACCTGACCGTCCCGTGGTTCGACGCACCCGGGTGGCTGGCCGGGCAGCAGGCGGCCGGGGGCCTGCTGTGGACGGTGGCCGAGGTGCTGGACCTGCCCTTCCTGGTGCTGACCGTGCTGCAGTGGATTCGGGTGGAACGCCGGGAGGCCGTGCGGGTGGACGCCGAGCTGGACGAGGCGGCGCCGTCCGCGGAGCCCTGGTGGCTGGCCGACCCGGCACTGCGGGCCCGCTACGGACCGCGCGCCTAGCCTGCGTCGGTGAGCATCCACCTGGTCGGCGGGGGTCCGGACACCACGCCGGCCGGGGCGGTGGCGCCGTTCCGGGCCGAGCTGCCCGGGCGGCCGCGGGTGGGGGTCGCACTGGCCGGGTCACCGGTCGTCGGGCGGTGCTGGCTCCCGGCCTACGCGCGGGTGGTCGGCGGGGACTGCGTGCTGCTGCCGCTGCGCCCCGGCCGGCCGTTCGACGTCCGGGGGCTGGCCGGGCTGGACGCGCTGGTCGTCGGGGGCGGCCGCACCCCGCGCTACCTGGACGGTCTGGCCGGCGCGGCCGGGCCGGTGGGTGAGCTGGTGCGGGCCGGGCTGCCCTACCTCGGCTTCTCCGCCGGCGCCATGGTCACCCCGGTGGACGCGCTGGCCGGCGGCTGGCGCCAGCAGGGCCGCGCGGTGTGCCCCGAGGAGTGGTCGGAGGGGCTGGAGGAGCTGACCACCCGGCCCGGGCTCGGGCTGCTGCCGTTCCCGGTGGACGTGCACACCGCCCAGGCGGGGACCCTGGGCCGCACGGTCGCGGTGGTCCCGGCCGACCGGGCCGTGGCCGTGGGGATCGACGAGGGCACCTGCCTGTCGCTCCCGGTGGACGCCGCCGACCCCGACGCCGGCGCGGTCAGCGGGACCGGTGCCGTGTGGACCGCCCGCGGCGGTGACGGTGGGCCCCTGGTGAGCCGCCGGACGGCGGACTGACCCGCCGGCTCCTCACCCGCGCGGGTCGGGTCCCCGCCGCAGCGCCCGTCGGCAGCCCATCATGGCGCCGTGCTGACCTACCGCCTCGGCTTCGGGCCGCCGTCCCGGCTGGTCCGGGTCTCGGTCGTCGTGGGCGTGACGGTGATGAGCGGCGTCCAGCTGGTGGGCTGGGCGGCCTTCGCGCCGCCCGGGCAGGCGCCGTGGGCGAGCCTGCTCGGGGGCGTCCTGTTCGGTTTGCCTTTCGGTGTGCTCATCGGGCTGCTGGAGCACCGTCGGCTCGGTGCGCTGCGGTCGGCGCTGCAGGACCGCATGCCCAACCGCGAGGCCGTGCGGGCGGCGAACCGCGGCCCGGTCCCGGTGGACCCGGACACCCGGGGGGTCGCCCGCGCGCTGATCGAGTACGCACTCGCGGAGCGGGGACGCCAACGGCTCGGACAGGTGCTCACGGCGTCCATCGCTGCCGTGTCGGGCACCCTGTTCGCGCTCGACGGGAGCGCCTGGGGCCTGGTGCTGGTCGTGCTCGGCGCGGCGACCGTCGCGTGGGACCGCCTCCGGACGGCCCGCCTGCAGCGCCGTCGGGCGCTGCTGGCGGACGACCCGGCCGGCCGGGCGGACGGCGTCAGACGTTGAAGCGGAACTCGACCACGTCGCCGTCGGCCATCACGTACTCCTTGCCCTCGATGCGCACCTGGCCGCGGGACTTGGCCTCGGCCATCGAGCCGGCGGCGACCAGGTCGTCGAAGGAGACGACCTCGGCCTTGATGAAGCCGCGCTGGAAGTCGGTGTGGATGACCCCGGCGGCCTGGGGCGCGGTGGCCCCGACCGGGATGGTCCACGCGCGCGACTCCTTCGGACCGGCGGTCAGGTAGGTCTGCAGGCCCAGGGTGGCGAAGCCGACCCGGGCGAGCTGGTGCAGGCCCGGCTCCTCCTGGCCGACCGCGGCCAGCAGCTCGGCGGCCTCCTCGTCGGGCAGCTCGGCCAGCTCGGCCTCGGTCTGCGCGTCGAGCACGATCGCCTCGGCGGGGGCGACCAGCGCGCGGAGCTCGTCGAGCAGCTCGGTGTTGCCCAGCTCGTCGGAGTCGACGTTGAACACGTACAGGAACGGCTTGGTGGTCATCAGGCCCAGCTCGCGCAGCGGCTCGGTGTCCACCCCCGCGGCGAACAGGGTCTGCCCGCCGTCCAGCACCTTCTGCGCGGCGACCGCGGCGTCGTACAACGCCTTGCGGTCCTTGTCCTTGCGCATCTCCTTCTCCAGCCGCGGGACCGCCTTCTCCAGCGTCTGCAGGTCGGCGAGCAGGAGCTCGGTGTTGATCGTCTCGATGTCGTCCCTCGGCGAGACCTTGCCGTCGACGTGCACGACGTCGGGGTCGGCGAACACCCGGATGACCTGGCAGATGGCGTCGGACTCGCGGATGTTGGCCAGGAACTTGTTGCCCAGGCCCTGCCCCTCGCTCGCCCCCCGCACGATGCCGGCGATGTCGACGAAGGACACCGTCGCCGGGATCGTCTTCGCGCTGCCGAACAGCTCGGCCAGCACACCCAGCCGCGCGTCGGGGACGCCGACGACGCCCACGTTGGGCTCGATGGTCGCGAACGGGTAGTTCGCCGCCAGCACGTCGTTCTTGGTCAGCGCGTTGAACAGGGTCGACTTGCCGACGTTGGGCAGGCCGACGATCCCGATGGTGAGACTCACGAGGAGCCAGCCTACGGCCCCGGGCGGGTCAGCCGATCGTGACCGCGGCCTTGCCCCGTGCCTCGGCGCGGTGCGCGGCGGCCTGCTCCCACGCACCCACCCACTGCGGCACCCGGTGCTCCACCAGGTGCTGCTCCAGCACGACCTCGCGCGCCGCGCGGGCCTGCTCGACCCGCCACCCCGGGTCCTGCACGGCCCGGGTGAGCGCCTTGGCCCAGTCCCGCGCGGCCCGCGCCCGGTAGCCCAGCCCCAGCCGGTCGTACTCCGTGATCGGCGACCGGACGGCGAACACCCCGCGGGCGGCGTACTCCAGCACCTTCAGCCAGCTCTTCGCGGTGTTGAACCGGTCCACCCGCAGCGGGGCCAGCCCGATGTCCAGGGTGTCCCCGACCAGCGCGAGGTAGTCGTCGACGGCGTTCTCCCACGGCACCTCCCGCGGCTCGGCCCGCAGCCCGAGCCGCTCGGCGGCGTCCCACCGCTGGCCCAGGACGACGAACTCGCTGCCCCCCGCGGTGGCGTCCAGCGCCTGCTGCAGGCCCGAGCCCATCTCCTGCAGGTCGTAGGGGTGCCCGAGCACGTTCCCGGTCCACCCCAGGACCACCCGGTCGGGCTGCCGCTCGTAGGCCGGGGTCAGCTCCGCGACCCGGCGCGGGACGGCGTTGGGCACCACGGCGCCCCGGCCGTGGCGGGCGTACTCCTTGAGCAGCACCGGCGTGGTGACGGTGACCAGGTCGGCCTCGCGGGCGCACTCCAGGACCCGCTGGGAGGCCCCGACCTGGGCCATCAGGTGGCCGACGAGCCCGTAGGACGCCCCGTGCAGCAGGTCGTCGACCTCGACCACCACGGCGGTCCCCCGGGCCTGCAGGATCCGCAGGCACTGCAGCATCTCGACGGTCTTGGGCAGCTGCATGACCACGACGTCGGCGCCCTGGTCGTCGACGTCGAGCACGACCGGGTCGGGCCCGGTGCTCATCGTCGTCGCCAGGCCCGGCACGACCACCACCTCCACCCCGATGCCGGCCTCGACCACCGCACGGGCCGGCTCCTCCGCCCGGTAGTAGCTCAGGCCGTTGAAGAAGGTCTTGCAGACGACGACGCGCATGGGTCCTGCTTCCGGGAGGGGCTGCTCGTGCCCGGTATCGGCAGCGTCGTCCGGCCCGCGCACCGTCGTGTCCGATTCCCGCCAGAACCTGTCCTCCCCCGCTGGCATGCTCGCAGCCGTGACCGAACTGCTGGAGGGCCGCGACCAGGGCCGCGACCAGGGTCGGGGCCTGGACCCTGAACGCTGCTACCGCGCCGTGGCCAGCCGTGATGCCCGCTTCGACGGGTGGTTCTTCACCGCTGTGCACACCACCGGGATCTACTGCCGGCCCTCGTGCCCGGCCCGCACCCCGCTGCCGGGCAACGTCGAGTTCCACCCGACCGCGGCCGGGGCGCAGGCCGCGGGGTTCCGGGCCTGCCGTCGCTGCCGTCCGGAGGCCGTCCCCGGGTCGCCCGAGTGGGATGTCCGCGCCGATGTCGTCGCCCGCGCCGTCCGGCTGGTCGCCGACGGCGAGGTCGAGCGCAGCGGGGTCTCCGGGCTGGCCGCAGCGCTGGGCTACAGCGAGCGCCAGCTGCACCGGCTCGTCGTCGGCGAGCTCGGCGTCGGCCCACTGGCCCTGGCCCGGGCGCAGCGCGCGCAGACCGCCCGGGTGCTGCTGGAGACCACCGACCTGCCCGTCGCCGACATCGCCTTCGCCGCCGGCTTCACCAGCGTCCGGCAGTTCAACGACACCGTCCGCGAGGTGTTCGCCACCACCCCGACCGACCTGCGCGGCTCCCGCTCCCGCGCCGGCCGCGGCCCCTCGGGCTGGCTGACCCTGCGGCTGGCCGCCCGGGCCCCGTTCAGCGCCGAGGAGGTGCTGCTGTTCCTCGGCGGCCACGCCGTCCCGGGTCTGGAGGAGTGGCACGGCACGACCTTCTCCCGGGTGCTCGACCTGCCCCACGGCCCCGCCGTCGTGCGGCTGTCCCCCGGTGCCGACGGCACCTCGGTCACCGCCCGGCTGCACCTGACCGAGCTGCGCGACCTGGGGACGGCGGTCGCCCGCTGCCGGCACCTGCTCGACCTGGACGCCGACCCGACCGCGGTGGACGACGTCCTGGCCGCCGACCCCGCCCTCACCCGCCTGGTGCGTGCCGCGCCCGGCCGGCGGGTGCCCACCCACCCCGACGCCGCCGAGGCCGCCGTCCGTGCCGTGCTCGGTCAGCACGTCTCCCTCGCCGGCGCCCGCACCTTCACCGCCCGGGTGCTCACCGCGGCCGGCACCCCCCTGCCCGAGCCGGTCGGCACCCTCACCCACGCCTTCCCCCGCCCCGCGGCGCTGGTCGAGGCCGACCTCGCTGCCGTCGGCCTGACCGGCAAGCGCCGCGCCACCGTGCACGCCCTGGCCGCCGCGCTGGGCACCGGCGCCGTCGACCTCGGCCCCGGTGCCGACCGCGCCGAGGCCGGCCGCGCCCTGCTCGCCCTGCCGGGCATCGGCCCCTGGACCGTCGCGCTCGTGGCGCTGCGCGGGCTCGGCGACCCCGATGTCTGGCTCCCCGGCGACCTGGCCCTGCGCCGCGCGCTGGCCGCGCTCGGCAGCTCCGACGCCGACGCCGCCACCCGCTGGCGGCCCTGGCGCTCCTACGCCGTGCTGCACCTGTGGGCGATGTCCGCCCCCGCCCTGTTCACCCGCCACCCGGAGGACTCGCCATGACCGCGCTGCACGCCACCACCGGCACACCCGTCGGCCCGTTCACCGTCCTCGTGCAGGACGACGCCGTGCTGGCCAGCGGCTGGACCGCCGACATCGGCGACCTGCTCCCCGTGGTGCACCGCTCGCTGCGCCCGGCCGAGGTCACCGCCGTCCACCGGCTGCCCGTGCTCGACGTCGTGGACGCCTTCCACGCCGGCGACGTGGCCGCGGTCGACGCCGTCGTGGTCCGCCAGCGGTCCGGCCCGTTCCTGCAGGAGGCCTGGGACGTGCTGCGCACCGTGCCGGCCGGGCAGCCGGACAGCTACGCGGCGTTCGCCGCGCGGTGCGGCCGGCCGGCCGCCGTCCGCGCCGCCGCGGGGGCCTGCGCCCGCAACGCCGCCGCCCTGTTCGTGCCCTGCCACCGGGTGCTGGCCACCGGCGGCGGCCTCGGCGGGTTCCGCTGGGGGACGCCGGTCAAGCGCTGGCTGCTGGACCACGAGGCCGCGCACGCCCCCGCGCCCGCCCCCGCGCCCGCCTGACCGGTTCTGTCGTACCCCTCGGGCACCCTCCCGGGCATGGACGCCGCCTCCCTGCTGCTGGGCCTGCTCGTCGGTGCGCTGCTGGCCACCGCGGTCACCCTCGGCGTCGTCGCCGTGGTGCGCCGCCGCACCCCGCAGCCCGACGGCCTGGAGCCGGTGCACGAGTCGCTGGACCACCTGCACCGGCTGCTGGCCGGCATCGAGCGCGACCGGGCCACCGCGCACGGCGAGCTGCGCGAGCAGGTCGGCACGGTCGGGCAGACCTCGGCGCTGCTGCGGCAGGAGACCGCCGCCCTGGTCACCGCCCTGCGCACCCCGCACGTGCGCGGGCGGTGGGGCGAGGTGCAGCTGCGCCGGCTGGTCGAGGTGGCCGGGCTGCTCGAGCACGCCGACTTCGTGCAGCAGCCCTCCTCGGTGAACGACCTGGGCGCGGGTGTCCGGCCCGACCTGGTGGTCACCCTGGCCGACGGCAAGCACGTGGTCGTCGACGCCAAGGTGCCCTTCGCCGGCTGGATCGAGGCCGTGCAGGCCACCGACGAGGCGGTCCGGGTCACCCGGGTCGCCGAGCACGCCCGCCAGCTGCGGGCCCACGTCGACGCCCTGGCCGCCCGGCGCTACCCCACCGCCTTCGACCCCGCCGCCCCCTTCACCGTCCTGTTCGTCCCCTCCGACGGCTTCCTGACCACCGCGCTGGAGGCCGAGCCGGGTCTGCTCGAGCACGCCTTCGGCCGCGACGTGGTCATCGCCACCCCCAGCACCCTGCTCGCGCTGCTGCGCACCGTGGCCTACTCCTGGCGCACCGAGCGGCTGGCCCGCGACGCCGGCGCGGTGCTCGAGGTCGGCCGCCTGCTGCACACCCGGTTGGGCACGCTGTCGGGCCACCTCGGCAAGCTCGGCGCCGCCCTCGGCTCGGCCGTCGGCCGGTTCAACGACACCGTCGGCAGCTACGAGCGCTCGGTGCTCACCACCGCCCGCCGGTTCGACGACCTGGGGGTGTCCGCCACCCCCGTGCCCACCCCGGCGCCGGTCAGCGCCCAGGTGCGCGAGCTGCACCCCGCCCCCGACCCGGAGCTGCGCACCGGGTGAGCCGGCCCACCGCGACGCGCCCGGGCGCACTGTGCTCACCTCCAGCTCCCCGACAGGGACGGCCGTTACCGTGACGTGATCGATCATCGGCCGCACAGGGGTGCTGCCAGGAGCGAGGAGGTGCACCATCGCACCGATCAGTGCAGTCGGATCCAGGCGGGAGGGTGCCGTGCGTCCCGAGCGCAGCTACCCCGGGGACGTCCCCCGCCCCCGCTCCGGCGCCCCGCGGAGCAGGCCCGTGCCGCAGGACGAGTGGTCCTTCGACGGCCCGGTCCCCGGCTCCCCGCGCGCCCAGCGGCCCGCTGCGCGCGACCCGCGCCGCGAGGGACGCGACCCCGCCGGTGACCCCCGCCGCACGCCGCGCCGGTCCGCCGCCCCCCAGCGCGGGGTCGTCGGTGCCCTCGCCGTCCTGGGTGTGTTCCTGGTGACCCTGGCCGCCGCGGCCGCGGACTCCTACCTCGGCGTGGGGTTGGGCACCATCACCACGATCGGCCTGGCCGGCTCCACCGTCGCCGCGGCCCTGCTGGTCCGCCGCCGCGACCTGGCCACCGTCGTCGTCGCCCCGCCGCTGGTGTTCGTCGGCGTCGCGCTGGCCAACATCGTGCTGGCGCCCTCGGCCACCCTGTCGCTGCCGACGATCGCCACGCTGCTCATCCGCGGCTTCCCGGCCATGGCCATCGCGGTCGCCGCCGCCCTGGTCATCGGCCTGGTCCGCGCGGTCGCCCGCCGCTGACCCCGACGGTCCCGCGCCACCCGGCGCGGGACCGCGCGCTCAGTCCGTCGCCGCGGTGTCGACGACCAGGGCCTCCCGGCGCTGCTTGAGCTCGTGCGGCAGCGCGAACACCAGCCGCTCCTCGGCCGCCTTCACCGTCTCCACGTCCGGGTAGCCACGCCGACCCAGCCAGTCCAGCAGCTCCGACACCAGCACCTCGGGAACCGACGCCCCGCTGGTCACCCCGACGGTCGACACGCCCTCGAGCCAGGCCTCGTCGACCTCGGCGGCGTAGTCGACCAGGTGCGCGTCGCGGGCCCCGGCCTCCAGGGCGACCTCGACCAGCCGCACCGAGTTCGACGAGTTCGTCGAGCCGACCACCAGCACCAGGTCGCACTCGGCGGCCATCTGCTTGACGGCCTGCTGCCGGTTCTGCGTCGCGTAGCAGATGTCGTCGCTGGGGGGCGCCTGCAGACCCGGGAACCGGCCCTTGAGCTGGTCCACCGTCGCCAGCGTCTCGTCGACCGACAGCGTCGTCTGCGAGAGCCAGACGACCTTCTCGGGGTCGCGGACCTGGACGTTGGCCACGTCGTCGGCACCGTCGACGAGCTGGGTGCGCTCGGGCGCCTCGCCCATCGTGCCCTCGACCTCCTCGTGCCCCCGGTGGCCGATCAGCAGGATGTCGTAGTCGTCGGCGGCGAAGCGCTTGGCCTCCTTGTGCACCTTGGTGACCAGGGGGCAGGTCGCGTCGATGGTGCGCAGCTGGCGTGCCGCGGCCTGCTCGTGCACCGCCGGGGAGACGCCGTGCGCGCTGAAGACCACCACCGCACCCTCGGGCACCTCGTCGGTCTCCTCGACGAAGACCGCACCGCGGCGCTCCAGGGTGGCGACCACGTGCTTGTTGTGCACGATCTGCTTCCGGACGTAGACCGGGGCGCCGTGGATCTCCAGGGCCTTCTCCACCGCGATGACCGCGCGGTCGACACCGGCGCAGTAGCCACGGGGGTCGGCGAGCAGGACGCGACCGCGCTGATCAGCAGGCATGCCTCCACGGTACGTGGGCCTGGGGGCGCGCCGCAGCGCTCACTGGGGCAGGCTTCCCCCATGGCCCGTGAGATCCCCGAACCCGTCCGCGCCGTCGCCGGGCTGGCCGCCACGCTGCTGGACGAGGCCCGCAAGCTGCCCGAGACCCTGCCCGGCCTCCCCGTCCGCGCCGTCGGGCTGGCGATGCAGACGGCGTTGAAGGTGCAGCAGGAGTACTCCGGGCTGGTCGCCCGCGGCGACGAGCTGCTCACCGGCCTGCGCGGGGACGACGAGCCGGGCCTGGCCACCTTCGACGACGACGAGGACGACCTGCCCCCGGCCGCGCCCGCCGCGACCGGCGGCCTGGGCTCGCGCACCTCCTCCTTCGACCGCGTCCCGGTCGACCCCGAGGACGCCTTCGCCCCCGACGGCTACCTGGTCGAGGACGAACCCGTCGAGGACGAGCCCCTCGACGACGAGCCCGTCGAGGAGCCGGTGCTGGTGGTCGACGAGGCCGCCGCGGTCGGCGACGACGACCTCACCGACGAGACGCTGGCCACCGAGGAGCTGCTGGCCACCGGCCTGACCGCCGACCTCGGCGGGGCCGTGCTCACCGACGCCGACGTCGCCACGCTGCCCGACGACCCCCAGGCCGACGAGATCACCGCCGCCGTCGACGAGCTCGCCGTCGGGATGAGCGACTCCGCCGCCGAGGACGACGCGGTCATCGCGGCGTCGGAGAAGGCGATCGACGCCGCCCACGAGGTCGCCGCCGAGGCGCCGGTCTCCGGCTACGAGGGCTTCACCATCGCCCAGCTGCGCGGTCGCCTCCGCGGTTACCAGCCGGTGACCGTGGACGAGCTGCTCGCCTGGGAGGAGGCGCACCAGGCCCGGCCGCCGTTCCTGACGCTGCTGCGCAACCGCAAGGAGAAGCTGGCCCGCGAGCAGGGCTGAGCGCCGGTCAGCAGACCAGCACCAGGTTGCCCTCGGTGAACGGGCAGTCCCCGCCGTCGGGGACACCCAGCACCTGGCGGTCGGCGGCCGGGAAGTCCGCGGTCGGTCCGGCGGCGAGCACCGGCGCCATGGCGTCGTGCCAGATCCGCGCGCCCTTGTCGCCGCCGTAGCCACCCACGCTCACGTTCCGGTCCGGGTTGAACACCATGACGCCGGCGGTGTACTCGGGTGTCGAGCCGACGAAGGCGACCGAGATGTTGCCCTGCGCGGTGCCGGTCTTGCCGGCGATGTCGTGGCCCGCGATCCGGGCCCGGCTCGCGGTGCCGATGTCGGACTCCACGTCGCCCCGCATGACCTGCGCCAGGGTGTGCGCCACCGGCGCGGGCAGCGCCCCGGCCGTGCAGTGGTCGCCGGTGTCCAGCGCCGAGCCGTCGGGCCCGGTCAGCGGTGACCCGTCGGCGGCCAGGACGGCGGTCACCGGCGTGGGGTCGCACCGGGTGCCGCCGGAGAACACCGTCGCGTAGGCGTCGGTGAGGTCCAGCGGGCTGGTCGCGTCGGGACCCAGGGTGAACGAGCCCTCCTCGCCGTCGATGATCTGCTGCGCGTCGTCGTCGGTGAGCGACGCCAGCCCGAGCTGCTGTGCCTCCCGGACCGGGCCCTCCACGCTGCCCAGGTGGTCCTCCAGGCCGACGAAGTACGTGTTGGACGACATCACCAGCGCGTCGGCCAGGTCGAGGGTCTCCGGGTAGTTCGGACTGGCGTTGGAGATGGTGTACGGCGCCCCGCGCGTGCCGCCGTTCTTCTTGTAGACCGTCGAGGTGTAGGGGCTCGACGTGGTCTGGGTGAACGACGCGGTGTAGCCGTGCTGCAGCGCGTAGGCCGCGGTGAACAGCTTGTACGTCGACCCCGACCCGCGGGCCGCCACGGTGGGCAGGTCGACCGACGTGCAGCCGGTGCCGGTGCAGCCGTAGGTGCGGTTGACGCTCAGGCCCAGCACGTGGCCGGTGCCCGGCTGCACCACGTCGTAGACCGCGGCCAGCTCGCTGTCCGGCGACACCACCCCGGCGGTCGCGGCGTCGCCGCTGCGCTGCACGGTCGGGTCCAGCGTCGTGCGGACCACCAGGCCACCCTCGTCCAGCTGCTGGTCGGTCAGGCCGAGCGTGCCGGTGAGGTACCCCCTCAGGTAGCTGCAGAAGAAGCCGCCGACCAGCGCCTGCGCGCACCCCTGCGGTGGCGTCCCGCCCGGCACGGTCGCCACCGGGGTCGCCAGGTCGGCGGCCAGGTCGGCGTCGGAGAGGTCGCCCAGGTCGTGCATCCGGTGCAGCACGACGTCGCGGCGGGCCTGCGCCACGTCGGGGTGCGCGATCGGGTCGTCGGCCGACGGGTTCTGCACCAGCCCGGCCAGCGTCGCCGCCTGCAGCGGGGTCAGCGCCGAGGCGTCGACGGAGAAGTAGGTGCGCGCCGCGGCCTGCACGCCGTAGGCGCCGTGGCCGAAGTACACGGTGTTCAGGTAGCGGGTGAGGATCTCGGTCTTGCTCAGCCGGGCGTCCACGGCCAGGGCGAGCCGTGCCTCGGTGAGCTTGCGGGCCAGCGTGTCGGCGGTGGCCTCCTGCTGCCCCTGGGTCGAGGTGGCGCGCTGCACCAGGGTCTGCTTGACCAGCTGCTGGGTGATCGTCGACCCGCCCTGCGCGGCGCCGCCGCTGGACACGTCGGTCACCAGCGCGCGCAGCGTGCCGATCGGGTCGACGCCGCCGTGGCTGTAGAAGCGGGAATCCTCGATGTCGACCAGCGCCGTCCCCATGACCGGGGCGACCTGGCCGGCGGTGACCGGCACCCGGTACTGGTCGTAGAAGTCGGTGACCAGCGACCCGTCGGCGGCCAGCACCGAGGTGATGCCCGGCAGGGGCGCGGTGGTGACCTCGTCGACGGCGGTGGTCGACACCGCGCCCTGGCTGTCGGCGGCGGCCCGGCCGGCCAGGTCGAGCCCGACCAGCCACGGCCCGGCCACCGCGGCGACGAGCACGCCGGCGACCACGACGGCTCCCAGAAGCTTCCCCACGACCACCCAGCGCACGCACCGCACCCTGCCCCCGCCGCCTGGGCACCGGCTGGCAGCTCCCCGCACGAGCACCTGGCAGGCTCGCACCCGTGACCGCACCGTCGTCCCCGGACCAGCCGTGGCCGGTGCGCACCGTGGCCCGCAAGGTCGCCGACTGGATCGGCCGCCTCGGCGAGGTGTGGGTCGAGGGCCAGGTCGCCCAGCTGTCCCGCCGGGGCTCGGCGACGGTGTTCCTCACCCTCCGCGACACCGCCGCCGACCTGTCGGTGCCGGTCACCTGCCCGCGGGACGTCGCCGACCGGCCGGGCGCGGCGCTGACCGAGGGCGCGCGGGTCCTCGTCCGGGCCCGGCCCGACTACTACGTGGCGCGCGGGTCGTTCTCCCTGCGCGCGACCGAGATCCGGGCGGTCGGGCTGGGCGAGCTGCTGGCCCGGATCGAGCGGATCCGCACGCTGCTGGCCGCCGAGGGCCTGTTCGACGCCCACCGCAAGCGGCCGCTGCCCTTCGCCCCCGCCGTCGTCGGGCTGGTCACCGGCAAGGGCAGCGCCGCCGAGCGCGACGTGCTGGTCACCGCGCGGCGGCGCTGGCCCGCCGTCCGCTTCGCCGTGCGGCACTGCGTCGTGCAGGGCCCCTCCGCCGCCGAGGAGGTCGTCGAGGCGCTGCAGCGGCTGGACCGGGACCCGGAGGTCGAGGTCATCGTGCTGGCCCGCGGCGGCGGCTCGGTCGAGGACCTGCTGCCCTTCTCCGACGAGGGCCTGGTCCGGGCCGTCGCCGCCTGCCGCACCCCGGTGGTCACCGGGGTCGGCCACGAGACCGACACCACCCTGGTCGACCACGCCGCCGACGTCCGGGCCGCCACGCCCACCGACGCCGCCCACCGGGTGGTGCCCGAGATCGGCGAGCAGCGCCGGCTGGTCGACGGGCTGCGCGCCCGCGCCCGCGCCCTGGTCACCGCCCGGGTCGAGCAGCAGGAACGCTGGCTGGAGTCGGTGCGCAGCCGCCCGTCCCTGGCCGAGCCCGAGCGGCTGCTGGCCGGCCGCGGGGAGGAGGTCGCCGCGCTGCGCACCCGGGCCACCCGCACGCTCACGCACCGGGTGGACCTCGCCGTCCGCGACCTCGAGCACGCCCGCGCCCGCGTCGCCGCGCTGTCCCCCCAGGCCACCCTGGACCGCGGCTACGCCCTGGTGCAGACCGCCGACGGTGCGCTGGTGCGCGCCCCCGACGAGGTCGCCGACGGGCAGTCCCTGCTGGTGCGGGTGGCCGGCGGTCGCATCCCCGTGCGCGTGGACCGGCAGGATGGTCAGCCGTGAGCACCCCGGAGCCGGCCCCGACGCAGAGCTACGAGCAGGCCCGCGAGGAGCTGGCCGACGTCGTGCGCAAGCTGGAGGGCGGCGGGCTGACGCTCGAGGAGTCCCTCGCGCTGTGGGAGCGCGGCGAGGAGCTCGCCGGGGTCTGCCAGCACTGGCTCGACGAGGCCCGCGAGCGGCTGCAGCAGGCGGCCCCCGCCGAGGAGCGCTGAGCGGTCACCCCGCCTGGTAGGGCTGCACGGACGCCGCGAGGGTGCGCAGCTCGTCGTCGGTCGCCGACCCGGTGACGGCGACCGTCGCACCGTCGGCCTCGAGCAGGTAGGCGGTCTCGCCCCGGGCGGTGGTCGTCTCCGTCCACTGCCGGCCGTCGATCTCCACCGGGGTGTCGCCCGACCGGCCGTCCAGCACCCGGGCCAGGTCCTCGGCGCGGGGCTCGTCGCCGACCACGAAGCCGGCGTACTCCTCGCTCGGGGTGACGTACCCGATGGCCAGCGTCACCGGGTCGCCGGTCTCGGTGGCGTCGCCGGCGTCGGTGGAGATGCTGGTGGCCCGCCAGTCGTCGGGCAGGCCCTGCGGCACCAGCAGCGGGTAGCTCGCCCGGGCCGCCGCGAGCTGGGTGCCCGTGGTCGTCTCCACCGTGCGCACCGGGTCGACGTCGTTCTGCCGCAGCGCGGTCAGGCCGACCAGCGCGAGCACGATGACGGTCAGCGGGAGCAGCGACCGCACCATGTTGGCGGCGGTGAACTTCGCGGCCCGCTCCTGCGAGGAACTGGCGACCATCTGCGCCTCGACGTCCTTCGAGCGCTCCTGACCCTGAGGTGCGGTGTCGGCCATGGACCTAGGATCGCAGCAGCGCTCCCCCATCCCGTCGACCGGCGGTGCACCGGCGGTCCGGCGGCCCCCCGAGGAGGTCCTCCGTTGTCCCTGCCCGTCCCCGACGGCCCGGTCCCGACCTACCACTCCGCCTTCCACGAGCAGACCCCTCCGACGGGCATCCGCCCCGACCGGAACCTCGCGCTGGAGCTGGTCCGGGTCACCGAGGCCGGGGCGATGGCAGCGGGCCGGTGGGTCGGCCGGGGTGACAAGAACGGCGGCGACGGCGCGGCGGTCGACGCCATGCGGGCGCTGATCCAGACCGTGAGCATGCGCGGCACCGTCGTCATCGGGGAGGGCGAGAAGGACGAGGCCCCGATGCTGTTCAACGGCGAGGAGGTCGGCGACGGCACCGGCGCCGAGTGCGACGTCGCGGTCGACCCGGTCGACGGCACCACCCTGATGGCCAAGGGCATGCCCAACGCCGTCTCCGTGCTCGCGGTGGCCGACCGGGGCGCGATGTACGACCCGTCCGCGGTCTTCTACATGGACAAGATCGCCACCGGGCCCATCGCCGCCGACGTGGTCGACATCCGGCTGCCGGTGAAGGAGAACATCCGCCGGGTGGCCAAGGCGAAGAAGGCGTGGCCCGCCGACGTCACCGTGGTCATCCTGGACCGCCCGCGCCACCAGGCGCTGGCGCAGGAGGTCCGGGACGCCGGGGCGCGGATCAAGTTCATCACCGACGGCGACGTCGCCGGCGCGATCGCCGCGGCCCGCGAGGGCACCGGCGTGGACCTGCTGCTGGGCATCGGCGGCACGCCCGAGGGGATCATCACCGCCTGCGCGCTCAAGTGCATGGGTGGTGCACTCCAGGGCCGGCTGTGGCCCAAGGACGACGACGAGAAGCAGAAGGCCATCGACGCCGGCCACGACCTCGACCGGGTGCTGGACATCGACGACCTGGTCCGCGGCGACGTCTTCTTCGTCGCCACCGGCATCACCGACGGCGAGCTGCTGCGCGGCGTGCAGTACCGGGCCGGCGGGTGCACCACGCAGTCGCTGGTCATGCGTTCGCGGTCGGGCACGATCCGGGCCATCGAGAGCCTGCACTCGCTGGAGAAGCTGAACCAGTACTCCGCGGCCGGCTCCGACTACTGACCTCCCGCACGACGACGGCCGGGTCCCCCGCGGGGGGCCCGGCCGTCGTCGTGGTGGTCAGGAGGTGAAGCAGTCGAAGACCGTCGACTCCTCGGTCCACGGCACCCGGCCGCCGCAGCTCTCCGCGTACCGCTCGTACTCCGAGTCGACCGGCGACGACGCGTACAGGTCCAGGCACCCCTCGACCGAGCCGTCGAAGCAGTCCTGCGCGTAGCCGTCGAGCTCGGCGTCGTCGCCTAGCCCGTCGGGCGAGGTGGGCGTGCCCTCGATGATCGACCCGTACAGGCTGCCGTCCGAGGGCAGCGACGGCAGGGAGATCGACGGCAGCGAGGGCAGCGGCGGGAGGCTGAGCGTGACCGTCGGCGGGGCGGCCACCGGCACGTCGTCGTCCCCTCCGCCGAGGAACACCACGAGCGCGACGACCACCGCCGTCACCACGACGACGGCGCCGATGGCCAGCCCGATCACGGTGTTCTTGTTGTCCTTCTGCGGCGGGTGGCCCCAGGGCTGCTGACCGTAGGGCGGCTGACCGTACGGAGGCTGACCCCAGGGCGGCTGGCTCCACGGCTGCTGACCGTGGGGACCCTGCGGCCCGTACGGGTCGGCGCCCCAGGGCTGCTGCCCACCCGGGGGTGGGACGGGGGGCTGGGCCATCAGTCGAAGGCCGAGGTGCAGGGCGTGCCCGTACCGGTCGGCTGGCGGCCGGCGCACGAGTCGCCGTAGGCGTTGTAGGCCTCCAGGCCCTGGCCGAGCGACTGGAAGAACAGCGAGTCGCAGTCGTCCATGTTGCCGTCGTAGCAGCTCTGCGCCAGCTGGTTGAGGTTCGCGTCGGAGCCGAGCCCGTCGGGGGTCGCACCCGGCGGGGGCACGGGGCCGCCGCCGGAGCTGCCCCCGGAGCCGTCGCCGTAGAGCGAGTCGCACTCGCCGTAGGTCTCGTCGGTCCGCTGGCCGCAGGTCGAGCCGTACTCCTCGTAGTCCGACCCGACGTCGGAGGTCAGCCAGAGCTCGTCGCAGGCGGCCCAGTCCTCGGCGTAGCACCGGTCGGCGAGCTGGTCGAGGGAGGAGTCGTCGCCCAGGCCCGAGGGTGACTCGCCGGCCGGCACCGAGCCGCCGCCCCCGGAGGAGCTGGACGACGCACCCGAGGAGGTGGTGCGCGAGGCCGAGGTGGACTCACCCGCGGAGGTGCTGGTCGGGCTCGTGGTGGTGTCGCTGTTGCCCTTGTCCAGGAACAGCACGAGGCCCACCACGATCGCCGCGACGAGCACGACACCGCCGATGGCCAGGGCGATGACCTTGTTCTTGTTGCCCGACGGGGGCTGCCCGTAGGGCGGCTGGCCGTACTGGCCCGGCTGCCCGTACTGGCCCGGCTGTCCGTACTGCCCCGGCTGCCCGTACTGGCCCGGCTGCCCGTACTGGCCCTGCTGCCCGTACTGGTCCTGCCCGTAGGGCGGCTGGCCGTACTGGCCCTGTTGGCCGTAAGGCGGCTGCTGGCCGTACTGACCCTGCTGGCCGTAGGGGGGCTGCTGGCCGTAGGGCGGCTGCTGGCCGTGCTGACCCGACTGCCCCTGCTGGCCACCCCAGGGCTGCCCGGACTGGCCCGGCTGCTCGCCGCCGCCCCAGGGCTGCTGGCCGTCGTGGGGCGGGTTGGGGGGTTGGGACATGTTCTGGACTCCTCGGTTCCGGACCCTGGCGTGCGGATCGTAGGGACCGGTCCCACGCAGGGCCACCCTTCGTGATCCTCCGGTGACCTGGCCGGGCCGCGGCTGCCGGGCCGCCGGTGTCTAGGGTCTGCCTTGCGTCTCGCACGACAGTCGACACCACCGGGAGAGCAGCGTGGCCACCGAGCAGGACTTCCGCATCGAGCACGACTCCATGGGCGAGGTCCGGGTGCCCGCGCACGCCAAGTGGCGGGCGCAGACCCAGCGGGCCGTGGAGAACTTCCCGATCAGCGGCACGCCCATCGAGCGCGAGCTCATCGGCGCGCTGGCCGCCATCAAGGGTGCCGCGGCCACGGTCAACGCCGAGCTCGGCGTGCTGGACGGCGACGTCGCGCAGGCCATCCACGCCGCCGCCCAGGAGGTCGCCCGGGGCGACTGGGACGAGCACTTCCCGATCGACGTGTTCCAGACCGGGTCGGGCACCTCGTCGAACATGAACACCAACGAGGTCATCGCCACCCTGGCGTCGGACGCCTCCGGCCTGGCCGTGCACCCCAACGACCACGTGAACGCGTCGCAGTCCTCCAACGACGTGTTCCCCTCGGCCATCCACATCGCCACCACGCGCGCCGTCGTCGCCGTCCTGGTGCCGGCCCTGGAGCACCTGGCCGCCAGCCTCGAGCGCAAGGCGACCGAGTTCGCCACCGTGGTCAAGAGCGGCCGCACCCACCTGATGGACGCCACCCCGGTCACCCTCGGGCAGGAGTTCGGCGGGTACGCCGCCGCGATCCGCTACGGCGTCGAGCGGCTGCAGGCCTCGCTCCCCCGCATCGGCGAGCTGCCCCTGGGCGGCACCGCGGTCGGCACCGGCATCAACACCCCGCCCGGGTTCGCCGCCACGATCATCGAGAAGCTCGCCGCGGACATGGAGCTGCCGCTCACCGAGGCACGCGACCACTTCGAGGCGCAGAGCTCCCGCGACGGCCTGGTCGAGGCCTCCGGCCAGCTCAAGACCATCGCGGTCGGCCTGGTCAAGATCTGCAACGACCTGCGCTGGATGGGCTCGGGCCCGCGCACCGGCCTCGGCGAGATCGCCCTCCCCGACCTGCAGCCGGGCTCGTCGATCATGCCCGGCAAGGTGAACCCGGTGCTGCCCGAGGCCGCCATCCAGGTCGCCGCCCAGGTCATCGGCAACGACGCCGCCGTCACCTTCGCCGGCACCACCGGCTCCTTCGAGCTCAACGTGACCCTGCCGCTGATGGCGCGCAACGTGCTGGAGTCGATCCGGCTGCTGGCCAACGTGTCGCGGCTGCTGGCCGACCGCTGCGTCGACGGCATCACGGCCAACGAGGAGCAGTGCCGCACCTACGCCGAGAGCTCCCCCTCCATCGTCACGCCGCTGAACAAGTACATCGGCTACGAGGAGGCGGCGGTCGTGGCCAAGACCTCCCTCAAGGAGCGGAAGACGATCCGCCAGGTGGTCGTGGAGCGCGGCTTCGTGGCCCAGGGCAAGCTCACCGAGGCGCAGCTGGACGCCGCTCTCGACGTGCTGTCCATGACCCACCCGTGACCACGACCCGTCTGGCCATCATCGGCGCCGGCGGGTTCGGGCGGGAGGTCCACGACGTCGTCGAGGCCATCGAGGACTCCGGTCGACCCGACCGGTTGGTCGTCGTCGGCTTCCTCGCCGACGGCGACGGCGACGTGTCCCTCGTCGAGGAGCGGGGCGTGCCCTTCCTGGGCCCGGTCGCCGAGCTGGAGGGACTGCCGGACGACGTCGGCTACGTCGTGGCGATCGGCAGCGGAGCCGCCCGGCGCGCGATCGACACGTGGGCGTCCGGTCTGGGCCGGCCCGCGGTGACCCTGGTGCACCCGGCGGCGTCGGTCGGCCGGCACCGCGTGGAGCTCGGCCCGGGCACCGTCGTGCTGAGCGGCGCCACGATCACCACGAACGTCCGCACCGGGCGGTCGGCGCAGGTCCACGCCGGGGTGGTCGTGGGCCACGACGCCACGATCGGCGACTACGCCACCCTGTGCCCGAACGTCTCCGTGACGGGCAACGTGACCGTGGGCGACGGGGCGTTCCTGGGCTCGGGCTGCTCGGTCGTCCCGGGGGTGACCATCGGTGCGAACGCGGTCGTGGGTGCCGGTGCCGCCGTCGTCTCCGACATCCCGGCCGACGCCCTGGCCCTCGGTGTCCCCGCCCGGGTGCGCCCCCCTCGCTGAGCCCGCCGCGCGGTCCGGTGCCGTTGCGGAACCGGACTGCCGATGACGGACCTGCGCCGCCGCGCAGTGCGCGCGTGCAGGGCTGGGCAGAGGAGCGCACGCAGATGGACACCCCGTTGGTCACCGTGCTCGTCCCGACCTGGAACGGCGCGGTCCACCTACGGGCCACCCTGAGGTCCATCCTCACCCAGTCCTACAAGAACCTGCAGGTGGTGGTCGGGGACGACGCCTCGACCGACGACACGCCCAGCATCCTCGCGGCGGTGGCCGAGGCCGACCCCCGCGTGGAGGTCGTGACCCACCCGGTCAACGGCGGCCAGTTCGTGAACCAGCTCGCCCTCCTCGAGCGCGTCCGTGGCGAGTTCGTCAAGTTCGTCATGCACGACGACGTCCTGGCCACCGACCACGTCCGCGTGCTCGTCCGCGGTCTGCAGGCGCACCCCGAGGCCCGGATGGCCTTCTCCCGCAGGCTGCACGTGGACGCGTCCGGGAAGGAGATCCCGGGCTCCGCGGAACGTCCCCTCGCCGACCGTTCCGGGCTGCTGGACGGGTCCGACCTGGTGGTCCGCTGCCTCCGCGCCGGGGCCAACCTCGTCGGCGAGCCGACCACGGTGCTGATGCGCAGCGCGGACCTGGCCGCTGCCACCGAGGACCTGGGCTTCCTGGACGGCGAGACGCTGTGGACCCTCACCGACTTCACCATGTGGCTGCGCCTCCTCGCCCGCGGTCCGGCGTTCTACAGCCCCGACGCGCTCAGCAGGTTCCGCCACCACGCGACCCAGGACTCCGCGGACGCCCGCCTGATCTCCCGCGGTCTGCTCGACTGGCCGCGGGTCGTCGACTGGGCGCACCGCTCGGGGCTCCTCGCGGACCCGGGCGACCGGCGAGCTGCCTACGCCCAGGTGCTCGGCCGGTGCGCCGCCTGGCTGATCGGGCCGGCCGGCGCCGACCTCGGGGGTCCTGCCGCCCGCGCCGCCCTGCTCTGCCTGGTGGGGATGCACGAGGTCGACGCGGGCGTGGTCGGCGGCGACCCCGACGTGCCCCTGGCGCTGCGCGCCGGCGCGGCTCCCGTCGGCGCACTCCTCGGGACGTCGGTGCCCGCGCACGTCGACAGCGGTCTCGAGCTGGTCTCGTGACGGGTAGCCGGCCGCAGGCCCTCGCCGAGCCGCTGTACGTCAGCCGGCCGGTCCTCCCCCCGCTGGCCGACTACGTCGCCGACCTCGAGGAGATCTGGGCGTCGGGGATCCTCACCAACATGGGGGCGTTCCACGAGCGCCTCCAGGCCGCGGTGCAGCGCAGGGTCGGGGTCGGCGAGGTGACGCTGTGGAACAACGGCACCACGGCCCTCGTCGCCGCCCTCGCCGCGCTCGACCTGCGCGGCGAGGTCGTCGTCACCCCCTTCACCTTCCCGGCGACGGTGCAGGCGATCGCCGCGCTGGGGCTGACGCCGGTCTTCGCCGACGTGGACCCGCGCACGGGCACGCTGTCCCCGAGGGCGGTCGCCGAGCGCATCACGGCCGCGACGTCGGCGATCGTCGGCACCCACGTCTACGGGGCCTTCTGCGACACCGAGGCCCTCGGCCAGCTGGCCCACGAGCACGGCCTGAAGGTGGTGTACGACGGCGCGCACTCCTTCGCCCGCCGCACTCCGGTGTTCCCGGCCGGCCCCAGGTCGCTGGGCGACGTCACCATGCTGAGCTTCCACGCGACGAAGCTGTTCCACGCGGTCGAGGGCGGCGCGCTCGTCACCGACGACCCCGGGCTGCACGAGCGCCTGACGCACTACCGGAACTTCGGCATCCGCTCCGAGGACGTCGTCGCCGGTACCGGGCTGAACGGCAAGATGAGCGAGCTGCACGCGGCGATGGGGCTGCGCGTGCTCGACATGGTGGACGACGAGATCGACCGCCGGTCCGCGCTCGCCCGGCGGTACGTGCGCGGACTCGAGGACGTGCCCGGCGTGTCCGTCATCGCGGGGGACGGCGCCTCGGTCCAGTACCTCGTCGTCCGGGTGGATGCGCGCTCGGCCGGGATCGACCGGGACGGGCTGCACCGCGAGCTCCGCGGGCTCAACATCATCAGCCGCCGGTACTTCCACCCGCTGTGCAGCGACATCGAGCCCTTCTCCGGTCACCCGTCGGCCGAGCACCTGCCCGTGGCCCGGCGGTTCTCGGCCGAGTGCCTGGCCCTCCCGCTGCACGGCAGCATGGACAGCGAGGTCGTCGACCGCATCTGCGCCGCGATCGCCTGGCACGCCGCGCCCGCGGTCCGGGGAGCGGCCTGACCGGTTCGGCTCACCGCCGCTGGAGCACGTAGCTGTTCTCGAAGCCGTGGGCGCACCCGACCACGTGGAAGTCGTCGAAGAAGCCGCCGGCACGCAGCAGGTCCACCGCCGGGCCGACCTCGGGTGAGTACTCCCAGTCGGCGTAGTCGTCGAAGACCACGAACCCACCGGGGACGACCGCCGGGGCGTAGATCAGGTAGTCCAGCAGCACGTTGCGCTTGGTGTGCCCGCCGTCGATGTGCAGCAACGCCACCCGCGGCTCGAGGGCGTAGAAGTGCTCGGCGCTCAGCTCGGAGAAGCCGTGGATGATCTCCGCATCGGGGAGCAGCCTGCGCTGGTAGTGGCTGAACTCCTCGAACTGCTTCGGCAGGACGAAGGGGTCGATGCCGATCACGCGGCGGTGGCGCCCGACCTCGTTCATCAGGGCCAGGGACTTGCCCTTCCAGACCCCGATCTCGACGAGGTCGCCGGGCGCGTCCCCCAGCAGCGCGCAGAGGTACCCGAGGAGCCTGACGTGGTCGTGGAAGGACACCTCGCGGCGCTGCATCGCGGACTCGCGGGGCAGGTCTGCGCGGGCCTGCTCGAACTGCTCGCCGAGCCGCTCCCAGACCCGCTGGACGTCGCCCTCCGCCGACTGCTCCTCGATGAAGCGGTTCAGTTCCTGCACGGTCAGCATGGGGTCCCCCGGGGAAGGCGCCGACGTCTCCTGCCGGCCTGCAGCCGGACCCTATCCACTCCCGCTGCCCCGACGCGGCGACCACCCGGCACGGCGCCGGACCGTTCCACCGACGCATCCGGCCCGCCCACCCAGTAGCGTGACTGCCTGATGAGCGCCACAGCAGACACCGAGGTAACCGGTCCGGCCACCCTGCGCTACCCGGGGGGTGAACTGGAGCTGCCGCTGCGCGCGGCGACCGAGGGGTCGCACGGGTACGACACGTCCAAGCTGCTGGCCACCACCGGCCAGGTGGCGCTGGACATCGGGTTCGTCAACACCGCGGCCTGCACGTCGGCGATCACCTACATCGACGGAGACGCCGGCGTCCTGCGCTACCGCGGGTACCCGATCGACCAGCTGGCCGGGAAGGCCAGCTTCGTCGAGGTCTCCTACCTGCTCATCCACGGCGAGCTGCCCACGGCCGCCCAGCTGGCCGAGTTCGACGGCAAGATCCGCCGGCACACGCTGCTGCACGAGGACCTCAAGCAGTTCTTCAAGGGCTTCCCCCGCGACGCCCACCCGATGCCGGTGCTGTCCTCGGCGGTCAGTGCGCTGTCGACCTTCTACCAGGACTCGCTCGACCCCTTCGACGAGGCCCAGGTCGAGATGAGCACCTACCGGCTGCTGGCCAAGCTGCCGACCATCGCGGCCTACGCCTACAAGAAGTCCGTCGGGCAGCCGTTCCTCTACCCGGACAACTCCCTCGGCCTGGTCGAGAACTTCCTCCGGATGACCTTCGGCCTCCCGGCCGAGCCCTACGAGGCCGACCCCGAGCTGGTCAAGGCGCTCGACATGCTGTTCGTGCTGCACGCCGACCACGAGCAGAACTGCTCGACCTCCACGGTCCGGCTGGTCGGCTCCTCGCACGCCAACCTCTTCGCCTCGGTCTCGGCCGGCATCAACGCGCTGTTCGGCCCGCTGCACGGCGGGGCCAACCAGTCGGTCCTGGAGATGCTCGAGGCCATCCAGCGCGACGGCGGCGACATCCCCACGTTCGTCAAGCGCGTCAAGGACAAGGAGCCCGGCGTCAAGCTCATGGGCTTCGGCCACCGGGTCTACAAGAACTACGACCCGCGCGCGGCGATCGTGAAGTCCACGGCCGACTCCGTGCTGGACAAGCTGGGCGGCAACAGCGAGCTCCTCGACCTGGCCCGCCAGCTCGAGGAGGTCGCGCTCACCGACGACTACTTCGTGCAGCGGAAGCTCTACCCGAACGTCGATTTCTACACCGGGCTGATCTACCGGGCGATGGGCTTCCCCACCCGCATGTTCACCGTGCTGTTCGCCCTGGGCCGGCTGCCCGGCTGGATCGCGCAGTGGCGGGAGATGATCGAGGACCCGACCACCAAGATCGGCCGGCCGCGACAGGTCTACACCGGGCCCACCGTGCGCGACTTCGTGCCCCTCGACCAGCGCTGACCGCGTGCCCGACGGCGACACCTTCCGCCTGCCGCCGGTCCCCCTCGCCTCGGGGGACCGGCTGGCGGACCCGGACGGGCGGACCGTCGTCGGCGTCGAGCTGGTGCTGACCACCGCGGACGGCGGCAGCACCCGCATCCCGCTGCGCGCCGAGCACGGCGCCTGGTGGGCCCCGCGTCACCCGGAGGGGTGAGCCGGCCACCCCGTCCGGGTCGGCTCCCTCAACCGGCTCCCCCGGTGGCCCGATGCCCTCGGTGGACACCGGTCGACCCCCGGCCCGCCACCGGCGCGGGCGCGACCCGGTGCCGGGGGGAGCACCGTGCCGCCGCGCTCCGCCGCGACCCTCCCCCGGTCCACCTCCCCGGCCACCCGACCGGTCCCCCGGACCCCGCAGGAGCTCGCGCGCGCGCGGGCGGCCACCCGCCGCCGGGCGCTGACCGCGCGCGCGGAGGCGGCTGCGGCGCGCAAGGCCGCCGCCCGGGCCCGCCGCCGGGCCGCCCTGACCCGCTGGACCCACCGGGCCGGCGCGGTGACCAGCGTGCTGCTCGTCGTCCTCGTGGGCGCCGTCGTCGTGTCGGGCGTGCAGCCGGCCACCCCCGCAGCCGCCTCCGCCCCGCTCGACCTGGCCGCACAGGCCGCCCAGCTCCGTGACCAGCTGACCGCCACCACCACGGACCTGCAGGCCGCCCGCGCCGGCGTCACCGCCGCCATCACCGACCTGACGACCGCGCAGGCCGACCTCGCCACCGCCCAGGCCGCACTGGCCGCCGCCCGCGCCGCGGTGGGGTCCGGCGCCGGCGACCTGTACCGGGGCACCCCCGCCGACCGCGCCGTCGCCGCCGGCTTCCCCGCCGGCACCGACCTGGCCGTCGCGGGGTCGGTCGCCGTGCTGGCCGAGCGGGCGGACCAGCGGCTGGCCGGGCTGACCCGCACCGCCCAGGACGCGCAACGGTCGCTCGAGCACGCGCAGCGCCGGGTCACCGCCGCCCAGGCCGTCCTGGACGCCGCGCACGGCCGGATCACCGACGTCACCGACGCCGCCCGCGCCCGGGCCGAGCAGGTGCCCCCGGTGGTCACCGCGGCGCTGGCCGGGCTGCCCGCCGCACCGACCTCGGCCGACCAGCAGGCCACCGCCGACGCCGCCCGCACCGCGTGGCAGGCGCGGCTGGGCGCGCTGGCGGCCGCGGGGATCACCCTGCCGACGGCGGCGCAGCTGCGCGACGGCGACCTGCCCGGGGGCCTGAGCCCGGCCCGCGACGCCGCCGGGGCACCGGTCCCCGGTGCCGCGGTCGGGGTCGTCGACGGGGCCGTGGTGCCCGTGCCGTCGGCCGAGGCGGCCGCCGCCGTCAGCTTCGCGTTCGCCCAGCTGGGCACCCCCTACTCCCCCGGCGGCAGCACCGCCGCCGGGATGGACTGCGGCGGCCTGACCGCGGCCGTGTGGACCTCCGCCGGCACCGCGCTGGGCACGGGCCTGGTCGACCAGTGGTCGGCCGGCACCGTCGTCCCGACCGGGCAGCTGCAGGCCGGCGACCTCGTCTTCGGCATCGACCCCCTGCTGGGCCTCGACGACGTCGGCGTCTACGTCGGCGACGGCCAGGTGGTCACCGCCTCGGCCCGGCAGGCGCAGGTCATCGTGGCCGGGCTGCCCGAGGGCGCGACCGCCGTCCGCACGTCCCTGCCCGTCGACGCGCCCAACGCAGCCCCTCCCGGGACCGGCTCGCTGGTGGCCACCTGCGGGGCGCTGCCGACCGCGGCCACCGTGGCCGGGGCACCGGTCGACCCGGCCTGGGGTGGCTGGTCCAACGGCCGCATCCCGGTGTCGGTGCTGTGCCCGGTGGGCGGCGGGCAGCTGCTGCGCTGCGACGCGGCCGCGGCCTACACCGCGCTGGACCGGGCCTTCCAGCAGGCGTTCGGGACGCCACTGTGCATCACCGACTCCTACCGCTCCTACGCCGCGCAGCTCGACGCGCACACCCGCAAGCCGCGGATCACCGCGGTGCCCGGCACGTCCAACCACGGGTGGGGCCTGGCCGTGGACCTGTGCGGCGGGGTGAACGTGTTCGGCACCCCGCAGCACGACTGGATGGTCACCTACGCCGGCCACCTGGGCTGGGTGCACCCCGACTGGGCACAGGCCACGGGCAGCAACCCCGAGCCCTGGCACTGGGAGTTCGGCCACCTGGCCGACTGACCCTCCCGGCGGTCCGCAGCGGGGATCAGACCCAGGGGAGGTCGGCGAGCTCCCGCCACGGCAGCAGGACGCAGGGCTCCACGCCCTCGCCGGCCAGGCGGGCGGCCACGGCGCGGGGCGCCCAGGCGACGGGCCGGCCGGGGGTCACCACGACGCTGCCGTCGGCCAGCAGCAGGCCGAGCTCGGCGGAGCGGGCCACGACCTGCTCGGGCGCGGCGAGGGCCGCGGTGGCCAGCAGCGGCGCGTCGGCGTCCAGCAGGAGCACCGGCCCCTCGACGGTGCAGCGGACCACGACGTCGGCCGCGCGGGCGCGGGCGGCCTCGCGGACGGCGAGCACGTCCAGGGCGGAGGTGAAGGGGTGCGGTGCCCAGCCGACGAGCCGGTCACCGCGGGCGACGGCGACCTGCCAGGCGAGGTCGTCGCCGGCGGGGCCGGCCCAGGCGAGGACGGCGACGCCGCGGCGGGCGGCCTCGGCATCGGTGGCCGGTCGCCGGGTCAGGTGCTCGCGCAGGGCCCGGTCCAGACCGGCGGGCCCGAGGTCGGCCCCGGTCGAGGGCAGCTCGTCGGCCAGGTCGGCGAGGTCGACGCGCCAGAGGCGCTCGTCCTCCTCGACGAGCAGGGCCGGACGGCGGACGTCGTCCTCGACCTGCAGGCACAGGCCGGGCACGCCGGTCGCGGCGAGCCGGGTGGCCGCGGCGACCAGGTCGTCGAGGTCGCAGGTGCGGCGGTCCAGCCGGGTCAGCAGGCGCAGCGGTGAGCCGAGGGCGGGCACGGCGGACGGGTCAGAGGGAGCGGCCACCGGTGAGCGCGGCGCGCACCGGGGGCGTGAGCTCGGGCAGGCTGAGGGTGCAGGCCAGCTCCATGGCCGACAGCCGCACCGGCAGGGTGTCGGGGTCCCACCCGGTGACCAGGCGGACCCGGGCGGTCGAGGACGGCCAGACCACGTCGCGGGCGCGGGCCACGTGCAGCTCGGTGAGCACGTCGACCAGCCGGTCGGCGGTGGTCGCGGGCAGGTCGGCGCGGGTCAGCGCCTCCTCGAGGCTGGTCGCCAGCGCGTCGCGATCGGCGGCCGAGAGCCAGTGCGGCACGAGGACCACACGGGTCGACTGCTCGTAGACCATCGACATCGCCGACACGCTCCCCTTGCGTCCCAGGACGGTCCCGTACGGCTCTCCCGTCCCACTGACCTCATCTATCGGCAGGAGTGCGCACTCATCCATCCGAGTCAGCCGGCCAGTTCGAGCAGGCGGTCCTTGAGCACCCGCTCGGCCCGGTCGGCGTGCACGTTCATGTTGCGCACGGAGGTGCCGAGGTCGGCCGACAGCTGGGTCTTGGTCTGCCCGCCCCAGGTGGTCAGGTACCAGGTCACCCAGCCCAGCACGTTGGGCTGGCCCGCGCGCTGGTCGGGCCGGGCGGTGACGTCGGGTGCGCAGGCCGCGGTCAGGGCGTGCGAGAGCAGCGTCTGCTCGGCCTCGCCGAGGATCTCGTCGGGGGCCTGCGCGGTGTCGGGCAGCAGGTGGTCCGCGCCGTCGGGGACGCCGTCGAGGGACTGCAGGTTGCGTAGCCCGTTGAGCGTGGCGACCGACTGGGCGTTCTTGCGCAGCACCGCGACGCTCTGGCCCAGCAGCTCGGCGAGCTCGCGCTCGGTCGGACGGCGCCGGTGCTCGGCGACGAACGCCGCGATCGCCTTCTGCTGCTTGTTCTCGGTGTCGGTCGCGGTGCGCCCGAAGGCGGCCCGCCCGAGGTCGTGCACCCACTTGGACAGCTGGGTCGCCAGGAACGCGCCGAAGGGGACGCCCTTGGTCTCGTCGTACTGCGCGACGGCCTTGAGCACCCACTCGCTGACCTGCTGCACGACGTCGTCGTTGTCGGGGATGTGCAGCCGGATCGTGCTCATGTTCCGCTGCAGCCGCTTGAGGCTGACCGGCCCGTAGTGCCGGCACAGGTCGGCCAGGAACTGCGGGGGCAGGTCGCGGGGCGCCCTCCGCCGCACCCCGCTCTCGGCCCGCAGGCCGACGGTGCGGTAGCCGTGGACGGCGCACCAGGTCTTCACCAGCGCCGACAGCTCGGCGGCCTGGCCGGCGTCGCCGTCGACCCGGTAGAGCCCCTCGCCCTCGTCGAGGGTCACGGTGACCGCCTCGGGCAGGGCGGCCCGGAACTCGGCCATGGGCAGCTCGCGCTCGGTGCGGAAGTGCACCCGGTCGCGCAGCGTGATGGGCGTGCTCGCCCAGGCCTCGTCCTCGGTGATGCCCCCGAAGACGAGCGGGGCGGTGGACCTGCGGAGCGGCTCGGACACCGGGTGACTCCTGTCGTCGGGTCGGATCTCGGGGGAAGACAACCCACGGGTGGACCGGCGGGCTGCGGGATCGCGTCTCGGTCGAGGACGAGCTGCGAGGTCGTGCTGGGACGTGCGGGTGGCGCTCAGGCGCTGACGGCGCCCAGCACCTCGGACTGCCAGACCGGCTCGGCGGTCAGCGGTCGGTCACCGGCCCGCAGGAACGGCGCGACGACGGCGCTCTCCTCGGCGGTGGGCTCGGTCGCGTAGACCGGCATGTGGTCGTAGAGGACCGTGAACAGGTCCGAGACGAAGCCGTAGGCGGCCTGGGCGGCCGGGCTGAACCGGGCGACCTCCAGGCGCGGGCCGAGGTCGACGGCGACGGTGATGCGCAGGACGCGGTCGTCCTTGCTCAGCCCGGCGAGGCTGACCGGCACGCCGGTGTGCTCGGTGGCGAGCTGGGCCAGCGCGGTCAGGCACTTGCGCGCAGCCGCCCGGCGGGGGCGCAGCTGCACGTGGACCACGAGGTGGTCGGCCGCCTCGTCGGTCAGGCCGCGGTCGGCGTCGCGGTCGGCCGCAGCCGGTGCCGCGAGCAGGACCGGGCCGGTCGAGGTCGAGCCGGCGGTCCGGTCGAGGTCGACGGTGTCCGTGGTGTCGGTCGCGCTGTGTCGCATCTTGATTGCCCCCTGTCACGTGCTTGGGGGAAAGGATTGCGCACCGGGGGGTCCGACTTGAGCCGAAACGAGGTTCGTGTCGCCCAACTACCGACGGATTCGTGGGCAGATCATGCCGAGGAACGAGCCGCCGTGTCGCCGGCCGCCACGGCGGGCTGTGTGCCAGCTGCGGACCCCCTCGTCCCACCCAGGGCAGCGGTCAGCGCGCCCACCGCGTCGGCGGCCACGCGGACGGCCAGCCGGCGGGCGGCAGCGATCTGCTCGTAGACCTCCTCGCGGTGGATGGACACCTCGCGGGGGGCCTTGAAGCCGAGCCGGACGGTGTTGCCGCGGACCTCGACGACGTGCACCTCGATGTCGTCGCCGATGCGGATGGTCTCGCCGATCGTGCGGGTGAGCGTGAGCACCAGTACCCCTCCATGGGTGTCGGTGGGTGCGGCGGCGTCCTGCCGTCGCGGGCCGGGGACCCGGCATCATGATCGGCAGTCGCGCAACCCGACACGCACCGGCCGTGGTGCGGGTGGGGCAGGCGTGCCCGGTGGGTCAGCGGATGAAGTCCACCAGCGAGTTCTGGATCGACTGCGAGCTGACCGTGAGCGCCGCGTCGTAGGCGTTCTGCCGGAGCTTGAGCTCGAGGTAGGCCTTCGCCGTGTCGATGTTCTCCACGTCGCCGAGCTGCGAGCCCAGGGACAGGGCCACGTCGGCGTTCACCGACTTGACCGTGTCCAGCCGGTTCACCCGCACACCGACCTCGGTGCGCGCGGCCGTCATCCGGCGCAGCGCCGTGTCGACGTCGCCGATCGAGGCGGTCAGGTCACCCGTGGGGGTCGCGGTCATCTCGCCGGCGATCCGCTGCACGAGCGCGAAGACGTCGTCCCCCGCGGGGCCGAAGGCCGACGGGCCGTCGACGTCGGTGCGGACGGTCTCGGTCGAGGACACCCGCACGTCCAGGGCGACACCGGACCGGCCGGTGAACGCGCCGGTCGTGGTGTCGTAGGCCTGGGACGTCGAGGTCGCCCCGCCGAAGACCGGCCGGCCGTCGACGGTCCGGTTGGCCATGGCCAGCAGGCCGTCGCGCAGGCCGGCCACCTCGATGGACAGGGCCTTGAGCGACTCGGGGCTCTGCGACCCGGTGCTCGCGGCCTGGGTGGTCAGGTCGCGCACCCGGCGCAGCATGTCGCCCATCGAGGACAGCGCGCCGTCGGCGGCGGCCAGCGTGGTGCCGGCCTGCGTGATGTTGGCGCTGTACTGGTCGTTGGCGGCCAGGTCGGTCCGGGTCCGCATCGCGGTGGCGGTGCCGCTGGGGTTGTCCGACGGCTTGGTGATGGCCTTGCCGGAGGTGATCTGGTCGTTGAGCTTGGCGACGGCGGCGAGGTTGGTCCCCATGTTGCGGATGTTGTTGTCCGCGAGGGTCCGCTGGGTGATGCGCATCAGGTCACCTTCCGACCAGGCCGGTCTTGTTGATCAGGACGTCGAGCATCTCGTCGAGGGCGGTCACCACACGGGCGGCCGCGGCGTAGGACTGCTTGAACACCAGCAGGTTGGTCATCTCCTCGTCGAGGGAGACGCCGCTGACCGACAGCCGGGCCTGGTCGACCTGGCCGAGGACGGTGCTGGCGGTGGCAGCCGCACCGGTGGCGCCGCGCGAGGCGATGCCGAGGGCGGTGATCATGTCCCGGTAGGTGGCGTCGGGGCCGCCGGGCTGCTTGCCCAGGTCGGCGATCGCGTCGGCGACCCCGCCGTCGGCGGAGGCGTCGGTGCCCTGCGGGCCGTTGGCGGCCGCGGCGAGCTTGGCCGGGTCGGTCAGGACGACGCCGATGGTCCGCGCGGAGGACCCGCTGTACAGCGGCGACGTGGCCCCGGACTGGCCGTTCTGGTCGTAGCCGGTCGCCAGCACGCCGTTGACCGCGAGCAGCTTCGACGCGACGGCGTCGAGCTTGGTCTGGTAGCCCGGCAGGACCGTGTTGAGGGCGTCGAGCTGACCGCCGACGGAGCCGCCGGGCTGCAGGACCGAGCCACCCGGGGCGACGGCCAGCCGGACCGGGCTGGTGCCCATGGTCAACGGGTCGGTGCCGCCGGTCAGCGCGAGCTTCGACGCGCCGGCGCCGCTGACCAGGACGTTGCCGTCGACGACGACGTCGACCATGCCGTTGTCGGACTCCACGGCGGTGGCGCCCAGGCTCTTGGACAGCAGGGCCACCAGGCCGTCGCGCTGGTCCTGCAGCTCGTTGGCCGGGTTCCCGTTGCCCTGGGACTCCTGGATGGTCCTGTTCAGCTGCGCGATCGAGGCCAGCGTGGCGTTGGCCTCGTCCACCACGTCGGTGGCCTCGAGCCGGGTGTTGGTCCACTGCGCGTCGATGGCCGCGCTCGCCGTCCGCAGGCCCTTGGTCAGCGCGTCGGCGGAGGCGAGGACGGCGATGCGGGAGGACGTGTCGGTGGGTCGGGTGGACAACTGGCTCCACGCCGCCGAGGTCTTGGTGAGCAGGCTCTGGATGCCGGTGTCGCCCGGCTCGCCGAACGTGGTCTCCAGCTGGTCGTAGGTCGCGGCCGTGGTGGCGGCCTGGCTGCTCAGGCCGGCCTGCTGCTGGGCGCGCCGCTCGAGGAAGGCGTCGCGGACCCGGATGACCCTGTCCGCGGTGACGCCGTTGCCCGGGCTGTCCTCGCGGGACTGCAGGCCGTAGGCCGACGCGCTGGCCAGCGACTGCATCTCCACCCGCTGCCGGGTGTAGCCGACGGTGTTGGCGTTGGCGACGTTCTGGCCGGTGACGTCGATGGCCCGCTGCTGGGCGGCGAGCGCCCGCGAGGCCACGGTGAGGGAGGAGAAGCCGCTCACAGCGCACCGTCCAGGCTGACCGAGCGGGACGCGCCGGCCTGGGCGCGACCGGTGGCCGAGTAGGTGCGGACCTGGTCGGGGCGCACGGACAGCAGCGCCTCGTCGATGGCGGCCAGGCCGCTGGCGATCAGCTCGCGGTTGGCGTCGGAGAGCCCGCGCAGCTCGCTCACGAGGACCAGCAGGGTCTCGTGGTGCTTGAGCAGCAGGTCGTCCCACGGCGCGCCGGCCGCCTCGGCCAGGGTGCGCAGCGACGGGTTGGCCGGCAGGCCCAGCTGGGAGGCGATGGTCTCGGCGACCGCGGCCCGCTCGACCTCGAGGGTGCGCAGCTGGTCCAGCACCACCTCGATCTCGTGGGCGATCCGCGGCAGCCACCGGTTCTTGCCCGAGACGATGAGGTACTGCTTCTCCTCCGCCTTGAACAGCAGCAGGTCCAGGAGCTCCTGCTCGCGCCAGAGCAGGGTCGACAGGTGCTGGAAGTCCACCGTGGCTCCTCTCGTCGTCGGTTCCGTGCAGTGCGGTGCCGGCGGTGCGTGCCCACCGGTCTCGGGGGCTGTCTTCGGCACATCCCGACGACGGTCAAGCCGAGTGCTCAAGTTCGGTGCAGGAGTTGCCGAGGGGGGTCAGATGTGACTCGTGGTGCGCCGAGATAGGGGTCGTGAACCCGTCTCGCCCGTCGCCTCCCCAGGCGGGCCCGTCCCGGCCGGCCCGGACGACGTCGACCTCCTCGGTCGACGCGCTGGTGACCGAGCACCTCGCGCTCGCGCAGTACGCGGTGAACGCGGTCGCGGCCCGGATCTCGCTGCCCGCGCACGTCAGCAGGGAGGACCTCCTCTCCTGCGCCCAGGTCGCCCTCGTGGAGGTGGCCCGCCGGTTCGACGCCGGCGCCGGCGCCACGTTCGCGACCTACGCCCTCCCCCGCCTCCAGGGGGCCGTGCTCGACGAGCTGCGCTCGGGCGACTGGGCCAGCAGGTCGGTGCGCGCCGCCGCCCGCCGGTCCGACGCCGCCGCCGACGCCCTCGCCGCACGGCTGGGCCGTCCGCCCACGCGGGCCGAGCTCGCCGCCGAGCTCGACGTCTCCCCCACCGAGCTGTCGGCCCTGCAGGTCGACGTGCACCGCGCGGTGATGGTCAGCATCGACGCCACCACGGGCGACGACGGCGGGACCTTCGACGTCCCGGCCACCGGCGACTCCCCCGAGCGGGCGATGGTCAAGCGCGAGCGGGCCCGTCACCTGCACGAGGCGATGGCTGCGCTGCCCGACCGCCTCGGCGAGGTGGTCGAGCGCAGTTTCTTCGGTGATGAATCCCTGACCGACATCGCGGTCGACCTCGGGGTCACCCTCTCCCGGGTCTCGCAGATGCGTGCGCGGGCCCTGGTGCTGCTGCACGCCGCGATGAGCGAGGCGTGGGAGGAGCGGCCGGTGGTCGCCGCGGGCGGCGTCCGGGCGCGGACCCAGCAGGCCGGCTACGTCGCCCAGGTGCTGCAGCGCACCGGCGAGCGAGCGCGCCCGGTCGCCTCCCGGGCGCTGTACCCGCCGCCCCCGCGCACCCCCGCGGCGGTCCGCCGGGCCTTCGGCCAGCCGGCCTGACCCCTTCGGCGAATTCCTCGCCGGTTCGGCTCAAGTCCGACCCCCGAGCAGCCGTAGACACCCCCGTACCACCCGCAGCACGGATGCAGCGGGGAACCCCAGCACCGCCCCACATCCAGGAGGATCACCATGGGCATGCGCATCAACACCAACACCGCGGCGATGAACGCCTACCGCAACCTGTCGGTCAACGACTCGGCGATGAGCAAGTCGCTCGAGAAGCTGTCCTCCGGTTTCCGCATCAACCGCGCTGCGGACGACGCTGCGGGTCTGGCCATCTCCGAGGGCATGAAGTCCCAGATCGGTGGCCTCAAGGTCGCCGTCCGCAACACCCAGGACGGCGTCAGCGTCGTGCAGACCGCTGAAGGCGCGCTGGCCACCACGACCAGCATCCTGCAGCGCATGCGCGACCTGTCCGTGCAGGCCGCCAACACCGGTGGTCTGTCGAGCGACGCCAAGGGCAACATCCAGTCCGAGGTGACCCAGCTGAAGGCCGAGCTGGACCGCATCGCCAACACCACGAAGTTCAACGGCAAGGCCCTGCTGGACGGCAGCTACAGCGGCCAGTTCCAGGTCGGCGCCAACGCCACCGCCTCGGACAAGATCACCGTCACCATCGGCACCGCGATGAGCGCTGCCGGCCTGGGCGTGAACGGCGTCGACGTCACCACCGGTGGCGCCAGCTACTCCGACGGCCCGGGCACGGTGGACCTCGCCGCGTCCGCCGCCACGGCGTCGACGATCACCTACGGCGGCAACACCTACACCCTGGACCTGACCGGCTGGTCCACCGGCGGCAAGTCGACCGACGCCGCCAAGAACCAGTCGCTCATCCAGAGCCAGCTGGACAAGCAGCTGAACGGCTCGCCGATCAGCGGCAAGATCGACTCCTTCGGTGGCGTCACCATCGCGGGGCCGACCGGCATGACCACCGTCGGCGGCACCGGCTACTTCGGCGGTCTCACCGCCGACGCCACCCCCGGCAGCGACGGCGGCACCGCTGCGCTGGCCACGATCGACGCGGCCATCAAGACGGTGTCCACCACGCGGGCCAACCTGGGTGCCATCCAGAACCGGCTCGAGCAGACCACGGCCAACCTGAACATCGCCGTGGAGAACCTGACCGCCTCGAACTCGCGCATCGTCGACGTCGACATGGCCTCGGAGATGACCGAGTTCAGCAAGAACCAGATCCTGGTCCAGGCCGGCACCTCCATGCTGGCCCAGGCCAACCAGTCCGCCCAGTCGGTCCTCAAGCTCCTCCAGTGAGCTGAGGCGGGGTAGACCCGCACCACTGCACTCCCGGTGAGGGGGGTGGCCACCCGGCCACCCCCCTCACTGCTGTTCCCGGGTCACCCGCACGGGTGGGAACCGGCCGTCGGCTCAACACGGCGCCGCGGCAGCCGATGTAGAGGGAGCAGCACCCGACCACGACCCGTTCAAGAGGAGGACCGGCGCGATGGTGACCATGGGGATCGACGGGCTGGCCTCCGGCCTGGACACGACATCGATCATCAGCAACCTGATGAAGATCGAGGCCAAGCCGCAGGACCTGCTGAAGACGCAGCTGTCCGCGGCGCAGGCCAAGGGCACCGCCTACCGGGCGGTCAACACCCGCTTCGACGCGATCCGCAGCGCGGCCGAGGCCCTGACGGGCACCGGCCTCGCCGCCGCCCGCACCGCCTCCAGCACGAACACCGCGGTGACCGCCACCGCGACCTCGGCCGCCCTCGACGGGGCCTCGCTGAGCTTCCGGGTCGAGCAGACCGCCGCCAGCAAGCAGGTGCTCAGCTCCAGCAGCTGGACGTCGGCCTCCGACCCGGTCACCAGCCAGCCCAAGCCGGCGTGGCCGATCAAGGTGCTCGACAGCTCCGGCGCCACCGTCGGCCAGATCGCGCTGCCGGCCGACGCCACCCTCTCCGACGCGGTCGCCGCCATCAACGGTGCCGGCTACGGCGTGCACGCCACGATCGTCCAGCTCGGCCCCACCGAGTTCCGGCTCCAGGTCACCAGCGACGGGACCGGCACCGCCGGTGCGCGCACGCTCCAGGGCGCCGACGAGGACGCCTCCACGGCGGAGAGCGGCTTCGAGCTCAGCCGCGCCGGGCGCAACGCGGTCATCAGCCTCGAGGGCACCGGGCGCCAGGTGTCGTCCTCGACCAACACCTTCAAGGACGTCCTCCCGGGCGTCTCGTGGACCGTGTCGAAGGCCGACCCCAGCGCCTTCGAGCCGACCACCATCACCGTGGGCGCCGACGCCGCAGCCACCACTGCCAAGGTCAAGACCCTGGTGGAGGCCGTCAACGGCGCCCTGGGCCTGATCAAGGGCTACACCACGTCGGCCGCCGGCGCGACCGTCGCGACGCTGCAGGGCGACCAGGCCCTGACCCAGCTGTCCTCCCAGGTGCTCACCGCGGTGTCCTCGGCCATCGGCGGCAAGAGCGCCGCGACCATCGGCCTGCAGCTGAACAAGGACGGCACGATCGCCTTCGACGCGTCGGTGTTCGCGGCCAAGCTGGCCAGCGACCCGGCCACGGTCACCGCGATCCTGTCCGGCACGACCGCCTCGACCACCAACGGCGTCACCACCCCGGCGGTGGACGGCATCGCCGGCAAGCTCGCCGCGGTGGCGAAGGCGGCCAGCGACTCCTCCACCGGGACGCTGGTCCAGCTCGCCCAGGGCCGGGACAGCCTCGCCGACTCCCTGCAGGACCGCATCGACGCCTTCGACATCCGGCTCGCCGCGCGGCAGGCGACCCTCACCAAGCAGTTCGCCACGCTCGAGACGTCCCTCAACACGATCAAGAACCAGTCGTCCTGGCTGAGCTCGCAGATCGGCCAGCTGTACAACCCGAACAAGTCGTCCTGACGCCCCCGCTCCCCCGTCGCCCAGGAGAACCCGAATGACCGCCGCGCTGCGCTCCCGCTACCAGTCCTCCGCCGTCGAGACCGCCTCCCCCCAGCGGCTGCTCGTCATGCTCTACGACCGGCTCGCACTCGACCTGGTGCGCGCCGAGGCGGCCCTGGGCGAGGGCGACCGCATCGAGGCCAGCGCGCAGCTGATGCACGCCCAGGACATCGTGCTCGAGCTGCACAGCACGCTGAACCCCGAGGTGTGGGAGGGCGCGGGCGCGCTGAGCTCGCTCTACACCTGGCTGTACAGCGAGATGGTGCTGGCCAACGTCAAGGGCGACGCCCGCCGGGTGGCCGACTGCCGCACCGTCGTCGAGCCGCTGCGGGACGCCTGGGCCGAGGCCGCGGCGATCCTCGGCGGCCAGAGCGCGGGATGACCCCGCCGTGACGCTGCCCGGCCTGCGGGCCATCCGCGCGAGCGACCCCTGGCCCGCGACCCCGGCCAACCGGGCCGACGACCAGCCCGGCGACCGCCGGCGCCGGTCCGACGTCCCGCCGCGCACGTGGGCCGAGGCCCTCGACGACCTCGAGGACGACGCCCGGTCCGCCGAGCGCACCCTGGCGGGTGCCTCGCCCGACGAGATCGCCGCCTGGGGACGCCGCTCCACCGACTGGGTGCCCCCGAGCGGTCTGGGCCCGCTGCCCGACGACCTGCGCGAGCGGGCGGCGCGGCTGCTGCAGCACCAGCTGGCGGTCGCCGAGGCGCTCGTCGAGGGCATCACCCAGTCCCGCCGCCAGCGCGACCTGGCGGCCCGCATGTCGCAGTCCCCGAGCCGCCCGGTCTCCTCGTTCATCGACCGACCGGTCTGAGGACCGCACAGCAGATCTGCACAGGAGCCCCCAGCTCGGCACCCGCCGGACTGGGGGTTCTTGCGTTCACCAGGCCGATGAGCTGGCACGACTCAACATCGACCCGCAGGTGTCGATACTCCTGGCACCACCCCACCTCCCCCCTCCGCACGAGCCGCCCCGTTCGTCACACACGTCGCCACGGCCACGATGGTCACGACGGGCCCGCGGACTGCCGATGACCGTTGCACGCGACGGACCTGCCTTCCCGAGGGTCCGCGCGAGCACCGCGGAGGTAGTGACATGGAGCGGACGGGCATCCGGTGATCGGCATCTCCGACACCACGATGACGGCGTTGCACGCGGCCCTCACCGGCCTCGCGCAGCGGCAGCGGGTCAGCAACGACAACATCGCGAACGTCAACACCCCCGGCTTCCTCGCCGGCCGGACCGACTTCGAGTCCTCGCTGCGCTCCGAGCTCGCCGACGGGTCCACCCCCGCCATCAGCGGCGGCTCGGTGCACCGCTCCCTGGCCGCCACCCGGACCGACGGCAACAACGTCGACCTGGACTCCGAGACCGTCATCGCCACCGAGACCGGCCTGCGCTACCAGCTGGCGCTGCAGGCCCTCAACGGCAAGTACGACCTCCTCAGCGCCGCGATGCGGACGCAGTGATGAGCACCTTCGACGCCCTGCGGATCTCGGGCTCCGGCATGACGCTGCACCGCAAGTACCTGGACGCGGTCTCGGACAACATCGCCAACATCAACACCGCAGCCGCCCCGGGCCAGGAGGCCTTCAAGGAGCGGTTCATCGTCGCCCAGGCCGTCGACTACGGCTCGGGCACCGGCGGCGTCCGGGTCGCCGGCGCGGCCTTCGGCAGCGGCGAGGGCAAGCTCGTCTACTCCCCCGACAACCCGCTGGCCGACGACGAGGGCTACGTGCGGATGCCCGACATCGACCTGGGCACGCAGATGACCAACCTGCTCATCGCCCAGCGCGGCTACCAGGCCAACATCAGCGCGATCTCGCGCGCCACCGACGCCTACCAGGCGGCCCTCTCGCTCGGGAAGAACCTGTGACCGTCAACCCGCTCGCGCTCACCACCGGCACCGGCGTCGGTGTCAGCTCCGGCTACTACAACAACGGCGTCAGCAACAGCGTGGCGTCGGGCGACATCGCCGGGATGCTGACCAACGGCGTGTACACCGCCGGCAGCGCCGGGGTGGCCGGGTCGACCGGCACCACCGCCGTGCCGCGGACCGCCGACGGCAGCTCCTTCGCCGACCTGCTGTCCTCCTCCATCGGGCAGCTGCAGGGCCTGCAGAGCACTGCCGATACCTACGCGCAGCAGGCCGCCACCGGCGACCTGCAGGACGTCCACGACTACATGATCGCGGCGAACGAGGCCAAGCTCGCCACGACCGCCGTCGTCACCATCAAGAACAAGGCCGTCGAGGCCTTCAACGAGATCATGAGGATGCCGGTCTGATGCCCGCCGTTCTTGCCGGCCCGCTGGACCGGGTGCGCACGACGCTGGCCACGATGACCTTCCAGCAGAAGGCCATCGCCGCCGTCCTGGTGCTGGGCCTCGCGCTCGGCTCGTTCTTCTTCGTGCGCTGGGTGACCACGCCGACCTACGAGCCGCTGTTCTCCAACCTGTCGGCCAGCGACGCCTCCGCCATCCGCGACGAGCTGGACACCGAGGGCGTCTCCTACCAGCTGCAGGGCACCGACACGATCCTGGTGCCCAAGGACCAGGTGTACAGCCTGCGCCTGTCGATGGCCGGCAAGGGCCTGACCCCGCAGGCCGGCAGCGACTCGGGCTACGCGCTGCTGGACCAGCAGGGCATCACCACCAGCGAGTTCGAGCAGCAGACCACCTACCAGCGGGCGCTCGAGGGCGAGCTGAACAACACCCTCGAGTCGATGAACGGCGTGAAGACCGCCGCCGTGCACATCGCGATGCCCAAGGAGGAGGTGTTCGTGACCGACACGAGCAACCCGACCGCCTCGGTGCTGCTGGACCTCACCCCGGGCACCGACCTGTCCGGCGAGCAGGTGCAGTCCATCATCAACCTGGTCGCCGGCTCCGTCTCCGGCATGAAGCCCGCCGACGTCACCGTCACCGACACCGACGGCCAGCTGCTGTCCGCGGCCGGCGGCGTGGGCGGTTCGAGCAGCCAGTCCGACGCCACGTCGACCTTCCAGAACACGCTGCAGGCCAACGCGCAGAACCTGCTCGACCGCGTGCTGGGCCCGGGCAACTCCATCGTCACGGTCGCCGCGACGATGAACTTCGACCAGAGCCAGAGCACCGCGACCACCTACAGCTACCCCACGCAGATCCCGGCGACGTCGGAGGCGACGACGTCGGAGACCTACACCGGCAGCGGCTCGGGCGTCAGCGGCGTGCTCGGCACCGACGGCACCACCGGCGGCACGACCGGCGGCGACGGGAACTACGACAAGAACTCCACGACGGTCAACAACCCGATCAACACCACCGTCACCAACACCGTCTCCACCCCCGGCCAGGTCGAGCGGCTCACCGTCGCGGTGGCCCTGAACACCGCCGGCGGCAGCACCGTCCCCAACGGCACGATCCAGGACCTGGTCAGCCAGGCCGTCTCGCTGGACCCCGCCCGCGGCGACGCCATCACGGTGTCCTCGATGGCCTTCAGCACCGCCGCCGCCGACGCCGCGCAGGCCGGCATCGCCGCGGCCGACGCCGCCGCCGCCAGCGAGCAGATGTGGTCGATGGTCAAGACCGGCGCCATCGTCGGCGGTCTGCTCCTGGTCCTGCTGCTCGTGTGGCTGAAGAACCGGAAGAAGAAGGGCGACCTCGACGAGGACTACGAGGAGCTGGACGGCGACTACGACGACCTCGACGCGCTGCAGGTGGCCAGCACCCGCGACGCCGGCCTGCACTCGCGCACCGCGGCGGCCGTGGAGGCCATGGAGCGCCAGCGCCTGCGCGGTGAGATCACCAACATGATCGAGTCGCAGCCCGACGCCGTCGCGTCGACCCTGCGCGGCTGGTTGGCCGAGAGCCGGACATGACCCTGGCGTCCGTCGAGCAGATGGTGGGCCTGGAGCCCGGGGGCGACCCCGACCGGGCTCCCGTCCGCCTGCCCCGACGCGACCTCTCCGGCCTCCGCAAGGCTGCCCTGTTCCTTGCGCAGATGACCCGGGAGGAAGCGGGGGCCGTCATGGCCCAGCTGACCCCCGAGGAGATCGACGCCCTCACCGGTGAGCTGATGCGGCTCAAGAGCGTGGACCCGGGCGACATCGACGACGTCCTGTTCGAGTTCCACGACCGGATGCTGCACGCGCCGTCGGTCGGCGCCGGCGGTCTCGAGTTCGCCCGCCAGGCCCTGACCGCCGGCCTGGGCGACGCCGAGGCCGAGGCCGTCCTCGGCCGGCTGCAGAGCGTCTACGAGGAGCCGCCGTTCACCTCGCTGCGCAACGCCGACACCCGGCAGCTGCTGTCCTTCGTGCGCGAGGAGCACCCGCAGATCATCGCGCTGGTGCTGGCCCACCTGCCCGCCCCGCAGTCGGCGGAGCTGATGAGCCGGCTGGACCCCGCGCGGCAGGCCGACGTCGCGCTGCGGATCGCGATGATGGACCGCACCACCCCCGAGGTCGTGCGGCTCGTCGAGGACGAGATCGGGCGCCGCATGGGCTCGCTGCTGTCCTCGCCGGAGCTGCCCGCCGCCGGTGGCGTGGAGACCCTGGTCGAGATCATCAACCGGGCGTCGCGGCCGACCGAGAAGTCGATCCTGGAGGCCCTGGCCACCAACGACCCGGAGCTGGCCGAGCGGGTGCGCTCGCAGATGTTCGTCTTCGAGGACATCGTCATCGTCGACGACCGGTCCATGCAGCTGGTGCTCCGCGAGGTCTCCCCCGCCGACCTGGCCGCCGCGCTCAAGGGCGTGCGGGACGACGTCCGCGACAAGGTCATGCGGAACCTCTCCGAGCGCGCCGCGCTCGACCTCACCGACGAGATCGAGCTGCTCGGCCCGGTCCGCGCGGCCACGGTCGGCGAGGCCCAGGCCCGGGTGGTCGCGGTCCTGCGGACCATGGAGGAGTCCGGCCAGATCACCATCGACCGGGGAGGCGACGATGACCTCATCGCCTGAGGGAGCCGTGCTGCGCGGGGACTCCGCGGCCCGCGCGGTCGCCTGGGACCGCTCGGCCGGCGCCGGCCGGGTGGTCCGGGAGGCCCCGACCCGGGTGCAGCGCCCCGTGCTCGCCCGCGTCGGCGCCGAGCCCGACGTCCCGACGTCGGTGCTGCGCGCCGACGCCGCGACCGCCGCCGTCCCCTACGTCGCCGACCGCCGGTCGGCCGACCGGGCCGGCCGGCGGGTCGGCGACGTCCCGGCCCCGCGGCTGGAGGACGTCTACGCCGCCGAGCTGCACCGGCTGCGCGAGCAGGCCCGGACCGAGGGGTGGGCCGCCGGGCACGCCGAGGGCATGGCGCAGGCCGAGGCCGCGGTCGCCCGCGTCGAGGCCGAGGCGGAGGCCCGGCTGCTGGCCGTCCAGCAGCGGTGGGAGTCCCGGATCGCCTCCACCGTCGCCGCGCTCACCGCCGCCTGCGCCCAGGTCGACGCGACCCCGCCGGTGGGCGGGGAGACCTTCGACCAGCTGGTGCTCGGCGCGACGCTCGCCCTGGTCGAGGACGTCTTCGACCGCGAGCTGGCCGTCGCCGCGCAGCCCGGCGTCGACGCGCTGCGCCGCGCGCTGGCGCTCTCGCCCGAGGACGGCCCGACCGTCGTCCGGCTCAACCCCGACGACCTCGAGCGGATCGACCCCGTGGTCCTCGCCGGCCTGCCGGCGTCGGTCCGGCTGGTCGGCGACCCGATGATCGAGCACGCCGGCGCCGTCGCCGAGACCGGCGTGCAGCGGGTCGACGCGCAGCTGGGCCCGGCGCTGCAGCGGGTCCGGGACGTGCTGGGCGCATGAGCGTCGCCGACGTCGTGGCGCGGGCGCGCACCGCCGCCCGCCCGCTGTGCACCGGCACCGTCACCGGGGCGATGGGCCTGACCATCTCGGTCGAGGGCGTCACCGCCGCGGTCGGCGACGTCGTCGAGATCGCCGGCGCCACCGGTCTGGGTCAGCCGCTGCGCGCCGAGGTGGTCGCGCTGCACCGCGACCGGCTGACCTGCATGCCCCTCGGCGAGGTCGCCGGGGTGCACGTCGGCTCGCGGGTGCGCGCGACCGGCCGGCCGCTGCAGGTCCCGGTGGGGACGGCGCTGCTCGGCCGGGTGCTCGACGGCCTGGGCCGCCCGGTGGACGGCGGCCCGCCGCTGGCCGGGCGGGCCCGCTTCGTCGACCTCGCCACGCAGACCCCGCACGCGCTCTCCCGCGCCCGCGTCGCGCAGCCGCTGTCCTTCGGCGTCCGCGCGCTGGACACCCTCGTGCCGGCCGGCCGTGGGCAGCGGCTGGGCATCTTCGCCGGCTCGGGCGTCGGCAAGTCCACCCTGCTCGCCCAGATCACCCGCGGCACCGACGCCGACGTCCGGGTCATCGGGCTGATCGGCGAGCGTGGCCGCGAGGTCCGGGAGTTCCTCGAGGAGAACCTCGGGGCCGAGGGCATGGCCAACACGGTGGTGGTGGTCGCGACCTCCGACGAGCCGCCGCTGGTCCGGCTGCGCGCGGCGTTCGTGGCCACCCGGATCGCCGAGGACTTCCGCGACCAGGGCCGCGACGTGCTGCTGCTCATGGACTCCATCACCCGCACCGCGATGGCCCAGCGCGAGGTCGGCCTCTCGGCCGGGGAGCCCCCCGCCACCCGCGGCTACCCGCCGAGCGTGTTCGCGATGATGCCGCGGCTGCTGGAGAAGGCCGGCACCGGCACGGTCGGCTCGATCACCGGCCTCTACACCGTGCTGGTCGAGGGCGACGACCACAACGAGCCGATCGCGGACACCGCGCGGTCGATCCTCGACGGGCACGTCGTGCTCACCCGGCAGATGGCCACCGCCGGCCACTTCCCCGCCATCGACGTGCTGGAGTCGATCTCCCGCGTCGCGTCGGCGGTCACCGCACCGCACCGCATGGCCGACGCCCGCGAGGCCCGCCGGCTGCTCGGGGCGCTGCGCGACGCCCGGGAGCTCATCGAGATCGGCGCCTACACCGAGGGCAGCGACCCGCTGGTCGACCGGGCCCGGCTGCTCGAGCCGCAGCTCACCGGCTTCCTGCGCCAGTCGGTCGAGGACACCACCTCGCCCGACGCGGCCTGGGACGAGCTGCACCGCATCGTGACGGGTTCGTGAAGCGCACCGCCTTCCGGCTGCAGCCGGTCCTGGAGCTGCGCCGCGCGCAGGAGCGGGCCGCCGGCGCGGCCGCCGCCGAGGCCGCGCGCGCCGCGGCCCGCAGCGAGGCCCAGGCCGCCGACGTGGCCCGCTCGCTGGCCGCCGCCGAGCTGCCCGCGCGGATGGACGGCGCGACCTTCGTGGCCACCATGGTCGGGTTGCGCGCCCTGGCCGCCGATGAGGTGGATGCCCGGGCGAGCGCCCGGGCCACCGCCGAGCAGGCCGAGGCGGTGCGGGCGAGCTGGACCGCCGCCGCGCAGGCCACCAAGGCCCTCGAGCGGCTGGCCGAGCGGCACCGGCTCGCCGCCGTGCGGGCCGAGCTCGCCGCCGAGGAGCGCGCCGCCGACGACGTCGTCACCGGGCGGCACGGCCGCAACCGGACCCGGGAGGAGGACACGTGGAAGGCCTGACCGCCGTCCAGAGCAGGATCGCCGAGATCCAGAGCCGCATGGCGACCTTCGCCGGCGGCGGACCGAACGCCGCGTGGCTCTCGGCCGCCTCCGCCGCCGGGCTGACGGGCACCGGCGCGACCACCGCCGCGACCGGCACCACCGCCACCGCCGCGGCCGGGGGCTCGGCCGAGGCCGCCGTCGTGCAGGCGGCCACCAGCTACCTGGGGGTGCCCTACCTCTGGGGCGGCACCGACCCGGCCAAGGGCCTGGACTGCTCCGGCTTCACCCAGCGGGTGTTCGCCGACGTCGGCATCACCATCCCCCGCACCTCCAGCCAGCAGGCCACCGCGGGCACCGCCGTCGCGAGCCTCGCCGACGCCCGCCCCGGTGACCTCGTGTTCTTCGACAACAGCTCCGCACGCGCCGGCATCGACCACGTCGGCATCTACCTCGGGAACGGGAAGATGATCGCCTCACCGCAGGAGGGCGACGTCGTCAAGGTGCAGGACGTCGGCACCCCGACCGTCATCCGCCGGGTGCTCCCGGCCGCGGCGCCGACGGCCACGCCGTCGGGCGGCTCGCTGGCCGGGGTGCCCTACGCCGACCTGTTCACCTCCGCGGCCTCCCGCTACGGGGTCAGCGCCGCGGTGCTGGCCGGCATGGCCAAGGTGGAGTCCGGCTTCGACCCCGGCGCGGTGAGCCCGGCCGGGGCGCAGGGCCTCATGCAGTTCATGCCCGCGACCGCCGCCGGCCTCGGCGTCCGGCCGATGGACCCCGCCTCGGCCGTCGACGGCGCCGCGCGCTACCTCGCCCAGCTGACCGCCCGCTTCGGGTCCACCGACCTGGCGCTGGCCGCCTACAACGCCGGCCCGACCGCGGTCGCGGACGCCGGCGGCATCCCGGCGTTCGCCGAGACCCAGGCCTACGTGCGCAAGGTCAACGCGGCCGCGGCGGGGTACGCGTCGTGACCGCCGCCCTGGGCGCCCAGGTCGCCGTCGCCGCACCTGCCACCCCCGCCGCCCCCTCCGCCGGCGACCCGGACGGCGCGGCCGCCTTCGCCGGTGCGCTGCAGACCGCCGTCCGCGCCCAGCGTGACCCGGCCGACCGGCCCGACGACCGCCCCGGCACCCCGGACGACGACACGGCCGACCCCACCGTCGTCGCGGCCGGCACCCCGGCGGCGTCCCCGCTCGGGGCGCCCGCGTGGTTCCTGCTCGCCGTGCAGCCGGCCGCCGCGGTGGTCCAGCCGGTCGACGGTCCCCCCGCCGGCGCGGTCGGCGCCGTCGCCCCGGGCACCCCCGTGACCGCTGCGCCGCCCGCACCCGGCAGCCCGCTGACCGCTGCCGCACCGGTCCTCGACACCGCCGCCGCGGCGTCGCCGCCCGGCTCCGCTGCCCCCGCCGTCGGCACCCACGCCGAAGCCTTCGTCGGCGGCGCCCTCCGGCCGGCGGCAGCACCCGGGTCCGTGCCCGTCGGGACCGGACCCGCCGGCCTGACCAGCACGCCCGCCGTCCCGCCCGCCGACCTGGCCGGGACCGCGCCGACCGGCGGCGCCCCTGCCGGGGCGGCCGTGCCCGGCCAGGTGACCGTGCCCGCCGGCGGCCCGCTGCCGCCCACCGCCACCCCGGTCCCGGCGGCCGCGACCCCGCAGGCCACCTCCGTCACCGGTGCGCAGGCCGTGCCCGGCCCGCCGGCGGCGCTCACCGGCGCCGCAGCCCCCGCCCCGGCCGGTGCGGACCCCACCCCCCTGCCGACCGGGCCCGCCGCGGTCGGCAGGGCCCCGTCCACCGCCACGACGACCGCGACCGCCACGGCCGGCACCCCGTCCGGGGCGACCGTGCCCGCCGGGGCAGCGACCGTTCCGCAGCCGGCCGTCGCCCCGGGTGCGCGCCCCGCCGACCTGCCCCCGGCCGTCGCCGCGGGCCCCGGCCCGGCCGCCACCGCGAGCACGCCTGCCCAGGCCCCCACCGCACCGGCGACACCGGCCGCACCGGACGACGCCGGGGCCCCCGCCGCGGCCCCGGCTGCGGTGCCGGTCGGCACGCCGGCACCCCCGGCCACCGTCGCGGCCGCCCGCCCGGCGACGCCGCCGGCCCCCTCCCCCGCCGCCCCGGTCGCCCCCGGCGGTGCGCCGACCACCGCGACCGCGTCCGACCCGACGGGCGCCACCGGGCCGGCTCCCGCGCCGACCGGTGCCGAGGTCGTCGACGTCCCGCGGACCGACGTCCTGCTCCCGGGCGCCGCCCCGGCACCGGCGGCCGCCCCGGCCCCGGCCGCGGCCGTCCCGGCCACGCCGGCACCGGCCGCACCGGCCGACCCCCCGGTCGCCGCGCAGCTGGCACCTCAGCTCACCGCGTTGGCCTCCGTCCAGGGCAGCCACTCGGTGACCGTCGTGCTCGCCCCCGAGTCCCTGGGCCGGGTCGAGGTCCACCTGACCGTCACCGGCGACCAGGTCTCCCTGGCCATGAGCGCGGGCCAGGACGGCAGCCGCGCGGTGCTCGCCGACGCCGTGCCCGAGCTCCGCCGCGAGCTGGCCGCCGCCGGCCTGCAGCTGACCGACGCGCAGGTGTCCACCGGCGACGGGCAGCAGTCCGGGTCGGGCTGGACCGCCGGTCAGGACCCCCGGTCCGGCGGCACCCGCTGGGACGCGGTACCGACCGGCCGCGCGACTGCCGATGAGGACATCAGCACCAGCAGCACCACCCGCCACACCCGTGGCGGACCGGCGCCCTCCGGCGTCGACGTCCGCGTCTGAGGAGGACCCATGACCGTCACCGCGACCTCCGGTGCCACGTCGATCGCGTCGATGGCCGGCAGCGCCACCACCTCGGTGGGCGACAGCGGGATGGACAAGGACACCTTCCTCAAGCTGCTGGTCGCGCAGATGAAGTACCAGGACCCGGAGAAGCCGACCGACTCCAGCGCCCTGGTCACCCAGTCCGCGACCTACTCGCAGGTCGAGGCGCTGCAGAAGCTCGGCGAGCAGAACGCCTCGCTGATCGCGATGCAGCGGGCCTCCAGCGCCGGCGCCCTGGTGGGCAAGACCGCCACCTACGTCGGCGAGGACGGCGTCGCCGCCACCGGGCACGTGAGCTCGGTGATCCTCGCGACCGACACCACCGAGGCCCACGCCGTCATCGACGGCAAGACCGTGGCCGTCGGCCGCATCACCGCCTTCACCGCCTGACCGGCGCTCCCCCGCCCACCCCCACCCCAGGAGTCCCCGTGCTGCGTTCCATGTTCTCGGCCATCTCCGGCCTGCGCGCCCACCAGACCAAGATGGACACCGTCGCGAACAACATCGCGAACGTGAACACCGTCGGGTTCAAGACCCAGAACACGGTCTTCGAGACCACGCTCACCCAGGTGCTGCGCAGCGGCAAGGGCCCCGACGCCACCGAGGGCGGCACCAACCCCGCGCAGGTCGGCCTCGGCGTCAAGCTCGCCGCGATCACCACGGACTTCGGCCAGGGCAAGACCCAGAACACCGGCCGCGCGCTGGACTTCATGATCCAGGGCGACGGGTTCTTCGTGACCAAGTCCGGCGGGCAGCAGCTGTTCACCCGCGCCGGCTCGTTCACCTTCGACGGCGCGGGCAAGCTGATCACCGCCGACGGCAACCGGGTCCAGGGCTGGATGTCCGACGCCGACGGCACGATCGACACCGGCGGGACGCTGGAGGACCTGCAGGTCCAGTACGGCGCCGCGCTGCCGCCCAAGGCCACCACCGCGGTGACCATGAGCCGCAACGTGCTCATCGACGCCGCGGCCACCACCGCGGGCACCAACGTCAAGGTCGCCAAGGCCACCGTCTACAACCAGGCCGGTGTCGAGCAGCGGCTCAACCTGACCTGGACCCAGCAGTCGGTCGACAACTCCACCGGCGACAGCTACTGGCTGCTCAACGTGGCCAACGAGGACGGCTCCACCACCCCGGCCCCGGTCACCTACGGCGCCAAGTTCTCCGCCGGCAAGGACCCGGTGTTCACCGGCCCCGGTGCCACCACGGCCACCCCGACCGACACCTACGGCACCGCGCACACCATCGCCGTCCCCGGCTGGGGCGCCCCCACCGGCGCGACCTTCGACTTCACCCAGGTCACCGCCCAGGCCGCCGGCACCGCGATCGCCGCCGTGGACCAGAACGGCTACACCGCCGGCTCGCTGTCCAGCTTCTCGCTGTCCGAGGACGGCACGATGACCGGCGTCTACACCAACAACGAGCGCCGGGCGATCGGCAAGCTGGCCATGGCCACCTTCGACAACCCCTCCGGCCTGATCAACATGGGCAACACCAGCTACGCGGTGGGCGACAACTCCGGCGTCGCGCTGATCGGCGCCGCCGGCACCGGCTCCCTGGGCACGCTGTCCTCGGGTGCGCTGGAGATGAGCAACGTGGACCTCTCCGAGGAGTTCACCGGCCTGATCATCGCCCAGCGCGGGTTCCAGGCGAACAGCCGCGTGATCAGCGCCTCCGACGAGCTGCTGCAGGACCTGGTCAACCTCAAGCGCTGACCCCGGGTCACCCGGTAGGCGGCCCGGTCACCCCGACGGGGTGACCGGGCCGCGCCGCTTCAGAGATCCACCCGGCGCGCCGATGAGAGCAGTGCGCCACCCCCGACGACGACCTGGAGCCACCGGTGATCTGCCTGACCCGCCTGAACGGGGAGCCCTTCGCGCTCAACCCCGATCTCATCGAGCGGGTCGAGGCACACCCCGACACGGTCATCTCCCTCAACGACAACGTCCGCTTCCTGGTCCGCGAGAGCCTGCAGGAGGTGCTGGTCGCCATCCGCGACTACCGCGCCGACGTGCTGGCCACCGCCTACGCCATGGACCGCGGGACCCACCCCCGCCCCCTGATGTCCGTCAGCGCCGACGACGAGCACGACTGCGACCCCACCGGGGACGGCGAGCACGCCGTCCTGCCCTTCCCCCACCGCGAGGAGCGCTGACATGGACCCGGCAACCCTGATCGGCGTCGGCGTCGCCCTGGTCGCCATCCTGGTCTCGATGATCATGGAGGGCTCGTCCCCCATGGCCATCATCCTGATCCCGCCGATCATCCTGGTCTTCGTCGGCACCTTCGGCGCGGCCGTCGCCGGCTCCACCATGGCCGACGTCAAGAAGATCGGCGGCTGGATGAAGCAGGGCTTCATGCCCGCCGCCGTCCCGCCCGCCGCGGACAAGATCGCCGACCTCGTCACCCTCGCCGAGAAGGCCCGCAAGGAGGGCCTGCTGGCCCTCGAGGGCCCGATCAAGGACATCCAGGACCCGTTCCTGCAGCGCGGTCTGCAGATGGCCGTCGACGGCACCGACCCCGAGGACCTGCGCGCCGTGCTCGAGGCCGAGATCTCGGCCAAGAAGGCCGAGGACAAGACCGCGGCCAAGTTCTTCACCGCCATGGGCGGCTACGCCCCGACCATCGGCATCATCGGCACCGTCATCGGGCTGATCCACGTGCTGGAGAACCTCAACCAGCCCGACAAGCTCGGCCACCTGATCGCCGGCGCCTTCGTCGCGACCCTGTGGGGTGTGCTCTCGGCCAACATCTTCTGGCTGCCCGCCGGCGCCAAGATCACCCGCACCAGTGACCTGCAGGCGGCCCAGATGAAGCTGCTCGTCGAGGGCATCTCCGAGATCCAGGCCGGCACCAGCCCGCGCACCGTCCGGCAGAAGCTCACCTCCCTGGTGCCGCCCAGCGAGGCGGCCGCCATGGCCAAGGCCGCGGCGTGAGCAAGCACGACAGCGGGGGCAAGGGCCGCCGGCGGCACGAGGAGCACGAGGAGGAGGAGCACGAGAACCACGAGCGGTGGCTGGTGTCCTTCGCCGACATGATGACGCTGCTGACCGCGGTGTTCATCGTCCTGTACTCGATCAGCCAGGTCGACCAGCTGAAGTTCGCCGCGTTCGCCGAGGGCCTGTCCGAGAGCTTCGGCGCCCCCACCTCGATCATCGACGACGGCTCGGTCACCACCCAGACGAGCGTGCTCGACCAGCTCAACTCGCCGATGCAGATCGACAACCAGACCGACCCGACGCAGAAGCCGGACCAGGCCGCCCAGGACGCCGCCCGCGCCGACGCGCTGGCCGAGCAGTCGGCGCAGAACCAGGCCGAGGCACAGGCCCAGTTCGACCAGCTCGCCGCGGCCCAGGCCGCCATCACCGCCGCGCTCACCGCCGCCGGCGACGCCGACGCGGCCACCTACCAGATCACCGAGGAGGGCCTGGTCGTGCACGTCGTCGCCGACCAGGTGCTCTTCGGCCCCGAGCAGGCCGACCTGCGCGGTGAGGGCAAGACCGTCCTGGACGCGATCGCCCCCACGCTGGCCGGGCTGCCCAACGCGCTCAAGGTCGAGGGGCACACCAACTCGCTCCCGGTCACCCCCGGCGGGCCCTACGCCTCCAACTGGGACCTGTCGGCGGCCCGCGCGGTGAACGTGCTGCGCTACCTCGTCGAGACCGACGGGCTCGCCGCCGACCGCATGCAGGCCGCCGGCTTCGCCGACACCCGCCCCCTGCTCCCCGCCACCGACCCCGCGTCGGTGTCGGTCAACCGCCGTGTGGACATCGTCGTCCTCTCGACCGCCTCGGCCGAGGCCAGCGCCCTGCTGCCCGGTCTCGCCTCCCAGGCGGCCACCCAGGCCGTCACCGCCCAGAACCAGGAGAGCACCCCGTGACCGCACCCACCAAGGAGCGGCCGGTCGCGGCCGCCGACAGCAAGGGCAAGAAGGGCAAGGACGCCCCCGCCGAGGACGGCGAGGAGAAGAAGGGCGGCAAGCTCAAGCTGATCATCATCGCCGTCGTCGCGCTCCTCGGCATCGGCGCCGGCCTGTACTTCTTCGTCTTCTCCGGCTCCGGCGACGAGGCCGAGCCCGCCCCGGTCGCCGGCATCGAGGTGCCCATCGACCCGATCACGATCAACCTGGCCGGCGGCGGCTACCTCAAGGTCGGCGTCACCCTGCAGCTGACCGAGGACGCCGGCGAGGAGGCCCCGGGCACCGCCAAGGCCAGCGACGTGATCATCGACATGTTCTCCGAGGCGCAGCCGACCGACGTCACCGGCAACCGCGACGCGATGAAGGCCGAGCTCGAGCAGCGCATCGAGGACGCCTACAACACCGAGGAGGCCGGCGACGTGGTGATGGGGATCTACTACACGCAGTACGTCACGCAGTGACGGGACGGTCCGGGTGGTCAGACCGACCACCCGGACCGCCGATGAGGAACCCGTGACCCTCGCCGACGCCGCTCCCGCCCCCCGCGGGGCGGCGTTGATGGCGTCCAGGCGCCGACGCGGGGAGGCCCGCAGCTACGACTTCCGGCGCCCCACCAAGCTCTCCCGCGACCACGTGCGGGTGCTGCAGAACCTGCTCGAGTCCTTCGCCCGGCAGACCGCCACCAACCTCACCCAGGTGCTGCGGACCGAGGTCAAGGTCGAGCTCGGCGGCATCGACCAGTTCGCCTACGACGACTACATCGCGCACCTGGACAACCCGGTGTTCATGTCGGTCATCTCCTTCGAGCCGCTGCGCGGGCGCGGCCTGCTGACCTGGTCGATGGACGTCGCGATGGCGATGATCGACCTGCTGCTCGGCGGCTCCGGCTCGGCCGACCAGCCCCAGCGGCCGATGACCGGCATGGAGACCCGGCTGGCCAAGTACCCGGTCGAGCGCGTCCTCTACGAGCTCGGCGTCGCGCTGCGCCCCGTCGTCCGGCTGGACTTCGGCCTGGAGGGCTTCGAGTACCAGCCGCAGCTCGCCCAGCTCGCGGTCAGCAGCGAGACCGTCGTGGTCAGCTCCTTCTCCCTCACCCTCGGCGACCGCGAGACCGAGGCGACGCTGATGCTGCCCTTCGCGCCGTTCGCCCCGGCCCTGCACGGCGCCACCTCCCCGCAGCTGTCGGCCCAGGCGCTGCGCGAGCGGCAGCAGGCCACCGACGCGCTGTCCGAGCGGCTGGGCGCGGTCCCGGTCGAGGTCAACGCGCGGTTCCGACCCATCACGGTGCCCAGCGCCGACCTGCTCGGGCTCGCCGTCGGCGACGTCCTCCTGCTGCGCCACCCCCGGGACAGCCCCCTCGAGGTGACCACCAACGACGTGGTCTTCGCGCACGCGGTGGCCAGCAACCACCGCCGTCGGCTCGCCGCCGAGATCGTCGCCACCCCGCCCAGTTCCGCCAGCACCGCGAGGGATCACCAGTGAGCACCGGAACCGCCGCCCGCACCGACGACGCCGCTACCATCTCGGCCGCCGTGGTCTCGGCCGCCCAGGCGGCCGGGGCCCTGCTGCCGGCGACCTCGGCGCTGACCTGCGGCTCCCCCGTCGACGACCCCGACATCGCGCCGCTGCCCGGCGACTCCCCCGCGGCCATCACCGCCCGGCTGTCCGGGGAGGTCAGCGGCGACGTCGTCCTCGTGGTCGCGGGCTCGGTCGTCGAGGCGCTGGCCAACTCCCCGGTCGGCAAGCTCGACGTCGCCGCCGCCATGCGCCCGGCGCTGGAGGCCGCGGCCGGCGTGCTGGGCCGGGTCACGGTGACCAGCGAGCGGATGGAGGAGCCCGAGGCCGCGCTGGACGGGCTGCGGGACAAGGGCGTCTTCCTCGCCGTCCCCCTGCTGGCCGCCGGTGAGCACCAGGCCACCCTGGCCCTGCAGGTCACCCTGCCCCGCCCGCAGGGCCAGACCCAGCGCGGCAGCCTGGAGCTGCTGCGCAACGTGGCCATGGAGGTCACGGTCGAGATCGGCCGCACCCGGATGACCGTGCAGGAGCTGCTGTCCCTCTACCCGGGCGAGATCGTCGAGCTCGACCGCGCCGCCAGCGCACCGGCCGACCTGCTGGTCAACGGCACGCTGATCGCCCGCGGCGAGGTGGTCGTGGTCGACGAGGAGTTCGGCCTGCGGATCACCGAGGTGGTCACCGACGCCGCGGCCGCCGAGCTCGGGCAGGCCTCGGCATGACCTGGATGATCATCCGGCTGATCCTCTCGCTGGCCTTCGTCGCCGGCGTGCTGTGGTTCGCCGCGCGGGTGGCCAAGAAGCGCGGCCTGGGCATGGGCAACGGCCTCATCGAGGTGGTCGCCCGGCAGCGGATGGGCCGCAGCAGCACCGTCAGCGTGCTGCGGGTGGCCGACCGGGTGCTCGTGGTCGGCAGCACCGAGGAGCACGTCACGCTGCTGGCCGAGATGGACGCCGAGATCGTCGACGAGGTGCTCGCCGAGGCCGAGGACGAGCGGGTCGCCGCGCAGGAGGCCCGCCGCGCCGCCGTCGCCGCCCGGCGTCCGGTGCCGGCGCTGGAGGCCGCCGACGACGCCCCCACCAGCCAGATCCCGCTCCCCGCGCTGCCCGGTGTCCCCGGCGCCCGCCGTGCCCGCCGCCCGGTCCCCGCCGCCGGGAACGGCCTGGTCGCCGGCTCGGTGTTCGACCGGGCGGCGTGGACGCAGGTCGTCGAGGGCCTGCGGGAGCGGACGGTGCGCCGCTGATGACCGCGCTCCTGCGGGAGCGCGCCGGCCGCTGGGCCACCCGGGTGGGGGTGGTCACCGCCGCGGGCGCGACCCTCCTCGCCGTCACCGCCACCGCCGCCCTCGCGGTCGACGACCCCACCGCCCCGGTGGCCCCCACCGCCCCCACGGGCGGGCTGGACATCAACATCGGCGGCAACAGCCCCTCCAGCGCCATCACCCTGATCCTGGCGATCACGGTGCTGTCGATCGCGCCGGCGCTGCTGCTGCTGGTCACCTCGTTCACCAAGATCATCGTGGTGCTCTCGCTGACCCGCAACGCGCTGGGCCTGCAGAACTCCCCGCCCAACCAGGTGCTCACCGGCCTGGCGTTCTTCCTGACCCTGTTCGTGATGGGCCCGGTCATCTCCGACATCAACCACCTGGCCATCCAGCCCTACCTGGACGGCTCGATGTCGATCGGGCAGGCCTACGACGCCGGGGTCGAGCCGCTCAAGCACTTCCTGCTGGCCAACACCCGCGGCGACGAGCTCAAGCTGATGGTGGGGCTGTCCGGTGAGCAGATGCCGGCCAACCAGGACGCGGTCAGCATGCTGACCCTGGTCCCGGCGTTCGTGCTCAGCGAGCTCAAGAGCGCCTTCATCATCGGGCTCGTCGTCTTCATCCCGTTCCTGGTGCTGGACATGCTGGTCAGCGCCGCGCTGATGGCGATGGGCATGATGATGGTCCCGCCGGTGATCGTGTCGCTGCCGTTCAAGCTGCTGCTGTTCGTCGTCGTCGACGGCTGGGCGCTGATCACCACGGCCCTGGTGGGCTCGTACTCGGGTGGCGGTTGATGTCCGACGCCCAGATCACCGACCTCGCGGTGCAGACGATGATCGTGGCCGCGAAGGTGGCCGCCCCGATCCTGCTGACCGCGCTGATCGTGGGGTTCGCGATCTCGCTGTTCCAGGCGGCGACGCAGATCCAGGAGCAGACGCTGTCGTTCGTGCCCAAGCTGATCGCGGTCGCCATCGCGCTGGTCGTCACCGGCAACTGGGTGCTCTCGGAACTGGTCACCTTCACCCACCAGCTCTTCGACGCACTGCCGGCGCTGCTCGGCCGGAGCTGAGCGGAGTGGACCTCGACGTCTCCGAGGCCACGCTCGCGGCACTGCTGCTGGCCACCGCGCGCACCGCGGGGTTCGTGCTGCTGGCCCCGCCGTTCAACTCCAAGGCCATCCCCGCCACGGTCAAGGGCGCGCTGTCGGTCTGCCTGGCACTGGTGGTGTTCCACCAGGTCCAGGCGCAGCTGGGCCAGCTGTCCACCGGCTACCTGGTGCTGACCGCGCTCACCGAGGTGGTGATCGGTGCCGCGCTGGGCTTCGTCGTCCAGCTGTTCTTCGCCGCGATCCAGCTGGCCGGCGACATCCTCGACGTCACCGGCGGGTTCTCCCTGCAGCCGGCCTACGACCCGCTGTCGATGAGCACCGCCTCGACGATCGGCCGGCTGCAGAACCTGCTGGCCATCGGGCTGCTGTTCACCAGCGGCGGGCACCTCATGCTGGTCCGCGGGCTCTACACCTCCTACCAGGGGCTGCCGCTGGGCGCGGTGCTGCCGGCCGAGCAGATCGGCCCGACCGTGGTGCACGCGATGAGCACGATGTTCCTGGCCGCGCTGCAGATCGCCGGGCCGCTGGTGGCCGTGCTGCTGCTGTCCGACGTGGCGCTCGGGCTGCTGTCGCGGGCCTCGCCGCAGATGAACATCTTCTCCCTCGGCTTCCCGGTGAAGATCATGCTGACCCTGCTCATGCTCGGGCTGACCTTCCCGCTGCTGCCCACCGCGCTGGACACCCTCATGGAGACCGCCACCCGCGCGTTCCTCGCGCTGAGGGCGGGCTGACGTGGCGCAGAGCGGACCGGGTGGTGAGAAGACCGAGAAGCCGACACCCCAGCGCCTCAAGAAGGCGCGCAAGGAAGGGCAGATCCCCCGCACCCAGGAACTGGGGACGTGGGTGGGGGCGGTGGCGGCGAGCTTCCTGCTGCCGATGATGGTGGGCAAGTCCTTCGACGGGGCCCGGCAGCTGTTCCTGCAGATCGGCCAGGTCGCGCGGCAGCCCGACCTCGAGGCCATCAACCGGCTGCTCGGGCAGGCGCTGAGCACCTTCCTCGTGGCGGTGCTGCCGATGGCCGCCGGAATCATGGTGGTGGGCGTGCTGTCCTCGGCCGCCCAGGGCGGCATCGTGTTCGCCAGCAAGCCGATCAAGCCCAGCTTCTCCAAGCTCAACCCGTTCCCCGGGCTCAAGCGGATGTTCGGCGGGCACAGCGCGTGGGAGACGGCCAAGGCGCTGATCAAGACCGTCGCCATCGGCGTCGCGATCCTGATGACCGTGGACGACGCGAAGAACCTGGTCGCGTCGTCGGGGTCGATGCCCCTGGGCACGGTGGCCTCGGTCTTCACCGGCTCGGCGCTGACGATGATCCGGGTGGCGGCGCTGACCGGCCTGGTGCTGGCCGTCGCGGACTACCTGGTGGTGCGGATGCAGACGATGAAGAAGCTCAAGATGAGCCTCTACGAGATCAAGCAGGAGCACAAGCAGCAGGAAGGTGACCCGCACGTGAAGGGCCACCGGCGCGCGGTGATGATGGCCCAGGCCCGCAACCGGATGATGACCGACGTGACCACGGCCGACGTGCTGCTCACCAACCCGACCCACGTCGCCGTCGCGCTGAAGTACTCCCCCGCCTTCGGTGCGCCGCGCGTGGTGGCGAAGGGGTCCGGCGAGGTGGCCCGTCGACTGCGCGAGCTCGCCGCCGAGCACGGCGTCCCCCAGGTCCGGGACATCCCGCTGGCCCGCGCGCTGCACGGCAGCTGCGACCTGGGCCAGGAGGTGCCGCCGCAGCTGTTCACCGCCGTCGCGCGGGTGCTGGCCTTCGTCATGCAGCTGGGCACCCGGGGCATCCGCGGGGGCGTGCACCAGCCCGGGTTCAGCCCCCCGGACACCACGGGCCTGCCGGTCGCCGGCCGCCGCCGGGCCACCCCGGTCGCCGGTGGCGGCACCGGCGCGGTGGACGGCGTCTCGGCCGCCTGACCCGGGCGTGACGGGGCGGTCACGGCCCCCCGCCCGCCTGCCGATGTAGACCTGCGTGAAGTGGACGACGGCAGCCGTGCCCATCGGCGTGGTGGCGATCGTCCTCATGCTCGTGGTGCCGATGCCCGCGATGCTGCTGGACCTGCTCATCGGGCTGAACATCGCCGGGTCGCTGCTCATCCTGCTGGTCGCCATGTCGATCAAGCGCCCGCTGGACTTCGCCGTCTTCCCCTCCGCGATCCTGATCTTCACCCTGCTGCGGCTCGCGCTGAACGTCTCCTCGACCCGGCTGGTGCTCTCCGACGGCTACGCGGGCGCGGTCATCGAGGCCTTCGGCCACTTCGTGATCGGCGGCTCGCTGGTCATCGGCCTGGTGGTCTTCCTGATCCTGGTCGTCATCCAGTTCGTGGTGATCACCAAGGGCGCCGAGCGCGTGGCCGAGGTGGGCGCCCGCTTCACCCTGGACGCGATGCCCGGCAAGCAGATGGCCATCGACGCCGACCTCAACGCCGGTCTGATCACCGAGGCGCAGGCCCGCAGGCGCCGCGCCGAGGTCACCGCCGAGGCCGACTTCTACGGCTCGATGGACGGTGCCAGCAAGTTCGTCAAGGGCGACGCCATCGCCGCGATCATCATCGTGCTGGTCAACCTCATCGGTGGGCTGACCATCGGCATGGTGCAGAACGGCATGAGCGCCGGCGACGCGGTCAGCACCTACTCGCTGCTGGCCGTCGGCGACGGCCTGGTGTCGATGGTCCCCGCGCTGCTGCTGTCCACCGCCACCGGCATCGTGGTCACCCGCTCGGCCGCCGACGGCGAGCTCGGTCAGGACATGATCGCCCAGCTCGGCCGCACCAAGCAGCCGCTGCGGATCGCCGGCGGCGCGATGCTGGCGCTGGCCCTCATGCCCGGACTGCCCAAGATCCCCTTCCTGGTCACCGGCGGCGTCATCCTGTTCCTGGCCTCCCGGGTGAAGGACGCCGTGCCGGAGGACGAGGACGCCGCCGCACCGGTCGCCGACGAGCCCTCCCCGGACTCCCCCGAGGCCATCGCCGAGAAGATGCGCGTGGACCCGCTGGAGCTCGAGGTCGCCTTCGACCTCGTCGAGCTGGTCGACACCGCCCGCGGCGGCGACCTGCTGGACCGGGTCAAGGCCCTGCGCCGCAAGGTCGCCATGGACACCGGCCTGGTCATCCCGCTGGTGCGCACCCGCGACAACCTCGACCTCCCGGCCTCCCAGTACGTGGTGTGGCTCAACGGCGTCCCCGTCGCAAAGGGGACGTCGCCGGCGGGCACCGTGCTGGCCATCGGCGACTCGCTGGAGGGCCTGCCCGGCAAGCCCACCCGCGAGCCGGTCTTCGGTCTGGCCGCCAAGTGGGTGCCCGCCGAGCTGCAGCGGCAGGCCGAGATGGCCGGGGCGACCGTGGTCGACCGGTCCTCGGTCATCACCACCCACCTGGCCGAGGTCGTGCGGCAGAACGCCGCGCAGCTGCTGGGCCGCGAGGACGTCAAGCTGCTGCTGGAGATGGTCCGCCGCTCGCACCCCGTGGTGGTCGAGGAGCTGACCGGCGGCGGGCTGTCGCTGGGCCAGGTGCAGCAGGTGCTGCAGGCGCTGCTGGAGGAGGGCGTCTCGATCCGCGACCTGGTCCGGATCTTCGAGGCGCTGTCGCTGCGCGCGAAGTCGGCCACCGACATCGACAGCCTGGTCGAGGCGGCCCGGGCGGCGCTGGGGCCGGCGATCAGCCACCCCTACGTGACCGCCGACGAGAAGCTGTACGTGATGACCCTCGACCCGGGCCTGGAGCAGCGCCTGCTGTCCGCGGTCCGGCAGGGCGAGCAGGGTGCCGTGCTGGCCCTGGACGCCGGCATGGTGGACGCGCTGGCCCGCGGGGCCAGCGACCTGCTCGACGACGCCGAGAAGCTCGGGATCACCGCGCTGCTGGTCTGCTCCCCGCAGATCCGTCCGGCGCTGTCCCGGCTGATGCGTCAGGTGGTGGCCCGCTGCACGGTCATCTCCTACGCCGAGGTCTCCCGCACGGCCCAGATCGAGACGATCGGAGTGGTGAACGGTGCCGTCGCACTTGCCTGAGCCGCCGTCCGGGGCGACCCGTGACGAGGCCATCGCCGCCGCACGCGAGGAGTACGGCTCCGACGTGCGGATCCGCGGCGTGCGCCGCATCCGCACCGGAGGTGTGGCCGGCTTCTTCAGCCAGGAGCGCTACGTCGCCGACGTCGTGCTGCCCGCCGGTGCCGAGGGCGCCGCCACGGCCACGGCGAAGCCCGCCACGAAGCCCGCCGCGAAGCCCGCCGCGAAGCCTGCGGCCAAGCCCGCGGCGAAGGCCACCCCGGCCCGGCCGGCCGGCGGCAAGCCCGCGGCCGCGAAGGCCGGCAAGGCCACCACGGCGGCCACGGCAGCCGGGCCGCAGGTCGCCCCGGCCCGCGCCGCGACCCCCGTCGTGGTCGCCGAGGTGCCCGCCGCCGGCCTGTCCCAGGCCGACGTCATGGCCCGCTGGCCCGCCGCGGGTCTGTCCGTCGACGACCTGCTGGAGGTCGCCCTGCAGGTCCGCGACGCCCAGCGCAGCGCCGACGACACCCCCACCGGTGCCCTCCCCGTCGTCGACCCGGTCGACGAGCTGGCCGACCTCCTGGGCTCCCCCGCGGACGCCGCGGTCGACGTCTACAGCCCCGCCTCGCTGGCCCGGTCCGCCGCGCCCGCACCGCGCCGTACCGCCGCCGCGGACGCGCCGCGCACCACGGAGGGTGACCGCCCGGCCCGGCCGGCCGACCGCCCGGCCGAGGCCGCCGGTGCACCGGCCCGGAGCGCTCGCCGCCCGATCGCGACCCGCCGCGAGGAGGAGCCGGCCGCACCGGCCGCACCCGCGTGGGAGCGCACCTCCCGCACCGCGCCCGCGGTCGAGGAGCCGGTGGTCGAGGCCGCCGACGAGCAGGCGGCCCCCTCCCCCTTCGCCGCCGCCCTCATGCGCGTGGTGACCCAGGACGACGAGGTGCAGGCCGCGGTGGCCGACGCCGAGCAGCAGCACGACGAGGAGCAGCAGGTGGCCGCCGAGCAGGACCTGGAGCCGGTCGCGGCCGTCGCCCCCGACCGCGCCGCCGCCGTGCGCGCCGCCGCGCTGCGCGCCGAGGCCCAGGCCGTGGCCGCCGCCCGTGCCGACGCCGCCCGCCGAGAGGTGCTGGCCGCCGAGCTGGCCGACGCCCCCGCGCTGACCGCCGGGCCAGCCCCCGTCGAGCCGGCGCTGGTCGAGACCGCAGTGGTCGAGCCGGTGCTGGTCGAGACCGCAGTGGCCGAGACCGCAGTGGTCCAGCCGTCCGCGCCCGCCGCCGACGTCGTGGCGACCCCCGCCACCGGCACCGCGTCGCGCACCCCCGAGGAGCGCCGCGCCGCCGCCCGGGCCCGCGCCGAGGCCCGCCGCGCCGCGCGCGAGGCCCGTGCCGCCGAGGCGGCCGCGGCCGCCGAGGCCGTCGCCGCGCCCGAGCCGACCCCGGCGCCCGCCGCGGAGCCGGTGTGGGACGCGACCACCGTCATCGAGCTGGCGCCCCGGCCCGGTCGCCCCGCGGCCGCCCAGCGCCCCCCGGCCCCCGCTGCCACCCGCCCGGTCGCCCCTGCCCCCGCGCCGGTTGCCGAGGCACCCGCGGCGGCCGCACCCACCCGGGTGACGTCGGCCCGGGCGGCCGCCGCGCAGCTGCGGGAGGCCGCGATCCGCGCCGCCGGCGAGCTCGCCGAGCGCCAGGTCGCCCCGGCCGGGCCCGCACCCGACCTGCTGGACGAGTTCGTCGACCCGGAGCTGGCCGCTGCCCCGGCGACGCCCACCGCGCCGCCCGCCCCCGTCGCCCCCGCCGCGTCCGCGGAGCCGTCGCTGCAGGAGCGCGCCGCGCGCCTGCGGTCCGTGCTGGCCGCCGCGACGCCGTCCGCCCCCGTCCCGCCGGCCGCCCCGGTGGGCGGTCCGGCCGAGGTCGCCGAGGAGCAGGTCCCGGCCCGCCGCAGCCTGCCGGCGGTCCCCCCGGCCGCGTCGGCGTCCCGCCAGGCCGCCGAGGCCGCCGAGGCCGCCCGCGTCCAGGCCGAGCGTGCCGCCGCCGAGGCCGCCCGGGTCGAGGCCGAGCGGCTGGCCGCCGAGCAGGCCGAGGCCGCCCGGGTCGAGGCCGAGCGTCTCGCCGCCGAGCAGGCCGAGGCCGCCCGCATCGAGGCCGAGCGTCTCGCCGCCGAGCAGGCCGAGGCCGCCCGCATCGAGGCCGAGCGTCTTGCCGCCGAGCAGGCCGAGGCTGCCCGCGTCGAGGCCGCCCGGGTCGAGGCCGAGCGTGCTGCCGCCGAGGCCGCCCGCCGTGGGGCCGAGCGTGCTGCCGCCGAGGCCGCCCGCGTCGAGGCCGAGCGCATCGCCGCCGAGCAGGCCGAGGCTGCCCGGGTCGAGGCCGAGCGTGCTGCCGCCGAGGCTGCCCGCCGTGAGGCCGAGCGCGTCGCCGCCGAGCACGCCGAGGCTGCCCGGGTCGAGGCTGCCCGGGCCGAGGCCGAGCGCGTCGCCGCCGAGGCCGCCCGGGTGCGCGCCGAGCAGGCCGCCCGCCGCGAGGCTGCCCGCGTCGAGGCCGAGCGGCTGGCCGCCGAGCAGGCCGAGGCCGAGCGGCTCGAGGCCGAGCGGCTCGAGGCCGAGCGCCTGGAGGCCGTCCGCGCCGCCACCGAGCGGGACGAGGCCGCGCGGGTGGCCGCCGAGCAGCGGGCCGCCGCCGAGCAGGCCGCCCGCGCCGCCGAGCAGGCGCGGGCCCGTCAGGCGACCGCCGACCGCACCGCGCAGGAGGTCGAGGACGCGGCCGCCGGTCGTCGGCGCACCCGCGCCGAGCGCCGCGCCGCCGCCGAGCTGGCCCGGGCCGGGGTCATCGTCCCCGCCGCCGTCCCCGTGGCGGTCGAGGTGCCCGAGGTCGACCCGCTGTGGGGCACCCCCGTGCGCCGCCCCGCCGAGGTCGTCGCGACCGTGGACGTCGTCGAGGACGGCGGCCGGCACCGAGGTTCGGCCCCCGTCGAGCAGGACGCGCCCGCCGCGGAGGCCGTCGTCGAGCCGGTCGTCGAGCCGGTCGAGGGTGTCCTCGTCGACGTGCCGCCGCCCGGCTTCCCCGCCGGTTCGCGGTACGACGAGGTGCTCTTCGGTAGCACCCGGTCCACCCCGCGTGCCGCGCAGACCGACCCGCTGGAGGCGCTGCGCGCCGCCGCCCTGGCCGGGGGCGCGGTCTCCCCGCGTCGCCGCCGCGCCGACAGCGCCGGCCGCCACCGCACGGCGCCGACCCAGGTGGACATGCCCGCCGTGGGCGCGGCCCGGCTGACCGCGCTGGAGGACCCGTCCGAGGCCACCTCCGGCTTCCTCGACGTGCTGCAGGCCGTGGCCGACAGCGACTTCGCCGCCCCCGCGCCCGCCGAGGCCCCGGAGGTCCCCGAGCTGCTGGTGCAGGAGATGGCGCACGAGATGGCCGCCGGCATGGCCGAGGAGCTCGCCCGCACCGCCACCGACCTGCCGATGACCGCCGACGCCACCACGGTGCTGCCGGGCCTGGCCGCGGTCGTGCCGTCGTCGGTGCCGCGGGTGCGTGGCCACCGCCCGCCCGTCCCGGCGCCGTCGGGCCGGTCCCGCTCGCTGCCGCCGCACCCCTCCACCCGGATGCGCGGCACCCGTGGCGACGACGGCGACCGCTGGGCGACCATCACCCACCTGGTCCCGGTCACCGACGACGCCTCCCCCGCCGACAGCGGCGTGGCCGGACTGGCCGCGCTCGGTGTCCCGGCCGCGGTGCTGGGCGCCGACTTCGCCGCCGACGCCTCCCGCCGCGGCACGTTCGCCGCGCTGGCCTCCGCGCTGGGCCGGGCCCTGCCCGCCGCCCCGGCGATGCCGTCGGAGCCGGGTGACGTCCTCGTCGTCGTCGGCCCCGGTGCCGAGGCGCTGACCGCGGCGCGGGCGCTGGCCGTGGCGCTGCGGCTGGACCCGGCGCGGGTGCAGTGGTGCACCCGCGGCGCGCTCGCCGGGCTCGTGCCCGCCGACGTGCAGGTCGCCGGTGCTGCCGCGGCCGCCGACCGCCGGGCGCAGGCCGCCGAGGCCGACGTCCCGACCGTCGTGGCCGTCGACGTGCCCCTCGGGGACGCCGGTGGCGCCTGGGCCGCGCAGATGCTGCAGGCCTGGTCGGCCACGGCGGTGTGGGGCGTGCTCGACGCCACCCGCAAGCCCGGTGCGCTGCGCAACTGGCTGGCCGGGCTGCCCCGCGTGGACGCCGTCGTCGTCACCGACACCGACACCGCGCCCGACCCGGCCACCCTGCTGGACGGCCTGCCGGTGCCGGTCGCCGTCGTCGACGGTGCCCGGGCCACCCCGCACCGGTGGGCGGCCCTGCTCTGCGAGCGGCTGGCCGGTCGGCAATGAGCCCGCTGCGCTGGGACGTCCTCGGCGCAGCGGCGCTGTTCGCCGTCCCGGTCCTGCTGCTGGGCGCGGTGGGCACGCTGGACACCGACGTCGTGGTGGCGCGGCTGCCCTGGTGCCTGCTCGCCGGCTGGGTCGCCAGCTCGCTGCTGCGCGCCGTCTTCCCGGCGCCCAAGCCCGAGCCGCGTCCCCGCCGGCGCCCGCACCCGCCCGCCGAGGCCGAACCCGCCGACGCCTGACGCGGCGGCGGGTCCGGCCGGACCTCAGAGCGGGATGTCCTCCAGCATCTCGGTGACCAGCGCGGCGATCGGCGAGCGCTCCGAGCGGGTCAGCGTGATGTGGGCGAACAGCGGGTGGCCCTTGAGCGCCTCGATGACGGCGGTGACGCCGTCGTGCCGGCCGACCCGCAGGTTGTCCCGCTGCGCGACGTCGTGGGTGAGCACGACCCGGGAGTTGGTGCCCAGCCGGGAGAGCACGGTCAGCAGCACGCCGCGCTCCAGCGACTGCGCCTCGTCCACGACGACGAACGAGTCGTGCAGGGAACGGCCGCGGATGTGGGTGAGCGGAAGCACCTCGATCAGCCCGCGGGCGAGCACCTCGGTGACCACCTCGCTGCTGACCAGGGCGCCGAGGGTGTCGAACACCGCCTGCGCCCAGGGCGCCATCTTCTCGCCCTCGGACCCGGGCAGGTAGCCCAGCTCCTGGCCGCCGACGGCGTACAGCGGCCGGAAGATGACCACCTTCTTGTGCGCCCGGCGCTCCATCACCGACTCCAGGCCCGCGCACAGCGCCAGCGCCGACTTGCCCGTGCCGGCCCGCCCGCCCATCGAGACGATGCCGACCTCGGGGTCCAGCAGCAGGTCCAGCGCGATCCGCTGCTCGGCCGACCGGCCGTGCAGGCCGAACGCCTCGCGGTCCCCCCGCACCAGCTTGACGTGCTTGTCGGCCGTCACCCGCCCCAGCGCCGAGCCGCGGGAGGACAGCAGCACCAGCCCGGTGTGCGTGGGCAGCTCGGCCGCGGCCGGCAGGAACGCCGTCCCGGTGTCGTAGAGCCCGGAGATCTCCTCGTCGGACAGCGACAGCTCGGCCATCCCCGTCCAGCCCTGGTCGACCGCGCCCAGACCGCGGTACTCGTCGGTCTCCAGACCCACCGCCGCGGCCTTGACCCGCAGCGGCACGTCCTTGGTGACCAGGCAGACGTCGCGGCCCTCGGCCCGCAGGTTCAGCGCGACGACCATGATCCGGCTGTCGTTGCTGTCGTTGCGGAACCCGGCCGGCAGCACCGAGGAGTCGGAGTGGTTCAGCTCGACGTGCAGCGTGCCGCCGTCCTCGCCCACCGGGACCGGGGCGTCGAGCCGGCCGTGCTGCACCCGCAGGTCGTCGAGCATGCGGAGGGTCTGGCGGGCGAACCACCCGAGCTCGGGGTGGTGCCGCTTCTCCTCCAGCTCCCCGATGACGACGAGCGGGACGACGACGTCGTGGTCCCCGAAACGGGCCAGGGCGCCCGGGTCGGAGAGCAGGACGGAGGTGTCGAGGACGAACGTGCGGCGGGTGCTCATGGGTCGACTCCCAGGAGGCGCAGGGCGCGCCACGCATCGAAGGTGACCGGGTCCCGGCTCAGGGGCCGGGAACCGGCCCCCTGGTTCGACTGCGAGCAGCGGACCAACCGGGCCTCCCGTGTCCGGGGAGGCGGGCTCCCCTGACACCGACGACGTTAAGCGCAGAAGGTGTCCAGTGCGTGACTTCCGGCCCTCGTCTCACCCGGGCGTGTCGGGTCAGCCGGACTCCTTGCGGAACTGCGAGGTCCCGTACCAGGCCCCCAGCGCCGCCAGGACGACGGTGAACAGCACGCCCCAGCCGACGTCCGACGACCCGAAGTCACCGGCGAACAGCGCCCGGGCACCGTCCACGATGTGCTTGAACGGGACGACGTCGGACACCGTCTGCAGCCACCCCGGCGCCAGCGTCATCGGCAGCAGGATCCCCGACAGCAGCAGGACGGGGAACAGCACCACGTTGAGCAGCGGGGCGAAGGCGTCCTCGCTCTTGAGCGTCAGCGCCAGCGCGTAGGACACCGCCGCCAGCGACCCGCCGAGGACGGCGACCAGCGCGATGGTCAACGCCACCCCGCCGACGGAGGCGTCCAGGCCGAAGGGGACGGCGACCAGCACCAGCACCACGCCCTGGACGGCGAGCACCAGCACGTCGCGCAGCACCCGGCCCAGCAGCAGCGCCGCCCGGGGCGCCGGCGAGACCCGCTGGCTCTCGATCACCCCCGCGCGGTACTCGGCGATGAGGCTGAACCCCACGAAGGCGGTGCCGAAGAGCCCGAGCTGCACGAGGATGCCCGGCACGAAGACCTGGTAGGCGTTGGCGCCGCCCAGCTGACCGGCGATCGGCTCCAGCAGCGGGCCGAACAGCACGATGTAGAGCACCGGCTGCATGAGGCTGATGACCAGCCAGGCCGGGTTGCGCAGCGAGGTGCGCATCGCCCGGACGAAGACGGTCCCGGTGTCGCGGACCAGCGTGCTCACGCCGACGCCCCCTCGGTCTCGGTGTCCGGCTGGTGCTCGCCGTCGCGCAGGGAGCGGCCGGTGACGGTCAGGAAGACGTCGTCCAGGCTGGGCCGGCGGCTCTCCACGCCGTCGACCTCGATCCCGGCGGCGTCCAGGTCGCGCAGCAGGGTGACCAGCGCGGCCCCGCCGGCCGGGACCCGGCAGGTGACCCGGTCGCCGTCCACGGTGGGCGCCTCCGCGCCGGGCAGCCCGGCCACCCGGCCGGCGACCTCGGCCGCCCGCGGCGAGGTGAGGGTGAGCAGGTCGCCCCCGACGGAGCTCTTCAGCTCGTCCGGCGTCCCGGAGGCGACGATCGTGCCCTTGTCGATGACCAGCACCCGGTCGCAGAGGGCGTCGGCCTCGTCGAGGTAGTGCGTGGTCAGGAAGACCGTCGTGCCGCGCTCGCTGCGCAGGCCCTCGATGTGCTGCCAGAGGTTGGCCCGGGCCTGCGGGTCCAGCCCCGTGGTGGGCTCGTCGAGGAAGACCAGGCCGGGGACGTGCACCAGGCCCATCGCGATGTCCAGCCGGCGGCGCTGGCCACCGGACATGGCCTTGGGCTGGCGCTCCCACAGGCCGTCGAGGTCCAGCTCGGCGAACAGCTGCTTGCCGCGCTCGGTGGCCTCGGCGGTGCCCACGCCGTAGAGCCGGGCGTGGCTGACCAGCTCCTCCCCCGCCCGGTTCTCCGGTGCGGTCGACCCGGCCTGGGACACGTAGCCGATCCGGCGCCGCACGCCGACCGGGTCGGTGAGCAGGTCGCAACCGGCCACGGTCGCCGTCCCCGCGGTGGGGGCCAGCAGCGTGGTGAGCATGCGCATGGTGGTGGTCTTGCCGGCCCCGTTCGGGCCGAGGAAGCCGACGATCTCGCCGGCCTCGACGTCGAGGTCGACCCCGGCGACGGCGAGGACCTCGGTGGTCTGCCGGCCTCGCTTCTTGCGGAACGTGCGGGACAACCCGCGGGCGTGGATCACGCCGGGCAGCCTAGGACGATCCGCCCCGACGCCGTAGCGCAATTGCAGCCCACAGGACGGGCACCAGCAGGACCGGCCACTGCAGCGCCAGGTCGCCCACCCACAGCAGCAGCACGACGAGGAAGACCAGCAGGCACACCGCGCTCCACAGGCCCAGCGCCCGCTTCTCCGCGGGCGTGCGCCTCACGCCCGGGTCTCCTCGGCGACCCGGGCCGGCGTCAGCGGCTCGTCGAGCAGCCGGAGGAAGCGGTCGGCCACCGGCTGGTCGGCCGGCCGGGCCGCCAGCCAGCCGGCCAGCAGGTCGTAGCCCTCGACGTAGGTGGTGATGTAGGCCCGCCAGAGCGGGTGGGTGAGGAAGCGCAGCTGCTGCACCGCGCGGTCGTGGCTGACCAGGGACCAGCGCTGCAGGTGGGCCGCGACGTCGTCGGCGGAGGCGCCCTGGTCGTGCAGCATGATCGCGGCGTCCTGCCGGACCCGGTTCAGCGGGGCCGCCGCGGCCGCCACCCGCTCGGCCAGCTCGCCGTCCAGCCGCAGGCCGAGGTCGGCGAGCACCTCGGCCGCCCACGGGCCCCAGCCGTCGCCGACCGCGGCCTCCAGGCCGAGGTCGGCCAGGCCCTCGGCCATCAGGCACTCGGGGGTGTTGACCAGGAAGACGGTGTGCTCGAGGTGGTGGTCGCGCTCGACCAGGCCCATCTCCTTGCGGCAGTGCTCGGTGTGGTGGCCGGGGTAGGACTCGTGCGCGACCAGGTGCGGCAGTTGGCTGGTGCGGTGCGGCAGGTCGGCGTTGATCGCCACCCGGGAGCGGTAGTCGCCGGCGTAGTAGTTGAAGCCCGACCACGGCTTGTCCGTGACCACCTCGTAGGCGACGGTCTCGACGTCGGGCAGGCCGTACGCGCTGCGGACCCGGTCGCGCAGCGCACTGGACAGGGCGTGCACCGCCTCCTCCAGCTTCGCCGGCGGGCACTCCTCGCGGCGGCGGTGCTGGGCGTACCGCTCGGCCAGCGTGCCCGACCCGGGCAGCAGCTCCTCCAGCGCGGCGTGCGCCGCGGCGTAGGTCGCCTCGTCGCCGAGGGACACGTCGACCTGGAAGTAGGCCCGCACCTCGTCGCGGAAACCGACCGGCTCACCGGCCATCTTCCGGGCCGTGCACTCCAGGGCGGTCAGCTGGCCGCGCAGGTGGGCCACCCGCGGGTGCGGCAGGTCGGTGGAGTCCAGCTCGCGCAGCAGCCCGCGGGCCTGGTCGCGCAGCTTCTCGGGCGTGGGGGCGGGCTCGTCGGCCACCGCGGCCCGGATGCGCCGGTCGCCGGTGTAGGCGTCGACGAAGCCCTCCTCGAGCCGGTCGAACCGCAGCCCCAGCCGCACGTACTCCAGGGGGACGTCGACCGCGCCGTTGACCATGGCGGCCAGTCTCCCAGCCGCCGTCCGGCCCGCGCGGTCAGCCGCCGAAGCGGCGCTGGCGGGCGGCGTAGTCGCGCAGCGCCCGCAGGAAGTCCACCCGGCGGAACTCCGGCCAGTAGACGTCGGTGAAGTAGAACTCCGAGTGCGCGGTCTGCCAGAGCAGGAACCCCGACAACCGCTGCTCGCCGCTGGTGCGGATCACCAGGTCGGGGTCGGGCTGGCCGCGGGTGTAGAGGTGCTCGGCGATGTGCTCGACGTCGAGGACCTCGACCAGCTCGGGCAGCGACGTGCCGCGCTCGGCGTGGTGGGCCAGCAGCGAGCGGACGGCGTCGGCGATCTCCCGGCGCCCGCCGTAGCCGACGGCCAGGTTGACCGTGGCCCCTGCGCGACCGCGGGTGTCCTCTTCGGCCTGCTTGAGCACCGCGGCGGTCTCGGCCGGCAGCAGCCCCAGCGCGCCGACGGCGTTGAGCTGCCACCGGCGCTCGGGACCGGCCAGGTCGGCCGCCACGCCCTCGATGATGCGCAGCAGCGGGGTCAGCTCCGGCTCGGGCCGCGCGAGGTTGTCGGTGGACAGCAGGAACAGCGTGACGACCTCGACGCCGGAGTCGTCGCACCAGCCCAGGAAGTCGGCGATCTTGTCGGCGCCGCGGCGGTGGCCGTCGTTGACGTCGTCCAGGCCGGTGGCCCGCGCCCAGCGCCGGTTGCCGTCGACGATCACCCCGACGTGCCGGGGTACGGCGGCGCGGTCGAGTCGGGCGACCAGACGGCGCTCGTACAGCGACGTCAGCACCTCGCGCAGCTGCTCGCGTGCCCCCACGTCCGGTCACCCTAGGTGCCGCATGTGCATCCGCGGCAGACCGGACGGCGAGCGACCTCACACCGTCCCCAGGAGCCTCACAGCCGCACCGGGTGTCGGCGGCCCCGGGCCGGTCGTAGCCTCGGCCCATGAGCGTCCCGAGCCGCCCGTCGGAGACCGTCCAGGTGTCCTCGGACGGGACCGTCCTGCAGGCCCCGGTCGGCGAGGCACAGGCCGCCGTCCGCGCGGAGGGCGAGCAGGTCGGTGCCGTCCGGACCGACGACTGGACCGTGGCCGACTACCACGACCCCGACTTCGACCACCCCGACACCCGCCCGCGGCTGCGCGGCTGGCTGCACCTGTTCGCCAGCTTCGGCGCGGTGGTCGCCGGTGCGGTGCTCATCCCGCTGGCCTGGGTCGAGGGCGGGCTGCGCGCCGGGCTGCCGGTGTCGGTCTACTGCCTGACCATCCTCGGCCTGTTCGGCATCTCCGCCGCCTACCACCGGCGCCGGTGGTCACCGCGCGGCTGGAAGCTGATGAAGCGGCTCGACCACTCGATGATCTTCCTGTTCATCGCGGGCACCTACACGCCCTTCGCGGCGCTGTCGGTGCCCTACCCGACCAACTGGTGGATCTTCGGCATCGTGTGGGCCGGGGCGCTGGCCGGGGTCGCGCTGAAGATGGCCTGGCCCACCGCACCCCGCTGGCTGGGTGTGCCCATCTACCTGGCGCTGGGCTGGGTCGCGGTGTTCGTGCTGGTCGACATCCTCCAGCTGGCCGGGGTGACCGCGATGGTGCTGCTGGCCGCCGGCGGACTGCTCTACTCCGTCGGCGCGGTCGCCTACGCGACCAAGCGGCCCAACCCCGTGCCCGGCGTGTTCGGCTACCACGAGGTGTTCCACGCGATGACCATCGTGGCCGCCGCCTGCCACTACACCGCGGTGTACTTCGCGATCTACAACTCGCCCTTCGTCTAGGGCGTCGGCGCGGCGGTGGCCGGCGCCGGGAACACCTCGTCGACCTCGTTGCCGTACTCGTCGTAGCCGGTGACCACCTGCGCCTGCGGGTAGGCGTTGGCCGGCTGCGCGGGCACCGAGACCTGCGGCTCGACGACCGTGCCGTCGCCGGTCCAGTCCGACAGGTTGTCGATCGGGCGGCCGTCCTGGTCGTAGAGCAGCACACCGGTCAGCGGGGTGCCGTCGGGGCCGTACGGGACGATGTTGGTGATCGGGGTGCCGTCCTCGTGGGTCAGCGTGGTCGGCCCGGAGTCGTAGGACACCTCCGCCGGGTAGTACTCCGTGCTCGTGCGCTGGCTCGCCACACCGATGACCGCCACCACCGCGCACAACGCCAGCCCGACGTTGAGGAAACCGCTCGCGTGGGTCAGCGGCGCCCCGGCCGCCCGGGCCCGCAGGCCCGTCCGCACCGACCAGGCGATCGCCGCCCCGGTGACGACCCAGCCGACCGGGCCCAGGCCGAGGGTGGGCAGCGGGACACCGACCTGCCCCAGGAAGACGGCCTCGACCGCGGCCACGGCGGCCCAGCCGCGGATCACCCACCAGGCGGGCCGCAGCTCGGGCAGGAAGTCCCGGACGGCGACGACGGCCGCGTGGTCGCCCCACCGCTCCTGCACCCGCTCCCGGACGCCGCGCCGGCCCTGCCCGGCCACCGCCGCGGGCTCGGGGAGCCCCGCGGCCCGGCGCAGCTCCGCGGCGTAGTCCGCGGGCGAGCCCAGCCGCTCGTGCAGCGGCCCGGGTGTCTCCGAGGCCACCTCGACCAGGTGCTCCTCGAGGTCCTCCAGCAGCTCCTCCAGCCGGGCAGCGGGCACGTCGGCGAGGGCCTCGCGGACCTGCCGGGCGTAGGCCGCGACCTCCGGGTCGGTCGACGTCGTCGGAGCGCTCATGCCGCCACCTGCTCCCCGGCGAGCAGCGCCGCCATCGTGTCCGCGAACCCCGTCCAGGTCTTGGTCGAGGTGGTGAGCTCGGCCCGCCCGGAGGCGTTGAGGCCGTAGTACTTGCGGTGCGGGCCCTCGACCGAGGGCACCACGTAGGAGGTCAGGTGCCCGGCGGCGTACAGCCGGCGCAGGGTGCCGTAGACCGAGGCGTCGCCGACGTCCTCCAGACCCGCGGCCCGCAACCGGCGGACGACGTCGTAGCCGTAGCCGTCCTCGCCGTCCAGCACGGCCAGCACCGCGAGGTCCAGCACGCCCTTGAGCAGTTGCGTGGTGTCCATCCGCCCTCCTCCTGTGTGTGCGCTGCACGGTACTGCACATCGCGGAGTAGCCCGCACGCAGCACTACCGGCGTGTCGAGACGGGTCCGTCCCGTCGCGGGACCCCGGCACAACCCCGACGATCGAGACGGACCGCGGGACTCCGCGGCGCTCGAGGAGAGGGCAACCCATGACGCAGTACAAGGACTACGACGACGTCCTGGCCGGGAAGTGCCCGTTCGGCGGCGACACCCTGGGCGGGGCGCAGGGCTCCTCGCCCACCCTGTCGGACTGGTACCCGCACCGGTTGCGGGTGGAGCAGCTGCACCGCGACGGCCAGGCCGCGAACCCGCTGTCCGACGAGGACTACGCGCAGGCGTTCGCGACGATCGACCTGCCGGCGCTGAAGGACGAGATCAAGCAGTTCCTCACCACCTCGGTGTCCTGGTGGCCGTCGGACTACGGCAACTACGGCCCGCAGATGATCCGGATGGCCTGGCACTCGGCCGGCACCTACCGCATCGCCGACGGCCGCGGCGGCGCCGGGCAGGCCATGCAGCGCTTCGCCCCGATCAGCAGCTGGTGGGACAACGGCAACACCGACAAGTCGCGCCGCCTGCTGTGGCCGATCAAGCAGAAGTACGGCTCGGCGATCTCCTGGGCCGACCTCATGGTGCTCACCGGCAACTGCGCGCTGGAGATCATGGGCTTCCCGACCTACGGCTTCGCCGGCGGGCGCCGCGACGCCTGGGAGGCCGACGACGCCACCTACTGGGGCCCCGAGCACATCGACATGACCGCGCCGAGCTCCTACGACGACATGGTCAGCCGCGACCAGCGCTGGACCGGCAAGCCCGGGGACGCCGACTACCAGCTGCAGCAGCCGCTGGCCGCCTCCCACCAGGCGCTGATCTACGTCAACCCGGAGGGCCCGGAGGCCAACGGCGACCCGGCCGCCTCCGCGGTCGACATCCGCATCACCTTCGGCCGGATGGCGATGGATGACGAGGAGACCGTCGCCCTCATCGCCGGCGGGCACGCCTTCGGCAAGAGCCACGGCGCGGTGGCGGCCGACCGGATCGGCCCCCCGCCGGAGAACGCCCCGATGGAGGCCATGGGCCTGGGCTGGCACAACCCCGAGGGCGCCGGCCACGGCGCCGACACGATGACCAACGGCATCGAGGGGTCCTGGACGCCGAACCCCACCACCTGGGACAACGACTACCTGGAGAACCTCTTCCGGTTCGAGTGGGAGCAGACCCGCTCCCCCGCCGGCGCCCTGCAGTGGACGCCGGTCGACCCCGCGGCCCCGCGCACGCCCGACGCGCACCGCGAGGGCGTCGAGCACCCGCTGATGATGATGACCAGCGACATCGCGCTGAAGGTCGACCCGGTCTACCGGGAGATCTGCGAGCGGTTCCTCGGCGACTTCGACGCGTTCACCCTCGCCTTCTCCAAGGCCTGGTACAAGCTCACCCACCGCGACATGGGCCCCAAGGCGCGCTACCTCGGGTCGGAGGTGCCGGCCGAGGACCTGCCCTGGCAGGACCCGCTGCCCGAGCCCACCCACCAGCCGCTGGACGCCGCCGGCACCGCGCGGCTGAAGGAGGCGATCCGGGGCACCGGGCTGTCCGCGTCGGACCTGGCCTACACCGCGTTCTCCTCGGCCGTCACCTACCGCGACAGCGACAAGCGCGGCGGGGCCAACGGGGCGCGCCTGGCGTTGGCCCCGCAGAAGGACTGGCTGGTCAACCGCCGCACCGTGCCCGTGGTCCAGGCGCTGCGCGGGGTGGCCGAGCAGGGCGGGGCGAGCCTGGCCGACACGATCGTGCTGGCCGGCTGCGTGGCCGTCGAGGACGCCGCGCGCGCGGCCGGCCACGAGGTCGACGTGCCGTTCACCGGCGGGCGCGTCGACGCCACGCAGGAGCAGACCGACGTCCCCACGTTCGAGTGGTTGGCGCCGCTGTCCGACGGGTTCCGCAACTACACCCAGGCCGACCTGACCGAGGTCACCCCGGTCTCGCCCGAGCAGCTGTTCCTGGACAAGGCCGACCTGCTCGGGCTGACCGCGCCGGAGTGGGTGGCGCTGACCGGCGGGCTGCGTGCGCTGGGCTGCAACCACGACGGCACGGGCACGTTCACCGACCGGGTCGGGACGCTGTCGACCGACTTCTTCACCACGGTGCTCGACCCCGGCCTGCAGTGGCGCAAGCTCGACGAGGCCGGCACCCGGTTCTGCCTGGAGGACCGGGAGTCCGGCGAGCAGCGCCACGAGGCCACCCGCGACGACCTGGTGTTCGGCGCGAACGCGCAGCTGCGCGCGGTCGCCGAGGTCTACGGGTCCGCCGACGGCGGGGCCCGCTTCGTGCGGGACTTCGTGGCGGTCTGGGACAAGGTGATGATGGCCGACCGCTACGACGTCAAGGCCGGCTGAGACCCGACCTGCGCGCCGGGGTCACCCGGCGCGCAGGTCGGCCGCCGCGAACGGCGGCCGGCCGTCCAGGCGCACGCTGAGCCGCCCGGCGGCCCGCCACGCCCGGGCGACGACGTCCCGGTCCTCGTCGGTGACCAGGTTGCCCATGACCCGCAGCGCGACGGTCATCAGCGCACGCGAGCGCATGCCGACCGGCCCGGCCGCGGGCAGCAGCCGGGGCACGGTGAGCAGCCCGGCCAGCCGGCGGGCGATGGAGAACGCCTCGCCGTAGTGCCGGCGCAGGGTGGCCGGCCACGCCAGCGTCCAGTCGGGCTCGTCGAGCAGCCCGGCCAGGGTGCGGCCGGTCTCCATGCCGTAGTCGATGCCCTCGCCGTTGAGCGGGTTGACGCAGCCGGCCGCGTCGCCGACCAGCGCCCAGTTCCGCCCGGCGACGCCGGACACCGCCCCGCCCATGGGCAGCAGCGCCGACGCCGGGGCCCGCACCTGCCCGGTCAGCTGCCACTCCTCCCGCCGGCTGTCGGCGTAGTACTGCAGCAGCGGCTTGAGCTGCACCCCGGCGGGACGCTTGGCGGTGGCCAGGGTGCCGACGCCGATGTTGACCTCGCCGTCGGACAGCGGGAAGACCCAGCCGTAGCCGGACAGCAGCTCGCCCTCGGTGCCGCGCAGCTCGAGGTGGCTGGAGATCCACGGGTCGTCGCTGCGGCCGCTGGCCACGTAGCCGCGCGCGGCCACGCCGTAGGCGGTCTCGCGGTGCCACTCCCGGCCCAGCACCCGGCCCAGCGGCGAGCGGACGCCGTCGGCGACCACCAACCGGCGGCAGGAGACCGTGCGGCCGTCGGCGAACCGGACCGCGGACACCCGGTCGCCGTCGCGCTCGACGTCGACCGCGCGGGCGTCCTCCATGCCGACGGCGCCGTCGTCGAGGGCGACCTGCCGGATGCGGGCGTCCAGCTCGGTCCGCGGGACGGCGCTGCCCCGGTCGGGCAACGACCCGCCGGGCCAGGGCAGCAGCAGCTCCTGGCCGAAGCCGGCGGCGCGCAGGCCCCGGTTGGTGCCGTGCGAGCGCACCCACTCCCCCAGTCCGAGCTGGTCGAGCTCGGCGACCGCGCGCGGGGTGAGGCCGTCGCCGCAGGTCTTGTCGCGGGGGAACGTGGCGGCGTCGGCGAGGACGACGTCGTGCCCGGCCCGGGCGGCCCAGGCGGCCGCGGCGGAACCGGCGGGACCCGCGCCCACGACCAGGACGTCGGTGCTGTCGGTGCTGCTCACCCACCCAGTGTCCCTGGTGGGCGCCGAAGCGCGGGCCGCGGCGAGGGACCACCCCGGCCCGCGCACCGCTCAGCCCAGCTGCGGACCCTGGGCGCGGACCTCCTCGACCGAGGCCATGGCCGCCCGCAGCTGGGTCAACCACTCGTCGGCGTGCTGGCCGACCAGCCGCACCGACCAGACCAGCGCGTCGCTGCGGGACCGGGCCACGCCGGCGTCGACGAGGGTGTCGAGCACCAGCCGCTCGCTCTGCCGCAGCCGGGTCATCACCGGCGCCGACACCGTGGTGAACAGCTCGGTGACGTCGCCGCAGGTGGCACCCCAGGAGACGGTCCGGCCGAAGCGGTCCTGCGCCGCCGCGGCGATCTCGACCCGCTGGGCGCGGGTGTCCTCGCGGAAGCGGGCGATGCGACCCGCGGCCGCCGCGGCGGCGTCCTCGGTGCCGTCCGGCGCGGGGACGGTGACCACGACGGTGATCTCGTCGCGGTCGACGGTCAGGTCGGGGGCGACCGCCGTCCAGGCGTCGGGCAGGCGGCCGGCGAACCAGCCGGCGACCTCGGCGCGGTCGACCGGCGGCGGGGCGTCGGCGCCGCGCCCGCGGCCGGGACCGCCGGGACCGCGGCCACGTCCGCCGCCGCGGCCGGGGAAGCCCCGGCCGCCGCCGGCGAAGGCGTCGGCGAAGGGACCGCCGCGGTGGTGGGGATGGGGGGTGAAGGGGGGACGCATGGCGCTCTCCTGTCCTACGGAGGGCCCGCGGATCGGGTCCTGCTGTGCATCACTGTAATCACGTAATCAAGTGAGAACCACAATCATCGCGCAATCGTCTCCGGGTCGGCCGGCTGGTTCTCGCCCTCGTCGGGCTCGCGCTCCTTGCGCCGCAGCAGCAGGGAGGTGATGCCGAGCAGCAGGACCAGCACGCCGAGCACGCCGATCTCCACGATGCGGTCGGTGAAGCCGCCGGTGCCCACGGCGCTGGCGGCCTCGACGCTGAGCACCACGATCTCCTTGATCGAGGCGATGATCCCGACCAGCAGGAACGGCTCGGCGATCAGCTCGCGCTTCTCCACCGTGGTGCGGACGGCGAACAGCAGCTCGACCACGATGAACACCAGCAGCAGGACGTCGAGCAGCTCCAGCACCGGGGTCTCGGTGAAGTCGGTGAGCAGCGCCCAGGTGCTCTTGCCGGCGAGCGCGAGCAGCACCAGCGCGGTGACCACGAGGAACAGCGCGATCCCCGCGTAGACGACGTTCTCGGCCAGCTCGAGCACCCGGGTGCCCACCCGGCCGAAGCCGGGCGGGTGCTGGTCGTCGGCTGGTCGGTCGCTGCGTCGGTCGGCCACGGCGTGATCATGCGGTCTCGCCGTGACCTGCGCCTCAGGACGCGGGGGTGGACCCCTCGTCCGGGTCGGTGCGGCGGGGCGGCTCGATGGCCAGCGGCTGCCGTCGCAGGGTGTCCAGCAGCTCCTCGCCCGGCCGCGGCTCGAACAGCTCCGACGCGTCGTCGGGGACGACGACCGAGGGCTGCTCGGGCTCGAAGCTGCGCGGCAGCCGCTTGAGGTGCTTGCCCATCGACCGGCCCAGCAGCAGCACGGCCACCAGCAGGACGACGGTCAGCAGCAGGCCGAGCGGACCGGACTTGCCGACGTCCTCGGGCAGCTGCTGGTCGGCGGCCAGGATCAGCAGACCGGTGTTCAACGGACCCCCACCTCGTGGTCGGCGCGGCTGCGGATCCCGGCGAACAGGTCGTCCTCGGGCGTCGGGCTGTCGACCGTCGAGCGGGCCAGCTCGAAGTCCTCGGTCGGCCAGACCCGCTGCTGCATGTCCATCGGGGTGGAGAACCACCGGCCGGTCGGGTCGATCTGCGTGGCGTGGGCGATCAGGGCCCGGTCGCGGATGCCGAAGTACTCCCCGCACGGCACCCGGGTGGTCACCCGGTGGGAGATGTCCTTGGCCGGGTCCCACGTCTCGAGCATCTCGGCGTAGGGCGAGTCGAGGCCGGCGGCCAGCATCGCCTCGTGGATCGCCTTGGTGCGGGGCAGCGTGAAGCTCATGTTGTAGTACAGCTTGCTGACCTGCCACGGCTCCCCGAGGTCGGGGTAGCGGTCGGGGTCGGCGGCGGCCTCGAAGGCGTGCACCGAGATCTCGTGGGTCTTGATGTGGTCGGGGTGCGGGTAGCCGCCGCGCTCGTCGTAGGTGGTCATCACCTGCGGGCGGAACCGGCGGATCAGCGCGACCAGCGGCGCCGCGGCCTCCTCGGTGGGCACCAGCGCGAAGCAACCCCCGGGCAGCGGCGGCAGCGGGTCGCCCTCCGGCAGACCCGAGTCGACGAAGCCCAGCCACTCCTGGCCGACACCGAGGATCTCCCGGGCCGCGGCCATCTCCTGCGCGCGGATCTCCGGCAGCCGCTCGAGGACGTCGGGGCGGTCCATCGCGGGGTTGAGCACCGACCCGCGCTCGCCCCCGGTGCAGGTGGCCACCAGGACGTCGACGCCCTCGTGCACGTACTTGGCCATGGTGGCCGCACCCTTGCTGGACTCGTCGTCGGGGTGGGCGTGCACCGCGAGCAGGCGCAGCTGGTCGGCGTGGGTCACGCGGTCCATGGTCCCACCCGCGCGGGGGGCGCGGCGCCGCCCCCGGGTCCCGCTGCAGGTGCGCTGGGCCACAGCGGGGTGTTAGCTTGTCCGTTCGACCGCAGCCGCTCCCCGTCAGGGGGGCGGCTCTTGAGTTGTAGGAGCCGTGATCGTGTCCACGACCGACGAGCAGGACCAGGGCGTCTGGCTGACCCAGGAGGCCCACGACCGGTTGAAGGCCGAGCTCGACGAGCTGGTCGCCGGGCGGCCCGCCATGGCCGCGGAGATCAACGCCCGCCGCGAGGAGGGCGACCTCAAGGAGAACGGCGGCTACCACGCGGCCAAGGACGAGCAGGGCAAGCAGGAGGGCCGCATCCGCCAGCTCACCGACCTGCTGCGCAAGGCCCGGGTCGGCGAGCCGCCCAAGACCGCCACCGACGCCGCCCTCGGCACCGTCATCACGATCGCCTTCGACGGCGACGAGGACGACACCGAGAAGTTCCTGCTGGGCTCGCGCGAGATCGCCGGCACCACCGAGCTGTCGGTGTACTCCCCCGAGTCCGCGCTGGGCTCGGCCATCATGGGCGCCAAGCCCGGCAGCTCGGTCACCTACACCGCACCCAACGGCAAGGACATCACCGTCAAGGTGCTGGCCGTCGAGCCCTTCGTGCCCTGAAGCAGACGCTGAGCGAGCACGACACCGGCGGGCCCGGGGGCTTCGGCTCCCGGGCCCGTTCGCGTGCCCGGGAGAACACGACCTTCGCCTGCGTGCACTGCGCGCGCACCGTGCCCGCCAACACCGACGGGCACTACCGCAACCACTGCCCGTACTGCCTCTGGTCGCTGCACGTGGACGTCAAGCCCGGCGACCGCGCCTCGACCTGCCGGCAGGCCATGGAGCCGATCGGCCTGGTCGAGAAGTCGGGGAAGGGCTGGCAGGTGGTGCACCGCTGCACCGCCTGCGGCCACCGCCAGCCCAACCGCCTCGTCCGCGACGGCGAGTCCCCCGACGACCTGGACCTGGTGCTGTCGCTGCCCTGGCTCTAGGTCAGCCCAGACCGCGACGGGCCAGCAGCGGGGCCGGGTCGGGGTCGTGGCCGACGACGTCGCGGAAGGCGCCGATGGGGTCGACCGAGCCGCCGCGGGAGAGCAGCTTGTCGCGGAAGGCGTCGCCGTTGGCCCGGGTGAGCCCGCCGTTGGCCTTGAACCACTCCACCGTGTCGGCGTCGAGCACCTCGGACCAGATGTAGGAGTAGTAGCCCGCGGCGTACCCGCCGGAGAAGACGTGCTGGAAGTACGTCGTCCGGTACCGCGGCGGGACCAGCTCGGAGGCCACCCCGGCCGCCTCCAGCGCCGCCGCCTCGAACGCCTGCGGGTCCTCGACCACGGTGTCGGGGCCGATCCGGTGCCAGGCCTGGTCCAGCAGCGTCGCGGCCAGGTACTCCAGGGTGCCGTGCCCCTCGCCCCACAGCGCCGCGGCCTCGATGGCGGCCACCACCTCACGGGCCAGCGGCTCACCGCTGTCGGTGTGCCGGGCGTAGTGGTCGAGCACCTCGGGCCACAGCGCCCACATCTCGTTGACCTGGCTGGGGAACTCCACGAAGTCGCGCGGCACGCTGGTGCCGGAGAAGCGCGGGTAGGTCACCGACGAGGACAGCCCGTGCAGGGTGTGGCCGAACTCGTGGAAGAGCGTGGTGACCTCGTCCAGGGTCAGCAGGGTGGGCTGCCCGGCCGCCGCCCGGGTCACGTTCATGACGTTGAAGACCACCGGCGTGGTGCCCAGCAGCCGCGACTGGGAGACGAAGGAGCTCATCCACGCCCCGCCGCGCTTGCCGTCGCGGGCGAAGAAGTCGCCGAGGTAGAGGCCGACCGGGGCACCGGCGGCGTCGGACACCTCCCACACCCGGACGTCGGGGTGGTAGCCGGGCAGGTCCGGCCGCGGGGTGAAGGTGTAGCCGTAGAGCAGCCGGGCGGCGTGGAAGACGCCGTCGACCAGCACCCGGTCCAGCTCGAAGAAGGGCCGCAGCGCGGTGGTGTCGACGGCGTACCGGTCCCGCCGGACCTGCTCGCTGTAGTAGGCCCAGTCCCAGGCGGCCAGCTCGACCCCGTCGGCCGCGGCCAGCTCGGCGAGCACCTCGCCCTCCGCGCGGGCGTTGCGCACGGCGGGGGCGACCAGGGTGCCCAGCAGCTCGTCCACCGCCGCCGACGTGCGGGCGGTCTGGTCCGCGGCGACCAGGTCGGCGTGGGTGTCGAAGCCGAGCAGCCGGGCGCGGACGGCCCGCACGTGGGCGATCTCCGCGGCGACCGGGCCGTTGTCGTGCTCGCCGGCCGACGCGCGCGTCACCGACGCCTCGTGCAGCCGGCGCCGCAGCTCGCGGTCGTGCAGCTTGGCCAGGGCCGGCTGGCCGGAGGGCAGCACCAGGGTGAGCAGGTAGCCCTCGCGGCCGCGCTCGGTGGCCGCGACGCCGGCGGCCTCGACCTCGGCGGCGGAGAGGCCGGCCAGCTGCGCACGGTCGGTGACCAGGACCGCCGCGGCCTCGGTGGCGACCACCAGGTTCTGCCCGAACGTGGTCGACAACCGGGACAGCTGCTGGTTGAGCTCCTTGAGCTGGTCACGGCCGGCCTCGTCCAGGCGGGCACCGGAGAGCACGAAGTCCAGGTGGTAGCGCTCGACCAGCCGCACCGCCTCGGGGTCCAGGCCGTGGCCACCGGCCTGCACCTGGTCGTGCACCGCGTCGATGCGGGCGAACAGCTGCGGGTCCAGGCGCAGCGCGTCGGCGTGGGCCGCGGACAGCGGGGCTACCTCACGCTCGATCTCGCGCAGCCGGTCGGAGGAGTTCGACGAGGACAGTGCGTAGAACACCGCCTGGGCCCGGCGCAGCAGCGCCCCCGAACGCTCCAGGGCCACGACCGTGTTGTCGAAGGTCGCGGGCTCCGCGCTGCCGGCGATCGCCGCCACCTCGGCCCGCTGCTGCGCCATGCCGACCAGCAGCGCCTCGCGGCAGTGCTCCAGGGTGAGGTCGGTGAACGGCGGGAGCCGGTGCGGCAGCGCGGAGACCTCGGCCAGCGGGTTGTCGGCGGACAGGGCGGTGGGGGCGGGCTCGGCCGCGGGCGTGCTCATCGCCGTCCAGTCTCCGCCTGCCGCCCCGGGCCCCGCCCGGCGGGCGGGGCCCGGTCGCTCAGCGGGTGGCGGTGCGCAGGTAGGCCCGCACGGCCAGCGGCACGAAGACCGCGAGGATGACCGCGGCCCAGATGAGGGTGTAGAGCGCGGGGTGCTGCAGGGACCACGCGTCGGGCACCGGGGCGCTGGCCGGCTGGTTGCCGAAAAGCTCACGGGCAGCCTGCACGACCGACGACACCGGGTTCCACTCGGCGAAGGTGCGCAGCACCGACGGGAAGGTCTCCAGCGGCACGAACGTGTTGGCCACGAACGTCAACGGGAAGATCACGATGAAGCTGGCGTTGTTGACCACCTCTGGCGTGCGCACCAGCAGCCCCACCAGCGCCATCATCCAGCTGACGGCGAAGGCGAAGACCAGCAGGACGAGGAACCCGGCGGCCGCCTCGAGCGGGGAGCTGGTGATGCGCCAGCCCACGACCAGCCCGGTCAGCGCCATCACGAGGATGGAGATGGCGTTGAGGCCGAGGTCGGCCACCGTGCGGCCGATGAGCACCGCCGACCGCGACATCGGCAGCGACCGGAACCTGTCGACCAGCCCCTTCTGCAGGTCCTCGGCGATGCTCGCGCCCGTGGTGGTGGACCCGAACACCACCGTCTGCGCGAAGATCCCCGGCAGCAGGAACTCCGCGTAGCTGACGCCGTCGGGCAGGCCCGCGATCGCCCCGCCGAACACGTAGCGGAACAGCAGCACGAACATGATCGGCGACAGGGTCGCGAACACGATGAGGTCGGGCACCCGCTTGACCTTGATCAGGTTGCGGCGGGTGATGACCACGCTGTCGGACAGCGTGTGGGACAGCGCGCTCATCGGGCCTGCTCCTCGGTGGCGGGGTCGGCGTCGTCGGCCGAGTGGCCGGTGAGGGTGAGGAAGACGTCGTCGAGGTCGGGGCGGCGCAGGCCGACGTCGAGCAGCTCGACACCGCTGCCCTCGAGCAGCCGCAGCGCCTCGGCCAGGGTGGCCGCGCCACCCTTGACCGGGAGGGTGAGCCGGCGGGTCTGCTCGTCGCGCTGCGGGTCGTCCACGGCCAGCGGCCGCAGCAGCTCGACCGCCCGGCCCAGGCCCTCCACCGAGCCGACGGTGAGCTCGAGCCGCTCGCCGCCGACCTGGGCCTTCAGCTCGTCGGCGGTGCCGCGGGCGATGACGCTGCCGCGGTCGATGACGACCATCCGGTCGGCCAGCCGGTCGGCCTCCTCCAGGTACTGCGTGGTCAGCAGGATGGTGGTGCCGTCGCTGACCAGGTCGGCGATGAACTCCCACATGCCCAGCCGGCTGCGGGGGTCCAGGCCGGTGGTGGGCTCGTCGAGGAAGAGCACCTGCGGGCGCGCGATCAGCGAGGCGGCGATGTCCAGCCGCCGGCGCATGCCACCGGAGTAGGTCTTGGCCGGCCGCCGGGCGGCGTCGGTGAGGTCGAACCGCTCGAGGAGCTGGCCGGCGCGGGCGCGGGACTCCTTCTTCCCGAGCCGGTACAGGCGCCCCACCATCTCGAGGTTCTCCTCGCCGGTGAGGTACTCGTCGACCGCGGCGTACTGCCCGGTCAGCCCGATGACCGAGCGCACCTGGTCGGCCTGGGTGACGACGTCGAGGCCGGTGATCTCGGCCCGGCCGCCGTCGGGCCGCAGCAGCGTGGACAGGATGCGGACCACCGTGGTCTTCCCCGCGCCGTTGGGGCCCAGCAGCCCGAGCACCGTGCCGCGGGCGACGGTGAGGTCCACACCGCGCAGAGCGGTGAAGTCACCGAACTTCTTGACCAGCCCCTCGACCACCACGGCGTCGCTCATGGCCGGCACCGTAGGGCCACCCACCGACAGAACTGCTGCACGTCCGCTCCCACCTGTCCGGTCCCCGCTCGTCGGGGTCGGGGTGAGGACCGCCGGCGGCCGCAGAACTCATCGCGGGGTCGGGGGCTCAGCGGAGCAGCTGCTCGCTGAGCTCCCAGAGCCGGCGGGCGTCGTCGGGGTCGAGCATCGCCGAGCTCGCGTCCGACGGGATGCTGTCGGCGGTCAGCGGCACGTCGCGGTCGTCCACGACGGCGACGTCGCAGTCCTTCAGGTAGACCCCGCCCACACCCTCGAGCAACGGGCTGACCGCACCGAACACCGGCGTGGCGGCCCCCTGCGGCACCGTCTTCTTGCCGGCGGCCGGGTCGACCACGGTGACCCCGTCGGCGTCGACGAGGCCCTGCGCGCGGTAGTCGGCCAGCCGGCCGGGCGGGAAGGGACCGGGGCCGATGACCACACCCGGGTGGGCGGCGAGGGCGCGGATCCCGCGGTCGGCGCAGCGCCGGTCGAGCTCGACGGTGAACAGCACGTTCGCCCGCTTGGACTGGGCGTAGGCCGCCAGCGGGTCGTACCCGGTCGAGAAGTCCAGGTCGTCCCAGCGGATGCCGCCCAGCCGGGCGGCGCCCGAGGTCACCGTCACCACCCGGGCACCGCCGGCCGCGGTCAGCGCGGGCAGCAGCGCCCGGGTGAGCTGGAAGTGACCCAGGTGGGTGGTGGCGAACTGGACCTCGTGGCCCCGCGCGTCCCGCTGCAGCTGCCCGGACGCGAGGACCGCGGCGCAGTTCACGAGGGCGTGCAGCGGACGGCCCGAGGCGGTCCGCCGCTCGGCGAACCCGTCGACCGACACGGGGTCGACGAGGTCCAGCTGCTCCACGGCCACGCGCGGCAGGCCCCCCACCACCGCCGTCGCCCGCGCGGGGTCGCGCGCCGCCACCACCACGTCCGCGCCGGCGGCGGCCAGACCACGGGTGATCTCGCGCCCGAGCCGGCTGTGCCCGCCGGTGACCACCACCTGCCGGCCGGCGAGGTCCACGCCGCGCAGCACGTCCTCGACGGTGGAGGCAGCGGTGAACGGGGTCCCGATGGGCGCCTGCCGACTCGTCACGGGACCAGTGTCCGCCCGCCGTCGTCAGCTCGCGGTGACCGCGTACCCGACCCGCACCAGCGCCGCCTGCACCTCCTGGGCGTGGTCGGGACCCCGGGTCTCCAGCACCACGGCGATCTCCACCTCGCCCAGGTCCAGCTGCGCCGTCGTCCGCTCGTGCTCGACGGACAGCACGTTGGCCGACACCGCGGCCAGCTCCCGCAGCAACCCGGCCAGCGACCCCGGCCGGTCGGGCACCCGGACCCGCAGCGACAGGTAGCGGCCGGCGGCGGACATGCCGTGCTGGACCACCTTGAGCATCAGCACCGGGTCGATGTTGCCGCCGGACACCACGGCCACCACCGGGGCGGGGAAGGCCCCGGGGTCGGCGAGCACGGCGGCGACCGCGGCGACCCCGGCCGGCTCGACGACGAGCTTGGCGCGCTCCAGGCAGAACAGCAGCGCCCGGGACAGCTCGTCCTCGGAGACGGTGCGGACCTCGTCGACCAGCCCGGCCACGTGCGCCAGCGTCAGGTCACCGGGTGCCGCGACGGCGATGCCGTCGGCCATGGTCGCCATCATCGCCAGCGGCACCGGGACGCCGGCGGCCAGCGAGGCGGGGAACGCCGCCGCCATCTCCGCCTGCACGGCGACCACGCGGACGTCGGGCCGGCGCGCCTTGACCGCCGCGGCGATGCCGGCGACCAGCCCCCCGCCGCCGGTGCACACCACGACGGTGGCCACATCGGGGCACTGGTCGAGCACCTCGAGGCCGACCGTGCCCTGCCCGGCGATCACGTCCGGGTGGTCGAAGGGGTGGATGAAGACCGACCCGGTGCGGTCGGCGAACTCCCGGGCGGCCACCAGCGGCTCGGTGAGGGAGTCGCCGAGCTGGTGCACCGTCGCGCCGTAGCCGCGGGTGGCGGCGAGCTTGGGCAGCGGCGCGGTCTCGGGCATGAAGACGGTGGCCGCCGCGCCCAGCTCGCGGGCGGCCAGCGCGACGCCCTGCGCGTGGTTGCCCGCGCTGGCGGCCACGACCCCGCCGGCCCGCTCCCCGTCGGTCAGCCGGGCGATCCGGGTGTAGGCGCCGCGGATCTTGAACGACCCGGTGCGCTGCAGGTTCTCGCACTTGAGCCACACCGGGCCGCCCACCCGCTCGGCCAGCGCGCGGGAGTGCTCCAGCGGCGTGCGCCGCACGACCCCGGACAGCAGGGCGGCGGCGGCCTCGACCTCGGCGCCGGTGACGAGGGGGACGGCGGGTTCGCTCACCCCCCGATCCTGGCAGCCCGTCCCGTCGTCACCGTGCCCCCGGTCACGACGGCGGCCCCGGATGTCGCACCGCCGTCGTACCGTGAGTGGGGTGACGGAGACCCCCGCACCCACGACCCTCGGCGAGCTGCGCGACAGCGGCGCCACCCACGTCGGCGTCAAGGCCGAACTACGCAAGAACCTGCTGGCCCGCCTCGCGGCCGGCGAGACCACCCTGCCCGGCATCGTCGGCTTCGACGACACCGTGCTCCCCGAGGTGGAGCGGGCGCTGATCGCCGGCCACGACCTGGTCCTGCTCGGCGAGCGCGGCCAGGGCAAGACCCGCCTGATCCGCACCCTGGTCGGCCTGCTCGACGAGTGGACGCCGGTGCTGGTCGGCAGCGAGCTCAACGAGCACCCGCTGGCCCCGGTCAGCGTCTGGGCCCACCGGCAGATCGCCGAGCACGGCGACGCCACGCCGGTCGGCTGGCTGCACCGCAGCGACCGGTTCGGCGAGAAGCTGGCCACCCCCGACACCAGCGTCGGCGACCTGATCGGCGACGTCGACCCCATCAAGGTGGCCGAGGGCCGCACGCTGGGCGACCCCGAGACCGTGCACTACGGCCTGGTCCCCCGCACCAACCGCGGCATCTTCAGCATCAACGAGCTGCCCGACCTGGCCGAGCGCATCCAGGTCGCGCTGCTGAACGTGCTCGAGGAGCGCGACATCCAGATCCGCGGCTACCGGGTGCGGCTGCCGCTGGACCTGCTGCTGGTGGCCAGCGCCAACCCCGAGGACTACACCAACCGCGGCCGGATCATCACCCCGCTCAAGGACCGCTTCGGCACCGAGGTCCGCACGCACTACCCGATCGAGCTGGCCGACGAGATCCGGCTGCTGCACCAGGAGGCGCAGACCAGCTGGCTGGGCGGGGACGCCCTGGACACCCCGCTCGTCCCGGCCCACCTGGTCGAGATCATGGCCCGGTTCACCCGGCTGGTCCGCGAGTCCAGCCAGGTCGACCAGCGGTCGGGCGTCAGCGCCCGCTTCGCGATCGCCGGGCTGGAGACCATCGCCGCCTCCGCCGTCCGCCGGGCCGCCGTCGCCGGCGAGGAGCGCCCGGTCGCCCGGGTGGTCGACCTCCCGGCCGTCGTCCCCGCCAGCCGCGGCAAGGTGGAGTTCGCCGACGCCGGTTCCGACCCCGAGGACGAGCGCGAGCTCGAGGTGCTCGAGCACCTGCTGCGGCAGGCCACCGCGCAGACCTTCCGGGCCCGCTGCGGCGGGCTGGACCTGACCGGCCTGCAGGAGCACTTCGCCGGTGGTGAGGTCGTGGAGTCCGGCGACCTGGTCAGCGCGCCCGAGCTGATGGGCCAGGTCGGCACCGTCCCCAACCTGGCCCAGCTGCTGGGCCGGCTGGGTGTTCCGGAGGGCGAGGAGTCCGCCGAGCAGGCCGCGGCCGCCGTCGAGTTCGCCCTCGAGGGCCTGTGGCTGACCCGGCGGTTGGCCAAGGACACCGACGGCAACCGCACGGTCTACGGGAGCTGACCGTGCCCCGGGGACGACGCGGGTACCGCTACGGGCGCTGGCGGGGTGGGGCCGACCCGCTCGCGCCGCCCTACGACCTGGGCGACGCCGTCGACGCGATCGGTGACCAGGTGCTGGCCGGCAGCAGCGTCCGCGAGGCGCTGCGCGACCTGCTGCGCCGCGGCCTCGACGGCCGGCGCGGTCTGGACGACCTGCGCCGGTCGGTGCGCGACCGGCTGCGCGAGGCCCGCCGGGCCGGCGCGATGGACGGCACCCTGCAGGAGGTGCGCGAGCTGCTCGACAAGGCCCTCGAGGCCGAGCGGCGCGAGCTGTTCCCCGACCCCGACGACGCCGCCCGCCTCGCCGAGGCCGAGCTGGACGCACTGCCGCAGGACACCGCGGGTGCGGTGCGGGCACTGAAGGACAAGCAGTGGCGCTCGCCCGAGGCGGCCGAGGCCTACCGGCAGATCCAGGACCTGCTGCAGAAGGAGGTGCTGGACAGCCAGTTCCAGCACATGAAGCAGGCCCTGCAGCAGATGAACGCCGACGGCGAGGACGGCAACCAGGCGGTCAAGGACATGGTCGCCGACCTGTCCGCGCTGCTGGACGCGCACAACCGCGGCGAGGACACCGACCAGCAGTTCGCCGACTTCATGGACGAGCACGGGCAGTTCTTCCCGGACGACCCGCAGACCGTGGACGAGCTGGTCGACTCCCTCGCCCGCCGGGCCGCCGCCCAGGAACGCATGATGGCCGGGCTGTCGCCCGAGCAACGGGCCGAGCTCGGGCAGCTGATGGGACAGGCCATGCAGGACATGGGCCTGGCCAGCGAGATGGCGCACCTGAACGACGCACTGCGGCAGGCGCGTCCCGACCTGCCGTGGGGCCGGCCGGGCCCGGTGCCCGACGGCGCCGAGGGCCTCGGGCTGGGCGACGCGACGACCGCGGTGGCCGAGCTGGCCGACCTCGAGGCGCTGTCCAACCAGCTCTCCCAGGGCTACGCCGGGGCCAGCCTGGCCGACGTCGACGAGGAGCTGGTCGAGCGCGCGCTGGGCCGGTCCGGGCTCGACGACCTGGCCGCGCTGCGGCAGATGGAGCGCGAGCTCGAGCGGCAGGGCCACCTGACCCGCACCGAGGGCAAGCTCGAGCTCTCCCCCAAGGCGGTGCGCCGGCTGGGCGCCACCGCACTGCGCCGGGTGTTCGCCCAGCTCGACGCCACCGGTCGCGGCGAGCACGACGTCGCCGACGCCGGCGCGACGGGCGAGCTGACCGGGGCCAGCCGCGAGTGGCGGTTCGGCGACGAGCAGCCGCTGGACGTCGTCCGCACGGTGCGCAACGCCGTGCTGCGCACGGCCGGCGACCCGGGCACGGACGGCGACCGACGGGTGCGGATCGCGGTCGAGGACTTCGAGGTGGTGGAGACCGAGCGCCGCACGGGCGCCGCGGTCGCGCTGCTGGTCGACCTGTCGTACTCGATGGCGCTGCGCGGCACGTGGGGAGCGGCGAAGTCGACGGCGATGGCGCTGCACTCGCTGGTGACCACCCGGTTCCCGCAGGACGCCATCGAGATCATCGGCTTCGCCTCGACCGCGCAGGTGCTGCGGCCGGAGACCCTCGCCGAGCTCAGCGTCGACACCCTGCAGGGCACCAACCTGCAGCACGGCCTGATGCTGGCCCGGCGGTTCCTGGCCCGGCACCACGACGCCGAGCCGGTCGTGCTGGTGGTCACCGACGGCGAGCCGACCGCGCACCTGGAGGACGACGGCTCGCCGTACTTCTGCTGGCCGCCGATGCCGCAGACCATCGCCAAGACCGTCGCCGAGGTCGAGCGGGTGGCCCGGTCGGGGGCGACGATGAACGTCTTCGCGCTGGACCCCGAACCCGCACTGGTGCGGTTCGTGCACGACATCACCGCCCGTGCGGGCGGCCGGGTGTTCCTGCCCGACGGCGACCGCCTCGGCGAGTACGTGGTGGCCGACTACCTCCGGGCCCGCAGGGGGCGCCGGGCGCGCTGAGGGAGACTGCCCGGGTGAGCACGGTCAGGATCGAGCGAGTCGAGCCGGAGGCGACCTACGAGCTGCGATCCCGGGTGCTCCGCCAGGGCCGCGCCGTGCAGATCACCGGGGACCACGCGCCCTCGACCGTGCACCTGGCCGCGGTCACCGACGAGGGCCGGGTGGTCGGCGTCGTCCGGTTCCACCCGCAGGTCTGCCCGTGGCGGGACACCGAGTACGCCTGGCAGCTGCGCGGGATGGCGACCGACCCCGAGGTCCGCGGCCTCGGGGCCGGCCGCGCCCTGGTGGCCGAGGGCCTGGTGCAGATCTCCCGCGCGGGCGCCGACCTGGTGTGGTGCGACGCCCGCGAGGCGGCGGTGGGGTTCTACGAGCGGATCGGGTTCACCGTGGTCAGCCCGCCCTACGACATGCCGCCGGTGGGCATCCACCTGGGCATGGTGCTGGACCTGCCGATCAGGTGACCGGGTGCTCCCCCGAGGAGCTGATGCCCGGGATCTCCCCTGCCCGGAAGGCGTCCACGAACAGCCGGTGGTCGGTGCGCACCCGGGCGGCGTAGGTGTGCGCGAAGTCGACCATGTCGCTGATCAGCTCCTCGCGGCGGTCGCCGACCATCGCGGTGACCGCCTCCTCGACCTGGACGTCGACGGCCTCGTGCTCGGCGTCGGCGTCCCCGATGCAGTGGATCTTCGCCGTCGCCCGGCCGAGCTGGCCGACCACCTCGGTGATCTCCTCGGGCTCGATCAGCTCCTCCCAGTCCAGGTCGTTCTCGTAGGGCGAGAGCTCCGACACCAGGAAGCCCACGCCCCGGATGACGGTGTGGCCGAGGAACGGCGAGGCGTGGGCCTGCATGGCCCGCTGCGCGGAGACCGTGCGCTCGCCCTCGTGCCGGAACAGCGCCCGCACCTCGGGGTCGGTGACGACCCGCGAGGGCGCCGCCGTCCCGGCCTGCTTGAGCGACAGGACGACGTCGTTCTCCAGCGCCTGGTCGTACCCCTCCAGCAGCACCGTGTAGGCGGGGAGCCCGGCGCTGCCGATGCCGAACCCACCGGTGCCGACGACGTCCTTCACGTCGTAGGCGACCTCGCGGCGGCGGATGCCCTTCGGCACGGACTCCCGGTAGGCCTCGACCGCGGCCAGCACCTCGGCGTGCTCGGCGTCGTCCAGCCGCCGGTGACGGGGCACGTCGGCGAAGCGGCGCTCGTGCTCCTCGACGACGGTCAACCGCTCCAGCAGCGACACCCGGGTCTGCTCGGCGGTGGCCATCACCAGCTCCCGCACCGCACCGCTGGTCGAGTTCCGGTCCAGGGCGAAGGTGCGGTCGGCGTCGGTGCGGGTGAACTGCTCGACCTGGTCGAGGTAGGCCTCCAGGTAGACCCGCAGCACCGACGCGATGACGTCGTCGGACAGCGCCTTGCGCCAGGCCAGCAGCGCGAAGCTCGCGCAGAACCGGCGCAGGTCCCAGGACAGGTGCCCGAGGTAGGACTCGTCGAAGTCGTTGACGTCGAACACGATCCGGCCGGTGGCGTCCATGTAGGTGCCGAAGTTGGCGGCGTGCAGGTCACCGTGGATCCACGTCCGCGACGTCCGCTCGTCGGCCCAGCGGTCCTCGGCGTCCACCAGGTCGGCGTAGAACAGGCAGGCCGAGCCGCGGTAGAACGCGAACGGGTCGGCGGCCATCTTCCGGAACTTCACCCGGAAGGCATCGGCGTCGGCGGTCATCAGGTCGGAGAAGGCGTCGACCAGGACCTCGACGATGCGGGTCCGGCGGGCGTCCTCGTCCTCGGGCCCGGACGGGGCGGGGTGCTCGGTCACGGGGGTCACCGTAGGGGGGTTAGCCTCGCCGAGCAGGGCGTACGAGAACAGCAGGACGACGACACGACGAGGCGGTGGACGGTGACCCGGGCGAGCAGGGCACGACGACTCGCCACGGCTGCCGCCTACGGCGGGGGCGGTCTCGGCGTCGTCGGCGCCGGGCTGGCCACGCTGCTGCGCGAGGAGGCCCGCCGGGCCCGCAAGCGCGTGGCGTCCCGCACCGCCAAGGCCGACCCGCCCACCGGCGAGGGCCGCTACGGGCACTACCGCGGCAAGCCCGTCGTGCTGGCCGTGCTCGGCGACTCCAGCGCGGTCGGTCTCGGCGTCGACCGCGCGGAGCAGACCCCCGGGGTGCTGGTCGCCTCGGCGCTTGCCGAGCTCGCCGAGCGGCCGGTGCGGCTGGTCAAGGTGGCCGTCTCCGGCGCGCGTTCGGAGCACCTGGCCGAGCAGGTGGAGCGGGTGCTCCCGGCCGCGCCCGACGTCGCCATGGTCATGATCGGCGCGAACGACGTCACGGCCCGCGCCAAGCCCGCGCTCGCCGTCCGCGACCTGGCCGCGGCCGTGCGCCGGCTGCGCGAGGCCGGCTGCGAGGTCGTCGTCGGCACCTGCCCGGACCTGGGCACCATCCGTCCGGTCGCCCAGCCCCTGCGCACCCTCGGCCGGCGCTGGAGCCGCCAGCTGGCCGCGGCGCAGACCATCGCCGTGGTCGCCGAGGGCGGCCGCACCGTCTCCCTCGGCTCGCTGCTGGGGCCGCAGTTCGCCAGCGACCGGTCGATGTTCTCCAACGACGAGTTCCACCCCTCCGCCGCCGGTTACGCCGCGGCGGCGGCCTGCCTGGTGCCGTCGGTGGCCGACGCGCTGGGCGTGTGGCCGGCGACCGCGGACCGCGGGATCCGCGGTCTGCGCCGCGACAGCGTCCGCCCCATCGCCCGTGCGGCAGCCAGCGCGGCGGGCCGGCCCGGCACCGAGGTCCAGCCCGCCTCGGTCGACGGGGCGGACTCCGGGCCGCGCGGGCCGTGGGCCCTGCTGCGCCGGCGCCGCCCCGGGGACCTGCCCGAGGTGGCCGAGGGCGCGGCCACCCCGCCTACCGACCGGTAACCCCGGGGTACGTTCGGGGGCGGTCCCGACGCCACCACGCGGGTGGCGCCCTCACCGTGGAGGTCCCCGTGCCCGAAGCCGTCATCGTCGCCGCTGCCCGTTCCCCCATCGGCCGCGCCTTCAAGGGGTCGCTGAAGGACCTGCGGCCCGACGACCTGACCGCGACCATCGTCCGCGCCGCCCTGGACCAGGTGCCCTCGCTGGACCCGCGCGACATTTCCGACCTGATGCTGGGCTGCGGCCTGCCCGGTGGTGAGCAGGGCTTCAACATGGGCCGGGTCGTCTCGGTGCTCCTGGGCATGGACCACCTGCCCGGCACCACCATCACCCGCTACTGCTCGTCGTCGCTGCAGACCACCCGGATGGCCCTGCACGCCATCAAGGCCGGCGAGGGCGACGTGTTCATCTCCGCCGGTGTCGAGATGGTGTCCCGGTTCGCCAAGGGCAACTCCGACGGCCTGCCCGACACCGAGAACCCGGTGTTCGCCGACCGCAAGGCCGAGGTCGCGAAGGTCGCCGAGAGCGGCGCCGACTCCTGGACCGACCCGCGGGAGGACGGCGGCATCCCCGACGTCTACATCGCGATGGGCCAGACCGCGGAGAACCTGGCGCTGCTCAAGGACGTGAGCCGCCAGGAGATGGACGAGTTCGCCGTCCGGTCGCAGAACCTGGCCGAGAAGGCCATCGCCGACGGCTTCTGGGAGCGGGAGATCACCCCGGTCACCACCCCGGACGGCACGGTCGTGAGCCAGGACGACGGCCCGCGCGCCGGGACCACCCTGGAGGGCATCTCCGGGCTCAAGCCGGTCTTCCGGCCCGACGGCCGGGTCACCGCGGGCAACGCCTGCCCGCTCAACGACGGCGCCGCGGCGCTGGTCGTCATGAGCGACACCAAGGCCGCCGAGCTGGGCATCACCCCGCTGGCCCGGATCGTCTCCACCGGCGTCACCGGCCTGTCGCCGGAGATCATGGGCTACGGCCCGGTCGAGGCCTCGAAGCAGGCGTTGGCCCGCGCGGGGATGACCATCGACGACATGGACCTCGTGGAGATCAACGAGGCCTTCGCCGCGCAGGTCATCCCGAGCTACCGCGACCTGGGCATCGACATCGACAAGCTCAACGTGCACGGCGGGGCGATCGCCGTCGGCCACCCGTTCGGCATGACCGGTGCCCGGATCACCGGCACGCTGCTCAACGGCCTGCGTTCCACCGACGGCACCTTCGGTCTGGAGACCATGTGCGTGGGTGGCGGCATGGGCATGGCGATGGTGCTCGAGCGCCTGAGCTGACCTCCCCGCCGAACGGACCGAGGCCCGGCCCCCTGACGGGGACCGGGCCTCGGTGCGTGGTGCAGGTGCTGCGCTTACTCGCGGAAGTAGCTGAGCAGACGCAGGATCTCCAGGTACAGCCAGATGACGGTGACCAGCAGGCCGAAGGCGATGTACCAGGCGACCTTGGGGGCCACGCCGCGGCGGATGGCCTCGTCGGCCATGTCGAAGTCCAGCAGCAGCGAGAACGCCGCGACGCCGATGACGACCAGGCTGAAGATGATCGCGATCGGGCCACCGGAGCGCAGGCCCAGGCCGTCGCCGCCGCCGATGAGGGCCGCGACCAGGTTGACCAGCATCAGGGCCAGCACACCGAACATCGCGCCGACGATCCAGCGGGTCAGCTTCGGGGTGACGCGGATGGCGCCGGTCTTGTAGACCACCAGCATGCCGAAGAAGACACCGAAGGTGCCGATCACGGCCTGCATGACGATGCCGGGGTAGACGGAGTTGAACGCCTCGCTGATGGCGCCGACGCCGACACCCATGAGGGCGGCGTAGGCCAGCGTGGCGGCCGGGTTGGCGATCTGCTTGAACGAGATCACCAGGCCGACCACGAACGCGATCAGGACGGCCGGCAGGGCCAGCCCCATCGCGGCCTGGCCGGGGACGGCCCAGACGGCGGCGGCGGCCAGTACGGTGACCAGGAACGAGATCCCGGTCTTGCTGACGACGTCGTCCATCGTCATGTACTGCTGGCCGGTGGCCGCGTACGGGTTCTGCTGGTACGGCGACTGCTGGGGGGCCTGCTGGCCCCACTGCTGCGGGGCGCCGTACTGCTGCGGGCCCGGCTGGGCGTAGCCCTGGTTGCCGTACTGGGCACCCGGGCCGTTGGGGGCGCCGGGGAAGCCCCGGCTGAAGGCCGGGTTACTGCTGGGCATCGTCATCTCCTCGAGGTGACTCGGTCGGGTGCGTGGGCGGGCACGGAGCCTTCCCACTCACCTGTCCCAACGCCGGTGGTCGCGGATGAGTTCCTAGGAATTCCCTGGGCGTGACCCGACCGTGACAGGGACCGCCACGGGGCCCCGCGGACCGTGGTCCGCGGGGCCCCGTGCCGGGTGCCGCTGCAGGTCAGGCCGAGGTCGCCCCGTGCCCGTGCCCGTGCCCCGGGCCGCCGTGGCCGGGGCCGCCGTGACCCGGGCCGCCATGACCCGGGCCGCCGTGGCCGGGGCCGCCGTGACCCGGACCGCCGGGACCACCCGGGCCCTGGCCGGGACCGCCGCCGGCCTGCGCGGTGACCAGCACCGCGTAAGCGACCGCGTCGGAGTTCTGGTCCAGGGCGACGGTGCTGACGTTGGTGAGGTCGTCGCAGGCCTGGTGGTAGCAGGCGTCGTAGGGCTGGCCGGCCGTGCCGCCGTAGCGCGCCGCCTGGTCGGCGGTCTTGGTGCCCTCGGCGCCGGAGAACAGACCCCCGGAGGGGATGCCCGCGTCGGCGAAGGCCTGGTAGTCGCTGCGGCCGTCGAACTCGGTGTCCTCGTAGGCGATCCCGCGGGAGTCGTAGAACTCCCGGAAGGTGGCCTCGATCGCCGCCGACTCCGGCGTCACGTAGCCCTCGGGCGCGGGGAAGGTCGAGCCGTCGCTGTCGTAGACGAAGTTCGCGAAGTTCGGCGAGCCCAGCATGTCGAAGTTCAGGTAGGCACCGATGCCGCCGAGCTCGGCCTCGGTCAGGGAGTCGACGTAGGCCTGCGAGCCGAGCAGGCCCAGCTCCTCCGCGCCCCAGAACGCGAACCGGACCGGGTGCGCCAGCCGGGTGCTCGCCAGGTTCTGCGCGACCTCCAGGATCGTCGCCGAGCCCGAGCCGTTGTCGTTGATGCCCGGACCCTCCGGCACGGAGTCCAGGTGCCCGCCGACGACCACCACGCCGTCGTCGGACCGGCCGGGGAGCTCGGCGGTGACGTTCTGCGAGGTCCGGGTCTCGGTGATGACCTCGACGGCGAGGGTGGCGGTGGCGCCGTCGACGGCGAGGGCGGCGCCCACCTCCGGCGTGGCGAAGACGACCGGCACGGTGCTCGGCCCGCCCAGCGTCGGGTTCAGCAGGCCGGGGGCGTTGTTGGCGATCACCACGCCGGAGGCACCCGCGGCCACCGCGTTGGCCGCCTTGGCGCCGAAGGTGCACGTGCCGCGCTTGACCACCGCGATGCTGCCGGCCGAGAACCCGGCGAAGTCGGCGGCCTCGCAGCCGCTGGTCGTCGACGCGTAGTCGACGGCCACCACCGCGGCGGTGGTGGTGCCCGACGCCGTCCCGTCGACCGGCACGTAGTCGGTGTCCGGCGCGTAGGTCGCCGCGGTCGGGGTCAGCTGCGTCAGCTCGGACCCGTAGCTCACCTCGTCGTAGGTGAAGTCGCTGACCTCGACCTGGTAGCCCGAGGCCTCCAGGGTGTCGCGCACGTAGTCGACCGACGCCGCGTAGCCCGGCGTGGTCGATGCGCGGTTGCCCCCGTTGGCCTCGGCGATGCCCTGGAGGGCCTCGAGGTGCTCCACGACCCCCTCGACCGTGACGCAGCGCAGCAGCTTCTCCACGTCGGCGTTCACCCGCCGCTCGCACCCGGCCGGGGCCCCGCCCGGTCCGCCCGGCCCGCCCGGTGCGGCCGCCGCCGGGGTCGCAGCCAGCAGGCCCGCCCCGCCCAGCAGGACCGCCGTCCCGGCCGCCGTCCACCGTCCCCGGCGTGACCGCCGGGGGTGCTCGAGTGCGTCCACGTGCTCGCCCTTCCGCCGCGGCCCACCGAACCTGTGGGCCTCCTGTGCACGACCGTGGTCGACGACGGGGAGGAGAACAAGCCTTGTGTTCTCGGCGCACAACGGTTAGTGAGCGGAAGGAACGTGGTGCCCTCGGTGGGTCTCGAACCCACACTGGGACCCTTTTAAGGGGCCTGCCTCTGCCGATTGGGCTACGAGGGCCGACCTCATCCTGCCGCCAGCGCGACCGCCCGCTGCAGCACGGCGTCCAGCATCGGTTCGGTGAGCCGTCCGGTGAAGGTGTTCTGCTGGCTGACGTGGTAGCTGCCCAGCAGGGTCAGCGGCCCGCCCGGCCCGTGCAGCGTCACCTCCACGCCGTGCCCGAACCGGGGCCGCGGGCGCGGCAGCGGGTACCCGGCGGCGGCGAGCACCGGCAGCAGCGCCGACCAGCCGAACCCGCCCAGCACGACCGCCACCCGCAGCGCCGGCAGCAGCGCGAGCTCCCGGGCCAGCCACGGCGAGCAGGTGTCCCGCTCGGCCGGGGTGGGCGCGTTGTCCGGCGGGGCGCAGCGCACCGCGGACACCACCCGGCACCCGGTGAGCTCCAGGCCGTCGTCGGCGGCCACCGAGGTCGGCTGGTTGGCCAGCCCCGCCCGCCACAGCGCCGCGAAGATCCAGTCACCGGACCGGTCACCGGTGAAGATGCGGCCGGTCCGGTTCCCGCCGTGCGCGGCCGGCGCCAGCCCGACGACGGCGATCCGGGCGTCCGCCGGGCCCAGCCCGGGGATCGGCCGGCCCCAGTAGACCTGGTCGCGGAAGGCGGCCCGCTTGGTGACGGCGACCTCCTCGCGCCAGCGCACCAGCCGGGGGCACGCCCGGCAGCCGCAGACCCGCTCGTCGACCGCGGCGAGGTCGGGCGCCGACCGCGCCGACCGGAGGACGCCGGCAGGGGTGCGGGTGACGGGGTAGCCGTCGGCGTCGCGTGCCACCCACCCAGCAGAGCACAGGCGGCCGGGTGATGATCCCCCGGTGGCGAAGAAGCAGAAGGTGAAGACCCCGGCGCTGTACAAGCTGCTGGGCCCGGCGATGGCCATCCCGACCGGCATCGTGGTCAAGAAGGTCGCCGACCAGGCCTGGATCGCCGTCAAGGGGACCCCGCCCCCCAAGAACCCGGACGTCCCCGGGGTCAGCTGGGGCGACGCGATCGCCTGGGCCGCGGTCTCCGGCGTGCTCGTCGCGGTCGGCCGGCTGCTCGCCGCCCAGGGTGCGGCGAAGACCTACACCGCGCTGACCGGCAAGTTCCCCACGAACGCGAACGCCGACAGCGCGGCCTGACTCACCGCAGCGAGAGCGCGATCCCGTCCAGGATGTCGTGCTCGCTGACGACCACCTCGTCGATGGCCAGGGCGTCCATCACCACCCGCAGCACCAGCGACCCCCCGCCGATGACGTCGACCCGACCGGGGTGCATGACCGGGAGCGCGGCGCGGCGCGCCCGCGTGGCGGTCAGCAGACCGGCGGTGACCGACCGGACGGCGCCGACCGGGATGCGGGAGCCGTGGATGGCCGCGGCGTCGTAGGCGGGCAGGTCCATCGCCAGGGCGGCGACGGTGGTGACCGAGCCGGCGAGCCCGACCAGGGTGGCGGCCTCGTGCACCGGCACCTCGGCGACCACCTCGGCGAGCGCGGCGCGGATGTCGGACTCCGCGCGCTGGATCTCGTCGGCGGTCGGCGGGTCGCCGTGCAGGTGGCGCTCGGTCAGCCGGACGCAGCCGATGTCCACCGACCGGGCCGCGCGCACGCCGTCGGCGTCCCCGAGCACGAACTCGGTCGACCCACCGCCGATGTCGACGACCAGGTAGGGGGCCGCGGGCACGGGGATGCCGTGCGCGGCGGCGGCCGCGGCGAGCGAGCCGGTGGCCCCGGCGAAGGACAGCGCGGCCTCCTCCAGGCCGGGCACGACGTCGGGGAGCTGACCCAGCACCGCCTGGACCATGCCCTCGAAGTCGGCCCGGTTCGAGGCATCGCGGCTGGCGCTGGTGGCCACCATCCGGGTCCGCTCGACCCCGAGCTCGCGGGCCTGCGCGGCGTACTCGCCGAGCACGACCCGGGCCCGCTCGACCGCCTCGGGGGCCAGCCGGCCGGTGGCGTCCACGCCCTGCCCGAGGCGCACGACCTCCATCCGGCGCAGCACCTCGACCGGTCCGCCGGTCTCGCCGACGTCGGCGACGAGCAGGCGCAGCGAGTTGGTGCCGCAGTCGATGGCCGCCACCCGGGTCACGGGGTGCCCTCCTGCTCGGTCGGCAGGGCGCAGGGGCCGCGGTCCCACCACTCCCCCATGCCGTCGAGCGCGCGGTCCCCGACGGGGTTCACGCCGCGGCCGGCGGCCAGCGAGTGCGCGGCCAGTGCGTGCAGGCACTTGACGCGGTCGGGCATCCCCCCGGCACTGGCGCGGGTGGGCAGCACGTCGACGGCGTCGCGGGTGGCCAGGAACGCCTCGTGCGCGCGGGTGTAGGCGGCGGCGAGCTCGGGGTCGGTGCCCAGGTCGGCCTGCCACTCCTTCATCGCTCCGGCGGACTCCAGCCGGCTGGCCGCGGCCGAGGCGCGCGGGCAGGTCAGGTAGTACAGCGTCGGGAACGGGGTGCCGTCCTCCAGCCGCGGTGCGGTCTGCACGACGTCGGGCTGGCCGCACGGGCACCGGTGGGCGACACCCACCAGGGCGCGCGGGGGTCGGCCGAGCTGGCGGGCCACGACCTCGCGGTCGTGCTCGCTGACGGGTTCGCTCACCCGGCGGATTGTTCCAGCCGCGGTGCGCGGCTCAGCCGTCGGCGGTGTCGACGGACTCCAGCAGGCCCTCGTACCAGGGCGGCTGGTCGGTGTCCTGGGCGGCGTCGGGGGTCTGCGCCGGCTGCTCACCCTCGGTGACGGTGCCGTCGGCGACCACCACCACCCGGTCGCCGGGCAGCACGAAGTTCAGCCGCTCGCGGGCCTGCTGCACCACGTAGGCCGGGTCGGACTGCCGGTCGAGCTGGGCCTGCAGCTGCTGCTCGCGCAGGGAGAGCGCCTGGTTCTCCGCGGCCAGCTCGGCCAGGGCCTGCCGGCCGGCGACGAAGCTGCGCACCGGCCCGGCCAGGGTGAGCAGCAGCACCAGCACGAGGACACCGAGCAGCACCGCCCGCCCGGTGACCAGCGGGGTGCGCCCGGCCGTGGTGGCGCTGCGGGCCGGACGGCGGGTGCGCCGCCGGCCCTGCCGGGCGTCGGCGGCACCGCGGCCGCCCGCGGCGGCCGGGCGCGGGGCGCTGCGGCGCCGGCCCGGGGCGCGCCCGCCCCCGCCGGGGGACGTGCCCCGGCGGGGACGGGCGTCGGCCACGGGTCGCGCCCCGCTCAGGGAGCGGGGGTCAGCCGCGGGAAGGCCGCCGCACCGGCGTAGCGGGCGGCGTCGTCCAGCTCCTCCTCGATGCGCAGCAGCTGGTTGTACTTCGCGACGCGCTCGGAGCGGGCCGGCGCCCCGGTCTTGATCTGCCCGCAGTCGGTGGCGACGGCGAGGTCGGCGATCGTGGTGTCCTCGGTCTCCCCCGACCGGTGGCTCATCATGCAGCGGTAGCCCGAGCGGTGGGCGAGGTTGACCGCGTCCAGGGTCTCGGTCAGCGTGCCGATCTGGTTGACCTTGACCAGCAGCGCGTTGGCCGCGCCCTGGGCGATGCCGTCGGCCAGGCGGGCGGGGTTGGTGACGAAGAGGTCGTCGCCGACCAGCTGCACCTTGTCGCCGATCGCCGCGGTCAGGTCGACCCAGCCCTCCCAGTCCTCCTCGGACAGCGCGTCCTCGATGGAGACGATCGGGTAGGCCTCGAGCAGGCCGGCGTAGTACTCGGTCAGGTCGCCGGCGGTCAGGCTCTTGCCCTCGAAGGTGTACCCGCCGTCGCCGTGCAGCTCGGTGGCCGCCACGTCGAGGGCGAAGGCGATGTCGGTGCCGACGGAGTAGCCGGCCTTCTCCACGGCCTCGGCGATGAGGTCCAGGGCGTCGCGGTTGCTCGGCAGGTCGGGGGCGAAGCCGCCTTCGTCGCCCAGGCCGGTCGACAGGCCGCGCTTCTTCAGCACCGACTTCAGCGCGTGGTAGACCTCCGCGCCGGTGGCCAGGGCCTCGGCGAAGGTGGCCGCCCCGATCGGGGCGATCATGAACTCCTGGACGTCGACGTTGGAGTCGGCGTGGGCGCCGCCGTTGACGATGTTCATCATCGGCACGGGCAGGACGTGCGCCGAGGGCCCGCCCACGTAGCGGAACAGCGGCAGGCCGCTGGACTCGGCCGCGGCCTTGGCGACGGCCAGGCTGACGCCGAGGATGGCGTTGGCGCCCAGCCGGGACTTGTCGGGGGTGCCGTCGAGGTCGATGAGGGCCTGGTCGACCAGCCGCTGCTCGGTCGCCTCGAAGCCGACGAGCTCGGGGCCGATGACGTCCAGGACGCCGTCGACGGCCTTGGTGACGCCCTTGCCGAGGTAGCGGTCACCGCCGTCGCGGAGCTCCACCGCCTCGAAGGCGCCGGTGGAGGCGCCGCTGGGCACCGCCGCCCGGGTGATCGTGCCGTCGTCGAGGGCGACCTCGACCTCGACGGTGGGGTTTCCGCGCGAGTCGAGGATCTCCCGCGCGCCTACTGCCTCGATGCTGGCCACGGGGCGCAGCCTAGCGATCGGCCCCGCGTCGTCCCAGTGCGGGACCATGGCCGGGATGACCACCCCGCCCCCGTCCCGCCCGCACACCCGCGCCCGCACCCAGCTGCTGGCCGGGCTCGTCCCCGTGCTCCTGGTGGGGGTGGCGCTGCTGGTCGTCCTCGCCGTCCGGCTGGGTGCCGCGCAGGAGCCGCTGGCCCGGGCCACCGCCACCGCGACGGCGACCGTGCAGTCGGTGCAGGACCGGCAGGTCGTGGTCACCTGGGACGACGCCGACGGCCGGGCGCAGCGGGGCACGCTGCAGCTGCGCGAGGCGGTCGACGTCCCGGCCGGCACCGAGGTGCCCGTGCAGTACGACCCCGCCGACCCCGGCGCCGTATACGCCGACGGGGACGCCGCCCACACCGCGGTGCGCGACGTCGTGTTCGGCCTGGTGGTGGTCGCCCTGGCCGTGGTGGTGGTCGCCGCGCTGACGCTGCGCCGGCTGCTCGGCCGGCCGCGGCTGGCCCGGCTGCCGGTCACCGCGGCGACGGCCACCCACGTCGTCGTGCGGCAGGGCCTGCTGGTGCGCAGCTGGCTGGAGCTGACCACCGGGCGCGGGGTGCGCTGGGTGCCGGTGCACTGGGCGCCCGAGCTGGACCGGATGCGGGCCGACGCCCCGGTGCAGGTGCACGGCGACCCGGCGACGGCGTCCCGGGTGCTGCCGGTGGTCGACGGCCAGCAGGTGTGGCCGTCGGGCCGGGTCCGCCGGTCGGCACCGCGCGGCGACGTCCGGCAGGCCCCGGTCGACCCGGACGCCCCGGACCAGCCGCTGGGCCGGCAGCTGCGCGGGGACGCCGTCGCGGTGGTGCTCGCCCCGGTGCTCGGCCTGCTGTGGGCCTACGTCGACGGCAGCGGCCCGGCCGGCTTCGTCGTGGCGTCGGTGCTGCTGGCCGGGGTGCTGTTCTGGCTGCCGCAGGTGCTGGGCTCCTCCCCTGCGCCGGCCAGCACCCGCGGTCAGGGCTGAGGGGCGGCGTCCAGCTCGTCGGCGTAGCGGCGGACGGCGGTGCGCAGCGCGTCCTCGACGTCCCAGCCCCGCTCCGCCGCGGCCGCGACCACGCCCAGCAGCTGCTCGCCCAGGGCGGCCTGGTCGGCCGCGGCGAGCTCCGCGGGCGCCGGGGTGGGCAGCCCGGCCCGGCGGGCGCGGGACACCAGCGCGGCGCCCCACGCGGCGGCCGACTGCGAGGTCGAGACGCCCTCGGTCGGGGACCGGCGCTGCTTCTCCTTCTTCTTGATCTCCTCCCAGCCGGCCTCGACGCCGGCGACATCCTTGGGGCCGGCGTCGCCGAACACGTGCGGGTGCCGGCGCACCAGCTTGTCCACCAGCTCCCCGGCCACGTCGTCGACGTCGAACCCGGTGGGCGACTCGGCGGCCACCCGGGCGTGGAAGACCACCTGCAGCAGCACGTCGCCGAGCTCCTCCCGCATGGCCACCGGGTCCTCGTCGGTGATGGCGTCGTAGGCCTCGTGCGCCTCCTCCAGCAGGTAGCGGCGGAGGGAGGCGTGGGTCTGCTCGGCGTCCCAGGGGCAGCCGCCGGGTGAGCGCAGCCGGTCCATCACCGCCACCACGTCCAGCAGCCGGGCGCCGGGCGGTTCGGGGGCGGCGGTGCGCACCGGGGCGTCGCCGGCCTCCTCGGCGGTCAGCAGCACGACGTCGTCCGGCCCGGCGGCAGCGGCGTCGGGGACGTCGGTGACCGCCACCCCGGCCTCCCGCAGCGCCGCCGCGGTGGCCGCCGCGCCGGGCAGGGCGAGGACGGCGGGCGCGGCGGTGACGGCCCGCCAGGCGGCGGGGCCGAGCAGGGCGGGGAGACGGGGGCTGACGGCGAGGAGGGTGGCCACCTGCGTCAGTCTCCCGCCGAGCCCCCGGACAGGATCCGCACGACCCCGCCGTCGCCCTCGACGACCTGGCCGTCCTGCAGCGATCCGTACCTCGGGTTGACCACGACGTCGAGCCCGGCGCGCAGCTCGTCGACCAGCGGCTGGGCGGCGTCGGAGGCGTCCTGCCGGGCCTGGTCGGCGAGGCCGGCCTCCAGGTCCTCGAACGGCGGGAAGCTGACCTGGCCCACCACGACGCCGCCGGTCTCGGCGACCGGGAGGGTGAACACGCCCTCGGGCAGGGTCTCCTGCACCGGCTGCGCCAGCACCGACGGCAGCTGGTCCAGCGTGCGCTGCTGCGGGGCGGCCAGGGTGTAGGTGCCGGCGTACTGCGTGGCCAGCGCGCCGTAGCTGGACGGGTCGGCGCGCAGCTGGGCGGCCACGGCGTCGGCGGTGGCCTGGTCGGGCACGGTGATGTAGCCGAGCTCGAACTGCTGGCCGGCCTGCCGGGCGTCCTCGTAGGCCGACTGCAGCCCGGCGTCGGACAGGTCGGCCAGCCCCTGGGCCTGCGCCACCTGCTCGCGGACCAGCAGCTCCCGGATGATCTCCCGGGCGTCGTCCCGGGTCAGGCCCTGCTGCTGGGCGAGCTGGGTGAACAGGGTGCCCTCGTCCTCACCGGCCAGCAGGTCGCCGATGCGGTCGCTGACCTGGGCCTCGGTGACGTCGACGTCGTAGCGCTGCTCGACCGCGTCGTAGACCCGCTCCCCGATCATGAGGCTGAGCACCTGCCGGGTGAAGTCGCCGGCGTCGCGCCCGGCGGCGTAGGCGGCGACGTCGGGGTCGGCCAGCCGCTCGTCGACCGCGGACCGCAGCTGCCCCGTGGTGACCTGCCCGTCGCCGACGTAGGCCGCGACGTCGGGCGACGTCCGGCACCCGGCCAGGCCTCCCACGGCGAGCCCGAGCACCAGCAGGGACACGATCGGACGTCGGCGCACGGGGTGCACCATCTCACGCCCGACGTGACCTGCGACTCACCCCGGCGCCGGCACCCGGCCCCCGCGCAGCAGCGCCACGGCCGCACCGAGCGCCACCGCGCAGCCGACGACGGCCGCCACCGCCCACCCGGGCCGCACCTGCTCGTCGAGCAACCAGTGCCCGATCGCGGCCGGGACGACGGTGCTCACCACGTACATGACCGCCAGCACGGGGACGGCGGGGGCCCCGGCGAGGCCGCGGGTCAGGTGCAGCTGCCCCAGCAGCAGCCCGCCGACCGTGACCACCCCGGCCAGCCAGACGGTCCCGGGGAACGCCCAGAACGCCCACCACCGGTCGGGGAGCTCGGAGACCAGCACGCGCGCGCCGACCGCACCGACCGAGAAGCCGACCCCGGCGAGGGCACCGGAGACCCAGGTACCGGCCGGCAGCAGCACGCCGACCACGGCGAGGACCAGGCCCGCGGCCAGCCAGCCGAGCACGGGCCCCTCGACGACGGCGGGCCCGGGGACGGTGGCCGCCGACAGCAGGGCCAGGCCCAGCACCGTGCCGAGGACGGCGACCGCCTCCCCGCGGCGCAGCCGGCGCACACCGGTGACCTGCTGCAGCACGGCGGTCACCGCCAGCGCGGCCACGATCGCGGACTGCACGACCAGCAGCGGCAGGTCGTGCCGGGCGACCAGGGCCAGCAGGAAGGCGCCGGCCTGCAGCCCCGTGCCCGTCCACCAGGTGCGGGAGCGCAGCGGCGACCCGCCGGCCCGCGCGCCGGTGCTGAGCCGGTCACCGGCCACGCCGTAGCAGAGGACGGCGCCGGCCAGCGCCGCGACGGCGAGGATCACGCGGCGACCGGCTGCTCCAGCACCGACGTCAGCAGTGCGTGCAGCTTCTCCAGCAGCGCGACGTCCCGCAGCGGGGTGCGCCGGTCGGGGCCGACCGGCACCTTGATCGAGACGGTGTCGACCTGCGACTTGTAGGTCGCCCCCTCGGCCAGCCGGGCGAGCTTCATCTGCTGGGACTCCCGCAGCTGCACCGGCGAGATGCGCACGTTGCGCCCCGCCATCGACACCTCGGTGACGCCGAGCTTGCGCACCGCGGCGCGGAACCGGGCGACGGCCAGCAGGTTGAGCACCGGTGCGGGCGCGGGGCCGTAGCGGTCGGTGAGCTCGTCGAGCACGGCCTGCGCCTGGGTGTCGTCCTGCACGGAGGCGACCTTGCGGTAGGCCTCCATCCGCAGCCGCTCGCCGGGCACGTAGTCGTGCGGCAGGTGCGCGTCGACGGGCAGGTCCACCCGCACGTCGACCGGCTCGGCCGGGGCCTCCTCGCCGCTGACCTGGGCGCGGTAGTCGGTGACCGCCTCGCCGACCAGCCGGACGTAGAGGTCGAAGCCGACGCCGGCGATGTGCCCGGACTGCTCGCCGCCGAGCAGGTTGCCCGAGCCGCGGATCTCCAGGTCCTTCATCGCCACGGCCATGCCGGCACCGAGGTCGGTGTTGTTCGCGATCGTGGTCAGCCGGTCGACCGAGGTCTCGGTCAGCGGGCGGGTGGGGTCGTAGGTGAAGTAGGCGTAGGCCCGCTCCCGGCCACGACCCACGCGGCCGCGGATCTGGTGCAGCTGGGACAGGCCGAAGGTGTCGGCGCGGTCGACGATGAGGGTGTTGGCGTTGGGGATGTCCAGCCCGGACTCCACGATGGTCGTGGCGACCAGGACGTCGTACTCCTTCTCCCAGAACCCGACCATGATCCGCTCGAGCTCGTGCTCCTTCATCTGGCCGTGGCCCACCGCGACCCGGGCCTCGGGCACCAGCCGGCGGATGGTGGCCGCGGCCTTGTCGATGGACTGCACCCGGTTGTGGATGACGAAGACCTGCCCGTCGCGCAGCAGCTCCCGGCGGATCGCCGCGGCCATCTGCTTGTCCTCCCAGGCGCCGACGTAGGTCAGCACCGGGTGGCGCTCCTCGGGCGGGGTGAGGATCGTCGACATCTCCCGGATGCCGGTCAGGCTCATCTCCAGGGTGCGCGGGATCGGCGTGGCGGACATCGACAGCACGTCGACCGCCGTCCGCATGGTCTTCAGGTACTCCTTGTGCTCGACGCCGAAGCGCTGCTCCTCGTCGACGATGACCAGGCCCAGGTCCTTGAACCGGGTGGTCGGCTGGAGCAGCCGGTGCGTGCCCACGAGCACGTCGACCTCGCCGTCGGCCAGCTTGCGCAGCGTCTCGTCGCTCTCGGCCTTGGACTGGAACCGCGACAGCGCCGCGACGGTGACCGGGAACTGGGCGAAGCGCTCGGAGAAGGTCTTGAAGTGCTGGTTGGCCAGCAGCGTCGTCGGCACCAGGACCGCGACCTGCTTGCCGTCCTGCACCGCCTTGAACGCCGCGCGGACGGCGATCTCGGTCTTGCCGTAGCCGACGTCGCCGCAGATGATCCGGTCCATCGGGACCGACTGGGCCATGTCGGCCTTGACCTCGTCGATGGCGGCGAGCTGGTCGGGGGTCTCCTGGAACGGGAAGGCGTCCTCGAGCTCGCGCTGCCAGACGGTGTCCGGGCCGAACGCGTGGCCCTGGGTGGCCATCCGGGCGGAGTAGAGCCGGATCAACTCGGCGGCGATCTGCTTGACCGCCTTGCGGGCCTGGCCCTTGGTCTTGGCCCAGTCCGCACCGCCCAGCTTGGACAGCGCGGGTGCCTCGCCGCCGACGTAGCGGGTCAGCTGGTCCAGCGCGTCGGTGGGCACGAAGAGCCGGTCCGGCGGCTGGTTCCGCTTGCCCGGCGCGTACTCCACGATCAGGTAGTCGCGCTGGCCGCCGTGCACGGTGCGGCTGACCATCTCGACGTAGCGGCCGATGCCGTGCTGCTCGTGCACCACCAGGTCGCCGGGCTGCAGCTGCACCAGGTCGACGGCGTTGCGCCGGCGGGCCGGCATCTTCTGCGCGTCGCGCATGCTGGTGCCGCGCTGCCCGGTCAGGTCGTGCTCGGTGACCAGGGCCAGCTTCACCCCGGGCAGGGTGAACCCGGACTCCAGGTTGCCCTGGGTGACGTAGGTCAGGCCCTCGTCCTGCGGGACGGCGACGTCGGGCACCAGCCGGACGCCGAGGTCGGCCTCGGTCAGCTGGTCGGCGGCACGCTGCGCGGGGCCCGGCCCGGCGAAGGTCAGCACCACCCGCCAGCCCTCGCGCGACCACTCCCGCAGCCGGGCGGTGGCGGCGTCGGCGTCGCCGTGGAACCGGTCGACGCCGGTCGCCTCGAGCGTGATGTGCTCGTCGTCGTCCTCGGCGGCCAGGGTGAAGGCACCGGTGGTCCACCAGGGCAGGCCGCGGCCGCGGGAGTCGTCGGCGACGTCCTCGAGGTCGCGGAAGCTGGACGCGCCCAGGTCGACCGGCGCCTGGCCGGCCTCGGCGGCGGTCTGCCAGGACGCGGCGAGGAACTCCTCGGCGGTGCGCACCAGGTCCGCGGCCCGGCTGCGCACCCGCTCGGGGTCGCAGACCAGCACGTGCGTGCCGCGGGGCACCAGGTCGGTGAGCAGCTCCATGTGCGCGGACCCGATCAGCGCCGGGATGAGCGCCTCCATGCCCTCGACCGCGATGCCCTCGGCGAGGGAGTCGGCGACCTCGGCCAGCTCGGGGTGCTCCACGGCCAGCGCCCGGGCCCGCTCGCGGACCTCGGGGGTGAGCAGCAGCTCGCGGCACGGCGGGGCCCACAGCCGCTCGGGCCGCTCGTCGAGCGAGCGCTGGTCGGCGGCCGAGAAGTAGCGCAGCTCGTCGACCTCGTCGCCCCAGAACTCCACCCGCACCGGGTGCGGCTCGGTGGGCGGGAAGACGTCGAGCAGACCACCGCGGACGGCGAACTCACCGCGCTTCTCCACCAGCTCCACGCGGGTGTAGGCGGCGTCGACCAGGCGCTGGGCGACGGCGTCCAGCTCGGCCTCGTCGCCGGGGCGCAGCTCGACCGGGACGAGGTCGCCCAGCCCGGGGGCCAGCGGCTGCAGCAGGCTGCGGACCGGGGCCACGAGCACGTCGATGCTCCCGGTGGCGGCCTCCGGGTGGGTCAGGTCGCGCAGCACGGCCAGCCGCCGGCCGACGGTGTCCGCGCGCGGGCTGAGCCGCTCGTGCGGCAGCGTCTCCCAGGCGGGGAACACCTCGACGCGGCGGTCGGGGACGAAGCAGCGCAGCAGGTCGGCGGTGGCGTCGGCGTCCCGCTCCCCCGCGGTGACCACCAGCACCGGGACCGACGCCCCCGGCGAGGGGGCGGCCAGCGCCGCGGCGACCAGCGGCTGCACCGGCGGCGGGGCGGTCACGGCCAGGTCGGCCGAACCGGCCCGGCCCACCACCCGGGCCATGCCGGGGTCGGTCAGGACGACGTCGAGCACGCCGCGCAGGCTCACGAGGGGGTACTCCATCGGGTCCGGCCGCACCGCTCACGCAGCCTGCGCAGGTCGCACGGGCGCGCGGGGGGCCGGTGCCCAGGTTAGTCCGCACCCGGCGGGGTGCGCCCGGGATCAGCCGGCCGCACCCCGGAAGACCAGGAAGGGCTCGCCGGGGGCGGGCTGCACCCGCACCGTGACGTCGCCGCGGGCGCCGTCGTCGACGCTGAACACGTACACGCCGGTCGCCGTCCCGCCCGCGGCCAGCCGGCCCTGCAGGGGGGCCACCGAGGGGTCGTCGACCGGTGACGCGGGGGCGAGGTCGGGCCCGGTGAGGAGCTCGACGTAGCTGCCGTCCAGCGACAGCTCGGGTCCGCCGCCGGTCAGCTCGACCGTGACCCGCAGGGCCGGGCCCGACACGTTGCCGACCCCGCTGCCGGTGGCCTGCACCGCCTCGACCGCGACCAGCCGACCCGACACCACGCCCGGCACCGTCGCCCCGGCGTCCAGGGGCACCGGGGACAGCTCGGCCGGCCGCTGGTCCGCCGCCCCGGCAGCGGTGGTCGTGGCAGCGGTGGTCGTGGCCGGGGTGGTCGGTCCCGCCGACGACGCGGCCGGTGCGCTGCTGGGCAGCACCGGACCCTGGGTGGCCGCGGTGGACGCCGCCGACGACCGCGTCGCACCCGCCGACGTGCCCGACCCGGCCGCGGCGGTGCCCGGCCGGTCCTCCCGCCCGGTCAGCACGACGGCGAGCACCACCGCGACCAGCAGCGCGGCCCCGCCGAGGGCCAGGAGGAGGCGTTGGCTCACCCGGCGGCCGGGCGGGTGCCCACCGGTCCGGCCCACAGGTCGTCGACGAGCACCTGGGTGCCGGCCGTGGCCGACCCGGACAGGTAGGCGGCCACCCCGACGGCCCCGGCCCGCTGGAGCTCGGCCTGGGTGTCGGTCGCGGTCAGCTGGGGGGCGGCCGGCGCCGTACCGCCCCGCGGCCACGCGGTCACCTGCAAGGACGTCGTCCCCGTGCCGCTGGCGTCCAGCCGGACGACCACCCCGCTCGTCGCGCCGGTCAGCGTCGTCCGGCCGAGCACGGTCTCGACCCCGGCGACCTGGCGGACCAGGGCGACCTCGACCGCGCCGGTCGTGGTGAACCGTGCACTGACCCGGTAGGCGGTGTTCCCCGACTGCCGGGCGGCCAGGTACCCGTAGGTGCCGCCGCCGGTCGCGGCGGAGGACGTCGCGAAGGACGCCTGCACGGTCACGTCGGTCGCCTGCACGGCCGCCAGCGAGGCCGATGCCGAGCGCCCGGCGGCGGGCAGCGCGAGCACGCCCCGGCTGCCGTCCACCGACGTCGTGGCGGTGGAGCCGACGGTCCAGGCACCACCGGTGTCGGCGGAGCCCCAGCCGGCGGTCGAGGTGCGGGTGAAGGAGTCCTGCGCCAGCGCCGTCGTGGTCGGGGGCGGGGGCACGGTGGTGCCACCGGTGGTGGTGATGGTGACCGGGGCGGACGTGACCGTGTTGCCGAAGGGGTCGGTCGCGCTGACCCGGTAGGTGTGCTGTCCGTCGGCCAGACCGGTGTCGGTCCAGGACGTGGTCGGCCGGTTCCACCAGGTCGAGGCGACGGACACCTGGTACGCCGGGGTGCTGCTGCCGTCGCGGTGCACCCGGTAGACCAGCGTGCCGTTGTCCTGGTCGCTCGTCGCCTGCCAGCTCACCCGGGCCGCACCGCCGAGGGGCTGGCTGGCCGTCGGGGTGGGCTGGGCGGCCGGGCCCACCCGGTTGGGTGCCGCCGAGGGGACGGCGAACCGGACCAGGCCCTGCTGGGCGGTGCCGTTGACCCGGGGGAACTCCCCGCCGTAGACCACGTACTGCGCGTTGCCGGTCACGTTCCAGCCGGCCTGGTACTGGCCGGTGACGGTGCCGCTGGCGAAGGTCGGGAACCAGGTCTGCAGCGCCGGGGCGGGCTGGCCGGTGAAGTTCCGGTTGCGCAGCGTCGCGGTGCCCACGGTGCCCACCGGCGCCTGCGAGAAGGCGAGGCCGAACTGGTTCACCCGGGGGTTCTGCTCCGGGTAGCCGCCGATGTTCCCGCAGTCGTGGGCGTGGGTGGCCACGTAGAGCGCCCCGCCCTGCGCGAAGGTGGAGTAGGTGTCGCCGTGGCAGTCGTCGACCCACACCACGCCGCCGCCGTCGGCCCGCGCGGCGAAGGCGCCCTCCAGGTTGCCCGGGCCGTAGTAGTCGTAGCCGCTGCCCCAGACCGTCGTCCCGTCGGTGGACAGGCTCCAGACCGCGGAGTTCACGCCCTGGTTGGTGATCAGCCGGTTCACCGCGAACGACCGGGTGGCGCCGGTGACCGGGTCGAGCGCGCCGACGCCGGTGGCCTTCGTGCCGTTCAGGCTGTCGAACCGGCCGGCGGCGACGACCTGGCTGCCCCCGCCGGTGACCACCAGGGCCAGGACGGCGTTGCTGGTGACCGTGCTGCCGTCGCGGTTGCCGGCCGTGGACCCCACCCCGGGCTGCGGCGCCCACGGCAGCAGCGCGCCGGTGGCGGCGTCGAGGGCGGCGAGCCGGTTGCGGCCGACGCTGCCGACGCTGGAGACCGAGCCCCCCGCGTAGACCGTGCTGGCCGTCGCGGCGAGCGCCCGGACCTGGCCGTAGACCGCCGGGGCGAAACCGGTGACGAGGGCACCGGTGGCGGTGTCGTAGGCGGCGACCCGCAGCCGGCTCTGGCCGTTGGCCACGGTGAAGTCACCGCCGACGTAGAGGCGGCTGCCGTCCGGCGAGGCGGTGACGACGAGCGCCTGGGCGTTGAGGTCGGGTGCGAAGGAGGTGATCAGCTGGCCGGTGCGGATGTCGTAGGCCAGCAGGTTGTTGCGGACCGTCTCCTGGGTGCCGGCCGCCGCCCCCGCGGGCCGGGCCCGGGTGAACTTGCCGGCCACGTAGACGGTGGTGCCGACCACGACCTGCGACCAGGCGACGCCGTTGATCTGCACGGTCGGGAGCGGGTCGGCCGACACGGTGACCGGGGTGGCGGCGGTGGCTCCCCCGGCGGGTGCGCTGTCGGCCGAGGCGGGTGGGGCGGCCAGACCCAACAGGAGCAGGGCGAGCACCAGCGGTGCCACGGACCGGCGGACGGTCGACCACGTCATCGGGCTGCTCCTCGCGTCGAGGGCCCCCCTCGGCCCTCGACGGCGGAGGCTAGGCCTGCGCGGCAGCCGTGGGGAGGCCTCCGGTGACGCGGGCCACCGTCCGCGTCACGGACGGTCGTGTCGTGACCGAGAGGCGCTCCACCGCGACGGGCGGTCAGTAGGCCCCGGACCCCGCCACCACCGCCCGGGCGGTGCGGAACAGGATCGACAGGTCCCGGCCGACCGACCAGTTGTCCACGTAGCGGACGTCGAGCTCCACGGTCTCGGCCCAGCTGAGGTCCGACCGGCCGCTGACCTGCCACAGCCCGGTGACCCCGGGCCGCACCAGGAGCCGGCGCTGCATGTCCGGCCCGTAGGTGGCCACCTCGACGGGCAGCGCAGGACGGGGCCCGACCAGCGACATCTCGCCCCGCAGCACGTTCACCAGCTGCGGCAGCTCGTCCAGCGACCAGCGGCGCAGCAGCTGACCGGTCCGGGTCACCCGCGGGTCGGTGCGCATCTTGAACAGCACCCCGTTGCCCTCGTCGACGGTCGCCAGCTCCTCGACGCGGGTGTCGGCCCCGACGGTCATGCTGCGGAACTTGAGCACGTCGAAGACCCGGCCGTGCCGGCCCACCCGCGCCTGCCGGTAGAGCACCGGGCCGCCGTCCTCCCGCTTGACCGCGACGGCGAGGGCCAGCAGCAGGGGCGAGAGCAGCGCGAGGCCGACGAACGCCGCGCCGCGGTCCAGGGCGGACTTGGCCAGCCGGCGCAGCCCCCGGTACGAGGGCTCCATGATCTGCACGACCGGGAAGCTGATGGTGGGCCGGACCTCGAGGCGGTCGACCGCCACCTCGACCAGACCCGGCGCCAGCAGCACCTCGATGTTGGTGCCCTCCAGCCGCCAGGCCAGCTGGCGCAGGTAGGAGGCACCGCCCTCGCTGGCCGCGGCCACCATCACGGCGTCGGCGCGGGCCTGGTCGAGCACGGCCGGCACGTGGTCCAGACCGCCGAGCACGGGGACGTCGATGCGGGCCAGCCCGCCGGCGGCCCCGGGGTCGGGCACGCAGGCGCCGACGACGGTCCACCCGGAGGTGGCGTCGCGGCGCAGCCGGTCGGCGATGTCGACCAGCGCACCCTCGCGGCCCACCAGGACCACGCGCTTGCCCATCAGCCCACGCCGCCGCCGTCCGTGCATCCGGGCCCGGGCGACCCGACGGCCCAGGACGGTGAGCCCGGCGCCGACGACCACGGCGAGCACGACGTCCGTCGTCCCCCAGGACCACGGGCCGGTGAGCGACTCGGCCACCGCGAGCGCGGCGACCAGCCCGGTGGCGGCGACCAGCACCCGCCGGTACTCCTGCGTGCCGGCGCCGAAGTACGCCTCGCGGTAGGCACCGGCGAGCTGCAGCGCCACCGACCACCCCAGGGCCGAGACCAGCAGGGGCACCGGGCCCGGCTGCAGGTCGGCGGCCAGCAGGACGGCGACGACGAGGGCGAGGCCGTCCAGCAGCACCAGGCCGCCGAGGTAGGCCGACAGCCACTCCGGGGTCCGGCGGCGGCGCGCCGACAGCGGGTCGTACATCGGGAGGTCGGACAGCGTGCCGCGGGTGACGTCCCCCGCGCGCCGGCGGGGCAGCTCCCGGGCGCCGGCGGTGGGCACGCCCGACGGCGTGGCCGGCACCGCGGGTCGCCCGCGGACCGGGCGGACGGAGTCGACGCCGAGGGCCCCGTCGGCGAGCAGTCCCTGCGCGGCGGCCTCGGCGGCCTCGGCGGCGGCCTCGGCCAGCTCGGCGGCGTGCGCCTCGCGGGCGCGCCGCACCACGTCGTCGACGGGCCGGGCCGGCTGCGCGCTGCCGTCGGGCTGCTCGGGCCCCTGCAGCTCAGGTGCGGACACGGTGCGTCCCGGGGCGGGGTCGGCAGCGGTTCACCTGTCGACCGTCGGCCGTTGCGCCGCCGGGGTCAACGCGGGACGGGCCCGCCTCACCCGGGAGGGGGACGCCTCAGGACCGCGGGTGGACGACGTTCTGCGCGGCCTCGAGGCCCTTCTCCAGCAGCAGCTCGGCGGCGTCGGCGGCCTCGCCCACGAGCAGGTCGAGGGTCTTGCGCTCGGTGGCCGAGAAGTCCTTGAGCACGAAGTCGGCGGGGTCCTGGCGGCCCGGCGGCCGACCGATGCCGACGCGGACGCGGAGGTAGTCGCGGGTGCCGGTGGACCGGGAGATGGAGCGCAGACCGTTGTGCCCGCCCTCGCCACCGCCCCGCTTGAGCCGGACCACGTCGAAGTCCAGGTCGAGCTCGTCGTGCACGACGACCAGGCAGGTGGGGTCGATGGAGTGGTAGTCCAGCAGGCCCTTCACCGGGCCGCCGGACTCGTTCATGTAGGTGCTCGGCTGGGCGAGGACCACCCGGCGCCCGGCCAGCCGGCCGTCGCCCGACGCCGACCGGGCCCGCGGGCCCTTGCCCGGGGAGAGCTTGACGCCGGCGCGGGCGGCCAGCTCGGCCAGCACCATCGCGCCGACGTTGTGCCGGTTGCCGGCGTAGCCGGGGCCGGGGTTGCCCAGCCCGACGACCAGGAAGGGCCCGGCGGGGGGCTCCGGGGACGCCGCAGGGGCGCCGGCGGTGCCGGCGCCCCTGCGGGTCGTGCTCTCGGTCAACGGACCGCTCAGTCGTCCGACGAGTTCTCGGCGGCGTCCATCGACTCGCCGCTGCCCTGGTCGGAGGGCTCGGGCACGACGTCGCCGTCCTCGTCGGACTCGTCGCGCTCGATGCCCGCAGCGGCCTCGGCCTCGGCCAGCTCGGCCTCGAGCGCCTCGGCGGTCGGGGCCGCGAGGAAGCCGATGACCTGGGCCTCGGGGTCGGTGAGCAGGCTGGCGCCCTCGGGCAGCTGCAGGTCGGCGGCGCTGATGCCCTCGCCGGCCGCGCGGCCCTCGACGTCGACCTCGATCGTCTCGGGGATCGAGGTGGCGGGCACCTCGATGGAGACGGTGTTGAGCTCGAAGTTGGTGATGGTCTCGGGGGCCACGTCGCCGGTGACGGTGACGGGGACGTCGACGGTGACCTTCTCGCCGCGGCGGACGATGAGCAGGTCGACGTGCTCGTGGACCCGGGTCAGCGGGTCGCGCTGCACGGCCTTGGTCAGCGCGAGCTGCTCCTTGCCGTCCAGGACGACGGTCAGCAGCACGTTGGTGCCGCCGTTGCGCAGCGCCGCGGCGAACTCGCGGGCCGGCAGGGACAGGTGGACGACGTCCTGGCCGTGCCCGTAGAGGACGGCGGGGATCCGGCCGGCGCGCCGGGTGCGGCGGGCGCTGCCCTTGCCGAACTCGGTGCGGGTCTCGGCCTCGAGACGGAAATCAGCCACGGTGGTGTGCTCCTCGCAGATCAGCTGGTGGGTGCCGGCGCACGACGGGCGGCACACCTGCTGGAGGCACACGCACGTCGATCACGGAGCGGACGCTCCCTCGCCGGGCAACAGCCGCACACCCTACCCCAGCGTCAGGAGGCGCCGTCGAAGAGGCTGGTCACCGAACCGTCCTCGAAGACCTCCTTGATCGCCCGGGCGAGCAGCGGGGCGATGGAGAGCACGGTGAGCTTGTCGAACTGCCGCTCCGGGGGGACCGGCAGGGTGTTGGTGATCAGCACCTCGGCGGCCCGGCTGTTCTTCAGCCGGTCGACCGCCGGCCCGGACAGCACGCCGTGCGTGGCGGCGATGACGACGTCGGCGGCGCCCTCGTTGAAGAGGGTCTCGGCGGCCTTGGTGATCGTGCCGCCGGTGTCGATCATGTCGTCGACCAGGATGCAGACCCGGCCCTTGACCTCGCCGACCACGCGGTTGGCGACGACCTCGTTGGGCCGGGTGACGTCGCGGGTCTTGTGGATGAAGGCCAGCGGGGTGCCGCCGAGCTTGTCCGACCAGCGCTCGGAGACCCGGACCCGGCCCGAGTCCGGCGAGACGACGGTCAGGTCGCGGTCACCCCACTTGCGCTTGACCTCCTCGATGAGCAGGTCCATCGCGAACAGGTGGTCGACCGGCCCGTCGAAGAAGCCCTGCACCTGCGCGGTGTGCAGGTCCACCGACATGAGCCGGTCGGCACCCGCGGTCTTGAACAGGTCGGCCACCAGCCGGGCGGAGATGGGCTCGCGGCCGCGGTGCTTCTTGTCCTGGCGGGCGTAGGGGAAGAACGGGGCGACGACGGTGATCCGCTTGGCCGAGGCGCGCTTGGCGGCGTCGACCATGAGCAGCGACTCCATCAGCCAGGTGTTCACCGGCGAGGTGTGGCTCTGCACGATGAAGGCGTCCGAGCCGCGGACGGACTCCTCGAACCGTACGTAGAGCTCGCCGTTGGCGAACTCGTAGCTCGAGGTGGGCGTGGGTGCGACACCGAGGTGACCGCCGATCTCGTCGGCGAGCTCCGGGAAGGCCCGGCCGCTGAACAGCATCAGGCTCTTGGTCGGCGTCTGCGTGATCGCGCTCATGACTCGGTCCCCTGGGCGTCGTCGGAGGTCCTGCGGGTGGCCGCCTCGGCTGCCGCGGCCGCCGCCGTCCCCGGCCGACGTCGGCCCACCCACCCTGCCACATTCCGCTGGGTGGCCCGGGCCACACCCATGGCCCCCGGGGGGACGTCGGAGGTGATCACCGACCCGGCCGCGGTGTAGGCGCCGTCCCCGACGGTGACCGGCGCGACGAACATGTTGTCGGCGCCGGTGCGGGCGTGCGAGCCGATCGTGGTGCGGTGCTTGGCGACGCCGTCGTAGTTGACGAAGACCGTGGCCGCCCCGATGTTGGTGCCCTCGCCGATGGTGGCGTCGCCGACGTAGGACAGGTGCGGGATCTTCGACCCCTCCCCGACCTCGGCGTTCTTGGTCTCCACGAAGGTGCCGACCTTGGCCCCGCGCGCCAGCCGGGTGCCCGGCCGCAGGTAGGCGAAGGGGCCGACGGACACCTCGGGGCCGACGACGGCGAGCTCGGCGTGCGTGCGCACCACTCGCGCGCCCTCCCCCACCTCGGTGTCGGTCAGCGTGCTGTCCGGCCCGACCTCGGCGCCGGCGGCCACCACGGTGGCGCCCAGCAGCTGCACGCCCGGGTGCAGCACGGCATCCTGGCCGACCTCCACGGTGACGTCGACCCAGGTGGTCGCCGGGTCGACGACGGTCACGCCGGACCGCATGAGGTCGTCGAGCACCCGGTCGTTGAGCGTGCGCCGCCGGGCGGCGAGCTCGCGACGGTCGTTGCAGCCCAGGGTGTCCTCGGCGTCGGCGGCCCGGTGCCCGCCGACCTGCGCGCCGTCGCCGACCAGCAGCCCGAGGACGTCGGTCAGGTACTGCTCGCCCTGGTCGTTGGCCGCGCCGACCCGGGCCAGCGCCGCCCGCACCGCGGCGGCGTCGCCGAGGTAGACCCCGGCGTTGACCTCGGTGATGGTCCGCTGCTCGGGGGTCGCGTCGCGCTCCTCGACGATGGCGGTGACCCGGCCCCCGCCGTCGCGGACGATGCGGCCCAGCCCGGTGGGGTCGGGCACGGCCGCGGTGAGCACCGTGAGCACGTCGCCGGCACCGAGGTGCGCGTCGACCAGCGCCTGGACGGTGCTGGCCCGCAGCAGCGGGGCGTCGCCGTTGACGATGAGCACCGGGCCGGCCAGGTCGGTGAGGGTGTCCAGGGCCAGCGCCGCGGCGTGGCCCGAGCCGTTCTGCTGCTCCTGCACCACCGTGCGGGCGTGCGGGGCGATGCCGGCCAGGTGCGCCTCGACCTGGTCGCGGCCGGAGCCGACGACCACCACGGTGGCCGCCGCACCCAGCGGCTGCGCCGCGGCCAGCACGTGGCCGAGCATGCTGCGCCCGCCCAGGGGGTGCAGCACCTTCGGCGTGCGGGACCGCATGCGCGTCCCCTGTCCGGCCGCCAGCACGACGACGGCGCTGACGGGCTGAGCGGGCTGTGCCAACGGATCTCCCCTGGACGACTCGGCGGACCAGCTGGGGGACTCGGACTCGAACCGAGACTGCACGGCTCCAAAGGCCGGCGGGCTGCCGATTACCCCATCCCCCACGACCCCGGGCACGCCCGGGGACCGCCCGAGCCTAGGGCGCGGTGGGGTGCGGGGCGACCACGACCCGGGACCGCCCGGGGGGTCAGCCGGCCAGCCGGGCGCCCGGCACGGGGCCGTGGACGGCGTGCACCGCCCGGAACGCCCCGCCGGCCGCGAGCGCCGCGGCCGCCGCCTGCGCGGCGTCGGCGTCGGGCAGCAGCCCGGCCACCGTCGGCCCGGACCCGCTGACCAGCACGCCCAGGCAGCCGGCGGCGGTCATCTCCCCCAGGGCCCGCCGCAGCTCCGGCCGCAGGTGCACCGCCGGGGCCTGCAGGTCGTTGGCCAGCACCCCCGCCAGCTCGGCCGCGTCCCCGCCGCGCAGCGCGGTGAGCACGTCGTCGGCCGGCCCGGCGACCGACGCCGGCGGCAGGTCCCCGGTGTCGCGGAGCCGGTCGAGCTCGCGGTAGACCGTCGGCGTCGCCAGGCCGTCACCGGCGATGCCCAGCACCCAGTCGGTGCGGTGCCGCGACAGCACCGGCGACAGCTGCTCCCCGCGGCCGGTGCCCAGCGCCGTCCCGCCGACCAGGCTGAACGGGACGTCGCTGCCCAGCCGCGCGGCCAGGCCGGCCAGGTCACCGCGGGTGCAGTGCGTGCCCCACAGCGCGTCGAGGGCCACCAGGGCGGCGGCGGCGTCGGCGGACCCGCCGGCGAGCCCGGCGGCGGCCGGGATCGACTTGTCGACGTGCAGTGCGGCGTCGGCGGGGACGCCCGCGTGCCGGGCCAGCAGCTCGGCGGCCTGCCAGACCAGGTTGCGGGAGTCGGTCGGCACCGACCCGTCGGCGCCCTCGCCGGTGACGGTGACCGACAGGCCGTCGTCGGGCCAGACCGTGACGGAGTCCAGCAGCGACACCGCGAGGTAGACGGTGGTCAGCTCGTGGAAGCCGTCGGCGCGCAGCGGGCCGACCCCGAGGTGGACGTTGACCTTCGCGGGGGCGTGCGCGGTGACCGACCCGTCCCCGTGGATCCGCCCGGGGCCTCCGGCGGTCGAGTGCGGCATGGCCTCAGCCTGCCGCGACCGGGTCGGTGGCGGCGAGACGGGCGAAGTCGGCGACGCCGAGCCGCTCGCCGCGCCAGGTCGGGTCGATGCCGGCCGCCCGCAGCCGGGTCTCCGCAGCGGCCGGGCTGCCGGCCCAGCCGGCGAGGGCGGCGCGCAGCCCCTTGCGGCGGGTGGCGAAGGCGGCGTCGACGGCGGCGAAGGTCGCGGTCCGGTCGCCGGGTGGCGGCTCGCGGCGGGTGAGGCGGACCAGACCGGAGTCGACGTTGGGCACGGGCCAGAAGACCGGCCGGCCCACGGCGCCGGCACGGCGCACGTCGGCGTACCAGGCGGCCTTGACGCTCGGGACGCCGTACGCGTCGCTGCCGGGGGCCGCGGCCAGGCGCTCGGCGACCTCGAGCTGGACGAGGACCAGTGCGGTGCGCAGCGTCGGGAAGGTCTCCAGGAAGTGCAGCAGCACCGGGACGGAGATGTTGTACGGCAGGTTGGCGACCAGCGCGGTCGGCGGCGGGCCGGGCAGCTCGGTCACCCGCATCGCGTCGGCGGTGACGACGGTGAGCCCCTGCGCCAGCTGCGGCACCCGCTCGGCCACCGTGCGCGGGAGCTGGTCGGCCAGCCGGGGGTCGACCTCGACGGCGACGACCCGCTCGGCGGCCGGCAGCAGGCCCAGCGTGAGGGAGCCCAGGCCCGGGCCGATCTCGCAGACCACGTCGTCCGGGCTCAGCTCCGCGGTGCGCACGATCCGGCGGATGGTGTTCGCGTCGTGCAGGAAGTTCTGCCCGAGCTGCTTGGTGGGGCGCAGGTCGAGCTGCTGGGCCAGCCGGCGGATCTCCGCGGGGCCCAGCAGCCCGTCGCCTGCGTCGGCGGCGGTGCTCAGCGGGTCAGCTGAGCAGGCGCGAGCCGCACGACGGCCACGGCGAGGTGCCGCGGGCGGCGTAGGTCCGCTCGCCGACGGCGATCTGCTGCTCACGGGTGGCCAGGTCGGGGCGGGAGGCGAACTCCGCGCCGCCGTAGGCGTTCCACGTCGAGACGTTGTACTGCAGACCGCCGTAGTAGCCGTTGCCGGTGTTGATCGCCCAGTTGCCGCCGGCCTCGCAGCGGGCCAGGGCGTCCCAGTTCAGGCCGCTGGTCGACGCCGGGGCCGACGCACCGGTGTTGCCGCCGCCGGACGAGGACGAGGAGGACGACGCGGCCGGCGCGGGCCGGGGCGCAGTGCCGACGGCGACCTGCTCGTCGACGGGGGCCTGGTCGACGGTGACGCCGGTCTGCACGCGGGAGGTCTCCACGCCGTCGGTGGTGGTGACGGTGAAGGTGACCGTCTGCGAGCCCTCGACGCCCTCGGTGGTGACGTCGCGGGTGCCCTCGGTGCGGTTGGGGTCCTGGGTCTCGACCGTCTGGTAGTCGATCGGCTGCTGCTCGGTGACCTCGGTGACCTGCACCCGCCAGACCTGCAGCACCATGCGGTCCATCAGGGGGGTGGTCGGGTACAGGCTCATCCGGTCGGTGGGCGAGAGGGTGAGGCCCTGCTCGGCGAGCAGGTCGCCGGCGGTGCCGGCGGTGGTGACGACGTCGCGGGTGGCGCCGTCGGCGACCAGGGTCACCGTCTTCGGGGTGGTCACCTGCAGCGCCATGCCGTCCAGCGGCACGCGCTGGCTGCGGGAGGCCGACAGCACCAGGCCGTCGCCGCGGTAGCCGAGCTGGTCCAGCGCCTCGTCGACCGACAGCGCGGTCGTGGTCACCGTGGTGGTCACGCCGTCGACGGTCAGCTCCAGCGGGCGGGCCCGGTTGAGCACGACGGTGTCGCCGTCGTCGACCTGGCTGTCGGCCCCGGGCAGCAGCACGTCGTCCGGTGCGACGGCGACGTCCTCGTCGGCCAGCACCTCGCCGGCGGTGTCGGCGTAGGTGGAGACCTCGCGCGACTCGCCGTCGATGGTGAGGGTCACCGACTTCTGGGCCAGGACGTAGGCGGCGGAGCCGCCCACGAGGCCCACGAGGACGAGGGCGAAGAGGGAGAGCTTGAGCGTTCGGTGCACGGCACATCCACGGGTCACGGGGGCCCGGGCAGGAGGATCAGACCCCTGCCCCGACGGGTCGGTCACGACACGATAACGAACGAGGTGCTCGCAGCTGGGCTGCTGACGCCATCGAAACAGGTCGACGAGTCGACAGCGAGTAGCCACGCCGACACCACACGTCACGCATTCCCCGCTGACCTGCAGAGACCGTCGCGCTCCGCGATGTGACCAGCGTCACGGTGTGAACTGGCTCAGCCCGCCAACGCGGGGGCCGAGTGCCGGACCGGGCGCAGCCAGCTGACCAGGAACCAGGCCACCGCCAGCCCCGCCGTCACGGCCGAGAACCCCCCGGCGACGAGGGCGACCGGCAGCAGGTCCACCCCGTCGGTCACCCGGTCGCCCAGGTCGACCCCGGCGACCAGCAGCAGCGCGCCCAGCGGCAGCAGCGCCACCGTGCTGGCGGCGGCGACCACGAGGTGCGCGGTCCAGGTGCGCAGGGCCTCGTCGACGGGGACGTCGGACCCCTCCGCGGCGAGCGGGCGCACCACCAGCCGGAGCAGTGCCGCCTCGGCCAGCACCCACGCCAGGGCCGGTGCCGCCAGCGCGGCCACGGCGACCCCGTCGCGCAGGGACCCGGCGTGCCACAGCGCACCGGCGGCCACCAGCTCGCCCACCACCGCCCCGCGCATCGTCCACAGCAGCACCGGCGAGATCTGCTCGCCCCGGCGCGGCCGCCGGCCACCCGCCGCCCACCGCGGTCGCGGCCGGGTCGCCTCGGCCAGCAGGACGCCGATGAGCAGGCCGGTCACCAGCGCCGGCAGCCACAGGAACACGGAGGCCTCGGCGAAGAACGCCACGCTCACGCCGACGAGCACCAGGCCGAGCAGGAAGCCCAGCTGCCGCACCCGCCGGCCGTGCCGCGCCTGGCGGGCGAGCACCGCGGCCCCCGCCTCGGACGGCGGCACCAGCTCCACCGAGCCCCCGGCCACCAGCCGGCGGTCGGCCGCCCGCGACCACGCCCGGGCCAGCAGGCCCGAGGGCACCATCACGGCGATGAACAGCACGACGGCGATGAGGCGACCCACGGTGTTCATTGTGGTCCTTCCGACCACACCGCGGCCACGTGCGGTTCCTGCGCCGGTCGGCGCCCCGCGGGCGGCGGCTCAGTCCTGCCAGGGGCCGAAGACGCGCTCGGCGGTCGCGGTCAGGGTGTCGCACAGCTGCGCGAGGTCGGTGCCGGTCACCTCGGCCAGCGCCCGGACCGTGTGCGGCACGAGCCTGGACGCGTTGGGCCGACCGCGGTGCGGGACGGGGGTCAGGAAGGGGCTGTCGGTCTCGACCAGCAGCTGGTCGACCGGGGCGATCGCCGCGGCCTCGCGCAGGTAGCCGGCGTTCCCGAAGGTCAGCGTGCCGGCGAAGGACAGCACCGCCCCCCGGTCCAGGCACTGCCTTGCGAACGCGGCGTCGCCGGAGAAGCAGTGGAACACCGTGTGCTCGGGCAGGCCCTCGTCGTCGAGCACCCGCAGGATCTCCGCGTGCGCGTCCCGGTCGTGGATGACCAGCGCGATGCCGTGCCGCTTGGCGATCCCGATGTGCGCCCGGAAGGACTCCTCCTGGGCGTCCCAGCCCTCGGGGCCGGTGCGGAACCGGTCCAGGCCGGTCTCCCCCACCGCGCGGACCCGCGGCTGCGCCGCCAGCCGGTCGATCTCGGCCAACGCCTCGGGGGTGGCCGCGCCGGAGCCGGCCTCGTTGGGGTGCAGCGCGACCGCGGCCAGCACCGACGGGTGCCGCGCCGCCAGCTCGGCCGACCACCGCGAGCTGACGACGTCGACGCCCACCTGCACCAGCCGCGGGACGCCGACGGCGGCCGCCGCGGCGATCTCGGCATCCACCTCGGCGTCGGTGGGCGTGCGGCCCTCCCCGCCGACGGCGATGTCGAAGTGGGTGTGGCTGTCCAGCGCCGGGGCGGGCAACGGCTCCGGCGACGGCGGCGGCGGCTCGCCCCGCTTGTTCGCCCGCGAGGACGCCGACCGGCTCACGGCTGACCCTCGGTGAACCGGGTCAGCTCCTCCTCCACGATCGACTCGTCGAGCTTGGTGAAGACCGGCTTGGGGGCCTGCAGCGGCGTCCCGGGTGTGATCGGGACCGACGCCCAGACCGCCTGCCCGGTCCCGTAGTCGCCGGTGATCACGGGGTAGGGCCGGCCGTCGTCGAGGTCGGTGACCTCCTCGATGCGCGGTGCGACCGACCAGGTGCCCTCCCCGCCGAGCAGCTCGTGCACCTGCTGCGCGGCGTGCGGCAGGAACGGCGACAGCAGGCCGTTGCAGTCCTTGATCGCCTGCAGCGCGGTGAACAGCACCGAGTCCCGGCGTGCCGGGTCCTCCTTGAGCTTCCACGGCGCCTGGTCCGACAGGTACTTGTTCGCCTCGCCGACCACCCGCATGGCCTCGTTGACCGCGGCCTTCTGCCGGTTGCGGCCCAGCAGCTCCCCGACCGTGCCGAACGCCCCGGACGTCGTCGCCAGCAGGTCGCGGTCGGCGTCGGTGAGGTCCCCGGGCTGCGGCACCGCACCCACGTTCTTGGCCGCCATCGAGATCGACCGGTTGACCAGGTTGCCCCAGCCGGCCACGAGCTCGTCGTTGTTGCGGCGGCGGAACTCCGACCAGGTGAAGTCGGTGTCCTGGTTCTCCGGCCCGGCCACGGCGATGAAGTAGCGCAGCGCGTCGGCGTCGTAGCGCTCCAGGAAGTCGCGCACGTAGATGACCACCCGGCGCGAGGAGGAGAACTTCTTGCCCTCCATGGTCAGGAACTCGCTGGAGACGACCTCGGTGGGCAGGTTGAGCGCGCCGTAGGAGCCGGGGGTGCCGCCCTTGTCGCCCGCGCCGTTGTAGCCCAGCAGCTGCGCGGGCCAGATCTCGGCGTGGAAGACGATGTTGTCCTTGCCCATGAAGTAGTAGGCGTCGGCGTCCGGGCTCTGCCACCACTGCCGCCACGCCTCCGGGTCACCCGACCGGCGGGCCCACTCGATGGACGCCGACAGGTAGCCCACCACCGCGTCGAACCAGACGTAGATGCGCTTGTCGTCCCGGTCCTGCCAGTCGGGCAGCGGGATGCGGATGCCCCAGTCGATGTCGCGGGTGTAGCTGCGCGGCTTGAGGTCCTCGAGCAGGTTGACGCTGAAGTTCAGGACGTTGGGCCGCCAGCTCCGCCGCGTGCCCAGCCAGTCCCCCAGCGCCTTGGCGAAGGCGGGCAGGTCGAGGAACCAGTGCTCGCTCTCCACGAACTTCGGCGTCTCGCCGTTGATCTTGGAGACCGGGTTGACCAGGTCGACCGGGTCGAGCTGGTTGCCGCAGTTGTCGCACTGGTCGCCGCGGGCGCCGTCGTAGCCGCAGATCGGGCAGGTGCCCTCGATGTAGCGGTCGGGCAGCGTGCGCCCGGTGGAGGGGCTGATGGCGCCGAGGGTGGTCTGCGGGAACACGTAGCCGTTCTTGAGCAGGCCCAGGAAGATCTCCTGGCTCACCGCGGCGTGGTTGGCCGTCGTCGTCCGGGTGAACAGGTCGTAGCTCAGACCCAGGCCGGTCAGGTCACCCACGATGATGCGGTTGTTCCGGTCGGCGATCTCCTGCGGGGAGACGCCCTCGGCGTCGGCGGCCACGGTGATCGGGGTGCCGTGCTCGTCGGTGCCGCTGACCATGAGCACCTTGTTGCCGGCCATCCGCTGGTACCGGCTGAAGACGTCGGAGGGCACCCCGAAGCCCGAGACGTGGCCGATGTGCCGGGGGCCGTTGGCGTAGGGCCAGGCGACCGCGGTCAGGATGTGCCGATCACTCACGGCACGAGACTAGTGAGCGCTGTCGACCGCGTTCGTGGGTGCGGTGCCGGTCGGGGCCGGGTGGCCGGTCACCGCGACCGCGGTCAGCACGGCGGCGATGACGAGCAGCGTGGCGGCCCGGGCCCGGCGGTGGGTCACCGGCGGGCGCGGGGCGCGGACCGGGCGCCGGGTGGTCGCCGTCCAGGCACCGGCCGACGGCGTCGTGCCCAGCAGCAGCTTGCCCAGGGGGACGACGGCCGCGGTGACCGCCACGGCGGACAGCGCGACGACGTGGCCGGCGAGCTCCACCCGGTGCACCCCGCCGCTGGCCCCGCCCACGGCGAGCACGGCCAGCACGACGAGCTCCCCGACGGAGACGGCCACGAGCAGCCGGTGGCCGGCGCCGTCGACCAGGGTGGCCCCGCCGGCGGCCACCAGCACGACCCAGGCGGCCAGCCCCAGCAGGGTGCCGGCCACCAGCGCACCGGGCGGGCGCAGCCCGTCCCCCCACAGCGCGTCCAGCGAGGTCAGGCCGAGCGCGAGCAGGGCCAGTGCCTCGGCCACGCACAGCGCACCGGTGCCCAGCACGGCGGCCGGCGGGCGCACCCGCGCGGCGGTCGGGGTGCGCGGCACCCGGGGCAGCGCGACGACGGTGCTGGACACTGGGACTCCCTGGACGGCGACGGTCGGTCACCGATTGAGGTCGTCCCGCCGCGCGGGTGCCCGGAGACGACGACGGGGCCGGCTCACCCGTCCGGGTGAACCGGCCCCGTCGGCCGGGGTGTGTCAGCTGGTGCGGCGCCGGCCCGCCGTGCCGTCGCCGGTCTCCACGCTGTGGTCGTGGTCGCCGCCCTTGGCCAGCCGGCTGTGCTTGCGGCCGTAGGCGAAGTACACGATGACCCCCAGCAGCATCCAGATCGCGAACCGGATCCAGGTGTCGGTCGGCAGGTTGAGCATCAGGTAGAAGCTCGCCAGGGCGGCCACGACCGGCAGCACGGGCATCAGCGGCACCCGGAACGCCCGCGGCAGCTCGGGCCGGGTGCGCCGCAGCACGATGACGCCGACGCTGACCAGCACGAAGGCGAACAGCGTGCCGATGTTGACCAGCTCGGCCAGGGTGCCCAGCGGGATCAGCCCGGCCATCACCGCGACCACCACGCCGGTGATGAGGGTGATCCGGTACGGGGTGCCGTAGGTGGGGTGCACCTTGGCCAGCCCCGGGGGCAGCAGGTGGTCCCGGCTCATCGCGAACAGCACGCGCGACTGGCCCAGCAGCAGGATCATCACCACGCTGGTCAGACCGGCGAGCGCGCCCACCGAGATGATCCCGGAGAAGAACGGCAGGCCCACGCTGGAGAACGCCCCGGCCAGCGGTGCGGACGCGTTGAGCTCGGTGTAGTTCTGCATGCCGACGACCACGAGGCTGACCAGCACGTAGAGGATCGTGCAGACCGCCAGCGAGCCGAAGATGCCGCGCGGCAGGTCCTTGGCCGGGTCCTTGGTCTCCTCGGCCGCCGTGGCGACGATGTCGAACCCGATGAAGGCGAAGAACACGATCGCCGCGCCCGCGATGACGCCCTCGACCCCGAAGCTGGCCGGGGCGAAGCCGGTGAGCAGCTGGATGAACGGCTGGGTCAGGCCCGAGCCGCCGTCCTCGGCGGGCTGGGTCGGCGGGATGAACGGGCTGAAGTTCGCGGCCTTGACGTAGAAGACGCCGACCACGATGACCAGCAGGACGATGACGACCTTGATCGCCACGATGATCGAGGTGATCCGCGAGGACAGCTTGATGCCGAGGATGAGGACGCCGGTCATCACCAGGGCGATGAACATCGCCGGGATGTTGAAGCGGGCCGTCTCCCCGGCGATCACCTCGGGGAGGCCGATGCCGATGTCGCTCAGCAGCTGGTTGAGGTAGCCCGACCAGCCCACGCTCACAGTGGCCGCGCCCAGGGCCAGCTCCAGCACGAGGTCCCAGCCGATGATCCAGGCGATGAGCTCGCCGAAGGTCGCGTAGGAGAACGTGTAGGCCGACCCGGCCACCGGGACGGTGGAGGCGAACTCGGCGTAGCAGAGGGCGGCCAGCCCGCAGACGATGCCGGCGATGACGAAGGAGATGGCCACCGCCGGGCCGGCGGTGGTCTGCGCGACCTCGCCGGTGAGCACGAAGATGCCGGTCCCGATGATGACCCCGACGCCGAAGACGGTGAGGTCCAGGCCCGACAGGTTCTTCTTGAGCTGGTGCTCCGGCTCCTCGGTGTCGGCGATGGAGTCCTCGACGCTCTTGACGCGCCGGCCGTTCGCGACGGTCATCTGCGTACCCCCTGCCCGAAGGTTGTTGATCACACCTGGTGTGCGGAGCGTGCCACCATCGGCAGCTGTCCGCATGCTTGCGGTCGCGCTCGACCGCAGCGGAGGAGACACATGACCAGCACCGGACCCGACGCCCCCGCGCGCACGGGCGCGCCCGCCCCGCAGCCGCGCACCCGCCGGACCCCGGGGCCGGCCGGTTCCCCGCTGCACCCGGCCCCCCAGCGGCCCGAGGGTGCGCCCGTGGTCGGCTGCGGCGTGTACGTCGACGGCCACCGCGTCCCGGGCGTCGGACCCGACGACGCGCTGCGCACCGCCCGCGAGCGCGGCGGCTTCGTCTGGCTGGGGCTGCACGAGCCCACCGAGGAGGAGATCGAGGCCGTCGCCACCGAGTACGGCCTGCACCCCCTCGCCGTCGAGGACGCCGTCTACGCCCACCAGCGGCCCAAGCTCGACCGCTACGAGGACGGGGTGTTCGTCGTCCTCAAGACCGCGGCCTACGTCGAGCACGCCGAGCTGACCGCGACCAGCGACGTCGTCGACACCGGCGAGGTGATGGTCTTCCTCGGCGACCACTTCGTGATCACCGTGCGGCACGGCTCCCACGGCGGGCTCGCCGAGCTGCGGCACCGCCTGGAGCAGCAGCCCGACCTGCTCTGCCTGGGCCCGTCGGCGGTGCTCTACGCCGTGGCCGACCTGGTGGTCGACCACTACGTGGAGGTCGCGCAGGCGATGGAGGAGGACGTCGACGAGCTCGAGGCCTCGGTGTTCTCCGCCGAGCGCACCGACGACTCGCAGCGGCTCTACCAGCTCAAGCGCGAGCTGATGCAGCTGCGCCGCGCGGTCACCCCGCTGGACCTGCCGATGCAGGCGCTCACCGACCGGCAGGCCGAGATCGTGCCCAAGGAGATGCGCTCCTACTTCCGCGACGTGCAGGACCACGTCTTCCGGGTGCGCGACCAGATCGCCGCCCTCGACGAGCTGCTCGGGTCGATCCTGCAGGCGTCGCTGGCCCGCACGTCGCTGTCGGACAACGAGGACATGCGCAAGATCTCCGCGTGGGCGGGCATCATCGCCGTCCCCACCGCGATCGCGGGCATCTACGGGATGAACTTCCAGTACATGCCGGAGCTGAGCTGGCACTACGGCTACCCGCTGGTGCTGCTGGTGATGGCGGTGGCCTGCGGCCTGCTCTGGCGCGCCTTCAAGCGCAGCGGCTGGCTGTAACCGGCCCCCCGCCGCGCGCGCCACACCTGTCCGCCCACCTGGGGTATCGGAAGCTCTACCCCGTCCCACGGCCGGATCGGCCTGGGTGGAGCTTCCGATACCCGCGGCCTGTGGACACCGACCGCTGTCCACAGATGTGCGCGGGACCCCCCACCAGCGCGCGCCGCACCCCACGCTGCGCGCGTGACCGACGAGGACTGGCCCGCCCGCATCGATCGCCTCCTGCGGCAGCAGCACGGCCTGGCCACCCGCCAGGAACTCCTGCGCGTGGCACCGGTGGGGGTCATCGACGGCTACGTCGCGAGTGGCCGTCTGCGCCGCGTGTTCCCGCACGTCTACACGGCGCGGGGGAACCCGGCCGTCGGTGACCGCCGGTTGCGGGCAGCTCTCGTGTGCGCCGGCGGCCTGGCCCTGCTGAGCCACACGACGGCGCTGGCCGTCCACGGGGTCCGCGAGCACGCCGGGCCGGTGCACGTAACCATCGACGAGACCCGACGGCGGGCCGGCACCCGTGACCTCGTCGTCCACCGGCGGCTCGACCTCGCAGCCGCCGACCACGCTGCCGTGCGCGGCCTACCGGTGACCACCCTCGCGGACAGCCTGGTCGACGCCTGGCCGCTGCTCCCCCGCACCGGACGACGCCCGACCCTCATCGACGCGGTCCGTGACCACCGCCTGGACGCCGAGACGCTGCACCGGGCGACGACGCGGCGCCCGAACATCGGCGGGCACCGCGACCTGGTCCTCGCCGTCGACCTGGTCGCGGACGGGGTGCGCAGCGAGCTCGAGGCGCTCGGTGTCCTCCGCGTGTTCCGGCACCGGTCGCTCCCGAGGAGCAGGGGCCAGGTGCCCGTGCGGTGCCCGGACGGCATCACGCGCCACCTCGACCGGGCGTGGGAGGAGGCCATGCTCGCGGTGGAGCTGGACGGGGCGGCCTTCCACTCCTCCGCCCAGCAGCGGGCCGACGACCTCGCCCGCGATGCGCTCCTGGCGTCCATGGGCTGGTTGGTCCTCCGCTTCACCTACGCCGAGGTGCTGCGCGACCCCGACGGTGTGCGAGCGAAGGTGCTGGCCGTGTACCGGATGCGCATGGCGCAGCTGCGGTCCGCCTGAGACATCGGAAGCTCTACCCACCCGCCGGGCCCACCGCGCTGGGGTAGAGCTTCCGATACCTGGTGCACGGGGGCGTCCGCGGCGGCGCGCCGGGGCGGTCAGGGGGTCTTGGCGGCGACGACGGCGTCGAAGACGACGCGCTTGGGCAGGCCGGTGCGGGCGACGACGGCCCGGATGGCGTCCTTGCGGGTCTCCCCCGCCGCCTCCTCGCGGGCCACCTCGGCGGCGATCTCCTCCTGCGTCAGGTCGGCCGGCCCGGCGGGGGCGCCGGCGACCACGAGGGTGATCTCGCCGCGCACGCCGTCCGCGGCCCAGGCGGCCAGCGACCCCAGCGTGCCGCGGACCACCTCCTCGTGCGTCTTGGTCAGCTCCCGGCAGACGACGGCGTCCCGGTCGTCGCCGAGGACGGCGGCGGCGTCGGCGAGGGCGTCGGCGAGCCGGTGCGGGGACTCGAAGAACACCATCGTGCGCGGCTCGGCGGCCAGGGCGGCGAATGCGGTGCGGCGGCCCTTGCGGGGCACGAACCCCTCGAAGCAGAACCGGTCGCAGGGCAGGCCCGACACGGCCAGCGCGGTGGTGACCGCCGAGGGCCCGGGCACCGACGTCACCTCGACACCGGCCTCGACGGCGGCGCGGACGAGGGTGTAGCCGGGGTCGGAGACCGAGGGCATGCCGGCGTCGGTGAGCAGCAGCACGGTCTGCCCGGCCTGCATCGCGGCCACCAGCCCGGGCAGCCGGGACACCTCCACCGTCTCGTGGAAGGTCACCACCCGGCCGGTGAAGGTGACCTCGAGGTCCTGGGCGAGCCGGTGCAGCCGACGGGTGTCCTCGCAGGCGAGCACGTCGGCGGACGCCATCGCCGCCCGCAGCCGGGGCCCGACGTCGCCGGGCTGCCCGAGGGGCGCGCCACCGAGCACCAGCCGTCCCGTCACGGCACGAGACTGCCAGACCTTCCGCATACCCTTCCGACGTGGCGGTGCTGGCTCCGGAGCGGACGGACGACGAGGCCACGCCCGCGGTGCACCCCCGCCGCCGGCCCCGGCGCCCCGCCCGGCAGGTCACCCCGCCCCTGCCCACCGACCGGGTGCTGTCGTGGGTGCTCACCGCGGTGCTCGGCGCGGCCACGTTCCTCAGCCGGCTGTGGGACCTCAGCTACCCCGGCGACCTGCTCTTCGACGAGGCCTACTACCCGCCCGAGGCGAACGAGGTCCTCGAGTGGGGCTACGAGTACAACCGCGGCTACACCTTCATCGTCCACCCGCCGCTGGGCAAGCTGCTCATCGCCGGCGGGATCAAGCTGTTCGGCTACGACAGCTTCGGGTGGCGCTTCCCGAGCCTGGTGGCGGGCACGGTCGCGGTCGTCGTCCTGGTCCGGCTGGCCCGGCGGCTGACCGGGTCGACGCTGCTGGGCCTGGTGGCCGGCCTGCTCATGGCGCTGGACGGCTTCGCGTTCACCATCGGGCGGATCGGTCTGCTCGACGTGTTCCTGCAGGCCTTCGTGGTCAGCGCGGTGGCCTGCCTGGTCGTCGACCGCGACCGGGTGCGCGCCCGGGTCCGGGCAGCCGGTGCCCTCACCGGCGGGTTCGCGCTCGGGCCGCGCGGGTGGCGGATCGCCGCGGGCATCCTGTTCGGCTGCGCGGCCGGGGTGAAGTGGTCCGGGGTCTACTTCCTGGCCTTCTTCGCCGTGCTGTCGCTGTTCTGGGACCGGGCCGCCTGGCGCGAGGCCGGGGTGGCCTCCCCCACCCGGACGACGCTGCGCCGCGGCCTGCCGGGGGCGGTGTGGGCGCTGGCGGTCCTGCCCGTGCTGACCTACCTGGCCACCTTCACCGGCTGGTTCCTCGGCGAGAACCCGCAGGGCCGGCACTGGGCCGACCAGAACCCCGACACCGCGTTCCCGTGGGTGCCCGGCGCCCTGCGGTCGCTGTGGCACATGCACGGCGAGTGGCTGGCTTTCCACAACGGGCTGTCCACCCCGCACCCGTGGGAGTCCGGCCCCTGGTCGTGGCTGGTCGACGGCCGGCCGATCCTGCTGTGGAACCCGCAGGGCCTCACCGACGCCGACGGCGGCCAGGTCATCCGCTACATCCTGATGGTCGGCACGCCCACGCTCTGGCTGGTGTTCGCCCCGGCCATGCTGTGGCTGCTCTGGCGCATCGCGGCCCGGCGCGACCCGGCGGCGATCACCGTGGCCGTGGCCATCGCGGCCGGCTGGCTGACCTGGTTCGTGAACCTCGACCGGACGATGTTCATCTTCTACATGGCGCCGGTGCTGCCCTTCTTCGTGCTGGCGGTGACCCTCGCCCTGCAGGACGTGCTGGGCCGACCCACCGCCGACGGCCCGGTCACCCCGTTCCGCCGCCAGCTCGGCCTGGGTGCGGTGAGCCTGTACCTGGCGGTGGTGGCGCTGACGTTCGCGTTCTTCTACCCGGTGCTCACGGGGCAGCCGCTGTCCTACGCCGAGTGGGTGCAGCGGATGTGGTTCCCCTCCTGGTTCTGAGGCGGGCGCCACGTTGTGGGATAGATAGTTGAGTAGTACAACGGACTGGTGGACGAACACCGGACCGAGCTGGCTGCGCGCCTGGACGACGTCGTCGTCGGCCTGCGCCAGCTGACCAGCACCCGCGCGGAGCTGAGCCTGACCGCCGCGGCCACCTTGTCGACGCTGCAGCGCTCGGGCCCCGCGCGGCTCACCGAGCTGGCCGCGGCCGAGGGCGTCAGCCAGCCCTCGATGACCGCGCTCATCGCCCGGATGGCCGGGCAGGGCCTCGTGCAGCGGTCGGCCGACCCCAGCGACGGCCGGGCCGTCGTCCTCAGCCTGACCGACGCCGGCGCGGACCTGCTGGCCCGCCGCCGGTCCGAGCGGGCCGCCCGGCTGGCCGGTCCCCTCGGCGACCTCGACGAGGACGAGGTCGACCGGATCGCCGCCGCCCTGCCCGCGCTGGCCCGGCTGGCCGGCGTCCTGCAGCACTGACCCGAACCCTGCACGACCCCGACACGGAGGTGACCTGGTGAGCGCACACGGCGCGACCAGTGAGAAGACCAGCATGTTCGCCCAGCCGAAGGCCGTCTACGCGGTGGCCTTCGCCTGCGTCGTCAGCTTCATGGGCATCGGTCTGGTCGACCCGATCCTGCCCGCGCTGTCCAGCCAGCTCGACGCCTCGCCCAGCCAGGTGACGCTGCTGTTCACCAGCTACCTGGTGGTCACCGCGGTCGCGATGCTCGGCACCAACTGGGTGTCCAGCCGGATCGGGGCGAAGAAGACCCTGATCACCGGGCTGGCCATCATCGTGGTGTTCGCCGCCCTCGCCGGCCTGTCGGACTCCGTCGGCGGCATCGTCGGCTTCCGCGCCGGCTGGGGCCTGGGCAACGCCCTGTTCATCGCGACCTCGCTGGCGGTCATCGTGGCCAGCGCCTCGGGCGGGTTCGCCGGCGCGATCGTGCTCTACGAGGCCGCCCTGGGCCTGGGCATCGCGGCCGGCCCGCTGGTCGGCGGCCTGCTGGGCTCGGTCAGCTGGCGGGGCCCGTTCTTCGGCGTCTCCGCGCTGATGGCCATCGCCCTGGTCGCCACCGTCGTGCTGCTGGACCCGACCCCCACGCCGGCCCGCCCCACGCCGCTGTCCGCCCCGCTCAAGGCCCTGCGCCACCGCGGTCTGCTGACCATGGCGATCACCGCCCTGCTCTACAACTGGGGCTTCTTCACCATGCTGGGCTACGCGCCCTTCCCGATGGAGCTCTCGGCGATCCAGCTCGGCTTCGTGTTCTTCGGCTGGGGCCTGCTGGTGGCGCTGTTCTCCGTCGCCGGCGCCCCGCGCCTGCAGGCCCGCTTCGGCACCGCCCGCAGCCTCTACGGCGCACTGACCTTCTTCGCCGTCCTGCTGCTGCTCATCGCGCTGTTCACCGACACCCGCTGGGTGCTCATCGCCAGCGTGGTGGCCGCCGGCATCCCGATCGGCATCAACAACACCCTGACCACGCAGGCGGTCATGCTGGTGAGCCCGGTCGAGCGGCCGGTCGCCTCCGCCGCCTACGGCTTCGTCCGCTTCCTCGGCGGCGGGCTCGCCCCGTTCGTGGCCGGCAAGCTGGTGGACGCCTTCGACATCCACGTGCCGTTCTTCGTCGGCGCCGCCACGGTGCTCGCCGCGGTCGCGGTGCTGTCCACCGGGCACCGGATGCTGGCCCGGGCCGACGCCGGCCTGGACGAGGACGGCCACCCGGTCGGTGCGGCCGACGAGGTCGCCGGCGAGGTGGCCGACGAGTTCGGCGGCGCCCCCGCCGCGATCGACGGCGAGGTCGAGGCGGAGCTGACGCACCGCCGCTGACCCCGCCGACGACGCCCGGGTCCCGGCACGGACCCGGGGCGTCGTCGTGCCCGGGGTCCTACCGTGCGGGCATGGACGCAGCGCAGCGACGCATCAGCACCGACGTGGACGGCGACGTCTGGCGGGTGGTCCTGGACCGCCCGGACGCCGGCAACGCCATCGACCTGGCCCTCGCCGACGCCCTGGTCGACGCCCTCGAGCAGCGGCCGGCGCGGACCCGCACGGTGCTGCTGCTGGGCAACGGGCCGCGGTTCTGCGTGGGCGGCGACGTGGCGGGCATGGCCGCGGCGCCGGACCGGGCGGCCTTCATCGGCGCCCTCGCGAACCGCTGGCACGACGCCGTCCGGGCCGTCATCACCTGCCCCGTCCCGGTGGTCGCCGGGGTGCAGGGCGCGGTGGCGGGCGCCGGCATCGGGCTGGTCGGCGCCTGCGACCTGGTGGTCTGCGCCCGGTCGACGAAGATCCGGCCCGCCTACGGCGCCATCGGCCTGTCCCCGGACGGCGGGACCTCCTGGGCGCTGGCCCGCACCCTCGGCGCGCCGCGGGCGCTGGACCTCATGCTGACCAACGGCACGCTCAGCGCCGCCGACGCGCACGCCGCGGGCCTGGTGGCCCGGCTGGCCGACGACGACCGGCTCACCGACGAGGCCACCGCCCTGGCGCACCTCGTGGCGGCCGGACCGGTGCGGGCCATGGTGCGCACCCGCGGCCTGGTGCGCCGCGCGGCCACCACCACGCTGGACGCCCAGCTGGACGAGGAGGCCCGGCTGATCGTGGCGTCCGCGGCCGACGCGGAGTCCGCCGAGGGCATCGCCGCGTTCGCCGGCAAGCGGGCCGCCGACTTCGGCGGGACCCGGTAGAACGCAGCAGGCCGGGCCCGAGGGCCCGGCCTGCTGCGTGCGGGGTGGAGCTGAGGGGATTCGAACCCCTGGCCTTCTCATTGCGAACGAGACGCGCTACCAACTGCGCCACAGCCCCTTGCGCACGACAGCCTACCGCGTGGTGCGGCGGCTGCCGCGCAGGGTCAGCCGGTGGCCGCCCGGGGGGCGTAGACGTCGATGTCGGCGAAGCCGATGTCCTCGTCGTCCAGCCCGACGACCGCGCTGTGCTGCCAGCCGGCCGTCGCCGGGGCGCCGGTCGAGGCCGCGACGACCCGGCCCGGGCGCAGCGGGTGCACCGGCGCCAGCGGCAGGCTCGGCACCGGCGCGGAGGCCGCGGCGACGACCCGGCGGGGGGCCGGGACGGCGGGCCGCTGCGCCGCCGGGCGCTGGGCCGGCCGGGGAGCCGGACGCGCGGTGCGGGCGGCGCGGGCCTGGCGGCGGGCGGCGGTCCGCCGCTCCCGCTGGGCGGCGGCCCGGGTCACCATCAGGTAGCCGACGACGGCGAGGTCGAGCAGCACCTGGGGGGCCCACAGCCACGAGCGGTAGGTCAGCGCGCCGACCAGCGCCAGCACCGCCAGCGCGGCCAGGCCGGCCAGCGTGCGGCGGCGGACGGCGTGGACGTCGACGACCAGCTCACCGGTGCGGTAGAGCTGCTCCCGGTCGATCGCCACCCGTTCGGTGTCGGCGTGCACGACGGGGTCGACGACCCGTCGCCGGCGCAGCGTGCGCCCCGTGTCGACGGCGCCCGCCCGGGCCGGTGCCGCGTCGCCCCGGGTGACCACCATGGGCACCAGCACGACGAACCACAGCACGACCAGAGCGGCCAGCAGAACACCCGATCCCATCGCGAACCACCCCGCATCCGTCCTTGGCACCCGCGTGCGCGACGCCGATCCCTGGCGTCACACGAGTCACACGGGTCACTCGAGTCAGCACGTTAGGGCGCGCCGTCCCCACTTCGGGGGAGGCGCACCGGGACACGTCCGTGTCGTGTCGCGACGGGACGGCGTGTCGCGCGCCCGGCGTGTCGGACCGGGTCAGGACCGTCGGGTCCGGAGCAGGTGCGCGACGACCCCGCCGGGGTGGTCACCGGCGAGCAGCGCGTAGCCCCTGTGGTCGCGCCAGTCGCCGTCGATGTCGAGGTACGAGCGGAACAACCCCTCCTCCCGGAAACCCAGCCGCTCCACCAATCGGCAGCTTCGACCGTTCTCGGGACGTACGTCGGCCTGGACCCGGTGCAGACCCGCCGGGCCGAAGGCGTGGTCGCACGCCAGGGCGACCGCGAGGGAGGCGATGCCCTGCCCGGAGGCGGCCCGGTCGATCCAGTAGCCGACGTGGGTGGAGCGCAGCGCGCCGCGCACCACGTTGTCCAGCGTCACCTGGCCGACCAGCCGGTCGCGGTGCCGCACGGCGAAGGGCAGCGACAGGCCGAGCTGGGCCCGGCGGTTCGCCGCCCGGCGCATGCCGCGGTAGACGGCCGGGGTGTGCCGCGCGGCCCAGGTCGCCGGCGCGGTCGGCTCCCACGGGGCCAGCCACGCCTCGTTCTCCAGCCGCAGCCGCGACCACTCCGCGGCGTCGGAGCGGCGCAGCGGGTGCAGCGACACCTCGCCGTGCGCCAGCTGCGCCGGCCAGCCCGGGTGCAGTGCCGGGTCGGTCCAGAAGGAGGTCAGCTCAGCCGCCGAGCAGCATGGGCATCACGGTGACCAGCCCGCCGGGGGCGACCTCCGTGACGTCCTCGTCCACCACGACCAGGCAGTTGGAGCGCGCGGTGCGGGCCAGGGCCGCGTCGTGCCCGCTCTCCCCGCCGCCGACCGGCTCGACGACGTAGCCGCCGTCGGGGTGCCGCATGACCTGGCCGTGCAGGTACTGCCGGTAGCCCAGCGGGGACAGCAGCTGCTGGGCCGAGACCGCCTGCACGGTGCGGCGGAACAGCTGCCGCTTGCCCAGCATCAGCCGGATCGCCGGCCGGACGAACACCTCGAAGGCCACCAGCGCCGCCGCGGGCTCGCCGGGGATGCAGATGACGGGGACGCCGTCGCGGCCCAGGCGGCCGAAGGCCTGCACCGGGCCGGGGTGCATGGCGACCTGGGCGAAGGTGACCTCGCCGAGCTGGGCCAGCGCCTCCTGCACCAGGTCGAAGCCGCCGCCGGCGAAGGTGCCCGAGATGAGCACGACGTCGCTGCGCAGCAGCTGGCTCTCCAGCAGCTCGACCAGCTTGCGCCGGTCGCGGGGCAGGATGCCGCCGCGGTAGGCCTCGGCACCCGCGTCGCGGGCCGCGGCGGCCAGCGCGTAGCTGTTGACGTCGACGACCTGGCCCGGGCCGGGCTGGGTGCCCACGTCGACCAGCTCGTTGCCGGCGCACAGGACGGTCACCCGCGGGCGGGGGTGCACCAGCACGCGGTCGCGGCCGACGGCGGCCAGCAGGCTGATCTGGGCCGGGCCGATCGGGGTGTTCGGGGAGACCGCGGTGTCGCCGACGGCGACGTCCTCGCCGGTGCGCCGGACGTAGGTGCCCGGGGCGAGCTCGGCGTGCACGCCGACGTGCGCGGCCCCGCCGTCGGTCCAGACGGTGGGGACGACGACGTCGGCGCCGGTGGGCAGCATCGCGCCCGCGGCGACCTTGTGCGCCAGGCCGGGGCCGATGGCCGACGGCTCGGCGGGGCCGGCCAGGCTCTCCCCCACCACGGCCAGGCCGACGGGCTCCTCGGGGGTCGCGCCGACGGTGTCCACCGAGCGGGCGGCGTACCCGTCGAGGGCGGCCTGCTCGAAGGCGGGCAGGTCGCGGCTGCTCACCACGTGCTCGGCGCAGAGCAGGCCCTGGGCGTCGAGGACGGCGAGCTCGATGGGGTCGGGGGTGGGCGCGGCGGCCAGGATGAGGTCGAGGTGCTGCTCGACGGTGCGCACCACGGGCTCGGCGGGCTCGGCGGCGGCCCAGCTGTCGGTGCGGGGCTCGGCGGCGTCCAGGCCAGGGAGCTGGTCGCGGTCGACCTGCACGGTGGCGTGCGTGCCGGCGATGGCCTGGGTCGGCTGCGGTCCGGCGGCGGCCTTCGCGCCGGTCGGCTTCCCGGCCTTCGTGCCGGTCGCGAGGTCGAGCTGGGTGGTCTCCCGGGCACCCCGGAACCAGCCCCGCGTCCTGTCCTCGGTCAGCCCCGCCACCGTCACCACCGCCGTCCCGGTCCTCGGGTGCCCTGGATCGGGCACCCGACCCGGAATGGTGCCCGCTCGGGGACGCAGGTCAGGCCTGCGACGCGCCCTCGGGGGGAAGGTCACCGACGAAACTGCGCAACCAGGGCCGCAGGGCGGGGCCCAGGTCGTCGCGCTCGACGGCCAGCCGGACGACGGCCTTGAGGTAGTCGAGCTTGTCGCCGGTGTCGTAGCGGCGGCCGGAGAAGACCACGCCGTGCACCGGGACGCCCTGCTCGAGCAGCGCCAGGATGGCGTCGGTCAGCTGGATCTCCCCACCGCGGCCGGGCGGGGTGCTGCGGATCGCGTCGAAGATCTCGGGGGCGAGCACGTAGCGGCCGATGATGGCCAGGCTGGACGGCGCCTCCTCCTTCTTCGGCTTCTCGACCATGCCGGTGATCGCCACGACCTGGTCGGCGTCGCCGGCCCCGGTCTGCGGGGCGTCGTCGACGGCCACGCAGCCGTACTTGTCGATGTTGTCCGCGCCCACGTCGAGCAGCGCGACCACGCAGCCGCCGTGCTCGGCCTGCACGGCCAGCATCTGCTCGAGCAGCAGGTCGCGGGCGTCGATGAGGTCGTCGCCCAGGAGCACGGCGAAGGGCTCGTCGCCGACGAAGGAGGCGGCCTGCAGCACCGCGTGGCCCAGGCCCTTGGCCTCGCCCTGCCGCACGAAGTGCACCTGGGCGACGTCGGTGGACTCCGCGACGGCGTCGATGCGGGCCTGGTCGCCCTTCTTCTCCAGCGCCGCCTCGAGCTCGGGCGTGCGGTCGAAGAAGTCCTCGATGGCGGCCTTGCCGCGGCCGGTGACCATGAGCACCTCGGCGAGCCCCGCGCGGGCGGACTCCTCGACGATGTACTGCAGCGCCGGCCGGTCGACCACCGGCAGCAGCTCCTTGGGCACCGCCTTGGTGGCGGGCAGGAACCGGGTGCCCATCCCGGCCACGGGGATGACGGCCTTGCGGGCGGGACGACGGTTCGTCGGGCTCGACATGGCACGGACCCTAGCTAGCCTCCCCCCGTGGCCGACTCCCCCCTGGTGGTGAGCGCCAAGGTGACCCTGCGCACCTCTCTGCAGGCCGCCCGCGCCGCGCGCTCCCCCGCCGACCGCGCGACGGCCGCCCGGGCGGTGGCCGCGCACCTGCGGCCGCACCTGCGCGGCGTGGTCGCCGGGTACGTGCCGACCGCGGAGGAACCCGGGCACGGCGCGCTGGTCGACGCCCTCGGCCCGGGCGCCCTGCTGCCGGTGGTGCCGCCGACGGGCCGGGTGCTGGCCTGGGCCCGGGCCGCCGAGCTCGCCGAGGGCCGGTTCGGGCTGCTGGAGCCGACCGGGCCGCGCCTGCCCCCGGAGGCACTCGCCGACGCCGGCACCGTGGTGGTCCCGGCGCTGGCGGTGGGGCTGGACGGCGCGCGGCTGGGCCGGGGCGCCGGCTTCTACGACCGGGCTCTCCGGTTCGCCGCACCCGACGCCGTCCTGGTGGGCGTGGTGTTCGACGAGGAGCTGCTGCCCGCGGTGCCCGTGGACGACCACGACGTGCGCCTGCACGCGGTGGTCACGCCGTCGGGCGGCTGGCGCGACCTGGCCTGACTCAGCCGCCGCCGAGGAGGGGGACGTCGGAGACCAGGTGGATGTGCGCGGCCATGGCGGCGGCCGCGGCGTCGGGGTCGCCGGCGCGGATGGCGTCGGCGATGGCCCGGTGCCCCTCCAGCGAGCGGTGCGGCCGGCCCTCCTGGGACAGCGACTCGATGCGGGAGTCGCGGATCCGGTCGGCGATCTCGGCCATGAACCGGGCCAGCAGCGGCGAGTGCCCGGCGGCGGTCACCGCGGCGTGGAACTGCTCGTCACCGGCCACCCCCCGCCCGCCGGCGCCCACGTCGGCGGCCATGCCCGCGAGCGCGGCGTCGATGGCGGCCAGGTCCCCGTCGGTGCGCCGGCGGGCGGCCAGCCCGGCCAGCCGGACCTCCAGCGCCTCCCGCGCCTCGATGACCGCGCCGAGGTCCTCGCGGCGGGCGTCGAGGGCGGCCAGCACGGAGTCCGGCCGGGGCGCGGTGAGCAGCACGGTCCCGTCCCCGTGCCGGACGGCGACCACCCCGGTCACCTCCAGCGCCACGAGCGCCTGCGCGAGGGTGGCCCGGCTGACCCCGAGGGAGGCGGCCAGCTCGCGCTCGGCGGGCAGCCGGTCACCGGGGCCGAGCCCGGAGGACGCCGCCCAGGTGAGCACCTGGTGCACCACCTGCTCGTAGAGCCGGTTGCGGCGCAGCGGACCCGGACCCACCGGCACCTCCTTGACAGGTACGTCGTGACGGGTGCCACACTAGCGCCGGCTCAGTGGCCAGTCCACTGAGCCACCGGTACCGAGGTGCCGCCGCAGGACGGTGCGCGCACGATCCGAGCACAGCCGGTGCACAGCCGGCCCCCGACGACGTGGGAGAGACCGTGTCACCCGAGATCATCTCGATCCTGGCGCTGGTGGCGATCTTCGCGATCGCCACCTTCCTGCCCATCAACATGGGCGCGCTGGCCTTCGTGGCCGCCTTCCTCGTCGGCACCCTCGCCGTCGGGATGACCACCGACGACATCCTCGCCGGCTTCCCGGGCGAGCTGGTGCTGACCCTGATCGGGGTCACCTACCTGTTCGCCATCGCGCAGAACAACGGCACCGTCGACCTGCTGGTGCGCGGCGCGGTCAAGCTCGTCGCCGGCCGGGTGGCCCTGATCCCCTGGATCATGTTCGCCGTCACCGGTGTGCTCACCGCCATCGGCGCGCTGGGCCCGGCGGCGGTCGCGATCATCGCGCCGATCGCCCTGGGCTTCGCCGCGCGGTACCGGATCAGCCCGCTGCTGATGGGCATGATGGTCATCCACGGCGCGCAGGCCGGCGGCTTCTCCCCCATCAGCGTCTACGGCGTCACGGTCAACAGCATCGTGGCCGCCAACGACCTGCCCGGCAGCCCGCTCGCGGTCTTCCTGGGCAGCCTGTTCTTCAACCTGGCCATCGGCGTCGTGCTGTTCCTGGTCCTCGGCGGGCGGCGGCTGGCCGGCCGCCGGGTCGGCGACGAGCCCGAGGTCGACCCGGCCGGCGGCGACACCGACGCCGAGGTCAGCGGCCACGGCACCGGCGCCGGCGCCGCCGTGGACGTCAAGGAGCGGACCCGGGGGGTCACCGCCGAGCAGGTGCTGACGCTGGTCGGGCTCGCCGTCCTCGTCGTCCTGGCCCTGGTCTTCGACCTGGACATCGGCTTCGTCTCGATCACCATCGCCACCGTGCTGGCGCTGTTCTCCGCCGCCCGGCACAAGGGCGCGGTCATGCAGATCAGCTGGTCCACCGTGCTGCTCATCGCCGGCGTGCTCAGCTACGTCTTCGTGCTGCAGGAGGCCGGCACCATCGACTACGTCGGCGAGGGCGTGACCGCGATCGGCATCCCGCTGGTGGTCGCGCTGCTGCTGGCCTACATCGGCGGCGTCGTCTCGGCCTTCGCCAGCTCCACCGCGATCATCGGCGTCGCCATCTCCCTGGCCGTGCCGTTCCTGCTCGCCGGCGAGATCGGGGCGGTGGGCGTCGTCGTCGCCCTGTCGGTCGCCTCGACCATCGTCGACGTCAGCCCGTTCTCCACCAACGGCGCCCTGGTGCTCGCCAACGCCCAGGACGTCGACCGCGACCGCTTCTACAAGCAGATCCTCGCCTACTCGGGCATCGTCGTCGCCGTCGGTCCGCTCCTGGCCTGGCTGGTCTTCGTCGTCCCCGGGTGGCTCTGATGACCGGAGGAACCGTGACCGCAGGACCCCTCGACGGCGTGCTCGTCGTCGACCTCACCCGGGCGCTGGCCGGCCCGCACGCCGGGATGATGCTCGGCGACCTCGGCGCCCGGGTGATCAAGGTGGAGAACCCCGGCGGCGGGGACGACACCCGCGGCTGGGGCCCGCCGTTCGTGCAGCCCGAGGAGGGCGACCGGGAGTCCACGTACTTCCTGTCGACGAACAAGAACAAGGAGTCGATCACCCTCGACCTGAAGGACGCCGGGGACAAGGCGACGCTGACCGAGCTGCTGCGCCGGGCCGACGTCCTGCTGGAGAACTTCCGCCCCGGCACCCTGGCCCGCCTCGGCTTCGGCACCGACGTGCTCGCCGAGCTCAACCCGCGGCTGGTCACCCTGGCCATCAGCGGGTTCGGCCACGACGGGCCCGAGGGCGGGCGCGCCGGCTACGACCAGATCGCGCAGGGCGAGGCCGGGCTGATGTCGCTCACCGGTTCCGGGCCCGACGACCCGCAGCGGGTCGGCGTCCCCATCGGCGACCTGCTGGCCGGCATGTACGGCGCCTACGGGGTGCTCGCCGCGCTGCTGGAGCGCGAGCGGACCGGCCGCGGGCAGGTCGTGCGGACGTCGCTGCTGGCCGCCGTGGTCGGCGTGCACGCCTTCCAGGGCACGGCGTGGACCGTCGGCGGGAAGGTGGGCCACGCGCAGGGCAACCACCACCCCTCGATCGCCCCCTACGGCCTGTTCCGCTGCGCCGACGGCGGCTCGGTGCAGCTGTCCTGCGGGTCGGAGTCGCTGTGGCGGCGGCTGTGCGCGGAGTTCGGCCTGGACCCCGAGGCCGACGGCCTGGCCACCAACGGCGAGCGGGTCGGCAACCGGGAGCGGGTCATCGGGCTCCTGGAGACCGCGTTCGCCCGGATCGACGCCGAGACCCTGCTGGCCCGGCTGTCGGCCGCCGGCGTGCCCGCGGGGAAGGTGCGCACCATCGACGAGGTCTACGCCTGGGACCAGACGCTGTCCCAGGGCCTGCTGGTCGACGTCGAGCACCGGACGCTCGGCACGGTGCAGCTGCCCGGCCCGCCGCTGCGGTTCTTCGCGCCGTCCGCCGACGGCGAGACCGAGACGACCCGCCGCGAGCACACCGCTCCCCCGGTGCTGGGCGCCGACGGCGACGCGATCCGCGCGTGGCTGCGCTCGTGACCACCCGGATGGACGCCCGCACCCTGCGGGACCTGGTCCTCGACGCCGACTCGTGGGTCTCCTGGGACACCCCGGTCGGCACGCGGGACGTCTCGGCCGAGTACGCCGCGGAGCTGGTCGCCGCGCAGGAGAGGTCGCGGCAGGACGAGGCCATCGTCACCGGCGAGGGCCGGCTGCGCGGGCGCCGGGTGGCCGTCGTCGCGGGCGAGTTCGGGTTCCTGGCCGGCTCGATCGGCGTCGCCACCGCCGAGCGGCTGGTCCGGGCCATCGAGCGGGCCACCGACGAGGGCCTGCCGCTGCTGGCCGCGCCCGTCTCCGGCGGCACCCGGATGCAGGAGGGCACGGTCGCCTTCCTGCAGATGGTCGGCATCACCCAGGCCATCGCCCGGCACAAGGACGCCGGCCTGGCCTACCTGGTCTACCTGCGGCACCCCACCTTCGGCGGGGTGCTGGCCTCGTGGGGGTCGCTGGGCCACGTCACCATCGCCGAGCCCGGCGCCTCGATCGGCTTCCTGGGCCCGCGGGTCTACGAGGCCCTGTACGGGGAGAAGTTCCCCGAGGGCGTGCAGACGGCCGAGCACCTGCACGAGCGCGGTGTCATCGACGCCGTCGTGCCGCACGAGCAGGTCGCCGACGTCGCCGACCGGGCGCTGCGGGTGCTCGCGGCCCGGTCCACCTGGCACCGCGACGCCCAGGTCGCCGGGCCGGTCGAGGGCGACGGCACCGACGCCGACGACCCCGAGGACGGCCGGACGGCGTGGGACGTGGTCACCGCGTCCCGGCGCACCGACCGGCCCGGCGTGCGGCGGCTGCTGCGGGCCGCGGCCACCGACGTCGTCGCGCTGAACGGCACCGGCGCCGGTGAGGCCGACCCGGGTCTGCTGCTCGCGCTGGCCCGCTTCGGCGGCGCGCCCTGCGTGGTGCTCGGCCAGGACCGGCGCGGTCAGTCCCTCACCGCCCCGCTCGGCCCGGCCGCGCTGCGGGAAGCCCGGCGCGGCATGCGGCTGGCCGCGGAGCTGCGGCTGCCGCTGGTCACCCTCATCGACACCCCGGGGGCGGCGCTGTCCAAGGAGGCCGAGGAGGGCGGGCTGGCCGGGGAGATCGCCCGCTGCCTGGCCGACCTGGTCACGCTCAGGGCGCCGACCATCGCGGTGCTGCTGGGCCAGGGCACCGGCGGCGGCGCGCTCGCGCTGGTGCCGGCCGACCGGGTGCTGGCCGCGGCCAACGGCTGGCTGGGCCCGCTGCCCCCGGAGGGCGCGTCGGCGATCGTGCACCGCGACGTCGACCACGCCGACGTGATGGCCGCCCAGCAGGGCGTGCGGGCCACCGACCTGTGGCGCGCGGGCATCGTCGACCGCGTCGTGCCCGAGCGCCCGGACGCCGCCGACGAGCCGCAGGAGTTCTGCCAGCGCCTGGGCCGGGTGCTGGCCGAGGAACTGGCCGGGCTGCTCGGGCGGGACGACGTGGAGCGGATGCGCAGCCGGGCCGCCCGCTGGCGCCACCTGGGCCGCCGCGCCCGCTGACCCCCCGCCCGGCGGGGATCAGCCTGGCTGGTCCACGTCCGTCCTGGCTCGCCGGTGCCGGCGAGCCAGGACGGACACCGGTGAGCCAGGATGCGGGCCATGGGCGAGCGACCGGGGGTGCGGCGCATCCGCGCGGACCCCGGCGCCGACCCGCCCCCGGCCGACGTCTGGCCGATGACCGTGCCCGCGGTGGCGCAGCTGTGGGCCGAGGGCCTGCAGCTGGCGCCGGGGGCGACCGTGCTGGTGGGCGAGAACGCCTCGGGCAAGTCGACCGTGGTGGAGGTGCTGGCCGCCGCCCTGGGCCTCAACCCGCAGGGCGGGTCGAGCGGGTCGCGGATGGAGGTCCGCCGCACCGAGCCGGAGGCGCTCCCGCTGGTGGTCGAGCGCTCCCCGGGTGCGCCCCGCTGGTCCTACCTGCTGCGGGACGAGACCCTGCACGGCCTCTACTCCTACCTGGAGGACAACCGGGACCCCTTCGCGCCGCCGCGTGAGCCGTCGTTCCACGCCTTCAGCCACGGCGAGGCGTTCCTGTCGATCTTCGAGGACCGGTTGCGCGGGCCGGGGGTCTACCTGCTCGACGAGCCGGACGCCGCGCTCTCCTTCGGCGGCCAGCTGCGGCTGCTGGCCGGGCTGCTGCACCTGGCCGAGCAGGGCGCGCAGCTCGTCGTCGCCACGCACTCACCGCTGGTCGCCGCCCTCCCCGGGGCCCGCATCCTCGAGGTCGGCCCGTGGGGCCTGCGCCCGGCGACCTGGGAGGAGCTGGAGCTGACCGCGAACTGGCGGCAGTTCCTCGACCGGCCCGAGGGCTTCCTCCGGCACCTGCGCTGACCCGGTCAGCGCCCGAGGCGCTCGACCCGCTCAGGGTCCAGGCCCTCCAGGACGGCGGCCAGCGCGTCGTGCAGCGCGGCCGCCTGCTCGTCGGTGAGGACGTCGAACAACGCGCCCCGGACGGCGCCCACGTGCCCCGGCGCGACCGTGCGGACGACGTCCCACCCGTCCTCGAGCAGCACGCAGACGTTGCCGCGGCCGTCCTCGGCGGCCCGTTCCCGCCGCACCCAGCCGCGCTCCTCGAGCCGGGCGACGGTGTGCGAGAGCCGGCTCTGCGACTGGTTGGCCATCCGGGCCAGCTCGCTCATCCGCAGCCGCCGCTCGGGGGCCTCGGACAGCATGGCGAGGACGACGTAGGCGGCGTGGGTGAGGCCTGCGTCGCGCTGCAGCTGGGCGTCCAGGGTGCGCGGCAGCAACTCGGCGACCGACAGCCACAGCCGCCAGGTCCGCTGCTGCTGGTCGGTGAGCCACGGCGATGCCACGACCGGACGGTAAGGGGTGTCTCGTGGACGGCGCACCGGAGGTGGCGCATGATTGGCAGTCGCCGGGTCCGAGTGCCAGCCCGGTTCGCACCGACGGAGGAGTCCAGCACCGTGCCCACGTACCAGTACGCCTGCACCAACCCCGAGACCAAGCACCAGTTCGAGGTGGTCCAGTCGTTCACCGACCCGGCGGTGGAGACCTGCCCGGAGTGCGGGGCGCCGGTGCGCAAGGTCTACGGCTCGGTCGGCGTGGTCTTCAAGGGCTCGGGCTTCTACCGCACCGACAGCCGTGACTCGGGGAAGAAGTCCTCCACGAGCTCGTCCCCGGCCAAGGAGTCCTCGAGCAGCAGCGGGTCCTCCGGCGGCGACAGCTCGTCGTCCTCCTCGTCCAGCAGCACCTCCGCCACCTCGAGCACCTCGTCCAGCTCGTCGAGCAGCGCGCCGTCCAGCTGACCTAGCAGACGGCGGCCGGGTCCGCCGGCCGCCGTCCCCATCCGGGGTCCCCGTCCACAGCCGGTCGCCGGTCGGCCCCGCACGCCGCGGGCGGGGCGACGATCGGGCCGTGCACCTGCCCCCGCTGCGTCGCCCCCGCCACCCGGCGCACACCCTGCGCCGGGTCGCCGCCGGCCTGCTGGCCCTGCTCGCGCTGGCCCTCGCCCTCCGCCCGGCACCCGCAGCGCCCGGCGCCCCGGCCGTGGCGGGCGTCGTGGTGGCGGGGGCGGACCTGCCCGCCGGCCGGCCGTTGGGCGCCGACGACCTGGTGACCGCCGAGTGGCCGACCGGCCTGGTGCCCGACGGCGCCGCCCGCGACCCGGCCGAGCTCACCGGCGCCGTGCTCGCCGCCCCGGTCCGGCGGGGCGAACCGGTGACCGACGCCCGGGTGGTGGGGCCCGGCCTCTGGGCCCGGGTACCGCAGGGGCAGGTCGCCGCGCCGGTGCGGCTGGCCGACCTCGCCGTCGCCGCGCTGCTGCGCGCCGGCGACCGGGTCGACGTGCTGGCCACGACCTCGGACGGCGACACGCGGGTCGTCGCCGCCGGTGCCCTCGTGCTGGCCGCACCACCCGAGGGGCCCGACCCCGGGCTGCTCGTCCTGGCCGTGGCGGAGACCACGGCGGCCGAGTTGGCGACGGCAACCACCCAGGCGACGCTCAGCGCTACCCTCGGCCCGCCCTGACCCTGGGTGACCGTCGAGCAACCGGAGGACAGACATGATCAAGGGCTTCAAGGATTTCCTGTTCCGCGGCAACATCGTCGACCTGGCCGTCGCGGTGGTCATCGGCACCGCGTTCACCGCCCTGGTCACGCAGTTCACCGCGTCGTTCCTGACCCCGCTGATCGGCCTGGTGACCGGCGGCGGCACCACGGGCGGCACCTTCACGGTGAACGGCCAGACCTTCACCTACGGCGAGTTCATCGGCGCCGTGATCACCTTCGTGCTGACCGCGGCGGTCGTCTACTTCGCCGTCGTGCTCCCGATGAAGACGATCCTGGAGCGGCGCAAGCGCGGGGAGGAGGCCGGCCCGGTCGCCCCGACGCAGGTCGAGCTGCTGGTCGAGATCCGCGACCTGCTGCGAGCGCAGGGGGGCAAGGCCCCGGCCGAGAACCCGATCGGTCCCGGCACCACCAGCCTGCCCGGGCAGCTCTAGTCGCTGCCCCAGTGCGGCGGCCGGTCGGCGAGGTAGCGGGCGTCCTCGTCGGCCGGCTGCCGGTCACCCCACCCGGCGTCGGCGTCGGGTGACGGCTCGACCGTCGGCTCCGCACCGGCCGCCGCCCCCGTGCCCGGTGACGTCGCCCGACGCCGCGGCCGCATCGACGGCGGCGCGGTCGGTTTCCGGTAGGACGTCGGGCCGGACGGGCCGGGCGCCGGGTCGGGGTCCCTGCTCATCCTCCCGACGGTAGCCCCGGCGCTCACCCGACCGGCAAGCCCAGGCCCTCCAGCACCTCCGCGCCCGGCAGCGCGGCCAGCACCGCGCCGGGCACCGCGAGCTTGCTGCCGCGGGTGCCGGAGCCGACCACGAGCAGCTCCCCCGCGGCCACGGCCGCGTCCACCAGCACCGGCCAGGACGCCGGCAGCCCGACCGGCGTGATCCCGCCGTAGGCCATGCCGCTCTCGGCAACCGCGACGTCCTGCGGGGCGAAGGACGCCTTGCGGGCGCCCAGGTGCCGGCGCACCAGGCCGTTGACGTCGGCGCGGGTGGTGGCCAGCACCAGGCAGGCGGCCAGCGTCGTCTCCCCGCCGCGGCGGGCGGCGACCACCACGCAGTTGGCCGAGGCGGATGCCGGGACCTGGTAGGCCTCGCCGAACGCGGCGGTGTCGGCCAGGTCGTCGTCGATCCCGGCCACCCACGCCGGTCCGGACAGGCCCGGCAGCGCGGCGGCCACCGGGGCGGCGAGCAGGTCGGGGCGGTCGGCGGCGGGGACCCAGGCGAGCGTGCCCAGCTGCGGTGCGGTCATCCCCCGATCGTGCCCCAGCCGAACCGGCGCGACCCGGGCAGGATGACGGCGTGATCGGTCAGCTGCACTCCTACGTCATCGACGCCCCGGACGCCCACGCCCTGGCCTGCTTCTACGGCGAGCTGCTCGGGATGCAGGTGCAGGGCTCCCCCGGCGACGACTGGGTCGTCGTCACCGGCCAGGGCTATCGGCTGGCCTTCCAGCAGGCACCGGACCTCCAGCCGCCGGACTGGCCCGACCCGGCGCGGCCGCAGCAGACCCACCTCGACGTCCGGGTCGCCGACATCGACACCGCCGAGCCCGCCGCGCTCGCCCTGGGCGCCCGCCGGCTGCCCGGCGGCGGCGGGGACTTCCGGGTCTACGCCGACCCGGTCGGCCACCCGTTCTGCCTCGTCTGGGACGCGCCGCTGTGAGCGCCCCCGACCTCGGCGCCCCCGCGAGCGCCTTCCTCGCCGCCAGCGGGTTCACCCCGGAGGAGATGACCGGCACCCGGGTCACCGGCACCCTGGAGCTGGGCCCCGACCAGCACACGCCCTGGGGCGTGGTGCACGGCGGCGTCTACTGCACCGCCATCGAGTCCGCGGCCAGCATCGGCGGCAGCGTCGCGGTCGCCGACCGCGGCCAGTTCGCCGTCGGGGTGAACAACTCCACCGACTTCCTGCGCCCCGTGACGTCGGGCCGGCTGCAGGTGCTGGCCGAGCCGGTGCAGCAGGGCCGCACCCTGCAGCTGTGGCTGGTCACGCTCACCCGGGCCGAGGACGGCAAGGTGGTCGCCCGCGGCCAGGTCCGGCTGCAGAACGTGCCCCTGCCCGGTTGACCTGCGAAGTGTCGGACCCCGGTGCCACCATCGCCGCACCCGACACCCACCGGAGGCAGCCGTGACCCTCGACCGTGAACGCGACGACCTGCTCGGCACCCTCGCCGAGCACCGGTTCTTCCTGCGCCGCACCGCCGACGGGCTGACCGACGAGCAGGCCCGGCTGCGCACCGGCGCCAGCGAGCTGACCGTCGGCGGCACCATCAAGCACTGCGTCGCCCAGGAGCGCATCTGGACCGACTTCCTGGTGCGCGGGGCCGCCGCGCACGACCTGCCGGACGGGGCGTTCGAGGCCCAGTTCATGCTCGGGCCCGACGAGACGCTGGCCGGTGTGCTCGCCGAGCTCGACGAGGTCGCCGCGGCCACCGAGCAGCTGGTGCGTTCCCTCGACGACCTCGACACCGACATCGCGCTGCCCACCGCGCCCTGGTTCCCTCCCGGCGCCCGCTGGTCGCGGCGCAAGGTGCTGGTGCACCTCATCGCCGAGATCGCCCAGCACTCCGGGCACGCCGACGTGGTGCGGGAGGGCATCGACGGGGCCAAGACGATGGGGTGACTCAGGCGGCGGGGTCCAGCACCACCCGGAACAGCGCGCGCGGGTCCTGCATCGTGGCCGGCGGGCGCACGGCCGAGCGCGGCACGACCCGCTCGAACCGGACCGGGCGGCGGTGCGGCAGCAGCTCCCGGCCGGCGTAGGCGTACTCGCCGGTGACCTCGCCCAGCAGCAGCCCGGAGCCCCCGCCGACCGGTACGGCCACCGGGTCGCCCGGGCGCACCTCGTCCAGGAAGGTGGCCAGCTGGCGCAGGTCCTTGGCCGGCCGCTTGCCGGTCAGCTCGTGCGCCAGCGCCCGAAGCGCCGGCAGCTCGAGCCCGGTGGCGTCGACGTCCACCCCGGACTGCGTGCCCAGCCCGACCACTCCGGTGGCCAGCGCGGCACCCAGCTCGGGGTGCGCGCGCGGCCGGACCACCCAGACCGGCACGCCCTCCGGCGCCGGGGTGGGCGGCACGTCGTCGGCGGGGGGCCACACGTAGTCCAGGTCGTCGGGGTCACCGGCGAACAGGGTGCGGTAGGTGGCCGGCTCCTTGGCCAGCAGCTTGGAGCGGTGCGACAGGTGCACCGCCTCGTCGCCCAGCCAGCTCGGCAGCTGCCCGGCGGCGCCCAGCTCGGCCTGGCTGCCCACCCCCGGCGCGAACTCCTCGATCTGCGCCGCGGTGGAGTCGGCGAACCCGCGGGCCACCCACTCCGCGGCCATGTCCAGGCCGTACCGCACCAGCGCCGGGGTGCGGCCACGCCACATCACCACCGCCGGGTGCGTCGTCCAGCCGTAGTCGGGCAGCTCGAGCGCGCGCAGGATCTGCAGCGTCTCGACCCGCTGCTTGCCCAGGCGCGGGGCGTCCAGCAGGCGGGCGCTGCCGGCGAAGTCGGCGACGGGGAGGAAGGTCTGCACCGGGTCCAGTCTGGGTCAGGCGAGGTCGTCCAGCGCGGTGAGCGCGGACTCCCAGCGGTCCCGGCGCTCGTCGGCGGACTGCTCCCACCACGCCGTGCCGCGCTCGCCCAGGCCGGTCTTGGCCAGCTGCACCCGGGCGCGGGCCGCCGCCACGGCGTCGTCGTCGCCCTTCGCCGCGCGGACCCCGCTGCGGCCGACGCCGAGGTGGTGCAGCAGCCGCGCCCGCACGTCGTCGGGCAGCTGCGGGTCCTGCGCCCGCCAGCGGCGGCCGTCGACCACGATCCACCGCCCGTCGTCGGTGCGCTCCACCTCCCGGCGGGTCACCGCACCAGCCGGTCGACCAGCGGCGGCAGCACGGCACCGAGCGGGGCGTCCACCCGGACGTCGGCCTTCTCGTCGCCGCGGGTCGGCCCGCAGTTGACGATGGCCACCGGGATGCCCTCCTTCTCCGCGCGCAGCACGAACCGGTAGCCGCTCATCACGGTCAACGAGGACCCGAGCACGACCAGCGAGCGGGCCGAGCAGACGGTGGCGTAGGCCGCCGCGACCCGCTCCGGCGGCACGGTCTCCCCGAAGAAGACGACGTCGGGCTTGAGCGGGCCGCCGCCGCAGGCCAGGCAGTCGACCATCACGAAGCCGTCCAGCGCCTCCTCGGGCAGCTCGACGTCGCCGTCGGGGTTGACCTCGTCGTCCACCGGCTCGGGCCGGAAGCCGGGGTTCACCTCGCGCAGCCGCAGGTCCAGCTCCGACCGCGGCGCGACGTCCCCGCACTGCAGGCACACGGTGCGGTCCAGCCCGCCGTGCAGCTCCAGCACGTCGGTGGCCCCGCCGGCCTGGTGCAGCCCGTCGACGTTCTGGGTGATGATCCCGCCGACCAGCCCGGCGTCCTGCAGGGCGGCGACGGCGCGGTGCCCGGCGTTGGGCCGGGCGCCGGCGATCTGCCGCCAGCCGACGAAGCTGCGTGCCCAGTACCGGTGCCGCCCGCGGGGGTCGCGGGTGAAGGTCTGCCAGGTCATCGGGGTGTGCCGGCGCAGCGACCCGGTCGCCCCGCGGTAGTCGGGGATGCCGGAGTCGGTGGACAGCCCGGCGCCGGACAGGACGACGGCGTTGCCGTTGCCGACCAGCCGGGCGAGGTCCTCCAGCTCGGGGACGACGGTGAGCGGTGCGGTCACCCCACCCATGGTCCCCGTTTCAGCGCAGCTCTGCGTCCAGCCGCTCGAGCATGCCCGTGTAGGTGCGCGCCAGGCCCTTCGGGGCGAAGGTGCGCTCGAAGAACCCGCCGATGCCCGAGGCGCCGTCCCAGGTGGTCCGCACCCGCACGGTGGAGGCGCCGGCGTCGGCCGGGTGCACCGTCCAGGTGGTCACCATCGAGGAGTTCTGGTCGCGCTCGACCAGGCCGTCGGGCCCGTCGGCGACCGCGACCAGCTGGTCGCGGACCCGCTTCTGGGTGGCGGCGAACCGCCAGTGCACCCGGGTGCCCCCGCCCTGGCCGCCGGCCTCGACGCGGTAGTCGCTGAACTGCGGGCCGGCGATCCGCTGCCGGGTGCCGGCGTAGTCGGCGAGGGCTGCCCGCACCCGGTCGGCGGGGGCTGCGACGACGTGCTCTGCGGTGGCGACGACCTGGCTCATGGCCCCAGTCTGCCTCCTCCGGGACAACCGGTCGCACACCCGTCCGACGACGGATTCCCCGCGGTCGAACCGGCCGCACGACGGAAACCGGCCCGTTGCCAGGTCCTTGACAGGTCGGCGTGACCGGCGCGAAACCTCGCCGCACCACGCTGCTCGGCGAACGCACCCCGGGCCCCGGGGGCCGAGCGAGCCGAGGCAGCCATGGCCATCAGCGACGCGCCACCGACCACCGCCGGCCGCGACGCCGCGGTCGAGAAGTCCAAGCTGCAGCAGCACTTCGGCCGGGCCGACGTCTTCTTCTTCCTGGTCTGCACCCTCGTCGGGATCGACGGGCTGGGCACGCTGGCCACCGAGGGCGGGCAGGGGTTCACCTGGCTGGTGGTGTGCACGCTGCTGTTCGCGGTGCCCTCGGCGATGCTGCTGGCCGAGCTCGGCGCGGCCCACACCGACGAGGGCGGGCCCTACGTCTGGGTGCGGATGGCCTTCGGCCACCTCGCGGGGGCGGTGAACAACTTCTTCTACTGGGTGACCAACCCGGTGTGGATGGGCGGGACGCTGGTCGGGACCGCGCTGGGCGGGCTGATCGTCTTCCTGCACGGCGGGGAGGAGTACTCGCGCCCGGTCACCTACGCCTTCGCCCTGGTGTTCATCTGGGCCGGCGTGCTGTTCGCCGTCCTGTCGTTCCGGGTGGGCAAGTGGGTGGCCACGGTCGGCGCGGTCGCCCGGTTCCTGCTGCTGGGGCTGTTCAGCGTGCTGGTGCTGCTCTACGGCGTGGAGAACGGCTTCCACGGGCCCAGCGTCGGCGACTACGCGCCGACCTTCGCCGGGTTCGTGGCGCTGGTGCCGCTGGTGCTGTTCAGCCTGGTCGGGTTCGAGCTGCCCAGCTCGGCCGGCGAGGAGATGACCGACGCCGCCCGCGACGTCCCGGCCGGGATCGCCAAGTCGGTGGTCGCCACCGGGCTGCTCTACGCCGTCCCGGTGCTCGGGATCCTGCTCGTGCTGCCGAGCGACCAGGCCAGCGGCCTGGCCGGCTTCCCCGAGGCGGTGCGCCAGTCCCTCACCGTGCTGGGCGGTGAGGTGACGACGGCGGCCGACGGCACCGTGACGGCGACCCTCACCCCGTTCTCCACCGCGGTGGGCTGGGTGCTGGGCGCCCTGGTCGCGCTGGTCGCCTTCACCAGCGGCCTCACCTGGATCATGGGGTCGGACCGCACGCTGGCGGTGTCCTGCTACGACGGCGCCGGGCCGCGCTGGCTGGGCCGGTTCTCCGCCCGGTTCGGGACCCCGACCAGGGTCAACCTGCTGTCGGGCGTCATCAGCACCGCGGTGTTCGTGGCGGTCACCGAGATCACCGACGGCGACATCGCCAAGTTCTTCGGCGTCGCCCTGTCGCTGGCCATCTCGACGACGCTCATCTCCTACCTGGGCATCTTCCCGGCCGCCTGGCGGCTGCGCCGGAAGCTCCCCGACCACCCGCTCCCCTACCGCGCCCCGGCGCTGGGCCTGCTGACCGTGGTGTCGACCGCGTGGATCGCGTTCTGCACCGTGCAGCTGCTGTTCCCGGGCCTGGGCATCGACTGGTTCGGCGACGACTACCGGGCCGACGGGTGGGCCGCGTCGGAGCGGTGGGTCTACCTGCTCACCGAGCTGGTGCCGCTGGCCCTCTTCGTCGCGGTCGCCGTCGGGTTCTGGGCCGCGGGCCGCCGCCAGGTCGACCGGGCCGACCGACCTGGCGGCCGCTGACCTACTGCAGGTCCTGCACCGTCATCGCCGCCGGGTCGAAGTCGCGGTGCTCGACCAGCACCATCCAGTTGCCGGAGTTGTCCCGCATCAGCGCCTCGACGCCGTAGGGCCGCTCGGCGGGGGGCTGGATGAACGTGACGCCCTTGGCGGTCAGCTCCTCGTAGGTGGCCCGGCAGTCGTCGACGGCCAGCCCGATGCCCGGCAGCCCGCCCTCGGCCTGGGCGCGCTGCATCGCCGCGACCAGGTCGTCGGACAGCGGCTTGCCCGGCGTGGTCAGGTGCACCGACAGCTCGGGCTGGCGCGGGTGCCGCACGGTGCACCAGCGGAAGTCCTCGGCCAGCTGGATGTCCTCCTGCTCCTCGAAGCCCAGGACGTCGGTGTAGAACGCCTTGGCCTCGGAGATGTCGGTCACCCACACGCTGACCAGCGAGATGTTCGAGATCGTCATGCCGACGACGCTAGGGCCCGGTGTCCCCCGCCTGCTTCTCCCCGCTTGCGGTCATCCCGCGCATGAACACCCAGCAGCCGGGGATCCGCGGCGCGCCGTTCGCCGCCCACCGCCGCTGGTAGGCACTCGGGGTCTCCCCCACCAGCTCCCGGAACCGGCTGGAGAACGACCCGAGGGAGGAGAAGCCGACCAGGTGGCAGACCTCGGTGACCGTCAGGTTCGTCGTCCGCAGCAGGTCCTGGGCGCGTTCGACCCGGCGCCGGGACAGGTGGGCGGCCGGCGAGACGCCGTAGGTGGCGGTGAACAGCCGCTGGAAGTGCCACGGGCTCAGCGCCGCGACCGCCGCGAGCTGGGCCAGGGTGAGCGGTTGGTCGTAGTGCCGGTCGGCGTGGTCACGCGCCCGGCGCAGGTGGGCCAGCACGTCGTCGTGCGCCCGGGTCATCCCGCGGTGACGGCCCGGGCGTGCCGGGCGATCTGCAGCTCCTCGTCGGTGGGGACGACGAGCACCGGCACGGCTGCGTCGTCGGGGCTGACCAGCCGTGCGCCGCGCCCGCGCGCCTCGTTGCGGGCGGGGGCGAGGACGAGGCCGAGGTGGCCCAGGCCCTCGACCACCCGGGCCCGCACCTCGGGGCTGTTCTCGCCCACGCCGGCGGTGAACACCAGCGCGTCCAGCCCACCCAGGTGCGCCAGGTAGGCGCCGACGTAGCCGCGGATGCGGTGGGCGTACACGTCGAGGGCGAGCGCGGCCTGCGCGTCCCCGCGCGCGGCGGCGGCCAGCACGTCGCGCAGGTCGCCGGTGCCGGTGAGCCCGGCCAGGCCGCTGCGCCGGTTGAGCAGGGTGTCGACCTCGTCGACGGTCATCCCGGTGCGCAGCAGGTGCAGCAGCGCGCCGGGGTCCAGGTCGCCGCCGCGGGTGCCCATGACCAGGCCCTCCAGCGGCGTGAGGCCCATCGAGGTGGCCACCGACCGGCCGCCGGACACCGCGCAGGCCGAGGCGCCGTTGCCCAGGTGCAGCACCACGAAGCGGCCGGCGTGGCCGAGGAACCGGGCGGTCTCCTGCGAGACGTACTCGTGCGAGGTGCCGTGGAAGCCGTAGCGCCGGATGCCCCGCCGCGCGGCCAGGTCGGCGTCGACGGCGTACGTGCGGGCCTCGGGCGGCATGGTCGCGTGGAAGGCGGTGTCGAAGACCGCGACCTGCGGCACCCCGGGGAAGGTGGCCCGGGCGGCGCGGATGCCCTGCAGGCCCGGCGGGTTGTGCAGCGGGGCCAGCGCGGCGAGCTCCTCGACCGCGGCCTCGACCTCGTCGTCGACCACCACCGGCGCACTGAACCGGGCGCCGCCGTGCACCACCCGGTGGCCCACGACGTCGGGCGCCAGCTGCGGGCCGTGCTCGGTGCAGGTGGCCATCATCAGGGCCAGCGCCGCCCGGTGGTTGGGCACGTCGGCGGCCACGGTGACCTCGCCGCCGGGGCCGCGGTGCGTGATCGAGCCCGCCCCGCCGATCCGCTCGACCAAGCCCGACGCCAGCACCTGCTCCGCGCCGTCCAGCAGCTGGTACTTCAGCGAGGAGGACCCGCTGTTGACCACCAGGACCGTGGTCACCGGCCGGCCGCCTGCACCGCGGTGATGGCGATGGTGTTGACGATGTCGCGCACGGTGGCTCCCCGGGACAGGTCGTTGACCGGCTTGTTCAGCCCCTGCAGCACCGGGCCGATGGCCACCGCGCCGGCCGAGCGCTGCACCGCCTTGTAGGTGTTGTTGCCGGTGTTCAGGTCGGGGAAGACGAACACCGTGGCCCGCCCGGCCACCGCCGACCCGGGCATCTTCGCCGCGCCCACCTCGGGGTCGGCGGCGGCGTCGTACTGCATCGGGCCGTCGACGACGAGCTCCGGCGCGCGCTCGCGCACCAGCCGGGTCGCCTCGCGCACCTTGTCCACGTCGGCGCCCGAGCCCGACGTCCCGGTGGAGTAGGACAGCATGGCCACCCGCGGCTCGATGCCGAACTCCGCGGCGGTGGCCGCCGAGGAGATCGCGATGTCGGCCAGCTGCGCCGCGTCGGGCAGCGGGTTGACCGCGCAGTCGCCGTAGACCAGCACCCGGTCGGCCAGCGCCATGAGGAACACGCTGGAGACCACCGAGACCCCCGGCCGGGTGCGGATGACCTCGAAGGCCGGCCGGATGGTGTGCGCGGTGGTGTGCGCGGCGCCGGAGACCATGCCGCCGACCAGACCCAGGTGGACCATCAGCGTGCCGAAGTAGGACACGTCGGGGACCACGTCGTAGGCCGCCTCCGCGGTCATCCCGCGGTGGGCCCGCAGGGCGGCGTACTCCTGCGCGAAACGGGTGCGCAGCTGCTCGTCGAAGGGGTCCACGACCTCGGCCGCGGCGATGTCCAGGCCCAGCTCGGAGGCCCGGCCCCGGACCTTGGCCTCGTCGCCGAGGATGGTCAGCCGGGCGATCCGCCGGGCGAGCACGGTCGACGCCGCGCGCAGCACCCGGTCGTCGTCCCCCTCGGGCAGCACGACGTGCTGGTCGGCCGCCCGCGCCCGCTCGGTGAGCAGGTGCTCGAACATCAGCGGGGTGACCACGGTCGAGGGGCCGACGTCCAGCCCGTCGAGCAGCTGGCGGGTGTCGACCGCCTCGTCGAACAGCGCGATCGACCGCTCGGCCTTGCGCGGTGAGTCCGAGGCGATGAGGCCGCGGGTGTGGATCACCCGGGCGGTGGTGTCGAAGGTGCCCAGCGGCGTGCGCACGATCGGCAGCGAGCTGCCCAGGCCCGCGATGAGCTGCAGCACGGGGTCGGGCAGGTCGATGCCGCCGTTGAGCAGGATGCCCGTCGGCGAGGGGTAGGTGCCGGCCGCGTGCGCGGTCATCACCGCCAGGACGACGTCCGGCCGGTCACCGGGGACGACGACCACCGAGCCCTCCAGCAGCCGGGGCAGCACGTTGACCATCGACATCGCCGCCACGACGACACCCATCGCCTCGCGGTCCATCAGCGACGGGTCGCCGGCCACCAGCTCGCCCTCGACGGCCGCGGCGACCGTCGCGAAGGTGGGCGCGATGAGCACCGGCTCCTCCGGGATGGCCCACACCGGCCGGTCGGTGACCGCCTGCACGGCGGCGACGCCCTCGGTCAGCCGGTCGGGGTCGGCGCGGTTGAGCACCACGGCGACGACGGCGGCGTGCTCGGCGGCCAGCTCCCGCAGGGCGGGCTCGGCGACCGCGGCCAGCGTCCCCGGGCTGCGCGCCGGGGCCTGGCCCAGCTGCTCGGCGCCGGCCGGGTCACGCCCGCCCAGCACCAGGACGACAGGGGTGCCCAGGTTGGCCGCGATGCGGGCGTTGAAGGACAGCTCGGTGGGCGAGGAGACGTCGGTGAAGTCCGAGCCGACGACGACCACGGCGTCGCAGCGGGCCTCGACGGCCTTGTAGCGCTCGACGATGCGGGCCAGCGCGGCGTCGCCGTCGGCGTGCACGTCGTCGTAGGTGACGCCGACGGCCTCGGCGAACCCGACCTCGGCGGTGGCGCGGGCGAGCAGGGTGTCCAGCACCGGGTCGGTGGCGCCGCGGGCGATCGGGCGGAAGACGCCCACCCGGCCGACCTCGCGGGTCAGCGTGTGCAGCAGGCCCAGGGCGACGATCGACTTGCCGGAGTGGCCCTCGACGGAGGCGACGTACACGCTGCGGGCCACGGGGATCCTGTTTGGCTGGGCTCGTGGCAGGCGGCGCCGTCGAGCTGCGGGTCGCTGTCGTCGGCGAACGTAACCGGTGCACCGGCCTCCGGCAGCGCGACGTCCGCCGCCGGGTGGTCACGCTCGGTGAGGGCGCACCAGGACGGCCGTCCCGCCGTGCGCCGGGACGGCCCGCACCGGCGCCCGGCGGGCCACGGTGGCGCGGGCTCCGCTCCGGGTCGCCCGACGAACGGGGGTCCGACGGTGGTGGACGACGCACGGCGCCCTGCCGTGGTGGGCTTCGAGCAGCTGGTCGGGGAGTTCCCCGTCCTCGCACCGCCACCGGTGCCCGACCCGCGACCGCCCCGCCCGCCGGTGCGCCGCAAGCGCGCTCGGGGCTCCCGTGCCGCGGGGGCGGCAGGCATCGCCGGCGCCGTCCTGCTGCTCGCGGGCGCGACCGGCGCGGGCCCGGCCGCGACGCCGGGCTCCGCCGCCGAGGCGGTGGTCCCGGCCCCTGCACCGGACGCCGGCGAGGTGGGCACCGCGCAGCCCGCGCCCGCCGCCGCGCCGCCGCTGTCCCCGGCCGCGGACGTCGTGGCCACGGGGGTCCTCGCCCCGGAGGCCGCCACCGGGGAGGTCCGCGCCACCCGGGCCGCCGCGGTGGCTCCGTCCGGTGCACCGCGCACCGTCGTCCCCGGGGTCGTGACCGCCCTGGCTGACCCCGTGGTCGGGGTGGGCGCGGCCGGCCCGTCCTCGAGCGGCACCGGCACGGTCGGGTCCGGCACGGTCGGGTCCGGCCCGGTCGGCTCCGGCGGCGGGGCGCAGGCCCCTGGCGGCCCGGGCGCCGGCAGCGGCGCCGGGCAGGGCACCCCGGGCAGGCCTGGTGGCGGTCCCGCTGCCGGGCCAGCGGAGCCCGGGCCGGGGAACGGCGGCCCGTCCACCGGCGGCGCGTCGACCGGCGGCCCGTCCACCGGTCGCCCGGCGGGCGGTGGACCGGCGAACGGCGGCCCGGCCGGCGGCGGACCGGCGAACGGCGGCCCGGGCGAGCGGGCGGACGGCGGTGGCCCGGCAGGCGGCGGCCCGGCCACCGGCGGACCGGCGAACGGCGGGAACGGCGGGCCGGGCGGCCGGGCACCCGGCGGGCCAGGGTCCGACGGGGCCGGCCACGGCGGCCCGGGCGGACCCGGTCCCGGTGCTGGCGCCGGCCCGGGCGGCAACGGCCACGGTCCGGGCGGGCCGCACCGCTGACCGGGGCCGGTCAGCCGCCCTCGGGGCGCACGAGACCGGTCTCGTAGGCCAGCACCGCGGCCTGGGTGCGGTCGCGCAGGCCCGTCTTGCCCAGGATCCGGCCGACGTGGGTCTTCACGGTGAGCTCCGAGAGCACCAGCTCGGCGGCCACCTCCGCGTTGGACCAGCCGCGGGCCACCAGGGCCAGCACCTCGCGCTCCCGGTCGGTGAGCGGGTCCAGCCGGGCGTCCCGCGCGGTCGGGTCGGGCAGCCGGCCGGCGAAGGTCTCCAGCAGCCGGCGGGTGACCCGCGGGGAGACCACGGCGTCGCCGGCCGCGACCGTGCGGATGGCGGCGAGCAGGTCGGCCGGCTGCGTGTTCTTCAGCAGGAAGCCGCTGGCCCCGGCGCGCAGCGCGGCGAAGGCGTGCTCGTCGAGGTCGAACGTGGTCAGCACCAGCACCCGGCTGGGCAGACCCGCGGCGACGATCTGCGCGGTGGCCGCGACGCCGTCCAGCACGGGCATCCGCACATCCATCACCACCACGTCGGGCCGCAGCTCCCGCGCCAGCGCGACCGCCGCGGCGCCGTCCCCGGCCTGGCCGACCACCTCCAGGTCGGGCTGGCTGTCCAGCACCATGCCGAAGCCGACCCGCACCAGCGGCTCGTCGTCCACCAGCAGCACCGTGGTCATGCGGGCACCTTGCTCGTGCCGGGCACCGGGGCCAGCGGCAGCACCCCGCGCACGCGCCAGCCGCCGTCCGCCGGACCGGTCTCCACCGTGCCGCCCCACGCGCCGAACCGCTCCCGCATGCCGACCAGGCCGTGCCCGGGCGGGCGGTCGGGGTCGCGCGGGCGGGTGCCGCGGCCGTCGTCGGTGACCTCCACCTGCAGCCGGTCGGCGGTCCACTCCAGCGCGACCCGGGCGCCGCGGGCGCCGTCGGCGTGGGTGAGCGTGTTGGTCAGCGCCTCCTGCACCAGGCGGTGCACGGCCAGCTGCGCGGTGGCCGGCAGCGGGGACGGCGTGCCCCCGACGGTGAGCACCACGGGCAGGCCCGCCGCGCGGACCTGCTCCACCAGGGCGTCGAGCTGGGCCAGCCCCGGCGCGGGCGCCGGCGCGCCGTCCTCGTCGTCGCCGCGCAGCACCCCGAGCAGCCGGTGCATCTCGGTGATCGCCTCCCGGCCGGTGGCCGCGACCTGGGCCACCGCGGCGCGGGCCCGCTCCGGCGCGGTGTCGATGGCGTAGCCGGCACCGTCGGCCAGCGCGGTCATCACCGAGATGTTGTGCGCCACGACGTCGTGCACCTCGCGGGCGATCCGGGTGCGCTCCTCGGCGATGGCGGCGCGGGCCCCGGCGTCCCGCTCCCGCTCGGCGCGCAGCGCGCGGTCCTCCAACGCCTGCACCAGCGAGCGGCGGGTGCGCCGGTTGCGGCCGACGACCACCGCCACCACGGTCGCCGCGCTGAGCGGGACGACGGCCTCCCCGCCGGGCCGGCCGAGCAGGCCCAGCACCGCCAGGGTCAGCGGCACCAGGGCGACCACGGCGGTCGCGACGACCACCTCGCGCACCGGCCGGCGGTCGGCGACCCAGGCGAGCAGCCAGAACGCGACCGCCCCGGCGGGCAGCAACCGCTGGGGCTCCAGGTCGTGCCCGGCCCACCACGCCCCCAGCAGGGCGACGGCGACGACGAGGGCCGGGAACGGGGCGCGGTGGCGGGCCAGCGCGGTGCTCCAGAGCAGGGCCGAGACCACGACCGCGCCGGCGGTGAGCCCGCCGAGCCGCACGACCGGCCCCAGCGAGAGCACCGCCAGCACGGCCACCGGCGCGACCAGGCGCACCCGGGCCGACGTCGTCATGCCGGTCATCGTCCCCGCTCAGGCGTCGCGGGTGCGCAGCCGCCACACCGCGGCGGCCAGCCCGACCGCGACGTAGGCCAGCAGGACGGCGAACCCGGTCCAGGGCGCGAACTGGTCGGCGGTGGTGGTCAGCCGCAGCAGGCTGCCGCCCGCCGAGCTGGGCAGCCAGCGCACCACGTCCGGGCCCCAGTCGCCGGGCAGCAGCCCGCCGAGGACGGGCAGCAGGAAGACCAGCCCGAACAGCGTGGCGACCGCGCCGGCCGTGGAGCGCAGCAGCCAGCCCAGCGCGGAGCCGAGCAGGGTGATCGCGGTGAGGTAGAGCGCCGTCCCGAGCACCACCCGCAGCACACCGTCCTCGCCGAGGCCGGGCATGCCGTCGACGACCGCCGAGCCGACGGCGTAGGCGGCCAGCGAGCCGACGGCGGCGACCACCAGCACCAGGGCGCCGAGGACGGCGGCCTTGGCCGCGACCACGGGCCACCGCCGCGGGGTGGCGGCGAACGTGCTGCGGATCGTCCCGGAGGTGTACTCGCCGGTGACCAGGAGCACCCCGAGCACGCCCATCGCCAGCTGCGCGAGGTTGTAGCCGGCCAGCGCCAGGGTCAGCGGCTGGGCGAAGTCGACGCCGGGCGGCCCGCCGCCGGTCCCGCTGGGGCCGCCGGTGTCGGCGGTGCTGGTGAACAGCAGGCCGAGCAGCACCATGCCGGCCAGCGACCCACCCAGGACGTACCAGGTGGAGCGCAGCGAGCGGGCTTTCACCCACTCCCCGCGCAGGAGTCCGGTCGTCGTGGCGGTGTGCTCCAGGGTGGTGGTCATGCCGGCTGCTCCTCGGTGCGGTACTCGCGCTCGTCGGCGGTGAGCGCCATGAACGCCTCCTCGAGGGAGGCCTGGACGGGGGTGAGCTCGTGCAGCGCGATGCCGGCCTCCGCGGCCCGGTCGCCGACGACCTCCGGCGGCACGCCGCGGACCAGCAGCACGCCGCGCTCGGCGGACTCGACGACGACGTCGGGCCCGGCGAGCAGCCCGGCGAGCTCGGTGGCCCGCGGGCTGCGCACCCGGACGCCGTCGCCGCCGGCCCGGTGCAGGAACTCGGCGGTGGGCACGTCGGCGACCAGCCGGCCGCGGCCCATGACCACGAGGTGGTCGGCGGTCACCGCCATCTCGGCCATGAGGTGGGAGGAGAAGAAGACGGTGCGGCCCTCGGCGGCCAGCCGGCGGGCGAGGGTGCGGATCCACAGCACGCCGTCGGGGTCCAGGCCGTTGACCGGCTCGTCGAGCACGACGGTGGCCGGGTCCCCGAGCAGCGCGGTGGCCACGCCGAGGCGCTGGCCCATGCCGAGGGAGAACCCGCCGACCCGCTTCCCGGCGACCGCGGTGAGCCCGGCGAGCTCCAGGACGGTGTCGACCCTCCGCCGCGGGAGGCCTGCGGTGGCGGCGAGGGCCTGCAGGTGCGCGCGGGCGGTGCGGCCGGGGTGCAGCGCCCGGGCCTCCAGGAGCGCACCCACCTGCCGGAGCGGGTCCCGGTGCTCGGCGTAGGGCTTGCCGTTCACCAGCGCGGTGCCGGCGGTGGGCCGGTCCAGGCCCAGCACCATCCGCATGGTCGTGGACTTCCCGGCGCCGTTGGGGCCCAGGAACCCGGTGACGATGCCCGGCCGGACGGTCACCGTGACGTCGTCGACGGCGAGGCGCTCGCCGTAGCGCTTGGTCAACCCGTGCAGCTCGATCATGGCGTCCAGCCTGCTGGGCGCCGGGCCCGCCGTCGTCGCCCCCGCGGCGTCACCTCGGCCCGGTCCGCGTACTCCTGCAGGCGTAGCTCCTCCCCCGGGTGGAGGCCCGGGTGGGACCCCGGACCGATGTGCGGGGACGCCGCCGTCGCCAGGATCGACGGCATGGACAACGGGACGGACGGGGCGGAGATCGCCCGGGTGCTGCGGCAGCTGCGGCTGGCGGTGTTCCGCGGCGACGTCGTGGTCGACGCCGCCCGGCTGGACGCCTGGCCGCCGGGGGCACGGCTGGCGCTGGACCAGTGCGCCCGCCGGGCGGCGGCGCGCGGGCACCGGTTCGTGGTGCAGCGGGCCGCCTGAGGTGCCCCCGGCAGGATTCGAACCTGCGGCCTGCGGTTTAGGAAACCGTCGCTCTATCCCCTGAGCTACGGGGGCCCGGGTGCGGGTCGAGGTTAGCGGGCGCGTCGCTGCCGTCCGGGAACCCCCGGAGGAGCAGGATCGTGGTGCAGGACGGAAGCGGAAACGAGACGAAGCGGTTACCTTGTCTGTCCGGAGTCGAGCGCTGGCTCCACGTCCCGGCAGCGGAGCCGGGCAGGAGGTGGGACGAGCACGATGAGCAGCACGCAGCAGGTGCACGTGGAGGACGCCCCGTCCCGCGGGCGTTTCGAGATCAGCGTCGACGGCCAGGTCGTCGGCATGGCCAGCTACCACGTCGACGACGGCGTGATGACGCTCCCGCACACCGAGGTGTCCCCCGCCGTCGCCGGCCGGGGCCTGGGCACGGTCCTGGTGGCCGCGGTCCTGGCCAGCGCCCGCGAGCGCGGCCTGTCGGTGCTGCCCTACTGCTCCTTCGTCCGGCACTACCTGCAGCAGCACCCGGCCGACCAGGACCTGGTGCGCCCCGACGACCGCCCGCACTTCGGCCTGCCGCTCACCGCGCGCTGACCTCGCACAATCCGTAGGTTCGGGCGGTGCCGACCGCCATCCACTGGTTCCGCCGTGACCTGCGCCTGGGCGACAACCCCGCGCTGCTCGCCGCCCGCGAGGCCGGTGACGTGCTCCCGCTGTTCGTGCTCGACCCGGCGATCTGGGAGAAGTCCGGCGACCCGCGCAAGCACTTCCTGGCCGGCTGCCTGGCGGAGCTGCACGAGGCCACCGACGGCCGCCTCGTCGTCCGGCACGGCAAGCCGCAGGACGTCGTCCCCGCGCTGGCCCGCGAGGTCGGCGCGGAGACGGTGCACGTCGCCGGGGACACCGGGCCCTACGGCCGGCAGCGCGACGCCGCGGTGGAGAAGGCCCTCGGCGACGACGCCGAGCTGGTCCGCACCGGCTCCCCGTACGCCGTCGCGCCGGGCACCATCACCAAGGACGACGGCACCCCCTTCAAGGTGTTCACCCCCTTCTCCCGCCGGTGGCGGGACCACGGCTGGCACGACCCGGCGGCCCGCCCCCGGAAGGTGAGCTGGGCCCGCGCGGACGGCGAGGACCTGCCGGAGGCGCCCGACCTCGGCGACACCGAGGTGCTCGAGCCCGGTGAGGCCGCGGCGCACCGGCGCTGGAAGGCGTTCCTGGACGACCGGATCGAGGGCTACGACGACGAGCGCAACCGGCCCGACCTGGACACCACGAGCCGGATGTCGGCGCACCTGCACTTCGGCACCGTGCACCCGCGGACCCTGCTCAAGGACATCGCCGACTCGGGGAAGAGCGGCACGGGCGTGGAGACCTACACGACCGAGCTGTGCTGGCGGGACTTCTACGCCGACGTGCTCTGGCACCGGCCCGAGACCGCCCGCGAGTACTACAACCCCGAGCTGCAGGGGATGACCTACTGCACGGGGAAGCAGGCCGACGAGGACTTCGACGCCTGGGCGGCCGGTCGCACCGGCTTCCCGGTCGTGGACGCCGCGATGCGCCAGCTGCTCGCCGAGGGCTGGATGCACAACCGGATGCGGATGATCACCGCCAGCTTCCTGGTCAAGGACCTGCACCAGGAGTGGACCCGGGGCGCCCGCTACTTCATGCAGCACCTGGTCGACGGCGACCTGGCCAGCAACAACCACGGCTGGCAGTGGGTCGCCGGCACCGGCACCGACGCCGCGCCCTACTTCCGGGTGTTCAACCCGGTCAGCCAGGGCCAGAAGTTCGACCCGGACGGCGACTACGTGCGCCGCTACGTCCCGGAGCTGCGCGGCATCGAGGGCAAGAAGGTGCACGAGCCGTGGGAGGTCGCCGACGACCTGCCCGAGGGCTACCCCGAGCGCATCGTCGACCACAAGCACGAGCGGGAGGTCGCCCTCGACCGCTACGCCAAGGCACGCGGGCGCTGACCTGCGGTCAGGCCGGCAGCAGGTCCCGCTCGGCCGCGCGGGCGGCGATGTCGGCGTCGGTGCAGAACCCGCGGCCGCTGCGCTTGAAGCACAGCAGACCCAGCAGCCGGCCCTCGTCGTCGACGACCGCGGTGCGCCGCCGGCCCTCGGCCCGCAGCCGCGCGGCCACGGCCTGCACCGGCTCGGACGGCGGCACCGTGCGGCCCTCGAGCCGGCCCAGCCCGCCCACCGGTGCCCGGTCGGGCCCGCCGAGGTCCTCGCGCTCGACGACGGCGACCAGCCGGACGCCGTCGACCACCAGCAGCGCGTGCACGTGGTCGTCGGCGAAGAACGCCCGCGCCTGCCCGGTGGTGGTGCCGACGCCGCACGTCTTCGGGGCGCGCACCATCGCCTCGCCCGCGGTGCGGGCGGAGGAGCCCCCCGCGCACGGATCGCCCACGCTGCCCCTCCCTCCGGTCGTCACCGCCCAGCCTGCCCCAGTGCGCGCGGACGCGCTCAGCCGCGGCTGCGGATCCACTCCGGCAGGGTGCCCGAGTCCAGCATGCGCTCCCGCAGCGGGGTGACCAGCTCGACCAGCCGCAGCAGCCCCTCCTCGCCCAGGTGGGCCCAGCCGTCGATCGCGAGCAGGTCGGTGACCGTCTCCACGTCGTCGCGCAGGTCACGCCCGGCCCGGGTCAGCCCGTCGTCGTCGACCAGGCCGCGCAGCCGCAGCCGCTCCACCCCGGCCTCCCACTCGGCGTCGGTCCAGCCGCGGGTGGAGCGCACGAAGTCCACCGACCCCGACGCCAGCCCGCCGGTGACCAGGGCCTCCACCGGATCCAGGCCCGAGCTCTGCAGCGCGGTGACGTGGCCGTCACCGCGGTGCTCGCGCAGCAGCAGGCCGGCGTGCCAGAGCTGCAGCAGCGGGTCCTCGGGCCACTCCTGCGCCGACCACGCGGCGTGGATGGGCCGACCCGCCTGGCTCAGGCCGGCGCAGGCCTCGCGGGCCAGGTCCACGGCCTCGGCGACGTCCGGCTCGCCCAGCACGTCGTGCAGCCGGGTCGCGACCGCCTCGCGGCGGGCCGCGGCCCACTCCTCCGGTGCTGCTGCGTCCCACACCGCGGGGACGGCGGCGTGCACCAGCTGCGGGGCGAAGACGTAGAACGTGGCGACGACGAGCTCGGGCCGGCACGGGCCGAACGCCGAGGCCCGGGCGGCGAAGTAGCCGGCGCGGGTGGCGGGCACGCCGAACCGCTCGTAGGCCGCGTTCACCTCGGGGGCGAAGAACCCGGTGACGTGCAGCGTCTCGAGGGTCCCCCAGGCGCGGCGGGCCAGGGCAGGGGTCACGGTCATGCGGCGATCCTGCACCCGGGGCAGGATCAGCGGGTGATCGCCGGTGCCTGAGGGCCACACCCTGTTCCGCCTGGCCCGTGAGCAGCACGGGAGGTTCGCCGGCCGCGAGGTGCACGTGACCAGCCCGCAGGGCCGGTTCGCCGCCGAGGCGCAGCTGGTCGACGGCCGGGTGCTCGACGAGGTGACCTCCTACGGCAAGCACCTGTTCGCCGTCTTCGGCCCCGACGTGGTGCACGTGCACCTCGGGCTCTACGGCAAGTACACGACCGGCACCGGCCTCCCGCCCGAGCCCCGCGGCGCGCTGCGGATGCGCTGGGAGGGCCCCGGGGAGGACGGCGAGGGCGTCTGGACCGACCTGCGCGGACCCACCGCCTGCGAGCTCATCACCGACGGCGAGGTGCAGCTGATCCTCGACCGGCTGGGCCCCGACCCGCTGCGGAGGTCGGACCCGGGCCGGGCGTGGGCGCGGATCAGCCGGTCCCGGCAGGCCATCGGTGCGCTGCTGATGGACCAGTCGGTGCTCGCCGGGGTCGGCAACGTCTACCGCGCCGAGGTGCTGTTCCGGCACCGCATCTCGCCGTTCCGGCCCGGCAAGGGACTCACCGAGGCGGAGTGGGACGCGGTCTGGGCCGACCTGGTCGTGCTGCTGCGCGCGGGCGTGCGGGCCGGCCGGATCGTCACCACCCGGCCCGAGGACCGCAGCCGCAAGCGGGGTGCGGCCAGCCGGGTCGACGCGCACTACGTCTACCGGCGGGCCGGGCAGCCGTGCCGGCTGTGCGGCACCCCGGTGCGCACCGAGGAGATGGTGGGCAGGAACCTGTTCTGGTGCCCGACCTGCCAAGCCGTCTGACGGACCGTCTGACGATCCGCACCGACGACCTCGCCGACCCGCGGGTGCAGGAGCTGGTGGCCCTGCACGTGGGGTCGATGCGGGCGGACTCCCCGCCCGGCACCTCCTACGCCCTGGACCTGACCGGTCTCACCGGCCCGGGCATGACGGTCTGGACGGCGTGGGACGGCGACTCCCTGGCCGGGATGGTGGCGCTGTCGGCGGCCGGGGAGCTGAAGTCGATGCGCACCCACCCGGACCACCTGCGCCGCGGGGTGGCGGGAGCACTGCTGGACCACGCCCTGGCCGCGGCACGGGAGCGGGGGCTGGACCGGGTGGTGCTGGAGACCGGCACCGCCCCGCCCTTCGCCCCCGCCGTCGCGCTCTACCGGCAGGCGGGGTTCACCGACCGCGGCCCGTTCGGGGACTACGCGGCCGGGCCGGACAACCGGTTCCTGGAGCTGCGGCTCAGCTGATCGTGCCCTTGGCGTCGTCCCCGGCCGGGACGGCCTGCAGCACGTGCACCTTGAGCGGCTCGGCCAGGTCGTCCTTCACGCCCTCGCTGAGCTGGTTGAACGTCGTCCCGGCGCCGTGCGCCTCCAGGGCGGCGCCGTCGGACCAGCGCTCGACCATGACCAGCACCCCGCCGCCCTCGTGCAGCGCGTACAGCTCGCAGCCGGCCTCCTCGTGGACGGCGGGGACCGCCTGCACGAACGCTTCACGGACGGCGTCGAAGCGGTCGGGCTTGGGCGTGATGGTGGCGACGACGGTGACGGTCATGGTGGTGCCCTTCCCCGCACCGGAGGGGCTCACCCCTGCCGGAGCACCTGGACGTGCGCGCTCACGACGTCCCCCAGGTCGATGCCCTCCGCCCGCCGCAGGGCGACCTTGAGCGGGACCACGTAGCCGCCGTCGCGCGCCCACAGCGCCGTGGTGCTCGTCGTGCCGCCGACGCGCACGCGGACCGGCACCATGCCCCAGCCGTACGTCACCTGTCGGGCCACCTCGCGCACCTGGTCGGCGTGGTCACCGGTCACCTCGAGGAAGTGGTGCGGGGCGGGGCCGCGCCACTCCACCACCGGCCCGGTCAGGTCCAACTCGACGACGACGTCGCTGATCACGGCCCCAGCGTGCCCTGGTGCCCGGCGTGCCGGTAGGGCATCGTGCGCGCATGGACCGACCGTTGCGGGTGGCCGTCGTCGGGGCCGGTCCGGCCGGCATCTACGCGGCGGAGGCACTGGCCGACCAGGACGACGTCCCGGTGGCGGTGGACCTGCTGGACCGGCTGCCCGTGCCGTTCGGGCTGGTGCGGCACGGCATCGCGCCGGACCACCTCAAGATGCGGGCACTGGCCGACACCCTGCGGCACACCCTCGACCACCCCTCGGTGCGGTTCGTCGGGGACGTCGAGGTGGGCCGCGACCTGTCGGTGGCCGACCTGCGGGCGCACGCCGACGCGGTGGTGTTCACCCACGGCGCCTCGGGTGCCCGCCGGCTGGGCATCGAGGGCGAGGACCTGCCCGGGAGCCTCGCGGCCACCGACGTCGTCGCCTGGTACACCGGCCACCCGGACGCCGACCGGGCGCGGGTGGAGCAGGCGGTGGCCCGGGCCCGCGACGTCGTCGTGGTCGGCGTCGGCAACGTGGCCCTGGACGTGGCGCGGGTGCTGGCCCGCTGCCCGGCGGAGCTGGAGACCACCGACATGCCCCAGCACGTCCTGGACGCCCTCGCCGCCGCGCCGGTCGAGCGGATCACGCTGCTGGGCAGGCGGGGTCCGGCGCAGGCGTCCTTCACCACGCAGGAGCTGCGGGAGCTCGGCCACCTGTCCGCCGCGGTCGCGCTGACCGACCCCGAGGGGCTGGACGAGGAGTCCGAGGTCCGGGCGGTCGCCCGCAACCTGGCGACGCTGCGGGAGTTCGCGCAGCACGTCCCCGAGCCGGGCAAGGCCACCGTGCGGCTGCGCTTCTTCGCCCGGCCGGTGCGGCTGACCGGCGGTGACCGGGTCACCGGCGTGGTCGTGGAGCGGGTCGCGGTCGACCCGGCGGACCGGCTGACGGGCACCCGGGAGACCGAGGAGCTCGCCGCCGACCTCGTCGTCGCCGCCGTCGGGTACGCCGGTCAGGACCTGCCGGACCTGCCGGTGTCGGGCGGGGTGGTGCCCAACGAGGGCGGCCGGGTGCTGCGGGACGGCGCGGTGAGCCCGGGCGAGTACGTGGCGGGGTGGATCAAGCGCGGGCCCACCGGCGTCGTCGGCACCAACAAGCACGACGCCCGGGAGACCGTGGCCGCGCTGCTGGCCGACGCCCCCGCCCTGCCGCGGGTCGGGGGACCCGACCTGGTGGAGACGCTGCGGGCGCGCGGGTGCCGGCCGGTGCTGCTGGAGAACTGGCGGGCCATCGACGAGGCCGAGCACGCGCTGGGTGCCTCCCGGGGCCGGGCGCGGACCACCATCCACGAGCGGGAGGCCCTCCGCTCCGCCGCCCGGGTGCAGCGTTGATCAGGGAGGTTGATCGAAGTCCGTCCTCACTCACCAGATCTGGTGCAGAAGGACGGAGTTCCGTGCAGGAGGACGAGCCGATGCCGGTGACCGCGGTGGCGCTCATCGCGGCGGCCGCACTGCACGCCCTCACCTGCCTGCTGCTGACCACCTCGCTGCCGCAGTACGTGCCCGTCGTCTTCGACGCGTCGCTCGAGCCGGCCGTGGCCGGCACGCGGATGCTCGCCACCACCCTGGCCCTGGGCTACGGGGTGGTGGTGGCAGCAGCCACGGCCGTCGTCGCTGCGCGGACCCGGGTCGCCGTGCGCGCCGACCGGCTGCGGCACCTCGGCGCGGTCACCGTCCTGTTCCTGACGTTCGAGGTCGCGGCGGTGTACGGGCCGCTCGGCGGCGCCGAGGCGGCCTCCTGGACCGGTGCGGACGCCGCCTCCTACCCCTCGGCCAGCATCGCGGTCGAGGGGTTCCAGGCGTCCGGCGGGCAGCTGCCCACCGCGGCGCTGGTGGTCGCCGCGGTGTACCTGGCCTACCTGGTCACCTGGGCCGTCGTCGTCCGCCGCACCCGCCGCTGATCTCTCCCTGCACCGAAGTCCGTCCTCCTGCACCCGATCTGGCGCGGGAGGACGGACTTCGATCACCTCCGCTGATCAACGCTGCGCCAGGCGGCCTCAGCCGGAGTTGCGCAGCGCGGTCGCCACACCGTTGATCGTCAGCTGGATGCAGCGGCGGACCAGCTCGTCGTCGTCCCCCTCGCGGCGGCGGCGCAGCATCTCGACCTGCAGGTGGTGCAGCGGCTCCAGGTAGGGGAACCGGTTGCGGATCGAGCGGGCCAGCGACGGGTTGTCGGCCAGCAGGTGGTCGTCGCCGGTGATGGCCAGCAGGACGGCGACGGTGCGCTCGTGCTCGGCGGTGATGACGTCGAACACCCGGTGCCGCAGGTCCTCGTCGGGCACCAGCTCGGCGTAGCGCGCGGCCAGCTCCAGGTCGGTCTTGGCCAGCACCATGCCCATGTTCGACAGCACGGTGCGGAAGAACGGCCAGCGCGCGTGCAGGTCCTGCAGGTGGGCCAGCCGCTCCGGGTCCTCACCGATCCAGGACTGCAGCGCCGTCCCCGTGCCGAACCAGCCCGGCAGCATGATCCGGGCCTGCGACCAGCTGAACACCCACGGGATGGCCCGCAGGTCGGTGATCTTGTCACCGGCCTTGCGCGACGGCGGGCGCGAGCCGATGTTCAGCTCGGCCAGCTCCCGGATCGGGGTGGCCGCGCGGAACCACTCCACGAACCCCGGGGTGTCGTGCACCAGCGCGCGGTAGGCCGCCTCCGCCCGGCCGGCCAGGTCGTCGAACAGCGCGTAGACCTCCTCGGCGTCGTCGCCCAGGCCCTCCAGCGACAGCAGCGAGCTCTCCAGCACCGCCGCGACCAACGCCTCGAGGTTGCGCCGGGCCAGGTCGGGCTCGGCGTACTTGGCGGCGATGACCTCGCCCTGCTCGGTGATCCGCAGCTGCCCGGCGACCGACCCGGGCGGCTGCGCCCGGATCGCCTCGTACGAGGGGCCACCGCCCCGGCCGACGGTGCCGCCCCGGCCGTGGAACAGCCGCAGCTCCACGCCGGCCGTGCGGGCGACCTCGACCAGCGCCAGCTCCGCCCGGTACAGCGCCCAGTTCGCGGCGAGGTAACCGCCGTCCTTGTTGCTGTCGGAGTAGCCGAGCATGACCTCCTGCGTGCCGCCCCGCCCGTCCACCATCGAGCGGTAGACCGGCTCGGCGAGCATCGCGGCGAGGGTCTCCCCGCCGCCCTGCAGGTCGCCGATGGTCTCGAACAGCGGGGCGATCATGATCGGCGAGGCCGGCAGGCCGTCGTCGCCGATCGTGACCAGGCCGACCTCCTTGAGCAGGACGGCGACCTCCAGCACGTCCGACACCGACTCGCACATGCTGATCACGTAGTTCGGGATCGCCCGCGGGCCCAGCCGGCGCACCTGCTCGGCCGCGGCGGCCAGCAGGTCCAGCTCGCCGCGGGCCAGCTCGGACAGCTGCGCGTCGGGGCCCACGAGCGGACGGCGCAGCCGCAGCTCGCCGGTCAGCAGCTCGCGCCGGGCGGTCTCGTCGAGCGCGGCGTAGTCCTCGCACACCCCGGCCCACGCGAACAGCTCGGCGAGGACCTCCTCGTGCACCGAGGAGTTCTGCCGCATGTCCAGCCCCGACAGGTGGAACCCGAACACCTCGACGGCGTCGCGCAGCCGGCGCAGCCGGTCGTCGGCCAGCGCCCCGGCGCCGTGCGTGCGCAGCGACGCCGCGACCACGTCGAGGTCGGCGATCAGCTCGGCGGGCTCGGCGTAGGGCTCCAGCTCGACGTCCGGCAGCGGACCGGGGACGTGCCCCAGGACGCCGAGCGCGGTGGCGGCCAGCCGCCGGTAGATGCCGCGCAGCGCCCGGCGGTAGGGCTCGTCGGCCCGGAACGGGGAGTCGTCGCGGGCGGCGTCGGCCAGCGCCTCGAGCTCGTCGGTCGGGCGGACCAGCCGCTCGGACATCGACAGCTCCTCGGCCAGCACCACCAGCTCGCCGAGGTGGTGGCTCAGCGCGGTCTCCGCGGCGCGGGTGGTGGCCCGGCGGACCGCGGCGGCGGTGACGAACGGGTTGCCGTCGCGGTCGCCGCCGATCCAGGACCCGGTGCGCAGCATCGGGGTGGGCAGCAGGTCGGCGTCGGGCCAGCGCTGGTGCAGCGCGGCGCGCAGGTCGGCGTTGATCTGCGGGACGACGGCGAACAGCGACAGGTCGTAGTAGCGCAGCGCCTCGTCGATCTCGTCCTCGAGGCGCAGCCGCGACAGCCGCAGCAGCGCGGTCTGCCAGAGGGTGAGCACCTCGCGCCACAGGTGCGCCGACCACTGCGCCTCGTCGGGGGCGGACTCGCGGGTGCGGATCAGCTCGGCGACCTCGCGCTGCACCCGCGACACCGTGCGCCGGCGGACCTCGGTGGGGTGCGCGGTGACCACGGGGACGACGAGGGCGCCGTCGAGCTCGCGCTGCACGACGGCCGGGTCGAGGTCGGCGGCGTCGAGCAGCTCGAAGCTGGCGGCGAGGGTGCCCTTCTGCGGCGGCGAGCCCTCGCGGCGGTGGAACCGGCGGCGACGCTCGTGGTGCACGTCCTCGGCCAGGTTGGCCAGCAGGGAGAAGTGGCTGAAGGCGCGGATGACGTGGTTGGCCGTGCGGACGTCCAGGCCGGCGAGCATCTGGGCCAGGCCGCTGCGGTCGACCTCCGAGCGGCGGATGCGGAAGGCCTCGACCCGGGCCTCCTCGACGAGGTCGAACACCTCCTCGCCGGCCTGCTCGCGCACCACCTCGCCCAGCACCCGGCCCAGGAGCCGGATGTCCTCGCGCAGCGGGGCCTCGTCGGCCCGGTCCTCGGGATCGGCGGGGCGGAGGTCGGCGACGTCGACGGTTGCTTCGGACACGGGCGCATTGTCCAGGGCACGTGTGACGGTCCGGTGTCGCGGGGAGGACCCGGTGATGCTGACCCTCACCGCCACCCCCGCCCAGGGCGTCGAGCCGGCCGTGCACGGGGAGGGGCCGACGTGGGACGCGGCCCGCCGCGAGCTGGTCTGGGTGGACATCGACCGCGGCCAGGTGCGCCGCGCGACGGTGTCCCCGGCCGGGGTGGTGGCCGAGGTCGGAGTGCACCGGGGCGGCGCGACGGTGGGGTTCGTCGTCCCGGCGTCCGACGGCGGGTGGGTGCTCGGTGCGGACGGCGGGTTCACCCACCTGTCCCCCGACGGCGGGGCCACCGTGCTGCTGGACCTGCCCGACGAGGGCCCGGCCGCCGGCACCCGGATGAACGACGGCGCGGTCGACCCCGTCGGCCGGGTGTTCGGCGGCACCATGGGCTTCGACGAGCGGCCCGGCGCGGGCTCGCTGTACCGCGTCGACCTCGACGGGTCGGTGCACACCGTGCTCACCGGCCTGACCATCAGCAACGGCATCGAGTGGACCGCCGACAGCCGCACGGTGTACCTGGCCGACTCCGGTGCCGCGCAGATCCGGGCCTACGACTACGACGTCGCCGCCGGCTCCTTCGGCGACACCCGGGTCTTCCTGGACCTCTCCGACGACGACGGCCCGCCCGACGGCCTCACGATGGACGACGAGGACCACGTCTGGGTGGCGCTGTGGGGTGCGGGCCAGGTGCGCCGCTACTCCCCCGCCGGCGAGCTGGTGGCGGTCGTGCGGGTGACCGCGGTCAACACCTCCAGCTGCGCGTTCGCCGGGCCGTCGCTGGACCACCTGGTCATCAGCACGTCCACCCAGGGCCTCACCGACGTCCCACCGGACGCCGGCCGGCTCTTCGTCGTCCGGCCCGGGGTGACCGGCCGGCCCGCCGGGGTCTACCGCGGCCCGCTCACCGGGCTGCGGCTGGCCTGAGACCGCGCGTACGGAATGGTTCCGGATACGGCGGGGGCGGGTAGCGGCTGCGGGTGACCGCCCTCCACGACCACGCCGTCCAGCCCCCCGCGACCACCTCCCCCGCGCCCGTCTCCCGGGCCGGCGTGGTCGAGACGCTGCGGCTGACCGGGGCCGCGCTGGCGCCGATGCTGGCCCGCGGCATCATCCTGCGGCGCCCGCCGCTGGTCCGGCTGGCCGACCGGCTGCAGCTCGACGACCGCGCGGTGCGGGCCCTGCAGGCCAGCCGCCGCCGGCACGGGGACGGGCCCCTGCTGCTGCGCGTCCCCGGCCGCAGCCTGGCGCTGGTGCTGTCGGCCCGCGACGCCGGCCGGGTGCTCGCCGAGGGACCCACCCCGTTCTCCCCCGCCACCCGCGAGAAGCGCGCCGCACTGCAGCACTTCCAGCCGCGGGGCGTGCTGATCAGCCCGCCGGAGGACCGCCCGGCCCGCCGCGCCTGGAACGAGACGGCGCTGCAGCTCGACGTCCCCCTGCACGCCCAGGCCGCCTCGGTCGCGCAGATCGCGGCGCAGGAGCTGTCCGGGCTGCGCACCGCGGGCCGCTGGGACTGGGAGGCGTTCGCCCCGGCGTGGTGGCGGGTGGTCCGCCGGCTCACCCTCGGCGACGCCGCCCGGGACGACGAGGCGCTCACCGACCTGCTGGGCCGGCTGCGCTCGCGGGCCAACTGGGCATTCCTGCGGCGCACCGACGGCCCGGCCCGCGCCGAGCTGCTGCGCCGGCTGGATATCTACGTGCAGGCCGCCGAGCCCGGCAGCCTGGCCGCCACCGTGGCCGCGCTGCCCGCCGACCCCGACGTGCACGTCGCCGACCAGATCGCGCACTGGCTGTTCGCCTGGGACGCCGCCGGCATCGCCACCTTCCGGGCGCTGGCGCTGCTGGCCGGCCACCCCGCCCACGCGGCCGCCGTGGCCTCGGAGGTCGACCGGGCGGACCCGGTGGCACCGGACCTGCCGCTGCTGCGCGCCACGGTGCTGGAGTCGGTGCGGCTGTGGCCCACCACCCTGGCGGTGCTGCGGGAGTCGACGCAGGACACCACCTGGGCGGGCAGCACGGTCCCGGCCGGGACGACGTTCGTCATCACCTCATCGCTGGCCCACCGCGACGACGAACTGCTGCCCGACGCCGACCGGTTCGCGCCGCAGCTGTGGGCCGACGACGACGCCCCCGGTGGCACCAGCGCGTCGCTGTGGTCGATGGTGCCCTTCAGCGCCGGCCCGGCCCGCTGCCCGGGACGCGACCTGGTGCTCTACACGACCGGGGTGGCGCTGTCGGTGCTGACGGCGGGCCACCGGCTCGAGCAGGCGGCCGGCCGGCGGGTGGCCGAGGGGACGGCGCTGCCGCGCTCCCTCGACCACACCGCCCTGGCCTACCGGGTCAGTTGATCGGCGACCCGCCGGTGACCCCGATGACCTCGCCGGCGGTGAAGCTGGCGTCCTCGCTCGCCAGGTACACGTAGGCCCCGGCCAGCTCCGCCGGCTGGGCGGCCCGGCCGAGCAGCGCCTGCTCCCCGAAGCCCTCGACCTGGTCGGCGGGCATGGTCGCCGGGATCAGCGGCGTCCAGACCGGTCCCGGGGCGACGCAGTTGACCCGCACCCCGACCTGGGCGAACTCGTCGGCCATCGACTTCGTCAGGTTGACCAGCGCCGCCTTGGTGGCGGCGTAGGCAGCCAGGTTCGGCGAGGGCGTGAACGCCTGCACCGAGCTGGTCACGATGACCGACGACCCCGGGGCCAGCTCGGGCTTGGCGGCCTGCAGCAGCCACAGGAACGCGTAGACGTTGGTGCGGAACGTGCGGTCGACCAGCTCGGTGGAGAAGCCGAGGACGTCGTCGACCACGTTCTGGAACGCGGCGTTGTGCACCAGCAGGTCCAGCCCGCCCAGCCCGTCGACGGTCTGCGCGACCAGGCCCTTGGCGACCGACTCGTCGGCGACGTCACCCGGGAGCAGCAGCGCGGTGCGGCCGGCCTCCCGCACGAGCCGGGCGGTCTCCTCGGCGTCGGCGTCCTCGGAGAGGTAGGAGATCGCGACGTCGGCGCCCTCCCGGGCGTAGGCGATCGCGACGGCCCGGCCGATGCCCGAGTCGCCACCGGTGATGAGCGCCCGGCGCCCCTCCAGCCGACCGGAACCGCGGTAGGACTCCTCGCCGTGGTCCGGGCGCGGGGTGAGCTCGCCGGTGCCGCCGGGGTGCTCGACCTGCAACCCGGGGATGGCCGAGGAGGCCGGGTGCTTCGTGCGCGGGTCGATCACGCGAACGCCTCGCGCCAGGCCGGCATGAGCTCCTGCTTGGTCCACTCCAGGTAGGGCTGCTGCTGGTCGCCGCCGATCTGCACCAGCGCCAGGTGGGTGTAGCCGGCGTCGGCGTACTCCTTCGCCGCCTCGATCACCGCGTCGACGTCGTCCCCGCACGGCAGGGAGCTCTCGACGTCCTCCTCGCGGACGAACTGGCTGGCGGCCTCGAAGCCCGCCGTGCCGGGCAGGTCGGCGTTGACCTTCCAGCCCAGGCCGAACCAGCGGAACAGCTCGTGCGCACGGGTCACCGCGGCGGCCTTGTCCCGGTCGAAGCTGATCGGCATCTGGCCCACGCGGTTCTTGCCCGCCCCGCCGGCGGCGTCGAACATCTCGCCGAGCTCGGGCTTGGGCTCGGTACCGATCATGACGTCGGCGTACTCGCCGGCGAGCTCGCAGGACTGCTTGCCCGACACCGCGATGCCGATCGGCACGCCACCCTCGGGCAGGTCCCAGATCTTGGCGCCGTCGGCGTCGAAGTAGTCGCCGTGGAAGGTGGTGTAGCCGTCGCCGGCCAGCAGCTCCTTGATCAGCTGCACGGCCTCGGCGAACATCTCGTGCCGCACCGCGACCGGGGGCCAGCCCTCGCCGATGACGTGCTCGTTGAGGTTCTCCCCGGCGCCCAGACCGAGGGTGAACCGGCCGTCGGCCAGGATCTGCAGGGTGGCGGCCTGCTGGGCGACCACGGCCGGGCGGTAGCGGAGGATCGGGCAGGTCACGTAGGTCATCAGGTCGATGCGGCTGGTCGCCTGCGCGGCCGCGCCGAGGGTGACCCATGCGTTGGGCGCGTGGCCCATCGAGTCCAGCCACGGGAAGAAGTGGTCGCTGCTGACCGCGAAGTCGAAGCCGACCTCCTCGGCCCCGACCACGTGCGAGACCAGCTCCTTCGGGCCGGCCTGCTCCGTCATCATCGTGTAGCCCAGCTGCATGCTCATGCCGCGCGCGCTACCCCCGGGGAGGGGACCCCCAACCGCCCCCAGGTCAGGCGGGGAGGAGGAGGGGAGGTCAGGCGCGCTCGGCCCGCAGCGCCTCACGGAGCTTGGTCTTGCCGCCGGTGCGCAGCAGGGCCCCGGCGTAGACCCGGCCACCGATCCGCACGACCAGCGCGATGGCGACGGCCATGATCGCCACGGCGAGCAGCACCTGCCAGAGCGGGACGTCGCCGGCGGCCATCCGCACCGGCATGACCAGCGGGGTCAGCCCGGGGACGAACGACGTCACCGTGGCCAGGCCCGAGCCCGGGTCCGAGCCCGCCTGGATGGAGATGAAGAAGCCGACGACCAGCAGCAGGGTGGTCGGGGTCAGCACGCTGCCGAGGTCCTCCTGCCGGCTGACCAGCGACGCGGCGGCGGCGAACACCGAGGCGTAGAAGGCGTAGCCGACCAGGAACCAGCCGATCACGACGAGCACGGTGCCGATCAGCTGGCCGGGGACGCTGACCACGCCGAGGGCCAGCGCGCCGGTGACGCCGACGGCGGCGATGAGCACCATCTGCGCCAGCCCGAGCACGCCGAGGCCGAGGATCTTGCCGGCCAGCAGCTGCCAGGGCTTCATCGTCGACAGCAGCAGCTCGACCACCCGCGAGGACTTCTCCTCCACCACGCCCTGCGCGACGAACTGGCCGAACAGGATGAGCAGGCCGTAGAGCACCACCACGCCGACCAGCGCCACGACCACGGCGGGCCCGTCGTCGTCCCCCGACGGGTCCAGCTCGGTGACCGCGACGTTCGGCGCGGGCTGCAGGTCCACGCCCTGCGCGGCCAGCTGCGCGCCCACCGACAGCGCACCCACCGCCGAGCGCACGACGTCGTCGACGCTGCCCGAGGACTCCACCAGCAGCTGCGGGGAGTCGCCGGTCGGGTCGAGGACGGCGCCGTCCACGTCGCCGTCCTCGACCGCCTGCCGGGCGGCCGCCTCGTCGGGCAGCTCGGTGACGGTGACCGCCGTGCCCGAGGCCTCGCCGGCCTGCTGCAGCGCGGTCTGCACCGACGGGTTGCCGCCGACGACGCCGACCGTGGTCGTCGACCCCTGCCCGCCGGCGACCAGCTGGAAGATCATCACGCCGACGACGAGCAGCACGATGACCAGCGAGCTGATGATGAAGCCCTTGTCCCGGACCCGGGTGGTGATCTCCCGGCGCGCGACGAGCCGGACCTGACCCGCCGCGCTCACGCCGCCACCGCCCCGCGGAACAGCTCCACCAGGCTGGGTTCGCGCCGGGCGAAGTGGGTCACCCGGCCGGTCCGCAGCGCGGCGGCGAGCACGGCCTGGTCGTCGGCGGCCACGTCGAGCTCGAGCACGGTGTCGCCGCGCTGCTCGCTGACCACCCGCACCCCGGGGACGGCGGCCGCCCAGCCCGGGTCGGCGTCGGGGACGACGACCCGCAGCTGCCGGCCGCCCTCCTGGGCCCGCAGCTCGCCGACGGTGCCGCTGGCGACGATGCGGCCGCGGGCGAGGATGCCGACCGCGTCGCACAGCCGCTCGACCAGGTCGAGCTGGTGGCTGGAGAACACCACGGGGACGCCGGCCCGGCAACGCTCGACCAGGGCGTCGGCGAGGGAGTCGACGCCGACCGGGTCCAGGCCGGAGAACGGCTCGTCGAGGATGAGCACCTCGGGTCCGCTGACCAGCGCGGCGGCCAGCTGCACCCGCTGCTGGTTGCCCAGCGACAGCTTCTCCACCCGCTCGCCGCGCTTGTCCGCCAGGCCCAGCCGCTCGGTCCACTCCGCCACCGCGCGGTCGGCGTCGGCGGACGAGGCGCCGTGCAGCCGGGCGAAGTAGGTCAGCTGGTCGGCGACCTTCATCTTCGGGTAGAGGCCGCGCTCCTCGGGCATGTAGCCGATCCGCTGCCGTCCGGCGTCGTCCAGCGGCGCGCCGCGCCAGCGCACCTCGCCGGCGTCGGCGCGGGCCAGGCCCATCGCGATCCGCATCGTGGTGGTCTTGCCGGCGCCGTTGGAGCCGCAGAACCCGAACATCTGCCCGGGCGCGACGGCGAAGGACACCCCCTGCAGGACCTGGTTGTCGCCGTAGGTCTTGACCAGTCCGTCGAACTCGAGCACGCGCCCTCCAGGCGGTCGTGAGCGTCGTTCAGGACCGTAGCCGTCTCACTCCGGATCGGGGTGCCGGGCCCCGGCGGCCACCTCGGCACCGGGCTCCAGCCGGGCCCGCCGGCCGACCAGGGCCACGTCGCCGTCGCCGCCGACGCTCGCGCCCGGGCCGACGTCCACGCCGTCGTCGAGCACCGCCCGGTGCACCCGGGCGCCGGCCCGCACCCGCACGCCGGGCAGCAGCACCGAGTCGGTCACGGTCGCGCCGTCCTCGACCACCACGCCCGGCGAGAGCACCGAGCCGTGCACCGTGCCGCCCACCCGGGTGCCCCCGGAGACCAGCGAGCCCTCGACGGAGGCGCCGGGCAGCAGCCGGGCCGCGGAGTGCCGGCCACCGCGGGTGTGCACCGGCCAGGCCGGGTCCTCCAGGTCGATCGGCGGGTCGGCGGCCAGCACGTCCATGTGCGCCTGCCAGTAGGCCGGCACGGTGCCGACGTCGCGCCAGTAGCCCGGCAACCGGTGCGCGCGGGCCAGCCCGTCGGCGGTCTGCGCCGGCAGCAGACCGTCGCCGAGGTCGGCCAGGCCGTCCTCCCCGGCGTCGGCGGCCAGCGCCTCGAGCCGGTCCAGCGTGGGCCGCGGGCTGAAGACGAAGACCTCGTTCGTGGCCGTCGTCGTCGCCGGCTCGTCGGGCTTGTAGGCGTAGTCGGTGACCCGCTCCCCGTCGGTCACCACGATGCCGTAGCGGGAGGCGTCGTCCGCGGCGACCTCGGTGGTGACCATGGTGACCTCGGCGCCGGACCCCAGGTGCTCCTCGGCGACGGCGCGGTAGTCCAGCTGGTAGACCGCGTCGGCGCTGACCACCACGAGGGCGTCCGGGTCGTGCTCGCGGACGAGGTCGGCCTGCCGCCACAGCACGTCGGCGGTGCCGGTGGCCCACCCGCCGCGGTCGGTGCCGCGGAAGGGCGGCAGGGTCATCAGCCCGCCGGTGGTGCGGTCCAGGTCCCAGGGCCGGCCGTTGGCCAGGTGCTCCGAGAGCGACGCGGGGTGGAACTGCACCGCGACCCACACGTCGGCGATGCCGGAGTGCTCGCAGTTCGACAGCGGGAAGTCCACCAGCCGGTACACCCCGCCGAAGGGGACGGCCGGTTTGGCCCGCTGCTCGGTGAGCAGCTCCAGCCGCCCACCGGCACCGCCGGCGAGCACGAGGACGAGGATCCGGGAGAGCGCCATGCCCCCCACTGCCCGGTCGGGGCGCCCCGCACGCCCGAACCGGCTCTAGATCGTCCGCGCCGACCGCGAGGCCCGGAACAGCCAGAACGACGGGACGGCGACCGCGACCACCGCCATGGCGACGACGATGACCACCCCGCCGGTCCACATCGCCACCGACACCCCGAACGCGCTGGCCAGGGCGCCCGCGCGCAGGTCACCGAGCCGGGGCCCGCCGGCCACCACCACGATGAACACGCCCTGCATGCGCCCGCGCATGTCGTCGGGGGCCGCCAGCTGCAGCATCGAGCTGCGCAGCACGGCGCTGACCATGTCGCCGGCGCCGGCCACGGCCAGGCACAGCACGGCGAACCACAGCGAGCCGGCCAGGCCGAAGCCGATGATGGCCACGCCCCACACCGCGATCGCCGCCAGCACCACCGCGCCCTGCCGGTCGACCCGGCTCACCCAGCCCGACGTCAGCCCCATGACCAGCGAGCCGATCGAGATGCCGGCGTAGAGCCAGCCCAGGCTGTTCGCGTCGCCGCTGAAGGCGGTCGCCGCCAGCTGCGGGAACACCGCCTGCGGCCAGGCGAACAGCATCGCGATGATGTCGACGACGAACGTCATGAGCAGCACCGGCTGGGTGCGCAGGAAGACGAAGCCGTCCAGCACCCCGCGCACCGCGGCGCCGACCCGCACCCGGTCGGCCGCCCCGGCCGCCGGCAGCGGCGGCAGGCCGCGCACGAGCCAGACGGCGGCGGCGAAGCCGACCGCGTCGACGACGTAGGTCAGGAACAGCTCGCCCTGCCCGATCAGCACGCCGGCCAGCAGCGGCCCGGCGATGACCCCGACCTGGCGCACGGTCATGGCCAGTGCGTTGGCCGCGGGCACGAGCTCGGTGCCCACCACCGCCGGGATGGCGGCGCTGCGGGTGGGCTGGTTGACCGCGGAGAACGCCGACACGAAGGCGGTCAGCACCCACAGCACGGCCAGGTTGTCCATGCCCAGACCGGCCTGGACGGCGAGCAGCGCACTGGTGACCGCGGCGCCGATCGAGGTGATGAGCATCAGCCTGCGCCGGTCCATCGCGTCGGCGATGGCCCCGCCGAGCAGGCCGAACACGACCAGCGGCACCAGCGCGACCACGGAGGTGACACCGACCAGGAACGACGAACCGGTGATGGCGTAGACCTGGAACGGGACGGCGACCAGCGTCATCTGCTGGCCCAGCATCGTCACCGTCACCCCGGCGAACAGCCGCCGGTAGGCCGGGATCGCCAACGGCCGGGTGTCCAGCGCCCAGCCGCGGCGGCGGCGCGGCGGTGCCTCCGCGGGAGCGGGCCCGTCGACGGGGGAGCTCACGGGGCCAGGCGCCGGACGACCCAGCTGCCCCCCTCGGCGTCGTCGCGCTCGAAGCGGAGCCGGTCGTGCAGCCGGTCGTGGCCGCCCTGCCAGAACTCCACCCGCTGCGGCTGGACCCGGTAGGCGCCCCAGGACGGCGGGCGGGCCAGCCCGCCCTCCGGGGTCTGCTCGTCCAGCTCGCGGAACGCGCGCACCAGGTCCTCGCGGCCCTCGACGACGGAGGACTGCACGGTGGCCGCGGCGGCCAGCTGCGCGCCGCGCGGGCGGGGGTCCCACAGCGCGTCGGACTCGGCGTCGTCCAGGCGGGCCGCGGTCCCCACGACCCGGACCTGGCGCTGCAGGGCGTGCCAGGGGAAGACCAGCGCCACCCGGTCGTCCAGCGCGAGCTGCGCGCCCTTGGCCGAGGCGCCGTTGGTGACGAACACGAACCCCTGCTCGGACAGGCCCTTGAGCAGCACCACGCGGGCGTCGGGGGCGCCGTCGGGGTCGGCGGTGGCCAGCACCATGGCGTTGGGCTCGGGCAGGTCGGCGGCCACGGCGTCGTCGAACCAGCGACGGAACTGGGCCAGCCAGGTGTCGGCGAGGGTGTCCTCGGAGAAGCTGCCCTCGTCGTAGTCGCGGCGCATCGTCGTCAGGTCAGGCACCGACCCATGCTCCCACCACGCAACCAAGCCGCGACCTGGTGTGATGCCCGTCGCACCTCCCGCTGGCCGGGACGGTCCGGTTGGGGCGCGCCCGGGGCGTTGACCTATGTTCTGCCACAGCCGTGCGCCGACACCTCGGGCACGGGTCCCGCGCGCAGAGGAGCATGCAGGATGGCCGACGACTTCGTTCCCGGACTCGAGGGCGTCGTCGCCTTCGAGACGACCATCGCCGAGCCGGACAAGGACGGCGGCTCGCTGCGCTACCGCGGTGTCGACATCGAGGACCTCGTCGGCAAGGTCACCTTCGGCCACGTCTGGGCGCTGCTGGTCGACGGCAAGTTCGGCCCCAGCGGCCTGCCCCCGGCCGAGCCGTTCCCGATCCCGGTGCACACCGGCGACGTCCGGGTCGACGTGCAGGCCGCGCTGGCGATGCTGACCCCGATCTGGGGCTACCGCCCGCTGCTGGACATCTCTGCCGAGGAGGCCCGCGAGGAGCTGGCCCGGGCCGCGGTCATGGCGCTGTCCTACGTGGCGCAGTCCGCCCGCGGCATCGGCGTCCCCGCCGTCCCGCAGAAGCGCATCGACGAGGCCAAGACCATCGTCGAGCGGTTCATGGTCCGCTGGCGCGGGGAGCCCGACCCCAAGCACGTGGCCGCCGTCGACGCCTACTGGGTGTCCGCCGCCGAGCACGGCATGAACGCCTCCACCTTCACCGCCCGCGTCATCGCCTCCACCGGTGCCGACGTCGCGGCCTCCCTGTCCGGTGCCATCGGCGCGATGAGCGGCCCGCTGCACGGCGGCGCGCCCTCCCGCGTGCTGCACATGCTCGACGGCGTGGAGTCCTCCGGCGACGCCCGGAAGTACGTCAAGGACCTGCTCGACCGCAAGGAGCGCCTGATGGGCTTCGGGCACCGGGTCTACCGGGCCGAGGACCCCCGCGCCCGCGTGCTGCGCCGCACCGCCGAGGAGCTGGGTGCGCCCCGCTTCGAGGCCGCCAAGGCCCTCGAGGACGCCGCGCTGGCCGAGCTGCGCGAGCGCCGTCCCGACCGCCCGATCGAGACCAACGTCGAGTTCTGGGCCGCGATCGTGCTCGACTTCGCCGAGGTGCCCAGCCACATGTTCACCTCGATGTTCACCTGCGCCCGCACCGCGGGCTGGTGCGCGCACATCCTGGAGCAGAAGGAGACCGGCCGGCTGGTCCGCCCGTCGGCCCGCTACGTCGGTCCCGACACCCGCAAGCCCTCGGAGGTCGAGGGCTGGGACAGCATCAAGGACAAGTCGATCCTCTCCCCCGTCTGACGAGGACCCCATGAGCATCCAGATCCCCGCCGAGCTGCTGCCCGCCGACGGCCGCTTCGGGTGCGGACCCTCCAAGGTCCGCCCCGAGGCGGTGGCCGCCCTCGCCCGCGACGGCGCCGCGCTCATGGGCACCTCGCACCGGCAGGCCCCGGTCAAGAACCTGGTCGGCCGGGTCCGCGAGGGCCTGACCAGCCTGTTCGACCTGCCCGAGGGCTACCAGGTGGTGCTCGGCAACGGCGGCACCACCGCCTTCTGGGACGCCGCCACCATCGGCCTGGTCCGCGACCGGGCCGCCTTCGGCACCTACGGCGAGTTCTCCGCGAAGTTCGCCTCCGGGGTCGCCGAGGCGCCGTTCCTGGCCGACCCGGTGATCAGCAAGGCCGACCCGGGCTCGCTGGCGCTGCCGGAGGCCGTGGCCGGCGTCGACGCCTACGGCTGGGCGCACAACGAGACCTCGACCGGCGTGATGGCGCCCGTCGTCCGTCCCGAGGGTGCCGACGACGACGCGCTGGTCCTGGTCGACGCCACCTCCGGCGCCGGCGGGCTGCCCGTCGACGTGCTGCAGACCGACGTCTACTACTTCGCGCCGCAGAAGTGCTTCGCCGCCGACGGCGGCATCTGGATCGCGCTGATGAGCCCGAAGGCGCTCGAACGGGTCGCCGAGATCAAGGCGTCGGGCCGCTGGGTGCCCGGCTTCCTGGACCTGTCGATCGCCGTCGACAACTCCTCGAAGGACCAGACGTACAACACCCCCGCGGTGGCGACGCTGTTCCTGCTGGCCGACCAGCTCGACTGGCTCAACGGCCTGGGCGGGCTGTCCGGCGCCGTGGCCCGCACGCAGGAGTCCTCGTCCCGGCTCTACGGCTGGGCGGAGGCCTCCGAGCACGCCACGCCGTTCGTCACCGACCCGGCGCACCGGTCCTTCGTCGTCGGCACCGTCGACTTCGACGAGTCCGTGGACGCCTCGGCGGTCGCGAAGGCGCTGCGGGCCAACGGCGTCGTGGACACCGAGCCCTACCGCAAGCTGGGCCGCAACCAGCTGCGGGTGGGCATGTTCCCCGCCGTCGACCCCGACGACGTCTCCGCGCTGACCGCCTGCATCGACCACGTCGTCGAGCGCCTCTGAGCGCCCGGACGGTGATCAGGTCACCTGATCACCGTCCGGCGCGGCCTCAGCCCGGCGGCAGGAGCCAGGTGTCCTTGGACCCGCCGCCGCGGCTGGAGTTGACCAGCAGCGAGCCCTCCTCCAGGGCCACCCGGGTCAGCGGCGCGCGCACCGCGCGGGTGGTCGACCCGGCGACGGCGAACACCCGCAGGTCCGCCCGCCGGGGCACGACCACGCCGTCCACCAGCGTGGGCAGGGTGGAGAAGTCGACCGGCTCCTGGGCGACGAAGCGGTGCGGGGCGGCGTCGACCTCGGCCCCCAGCCGGGCCAGCTCCTCGGCCGAGCAGGTCGGCCCGAACACCACGCCCTGCCCGCCGTAGCCGTCGACCGGCTTGACCACCAGCTCCCCCAGCCGGCCGCGGACGGCGGCGAGGTCGTCGGCGTCGGCGAGCACCCAGGTCGGCACGGTGGCCAGCACCGGCTCCTCCCCCAGGTAGAAGCGGATCATCGCCGGCACGTGGCAGTAGGTGGCCTTGTCGTCGGCGACCCCGTTGCCCGGCACGTTGGCCAGCGCCAGCCGCCCGGCCCGCACCGCGCCGCCGAGCAGCACGTCCAGCGGCGTGCCCACCGGGTTCAGGTGCGCGGCCAGGTCGTCGTCGTCGAAGCGCCGGTACAGCACGTCGACCGGCACCCGCTCGCCCTCGACGTCCACCGCGACGCCCCCCTCGGGCGTGGCCCACAGCCGGTCGGGGGTGGCGATCGGGATGCCCATCGCCTCGGCCAGCAGGCGGTGCTCGAACCAGGCCGTGTTGACCCGGCCGTCGGTGAGCAGGGCCAGCTGCGGCGGGCCGTCGCAGGCCGGGGGTGCGGCGTCGGCGAGCGCGGCGCGCAGCACGTCGACCGCCTCGGCCGGCTCGGCCAGGCCCACCCGGTCGGCGTAGAGACCGGGCAGCGCGGCGCGGGTGCTGTCGCGGTTGACGATGGCGTAGCCCAGGCCCGAGGGCACCCGCAGGTTGTCCTCCAGGACCACCCAGCCGTCGGCGGTGCGCAGCAGGTCCAGCCCGGCCACGGTGGCCCGCTGCTGGCCGGCCCAGGCCAGCGACACCGCCGCCGGGCGGTAGCCGGGGCTGCGGGTGACCAGCCAGCCGGGGAGCACCCCGGCGCGCACCGCCTCGGGTGCGGCGTCCCGGCCGTCGCCGCGCCGGCGGCCGGCGGGCCGGTAGGCGTCGGCGAGGAAGGCGTTCAGCGCCCTGGTGCGCTGCTCGACGCCGCGGGACAGGTGGTCCCAGTCCTCAGCGGCCAGCAGCCGGGGCAGCGGGTCGACCGGGAACGGGTGCTCGACCAGCTCACCGTCGACGAAGGAGCCGAAGACCACGCCGCGGGCACGCCGCTCACGGCCCATCTCGCCCACCGCGGCGGCCAGGCCCACCCCGCCGAGCGCCTCCAGCGCCGGCACGACCGCGCGGTAGCCCGGCCGGACGCCGCCGTCGGGTGCCACCGCCTCGTCGGCGGGGTGCGGTCGGTAGTGCGCGAACAGGTCGGTCGTGCCGGTCATCGCCACCTCACAGCCAGCGGTCGAACCACTCCGCGATCGCCCCGGTCAGCGTCACCAGGTTCTCCCGGCCCACGACGGTGTGGCCCTCCCCCGCGAGCAGGAGCAGCTCGGCGGGCTTGTCCAGGGCCGTCAGCGCCCGGTGGGCCTGGACCGACTCCTCGACGGGGACGTTGGTGTCCCGGTCACCGTGCGCCAGCAGGACCGGTGAGCGCAAGGAGTCCAGGGCGGTCATCGGGCTGATCGTGGCCAGCATCTCCCGGTCGGTGACCGGGTCGCCGTACTCGGTGACCGACGCCGCGGCCATCCACGGCTCGGTGCGCTCGAAGAAGGTGCGCAGGTCGCTCATCCCGGCCAGCGACGCTCCGGCGGCGAACAGGTCGGGCCAGCGGGTCAGCGCGACCAGGGTCAGGTAGCCCCCGTAGGACCAGCCGTGCGCCCCGACCCGGCCCGGCGCGGCGATGCCCGCCGCGACCAGGTGCTCGACGGTGGCCGGGACGTCGGCGAAGGAGCCCTCGCGGTCGGCGACGTCGTCCATGCCCATGAACGCCGCGCCCCGCCCGCCCGAGCCCCGGACGTTCGGCGCGAACACGGTGACCCCGGTGGCGGCCAGCGCCTGCGCGACCGGCGACCAGGCCGGCCGCTCCTGGCCCTCGGGCCCGCCGTGGAAGCTGACGACGGTCCGGTTCGGGCCGCGCACGCCCGGGGGCACGTACAGCCAGCCGTCCAGCTCCAGGCCGTCGGCGCCGCGGTAGTGGTGCCGCACCGGGCGGACCAGCAGCTCGCGGTCGGGCCGGCGCGGCGAACTGGGCAGCCGGGTGACCCCGCCGTCGACGAGGTCCACGACGTGCAGCGCCCTTGGGTCGGCCGGGCCGGTCAGCTCGGCCACCAGCGACCGCCCGTCGGCGGCCAGCGACCACCCGGGCATGACCGGCAGGGGCAGGTCTACCCGCCGCACCGGGGTGCCGTCGTCCACCCGGCGGACGTCGACCTCGGTGACGCCGTCGACGGTCCAGACGCAGAGCACGGTGCCGTCGCCGCGCACCGCGTAGCCGTCCAGGTCGGCGTCCCGCCGGCGGACGACGACCCGGGCCTCGCCGGGCACGCCGTCGGCGTCGAGCGGGACGACGACGAGCGCGGTGCGGTCCTCGCCGGGGACGCCGGGCTGCGCGGCCCGCAGGTAGACCGACCGGCCGTCGGGGGCGAACCGGCCGTCCTCGCTCTGCCGCCCGCCGGGCGCCCCGGCCGGGATGACCCGCCGCTGGTCGCCGGAGGCGACGTCGACCAGCACGACGTGCCGCCAGCCGCGCGGGCCGCGGCGCACCAGCAGCCGGCCCTCGTCGGCCGACATCGAGGTCAGCGCCAGGAACCCGCCGCTGGCCACCGTGGAGCGCTCCCCGGTGACGACGTCGACCAGCACCACGTCGGCGCCCGGCCCCTCGGCGACGGTGCAGGCGTAGTGGCCGGGGCGGGCGGTCCAGCCGCCGGCGAACACGGTGGCGCCGGGGTGGCCGAGCACCAGCCGCCGGTCGGTGCCGTCGGGGCGCACGGCCCACAGCTGCGCGCGGATGGAGCCACCGGGGCTGACCAGGTAGGCCAGCCACTCCCCGTCCGGGGACCAGGCGACCGACACGACCTCCTGGCCGGGGCCGGACAGGACCGCCGGCGTCGTCCGCTGGTCCAGCGTCGCGACCTCCAGCTGCGGGGTGCCGCTGCGGTCGCTGACGTAGGCCACCCGTTCGCCGTCGGCGGCCAACGCCGGGCACCAGGCGCCGGCGGCGGAGGCGATGCGGGTGAGCGCCTCGCGGAGATCGGCGGGCAGACCGGTGGTCTGCTGGGGGTCGAGCCGGGTCATGCCACCTCCAAGGGTCGTCTCCGGGGTGCAGCGGGGAGCCCCCGCCCGGTGTTCCCGGGCGTCATCGGCAGTGCGGGGTCAGCGGATGCCCTGCCGCTGCAGCCACAGCTCCAGCAGCCCCACCTGCCACAGCTGGTTGCTGCCCAGCGTGGTGCGGTGGGTGTTGGGGTCGGCCAGCAGCCGGTCGACGTAGTCGGTGCGGAACAGGCCGCGCTCCTTCGCCTCGGGGGCGTGCAGCGCCGCCCGCACGCTGGCCAGGTACTCGCCCTCGAGGTGGATGATCGCCGGCACCGGGAAGTAGCCCTTGGGCCGGTCGATGACGTGCGCCGGGATGACCGCGCGGGCGGCCTCCTTGAGCACGCCCTTGCCGCCCTGCGCGAGCTTGAGCTCCGGGGGGACGGCGGCGGCGAGCTCCACGAACTCGTGGTCCAGGAACGGCACGCGGGCCTCCAGCCCCCACGCCATCGTCATGCTGTCCACCCGCTTCACCGGGTCGTCGACCAGCATGATCGTCGAGTCCAGCCGCAGCGCCCGGTCCAGCGTGGTGTCGGCACCCGGGCGGGCGAAGTGCTCGGCGACGAACGCCCGGCTGGCGTCCTCGGTGAGCAGCCAGCGGTCGGCGAGGATGCCGGCCAGCTCGGCGTGCGGCCGGTCGACGAAGACCGAGGAGTAGGCGTCCACCGCCCGCTCCACCGGCACGCCGTCCAGCGGCGGGTACCAGTCGTAGCCGGCCAGCACCTCGTCGGCGCCCTGCCCGCTCTGCACCACCTTGACGTGCTGGCTGACCTGCTGGGCGAGCAGGTAGAAGGCCACGCAGTCGTGGCTGACCATCGGCTCGGCCATCGCGCCGATCGCGCCGTCCAGGCCCGCGTGCACGTCGGCGGTGGGCACCAGCAGCCGGTGGTGGTCGGTGCCGAAGTGCTCGGCGACGACGTCGGAGTAGGCGAACTCGTCGCCCTCGCGCCCGCCGACGGCCTCGAAGCCGATGGAGAAGGTGGCCAGGTCGCGCTGCCCCTCCTCGGCGAGCAGGCCCACGATCAGCGACGAGTCCAGGCCGCCGGACAGCAGGACGCCGACCGGGACGTCGGCGACCATCCGCCGGCGCACCGCCGTCCGCAGGCTGTCCAGCACCGCGTCCTGCCACTCGACCGGGGACAGACCCGCCAGGTCGGGACGGCGTTCGTGCACCGGCGACCAGTAGACGTGGTCGGACTCGCGGCCGTCGGGCTCGTAGGTGCGCACCGTGGCCGGCGGCAGCTTGCCGACCCCGGCCAGGATCGTGCGCGGCGCCGGGACGACGGAGTGGAAGCTCATGTAGTGGTGCAGCGCCACCGGGTCGATCGAGGTGTCCACACCGCCGGCCCGCACCAGCGCCGGCAGGCTGGAGGCGATCCGCACCCGGCCCGGGCCGCGGCTGAGGTAGACCGGCTTGATGCCCAGCCGGTCCCGCGCCACGACCACCCGGCCGGTGTCCCGCTCGACGACGACGAAGGCGAACATGCCGTAGAACCGCTCGACGCAGGCCGCGCCCCAGCGGTGGTAGGCCTTGAGCACGACCTCTGTGTCGCTGGTGGAGCCGAACCGGTAGCCCGCGGCGCGCAGCTCCTCGCGCAGCTCGCGGTAGTTGTAGACGATCCCGTTGAACACGCAGGTCAGCCCGAGCTCGAGGTCGACCATCGGCTGCGCGCCGGCGTCGCTGAGGTCGATGATCTTGAGCCTGCGGTGGCCGAGCGCGACCGGCCCGGACTGCCACGCACCCGACCCGTCGGGCCCGCGCCGGGCCAGCTGCTCGCACATGGCGGCCACGGCGCCCACGTCGGCGACCCCGCCGTCGAACCTGATCTCGGCCGCGATGCCGCACACGAGCGCCTCCTCCCGCCCGACCGGTGCCGGGCTGGACTCCGGGTGCCCACCCTGCCCGCTCCGTGTTGCGTCGGCATGTCCCAGGGGTCGGGCGTGTCCGGGCCCGGTCGGCACCGCGTGCCGGGTTAGCCTCGGCGCTGGTCCCGTGTCCCTGCCCGTCCCCCGGAGGTCGACCCCATGCGCACGCTGCGCCTCGTGGCGATCTCCGACGACGGGAAGAACCTGGTGCTGGCCGCCGACGTCCCCGACTCCATCGACAACGGCGAGCGCTTCCACCTGCCGATCGACGACCGGCTGCGGGCCGCCGCCCGCGGGGACGCGCAGCGGATGGGCCAGATCGAGCTCGACGCGGCCAACGCGCTGCCCCCGCGGGTCATCCAGGCCCGCATCCGCGCCGGCGAGACGCCCGAGCAGGTCGCGCACGCCTCGGGGACGTCGGTCGAGCGGATCATGCGGTTCGCCCACCCGGTGCTGCAGGAGCGCGCCCGGGTGGCCGAGCAGGCGCAGGGTGCGCGGGTGCGGCTGTCCGAGGGCACCCCCGGCGTCGCGCTGCAGCAGTTCATGTCCGACCGGCTGCGGCTGCTGGGCGCCGACCTCGACGGCGTGCGCTGGGACGCCTCCCGCGCCGAGGACGGCACCTGGGCGGTGCGCGCGGCGTGGAAGGCCGGGCACAAGTCCGGCACCACCCGGTGGAGCTTCGACACCACCACCCGCACGGTCACCCCGCTGGACGCCACCACGATGGACTTCGCCGAGGGCACCCGGCTGGTGCGGGTGGTCCCCGACGTGCCGGCCGGCCTGCCCGCGGCTCCCCCGCGCCGTGCCGTCGCCGCCGTCCCCGCCGAGGAGGACCGGACGCCGGAGCCGAGCCCCGCCCCCGAGGACGACGAGGTGCGCAACGTCGTCCCCGTCGACGGCAGCCCGGTCGACGTCCTGCTCTCCGGCGACGGCGGCCCCGAGCACGACACGGTCGTCTTCGACCGGGTGCTCGACCCGGAGGCCGAGGACCCGCGCGCGGCGATCCCGGCGTGGGAGGACATCGTCTTCGGGGTCCGCCGCCACCGCTGAGCTGCTGTGACCGGGCACCCCGTGTCCGGCCTGCGCGTCCTGGGTAGCGCAGCGTGCGGCAACATCGCCGCAGCAGTGAGGAGTGCGTCATGAGCGCATCGGTGTCCATGCCCGCCGGAGGCGTCCAGGTCGGGACCTACCCCGACTACGCCCAGGCTCAGCGCGCCGTCGACTACCTGTCCGACGAGCACTTCCCGGTCGAGAACGTGCAGATCGTCGGCACTGACCTGCGCTCCGTCGAGCAGGTCGTGGGCCGGCTGACCTACGGCCGGGCCGCCGGCGCGGGTGCCGCCTCGGGCGCCTGGTTCGGCCTGTTCGTCGGCCTGCTGCTGGGCATCTTCGCCCCGGACGGCTCCAGCTGGTTCAGCTCCGTCCTCACCGGCCTGGTCATCGGTGTGGTGTTCGGTGCGCTGTTCGGCCTGGCCGGCTACGCCGCCACCCGCGGTCGCCGCGACTTCGCCTCCACCGGCCAGAAGATCGTCGCCGGCCGCTACGACGTGCTGTGCAACCCGCAGTTCGCCGAGGACGCCCGGGCCCACCTGGCCCGCCTCAGCCTGCGGAACTAGGGAAGGACCTCGTCCCTCCCCACGACGTGCTCCGCCCGCCGTGGGCCCCTGGGACGACGCCGGAAGCACGGGCCGGAACGGCTACCTCAACTGGGCGAAGGCGACCGCGGCGGCGGCCGCCACGCCGAGGGAGTCCACACCCGGGCGCATCGGGATCCGTGCCCGGACATCGACCGCGGCCAGCGCGGCGTCGGACAGCCCCGGGCCCTCCGCGCCCAGCAGCAGCGCCGTCCGGGGGTGCTCGGCCGGGTCCAGCGACCGCAGGTCGACGTCGGCCCCGGGGGTCAGGGCAACCGTGGTGAACCCCGCGGCCCGCACCTGGTCCAGCTCCCCCGGCCAGTCGGTGAGCACCCGCAGCGGGGTGGTGAGCAGGTGGCCCATCGAGACCCGCACCGAGCGCCGGTAGTACGGGTCGGCGCAGGTGGGGTCCAGCAGCAGCGCGTCGATGCCCAGCGCCCAGGCCGACCGGCCGATCGAGCCGATGTTCTCGTGGTCGTTGAGCCCCTCCAGCACCGCGATCCGGTTGGCGCCGACCAGCACGTGGGCCAGCGGCGGCGGCACCGGCCGCTCGCAGGAGGCCAGCACGCCGCGGGTCAGCCGGAAGCCGATGGTCTCCGACAGCACCCACTTGTCGGCCTCGTACACCGGCACGCCCGCGGGGACGTCGAGCGCGCCGACCCGGCCGGGGATGCCGTAGACGCAGCGCACCCGCAGGCCCGAGCCCAGCAGCCGCTCCACGGCGGTCACGCCCTCGACCACCACCGGCCCGGTCCCCCGCTCCGTGCCCGGCCGGCGGTCGCCGGCGTGCAGGTCGTGGAAGTCGGCGACGCGGGGGTCGCGCGGGTCGGTGATCGTCTCCGGCACGCGCCCATCCTCGCCTGACGAGCGGGACGGCCGCGCAGCCCGCAGGGTGGGACGGGTGAGCACCACCGTGATCGGCGCCGGCATCTCCGGGATCGCTGCCGCCCGCGCCCTGCACGACGCCGGCGCCCCGGTGACGGTCCTGGACCGCGGCCGCCGGCCGGGTGGGCGGATGTCGGGCCGCGAGCTGCACGGCCGGGTGGTCGACCTCGGGGCGTCCTACCTGACGGCGGCGCCGGACGGCCCGTTCGCCGGCGTGGTCGCCGACTGGGTCGACCGTGGGCTCGCCTTCCCCTGGACCGACACCTTCGCCGTCGCCGGACCCGACGGGATCACCGACTCGAAGACCGGCCCCGTGCGCTACGGCGCGGCCGGCGGCCTGCGCTCGCTCGTCGCGGACCTCGCGCAGGGCCTGGACCTGGTGACCGGCCACATCGTCGGGGAGGTCGGCCCGGGCCCGACGGTGGACGGCCGGCCCGCCGACGCCGTCGTGGTCGCGCTGCCCGACCCGCAGGCCCGCCGGGTGCTCCCGCCCGGGTCGCCGGCGGAGCAGGCCCTCGACCCGCGCGGCTGGCAGGCCACCCTCGCCGTCGCGATGGGCTGGGCCGACCGGCACTGGGACGCCGACCTGCACGGCGTCTTCGTCAACGACCACCCGGTCGTGGAGTGGCTGGCCGACGACGGCACCCGGCGCGGGGACGGCGCGCCGGTGCTCGTCGCGCACACCACCGGGCCCTTCGCCGCCGGCCACCTGGGCGCCCCGCCGGCGGCCGGCCCCGACGTGGTGGCCGCGGTCCGCCGGCTGCTGGACCTGCCCGAGCCCGAGTGGGTGCACGTGCACAGGTGGACCTTCGCCAAGCCCGCCGACCCGCGCAGCGAGCCGTTCCACCTGGCCGAGGGGGTCGGGCTCTGCGGCGACGGGTGGTCCGCGCCGTCGAAGGTCGAGTCGGCGTGGACCTCGGGCACGCTGCTCGCGCAGGCGCTGCTGGCCGGTCAGCGGGACGGGTAGTGGGCGGGCTGTCCGGGCCTCCGCCCCCGGCCGAGCCCGGTGCCGAGACCGCCCGCTCCGACGGGCACACCGGCCGCGCCCTGGCCCGCGGGATCCTGCTGCCCGCGCTGATCGCCACCCTCAACGGGGTCGTGTTCGTCGCGGTGTACCTGGGGGCGCTGCACGACCCGGTCCCCCACGACCTGGCCGTCGGCGTGGTCGGGTCCGCGCAGCAGGTCACCGCCGTCCAGCAGGCCCTGGACTCGGCGCAGCCCGGTGGCTTCGCCGTCCGCGGTCTCCCCGACGCCGGAGCCGCGGACGCGGCGGTGCGCTCCGACGACGTCTACGGCGCCCTCGTGCTCGGCGGTGGCGCCCCGCAGCTGCTCACCGCCGGGGCGCACGGCCAGGGCGTCACCCAGACGCTCACCGAGGCGCTGACCCCGGTCGCCCAGCAGCTGACGGGGACGGCCCCGGCCACCCAGGACCTGGTGCCGCTGGTCGCCGGTGACACCCGCGGCCTGTCGGTCTTCTACGCCGCCTTCGGCGTGGTGCTGGGCGGGTTCCTGTTCGGCATCGCCACCTTCCAGGCCGCCCCGCAGCTCCTGCTGCGCTGGCGGGTGGTCAGCATCGCGCTGTTCGCGGTCGTCGCCGGCGCCCTGGTGGCCCTGCTGGCCGACGTGGTCTACGCGGCCGTGCCCGCCGGGCCCCTGGTGGTCGGCGGGGTGGTCGCGCTGCTGGCCGCGGCCTGCGGCGCCACGGCCGCCCTGGCGTTCCGGCTGTTCGGGTCCGCCGGCCAGGTGGTCACCTCGATCGGGCTGGTGATCCTGGGGAACGCGACCAGCACCGGCAACGCCCCCGCCGAGTTCCTGCCCGGCTGGATGCGCCCGCTGGCCGACGTGCTGCCCTCCGGCGTCGCGGTGCAGGCGCTGCGCGGGGCGGCCTACTTCTCCGACGCCGACCTGGTGCGGGGCCTGGTGGTGCTCGGGCTGTGGGCGGTGCTGCCGCTGCTGGCCATCGCCGGTGCCGACCTGGTCGCGCGGCGCCGGGCGGACTAGAGCTCGACGACGAGGTCCGCGCGGTCCTGCGCGGCCACCACCCGGCGGGCGTTGGGCTCGTCCACGGCGGTCACCCAGGCCTGCGCGGCGGCCGGGTCCTTGCCGAACTGCACGTGCCGGGCGACCAGCCGCGCGGTGCGCACCTGCTCGTCCAGCCGCAGCGACCACACCTCGTCCAGGGCCGCCCGCACCTCGGGCCACGGGTCGTCGGGCAGCAACAGGTAGTTCCCCTCGGTGACCACCACGCGGGTGCCGGGGGGCACCGGCACCGCACCGGCCAGCGGCTGCTCGAGCACCCGCTCGAAGGCCGGCGCCCACACCGTGCGGTCGGTCTCGGAGCGGAGCCGGTGCAGCAGGGCGCGGTAGCCGTCGGCGTCGAAGGTGTCGGGGGCGCCCTTGCGGTCGCGGCGGCCCAGGGCGTCCAGGGCGACGTCGGCGAGGTGGTAGCCGTCCATCGGCACGCCCGTCGCCGGCAGCCCGGCCGCGGTGAGCGCCGGCACGAGCGCGGCGGCCAGCGTCGACTTGCCCACCCCGGGCGGGCCGGCGAGCCCGACCAGCACCCGCGGCCGGTCGGCGGCCAGCGCCCGGACCCGCTCGACGAGGAATTCGGGTGCGCCCGGGAGGTCCATCCCGGGATTGTCGTACCCCGCACCGATGAGCCCGCGCACCGGCGACCGTCCTACCCGTGACCGCCCGAACCCGGAGGAGCACGCCATGACCGCCAGCCCCGCCCTGGACCTGCGCTCGGGCACCCAGCGGGTCCTCGCCCACCTGCTGGCCAACAACCTGCTCGTCGGGGTCGTCAACTACACCGTCTGGTTCGCGCTCACCTTCTGGGTGTTCCTGGAGACCGGGTCGGTGTTCGGCACCGGCCTGGTCGCCGGCATCTTCCTGGTCGCCACGGCCGCCACCGGCATCTGGTTCGGCAGCCTGGTCGACCACCACCGCAAGCAGGCCGTCATGCAGGCCTCGGCGGTCGCGTCGGGCGTGCTGTACGCGGTGGCCTTCGCCGTCCTGCTGCTCGCACCGGCGTCGTCGTTCACCACGGTGGCCAGCGTCCCGCTGTGGGTCTTCGTCGTGCTGCTCATGCTGGGCGTCATCGCCGGCAACCCGCGGTCGATCGCGCTGCCCACCTGCGTGACGCTGCTGGTGCCCGCCGACCGGCGGGACCGGGCCAACGGCCTGGTCGGCACGGTGACCGGGGTGTCCATGCTGGTCACCTCGGTGATCAGCGGGCTGCTGGTCGCCTACGGCGGCATGACGGCGGTGCTGGTGGTCGCCCTGGCCGTGCTCGCCCTGGCGGTGGCGCACCTGGCCCGGGTGCACGTCCCCGAGCCCGAGCCGGTCGCCACCGGGTCCGACGACGACGGCGGCGCCGGGCGCGGCGTCGACCTGCGCGGCACCGTCACGCTGGTCCGCGGGGTGCCGGGCCTGCTGCCGCTGATCCTGTTCTCCTGCTTCAACAACTTCCTCGGCGGCGGCTTCATGGCGCTGATGGACCCCTACGGCCTGTCGCTGATGAGCGTGCAGGCGTGGGGCCTGCTGTGGGGCGGGCTCTCGGCGCTGCTGGTCGTGGGCGGGCTGCTGGTCGCCCGGGTCGGGCTGGGCAGCCGGCCGATCCGGTTGCTGCTGCTGGCCAACGTGGTGATGTGGGCGGGCACCGTGCTCTTCCCGCTGGTCTCCTCGATCCTCACCCTCACCGTGGCGATGGCCGCGTTCATGCTGGTCATGCCGTTCGCCGAGGCGGCCGAGCAGACCGTGCTGCAGCGCGTGGTGCCCTACGAGCGGCAGGGCCGGGTGTTCGGCTTCGCGCAGAGCGTCGAGCAGGCCGCCTCCCCGCTCACCGCCTTCCTGGTCGCACCGGTCGCCCAGTTCCTGGTCATCCCGTGGATGACCGACGGCGCCGGCGCGGCCGCGATCGGCAGCTGGTTCGGCACCGGCACCGCCCGCGGGATCGCGCTGGTCTTCGTGGTCACCGGCGCGATCGGGCTGCTGGTCGTCGGGCTGGCGTTCCTCAGCCCGGCCTACCGGCGGCTCTCGGCGGCGTACGCGACGTCGCAGGCACCCGCCCCGGTGGTCGGCGACCCGGCCCCCGTCGCGCCCCCGGCACCCGGGGTCGAGGAGGTCGTCGGCGGAACCGGGCGGGGTCGCTAGGGTCGCGTGCGATGACCGACGTCCCGGGGCCTGCTGCCTCCTGCCGGGAGGTGGTCAAGACCTACCGGACGTCGACCGAGTCGGTGACCGCGCTGGTCGACGTCACCGTGGACATCCCCCGGGCCCGGGTGACCTGTGTGGTGGGCCCCTCCGGCTCGGGCAAGAGCTCGCTGCTGCGACTGCTGGCCTGCGTGGACTCCCCCGACGCCGGCACGGTGCACGTCGGCGGCCACCGGGTGGACGACCTCGGCGCGCGGGGCCGGCGGCGGCTGCGCCGCCGACACGTCTCCTACCTCTTCCAGCGCCCCGGCCACAACCTGCTGCCCTACCTGACCGCCACCGAGCAGGTGCGGCTGGCCGCCGACCTGCGCGGGGCGCACGTGGCCGACGACGAGGTGGCGGCGCTGCTCGGGCGCCTGGGTCTCGGCGACCGCGGTGGCCACCGGCCCGCGCAGCTGTCCGGCGGGGAGCAGCAGCGGCTCGCGGTGGCCTGCGGGGTGGTCGGCGGCCCGGCGCTGGTGGTCGCCGACGAGCCCACCGCCGAGCTCGACACGGCCGCCGCCGTCCGGGTGCTGGAGGCCATGGAGGCCCTCGCCGCCGACGGCGTGGCGTTCGTGGTGTCCAGCCACGACCCGCGGGTGATGGCGGTCGCCGACGGCTTCGTCCGGCTCGAGCAGGGCCGGCTGGCGTGAGCGGGTTCGCCGCGCGCGGGGTGGTCAAGCGGTTCTCCCGCGGTGCGGAGACGGTGACCGCGCTGGCCGGGGTCGACCTCGCGGTCGGGGCCGGGGAGTTCGTGGCGCTCGTCGGCCCGTCGGGGTCGGGGAAGTCGACGCTGCTGGCGGTGCTGTGCGGCTGGGAGACCCCCGACGAGGGCACCCTGGAGCCGGCCGGGGCGCTGGACCGGGGCTGGTCGGACCTCGCGCTGGTGCCGCAGGCCCTCGGCCTGCTCGCCGACCTCTCCCTGCTGGACAACGTGCTGCTGCCCGCGCGGCTGCGCAGCCGGCGCCCCACCCCCACCGACGCCGCCGGCGACCCGGTGCCGCTGGCGCACGGCCTGATGGCCGACTTCGGGCTGGCGCACCTGGCCGACCGCTACCCGCACCAGGCCTCCCTCGGCGAGCAGCAGCGGGTGGCCGTCGCCCGGGCCCTGGTGCTGCGGCCGGCCCTGCTGCTGGCCGACGAGCCCACCGCGCACCAGGACCGGGAGCACGCCGACGCCCTCCTCGACGCGCTGCGCGACGCCACCCTCGACGGCAGCGCCGTGCTGCTGGCCACCCACGACGAGGTCGCCTGGTCCCGGGCCGACCGGGTGGTGTCGATGCGCGACGGCCGGCTCACCGCGGGCGCGCCGTCGTGAGGCTGCTGCCGCCGTGGTCGCGGGCGCCGCTGCTCGGCCTGCGCCAGCCCGCCGCCGTCCTCGCCGTCCTGGTGACGACGGCGATCCTGGCGTGCGCGGTGGCCAGCGCGCCGCTGTTCCTGTCCTCCGCCCGCTCGGCCGCCCTCCAGCAGCAGCTGGCCCCGCAGTGCGCCGAGGCGTCCTGGCCGGAGGTGGGCGTCGGGGTCGGCGCTCCGGTCGGCGACCGGGCGGCCGCGCTGGCCGCCGCCCCGCAGGACGCCTGGGCCGCCGAGGGCAGGGAGTCCGTCCCCGCCCTGCTCGTCGGGTCGGCCCTGGGCGCGGGGGGCAACCGGCAGCAGGGCGTCCCGGTGGCCGGGGCCGACGGTGCGGCGCTGAGCCAGCCGGCGACGCTGTTCTGGCGTCCGGGGGCGCTGGACCACGTCGAGGCGCTCGGCGCCGCCGGCGGCGACGGCGTCTGGGTGCCGGCCAGCTACGCACAGGCGGCCGGGGTCGTCGCGGGCGGCACCCTCGACGTCGGTGGCGTCCCGACCCCGGTGGCCGGCACCTACACCGACCTCTTCGACACCGTCCCCGACGACTACTGGTGCGACCTCGAGGACCTGTTCACCAACGCCACCAGCGCCGACACCCCGCCGCCGGCGCTCCTGCTGGCCACCGACGAGCAGACCCTGGTCGACCTGGCCGTCGCGGCGCGCGGCTCGCTGCAGTCGTCGGCCCAGGTCGAGGTGGACGGCGGCACGCTGACCAGCAGCCGGGCCGCGGCCCTCGGCGCCGAGACCGACCGGGCGGTCGCCCGGCTGCCGGACATCCCGCCCGACGACGGCGGCAAGGGCGCCGACCCGCGGCTGGCCGACGCCGCGGGCCGGGCCGAGGTCCTGGAGAGCGGGCTGCGCGGGCCCGTCGTCCCGGTCGCGGTGGCCGGCGGGCTGCTGGCGCTGGTGCTCGTCGCCGCCGCGGGCAGCTTCTGGGCCGACCGCCGGGCCACCGAGGTGCGCCTGCTGGCCGCCCGCGGGGTGGGTCCGGTGCCGCTGGCCGGCAAGGCCGCCCTGGAGCTGGGCCTGCCCGCGCTGGCCGGCGCCGCCGTCGGCTGGGCGGCGTCCCGGCTGCTGGTCGGCGGGTTGGGCCCCGCGCCCGAGCTGGACCCGTCGGCGACCACCGCCGCGGTGTGGGCCGGGGTGGCCGCGTTCGCGGTGGGGCTCGTCTCGGCCGCCGCGGTCGCCGGGCTGCGTGCCCGCGGCACCGCCGAGCGCCCCCTGGGCGCGGCACCCCGGTGGCCGGCCCGGGTCCCGTGGGAGCTGGCGCTGCTGGTCGCGGCGGGCTGGTGCTGGGTGCTGCTGGAGGGCCGCGACGCGGTGGTCTCCCAGGCCGGTGTCGCGCAGGTCAACGGGCTCCTGGTGGCGTTCCCGCTGCTGGCCGTCGCCGGTGCGGCGGTGCTGCTGGCCCGGCTGCTCACCGCGGCGCTCCCCCGGCTGCGCCGCTGGGCCGACCGGCGCCGGCCACCGGTGTTCCTCGCCGTCAACCGGCTGGCCGCCGCCCGCGCCGCCACCGCCACGCTGCTGGTCGCGATCGCGCTGCCGGTCGCGGTGCTGGGTTACACCGCCACGCTGACCGCCAGCTCGCGGGCCACCCTCGACGCCAAGGTCGGCGTCCAGCTGGGCGCCGGGGCCTTCGCCGCCACGGCCACCCGGGTCGACCCCGCCGCCGTCACCGGGGGCGAGGGCACCACCGTGCTCCGCTTCGGCGACTCCACGCTGACCCCCGCCGGCGGGGAGCGCACCGACGTGCAGACCCTCGCGGTCGACCCCGCGACGTTCGCCGGCACGGCGTTCTGGGCCGGCTCCTTCGCCGACCGGTCGCTGACGGACCTGGTCGCCGACCTGACCCGGGAGACCGCGACCGTGCCGGTGGTGGCCGCCGGGCTGCCGACCGGGCCCTACGAGCTGCGGCTGGGCAACGTCCCGGTCGACGTCGAGGTGGTGGCCACCGCCGACGTGCTGCCCGGCCGGCGCACCGCCGACCCCGTCGTCCTCGTCGACCGCAGCCGGCTGCCCGACGTGCCGCCGTCGGCCGGCTCGGACCAGGCCGTGGAGCGGTGGACGAACGGCGACGTCGGTGCCGCGGTCGCCGCGCTGCAGGACGCCGGCGCCGTGCGCGTCGTCGAGACGGTGCCCGCCGACGTGCAGCGGACGGCCAACTTCCTGGGGATCACCTGGACGTTCGGCTACCTCTCCGCGCTGGCGGTGTTCGCCGGCGTGATCGGCGCCGCCGGGCTGCTGCTCTACCTGGAGGCGCGGTCCCGGTCCCGGGTGAGCGGCTACGTGATGGCCCGCCGGCTGGGGTTGAGCCGGGCGGCCCACCTGCGGTCGCTGCTGGTGGAGCTCGGCGGGGTGGCGGCCACCGGGGTGCTGGTCGGCGGTGTGCTGGCCGTCGGCGCGGTGGCCGCGGTGTACCGGCGGCTGGACGTCGACCTGCTCCGCCCGCCCACCCCCCTGCTGCACGTCCCGTGGCCCGCCGTCGCGCTCACCGTCGTCGTCGCCCTGGCGGTGGCCGGCGGGGCGGCGCTGTACGCCCAGCGGTCGGCCGACCGCGCCGACCCGTCGTCGGTGCTGCGGGAGGACGCCTGACCGGGGGTCAGCGCGGGGTGCGGGCGAGCTGGCGGGACTGCGCGACCAGCCGGCCGGCGGAGTCCCACACCCGGTAGTCCTCGTCGACCCAACCGTCGGAGACCTCGTTGCCGCGGGCCTCGACCAGGCACCAGCCCGGCGCCGGCAGCGCGCGCACGAGCGTCTGCAGCTGGACCGTCGGCGCCCAGCCCGTGCGACCGGTGGCCCACGAGGTGGGCGGCAGCACGTCGGTGAAGGCGATCAGGCCCAGCGGGTCGGGCTCGCGGTCGTCGGCGAAGCGCACCCAGGCACGCACCACCGGCTCGGTCGAGGGCTGGCCGAGCACCCAGCCCGCGGTCAGCGGGTCCAGCCGGGTCTCCACCTGACGCGAGATGCCGGGCACGGTCATCCCGGACGGGGCGAGGTGGGCGTTCTCGGCGATGGAGAAGCAGTCCTCGACCGGGGTCGCCGCCGGCGGCGGGACGGCGTGCTCGGCGGCCACGTCGTGCAGCGTCGCGGTCGTCCACTGCACCGGGACGGCGGGGCCGCCGGCGTCGCCGAGCACCGCCGACCCGTGCTGCAGCGTCCGCCCGGCCGGGCCCGCGGTGACCGACACCGTGGCCGGCCCCGGCGCCGGGGAGCGCAGGTAGGACGCCGACAGCGCCACCGGGTGGGCGTGCGGGGACACCTCCACCGCGGCCCGGGCCACCACCGCGAGCAGGTAGCCGCCGTTGAGCACGCCGCCCCCGACGTCCCAGCCGGCGTCGAGGTCGGCGGTGAACCCGCCCTCGGCGGCGGTCAGCGCGGTGGCGGCGTCGAAGCTCTGCGGCACGGCCTCAGCGTGCCACCGGGCCCGTCGCGCCCAGCGGCCACCCGGCCAGGCGCTCGTACCGGCTGCCGGGGCGGCTGCGCCACAGCACCAGCTCGGTGGGCCGCCAGGGCGGGCCGTGCGCGCCCTGCAGCCGGTCCGGCAGCGCCGTGGCCGCCGTCCCTGCCCCGGGCCAGCGGCCGAGCGTGAGGTGGGGGACGAAGGGCCGGTCCTCGACCGGGACGCCGGCGTGCCGGGCCGCGGCGGCGACCCGCGCGGCCAGCTCCCCGAGCGCGTCGACGTCGCCGTCCACCCCGGCCCACAGCACCCGCGGACGGCGGCCGAAGGTGCCCGCGCCGGTCAGCTGCACGGTGGCGGGCGGGGCACCGGCGGCCACCGGTCCGAGCGCGCCGAGCAGGCCGGCCACCCGGGCCCCGGGCACCTCGCCGAGGAAGGCCAGCGTGATGTGCAGGTCCGCGGGGTCGGACCAGCGGGGTGCGCCCGGGTCCTCGCGGACGCCGTCCACCGCCGCGGTCAGTGCCCGCACGGCCGCCGGGGGCGGCGCGATGCCGGTGAACAGCCGCCCTGCGCTCAGCCGCGGTCCCGGGGGTCGCTGACCACGAGGCCGGCGTCGGACAGCGCGGCCGCCAGCCGCAGCCGCTCGACCTCGCGGTCCTCACCGGGCACCGCCTCCCGCAGCCGGTGCGGCACCTCGAGCGCACCGGCCGCCTCGACCAGCACGTCGTCGTAGGCGGCGAGCACGCCCGCCCGGTGGGCGGCCGAGCCGGTGGCGACCAGGGACAGCTCGCGGCGCAGCCGGCGCAGGTCGGCGGCGATGGCCTGCACCGCGCGCCGCTGGGGCACTCCGGCCGTCCGCACCGGTGCCCGGCCCGGGGCCGGGCGCCGGGCCGTCAGCCGGGCCGCCGGGCGGGGGCGCCGGCGGTCGGTGCGGCGGCGGCGCGGGAGCCGGGCCTGGCCGGTGAACAGCCGCATCGAGAGGTCCATCAGCCAGACCGACCCGATGACCATGGCGAGGACGAACGCCAGCTGCAGCGGCCAGGGGACCGCGGGATCCGGCGACATGACCGCACGGTAGGTCACCGGTGACCGCGCCCACAATCGCGGTCTCAGCGGCGCGGCCCCACCGCCGTCCCCGGGGCCTCGGCGCCGGCCTCCTCGACGGCCCCGGCCGCCTGGGGCGCGGCGGGGACGGCGGGGACGGCGACCGGCGGGTCGACGTGCAGCCGCACGCTCGGCGGGGCGACGTGGGCCTCCAGCCGCACGTGCCGGCCGCGGGAGAGCACCGCGCCGACCACGACGGCGACCACCAGCACCACCAGGCCGCTGGCGACCAGGCCCCACCGCGCGCCCAGGTGGGCCGACACCCAGCCGACCAGCGGCGCCCCCACGGGCGTGCCGCCCATGAAGCACATGAAGTACAGCGCCAGGACCCGGCCGCGCAGCTGCGGCTCGACGCCCAGCTGCACGAAGCTGTTGCAGGCGACGCTGAACACCAGCCCGGCCGCCCCGCAGGGCACCAGCAGCAGCCCGTAGGCCCACACGGTCGGCATCAGCCCGCTGACCGCGGTGATCGCGCCGAAGACGCCGGCGGCCACGATGAGGAAGCGCTGCAGCGGGCGGGAGTCCCGGCGGGTCGACACCAGCGCCCCGGTCAGCGAGCCGACCGCGAAGGCGGTGGACAGGAGGCCGAAGGACCCCGCGCCCAGCCCGAAGACCTCGGTGGCCATCAGCGCGACGGTGATCTGGGAGTTGAACCCGAAGGTCCCCACGACGAAGGCCAGCAGCATCGCCAACTGCAGGTCGGGGTGGGCCCGGGTGTAGGTCAGCGCGGCCCGCAGCTGCCCCCGGGCGCGGGCGACGGGGGCGCTGCGCTGCAGCTCGTCGTCGCGCATCAGGGCCAGGGCGGCGATGGTCGCGGCGAAGCTGGCCGCGTTGACGAAGAAGGCCGGGGCCGTGTTGCCGCCGGAGACCGCGATCAGCCCGCCGGCCACGGCCGGGCCGACCAGCCGGGCGCCGTTGAACACGGTGGAGTTCAGGCTGACCGCGTTGCCCAGGTAGGTGGGGCCGACCATCTCCGACACGAAGGACTGCCGGGCCGGGGTGTCCAGCGAGCTGACCGCGCCGAGGGCCAGGGCGAGGGCGAACACCTGCCACAGCGCGATGGCCCCGGTGGCGACCAGGACGGCGAGCGCGAGGGCCAGCACCCCGAGGACGGTCTGGGTGACCATGAGCATGCGGCGCTTGTCGTACCGGTCGGCCAGCAGGCCGCCGTAGAAGCTGAGCACCAGGGTCGGGGCGAACTGCAGGGCGGTCACCACGCCGAGCGCGGTGCCGGAGCCCCCGGACAGCTGGAGCACCAGCCAGTCCTGGCCGATGCGCTGCATCCAGGTGCCGGTCAGCGAGACCAGGTTGGCGCTGACGTAGATCCGGAAGTTGTGCACCGCGAGGGCACGGAACATGCCCGCGCGTCGTGGGGCGTGGGTCCCGCTGGTGCTCGTGCGCTCAGGCGTGTGCGGTCGCCTCCTGGCTCACCCTCCGGCGAGCTCATCCATGATGCGGGCAGCCTCCCGCAGGGTCGCCCGGTCCTCGGGCGTGAGGGCGTGCAGCTTGCCCGACAGCCACGCCTCGCGGGCGCGGGCCTCCTCGGTCAGCAGGGCCTCCGCGGCCGGGGTGAGCTCGATGATCACCTGGCGGCGGTCGGTGGGGTGCGGCGTGCGGGTGACCAGGCCCTTGCCCTCCAGCGCCACCACGACCCGGGTCATGGACGGCGGCTGCACCCGCTCGTGGCCGGCCAGCTCGCCCGGGCTCATCGCGCCGTGCCGCTTGAGCGTGGACAGCGCTGCGAGGTGGGTCAGCGTCACCGAGGTGTCGACCCGCTGGTTGCGCAGCCGACGCGAGAACCGCATGACCGCGAGCCGCAGGTCGTGCGCGAGGGCGGCGGTGTCCAGCGTCGTCCGCGCCACGTGTCACCTCACCGAGATAGTTAGCCGGGCTCAATGTACCAGCCCGGCCGACCAGCTCAGAGCAGCTGCTGCACGGGCTCGATCGCGAAGTAGACCACGAACAGCACGGCGACGACCCACATGAGCGGGTGCACCCGGCGCGCCCGGCCGGTGGCGGCCATCAGCACGACGTAGCTGATCGTGCCGGCACCGATGCCGTTGGTGATGGAGTAGGTGAACGGCATCAGCGCGATGGTGAGGAACGCGGGGATCGCGAGGGTGAGGTCGTCCCACTGCAGGTTGCGCACCTGGGCGATGAGCAGCGCGCCGACGATCACCAGGATCGGCGAGGCGGCCTCGGAGGGGACGACGTCCACCAGCGGGGAGAACAGCGTGGCGACGAGGAAGAGCACGCCGGTCACCACGCTGGCCAGGCCCGTGCGGGCGCCGTCGGCGACGCCGGCGGTGGACTCCACGTAGGTCGTGTTGGAGGAGATGCTGGCCGCACCGCCGGCCGCGGCGGCCAGCGAGTCGACCAGCAGCACGGGCTGGGAGCGGGGCAGGTTGTTGTGCTCGTCGAGCAGGCCGGCCTCGGCGCCGACGGCGGTGACCGAGCCGACGGTGTCGAAGAAGTCGGCCAGCATGAGCGCGAAGACGATGAGCAGCGCAGCGACGACGCCGATCCGGGAGAAGCCGCCGAACAGCGAGAACTGGCCGATCTGGGAGAAGTCGGGCAGCCCGACGACCTGGTCGGGCAGCGTGGGCACCTGCAGCGCCCAGCCCTTGGGGTTGACCGACCCGTCGGCCCCGAACGTCGGCCCGACCTTCGCGACCGCCTCGACCACGATGGCCACGACGGTGGTGACGACCAGGCCGATGAGCAACGCGCCGCGGGTCCTGCGGACCACCAGCACCGAGGTGAGCAGCAGGCCCACGACGAAGACCAGCTGCGGCCAGCTGGCCAGGCTGCCGTCGATGCCGAACGTGATGGGCACCGTGCCGCTCTGCGCACGGCGGACGAAGCCGGAGTCGACCAGGCCGATGAGGGCGATGAAGAAGCCGATCCCGACGGCGATGGCGGTCTTGAGCTGGTCGGGGATGGCCGCGAAGACGGCCTTGCGGAACCCGGTGAGCACCAGGACGGTGATGAGCAGGCCCTCGAGGACGACCAGGCCCATGATCTCGGGCCAGGACATCTGCGTCGCCGCGTAGGCGGCGACGACGGCGTTGATGCCGAGGCCGGCGGCGAGGGCGAACGGGTACCGGCCGACGACCCCCATGACCACGGTCAGCAGGCCCGCCACCAGCGCGGTCACGGCCGCGACGGAGCCGAAGTCCAGGGTGTTCCCGTCGACGTCCGCGCCGGACAGGATGATCGGGTTGAGCACCACGATGTAGGCCATCGTGAAGAACGTGACCACCCCGCCGCGCACCTCGCGGCCGACGGTGGACCGCCGGGCGCTGATGGAGAAGTAGCGGTCCAGCCCGTTGCGGGGCTTGACCTGCGGCCCGGCGCTGCGGCGCCTGGACGCGGTGGCCCCGGGGGCGTCGGTGGTCTCGATGTCGTCCGGCACGGCGACAGGGTGCCATGCACAACCGGTTCGGAGGTCGCGCTCTGGTTACAGTCGCGCCGTGCCCGCCCCGACCCGCCCCTCCCCTCCCCCGCTGCGGGTCGAGACCCGGCGGGTGGTCCTGGTCGGCATGGTGCTGTGGGCGGTCGCGCTCGTGGTCGTGCTGCTGCTCGGCGACCGCCTGGACCGCGTCTGGACCTGGACCTGCGTCTGCGGCCTCGTCCTCGCCGCCGGCGGCCTCGGCATCATGCGCTGGCAGAAGCAGGGGTAGCGGGCCAGCGCAGCCCGTCCGCGACGAGGAGGCGGGGTCCGAGGCACGAGGCCCCCTCCCCGAGGAGCGGACGCCCCCACGGATGGCATCCCGAGCGCAGCGAGCGGGCGGGACCGACGGTGGCCCGGAGGGTCACCCGAGGCCCCGCAGGAGGGCTCAGCGCACCGCGCCCAGCCCCGGTGGCCGCGGTGGGAGCGCGCAGCGCGACGATCAGATCGAGTCGTAGGTGTCGGTGTTGTACAGCGGGGTCAGCTGGATCTCGCTGGTGTCCGCGGTGACCAGGTTGGCCTCGCTGTGCGCGCCGCAGCCGTGGTCGGTGGTGACGACGTGGCCGTCGGCGGGGGCGTACTCGTTGGCGCAGACGCCGAGCTCGAGCCGCACGGACCCGGCCAGCGGCATGAGGAACGCGCAGTCACCGCACGTGCCGGGGGCGTGCCGGGCCATCGCGGAGCCGGGCCCGAACTCACCGCCGCGGAAGCGGGCGAGGGCGCCGCGGCGGCCCTCGACGGAGAGCACGCGCTCCCGGCCGATGCCGATCTCCTGGGCCACGACCATGCCCGCGGGGTCGGACGCGGCGTCGTCGTCGGCGAGGTAGGCGGGGACCAGGCGCGGGTCGTCCTCGGTGACGGGGAGGACGTCGCCGACGGAGAGGTCGCCGGGGCGGATGCGCTCGTGCCAGGGCACCCAGGCCGGGGCCAGCAGCGCGGTGTCGCCGGGCAGCAGCACGACCTCGTCGACGGTGACGTGCTCGTCGCCGGGGACGTGGGCGAGGGTGACGGCCCAGTGCCAGCCGGTGTAGCCGGGCAGCGCGGCGGCGAAGGTGTGGGTGAGGACCTCGCCGAGGACACCCTGGTCGGGCACGGCCTCGCGGGCGGTGCCCAGGTGCTCACCGACCTCGTCCGCAGCGCCGGCGACCTCGACCGCCGCGGCCCGGGCGGTCTCCACGGCAGCGGTCAGCACGTCGGACGGGGACGGCACGGGGCTGGGCGCGGTGGGCGGGTGCTCGGACACGCCCTCCATGGTGCCCCACGACGGTCCGGGCCGGTGGGGGCCGTGACCCCGCCCGGGTGAGGTCCGCGGTGGGCAGCACCGGGTGCGGCACCATGGGGCGCGTGAGCGGACGCGTGGGCAGGCCCGTCCGCAGGGGGCGGTGGTGATCCGGCCGCGCCGCCGCTGGGGCCGGCCCCCGCGGGTGGACCGGCCCGGCGCCGGGCCGCTGCGCACCCCCACCCGGCCGGTGCAGGTGCCCGGCGACGACTCCCCCACCGTGGTCGACCCGGTCGCGCCGACCGGACCGCAGACGTGGCGCCCGCCGACCCCGGGACCGGCCGCGCCGCCGTCCCCGGGTCTGGGCGCGCGCCCGCCGAGGGTGACCGTCACCCGGGTCGCGGCCCGCCGGTCCCGGGAGCTGACGGTCGCCGCGGTGCGGCGGGTCAACGCGGCCAGCCGGGCCGACGGCGCCGGGGACAGCGGCCTGGCGCACGTGCTGTGGGTCAACGCCCTGCACACCGCCGGCGACGCGATGATCGCTGTGTCCCTGGCCGGCACCCTGTTCTTCGCCGCCTCGACCGACGCGCAGCGCGGCAACGTGGCGCTCTACCTGCTGGTGACGATGGCGCCCTTCGCCGTCGTCGCCCCGCTGCTGGGTCCCCTGCTGGACCGGCTGCAGCGCGGCCGGCGCTGGGCGATGGCCGCGAGCCTGGTCGGCCGGGCGGTGCTGGCCCTGGTCATGGCGGCCAACTTCGACGGGTTCTGGCTCTACCCCGCGGCGCTGGGCGCCCTGGTGCTGTCCAAGGCGCACAACGTGCTGCGGGCGGCGGTGATCCCCCGCGTGGTGCCCCCGGCGATGTCGCTGACCAGCGCGAACGCCCGGACGTCGGTGTTCGGGCTGGTCACCGCGGGGGTGTTCGGCGGCATCGGGGCCGGCATCGCGGCCTCGGCCGGCTTCCCGCCGCTGCTGTGGGCCACCGCCGCGGTGTTCACCGCCGCCGGCGCGCTGGCCCTGCGGCTGCCGCAGCACGTCGACGTCCCGGCCGGCGAGGAGGCCAGCGACCTGCTGACCACCACGATGGAGATCCCGGTGCCCGGGCGCCGGGGGCGGCCGCGGGTCGCCGGTCCGGTCGTCGACGCACTGCGCAGCGCCGCGCTCATGCGGGTGCTCGGCGGGTTCCTGACCATCTACGCGGCGTTCCTGGTCCAGGCCCAGGTGCCCGGCGGCTGGGAGCGCACCCTGGCGCTGGGTGCGGTCGCGGGCGCGGCCGGGGTGGGCAGCTTCGTGGGGACGGCGATCGGCTCCCGCCTGCACCGGGCGACGCCGGACACCCTGGTGCTGTGGTCCACGGTGGTCGCGGTGGTGACCGCGGTGGCGGCGGCGGTGTTCTTCTCGGTGGCGCTGCTGGCGGTGACCGCCGGGGTGGCGGCGCTGGCCGCGGGGCTGGGCAAGGTGTCGCTGGACGCGATCATCCAGCGCGACGTGCCCGGCGCGCAGCACGCCTCGGCGTTCGCCCGCTCGGAGACCCTGCTGCAGCTGGCCTGGGTGCTCGGCGGCGGGCTGGGGATCGCGCTGCCGGCGACCCTCCCGGTGCTGGCGTTCGGGGTGACGGCGGGGCTGCTGGTGGTGGCCACAGGTCTGGTTGCTTGGCTGGGGCACCACCGCCGCCCCAGCCGGGGCCGGGGGCGGACGACGGGGTGGGAGCGGGCATGACCAGGGTGGGCACGACGGCGTCCGGTGGGGTCGCCGTCCTGGCGCTGGTGGCCGGGTGCGGCGCCGGCGGGAGCAGCGGCGCCGCCGAGCAGGGCGGCCCGCCACCCACGGTGCGCGTGCAGAGCGGCGGGCAGGACGTCACGGTGCAGCCCTCCCAGTACTGCCTGGACGGCACCGGGGAGCGCTACGCCGGCACCCCGCCGGTGATCGAGGTGCAGCCGGACTCCACCATCTCGCTCACCGTGCCCGACGCGGTCGCCCGGCAGGGCTGGAGCGTGCAGGTCTACGACGACCAGCTGCAGGACCTGCTCGGCGAGGTCGACGTCCCCGAGGACACCCCGACCTTCACCGGGATCAACAGCTCCGACGCGGTGCCGCCGGCCTACTACCTGGTGGTCGTCGAGGACTCGCAGGACAGCTCGTGCAGCGGGCTGTCGGGGGCCTGGCCGGTCGGGTTCATCCGCTCCGGCGAGGACGCCGGCACCGACCCCGCGGCCCCGACGGGCTAGCCCTCGAGGTCGGTGGCGACGGCGCGCAGCACCGCGGCGATCTTCGCGGCGGCCTGCCGGTCGGGGTGCCGGCCGTGCCGCAGGCCGTTGCCGACGCCGTCGAGCAGCCGGATGAGGTCCTCGATGATCGGGACCAGGTCGTCGGGCTTCGTGCGGGTGCCCGCGACGGCCGAGGGCAGCGGGTCCAGGACGGTCACCTGCAGGGCCTGGTCGCCGCGGCGGCCGGCGACGATGCCGTACTCGACCCGCTGGCCGGGCTTGAGCTCGGGGATGCCGGCGGGCAACGCGTCCTTGTGCACGAACACGTCGGGTCCACCCTCCTGGGAGAGGAAGCCGAAGCCCTTCTCCGGGTTGAACCACTTCACCTTGCCGCTGGGCACGTCGATCCCTCGCTCCGCGTCGGACGCGGACCGGCCGGACCGCGCCGTCCCAGGCTAGCCGCTGGGGGCGGGTCGGGCCGCTGGGTTACCGGCGAGTAGTCCGGACTCGGCGGGGGATGCGACGATGCCCGCCATGGCTGCCCGCAACGCTGCGTCCCGCGTCGTCACCTCGATCGCCGCCGCCGTCCGGCTGGTGTCCTCGGTCGTGGGCGGGCTGATCGTGCTGTACGCGGTGTTCGTGCTCTTCGAGGCCAACCCGGCCAACCCGATCGTGGAGTTCACCGCCGGCGTGCGCGACGACCTGGGCGCCTTCACCCGCGACCTGTTCACCCCCGAGGACCCCAAGATCGCCGAGACGGTGAACGCGCTGATCGCCGCCATCGTCTGGGTGGTGGTGGGCAACCTGCTGTCCAAGGTCATCACCCGGCTGGCCCCCCGCACGAAGGCTGGCTGAGGTCAGGCGGTGACGACCTCGGCCAGGCCGAGCTCCTCGGTGGACACCTGCCGCATCTCGACCTTGCGCACCTTGCCGGTGACCGTCATCGGGAACCCGTCGACGACCTTGACGTAGCGGGGCACCTTGAAGTGCGCCAGCTTCCCGGCGCAGAACTCCCGCAGCGCCTCGGCGGTGAGCTCGGGGGCACCGGCGCGCAGCTGCACCCAGGCCATCAGCTCCTCGCCGTACCTGGCGTCGGGCACCCCGATGACCTGCACGTCGGCGATGTCGGGGTGGGAGTAGAGGAACTCCTCGATCTCGCGGGGGTACACGTTCTCCCCGCCGCGGATGACCATGTCCTTGATCCGGCCGACGATGTTGAGGTAGCCCTCGGCGTCCATCACCGCGAGGTCGCCGGTGTGCATCCAGCGGGCGGCGTCGATGACCTCGGCGGTCTTCTCGGGGGCGTCCCAGTAGCCGAGCATCACCGAGTAGCCGCGGGTGCACAGCTCGCCGGGGGTGCCGCGGGGCACGGTCAGCCCGGTCTCGGGGTCGACGACCTTGCTCTCCAGGTGCGGGTGGGTGCGCCCGACGGTGGAGGTGCGGCGGTCCAGGTCGTCGTCGGCGCCGGTCTGGGTGGAGACCGGGGAGGTCTCGGTCATGCCGTAGGCGATGGTCACCTCGGCCATGCCCATCTCGTCGACGACCCGCTTCATCACCTCCACCGGGCAGGGTGAGCCGGCCATGATCCCGGTGCGCAGGCTGGACAGGTCGTAGGAGGCGAAGTCGGTCAGCGCGAGCTCGGCGATGAACATGGTGGGGACGCCGTACAGCGAGGTGCACCTCTCGTCCTGCACCGCCTGCAGGGTGAGCGCGGGGTCGAAGCCCGGCGCCGGGATGACCATCGTGGACCCGTGGGAGGTGGCCCCGATGTTGCCCATGCCCATGCCGAAGCAGTGGTAGTAGGGCACCGGGATGCACACCCGGTCGGCCTCGGTGTAGCCGCAGCCCTCGCCGACGAAGAACCCGTTGTTGAGCAGGTTGTGGTGGGTGAGCGTGGCGCCCTTCGGGAAGCCCGTCGTCCCCGAGGTGTACTGGATGTTGATCGGGTCGTCGGCGCTGAGCTCGGCCTCGCGCTCGGCGAGGAACCCGCGGTCGGCGGCCCGGCCGGCGGCCATCAGCCGGTCCCACTCGGGGTCCCCCAGGAAGAGCACCTCGCGCAGGGCCGGGCACTCGTCCCGGACCTCGGCCACCATCGCGCGGTAGTCGCTGGTCTTGAACTCCGGCGCGGCGACCAGCACGGAGATGCCGGCCTGCTGCAGCACGTAGGACAGCTCGTGCGTGCGGTAGGCCGGGTTGATGTTGACCAGGACGACGCCGAGCTTGGCGGTGCCGTACTGCACGAACACCCACTCGGCGCAGTTGGGCGCCCAGATGCCGACCCGCTCGCCCCGGGCGACGCCGAGGGCGTGCAGGCCGAGGGCGAAGGCGTCGACGTCGGCCACCAGCTGCGGGTAGGTCCAGCGGCGGCCGGTGGCGCACTCGACGAGCGCCTCGTGCTCGCCGACCCGCGCTGCCGTCCGGTCCAGGTTGGCCCCGATGGTGTCGCCCAGCAGGGGGACCGTCCCGGTCCCGCTGGTGTAGGACGGCAGCGCGGGGGCGGTCATGCCCGCTCTTCGGGGCGCAGCTGGACCCCGGCCCGGTTGGGCTTGTCGGTCGGGTGGGCGTAGCGCAGCCGCTCGACCGGCAGCGGGAAGGAGTGGTCCTCGCCGAAGGGCGACAGCGACCCGGTCATCTCGCTGATCAGCTCGGTCAGCGGCGGGCCGCCGTCCACGGACTGGCCCCAGGTGGGCTCGACGAGGTGGGCGGTCTTGGGGTTCTTCTTGGCCATGGCGCACTCCTGCCGTCGTGGCCGGCGTCCCGCCGGCGCTCGGGCCCATCGTCCCGCATCCAACCGCGCCGCCCGGCACCCACGCCAGCCCGGCCGCAACCTGCGTGCGACCTGGCCCGCGCCCGCCTAGGGTCTGCTCCCCGTGGGCCGCATCGTGGAGACCGTGGTGCCGGCCCGGCTGGGCACCGGCTTCCGCTGGCTGCTGGCCTCCTCGTGGACGTCGAACCTCGGCGACGGCATCGCGCTGGCGGCGGGCCCCCTGCTGGTCGCCTCGCTGACCCGGGACCCGTTCCTGGTGTCGCTGGCCGCCGGCGTGCAGTGGCTGCCGCCGCTGCTGTTCGGCCTGGTCGCCGGGGCGGTGACCGACCGGGTGGACCGGCGCCTGCTCGTGGTGGTGGTCGACCTGCTGCGCGCCGGGGTGCTCGCCGTCCTCACCCTGGCCGTGGCCACCGACCTGGTCACGATCGGGGCGCTGCTGGCCGCGCTGTTCGTGCTCGGCACCGCGGAGGTGTTCGCCGACAACGGGGCGCAGACCCTGCTGCCCACGCTGGTGCACCGCGACGACCTGGCGGTCGGCAACGCCCGGATGACGACCGGCTTCGTCACGGTCAACCAGCTGGCCGGGCCGCCGCTGGGGGCGGCGCTGTTCACCGTCGGCGCGGCGTGGGCGTTCGGCGCGGTGGCCGTGCTGGTGGCCCTGGGCGCGGTGCTGGTGTCGCGGATCGTGCTGCCCCCGGCCGAGCCGGCGGAGCGCCGGCCGGTGCACCACGAGATCGCCGAGGGGTTCCGGTGGGTGGTGCACCACGCCGCCGTCCGCACCCTGGTGCTCACCATCTTCGTGTTCAACGTGACGTTCGGGGCCGCGTGGTCGGTGCTGGTGCTCTACGCCACCGAGCGGCTCGGGCTCGGCGAGGTCGGCTTCGGGCTGGTGACCACGGCGCAGGCCGTCGGCGGCATCGCCGGCGTCGCGGCCTACGGCTGGATCACCCGGCGGGTCAGCCTGGGCAACCTGATGCGGGTCGGGCTGGTCGTGGAGACCCTGACCCACCTGGCCCTGGCGCTGACCACCAGCCCCTGGGTGGCGATGCCGGTGTTCGTCGTCTTCGGCGCGCACGCCTTCGTCTGGGGGACGACGTCGGTCACCGTGCGGCAGCGCGCCGTGCCGCGGCACCTGCAGGGCCGGGTGGGCAGCGTGAACCTCGTCGGCACGTTCGGCGGGCTGGTCATCGGCTCGGGCGTGGGCGGGGTCGTCGCCCAGCAGACCTCGGTGACCGGGCCGTTCTGGTTCGCCTTCGCCGGGTCGGCGGTGTTCGTGGTGCTCATCTGGGGCCAGCTGCGGCACGTGGCCCACACCGACGCCGACTAGGGCCGGCGGGCCCCGTAGAGGGTGCCGGCGCCGTCGGCGGTGAGCACCCAGCGGTCGCGGCCGACCTCGGCGACCTGCACCTCGCGCTCGTCCAGGGCCTGCACGGCCCGGGTGCGCCAGATGGTCGTCGACTGCAGCCGCAGGTCGACGTCGCCGTCCGGTGTGGCGACCCGCAGCGTGGCCGGGCCGGCGATGCGCAGCGTGCCGGCCCGCCAGGGCGTGCCGGCCAGCGCGCGGGTCCAGGTGGTCACCCGCAGCAGCGACCCCGCCCCGGCGACGAGGGCGGCGACGCCGCCGAGCACCAGCGCCACGACGACGAGGCCGGCGAAGGGCAGCCGGGTGCCGCCGCCGGACGCCGCCTGCACGGTGGCGACGGCGAGCAGCACGGCCAGCACCAGCGCGACCGCTCCCCCGGCCAGCCAGCGCAGCGCACCGGCGCGGGTGGCGGCCAGGGCGGCGCGGGTCTGCGGGTCGTCGAGGGCGCCGGGCACGCACGCGATGCTGTCATCCCGCCCGCGTCGTAGCGTGGAGCGGATGTCCACGACCGAGGGCGCCCCGGCCCCCGCCACGCTCGGCGCCTGGCTGCGCACCCGCACCGACGAGCAGCTGGGCACCCTCCTGGCGCTGCGCCCCGACACCGCCCGGCCCGCGCCCTCCGACGTGGTGGGCCTGGCCACCCGCCTGGCCGTCCCGGTGTCGGTGGACCGCGCGCTGGACGAGCTGGACGCCGGCACCCTGCAGGTGCTCGACGCGGTGCTGCTGGCCCCCGGCGACGGCCTCACCCGGGGCGAGCTGGCCGCCGCCCTGCCCGGCGCCCCCGTCGAGGAGGCGGTGGCGCTGCTCACCGACCGCGCGCTGCTGTGGGGCGACGACGTGCTGCACGCACCCGAGCCGGTCCGCCGTGCGGTGCGCTACCCGGCCGGGCTGGGCCGGCCGCGCACGCCCCCGCCGTCGGACGTCGCCGGCGACCTGGCCGGGGTGGACGACGACGAGCGCGCCGTGCTGGTGGCCCTGGCCGGGGAGAACCCGCTGGGCCGGCTGCCGGTGGACCACTCGGGCAGCTCGCCGGACAGCCCCGCCCGCCGGCTGCTCCGCCGCGGTCTGCTGACCCGGGTGGACGCCGCGAACGTCGAGCTGCCGCGGCAGTACGGGCTGGCGCTGCGCGGGGACCAGCCCCTCGGCCCGGTGCGCAGCCGGCCGGAGCCCCCCACCGCCCAGCGCGACCCGGACGTCGTCGACCGGCGGGGGGCCGGTGCGGCCCTGGAGACGGTGGGCCGGGTGGGCGAGCTGCTGTCCGCGCTGGAGGAGGACCCGGCCGGGCTGCTGCGCAGCGGCGGCATGGCCATCCGGGACCAGAAGCGGCTGGCGAAGGCGCTGGGGGTCGACGAGCGGGCGGTCGCCTTCCACATCGAGGTCGCCCACGCCGCCGGCCTGCTGGACCTGGGCGGACCGCACCGCGACGAGTGGCTGCCCAGCCGGGAGTTCGACACGTGGCGCGAGCAGCCGCTGCCCGAGCGGTGGGCGCTGCTGGCGGCCGGGTGGCTGGACACCCTGCGGGTCATCTCGCTGGTCGGGCAGCGCGACCTGGCCGGCAAGGCGGTCAACGTGCTCTCCCCCGACGTCGTGCGGCACACCGTCCCGGCGATCCGGCGCACCCTGCTGGCCACCCTCGGCGAGCTGGGCCCGGGCCGGGGCCTGGCCACCGACGACCTGCTGGAGCTGCTGCGCTGGCAGAGCCCGCGGCGGGCCGACCGGTTCGTGCTGGTGCCGGCGCTGGTCGAGGAGGCCGAGCGGCTGGGGGTCGTGGTCGGGGGTGGGCTCACGTCGGGGGGCCGCGGGCTGCTGGCCGGTGGCGAGGAGGGCGCGGCCGAGGGCATGCGCGGGCTGCTGCCCGACCCGGTCGACCACGTGCTCGCCCAGCCCGACCTGTCCCTGGTCGCGCCCGGGCCGCTGGTCGCCGAGCTGGCCCGCACCCTGGCCGTCGTCGCCGACGTGGAGTCCTCCGGCGGCGCGACCGTGTTCCGGGTGACCGACGGCAGCGTGCGGCGGGCCCTGGACTCGGGCTGGTCGGCCGCCGAGCTGCACGACTTCTTCGCCCGGGCCTCGCGCACCCCGGTGCCCCAGGCGCTGGACTACCTCGTCGACGACGTCGCGCGCCAGCACGGCCGGCTGCGGGTCGGGGCGATCGAGGCCTACGTGCGCAGCGACGACCACGGCCTGCTGTCCCAGGTGCTGTCGGACAAGCGCACCGCGCGGGCGGAGCTGCGCCGGCTGGCCCCCGGGGTGCTGGTCAGCGGGCTGCCCGCCGACGAGGTGCTCGAGGTGCTGCGGTCGGCCGGCTACGCACCCGCCGGGGAGTCCGCGGGCGGCGCCGTCCTCACCCGGCCGGCCGGGCGGCCCCGGGCGACCGCGCGGCCGGGCAGCCGGCCCGCCACGGGGCCGCGTCCGCTCGGGCCCGAGGAGGTCGAGGCGACCGTGCGGGAGATCCGGGCCGGGGACGCCGCGCTGGCCGCCCGCCGCACCGACCCGGCCCGCCAGGTCCCGGGCGTGACGACGGCGAGCACGCTGGAGCTGCTGTCGCGGGCGGTGCGCGAGCAGCTGCCGGTGTGGCTGGGCTACGTCGACGCCCAGGGCTCGGGCAGCCGGCGCACCGTGCAGCCGCTGACCCTCGGCGGGGGCTTCCTGTCCGGCTTCGACGAGGGCAGGGGTGAGCAGCGCACCTTCGCCGTGCACCGGATCACCTCGGTCGACCTGGTCGACGAGGCCTGACCCGCGGCCCCGCCCGGCTCAGGCAGCGGCGCCGCCGCTGCCGGCCAGCGGGTGCAGGACCGCGACGAGCAGGAGGCACGCGAGACCCAGTGCGGCCAGCGCGGCGTCGGTGCGCCTGCCCGCCCGGAGCAGCCGGACCAGCGTGGCGACCCCGAGCACCGCGCCCCAGGCCAGCAGCACCCAGCCGGCCAGCCACAGCAGCGCCGAGAGGCGCTCCCCGGTGGTCGGGAAGGCGCCGACGGCCTCGGCCACGGCGAGGGCGGTGGCGGCCAGCACGGCGAGGACGAGCACGGCGAGGGCGGCGCGGAACCGGGTCCGGAGCACGTCCGGACGGTAGCCAGCGCCGACCCCCGGGTCCACCCTGGAACACGCGGCGCCCCGGCACGCTTGAGCCAGTAGTTGGTCGAGGCAACGAATGTGGCGGTGGGTCATGGCGCAGGGACGAACGGTCGCGGACCGGTTGGCGACGGTGCTGGGGACGGTGCTCGGGAGCGACCGGCTCCCCGTGCGGCTGCGGGGCTGGGACGGCTCCCTGTCCGGCCCGGCCGGTGCACCGGTGGTCGCCGTCCGGGACCGGCGGGCGCTGCGCCGACTGCTGTGGTCCCCCGGCCAGCTCGGCCTGGGCCGGGCCTACGTCTCCGGGGACATCGACATCGAGGACGACGTCTTCGACACCTTCGCCGCGCTGAGCTCCGCCGGCCGGCTGGCCGAGACCGGCCCGATGCGGCCGCTGTCGGGAGCCGAGCGGCTGGCCCTGCTGCGCACGGTGGCGGGCCTGGGCGGCCTGGGCCGCGACCCCGAGCCGCCCGCGGAGGAGGCCGACCTCGGCGGCCACGGGCTGCGGCACAGCCGACGGCGGGACGCCGCCGCGATCGCCCACCACTACGACGTGGGCAACGACTTCTACGAGCTCGTGCTGGGCCCCTCGATGGTCTACAGCTGCGCGGTCTGGGACTCCCCCGACACCGGCCTGGACGCGGCGCAGGAGGCCAAGCTCGACCTGGTCTGCCGCAAGCTGGGGCTCACCAAGGGTGCGCGGCTGCTGGACGTCGGCTGCGGCTGGGGCTCGATGGCCATCCACGCCGCCGGGCGGTACGGCGCGACCGTCGTCGGCATCACCATCTCCGAGGAGCAGGCCACGCTGGCCCGCAAGCGGGTCGCCGAGGCCGGGCTGACCGACAAGGTCGAGATCCGGGTGCAGGACTACCGGGAGGTCGCCGACGGCCCGTTCGACGCGATCAGCTCGATCGGGATGGCCGAGCACGTCGGCCGGGCGCGGCTGGGCGACTACGTCGACCAGCTGGTCGCGCTGCTGCGCCCGGGTGGGCGGCTGCTCAACCACGCCATCGCCTGGAACGCCGGGGAGACCGGCTGGGACGAGGACACCTTCATCGCCCGCTACGTCTTCCCCGACGGCGAGCTGCTGCCGCTGGGCACCATGGTCGGCGCGATCGAGGCCGGTGGTCTGGAGGTCGTCGACGTCGAGGCGCTGCGCCGGCACTACGCGCTCACCCTCCGCGCCTGGGTGCGCAACCTCGAGGAGCACTGGGACGACGCCGTGGCCGCCAGCACCGAGGGCCGGGCGCGGGTGTGGCGGCTGTACATGGCCGCCTGCGCGCTGGCCTTCGAGTCCGGCGCGATGGGGGTGGACCAGGTGCTGGCGGTCAAGCCCGGCGGCGAGCAGCCCCCGCTGCGCCGCACCGGTTGGGTCTGACCTGCGGCGGGAAGGTCCTGTCGGCGCCCGCGGTTACCTTCGTGACGGCCGAACGCGGAGGAGAGACGTGAGCGACGGACCCCTGATCGTGCAGTCCGACAAGACCCTGCTGCTGGAGGTCGACCACCCGCAGAGCAAGGAGTGCCGGGCCGCGATCGCCCCGTTCGCGGAGCTGGAGCGCAGCCCCGAGCACGTGCACACCTACCGGGTGACGCCGCTCGCGCTGTGGAACGCCCGCGCCGCCGGCCACGACGCCGAGCAGGTCGTCGACGCCCTGGTGCGCTACAGCCGCTACCCGGTGCCGCACGCGCTGCTGGTCGACGTCGCCGACACGATGGACCGCTTCGGCCGGCTGACCCTGTCGAACAACCCGGTGCACGGGCTGGTGCTCACCACCACCGACCGGGCCGTGCTCACCGAGGTCTCCCGCAGCAAGAAGGTCGCCCCCATGCTGGGCGCCCGCATCGACGACGACACGATCGCCGTGCACCCCTCCGAGCGCGGCCGGCTCAAGCAGGCGCTGCTCAAGGTCGGCTGGCCCGCCGAGGACCTCGCGGGCTACGTCGACGGCCAGGCGCACCCGATCGAGCTCGACCAGGCCGACTGGCACCTGCGCGACTACCAGCAGGCCGCCGTCGACGGGTTCTGGGCCGGCGGGTCCGGCGTCGTCGTGCTGCCCTGCGGGGCCGGCAAGACCCTGGTCGGTGCCGCGGCGATGGCCGAGGCGAAGGCGACCACGCTGATCCTGGTCACCAACACCGTCGCCGGCCGGCAGTGGAAGCGCGAGCTCATCGCCCGCACGTCGCTGACCGAGGACGAGATCGGCGAGTACTCCGGCGAGCGCAAGGAGATCCGTCCGGTCACCATCGCGACCTACCAGGTGATCACCACCCGCCGGAAGGGCGAGTACCGGCACCTGGACCTCTTCGACGCGCAGGACTGGGGCCTGATCGTCTACGACGAGGTGCACCTGCTGCCGGCGCCGATCTTCCGGCTCACCGCGGACCTGCAGTCCCGCCGGCGGCTGGGGCTGACCGCCACCCTGGTGCGCGAGGACGGCCGGGAGGACGACGTGTTCTCCCTCATCGGCCCCAAGCGGTACGACGCACCGTGGCGCGACATCGAGGCGCAGGGCTACATCGCCCCGGCCGAGTGCATCGAGGTGCGGGTGTCCCTCGACGACGAGGAGCGGATGACCTACGCGGTCGCGGAGCCCGAGGAGCGCTACCGCATCGCGGCCACGGCGTCGTCGAAGCTGCCGGTGATCCGCCGGGTGCTGGACCGACACCCCGACGAGCAGAAGCTGGTCATCGGTGCCTACCTCGACCAGCTCGAGGACCTCGGCCAGGCGCTGGACGCCCCGGTCATCCAGGGGTCGACCACCAACCGGGAGCGGGAGAAGCTCTTCGACGCCTTCCGCGCCGGGGAGATCAAGACGCTGGTCGTCTCCAAGGTCGCGAACTTCTCCATCGACCTGCCCGAGGCAGCCGTCGCCGTCCAGGTGTCGGGGACGTTCGGGTCGCGTCAGGAGGAGGCGCAGCGGCTGGGCCGGGTGCTCCGCCCGAAGGCCGACGGCCGGCAGGCGCACTTCTACACCGTGGTCAGCCGCGACACCCTCGACAGCGAGTACGCCGCCCACCGGCAGCGCTTCCTCGCCGAGCAGGGCTACGCCTACACCATCGTCGACGCCGCCGACCTGGCCGGCCGCGGCGAGGTCAACGGCCCCGACTGGGTGGACGAGCCCTCCGACTGACGTCGAGGGCACGACTGCGGTGGTCACCGGGGCCGGGTGACCACCGCAGTCGTGCGCTCGGTGACGGCTCGCGGGACGGATGGGACGGAACGGTCCGGCGCGGCCGAGACGTGGGCCACACCCGGACGGAGATCATCCGCGAACCCGCAGCTCAGCGGCCCGCCGACCGGGCCTCTACACGACGGCGGCCGGCACGCGAAGGGCAACCCGGCCTGGGCGTGTCGCCTCCGCGTGGGTCACGATGGACGACGCCATGGCCTCCCCCGCACCGATGTACGCAGCCGGCGCACGCCCCCTCCGCGCGTGGCAGCAGGAGGCCCTCGAGCGCTACGAGGAGACCTTCCCCAAGGACTTCCTGGTCACCGCGACCCCCGGCGCCGGCAAGACCACCTTCGCCCTCACCCTGGCCGCCCGGCTGCTGCAGCGCCGCGAGGTCGCCCGCGTCGTCGTCGTCGCCCCGACCGACCACCTGCGCCTGCAGTGGGCCGACGCCGCCGACCGCGCCGGCATCGTCCTGGACCCCGGTCTGACCAACGCCGTCGGCCCGGTCCGCGCGGGCACCCAGGGCTACGTGACCACCTACGCCCAGGTCGCCGGCAAGCCGATGCTGCACGCCGCCCGGGCCACCGCGGTCAAGACGCTGGTCATCCTCGACGAGATCCACCACGCCGGCGACGGCCTGTCCTGGGGCGAGGCCGTGGCCGACGCCTTCGGCATGGTGGCCCGCCGGCTGTGCCTGACCGGGACCCCCTTCCGCACCAAGGTCGACGAGCGCATCCCCTTCGTCCGGTACGAGGAGGACACCTTCGAGGCCGACGACGGCGAGCGCGGCGTGGGCCTGGCCTCCCGCGCCGACTACACCTACGGCTACAAGGAGGCGCTGGCCGACAGCGTCGTCCGGCCCGTCGTGTTCGCCGCCTACACCGGCACCGCGCGCTGGCGGAACTCCGCCGGCGAGGTGGTCGCCGCCTCGCTCACCGAGGCCGGCACCAAGAGCGTCGAGATGGCCGCCTGGCGCACCGTGCTGGACCCCAAGGGCCAGTGGGTGCCGCACGTCATCGCCGCCATGGACGAGCGCATCACCCACCTGCGCGAGCACGGCATGCCCGACGCCGCCGGCCTCGTGCTCGCCTCCGACCAGGACGACGCCCGCGCCTACGCCCGCATCGTCCGGCGGATCACCGGCAAGGCCCCCGAGCTGATCCTCTCCGACGACCCCAAGGCGTCGAAGAAGATCGAGCGGTTCGCCACCGGCTCGGCCCGGATCGCGGTCTGCGTGCGCATGGTCTCCGAGGGCGTCGACATCCCCCGCGCCGCCGTGCTGGCCTGGATGACCTCCTACCGCACGCCGCTGTTCTTCGCCCAGGCCGTCGGCCGCGTCGTGCGCGCCCGCGACCCGCAGGAGTCCGCGACGGTCTTCCTGCCCGCCGTCCGGCCGCTGCTCGCGCTGGCCGCGTCGATGGAGGAGCAGCGCAACCACGTCATGCCGCCGCCGCGGAAGACCGAGGAGGCCGAGCTCGAGGAGCTCGACCTGCCGCCGCGGGAGCCCCGCGAGGGTGCGCTGACCCAGCACGAGATGCTCGAGGCCGACGCCCGCTTCGCCCACGTCCTGCACGGCGGCACCGCGCACACCGGCGCCGGCAACCGGCCCACCGCGCTGGCCGCCGAGGACGAGGAGTTCGTGGGCATCCCCGGCCTGCTCACCCCCGAGCAGACCGCCGAGCTGCTGGCCAAGCGGGACGACGAGCTGCGGCTGCGGATCGCGGCCAGCCACAAGCACGACGACGGCGACTTCATGCTGGTCGAGGACCACCCCGACGAGCTCGAGACCAGCGGCTGGCGCGACGCCGCGGAGCTGCGCCGCGAGATCAACCGGCTGGTGTCCCGGGTGTCGGCCAAGACCTCGACGCCGCACGCGGTGGTGCACACGCAACTGCGCCAGTCCGTGCCCGGGCCGCCCTCGGCGAGCGCGTCGGTCGACGTCCTGCGCATGCGCCGGGAGCGCCTCCGCACGATGCTCTAGCCCGGGATGCGGACCTCCGACCAGTCCAGGCCGGCCAGGTTGACCACGACCGCCTCCTGGGTGGTCCGGGCGATCACCACGACCGCCTCGGTGTCGGGGTCGGGGTTCTCCTCCCGGTGCGGCACCCACGGCGGCACGAAGACGTAGTCACCGGGCGCGGTCTGCACCACCCGCTCCACCGGCTGGTCGCCCTCGACGTCCAGGAACACGAACCGCGGGGTGCCCGAGACGACGTAGATCGCGGTCTCGGACGCGCCGTGGTGGTGGTTGCCGGAGTTCGTCGCGCCCGGCACGTGGGTCTGGCCCATCCAGAGGTGGCGCGCCCCGACCGTGGCGCCGCTGATGGCCTCCCGGCGGCGCATCCCGGACGTCTGCGCGGTGTCGCCCACCAGCCCGGACGGCGCCACGTGGTGCAGCACGCGGTGGAACGGGTCGATCGAGGCGGGCACGAGCACCCCGCTCGGGCTGGGGACGACGTCGTCGGTCACGTCCTCACCCTGCTCCCTGCCGACCCGGGTCGCCAGGGAGGCGGACCGCCTCCGGGGGCACCACCACCGCACCGGCGGGGACGTCGGAGCGCACCACGGCACCGGCGCCGACCACCGCGCCGTCGCCGATGCGCACCGGGCCGACCACCACCGCGCCGGCACCCAGCCGCACCCGGTCACCGATCACCGGCTGGCCGCGGCCGGTGTGCCCCACCGTGACGCCCTGGTTGACCCAGCAGTCCTCCCCCACCGAGGCGGCGGTGAGCACCGTCGACCAGCCGTGCTCGACGAACAGCCCGGGCCCGACGTGCGGCGCACCGATGTGCAGCGAGGCCAGCGGCGGGTAGGCGCGGCGCAGCAGCCAGCGCGCCGCCCGCGGCAGCGGGGTGAGCCGGTAGTGCACCACCGAGCGGAACTCCGGGTGGTGCACCACCAGCCGGCCGAACCGGGCCCGCGGCGACAGCTGCACCCAGGCGGGGCGGGGCAGGCACTCGGTGAACCGCTGCGCGTCCCGGCGCAGGTAGGGCCCGGCCTCGGCCCGCTCGACCACCCACCACAGGGGCGCGGTGAGCAGCCGGCTCACGGCAGCAGCCCGCGCTCGGCGGCCACCGCGACGGCCTCGGTGCGCCCGGAGACATCGAGCTTGGCCAGCACCCGCGACAGGTGCACCGACACCGTCTTCTCGCTGATGAACAGCTCGGCGCCGATCTGCCGGTTGGTCAACCCGGCGGCCACCCGGCCGAGCACCTCGGCCTCGCGCGGGGTGAACACCGCCGCCGGGTCGGCCGGGCGGGCACCGGCCGGGCCCAGGTCGAGCCGGCCGCGCCGGGCCAGGGCCTCGAGCCGGGCGCGCAGCGGGCCGGCACCGAGGGCGACGGCGACCTCGTGCGCGGCGCGGAGCCGCCCGGCAGCACCGTCCCGGTCACCCGCGGCCAGCAGCGCCGCCCCCTCGCGCCAGCGGCAGCGCGCCCGTTCCCACACCTGCTGCGGCCCGAACGCCGCGCCCACCCGCGCCCACGACGCGGCGTCGTCGGCGCCGTGCAGCCGGGCCACCTCGGCGTCCAGCCGCAGCGCCCAGGCCCGGCCCTCGACGTCGACCTCGCCGACGTGCTCGGCGAACAGCGCCTGCGCTTCCCGGGCCGGCCCGAGCACCCGCTCCCCCGCCGCCGTCCACCGCCGGGCGGTCTCCTCGTCACCGGCCACCCGGGCCGCGACGGCCGCGTCGGCGACCGGGCCCAGGGCGACCGCGACCAGCCGCACCGCGACCAGGAAGTCCAGCGGCCAGATCTCGCGCAGCCGCCGGACCGTCCGCTCGACGGCGGCCACCGACGCGGTGGGGTCCGCGCGCCAGCCGGCCAGCTCGACGGCCGCGCTGCCCGCGGTCAGCACCAGCGCCGCGTGGCCCAGCCGGTCCCCCACCGCCCAGGCCTGGTCGACCTGCTCGCGCACGTCGGCCCCCCGCCCGATGGCGACGTGCAGCCCGGCGACGCGCACGTGCGCGGCGGTGTCGGGCACCCGCGCCAGCTCGTCGGCGGTGGCCAGCGCCGCGTCCCAGTGACCGGCGTGCAGCTGGGCCAGCACCTGCAGGTAGCGCAGCTCGGCGGCGTAGAAGCTCCAGCCGGCGCCCAGCGCGGCGGCCCGGGCCAGGGCGGGGCCGGCGTGCGCCACGGTCGCCGCGAGGTCGCCCGACTCGTAGGCGATGGTGGCCAGGTTGAACGCCGCCCGCAGCTCGACGTCGAGGTCACCGGCCCGCCGGGCACGCTGCAGCGCCTCGACCAGGTCGGCGGTGCGCGCGGCCGGGTCGCCCTCGTCGGTCATCCGGGCCAGCGAGATCATCGTGTCCGACCAGGCGCTCTCCAGGCCCAGCTGCTCGGCGCCGGCCAGGGCCTCCAGCGCCGCCGCCCGGGCCACCTCGGGGTCGCCGTCGACCGACCACGCCGTGCGGGCCCGGGTGGCCGTGGCCCACACCCGGTCGGCGGTGAGCGGCTGCGCCGGCACCAGCTCCAGCGCCGCGGCGCTGGCCGCCTCGGCACCGGCGAGGTCGTCGACCCGGACCAGGGCCTGGGCCAGCGTGTACTGCACCCGCCCCGCCAGGTACGGGTCGGCGGGGGCCAGGTCGCGGGCCGAGCGCAGCAGGGCGATGCCCCGGTGCAGCTCCCCCGCCGCCCGGGCGGCGGTCGCGGCGCGCAGCAGCAGGCCGACCTCGCCGTCGGGCACCCCGGCGTGCCGGTCGGGCACCGCGGGCCACAGCGTGAGCGCCGCCTCCAGCTGCTGCAGCGCCTCGGCCGGGGCCCCGACGGCGGTGGCCTCGCCGGCGGCGGTGAGCGCGGCGGTGAAGGCGCCGGGCAGGTCGTTGCTCTCCCGGGCGTGGTGGGCGAGCTCGGCGGCCGTGCCGGTGCCGTCGGCGCGCAGCCGGGCGGCGACCGCGGCGTGCACCCGGGTGCGCTCGCCGGGGAGCAGGTCGGCCAGCACCGCCTCGCGCAGCAGGGCATGCCGGAACCGCAGCCGGCCGTCGGGGTCGACGACCAGCACGTGCCGGTGCACGGCCTCGGCGAGCGCGGCGTCCAGGTCGGCGTCGGGCAGGCCCGCCACCGCGGCGAGCAGGTCGTGCCGCACCCGCCGGCCGACGACCGCGGCCACCCGGAGCACCTGCTGCGCGGCCGGGCCCAGCTCCTCGACCCGGGCCAGCAGCACCTCCGACAGCGCCCACGGCAGCTCGCCGCCCCGGCTGCCGGCGGCCAGCAGCTCCTCGGCGTAGAACGCGTTGCCCTCGGCCCGGGCCACGACGTCGTCGACCAGCCGCTCGGGCACCCCGCCCGCGCCGGCGGCGACCGCGCGGACCAGCGCGGCCAGGTCGGGGTCGGGCAGGGGCGGCAGGTCGAGCCGCTCGACGCCGGGCAGCCGGACGAGCTCGGCCAGCAGCGGGCGCAGCGGGTGCCGGCGGTGCAGGTCGTCGCTGCGGTAGCTGGCCAGCACCAGCACGGGCTCGGCGACCAGCCGGGTGAGGAGGTAGCGCAGCAGGTCGCGGCTGGACCGGTCGGCCCAGTGCAGGTCCTCCAGCACCACCAGCAGCGGCTGCCGGGCCGCGAGCTCACCGAGCAGCGCGGCGACCGCCTCGAACAGCGGCAGCCGGCCGCCCTCGGCCGGTGCGTCGCCGGGCGCGCCGAGCAGCGGCACCAGGGCCGGGTGCCCGGCCGGCAGCTCTTCGCGCAGCGGGCGGAGCAGGTCGACGAAGGGCAGGTAGGGCAGCCCCACGTCGCCGAGGTCCAGGCAGTGGCCGGTGAGCACCCGCATGCCCCGGTCGCGGGCCACGTCTTCGACGGCGGCCAGCAGCCGGCTCTTGCCCACCCCGGCGTCCCCCGCCACCAGCACGGCCGACGGCCGGCCCGCGCGGGCGCGCTCGACGTGCTCGGTCAGCCGGGCGAGCTCGTCGGCCCGGCCGACGAGGGGGACCTCCACCCACTGCGGCACGTCCGGGATCGTGGCACGCCCCTCCGACACGCCTCAGCGGCGCCCGAACGGCCAGCGGCCCCGCGCGGGGCGCTGCCGGCGGGCGGTGCGCGCCAGCTGCTCGCGGCGGTAGGCCAGCTCGGCCTCGGTCCCCGGTCCCCAGAGTGCGTCCACGGTGTCCTCCTCGTCATCGGTGTGCGACGACGACGACGCTCGGCCTGAGGGGGGCCGCCGGGCATCGGGAGGTCACGTCGACCCGCCGGGCGCACCGGCCCTGAGGGGCCTCAGGTGAGCTCGGTGCCCTTGGTCTCCTTCAACGTCAGGATGACGCCGAACGCGACGGCCGCGGCGACCGCGACGTAGGCGAAGAAGAAGACCGGGTGCCCGGCGTCGGACAGCGCAGTGATGACCAGCGGCGCGGTGCCGCCGAAGAGGGCGACCGTGAGGTTGTACCAGGAGCCGATGCCGGTGGCCCGCAGCTCGGTCGGGAACAGCTCGCTCATCACCGCCGGCGCCAGCGACGCCATCATCGCGTAGAGGCCCAGGCCCACGCAGAACACCACGACCAGCGAGAACAGGTCGTCCTGCACCAGGAACGACAGCGGCACGGTGAGCACCGCCATCGCCCCCGACCAGACCAGCATCTGCGGCTTGCGGCCGATCCGGTCCGACAGCGCGCCGAGGGGGTAGCAGAGCGCGACGAACAGCGCCGTGCCGACCGACAGCGCGATGAACACGTCGTTGCCGTCGGCGCCGCGGAAGTTGATCGCGAACGGGGTCAGCGCGCTGAAGAACGTGTAGTAGGACAGCGTCGACAGCAGCGTGAACGCGCACAGCTGCAGCACCGCCCGCGGGTGGTGCCGGATGGTCTGCAGGAGCGGGTTCTTCGTCGCCCGCGCCTTGGCCGCGTTCTCCTCGAACTGGTCGGTCTCGGCCAGCGACCGGCGGAGCCACATGCCGACCAGACCCAGCAGCCCGCCCACGCCGAAGGCGATCCGCCAGCCGTAGGACTCCAGCTGGGCCTGGTCGAGCACGCTGGTGAGCAGCACCCCCATCAGCGAGGCCGCCAGCAGCGCGGTCCCGGTGGAGATGTAGAAGAACGCCGAGTAACGGCCGCGCCGCGACGGCGGAGCGATCTCGGCCAGGTACGCCGAGGCGTTGGAGACCTCACCGCCGAGGCTCATCCCCTGCGCGATGCGGGCCAGCAGCAGCAGGACCGGGGCCAGCCAGCCCACGGCGTCGTAGGTCGGCAGCACCGCGATGACCAGCGAGCCGCCGGCCATCAGCAGGATCGTGACCAGCATGCCGGCCTTGCGGCCCCGGAGGTCGGCGAACCGGCCCAGCACGTAGCCGCCCAGCGGCCGGAAGAAGAAGGCCAGGGCGTAGGTCGACGTCGCCCCGATCAGCGACAGCGCGGCGTTCTCGCTGGGGAAGAACTGCCCGGCGAAGTAGACGACGAAGGTGGCGTAGACCGTCCAGTCGAACCACTCGACGGCGTTGCCGATGCTGGCCGAGACCAGCGTCCTGACGGGCAGCCTGTGCTGGACCTGGGTCTGCGCTGTGCCGGTCGTCATGCGGGTCGACCGTAGTGACGCACCTCGCAGGGCGCCTCCCGGGGCTCAGGCCACCCGGTACTCGGCGTCGTCGTCGACCACGTCGTCGCCGTCGTCGTCGTCGCCGTCCTGGGGCTCGGCGACCGCGGCGTCCCCGGCGGAGAAGCTGCCGTCGCCGTCGGTGTCGGCGTGCAGGGTGGCGGTGATCCCGGTGTCGTCGTCACCGGCGGTGGCCGGCACCGGGGTGCCCAGGTCGACCGGCACGCCCGTGGCGGGCCCGGCCGGGACGGCGGCCCACCCCAGCACCTGGCCCCCGTCGTCCTCGTCCAGGGTGATGACCACGAACCCGTCCTCCAGAGCGGTGACCGAGGCGACCTGCACCGTCGTCCCGTCGCCGGACTGGTCCTCGAGCTCCACGTCGGCGGCGGCCGTCGTCCCCCCGCCGACCGCGGCCGGGGCGGACGACGACGCCCCGCCGGTGGTCGGCCCCGGGGTCGCCGCGGTCCCCGGGGCGTCGTCGTCGGAGCCGCAGGCGGGCAGGACGGCGAGGGCGGTGGCGGCGGGCAGGGCGAGGAGCAGGCGGCGAGCGGTCATGGGAGCACCGTGCCCGCGGCGGGTGGCACCCGGAGGAGGCGGGGATGAGAGCCGTCTCATCCCGATTCACAGGCATGTCCGCAGGTCCACGGGGCATGCAGGCGCCGAGACCCGCGCGACGAGAGGACCACCGTGCCCGACAACGGGACCACCGACACCGACCTGCCCCCCACGATCTTCGTGCTCTACGGGGCCACCGGTGACCTCGCCCGGCGGATGGTGCTGCCGGCCTTCTACCAGCTCGCCCAGTACGGACTCCTGCCCAAGGAATGGCGGCTGGTGGGCAACGGCCGCGGCGACGTGTCGCACGAGGACTTCCAGGGCCGGGTGCACGACGCCCTCACCGAGTTCGGCCCCAAGCCCGAGGACGGGCCGTGGGACGACTTCGTGGGGAACCTGCGCTTCGCCGGCGGCGGGTTCGACGAGACCGACCCCGGCAGCCTGCTGGACGTGCTGGAGGAGACCAAGCAGGAGATGGGCGGGGACCCGCAGCACGTGCACTACCTCGCCGTCCCGCCCTCGGCGTTCGAGAAGCTGACCAAGGGCCTGCAGGAGCACGGCCTGACCGATGGCTCCCGGGTGGTCTACGAGAAGCCCTACGGCACCAGCCCCGACTCCTTCCGCGAGCTCGACGAGCTGGTGCTCTCGGTGCTCGACGAGGAGCAGGTCTTCCGGATCGACCACTTCCTGGGCAAGGAGGGCACCCAGGACCTGCACGTCCTGCGGTTCGCCAACGGCCTGTTCGAGCACGTCTGGGACCGCGAGCACGTGCAGCAGGTGCAGATCGACGTCCCCGAGACCCTGGACGTCGCCCAGCGCGCCGAGTTCTACGACGCCACCGGCGCCACCCTGGACATGCTGGTCACGCACCTGTTCCAGGTCGCCGCCGAGGTCGCCATGGAGCCCCCGGTGGACCTGTCGCCGGAGTCGCTGCAGGAGGCCCGCGAGTCGGTGCTGGCCGCCTTCCGGCCGCTGGCCAAGGAGGACGTCGTCCTGGGCCAGTTCGAGGGCTACACCGACATCGAGGGCGTCCCGGAGGACTCCACCACCGACACCTTCGTCGCCGCGCGGCTGTGGGTGGACACCGACCGCTGGCACGGCGTCCCGTTCCTGCTGCGCACCGGCAAGAAGCTGGCGGCGTCGGAGCAGAAGGTGTCGCTGGTGCTGCGCAAGCCCGACGGCCCGGTGACCCACGTGCCCGAGCACGGCAACGTGATCACGCTGTCGCTGTCCGGGGCCGGCGCGCTCGACCTGGACTTCGTGGCCAAGAAGCCCGGGCCCGTGCTGGAGCTCACCCAGACGCGCACCACGCTGGACCTGGCCGACATCGACGGCGGCACCCCGCTGCCGCCCTACGTGTCGCTCATCCACGACGTCGTCACCGGTGACCGCTCGCTGTTCACCACCAGCGCCGGGCTGGCCAAGGCCTGGGCGACCGTGGAACCGCTGCTCGACGACCGGCCCGAGGTGCAGCCCTACGCCGAGGGCTCGTGGGGTCCCTCCGCGGCGAACGAGCTGGCCGCGCCCTGCGGCTGGCTGCTGGGCCAGACCGAGGAGGGCGACGAGCAGTAGCCCGTGACGACGAAGGCCCCCTCCCGGACGGGAGGGGGCCTTCGTCGTGCGTGGGGTCCGAGCCGGACGCTGGTCGCCTCGCGGCGAGTTGCGCATCCGGGGCTCCAGCCTCGAAAGAGCGGTATTCCCCGGCGGCAGTTATCCAGTGGAGCCCGGGGACACAGGTCGCCCGGCCCGGACACGTCCCACCGTACGCCTCACCCGAAGCCGCGGTCGTCCTGCTTCAGCGCCGTGTCGACGGTCAGCGCGCTGGCCAGCACCAACGACGCGAGCGGGTCCTCCAGCCGCCGGTGCACCTGCACGGCGTAGTTGTCCGCGGTGGTGAACATCGTCCGCGCCAGGCCCTCCCAGGTCTTGGTGATCCGGGCGACCTCGGTGCCGGTGTGGTCGGTGATCGCGAAGTTCCACGCCCGCCAGTTCTCCGCCTGGATGGCCCCGGCCAGCTGTCCCCCGACGACCAGGTCGAAGCGGATCTTGCCGAACGCGTTGGCCTGCACGATCTCCCCGACCGGCTCGCCGGAGGCCCGCGACACCTGCACCCGCGACTTGACCAGCTTGGCCGGCCGGACGAGCACCAGCACCACGCCGGTGGCGTCGCGGACCTCGAGCCGGTGGGTCAGGAACTGGTCGACCGAGGACACGAACCGCAGCGCCTTCCGCGCCGCCGACTGGCCGACCTCGACCACGGCACCGATCTGCTGGCCGTTGCCGTCGGAGACCGTGTACTCGTTGGTCAGCTCGATCAGCTTGGTCCGCTGCGACACCACCAGCACCGGCTGCTCGAGCAGGATCGACCGGCCCTGCTGGTACTGGGGCTGCTGGTACTGCGGCTGCTGGTACTGCGGCTGCTGCGGCGGCGGGCCCGGCTGCTGCAGGTGCTCGGTCCAGGCCTGGCCGTCCCACCAGCGGGTGGCCGGGCTGCCGGCGGGGTCGGGGTACCAGCCCGGGGGCGGCGGTGGAGCGGTCATGGCCGGTGAACCTAGTGCGCGACACTGTGCCCGTGGCCGACCTGACCGCTGCCGAGGCCCGCGTCCTGGACGCCGTCGACGAGGCCTGGGCGGTCGACCGGCTGCGCGAGCTGGTCGCCGTCCCGTCGGTGGGCGGCACCGCGGCGGAGTCCGAGGCCCAGCACCTGGTCGCGGGCTGGCTCGCCGACCTCGGTGCCGACACCGACGTGTGGCCGATCGACCTGGTCGCCGCCGCCACCGCGCCCGACGCCCCCGGCCAGGAGGTCGTGCGCGAGGAGGCGTGGGGCGTCGTCGGCACCCTGGGCGGGGACGGCGAGCCCGGCCTGGTGCTCTGCGGGCACAGCGACGTGGTCCCGCCGGGCGACCCCGAGCTGTGGCCCGGCGACCCGTTCGCCCCCCGGCTGGAGGGCGACGTGCTGCACGGGCGCGGCACGTGCGACATGAAGGGCGGCCTGGTGGCCGCGCTGGCCGCCGCCCGCGCCGTCGCCGCGTCCGGGGTGGCGCTGGCCCGGCCGCTGGCGGTGCACAGCGTCGTCGGCGAGGAGGACGGCGGCCTGGGCGCCTGGGCCACCCTGCAGCGCGGCCACCGCGGCGCGGCCTGCGTCGTCCCCGAGCCCACCGCCGGGGCGGTCATGACCGCCAACGCGGGCGCGCTGACCTTCCGGCTCACCGTCACCGGCCTCGCCGCGCACGGGGCGATGCGCGACCAGGGGGTCAGCGCGGTCGAGCTGTTCGGCGAGCTGCACTCCGCGCTGCGCCGCTTCGAGGCGACCCGGCAGACCGACGTCGAGCGGTTCGCCGGCACGGCCCTCCCCTACGGCCTGTCCATCGGCACCGTGCAGGCCGGCGACTGGTCCTCCTCGGTGCCCGACCGGCTGGTCGCCGAGGGCCGCTACGGCGTGCAGGTCGACGAGCCGGTGGAGACCGCCCGCGAGGTGCTCGAGGCCGCCGTCGCCGGGTTCTGCGCCGGCCACCCCTGGCTGGCCGACCACCCGGTGCGCGTGGAGTGGGTGGGCGGCAGCTTCGCCAGCGGCCGGCTGCCGCAGGGCTCGCCGCTGCTGCCCGCCGTCGCTCAGGCCGTCGTGGACACCGGCCGGACCCGACCCGTCGAGCGCTACGTCCCGGCCGGCACCGACCTGCGGCTCTACGCCGCCGCCGGGGTGCCCACGCTGCACTACGGCCCCGGCGACCTGGCGCTGGCGCACGGCCCCCGGGAGCAGGTGCCGCTGGCCGACGTCGTGCACGTGGCCCGGGTGCTCGCGCTGACCGCCCTGCGGCAGTGCACGGTGGAGGCATGACCGTCCGGTTCGAGGACTTCGCCGCGCTCACCGAGGACTCCCCCACCGCCCGCACCGAGTGGGCCGCCGTCGTCGACGCCTGGGGCGAGGAGCACCGCCGCTACCACGACCTGGCGCACCTGGCCGCCGTCCTCGGGGTGGCCGGGCAGCTCGCCGGGCACGCCACCGACCCCGTCGCCGTCGCGCTGGCCGCCTGGTACCACGACGTCGTCTACGACCCCACCGCCGGCGACAACGAGGAGGTCAGCGCGCAGCGGGCGCAGGCCGGCCTGCGCGGGATGGTGCCCGACGACCGGCTGGCCCAGGTGGTCCGGCTGGTGCGGCTGACCGCCGGCCACGACCCGGCCGGGGACGACGCCGACGGCGCGGTGCTGTGCGACGCCGACCTCGCCGTGCTCGCCTCCCCCGCGCAGGCCTACGCGGCCTACGCCTCCGCCGTCCGGGAGGAGTACGGGCACCTGGACGACGCCACCTTCACGGCGGGGCGGATCGGCGTCCTGGAGTCGCTCTTGGCGCTGCCCGCGCTGTTCCGGACGCCCACGGCGCAGTCCTGGGAGGCCCCGGCGCGGGCCAACCTCACCGCGGAGCTGCAGCTGCTCCGCGCCCGTGCGGCTTCCTGAGCCCCGCTCCCCGCAGCCGCGCCAGCAGCTCCCGGCAGCCGACCGACTCCGCACCCGCGGCCACGGCGACGGCGTGCAGCTCCTCGGGGACGTCGTAGTGGTCGCCCTGGAACGCCCGCCGCGGGATGCCCAGCTCGGCGGCGACGAAAGCGTGCAGCTCGTCGTAGGACACGTCGCTGACCAGGTGCGACCACAGCCGCCCCCGCCAGGGCCAGACGGGGGTGTCGATCAGCACGGCCACGGTCGACAGTGTCCCCCGCTACCGTCGCGGGCGTGACCACAACGACCCGCTGGGGCATCGTCGGACCGGGCCGCATCGCGGAGAACGTGGTGCGCGACTTCGTGCACGTGCCCGGCGCCGAGGTCACCGCCGTCGGCTCGCGGTCCCTGGACCGGGCGCAGGACTTCGCCGCCCGGCACGGCATCGGCACCGCGCACGGCTCCTACGCCGACCTGGTCGCCGACCCCGACGTCGACGTGCTCTACCTGGCCACCCCGCACCCGCAGCACCACGCCGTGGCGCTGGACGCGATCGCGGCGGGCAAGCACCTGCTGGTCGAGAAGTCCTTCACCGCCACCGTCGCCGGCGCGGAGGAGGTCGTGGACGCCGCCCGCGCCGCCGGGGTGTTCGTGATGGAGGCGATGTGGACCCGCTTCCAGCCCGCCGTCGTCCGGCTGCGCGAGCTGGTCGCCGACGGCGCCGTCGGCGAGGTGCGCAGCGTGCAGGCCGACCTCGGCGTGGCCCGGGAGTTCGACCCGCAGGACCGGCTGTTCGCCCACGAGCTCGGCGGCGGTGCGCTGCTGGACCTCGGGGTCTACGTGGTGTCCTTCGCGCAGATGCTGCTCGGCGACCCGGACACCGTGACCGCGACCGGCTCGACGTTCCCGACCGGCGTGGACGCCGAGGCCGCGCTGCTCCTCGGGTACGCCGACGGCCGGGCCGCGGCGCTGCTGACCTCGCTGCGCAACGCGCTGCCCGGCCAGGCGCGGGTGTACGGGACGCGGGGCTGGGTCGACGTCCTGCCCCGGTTCCACCACCCGGCCACGATCGTGCTGCACCGCGCCGGCGCCGAGCCCGAGACCATCACGCTGCCGCCGGACGGCACCGGGTACAGCCACGAGCTGGCCGAGGTGCACGAGGGCGTGCTGGCCGGCCGCACGGAGTCCGCGGTGATGCCGCTGGCCGACACCCTCGCGGTCATGCGGGTGCTGGAGGAGGCCGCCGGCCAGCTCGGCGTCACCTTCGCCGAGGCCCCGCGCACCCCGTAGGCAGGGGAAGCCCCGCACCCGCCGACGGACGCCGGAGCCGGGTGCAGGGCTTCCCCTGCCGGGTGGCGCGGGTCAGGACTGCGGCTGCTCCACCGTGGTGGCCGGGTCGCCGTCGGCCGCGGCGGCCAGCGGGTCGACCAGCTGGTCGAGCAGGTAGGGCAGCGACAGCGGGCTGCCGAAGCCGAGCGCGGCGGACACCGCGCTGGAGTACTGGCCCAGCAGCACGGTGCGGTCCTCGGTGACCACGGCGAGCTGGGAGACCACGGTGTCGGCGTCCAGGGCCGCCTGGTCGTAGCCGTTCTCCACCAGCACGTCGGCGTCGAGCAGGTCCAGCCGCTCGGCCGAGAGCTCGGTGGAGGTCTCGGGGACGGCGAAGCCCAGGTCGGAGAAGAACTGGGTGCGCAGGTCGTCCTGGCCGAGCAGGTAGTGGCCCGAACCGCCCAGGCCGGTCAGGTCCACCGCGACCGAGGCACCGGCGAAGTCCGGGTTCGCCTCGACGGCGTCGGCGAAGCGGCCCTCGACGTCGTCGACGAGCTGCTGGGCCTCGTCCTCGACGCCCAGCGCGCGGCCGGTGAGGAGGGTCTGCTCCTGCCAGGGGGTGGCGCCGTCGGCGTACTCGTCGGTCTGCGCCAGGGTGGGCGCGATGGCCGACAGCTGGTCGTAGGTGGCCTGGTCGATGAAGGAGTAGACGCCGACGATGAGGTCGGGCTGCAGGGCCGCGATCTCCTCGAGGTTCAGCTCGTCGCTGCCCACGGTCGGGATGGCCTCGTCGGGCAGCTGGTCGGCGGCCCAGGGGCGCTGCGTGGCGTCGTAGTCACCGAGCAGCTCGCGCTCGCCGACCAGGGTGCCGCCCAGGGCCAGCACGAAGTCGGCGTCGTTGAAGCCGACGGTGACGACCCGCTCCGGCCGCTCGGGGATCTCGGTGGTGCCGAAGGCGTTCTCGATGCTCACGGGGAAGGCACCCGACGAGTCCGACGACGACGCGGAGGAGGAGCCGGTGGCGTCCCCGTCGGACCCGCCGCAGGCGGCCAGGGTCAGGGCGAGGGCGGTGGTGGCCAGGGCGGCCAGGGGGCGGCGCATGCAGGGGCTCCTGTACTGGGACGGTCGGGTTCCAGTGAGGTTAGCCTTGCCTGTGCATGGGCTGATCACCCGGGTACGCGGACGGGGCCGCCCTCCGAGAGGAGGACGGCCCCGCCGTGGTGCGTGGTGGTGCTGGGAGGTGCTGGACTCAGAAGTCCATGCCGCCCATGCCGCCGTCGCCACCGGGCATGGCCGGGGCGGCCTTCTCCGGCTTGTCGGCGATGACGGCCTCGGTGGTGAGGAACAGCGCCGCGATCGAGGCAGCGTTCTGCAGCGCCGACCGGGTCACCTTGGCCGGGTCGATGATGCCCGCGCCGACCAGGTCGACGTACTCGCCGGAGGCGGCGTTGAGGCCCCACCCGGTCTCGGAGTTGCGCACCTTCTCCGCCACGACGCCGCCCTCGAGGCCGGCGTTGACCGCGATCTGCTTGAGCGGGGCCTCGAGGGCCACGCGCACGATGTTCGCGCCGGTGGCCTCGTCGCCGGTGAGCTCGAGCTTCTCGAAGACCGAGGTGGCCTGGGCCAGGGCGACGCCACCGCCGGCGACGATGCCCTCCTCGACGGCAGCCTTCGCGTTGCGGACGGCGTCCTCGATGCGGTGCTTGCGCTCCTTGAGCTCGACCTCGGTGGCGGCACCGGCCTTGATGACGGCGACGCCGCCGGCCAGCTTGGCCAGCCGCTCCTGCAGCTTCTCGCGGTCGTAGTCGGAGTCGGACTTCTCGATCTCGGCGCGGATCTGGTTGACCCGGCCGGCGATCTGGTCCTGGTCCCCGGAGCCCTCGACGATGGTGGTCTCGTCCTTGGTCACGACGACCTTGCGGGCGCGGCCGAGCAGGTCCAGGCCCGCGTTCTCGAGCTTGAGGCCGACCTCCTCGGAGATGACCTGGCCACCGGTGAGGATGGCGATGTCGCCCAGCATGGCCTTGCGGCGGTCGCCGAAGCCCGGGGCCTTGACGGCGACGGACTTGAAGGTGCCGCGGATCTTGTTGACCACCAGGGTCGCCAGGGCCTCGCCCTCGACGTCCTCGGAGATGATCAGCAGCGGCTTGCCGCTCTGCATGACCTTCTCCAGCAGCGGCAGCAGGTCCTTGACCGAGCTGATCTTGGAGTTGACGACGAGCACGTACGGGTCGTCGAGGACGGCCTCCATGCGCTCGGTGTCGGTGACGAAGTAGGGCGAGGTGTAGCCCTTGTCGAAGCGCATGCCCTCGGTGAGCTCGAGCTCGAGGCCGAAGGTGTTGCTCTCCTCGACGGTGATCACGCCCTCCTTGCCGACCTTGTCCATCGCCTCGGCGATGAGCTCGCCGATGGCGGGGTCAGCGGCGGAGATCGACGCGGTGGCGGAGATCTGCTCCTTGGTCTCGACGTCCTTGGCGGTCGAGAGGAGGTACTCCGAGACCGACGCGACGGCCTTCTCGATGCCCTTCTTCAGGGCCATCGGGTTGGCGCCGGCGGCGACGTTGCGCAGCCCCTCGCGGACGAGGGCCTGGGCCAGCACGGTGGCGGTGGTGGTGCCGTCACCCGCGACGTCGTCGGTCTTCTTGGCGACCTCCTTGACGAGCTCGGCCCCGATCTTCTCCCACGGGTCCTCGAGCTCGATCTCCTTGGCGATGCTCACACCGTCGTTGGTGATCGTGGGGGCGCCCCACTTCTTCTCCAGCACGACGTTGCGGCCCTTGGGGCCGAGGGTGACCTTGACGGCGTCGGCGAGGGTGTTCATGCCCCGCTCGAGACCGCGGCGGGCCTCTTCGTCGAAGGCGATCATCTTGGCCATGTGGTGGTGTCCTCCATGCGTGGCTCGCTGCTGGCCGGGCGGTGCCCGCGACGGACGACACCCGCGCCGTGGACGCTCCTGCGGCCCACGGGCCGGTGCCTCACCGGTCCGACCTGGTTGGCACTCAGGTGCTCCGAGTGCCAACGACGAGTCTGGCACTCACCCCCGGCGAGTGCAAGGACGGGGGGTTCCCCCCGGCGGACGGGCAGCGCGGTGACGTCAGCCGACCGCGAGCGCCCCGGCGGCGAGGGCGGGCTCGTCGTGGCCGGCCGCGGCGAGGGTCAGCGCGGCGACCCGCTCGGCGGCGTGGCCGTCGCCGAAGGGGCTGGGCCGGCGCGCCAGCTCCTCGGGCCAGCCCGGCCGCAGCAGCCGCCGGGCCGCGGGCAGCACGCCCTCGGGCCCGGTGAGCTCGGCGAAGCCCGCGTCCACGGCCTCGGGCCGCTCGGTGCTGTTGCGCACCACGACCAGCGGCTTGCCCAGCACGGTCACCTCCTCCTGCACGCCACCGGAGTCCGAGACGAGCAGCCGGGCCCCGGCGGCCAGCGCCAGGAAGGTGGCGTGGTCGACCGGTCCGGTCCCGCGCACCGAGGGCGGGAGCACGGCCCCGGCGGCGGCCAGGGCGGCCCGGGTGCGGGGGTGCAGCGGCAGCAGCACGGGCAGGCCGAGCAGGTCCAGGGCCTGCAGCAGGGCACGCAGCCGGACCGGGTCGTCGGTGTTCTCCGGGCGGTGCACGGTGGCCAGCACGTACTGCCCGGCGACCACGCCGTGCGCGGCCTGCACCGCCGCGCGGACGGCGGGGACCGGCAGCGCGCGGCGGGTGGCCTCCACGATCGTGTTGCCGGTGACGTGCACGGCCGACGCCGGCGTCCCACCGCGCAGCAGGTGCTCGGCGTTGCCGGGGGTGGCCGCGCAGTGCACGTCGGCGACCGCGCCGATCACCAGCCGGTTGATCTCCTCGGGCATGGCCCGGTCGAAGGAGCGCAGCCCGGCCTCGACGTGCACCACCGGGATGCCCAGGTGGTGGGCGGCCTGGGCACCGGCGTTGGCCGAGTTGGTGTCGCCCTGCACGACGACGGCGTCGGGCCGGTCGGCGCGGAACAGGTCGGTCAGGCCGGCGAGCATGGCCGCGACCTGCCCGGCGCGGTCGCGGCCGCCGATGCCGCGCAGCGGCTGCGCCGGGCTCGGCATGCCCACCCCGGCGAAGAAGACGTCGGTGAGGTCGGCGTCCCAGTGCTGGCCGGTGGCCAGCGGCTGCGCGGCGGGGCCGAGGGCGGCCACCACCGGGGCCAGCTTGATGATCTCGGGCCGGGTGCCCATGACCACCGCGACGCGCGGCGTCACGCGACCAGCACCGTGCCGGCGCGGCGGCGGACGAACCGGGCGGCGAGCACGGCCCAGCCGGCCACGACCGCGCCCGCGGCCACCGTCCAGCCCGACAGCGGGAGCGCCGGCACCGGGAGGGTGGCCACGTTGAGCCCGCAGACGGAGTCGGCGACGTCGACCCGGGCGGTGCTGCCCGCCAGGGTGACGTAGAGCGCACTGACCCGGATGCTGCCGGCCCCCGAGGGCTGGGTCTGGCCGTTGAGCAGCAGCGTCGCGACGCCGGAGACCGACACGCTGGTGCCGTTGGCGGGGGTGGCCGGCAGGGCGACCGCCACGGCCGTGCTCACCCGGGCGTTGGTCAGGGTCGCCCCGCCGGTGGTGGCGCCGGCCGAGGTCGCGGTGCAGCGGGAGGTGATCGCGTCGGCCAGGACGTCGACCGGCGTGGCTCCGCCGACCAGCCGGATTGAGACCCCGCCGGTGCCCGGGGTGACGGTGCAGCTGCCGTCGCTGCCGATGCTGATGCCGCCGCCGGAGCCGACCAGGCCGGCGCAGGCCGCGGAGCTGCCGTCGGTGCGGGCGACCGCCTTCTGCACCAGCACGCCCGAGGTGATGAGCGTCTGCGAGCCCAGCACGGTCAGCGCCGGCTGGGCGTTGCCCGACGTGCTCGACGTCGCGCCGTCGCTGGTCGCGGAGAACGAGCCCGAGGACGCCGTCGAGCCGCCGGCCAGGGTCAGGGTCGCTGCGGTGGCCGAGGCCGTGGACGTGTCGGCGGCGGCCGGGCCGGCCCACAGCGCCATGAGGGCTGCGGTCGCCGCGGCGACGACGCCCGCGCGGCGGCGGAGACGGGGTGCGGTCACGGTCGGGGCCTCCGGTCGGGGTCGGTGGGGGCGGGGGGCGCGGGGCGGCGGCGCTCGGGCTGGTCGCCGAGCAGCAGCGCGGGGATCCGCTCGGTGCCCGGGCCGTCGGCCGGGGCAGCGGGCGCCGCGGGGGTCGGCGGGGCGGCGGCCCGGGACCGGGTCGGGCGGACGGCGGGCCGGGAGGCGCCGCCCCTCACCCGCGGCTGGGCGGCGGTCGGCGGCTCCTCCGCCAGGACGGCGGGGGCCGCGGCGGGGACGACGGCGACGGGCACCTCGGCGGTGGTCGACCCCACCCGCCGCTGCGGGGACCGGGTCCGGGCACCCGCCGCGCGGACCTCGGCGGCCAGCGCGTCGGCGAGGGACTCGTCGCTGAGCCAGTCGGGGTCACCGGGCAGCGCGGCGAACCGGGCCGGCTCGACCGGCCGGGCGGCCCGGGCGGTGACCGGGTGGCCGGGGCCGTCGTGGGCGGTCTTCTTCCAGTCGCGGCGCCCGCGCAGCAGCCGGAGGAAGGCCCACCAGACGGCGGCCTGCAGCAGGTAGGCGTAGAGCACGTTGACCACGCCGAGCACGAAGGCGCGGCGGCGGGTGACCGCTCCCCCGCTGCGGGACCGGTAGACCGGCCCCCACACGACGTGCGGCAGGACGCCGAACAGCGCGGCGAGCGGGACCAGGCCCCAGGCGCCCTCGGTCCACCAGTCGGCGACGCCGTCGCCGGTGTGCGTCATGAAGTACACCTGCACGGCCACCGCGGCCGGGAAGACGATCGAGCCCAGCAGCTGGGACCACGGCACCCACAGGTAGTAGGCGATCTCCAGGGCGCCGGGCAGGCTCACCTGCGGGGAGCAGATGATGGCCCACAGGTAGCGCAGGCACTGCATGCCGCCCTGGGCCCACCGGCTGCGCTGGCGCAGCAGCGGCCCGATGCGCGGCAGCCCGGTCTGGGCCACGAAGGTCTCGTCGCAGTACTCGGTGCGGCCGCCGGTGAGCAGCACGTGCAGGCCGAGCTCGAAGTCCTCCAGCAGCGCGCCGTGCCACGGCGTGCCGAACTCGTCGGCGATGCGGTCGAGGGCGGCCAGCCGGGTGAACTGGCCGTTGCCGCCCATGCCGACGCTGCCGGTGCGGCGGCGCAGGGTCTGCATGGCGGCGATCGGGCCGGTGAACTCCATGTCCTGCAGCTGGACCAGCAGGGAGTCCCGGCGGGCCGGGAGCCGGTCGTCGGCGTGGACCAGGGAGTCCAGGTCGGCGGCGGCCAGGCCGTCGATGTCGTCGGTGACGCGCACCTGGACCTGCACGGCGGCCACGCGGGGGTCGACCAGGTAGCCGCAGATCACGTCGGGGGCCAGCCGCTCCAGGCGGGCGTCGGCGTCCAGCACACCGACGACGACCCGGTGCCGGTCGGCGTCGTCCGGCAGGGACGCCGCGATCGCGCGCCAGGCGTGGTTGAGCGCCGCACCCTTGCCGCGGCGCGCCTCGGGCAGGGCCCGGGTGAGCACCTGCAGCTGGGGGAACTGCAGCTGCAGGTCGGCCAGGATGTCCGGCGTCAGGTCGGTGGAGCCGTCGTCGACCACCCAGACGGTGGCCTCGGGGAAGGTGCCCACCAGGTGGCGCACCGTGCCGCCGATGACCTGCTCCTCGTCCAGGCACGGCACGACGAAGTGGAAGTCGTGGCCCTCGCGGCTGCCCGGGACCCCGTCGGTGCGGCGCAGGAACGGCCGCATGATGAACACGACGTAGAGCAGGAAGCCGACGCAGAGCAGGAACGCCGTGGTGTTCAGCGTGGCCAGCGCCAGGTTGTCGGCGTTCACCGGTGCGCCGCCTCGACGTCCCAGGGGTCCAGCGCCGGGGTCTGGTAGGTGCCGCGCAGCAGCACCAGCAGGTAGCAGGTGCCGGCCAGCACGACGCCGAGGGTGCTGACCGCGGTGCCCACCAGGACGTGGGTGCGGGCGTAGCCCACCTCGGGTCCCCACTCCGCCATGCCGGCGGTGATGGCCAGCATGCGGGCCTGGTTGACCGCCAGGATCAGCAGCACGGCGGTGGCCAGCGAGGTGAAGGCGCGCACCGCGGGGATGCGGCGCACGGCCAGGAGCACGGTGGTGGCCGCCACGAAGGGCAGCAGCAGGAAGGCCGCGGTGCAGCCGACGGTGATGTCGATGCCGGTGGCCTGGCCGTCGACGGTGAACAGCACCGACCGGCCGACCTGGTGGGCATCGGTGAGGCCGATCAGCCGGGCGGTCCAGGCGGTGACGGCGGCCTCGAGCGCCTGCAGCAGGTCCGCTTCCCACAGCATCAGGGCGATGGTCGCGACGCCGCCGGCGACCATGCCGGGCCGGACGAGGCCGACGTCGGCGGTGCGGTCGGTGTCGCCCCGCATCGCCCAGGGCTCGACCGCCCCGGCGGTCACCGGCGCCGGTCCAGCGCCTGCTCGCGCCGTGCCTGGACCAGCGCGTTCTCCGCGCGGGCCCAGGTGGTGGCCAGCGGCTCCACCCCCGCGCGCATCGTGTGCGCGGTGGCGGTCCGGTAGCCGGCGCCCTCGAGGCGGGCCTGCACGAGGTTCGCCGTCCGGGAGACCTGCGAGGTCTGGTGCCCGCCGCCGAGGATGCCGAGCTGGCGGGGGCCGACGCGGGCCAGCTGGACGTCGCCGGCCGCCTCGCGCACGACGGAGACGGCGCGGCGCAGCGAGCGCACGGTGCGGATGACGCCCAGGTCGACCAGCACCATGCCCACCGGGTCGCCGACCGGGGTGGCCAGCTGCTCCTCGGTGGCCAGCAGCGAGGCCCAGCCGCGCCGGTTGGGCAGCCGGGTGACGTCGTCGTGGCTGTCCATGCTGCGCTCGAAGGCCTCCTGCCGCTGGCCGTGCAGTGCGGCGATGTCCGCGCTGAGGGAGGCCTGCAGGGCACCGGCCTGGACGGCGAGCAGCTCGGTCCAGTTGCGGTCGGCGACCTGCAGCGGCGAGGCGCTGAGCCCGGCGAGGGAGCCGAGCTGGCGGCCGTCGGGGGACATCAGCGCGATGCCCAGGTAGCCGTGCAGGCCCCAGCCCTCGGAGATCCGGCGCAGGTCGGGGGCGGCGCTGCGGGCCAGGTCGGTGACCACGGTGGGCTGCGGGCCGGTGAGCAGGTGGTGGCACAGCGACCGGTCGCGGGAGACCGGGGTGCCGGCCTCGTACCGCGCCGCCCGGCTGCGCTGCCACGGCGAGTCCGGGTCCTGGGTCTGCGCGGTGGTCTGGACCGCCAGCCCGGTCCAGGTGTCCTCGGTGATGCGGGTGACCGTCCAGGCGTCGACACCGCCCAGGCTGCCCAGCAGGGTCAGCGCGGCCTGGGCACCCGGCAGGGTGCCCCGCGACCACACCGACGCCGGGGCCGGGGCGGCCGGGGCCACCGCGCGGGTGTCCAGCACCTGCACCGACGGGGCCACGGCCATCTCGTCGTCCCAGGTCCCCGGCGCCGGGGAGAGCGACTGCACCTGCCTCGCCACGGTGGCTCCTCACAAAATGATCTAGTCTTGTTCCGGATCTCTGTGTCCGTTATCGGCAGCCGCGGGGGCGGGCGGGACCCCGTCACGGTCAACCCGGTGGTGCCGCGCGGACCTGCACGAGGGCGTCCTCGGCCCGCCACCAGGTCCGGTCCAGGCCCTCCCGCGGCTCGCGCACCGCCCAGCCGGCCGTCGCGCCGTAGCCGGCGGCGATCAGCGCCGACCGGACGTCCCACGCGAGGGCGAGCGGGTCCTCGACGTCACCGGCCAGGACGCCGAAGCGGCGCCCCGAGACGCGGGCCACGGCCGCGCCGCCGGCCGCCCCGGCCAGCACCTCGCCGGCCCGGCGCAGGCCGCGGGCGGTGCGCACCGTGCCGACGTCGACCAGCACGAGCGACACGGGGCCGGCCAGCTGCCGGGCCCGGTCCTCCTCGTCCTGCAGCAGCTGGCCCCACCCGCGCCGGTCGGGCAGCCCGGTCACGGGGTCGGCGGTGCGCAGCGCGCGCTCGCGGTCGGCCAGCCGGTCGTCGGCGACGGCGTCCAGGGCGGCGGAGAAGCGGGCCGCGAGGTGGTCGGCGGCGGACCCCAGCCGGCGCAGCAGCCCGTCGGGGTCCGGGACGGCGGCCGCGCGGGCCGTCCAGCCGCAGACGCTGCCGAGCAGCCGGCCGTCGGGTCGGCGCAGCGGCGCGGTCAGGAACTCCCTCACGGCGTACCGGCGCCCCAGGGCGCGCACGGCCGGGTGGGGGTGCCGCCGGACGTCCGGGGCGTGGGCCGCGCGGTCGTCGACGAGCAGGTGGTGGCAGACCGACAGCGCGACCGGCAGCGGCCGGTCGAGCACGGCGACCCGGTTGGCCCGGTCGGTCGCCACACCCGTCCACCAGCGGTCGGTCATCCGCGAGACGGCGAACCCGTCCAGGCCCTCGGTGGCGGCGAAGGCGTCCACCACGGAGGCGGCCGAGGCCGCGAAGACCGACGCCAGGTGCCCGCGGGCCGCGGTGGGCCCGGGCAGGTCCGGCTGCGCGGACGTCGTCGCCATGGTCGCCTCCCCGCCACTTCCGAACGGAACGGTTCCGGACGGTTGCGTTCTCTATCGGCGGGTGCCGGGCGACCTGTACCTCCCCCACCCCGCGGGGTGGGGGAGGTACGGGATCAGGCGATGAGGCCGGCCTGCCGCAGCGACCGCAGCGACGGCTCGACCCGGTGCGTGGGGCCGACGACGGGGGCCAGCGGGTCGAGGGTCTTCAGGCCCTCACCCGTGTTCAGCACGACGGTCTCCTGCGCGGGGTCCAGCAGACCCTTCTCCACCAACTGGCGCAGCACGGCGGTGGTCACGCCGCCCGCGGTCTCGGCGAAGACGCCGGTGGTGCGGGCCAGGTCGCGGATGCCGGCCACGATCTCCTCGTCGCCCACCCGGCCGACCGAGCCGCCGGTGCGGCGGATCGCGTCCAGGGCGTAGGGCCCGTCGGCGGGGTTGCCGATGTTCAGCGACTTGGCGATCCCGGTGGGCTTGACCGGCTTGACGACGTCCCAGCCGTTGTCGAACGCCGTGGCGATCGGGTCGCAGCCGGCCGACTGCGCGCCGAACACCTTCCACGGCGTGTCGGCGACGATGCCGGCGACCACCAGCTCCTTCCAGGCCTTGTCGACCTTGGTCAGCAGCGAGCCCGACGCCATCGGGATGACCACCTGCGCCGGGATGCGCCAGCCCAGCTGCTCGGCGATCTCGTAGCCGACGGTCTTGGACCCCTCGGCGTAGTAGGGCCGCACGTTCTGGTTGACGAAGGCGGCGTCCTCGAACTCGTCGGTCTCGGCGAGTTCGCTGGTCAGCCGGTTGACCTCGTCGTAGGACCCGTCGACGGCGATGAGCGCCTGCCCGTACACCGCCGACTGCACGATCTTGCCCGGCTCGAGGTCGCTGGGGACGAAGACGAACGAGGGCAGGCCGTTGCGCGCGGCGTGCGCGGCGACGGAGTTGGCCAGGTTGCCGGTCGAGGCGCAGGCGATCTTGGTGTAGCCGAAGCCCTTGGCCGCGGTGGCGGCGAGGCTGACCACGCGGTCCTTGAAGGAGTGCGTGGGGTTGGCGGAGTCGTCCTTGACCCACAGCGGGGCGTTGAAGCCCAGCTCGTCGCCCAGCCGCTGCGCGCGGACCAGCGGGGTCATGCCCGGGTCGAGGCTGACCCGCTGCTCGGGGTCCTGGCCGGTGGGCAGCAGCGGGGCGTACCGCCAGATGTTCTGCGGGCCGGCCTCGATCTGCTCGCGGGTGACCGCGCGCATCAGCTCGGGGTCGTAGTCGACCTCCAGCGGGCCGAAGCACTCGGCGCAGGCGTGCTCGGCGATCAGGCCGAAGGTGGCACCGCAGTTGCGGCAGACCAGGCCACGCGCGGGGTTCACCGCGACGGCCTCGGGGGCGGGTGCGGTCAGGGTCATGCGACGACTACCTCCTCATCTTCCCTGCGACGGGTCGTCGACCGCGCAGGACGGATGGGGCACCTGCTGCTCGCGCAGTGGTTGCCGGGGCTTCGTCGGGCCGTGTCCCTCTGCCCCTCTGGATGAGTGGAACGCGTCGAGACTACTGCAGGATGGGCCCGTGCCCGCCTCCGTCGTCTACACCGACCTCGACGGCACGATGGTCGGCCCGCGCGGGTCCTTCGTGCACACCGCCGACGGCGAGCTCACCGCCGAGCCCTTCGCCGCCCTGCTCGAGCTGCAGCGGGCCGGTGTCCCGCTGGTCCTGGTGTCGGGCCGCACGGCCGCCCAGCTGCAGGAGGCGGGTCGGGTGTTCGCCGTGGACGGCTGGGTCGCCGAGCTGGGGTCGACGGTCAGCTGGGCCGGTGGCCGGGAGAGCCACCTGCTCACCGGCGAGCTGCCCGCGGAGTTCGCCGGCCGCGCCCCGGTGGAGGTCATGGCCGAGCTCGGCGTGGTCGACGCCCTCGTCGCCACGTGGCCGGGCCGGGTGGAGTGGCACGCGCCCTGGTCGGCCACGCACACCGGCGACGCCATGCTGCGCGGGCGGCTCGACACCGCCGAGGTCGACGCCTGGCTGGCCGACCGCGGCTGGGGCTGGCTGACGCTCAAGGACAACGGCCGGGTGCCGCGCACCTCGCGGGTCACCCTCGCCGTCGAGGGCGACCCGCACGTCTACCACCTCATGCCGCGCGGCATCGGCAAGGGCTTGGCCATCGCCTGGGACCTGCAGCGCCGCGGCCTCGACCCCGCCGACGCGGTCGCGGTCGGGGACTCCGTCAGCGACCTGGAGATGGCCGCCGCCGTCGGCCGGCTGTTCATCACCGCCAACGGCGCCGCCGTCCCGGGGATGGCCGAGGCCGTCGACGCCCTGCCCAACGTCACCGCCACCGCCGGCGCGATGGGCCTCGGCTGGGCCGAGGCCGTGCGCGCGGCGCTCAGCTCGTGACGTCGCGCCGGGAGAAGTGCCGGAAGGACAGCGCGGTGAACACCGCCGCGTAGACCAGCGACTGGATGACCCCGCGGTAGAGGTCCGCGCTGTCGACCGGTGTCTGCAGCAGGTCGGTCCAGGCGAACTCCTCCGCGGTCGGGAAGAAGTCCCGGATGCTGCCGAGCTGCTCGACCTGGTCGAGGATCGCGAAGACGAACATGGTGAACACCGCACCGCCGACCGCGGCCAGCGGCGCATCGGTGACCGTGGACAGCCAGAACGCCAGCGTGCCGACGACGAGCAGGTGGACGGCGAGGTACCCGACCATCCCGGCCAGCCGCAGCAGCCCGTCGCCCTGCCCGATGCTGATCCCGATCGGCGTGGTGATGTCGGCGAACCCGAAGGCGATCCCGCCGGCCACCAGCGCGACCACGGTGACGGTGACCAGGGCGGCCACGCTGAGCACCAGCGCGGCCGCCCACTTCTGCCGCAGCAACCGCATCCGGGGCACCGGGGTGGCCAGCGCGTAGCGCAGCGACCCCCACTGCGCCTCGCTGGCCACCGTGTCGCCGAAGAACAGCGCGTAGACCACGACCAGGAAGAACGACGTCGTGGCGAACAGCACGAACAGCGTGAAGTTCAACCCCGACGCGGTGGCCACGTCGACCAGGTTGAGCCGGCTGTTGCTCTGCGCGTCCTCCGAGGCGCCCAGCTGCAGCGCCGCGATGAGCACCAGCGGCAGCGCGACCATCAGCGCGAACACCCCGACGGTGCGCCGCCGCTTGAACTGCCGGCGCAGCTCCACCGACAGCCGCAGCGTCCGCTCCGGCCGGTAGCCGGCCACCCCCCCGGTCGACTGCACGGAACTGCTCATGACTCCCCCACCAGCGACAGGAACGCGTCCTCCAGGCGGCGACGCGGAGTGACCTGGTCCACGCCGACGCGGGCCTCGACCAGCGCCGACACGGCCTGCGCGCGGGTCAGGTCGCCGAGCTCGACGACCAGCCCCTCGTCCGAGCGCTCGACGGCGGCGCCCAGGCCGGTGAGCACCTGCTCGGCGCGGGCCGGGTCGCCCTGCACGACCAGCAGCACCGCTCCCCCGGTGCCGATGATCTCCTCGACCGTGCCCTCGGCGACCTTCTGGCCCTTGGCCATCACGACGACGTGCGAGCAGGTCTGCTCGATCTCGGCCAGCAGGTGGCTGGAGACGATGACCGTGCGGCCGGTGGCCGCGTAGTCCTGCAGCACCTGCCGCATCGCGTGGATCTGCGGCGGGTCCAGCCCGTTGGTCGGCTCGTCGAGCACCAGCAGGTCGGGCAGGCCGAGCATCGCCTGGGCGATCGCCACCCGCTGCCGCATGCCCTGCGAGTAGGACCGCACCCGCTTGTCCAGTGCCGTCCCCAGGCCGGCGATCTCCACCGCCTCGTCCAGGTGGGCGTCGGCCAGCGGGCGACCCGTGGCGGCCCAGTACAGCTCGAGGTTGTCCCGGCCGGACAGGTGCGGCTGCAGGCCGGTGCCCTCGACGAAGGAGCCCAGCCGCGACAGCACCGGGGCGCCGGGGGTGGCCGGGTGGCCGAAGACGGAGATGGTGCCCTCGGTCGGCCGGATGAGGCCCATGAGCATCCGCAGCGACGTCGTCTTGCCGGCGCCGTTGGGCCCGAGCAGGCCGAGCACCTGGCCGCGGCGCACCTCGAAGGACAGATCGCGGACGGCGGTGAACCCGTCCTTGTAGCTCTTGGTGACGCCGCTGAACCGCAGCGGCACGTCCTCGCCGTCGGGCTCGACCTCCGACAGCTGCCGCCGCCGGCGGGCGCCCCACAGCTTGGCGACGACGACGCCGGCCACCCCGAGCGCGACCAGCACCGCCAGCAGCACCCACCAGCGGGTGGCACCGGACTCGCCCTGCACGGTGCCGCTCACCGACGGCGCGGCCAGCGACGCACCGTCGGCCAGCCCGACCGCGTACACCCCGGCCTCGGCGGGGGCGGCGAAGGCCTGGTCGGTGGAGGACACCAGCACCTGCATGGTGTGCCCGGCCTCGAACCGGTGCACGATCCCCGGCAGGGTCACCTCGACCTCGGTGGGCGCGGTGGGGTCGGTGGACAGCCCGGTCAGCGACAGCGGCGCGACCAGGCCCGAGGGCAGGGTCCGGGCGCCGTCGGCGGAGACGTCGTAGAGCTTGGCGAACAGCGTCGCCGTCCCCGTGGGCGAGGACACCGTCAGCGTCACGGTCGAGGCGCCGACGACGTCGACCGCGGTGTCCAGGGGCTCGGAGCCGAAGACGGCGAACTGGCCGGGGATCTCCACCGTGGTCCCGCCGAGCGCCGCGGTGACCGCGCCCAGGCCGGGGACGGTGGTGATCGCGGCCGGGTTGCCGCCGGGCGGGGTGACGACCGGGAAGGTGGTGCCCGACAGCGGGACCTCGGTGCGCTGCACCGCGTCGCCGCTCAGCCCCGGGTAGTCGGCGGCCGTCTCGCTCTGGTTGCCGCCCTGCACGCTGCCGACCGCGGCGCCGACGCCGGTGGGAACCGGGAAGGTGAACCCGGTGCCCGGGTCCTCGCCCTGGCCGCGCAGGTGGAAGTCGAACCAGCCCGCGACCAGCCCGCGCAGGTCCTCGGTGTCGGACTCCGACGCGCTGGCGTCGTGCCCGCCGTCGTACCAGACCACCTTCACCGGCGTGCCGTTCGCGGCGATGCCGCGGGCGTTGGCGTCGGCCTGGCCGAGCCCGAAGAGGGAGTCCTGGGTGCCCTGCAGCAGCAGGGTGGGCGCGGTGATGCGGTCCAGCACACCGGCCGGGGAGGACCGGTCGAGCACGGCGGCGATCTCCGGGGTGAGCGTGCCGGTGCTGGCCGCCTGCTGGTAGGCCGCGCAGACGTCGGCGCGGAACCGGCCGCAGGTCAGTGCCTGCTCGACGTCGGCGGATTCCAGCGACCCGGGGTCGATCTGCGGCAGGCCGTCGCCGGCCGCGGTGGACCCGCCGGTCAGGGAGGCGAGCAGCCCGTCGCCGGTGGGCACCGAGCCGGCCCCGAAGAACAGGCCCGACCACAACCGCTTGAACACCCCGCTGTCGCCGGTGTCGGGCGTGGCCGCGGGGGTGGCCTCGTCGACCGGCCCGGCCTGGGAGGGGAACAGCGCGGTGGTCAGGGAGTTCCAGGTGATCTGCGGGGCGATGGCGTCGACCCGGTCGTCGTAGGCCGCGCCCAGCAGCGCCAGCGCGCCGCCGTAGCTGGCCCCGGCCACCCCGACCCGGGGGTCACCGGGGGCGTCGAGCTGCACGTCGTCGCGCTCGGCGAGCACGTCCAGCAGCGTGGACAGGTCGGCGACCTCGTAGCGCGGGTCGTCCAGACCGATCTGGCCGGTGCTGGCCCCGAACCCACGGGCGGAGTAGGTGAGCACCACGTAGCCGCGGCCGGCGAGGTCGCGGGCGTCGTCGGCCACCGACTGCTTGCTGCCACCGAAGCCGTGGGCCAGCACGACGGCCGGCGCGGGGTCCTCGGCGGTGGCCGAGGCGGGCACGTAGGTGGTGGTGTCCAGCTCGACGGCGTCGGCGCCGCTGCCCGAGGGCACGGTGGCGTCCTCGGTGCCGACGTCCTCGGCGGCCTGCGCCCGGGCGGTGGGGCTGCCCAGGACCGGGACGGCCAGCAGGACGGCGGCGGTCAGGGCGGTGGTGAGGGCGGCGAGACCACGGCGTGCGCCGGAGCGCGGGCGGTGGTGCACGAGCCCGGCGGGGGGACGCACGTCGGCAGAACGGACGGCGGCGTACCGGTGTTCCGGCCGTGACCTCCCGGTGACCTGCGGCCCGGGACATCCGGGCCGGGTCAGGGCTGCCAGCTGCCGGTGGCCACGACGACGATGCCGGGGTCGGTCTCGCCGGGGACGTCGAAGAACCGCTCCGAGGGCCCGCCCTCGATGTCGGGGAACTGCTCCTGCAGGGTGGCCGCCGCGGCCTGCTGGGTGGCGTCGCCGGCGGTGTAGAAGACCGTGGTGACGGCGATGTCCTGCTCCGGGTAGGCGCCCTCGCCGCGCACGTCCCAGCCGCCGGCGGTCAGGGCGGAACCGATGGCGCCGGCCAGGCCGTTCACGTCGGTGGCGTTGAGCACGGTCACCGGCGCGAAGACCGGCCCGGTCGGCGCGGCCGACGTCGGGGCCGCGGTGGTGGGTCCGGTCGGAGCGCTGGTCGCCGCGGCGCTGCTGGAGCCGGGCGCCGGGGTGCTGGCGGCCGGCTCCTCGGCGCCGGGCCGCTGGAAGGACCAGAACCCGAGCAGCACCAGCGCGACGACGACGACCGCGACGAGCGCCGCGACCAGGCCGCGCGACCCGCGGCGCCCCTCCTGGGGCAGCGGCGGGATGGGCGTGATGCCCTGCCTGCGCTCCTCGCGGCGGCGGACCGCGTCGACGGCCTGGCGCTCGGCCCGGCTGGCGGCCCGGCCCCCGATGACACCGGTCTCCCCGCTGCCGGGCTCGGCGCGGCGGCCCTGCGGACCGGTGCCCGGGCCGCCGGTGGCCGGCGGGGCGGTGCCCGGACCGCCGGTGGCCGGCGGCGCATCGGCGGAGCGGGTGGACCCGGCCAGCGGCGGGCGCTCGGGGATGGAGTGCGTGCGGGCACCGCGCCGGTCACCCGCGGCGGGGATGTCCCCGGGCCGGTCGGCGACGCGGCGGTCGGGCCCGTCGTACACCGGCAGCGGCGGTGCGGCGCGCCGGTCGCCCCCGGGCGGGACGGACCCGGGTCGCCCGGCGACCCGCCGCTCGGGACCGTCGTAGGTCGGCAGCGGCGGCGGGGGCGTCCCGCGCCCGGACCTCGCCGACCCCGGGCCCGGGTCGGAGGTCGGCCCCGGGGTCGGGGTGGGCGGACCGAGGGTGGTGGCCCAGGACGGCAGGCCGGTGGTGTCCGGTGCACGGCCGCCGGACCCGGGCGGCGGGGTGGGGGCCTCGGGCGCGCGACCGGCCGGGGGCCGGTTCCCGGGGAGCGGGTCCACGGTGGTGCTCGGCCCGCCGGCCGCCGGGCCGCCGGTGCGTGGGCCGCCGTCGGTGCCGGGGCCGACCGGCGGGGGCGACGTGGGCAGGCCGCGGGTGGCCGGGGGCGGTGCGACCTGCTCCCGGGCCGCCGGGGGCGGGGTGGGCAGGCCTCGGGTCACGGGCGCGCGGTCGACCGGGGGCGGGGTGCCGGGTCCACCGGCCGGGGACGGACCGCCCGACGGCGGCAGGGGCTGGCGGGCCGGCTGCGGCGGGGACGACGGGCCGCGGCTGACCGGCGGCGTGGTGTCGCGCGGACCGACCGCGGGCACGCCGCTGACGTAGGTGCGGGGGCCGGCCTGGGCGGGCGGGCGGGCGCCGGCGTCGGGCTGGCCGGGCGAGGGGGCGCCGGGGCCCCGGCCGGCGGTGGGGTCCTCGCTGCGCGGCAGCAGGCCGTCGCGGCGCCGCTCGGCGCGGGTGCGGCGCCCGAGGGTGGTCAGCTCGTCGTCGTCCGGCCAGGGCGACGGGTCGGCGGGCGTCTCGGGCTCGTCCCGGCGACCGGCGGGCGGGAGGTCGGGGACGGGACCCGGCTCACCGTCCGGTACTCCATGCCTCCCCACGGTGATCGAGACTAGTAGGCCTCATCCCTCGGTGCCCAGGGTGCGGGCCGCACGCTGCCGCTGGCGGGTCGCGCGCATCCGGCGCAGCCGGCGGACCAGCAGCGGGTCGACCTCGAGGGCCTCGGGCCGGTCGATGACGGCGTTGAGCACCTGGTAGTAGCGGGTGGCCGACAGCCCGAAGCGTTCCTTGATGGCGGCCTCCTTGGCGCCGGCGTGCCGCCACCACTGCCGCTCGAAGACCAGCACCTCGCGGTCGCGGCGAGGCAGCTCGGCGCCGCGGGCCGGCGCTGCGGGGGCGGCGGGGGCCACGGGGGCGACATCGGCGGGGCGGTCGGGACGGGGGGCGGGCAGCGCGCTCACGAGGACCTCTCGGTACGGGCAGGACGGGGACGGCGGGGGGTCGCGGGCCGGCCGGTGGCCCGCGGCGGGGGCCCGGCGGGGGTCACAGCCCCGCCGGTGCGGGTTCGCGCACCAGGCGGCGGGCCGCCCGGCCGGCCCGGAGGCTGTCGACGGTGAACAGCACCAGGGCCGCCCAGACGACGGCGAACCCGACCACCCGGGCCGGCGGCATCGGCTCGCCGTTGACGAAGACGCCGATGGCCAGGTGCATGAGCGGGGTGACGTACTGCAGCAGCCCCACCGTGGTCAGGGGGATGCGCCGGGTGGAGGCGGCGAACAGCAGCAGCGGCACCGCGGTGGCGATCCCGGAGGTGGCCAGCAGCAGCACGTGCCCGGCGCCGGCCTCGCCCAGCGAGCCGGCGCCGCGGACCTGCAGCACGACCAGCACCACCAGCGCGGGGACCACCAGCAGCAGCGTCTCGACGAACAGGCCCGGGGCGGCCTCGACCCGCACCAGCTTCTTCAGCAGGCCGTAGGCCCCGAAGGTGCCGGCCAGCAGCAGGGCGATCCACGGCGGCCGGCCGGTGTCGACGGTGAGCACGAGGACCGCGACCGCGGCGGTGGCCACCGCCGCCCACTGCAGACCGCGCAGCCGCTCGCCGAGCACCAGCACGCCCAGCAGCACGCTGACCAGTGGGTTGATGAAGTAGCCCAGCGAGGTGTCGACCACGTGGTCGGAGTTGACCGCGATGACGAAGGTCAGCCAGTTGCCGGTGATGAGCACCGCGGCCCCGGCCAGCACCAGCAGGGTGCGGCGGTCGGCCAGCGCCCGGCGCACCTGCGGCCACCCGCGCAGCACGCTGAGCAGCAGCGCGATGAACAGCAGCGACCAGACGATGCGGTGGGCCACGATCTCGACCCCGCCGGCCGGCTCGAGCAGCGGGAAGTACAGCGGGAACAGGCCCCAGAGGACGTACGCGGCCAGGCCCGCCAGGACCCCGGTCCGCCGCTCGCTCATGAGGGGCACAGTAGGTGCGGGGTACGACAGTCCCCGGCCCGGGCATGGTGGGCCGGTACAACCACCGCTCGAGGGGACCGCCCGTGGACGTCGCACCGCTGCTCGCCCTGGCCGCCGGGGCGGTGGCGGTGGCCGCGGCGGCCCGTCGGCTGGGCTGGCAGGCCCCGCTGCTGCTGGTGCTCGTCGGCTTCGGGGTCAGCTTCGTGCCCGGGGTGCCGCAGTTCGCCATCGACGGGGACCTGCTGCTGGCCGTCGTGCTGCCACCGCTGCTCTACTCGGCCGCGCTGGAGGTCTCCTACGCCGACTTCCGCGCCCTGCTGCGCCCGATCGTGCAGCTCGGCGTGGGGCTCGTGGTGGTCACCGCGGTCGTCGTCGCGCTCGTGGCGCACGCCGTCGTCCCGGGGTTGAGCCTGCCCGCGGCCCTGGTCCTGGGTGCGGTGGTCGCCCCGCCGGACGCGGTGTCCGCCGCGGCGATCGGCCGGCAGCTGGGCCTGCCCCGCCCCGTGATGGCGGTGCTGTCCGGGGAGAGCCTGATCAACGACGCCGCGTCGCTGACCTTCTACAAGGTGGCGCTGGCCGCGGTCTTCGGGGCCGGCGGCGCCCTGCTCGGCCTGGACGCCACCGACGCGGCGAGCACCTTCGCCCTGGCGGTCACGGTCGGCGTCGCCCTCGGGTTGGCCATCGGGTTCGTCGTGCACCTGGTCCGGGTGCGGCTGGACGACCCGGTGGTCACCTCGGTCATCGGCGTCGTCGTGCCGTTCGCGGCCTACCTGCTGGCCGAGGAGCTGTCCGGCTCCGGCGTGCTGGCGGTGGTGGCCGCCGGGCTGTACCTGGGTCACCGCTCCCCCGAGGCCGGCTACGCCAGCCGGCTGCAGGAGCGCCCGCTGTGGAGCTCGCTGGACCTGCTGCTGCAGGCCGTGGTGTTCGCCCTCATCGGGCTGCAGCTGCGCTACGTCGCCGAGGCGGCCGAGGCCTCCGCGCGGTCCAACTGGTCCCTGGCCGGGGCCGCGCTGCTCGTGCTGGGCACCGCGGTCGCCGTCCGGCCGGTGTTCGTCTACGCGGTGGAGGGCCTGCGCGGGGTGCCGCGCCCCTGGCGCCGCCGGCGCTCCCGCTCGCACCGGCCCAGCTGGCGGCAGCAGACGGTGATCTCCTGGACCGGCATGCGCGGGGTGGTCACGCTGGCCGCGGCGGCCGCGGTGCCGGCGGACTTCCCCGACCGCGACGTGCTGCAGCTGCTGGCGTACGCCGTCACGATCGGCACCCTGCTGCTGCAGGGGCTGTCCCTGCCGTGGCTGATCCGCACGTTGGGGGTCACCGACCCCGACCAGGCCCGCCGCGACGCCGAGGCCGAGGTGCACCTGGCCGAGCGGGCCACCGCCGCGGCGCTGGAGCGGGTCGCGGAGGTCGAGCAGGAGCTGGTCGAGCGGGTCGGGCCCGAGCGGGCGCACGCCGTGGCCGACCGCATCCGCGGCCCGCTGCTGGCCCGGGCCCGGTCGATGTCGGCCGCGGTGCGCGCCGAGGAGAGCGAGGACGCCGACCGCAGCCGCCGCCGCGCCCGCACCTTCCACCGCGTGCGGCAGGAGATCATCCAGGTGCAGCGGCGGGTGCTCATGGAGGAACGGGACAAGGGCCACCTCGACGAGGAGGTGATGCGCGCGGTGCTCCAGGAGCTGGACTACGAGGAGGCCGCGACCGCGAACTCCTGGGTCGGCCGGCTGTGAGCCTCAGTCATCCGGGACCGCGGTGAGGAGCTCCAGGACGTCCTCCACCCTGGTCGCCCCGCGCAGCCGGGCGGCGCGGTCGGGGTCGACGAGCACGTCGGCCAGCGCCGCCAGCACCGGCAGGTGCCCCTCCCCCAGCGCGGCGATGCCGATGACCACGTGGGCGGTGCCGTTGCCCCAGTCGACGCCGTCGGGGTAGCGGACGACGGTCAGCGCGTCGGCCAGCACCTCGTCGCGCCCGGCGGCCGTGCCGTGCGGGATGGCCACGCCCTCGCCCATGTAGGTGGACACGGACCCCTCGCGCTCGAGCATGCTGTCCGTGTAGGCCGGCCGGACGGCGCCGGCGGCGACGAGCAGCTCCCCGGCCTGGCGGACGGCGGCGGTGCGGTCGGCGGCGCGGCCGTCCAGCCGGATGCGGGACGGGTCGAGCAACCCGCCCAGCTCAGCCATCGATGGTGGTGCCCTCGTGGATGGCGGTGACCACGCCGTCGACGGCCGGGTCGCCGACGAAGGCGGTGAAGGCCACCACCGGCCGGTCCCCGGCGTGCGGCCGGACACGGTCGGCGAGCTTGCTGTGGGTGAGGACCAGGTCGGCGTCGGCCGGGATGGCGTCCAGCGGGCTGTGCTCGATCACCACGCCGTTGCCCTTCAGGCGCTTCTTCAGCTGGTTGGCCATGAGCACGCTGCTGCCCATCCCCGCGTCGCACGCGATCACGAGCTTGCGGACCTGGGTGCCTTCGATGCTCGGCATGGGGAGCTCCTGCGACTAGGGGGGACGACGGCGCCCAGCTTCCCACCCGGCGCGGGGGCCCGGCAGGTCAGACCCGGTGCACCCGCGGGCCGGCCTCGGCCAGCTCGGCCGCGGTGCGCTCGTCCAGGCCGGTGTCGGTGATGAGCAGGTCCACCGCGTCGAGCTCGGCGAAGCGCGCGAAGTGGTCCCGGCCGACCTTGGTGTGGTCGGCCAGCAGGACCACCCGGCGGGCGGCCGCGACCATCGCGGTCTTCACCGCCGCCTCGGCGGGGTCGGGGGTGGTCAGGCCCCGCTCGACCGAGACCCCGTTGGTGGCCACGAACGCCAGGTCGACGTAGATGCCCGCCAGCGCCGACAGCGCCCACGGGTCGACCGAGGCCAGCGTCCGGCCGCGCACCCGCCCGCCGAGCAGCAGCACGGTCAGGTTGGGGAACGCGGCCAGCCGCCCGGCCAGCGACAGGGCGTTGGTGACGACGGTGAGCTCGCGGTCGGTGGGCATGAGGTCGCCCAGCCGCGCGGTGGTGGTGCCGGCGTCGATGAGCACCGCACCCTCGTCGGGCAGCTCGGCGACCGCGGCCTTGGCGATCCGCTCCTTCTCCGCGGTGAGGACGACGTCGCGGGCGGCCACCGGCGGCTCGAAGCCCAGCCGCTCCACCGGGATGGCCCCGCCGTGCACCCGGCGCAGCACACCCACGCGCTCCAGCGCGGTGAGGTCCTTGCGGATGGTCTCGGGGGCCACGTCGAGCTCGACGGCCAGCTCGCTGACGTCGACCCGCCCGATGGCCCGGGCCGCCCGCAGGATGTGCTCCTGGCGTTCCTCCGCGTACACGTACCCTCCCGGTCGACCCGTCGGTGCTGTGCTTACGGGCCCGGACGGGCGTCGTCAAGCCTGAACGGGTGCCCCGCCCAGCGGGCGGACAGCGGGCGCCCAGCGGCCTATCGTCGGAGGACGTGGCCACCCGCAGCCGACCGACCCCGGTGCAGTGGCTCTGGTACGCCCTCGGCGGCGGGCTGCCCCCGGCCTGCCGGGACTGGGTGCTGGCCGACACCACCGGCCCCGGCTGGGTGCGCCGGCACCTGACCCGGGCGCTGGTGCAGCTGAGCCCGGTGCTGCTGGTCTGCCTGCTGGCCGTGCCGGTGCCCCTGGTCTACCGGCTCTCGGCGTGCCTGGGCGGGGTGCTGCTCGGGCTCATGTTCTCCGCCGCCTACATGACCGAGACCAGCGAGCACCGGGCGGTCAAGGCCGGGTGGCCGCCGGGCACCACCCGCCGGGTCCGCGAGCAGCGGGCCGAGCGCGAGGCGCTGGAGCGCGGCGCCCGGTACCGCCAGGACGGCGCCGGCTCCTTCGACTGAGGCGGCGCCGGGCGGGGTCAGTCGACCCGGAAGCCGATCTTCATCGTCACCTGGAAGTGCTGCACAGCGCCGTCCTCGACGTGGCCGCGGATCTCCTGGGTCTGGAACCACTCGATGTTGCGGATCGTCTGCGCGGCCTTGGCCACCGCGGTCCGGATGGCGTCGTCGACGCTGGTCTCGCTGCTGCCGACGACCTCGGTCAGCCGGTACACGTGGTCGCTCACTCGGGTCTCCCGGGGTTCCGGGCCCGGGCTGGTCCCGGGCCGTGCCCGGGACCCTCGCACGGCCGGCGCGGTCGCGCAGGGCGACCGGTGGAGCCCCGTGTCCGGGTTGAACGGACGACCTTCCGCTTACAAGGCGGGTGCTCTACCACTGAGCTAACGGGGCGGGTGCCTCCGGCAGGCTACCCGGGCCGGCCCGTCCAGGGACCTCACAGCCCACGTGCAGCGTGGTGATGGTCGGCGAGCCGATGGTGGTCCCCGAGCGAGCGGAGAAGCCCTCGCGTCGTGGGGAGGAACCACCGTGACCGAGCAGCAGCGCCCCGGCGACCAGACCGGGCAGGACATGAACCGGTACCCGGGTGCGCCGGCGGGTCAGCAGCACCCCCAGGCAGGGCCGCAGGTGCCCCCGCACCAGGGCTGGACCGGTCAGCAGCAGCCGTACGCGGCCCAGCAGCACCCCTACGCCGGCCAGCAGCAGGCCTACCCGGGCCAGCAGCCCACCGGCCAGCACTGGACCGGCACCCAGCAGGCGCCGCCGGTGTTCACCCCGGCCGGCGGCCCGGTCAAGGAGCGGCGCTCCCGGGGCTGGCGGATCGCGGTGGCCGGCCTCGCCGCCGGCGCGCTGATCGGCGGCGGCACCGGTGCGGGCGTGGCCACCCTGGTCGCCGACCACGGCGGCTCGACGACCACGGCGGCCGCGCAGAACGTCGTCATCACCGACCCGCAGAACGCCACCTCGGCCACCGCCGCGGCGGCCAAGGCCGCGCCCAGCGTGGTCACCGTCTACGTGACCAGCGGGCAGAGCGCCGGGTCCGGGTCGGGCGTGGTGATGTCGGCCGACGGCTACGTGGTCACCAACAACCACGTGGTCACCCTGGACAGCAGCACGAACTCGGCCACGGTGCAGGTGACGACGTCGGACGGCACGCTCTACGACGCCACCGTGGTGGGCACCGACCCGACCTCGGACCTCGCGGTGATCAAGCTGGAGGACGCCTCCGGGCTGACCCCGGCCACCTTCGCCGACTCCGGCAAGGTGCAGGTCGGCGACCAGGCCATCGCCATCGGCGCCCCGCTGGGCCTGTCCAACACGGTCACCACCGGCATCGTCAGCGCGCTGGACCGCGCGGTCTCCACCGGCTCGGACCAGAACACCACGGTCATCGACGCGATCCAGACCGACGCCGCGATCAACCCGGGCAACTCCGGCGGCGCGCTGGTCAACGCCGCCGGCGAGGTCATCGGGATCAACTCGGCGATCGCCTCGGTGGCCAACCAGAGCTCCCAGGAGCAGCAGAGCGGCAACATCGGGGTGGGCTTCGCCATCCCGTCCGACACCGCCCAGCGGGTCGCCCAGCAGATCATCCAGACCGGCAGCGCCACCCACGCGCTGCTGGGCGTGAGCGCGCAGACCGCCGCGGAGCAGGGCTCCGAGGTCGGCGAGGGCGCGAAGGTGGCCCAGGTGGCCGACGGCGGCCCGGCCGCGCAGGCGGGCATCCAGGTCGGCGACGTGATCACCGCGGTCGGCAGCCGCGAGGTCACCACCTCCACCGACCTGACCGCCGCGGTGCGCAGCGCGACGCCGGGCGAGAAGGTCACCCTGACCGTCCGCCGCGGCAGCAGCACCGAGCAGGTCGACGTCACCCTCGGCACCGCCTCCAGCTGACCCGCACGCCCCCGGGGGCCGGTACCGCGACCGCGGTGCCGGCCCCCGCTGCATAGCCTGGGCCGGTGGCTTCCCCCGTCCCGCTGACCGGCGCGCTCGACGACCCGGCCCGCGCGCGGGACCTGCGGCGGATGAAGCTGCTGGCCACGGGCCTGTTCGTCGCCGCGGCGCTGGTCTACCTGGCCTGCGTCGTGTGGGGCGGGGAGCGCACCTGGGTCGGCTACGTGGAGGCCACCGCCGAGGCGTCGATGGTCGGTGCGCTGGCCGACTGGTTCGCCGTGACCGCACTGTTCCGCCACCCCCTGCGGCTGCCGATCCCGCACACCGCGGTCATCCCGCGCAAGAAGGACCAGATCGGCACCAGCCTGGGCGCCTTCGTGCAGGAGAACTTCCTGACCGCCGCGGTGGTCGAGGAGCGGCTGGCGACCGTCGACGTCCCGGGGCGGATCGGGGAGCTCCTGGCCGCACCGGGCCGGGCGCAGCGGCTGGCCGGGGACGCCGGGGTCGCCGTCCGCGCGCTGTTCGACCTGCTCGACGACGAGGTGGTGCAGGACGCGCTCGGGTCGCTGGTGGACCGCAAGGCGCGCGAGACCCCGGCCGCGCCCGTGCTGGCCCGGGTGATCGAGGCGGTGGTCGACGGCGACAAGCACCAGGACGTGCTGTCGGCCGGGCTGACCGGGCTGGCCGCGTTCTTGCGGGACAACCGGGCGCTGTTCCGGGCGCAGCTGTCCGACGCCTCCCCGGTGTGGGTGCCCGACTGGGTCGACGACCGCGTCTTCGTACGGGCCTTCGACGGCGTGCAGCGGTTCCTGGCCGAGGTGGGCGCCGACCCGCAGCACGAGCTGCGCCGCTCCTACGACGCCCGGCTGCGCGCCTACGTGCAGGCGCTGCGGACCGACCCCGCCACGGCGGCCAAGGTCGAGGAGTTCAAGGCCGACCTGCTCGACCACCCCGCGGTGCGCACCTGGTCGGCCGGCCTGTGGGGCACGGCGAAGGCCGCGCTGCTGACCGCCGCCGACGACCCGGGTTCCGCGCTGCGGGCGCGGGTGGGCGACCTGCTGCTGCGGGCCGCCCACGTGCTGCGCGAGGACGAGCAGGTGCGCGCGACCGTGCAGGAGCAGACCGTGCGCGCGGCCCGCTGGGCGGTCACCCGGTTCAGCGGGGACGCCGCCGAGCTGGTCAGCACCACGGTCGCCCGCTGGGACACCGAGGAGACCAGCCGGCGCATCGAGCTGCAGGTGGGCCGGGACCTGCAGTGGATCCGGGTGAACGGCACCGTCGTCGGTGGCCTGGCCGGCCTGGCGATCCACACCGTCGGCCAGCTGGTCGGCTGACCCTCAGCCCAGCGCGAAGCCCGACCACTCGAAGCCGGGCGAGACCACGCAGCTGACCAGGACCTCCCCGGCCGCGGGCGCGGTGGCCTGCCGCACGCCGGCGGGCACCAGCGCCTGCGGGTGCGCGGTGTCGAGCACCACCCGGTCCTCCCCCACGTGCAGCTCGAGGACGCCCGGGCCGTGCCACAGCCACAGCTCGTCGGCGTCCACGGTGTGCGGGGCCGAGGACTCCCCCGGTGCCAGCAGGAACAGGATGGCGGTGGCCTGCGGGCGCCCGCCGTCCCCGGCCGGCCCGGTCCAGGTCCGGCGGAACCACCCGCCCTCCGGGTGCGGCGCGAGGTCCAGCCGGACGGCGGTCGCCGGCCGGACCCTCACCGCCGGGCGGAGGCGGCGGCGTAGAGGGCGATGGAGGCCGCGACGCTGACGTTGAGCGACTCGGTGTCCTTGGTCATGGGGATGCGGACGACGACGTCGCACCGCTCCCGCACCAGGCGGGACAGCCCCGCGCCCTCGGCCCCGACCACCAGCGCGACCGGGTCGGCGAACCCGTCGTAGGAGTGCAGGTCGACGTCCCCGTCACCGGCCAGGCCGACGGTCTGCAGGCCGGCGTCCTGGTAGGCGGCCAGCGTGCGGGCCAGGTTGACCGCGCGGGCCACCCGCACCCGCGCCGCGGCGCCGGCCGAGGTGCGCCAGGCCGAGGCGGTCATGCCGACCGAACGGCGCTGGGGCACCACGACGCCGTGCGCGTCGAACGCCGCGGCCGAGCGCACCACCGCGCCCAGGTTGCGGGGGTCGGTGACGCCGTCGAGGGCCACCACCAGCGGGGGCCGCCCGGCGTTGCGCGCGACGTCGAGCAGGTCGTCGGGGTGTGCGTAGTCGTAGGGCGGGACCATCAGGCCGATGCCCTGGTGCAGGGCGCCGTCGCTCATCCGGTCGAACTCGGCGCGGCCGACCTCCAACAGCGGCAGACCGCGGTCGCCGGCCAGCTGCACGGCCTCGGCGATGCGCTCGTCGGTGCCGCCCCGGCTGCCGTCGCCGGTGACCACGTACAGCGCCTGGGCCGGGATGGCGGCGCGCAGCGCCTCCACGACCGGGTTGCGGCCCAGCAGCAGCTCGGGCTGCTCCTCGTTGCGCTTCTGCACCCGGGCCCGGTTGTCGCGGCGGGCCGCGGCGGCCTTGGCCTTCTTGAACGCCGGGTGGTAGGGCCGGTCCTCGGCCTTGGGGGTGTTGCCGCGCCCGGCCAGACCGCGGCGCTTGTGCCCGCCGGTGCCGGTGGTGGCGCCCTTCTTGCCCGCCCCGGTCGTGCGGCCGCGTCGCTGGCTGTTGCCTGCCATCAGTCTTCTCTCCGTGCTGTCCGGGTCACCGGGAGAGCTCCCAGCGGGGGCCGGACGGGGTGTCCTCGACGACGACGCCGAGGGTGGTCAGCTGGTCGCGGATCGCGTCCGCGGCCGCGTAGTCCTTGCGGGCCCGGGCGGCGGCGCGCTGGTCCAGCGCCAGCCGCACCAGCCCGTCGGTGACCTCGGACAGCCGGTCGTCGGCGCCACCGGCGGCCCACTGCGGGTCCAGCGGGTCCAGGCCGAGCACGCCGAGCATCGCCCGCACCGCGCCCAGCTCGGCGGCCACCGCCGCCTCGTCGCCGGCGGCCAGGGCGGTGTTGCCGGCGCGGGCGTGCTCGTGCGCGACGGCGACCGCGGCCGGCGTCCCCAGGTCGTCGTCCAGCGCGGCGACGAAGGCGTCGGGCAGCCGGCCGCCCTCGACCGCGCCGACCCGCTCGACGGCGCGGCGGACGAAGGACTCCAGCCGCCGGTAGGCCGCCCCGGCCTCCTCGAGCGCCGCGTCGGTGAACTCGACGGTCGACCGGTAGTGCGGGGCGACCAGGTAGTAGCGCAGCTCGACCGGGCGGACCCGGGTGACGACGTCGTCGACCAGGGCGGTGTTGCCCATCGACTTGCTCATCTTCTCCCCGCCCAGGGTGACCCAGCCGTTGTGCAGCCAGTACCGGGTGAACGGGTCGCCGGCCGCGCGGGACTGCGCCTGCTCGTTCTCGTGGTGCGGGAACCTCAGGTCCAGGCCGCCGCCGTGGATGTCGAACTCCTCGCCCAGGTACTTGTGCGCCATCGCCGAGCACTCCAGGTGCCAGCCCGGCCGGCCGCGGCCCCACGGGGTGTCCCAGGACGCCGTCGCCGGGTCGGTGGGCTTGTGCGCCTTCCACAGCGCGAAGTCGCGGGGGTCGCGCTTGAGGTCGTCGGTGTCGGCGTCGCCGGCGGGCTGCAGGTCCTCGACCCGCTGCCCGGTGAGCTCGCCGTAGGCCGGCCACGACCGGACGTCGAAGTACACGTCGCCGCCGGCGGCGTAGGCGTGCCCGCGCTCGACCAGCCGGCCGATCATCTCCACCATCTCGGGCACGTGGCCGGTGGCGCGGGGCTCGTAGGTGGGCGGCAGCGTGCCCAGCACCTCGTAGGCGCGGGTGCAGGCCAGCTCGTTGCGGTAGGCCCAGTCCCACCACTCGACGCCGTGCGCCGCGGCCTTGGCGAGGATCTTGTCGTCGACGTCGGTGACGTTGCGGACGAAGGTGACGTCCAGGCCCTGCGCGGTCAGCCAGCGGCGCAGCACGTCGAAGGCCAGCGCGGCGCGCACGTGCCCGATGTGCGGGGGCCCCTGCACGGTCAGCCCGCAGACGTACATCGACACCCGGCCGGCCCGCAGGGGCACGAAGTCGCGCACGGCGTGCGCGGCGGAGTCGTACAGCCGGAGGTCCACCGCCGGGATTCTACGGATGCCCTGCTCGACGCCGGTTCCGGTGCGGGCGCGCGGGCTCAGTAACGTGAAGGGGATGCCCACGACCGGCGCCCCGGCGCCCTCCCGCGGCCCCGCCCGGGCCACCGGCCTGCTCGGCCTGGTCGTGGAGAACCCCGCGGGCATCCCGGGGCTGCGGCTGCAGGGCCGCCCGCTGCTGGCGCACGGCACCGAGACCCTCGGCGCGGTCGCCACCGTGCAGGTGCGGGTCCTGGGCCGCGGGCAGGGCGGTGTGCTGGGCCTGCACCCCGGGGAGCACTGGCGGTCGCTGGCTGCCGACGGCCTGGTGCTGCACGACGCGCTGTGCCCGCTGCTGCCCGCGTCGGCGGTGCGTGAGGCGGTGCAGCTGCTGTCCGCGGCCGGGCCCCGGGGCGTGGTGGTCGGCGTCCGGCCGGTCACCGACACGGTCAAGGAGGTCGTCGACGGCGCCGTGGTGGGCACCGTCGACCGCGACGCGCTCAGCGCCCTGGCCTCGCCGCTCGCGGTCGGCGCCGGGCTGCTGGACGCCCTCGCGGCCCGGCTGCCCACGGCCGGTCAGCTGGCCGACCTGACCGTGGTGCTCGACGCGCTGGAGGGGCTGGGCACGGTGGTCCCGTTCGAGGTGCCCTCGGCGGGGCGGCGGCTCACCGACGCCGACGACGTCGTCCTCATGGAGTGCCTGCACGGCCTGCGCGGCCGGCTCCGCGAACGCTGACCCTCAGCGGCCGCGGATGAGGGTGCCCAGCTCGTCCAGCAGCTTGCCGGGCTGGCGGAGCAGCGCCCCGGGCAGCTCGCGGACGAAGCGGAGCGGGTCGCGGCGGGCCCGGCGCGCCATCCGCACCGGCTTGCTGGTCACCCGGTGCTCGAGGTCGTGCAGGTAGCCGGTCAGCATCGAGCGGGGCACGACCTCGACGACGTGGCCGCAGGCGGTGCAGGTGGTGGTGGCCAGCAGCCGCCCCACGTGCCGCAGCTCGTGCTCGGCCGTGCGACCGCAGGCGGTGCAGGTCAGGTCGGCGTACTCCGGCTCCTCCACGTCAGCTCCCCCCTGCCGCCCCGGGCCCCAGCCGGCGCACGTCGAACGAGGACCGGGCGAGCAGCGCCTCGGCGAGGAACAGGTCCTCGGCGTAGGTGATCTTGATGTTGGTCGAGCTGCCCGGCACGTTGCAGATGCGCACCTGCGGGGCGAAGCGCTCGATGCTGGCGGCGGTGTCCGACCCCTCGAACCCGGCGTCGGCCGCGGCCCGGTAGGCGGCCACCAGCTCGCGGGCGGTGAACCCCTGCGGGGTCTGCACGCCGACGGCCTCGCCGGCGCGGACGGCCAGCCCGTCGCGGTGCAGCAGGCCGGGCTGCCGGCGGCCGGGCACCGCGCCGCCGTGCTGGCGCGCGGCGGCGGCGACGTCGCGGAACAGGCCGGGGCCCGACAGCGGGCGCGCGGCGTCGTGGATCAGCACCACGTCCACCTCCCCCTGCTCGATCGACGGCAGCAGCTCCTGCACCGCGGCCCACTCCGAGGCGTGCCGGCTGGCTCCCCCGACGACCACGCGGACGTCGCGGCGGGGTGCCTCGCGGGCGAGCACGGCCCGTGCGGCCTCGACCTCGTCGGCCCGCACGACCAGCACCACCGGGCCGATGGCGGGGTCGGCCGCGGTGGCGTCCAGCGTCCAGACGAAGACCCGCCGACCGGCCAGCGGCAGGAACACCTTGTTGGTGCGGTGCCCGGTGCGCGACCCGGTCCCCGCCGCGAGCAGCACGAGCGCTGCCCGCGGCGGGGCCTGCTGACCGGTCACCCGGTCAGCGTAGGTGCAGGCCTCAGGCCGGGACGCCGCCGAGAGCGGCGACCAGGTCGGCCTCGGACGGCGCGGTGCCGGCCGGGGTCGCGTCCTGCAGCTTGCGCAGCGCCACGATGACCGAGTCCGACGCCAGCTCGACGTCGTCGTAGGTCAGGTACTCCCCCGCCGGCACGTCCCGGACCAGGCGCGCGTTGGCGATGACGCCCAGCGGCACGCGGTTGCCGGCGGCGAAGTCCGCGGCGTCCTCGATGAGGCCGTGCACGTGCGCGCCGCCGACGCCCTCGAGCACGGTGCCCGCGGCCAGGTCGGACTTGGCGACCGCACCGACCTCTGCGGTCCAGAACTCCGACGTCAGGCTGGCCCGGCGGTCCACGACCATCTCGGCGACGGTGAGCGGCGCCTCCACGCTGGCCAGGTGGTACGGGCGGTACAGCGCGAAGTAGGGGCCCTTGCCCATCTGCAGGTAGGACAGCTCGTGGTTGACGTAGGGGTCGTCGGTGCGGACGACGACGAACACGCCGGGCGCCACCGGGCCGGTGCAGTAGTCCACGACACCGGCCTTCTCGAGCACGCCGCCGTCCTCGACCAGGGCGAAGGTGTCCTGCAGGGTCGGGACGGTCGACGCCGGGCCGTGCATGCCGCGGGTGGAGACGCCCAGGCCCGTGGTGTTGGCCAGCGCGGCCATCTCGATCATGGCCTTGGAGCCGTCCACGAAGCTGCACAGCATCTTCGGGTTCATGCCCTTGCGCTGCGCCTCCTCGGTGAGGGAGGCCGGGGTGGCCGACGGGTCGAGCGGGTTGTTCTTGCCCTTGCCCGCCATCACGACCTCCATGGAGAGGTCGCGGGCGTAGTCGACGAGGATCTTGCACTCGACGGGCTCGTCGCCGCGGCAGATGGAGTAGATCGCCCCGGTGGACCCGGCCAGGTCGTGCAGCAGCCGGCCGATGGTCACGTCGGACTCGACGTTGAGGGTGGCGATGTCCTTGCCGGCCAGCAGGCAGCGGACGGCGACCTGGGCGCCGATCTCGGGCACGCCGGTGGCCTCGACGACGACGTCGACGGGCAGGTCGGTGAGCATGGACAGGTCGTCGAGGGCGACGGCGCCCCCGCTCTCGACCACGCGGACGACCTCGTCGAGGTCGTGGCTGATGACGGGCTGCTGGCCGGTGCCGACCAGGGCCTCCGACGCGCGCTCGGCGACGACGTCGACGACGGCGGAGACGTGCACGCCGGTCATCCGGTGGGCCTGGGCGGCGAAGCCGCGGCCCATCTGGCCGGCGCCGACCAGGGCGATGCGGACCGGACGGCCGCGCTCGGCCTCCAGGGCAGCGAGCCGGGAGCTGTAGCTCATGGGGCGTCCTCGGGGGTGGCGACCGGACCGGCCGGTCGCAGGATGCGGAAGGTGTCGCCCGGCTGCGGGAGCACGAGCGTGCCGACGGGGAGGTTGCAGTCACCGGGCATGTCGGCCTCGGTGGCGCCGTTGGCCTTGAAGTCGATGTGGCCGAGGTTCACCAGGTTGGCCTCGACCACCGCGCCGACGGCGAGCACGGGGATGCGGGTGCCCCCCAGCTCGACGACGTCGCCGGGGCGGGGGCCGGCGCTGGCCACCGTCGGTTCGTGCAGGGCGGAGAAGTCGTGCAGCTCGGCCGGGGAGTCGGCGCCGAAGAGGACCAGGATGCCGTGGTCCCCGACGAACATGCCGACCTGCTCCCCGACCTTGGTGACGGTGGAGGAGTAGAGGACCTGCTCCTCCACCGTCACCTCGGGGGCGGTCACTTCTCGACCACGTCCGAGACGCCGACACCCGAGACGAAGATGTCCTCCTTGATGAAGGAGGCCAGCGGGCCCGACGGCGACGTGGCGTGCACGTCGACGGTCATGACCTTCTTCATCGGGTAGACGCCGACGCGGGCGGTGCCGCCGCAGTCGATGACGGCCACGGCGATCTTGTCGAACGGGGCGGAGCTCTTGAAGCCGTCGAAGGCCTCGCCGCCGGTCAGCTCGGCGATCTTGGCAGCCACGGGGTGGATGCCCCCGCCGGTGACGCTGTAGATCAGCGGCCTGTCGGCGGTCGGCGTGATGGTCAGGGGGCCTCCCCAGCCACCACGGCCCTTGCTGATGGTGACGGACTTGTAGTCGGGCATCTCGTGCTCCTCCTCGGTGCGGGTGGTGCGGGGTGGGTCAGTTGGACGAGTACAGGCCGAAGCTGGCGAAGTACGCGATCACGACCGCGATGGGCCCGGTGACCAGGCGGCTGAACAGCACCGCCGGGACGCCGGCCTCGACCGTCTCGGGCTCGGCCTCGCCGAGGGCCAGGCCGACGGGGATGAAGTCGCAGCCGACCTGGGGGTTGATGGCGAACAGGGCGGGCAGCGCGTACTGCGGCGGGATGTCCCCGGCGCCGATGCGGGTGCCGAGCAGCACGCCGACGACCTGCGCGATGACCGCACCGGGGCCGAGCACCGGCGACAGCACCGGGATGGCGCAGAAGATGCAGATCGCGAGCAGACCGATCAGGCTCGACGCCAGGGGGGCGACGACGTTGGCCAGGGCGTTGCCCAGACCGGTGTAGTTCACGATCCCGACGATGACCGAGACGAAGGCCATGAACGGGATGATGTTGCGGATGACGGTGTCGATGGTGTCGCGGCCGGCCTGGTAGAGGACGCCGACGACGCCGCCGACGGCCTTGCCGACCCGGACCAGGACGCTGCTGGCCTTGCCGGCGACGCCGGCCCCGGCGCTCTTGGGCTTCTCGGTGGTGCTGGTGCTCACGCCAGGGCTCCCTCGGTGCGGGTGTTGCGGGCCAGGAGACGCGCGGTGATCAGCTCGGTGACCACACCGCGGATGAGGATGACGACCAGGCCGACCAGCAGGAAGCGGACCGCGAGGTCACCCAGGCCGAAGCCCAGGGTCGTGATGCCGGCAGCGATGCCGTAGTAGACGAACAGCTCACCGGGGTTGGCGTGCGGGAACAGGCCCAGGATGGGGTGCACGAAGCTCACCGAGGAGTCGTAGAAGGCGGGCTTGTACTTCTCGGGGAGGAAGCGGCCCATCGTGTAGCACATGGGGTTGGTCAGGAAGAAGACCGAGAGCACCGGGAGCACCAGGTAGCGGACCGGGTACCACTGGATGCCGGGGCGGGCGGCCATCTCGCCGAACCGCTCGATCCGCTCCACGCCGATGGCCCGGACGAGGGCGTTGACGGCGGTGAGCAGGACGATCAGCAGCGGGATGATGCCGGTGAGCAGGCCGACGAAGTTCGTCGCCCCTGCCTGGAAGAGGCCGATGAACCACTCGGCGGCGTGGGCCAGGACACCGAAGAAACCGGTGGGGTCCTGGGCCTGCGAGGTGTCCGTGGCTGCCAGAACTGACATGCGGGCGTCCCTCCTGGGAGGCGTGGCGGGGGTGGGGTTGGAGGTCGTGCGGGCACGGCGGGGAGACCGTTCCCGTGGTGCGGTGGGTCGGTCGAGCGGTGGAGCGGTGGAGCGGTGGAGCGGGGTGGGACCCCGGCGGGTCACGCCGGGCTGGGCGCCCCCGCGGGGGTGGTGGCCGTGGTCCCGGTGGTGCTGGTGGCGCCGGGACGGGCGGCCAGGGCGGCGCGGAGCATCTCCGCGGCCTGTCGAGCGGCTGCGCGCTCGGGCTGGGTGAGGCCCTCGATGGGCCGGTCGCCGGCGACCACCGACAGCCGGACGCCGACCAGGGCGTCCAGGGCGGCGGGCCGGGCGAAGGTGGTGACGCCGCGGAGGGTGAAGGCGCCGGTGATGCGCTTGTCGGCGACGGCGATGGCCACGAAGGCGACGCCGCCGCGGTAGCGCTTGCCGCCGCGGCCGACCGCGGTGGCGCCCAGCGGGCGCAGCCGGCGCAGCTCCTGCGCCCAGGCGGTGGTCTGCTTGCTGGTCAGCCACAGCTGCAGCACCGATCCCAGGACCACGGGGATCAGCAGGAAGGCCCAGCTCATCGCAGGTCCTCGCTCTCGTCGGTGTCGGGCTTGCGGTCGGTGTCGCGGGCCAGCGCCAGGACGGCGCGGGCCAGGCTCTCGTCGCACACCAGGACGTCGACCAGGCGGCCGCGCAGGGCGCCGAGGACGCCGGCGGCCTTGACCCGGCCGCAGGCGACGCCGACGACGGTGGGGATGGCGGCGAGGTCGGAGAGGGTCACGGCCAGCACGCGCTCGTGCACCGCACCGAGCACCGGGTTGCCCTCGGCGTCGAAGTAGCGGGCCGCGATGTCGCCGACGGGGCCGGCCTTGCGCAGCTGCGAGGCCTCCTCGTCGTCGAGGGCCAGCGCGGTGAGGATGGCCGCGGAGGAGCCGTGGGCCGGGGTGCCGATGCCGACGAAGGCGATGTCGGCACGGCGGGCCTCGGCGAGGGCCTGCTCGACGCTGGCCTCCTCGGCGAGGGCGTCGCGGGCGGCGGCGGTGGTCAGCGTGGCCGGGGCGTGCAGGTAGCGGTAGGTGGCGCCCAGCCGCGAGGCGAGCTCGCGGACCAGCTCGTGGCCGGACACCTCGTTCTCCACCGCGGACAGGCCGCCGACGAGCTGGACCAGCTTGACCGCGTAGTCGTGCTCGACGGTGGTGTGCCAGACCATCGACTGCAGGGCGCTGCCCCAGGACAGCGCGACGGTCATGCCGTCGCGCAGCTCGCTGAGCAGCAGCCGGCCGGCCTGGGTGCCGACCTGCTGCTCGGCGTCGCCGTTGGCGGTGCGCTGGGCCACGCGGACGGCGCGGAGGCCGAAGCGGGTGCGCAGCGCCTCCTCCAGCTCGCGGTCCCGGCCGGCGGGGTCGTTGACCCGGATCTCGACGACGCCCTGCTCGACGGCGGATGCGAGCATGCGGGAGACGTTGCTGCGGCTGGTGCCCAGCCGCTGCGCGACCTCGGCCTGGGAGAGGTTCTCCAGGTAGTAGAGGCGGGCGGCCGCCACCAGCGACTCGAGTTCCCGAGGAGCAGGCATCGTCACCTCCGTTCACGTCGTCTGCACCGTTGTGCACGTTGTTGCGCGACGCACAGTGGCATGTGACAGGGACCACCCGCAAGTACCTGGCGCACCTATTTCCAACTTTCCTGCACATCTGTGCACACGGACCCCGCGGTCCGGTCCCGGGCACGGCGGAGGCCCCGGTCGCAGCGGCGCTGCCGCGACCGGGGTGGACCCTCCCGGGACGTCGTCGGCCCGGGAGGGGGCAGGGGGGCACCGCCGGCCGGTGCGGGACCGGCCGGCGGTGCGGAGGGGCGCAGGGCGCCCCGTGGGTCAGGCCAGGTCGTCGGCCATGAGGGCGAGCAACCGGGCGCCGTCGGCGCCGTCGCCGACCCGGTGGTCGACGGTCAGGCCGGCGGTGACCACCAGCGCGGTGCCGATGCCGCCGGGGACGGCGACCGGGCGGCGGCTGATCGACCCCAGGGCGAGCACGCTGCCCTGCGGCGGGGTGATGAGCGCCTGGAACCGGTCCACGCCGAACCCGCCCAAGTTGGACAGGCTGGCGTTGGCCACCCCCTGGTGCGCGCCGTCGACCTTGCCGGTGCGGGCGGCCTTGGCCACCGCGCGCAGGTCCTCGTCGAGCCTGCGCGGGTTCTGGCTCTCCGGGGCGGTGAAGGTGGGCACCATGAGCCCCTCCGGGGTGTCCACGGCCAGCGCGACCACCGGGCCGCCGGTCGGCACCGCGTTCTCGCCGTCCCAGCGGTCGAGCAGCCGAGGCACCTGCAGCAGCGCGCGGGCGTAGCTCTGCAGCAGGACCGTCGTCCAGGACAGCCCGTCGCGGTGCTCGTCGGCGGTGTCGAGCACCAGGTCGCGCCACACCGTGAACTGCGGGATCGCGGCGCTCTCGGTCATCTTGCGGGCCACCGCGCGGCGGACGGCGGCCACCTTGGCGCTGACCTGCCCGGCCGCCAGGGCCGCCGCGGCCACGGGGGCCGGGGCGGGCGGCTGCGCCACGCCGGGTGCCGCAGCGGGTGCCGCAGCGGGCGCCGGGGTGGGCTCGGCGGGTGCCGCGGCGGACTGCGCCTGCGCCGCGGCGCGCTTGCGCTGCGGCGGGGTGAGCGCCCTGGCCGGCGCCGGGGGCGCCGCCGCCGGCTGCGCGGCCGCCTCGACCGCGCCCTGCACGTCGGCGATGGACACCACGCCGCCGGGGCCGGTCGGGGTGATCGACCGCAGGTCCAGCCCGGCCTCCGCCGCCAGCGCGCGGGCCCTGGGCACCGCGGCGACCGGACCGGAGGACGCCGTCCCCGCGGGAGCCGGTGCGGGCGCGGGCTCCGGCTCGGGGGTCGGGGCGTCGGCCCCGTCCGAGCCCAGCTCGTCGCCGGCGGCGGCCGGTTCGGTGGTGTCGCCGAAGTCGAGCAGGTCGGTGAAGGAGTCGCCGTCGGCCTCGATCCAGCCGATCGGCTCGCCGACCGGGACGATGCCCGAGTCGTGCACGATCTCCACCAGGGTGCCGGTGGCCGGGCTCTCGACCTCCATGTCCACCTTGTCGGTGAGCACCTCGCAGATCACGTCGCCGGAGGCGATCTCGTCGCCGACGCCGATGGCCCAGTGCGACAGCTCGCCCTCGGTCATCGTCATCGACATCTTGGGCATGCGGACGGGCACACGCGCCACGGCTCAGGCCTCCTGGGTGGCGAGGGTGCGGGCGGCGGACACGATGTCGGCCAGCTGCGGGACCATGGCCGACTCCAGGGCCGGGGCGTAGGGCATCGGGGCGTCCAGCCCGCACAGCCGCTTGATCGGCGCCTCGAGGCTGTAGAGGGCCGACGAGCCGGCGATGCGCGCGGCGATCTCGCCCATGTAGCCGACGTGCCCGGGGGCCTCCTGCACCAGCAGCACGCGGCCGGTGCGGCGGACGGCGTCCAGGATCGGGCCCTCGTCCAGCGGGGTCAGGGTGACCGGGTCGACCACGGTGGCCTCGATGCCCTCGGCGGCCAGCTGCTCGGCGGCCTCCAGGCTCCGGTTCACCATCACACCGGTGGCCACGATGGTCAGGTCGGCGCCCTCGCGGCGGACGACCGTCTTCCCCAGCGGCACCCGGTCGGCACCGGCGGGGACGACGCCCTTGGTGCGGTAGAGCAGCTTGTGCTCGAGGAACACGACCGGGTTGGGGTCGTCGATGGCCGCCAGCAGCAGGCCCTTGACCTCCGACACGGTGCTGGGCATGACCACCTTGAGGCCGGGCACGTGGGCGAACCACGCCTCCAGGCTCTGCGAGTGCTGCGCCGCGGCGCCGGTGCCCGAGCCCAGCGGGGTGCGCAGCACCATCGGCACCGACACCGCCCCGCCGAGCATGAAGTGGATCTTGGCGGCCTGGTTGACGATCTGGTCCATCGCCTGGCAGGTGAAGTCGGAGAACTGGATCTCCACGATCGGCCGCATGCCGGCCAGCGCGGCGCCGACGGCCGCGCCGACGATGCCGAGCTCGGAGATGGGGGTGTCGCGGACCCGGTCCTTGCCGAACCGGTGCACCAGGTCACCGCTGACGCCGAACGCGCCGCCGTAGACCCCGACGTCCTCGCCCAGCATGAAGACGCGGTCGTCGGCGGCCATCGCCTCGGCGAGGCCCTCGCGGATGGCCTCGGAGTAGGTCATCTCACCGCGCTCGGTGGCGGTGTCCGCGGCGGTGTTCTCGGCGACGGCGGTCATCGGGTCACGTCCTGGGTGTCGAGGGGGGCGAAGACGGCGTCGAGCAGGTCACCGGGGTCGGCGTCCACCCCGGCGTTGGCCTCGCGCACGGCGTTCTTGATGGCCTCGGTGGCCTCGTCGCGGGCGGCCGCGACGTCCTGCGCGGTGAGCAGGCCGGACTCCGTCACCTTCGTCTCGAAGGCCAGGATCGGGTCGCGCTCCCGCCACTCCGCGATCTCCTCGCGGGTGCGGTAGAGGTTCTTGTCGCTCTTGCTGTGGCCCTTCCACCGGTAGGTCTCGGCCTCGATGAGGGTCGGGCCACCACCGTTGCGGGCGCGGTCGACGGCCTCGGCGGCCGCGGCGTGCACCGCGTCCAGGTCGTTGCCGTCCACGGTCACGCCGGGCATGCCGTAGGCGGCCGCGCGCTCGGCCACGTGCGGCACGGCCATCGAGAACTCGGTGGAGAAGCTCATGCCGTACTTGTTGTTCTCGCAGACGAAGACCACCGGCAGGTCCCAGATCGCGGCCAGGTTCAGGCCCTCGTGGAAGGCGCCCTCGTTCGTCGCGCCGTCGCCGAAGAAGCTGGCGACCACGCGGTCCTCGCCCCGCATCTTGTAGGCCAGCGCCGCGCCGGCGGCGATCGGGATGCCGCCGCCGACGATGCCGTTGGCACCGAGGTTGCCGGTGGCGACGTCGGCGATGTGCATCGAGCCGCCACGGCCGCGGCAGTAGCCGCTCTCCTTGGCCAGCAGCTCGGCCATCATCCGGGTCAGGTCGGCGCCCTGGGCGATGCAGTGGCCGTGCCCGCGGTGGGTGCTGGTGATGGCGTCGCGCTCGCGCAGGGCCAGGCACACACCGGTCGCGCTGGCCTCCTGGCCGATCGACAGGTGCATGGTGCCGTGCATCAGGCCCCGGGCGAACAGGTCGTCCACGGCCTCCTCGAAGCGGCGGATCTTCCACATGGTGGCCAGCGAGGTGCGGGCGGTCGTGGGGTCGCTGGACGGCGCGACGGGACGGCCGTCCTGGACGGGCGGCTGGTGCGCGATGGCAGTGATGACGAACTCCCTGGTCTGCACATTTGTGACAACGGTTTGCACGTCTGCTCAGGGAATGTATGGGGTGGGACACACCGATGCAAGAGGCACCGCCACGGCGGCCTCCCGCGGGCACGCCGAGGGCCCCGGGCGCGGCAGCGCACGGGGTGGGAGGAGGGCGGCTCAGGCCTGCGGGACCACCAGGGCGGTGGCCACGGCGGCCAGGCCCTCGCCGCGGCCGGTGAGGCCGAGCCCGTCGGTGGTGGTCGCGGTCAGCCGGACGACGGCGCCCAGCGCGCCGGACAACGCAGCGACCGCCTCCTCGCGGCGGGCGCTCATCCGCGGGGTGTTCCCCACCAGCTGGACGGCGACGTTGCCGATGTCGAAACCGGCCGCGCGCACCAGCCGGGCGGTCTCGGCCAGCAGGGTCAGGCCGGACGCGCCGGCGTACTCCGGGCGCGACGTGCCGAAGACCCCGCCCAGGTCACCCACGCCCGAGGCCGACAGCAGTGCGTCGCAGGCGGCGTGGGCCACGACGTCGCCGTCGGAGTGCCCGGCCAGCCCGGCCTCGGCGTCGGGCCAGTGCAGCCCGGCCACCCACAGCGGGCGGCCCGCCTCCAGGGCGTGCACGTCGACCCCGACCCCGACCAGCGACAGCTGCATGCCCGCAGTCTCCCGGATGCACGAGGGGCCCCCGACCTGGTGGTCGGGGGCCCCTCGGACGAGCGGTGCGGGAGGTCAGCTGGCGAGGACCTCGTCGAGCAGCACCTCGGCCTTGTCCTCGTTGGTGCCCTCGGCGAGCGCGAGCTCGCTGACCAGGATCTGGCGGGCCTTGGACAGCATCCGCTTCTCCCCGGCCGACAGGCCGCGGTCCTTGTCGCGGCGCCAGAGGTCGCGGACGACCTCGGCCACCTTGTTCACGTCACCGGAGGCCAGCTTCTCGAGGTTGGCCTTGTAGCGGCGCGACCAGTTGGTCGGCTCCTCGGTGTGCGGGGCCCGCAGCACCTCGAAGACCTTGTTCAGGCCCTCCTGGCCGACGACGTCGCGGACACCCACGATCTCCGCGTTGTCGGCCGGCACCCGTACGGTCAGGTCGCCCTGGGCGACCTTGAGCACGAGGTAGGCCTTCTCCTCACCCTTGATGGTCCGCTTCTCGATCGCCTCGATGAGCGCTGCGCCGTGGTGCGGGTAGACGACGGTCTCGCCGACAGTGAAGCCCATGTGTGTGTGACCCCTTTCGCTGTCACCCAGAATACCACGGGACGGGTGCGGAAGAACTGGTTGGTCCTGCCAAACGTGCAGGTCAGGGGCTTGTCGCTGGTCAGGGAGGGGTTGACAGAGGGGTGGTTGGTGTGCGTGTGCCGGGCGATCGCCCGCGGTCGGGGGCTGTGCGCACCGTCACCGCGATGGCCCTGGCGACCCATCTCGGACCCACCGTGGCGGTCACCGCGGTGGCCACCCTGCTCGCCGTCGCGGCCGGGGTCGGCCCCGGCCGGACGGCGCTGGTGGGGCTGGCCGTGCTGGCCGGGCAGGCCTCGATCGGGTGGAGCAACGACTGGCTGGACGCCGGCCGCGACGCCGCGGTCGCCCGGGCGGACAAGCCGACGGTGCAGGGCCTGGTCAGCCCCGCCCGGCTGCGCGCCGCGGCGCTGGCCGCCGTCGTCCTGGCCGTCGTCGGCTCCCTCGCGCTCGGGCCCGCCCCCGGGGTGCTGCTGCTGGGCGTGGTCGCCGGCGGCTGGGCCTACAACGCCGGGCTGAAGCGGACGGCGGCCTCGATGCTGCCCTACCTGGTGGCCTTCGGGCTGCTGCCCGCCGGCGTCGTGGCCGCGGCCCCGGGCACCCCGGTGGCCCCGTGGTGGCTGGTCGCCGCCGGGGCGCTGCTGGGCGGGGCGGCGCACCTGGCCAACGTCGCCCCCGACCTGGAGGACGACGCGGCCACCGGGGTGCGCGGCCTGCCGCACCGGCTCGGCGCGGCGGTCTCCGCGTTGGTGGCGGCCGGGCTGCTCGGTGCGGCCTCGCTGGTGCTGGTGCTCGGCCCGGCCGGCCCGCCCTCGGCGGTCGGCTGGGTCGCGCTGGTGGTCGCCGTCCCCGCGCTGGTGGTCGCCGCCCTGGCGGGCACCGCCCGGTTCCGGGCCGCGGCGTTCCCGGCGGTGATGCTGCTGACCGTGGTCGACGTCGTCCTGCTGCTGGTGGGCGGCGGGGCGGTTCAGTAGGGGTCGGTCCCCCGCTGCTGCTCCTGCTCGACGACCGCCTCGCGGTCCTTGAGCCGGCGCAGCCCGGCCAGCGGCTGCGCCATCCGCCGGTTGCCCGCCAGGGTGTCCTCGACCCGGTCCAGGAAGCCCCAGTAGCCGGCGGTGAAGGGGCAGGCGTCCTCGCCGAGCCGCTTCTTCGGGTCGTACCGGCAGCCGCCGCAGTAGTCGCTCATCCGGTCGATGTAGGCCCCGCCCGCGGCGTAGGGCTTGGTGGCCAGCACCCCGCCGTCGGCGTGCTGGCTCATGCCGACCACGTTGGGCACCATCACCCAGTCGTAGGCGTCGACGAAGGTGCGGTGCATCCAGTCGGTCATCGCCAGCGGCTCGATGCCGCGCTGCAGCGCGTAGTTGCCCAGCACCATCAGCCGCGGGATGTGGTGCACCCAGCCGCGGGAGCGCAGGTCGCCGACCACGCCGGACAGGCAGGCCGCGTCGAGGTCGGCGGTGTCGAGCTCGGCCATCCAGGCGGGCACCTCGGCGTGCGCGTCCAGGGCGTTGCCGTGCCGGTACTCCCGGCCCAGGTGCCAGTAGAGGTGCCAGATGTAGTCGCGCCACCCCATCACCTGCCGGACGAACCCCTCGACGGAGTTCAGCGGCAGGCCCTCGTCGCGGTAGGCCTGCTCGGCCCGCTGCACCACCTCGGCCGGGTCGACCAGGCCCAGGTTCATCGGCGCCGACAGCAACGAGTGCGCCAGCCAGGGCTCGTCGGCCAGCATCGCGTCCTCGTGCGGGCCGAAGGCGGCCAGGCGGTGGGCCAGGAAGTCGCGCAGCCGGTGCAGGGTCTCCCGGCGGGTGACCGGGAACAGCCGCGGGCCGTCGTCCCCGACGAAGGAGACGTCGCCGTCGGCCTCCCAGCGGTCGAGGTCGGCGCGCACCTGCTCGTCGATCTCGTCCTCGGCCGGGATCCACGGCTCGGGCGCCGGCGACGCGCCGTCCTTCGGCGGGGGCTCCCGGTTGTCGTGGTCGAAGTTGTACTTCCCGCCGGTGGGCTCGCTGCCCTCCATGAGGACGTCGTGGTGCTGCCGGGCGGCGCGGTAGAAGTCGTCCATGAGCAGCCGCTTGCCGCCGTCGGTGCCGCGGCCGGTGGCCCAGCGCCGGAAGGTCTGCTCGTCGGTGACGAACCCGCGCGAGGCGAGCACCTGCACGCCGTCGCGGGCCAGCACGAAGTCCCGCGCCGGCCAGGTCGTCGGTGCGCACACGCTCACCGGCTCGTCGACGGCGTCCAGCGCCTCGGCGTAGGTGGTGGTCTGCAGGAATCGGGCCTGGTCGCCGAGCTCGGCCGCCCGGTGCCGCAGCGCCGACAGCAGCAGGTGGGCCTTCTGCCGGTGGAAGCGGCGCCGCCGGAACACCGCCCGGGACTCCACGAGCAGCACCTCCTGGTGCGGGTCGTCCAGGAAGTGCGGACCCAGCTGGTCGGCGAAGCACCACCGCCGGGTGCCCGGCGCCCGCTCCGGGAAATCGGCCAGTGCCGGGTCGTCCGCAGCCACACCGCTCACCTCCACGCGCGCATCGTGGGCAGACCGATAGGCTCAGCGCGACTCGAGTCGACGATGCCCGGGTGTCCCCGGTGCCGTAGGAGGTCCCCCGCCGTGAACCGCGTTGTGCGCGCCGCCACGATCGGTGTGCTGGTGCTGTCCCCGGTGGTCCTGTCTGCCTGCAGCGCCGGCCAGATCGCCCAGACCGCGACCCAGGACCGCGACATCCGCGGCGGCCAGGCCGACCTGGGCAGCATCCACCTGCGCACCGCCACCACGGCCTACCCGCAGAGCGGCTCCTACGAGGAGGGCGGCGACGCCCGGCTGCTGGTGGCCATCGCCAACTCCGGCCCGGCCGACGACGAGCTGACCGACATCTCCGGCCCCGGCTTCGAGGCCTACGAGGTCGTCGACCCCGGCAACGCCACCGAGGCGGCCCCCACCGGCTTCACCATCCCGGCCGGCGGCAACGTGTTCGTCGGCGAGGGCGGCCCGCAGGTCACGCTGACCGGGCTCACCGAGGCGCTCACCCCGGCGCAGTCGCTCGAGGTCACCTTCACCTTCCGCGACGCCGGCGAGGTGACCCTGCCGGTGCTGGTCGGCACCCCGTCGCTGGACCTGCCGCGCGGCGAGGAGTTCGACTTCCACGAGGGGGAGGGCGGCGCCGCCGAGGGGTGACCTCCGCGGTTCTGTCGTACCCCCGCGCCACCATGGGCCCGTGCCGCCCACCGTCGTGAAGTCCCGCCCCGCCCACCGCTGCAGCGAGTGCGGGGCCACCTCCCCGCGCTGGGTCGGCCGCTGCCCCGAGTGCCAGGCCTGGGGCACCCTCGCCGAGGTCGGCGGCGGCGCCTCCGGCGGGCTGCGCACGGTCGCCCCCGGCCCGGTCACCGGCCGGGCCCGCCCCATCGCGCAGGTCGAGCTCGAGGGCTCGCGCGCCGTCCCGACCGGGATCGGCGAGTTCGACCGCGTGCTCGGCGGCGGCCTCGTCCCCGGCGCGGTCCTGCTGGTGGCCGGCGAGCCCGGGGTGGGCAAGTCCACGCTGCTGCTCGAGGTCGCCCACCGGGTGGCCGAGTCCAACGGGCCCACGCTGGTCGTCTCGGGCGAGGAGTCCGCGGCCCAGGTCCGGCTGCGGGCCGAGCGCATCGGCGCCCTGCACCCCCACCTGTTCCTGGCCGCGGAGACCGAGCTGTCCGCGGTGCTCTCGCACGTCGAGGAGGTCAACCCCTCCCTGCTCGTGCTCGACAGCGTGCAGACCGTGCGCTCCCCCGCCGTCGACGGCACCGACGGCGGCGCCACCCAGGTGCGCGCGGTGGCCAGCGCGCTCACCGGCGTGGCCAAGGCCCGCGGCATGACCGTGATCCTGGTCGGCCACGTGACCAAGGACGGCGCGATCGCCGGCCCCCGGGCGCTGGAGCACCTGGTCGACGTGGTCATCAGCTTCGACGGCGAGCGGCACTCCACCCTGCGGCTGGTGCGGGCGACCAAGAACCGGTTCGGCCCGGCCGACGAGATCGGCTGCTTCGAGATCGGCGACGGCGGCGTGGTCGGCGTCCCCGACCCCTCGCACCTGTTCGTCTCCAAGCGCGCCGCCCCGGTGGCCGGCAGCAGCGTCACGGTGACCATGGAGGGCAGCCGCCCGCTGCTGGCCGAGGTGCAGGCGCTGGTGGCGACCAACAACGGCGGCGGGTCCCCGCGGCGGGCGGTCAGCGGCCTCGACCCGCAGCGGCTGGCGATGATCAACGCCGTGGTCGAGCGGCGGGGCGGGGTGCCGCTGGGCGGCTCCGACGTCTTCGCCGCCTCGGTGGGCGGGGTGCGCATCCTCGAGCCCGCGGCCGACATGGCCGTCGCCCTGGCCATCGCGTCCTCGGCCAAGGACAAGGCGCTCCCGGTGGGCATGGTGGCCTTCGGCGAGGTGGGCCTGTCCGGCGAGGTCCGCCGGGTCGGGGGCATCGGGCGCCGGCTGGCCGAGGCGGCGCGGCAGGGCTACACCCTCGCCGTCGTCCCGCCCGACCCCGGGCCGGTGCCGCGCGGGCTGCGGGTGGTGGAGGTCCCCGACCTCGGCGCCCTGCTCAACCGGCTGTTCTGAGCCCGGCCCCCGGGGGCGGCGCCGCGCGCCCGCGCAGGTCACCGCCCGGTCACGGGGCGGCCGCAGCCCCGGACACCCCCGGGACCGTCACCTAGACTCGGCCGAGCCCTCCCCGCCCACGTCAGGAGCAACCCGTGCCCGCCCTGGACCCCGACGTCGCACTGCGCGAACTGCTCGGGCGCATCGCCCCGGGCACCGCCCTGCGCGACGGCCTGGAGCGGATCCTGGCCGGGCGCACCGGGGCGCTCATCGTCCTGGGCTACGACGGCGTGGTCGAGTCGCTGTGCACCGGCGGGTTCGCCCTGGACGTGGCGCTGTCGGCGACCCGGCTGCGCGAGCTGGCCAAGATGGACGGCGCGGTGATCGTCTCCGCCGACGGCCTCCGCATCGTGCGGGCCGGCGTGCACCTCATGCCCGACCCCACCATCCCCACCGAGGAGTCGGGCACCCGGCACCGCACCGCCGAGCGGGTCGCCCTGCAGACCGGCTTCCCGGTCATCTCGGTCAGCCAGTCGATGCACATCATCTCGGTCTACGTCGCCGGGCGCCGCTACACCCTCGAGCACCCCACCACCATCCTGGCCCGCGCGAACCAGGCGCTCGCCGCCCTGGAGCGGTACAAGCTCCGCCTCGACGAGGTGGCCAGCACGCTGTCGGCGCTGGAGATCGAGGACCTGGTCACCGTCCGCGACGCGATGAGCGTGAGCCAGCGGCTGGAGATGGTCCGTCGGATCGCCGACGAGATCGAGGGCTTCGTCGTCGAGCTCGGCACCGACGGCCGCCTGCTCGCGCTGCAGCTGGACGAGATGCTGGCCGGCGTCGAGGAGGACCGCGGCCTGCTCGTCCGCGACTACCTGCCCTCCGACGGCCGTCGCACCCCGGCCGGCGAGGAGGTGCTCACCGACCTGCGCGCGCTGAGCGCCACCGAGCTGCTCGACCTGTCCGCGGTGGCCCGCTGCTACGGCCTGCCCACCTCGCCCGACGCACTCGACTCCCCCGTCAGCCCCCGCGGCTACCGGCTGCTGGCCCGGGTGCCCCGGCTGCCGGCCGGCATCATCGACCGGCTGGTCACCCACTTCGGCGGCCTGCAGAAGCTCCTCGCCGCCACCATCGAGGACCTGCTCAGCGTCGACGGCGTCGGCGAGGCACGGGCCCGCGGCATCCGCGAGGGCCTGTCCCGGCTGGCCGAGACCTCGATCCTCGACCGCTACAGCTAGACCAGCACGAACGGTGCCGGCGTCCCGGCCTTGGTGTCCAGCCGGCCCTGCAGGGTGTAGCTGCCCGGCGCCGGGTCCGTGCGCGGCGTGGTGCACCCCGGGGTGCTGGTCCGCCCGCCCCACTGCACCGGGAAGCTGACCGCCTCCCCGACCGCGAGCGTGCGGGGGTCACTGCTCACCTCGGGGAAGCAGTCGTTGCTGCCCCACACCCGGGTGCCGGCGGCGTCGAGCAGGACCACCTCCCGCAGGCCGGCGTCCAGGCTGCGGGTGCACGGCACCGGCGAGGTGTTGGTGACCACCAGCGTGAAGACCGGCTTGCTGCCGACGGCGGCCTGCGGGGCGTCGGGCACCACGTCGACGGCGAGCATGTCGTCGGTGCAGGCCTGGCCGGGGGTGTAGACGGGGCCGGCGGGTGCGGATGCCGCGGCGGGTTCCTGGGTGGGCTCCGCGGCTGCGGGGTCGGGCACCGGGGCCGCCGAGGGCACCGCGACGGCGGCCAGCGAGGGCACCACCTGGTCCAGGGACGGGACACCCGGCGCGGTCGCCGTGGCGTCCGCGGCGACCTGCGTGCCCTGGGGGGCGGCGGTGGCCGACACCGCGAGCCAGCTGCCGCCGCCGACGACGGACAGGACCGCACCCAGCACGAGGGCCCGCCGACGCCAGTAGACGCCCGCGGGCAGCTCGCCGACCGGGTGCAGCACGTCGGTGACGGTATCGGCGACGGGCCCCGGTGCCCGGACGGCTCGCCGGGCGCGGGAGTGGCTGCGACGGCTGGGACACTGGTGCCCCGTGACCACCCCCGTGCGCGGCGACCTCCCCGGTGAGCTGGTCGTCGACTGGTACGCCTCCGCCGCCCGCGACCTGCCGTGGCGGCAACCGGGGGTCGACGCCTGGGCGGTGCTGGTCAGCGAGGTCATGCTGCAGCAGACACCGGTGGCCCGGGTGGAGCCGGTCTGGCGGCAGTGGCTGGCGCGCTGGCCCCGGCCCTCGGCCCTGGCGGCCGAGCCCACCGGCGAGGTGATCCGCGCGTGGGGCAAGCTCGGCTACCCGCGGCGGGCGCTGCGCCTGCAGGCCGCCGCGGCGGTCATCGCCGCCGAGCACGGCGACGTGGTGCCCGACGACGTCGCGGTGCTGGAGTCGTTGCCCGGCATCGGCAGCTACACCGCGCGGGCGGTGGCCTGCTTCGGCTACGGCCAGCGGCAGCCGGTGGTCGACACCAACGTGCGCCGCGTGGTGGCCCGGCTGGTGCACGGCCGGGCCGAGGCCGCGCCGGCCCGGACCAGCGACCTCGCCGACGTCGCCGCGCTCGCCCCGACCGACCACGACCGGGCGGTGCGGTTCTCCGTCGCCGTCATGGAGCTCGGCGCCCTGGTCTGCGTGGCCGGCACCCCGCGCTGCGGGGTCTGCCCGGTGCGCGAGGTCTGCGCGTGGCGGCTGGCCGGCTCCCCCGCCCACGACGGGCCGCCGAGGAAGGTGCAGAAGTTCGCCGGCACCGACCGGCAGGTGCGCGGCCGGCTGCTGGACGTGCTGCGCGCGGCCACCGGCCCGGTCGAGCAGCCCGAGCTCGACGCGGTGTGGGAGGACCCGGTGCAGCGCGGCCGCTGCCTGGACTCCCTGCTGGTCGACCGCCTGGTCGTGCAGACCGACGACGGGCGCTTCGCGCTGCCGGGCTGACCCCGACACGGCGGAGGCCGCCACCCCGGCTGGGGTGGCGGCCTCCTGTGACGCAGGGCCTCAGTTGGTGGACTCGGCCTGGCCGTCCTCGTCGTCGGCGCCCGAGAGGGCCACCGGCGGGGTGTCGGGGACGTCGATCGGCTTCGCCTCACCGCGGAAGGTGAACGTCGCCTTGGTCGGGTCGGCGTCCTCGTCGACGTCCACCACGATGATCTGACCGGGGGCCAGCTCGCCGTAGAGGATCTTCTCCGAGAGCGCGTCCTCGATCTCGCGCTGGATGGTGCGGCGCAGCGGCCGCGCACCCAGCACGGGGTCGAACCCGCGAGCACCGAGCAGCTTCTTCGCCGCCGGGGTGACCTCGAGCGCCATGTCCTTGTTCGCCAGCTGGCCCTCCACGCGGGAGAGCATGAGGTCGACGATGTGGACGATCTCGTCCTCGGTCAGCTGGTGGAACACGACGATGTCGTCGATGCGGTTGAGGAACTCCGGCCGGAAGTGCTGCTTGAGCTCCTCGTTGACCTTGAGCTTCATCCGGTCGTAGTTGCTCTGGTCGTCGTTGCCGACCTGGAAGCCCAGACCCACGGCCTTGGAGATGTCCCGGGTGCCGAGGTTGGTGGTCAGGATCAGGATCGTGTTCTTGAAGTCCACGATCCGGCCCTGGCCGTCGGTCAGCCGGCCGTCCTCGAGCACCTGCAGCAGCGTGTTGAACACGTCCGCGTGCGCCTTCTCGATCTCGTCGAAGAGGACCACCGAGAACGGCTTGCGCCGGACCTTCTCGGTCAGCTGGCCACCCTCGTCGTAGCCGACGTAGCCGGGAGGGGCACCGACGAGGCGGGACACGGTGAACCGGTCGTGGTACTCACCCATGTCGATCTGGATGAGTGCGTCGTCGTCGCCGAACAGGAAGTTCGCCAGGGACTTGGCCAGCTCGGTCTTCCCGACGCCCGAGGGGCCGGCGAAGATGAACGACCCACCGGGACGGCGGGGGTCCTTGAGCCCGGCACGGGTGCGCCGGATGGCCTGGCTGACGCTCTTGATGGCCTCTTCCTGGCCGATGATCCGCTTGTGGAGCTCGTCCTCCATGCGGAGCAGACGCGAGGTCTCCTCCTCGGTGAGCTTGAAGACGGGGATGCCGGTCCAGTTGGCCAGGACCTCGGCGATCTGCTCCTCGTCGACCTCGGCCACGACGTCCATGTCGCCGGCCTTCCACTGCTTCTCGCGCTCGGACTTCTCGCCCAGCAGCTGCTTCTCCTTGTCGCGGAGGCTCGCCGCCTTCTCGAAGTCCTGGGCGTCGATCGCCGACTCCTTCTCCCGGCGGACGGCCGCGATGCGGTCGTCGAACTCGCGCAGGTCCGGCGGGGCGGTCATCCGCTTGATGCGCATCCGGGCGCCGGCCTCGTCGATCAGGTCGATCGCCTTGTCCGGCAGGAAGCGGTCGGAGATGTACCGGTCGGCCAGCGTGGCCGCCGCGACGAGCGCCGCGTCGGTGATGCTGATCCGGTGGTGCGCCTCGTACCGGTCGCGCAGGCCCTTGAGGATCTCGACCGTGTGCGCCAGCGTCGGCTCCGACACCTGGATGGGCTGGAAGCGGCGCTCGAGCGCGGCGTCCTTCTCCAGGTGCTTGCGGTACTCGTCCAGCGTGGTGGCGCCGATGGTCTGCAGCTCGCCGCGGGCCAGCATCGGCTTGAGGATGCTGGCGGCGTCGATGGCGCCCTCGGCGGCACCGGCCCCGACGAGGGTGTGGATCTCGTCGATGAACAGGATGATGTCGCCGCGGGTGCGGATCTCCTTGAGGACCTTCTTCAGCCGCTCCTCGAAGTCACCGCGGTAGCGGGAACCGGCGACCAGCGCGCCGAGGTCGAGGGTGTAGAGCTGCTTGTCCTTCAGCGTCTCGGGCACCTCGCCCTTGACGATGGCCTGCGCCAGGCCCTCGACGGCGGCGGTCTTGCCGACGCCGGGCTCGCCGATCAGCACCGGGTTGTTCTTGGTGCGGCGGGAGAGGACCTGCATGACCCGCTCGATCTCCTTGGCCCGCCCGATGACCGGGTCGAGCTTGGAGTCGCGGGCGGCCTGGGTGAGGTTGCGGCCGAACTGGTCGAGGACCAGCGAGGTCGACGGGGTGCCCTCGGCGGGCCCGCCGGCGGCGGCGGGCTCCTTGCCCTGGTAGCCGCTCAGCAGCTGGATGACCTGCTGGCGGACGCGGTTGAGGTCGGCACCCAGCTTGACCAGGACCTGGGCGGCGACGCCCTCGCCCTCGCGGATCAGGCCGAGCAGGATGTGCTCGGTGCCGATGTAGTTGTGGCCGAGCTGGAGCGCCTCGCGCAGCGACAGCTCGAGGACCTTCTTGGCCCGCGGGGTGAAGGGGATGTGGCCGGACGGGGCCTGCTGGCCCTGGCCGATGATCTCCTCGACCTGCTGGCGGACGCCCTCGAGCGAGATGCCCAGGGACTCCAGCGCCTTGGCCGCGACACCCTCACCCTCGTGGATCAGGCCCAGGAGGATGTGCTCGGTGCCGATGTAGTTGTGGTTGAGCATCCTGGCTTCTTCCTGCGCCAGGACGACGACCCGTCGGGCTCGGTCGGTGAACCGTTCGAACATCTGCTGCTTCCCCTCTGACCGGCTCGGACGTGCGGTGCTGCTCCCCCTGCGGGGTCCTGCTGACCGACGTCGTCGGTGTCTTCTCCGATGAACGGGGCACCGGTCGTTCCACTGTAGTCGCGGACGACGGGCGCCGGAGCGCCCTGCACACCCGGAGGTGCTGTCGTCCACCCTGCTCAACCCCTGGTCCGGGACCGGTGTTCCGGGCCCGTTACGCCCTCAGCGGACGACGGAGGCCCGGCCACCGCGTGGGTGACCGGGCCTCCGGGGGTCCTTCGTCAGTGGGCGGACTCGTAGGCCTCGACCACGCTGGCAGGGATGCGGCCGCGGTCGCTGACCTCGTGGCCGTTCTTGCGGGCCCAGTCACGGATCGCACCGGCCTGCTCGCGGTCCATCCGGCCCGCGCCCGAGCCGCTGCCCCCGGTGGCCTTGCTGCGGCCACCACCGGAGGCGCGCCCGCGACCGGCGACCTTGCGGGCGGCGCCGACGTACTTGGCGAACACCTCGCGCATCTCGGTCGCGTTCTTGTCCGAGAGGTCGATCTCGTAGGTGGTGCCGTCGAGGGCGAAGGTCACCGTCTCGTCGGCGGGGACGTCGTCGTCGAAGTCGTCACTGAGGATGACCTGGACCTTGCGTGCCATTTTCTGCTCCTGCGTCGTTCGGCCCCCGTGGTGGCCACGTGCATTCCGCCGCGGAATCGGCGGCGGCAGAATTCATTGCACCACACCGGCCCGCAGAATGCGCAATTGCGGCACAGAACTGCTCGCAGGGGTGAGGGGAACCGAATTGTTCAGGAAGTGAGCGGACGCACCAACGGGAACAGGATCGTCTCGCGGATGCCGAGACCCGTGAGCGTCATCATCAGGCGGTCCATGCCCATGCCGACGCCACCGGTGGGCGGCATGCCGTACTCCAGCGCCTCGAGGAAGTCCTCGTCGAGCACCATCGCCTCGGGGTCGCCGGCCGCGGCCAGCAGCGCCTGCTGGGTGAACCGCTCGCGCTGCACGGTGGGGTCGACCAGCTCGGAGTAGCCGGTGCCCCGCTCGATCCCGCCGATGTAGAGGTCCCACTTCTCGGCCACCCCCGGCGTGCTGCGGTGCGCACGGGTCAGCGGAGAGGTGTCGGTCGGGTAGTCCACGACGAACGTCGGCGCCTGGAGCGAGTGCTGCACCAGCGCCTCGAACAGCTCCTCGACGAGCTTGCCGTGCCCCCAGGCCGGGTCGACGCCGAGCTCCACCCGCTCGGCGTGCGCGCGCAGCTCCTCGACGGTGCTGCCGGGGGTGATCTCCTCGCCCAGCGCCTCGGAGGTGATGCCGTAGAGCGACACCTGCGGCCATTCCCCGGACAGGTCCACCTCGGTGCCGTCGTGGTGGCGCGCGGTGTGGTCGCCGAACAGCGCCGCGCACGATTCCTGCACCAGTTCCCGGGTGGTGCGCGCCATGTCCTGGTAGTCGGCGTGGGCCTCGTAGAACTCCAGCATCGCGAACTCCGGGGAATGCGAGGAGTCGGCCCCCTCGTTCCGGAAGTTCCGGTTGATCTCGAACACCCGGTCCAGGCCGCCGACGATGCAGCGCTTGAGGAACAATTCCGGCGCGATGCGCAGGTAGAGGTCCAGGTCGAACGCATTCATGTGCGTGCGGAATGGACGAGCCGTGGCCCCGCCGTGCACCACCTGGAGCATCGGGGTCTCGACCTCCAGGTAGCCGCGGGAGGTCAGCCCGGCCCGGACGGCGGCGTTCACCGCGGCCCGCTGGTGCACGGTGCGGCGGGCCTCGTCGCGCACGATGAGGTCGACGTAGCGGCGGCGGACCCGCAGCTCCTCGCTCATCGGCTTGTGCGCCACCGGCAGCGGGCGCAGCGCCTTGGCGGCCAGCTGCCACGAGTCGGCGAACACCGACAGCTCGCCGCGGCGGGAGGTGCCGACCTCGCCGGTGACCAGCACGTGGTCGCCGAGGTCCACGTCGGCCTTCCACGCCGCCAGGGCCTCCTCGCCGACGCGGTCGCGGGAGAGCATCACCTGCAGCTCGGTGCCGCCCTCGCGGAGCGTGGCGAAGCACAGCTTGCCGGTGTTGCGGCTGAAGATGACCCGGCCGGTGACGCCCACGACCTCGCCGGTCATGGTGTCGGCGTCCAGCTCCGGGTGCGCCTCGCGGACGGCGGCCAGCGACGTCGTCCGCGGCACCGAGACCGGGTAGGGCTCCACGCCTGCCTCGCGCAGCCGGTCGAGCTTGCCGCGGCGGACCCGCAGCTGCTCGGGGAGCTCGTCGTCGGGGGTGTCGGGAGGGCCGTCGGTCACCCGGCAAGCCTACGGAGCCGCGCCCGGCGGCTCGCCCTCACCTGGACGACTGGTGCCGCTCGTGCGCCAACCGCAGGCCCTGCACGGTGAGGTCGGGGTCGCGCTCCCCCACCGACCGGCAGCTGTCCACCACCAGCGGGTGCAGCCCGCCGGTGGCCACCACGACCGGGCCGACGCCGAAGGTGGTCATCAGCTCGGCGGCGACCCGGTCGACCAGGCCGTCGACCAGGCCGGCGAACCCGAGGACGACGCCGGACTGCAGCGCGGCGACGGTGTTCTTGCCGATGGCCTTCTCCGGCACGGTCAGCTCCACCGACCGCAGCTGGGCGGCCCGGGACGCCAGCGCGTCCAGCGACACCTCGACGCCGGGCGCCAGCGCGCCGCCCAGGAACGCGCCGGTCGGGCCCACGGCGTCCACCGTGGTGGAGGTGCCGAAGTCCACGACGACCACCGGCCGGCCGGTGCCGTCGGGGCGCTTGCCGTACAGCTCGTGGGCGGCCAGGGCGGTGACCACCCGGTCGGCGCCGACCTCGCGGGGGTTGTCCACGTGCAGCGGGACGCCGGTGCGCACACCCGGCCCCACCAGGGTGACCGGGACGTCGAGGCGGTCCAGCAGCTGGCGCAGCACCGGGAGCAGCTGGGGCACCGTGGAGCAGGCGGCCACCCCGGTGACCTCGGTGTCGCGCAGCAGGCCGCGCCAGACCAGCTGGATCTCGTCGGCCGTGGCTCGGGGCTGGGTGCGCACCCGCCAGCAGCCGGTCACCCGGGCACCGTCGAAGGTGGCCAGCACGGTGTGGCTGTTGCCGACGTCCACGCAGAGCAGCACGTCAGGCCGTCCGCAGGTCCAGGGCGAGGTCCAGGATCGGCGAGCTGTGCGTCAGCGCGCCGACCGACAGGTAGTCCACGCCGGTCTCGGCGACCGCACGGGCGCCGGGCAGGGTCAGCCCACCGGTGGCCTCGGTGTGCGCTCGGCCACCCACCGCGGCGACGGCCTCGCGGAGCACCTCGGGCGGCATGTTGTCCAGCAGCAGGAAGTCCGCGCCGGCCTCCACGGCCTCCACGGCCTGCGCGACGGTGTCGGCCTCCACCTGCACGGGCACCCGCGGTGCGCGCTCCCGGACGGCGGCGACCGCGGCGGCCACCGACCCCGCGGCGGCGACGTGGTTGTCCTTGACCATGGCGACGTCGTAGAGGCCCATCCGCTTGTTCGACCCGCCGCCGCAGCGCACCGCGTACTTCTCCAGCGGCCGCAGCAGGGGCGTGGTCTTGCGGGTGTCCAGCACGACCGCGCCGGTGCCCTCGACGGCGTCCACCCAGGCGCGGGTGGCCGTGGCGATGCCCGAGGCCCGGCTGGCGATGTTCAGCGCCGACCGCTCGGCGGCCAGCAGCGCCCGCACGTAGCCGGTGACGGTGAGCAGCACGTCGCCCCGGCGCACCCGGTCGCCGTCGGCCGCGCCGGCCACCAGGGTGGCCGAGGGCGCCAGCCGGGTGAACACCCGCGCGGCGACCGGGAGGCCCGCGACGACGCCGTCGGCCCGGGCGACCAGGTCGGCGGTGCCGCGCTGGGTGGCCGGCACGGTGGCGGCGCTGGTGACGTCGTGGGCCACCGCCTGGTCGGGGGCGTGCGGCAGCGGGCTGCCGCCGGTGAGGTCCTCGGCCAGGGTGCGCTCGACCAGGTCGGTCACCCAGGCCTCGTCCAGGCCGGTGCCGGTGAGGTCCCGCGGGTCGGCGGGCAGGGCACCGCTCACCAGTGCACCTCCGGCGGCGTGCCGACCGGGCGCGGGGTGAGCTGCAGGGTGCCGTCGGGATGCAGCGCGACGTCGACGTGCACCCGCCAGGCGTCGTCGTCGGCGGGGTGGTCCTCCCGCCAGTGGCAGCCGCGGGTCTCCTCGCGGGCACCGGCGGCGGCGGTGAGCGCGGTGGCGACGGTGAGCAGGTCGGTGGCCTCCCAGCCGGCCACCCCGGGCTCGGCGGTGCCCAGCAGGCCGGCGAGCGCGGCCAGCTCGCCGGCGGCCACGGTCAGCCCGGCGCCGCTGCGCAGCGCGCCGACCCGGCTGGACATGGTGGCGGTCAGCCGGCCGCGGGCGGCCGGGTCGAGCAGGCCGTCCAGGTGGGCGAGCTGGGGCGGCGCGGGCTGGGGGTCGGGCAGGCCGGCGGCCAGCTCGGCACCGATCCGGCCGGCGAACACCAGGCCCTCCAGCAGCGAGTTCGACGCCAGCCGGTTGGCCCCGTGCACCCCGGTGCAGGCCACCTCGCCGCAGGCGTAGAGCCCGGGCACGGTGGTGCGGCCGGCCAGGTCGGTGACCAGCCCGCCGGAGGCGTAGTGCGCGGCGGGGGTGACCGGCACGAGCTCGGTGACCGGGTCGATGCCGGCCTCCCGGCAGCGGGCCACGATCGTGGGGAACCGCTGCTCCAGGCCCTCGACGTGCCGGGCGTCGAGGAACACGTGGTCGGTGCCGTCGCGCAGCTGCACCCGGGTGATGGCCTTGGCGACCACGTCGCGGGGGGCGAGCTCGGCCAGCGGGTGCACCCCGACCATGAACCGCTCGCCGGCGCCGTCGCGCAGCAGTGCGCCCTCGCCGCGCAGCGCCTCGCTGACCAGCGGCTGCTGGCCGCGGGAGTCCGGGCCGAGGTAGAGCGCGGTCGGGTGGAACTGCACGAACTCCAGGTCGGTGGCCACCGCCCCGGCCCGCAGCCCCAGCGCCACGCCGTCGCCGGTGGAGACCGACGGGTTGGTGGTCGAGGCGTAGACCTGGCCCATGCCGCCGGTGGCCAGCACCACCGCGCGGGAGCGCACCGCGCCGACGCCGTCGGAGCTGCCCTCGCCCAGCACGTGCAGGGTCACCCCGGCCGCGCGCCCGGCGGCGTCGGTGACCAGGTCGAGCACCATCGCGTGCTCGACGAGGGTGATGCCGGGGTCGGCGGTGACGGCGGCGTGCAGCGCGCGCTGCACCTCGGCCCCGGTCGCGTCGCCGCCGGCGTGCACGATCCGGTCGGCGTGGTGCCCGCCCTCGCGGGTGAGCAGCAGATCGCCGTCCGGCCCGCGGTCGAAGGCCGCCCCCCAGGCCATGAGCTCGCGCAGCCGGTCGGGGCCCTCGGTGACCAGGGCGTGCACGGCGTCGGGCTCGCACAGGCCGACGCCGGCGGTCTCGGTGTCGGCGGCGTGCGCGGCCGGGGAGTCGGTGGCGGCGAGCACCGCGGCGATGCCGCCCTGCGCCCACCGCGTCGAGCCGTCGTCCACCTCGACCTTGGTGACGACGGCGACCGACAGGCCGGCCGCCCGGGCGTGCAGCGCGACGCAGAGACCGGCGACGCCGGACCCCACCACGCAGACGTCGGCGGTCAGCTCCCACCCGGGCACGGGCGCGGCCAGCCGCGACGGCAGCCGGGTGGCCAGCGGGGGCCCCACGACCGGGCCGGCGAGTGTCACCCGCGGACCGTATCCCCCCGGACCAGGCCGTTGCCCGCCACACCGGGCGGCGGGGTCGCCGGGTCGACGCCCAGCTCGACGACGCGGTTGTCGCCGTCGACGTGCACGACCCTGGGCAGGAAGGACTTGGCCTCGGTCTCGTCCATCAGGCCGTAGCTGATCAGGATGACCAGGTCGCCGGGGTGCACCAGGTGCGCGGCGGCGCCGTTGATCCCGATGACGCCCGAGCCGCGCTGCCCCGGGATCACGTAGGTCTCCAGCCGGGCGCCGTTGGTCACGTCGACGATCGCGACCTGCTCGCCGGGCAGCAGGTCCGCGGCGTCCAGCAGGTCCTCGTCGATCGTCACCGAGCCGACGTAGTGCAGGTCGGCCTGGGTGACCGTGGCCCGGTGGATCTTGGACTTGAGCATCGTGCGCATCATCGGGGCTCCCCCAGGGTCACGGCGGTGTTGTCGATCAGGCGGGTGCTGCCGGCGCGGGCGGCGACCAGCAGGCGGGCCGGGCCGGCCGACGGCGCCGGGCCCAGGTCGGGGTCGGTGAGGGCCAGGTAGTCCGGGACCAGCGACGGCTCGCCGTCCAGCACCTGCTGCGCTGCCGCGAGGACGACGCCCGGGCCCTGCGGCCCGGCGGCGGCACCGGCGCGCAGCGCCGCCGAGATCGCCGCCGCGGCTCGGCGCTGGGCCGGGTCGAGGTAGCGGTTGCGCGAGGACAGCGCCATGCCGTCCTCCTCGCGGACGGTGGGGACGCCGACCACGTCGACGCCGAGGGCCAGCTCCCGGGCCATGGCCCGGATCAGGGTCAGCTGCTGGTAGTCCTTCTCGCCGAAGACGGCGACGTCGGGGCGCACCAGCCCGAACAGCGTCGCGACGACGGTGAGCACGCCGGCGAAGTGCCCGGGCCGGACGGCGCCCTCCAGCACGTCGCCGAGCGGACCGGGGTGCACCCCCACGCCGACCGCGCCGTCGGGGTAGACCTCGGCGACCCCGGGGTGGAACACCACGTCGGCGCCCTCCTCCGCCAGGGCGGCGAGGTCGGCGTCCCAGGTGCGGGGGTAGCGGTCGAAGTCCTCGCCGGGGCCGAACTGGGTCGGGTTGACGAAGACCGAGACCACGACGCCGCCGCCGAGGGTGCGGGCGTGCCGGACCAGCGTGCGGTGGCCCTCGTGCAGCGCGCCCATGGTGGGCACCAGCACGACCGGGCCCGGCAGGTCGGCGACCAGCTCGCGCAGCTCGGCGGCGGTCTCCGCGACGGCGGTCGGGGTGACCGCGGTCACCGCGGCACCTCGACGCCGTCGAGCAGGTCGGTCAGCGGCTGCGCCTCGTGCGGCTTGAGCCGGCCGGCGGCCGCGGCGCGCTCGGTGGTGCGGCGGGCCATGGCCACGTAGCCGGCGACGGCGTCGGGGGCGCGCTCGGCCAGCGCGGCCACGTGCCCGGCGACGGTGCCGACGTCACCGCGGCTGACCGGGCCGGTGAGGCCGGCGTCGCCGCGGCGCAGACCGTTGTCCAGCGCGGCGCCCAGCAGCGGGCCGAGGACCCGGGCGGGCTGCTCCACGCCGGCGGTGCGGAGCAGGTCGGCGGCCTCGGCGACCAGGGTGACCAGGTGGTTGGCGCCGGTGACCAGGGCCGCGTGGTAGAGCACCCGGTCGGCCTCGGCGACCCAGAAGGGCTCGCCGCCCATCTCCAGGACCACGGTCTCGGCGACCGCGCGGTGCTCGGGCCGGCTGGTGACGCCGAACGGGGTGCCGAGCAGGCGGGGCAGGTCCTCGGGCCCCCCGGAGAAGGTCATCGCGGGGTGCAGCGCCAGGCCCAGCACGCCGGCCTCCTCGGCGGGGGCCAGCACCGCCAGCCCGTGCGCGCCGGAGGTGTGGAGGGCCAGCTGGCCGCGGCGCCAGCCGCCGGTGCCGGCCAGGCCCGCGACCAGGCCGGGGAGGGCGTCGTCGGGGACGGCGAGGACGACGAGGTCGCTGGCGGCGACCACCTCGTCGGTGGGCAGCAGCGGTGTGCCGGGCAGCAGCCGGGCGGCGCGGGCGCGCGAGGCGTCGGACAGGCCCGCGGCGGCGACCACGTCGTGGCCGGCGGCGGCGAGCGCGGCGCCCAGGACGGCGCCGACGCGGCCGGCGCCGACGATGCCGACGCGCAGGCGGGCGGGGCTGTGCCGGTCCGCGGGCAGGGCTGCGCTGAACTGGTCCATCGGTGTGCACCTCTCGTTCCGGGCCCTCGCGGGTACCGGACATCTCGGCGACGACGGGCCCTCCTCGTCGAGGACCCGGGTGGTGCTGGTTCGTGCTGGGTGGTGCGGTGCCCGGCCGGGCCGCTGCAACGGGTTGTCACGCGGAGGACGGGCGCCGACGAGTGTGCGCCCCGCGCGCGTGCCCGGCCACGGCTGCGAGGTGTGGGGTCACTCACCCCGGGGGGCGGTGGATACGGTGCCGCCTGTGACCGAAGCCGCTCGCACCGACCTGTTCTCCTTCGCCGGCCGCACCGCCCTGGTGACCGGCGCCAGCCGAGGCATCGGCCTGGCCATCGCGCGCTCGCTCGTCGACCGCGGCGCGCGGGTGGTGCTCACCGCCCGCAAGCCCGAGGCGCTCGCCGAGGCGGTGGAGTCCCTCGGCGGCCCGGAGGTGGCCGTGGCCGTGGCCGGCAACGCCGGGGACGCCGAGCACCGCGCCGAGGCGGTGCGCACCGCGGTCGAGACCTTCGGCAGCCTGGACCACCTGGTCGGCAACGTCGGCATCAACCCCGTCTACGGGCCGCTGGTGGACGCGCCGCTGGACGCCTTCCGCAAGATCCTGGACACCAACGTGGTGAGCACGCTGGGCCTGGTGCAGGAGGCGCACCGGGCCTGGCTGGGCGAGCACGGCGGGTCGGTGCTCATCGTGGCGTCGGTCGCGGGGCTGAAGTCCAGCCAGGGCATCGCGGCCTACGGCGTCAGCAAGGCCGCCCTGGTCAACCTGACCACGCAGCTGGCCGTGGAGCTGGGCCCGCAGCGGATCCGGGTGAACGCCGTCGCCCCGGCCGTGGTCAAGACGAAGTTCGCCGAGGCGCTGTTCGAGGGCCGCGAGGACGCGGTGTCCCGGCAGTACCCGGTGGGCCGGCTCGGGGTGCCCGAGGACATCGGCGAGGCCGGGGCCTACCTGCTGTCCGACGCGGCCGGCTGGGTCACCGGGCAGACCCTGGTGCTCGACGGCGGCGCGCTGTCCCAGGGCCCGATCTAGCGCTGGTCGAGCACCCGGGCGAGGACGTCGTCGTCGCCGTCGTCGTCCTCGCGGCGGCGGCGCCGGCGGCGACCGCCCAGGGTCGCGCCGGACTCGGCCAGGATCTCGGTGAGCCGCTGGTGGCCGGCGGTCTCGTAGACGTCCGGCTCGTGCTCGGGCTGCGCGGGCGGCGGCGGGGGCTCCTCGGGGGCGGCCCGCCGGTGCGGGCGCTCCCCCACCTGCCCGGCCGGCGGGGTCTCGGCGGGCACGTCCCAGAGGCTGCCCGGCGGGCCGGCCACCGGCGCGGGCGCCGCCCCGGGTGCCGGGGGCCGGTCCTGCCGGGGCGCCGGTGGGGCGGCCGGGGGCAGCACCACCCGGGGCTGCTCCGCGGTGCCGTGCCGGGCCGCGGTCGGACCGTTGGCCACCCGGTCGTCGCGGCCGGGGCTGGCGTGCCGCGACGGCCCCGCCGCCGGCGGCTCGACCGGCGGCAGCTCCACCGGCGGCGGCTCGACCGGCGGGGGCTCGACCCGGGCGCGCTCGACCGGCGGCGGCACCGGCGCGGGCTCGTCGGCCCGGACGGCGGGGCCGGGCACCGGCGGCGGCTGCACGCGGGAGACCTCCTCCGCCGGGCTCGACGGGGCCTCCCAGTCACCCAGCGCGTCGATCGTCCGCGACCCCAGCTCGGGCCGCTCGGCCGGCATCCGGATGGACTGGGTGCGCATCACGATGCGCTCGACCAGCATCTCGCCGTCCAGCTGCTCGGTCAGCTCCCGGCGCAGCCGGCCCATGTCCGACCGCAGCTCGCCCAGCTCCAGCAGGCTCTCCCGCAGCCCGGCCAGCGACGCCAGGTCGGCGCGCAGGCCGTCGAGCTCGGCCCGCATCGACTCCTGGGCCTCGCGGCGCAGCTGGTTCTCCAGCTTCAGCTCGTACTCCCGGCGGGCGGCGACCTCGCGCTCGAGCTCCAGCGCGTAGGCCTGCTTCAGCTCGGCCTCGCGGCCGGCGGCCAGGGCCTGGTCGGTCCGCCGCCGGCCGGCCGAGAAGGCGGCGATGACGAACGCCCACGCGACGGCGATCACCGCCAGCCGCAGGTACAGCGCGTTCTCGGTGAGGAACACCGCCAGCGTCGCGGCGATGGCCAGCGCGAAGCCCAGCACCAGCCCGGTGATGCGCACCACCGGCGACACCCGTGCGGACGTCGTCCGGGCGCGCGGCGCGGCCCCGCCCTGCTCAGCAGCCCCGTCCGTCACGGGGGGAAGGGTAGTGGGCGTCCGGTCGCGGGCGGACCGGTCGTCGCGCCGCGCACCGCGACCGCTGGCAGGCTGCCCCGGTGACCCTCTCCCTGCTGGACTGGCGCCGCCGCGTGCACGCCCTCTACGCCGACGCCCGCGCCGCCCAGGACCCCGAGGCCGGGTGGGCCGCCTGGCGGGCCGGCCGCGACGAGCTGTTCGCCGGGCACCCGGACTCCCCCCTCGCCGAGGCCGCCCGGGCCTCGTTCACCGGTCTCCCGGTCGCGCCCTACGACCCGGAGCTGCGCTTCCGCGCCCGCGTCGAGGACGCCCCGCCGCAGCGGCTGGAGCTGCCCACCGCCGACGACGGCGTGGTCGCGCTGGACCGCATCGGCCGGGTGACCCTGGGCGAGGTCGGCCGGCTGGACGTCTGGTGGCTGGGCGGCTACGGCGGTGGGGTGTTCCTGCCGCTGCGGGACGGGTCGGCCGGCCGCGGCACCTACGGCGGCGGCCGCTACCTGCTGGACACCGTCAAGGGCGCCGACCTGGGCTCCGGCGACGGGCACCTGGTGGTCGACCTGAACTTCGCCTACCACCCCAGCTGCACCTACGACCCGCGCTGGTCGTGCCCGCTGCCGCAGGAGGGCAACCGGGTCGAGGCCGTCGTGGCCGCGGGCGAGCAGCTGCCCGGGGGCGGCTGGTACTGAGACGACGACGGCCCTCCCCGGGCATCCCGGGGAGGGCCGTCGAGCGGGCGGGTCAGCCCTGGGCGAGCGACCCGTCGGAGCTGAACACCAGGCCGATGGAGACGTCGCCGTTGAGGATGGCCTGCTTGGTGAGCGGGCCACCGGCGTCGTACTCGGAGAAGCCGGCGAACTTCAGCCCGTAGGTGTCCTCGAGGCCCAGCTGGCAGGCCGGGCGGGTCGGGCACTCGGTCGGGCCGCCGAGGGTCAGCGAGCCGTCGCCGCAGGCCTCGGCCAGCTCGGACAGCGTGGTGACGCCGAGCTGGTCGGCGAAGGCGGTGGTCACCGCGAACGCGTTCTGGTCCTGGGCGTCGGAGGGGTCGCCGTAGGTCACGCCGAACTGCGCGGCCAGCGGCTCGACGGCGGTGAGCGTCTCCTGCACGTCGCCGGTGGCGACCAGGCTGCCCGAGCCGTTGATGTTCTCGCTGATGAAGTTGGCCGAGGTGGCCAGGTACTCCGGGAACACCTGGATCTGGCCCTGGGCCAGCGCCGGCAGGTAGACCTCGCGGTTGCCGGTCTCCTGGACCGTGGCCTGGAAGCCCGCCGCGGTGAGCGCGTCGGCGTAGACGTTGGCCAGGATGGTCGACTCGCTGAAGTTGCCGGCCCCGACGACGACGGCGCCGCTGCCCCCGGTGACGTCGCCACCGAGCCCGTTGTCGTCGACGTAGGTCTGCGCCACCTCGGTGGCGTCCTGGCGCTGCACGTCGACCTGGTTGTTCAGCTCGATGAGGTCCTCGGTGGTGAGCACCGCGGAGACCGAGTTCAGCGCCTCGAGGGCGGCCGGGTTCGCCGAGGCGTAGGCGGCGTTGAGCACCGGCACCACGTTGTCGGCGTTCTGCAGCTCCTTGTCGTCCTCGAGGACGACGAGCTGGTCGCCGGCGACCGGGGCGCAGGCATCGCCGGAGGCCGCCTCGCCGCCGCCGGCGGACGAGCCGCCGGTGCCGGAGGAGCCGGACTCACCGCACGCGGCGGTGGCCAGCAGCGTGGCCAGGGCCACGGTGGTGAGCAGGGGTGTGCGCAGGCGCATGACGACCCGCCTTCTGTGTCCCGGACGGTTGATCCGCCCGCGTGTCTGGCGGGAGGAGTTCCCGCGACGGGCAACTCAACAGTGCTGCACGGTCGCGCGCCAGCCGGCGTTGCCCGTTCGTTATGCGACGGCGGGACGGCGGCGCACCCGGGGCAGCGTGCGCTGACCCGGGGTGAGCAGCCAGGACAGCGCGACGAACACGAGCTCGGTGAGGACGGCGAGCGCGGCGACGACGATCGCGCCGGCCACGACCTGGCCGTAGTTCTGCTGGCCGAAGCCGAGGTTGATGATCCGGCCGAGCCCGCCGCCGGCGACCAGCGCGGCGAGGGTGGCGGTGGCCACGACCTGGACGGCGGCCGTCCGGACCCCGGTCATCAGCAGCGGCATCGCCAGCGGCAGCTCGGCGCGGAAGGTGACCTGGCGGCCGGTCATGCCCATCGCACCCGCGGCCTCGACGACGTCGCGGTCGACCTGCCGGAAGCCGACGTAGGTGTTGGTGAGCACCGGCGGGATCGCGAAGAGGGCCAGCGCAAGGGTGGTCGCCTGCGGCCCGAACCCGATGGGGGTGACCGCGAAGATCGTCAGGATGGCCAGCGTGGGGACGGCGCGGCCGATGTTGGACAGCGCGACGGTGAACGCCCCGCCGCGGCCGGTGTGGCCCAGCCAGATGCCCAGCGGCAGCGCCACCAGCAGTGCGAGGGCGACCGCGGCGCCGGAGATCTGCAGGTGCTGGACCAGCAGGTCCAGGATGCCGCTGCCCGGCCGGGTCCAGTTGAACGGGTCGTTGAGGAAGCGGACGGCGTCGCCGAAGACGTTCACGCGCGCACCGTCCGGGTCCAGGGGGTGACCCACCGCCCGGCGAGGGCGATCAGGGCGTCGGCCAGCAGGGCCAGCAGCACGCAGCCCACGGCACCGGTGACGATGGGCGCGCGGTAGAAGTTGGCGTTGAACCCGCCGGTGATCAGCTGCCCCAACCCGCCCTGGCCGACGATGACGCCGACCGTGACCAGGGCGACGGTGGACACCGTGGCGATCCGGATGCCGGCGATGAACGAGGGCAGCGCCAGCGGCAGCTCCACCCGCAGCAGCAGCCGGCCGGCGCCGTACCCCATCCCCCGCGCGGCCTCCACCACGTCGGCCGGCACCGACTGCAGGCCGGCCAGGAAGTTGCGCACCAGGACCACCAGCGAGTAGAGCACCAGGCCGATGAGCACCGTGGTCTCCGACAGCCCGGTGAACGGGGCCACGAAGGCGAACATGGCCAGCGACGGGATCGTGTAGACCAGCGTGGACAGGCCCAGGACCGGGCCCGCGAGCCACCGGCTGCGCCGCGCCACCAGGGCCATCGGCAGCGCGATCACCGACCCGATGACCACCGCCAGGACCGTCAGCCTGACGTGCTGGGCGGCGTAGGCGAGGATGGTGTCCCAGTTGTCGACCACGTACGACGGGTCGATCCAGGGGTTCGGCGCCGCATCGGCTGCCGACACCGACCACGAGGAGTCCACCCGGTGGAAGCTACTGCCGCGGAGCCGATCCGGCTGCAAGGGGTCAGCAAGGTCTACCCCGACGGCACGGTGGGGGTGGCCGAGCTCGACCTCACCTTCGCCGCCGGCGAGCTCACCGTGCTCGTCGGGCCGTCGGGCTGCGGCAAGACGACCACGATGAAGATGATCAACCGGATCATCGAGCCCAGCACCGGGCGGATCCTCATCGGCGACGACGACGTGACCAAGCTGCGCCCGCAGAAGCTGCGCCGCCGCATCGGCTACGTCATCCAGAACGTGGGCCTGTTCCCCCACCAGTCCATCCGCACCAACGTGGGCACCGTGCCGCGGCTGCTGGGCTGGGACAAGCAGCGCACGAGCGACCGGGTCGAGGAGCTGCTGACCCTCGTCGGGCTGGACCCGGCGGCCTACGGCGACCGCTACCCCCACCAGCTCTCCGGCGGTCAGCGGCAGCGTGCCGGGGTGGCCCGGGCGCTGGCCGCCGACCCGCCGGTCCTGCTCATGGACGAGCCGTTCTCCGCCGTCGACCCGGTGGTCCGCGGCCGGCTGCAGGACGAGTTCCTCCGGCTGCAGGAGACCGTCCGCAAGACCATCGTCTTCGTCACCCACGACATCGAGGAGGCCGTCCGCCTCGGTGACCGGATCGCGGTGATGAGCGAGGGCGGGAAGGTCGAGCAGTTCGCCACCCCGGCGGACCTGCTGGGCGCCCCGGCGAACGACTTCGTGGCCGACTTCGTCGGCTCCGACCGCGGCCTCAAGCGCCTGGCGGTCACCGGCATCTCGGTCGAGGACCTCGAGCACCCCCCGGTCGTCGCCCTCGACGACGGCCTGGGCACCGCCCGCGCGGTCATCGCCCGCTCCGGCGCCAGCTGGGCGGTCGTGGTGGACGCCGCGGGGGTGACCGGGGGCGCCGGCACCGGCCGGCACCAGGGCACCGGGCTGCCGCTGGGCTGGGTCTCGGCCGACCACGCCGCCGACGCGGCCGCGGGCGGCGCCCGGGTGGTCGGTGACGTGTGGCGGCCGATGGACGCCTGGGTGCCGCTGGGCTCCTCGCTGCGGGCGGCCTACGCCCGGCTGCTGCAGGTCGACGCCGGCTGGGTGGGCGTGATGGACGGCGACAAGCTGGTCGGCGTGCTCACCCCGGCCTCGGTGCACGCGGCGCTGCGGCGCAGCGTGGCCGGTGCCGCCCCGGAGACCGCCGGCGCGCTCTGAGCCCTACTCGTCGGGCTCGACGCGGCAGGCCTGCTCCAGCCGCAGGGCGCCGGCGACCAGGGCCAGCGAGCAGGCCACCCCGACCCCGGCGGCGACCGCGTCGCCGGTGGCCGCCGTCAGCCGGCCGAGCTGGCCCAGCGCGTGCACCAGCGCGCCGGCCCACAGACCGGCGAACGCCGCCCCCGCCCAGGCGCTGGCCTGGGCGAGCACGGCGAGCCGGGCCCCCAGCATCGGCTCGACGGGGTCGACCGACCGCTGACCGGGGGCCAGCGCCGCCGTCTCGCCGGACCGGGCCGCGCGGCGCCGGTCGCGGTCGGTGGTGAGCCGGCCGCGCAGGGACCGGGCGCCCAGCGCCTCGGCGACGGCGAGCAGGGCCAGCGGCACCGGCTGCCACCAGTGGAAGGCCGGCAGGGAGCCGTAGAACGCGCGCACCACCAGCCACCCGACCACGGCCAGGCCGACCGCGACCACCGCCAGGTCGCGGCGGGGCACCGGCCTCATGCGCCGGCCCTCACGCCTGGTGCTCCCACCGCTGCACGGCGGCGACGTCCTCGGCGGGCAGCGCGGCCAGCAGGTCGCGGACCGCGCCGTGGCCGGGCAGCTGCGCGGCCGGGTCCAGGTCGGCCCACGGCACCAGCACGAAGGCGCGCTCGTGCGCGCGCGGGTGCGGCAGCGTCAGCACCGGGTCGTCGGAGACCACGGGGGTGCCGTCGTCGGCGGTCACGGTGACCACGTCGACGTCCAGGCTGCGCGGGCCCCAGCGCACCTCGCGGGTGCGCCCGGCGGCCTGCTCCAGCTCGTGCGCCAGTGCCAGCCAGCCGGCCGCGTCGCGGTCGCCGCGCACGACGGCGACCGCGTTGAGGAACGGCGGCTGCTCGACCGGACCCCACGGCGGGGTCTGGTAGAGCACCGACCGGGCGACGAGGCCCTCGCCGGACAGGGCGCGCAGCGCGGTGCGCAGGGTGCCGGCCCGGTCGCCCAGGTTGCCCCCCAGCGAGAGGACGGCGCGGCTCACGACCGGGTGCGGCGGATCGAGACGGTGACGTCGTCGAAGGGGACGCCGAGGTCGGCCTCGGGCTTGTGCACGACGATCTGCACGGCGTCGACCAGCGGGTCGGCCAGGCACACGTCGGCCAGCCGCTGCGCGAGGGTCTCCAGCAGGTCGACCGGCTCGCCGGTCAGCACCGCGTGCAGCCGCTGGGCCAGCTCGGCGTAGTTGACGGTCTTCGCGAGGTCGTCGCCGGCCGCGGCGGGCGCGGTGTCGACGTCGAGGACGGCGTCGACGGAGAAGGTCTGGCCCTTCTCGCGCTCGAAGGCGTACACGCCGTGGTGGGCGTGGGCGGTGAGCCCGCGGACGGCGATCTGGTCAGGCACGGGACCTCCTGGCTCGGGCGGCGCGCACGGCGGCCACGGTACGGACCGCGTCGGCCGACGCCGCGGCGTCGTGCACGCGCACCCCCCACGCACCGGCCTCCGCGGCCAGCACGGTGGTGGCCAGCGTGGCGGCGTCGCGCCGGTCCGCGGCCCGCGGGGTGCCGTCGTCGTCGGCGAGCAGCCGGCCCAGGAAGGTCTTGCGGGAGGCGCCGACCAGCAACGGCAGGCCCAGCCCGACCAGCCGGTCCAGGCCGGCCAGCAGCGCCCAGTTGTGCTCGGCGTTCTTGGCGAACCCCAGACCGGGGTCCAGCACCAGCTGAGCGGGGTCCACGCCGGCGGCGACGACGTCCTCGACCCGGGCGGTGAGCTCGGCGCACACCTCGGTGACCACGTCGCCGTAGCGGGCGGCGGCCTGCATCTCACGGCTGTGCCCGCGCCAGTGCATGAGCACCCACGGCACGCCGCGCTCGGCCACCAGCGGCGCCATGCCGGCGTCGGCCAGCCCGCCGCTGACGTCGTTGACCAGGCCGGCCCCGGCGTCCAGGGCGGCGGCGGCGACCTCGGCGCGGGTGGTGTCGATGCTGACCCGCACCCCGGCCGCGGCCAGCTCGGCGACCACCGGCCGGACCCGGGCCAGCTCCTGCTCGGCGTCGACCCGGTCGGCGCCGGGGCGGGTGGACTCCCCGCCGACGTCCACCCAGTCGGCGCCGGCCGCGTGCATCGCCAGCCCGTGCGCGACCGCCGACGGGGTGTCGGCGAAGCACCCGCCGTCGGAGAACGAGTCGGGGGTGACGTTCAGGACGCCCATGACCAGGCAGCGCCCGGCGTCGGTCACCGCCCGAGGACCAGGCTCAACGCCTCGGCGCGGGTGGCCGCGGACTGCTTGAAGACCCCGCGCACCGCCGACGTCATGGTGCGGCTGCCGGGCTTGCGCACCCCGCGCATGGCCATGCACAGGTGCTCGGCCTCCACGACCACGATGACCCCGCGCGGGTGCAGCGACTCCACCATCGCGTCGGCGATCTGCTTGGTCATCCGCTCCTGCACCTGCGGACGGCGGGCGTACACCTCGACCAGCCGCGCCAGCTTGGACAGCCCGGTGACCCGCCCGTCCTGACCCGGGATGTAGCCGATGTGCGCCACGCCGTGGAAGGGCACCAGGTGGTGCTCGCAGGTCGAGTACATCGGGATGTCCTTGACCAGCACCAGCTCGTCGTGGTCCTCGTCGAACGTGGTCGACAGGATCGTCGCCGGGTCCTGCCGGAGGCCGGCGAAGGTCTCGGCGTAGGCCCGGGCGACCCGCGCGGGGGTCTCCCGCAGGCCGGGGCGGTCGGGGTCCTCCCCCACCGCGAGGAGCAGCTCCCGGACCGCCGCCTCGGCGCGGGCGTGGTCCACGCCGTCCTGGTCGTGCGGCACCGGGTGCGGGTCCACCGTGTGGTCGATCACCGGGACTGCGGGGCGCCTGCGTCCCCGACCGGCAGCGGCTTCTCGGCGTCGTACCCGTCGTGGGCCCCGTTGCCGCGGGCCCGCTCGGCCGGGGTGAGCACCGGCGGCTGGTCCGACGGCGTGCGCTTGCCGAACCCGTTGTAGGGCGCCAGCGAGGGCCGCTTGGTGACCCCGGCGCAGATGCGCGCCATGTCCTCCTTGGACAGGGTCTCCTTCTCGATGAGCTCCAGCACCAGGCGGTCGAGCACGTCGCGGTGCTCCACCAGGATCTCCCAGGCCTCGTCGTGCGCGGCCTCGATGAGGGCGCGCACCTCGCCGTCGATGTCGGCGGCGACGGCCTCGGAGTAGTCGGGCCGGGAGCCCATGTCGCGGCCCATGAACGGCTCGGAGTCACCGCTGCCGTACTTCACCGCACCGAGCTTGGCGCTCATGCCGTACTGGGTGACCATCGCCTTGGCCATGCTGGTGGCCTTCTCGATGTCGTTGCCGGCACCGGTGGTCGGCTCGTGGAAGACCAGCTCCTCGGCCGCCCGCCCGCCGAGGGCGTAGGCCAGGGTGTCGATCATCTCCGACCGGGTCTGGGTGTACTTGTCCTCGGTCGGCAGCACCAGGGTGTGCCCCAGCGAGCGGCCGCGCGGCAGGATCGTCACCTTGTGCACGGGGTCCAGGTTGGGCAGCGCGTGCGCCACCAGGGCGTGGCCGCCCTCGTGGTAGGCGGTGACCTTCTTCTCCTTCTCGCTCATCGCCCGGGTCTTGCGCTCGGGGCCGGCGAGCACGCGGTCGATGGCCTCCTCGAGCGCGGCGTCGGTGATGACGGTGCCGCCGTGCCGGGCAGTGAGCAGGGCGGCCTCGTTGAGCACGTTGGCCAGGTCGGCGCCGGTGAAGCCGGGGGTGCGGCGGGCCAGGGTCTCCAGGTCGACGTCGTCGGCCAGCGGCTTGCCCGTGGCGTGCACCTTGAGGACGGCGACGCGGCCCTGCAGGTCGGGGCGGTCGACGGCGATCTGCCGGTCGAAGCGGCCCGGGCGCAGCAGCGCGGGGTCCAGGATGTCCGGCCGGTTGGTGGCGGCGATCATGATGACCCCGCCCTTGACGTCGAAGCCGTCCATCTCGACCAGCATCTGGTTGAGGGTCTGCTCGCGCTCGTCGTGCCCGCCGCCCATGCCGGCGCCGCGGTGGCGGCCGACGGCGTCGATCTCGTCGATGAAGATGATCGCCGGGGCGTTGGTCTTGGCCTGCTCGAACAGGTCGCGCACGCGGCTGGCGCCGACGCCGACGAACATCTCGACGAAGTCCGAGCCGGAGATCGAGTAGAACGGCACGCCGGCCTCGCCGGCGACCGCGCGGGCCAGCAGCGTCTTGCCGGTCCCGGGCGGGCCGAACAGCAGCACGCCCTTGGGGATCTTGGCGCCGATGGCCTGGTACTTGACCGGGTTCTGCAGGAAGTCCTTGATCTCGTGCAGCTCCTCGATCGCCTCGTCGGCACCGGCGACGTCGGCGAACGTGGTCTTCGGGGTGTCCTTGCTGACCGCCTTGGCTTTGCTCTTGCCGAAGGCCATCACGCCGCGGCCGCCGCCCTGCATCGAGCTGAACAGCCAGAACAGCAGGCCGAGGATGATCAGGAAGGGCAGGAAGCTGATCAGGATCGACGTCAGGACGTTGTCCTGGGTGACGTTGGTGTCGAAGTCGACCGCGGCGTCGGAGCTCCCCGAGCCGTTCGCGTCGGCACCGGTGACCAGGTCGTAGACCTGCGAGGCGGCCCCCGACGGGTAGGAGGCGGTGATCTTGCGCTCGCCGTCGACCGCGTTCCGCAGGTCGAGGTCGATCGTCTGCTCGCGGTCGTTGATGGTCACGTTCTCGACGTTGTCGTCGGCGAACTGCGCGAGCGCGGTGGAGGTGGGGACCTCCTTGTACTCGCTGCCGCCGCTGAAGGACTGCACGCCGACCGCGACCACCAGCACGACGACCGCGACCCAGAACCAGACCGACCGGAAGATCTTCTTGCGCTCCATACCGATGCCGGGCGACCGGGTGACCCCGGGGTGCCCGTCGACCCTCCTGCTCGTCCGGGGACGCCGCGCGGCGTGAGTCCTCCTGCGCCGCGACGGGCGACGTCGTCGGATCGACGGTACACCGGGGACGCTGTGCGCCCCCTGGTCAACGGCTGGTGATCAACCCGCTAGGAGGAGTACACCTCGGGCTTGAGGGTGGCGATGTAGGGCAGGTCCCGGTACCGCTCGGCGTAGTCCAGGCCGTAGCCCACGACGAACTCGTTGGGGATGTCGAAGCCGACGTACTCGACCGGGACGTCGACCTTGACCGCGTCGGGCTTGCGCAGCAGCGCGCACACCTCGAGGCTGGCCGGCCCGCGCGAGCCCAGGTTCTTCAGCAGCCAGGACAGGGTCAGCCCGGAGTCGATGATGTCCTCGAGCACCAGCACGTGCTTGCCGGTGATGTCGCGGTCGAGGTCCTTGAGGATCCGCACGATGCCCGAGGAGCTGGTGGCCGAGCCGTAGGAGGAGACGGCCATGAACTCCATCTGGGTGGGCAGCTGCAGCGCCCGGGCGAAGTCGCTCATGAACAGCACCGCACCCTTGAGCACCCCGACCAGCAGGACCTCGCGGCCGGCGTAGTCGACGGCGATCCGGTCGGCGAGCTCGCGGATCTTGTCGTCGATCTGCTCGGTGGTCAGCAGCACGTGGTCGATGTCGGGGCCGTAGCCGTGGTCCGGGCCGAGGGGGCCGCGGGGCGTCTCGCTCACGGGTGGGGCTCCTCGCTGGGGGGTGCGCTGGGGTCTGCTCGGGGGCCTTGCAGCGCAAGCCTGCCAGACGCCCGGACGACGCCCCCACCGCCGGGGAGGTCCACCCGGCCCTGCCCGCGCCAGCCGACGACGAGGGCGTCGACGGCGTGCAGGTGGACGGCGGCCAGGTCACCGGTGCCCGCCTCGAGCAGCCACCGGCGCAGCACCCGGCGGCGCAGCGCGGCCGGCAGCGGGGCCAGCGCGGCGCAGTCGGTGGGGTCGGCGACGGCGGCGGCCAGCTCGTCGAGGGCCTCGGTGTCCTCGCGCAGCAGGTCCGCCGTCCGGGCCAGGGCCGCGGCGACCCCGCCGCCGAGCACGTCCTCCAGCAGCGGCAGCACCTCGGTGCGCAGCCGGACCCGGGTGAACGCGGGGTCGGTGTTGTGCGGGTCGTCCCACACCGGCAGGCCCAGGGCGGTGCACGCGGCCCGGGTGCTGGCCCGCGGCAGGCCCAGCAGCGGGCGCCACCACGGCGGGCGCGACCCGGCCATCCCGGCGATCGACCGCGGGCCGCTCCCCCGCCCCAGGCCCAGCAGCACGGTCTCGGCCTGGTCGTCGCGGGTGTGGCCCAGCGCCACCCGCGCGCCGTGCTCGCCGGCGGCGGCCGACAGCGCGGCGTACCGGGCCTCCCGCGCCGCCGCCTCCGGGCCCCCCGCCGTCCCCACCCGGACGCGGCGGACCAGCACCGGGTCCAGCCCGAGGTCGCGCAGCAGCCCGGCCGTGGTCGCCGCGCGCTCGGCGGAGCCGGGCTGCAGGCCGTGGTCGACGGTCACCGCCCCGGCCGGCACCCCGGCGCGGGGTGCCTCGAAGGCGACCGCGGCGGCCAGCGCCAGGGAGTCCGCGCCGCCGCTGCAGGCCACCAGCACCGGGCCGGTGAGGCCGGGGCGCACCGCCGAGCGGACCGCGGCGACGGCGGGGTCGGGTCCGGCCACCTCAGTAGGGGGTGATGACCCGGTCGACCCAGCGCTGGGGGTCGGTCAGCTCCTCCTTGCGCGGCAGGGTCCCGGGCGACGTCCAGACCGTGTTGAAGGCCTCCATGCCGACCCGGTCGACGACGCCGGCGACGAAGTGCCGGCCGTCGGCGTACTGCTGCATCTTCTGCTCCAGGCCCAGCAGCCGGCGCAGCACGCGGTCCAGCGGGCCGACGCCCTTGCGGCGCTGGCCGAAGCGCGTGCGCAGGGTGCGCACGCTGGGGACGACGTCGGGGCCCACCCCGTCCATGACGAACTCCGCGTGCCCCTCCACCAGGCTCATCACCGCGGTGACCCGGTCGAGCACGGCCTGCTGGGCGGGGTCGCCGACCAGCGCCATCAGCCCGCCCGGGGCGTCGCCGTCGACGGGCTTGCCGCGCACGGCGTCGGAGAGGCTGGCCACCACGTCGCGCAGCCGCTCGCGCAGCGCCGCGGGGTCGAGGTCGCTGACCCGGACGAACTCCTGGACCTGGGACTCCAGGTAGGTGCGCAGCCACGGGAAGGCGGTGAACTGCAGCTGGTGGGTGACCTCGTGCAGGCAGACCCACAGCCGGAAGTCATGCGGGTCGACGCCCAGCTTCCGCTCGGCGTCGACGATGTTGGGCGCCACGAGCAGCAGCCGGCCGCCGGTGCCGAAGACCTCGTACTGGCCGAGCACCTTGGACGACACGAAGGCCAGCACACCGCCGGCCTGCAGCCCGGTCGCCCGCCCGCCGACCGCCCGGGCGACCGCGCCGGGGCGGGTCCCGCTCCGCTCCTGCAGCGCCTCGGTCAGCGGGTCCAGCAGCGCAGCCATGCCGCCGGTGTTGGCCCGCACCCAGCCGGGCCGGTCGACCACCGCGGTGACCGGGGTGGGGGCGCCGGCGGCGGGGGTCAGCCCGGTGAGGCCCTCGACGTGGGCGACCGCGGTGCCGGCGCACCGGTGCAGCTCCTCGACCACCGCGGCGGCCTCGGCGCGGGTGGTCTCCGGGCCGGCGCCGGCCAGCCGCGAGGCCGTGCGCGCGGCCAGGTCCCAGTCCACCAGCGAGTCGGGCATGCGCCGACGGTACGGGCCCCGGCGGCACGGGCCCCGACGTCGCGGCTCAGGAGCAGCCGCAGGCGGCCATGCGGGCGGCGACGGCGTCCAGCGCGGCCTCCGACGCCGACACGTTGCCCGGTGTGCCGTCGGCGAGCAGGGCGAAGGCGAGCAGCCGGCCGTCGGCGGTGACCACCAGCCCGGCGAGCGCACTGGTGGTGGCCAGCGTGCCGGTCTTGGCGCGCACCGTGCCGGGCGCGGTGGCGGGGTCGGCGTCGCCGCGGTCGGCCAGCGTCCCGGTGTAGCCGGCGACCGGCAGGCCGGACAGCAGGGCGCCGAGCTCGGGCTGCGCGCCGCCGGCGGCGGCCTCCAGGACGTCGACCAGCAGCCGGGCGGGCACCCGGTCGGTGCCCGACAGCCCGCTGCCGTCGGACAGGGTCAGCCCGGTGGTGCCGAACCCGGCGGCGGCGACGGCGGCGGTGACCGCCTCGGCGGAGCCGGCGAAGCTGGCCTCCCGGCCGGTGGCCAGCGCGACCTGGCGGGCGAGGTCCTCGGCGAGGAGGTTGTCCGAGGCGGTGAGCGCCTGCTCGACCAGCCGCTCGACCGGCGCCGACCGCACCGTGCCGAGCACCTGCGCGCCGGCCGGGGCGGTGCCGAGGGAGACCGGGGCGCCGGGGACCCCGAGCGCGGTGGCCAGGGCGGCGCCGGCGTCGGTGCCGGGCTGGCCGCTGCGCTGGGCGAGGCCGGGGTCGACCCGGGCGCCGTCGACGGCGGCGGCGGTGACCGGGGCGGCGTAGGTCGAGGGCGCGTCCTCCGAGCCCCAGGCGGGGGCGGTGAGCGGGCCGGTGTAGAGCGAGCCGTCGACGACGACCGAGGTGACCGGCGCCCCGCCGAGGGCGGCCTGCACCTGGGCGGCGAGGTCGGCGACCGTGGCCGCGCCCGGGTAGCTCTGCGAGGGCGCGGTGGTGGACAGCGTCGGGTCACCGCCGCCGACGAGCACGACCTCGCCCGGCTGCGCACCGGCGACCACCCGGGTCTCGATGGTGGCGCCGGGCCCCAGGGTGGTCAGCGCGGCGAGGCCGGTGAGCAGCTTGGCGGTCGACGCCGGGGTGCCCGGGTCGTCGGCGTCGGTGTCGAGCAGGGTGGTGCCGGTCGCGACGTCGACCACCTCGGCGGACAGGCCGCTGCCCAGCGCGGGTGCGGCCAGCAGGGGAGCCAGCGCGGCCTGCAGCGTGACCGGGTCGGGGGTCGGGGCGCCGGTGGACAGCGCGGCCAGCGCCGCGGCGGGCTCGGTGAGCTCCGGCAGCTGCGCCTCGGGGACGGCGACGGCGTCGGTGGGGACGGCGGCGACGGCGTCCGGGTCGGGGTCCTCGCGGGTGGCCAGCAGCACCGCGCCGGCCCCGAGCGCGGCGACCACGCAGAGGGCGACCAGGACCTGCCAGAGGCGCTTGCGCCAGTTCCTGCGGGGCCGCACGGAGACCGGTGCAGGGGCCGGCGGGGCGCTGGCGATGACCCCTCCCCCACAAGGTTGTCCGACCCTCGGGGTCCCACGACCGCCGGGCGTGGGCCACACTACGTCGGTGCAGTTCGACGTGACGGTAGAGATCCCCAAGGGCCAGCGGAACAAGTACGAGCTGGACCACGCCACTGGACGCATCCGGCTGGACCGGATGCTGTTCACCTCGACGCGGTACCCGGCCGACTACGGGTACATCGAGGCGACCCTCGGTCAGGACGGCGACCCGCTCGACGCGCTCGTGCTCCTGGAGGAGCCGACGTTCCCCGGGTGCCTCATCACCTGCCGGGCCATCGGCATGTTCCGGATGACCGACGAGGCCGGGGGTGACGACAAGGTGCTCACCGTGCCGGCGACCGACCCGCGGATGGCCCACCTGAAGGACATCACCGACGTGTCGGAGTTCGACCGGCTGGAGATCCAGCACTTCTTCGAGACCTACAAGGACCTCGAGCCCGGCAAGAGCGTCGAGGGCGCCAACTGGGTCGGCCTCGCCGAGGCCGAGGCCGAGATCAACGCCTCCTTCGAGCGCGCCAAGCAGGCCTCGAACCACCACTGACCACGCCGGCCCACCACCGCACCCGGACGACCGAGGGGCGCCGCACCGAGCAGGTGCGGCGCCCCTCGTCGTGTCAGACCGGCGCGGGGGTGATGACGGCGGCGTCGAGGGCGGCCTTGGCCTCGGCGTACTCCCGGCCCAGCCGGGCGACCAGCTCGGCGGCGGGGACGACGGCGTCCACCGTGCCGATGCCCTGGCCCGAGCCCCACACGTCGCGCCAGGCCTTGGCCCCGCCGTCGGACCCGAAGCTCATCGCGCTGGGGTCGGAGGTGGGCAGGTCGGCCGGGTCGAGACCGGCGGCGCGGATGGAGCCGGCCAGGTAGTTGCCGTGCACGCCGGTGAACAGGTTGCTGTAGACGATGTCGGCGGCGGAGCTGTCGACCACCATCTGCTTGTAGCCCTCGGCCGCGCGGGCCTCGGTGGTGGCCAGGAACGCCGAGCCGACGTAGGCGAGGTCGGCGCCGGCGGCCTGCGCGGCCAGCACGGACGAGCCGTGCGCGATGGCGCCGGACAGCGCCAGCGGGCCGTCGAACCAGCGGCGGATCTCCCGCACCAGCGCGAACGGCGACGTCGTCCCCGCGTGGCCGCCCGCGCCGGCCGCGACCGCGATGAGCCCGTCGGCGCCCTTGTCGACCGCCTTGTGCGCGAACCGGTCGTCGATGACGTCGTGCAGCACGATGCCGCCGTAGGAGTGCACCGCGTCGTAGACGTCCTCGCGGGCGCCCAGCGAGGTGATCACGATCGGGACCTGGTGCTCGACGCAGAGCGCGACGTCGGCCGCGAGCCGGTCGTTGGAGCGGTGCACGATCTGGTTGACCGCGTAGGGGGCGACGGTCGCGCCGGTGGCCGCGGCGGCGGCGAGCCGCTCGTCGATCTCGGTCAGCCAGTCACCGAGCTGGGCGGCCGGGCGGGCGTTGAGCGCCGGGAAGGAGCCGACCACGCCGGCCGAGCACTGGGCGACGACCAGGTCGGGACCGGAGACGATGAACATCGGCGAGGCGACGACCGGCAGGCTCAGCCGTCCCCGCAGCACGTCGGGCAGGGTCATGGCCGGGACGGTACACAGTCAGCCCTGACCGCCCACGACGACGCTGCCGGGCGGCCCGGGGTCACCCGGTGGCCGGTGCGGTGCCCAGCTCGACGAGCAGGCCGCGGATGCGCGCCTCGATCTCGTCCCGGATGGGCCGGACCGCGTCCACGTCCTGGCCGGCGGGGTCGGGCAGGTCCCAGTCCAGGTAGCGCTTGCCCGGGAAGACCGGGCAGGCGTCGCCGCAGCCCATGGTGATGACGACGTCCGAGGCCTGCACGGCCTCGGCGGTGAGCACCGTCGGGGCGGCGGCGGAGATGTCGACGCCGACCTCGGCCATCGCCGCCACCGCGGCGGGGTTGACCCGGTCGCCGGGCAGCGAGCCGGCGGACCGGACCTCGACGGCGTCCCCGGCCAGGTGGGCCAGCCAGCCGGCGGCCATCTGCGAGCGGCCGGCGTTGTGCACGCAGACGAACAGGACGCTGGGGGTGCTCACCACTGGCTCCTCGAGGACGGGGTGACAGGGACGGTGGGGTCGCCGGGGAACCAGCGGCGGGCGGCCCACAGGGAGACGTAGACCAGGGCGACCAGGACGGGGACCTCGACGAGGGGTCCGACGACGCCGGCGAGGGCCTGCCCGGACGTCACCCCGAAGGTGCCGATGGCGACGGCGATGGCCAGTTCGAAGTTGTTGCCGGCGGCGGTGAAGGCCAGCGTGGCGGTCCTGGCGTAGCCCAGGCGCAGCCGCAAGCCGAGCAGGAACGACCCGCCGAACACGAGCGCGAAGTAGGCGACCAGGGGGACGGCGATGCGGACGACGTCCCACGGCTTCGAGGTGATCGCCTCCCCCTGCAGGGCGAAGAGCACCACGACGGTGAAGAGCAGGCCGTAGAGGGCGACGGGCCCGATGCGGGGCAGGAACCGGGACTCGTACCAGTCGCGGCCGCGGGTGCGCTCGCCGACGGTGCGGGTGGCGAACCCGGCGGCCAGCGGGATGCCGAGGAAGACCAGGACCGAGGTGACGATGGCCCAGACGCTGACCTCGGCCGAGGTGGTCGACAGGCCCAGCCAGCCAGGCAGGACCTGCAGGTAGAACCAGCCCAGGGCGGCGAAGGCCAGGATCTGGAAGACCGAGTTGATGGCGACCAGGACGGCGGCGGCCTCGCGGTCCCCGCAGGACAGGTCGTTCCAGATCAGCACCATCGCGATGCACCGGGCCAGGCCCACGATGACCAGCCCGGTGCGGTACTCGGGCAGGTCGGGCAGCAGCAGCCAGGCCAGCGCGAACATGAGCGCCGGGCCCACCAGCCAGTTCAGGGCGAGGGAGGCCAGCAGGAGCCTGCGGTCGCCGGTGACGCGGTCGAGCTCGGCGTAGCGGACCTTCGCCAGCACCGGGTACATCATCAGCAGCAGCCCGACGGCGATCGGCAGGCTGACGTCGCCGACCGTGACCGCCTCGAGCGCAGTGCCGAGGCCTGGGACGGAGCGGCCCAGCAGGAGCCCGAGGGCCATGGCCGCGACGATCCAGACCGGGACGAACCGGTCCAGGGTGGACAGCTGCACCAGGACCGGGGTGCCGGGGGTCGAGCCCGGGCGGCGGGCCTCGCGGACGGGATCGCTCACGGGGCGGGCTCGGCGGGCTTGGTGGCGGCGACGACCGCGCCGTGCAGGCCGTCGGCGACCTCGTGGGTGAAGGTGACGGTGGCGTCGACGAACCCGGCCGCGGCCAGCCCGGTCAGGTACTCCTCGCGGGACAGGGCGCCGGCGATGCAGCCGACGTAGGAGCCGCGCTCGGCGCGCTCGTCGGGGGTGACGTGGTCCTCGGCGACGACGTCGGAGATCCCGATCCGACCACCGGGGGCCAGCACGCGGAAGGTCTCGGCGAGCACGGCGGGCTTGTCGGTGGACAGGTTGACCACGCAGTTGGAGATCACCACGTCGACCGCGGCGTCGGGCAGGGGGAGCTCCTCGATGGTGCCGGCCAGGAACTCCACGTTCGTCACCCCGGCCTTCGCCGCGTTGGCGCGGGCCAGCTCGAGCATCTCGGCGGTCATGTCCACGCCGTAGGCGAAGCCGGACGGGCCCACCCGGCGGGCGGACAGCAGCACGTCGATGCCCCCGCCCGAGCCCAGGTCCAGCACCCGCTCACCCGGGCGCAGGTCCGCCACCGCCAGCGGGTTGCCGCACCCCAGCGAGGCCAGCACCGCCTCGGCGGGCAGCTGCGCGCTGGACCCGGCGTCGTACAGCGCGGCACCGAACCGGTCGTCGACCTGCAGCACCTCCGCCGCGGGAGCGCAGCACCCGTCCGTGCCGCCGTCGGTGACCGCCCGGGCGGCAGCGGCGTACCGCGCCCGGACCTCCTCGCGCAGGCCGTCGGCCATGGCCCCTCCGATCCATCGACGACTGTCGATGGGGACCCTGCCGCAGACATCGACGATCGTCAATATCGACAGCTGTCGATGCGTGCGGCACACTCGGCCCATGACGACGGCGCTGCACACGACGGCCGCCACCCAGGCCTGCTGCGCACCGCTGGTCGCCGCTCCCCTCGACCCGCAGGACGCCGAGGCGCTGGCGCGCACGCTCAAGGCCCTCGCCGACCCCACCCGGCTCCGGCTGCTGTCGCTGGTCGCCGCGCACGAGGGCGGGGAAGCCTGCGTGTGCGACCTCACCGACCCCGTCGGCCTCTCCCAGCCGACGGTGTCCCACCACCTCAAGGTGCTCGTCGACGCCGGCCTGCTCACCCGCGACAAGCGCGGCGTGTGGGCCTACTACGCCCTGGTGCCCGGCGCGCTGGACGCGGTCGCGGCCGTGCTGGGCACGCAGCTGCGCCGCTGAGGAGGGCCCCGGCGCTGCGGGTGGGAGGAGAGCCGCCTGTCGGAATCGAACCGACGACCTTCTCATTACGAGTGAGATGCTCTACCGACTGAGCTAAGGCGGCGTTGGTGCGTCGAGGAGCCTACGCGACGGCGGTGCCGCACCCGGGCGCCACCCCGGACCTCACGCGGGCAGCCGCAGCGCCACGCACATCGCCTCGATCGCGATCTGCGGCTTGACCGCCTGCTCCAGCGCGGTGCGGGCGGCGAGGACGGCGTCGATGCGGCGCAGCGCGCCCTCGGCGCCGACCCTGCGGGCGAGCTCGAGGGCGTCGGCGCTGCGGTCGGGGTGGTTGAGGTGCCGCACCCGGGCCAGGTCGCCGCGGACCGTCGCGATCACCAGCGCGTCGCGGTAGAACGCGGCCAGGTCGACCAGCGCCCGGTCGAGGGTGTCGCGCCCGATGCGGGTGGCCCGCGACTTCTGCTGCTTCTCCAGCTCCTTGAGCTGACCCGCGCCCCGCGACGCCGCGGCCACCCCCGGCCCGCGGGCCCCCACCCCGAGCGAGGCCTTGACCGCCTCGGTCTCCGCGGCGTCCAGCGCCCCGCTGGCCGCCGCGGACTCCGCCGCGGCCGTGCCGACCAGGTCGTCGGCGGCCCGCAGGCACGCGCCCAGGCTGGACAGCGCGAGCGGGACGTCGAGCACCGCCTTGCGGGCCGCGCGGGCGTCCTCGTCGCGGGCCAGCCGCCGGGCCCGGCCGATGTGGCCGCCCGACGCCGCGGCCGACCACTGCGCGAGCACCGGCTCGACGCCGTCGCGGCGGACCAGCACCTCGCTGATCGCCGCGGCCGGCGGGGTGCGCAGGGACACCACCCGGCAGCGCGACCGGATGGTCACCGACACGTCGTCGGGGTGCAGGGACGGCGCGCACAGCAGGAAGACCGTGCGCGGCGGCGGCTCCTCCAGCATCTTCAGCAGCGCGTTGGCGGCCTGCTCGGTCATCCGGTCGGCGTCCTCGACGACCACCACCTGGAACCGGCCCTGGGACGGCGCCCGCCCGGCCAGCCCGATGACGGTGCGCATCTCCTTCACGCCGATCGACAGGCCCTCGGGCACCACCAGCCGGACGTCGGCGTGGGTGCAGGCCAGCACCGTGCGGCAGGCGTGGCAGGTGCCGTCGCCGCCGTCCGGGCACTGCAGGGCCGCGGCGAAGGCCCGGGCGGCGACCGACCGGCCGGAGCCGGGCGGGCCGGTGAACAGCCACGCGTGGGTCATCGAGGCCGGGGAGGCGACGGCGTGCTGCAGCTCGGCGACGGCCTCCGGCTGGCCGACCACGTCGCGCCAGACGCCCTCGGGCAGGGCGGTCACGGGGTCTCCCCCACCAGCTCGGCGACCCGCGCGCGCACGTCGCCGGCGACGTCGTCGGCCGGGCGGGCGGCGTCGAGGACGAGGTAGCGCTCCGGCTCGGCACCGGCCAGCGCGAGGAAGGTGGCCCGGACCCGGCGGTGGAAGCCGACCGGCTCGCCCTCCAGCCGGTCGGCCGCCGCCCGGCCGCGGGCGCGGGCCAGCCCGACCTCGGGCGGCAGGTCCAGCAGCACGGTCAGGTCGGGCCGCAGCCCCGCGGTCGCCCAGCGGGAGATGCCGGCGACCTCGTCGACGGCGAGCTCCCGGCCGGCGCCCTGGTAGGCCAGCGAGCTGTCGACGTAGCGGTCGGTGACCACGACCTCGCCGGCGGCCAGCGCCGGGCGGACCACCTCGTGCACGTGCTGGGCCCGGTCGGCCGCGTAGAGCAGCGCTTCGGCCCGGGGGGCCAGCCCGGTGGTGGCGGGGTCGAGCACCAGCGACCGCAGCACGGCGCCGACCGCGGTGGGTGCGCCCGGCTCCCGGGTGGTGCGCACGGCACGGCCCCGGCCGGCGAGCCAGTCGTGCAGGAGGGCGACCTGGGTGGACTTCCCGACGCCCTCACCGCCCTCGAAGGCGATGAACACCCCGGCTGCGGACACGCGGCCACGGTACCGGCGGGGTCCGACGGTCCGGGCTCAGCGCGGGGTCAGCCGGACCGAGTGCGTGGCGTAGGGCAGCTCGAGCTCGGTGCGCCCGGCGGTGCCGGGGTGCTCGGCCAGCAGGGTTCGCAGGTCGTCGAGGAACGCCGTCCGCTCCTGGTCACCCATCACGGCCACGTAGCTGCGGGTGGCGATGCCCGCGACCACCTGGTCGGGGGTCAGCCGCTGCACGTACCGCGACTCGTGCTCGGCGACGTCGGCGGGCAGCTCGGCGGCGAACCGGTGCACCACGCCCTGGTCGGCCTCGTGGTCGCGGGCCTCGGCGGTCAGCCGCTCCCCCAGCGCGCCCACCCACGGCACCGTCTCGTCGCGCACGTTCCAGACGAATCCGACCACCCCGCCGGGCCGCAGCACGCGGCGCAGCTCGGGGGCGGCCCGGGGCGGGTCGAACCAGTGCGCGGCCTGCCCGGCGACGACGGCGTCCACGCTCGCATCCGGGAGCGGCACGGCCTCGGCGCCGCCGACGGCGGTGGCGACACCGGGGTGGCGGGCAGCGAGCTCGGCCAGCATGCCCTCGGACGGGTCGACCGCGACCACCTCGTGGCCGGCGGCCAGCAGCTCGTCGGTGAGCTTGCCGGTGCCGGCGCCGAGGTCGAGCACCCGCAGCGGACGGTCGCCGAGCAGGAACGCGACGGCCTCGGCCGGGTAGCCCGGGCGCAGCTGGGCGTACGCCCGGGCCACCGAGCCGAAGGACAGCCGGCGGGCGTCGAAGGCCCCGGGCACGCGGGTCAGCTCCCGGCGGGGACGGCGCCCTCGCCCGCCGTCGTCCGGGCCGCCGCCGTGGTCGCCTTGGTCGCCGTCTTCTTGGCGGTGGCCGTCTTCGTGGCGGTGGTCGCCTTCTTCGCCGTCGCCTTCGCGGCGGTCGCCTTCTTCGCCGTCGTCTTCTTCGCGGCCGCCTTCTTGGTGGCCTTCTTCTTGACCGGGGCGCGCTCGCGGCGGTCGGCCAGCAGCTCGGCGGCCCGCTCCAGGGTGATGGTCAGCGGGTCGTCGCCCTTGCGCAGGCTGGCGTTGGACTCCCCGTCGGTGACGTAGGGCCCGAAGCGGCCCTCGCGGACGGTGACCAGGCCGTTGGTGACCGGGTCGGGTCCGAGCTCGGCCAGCGGCGGCTTGGCCGCGGCGCGGCCACGCTGCTTGGGCTGGGCGAAGATCGCCAGTGCCTCGTCGAGCGTGGTGGTGAAGAGCTTGTCCTCGCTGTCGATCGAGCGTGAGTCGGTGCCCTTCTTCAGGTAGGGCCCGTAACGGCCGTTGAGCGCCTGGATCTCCTCGCCGTCCTCGGCCTTGCCGACGGTGCGGGGCAGCGACAGCAGCTTGAGGGCGTCCTCGAGGGTCACCGTCTCGGGCTGCATGGTCTTGAACAGGCTGCCGGTGCGCGGGGACTCCTTGCTGCCCTCGGGCACCACCGTGGTGACGTAGGGGCCGTACCTGCCGGCCTTGACCACCACGGGCAGGCCGGAGTCCGGGTCGGTGCCCAGCTCGCGGTCGCCCGAGGGCGCCTCGAGCAGCTCGCGGACCTTGTCGGTGGTGAGCTCGTCGGGGGCGATGTCGTCGGCGATCGAGACGCGGGCACCCTCCTCGCCGCCGGCCTGCAGGTAGGGGCCGTAGCGGCCCACCCGGACGACGACCGGCTCGCCGTGCGGACCGGTGGCGCGCAGCGGGATGGAGTTCACGCCGCGGGCGTCGATCTCCTCCAGCCGCTGGCCGACGACCTGCTTGAGCCCGCCGGAGGCCGCGATGCCGCCGGCGTGGCCGCCCTCGCCGCCGAAGTAGAACTCGGTCAGCCAGTCGACCCGGCGCAGCGTGCCGCCCGCGATCTCGTCGAGCTCGCCCTCCAGCGAGGCGGTGAAGTCGTAGTCGACCAGCGCCGTGAAGTGCTGCTCGAGCAGGTTGACCACCGCGAAGGCGATGAAGGTGGGCACCAGCGCGGAGCCCTTCTTCCACACGTACCCGCGGTCCTGGATGGTCTGCATGATCGAGGCGTAGGTGGACGGGCGGCCGATGCCGAGCTCCTCCAGCGCCTTGGTCAGGCTGGGCTCGGTGTAGCGCGCCGGGGGCGAGGTGGTGTGGCCCTTGGCGTCGAGCTTGGCGGTGTCGAGCACCTGGCCGCGCTGGACCCGGGGCAGCCGGCGCTCGGAGTCGTCGGCCTCCGCGTCGTCGCCGGTGGCGCCCTCGTCCTTGCCCTCGACGTAGGCGCGCAGGAAGCCGGGGAAGGTGATGGTGCGGCCCGAGGCGGAGAACTCGGCGACCTCGTCGGTGGAGGACCGGCCGGTCAGCCGGATGGTGACCGTCTGGCCGACGGCGTCGGCCATCTGGGAGGCGACCGTGCGCTGCCAGATCAGCTCGTAGAGCCGGAACTCCTCGCGGGCGAGCTGCCCGGCGAGCTGGCCGGGGGTGCGGAAGGAGTCACCGGCCGGGCGGATGGCCTCGTGCGCCTCCTGCGCGCCCTTGGACTTCTTCGAGTAGTGCCGCGCCTCGGCCGGCACGAACGCGTCGCCGTAGAGCTCGCGGGCCTGGGTGCGGGCGGCGCGCAGCGCGGTCTCGGACAGGTTCGTCGAGTCGGTGCGCATGTAGGTGATGTGGCCGTTCTCGTACAGCCGCTGGGCCGTGCGCATCACCTGCTGGGAGGACCAGCCGAACTTGCGGCCGGCCTCCTGCTGCAGCGTCGAGGTGGTGAAGGGGGCGTAGGGCCGGCGGGTGTAGCGCTTCTCGTCGACCCGGGTGACGCTGACCTGGCTGCCCTCGAGCCGGGCGGCGAGCCCGCGGGCCCCGGCCTCGTCCAGGTGCACCACGTTGCTGGCCACGGCACCGGTGTCGGGGTCGAAGTCGCGACCGGTGGCGATGCGGCTGTCGTCCAGCGCGACCAGGTTCGCGGTGAGCTGGCGCGGCTCGCCCTCGTCGGCGGTGTCGGCCGCGGCGACGTCGAAGGTGCCGGTCAGCGACCAGTAGTCGGCGGCGGTGAACCGCATCCGGGCGCGCTCGCGCTCCACGACGATGCGGGTGGCCACCGACTGCACGCGGCCGGCCGAGAGCTTGGGGAGCACCTTCTTCCACAGCACCGGGGAGACCTCGTAGCCGTAGAGCCGGTCGAGGATGCGGCGGGTCTCCTGCGCGTCGACCAGCGCGGTGTCCAGCTCGCGGGGGCTGGCCACGGCGCGGGCGATCGCCTCGGGGGTGATCTCGTGGAACACCATCCGGCGGACCGGGACGCTGGGCTTGAGCGTGTCGACCAGGTGCCAGGCGATGGCCTCGCCCTCGCGGTCCTCATCGGTGGCGAGGTAGACCTCGGAGGCGTCCTTCACCAGCTGCTTGAGACGGGTGACCTGCTGCTTGCGGTCGGGGCTGATCACGTACAGCGGGGTGAACCCGTTGTCCACGTCGACGCCCAGGCGCGCCCAGGACTCGCCCTTGTGCGCGGCCGGCACGTCGGCGGCGTTGCGCGGCAGGTCGCGGATGTGGCCGACGCTGGCCTCCACGACGTAGTCGTTGCCGAGGTAGCCCGCGATCGTCTTGGCCTTGGACGGCGACTCCACGATGACCAGCGGCTTGCCACCGCGGGCCCCGGCGGCGCGCTTGCGCGGCGGGGTCGCGGGGGCCCCGGCGTCGGTGGCGGCGGCGGGCTTCGCGGTCTTGGTGGGCAACGCGGGACTCCTGTCGGTGGTGCTGACTGCACGTGCCGGGCCGGCGACGCTGCGCCCCTCGGCGGACGCCACGGTAGGCCACCCGCCGCCGACGGGGCCCGGCGACGGCGCCCGCCCGGCGCGGCGGCGGCCCCGGTCAGCCACCGTCGCGGCGGCCGACGAGGACCTCGGCGACCGCCTGCAGGGTGGGGTGGTCGGCGTCGAGGTACTCGGTGTGGCCCTGGCCCGGGTCGGTCGGCAGACGGGTGTCGCCGAACCCGGCGTCGAAGGGGCTGCGGCCGAACCACGCCGACCAGGAGATCGGGTCGGCCGGGGTCCACGCGCCGTACACCTCGCCCGCCTCGAGGTCGGCGGCGTCGTGGCTGCCGGTGCCCGGGCTGCCCAGCAGGACCACCGCGTCGGCGGCGAGCCGCCCGCCGGCGCGGGCCGCCGAGCCGGTCACCAGCGTCCCGTAGCTGTGCGCCACGACCGTGGTGCGCGGGGGTGGCGGTCCCCCGGCCGCCGCGCCCGCTGCCCGGGCCGCGGCCAGCCCGTCGAGGGTGCGGTCGAGCTCGGGGCCCGACGACCGGGCGTTGAGGGTGGAGAAGAAGCTGCCCCAGGACGGCGTCCGGTAGCCCAGCCAGACCAGCACGGCCACCGCGGCGCCGGGTGCGGCGGCCTGCGCGAGGCCGCCGAGCGAGGTCGCCGAGGCGACCAGCCCGGGCAGGTCGTCGGCCGGGGTGGTGTTCATGCCGGGCACGAGCACCCCGACCGCACCGGCGGTGTCCAGGTCGCCGACCGACACCGCGACCAGGTCCTCGGCCGGGTCGAACAGCAGCAGCTGCACGCCCTCGCGCCCGGCCAGCTGCGTCGCGGTCGTCACCGCCACCGCGTACCCGGGCCGGTCGGGATGGGCCAGGGCGTCGGCGAGCAGCTGCCGGTTGGCCTGGTCGCGGGCGGCGGCGGGCAGACCGTCGAGCCCGCCGACCCCCGCCGGGTCGGCGAGCAGCGCGGCGGCCCGGGCGGCCGGGGTCAGCCCGTCCCACCACGCCGCGGCCGCGGGTGCGGGCAGGTCCACGGGCACGGTCGGCGCCACCGCCCCCGCCGCGGTGGCCAGGGCCAGCGGCCCGAACGCCGTGGGGACGTCGCCGGTGCCCAACCCGGCCAGCGCGGCGTGCGCCCCCGCGGCGGCCAGCACCGCGGCGTCGGCGGCGGCGAACGCGGCGCGCGCGTGCTGCTCGGCGCAGGTGGCCGCGCGCTCCCGCGCGGCCACCTCGGCGAGCTGGTCGGCGTCCATCACCGGTGCACCGACCGGGGCGACCCGGCCGGCGTCGTCCAGGACCACCGGACCGGCCGCCGCCCAGGACCGGGCCTGCGCGGCCTCCTCCTGGGCTGCCCCGGCCCGGGCGGCGACGACGGCTAGCTCCTCGGCGCCCGCGTCGAGCGCGCCCCCGACCTCGGTGCCCACCGCGGCCAGCTCGACCAGCGCGGTGGCGGCCGCGTCGGCGGCCGGGCCGGACCACAGCTCCGCCCGGCGCAGCTGCCCCCGGACCGCGTCCAGGCGCCCCTGCCACCCGCGCAGCCGGGCCGGCACCTCGCCCACGGCGGCGACGGAGGCCCGCAGCGCCGGCAGGTCCCAGGACTCGACGGCGGCCAGGCTCGACGTCGGGCCGCTCATCGGGCGGTGGGCGCGTACCGGCCGGCACCCACGCGCTCGCTGAGCAGCCCGTCCAGCGCACGGTAGGAGGCCAGCGCCTGGGCCAGGGTCTGGGCCACCGCCGTCGCCCGGTCGGCGAGCGCGCCGACCGCGCCCGCCGCGAGCAGGCCGACGGCGGTCAGCTCGGCGGCGGCCGGACCGCCCAGGGCGCCACCGAGCCGGGCGCCGTCGGCCCGCAGCACCTGGCCGTCGGCGGACAGCTCGGCGCCGAGACCGGTCAGCTGGGCCACCAGCTCGCCGACGGCGTCCAGCTGCAGGGTCACGGTGTCGGGCACGGGGTCTCCTCGGGGCGCGGGGACCGCCGCTGCGGTCCCGGTGCGCGCACCCTCGCCGCGGGGACCGACGGCGCGCGGGCCGTCGTCCACACGCGGGGGCGGTGTCCACAGATGCCGCGGCGACCTGGTGGGTTGCCAGCGGGTGTGACAGTGGTGGGGTGACGTCGGCCGCCGCACCGCTGCCCCGGGACCTCCCGGGCGACGAGCTGCTCGACGCGCTGCTGGCCGGCACCCCGGAGGAGGACTCCCCGGTCACCCACGTGCACCGGCTCCCGGTCCGGCAGGCCGCGCACGGCAGCTGGCCGGCGTGGACGCCCCCGGAGCTGCGGGACCGCCTGGTCTCCCGCGGTGTCCGCGAGCCCTGGGCGCACCAGGTGGCCGCCGCCGAGCTGGCGCACGCCGGTCAGCACGTGGTCGTGGCGACCGGGACCGCGTCGGGGAAGTCGCTGGCCTACCAGCTGCCGGCGCTGGCCGCGCTCGCCGCCGACCCGCGGGCGTGCGTGCTGTACCTGGCGCCCACCAAGGCGCTGGCCCGGGACCAGCTGGCCGCGGTGTCCGGGCTGGCCCCGGCCGACGTCCGGCCGGCGGCCTACGACGGCGACACCCCGCAGGAGGACCGGGAGTGGGTGCGCCGGCACGCGCGGTGGATCGTCACCAACCCGGACATGGTGCACCGCGGCATCCTCCCGGCGCACCAGCGCTGGTCCTCCACGCTGCGGCGGGTGGCCTACGTCGTCGTCGACGAGTGCCACGCCTACCGCGGCGTCTTCGGGTCCCACGTCGGGCACGTGCTGCGCCGGCTGCGCCGGGTGTGCCGCCGCTACGGGGCCGACCCGGTGTTCCTGCTCGCCTCGGCCACCGTCGCCGACCCCGCGACGGCGGCGTCCCGGCTGGTCGGCGCGCCGGTCGCGGCGGTGACCGACGACGGCTCGCCCCGCCCCGGGGCCACCTTCGCGCTGTGGGAGCCGCCGCTGACCGAGCGCACCGGTGAGCACGGCGCCCCGCTGCGCCGCTCGGCGGCCGCCGACGCCGCGGGGCTGCTCGCCGACCTGGTGCAGCAGGGCGCCCGGACGCTGGCCTTCGTCCGCTCACGGCGGTCGGCGGAGTCGGTGGCCGACCAGGCCCGCCGCATCCTGGCCGACCGCGGCCGCGCGGACCTGTCCCGCCGGGTGGAGTCCTACCGCGGCGGCTACCTGCCCGAGGAGCGGCGCGAGCTCGAGCGCGCGCTGTCGGCCGGCGACCTGCTGGGCGTGGCGACGACCAACGCGCTCGAGCTGGGCATCGACATCGCCGGGCTGGACGCCGTCGTGCTCGCCGGCTACCCCGGCACGCTCGCCTCCCTCTGGCAGCAGGCCGGCCGCGCCGGCCGGGCGCAGCGGGAGTCGCTGGTGGTGTTCGTCGCCCGCGACGACCCGCTGGACCACTACCTGGCCCACCACCCGCAGGCGGTCTTCGGCCGGTCGGTGGAGGCCACCGTCACCGACCCCACCAACCCCTACGTGCTCGGGCCCCAGCTGTGCTGCGCGGCCGCCGAGCTGCCGCTGACCGAGGACGAGCTGGAGGTGTTCGGCGGCGAGCCGGCCCGCGAGGCGCTGGGCCGGCTGGTCGCCGAGGGGCAGCTGCGCCGCCGGCCGACCGGCTGGTACTGGGCCGGCCGCGGCCGCCCGGACGTGGACATCCGCGGCTCGGGCGCGGAGCCGGTGTCGATCGTCGAGGGCGCGACCGGCCGGCTGCTGGGCACCGTGGACGGCGGCGCCGCGCACTCGGCGGTGCACGCCGGGGCGCTGTACGTGCACCGCGGGGAGACCTACGTCGTCGACGAGCTCGACGTCGAGGACGCCTGCGCCGCGGTGCACGCCGAGAGCCCCGAGTGGACGACGGTCGCCCGCGACGTCACCGACCTGTCGATCGTGGACGTGGACACCACCCGCCGGCTGGGCACGGTCACCGCGCACACCGGCGCCGTCGACGTGACCAACCAGGTGGTGGCCTACCAGCGCCGGCGGATCGGCACCGGTGAGGTGCTCGCGGAGTTCCCGCTGGACCTGCCCGCGCGGCAGCTGCGCACCCGGGCCGTCTGGCTGACCCTCGACGAGCGCGCGCTGCAGCGCGCCGAGCTCTCGGACAAGGAGCTGCCGGGCTCGCTGCACGCCGCCGAGCACGCCGCGATCGGCATCCTGCCGCTGCTGGCGACGTGCGACCGGTGGGACCTCGGCGGGGTCTCCACGGCGCTGCACCCGGACACCGGCCAGGCGACGATCGTGGTCTACGACGGCCACCCGGGCGGGGCCGGGTTCGCCGAGCGCGGGCACGCCGTGCTGCGCCGCTGGCTGACCGCCACCCGGGCCACGGTGGCCAGCTGCGAGTGCGAGTCGGGCTGTCCGTCGTGCGTGCAGTCGCCCAAGTGCGGCAACGGCAACGACCCCCTGGACAAGGCCGGCGCGGTGCGGGTGCTCGACGTGGTGCTCGACGAGCTGGCCGCCGCCGGTGACGTGCCGACCGCCGACGAGGACGCCGACGACGACGCCGACCAGGCACCCGCCGACCCGCTGGGGCCCGGCGGCCCGTTCGCGCAGGCCCGGGCGGGGACCTCGGCTGCGCACTCCCGCGCGCTGCGCCGTCGCGCCCAGCTCGGCGCCGCACCGCCGGCGCGGGCCGTGCGCCGCCGGCGGCCCGAGCCCAGCGAGGCCGACCCGCCCCCGGCCGAGGACGACCCGTTCGCCGCGACCCCCGAGGACGACATCGTCTTCTGACGCCGGGCGCCGTCGTCCGGGGCCGGTCACGGGTCGGCGTCCCAGGGCACCGGCCCGGCCCGCGCCCGGCCGCCGGCGGCGAGCAGCCCCAGCGGTCCGAGCCGGACCGGCACCGACACCTCGACGGCGACCACGGCACCCGGACCCACCGAGCAGCCGACCAGCTCGGCGCCGTTCTCGGCGGCCACCGCGGTGCCCGCAGCGCACGGACCGGGGTCACCGCGCACCGCCCGCGCGGCCACCGCGAGGGCGGCGAGGTCGGCCGCCGAGCCCGCCCGGTGCCGGGCCACCACCGCAGCCCCCACCAGCACGGCCGCGGCACCCACGAGGGCCAGCACCGCGGCCAGCGCCGTGGTCCACACCGTGGCCGAGCCGCGTTCGCCGGTCACCCGGCACCGGGCTCGACCAGGGCCGTAGCGGTCGCCGAGACGGTGAGCGCCAGCGGCAGCGGGCCCAGCGGCTGCACGCGGGCGGACACCGTCACCCGCACCCGGTCACCGGCGGTGGCCGTGCGCACGGCTGCCCCGTCGGGGCCGGCCCGTCCGGCGAGGTCGGTGACCACCGCGGCGGCCTCGCCGCGGGCGGCGGCCCGCGCGCCCTCCCGTGCGGCGTCGACGCAGCGCAGCTGGGCACCCACCAGCACCACCGCCGCCACCGCCCCGGCCAGCACGACGAGCAGGACCGGCAGGACGACCGCGGTCTCGGCGGTGACCATGCCCCCCTCGGGGCGCCGACCGACCCGGGCGCGCGCCACCGTCAGGCCAGCGTGGCCAGCGCCCGGGACACCAGGGCACCGAGCCCGGCGACCACGGAGTCGCCGGTGACCACCTGGTAGAGCACCGCGGCGAACGCGCACGCCGCCACCGTGCCGACCGCGTACTCCGCGGTGCTCATCCCGTCCTCGGGGTCCGCCGTCACCCGCCGCACCCACCGCCAGTCCCTCATCCCGCACCTCCTCCTCGGCCCGTCCGTCGGGCCCTGCGGGGAGCCTGCGGCGCCGAGGGGCCCGCGGGGCGGGGCCGACCCGATCTGTGGACGGCCCTCCCCGGTGTGGACGACGGCGGGCAGCTCCGCGGCGGGTGTGCTTCACCCGAGCACGTCGGCGGCGACGCCGAGCACCAGCGGCACCACGCCCAGGCAGAGGAACGCGGGCAGGAAGCAGGCGCCCAGCGGGGCCAGCACGGCCACCCCGGCCCGCTGCACCGCCGCCGCGGTGGCCGCGCGCTGCGCCGCGCGCCGGTCGACGGCCAGGGCCTGCAGCGCGGGCACCACCGACGACCCGCTCTCCCCCGCCCGCGCGACCACCCGGGCCAGCGGCGCGACGTCGACGGGGACACCGGCCCAGGCCCGGCGCGGGTCCGCACCCAGCCGCACCCGGGCGGCGACCTCGGCCAGCACCGCACCCAGGGGACCGCCCAGGGCGTCGCCGACCGACCCGAGGGCCCCGCCGACCGGGGTGCCGGCGGCCAGGCAGACCGCGAGCAGGTCGCAGGCCACCGGCAGGTCCGCCCGCAGCTGCCCGCCCGGGTCCGGGGCGGCGCCCGCCCGACGGGCCCACCGCTCGACCCCGACGACCACCCCGGCGGCCAGCAGGAGGGTGCCCGGCCCGGCCCCGCCGACGGCGACGACGGCGACGCCCGCCACCCCGGCGAGCACCCACCGGCGCACCGGACCCGCCTGCTGCGGGAGCGGCCGGTCGACCGGTGCCGCAGGTGGCTGCAGGCGGGCGGCGGCCCCGGGCGCCCGCGGCCAGGTGAGCAGCGCGGCCACCAGCAGCCCGGCGGCGGGGAGCGCACCGTTCACCGGGTGGCCGCCCGCTCGGTGAGCCGGCGGGTCCACGCCAGGCCGGCCGCCTCGAGCCCGCAGCCGGCCACCAGCAGCGCCGTGCCGACCGGGGTGGTGGTCAGGACCGTCCAGGGGTCGGCACCGATGCCGGCGCCCATGAGCAGGCCGATCACCGGGAGCCCGGCGAGCACCCGGCCCGACGCCCGCGGGCCGGCCAGCGCGACGGCGAGCTCCTCACGGGTCCGGGCCCGCGCGCGCAGGTCGTCCTCGGCGGCACCGACCGCGGCGGCCAGGGAGCACCCGGTGCGCACGCTCACCGCCCGCGCCGTGGCGATGCGGTCCAGGCACGCCCGCGCGGGGGCGGGCGTGCCCGGGGGCGCCGACCCGCCGAGCAGGACCGGGCGCAGGGCCCCGGCCGCGCGCGGGTGGGGGCAGCCACCGACGGCCGTGGTGGCCGCGTCGCCGAGGGGGCGGCCGGCCCGCAGCTCGGCGGCCAGCACCCCCAGCGCCTCGGCGAGCGCGGCCTCCTGGGCCCGGGCGTCGCGCTCGTCCGCCCGGCGCCGGCGGGCCCGCAGGACGCCGTGCACCGCGGCCGCCGCCAGCCCGGCCACCACCGGGGTGGAGAGCACCGCCCCCACGGCGGCGGTGAGCGCGACGAGGACCGCCGGCGACGGGGCCAGCACCCTCCCGGGGCGGCGCGGGTGCAGCCGGCTCACCCCACCGGGCCGACCCGGCCACAGCAGCGCCGCCGCGGCCAGCAGCAGGAGGACGGCGGTCACGGCGGGCCCAGCAGCTCGGCCAGCTCCGCGGCCGCGGGGGTCGGCCCGCCGTCGGCGCGCCACCCGGCGGCCACCTCGACCAGGTCACCGGTGCGGCGGACCACGCCGAGCTCGACCACCTGGCGGCCGACGGCACCCCGGCGCAGGTGGACCACCACCGACAGCGCGGCGGCGGCCTGGCTGTGCACCGCGGCCCGGCCCAGCCCGGCGGCGGTGCCCAGGGCCTCGAGCCGGGCGGGGACGTCGGCGGCCCGGTTGACGTGCAGCGTGCCGCACCCGCCGTCGTGGCCGGTGTTGAGCGCGGCCAGCAGGTCGACCACCTCCGCGCCGCGGACCTCGCCCACCACCAGCCGGTCGGGCCGCATCCGCAGCGCCTGGCGCACCAGGTCGCGCAGGCCGACCGCACCGCTGCCCTCGACGTTGGGCGGCCGGGTGAGCAGCCGGACCACGTGCGGGTGGGCGGGGTCGAGCTCGGCGGCGTCCTCGCACAGCAGCAGCCGCTCCCCCGGGTCGGCCAGACCGAGCAATGCCGACAGCAGGGTGGTCTTGCCGGTCCCGGTGCCGCCGGTGACCAGGAACGCCGCGCGGCGGCGGACCAGTGCGGCCAGCAGATCCCCCGACCGGCCCGGCAGCGCCCCGGCGGCGGCGAGCTCGGGCAGGCCGAGCCGGGCGCGGCGCAGCACCCGCAGCGAGAGGCAGGTGCCCGAGCCCGAGACCGGCGGGAGCACCGCGTGCAGCCGGGTGCCGTCGGGCAGGCCGACGTCCACCCACGGTGCCGCGTCGTCCAGCCGCCGCCCGGCCGACGCGGCCAGCCGGACGGCGAGCCGCCGCACTGCCTCGTCGTCGGCGAAGGCGACGTCGGCGCGCTCCAGGCCGGCGCCCCGGTCGACCCACACCGCGCCCGGGCCGACGACCAGCACGTCGGTGGTCCCCGGCCGGCGCAGCAGGGGCTCCAGCACCCCGGCCCCGGAGAACTCGTCGACCGCGGCGCGCACCGCGGTCAGCACGTCGTCGTCGCCCAGCAGGCCCCCGGACTCCTGCCGGACCAGCGCCGCCACCTCGGCCTGGCTGGGCAGCCCGGGCACGGCGCCGGCCAGCCGGTGCCGCACCCGCTCGACCAGCGGCTCAGCCACCGGTGACCGCCCGCTGCAGCCGTGGCAGCAGCCGGCGCCCCACTTGCCCCAGCGGGGTGCGCGCGCCGGTCTGCGGCGGCTCGCCGCGCTCGCCGCGCGGCAGGGCGGAGCGGTCGTGCACCAGCTCGGCGACGACCGGGCGGTCCAGCGCGGCGCCGACCTCGGCAGCCCCCAGCCCGCCGGGCGCGGTGCGGACCACGAGCACCGCGCGGGCCCACACCGGGTCGGCGAGCAGCGCCGCGGCCGCGGCCAGCGCGCGCACCCGGCCGGGCACGACCAGGACGACCAGGTCGGCCTCGGCCAGCACGGGCTCGACCAGCGCCGGGTCGGCCCGCACCGGCAGGTCGACGACGACGGGGTGGCCCCCGGCCCGGGCGGCGGCGACCACCGCGGCCAGCGCCGCGGCGGGCACCGGCGCGGGTGCCTCGCGGGAGGGGGCCAGCACGTGCACGCCGTGGGCCCGGGGCAGCGCGGCCACCACCGGTGCACCGTCGACCCGGCCGCGCAGACCGGCCAGGTCGGGCCAGCGCAGGCCGTCCTCCCACTCCGCGCCCAGCACCAGGTCCAGACCGCCGGCGTGGCCGTCGGCGTCGACCAGCACGGTCGCGCGCTCCCCGCGCAGCGACAGCGCGAGCGCGGTGGCCAGGGTGCTGGCCCCGGCGCCGCCGCAGGCACCGGCGACCACGGTGAGGGTGCCGGTCTCGACGGGGTCGGTGACCGCGCGGACCGCTCGCTCCACCAGCCAGCCCTCGTCCTGCGGCAGCCGGACGACCCGCTCGGCGCCCAGCGCCAGGGCGGCGTCGAACGCCGCGGGGCCGAGCTCGCCGTGCGCGGCCACCACCACCCCGGGCCGGCGGGGCAGCGCGAGCACCGCGGGCGCGGCGAGGGCGTCGGCGCCGACGAGCACCAGCGGCGCGGCCCGGTGCGCGCGGCGCAGGGCGGCTCCGCCGTGGGTGAGCTCGGCGGTGGTGCCGGCCGCGGCGAGCAGGTGCAGCAGGTCGTCGACCAGGCCGGCGTCGGAGCTGATCACGAGGGGATGGGGAGTGGCGTCCACACCGGGCAGTGAGCACCCGCGATGGCCTCCGCGGTGGCCGCGCGACGGATCTGTGGACAACCCGTCCGGGTGTGGACGACGGCGAGCCGCCCGTCGGCCCCCCGTGCTGCCCTTAGCCTCGTGCCCCATGGACCGCGTCGAGCCCCGCAGTGCGGTGTTCTTCGACCTGGACAAGACCGTGATCGCCAAGTCCAGCACCCTGGCCTTCGGCGGACCCTTCTACCGGGGCGGGCTGATCAACCGCCGGGCGGTGCTCAAGGGCGCCTACGCCCAGTTCGTGTTCTCCCTCGCCGGCGCCGACGCGGTGCAGATGGAGCGCATGCGCGCCCAGATCACCGCGATGTGCACCGGGTGGAGCACCGAGACGGTGCACGACATCGTCCGGGAGACGCTGCACACGATCGTCGACCCGCTGGTGTACGCCGAGGCGGTGGACCTCATCGAGGCGCACCGGTCGGCCGGCCGCGAGGTGGTGATCGTCTCCAGCAGCGGCGCGGAGATGGTGGAGCCGATCGGCGAGATGCTCGGGGTGGACCGGGTGGTCGCGACCCGCATGGTGGTGGCCGAGGGCCGCTACACCGGGGAGATCGAGTTCTACGCCTACGGCGAGGGCAAGGCCGAGGCGATGCGCGCGGTCGCCGCGGAGCGGGGCTACGACCTGGCCGACTGCCACGCCTACTCCGACTCGATCACCGACCTGCCCATGCTCGAGGCCGTCGGCCACCCCACGGCGGTCAACCCCGACCGCGCCCTGCGCCGGGCGGCCACCGAGCGCGGCTGGCCGGTGCTGGTGTTCTCCCGGCCGGTGGCGCTGTCGGCCCGCACCGGGCAGCGGACGCCGGTGGTCACCGGCGCCGCCGTCGGGGTGGGTGCCGCGGTGGTCGGGCTGGCCTGGTTCGCCCGTCGGCGGGCGCTGCGCACCGGATGACCGCGCCCGGCGGGCCACCGGTCCGGCACCGTGACCTGCTCGCCCCGCTGTGGCGGGTGGTGGTCGCGTTCCGGCTGGTGACCTGGGTGGTCGCCGTCCTCGGCTGGTTCCGGGAGCGCGGGGACTACCCCGGGATCGCCGCACCGCTGGCGGTGCTGGGCGCCATGGCGGTGTGGACCGGCGTGGTCACGGTGCTCTACAGCCGCGCGTCGGGCCGGCGGGTGCGCACCACCCTGCTCGACCTCGGCGTCACGGTCCTGCTGCTGGCCGCCACGGTGACCACCCAGCCGGCCGGGGCGCTCGGGCAGGGCGCCCCGATCGTCACCTCCATCTGGGTCGCCGGCCCGGCGCTGGCGATGGCGCTGGTGCGCGGGCGGCTCGGCGGCCTGGCCGGGGCACTGGTGGTCTGGGCGGCGGTGACGACCCTGCGCGGGTACGTCGGCGACCGCGAGGTGTTCAACCTGACCCTGCTGGTGCTGGTCTCGGTCCTGCTGGGGCACGCCGCGACCATCACCGGGCAGGCCGAGACGGCCCTGCGCGAGGCCGCCGCCGCGCAGGCCGCCGCCGCCGAGCGGGAGCGGCTGGGCCGGGCGGTGCACGACGGCGTGCTGCAGGTGCTGGTCGCGGTCCGCCGGCGGGCCCGCTCCTCCGCCGAGCTGGCCGACCTGGGCCGGCTGGCCGCCGAGCAGGAGGTCGCGCTGCGCGGCCTGCTGACCACCGGGGCGCCGGTCGCCGTCGGCACCACCGACCTGGGCACGGCCCTCCGGCTGCTGGCCACCCCCGACGTCGAGGTCAGCGGCCCGGCCGAACCCGTCGAGGTGCCCGCGCACACCGGCGGCGAGCTGGTGGCCGCGGTCCGCGAGGCGCTGGCCAACACCGCCGGGCACGCACCCGGTGCGCGGGCCTGGGTGTCGCTGGAGCCCGCCGACGACGAGGTGGTCGTGGTGGTCCGTGACGACGGCCCCGGCATCCCCGAGGGCCGGCTGCCGGCCGCCGAGCAGGAGGGCCACCACGGCGTGCGGTCCTCCATCTGCGGCAGGCTGGCCGACCTGGGCGGGTCCGCCGTCCTGCGCACCGGGCCCGGGCAGGGCACCGAGTGGGAGCTGACCGTGCCGAGGGAGGGCGAGCGGTGACGACGGTGATGGTGGTCGACGACCACCCGATGTGGCGGGGGGCCGTGGAGCGCGACCTCGCCGCCCGGGGCTTCGACGTGGTGGCCACCGCCGGCGACGCCGGGGCCGCGGTCCGGCGTGCCCAGGCCGTGCGGCCCGACGTGGTGGTGATGGACCTGCAGCTCGGCGAGGGGTCCGGGGTCGACGCCACCCGCGACGTGGTGGCCGCGTTGCCGGCCACCCGGGTGCTGGTGCTGTCGGCCAGCGCGGAGCAGTCCGACGTGCTGGAGGCGGTCAAGGCCGGGGCGTCGGGCTACCTGGTGAAGTCCGCGTCCGCCGACGAGCTGGCCGACGCGGTCACCCGCACGGCCGCCGGGGACGCGGTGTTCTCCGCGGGCCTGGCCGGGCTGCTGCTCGGGGAGTACCGGCGGCTGCAGGCCGGCCCGGACGACGGCGCCCCCCGGCTGACCGAGCGCGAGACCGAGGTGCTCAAGCTGGTCAGCCGGGGTCTGTCGGCCCGGGCGATCGCCGAGCGGCTGGTGCTCAGCCACCGCACGGTGGAGAACCACGTGCAGAACACCCTGCGCAAACTGCAGCTGCACAACCGGGTCGAGCTCACCCGCTACGCCATCGAGCACGGCCTGGCCGACCCCGGTGATGCATGACAATGCGGCCCAGTGCATAATCTCTTGTCGTGTCCAAGGTACTGACGTCCCTCCCCGTCGGCGAACGCGTCGGCATCGCCTTCTCCGGTGGTCTCGACACCTCCGTGGCGGTCGCCTGGATGCGCGACAAGGGCGCGGTCCCCTGCACCTACACCGCCGACATCGGCCAGTACGACGAGACCGACATCGGCTCGATCCCCGGCCGGGCGGTCCAGTACGGCGCCGAGATCTCCCGGCTGGTCGACTGCCGGGCGGCGCTGGTGGAGGAGGGCCTGGCGGCCCTGACCTGCGGCGCCTTCCACATCCGCTCCGGTGGGCGCGCCTACTTCAACACCACGCCCCTGGGCCGCGCGGTCACCGGCACGCTGCTGGTCCGGGCGATGCTCGAGGACGGCGTGCAGATCTGGGGCGACGGCTCGACGTTCAAGGGCAACGACATCGAGCGGTTCTACCGCTACGGCCTGATGGCCAACCCGTCGTTGCGGATCTACAAGCCGTGGCTGGACGCCGACTTCGTCACCGAGCTCGGCGGCCGCAAGGAGATGAGCGAGTGGCTCGTCGAGCACGGCCTGCCCTACCGGGACTCCACGGAGAAGGCCTACTCGACCGACGCCAACATCTGGGGCGCCACCCACGAGGCCAAGTCGCTGGAGCACCTGGACACCGGGATCGAGATCGTGCAGCCGATCATGGGCGTGCGGTTCTGGGACCCCGAGGTCGAGATCGCCCCCGAGGACGTGACGATCGGCTTCGAGCAGGGCCGGCCGGTGAGCATCGACGGGCAGCGCTTCGACACCGACGTGGACCTGGTCCTGGCGGCCAACGCGATCGGCGGCCGGCACGGCCTGGGCATGAGCGACCAGATCGAGAACCGCATCATCGAGGCCAAGAGCCGCGGGATCTACGAGGCCCCGGGCATGGCGCTGCTGCACATCGCCTACGAGCGGCTGGTCAACGCCATCCACAACGAGGACACCCTCGAGACCTACCACCGCGAGGGACGGCGGCTGGGCCGGCTCATGTACGAGGGCCGCTGGCTGGACCCGCAGGGCCTGATGCTGCGCGAGTCCCTGCAGCGCTGGGTGGGCGCGGCGATCACCGGCCAGGTCACGCTGCGGCTCCGGCGTGGCGAGGACTGGACGATCATGGACACCCAGGGCCCGGCCTTCAGCTACCACCCGGACAAGCTGTCGATGGAGCGCACGACCGACTCCGCCTTCGGCCCGGTCGACCGGATCGGTCAGCTGACCATGCGCAACCTCGACATCGCCGACTCCCGCGCCAAGCTCGAGCAGTACGCCGCCATCGGCATGCTGGGCTCGCACGCCGACCTGGTCGGCTCGCTGGAGGCCGGCGGCGCCGACGCCATCGCCTCGCGTGGCCAGGCCAGCCGCGAGGACGAGCTGCTCGACCGCGCCGCCATGGAGGTCGGCACCGACTGATGGCCCGCCGATGAGCTGGTGGCAGGTGCTGCTCGGCGTCCTCGCCGGGCTGGCGCTGGTCTACGCCGTCCTGCTCGGGCTGCTGTGGGCCTACGCGCGGCGGCACCCGGAGACGGTGCCGACCCGGGAGGCGTGGCGGCTGCTGCCCGACGTCGTCCGGCTGGTGAAGCGGCTGGCCGGGGACGGGTCGCTGCCCCGCGGCGTCCGGGTCCGGCTGGTCCTGCTGCTGGTCTACCTGGCCTCGCCGGTCGACCTGGTGCCCGACGTGCTGCCGGTCATCGGGTACGCCGACGACGCCGTGGTGGTCGCGCTGGTGCTGCGGTCGGTGGTGCGGGCGGCCGGGCCCGACGCGCTGGCCCGGCACTGGCCGGGCAGCCCCGCCGGCCTGCAGCTGGTCCGGCGGCTGGCCGGGCTCAGCGGCGCAGGGCCTGCTTGACGCGGTCCAGCACCGGGGCCGCCCGCTGCAGCAGCGGCCCGGCCTCCTCCTTGGCCCGCTCGGCGAGCGTGCTCACCGCCGACTGCGGGTCGAAGGCCAGCGCCGCGGCGGTCAGGGCGGTGACCTCGTCGGCGGCCAGGTCGAGGTCGGCCGCGGCCGCGTTGAACTCCAGCTGCTCCACGCTGGAGGCCCCGGGGATGGCCACCGTGCGCGGCTGGGCCAGCAACCAGGCCAGCGCGACCTGGGCGGGGGCGACGCCGTGGGCGTCGGCGACCTCGCGCAGCACCGCCAGCAGCGGCTCCACCCGGCGCAGGTTCTCGGTGCCGAAGAGCTTGTTCATCGCCCGCACCCCGCCGGGGCGGTTGTCCACGCCGTACTTCCCGCCCAGCAGGCCCTGCGCCAGCGGGCTGTAGGCGATGACCAGCCGGTCCTCGGCCTGCGCGAAGGGCACCAGGTCGGCCAGCGGCCCGGCCGCGGCGAGGGAGAACTCGACCTGGTTGCTGATCACCGGGCGGCCCAGCGCGGCGTCGGCCTCCCGCCAGCGGTCGAGGGAGTAGTTCGAGACGCCGACGGCGCCGATGCGGCCCTCGTCCAGCAGCGCCCCCATGCCCTTCATCGTCACGGTGTCGGGGACGACGGGGTTGGGCTGGTGCACCTGGTAGAGCGGGATGCGCCGGACGCCGAGCCGCTGGGCGCTGCCCTGCCACGCCTTGCGCACCAGCTTCGGGAACGGCGCGACCGGCAGGACCTTGGAGGCGAGGACGACGTCGTCGCGGGCGTCGGCGAGCGCGGCGCCGAGGATCCGCTCGCTCTTGCCGGGGCCGTAGACCTCCGCGGTGTCGAACAGCGTGATGCCCAGCTCGAGCGCGCGCCGGACGATGGCGGTCGCCCCCGCGCCGGCGTAGTCGTCGCCGTAGCCCCACTCGCGGGAGCCGAACTGCCAGGTGCCCAGACCGATCCGCGAGACCTGGCCCAGACCGTCGACGTCGAGGGAGCGCATCGCCCCAGTCTCAACCGCGCAGCAGGGACTCGCAGATCGCCAGGCCCTCGCGGGCGCCGAGCTCGGTGGCCCGCGCGCAGTGCACCAGCCAGCCAGCAACGCCCTCGGCGGTGCCGCTGCGGTAGCCGGCCAGTGCGTCGGCGTAGGCCGGGGCGCCCAGCTCGGCGAAGCCCACCTCGGGCACCGACACCGCCTTGGGGTCCAACCCCCGGGCGATGCCGGTCAACCGCCCGGCCGCCCGGGCCACGACGCCGCTGCCGGCCGTGAAGGGCTCGACCGCGGCCAGCTCGCCGTGCACCACGGCGGCCACGAGGACGGCGGGCGCCGACGTCGCGCCGGTGACCAGGGCGAACACCCCGCCCAGCCGCGGACCGGCCTGCGCGGAGGGCCGCCCCAGCTCCTCGCGCGGGGCGAGGTCGGCGGCGGCCAGCACGTGCATGCGGGCCAGCACCTGCCCCGGCGCCCGGTCCCAGGTCTCGACCATCGAGCCCAGCGCCACCGACACCCGCAGCGCGCCCTGCAGGGTCGGGTCGGACACGTCGCCGGTGCGCACCTGGGCCAGCGGGACGTCGACGCCCTCCAGCGCCGCGGACGCCCGGGCCCCGCGCAGCGCGGACTCCGAGCTCACCCCGGCGGACTCCCGGCGCAGCACCTTGTGCCCCAGCAGCCGGTCGACGGCGGTGCGGGCGGCCTCGGCGGCGTCCCGCACGCCGGGCAGGTCCAGCAGCGGCGCGAGCGGGTCGGGGCCGGCCGGGCGGCTCCGGGGGGCGCCGCGCCGGGCGCCGAGGGCGGCCGCGCCGGGGCCGTCGGTGGGTGGCCGCATGGGGATGGTCACTCCTCGACCCTAGGCTCCCCCTCGATGACCACCGTCCTGCTCGTCCGCCACGGACAGAGCACCTGGAACGCCGCCGGCCTCATGCAGGGCCAGACGGCGCACGTGCCGTTGTCCGAGCTCGGCCACGAGCAGGCCCGCGCCGCGGCCGCCGAGCTCGCGGGGCTGGCGCCCGGGGCCATGGTGGCCAGCGACCTGCACCGCGCCGTGCAGACCGCCGAGCACTGCATGGCCGCGACCGGACGACGGTTCACCACCACGCCGGCGCTGCGCGAGCAGGGCTACGGCGTCCTGGAGGGCCGGCCCTCCCGCGAGCTGTGGGACGTCGTGGACTGGACCGACGTGCACTGGGCGGCCCAGGGCGGGGAGTCCCTGGCCCAGCTGCACGCCCGGGTGGCCGCCTACCTGTCCGACCTGCAGGCCGCTCCCCCGGCCGACGTCGTCGCCCTGGTCACCCACGGCGACACGATCCGGGCGGCGCAGGCCGTGGTCGCCGGCGACGGACCCGAGGGCATGCCGCACACCACCCCGCACAACGGCTCGATCACCCGGCTCGAGCTGTGAGCCGCACGCTGGTGCTGGGCGGCTCCCGGTCGGGGAAGTCCGCGCACGCCGAGTCGCTGCTCGAGGGCCGGGACGACGTCACCTACCTGGCCACGTCGGACCCCCGCCCGGACGACGCCGAGTGGACCGCCCGGGTCGCCGCGCACCGGGCCCGCCGGCCGGCGAGCTGGACCACCAAGGAGACGACCAACCCCGGCGAGCTGGTGCTGCCCGGCGTCTACCTGGTCGACTCGGTGACCACCTGGGTGACCGCGATGATGGACGCCAGCGGGGTCTGGGACGGCGGCCAGCGCGCCCGCGACCGGCTCTCCCGCCGGGTCGACGAGCTGCTCGAGGCGTGGGTGATGACCCCCGCGCACGTGGTGGCGGTCAGCGACGAGGTCGGGCTGGGCGTGGTGCCGGAGACGACGTCGGGCCGGCTGTTCCGCGACACCCTCGGCACGGTGAACCAGCGGCTGGCCGCGACCGCCGACGAGGTCTGGTTCGTCGTCGCCGGGCTGCCCCAGCGCCTGCGGTGAACGCCGCGGACCACGTCCGGGAGTCCTTCGTCTGGCTGACCGCCTTCCGGGTGCGCCCACCGGTGCCGGACCCGGGCGGGCGGGGGGTGCTGCCGTGGGCCCCGGTCGTCGGTGTCGCCCTGGGCGGCGGCGCGGGCGCGGTCGGCTGGGCGGGCAGCACCTACGCCGCACCGCTGGTCGGGGCGGTCCTCGCCGTGGCCGCGCTGGCGCTGGCCACCCGGGGCCTGCACCTGGACGGGCTCGCCGACACCGCCGACGGGCTCGGACCGCTGCGCGGCCGGGAGCGGGCGCTGCAGGTCATGCGCTCCGGCGACGTCGGCCCGTTCGGCGTGGCCACGCTCGTCCTGGTGCTGCTGCTGCAGGTGGCCTGCGCGGCGTCGCTGCTGCCGTCGGGTGGGGGCTGGCAGGCGATCGCGGTGGCGGTGCTGGTCTCGCGGCTCGCGCTGACCCGCGCCGGGCTGCCCGGTGTCCCGGTCGCCGAGGGCTCGGCCATGGCCGCCGCGGTGGCGGGCACGGTCTCGCGGCGCTGGTTCGCGGGGTGCGTCGTGGCGGTCGCGCTCGCCGTGGCGTCGGCGGCCGAGGGCGACCCGGTGCGGGGCCTCCTGCTGGGCGCGTCGGCGGTGCTCGGCCTGCTGGCCGGCGAGGTGCTGCACCGGCACGCCCGGTCCCGGCTCGGCGGGGTGAACGGCGACGTCCTGGGCGCGACGGCCGAGGTCACGACGGCGGCCACCCTGCTCGCCGCCGCGGTCCTGCTGCCCCTCGGCTGAGGGTGGCCGCACATCACCGACGGTGTGCGCACCGGGCGACGGCCGGCCACCGTGGGAGATGTCCGGCCACCCCGGCTGCGGGGGTGGGAGGTGACCCCTGGCGGTGGGAGGCCGTCGCGACCACCTCCCACCGTGCGGGACCGCCTCCGACCCCGGCCAGGGGTCAGTCGACGGAGACCAGGTCCACCACGAAGACGAGGGTGGCGCCGCCGGGGATGGGGCCCTGCCCCGCCGGGCCGTAGCCCAGGTCGCTGGGGATGGTGATGACCCGCCGGCCGCCGACCGCCATGCCCTGCACGCCCTGGTCGAAGCCCGGGATGACCCGGCCCGCGCCCGCGGTGAAGGGCAGCGTGGAGTCCGCTCCCCGGTTCCAGGAGGCGTCGAAGGTCTGCCCGGTGTCGTAGAAGGCACCCACGTACTTCACCTCGACCTGCGACCCCGACTCGGCCACCGGCCCGTCGCCGACCACCACGTCGGAGACCACCAGCCCGCACGGCGGCGCGGCGTCGGTCCCGGTGACCTCCGGCGCCACCGACAGGTCCGCCGACACCGACGACGGCGCCTCCGCGGTGGCCGGGGCGTCGGTGCAGGCAGCTGCCTCCGTCGTCGGGCCCGCCACCGCCGGCGACGACGCGGTCGCCGCGCCGGACGAGGAGCCCGAGGAGGTGGTGGAGGACCCGCACGCGGCCAGGAGCAGCGCGGCGGGCAGGACGAGCAGGGCGGAGCGGGTGCGGGTCACGAGGTCCTCTCGGCGGGGGTACGGGGTCCTGCTTCGAGGTCGCCCTCGGTGTCCAGGTAGGTCTGGCGCAGCGCGGCCAGGACCTCGGGGTCGGGCTCGGCCCAGAGCTCGCGGTCCACGGCCTCCAGCAGCCGCTCGGCGATCCCGTGCAGCGCCCAGGGGTTGGACTCCTCCAGGAACGCCCGGTTCTCCGGGTCCAGCACGTAGCTCTGGGTCAGCTTCTCGTACATCCAGTCGGCGACCACGCCGGTGGTGGCGTCGTAGCCGAACAGGTAGTCCACCGTCGCGGCCATCTCGAAGGCGCCCTTGTAGCCGTGCCGGCGCATCGCGGCGATCCACTTTGGGTTGACCACCCGGGCCCGGAAGACCCGCGAGGTCTCCTCCACCAGCGAGCGGGTGCGCACGTGCTCGGGCCGGGTGGAGTCACCGATGTAGGCCTTCGGCGAGCTGCCGGTCAGCGCGCGGACCGTGGCGACCATCCCGCCGTGGTACTGGAAGTAGTCGTCGGAGTCGGCGATGTCGTGCTCGCGGGTGTCGATGTTCTTCGCCGCCACCGCGATCCGCCGGTAGGCGGTCTCCATGTCCGGCCGGGCGGCGGCGCCGTCGAGGTCGCGGCCGTAGGCGTAGCCGCCCCACACCGCGTAGACCTCGGCCAGGTCGGCGTCGGTGCGCCAGTCCCGGCTGTCGATCAGCGACAGCAGGCCCGCCCCGTACGCGCCGGGCTTGGAGCCGAAGACCCGGGTGGTGGCCCGGCGGCGGTCGCCGTGCTCGGCCACGTCGGCGTCGACGTGCTTGCGCACGTAGTTGTCCTCCGGCGACTCGTCGAGACCGGCGGCCAGGGTCACCGCGTCGTCGAGCATGGTCACCACGTGCGGGAAGGCGTCCCGGAAGAACCCGGAGATGCGGACGACGACGTCGATGCGCGGCCGCCCGAGCTCGGCCAGCGGGATCGGCTCGAGCTCCTTGACCCGGCGGGAGGCCTCGTCCCAGACCGGCCGGACGCCGAGCAGCGCCAGCACCTGGGCGACGTCGTCACCGCTGGTGCGCATCGCCGACGTGCCCCACACCGACAGGCCCACCGACGCGGGCCAGGAACCCTCCTCGTTCCGGTAGCGCTCCAGCAGGCCGTCGGCCAGGCCCTGCCCGGTCTCCCAGGCCAGCCGCGAGGGCACCGCCCGCGGGTCGACGGAGTAGAAGTTGCGCCCGGTCGGCAGCACGTTGACCAGCCCGCGCAGCGGCGAGCCCGAGGGCCCGGCCGGCACGTAGCCGCCGTCCAGGGCGTGCAGCGCCAGGTCGATCTCGTCGGTGGTGCGGGCCAGCCGCGGCACCAGCTCGTCGACGGCGAAGTGCAGCACCCGCTCCACCTCGGGGTGCGCCGCGCCCAGGACGTCGTGCACCACCGGCGCGACGGCCTCCGACGTCCAGCCGGCGGCCTCCAGGCCCTCCACCAGCGCCAGCGCCCGGGCCTCCACGGCGTCGGTCTCCGCCAGGCCCGCCGTCCCGTCCTCGACCAGGCCCAGCGCCTCGCGCAGGCCCGGCATCGCGACCGCGCCGCCCCAGATCTGCCGGGCGCGCAGGATCGCCAGCACCAGGCCCACCCGGGCGTCGCCCTCGGGCGGGGAGCCGAACACGTGCAGGCCGTCGCGGATCTGCGAGTCCTTGATGGCGCACAACCAGCCGTCGACGTGCAGGATCATCTCGTCGAACTCGGCGTCGTGCGGCCGGTCCTCCAGGCCCAGGTCGTGGTCCATCTTCGCGGCCTGGATCAGCGTCCAGATCTGCTGGCGGATCGCCGGCAGCTTCGGCGGGTCCATCGCGGCGATGTTGGCGTGCTCGTCGAGCAGCTGCTCCAGCCGCGCGATGTCGCCGTAGGAGTCCGCGCGGGCCATCGGCGGCACCATGTGGTCGACCAGCACCGCGTGCGCCCGGCGCTTGGCCTGCGAGCCCTCGCCGGGGTCGTTGACCAGGAACGGGTAGACCACCGGCAGGTCGCCGAGTGCGGCGTCGGGCGCGCAGGACGCCGAGAGCCCCACCGTCTTGCCCGGCATCCACTCCAGGTTGCCGTGCTTGCCCACGTGCACCAGCGCGTGCGCGCCGAACTGCGACCGCAGCCAGTGGTAGGCGGCCAGGTAGTGGTGGGAGGGCGGCAGGTCGGGGTCGTGGTAGATCGCGATCGGGTTCTCCCCGAACCCGCGCGGGGGCTGCACCATCACCACGACGTTGCCGGCCCGCAGGGCGGCGAAGACGATGCAGTCGTCGGTCGGGTCGACGAACAGCTGCCCGGGCGGCGGGCCCCAGTGCTCGACCATCCGGTCGGCGAGCTCGGCGGGCAGGGTGTCGAAGAAGCGGCGGTACTCGGCGGCCGGGATGCGCACCGGGTTGCCGCTCAGCTGCTCCTGGGTGAGCCAGTCGGGGTCCTGCCCGCCGGCCTCGATGAGCGCGTGCACCAGGGCGTCGCCGTCGAGGTCCGCGACGCCGGGCAGCGATCCGGGGCCGTCGAACGGGCCGATGTCGTAGCCCTGCCCGGCCATGGCGGCCAGCAGCCGGACGACGGAGGCCGGGGTGTCCAGTCCCACCGCGTTGCCGATCCGGGCGTGCTTGGTCGGGTAGGCCGACAGCATCACCACGACCTTGCGCTGCGCCGGCGGGGTGTGCCGCAGCCGGGCGTGCGCGACGGCGATGCCGGCGACCCGCGCGGCCCGCTCGGGGTCGGGCACGTAGGAGGTCAGGCCGTCGGCGTCGACCTCCTTGAAGGAGAACGGCACGGTGATGATCCGGCCGTCGAACTCGGGGATGGCCACCTGGTTGCCGACGTCCAGCGGGGAGAGCCCGTCGTCGTTGCCGGCCCAGGTCTCCCGGTCGCTGCCCAGCACCAGGCCCTGGATGACCGGGATGTCGAGCCGGGCGAGCTCGCCGACGTCCCACGCGCCGTCGTCCCCACCTGCCTGGGCGGTGGCCGGGCGCGAACCGCCGGCCGCGAGCACGGTGACGACCATCGCGTCGACGGTGCGCAGCACGTCGAGCATCGCGGGGTCCACGGCGCGCAGCGAGGCCGTGTAGACCGGCACCGGCACCCCGCCGGCGGTCTCGACCGCGGCGCACAGGGAGTCCACGAACGCGGTGTTCCCGGCCAGGTGGTGCGCCCGGTAGTACAGGACGGCGACCCGCGGCCCGGTCGCGGTGGTGGCCCGGTCGACCACGCCCCAGGCGGGTGCCTCGGCGGGCCGCTCGAAGCCCTCGCCGTCCAGCAGCACGGTGTCGGCGAGGAAGCGGTGCAGCTGCACGATGTTCTCGGGGCCGCCCTGCGCGAGGTAGGCGTGCGCCTCGGTGGCCACGCCCATCGGCACGGTCGAGAGCTCCATCAGCTCGGCGTCGGGCAGCTGCTCCCCGCCCAGCACCACCACCGGGACGCCGAGGCCCAGCAGCGGGGCCACCATGTCCTCGTACTTCCGCCGCGACCCGAGGATGCGGAAGACCACGAGGTCGGTGCCGCGGGCGAACTCGACGAGGTCGCCGACGCGGTAGGGGTTGCCCAGCCGCCACCCGGAGTCGCTCGTGCGGGCGGCGAGCAGGTCGGTGTCGGACGTGGACAGCAGCGTGAAGGTGCGCACCGTGAGCCTTCCCCCGGGTCCGCGCCCGGAGTTCGTGGGGCACGGCAGCCGCAGTGTCTGGCTCCCCCCGAGGGGGTCACAGTGGCGGGACCGCACCGGGGTCGCACCGGTTTCCTGCGCACTGCCGTGGTTGGCGCCGACGCTACCCGGCGGTCCCGGGCAGGTCGGGCACGACGGCCGGGCCGGCCTCCCACGGGCGGGGCAGGTCCTCGGGGTGGGCGCGCAGCGCGATGAGGGCGACGTCGTCCTCGGGGTGGCGGGGCACCGTGGCCAGCACCCGGTCGCACAGCTCGTCCAGGCCCACCCCGGCGCGCACCAGCCGGCCCACGACCTGCACCAGCCGGGCGGTGCCGGCGTCCAGGTCGCTGCCGCGGCGCTCGACCAGGCCGTCGGTGTGCAGCAGCAGGGTGCTGCCCGGCGGCAGGGGGACCTCGTGGTCGTGCCGCGGGGCGGTGTGGTCGACCCCGAGCAGCAGGTCGCGGCCCTCGAGCAGCACCACGTCGCCGTCGGGGTCGACCAGCAGCGGCGCGGGGTGGCCGGCGTTGGACCAGCGCAGCAGCCGGCCGGCGCCGGTCTGCTCCACCCGGGCGACCAGCACGGTGGCCAGCGTGCCGACGTCGAGCCCGGCGACCGCGCGGTCCAGGGTGGTCAGCACCTGCGCCGGCGTCCCGCCCGCGGCCCACACGATGCCGCGCAGCACGTTGCGCAACTGGCCCATCGCCGCGGCGGCCTCCCGGTCGTGGCCGGTGACGTCGCCGATCACCAGGTGGGTCGCGCCGTCCGGGCCGAGGAACGCGTCGTACCAGTCACCGCCGACCTGCGCCTCGGCCGCGGCCGGCACGTACCGCGGCACCACGTGCAGGTGGTCGGGCTCGGGCGGGGCGGTGAGCAGCGAGCGCTGCAGCGTCTCGGCCAGCCGGGCCACCGCCGAGGCCGCCTCCGCGGCGGCGCCGGCGGAGGCGATCCGGGTCAGGGTCTGGGCGGTGAGGGCACCCAGCGCGCTGACGAACTCGCGGTCGGCCGGCCGCCAGTACCGGTCGACCCGCTGCCCGAGGGCCAGCGACCCGATCAGCCGGTTCGCCGACCGCAGCGGCACCGAGCACCCCGACCGCACACCCGAACGGCGCCAGACGCCGACCCCGCCGGGGAACAGCCGCGCCGCGGTCTCCAGGTCGGGCACGAAGTGCGCCCGGCCGTGGACGGCGGAGTCGACCATCGGCAGCGGGAAGTCGGCCGGGAGCCGGCGGACGGTGTCGACCGTCTGGGCGTCCAGGGGCGCGTCGACGTAGGTGGTGACCGCCGACCCGTCGTCGTCGGTCACGCAGAGGATGACCCCCGTGGTGCCCAGCGTCGCCGCGGCGTGCCGGGTGACCACGGCCAGGGCGGCACCGACGGTCTCCGCGCCGCCCAGCTCCTCGGCGACGGTCACCAGCCCCGCCATCCGGGTGGCGTCGGCGAACTGCTGCTGGGCGGCCTCGCGGCCGTCGGTCACGTCGACGTTGGTGCCGACCATCCGCACGGGCGCGCCGGTGTCGTCCTGGAGCACCCGGCCCAGCGCGGCGACCCACCGGACGGCGCCGTCGGGGTGCACCACCCGGAACTCCACGTCGAGCAGGTCACCTCCGACGATGGCCTCGTCGAGGGCCCCCTGCACCACCGGCCGGTCGTCGGGGTGGATGGCCAGGTCGATGTCGGCGACGGTGCCGGTGAGCTCGACCCCGCTCAGGCCGAAGATCGCCCGGCTGCGGTCGTCCCAGACCAGCTCGTCGGTGCGCAGGTCCCAGTCCCACAGGCCCAGGCCCGCCGCCGAGGTCGCCACGGCGAGCCGGGCCAGGAGCACGTCCCGGTCACCGGCGACCTCACCACGCGTCGTGGCCACGCGGGCAGTATGCGGTACGGCAACCTCCGGAATCGAGCACCACGCGGTGGCCCGCTGCCCCCGGGCCACCGCGCGGTGCACTCACCCCCGGGCGCGCAGCTCGCGCCGCAGGATCTTGCCGGTGGTGGTCTTGGGGAGCTCCTCGACCACCTCGACGTACCGCGGGTACTTGTAGGCCGCCATCCGCTCCTTGGCCCAGGCGATGACCTCGTCGGGGTCGACCGTGGCGCCCGGCTTGGTCGAGACGTAGGCCTTGACGGTCTCGCCGCGCACCTCGTCGGGGATGCCCACCACGGCGACCTCGCGGACGGCGGGGTGCCCGTAGAGCACGTCCTCCACCTCGCGCGGCCACACCTTGTAGCCGGCCGCGTTGATCATGTCCTTCTTGCGGTCGACCAGGAAGAACCAGCCCTGCGCGTCCATGAACCCGACGTCGCCGGTGCGCAGCTCCCCGCCGGGGATGGACTCCGCGGTCGCGTCGGGCCGCTCCCAATAGCCGGGCACGACCTGGGGACCTGCGGTGGCGAACTCGCCCACCTCGCCGACCGGCACCTCCTCGCCGTCCTCCCCGAGCACCCGCACCACGGTGTCGTAGACCGGCACCCCGACGCTGAGCGCGCCGGAGTTCTCGTCGACCGGGGCCTTCACGCCCATCGGCACGCCGTGCGAGGGGCTGTTGGTCTCGGTCAGCCCGTAGATGTTGTGCACGTAGACGCCGAGCTTGTCCTCCAGCTGGTCGGTGACCGCCGGGGCGATCGGCGCCCCGCCGGAGTAGACCGCCCTCAGCGAGGAGAAGTCCTCGCGGGTGGCGCCGGCGGCGTTGCCCAGCGCGATGAACACCGCGATGGCGCCGACGGTGAAGGTCGGCCGGTGCTCCCGGATGGCCTCGAGCACCACGTCGGGGTGGAACCGGTGGGCGATGACCAGCGGGCAGCCGACCAGCATCGCGATGGCCACGTGCCCGATCAGCCCGGTGATGTGGAACAGCGGGGCCACGCCCAGCACCACGTCGTCCGGGCCCAGCCGCATCCACTCGCGGTAGGTGCAGGCGTTGAACGTCATGGTCGAGTGCGTGTTCATCGCACCCTTGGGCCGGCCGGTGGTGCCCGAGGTGTAGGTCAGCACCCCGATGTCGTCGCCGGACAGCTCGACCGGGGGCGGCTGCTGACCGGCGAACCGGGTGGCCAGCTCGTCGAGGTCGGTGGTGCCCTCGGGGGTGCTCTTCGTCGTCCCCTCGAACAGCCGGGGGTCGGCGCGGGTCTGGTGGTCCAGCCCCGAGCAGGTGATGACCGTGCGCACCGACGTCTCCGGCAGCACGCCCCGGGCGACCGTGTCGTACAGCTCGTCCAGGCACAGCAGCGCCGTGGCCCCGGAGTCGGTGAGCAGGTAGGTCAGCTCGGCGGCCTTGTTCATCGGGTTGATCGCCACCGCGGCCCCGCCGGCCTTCCACGCGCCCAGCAGACCGATGACGAAGGCGGGGTCGTTCTGCACGTAGAGGCCCATCCGGTCGCCGCGGGCGAAACCGCCCTCCAGCAGCCCCAGGGCGAGGGCGTCGGAGGCGGCGTCGAGGTCGGCGTAGGTCAGGGTGCCGTCGAAGTACCTGATGGCGACCGCGTCGGGCGTCGCCGCGGTGGTGGCCCGGAAGACGTCGAGCAGCGTGGCGTGCTCGGGCGTGATCGAGGCCGGCTGACCCTCCCCGTAGAGGGCCAGCCACGGCTTGTCGGTGTAGACGCTCACTTGATCGCCAGCGGGTTCACCGGCGACCCCGAGCCCAGGTGCACCTTGAGCGGGGCGGCGGCGTACAGGAACGTGTACTGGCCGTCCTCGGCGCAGCTGTCGGCCAGGGTCTCCAGGTCGGCGATCTCGGTGAGGGTGACCCCGAGGTTGCGCATCAGCGCGCTGTGCAGCGGCAGCGCCGTCCCGTTGTTGGGGTCGAAGGTGACCTCGTTGGCGATGGTGTCGGTGACCAGGTTGGGGATCTCCATCTCCTGGAACCACTGCACCAGCTCGGGGCTGTACACCAGGCCCGGCTCGCAGAAGCCCTCGTAGAAGGCCTCGCCCTGGTCGTGGAACAACTGCAGGAAGTTCGTGCGGATGACCAGCACGTCCCGCTTCTGGATCTCCACACCCTGCGCCCGCGCGCACTCCTCGAGGTCGGCGTGGGTGAACGTCTCGGCCTTGTCCAGCGTGCGCTTGCCGCGGAAGCGGGCCATGTCGAGCAGGATGCCGCGGCCGACCACGCCCTTCTGCGCGATGGGCTCGACGCTGGCCTTCTGCAGGCCGCCGACGGTCGTGCGGGCGTCGAATCCGTTCCAGATCTTGCCGCCGTACCAGACGTGGCCCAGCGCGTCGTACTGCGTGGACCCCTGCAGGAACGCGTTGATCTTGTCGTCGGCGTAGTGCAGCCCGCCGGGGTAGGACGGGGCGTCGGAGCCGTCCCAGCTGGACTCGTCGAGGATCTGCGTGCGCTCGGCCGGCGTGCGGCCCGGCCAGACCGGGTCGCCCTTGGGGTCGCCGATCAGGCGCTGCAGGGTGTGCACCTCGCCCTTCTTCACGTGCGCGATGCCGCGCAGCACCTCGTCGGCGGTGAGGTAGTTCAGCGCACCCACCTCGTCGTCGGGGCCCCACTTGCCCCAGTTGGTCGGCGAGTCGGCGAGCAGGTCGGTCAGGTCGGGGACCGCGGGCTTCTCGGTGCTGGTCATGTCGTCTCCTCGTCGAGCGGCAGGGACCACCACGACCGGACGCTCGTCCGGTCGGCGCTGGCGTGCAGGATGATGCAGGTCACACCCGAGGGGGGTCAAGGTCGTCGCGACGGTCTCGCAACGCTCCCCCGCCCAGCAGTCGCAGGGCGTAGTCGACGTACTGCGCAGCGACCTCCTCGGGCGTCAGCGGTCCCCCCGGCCGGAACCACTGCGGGATCGCGGTGCACAGCGTGACGACGGCGCGGGCGCCCGCGCGGGGGTCGGCGACCGACAGCTGACCGGCGGCCACGGCGGCGGCCACCTCCTCGTCGACCGCCTGCTGCTGGGCCCGCCGGATCCCGGCCACCCGCTGGTAGTCCACCGGGGCGAGGCTGCGCATCTCGCTGGCCCCGAGGAAGGCCGTGGCCCGCCGGTGGGAGTGGAACAGCGCCAGGCACTCGACCAGCAGCGCCACCCGCTGGACCGGGTCGCCACCCGCGGCGCGGGCGCCGCGGACCCGGGCGTCGAGGTCGGCCATCGTGCGGTCGAGCAGCGCGACGAGCATGTCGTACTTGCTCTCGTAGTAGTGGTAGAGGCCGGAGACCGACAGCCCCGCGCGCGCGGCGATCGTCCGGATCGTCGACCCGTGGTACCCGACCTCGACGAAGCCGGCCAGGGCCGCGGTCAGCGCCGGGTCCAGCCGCAGCGGGCCGTAGCGGCGCCAGTCCTCGTCGGCGGGCGGCGGCGGGCCCGCGGCCGGCAACCCGGTGAGGACGCCGGGGCCCGGGCCGCGGCCGTCGGGGTCGAAGACCCGGGCCACCGGGACGCCGAGCAGGTCGGCGATGGCCGCGACCCGGACGGCGCTGACGCCGGTGTGCCCGTTCTCCACCGCGCTCAACGTCGCCGGGCTCACGCCCAGGCCGGCCGCGAGCGCGCGCAGGGTGACCCCGCGCGCGGTGCGCAGCCGGCGGATCGAGGCGCCGATGCCCGCGTCCGTGCCCATCTCTCCGGCCACCCTCCTCGCCCGGGACCGTCGGACCCCGCTGTTAGCGTGCCGCCACCGTGCACCGGCGCACGTGTTCAGGAAGGCTGATCATGACCCACTCCCTCGCCACCCCGTCAAGCCGCGCCACCGACCTGCACGCCCGGATGGTGGACTTCCTGAGCGACCAGGTGCTGCCGGCCGAGGCGGAGTACGAGCAGTCGCGCCGCGAGGCCGGCCCGGACGGGCACGACGTCCCGCCGGTGGTGGAGAAGCTCAAGACCGAGGCGAAGGCCCAGGGCCTGTGGAATCTGTTCCTGCCCAGCGAGTCGGGGCTGACGCAGCTGGAGTACGCGCCGCTGGCCGAGCTGACCGGCTGGAGCCTGGACCTGTTCCCCGAGGCCACCAACTGCGCGGCGCCCGACACCGGGAACATGGAGCTGCTGCACCTGCTGGGCACGCCGGAGCAGAAGCAGCAGTGGCTCGAGCCGCTGCTGGCCGGGGAGATCCGGTCGGCGTTCGCGATGACCGAGCCGGCGGTGGCCAGCAGCGACGCCACCAACATCGAGACCCGCATCGAGCGCGACGGCGGCGACTACGTCATCAACGGCCGCAAGTGGTGGACCTCGGGCGTGCTGGACCCGCGGTGCGCCGTGCTGGTGGTCATGGGCAAGACCGACCCGCAGGCGCCCAGGCACCGGCAGCAGTCGATGGTCGTCGTGCCGCGCGACACCCCGGGCATCACCGTCGAGCGCGACCTGCCGGTGTTCGGCCAGCACGACCAGCACGGCCACGGCGTGGTGCGCTTCGACGACGTCCGGGTGCCGGTGTCGTCGGTCATCGGCGAGGAGGGCGGCGGGTTCGCCGCCGCGCAGGCCCGGCTGGGGCCCGGGCGCATCCACCACTGCATGCGCGCGCTGGGCGCGGCCGAGCGGGCGCTGGCGATGATGGTCGCCCGGGTGACCGAGCGGGTCGCGTTCGGCAAGCCGCTGGCCGAGCAGGGCGTGGTGCAGCACCAGATCGCCGAGAGCCGCATCGAGCTCGACCAGGCCCGGCTGATCTGCCACCAGGCCTGCCAGGTCATCGACACGCAGGGCAACAAGGCGGCCAAGGACCTGGTCGCGATGGCCAAGGTCGCCGTCCCGCGGGCCGCGTCGAGCGTCATCGACCGGGCCATCCAGGTCCACGGCGGCGCCGGCGTCACCGACGTCACCCCGCTGGCCGCGATGGCCGGCTGGCACCGGGCGATGCGGCTGTTCGACGGCCCCGACGAGGTGCACCTGCGGTCGCTGGCCAAGAGCGAGCTCGGCCGCGCACCCCTGGTCCCGCTCGCCCGGGTCACCGTCTAGCCGGGTCACCCACCGCCGCTCGCCGCCGGTGCAGCCGGCTGCGTTTGCCAGACCGGCACGGATCGTTGCGGGTCCGGCCGGGTGGGCGGCACCGTCGCCGGCATGGATGCGGACGTGGTGGTCATCGGTGGGGGTCCGGCGGGGCTGAGCGGGGCGAAGGCGCTGGCCCGCTCGCTGCGGTCGGTGGTGGTCGTGGACGACGACCGGCCGCGCAACGCCCCGGCGGACGGGGCGCACAACGTGCTGGGGCACGAGGGCATCGCGCCCCGGGAGCTGCTGGCCATCGGCCGGCGGGAGCTCGAGGGCTACGGCGGCCGGGTGCTGGCCGGCCGCGTGGTCGACGCCCGGCCGGTGGACGGCGGGTTCGAGGTGCAGCTGGCCGACGGCGGCGTGCTGACCGCGCGGCGGCTGCTGCTGGCCGGCGGCGGGGTGGACGAGCTGCCCGACGTCCCCGGCCTGGTCGAGCGGTGGGGCCGCGACGTGCTGCACTGCCCCTACTGCCACGGCTACGAGGTGCGCGGCCAGGCGATCGGCGTGCTGGCGACCAGCGCGGTGTCGGTGCACTCGGCGCTGATGTTCTCCCAGCTCAGCCCCGACGTCGTCCTCCTCGCGCACGGGTACGCCCCGACCGCCGAGGAGCGCACGACGCTGGCGGCGCGGGGCGTGCGGGTCGTCGAGGGCACGGTGACCGGCGTCGAGGTGACCGAGGACCGGCTCTCGGGCGTCCGGCTGGTCTCGGGCGAGGTGGTCCCCCGCGATGCGCTGGTCGTCACCTCCTTCGTGCGGGCCCGCACCGACCACCTGACCGGGCTGGACCTGCCGGTCGAGGAGCTGCGGATGGGCGACCTGGTGCTCGGCACCCGGGTCGTGGCCGAGCCGACCGGGCGGACCCCGGTGCCGGGCGTGTGGGCGGCGGGCAACGCGGTGGAGCCGATGGGTCAGGTGGTCGCCTCGATGGCCGCGGGGCTGATGGCCGGCGCCCAGCTGAACATGGACCTGATCACGAACCCGTGACCCGGGTGCCGACGACGACCGCGGCGCCGCGGTCGTCGTCGGTGACCAGCCGCCCGGACAGGCCCCCGGCGGCCACCGCGGCCAGCGTGCCGGGCGCCTGCCGCCGGCTGGTCTCCAGCAGCAGCGCACCGCCCGGGGCCAGCCAGGCACGCGCCCCGGCAGCCACCCGCCGGTGCAGGTCCAGGCCGTCGGCGCCGCCGTCCAGCGCGGTGACCGGTTCGTGGTCGCGGGCCTCGGGCGGCATGTCGGCGATCGCGTCGGTGGGCACGTAGGGGGCGTTCACGCAGAGCAGGTCGACCCGGCCGCGCAGCTGCCCCGGCAGGGCGTCGAACAGGTCGCCGGCCCGGGCGTCGACGCCGTTGCGCCGGGCGCAGGCCACCGCGACGGGGTCGACGTCCGCCGCGATCAGCTCGACCTCCCCCAGCCCGGCGGCCACCGCGAGGCCGACCGCGCCGGACCCGCAGCACAGGTCGACGACCACCCGCCCGCCGAGCGCGACCGCCTCCTCGACCAGCAGCGCCGTCCGCTGGCGGGGCACGAAGACGCCGGGATCCAGCAGCACCCGCAGGCCGCCGAACGTGACCCAGCCGAGCACCTGCTCGAGCGGCTCGCCGGCCACCCGCCGGGCGACGAGGCCGGAGGGACCATCGAGGTCGCGGCCGTCGGCGGCCAGCAGCGCGGCCTCCTCCTCGGCGAAGACGCAGCCCGCGGCGCGCAGCCGTGCCACCACGTCGTCCACGCGACCAGTGTGCGCGGGGGTGCACCGGGGTTCACTGTGCCGGTGACCGAGGACTGGCGGGAGCTGCTGCCGACGGCGTTCCTGCTGGCCGGCAGCGACGCGGGCGCCCGGGACCTGCTCGCGCGCGGCCTGGCCCGCGGGGGCGGGGTCGACGGGCTCGTGCGCGCGCACCTGCGCCGCCGGGTGGGCCGCGACGTGGTGCTCAGCGGGACGTCGGGGACGCCGTGGTGGGTCTCCCCCGCCGACGCCGCGGCGGCCGCCGAGCTGGCCGCCGCGCTCGACGCGCTCACCCGGGCCGAGCGCGCGGCGGTGGTGCTGCACTGGTTCGAGGACCGGCCGGCCGCCGAGGTCGCGCAGCGGGTGCCCGGGGTGGACCTGGCCGCGCTGCCCGGCCGGCTGGGGGTGCCCGCCGACCGGCTGCCGGCCCGGCTGGAGCTGCTGGCCGGGACCGCCCAGCTCGGGGACCTCGACGACGCCGCGGTGGCCGACGGCGTCCGTGCGGTGCGCCGGCGCCGGTGGGTGCGGGCCGGCACGGCCGTCGCGGCGGTGGCCGTGCTCGCGGTCGGCGCGGCCACCCTGCCGGGGGTGGTCCGGCCCCCCGCACCCGCGGCGGAGGCCCCCGCGTCCACCCTGGGCCCGGCCCGCGGGTCGCTGGCCGGGGACACCGGTTTCGTGGCGGCGCTGCGCGACCGGCTGGACCCGGCACCGGACCCGCCGCGGCTGGTCTACGCCGGCGACGCGGCGGGGCGCCGGTGGGCGCTGCTGGCGCAACGGACCGGCGACGGCCTCCAGGTCACCTGGTTCACCGGACCGGCGAGCACGCCGGCCGCCTTCCTCGACCGGGCCCTGACCACCACCAGCGACACCCCGGCGCCGGTGCTCGCGGCGACCGCGGAGGACGAGCGCGGCGCCGCGCTGCTGCTGGTCACCGCCCCCGGCGACGAGGTCGAGGTGTCCTCCGGCGTCGACGTCGCCGCCGACGGCTCGACCTCCCGCAGCTTCCGCCCGGTGGGCACGGCCGACGGCGTCTCGGCCGTGCGGCTGGACCGGGACGGCGGGCAGGGGGTGGTGGCCCGGGTCAGCCGGGACGGCCTGCCGGTGTGGACCGGCCCGGCGTCCAGCCTGCTCACCCAGGGCGCGGCGGCCCCGCCGTCGGCGGTCCCCCGCTCGGGCACCGCGCCCGTCGACCCCCTGGCCTACGAGGTGGCCGTCGACGCCGTCGCCGGTCCGACCGGGCGCCGTCCGGGCAGCCTGGCGGTCACCGTGCTGGGGTCGGGCACCTTCCCCGCCCCGGGCGGTGCCACCGCGCAGGCGGTGACCGTCGCGGTGGCGCTCCCGGGGGGCGCGGTGGCCACGAGCACGGCGTCGGCCACCCCGGACGGCTCGGGCACCCCCTGCGGCACCGCGACCCACCCGGCCGGCACGGACCTGGCGACGCTGACCGTGGTCGCCCGCTGCGCCTCCTACGCCGGGGACTCCTCGACCTTCGGCGCCACGCTGGTGGTCGTCGCCCCGCCCGGCCAGGAGGTGGAGCTCAACACCGGTGCGGGCGGCGCGCTCACCGCACCGGCGCTGGAGGCCGGCTGGGGCTTCCAGGTCGACGGCGCCGACGACCTCACCGTGTTCCGGGCCGACTCGGCGTCCGGGGAGGTGGCCCGGGTGGGCGGCGGGCCCCTCGACGGCCCCTGACGCCACGCGGGAGCAACCTGCCAACAGCGGAACCGTTCCGTATCAGTTGTGGCTCTGGTGGACGCATTCCGGTGGTCCTAGTTTCGGTTGCACCCGATCCAGGGCTCCCCCGGAAGGCTCCCCGATGACCGCAGCGCTCTCCCCCGCCGACGGCCCCGACCTCGACCAGCCCGCCCTGCGCCTGGTCCCACCGCGACGGACCCTGACCCTGCTCGAGGCCGCCCGGATGTGCCCCGTCACCACGAAGGTGCTCTGGGTCGAGTATCTGACCCTGGGCGGCGCGCAGCGCTACGAGGAGTTCTGCGGCCACCTGGCCGACCCGGCCGACGGCGACCCCACCGAGCACGGCCTGGTCGTGCAGACCCTCGCGGAGGTGCTCGCCGACGAGGGCGTCGACGTCGACATCGCCTGATCAGCCCGGCCGGCGGTGCTCCGCGACGAACCGGCCCGGCGGCGTGCCGACCACCGACGTCCAGTCCCGGCTGAAGTGGGCCTGGTCGGCGTAGCCGAGCAGGGCCGCGGTCGCCGCCAGCGACCCCTCCCCCGTCCGCAGCCGCTCGGCGGCCTCCTGCAGCCGCCGTCGCTGCACCAGCCACTTGGGCGTCAGCCCCAGCCGTCGCTGCACCAGCCGCTGCAGGGTCCGCTCCCCCAGCCCGGTGGCCTCGCACAGCTGGCCCACCCGGACCAGGTCGGGCCGGGTCTCGACCAGCTCGACCACCCGGTCGACCAGCTCGCCCTCCGCGTCCACCGGCAGGGACGGGCGCAGCAGGTCGCCGAAGGCCGCCGTGGCCGCCGCGTGCGCCGCCGGGTCGCGAGGGTCGCGGGTCATCGCCGTGCGCACCCGGTCGGCCAGCTCCCGCCCGGGGTCGCCGAGCAGCTCACCGATGTCGACATGGCGATCGGTGAGGGTCGACATGTCGACACCGGACACCAGCGACCCGGCCGCCGGCGTGAGCATCACCCCGACGGCCCACCCCTCCCCGGCGAGCACGGTCTCCGACAACCCGGTGACCACCCCGTAGAAGCGGGCGTACCCGGTGCTGACGACGACGAGGCCGACCGGGTACTGCAGCACCCGCTGCACCGACTCCTGCCCCGGCGGCACCGACCAGACGGGGATCCAGAACCGCTGCACCAGCGGGGCGAGGTCGGCCGGCGGCGCGTAGCGGGACATCGTGTGCGAGCGGTCCCCGGGCGCACGCAGGTGCGCCCGCTCCACCGCACCGGTCGTGTCGGGTTCCATCAAGACCCACCCTGCCGCACCGCGCCAGGGTGGCGGCATGGACCAGACCGCCGCCCGCCACCGCGCCGCCGCCTCCGCCCTGACCGCCGTCCTGGACGCCGTGCCCGCCGACCGGTGGGACAGCCCCTCCCCCTGCGCCGGCTGGACCGCCCGCGACGTCGTCGCGCACGTCGTGGACACCCAGCGCGAACTGCTCACCCGGCACGGCGCGGACGTCGGTGCCCGGCCGGACCTCACCGACCCGGCCGCGGCCTTCCGCGCGCACACCGGCGTCGTGCAGGGGCTGCTCACCGACGAGCTGCTCGGGACCGGCTACGACGGCTTCTTCGGCCCGACGACGGTCGGCGCCACGCTGGAGCAGTTCTACGTGTGGGACCTGCTGGTGCACCGGTGGGACGTCGCCCGGGCCACCGGCGGGGACGAGACCCTCACCGGTGCCGAGCTGGACCGCGTCGAGGCCGGCGCGGAGGGGTTCGGGGAGGCGCTGCACATGGACGGCATCTGCGCACCGGCGCTGCCGGTCGACGAGGACGCCGACCGGCAGACCGCCGTGCTGGCCCGGCTGGGTCGCCGGGCCTGACTCAGCTCGCCGCGCCCAGCGCGTCGGCCACCCGGTGGTGGGTGGCCGCCTCGGCGGGGCGGTGCTGCCGCTCCAGGGTGCGGGCCAGCGCGCGGCGGGCCCAGCCGTCGGCGGGGGCGAGCTCGACCAGCTGGCCGAACGCCTCCTCGGCCCGGGCGAGCTGCGCGGACTCGAAGCAGGCCCGGCCGAGCAGCTCCAGCACCGCGATGTCCTGCGGGTAGGCCGCCACGACCGGGGCCAGGATCGCCACGGCCTCGGTCGGCTGCCCGCTGGTCAGGAACAGCTCGGCGCGGAGGAACTCGGAGTGCAGGTCGATGGTGGTCATCGTGGCCTCCTCTCAGGCGGCCGGTGGAACGCACGGGCACCTCTCGTGCTTCCCGGCCGCCCAGGTGCAGGATCCGCCCCCGCGCGCCGTACGTCGAGGTGGGCCGCACGTAACCTCGGGCGGGCCATGACTGCCCGCGACCGTGCCGACGCCTGCCCGGGTGCGGTGCACACCCACCTGGCCGCCGACGGCCGGCTGGCCCGGGTCCGGGTGCCCGGCGGGCTGCTGAGCGGGGCGCAGCTGCTGGTGCTCGCCCAGGCCGCGGTCGACCTGGCCGACGGCGCGCTGGAGCTGACCAGCCGCGGCAACGTGCAGCTGCGCGGCCTCGCCGACCACGCCCCGCCCGAACTGGCCCGCCGGCTGCACCACGCCGGGCTGCTGCCGTCCGAGGCCCACGAGACCGCGCGGAACGTGGTGGCCAGCGTGCTGTCCGGGCGGGCCGGCGGACTGGTCGACGTCCGGCCGGTGGTGCGGGCACTCGACGCCGGGCTGGTCGCCGACCCCGCGCTGGCCGCGCTGCCCGGCCGCTTCCTGGCCACCGTCGACGACGGCCGCGGCGACGTGCACGGCCTGACCGGGGACGTCGGCCTGGTCGCGGTGGCGCCCGACGCCCTCGCGCTCACCCTGGCCGGGCACGACTCCGGTCTGCGCGCGGCCCCGGCCGACGCGGCCGGCCTGCTGCTGCGCGGGGCCCGCGCGTTCCTGGACGAGCGGTCCGCCCAGGGGTCGTCCGCCTGGCGGCTGCCCGAGCTGGCCGACGGGCCGGCGCGGGTGGCGGCCCGCCTCGGGGGCACGGCCGTGCCGCTCGCGCCGGCCCCGGCCGACCCGCCGGTCGGCTCCGTCGAGCAGGGCGACGGCCGGGTGGCGCTGGTCGGGCTGGTGCCGCTGGGCCGGCTCACCACCGCGGCGCTCGACGTCCTCGTGCAGGTCACCGCGGCGCTGGGCAGCGAGGTGCAGCTGACGCCGTGGCGCAGCGTCGCCGTCCCCGACCTGCCCGACGAGTTCGTCGACGACGTGGCCACCGCGCTGCACTCCGCGGGCCTGGTGTTCGACGCGGCGAGCCCGTGGGCGCAGGTCACCGCGTGCGCCGGGCTGCCCGGCTGCGCGAAGTCGCGGGCCGACGTCCGGGCCGACGCCGCGCGGGCCGTGGCCACCGGCACGCTGCCGGTCGACGGGCCCCAGCACTGGGCCGGGTGCGAGCGCCGCTGCGGCCGCCCGGCAGGATCGGTCGACGTCCTGGCCACCGGTCAGGGCTACGAGATCGGAGCAGGGTGAGCTACCAGTACGAGCACGACGGCGCGGAGATCTACCGGCAGTCCTTCGCCACCATCCGCCGCGAGGCCGAGCTCGACCGGCTGCCGGCCGACGTCGCGCAGGTGACCGTGCGCATGATCCACGCCTGCGGGCAGGTCGACCTGGTCGACGACGTCGCGTGGTCCGACGGCGTGGTGGGCAAGGCCCGCACGGCGCTGGAGCGGGGTGCCCCGGTGCTCTGCGACGCGCAGATGGTCGCTGCCGGCGTCACCCGCAAGCGGCTGCCGGCCTACAACGAGGTGGTCTGCACGCTCAACGACCCGCGGACGCCGGACCTCGCCGCGGCCCTGGCCACCACCCGGACGGCGGCCGCCCTGCAGCTGTGGGGCGACAAGCTGGACGGCGCCGTGGTCGCCATCGGCAACGCCCCGACCGCGCTGTTCCACCTGCTGGAGATGGTCGCCGCCGGCGCACCCCGGCCCGCCGCGGTGGTCGGCATCCCGGTCGGATTCATCGGCGCGGTGGAGAGCAAGGACGCCCTGGCCGCCTCCGACCTGGACTTCCTCGTCGTCCGCGGCCGCCGCGGCGGGTCGGCGATCACCGCCGCCGCGGTCAACGCGCTGGCGAGCACCGCCGAATGACCGGGCGGCTGTACGGGGTGGGGCTCGGCCCCGGCGACCCCGAGCTGGTGACGGTCAAGGCGGCCCGGCTGATCGGCGCGGCCGACGTCGTCGCCTTCCACGCCGCCCGGCACGGCCGCTCGGTCGCCCGGGGGCTGGCCGAGCCCTACCTGCGCGCGGGCCAGGTCGAGGAGCTGCTGGTCTACCCGGTGACCACCGAGACCACCGACCACCCCGGTGGCTACCAGGGCGCGATCGACGAGTTCTACGCCGCGGCGGCCGAGCGGCTGGCCGCGCACCTGGACGCCGGCCGCGACGTCGTCGTCCTCGCCGAGGGCGACCCGTTCTTCTACGGCTCCTACATGCACATGCACAAGCGGCTGGCGCACCGGTACCCGACCGAGGTGGTGCCGGGGGTGACCAGCGTGAGCGGGGCCGCGGCGGTGCTCGGCCGCCCGCTGGTGGAGCGCGACGAGGTGCTCACCGTGCTGCCCGGCACGCTGCCCACCGAGGAGCTCGCCGCCTGGCTGGAGACCGCCGACTCCGCCGCGGTGATGAAGCTGGGCCGCACCTTCCCCGCCGTCCGGGACGCCTTCGCCGTCGCCGGGGTGCTCGACCGGGCCTGGTACGTGGAGCGGGCGACCACCGACCGGGAGCGGGTGCTGCCGCTGGCCGACGTCGACCCGGAGTCGGTGCCCTACTTCTCCCTCGCGCTGCTGCCGTCGGAGCTGACCGGCCCGGGCAACGACGCCGCCGACCTGGCCTCCCCGCCCCGGGTATCGGAAGCTCCACCCCCCTCGGCCACCCCGATGGCCGGGGTGGAGCTTCCGATACCCGTGGGGGTGGGCTCGGTGACCGTGGTCGGGCTCGGGCCCGGCGCCCGCTGGTGGACGACGCCCGAGGCCGCCGCCGCGCTGGCCGAGGCCGACGACCTGGTGGGCTACGGCCCCTACCTGGACCGGGTGGCGGCCAACCCGCGGCAGGTCAAGCACCCCAGCGACAACCGGGTCGAGGCCGAGCGCGCGGCCGCCGCGCTGGCGATGGCCCGGGCCGGCCGCCGGGTCGCGGTGGTGTCCAGCGGCGACCCGGGGGTGTTCGCGATGGCCGCGGCGGTGCTCGAGGTGGCCGCGGCGGACTTCCCCGACGTCCCGGTACGGGTGCTGCCCGGCATCACCGCCGCGCAGGCCGTGGCGTCGAAGGTGGGCGCCCCGCTCGGGCACGACTTCTGCATCCTGTCGCTGTCGGACGTGCTCAAGCCGTGGGACGTCGTCCTGGACCGGCTCCGCCACGCCGCGGCCGCCGACCTGGTGATCGCGCTCTACAACCCCCGGTCGAAGGCACGGCCGCACCAGCTGTTCGAGGCGCGCGAGGCACTGCTGGAGGTGCGCGACCCGGGCACGGTGGTGGTGGTCGGCCGCGACGTCGGCGGGCCGGAGGAGTCGCTGACCGTGACCACGCTGGGCGACCTCGACCCGGGCACGGTGGACATGCGCTGCCTGGTGATGATCGGCAGCACCCGGACCCGGGTGACCCCGTCCGGCCAGGTCTACACCAGCCGCAGCTACCCCTGACCGTGCACCCAGCGCCCTCCGATGACCGTTCCGGGGGCGCTGGCTGCACAGTCGATCAGCGCAGCGGCACGCCCAGCTGAGCGGCCCGCGCCACCAGCGCAGCGCCGATCCGCTCGACGAGGCCGGTCATGTCGTGGTGGTCCGGCGCGGTGACGTAGAACAGCTGCCAGCCGAGCGCCTGCACCTCGTTGAGCACGCGCCGGTCCTTCGGCAGCCGGAAGCGGGACTCGGGGTGCAGCGTCGTCGCCAGGTGCGGCGCGCCGTCGTACTCGACGGCGAACCGCAGGTGCGGCCAGGCGAAGTCGAGCTCCTTGACGCGTCGGCCGTCCGGCCGGGCCAACCGGTACTGGGCGACCGGACGCGGCCAGGGAGCGGCGTGCAACCTCAGCCGCAACCTCGTCTCGGGCGGGGAGCCGGCGAGGCCGTCGGCATCCCGCAGCGCTGCCTGCATGCCCCGGCAACCCCGCCCCGTCCACCAGCGCGCTGCGGAGCGCAGCGAGGCGATGGTCGTGAGACCGGCGGAGCAGAACTGGTCGAGGACCACCACCGACTCGACGTGGGTGCGGGCGGGGTCCCCAGCCAGGTCCAGCGCGGCGTGGTCGGGCCACAGGGTCGGGACGTCGCGCAGCCACGGCGGGCAGCCGATCTGGTGATCGGCGAACGACCGTCGGCGCACGACCAGGCCGCGGGTGCGGGTGCTGCGGCCCACCGGGACGGAGACCTCGACCTCCTCGGCTGCGGCCGCGCCGTCGGGGCCGTCGACGTCGACCCGCCAGAGCCAGGCCCCGCTCCGGCCGGTGACCACGCCGTCGGGGAGCAGGACGGCGGCCGCGCGGGCGCGCAGCTCGTGGTCGACCGGGGTGGTTACCGGCGCGTAGACGTCGCGGAGCACCCGCTGCCAGCGTGGACCGCGCAGCTGCTTGGGCGTGAGCAGGCCGCGGGCCACGGCGTCGGTGCCACGGAACGGGGCTGCGAGGACGTCGTCGGTGGCCAGCACGGCCCGCAGGCTGCCCGATCCGACCGGATCGTGCTGGCGCCGTCCACAGGCTGCGTCGAGTGTGCAGCTGCGGCCTCCCGCGTCCCGTCCTGGGGGCCGTGCCTGCACACTCGACGGCCGCAGGCGGCGGGCACCGGCGGCGGGTGGCGGGAACAGGTGCGGGGTGCAACGGCTTCACCCTCCCTGTGCGCACACTCTCGCGGCCGGCGGCGTTCTGGTCGGTGGCGGTGCTGCTGGTCCTGGTGCTCGCCGCCTCCGGCGTCCCGTCCCCGCTCTACCGGGTCTACGCCGAGGAGTTCGGGTTCGGCACCGGCACGCTGACCCTGGTCTTCGCCGTCTACGCCTTCGCCCTGCTGCTGGCCCTGCTCACCGTCGGCGCGCTCAGCGACCACGTCGGACGGCGGCCGGTGCTGGCGGTGGCGCTGCTGGTCGAGGCCGCCGCGATGGGCATGTTCGTGCTGGCCGACGGCGTGGGCTGGCTGCTCGCCGCCCGCGTGGTGCAGGGCCTGGCGACCGGTGCGATGACCGGCGCGTTCGGCGCGGCGCTGCTGGACCTGCAGCGGCCGGCCAAGCCGCTCGGCCCGCTCATCAACTCCGCCTCCCCCGGCTTCGGCCTGTCCGCGGGCGCGCTGGGCGCCTCGATCGCCGTCCAGCTGCTGGCCAGCCCCGGCGCGTGGGTGTTCGGCGTCCTGGCCGGGGTGTTCGTGGTGGCCGCGGTCCTGACCTGGGTGGCGCTGCCGGAGTCCTCCCCGCGGGCGCCGGGCGCGCTGGCGTCGCTGCGGCCCAGCGTGCACGTGCCGCGCACCAGCCGGCGCGCGTTCCTCGTCGTCCTGCCCTGCCTGGCCGCGACCTGGGCGCTGGGCGGGCTGTACGCATCCCTCGGCCCGTCGCTGGTGGCCGGGGTGTTCGGGGTGCAGAACCACGTGGCCGGCGGACTGCTCATCCTGGCCCTCAACGGCACCGGCATCATCGGGTCGCTGGCCACCCGCGGGCTGCCCCCGGCCACCGGGATGGTCACCGGCGCCCTGGTCTTCGTCGTCGGCGTGGGCGGCACGATCGCCGCGCTGGCCGCCGGGTCGCTCCCCCTGTTCTACGTCGCCGCGGTGGTCAGCGGCTTCGGCTTCGGGTCGGCGTTCCTCGGCGCGATGGCCACCGTGACCGCCGGCGTGGACCCCGCGCAGCGTGCGGGCCTGCTGTCGGCGGTGTTCACGGTCAGCTACCTGGCGTTCAGCCTGCCGGCGATCGCCGCGGGGCTGGCCGCCGGACCGCTCGGGCTGACGACGACGGCGGAGGTCTACGGCGCGGTCGTGGTGGCGCTGGCGCTGACCGCGGTGGCCGGGCTGGTCCGCGACCGCCGGCCGGTGCCGGTCACAGCAGACTGAGCCGCCGCTGCTCGCGGAGCGCGGCGAAGACCTGGGCCCGGATGAGGTCCTGCAGGCTCTCGGCCAGGTCGACGAAGGCGACGGTCACGTCCCAGCCTGTCTCGTCGCCGATGACGGTCTGCAGCTGACCGGGCAGCGGGAAGACCGCGCCGCGCAGCAGCAGGCCGATGTCCACCGCCGCGCCCTCGACCGGCGCGCCGGCGCCCAGCTCCAGCCGGCCGCGCAGACCCGCCTCGCTGAGGTCGGTGGTGCGGCCGCGCAGGACCAGCCGGCTGTCCCGCTCGGTGAGCTGCACCTTCAGCCGCAGCGGCGCACGGACGGCGTCCCGGCGGTTGCCGCGCTCGGCGGCGCCCACGGGCAGCAGCTGCCACCGGACGCCGGTGCGGACCGGCCACCGCATGGCCACCCGCGCCAGCACGGTGTGCACGCCCTCCGGCGCGGTCCAGTACAGGCGCAGCGGCTCGGTGGCGGCGGGGGCGACCGGGAGCTCCACGACGACGCCGTCGGCGTGCCGCTGGGCGACCCGGCCGGTGACCACCTCGGCCCCCGCGACGACGTCGACCAGCGCCCCCGGCACCGGCAGCTCCACGACCACGTCCACTCCTCCGTCTGTGCGGCGCTGGTGCGCCCTCTGAGCAGGGTGATCGGCCGGGGACGCCCACCTGATGAGTCCCCGGGCGGGTGATCACCCGCCCGGGTCAGCCGCGCAGCCGGGCCAGCGCGGCGGGCACCTCGTCCGGGTGCGCGACCACGACGGCCGCCCCGGCCTGCGCCAGCTCCCCCGGCCGGGCCGGCCCCCACCCGGCGCCGACGCACGGCAGGTCGTGCACGCGGGCGCCCACGACGTCCTGGGCGCGGTCGCCGACCAGCACCGGCTGCTCCCCCGGGTGGGCGGCCAGCGCCAGGCCGACGACCTGCTGCTTGTGCCGCACCCGGCCGTCCAGCGTCGCGCCGTGCACCCCGGCGAAGGCGTCCCGCAGCCCGGCGTGCTCGAGGATCCGCTCGGCGAAGGTCGCGGGCTTGGAGGTGGCGACGGCGAGCAGCTGGCCGTCCTCCCGCAGCGCCGTCAGCAGCTCCGGGACGCCGGGGAAGACGGGCGCGTCGAGCATCGCGCCGGCGCTGTAGTGCGCGCGGTAGGCGGCCACGGCGCGGTCGACGTCGGCGTCCCCGAGCCCGAACAGGCCGGCGAAGCCGTCCTGCAGCGGCGGGCCGACCATCGCGGTGAGCTGCTCGGCGGTCGGCTCGGGCAGCCCGAGCTCGGCGGCGGCGACCCGGATCGAGGCGTGGATTCCCGGCGCGGAGTCGACCAGCGTGCCGTCGAGGTCGAAGAGGGTCAGGACAGCCACTGGGCCGCCTCCGCGACGGTGCCGACGACGGGGACGCCGGCCGGCAGCGGGGGGCGGCGGACCAGCACCACCGGGATGCCGAGCTCGCGCGCGGCGACCAGCTTGGCCGCGGTCATGTGCCCTCCCGAGTCCTTGCTGACGACGACGTCGACGGCGTGCTCCCGCATGAGGGCGAGCTCGTCGGCCACGGTGAACGGACCGCGGGCCAGCACCAGGGTCGCGCCCGGGGGCAGCGGCTCGGTGGGCGGGTCCACGCAGCGCACCAGCACCGCGCCGGGCAGCCCGGCGAAGGCCCCGACCCCCTGCCGGCCGGTGGTGAGGAACGCGGTGCCGCTGACCACCGAGGCCGCCTCCTGCAGGTCGGCGACCGACCGCCAGTCGTCGCCCGGGCCCGCGGTCCAGCCGGGCCGCTGCAACCGGAGGAGGGGGGTGCCCGCCCCGGCGCAGGCGGCCGCGGCGTTGGCGGTCATCCCGGCGGCGAAGGGGTGGGTGGCGTCCACGACCGCGGCCGGCCGGTGCCCGGCCAGCCAGCGCACCAACCCGGGGACGCCGCCGAACCCGCCCACGCGCACCTCGCCGTCGGGCAGCACGGGGTCGGCCAGCCGGCCGGCGAGGGAGGAGACCACGTGCTCGCCCCGGGCGGTGAGGACGGCGGCCAGCTCGCGCGCCTCCCCCGTGCCGCCCAGGACGAGGATCACCGCGCGCGCGTCGTGGAGTAGAGGTGGCTGTCGGGGAAGGCGGCCGCGGTGAGCACCGGGCCGACCACCACCACCGCGGTGCGGACGACGCCGGCCGCCGCGACCTGGTCGGCGATGTCGGCGAGGGTGCCGCGCAGCACCAGCTCGTCGTCGCGGGAGGCGCGGGCGACGACCGCGACGGGGCCGTCGGGGCCGTAGTGCTCGGCCAGCTGCGGGGCCAGCTCGGCGATCCGCTGCACGGCCAGGTGCAGCACGATCGTGGCGCCGGTGGCGGCGTAGGCGGCGAGCTCCTCCCCCGGCGGCATCGGCGTGGAGCGGGCCGACGTCCGGGTGAGCACCACGGTCTGGCCGACGCCGGGGACGGTCAGCTCGCGCTTGAGCGAGGCGGCCGCGGCGGCGAAGGCCGGCACCCCGGGGACGACGTCGTAGGGCACCCCGGCGGCGTCCAGCCGGCGCATCTGCTCGGCCACCGCGCTCCACACCGACGGGTCCCCGGAGTGCAGCCGGGCGACGTCGGAGCCGGCCTCGTGCGCGGCGACGAGCTCGGCGGTGATGGCGTCCAGGTCGAGGTCGGCGGTGTCGACCAGCCGGGCACCGGGCCGGGCGGTGTCCAGCAGCTCGCGCGGCACCAGCGCGCCGGCGTAGAGCACCACGGGGCACTGCGCGAGCAGCCGGGCGCCGCGCAGGGTCATCAGGTCGGCCGCCCCCGGGCCCGCGCCGATGAAGTGGACGGTCACCGGGTGCCGCTCCAGATGGTCACCGGCATGGCCGGCTTCCAGCCGAGGAACCCGCCGACCGGCTCGGCCCGCTGCACCGCCAGGCGCACCATCGAGCCGCCGTAGCGGGACTGCCAGTCGGCCAGCACGGCCTCGCTCTGCACGGTGACGGCGTTGACCACCATCCGGCCGCCGGGGGCCAGCGCGTCCCAGCAGGCGTCCAGCAGCAGCGGGGTGGTGGCGCCGCCGCCGACGAAGACGGCGTCGGGCTGCGGCAGCCGCCCGAACACCTCGGGGGCACTGCCGTGCACCACGCGCAGGTAGGGCACGCCCAGCCGCGAGGCGTTGCGGGCGATCCGCTCGGCGCGCTCGGCGACCGCCTCGACGGCGACCGCGCGGCAGCCGGGGTGGGCGCGCATCCACTCGATGCCGATGGAGCCCGATCCCGCGCCGATGTCCCACAGCAGCTGGCCGGGCACCGGGGCGAGCCGGGCCAGGGTGACCGCGCGGACCTCGTTCTTGGTCAGCTGGCCGTCGTGCTCGTAGGCGTCGTCGGGCAGGCCGGGGGTGGTGGGCATCGGCGCGGTGCCGCTGACCGCGCGGCACTCCACGGCGGTGACCACCAGCGGCTGCGGCTGCGCGCCCCAGTCGGCCGCCGTCCCGCTGGTGATGCTCTCCTCGGGGCCGCCGAGGGAGGCCAGGGCGGTGACCACCGACTCGCCGTAGCCCCGGGCGGTGAGCAGCCCGGCGACCGCGGCGGGGGTGCCGCCGTCCGACCCCAGGACCAGCAGGCGGCGGCCGGGGTGCACGTGCGGGTGCAGCAGCTCCAGCGGCCGGCCGACCAGCGACACCACCTGGGTGTCCTCGACCGCCCAGCCCAGCCGGGCGCAGGCCAGCGAGACCGAGGACGGCGCGGGCAGCACCCGGACGGCGTCGGCGCCCAGCTCGCGCACCAGCGTCGTCCCGACGCCGGACAGCATCGGGTCACCGGAGGCGAGGACGACGACCGAGCGGCCGGCGAGCTCGGCGAACAGGCCCGGGATCGCCGGGACCAGCGGCGAGGGCCACGGGCGGCGCTCGGCGTCGACCGGCACCAGGTCGAGCTGGCGGGGGCTGCCGACCAGCACGTCGGCGGCCTCGACCGCGGCGCGGGACAGCGGCGGCAGGCCGTCCCACCCGTCGGCGCCGATGCCCACCACGACGATCACGCGGGCAGGTCCCCCTGGGGCCCCGCGGCCTCGGCGAGCAGCTGCTCGCGCTGCTCGGCGGGCAGCCGGTCGACGTAGACGGTGCCCTCGAGGTGGTCGCACTCGTGCTGCAGGCAGCGCGCGGCCATGCCGGTGGCCTCGATGCAGGTCGGGTCGCCGTGCACGTCGACGCCGTCGACCCGGGCGCGGAAGGCCCGGTCCAGCTCGGCGTAGGGGCCCGGCACCGACAGGCAGCCCTCCTCGGTGCGCTCGATCTCCGGCTCGCCCTCCAGCGGCTCCAGCACGGTGAGCTTGGGGTTGACCACGTAGCCGACGACGTCGTTGCCCTCGGCGTCCGGGCAGTCGATGACGAAGACCTGCGCGTCGACGCCGATCTGGTTGGCGGCCAGGCCGACCCCGTCGGCGGCCTGCATGGAGGCGAACATGTCCAGCACCAGGTGCCGCAGGTCGCGGTCGAAGGCGGTCACGTCGGCGCAGCGCCGGTGCAGGACCGGGTTGCTGCCGTAGGTGACGATCGGCCGGGCGACGCCGTCGTAACGGCCGGGCAGGCGCATGGGCGCCGATCGTAGTTGGCACCATCGGCACCCGTGGACGTCGCGGGAGCTGCCGGGATCGCGCTGGGCGCGGCCGCCGACCTGGTGCTCGCCGACCCGCACCGCGGGCACCCGGTCGCGGGCTTCGGCCGGGTGGCCGCTGCGCTGGAGCGGCGGACCCACCGGGACTCCCGGACGGCGGGGGCGCTGCACTGGGCGGCCTTGGTGCTGCCGCTGGCCGCGGTCCGCACGCCGCGGGGACCCCTGGCGCGGACGGCGGCCACCGCGGTCGCGACCTGGGCGGTGCTCGGGGGGACGTCGCTGGGCCGGGCCGGCGCCCGGATGGACGCCCTGCTCGACGACCTGCCCGCCGCCCGCGCGCACCTGCCCACCCTGGCCGGCCGGGACCCGTCGTCCCTGGGCGGGGCCGAGCTGGTGCGGGCCACCGTGGAGTCGGTCGCGGAGAACACCTCCGACGCCGCGGTGGCGCCGCTGGTGTGGGGCGCGGTCGCCGGCGTCCCGGGCCTGCTGGCCTACCGCGCGGTGAACACCCTGGACGCCATGGTCGGGTACCGCTCGGACCGGTACGCCCGCTTCGGCTGGGCGTCGGCGCGGGCGGACGACGCCGCCAACTGGGTGCCCGCCCGGCTGACCGCCGCGTTGACCGTCGTCGTGGCGCCGCTGGTGGGCGGGTCGGCCTCCGGTGCGCTGGCCGCGTGGCGGCGGGACGGCGGCGCCCACCCCAGCCCGAACTCCGGCCGCTGCGAGGCCGCGGCGGCCGGGGCCCTCGGCGTCCGGCTGGGTGGGCGCAACGTCTACGGCACCCGGGTGGAGGACCGGCCCACGATGGGCGACGGCGAGCCCCCGGTCCGGGCCGACATCGGCCGGGCGGTGCGGCTGTCCCGCGCGGTGTGGACGACCGCCGCCGCCCTCGCCGTCGCCGCCCGCCTCCTCCGCCGGTAGGGCCCGGCCTCCGCCGGTAGGGCCCGGCATCGATCAGGTGGGTTGATCCAGGTCCGTCCTCCCTCGCCGGATCTGGTGCAGGGGGATGGACATGGATCAGGTGGGTTGATCGTCGTCCGTCCTGGCTCGCCGGTGCCGGTGAACCAGGACGGACCTCGACCAGCCGGGCTGATCAGTGCCGGACCGGGCGGAGGCGGTGGACGGCCGCCGGCCGCCGTGGCGCGCGGGCGGGTGCGGTGGCGCGGCGGTGCACGACACCGCGGGGTGCGGGCCAGCCGGCGCCCGGGTGGCTGCGCGGCGGGTCGGCCGGGCCGCGCCCACCGCGGGCGGTGACCACCACCGTCGCGACCAGCAGCGCGAGCAGGACCAGCAGGACAAGGACTCCACCGATGCTCATGCCGCCACGGTGGCACCGGGAAGTCTGGTCAAGAACGGTCCAGTCGGGCATGGTGGACCGCATGCCAGTGCTGACCGACCAGTCCACTCGGGCGCACGAGCTCGCCGCGCTGCTGGGGGCCCCGGCCGGCACGGGCCCCCGCTACGCCGCGCTGGCCGCCCGGGTGCAGGAGCTGCTGGGTACCGGGGCGCTGCCGGTGGGCACCCGGCTGCCCGCCGAGCGCGAGCTCGCCGAGGCGCTGGGGGTCAGCCGGGTGACCGTGGCCAGCGCCTACCGCACGCTGCGCGAGGAGGGCTACGCGCGCACCCGGCACGGGTCGGGCACCGTCACCGAGCTGCCGCACGGGCCCGGCGTCGAGTGGCCGCTGCCCCGCGACGGCGACGGCGTGGTCAACCTGGCGCACGCCGCTCCCCCGGCCTCGCCGCACCTGCTGCCTGCTTACACCCGCGCGCTGGAGCTGCTGCCCGGCGCGCTGGGCGACTCCGGCTACCACCCCGACGGGCTACCGGCGCTGCGCCGGGCGGTCGCCGACCGGTTCACCGCCCGCGGCCTGCCCACCGACCCCGACCAGGTCGTCGTCACCGCCGGGGTGATGGACGCCGTCGGCCTGGTCACCACCGCCCTGCTCTCCCCCGGCGACCGGGTGCTCATGGAGCACCCCACCTACCCGGGCGCCGTGCAGCTGGTCACCGAGCTGGGCGCGGTCCCCGTGCCCGTGCCGGTGGACCCGGCCGACCCCGACGCGCTGGTGCAGGCCGCGCACACCGCCGCGCGGCAGAGCGCCCCGCGGCTGGCCTACCTGATGCCCGACCACTCCAACCCCAGCGGCGCGACGCTGTCGGCCACCGGCCGGCGCCGGCTGGCGGCCACGCTCTGGCAGCAGGGCACGCTGACCCTGGTCGACGAGGTGACCACCGGTCTGCACCTGGACGAGGACGCCCCCGACCCGCCGCCGTTCGCCGCCGGGGTGCCCGACGCCGCCACCATCACCGTGGGCGGGCTGTCGAAGTCGGTGTGGGGCGGCCTGCGGGTGGGCTGGCTGCGCACCGACGCCGCGCTCGCCGCCCGGCTGGCCGACACCTACGGCCAGCGGCAGCTGACCGTCGGCGTGCTGGACCAGCTCACCGCCACCTTCCTGGTCGCCGACCTGGACCGGGTGCTCGCCGACCGCCGCGCCGAGCTGCGGGCCGGCCGCGACGTGCTCGGCGCCGCCCTGGCCGAGCTGCTGCCCGACTGGTCGCCCTACCCCTCGACCGGCGGGCTGGCCACCTGGTGCCGGCTGCCCGAGGGGGTCAGCTCGGCGGCGCTGGCCCGGGCGGCCCTGGTCGAGGGCGTGCGGGTCGCCGAGGGCCGGGCGTTCGGCACCGGCGCGGCCTTCGACGACCACCTGCGGCTGCCCTTCACCCGGCCGGCGGCGGAGGTCCGGTCCGCGCTGGCCGTGCTGGGCCGGGTCGCCGACCGGCTGGCCGGTCGCGGCGGCTCGACGACGCCGGTGCGCGCCGTCTGAGCCCCCGACCGGGGGACCCCGGCGGCGCCGGGGGATGATGCCCCGGTCGTCGGTGCCGAGGGAGGAGCGCAGGGTGTTCTACTTCCTCGCCAGGTTCGTGCTTCGGCCGCTGTTCGTGCTGGCCTGCCGGCCGACCGTGGTGGGCGAGGAGCGGGTGCCCCGCACCGGGCCGGTGCTGCTGGCCAGCAACCACCTGTCCTTCATCGACTCCATCGCCATCCCGCTGATGGCCCCCCGCAAGGTCGGCTACCTGGCGAAGTCGGAGTACTTCACCGGCACCGGGCTGAAGGGCTGGCTGACCAAGGTGCTGTTCACCGCGCTGGGCGCCCGCCCGGTCGAGCGGCAGGCCCAGCGCGCCGCGCAGGCCGGCCTGGACACCGTGCTGCACGCGCTCAACGACGGCGAGGCCTTCGGCATCTACCCCGAGGGCACCCGCTCGCGCGACGGCAAGCTCGCGCGCGGCAAGACCGGGGTCGCCTGGCTGGCGCTGACCGCCGACTGCCCCGTCGTCCCGGTCGCGGTGCACGGCACCGACCGGGTGCAGCCGGTCGGCGCACCGTGGCCCCGCCCGGCCAAGGTGACCATCACCTTCGGCGAGCCGCTGACCTTCCCCGAGCACCGCGGCCAGGCCGGCAAGGGCAAGGCCCGCCGCGAGGTCACCGACGCGATCATGACGGCGATCCACGGGCTCAGCGGGCAGGAGAAGTCCGGCTGGTGAGCGCGCTGCTGGTCGCCGGCACCACGTCCGACGCCGGCAAGTCCGTCGTCACGGCCGGCATCTGCCGGTGGCTGGCCCGCGAGGGCGTCTCGGTGGCGCCGTTCAAGGCGCAGAACATGAGCAACAACTCCTGGGTGACCGCCGACGGCGCCGAGATCGGCCGGGCCCAGGTGTTCCAGGCCGCCGCCGCCCGCGCCGAGCCCGAGGCGGCGATGAACCCGGTGCTGCTCAAGCCCGGCGGCGAGCGGTCCAGCCAGGTCGTCGTCCTCGGCCGAGCGGTCACCGACGTGACCGCGATGAGCTACCGCGGGCTCAAGGCGCAGCTGCTCGAGCAGGTGCTGGCCAGCCTGGCCGACCTGCGCAGCCGGTTCGACGTCGTGGTCTGCGAGGGCGCGGGCTCCCCGACCGAGATCAACCTGCGCGACACCGACATCGCCAACATGGGCCTGGCCACCGCCGCGCAGCTGCCCGTCGTGGTCGTCGGGGACATCGACCGCGGCGGGGTGTTCCCCGCCCTCTACGGCACGGTGGCGCTCATGCCGCCGGCCGACCAGGCGCTGGTCGCCGGGTTCCTGGTCAACAAGTTCCGCGGCGACCCCCGGCTGCTGGCCCCGGGCCTGGACCAGCTGCGCGACCTGACCGGCCGGCCCACCCTCGGCGTCCTGCCCTGGGTACCGGGGCTCTGGCTGGACGTCGAGGACTCCCTGGACCTGGACGGCGACCGCGGCCAGGCCGCGCCCCCGGTCGGCGAGGACGTGCTGCGGGTGTCGGTCGTGCGCCTCCCCCGGCTGTCGAACTTCACCGACCTGGACGCCCTGGCCGCCGAACCCGGCGTCCTGGTCCGGTACGCGACCAGCCCCGCCGAGCTGGCCGACGCCGACCTCGTCGTGCTGCCCGGCACCCGCGCGACCGTCGCGGACCTGGCCTGGCTGCGGGAGCGGGGCCTGGACGCAGCGATCGCCCGCCGGGCCGCCGAGGGCCGGCCGGTGCTGGGCATCTGCGGCGGCCACCAGATGCTGGCCCGCACCATCACCGACGACGTGGAGTCCCGGGCCGGCGCGGTCGCGGGCCTGGGCCTGCTGCCCACCGACGTCGTCTTCGGCGCCCAGAAGGTGCTGGCCCGGCCCACCGGGTCCTGGCGCGGCCACCCGGTGCACGGCTACGAGATCCACCACGGCGTGGTCACCCCCGACGGCGGCGAGCCGTTCCTGGACGGCGTGCGGGTGGGCGCCGTCAGCGGGACGACCTGGCACGGCGCGCTGGAGAACGACGGGTTCCGCCGGGCCTTCCTCGCCGACGTCGCGGCCACCACCGGGCGACGGTTCACCGTCGCCCCGGACACCGACTTCGCCGCGGTGCGGGAGCGCCGGCTGGACGCCCTGGGCGACCTGGTCGCCGAGCACGCCGACACCGCCGCGCTGTGGCGGCTGCTGGAGCAGGGCACGCCGCCCGGGTTGCCGCTGCTGCCCCCTGGTGCAGGCTGGACGGCGTGACGCTGCAGCGATTCGTGGATGCCCAGGACGAGGTGTGGGACGACGTCCTCGCCGAGCTGCGCGCCGGGCACAAGCGCACGCACTGGATGTGGTTCGTCTTCCCCCAGCTGCGCGGGCTGGGGCGGTCGGCGACCGCGCAGCACTACGGGATCGCCGACCTGGCCGAGGCCCGGGCCTACCTCGACCACCCGGTGCTCGGTGCACGGCTGCGGCAGGCCTGCGACGTGCTGCTCGAGCACGGGGACCGGACGGCGCACGAGGTGCTCGGCTCCCCGGATGACCTGAAGCTGCGCTCGTCGATGACGCTGTTCGCCACCGCGGACCCGGTGGAGCCGCGGTTCCCCGCCGTCCTCACCCAGTGGTACGACGGGCCGGACGACGCGACCGTGCGCCTCCTCGGCTAGGCCTTCTTCGTCTTCTTCGCGGCCCGCTCGGCCACCGCGGCCCGGTTGCGCTCGATCGCCGCGCGCACCAGGTCCTGGAAGGCCGAGGCGTTGATGGTGTCGCCCTCGAACAACTCGTAGGAGCGGCGCTGGTTGCCACCGAGCTCGCCGTTGAACAGCCCGGTCGGGTCGGGCAGCGAGGCGCCGTGCAGGAAGCCGAGCTTGACCTTGGCCTTGAAGACGTCGCCCACCACGAGGATGCCGTCGAGCTCCCACACCGGGGAGCCCATCCACTTCCAGGTCTCCTCGATCGCCGGGTCGACCGCCAGGATCAGCCGGCGGGCCTCGGCCAGGGTCTGCCCGCGCCAGTCGGCGTGCTTCGCGACCAGGGCGTCGATCTCGGCTGCGGGTTCCACGGGACCTCCGGTGTGCGGGACGGGGTCGGACGATAACCCGGTCCCCTGTGCGCCACGGGCGGGGTGGCCCGACGTCCCCGACGGTGGCCGACCGTCGTACCGGCCGGCCACCGTCGGGGATGTGCGGCGACCCGGGTCAGCCGTGCCGGCGGCGCCCCGCCACCAGCGCGACCCCGCCGGCGACCAGCAGCCCGGCGGCCAGCGCCGTCCAGCTGCCGACCTCGGCGCCGGTCTGCGCCAGCGCGGTCCGGGTCGGGTGCGTCCCCGTGCCCGACCCGCCCCCGGCGCCCGGACCGGCGACCGGCTGCGTGCCCGGCTGGGTGCCCGGCTGGGTGCCCGGCTGGGTGCCCGGGCCCGTCCCCGGCCCACCGGTGCCCGGGCCCGGCTCGGTGCCGGGGCCCGGGTCGGTGCCGTCCTCGGCGCAGGGGAAGGTTCCGGTGCGCAGGGAGAAGCCGTCGGTGTCGTTGTCGTCGGCGTAGTAGGTCGCCCGGTACCCGTCGACGCAGGTCGCCTCGGTGTCGATGGCGAACCCCTCGTTGGCGAGCGTCGGGTCGGCGCCGGCGGGCGGCGCGAAGGTCTCCACCGCGGTGAACGACCCCGACCCGTCGAGGGCGAACAGCGCCGTCTGACCACCGCAGACCTCGTCGCAGACCACCCAGAGCGCACCCAGGTCGGCGTCGAACTGCACGTCGGCGACCACCGGCTCGTCGTCCGGGCCGAACGGGGTGAACAGGTCCACCGGGATCGTCGCGACCCGGGCGAACCCGCCGTCGTCGGCCAGCGCGTAGGCGTGGACGCTGGAGGTGCCCTCGACGCCGACGAGGAACAACCCGTCGCCGTGGCCCGGGTAGCCCGCCGGGTCGTAGGCGCGGCCGGTCCGCTGGTCGACGAACCCGCCGTCGACCAGGTACGCGTCGGGCACCCACGTGATGCCCTCGAGACCGGAGTTGGCCCCCAGGCCCGGGAAGTCCGGCGCCAGGTCCCACTCCGTCGTCGCGACCAGGGTGCCGCCGGTGCCGGTGGGCAGGTAGCGCAGCACCGACGGGCGGCTGACGTCGTCGGCGCGGTCGTCGCGCTCGCTGGAGACGTACACCCCGCCGGCGGAGTCGTCGCCGGCCACGGTCACGCCCTCGGCGTCCACCACACCGCCGGGGCCACCCGGGTAGTCCAGCGTCCACTCCCCCGCGACCGTGCGGCCGCCGGCCCCGTCGTCGACGAGCCGGTACAGCAGGCCGTCACCGTTCTGCACCGCCCACAGCGTGCCGGGCGCCGCGGTGCCCGAGGGCTCGATGTCCAACCCGCTCAGGTCGCCGGTGACGGTGGCCTCGTCGTCGATCGCCGTCTCGTCCGGGCCCCCCGGCCACGGGGCCGGGACCGGGTAGCCGGCGCACGCGTTCCAGGAGCCCTTGGTCGGCTCGAGGGTGGTGACCAGGTCCCCGACGCCGTTCGGGCAGCGCCCGTAGGTCGTGCTCGCCTGCTGGGTCCAGGCGTAGCTGTCGTAGACCACGCCCCCGGGCGAGCTGAGGGTGACCGTGTCGGCCCCACCGAGGCCGAAGCCGAACTGCGCCTGGTCCAGCACCAGGTACCCGCGGCCGGGCACCTCGCTGCCCGCGGGCAGGGTCCAGCTGCCGCCGTCGGCGTCGGTCAGCACCGCGCCGGCCAGGTCGACCGGGGTGGTGCCGACGTTGAACAGCTCCACCCAGTCACCCGGGGTGCCGCCCTGGGACTCCACCTCGTTGATCTGCACCCGGGGCAGGCAGTTGTTCGCCGTCCCCTTGGTGGCGCGGGTGGTGTCGGTGAACTCGCCGGTCCCGTCCGGGCAGCGGCCCCAGGTGACGGTGGCGTGCTCCTCCCAGGCGTACTCGGCGACCAGCGTGCCGGCGGTGTCGGACAGCCGGACGGCGTCGGCGCCGCCCAGGCCGAAGGTGAACCCGGGCTGACCGCCCTGGGCCTGGTCGACGACGTAGAAGCCCCCGGCGGGGACGACCGCACCGGCCGGCAGCGTGAAGGCCGGGTTGGTCGGGTCGGAGTCGCGGAAGGTCCAGCCGCCGATCGCGACATCGGCGGTGCCGGTGTTGGTCAGCTCGGCCCAGTCGGTGTCGTCGCCGTTGCTCTCCACCTCGTTGACCACGACGGCGGACGCGACCGGCTGCGGATCGGGCTCCGGGTCGGGGGTGGAGCAGTCGTTGGCCGAGCCCTTCGTCGGGTTCGCCGTGGTGGTGAACGCGCCGGTGCCGTCCGGGCAGCGGCCGTAGCTGGTCGTGGCGTGCGAGGTCCACGCGTACTCGTCGACGACCGCGCCGTCCGCGCGCAGGAGCCGGACGGCGTCCGAGCCGCCCAGGCCGAAGGCGAAGCCGGTCCCCTCCTCCAGCACGAGGTGGCCCCCGGCCGGGATCGAGGTCCCGGCCGGCAGCTCGTACCGGTGGGTCGGGTCGCTGTCGGTGAGCACGAGGCCGCCCACGTCGACGGCGGTGGTGCCGGCGTTCGCGAGCTCCACCCAGTCGCCGGGGTCACCGCCCTGCGACTCCACCTCGTTGATCGTGACGGTGGACAGGTCGGCGTCGGCGGCCGAGGCGGACGGGGCCAGCAGCAGCGGGCCGGTGGCGGCGCCGGCCACGGCGAGCAGGAGGGCGCCGAGGCGGGCGGTGGACGAGCGCATGGGGTTCGGGGATCCGTTCGCCGGGGTCAGGACCCGGCGAGTCGAGCCCGGCCCGGCGACCCGGAGGTGAACGGCGGACGACCGGCGGGCGGCGCGGGCCGACACGCCGCGCCTATGCCTCAGCTGTGCGACGTCCTGGTCACGCTGCGTCAGGAGACGGCGGCGCGCACCTCGTCCGGCCACGGCACGGGCACCCCGTCCCGGGTGGCCACGTAGGTCGACCGGACGACGCAGCACAGCCGGTCGCCGACCCGGACCTCGAAGGCCAGCGTCAGGCTGGTCCGGCCGAGCTTCTCCAGGCCGCAGGCGACGTCCACGGTGTCGCCCCACACGGCCGACGACGACCACTCCAGGCTCGCCGCCTTGACCAACGGCTGCACCCCGCAGACGCCGTCGGGGTCCCAGCGCAGGCCGACCGAGGGCCACCAGGCGTTGGACGCCTCGTCGGCCCACACCAGGTAGTTGGCGTTGAACACCACGCGCTGGTCATCGCACTCGCTGTACCGGACCGGCGCGCTCCAGGTGACCGACACGGGCGCGATCGTAGGGGAGGCTGGTGACCATGGACGGCGCCCTGGACCACTACCGCGGACCCAACGCCCGGGCGGTCGACAAGGTCATCGACCACGTCGACCACCACTGCGCGGCCTTCATCGGGCTCTCGCCGTTCGCGACCCTGGCCACCGCCGACGCGGCCGGCTCCCCCGACGTCTCGCCCCGCGGCGGCGTCCCCGGCTTCGTGCGGGTGCTCGACCCGCGCACGCTCGTGCTGCCCGACCGGGAGGGCAACTACCGATTGGACAGCCTGCACAACCTGCAGGCCAACCCGCAGGTCGCGCTGATGTTCTTCGTCCCCGGCATCGACGAGACGCTGCGGGTCTACGGCCGCGCCCGGTCGGTGCCGACCGGGGAGGTCGACCTGGACCTCGTGGAGTTCGGCAAGCCGCCGCTGTCGGTGCTGCTCGTCGACGTCGAGCGGGCCTACTTCCACTGCGCCAAGGCGGTCATGCGCTCCCGGCTGTGGGACCCCGACGCCCGGGTCGAGCGGTCGGTCTTCCCGCCGATGGGCCAGGTCTGGCGCGAGCACACCGCCGCCGACTCCCCCGCCCAGCCCGACCACGAGATGCGCACCGAGCTGGCGGGCGAGCTCTAGGCGGTGCGGCGCTCGTAGACCCCGACGACCTCGCCGCGGAAGAAGTCCGTGATGCCCGGGAAGGCGGCCAGCACCTTGTCGTGGTCCCAGTCGTCGACCACGTGGATCTCGTGGTGGTTGTGCTCGAGCTCGCCCTGCGGGTAGTGCACGATCGGGATCGACATGTACACCGCGCGCCCGGCGGCCCGGCCGGCCCTCTCCCAGAGGTCCTGCGCCTCCTCCACCGTCATGTGCTCGGCCACGTCCCCGAGGACGACGACGTCGGCGGCGGGCAGCTCGGTCGTCCGCGCGTCGCCGAGCACGACCTCGTCGTAGAGGTCGCGCAGCCCGTAGGTCTCCACGTAGGGCTCGAACACCTCCAGCGCGGTCATCCGCGCCGGACGGTCGCCGGCCAGCAGCTTGGCGTAGGTGCCGGCGCCGGCCCCGACGTCCAGCAGCGACCCCGGCGCGAGGTCGACGATCTTCTTGCGGGTCCAGTCCTTGCCCTCGGGCGAGCTGATCGGCACCGCCGGAATCTACTGGCGGGCCGCCACCGCCGCAGAACCGTCGTACCCCGGTCCTAGCGTGCCGCCATGGCGCACACCTTCCAGGTCACCTTCGACTGCACCGACCCGCACCCGCTCGCCGACTGGTGGGCCGACGCGCTGGGCTGGCGGCGCGAGCCCAGCGACGAGGCGTTCATCCGCCGGATGGTCGCCGAGGGCCACGCCCTGGAGTCCGACACCACCACCCACCGGGGCGAGCTGGTCTGGGCCGAGGGCGCGGCGATCGTGCACCCCGACGGCACCATGCCGCGGATGCTCTTCCAGCGGGTGCCCGAGGCCAAGACGGTGAAGAACCGGGTGCACCTCGACGTCCGGGTGGGCCGGGACGCCGTGGAGTCCGAGGTGGCCCGCCTGGTCGCCGCGGGCGCCACGGAGCTGCACCGGGCCAGCCAGGGGCCGCACGGGTGGGTGACGCTCGCCGACCCGGAGGGCAACGAGCTCTGCATCAGCTGACCGGGTCGTCCCGGTCGAACTCCCGCGCCATCCGGCGCACCGCGACGGCCTGCTCGTTGCGGGCGCGGGTGCGCTGCCGCTTGCGCACGTGCTCGGGCGCGCGGTCCCGGGCGTCCTCGACCAGCTGGTAGGAGGCCAGCGCACTGGCGCGGACCCTCGAGGTCCCGAACAGGCCGTTGGTGGTGGCCGGCCGGACGGGCTCCGCGCTGGTCATGTGGCACCTCCCCGTGGGGGTGCGCCCCGCACCCAGGTCCATTCAATGACCTCGGCGGCGACATTCCAACCGTGTCCTGACCCACCTTCGTCCCACCGGGTGACAGCAGCAACGCAGGTCACGGGCCAGGCGGCGTGTCGGGGCGGCGCGCCGGGGGCTCTACGGTGGCCCCGTGGCGAGCGGCTGGAAGTCCCTGCTGTCCCAGGTGGTGTCGACCGTGGTCCGGGAGGCCACCCGGACGGCGACCCGACCGACCCGGCGATCGGGCCCGGCGGGTCCGCCCCGGCGCTCGCCGCTGCCGCCCTCCCCCGCCCCGGCCCGCCGGTCGGCCGCCGGCGACTTCACCGGCCGGGGCGAGATCTCCTACTCCCCGCGCGCCGACGGCCGCCCCGACCCGGGGGAGGTCGTCTGGGCGTGGGTGCCCTTCGAGGAGGGCGACGGCCGGGGCAAGGACCGCCCGGTCCTGGTGGTCGGCCGGCACGGGGACGACCTGCTCGGGCTGATGCTCACCAGCAAGGACCACGACCGCGACGCCGCCGACGAGGCCCGGCACGGCCGGGTGTGGGTGGACATCGGCAGCGGCGACTGGGACCGGCAGGGCCGGCCCAGCGAGGTCCGCGTGGACCGGGTCCTGCTCATGGGCACCGACGACGTCCGCCGCGAGGGCGCCGTGCTCGACCGGCGCCGGTTCGACCAGGTCGCCGACGAGGCCCGCCGCGTGCTGGGCTGGTGACTCAGCCGCCGCGGCGCAGCCAGCGCGACAGCAGCGGGGCGGTGAGCAGCATGACGAACAGCCGCAGCACCTGGACGGCGAGCACCACCGTGGCGTCGGCCCCGCTGCCGGTCGCGGTGGCCAGCACCGCGTAGAGCCCACCCGGGGTGGTGGCCAGGTAGGCGGTGAGCGGGCTGACGTCGGCGGTGGCCGAGAGCACCAGGCCCAGGCCCGCCGAGGCCACCACCAGCGCGACGATGAGCAGCAGGGCCAGCGGCAGCGCGCGGCCGACCACCCGCAGGCTGTCCCGGGTGAAGGACAGCCCGACCTGCAGGCCGATCACCAGGAACGCCGCGGCCTCCAGCAGGGCCGGCACCGACGCGTCCCGGGACAGCCCGGTCAGGTCCAGCGTCGCCGCGACCAGCATCGGGCCGAGCAGCGCGGCCACGGGCAGCCGGAGCAGGCGGGCCAGGGGGTAGCCGACCCCGGCGCTGACCAGGGTGAACAGCAACCCCGCCCAGACCCCGGGCCCGGCGTCGACCGGCACCGTCCCGCTGCCGGAGGCACCGAACGCGACGGCGGCGACCACCGGCATCGTGACCACGATCAGCAGCACCCGCAGGTACTGCAGGACGGCGACCATCCGGGCGTCGGCACCCAGCTCGCGCGCCATCACCGTGATCCCGGAGGCGCCGCCGGCGATCATCGCGAAGGCCCCGGTCACCCGGCTGACCCCGCGCTGCAGGGCCATCAGCCGGCCGGCCAGCACGCTGAGCAGCAACGTCCCCACGGTCACCGCCAGGACCGGCAGCCAGTCGGCGGCGATGGTCTCCAGCGTCGACAGCGAGACCAGCGCGCCGATGGAGACCCCCACCACCGCCTGCGCGACGGTCATGCCCTGCTTGGGCGGCACCGGCGGCCCGGCGACGAGCAGGGCGCGGCCCAGGCCCGCGACCAGCCCGGCGAACAGCGTCGCCGAGGGCACCGAGAGCAGCTCCAGCACGACCGACAGGACGACCGCGACGGCCAGCACGGCCAGCCAGTCCAGGAGCAGCCGCCGGTTCATCGGGGCCCACTCTGCTCCTGGGGCGCAGGTCACGCCGCCGGCGAGGGAGGACGACGCCGTGGAGCCGAGCCGCACCCGCCCCGCCGACGCGGCCCGGTCGCCCACCGCGCCGGGGTGGCGGGCGCTGGTCAGCCGCCGGTGATGCGGCGCAGCTCGGCGACGTGGGCGGTGAACGCCGCACGGCCGGCCCGGGTCAGCGACAGCGACGTGCGCTGCCGGGACGCCACGGTGGCCTTGCTGACCCGCACGTAGCCGGCGTCCTCGAGCTGCTTGACGTGCTTGGACAGCACCGAGTCGCTGACCCCGACGGTGTCGCGGACGGCCGCGAAGTCCATCACGTCGACGGCCGCGAGCAGGCCGCAGACCTGCAGCCGCGGCGGGGCGTGCACGACCTGGTCGAACCGGGGCTCGACGGCGGTCACCGCCCTGCCCGGAGGTCGCGCTGGTAGGCCGTCGTCCAGCGGGAGCTGAGCACCGCGGCACCGACGCCCAGCAGGACGCCGGCCCCGACCATGGCGTACCGGACGTCGAGCACCAGCTCGGCGACCAGGCCCACGGCCAGCACGACCGCGCAGGCCAGCGCCCACACCCGCACGAGCGGCCTGGTCGACGGGCTGCCGTGGAACCCGCTGACCCACATCCCCGTGTGCCGCCGGTAGGCCGCCGCCAGCAGGCCGGTGCCGATCGCGAAGACCGGCAGCGCGGCGAGGGTGGCCCAGGGGAAGGCGAAGGAGTACGTCGCGAGGAAGCCGCCCAGCAGCACGCCCAGCGCGGGGTCGTACCAGCGGGGCTGGCGGGCGCGGTCGGCGAGGGCCGCGCGGTCGGTGTCCAGCGCGGCCAGCGAGGCCGCGGCGTCGTCTCGACTTTCCATGCCGGAAAGTCTGCCGGACGACTTTCCGGATCGTCAAGTCTGCGGCGTGGTGAGATGGACGCGAACTGCGACGGCAGTGCAGGAAGCCGGTGCGACTCCGGCGCGGTCCCGCCACTGTCAGCCCCCCGGGGTGAGCCAGGAACTGCCGCCGTCGCCACCTGCCACCTCCGGGCGCGGACACCCGGGGAGAGGAACCCCCGTGGTCTACCCCTTCAGCGCCGTGGTCGGCATGGACGACATGCGCCTGGCCCTGCTGCTCAACGCCGTCTCCCCCGCCGTCGGCGGCGTGCTGGTGCGCGGGGAGAAGGGCACGGCGAAGTCCACCGCGGTCCGCGCGCTGGCCGCCGTCCTGCCCGCGGTGGACGTCGTCCCCGGCTGCCGGTTCGGCTGCGACCCCGCCGCCCCCGACCCGGCCTGCCCCGACGGCCCGCACCCGGCCGACGGCCCGGCGGCGCAGCGGCCGGCCCGCCTGGTGGAGCTGCCGGTCGGCGCCTCGGAGGACCGGCTGGTCGGCTCGCTGGACATCGAGCGGGCGCTCACCGAGGGCGTGAAGAGCTTCGAGCCCGGGCTGCTGGCCGCCGCGCACCGCGGCGTGCTCTACGTCGACGAGGTCAACCTGCTGCACGACCACCTGGTGGACCTGCTGCTGGACGCCGCCGCGCTGGGCCGGGCCTACGTCGAGCGCGAGGGCGTGTCGGTGCAGCACGCCGCCCGGTTCCTGCTGGTGGGCACGATGAACCCCGAGGAGGGCGAGCTGCGGCCGCAGCTGCTGGACCGCTTCGGCCTTACCGTGGAGGTCGCCGCCCCCCGCGACGCCGCGCTGCGCGCCGAGGTGGTGCGCCGCCGGTTCGCCGCCGACGCCGACCCCGCCGGCTTCGGGGCCCGCTGGTCGTCCGAGGAGCGGGAGCTCGCCGACCGGATCGCCGCGGCCCGGGCGCTGCTGCCCGACGTCGTGCTCGGCGACGCCGCGCTGGCCCAGGTCACCGCGGTGTGCGCCGCGTTCGGCGTCGACGGGCTGCGCGCCGACATCGTCACCGCCCGCGCCGCGATCGCGCACGCCGCCTGGTCGGGCCGCGCGGAGGTGACCGAGGACGACGTCCGGGTCGCCGCCCGCCTGGCGCTGCCGCACCGCCGCCGCCGCAACCCCTTCGACGCCCCCGGCCTGGACGAGGAGACCCTCGAGCAGGCCCTGGACGACGCCCGCCCCGACCCCGAGGACGACCCCACCCCCCCGGAGGGCGGTCCGGGTGGCCCGGGCGGACCCACCGACACCGACGCCGACGCCCCGCCCCGCGAGGGCGAGGGAGCCCCTCCCCCACGGTCCGGGCCGCAGGGTGGTGCAGGGGATCCCCTGCCCCCCACCGGCGGGACCGGGGAAGGCGAGGGCGACGTCGCCGGCCCGGCGCCCGAGCGGGCCGCCGTGGCGCCCGACGCGGCGTTCCGCGCCCGGCGCCTGGAGGTCCCCGGCATCGGCGCGGGCGTGGCCGGCCGGCGCTCCAAGGCGCGCAGCGAGCGCGGCCGGGTGGTCGGCTCCCGCCGTCCCGAGGGCACGGTGACCCGGCTGCACCTGGTCGACACCGTCGTGGCCGCCGCCCCGCACCAGCGCGAGCGCGGCCGCACCGGCCCCGGGCTGCGGCTGGAGCGCGCCGACCTGCGGCAGGCCGAGCTGGAGGGCCGCGAGGGCAACCTGGTGCTGTTCGTGCTCGACGCCTCGGGCTCGATGGGCTCCCGCAGCCGGGTGGCCGCGGTCAAGGGCGCCGTCCTCTCGCTGCTCACCGACGCCTACCAGCGGCGGGACAAGGTGGGCCTGGTGACCTTCCGCGGCGCCGGGGCCGAGCTGGCGCTGCCGCCCACGTGGTCGGTGGAGGCCGCCGCGGCCCGGCTGACCGACCTGCCCACCGGGGGCCGCTCGCCGGTCGCCGCCGGGTTGCTGCGGGCCCACGAGGTGCTGCGGGTGGAGCGGGTGCGCGACCCCCGCCGCCGTCCGCTGCTGGTCGTGGTGACCGACGGCCGGGCGACCGGCGAGCGCGGCACCGACCACCTGGGCCAGGCGCACCGCGCCGCCGGGCTGCTGCGGGCCGCGGGCACCGCGTCGGTGGTCGTGGACTGCGAGTCCGGCTTCGTGAAGCTCGGCCTGGCGCAGGTCCTGGGCGCGCACCTGGGCGGGCAGGTGCTCCGCATGGAGGACCTGGGCGCGCTGGTGCAGGACGTGAAGGACGCCGCCTGATGCCGCAGGGGCAGGTCACCGCGGTCCCGGTCGACGGGCTGACCACCAAGCAGCGCCGCAACCGGCCGCTGCTGGCGGTGCACACGGGGACGATGAAGGGCAAGTCCACCGCCGCCTTCGGCATGGCCCTGCGCGCGTGGAACCAGGGCTGGTCGATCGCGGTCTACCAGTTCGTCAAGAGCGCGAAGTGGAAGGTCGGCGAGGAGAACGTCATGACCACCCTCGGCCGGCTCCACACCGAGACCGGCGAGGGCGGCCCGGTCGTCTGGCACAAGATGGGCTCGGGCTGGTCCTGGTCGCGCAAGCAGGGCGACGAGACCGACCACGCCGCCGACGCCGCCGAGGGGTGGGCGCAGATCAAGCGCGACCTGGCCGCCGAGGCGCACCGGTTCTACGTGCTCGACGAGTTCACCTACCCCATGACGTGGGGCTGGGTGGACGTCGAGGACGTGGTGGAGACCATGCGCACCCGGCCGGGCAACCAGCACGTGGTGATCACCGGGCGCGACGCCCACCCGGCGCTCGTGGCGGCCGCGGACCTGGTCGTGGAGATGACCAAGGTCAAGCACCCGATGGACGCCGGCCAGAAGGGCCAGCGGGGCATCGAGTGGTGACCATCCCCCGCGTCGTCCTCGCGGCACCGTCCTCCAGCGCGGGCAAGACGTCGATCGCCACCGGGCTGATCGCCGCGCTCACCGACCGCGGGCTCACCGTCTCCCCGCACAAGGTGGGCCCGGACTACATCGACCCCGGCTACCACTCGCTCGCCGCCGGGCGGCCGGGCCGCAACCTGGACAACTGGCTGGTCGGCGAGGAGCGGATCGCGCCGCTGTTCCTGCACGGCGCCCGCGGGGCCGACGTCGCCGTCGTCGAGGGCGTGATGGGCCTGTTCGACGGCGCCAGCCACCCCTCGGTCGAGCCCGGCTTCGGGTCGACCGCGCACGTGGCCACCCAGCTGCGCGCCCCCGTCGTCCTCGTCGTGGACGCCTCCGCGCAGGCCCGCAGCGTGGCCGCCGTGGTGCACGGGTTCGCCACGTTCGACCCCACCGTGCGCCTGGGCGGGGTCATCCTCAACCGGGTCGGCTCCGACCGGCACGAGGCCATCCTGCGCGAGGCGCTGGGCTCGGCCGGGGTGCCGGTGCTGGGGGCGGTCCGCCGGATCGCCGACCTGGAGACGCCGTCCCGCCACCTGGGCCTGGTGCCCGCCGCCGAGCGGTCGGCCGAGGCGGTGCGCACCGTCCGCGCGCTGGGCGCCGTGGTCGGGTCGTCGGTCGACCTGGACGCCGTCCTGCGGCTGGCCCGCAGCGCCCCCGACCTGGACGCCCGCCCGTGGGACCCCGCGGCCGAGGTCGAGCGGGTCGGGGGCCGGCCGGTGGTCGCCGTGGCCGGCGGTCCCGCGTTCACCTTCGGCTACGCCGAGACCGCCGAGCTGCTCGCCGCGGCCGGCGCCGAGGTGGTCACCGTGGACCCGCTGCGGGACTCCGCGCTGCCGCCGGGCACCGCGGGCCTGGTGGTCGGCGGCGGCTTCCCCGAGGTGCACGCCTCCGCGCTGGCGGCCAACGTCGGCCTGCGGACGGCGATCGCCGAGCTGGCCGCCTCGGGCGCACCGGTCGCGGCCGAGTGCGCCGGGCTGCTGTACCTCGCCGGGTCCCTGGACGGCGAGCCGATGTGCGGGGTGCTCGACGCGCAGGCCGCGATGCACCCGCGGCTGACCCTGGGCTACCGCGCCGCGGTCGCGATGACCGACAGCGTGCTGGCCCCCGCGGGCACCCGGGTGCGCGGGCACGAGTTCCACCGCACGCGCACCTCCCCCGGCGCCGGGCCCTCGCCCGCGTGGCAGTGGAGCGCCGACGGGCCCGAGGGGTTCGTGCAGGGCGGGGTGCACGCCTCCTACCTGCACCTGAACTGGGCCGGGTCCCCGCAGCTGGCCTCGCGGTTCGTCGCGGCGGCCGCCCGAGCCCGGGCGGGGGCGCCGGCGTGACCGTCCAGCGTGGATCAGGGGAGCTGATCCAACTTCATCCTGGTGCACCAGATCTCGTGCAGGAGGACGGACGTCGATCAACCTCCCTGATCAACGCTGAGCAGGAGGTGGTCGTCGGGATCGGGGCGCGGCCGGGTGTCACCGCCGACGTCGTGCTCGCCGCCGTCGACGCCGTCCTGCCCGCCGGTTCCCGGGTGCGGGCCCTGGCCACCGTGGACCGGCGCGCCGCGGAGCCCGGCGTGCGCGGGGCCGCGGCCGCCCGGGGCTGGCCGCTGGTCGCGTTCCCGGTCGAGGCGCTGGCCGCCGTCCCCGTGCCGTCGGTCTCGGCCCGGGTCGCCGCCGCCCTCGGCACGCCGTCGGTGGCGGAGGCCGCCGCCCTCGCCGACGGCGGCCGGCTGGTGGTGCCCAAGACCGTCCGCGGCCCGGTGACCGTGGCCGTCGCGTCCCGGTGACCGACCTGCACCACCACGGGGACGTCGAGGCCACCCCCGGGCTGGTCGACCTGGCGGTCAACGTGCGCGCCGGCGCTCCCCCGGCCTGGCTGCGCGCGGTGCTGCGCGCCGCGGTCGACGACTGCGCCGCCTACCCCGACCCCGCCCGCGCCCGGGCCGCCGTCGCCGCCGCGCACGGCCGACCCGTCGAGGAGGTGCTGCTGACCGCCGGCGCCGCGGAGACGTTCACCCTGGTCGCGCGTGCCCTTCGGCCGCGCCGCGCGGTCGTGGTCCACCCGTCCTTCACCGAGCCCGAGGCGGCGCTGCGCGCGCACGGCCACCCGGTGCACCGGCACCTGCTCGCCCCGCCGTCCTACCGCCTCACCCCGCCGCCGGGGGACGCCGACCTGGTGGTGCTGGGCAACCCGACCAACCCCACCTCGGTGCTGCACCCCGCCGCCGACGTCGCCGCGCTGTGCCGGCCCGGCCGCACCGTGGTCCTCGACGAGGCCTTCGCCGACACCGACCCCGGCGAGCCGCAGTCGCTGGCCGCCCGCCGGGACCTGCCCGGGCTGCTGGTGGTGCGCAGCCTGACCAAGACCTGGGGGCTGGCGGGTCTGCGGGTCGGCTACGCCCTCGGCCCGGCCGACCTGGTGGCCGCGCTGGCCGCCGTCCAGCCGCACTGGCCGGTGTCCACCCCGGCGCTCGCCGCGCTGGAGGCCTGCGCCGGCGTCGACACCGACGGCTGGGCCCGGGAGCTCGCCGGTCACCGGGCAGCCCTGCTGGACCTGCTGCCGGACGGCGTCGAGGTGGTCGGCACCCCGGCGTCGTCGTTCGTGCTGCTGCGGGTCCCCGGCGCCGAGGCGGTGCGGCTGCGGCTGCGCGGGGCCGGGTTCGCCGTCCGCCGCGGCGACACCTTCCCCGGGCTCGACCCGGACCACCTGCGGGTCGCCGTGCGCGACCCGGCGACCTCCGCGGCGTTCGCCGCGGCCCTGGCTGCGATCCTGGAGCGACCATGAGCCTGCTCGACGAGACCATCGCCGCCGTCGCACCCCGCGACCCCGCCGCCGAGCGGGCCGCCCGCGAGCGCCTGGACCGGATGACCAAGCCGCCGGGTTCCCTCGGCGTGCTGGAGGACGTCGCGGCGCAGCTGGCCGGCACCGCCGGGGCCTGCCCGCCGCCGCTGCCGGTCCCGGCCGCCGTCGCGGTCTTCGCCGGCGACCACGGCGTGCACGCCCAGGGCGTCACCCTGTGGCCGCAGGAGGTCACCGCGCAGATGGTGGCCAACTTCGCCGCCGGCGGCGCCGTCGTGAACGCCTTCGCCGCGCAGCTGGGCGCCGACGTGGTCGTGGTCGACGTGGGCGTCGCGGCGCCGTCGGGCCCCGCGCCCGGGCTCTGGGACCGCAACGTCCGGCGCGGCACCGCCGACCTGGCCGAGGGCCCGGCCATGACGCCGGACGAGGCCCGCCGGGCCGTCGAGGTCGGCATCGAGGTGGCCACCGCGCTCGCCGCCGACCACGGCTGCCTGGTCACCGGCGACATGGGCATCACCAACACCACCGCCTCCGCCGCGCTGGTCTGCGCGTTCACCGGCGCGGCCCCCGCCGAGGCCACCGGTCGCGGCACCGGCGTCGACGACCCGACGCTGGCCCGCAAGGTCGCCGTCGTCGAGCGCGCCCTGGCCCGGCTGGACGGGGAGCGCGACCCGCTGACCGTGCTGGCCGAGGTCGGCGGGCTGGAGCACGCCGCGCTGGCCGGCTTCGTGCTGGGTGCGGCCGCCGCGCGGGTGCCGGTCGTGCTCGACGGCGTCATCGCCGGCTCGGCCGCCCTGGTCGCCGCGGCGCTGTGCCCGCCGGCGCTGGAGCACGCACTGGCCGGCCACGTGTCCGCCGAGCCCGGTCACGCGCTCGCGCTGCGCCACCTGGGTCTGCGCCCGCTGCTGGGCCTGGACCTGCGCCTGGGCGAGGGCACCGGCGCCCTGCTGGCCTCCCCGCTCGTCGCCAGCGCCGCCCGCGCACTGGCCGACGTCGCCACGTTCGACTCCGCCGGCGTCACCGAGAAGGCCTGATGCCGGCCACCCCCGTCGACCCCGCCTCCGGGTCGGTCTACCCGATTGGGCTGCGGCTGGCCGGCAAGCGGGTCGTCGTCGTCGGCGGCGGCCAGGTCGCCCACCGCCGGGTGGCCGGGCTGCTGGACGCCCACGCGGTGGTCACCGTGGTCAGCCCGGAGCTCACCCCGGCACTGGAGGCGCTGGTCGAGCCCGGCTCGGTCACCTGGGCGCGGCGGCCCTGGGCCGGGGGCGACCTCGCCGACGCCTGGTACGCCGTCGCCGCCACGGACGACCCCGAGGTCAACGAGGCGGTGGCCGACGAGGCCGAGGCGCGCCGGATCTTCTGTGCCCGGGCCGACGACCGGTCCCGCTCCAGCGTCTGGACCCCGGCGGTCGGCCGGGTCGGGGACGTCGTGGTGAGCGTGCACGGGGGCGGCGACCCGCAGCGCGCCGTCGGCATCCGGGACGCCGTGCTGGTCGGGCTGACCGACGGCACCGTGGCCGACACGGTCTCCCGCCCGCGCGACGGGCGGGGCAGCGTCGTGCTGGTCGGCGGCGGCCCCGGTGACCCCGGTCTGGTGACCGTGCGCGGCCGGCAGGCGCTGGCCACCGCCGACGTCGTGCTCGCCGACCACCTGGCGCCGCAGTCGCTGCTGGCGTCGCTGCCGCCGCACGTCGAGGTGGTCGACGCCTCGAAGCTGCCCCGCGGCCGCTCGATGGCGCAGGAGCAGATCAACGCGCTGCTGGTGGAGCACGCGCTGGCCGGCAAGCGGGTGGTGCGGCTCAAGGGCGGCGACCCGTTCGTCTTCGGCCGCGGCTACGAGGAGCTCGAGGCCTGCGCCGCCGCCGGGGTGCCCGTCGAGGTGGTGCCCGGGGTGACCAGCGCGATCGGCGTCCCCGGGCTGGCCGGCGTCCCGGTGACCCACCGCGGGATGACCCACGAGTTCGTGGTGGTCTCCGGGCACGTGCCGCCGGACCATCCGTCGTCCCTGGTCGACTGGGCCGCCCTGGGCCGGCTGCGCGGCACGCTGGTGGTGCTCATGGGCGTGGAGACCGCGCCGGCGATCGCCGCCGCCCTGGTCGAGCACGGCCGGGCCGCCGACACCCCGGTGGCCGTGGTCGTGGACGGCGCGGGCCCGGCGCAGCGGCTGTTCCGCACCACGCTGGCCGGTCTCGGCGCCACCATCGCCGCCGAGGGCGTGCGCCCGCCCGCCGTCTGGGTGGTCGGCGACGTGGTCGGCCTGGGCGCCTGACCCGCGGGGTGCTCAGACCACCGAGGCGAAGACGACCACGTTCTCCTCGCTGGCACCGGCCGACTCGTCGTAGGTGCCGCCGCAGGTGACCAGCGCGACGTCGGCGCCCTCGGGGTGGCCGTTGAGCGCGTCGGACAGGTCCGACGTCGACTTGTCCAGGCCCGTCAGCGGCGCCTCGATGACCTGCAGCTGCAGCTGGCTGCCGTCGGCCGAGGTGAGGACGACGGGGTCGCCCACCTGCAGCTCGCCGAGCCGGTCGAAGACGCCGGGCGCGTCACCGGGGACGTCGTGGCCGAGCACCACCGCCATCTGGCCCGAGCCCGGCTCGGGGCCGTCGGACCACCACGACGTCGACGCCATGTCCTCGGGCACGCCGTACCCGGCGACCTGCTGGCCGGTGAAGGGGTTGGTGTAGTCGACCGTGCCGCGCTGCTCCACCGGCGCCTGCACGCCGATGGAGGGCACGCTCAGCGCCGCCGGGACCAGGGGCACCTCGGCCGCCGACGTGGCCGGCACCGCCGGGGTGGTGTCGCGGCCGTAGCCGTACCACCAGCCGCCGGCCAGCAGGGTGACCAGGACCAGCAGGACGACCAGGCCGGACGACGACCCGGCGTCGCGGTCAGCCGGCGACGCCACGGCGGGCCCGCAGCCACAGCGCACCGCCCCCGCTCGCGGCGACCAGCGCGCCCAGGCCGAGGAGCCCGGCCGGGGAGGAGTCGTCGGAGGGGGCGCCGCCGGTCGGCGCGTAGCCGGGGTAGGCCACCGCCTGGGTCGGTGCGGCGCTGGTCGTGACGGCCGGCGCGGCGGACTCCACCGGTGCCGTGGTCGGCGGGGTGGTGGTCGTGGGCGCCGCGGGGGCCGGGGTCGGGATGAGCGCGGCCAGGCACTCGGCGAAGTCCAGGACCACCTGCACCGTCCTGGTCACCCCGTCGACGACGACGTCGACGACCATGGTGAGCGACTCCTGGCCGTTCTCGAACAGGTCGGCGAGCTGGTCGGGGTCCAGGTCGAGCAGGCCCAGCAGCTGGTCCTGGGTGATCGGGATGGTCGTGGTGGCCTCGCCGCCCTCGACCGGGGCCGTCGTGCTGCCGCCGCCGAGCAGGCCGATGAGCGCCTCGGTCAGCCCGGTCGCCAGGCCGGTGACCGACACCTGGATGCCGGTGACGAGGCCCTGCACGCAGGCCGCACCGCCCGAGATGATCTCCGTCGGGTCCGGGGTGCCTGCGCCGCCGCCGGTCGGCAGACCGGGCAGGCCGGGCGCACCCGACGTCGGGAACGCCGGCACGACCGAGGTCGGGGCGGCCGCCCCGCCACCGCCGGCACCGGGGAGCTGCTCCAGCACGGAGCCGAGCGGGTCGCTGTCGTCGGCGGACGCGACGGCCGGGGCACCGAGGACGGCGACGGCGGCGATCGCGCCGGTGGCGAGCAGTCGCCGGCCGGTGCGGCGGGACAGGTGGAGCTGGGGCACGGCGGCGACCTCCGTTGGTCGTGCTGGCGGGAGCAGGTGACCGGACAACGACACCCGTGACGGGAGGTTACGGCTAGCTGTGACGGAACGTTCCGGACGACCTGGAGCAGCTATGGTCGACGGGGTACGCCGGTGCCGGGCGTGCTCGAGGCGGAGGTGCCCCGTGGAGTTCGTGCTCACCCTGGTCGTCGTGCTGGTGGTGCTGGCCGGCCTGGTCACCACGGCCCTGGTGCTGGCCACCCGGCGCGCCGTGCGCGCGGTGCAGGGCAGCCGGGCGGTGCGGCACGGCCGCGAGCTGTCCCAGCTCGCCGGCACCGCGGTCGCCGTCGTCCGCAACCCGGCCCGGGCCGACCGCACCGCCGCCGCGCTGGCCGCCCGGGTGACCGGCGCGTCGATGACCCTGCACCGGGAGGTCGACGCCGCCCGCCGGGCCGGGGTGCACCTGGGCGAGGTGCCCGACGTGCTGCCCCGCCTCGTCGCCGAGGGGTCCGCGCTGTCCCGGGCGCTGCGCGCCGAGGTCGGCGCGCCGTCCGCGCACGGCCCCCGGCTGGCCGACGCCGCCCGCGCCCACCTGGCCGCCGTCGGCGAGGTGACCGCCGCGGTGCGGGCCAGCGCCGCGCTCCCGGCCGCGCACGGGTCGGTCTCGGCCGAGGCGTCGCGGGTCGCCGCCGGCCTGCAGTGCTACAGCGACGCCTACCTGGAGCTCGTCGAGCGGGACCGCACCGCCTGAGCCGGGGGTTGCGGCGGCGCTGCGCCCGGCGAGACGGGGGTCACGGCGGTCACTAGGGTCGTGCACGAGGCAGCGTCGCCGGACCTCCGCCGGCCGACGCCCGACCCGTCGACCGATGCGAGGTAGCGATGAGCGAGGCCCACAGCCTGACCGACGAGATCCCCGCCGGCGGGGTGTTCGAGCCCCCCGCCGAGCTCGCGGCGCACGCCAACGTCACCGCCGACACCTACCGGCGCGCGGAGGAGGACCGGCTGGGCTTCTGGGCCGAGGCGGCGCAGCGCCTGGAGTGGACCAAGCCGTGGGACGAGGTCCTGGACTGGAGCAACCCGCCCTTCGCGAAGTGGTTCGTCGGCGGTGAGCTCAACGTCGCCGCCAACTGCGTGGACCGGCACGTCGCCGCCGGCAACGGCGAGAAGGTGGCCTACCACTGGGTGGGCGAGCCCGGCGACACCCGCACCATCACCTACGCCCAGCTCAAGGACGAGGTCAGCAAGGCCGCCAACGCGCTGCTGTCCCTCGGCGTGCAGGCCGGCGACCGGGTGGCGATCTACCTGCCGATGATCCCCGAGGCGGTCATCTCCATGCTGGCCTGCGCCCGCATCGGCGCCGTCCACATGGTCGTGTTCGGCGGCTTCTCCCCCGACGCGCTGGCCTCCCGCATCGAGGACGCCGGCGCCAAGGTGGTCATCACCGCCGACGGCGGCTTCCGCCGCGGCGCCCCGTCGGCGCTCAAGCCCGCCGTCGACGAGGCGCTGACCAAGGTCGGCGGGGTCGAGCACGTCCTGGTGGTCAAGCGGACCGAGCAGGACGTCGAGTGGACCGAGGGCCGCGACCAGTGGTGGCACGACCTGGTCGACGGCCAGTCGCCCGAGCACGAGGCGCAGCCCTTCGACGCCGAGCACCCGCTCTACATCATGTACACCTCGGGCACGACGGCGAAGCCCAAGGGCATCCTCCACACCTCCGGCGGCTACCTGACCCAGGTCTCCTTCACCCACTGGGGCACCTTCGACCTCAAGGCCGACACCGACGTCTTCTGGTGCGCCGCCGACGTGGCCTGGGTGACCGGCCACTCCTACATCGTCTACGGCCCGCTCTCCAACGGCGCCACCTCGGTGATGTACGAGGGCACCCCGGAGACCCCGCACCGCGGCCGCTGGTGGGAGATAGTGCAGCAGTACGGCGTGACCATCCTCTACGCCGCCCCGACCGTCGTCCGCACGTTCATGAAGTGGGGCGCCCAGGAGCTGGAGCCCTTCGACACCTCGACCCTGCGGGTGCTGGGCTCGGTCGGCGAGCCGATCAACCCCGAGGCCTGGCTCTGGTACCGCAAGGTCGTGGGCGGCGGGACGGCGACGGTCGTGGACACCTGGTGGCAGACCGAGACCGGCGCGCACATGATCGCCCCGATGCCCGGCGTGGTGGCCACCAAGCCCGGCTCGGCCCAGCGCGCGGTGCCCGGCATCTCGGCGTCGGTGGTCGACGAGGAGGGCAAGCCGGTGCAGCCCGGCGCCACCGGCTACCTGGTGCTCACCGAGCCGTGGCCGTCGATGCTGCGCACCATCTGGGGCTCCGACGAGCGGTACGTGGACACCTACTGGTCCCGCTACGGCACCTCGGTGTACTTCGCCGGGGACGGCGCCAAGCTCGACGAGGACGGCGACATCTGGCTGCTCGGCCGGGTGGACGACGTGATGAACGTGTCCGGGCACCGCATCTCCACCACCGAGGTGGAGTCGGCGCTGGTCAGCCACCCGACGGTGGCCGAGGCCGCGGTCGTCGGCGCCACCGACCCCACCACCGGGCAGGGCATCGTCGCCTTCGTCATCCTGCGCGGCGGCGCGGAGGACTCCGGCGAGGACCTGGTGAAGGAGCTGCGCCAGCACGTGCGCAAGGAGATCGGCCCGATCGCCAGCCCCCGGCAGATCATGGTCGTGGCCGAGCTGCCCAAGACCCGCTCGGGCAAGATCATGCGCCGCCTGCTGCGCGACGTCGCCGAGAACCGCGAGCTCGGCGACGTGTCCACGCTGACCGACTCCTCGGTGATGGACCTCATCGGGCAGCGGATGCCCGCCTCCTCGGAGGACTGACCCGGGGTGCGCGGGGGCCGGGTCCCGGCCCCCGCGCACTCCACGTCGGGCCGGTGGGGCCCGGATGAGGCACGATCATGGTTCGACAGCGCGGTCCCGCCGCGTCGCACCGCCGAGGAGAACCCGTGGCCCACAGCGCCCCCACCACTCGACTGTCCGGTCAGCCGGTCGGCCCCGAGGAGCCCTCCGTCGGCTCGCTGGTGCAGAGCGCCATGTCCGACGTCTCCACCCTGATCCGCAACGAGGTCGAGCTGGCCAAGGCCGAGATCGGCGGGTCGGTCAAGAAGGTAGGCCTCGGCGGCGGGCTCGTCGCCGTCGGCGGCGTGATGGCCCTGTACTGCTCGATCTTCCTGTTCATCGGCATCGCCGAGCTGCTCACCTGGCTGGGCCTGCCCCGCTTCGTGTCCTACTTCATCGTCTTCGGGGTCCTGCTCCTGCTGGCGGGGCTGCTGGTGCTGGTCGGCATCCGGACCACGAAGAAGTTCCGCAAGCCCGAGCGCACCATCGAGACGCTCAAGGACCTGCCCGACGTCATGCGGCGCGAGGCCCCGGGCCAGCGCCAGCACGACCTGCCGGTGGTCCGCGACGGCCACATCGAGCGCGCCGCCCCGCACGCCCGCCTGGGGTGAGTGCACCCGACGCGACCAGCGCGCTGGTCCCGGGCCCCTGGCGGCACCGCGACATCTCCGCCAACGGCGTCCGGCTGCACGCCGCCGAGGCCGGCGATGGCCCGCTGGTCCTGCTGGTGCACGGCTACCCGCAGTTCTGGTGGGCCTGGCGGCACCAGCTCACCGCGCTGGCCGACGCCGGTTTCCGGGCGGTGGCGGTGGACCTGCGCGGCTACGGGGGCAGCGACAAGCCCCCGCGCGGCTACGATCTGCCCACCCTGGCGGCCGACGTGGCCGCGGTGGTGCGCGCCCTGGGCGAGCCCGACGCGGTGGTGGTCGGCCACGACTGGGGCGGGTTGGTGGCCTGGACGATGGCCGCGCTGCACCCCCGCACGGTGCGCGGGCTGGTGGTCGTCTCCTCGGCGCACCCCCGGGAGCTGCGGTCGGGCATGACCGACGCGGCCCAGCGGCACGCCTCGCGCTACGCGCTGCGCTACCAGCTGCCCCGGCTCCCCGAGCGCCGGCTGACCCGCGACGACGACGACCCGGTCGCCGACCTGCTGCGCCGGTGGGCCGGCCCGGGCTGGGTGCACACCGCCGACTTCGCCGACGCGGTGGCCCGCTACCGGGACGCGGCCCGCATCCCGCAGGCCGCCTACGGGGCGATGGAGTTCCACCGCTGGGCCTTCCGCTCCCAGTTCCGCCCCGACGGGCTGCGGTACGCCCGCCGGATGACCGCGCCGGTCACCGCGCCCACGCTGCAGCTGCACGGCACGCTGGACCCCTGCGTGCTGCCGCGCACCGCCGCCGGGTCGGGCCGCTACGTGGCCGGGGCCTACGAGTGGCGGGAGCTGGCCGGCGTGGGCCACTTCCCGCACGAGGAGACCCCCGACGTCGTCAGCGACGCGATCGCGGCCTGGGCCCGCTGATCACTCGCAGGGCCCGGTGTCGACCGGGGTGGTGGCGGTGCTGCCCTGGGTGACGGCGTCGGCCACCTCGGCGTCGGTGAGCGCGTAGCCGGTGTTCGGGTCGTCGACGGCCGAGGCGAAGACCACCCCGAGCACCGACCCGTCGGCGGCCAGCAGCGGGCCGCCGGAGTTGCCCGCGCGGACCTGCCCGTAGAGGGCGTAGACGTCGCGGACCACCGTCTGCTGGGAACGGAAGTCCGGGCCGCTGATGGCCCCGCGGTCGCGCACCCGGGCGGCGCCGACGTAGAGCCCGCCACCCCCGGGGTAGCCCATGATGATCGCGTCGGAGCCCGAGCCGACCGGGTCGGCCGCGAAGTCCAGCGGCACCTGCGGCAGCCCCGGGACGGCGAGGACGGCCACGTCGGTCTCCTCGTCGACGTAGACCGGGACGGCGTCGTAGGTCTCGCCCTCGGCGGTCACCACGGGGTCGGTGACGCCGGCCAGCACGTGGGCGTTGGTCATCACCCGCTCGTCGGCGAAGACGAAGCCCGAGCCGTCGATCTGCCGCGAGCACGAGGGCGCGACCCCGCTGATCTTGACCACCGAGCCCTGCACCTGGCCGACGACGGCGCTCTGCGCCAGCGTCTGGTCCGGCACCGGCACGTCGCGCACCTGGGTGGGGGTGAGCGGGTCGAGGACGTCGGGCAGCCCGCGGCGGTCGATGGCCTCGCGCAGCGAGTCGTACAGCGACCGGACGCCGGAGGGCACGCCGCGGTCGACGGCCTGCACCAGCGTGGACTGCCGCACCTGGCTGGCCACGGCCGGGAAGGCGGAGTTGGCCAGCGGGGTGGCCACCATCCACGCGACCAGCAGCACCGCGACCGCGGAGATCAGCGCACCGGCCACCGAGTCGACGATCTTCGCCGGCTCCCAGGTGACCTTCTTCCGGATGGCCCGCCCGAGCCAGCCCGCCACCAGCTGGCCCAGCAGCGCCCCCGCGAGGACGACGACCAGGGCCACGAACACCCGCGACAGCGTCGACCCGCCCAGCTCGTCGGCCACCGGCCCGGACAGCTGCGCCCCGGCCACGGCGCCGCCGAAGAAGCCGATGAACGACGCCGCCGAGACGATCAGGCCCTGCCGGAAGCCCGAGAGGGCGAACAGCAGGGCCAGCGCGATGAGCACCAGGTCGACGAGGGACACCGGTCAGCCGCTCGCCGAGGGCGACGCCGCCGCCCCGCTGACCGTCATGGTCCCGACCTGCCCGAGCGCGGTGTGGAAGGTGCACTCGAAGGGGTAGTCGCCCGGCTGGGTCACCGTGAACTCGATGGTCTCGCTCTGGCCGGGGGCCAGCAGCGGGATCTGCTCGGTGATGTCCGCCGGACCCGCCCCGGTGGTGAACATGAAGTTGTGGGTCAGCTGCGTGGCGGTGTTGGTGACCGTCAGCCGCACCGTCCCGGGGGCGACGGTGAACGCGTCGGGGGTGAAGACGTAGTCGTCGCCGGTCTCGATGGTGACCTCCTGGACGCCCTCGGCGTCGGTGGTCACCTCGCCCACGCCCGCGTCGGGGGTGCGGGTCGCCTCGGGCGTGGCGGGGGTGCGGTTGCTGCAGCCCACAAGACCCAGGGCGAGCAGCACCGCGGCCACCAGCACGCGCGCTCGGTTCGACGTCATCGCCCGAGGACCGTACGCGGCGCAGCTGTGGAGCGCGGCTCGTCGGCGACCGTCGGCGCGGCGCGGTCGGCGGGCTCCTCGACGACGTCGCGGCGCCCGCGCACCCGCTCCTGCTCGGGGGCGAGGTCACGGACGTCGGCAGTGTCCCAGGGCCGGGCGACCCCGGCCGCGGTGAGGACGGCGTCCAGCACACCGGCGGTGAACCCCCACACCACCATCCCGGCGACGTCGAAGGCCGGGCCGACGTAGCCCGAGGGGTGCCGCACCCGGAACCGGCGGGCCGGGTCGACCAGCTGGGCCAGCGGCACCCGGGCGACCTGCGCGACCTCGAAGGGGTCGCCGGTGACGGTCTCGCGGGGGTCGTCCCACCAGCCCACGACGGGGACGACGACGTTGTCGCTGGGCCCCAGGTACAGCTCGGGCAGCACCCCCAGCACCCGCACCGACGCCGGGTCCACCCCGGCCTCCTCGTGCGCCTCGCGCAGCGCCGTCGCGACCGGGTAGTCCTCCCCCGCCTCGGCCCCACCCCCCGGGAAGGCCGGCTGGCCGGCGTGCGTGCGCAGCCGGTCGGACTTCTCGATGAGCAGCAGGTCGTCGCCACGGGGTGTCCGCCCGAAGAGGACCAGCACCGCCGAGCGCCGGGCGGTGCCGCTCGCCCCGCCCGTGCGGTGCCGCAGCGGCAGCTCGTCGGCCGCGGCGAGCAGCGCCCGGACGTGCTCGGGGACCCCGGTCAGGTCCGGGCTCACAGGGTGACGCCGAGGTGGTCGGCGACCAGCTGCTCGAACTCGGCCAGGTCCTGCACCGGCCCGATCTGGGTGTAGGCCAGGGTGCCGTCGGCGGCGACGAAGTAGGTGTAGGGCAGGTTGTTGATGCCCAGCTCGGCCATCAGGTCGCGGTACTTGTCGAAGGCGTTGGGGAAGGTGACGCCGGCGTCGGCGGCGAAGGAGTCGGCCGCGGTGAGCGAGTCGCCGCTGTTGACGCCCGCGACGAGCAACCGGGAGCCCGCCGCGTCGGCCAGCTGCTGCACGACCGGCAGCTCCTCGCGGCACGGCCCGCACCAGGAACCCCAGAGGTTGAGCACCATCGGCGTGCCCGGCGCCCGGGACAGGTCCAGCGTGCCCCCGCCGATGCAGTCGAAGGACATCGGCGGCAGCGCGTCGGTCGCCTCCACGGTGTCGCCGGTCTGCTCGGGGCAGGACTGCAGCGCGGTGTCGACGTCCTGCACCGCCGGGTCCGACGACGGGCCGGCCGCCGGGTCCGGGGAACCGGTGCAGCCGGCGAGCAGGACCAGCGCGGCCGCGGCCAGCAGCGCGCGCCTCACAGCGTGTCCGAGGCGGCCGGGCCCTTGACCAGCTTGGCCGCGGCCAGCGGGTCCAGCGGCCCGAGACCGAAGGACGGGCAGGAGCGGGCCAGCCCGCAGGCGCCGCAGGCCGGCTTCTTGGCGTGGCAGACCCGCCGCCCGTGGAAGATCACCCGGTGGGAGAAGTCGGTCCACTCCTTCTTCGGGACCAGGTCGGCGACCTGCGCCTCGACCTTGACCGGGTCCTCCTCGGCGGTCCAGCCGAACCGGCGGACCAGCCGGCCGAAGTGGGTGTCGACGGTCAGCCCCGGCACCCCGAAGGCGTTGCCGAGCACCACGTTGGCGGTCTTGCGGCCCACCCCGGGCAGGGTGACCAGGTCCTCGAGCCGCGCCGGCACCTCGCCGTCGAACTGCTCGACCAGCGCCCGGCCGAGGCCCAGCACCGAGTTGGCCTTGGCCCGGAAGAAGCCGGTCGGCTTGAGGATGGTCTCCAGCTCGGTGCGGTCGGCGGCGGCGTAGTCGGCGGCGGTGCGGTACCGGGCGAACAGCGTGGGCGTGACCGTGTTGACCGTGCGGTCGGTGGTCTGCGCGGACAGCACGGTGGCCACCAGCAGCTCCAGCGGCGTGGTGAAGTCCAGCTCGCAGTGCGCGTCGGGGTGGATCAGCGCCAGCTCCCGCGCCATCCGCCGGGCCCGCCGGGTGCGGCCCAGCGGGGTCTCCCCGTCGTCGAACGGGGGCAGGCCCAGCCGGACGGCGCGGGCCGGCCGGGACGGCACGGGAGGAGCGGGTGCGGACACGCGATCGAGGGTAGGCGGGGGCACCGACGGCGGCGTTCTGTCATCCTGGTCCCACCTGGCCCTCCCGTCCCGCGGGGTGGCCGGGCCGCCGTCCCGAGCCGAGGAGGTGCTGGGTGGTCGCCCTCATCGTCATCCTGTTCCCGCCGCTGGTGATCGCGTTCCTGCTGGTCATGGAGCGGGTCGAGGAGCCGCTGCGGCGGCCCACGTCGCAGCGCCAGGTCGAGGAGTTCCTGGCCACCGCCACGCCCGGCGACGTCGACGCGCTGGCCACCTCGGGCATCCGGCGGGCGATGGACCGGTGGCGCGGACGGCGCCGTGGACGGGTGGTCCGCGGCACCGAGGCCGTCACCGCGCAGCGCTCGTCCGACTGACCCCCGGCCCACCCGTCGTGGGCAGTCCGGTGACGCTCCGCATTGTGGGTCTGCCCACAGGCCCTAGACTCGCCCCGGACGTGGGTGTCACTGCACCCGCCATGACGTCGTACGAGAGGTGCACTGGTGGACGAGGTCCTTGCCCAGTCCGGTCTGTTCCAGGGGCTGTCGGCCGAAGCCGCGGAGCCCACGGCGAGCGGCCTGGAGACCGTGAGCCTGCCCCGCGGGCGGGTGGTCTTCAACGAGGGCGAGCCCGGTGACAGCCTGTACGTGGTGCTGGCGGGCAAGATCAAGCTGTCCCGTCGTTCCCCCGACGGCCGCGAGAACGTGCTGGCCGTGATGGGCCCCTCCGACCAGTTCGGCGAGCTGTCGGTGTTCGACCCCGGCCCGCGCACGGCGACCGCCACCGCGGTCACCGACGTGCGGCTGGCCAAGATGCCCCAGCAGATGCTGCGGCCCTGGATCGAGGCCCACCCCGAGGTCGGCGAGCGCCTCCTGCAGGTGCTGGCCCGTCGGCTGCGCCGCACCAACGACTCCCTCGGCGACCTGATCTTCACCGACGTCCCCGGCCGCGTGGCCAAGGCGCTGCTGCAGATGGCCGACCGGTTCGGGTCGCGCGAGAACGAGGGCCTGCGGGTCAAGCACGACCTCACCCAGGAGGAGCTGGCCCAGCTGGTGGGTGCCTCCCGCGAGACGGTGAACAAGGCGCTGGCCGACTTCGTGCACCGCGGCTGGATCCAGCTGCAGGGCAAGTCCGTCGTCGTCCTCGACGAGGAGCGCCTGCGCCGCCGCGCGCGCTAGCCGTCCCGACTCCGCACGACCGAGGCCCAGGACCCGTCGGGTCCTGGGCCTCGCGCGTCTACAGCGGCACCACCATGCGGATGCGGGTGCCGTCGGGGAGCACGGCCCACGTCTGGCCGTCGGGGTCCTCGGCGAACGTCGGGCTGATCGGCTCCAGCGGCGCGGGCGGGCTGCCGGCCAGCACCGCGGCGACGTCGGGGAACCCGGCCAGCTGGCCCAGGGTGTGGATCGTCGGCGGCAGCATCGGCCGGGTCCCCGCCGCGTGCTCGGCCAGGGCCGCCGCGGGGGTCGACCAGCCCGCCTCGTCGGCCTCGCCGGAGACGTCCTGCGCCTCCTGGCCCGCCGGCAGCGCCGCGGCGAAGAACTTGGTGTCGTAGCGGCGGGGCTCCTCGGGCGGGGTGATCCAGTGCGCGAAGGGCCGCAGCAGGTCCGAGCGCAGCGCCAGACCGCGGGCGGCCAGCAGCTCCGAGAGCGCCAGCTCGCGGGTCAGCAGCGCCCGCCGCTGGGCCTCCCACCCGGCCCCCGACACGTCGGGCACGACCCCGCCGGACGCCGGCCCGGCCAGCAGCACGCCGGCCTCCTCGAAGGTCTCCCGCACCGCGGCGCAGACCAGCCCGCGGGCCGTCGCCTCGTCGCAGCCCCAGGTGCGGGCCCAGGCGGCCGGGCCCGGACCCACCCAGTCCAGGTCGGCCCCGCCGTCCCGCGGGTCGACGCCGCCGCCGATGTAGGCGGTCATCCCACCGGCGAACGGCATGCCCCGGGTGCGCCGCTGCAGGTGCACCTCGACGCCCGCCGGGCCGTCGCGCAGCAGCAGCACGGTCGCCGCCTGGCGCGGCTGCGCGGGGGTCTGCGCGGCCGGCGCCACCGGGATCAGCGCAGCTCGACGGTGAGCTCGACCTCGACCGGCGCGCCCAGGGGCAGCTCGGCGACGCCGACGGCGGACCGGGCGTGCTCCCCGTCCTTGCCGAACACCTTGCCGATCAGCTCGGAGGCGCCGTTGATCACCCGCGGCTGCCCGGTGAAGCCCTCGGCGGAGGCCACGTAGCCCACCACCCGGACCACCCGGGCCACGGCGTCCAGACCGACCAGGTCGTCGACGGCGGCCAGCGCGTTCAGCGCGCACACCTTGGCGTCGTGGGCGGCGTCCTCGGCCTCCACCGAGCCGCCGACCTTGCCGGTGCGGCGCAGGCCGCCGTCGACGAAGGGCAGCTGGCCGCTGGTCATCACCAGGTTGCCGGTGCGCACCGCCGGGACGTAGGAGGCCACCGGCGCGGCCACCGGCGGGAGCCGCAGGCCCAGCTCCGCCAGGCGGGCGTGCCAGCTCTGCGGCTCGCTCACGCCGAGGGCCGCTTCAGGTAGGCGACCAGCTGGTCGCCGCCGCCGGGACCGGGCAGCACGGTGACCAGCTCCCAGCCGTCGACGCCCCAGGAGTCGAGGATGGCCTTGGTGTTGTGGGTCAGCAGCGGGATGGTGGCGTACTCCCACGTGGTCCGTTCGCTCATGGCCCGGGACGCTAGCCTCCCCGGCCGCGACGTGCCCGGACGGCCCCCGCGCTCGTAGGCTCGTCCCCGTGACGACCGACCCGCCCGTGCGCTGCCACGTCGTCACCGGCAAGGGAGGCACGGGCAAGACCACGGTCGCCGCCGCGCTGGCCCTGGCCCTGGCCGCCGGGGGGCGGCACACCCTGCTGGTGGAGACCGAGGGGCGGCAGGGCATCGCCCAGCTGTTCGACACCCCGCCGCTGCCCTACGAGGAGCGCCGGGTCGCCGTCGCCCGCGGCGGGGGCGAGGTCAAGGCGCTGGCCATCGACCTGGACGAGGCTCTGCTGGAGTACCTGGAGCTCTTCTACTCCATGAAGCGCGCAGGCCGGGCGCTGCGGAGGATGGGTGCGATCGACTTCGCCACCACCATCGCCCCGGGCCTGCGCGACGTGCTCCTCACCGGGAAGATCAAGGAGGCCGTGACCCGCAAGGTCGACGGCCGCCGGGTCTACGACGCCGTCGTCGTCGACGCCCCGCCCACCGGCCGCATCACCCGCTTCCTCAACGTGACCGACGAGGTCGCCGGGTTGGCCCGCTCCGGGCCGATCAAGGCCCAGAGCGACGGCGTCATGGCGGTGCTGCGGTCGCCGCAGACGGCGGTCCACCTGGTGACGCTCCTGGAGGAGATGCCCGTGCAGGAGACCGCCGACGCCATCGCCGAGCTGACGGCCACCGGCCTGCCGGTCGGGTCGGTGCTGGTGAACATGGCCACCGAGCCGCTGCTGCCGGCCGCGAGCCTGGCCCGCGCCGCCGAGGGCCGCCTGACCGCCGCCGAGCTGGCCCCCGCGCTGGCCGCCGGCGGGCTGCCCGACGACCCGGCGGTCGCCGCGGGCCTGGCGGAGGAGGCGGTGGAGCACGCCCGCCGCTGGCAGTCCCAGGACGCGCTGCGCGGCCGGGTCGCCGAGCTCGGCCGCCCGGTCACCGAGCTGCCCCTGGTCACCGGCCCGGTCGACCTCGGCGCCCTGCAGGAGCTCGCCTCCCGGCTGGAGGTGCTCCGGTGAGCGCCGGTCTCGAGCTCGACGCCGTGGTGCGCGACCCGGCCACCCGCATCATCGTGTGCTGCGGTGCCGGCGGGGTCGGCAAGACCACCACGTCGGCGGCCCTCGGCCTGGCCGCCGCGGCCGCCGGGCGCTCGGTCGTGGTGCTGACCATCGACCCGGCGCGGCGGCTCGCGCAGTCCCTCGGCCTGGCCGAGCTGGACAACGAACCCCGCCGGGTCGAGACCGGGGGCCCCGGCGAGCTGCACGCGATGATGCTGGACATGAAGCGGACCTTCGACGACGTCGTGGTCGCGCACTCCACCCCGGAGCGGGCCGAGCAGGTGCTGGCCAACCCCTTCTACCAGGCGCTGTCGTCCTCCTTCGGCGGGACGCAGGAGTACATGGCCATGGAGAAGCTGGGCCAGCTGCGGGCCCGCGACACCTGGGACCTGATCATCGTCGACACCCCGCCGTCCCGGTCGGCGCTGGACTTCCTCGACGCCCCCGACCGGCTCTCCCGCTTCCTCGACGGCACGATGATCCGGGTGCTGACCGCCCCCGCGCGGGCCGGTGGCCGGGCCGGGCTGCGGATGGTCAGCGCCGGGTTCGGGCTGTTCAGCCGGGTCATCTCCAAGATCCTCGGCGGTCAGCTGCTGGGCGACATCGCCACGTTCATCGCGGCGCTGGACTCGATGTTCGGCGGGTTCCGCGAGCGCGCCACGGCGACCTACGAGCTGCTCAAGCAGCCCGGGACGGCGTTCCTGGTGGTCGCCACCCCCGAGCCCGACGCGCTGCGCGAGGCCTCCTACTTCGTCGACCGGCTCTCCGCCGAGGGCATGCCGCTGGCCGGCCTGGTGCTCAACCGCACCCACCCGCCGGCCACCACGGCGCTGTCGGCCACCCGCGCCGAGGCCGCGGCCGAGGCGGTCGCGGAGGCCGGCGGGAAGGGCGCCAAGCTGGCCGCCGGCGCGCTGCGGGTGCACGCCGACCGGATGGCGCAGGCCGCCCGGGAGCAGCGCCTGGCCGACCGGTTCGCCCGCGCGCACCCCGACGTCGCCGTCCGCGCGGTGCCCGCCGCCGCCGGGGACGTGCACGACCTGGACGACCTGGCGGTCATGGCCGCCGCGCTGACCGCCGCGGACGGCGACACCGGCACCGGCACCCCGCGCTCGCGGATCCTGCCCGCCCGGCCCTGAGCCGCCCGGGACGGGTGTGACCGCACGGTCCGCGCGTCCGCCTCGACACGCCCGATCGGGTGATCCCGGCAGGTACCTTGGCTGGCGATGTCCGAGACCCGTGCACCCTCCAGAGCCGGCACGCTGGCCAAGCTCGCGGCGACCATCGTGGTCGCCGGCGCGCTGGTCGCGGGCATGATGCTGCCCTTCGTCGGCGGGAGCGGGCTGGTCGCCCGCAACTCCGCCTCGCTTCTGGACGCGCTGCCGGTGGAGCTGACCGACCAGACGCCGAACGGCATGACGACGGTGCTCGCGGCCGACGGCACGGTCATCACGCACTTCTACGAGAACAACCGCACCCCGGTGACCGCCGACCAGATCTCGCCGATCATGAAGCAGGCCCTGGTCGACATCGAGGACAGCCGGTTCTACGAGCACAACGGCCTCGACGTGCAGGGCACCCTGCGCGCGCTGGTCACCAACCTCGCCGCCGGCGGCGTCGAGGAGGGCGGCTCGACGCTGACCCAGCAGCTGGTCAAGCAGACCCTGCTGCAGACCGCCGACACCCCCGAGGAGCGCGAGGCCGCCGACGAGCAGACCGTCGGCCGCAAGCTGCGCGAGGCGCGGCTGGCGCTGGCCCTGGAGGAGACCTACTCCAAGGACGAGATCCTCACCCGCTACCTCAACATCGCCTACTTCGGCGCCGGCGCCTACGGCATCCAGGCCGCCTCGCAGCGCTACTTCTCGGTCAACGCGGCCGACCTGACCCTGCCGCAGGCCTCGGTGCTGGCCGGGCTGGTGCAGAGCCCGACCAACGACGACCCGCTGGCCAACCCGGAGAACGCGCAGACCCGCCGCGACCAGGTGCTCAACCGGATGCACACGCTGGGCCACATCAGCGACCAGGAGCTGGCCGACACCCTGGCCCAGCCGGTCGTCACCGCCGAGGGCCAGCCCCCGTCGAACGGCTGCGTCAACGCCAGCATCGGCGGCTTCTTCTGCGACTACCTCGAGGGCCACCTCATCAACGACCTGGGCATGACCCAGCAGCAGATCGACAACGGCGGCTACACCATCCAGAGCACGCTGCGGCCGGACATGCAGGCCGCCGGCGAGCAGGGCATCCTCAACACCCTGCCCATGGGCGATGCACTGGTCGGCACCTACACCGTGGTCGAGCCCGGCACCGGGCACCTGCTGGCGATGGCCAACAACCGGCAGTTCTGCTCGGACGCCAACAACCCGGCGTGCGAGTCGGTGAACTTCAACGCGGTGGCCAGCAAGGGCGCCGGCTCCACCTACAAGGTGTTCACCGCCGCGGCCGCCCTGGAGCAGGGCTACTCGCAGTACTACACGATCACCACCAGCGACCCCTACGTGTCCCGGGTCTACCGGGGTGGCTGCAACGCCACGGGGAACCGGAACGCCTCCTCCCCGTACTGCGTCGTCAACGCCGGCAACTACCCCGGCACGCTCGACCTCGAGCAGGCGCTGGTGCGCTCGTCGAACACCTACTTCGTCGCGCTGGAGGACGCCCTCGGCTCCGTCGAGGCCCCGGTCCGGATGGCCGAGCGGATGGGCATGCACTTCGACCGGGCCAACCAGACCCCGGCCGACCAGATCATCGCCGAGAACCAGGGGTCGTTCACCCTGGGCCCGTACGCGACCAGCCCGCTGGACCTGGCCTCGGCGTACTCCACGCTGGCCTCGGGCGGCACCCAGTGCGACCCGAACCCGGTCATCTCGATCACCGACCCCACCGGGGCCCCGGCCACCCTGGCCGACGGCACCGTGGTCAACACCGGCGACTCCTGCAACCAGGACGCCATCCCCTCCGGCGTCGCGTCGACGATGAACCAGATGATGATCGGCGACACCGTGGCCTCCTACGGCACCGCCCGCCGGGCCGCCATCCCGGGCCACCAGATCGCCGGCAAGACGGGTACGTCGCAGGGCAACGTCTCGGTCAGCTTCATCGGCTCGACGCCGCGCTACACCGCCAGCGTGATGGTCTTCAACCCCATCGGGAACCAGAACGTCGGCGGCTTCGGCGGCAACAAGCCCGCGACGATCTTCAACGACGCGATGTCGCCGATCCTGGCGAACGAACCCGCCCAGGAGTTCCCCGCCGCCGACGCCACGGTGGCCAACGGCAACACCGTGCTGGTGCCGACCTGCGGCTCGTCCAGCGAGTGCCAGTCGGCGATCACCGGCGCGGGGCTGCGCTACGGCGGCCAGGTGAGCGTGGACTCCGACCAGCCGGCCGGCACCTTCCTCGGGGTCAGCCCGGCGCCGGGCACGCGGGTGCAGCGCGGCGGCTCGGTGCAGGTGCAGGTGAGCAACGGCTCCGCGGTGCCGCCGGCGGCACCCACGGAGGGCCAGCCGGCACCCCCGGTGGACCCGAACGCCCCGGACACCAACGGGGACGGCCAACCCGGCTGACACCCGACAGCACCGACGACGAGGGCCGGACGACCAGGAGGTCGTCCGGCCCTCGTCGCGTCCGGGTCAGCGCGTCCGGGATCAGCGCGTCCGGGTCAGGCGGACAGCTGGCGGCGCACCTCCGCGGCCACCCGGCCGCCCTCGGCGCGCCCGGCGACCTGCCCGTTCGCCCGGCCCATCACCTTGCCCATGTCGCCCATGCCGCTGGCCCCGGTGGCGGCGACGACCTCGGCGACCAGCGCGGCCAGGTCCTCGTCGGACAGCTGGGCGGGCAGGTAGGCCGCGACGACGTCGCCCTCGGCCTGCTCGCGCGCGGCCTGCTCGGACCGCCCGGCGCCGGCGAACGCCTCGGCGGCCTCGCGGCGCTTCTTGGCCTCGCGCCGCAGCACCGCCTGCACCTCGTCGTCGGACAGCTCGCGGGCCTCCTTGCCGGCCACCTCCTCGGCGCTGACCGCGGCCAGCACCATGCGCAGGGTGGCGGTGGTCAGCTCGTCACGGGCCTTCATGGCCGTGGTGAGGTCGTCGCGCAGCTTGCTCTTGAGGTCGGGCACGACGACCAGCGTCCCACGGGCCGCCAACCGGGTTGGCACCTAAGCTCCCCGCGTGCGCCCCGCCCTCGCCGTCCCCGCCGCCCTCCTCGGCGCGGGTGCCGCCACCGTCGGCTACGCCAGCCTGGTCGAGCGGGTGCACTGGACGCTGCGCCGGTTCACCGTGCCCGTGCTGCCGGAGGGCCAGCGGCCGCTGACCGTGCTGCACCTGTCCGACCTGCACATGACCGCCGCGCAGACCGCCAAGCGGGACTGGGTGGCCGCGCTGGACGCCCTGGACCCCGACCTGGTGGTCAACACCGGCGACAACCTGGCCGGCCACGACACCGTGCCGATCGTGCTGGCCGCGCAGGAGCCGCTGCTGGACCGGCCGGGCCTGTTCTGCCTGGCCAGCAACGACTACTTCGCGCCCCGGCCGAAGAACCCGCTCAAGTACTTCAAGACCGACCACAAGCGGGTGCACGGAGACGAGCTGCCCTGGCGCGACCTGCGCGACGGGATGACCGCCCGCGGCTGGGCCGACGTCACCAACGCAGGCGTCACCGTCGAGGTCGACGGGCGCACGATCGCCGTCCGCGGGGTCGACGACCCGCACCTCGAGCGCGACGACTACGACGCCGTCGCCGGCCCGACCGACCCCGGTGCCGACCTCCGGCTGGGTCTGGTGCACTCCCCCGAGCCGCGGGTGCTCGACCGGTTCGCCGCCGACGGCCACGACCTGGTGCTGTCCGGGCACACCCACGGCGGGCAGCTGCGGGTGCCCTTCTACGGCGCGCTGGTGACCAACTGCGGCATCAGCCGGGACAAGGCGCGCTGGCTGCACCGGTGGACCGGTGACACCTGGCTGCACGTGTCCGCCGGCCTCGGGACCAGCCCCTACGCGCCCTACCGGTTCTGCTGCCCACCCGAGGCGACGCTGCTGACCCTGGTCGCCCGGGACACCCCCGTCGGGTCGCCGGAGACGGTGGGTTAGGCTTCGGGACGGCTCTCGGGGTGTGGCGCAGCTTGGTAGCGCGCGTCGTTCGGGACGACGAGGCCGCAGGTTCAAATCCTGTCACCCCGACCACCACCAGAAGGCCCGCTCCCCCGTGGAGCGGGCCTTCTGCGTTCCTCCGGCAGGCGAACCTGTGCCTGTGCCATGATCCGCGCCGTGAACCGCGCCACCGGTCTCCGCCGGGTCCCCGCCCTCACCGCGGCCATGGTGCTGGCCTTCACCGCGTCGGGCTGCTCCAGCGGCGAGGACGAGGTCGCCTACTGCGTCGACCAGTCCAACCAGGTCGTCGACGACGACTACTGCGACTCCGGCTACAGCGGCGGCGGGGGCTACTTCATCTGGCTGGGCTCCCCCGGCCGCTCCCTGTCCCGGGGCTCGGTGGTGCCCTCCGGCGGCACCACGATCAACCCGACCGACTCGACCGCCCGCGCCAACGCCGGCCTGCCCTCCTCGGGCAGCTACACCAGCGGCAGCGGGGGCAGCCGCTCCGGCGGGTTCGGCACCAGCATCGACGGCGGCGGCAGCAGCAGCCACGGCGGCTTCGGCTCCTCGGGGAGCTGAGGTGCGCCGCGTCCACGACGGCGTCGTCCGCCCCGGCTGGCAGGACACCGTCACCGCCCAGGGCCTGACCTACTGGGAGACCGTGCTGCCCGACGGCAGCAGCACCAGCTACTGGCGCGAGGGCGAGTTCTACGACTTCACCGCCGTCGAGATCGCCCAGCTCGAGCGGGACGCCGCCACCCTGTTCGAGATGTGCGTCGAGGCCGGCGACCACATGGTCGCCCACCCCGAGCTCATGCTGAGGATGGGCATCCCGGAGTACACCCACGCGCAGGTCATCGGCACCTGGAACGACGAGCCCTCCAAGCAGAGCGTCTTCGGCCGGTTCGACGTCCGCTACGGCGGGGACAGCCGGCAGTCCCTCACCGACCCCACCCTCCGCCGTCCGCAGCTGCTGGAGTTCAACGCCGACACCCCCACCTCCCTCCCGGAGTCGGCGTACGTGCAGTGGGAGTGGTTCCGCGACACCGGCCAGGGCACCGACCAGTGGAACTCCGTCTTCGAGCGGCTCACCCGCGCCTGGGAGCGCAACCTCGGGCTCATCGAGCGCGACCTGCGCAAGGACCCGGTCGTCTACTTCGCCTGCGACGGCGCCGACCGGTCCGGCGAGGACCTGTTCAACACGTTCCTGATGCGCGACGCCTGCACCCAGGTCCGCGACGCCGGGCGGCCGCGCTACGCCACCCGGTCGATCATGATGAACCAGATCACCCTGGACGAGGCCACCGGCGGCTTCTTCGAGGGCGACCCCGCCGACGGCCGGCACATCGACGTCCTCTTCAAGCTCTACCCCTGGGAGTGGATCGTCCAGGAGGAGTTCGGCCGGGCCGCCTTCGCCGACATGGCCCGCCCCGGCGGCACCGTGTGGATCGAGGCCCCCTGGAAGATGCTCTGGAGCAACAAGGGCCTGCTCCCGGTGCTCTGGCAGCTGTTCGGCACCGACCCCGCCCGCAGCCCGCTGATCCTGCCCGCCTACTTCGCCGACGACGACGTCCCCGGGTGGATGCAGGAGTCGCACGTGCGCAAGCCGCTGCTGTCCCGCGAGGGCGCCAACATCACCATCTACGAGGACGGCCGCACGCTGGCCTCGACCGGCGGCGGCTACGGCGAGGAGGGCTACGTCCTGCAGTCCTTCGCCCCGCTGCCGGACTTCCCCGGCCCGGACGGCTCCCACCACCCCGTGCTCGGCATCTGGATGGTCGACGGCGAGCCCGCCGGCCTCGGCATCCGGGAGAGCGCCGGCCTGATCACCGACAACCAGAGCCACTTCGTGCCGCACGTCGTCGGCCACGGCAGCCCCACCCAGCAGGGAGCCTGATGTTCCTCGACACCGCCCGCGACTACCTCGCCAACTGGCCGATCGCCGCCCTGCAGGTGGTGGTCGTCGCCGCGTTCGTGGCCGCGTTCTGGTACCTGGTCAACGCGCTGACCTCCTTCGACGACAACGCCGAGATCATCAGCCGCGGCAACACCGGCTACATGGTGCAGCGGCTCTCGCTGTCGGCCGCCCTGGTCGTCGGGATGCTCAACTCGCTGGAGTACCGGTTCGACGAGATCGGCTGGGGCGCCGTCACCAACCTGCTCGTCGAGGGCGCCTGGGTCTTCGTCGCGCTGCTGGTCGCCCGGGTCGTGGTGGACAAGATCGTGCTGCTGCGGGTGGACAACGTGCAGGCCATGCGCGAGGGCAACGTGGCCGTCGGGGTCGTGGAGGCCGGCTTCTACCTCGGTCTGGGGCTCATCCTCAACGGCTCGCTGATCGGCAGCTCGCCGTCCTGGCAGACCGGGCTGGCCAGCACCGTGGTGTTCGCCGTCCTGGGCCTGGCCGTGGTCATCGGGGTGTACTTCCTGCACGACGTCGTCACCCGCGGGGTCATCCGCCGCGGCATCGCGGCCGGCTCGCTGCCCGCGGCGTTCGAGATCGCCGGCATCCTGGTCGCGGTGTCGCTGGTCGTGCGGGTCGGCGTGGCCGGGGACTTCACCGGCTGGGGGGCGGGGCTGGCCGCCTTCGCCGCCACCGTGCTCATCGCCGTCGTCACCCTGTACCTGTTCCGGTTCCTCATCGACCTGGTCGTGCTGCGCGGGGTCACCGTGGCCTCCATCCAGCGCGACGGGCAGGTCGTCGCCGCCGGGCTGATGTCCGGGCTGTTCGTCGTCGTGGCGCTGCCGGTCGCCACCGTCGTCGCGGCCCAGCTGTAGGGCCGTGGACCCCGTGAGCCGCACCGAGCGCCTCGACCTCGCCCGCGCCCGCACCGGTGGCACCGCCGCCGAGCAGCTGGCCGCGGCCGCCGCCCGGGCGCACGCCGTCGACGACCTCGGCGCCTTCCTCGCCGTCGTCGACCCCGGGCGAGCCGACCCCGACGCCGCCCCCGAGGGCCCGCTGGCCGGCATCCCGGTCGCGGTCAAGGACAACGTGGACGTCGCCGACCTGCCCACCAGCGGCGGGACGCCGGCCCTGCACGGCTCGCGGCCCGGCCGGGACCACCACGCCGTCGCCCGGCTGCGCGCCGCCGGGGCCCAGGTCGTCGGCAAGACCAACCTGCACGAGCTGGCGTTCGGCATCACCAGCAACAACGCCGCCTACGGCCCGGTCCGCAACCCGCACGACCCCACCCGCTCGGCCGGCGGCTCCTCCGGCGGCTCGGCCGTCGCGGTGGCCACCGGCGTCGTGCCGGTGGCCATCGGCACCGACACCGGGGGGTCGGTGCGGGTGCCCGCGGCGCACTGCGGCGTGGTGGGCTACCGACCCACCGTCGGCCGCTGGGGCGGGCTGGAGGGCGTCGTCGGGCTGTCCGGCACCCGCGACACCGTCGGTGCGCTGACCAGCACCGTGGCCGACCTCGTCCTGCTCGACCAGGTCGTGGCAGGGGCCACGCCGGCCACCGTGCCGCACGCCCGCGTGCTGCGCCTGGGCGTCCCGCTGCCCGGGTTCTTCGACGGCCTGGCCGCCGACGTCGCCGACGCGGTCGGCCGCGCCCTGGACCGGCTCGCCGACGCCGGGGTCGAGCTGGTCGAGGTCGACGTCGACGCCGCGCACGAGCTCGACGCCCGCTGCGGCTTCCCCATCGTCTTCCACGAGGTCCTGCGCACCCTGCCCGCCTACCTGGGGTCGCTGCCGGCCGGGCCGTCCTTCGACGAGCTGGTGGCCGGGGTGGTCAGCCCCGACGTCCGCGGGGCGCTGGAGCACGCGGTCGGCGACCCGGTGCCCGGGTCGGTCTACGCCGAGTGCCTGCAGCTGCGCGAGGAGCTGCGCGCGGCCTACGCGAGCGCCCACGAGCTGGACGGCGGCGGCCGGCTGGACGCGCTGGTCTACCCCACCGTGCCGCTGACCGCCCCGCCGCTGGGCGACGACGACACCACCGACCTCGGCGGCGAGCAGGTGCCGGTCTTCGGCACCACCATCCAGAACACCGGGCCCGGCTCCACCGCCGGCATGCCCGCGGTGTCCCTGCCCTGCGGTACCGGCCCCACCGGGCTGCCGGTCGGGTTGTCGCTGGAGACCCTGCCCGGCGAGGACGCCGCGCTGCTGGCCGTGGCCCGCCGGGTGGAGCAGCTGCTGTCCTGAAGGGCACACCGCGCCACCGCGCGCAGCCGGTGCACAGGCCCCACCCTGGCACCCGATGTCCGAATGGTTGCTCCTGCTCGCCGCGGTGCTGCTCACCGTGCTCACCGGGTTCTTCGTCGCCGCCGAGTTCTCCTTCACCACCGTCGACCGCGGCCAGGCGCAGGAGGCCGCCGACGAGGGACGGCGGGGTGCGGGCGGCGTCGTCGAGGCGCTGAAGGGGCTGTCCACCCAGCTCTCGGCCGCGCAGCTGGGCATCACGCTGACCACGCTGCTCGTGGGCTACCTCGCCGAGCCGGCCCTCGGCGGGCTCATCGACGGGCCGCTGGAGTCGCTGGGCCTGTCCCCCGCCGCGGCCACCACGGTCGCCGTCGTCCTGGGCATCACCCTGGCCACCACGCTGCAGATGCTCATCGGCGAGCTCGGCCCCAAGAACCTGGCCATCGCCAGCCCGCTGACCGTCGCCTCGGTCGTCGCCCCCGGCATGCGCGCGTTCACCGCCGTCTTCGGCGTGGTGGTGCGCGCCCTGCAGCGGCTGGCCAACGCCATCGTCCGCAAGCTCGGCTTCGAGCCCCGCGAGGAGCTCGACGACGCCCGCGGCGCCGGCGAGCTGGCCGCGGTCGCCCGGCGCAGCGCCGAGGAGGGCGACCTGTCCCCCACCGCCGCCCGGCTGCTGGACCGCTCGCTGGGCCTGCGCGACAAGTACGCGACCGACGTGATGACCCCGCGCACCCGGCTGGTCACCCTGCCCGACACCGCCACCGCCCAGCAGGTCATCGACACCGCGATCGCCAGCGGCGCGAGCCGGTTCCCGGTCTGGCACGGCGACCTGGACGACGTCACCGGCCTGGTGCACGTCAAGCAGGCCGTCGCCGTCCCCGAGGACGACCGCGGCACGGTGACCGCCGGCGAGCTGGCGCGTCCGGTGCTCGCCGTGCCCAGCTCGCTGCACCTGGACCCGCTGCTGGACCTGCTGCGCGACGAGGGCCTGCAGCTGGCCCTGGTGGTCGACGAGTGGGGCGCCACGCACGGCATCGTCACCCTGGAGGACATCGTCGAGGAGCTGGTCGGGGAGATCACCGACGAGACCGACCGGCCGCTGCGCCAGCTGCGCCGGCGCGGCGACGGCTGGGACGTCTCCGGCCTGCTGCGCCCCGACGAGGTCCGCGAGCGCACCGGCGTCCCCGTCCCCGAGGGCCGGTGGGAGACCGTCGCCGGGTTCGTCGCCGCCCAGCTGGGCCGGCTCCCCGCCGAGGGCGACACCGTCGACGTCGAGGGCCACCGGCTCACCGTCACCCAGCTCGACGGCCGGCGGGTGGCCGGGCTGCGCACCGACCCCCTCCCGGACGCCGCCGAGCTCCCGGCCCGCCAGCACGAGGTGGCGCAGGCGTGAACGACGTCCTCGCCCTGGCGATCCTGGTCGCCCTGCTGCTCGGCAACGCCTTCTTCGTCGCGGCCGAGTTCGCGCTCGTGTCGGCCCGCGTCGACCAGATCGAGCCCCGCGCCGCCGCCGGCTCGGCCCGCGCGCAGCGGACGCTGGCCGCGATGCGCAACGTGTCGCAGATGATGGCCGGCGCGCAGCTGGGCATCACGCTGTGCTCGCTGGGCCTGGGCGCGGTCGGCGAGCCCGCCGTCGCCCACCTCATCGAGGTGCCGCTGGAGTCCGCCGGTGTCCCGGAGGGCCTGCTGCACCCCATCGCGCTGGTGGTGGCCCTGAGCCTGGTCACCGTGCTGCACATGGTGCTCGGCGAGATGGTGCCCAAGAACATCACCATCGCCGGCCCCGACCGCGCCGCGATCGCGCTCGGCCCGCCCATGGCCAAGGTCGTCACGGTCCTCAAGCCGCTGATCTGGTTCTTCAACGGCGCGGCGAACGGCTTCGTCCGGCTGTTCGGGGTCACCCCCACCGACGAGGTCGCGGCCAGCTTCGACAGCGACGAGATCCGCTCGATGATCACCCAGTCGCGCAGCCAGGGCCTGCTCGGCGACGAGGTGTCCTCCCTCGCCGAGGGCGCGCTGTCCTTCGAGACCCACGACGCCCGGTCGGTGCTGCTGGCCGCCGACGACCTGGTCGCCGTCCCCCGGTCGGCCACCCCGCGCGACCTGGAGTCGGTGGTGGCCGCGCACGGGTTCAGCCGCTACCCGGTGGTGGAGCCCGACGGCCGGTGGGCCGGCTACGTGCACGTCAAGGACGTCCTGGGCCTGGCCGCCCGCGACGAGCCGGTACCCGACGACGCGCTCGAGCAGTTCGTCGAGGTCGCCCCCGACGAGCCGCTGCCCGAGGTGCTGCAGGCCATGCGCAAGGCCGGCGTCCACCTGGGCACGGTCACCGAGGACGGCGCACTGCTGGGCGTCGTCGCGCTGGAGGACGTGCTGGAGCAGCTGATCGGCGACGTCCGCGACGCCGCCCTGCACACCCCCGCGGGCAGCGCGGCACCGTCGGTGGGCAGCGGCGCCGGGGGGCGGTAGAGGATGGGGGCGTGCTCCCCGACGACGTGACCGCCCGCTGGCAGGCCCGCTTCCGCGCTCCCCGCGTCTCGCTCCCGGACTGGGCCGAGGACGCCCCGCAGCGCTGCCTGTTCGCCTCCGACGTCAGCGGCGTGGTCGAGCAGTACACGTGGGACCGCGACACCGGGGAGCAGCGGCAGGTCACCGACCGCCCCAACGGCACGCTGGCGGCCACGCTGAGCCCCGACGGGGAGACCGTGTGGTGGTTCGCCGACACCGACGGCGACGAGTTCGGCGTCTGGCGGACCCAGCCCTTCGCCGGCGGCGAGGACGTCGTCGCCGTCCCCGAGGTGGCGGCGGCCTACCCCGCCGGCCTGGAGATCGGCCGCACCCTGGTCGTCATCGGCCGGTCCACCGACGACGGCAGCGAGCTGTGGCTGGCGCCGCGCGGCGGCGCGCCCCGGGTGTTCTACCGGACGCCGGACACCGCCTCGGTCGACGCGCTGTCCCGCGACGAGGACCGGCTGGTGCTCTCCCACTCCGAGCACGGCGACCCCCGCTACCCCGCCCTGCGGGTGCTCGACGTCGCCCGCATCCCCGAGGGCCACTCCCAGGCCGAGCCGGACAGCCCGTGGGTGGTCGCCGAGAAGTGGGACGGCGCGGAGCTGGGCCTGCACGCGCTGGGCTTCTCCCCCGTCCCCGGTGACCTCCGGTTGCTGGTCGGCCACGAACGCCGCGGCCGCGAGGAGCTGCTGGTGTGGGACCTGGCCACCGGCACCGAGACCGAGCTGGTGCTCGACCTGCCCGGCGACGTGACCGCCGGCTGGTACCCCGACGGCTCCGCGCTGCTGGTCGGGCACGACCACGCCGCCCGCAGCGAGCTGTACCGCTACGAGCTGGCCAGTGGTGAGCTGACCCAGCTGGACACCCCGCCCGGCGTGGTCCGCGGTGCCACCGCCCGGCCCGACGGCACCGTGGAGCTGGCCTGGTCGTCCTCCGAGCGCCCGCCGGTGATCCGCCGGGCCGACGGACCGGTCGTGCTGGCCGCCCCCGGCGACGAGCCGCCGGCCGGTTACCCGGTCGAGGACCGCTGGGTGCCCGGGCCCGGCGGCGACGTGCACGCGCTGCTGGTCCGCCCCGCCGGCGAGGGTCCCTTCGCCACCGCGTTCCTGGTGCACGGTGGCCCCGAGGCCGCCGACGACGACTCCTACCGCGCCCGCCGGGCCGCCTACGTGGACGCGGGCTACGCCGTGGTGCACGTGAACTACCGCGGCTCCTCCGGCTACGGGTCGGCCTGGCGCGACGCGCTCACCGGTCGGCCGGGGCTCACCGAGCTCGAGGACGTCGCCGCGGTGCAGGACGCGCTGGTCGCCGAGGGCGTGGTCGACCCGGCCCGCTGCATCCTCTCCGGCGGCTCGTGGGGCGGGTTCCTCACCCTGCTGGGCCTGGGCACCCAGCCCGACCGCTGGGCCGCCGGCATCGCCGAGGTCCCCGTGGCGGACTACCTGGCCGCCTACGAGGACGAGATGGAGGGCCTGCGCGCCTACGACCGCGCGCTGTTCGGCGGCTCCCCGGACGAGGTGCCCGAGGTCTACCGGCGCTCCTCCCCGCTGACCTACGTCGACGCGGTCACCGCGCCGGTCCTGGTCGTCGCCGGCGCCAACGACCCGCGCTGCCCGATCCGGCAGATCGACAACTACCTGGCCGCGCTGACCGAGCGGGGTGCGCCGCACGAGGTGTACCGCTTCGACGCCGGCCACGGCTCGCTGGTGGTCGAGGAGACCATCCGGCAGGTCGAGACCGCGCTGGACTTCGCGCTGCGGCACGTCACCCCGTGAGAGCGCGCTCCCGGGGCCTGGTCGGGAGCGCGACGAGCAGGACCAGGGCGAGCCAGACGTAGGCGTTCTCGACCAGCAGGGTGATCGGCCCGAGGCCGCGCAGCGGCGCGTCGGGCCCGTTGGCCCACCAGTTGACGCCCAGCGCCAGCACGGTGCCGACGGCGACCGCGCCGCGGGTGGCGGCCCGGCCACCGCGGACGACCAGCAGCAACCCGGCCACGGTGAGCGGCCACAGGTGGTGGGTCCAGGAGATCGGGCTGATCAGGCCACCGGCGATGCCGACCAGGGTGGCGCCGGTCAGGTCGTCGCCGGCGCGGAAGGCCCGCAGCCCCCGGACCAGCGCGGTGACCAGGACGGCGGTCGCCAGCACCGCCCAGAGCACGTGCGGTGGGTGCGCCGCGCCGCCGTGGACGCGGCTGAGCAGACCCAGCAGCGACTGGTTGTCGGTGATGTCGACCTTGCCGACCCGGTCGGTCTCCCACAGCGCCTGCGTCCAGAACCGCACCGACGCGGCGGGCGCGACGGCGAGGGTGAGCAGCGTGGCGCCCACCGCGGTGCCGACGGCGACCAGCAGCGCCCGGTGCCGGCGGGTGACCAGCAGGTAGAGCAGCAGGACGCCGGGGGTCAGCTTGACCGCGACCGCCAGCCCGATGCCGACGCCGGCCCACCGCGCACCCCGGCGCAGCGCGGCGACGTCGGCCAGCACCAGCGCGGCGAGGAAGAGGTTGACCTGCCCGAAGGCCATGGACTGCCGCACCGGCTCGCTGAGCAGCACCAGCGGCAGCGCCGTCCCCAGGACCGCCCAGACCGGCCAGGTGGTGCGGCGCAGCAGCGGCTGCAGCAGCCACGCGGTGCCGGCCGCCACCAGCACGACCGAGGCGACCAGGTTGAGCGCCACCGCGGTCTGCAGGCTGACCCAGGTCATCGGCAGCATGAGCAGCGCCGCGAACGGCGGGTAGGTGAAGCCGTAGGGCGTGCCCGGCTTGAGGTAGTCGTACAGCTGCGCCGTCGAGGTCCCCGCGGCCCGCCAGCTGCCGACCGCGCCGTCGTAGACCGACAGGTCGAACCAGTCGTGCTGGGCGTTCTGCACGAGGTGGGTGAAGACCAGCAGCGACCCCAGCGCCGAGGCCGCCACCACGCCGGCCAGCCGCCGGTCCGACGGGCGCCCGGGCCGGGTGCCGGCCCGGGACAGCTGCCCGGTCACGACCGGGCGGCGATCAGCTCCGCGATCTGCACCGTGTTGAGCGCGGCGCCCTTGCGCAGGTTGTCGTTGGAGACGAACAGCGCGAGCCCGGTCGGGCCGTCCTGCCGGATCCGGCCCACGTAGGAGGGGTCCTTGCCGGCGGCCTGCAGCGGCGTGGGGACGTCGACCAGCTCGACCCCGGGCGCGGTGGCCAGCAGCTCCCGCGCCCGCTCGACCGACAGCGGCCGGGCGAACTCGACGTTCAGCGAGAGCGAGTGGCCGGTGAAGACCGGCACCCGCACGCAGGTGCCGGAGACCCGCAGGTCGGGGATGTGCAGGATCTTGCGGCTCTCGTTGCGGAGCTTCTGCTCCTCGTCGGTCTCGAACGAGCCGTCGTCGACGACCGAGCCGGCCATCGGCAGCACGTTGAACGCGATCGGCGCGACGTACTTCTCCGGCGCGGGGAACTGCAGCGCCTGCCCGTCGTAGGCCAGCGCGTCGGCTCCCTCGACCACGGCCTGCACCTGGCCGTGCAGCTCGCGCACGCCGGCCACGCCCGAGCCGGACACCGCCTGGTAGGTGCTGGCCACGATGCGGGTCAGCCCGGCCTCGGCGTGCAGCGGCTTGAGCACCGGCATCGCGGCCATGGTCGTGCAGTTGGGGTTGGCGATGATGCGGCCCGGGGTGTCGCCGGCGAGCGCCAGGTCGACGTCGTCGGGGTTGACCTCGCTGCAGACCAGCGGGATGTCGGGGTCCTTGCGGAACGCCGAGCTGTTGTCGATGACGACCACGCCGGCCGCGGCGAACCGGGGCGCCTGGGCGCGGGAGGTCGTGGCGCCGGCGGAGAACAGCGCGACGTCCAGGCCGGTGGGGTCGGCGGTGGCGGCGTCCTCGACGACGACCTCCCCCTCGCCCCAGGGCAGCCGGGTGCCGGCCGAGCGGGCGGAGGCGAAGAACCGGACGCTCGCGGCCGGGAAGCCGCGCTCGGCGAGGATCTGCCGCATCGCGACGCCGACCTGGCCGGTCGCGCCGACGACGCCGACGTGCAGCGGGCGGCTCACCGGCCGGTCCCGCCGTAGACGACGGCCTCGACGTCGGAGCCGAGCTCGAACGCGTCGTGCACCGCCCGGACGGCGAGGTCCAGGTCGGTGTCGCGGCAGACCACCGAGATGCGGATCTCCGAGGTGCTGATCAGCTCGAGGTTGACCCCGGCGTCGGCGAGCGCGCCGAAGAACTTCGCGGAGACGCCCGGGTGGGAGCGCATGCCGGCGCCCACCAGGGAGACCTTGCCGATGTGCTGGTCGAACTCGACGTGGTCGAACCCGACGGTGTGCTTGACCTTCTCCAGGGCGGCCAGCGCGGTGGGGCCGTCGGACTTGGGCAGCGTGAAGGAGATGTCGGCGAGCTTGGAGGCCGCGCCCGACACGTTCTGCACGATCATGTCGATGTTGATCTCGGCGTCGGCGATGACGCGGAACAGGGCCGCGGCCTCGCCCGGCCGGTCCGGCACGCCGTAGACGGTGATCTTGCCTTCGCTGCGGTCGTGCGCGACGCCGGAGATGATCGCCTGTTCCACCGTGAGGTCCTCCATCGAGCCGGTCACCGTGGTGCCGGGGAGCTGGGAGTAGGAGCTGCGGACGTGCACCGGGATGCCGTAGCGGCGGGCGTACTCGACGCACCGCAGCATGAGGACCTTCGCCCCGCAGGCGGCGAGCTCCAGCATCTCCTCGTAGGTGACGGTGTCCAGCCGTCGGGCGTTGGGGACGATCCGCGGGTCGGCGGTGAAGACGCCGTCCACGTCGGTGTAGATCTCGCAGACGTCGGCCCGCAGGGCGGCGGCGACGGCCACCGCGGTGGTGTCCGAGCCGCCGCGGCCCAGCGTGGTGATGTCCTTGGTGTCCTGGCTGACGCCCTGGAAGCCGGCGACGATGACGATCGAGCCCTCGTCCAGCGCGGAGCGCAGCCGGCCGGGGGTGACGTCGATGATCCGGGCCTTGCCGTGGCTGGAGGTGGTGATCACCCCGGCCTGGGAACCGGTGAACGACCGCGCCTGGTAGCCGTGGGTGGAGATGGCGATGGCCAGCAGCGCCATCGAGATGCGCTCGCCGGCGGTGAGCAGCATGTCCAGCTCGCGACCGGGCGGGTCGGGGGTGATCTGGGACGCCTGGTCGAGGAGGTCGTCGGTGGTGTCGCCCATCGCGGAGACCACCACGACGACGTCGTGGCCGTTCTTCTTGGCCTGGACGACCCGTTCGGCGACGCGCTTCACGCGCTCGGCGTTGGCGACGGACGAACCGCCGTACTTCTGCACGACCAGGGCCACGGGGCCCGAGACTACCGGCGCGAGCAGCGGGGACCCGGAACCGGTGGTGTGATCACGGGCGTGCCCGAGACCGAGGACGACGTCACCGCCTGGCTGCTGACCGGGGCCGAGCGGGACAACCCGTCCTCGGCCCTGCCCGCGTGGACGGAGGGCAACCTCGCCGAGGCGCTGGTGCACGGCGCCGTCTACTTCGACCGGCTGGTCGACGCGGTGCGCGACCTCGGCCCGGGCGACCACCTGTTCTTCACCGACTGGCGGGGCGACCCGGACCAGAAGCTGCGGCCCGACGGGCCCACGGTCGACGAGCTGTTCTCCGACGCCGCACGGCGCGGGGTGTGCGTGCGCGGGCTGGTCTGGCGCTCGCACTGGGACGCGCTGAGCTTCTCCAAGGAGCAGAACGCCTCGCTGGACCGCGAGCTGGAGGAGGACGGCGCGGTCGTCGTGCGCGACCAGCGGGTGCGGCGGCTGGGCAGCCACCACCAGAAGATCGTCGTCTGCCGGCACCCCGACGACCCCGCGCGCGACGTGGCGTTCGCCGGCGGCATCGACCTGGGCCACACCCGGCGGGACGACGCCGAGCACCGGGGCGACCCCCAGCCGCAGCCGATGTCGTCGGCCTACGGGGACACCCCGCCCTGGCACGACGTGCAGCTGCAGGTGCGCGGGCCGGTGGTCGGGGTGCTCGACGACGCGTTCCGGGAGCGCTGGGACGACCCGACCAGCCCGGCGGTGGAGCACCCGCTGGCGTGGGTGCACGACAAGGCCGAGCAGGCGCTGGGCCGCAACCGGATGGACCCCGACGAGCTGCCCGCCCAGCCCCCGCCGCCCCCGCCGTGCGGCCCGCACGTGGTGCAGACGCTGCGCACCTACCCGAAGATCTGGCCGGCCTACGACTTCGCGCCCGAGGGCGAGCGGTCCATCGCCCGGGGCTACACCAAGGCGCTGGAGCGGGCCCGCCGGTTGGTCTACCTGGAGGACCAGTACCTGTGGTCCTCCGACGTCGCCGACCACCTGGCCGCCTCGCTGCGGGAGCACCCCGGGCTGCAGCTGGTGGTCGTGGTGCCGAGGGTCCCCGACCAGGAGGGCGCGTTCTCCGAGCGGCCCCAGCAGCTGGGGCAGGCCCAGGCGATGACGCTGCTGCAGGAGGCCGCGCCGGGTCGGGTGCACGTGTTCGACCTGGAGAACCACGAGGGCACGCCGGTCTACGTGCACGCCAAGGTGTGCGTGGTCGACGACGTGTGGGCGGAGGTCGGCAGCGACAACGTCAACCGCCGGTCCTGGACGCACGACAGCGAGCTGTCCAACGCCGTGCTCGACCCCACCCGGGACCCTCGCGAGCCGCAGGACCCCGCGGGCCTGGGCGACGGCGCGCGCACCTTCGCCCGCGACCTGCGGCTGCAGCTGGGGCGCGAGCACCTGGACGCGGCCGACGACACCGGCCTGCTCGACCCCGACGAGTTCGTGGCCGCCTGCGTCGCGTCCGCCGAGGCCCTGGACGCCTGGCACGCCGGCGGCCGGGTGGGCCCGCGTCCGCCGGGCCGGTTGCGGGTGCACCGCCGTCCGGAGCTGACCCGCCTGGAGCGCCTGTGGGCGACCCCGCTGTACCGGTTGGTCCACGACCCCGACGGCCGCCCCCTGCGCCTGCGCCTGCGCCGCACCTACTGACCGGGCGTCCTCGGGCCCGCGAGGCGGCGAGCACGTCTTCCCACCCGATGTCGTGCCCTGCCCACACCCCGGGGGCAGGGCACGAGCACCTGCCCACCCCGGGTGGGCAAGCACCCCTTGCCCACCTCGGGTGGGCAGGCACCCCTTGCCCACCTCGGGTGGGCAGGCACCCCTTGCCCACCTCGGGTGGGCAGGGCACGAGGTCGCACGGGGAGACGTGTCGGCGGGCCGGGGAGCTCCGTCGTGTCCACAGGCCGGCGGCCCGTCCACACATCGGCCAGGGGTCTGGTGCCGACCTCGCCTCCGCGTGACGGTGGAGTCGTGAGCGAGGCAGCGCAGGGACACCCACCCGCGGACTTCGACCTCTCGGGCACCGTGCGCCGCATCCGACGGACCGCCCGCCTCTCCCAGCGCGAGCTCGCCCTGGCCGCGGGGCTGTCGAAGTCGACGATCGCGCAGGTCGAGACCGGCCGCCGAGGCCTGTCGGCCGACGCCCTCGCCTCGCTGGCGACCATCGCCGGGCTCCGCCTGGCCCTCGTCGACGGCGACGGCGTCGAGGTGCTCCCGATGCGTGGGTCCGCCGCCCGCGACGACGGCGGTCGCCGGTACCCGGCGCACTGCGACGTCCGGCACGGCGACGAGGGCTGGTGGTACCTGCCGCACCGGGCCGCCCGTCCGGTGCCCTGGTTCACCTTCGACCTCCGTCGGTCCGAGCCGCTGGCCGACGACGACCACCCGGTGCAGGTACCCGAGGACGACCCCCGCTGGCGCGCGGAGCAGCGCCGGGTGGAGAGCCTGACGGCCTGGGCTGCGCGCCAGCAGCAGCTCAGGGAGGACTACCTGCGCCGGCTCGGGGCCGGCGAGGTCCCGCCGCTGCGCGACGACCCGTGCACCTGCCCACCCGGCTGCGAGGAGCTGCTCGTGGGGGACGACCCGGCGGGCCAGGCCGACCCGCACGTCCCCGACTGCCCCTGCCGGTGCGACGTCCACTGACCCCGGCGCTGCTACGGTGGCCCCGTGCGCGGCAGCCTCCTCCTTATCCGCCGCGGCGAGGCCCTCTCCTAGGTCGGCCCCCTCGCCGCGGTGTCCGCGCGTGCCCGTCCCGCGCTGCCGGTCCGCACACCACGGCACCCAGGAGAGCCACCAGCCATGAGCACCCACCCGCACGCCCGCAACGCCCAGCAGCCCTCGGCGATGCCGATCGGCAAGTACGCGCCCTTCGCCGCGATCGCCCTGCCCGACCGCACCTGGCCGGAGAAGGTCACCACCACCGCCCCCCGCTGGTGCGCGGTCGACCTGCGCGACGGCAACCAGGCGCTGATCGACCCGATGACCCCCGACCGCAAGCGGCGCATGTTCGAGCTGCTGGTGCAGATGGGCTACAAGGAGATCGAGGTCGGCTTCCCGGCGGCCAGCCAGACCGACTACGACTTCGTCCGGCAGCTGATCGACGAGGACCTGATCCCCGGCGACGTCACCATCCAGGTGCTGACCCAGGCCCGCGACGAGCTGATCGAGCGCACCTTCGAGTCCCTGGCAGGTGCCAAGCAGGCGATCGTGCACCTGTACAACTCGACCTCCACCCTGCAGCGCCGCGTCGTCTTCAACTCCGACAAGGCCGGGATCGTCGACATCGCCGTCCACGGTGCCCGGCTGGTGCGCAAGCTGGCCGAGGGCATGCCGGAGACCGAGATCCGCTACGAGTACTCGCCGGAGTCCTTCACGGGCACCGAGCTGGAGTTCGCCGTCGAGATCTGCAACGCGGTCACCGACGTCTGGGAGCCCACCCCGGAGAACCCGACGATCCTCAACCTGCCGGCCACCGTCGAGATGGCCGAGCCGACCGTCTACGCCGACCAGATCGAGTGGATGCACCGCAACCTGGGCCGGCGGGACTCCGTCGTCCTCTCGCTGCACCCGCACAACGACCGCGGGACGGCGGTCGCGGCCGCGGAGCTGGGCTACCGCGCCGGCGCGGACCGCATCGAGGGCTGCCTGTTCGGCAACGGCGAGCGCACCGGCAACGTCGACCTGGTCACCCTGGGCCTGAACCTGTTCAGCCAGGGCATCGACCCGCAGATCGACTTCTCCGACATCGACGAGATCCGCCGCACCGTCGAGTACTGCAACCAGATCGGCGTGCACGAGCGGCACCCCTACGGCGGCGACCTGGTCTACACCGCCTTCTCCGGCTCCCACCAGGACGCCATCAACAAGGGCTTCGCGGTCATGAAGGCCGACGCCGCGGCCTCCGGGGTCGGCGTCGACGACATCCCGTGGGCCGTGCCCTACCTGCCCATCGACCCCAAGGACGTCGGCCGCAGCTACGAGGCCGTGATCCGGGTGAACAGCCAGTCCGGCAAGGGCGGCGTCGCCTACATCATGAAGACCGAGAACCAGCTGGACCTGCCGCGCCGGCTGCAGATCGAGTTCTCCGCCGTCGTCCAGCGGCACACCGAGGACGAGGGCGGCGAGGTCACCGCCGAGCAGATGTGGGCCGCGTTCTCCTCCGAGTACCTGCCCGACCCGCACGCCCCCTGGGGCCGGCTCTCGCTGACCGGGCACCAGCACACCGCCGACGGCTCCGGCACCGACCAGATGACCGTCGAGCTGGTCGACGACGGCGTCCCGGTGACCCTGACCGGCCGCGGCAACGGCCCGATCGCGGCCTTCGTGGACGCGCTGCGCGCCCTGGACGTCGACGTGCGGGTGCTGGACTACGCCGAGCACGCGCTGTCCTCCGGCGGCGACGCGCGGGCCGCGGCCTACGTGGAGTGCGCCGTCGGCGAGCGGGTGCTCTGGGGCGTGGGCATCGACCCGAACATCGTGAGCGCGTCCCTGCGCGCGGTGGTCAGCGCCGTCAACCGCGCCCTGCGGTAGCCCCCGGCGGCCCGTTCACCCGGCCGGGTGAACGGGCCCCGCCCCCGGCGTGCCGGTTTGACATCGATCGAACACGTGTTCGATCCTTGCCCGGTGACCGTCCTGCCGCCCGAGCTCGCCGAGCGGCTGGCGGCCGCCCGGTCGGCGGCGGCGCGGGCCGACCGGCGCTTCGGCACCACCACCGCCCGGCGGGCGCTGGAGACGCTGCCGGCCCTGGCCGCGCTGCTGCCCGGCGGGGCGCTGCACACCGGCTCGGTCTACTCCGTGCAGGGGTCGGTCGCGCTGGCCACCGCGCTGCTGGCCGGGCCCTCGGCGGCCGGCGAGTGGTGCGGCGTGGTCGGGGTGCCCGGGTTCGGCGCCGAGGCCGCGGCGGGCATGGGCGTCGACCTGTCCCGCACCGTGCTCGTGCCCGACCCCGGCGCCGAGCCGGTGGCCGTCGTCGACGCGCTGGTCGGCGCGCTGACCGTGGTGCTGGTCGGGCCGGTCGGCCGGGTCGGCGGCGCCGCGGCCGAGCGGCTCACCGCCCGGCTGCGGCAGCGCGGCACCGCACTGGTGGCGTGCACCCCCCTCGGCTCCCCGAGCTGGCCGCAGAGCACCGCCGAGCTCGCCGTGACCGGCAGCGACTGGCAGGGCCTCGGCGACGGCCACGGCCACCTGACCGGGCGGGTCGCCGAGGTCGTCGTGCAGTCCCGCCGGTCGGCCCGGCCGCAGCGGGCGCGGCTGTGGCTGCCCGACCACGAGGGCCGGGTCGCCCCGGTGACCACGCCGGTCGAGCAGGTCGTCCGGGCCGCCGGGTGAGCACCCGCCGGACCCTCGTGCTGTGGTGCCCCGACTGGCCGGTCACCGCTGCGGTCCTCGGCGGCCAGGGCGCCGGCCCGGGCGGTCCCGGCGGGCCGGGCCGGCGGCCGGTGGCCGTCGTCGACCGCGGCCAGGTGCTGGCCGTCTCCCCCGCCGCCCGGGCGGCGGGCGTGCGCCGGGGGCTGCGGGTGCGCGAGGCGCAGTCCCGGTGCGCCGAGCTGGTGGTGCTGCGGCATGACCCGGGCGCCGAGGCGCGCGCCTTCGAGCCGGTGCTGCGCGCGGTCGAGGCGGTCGCCCCCGGGGTGCAGGTGCTCCGGCCGGGCACCTGCGCGGTGCCCGCCCGCGGGGCGGCGAGCTACCTCGGCGGGGAGACCGCGGCCGCGGCCGTGCTGCTCGACGTGCTCGAGCAGGCCGGCGTCCCCGACGCCCGGGTGGGCGTGGCCGACGGCCCGTTCAGCGCCGAGCAGGCCGCCCGCACCGCCGAGCGGCTGCCCGGCTACCAGGTGGTGCCCACCGGCGGTGACCGGCCGTTCCTGGCCGGGCTGCCGGTCGAGGTGCTGGCGCCGGTCCTGGACCCCGACGCCCCCGACCTGCTGCGCCGGCTCGGCCTGCGCACCGTGGGCGCGTTCGCCGACCTGGCGCCCGGCGACGTGCTGGCCCGCTTCGGCAGCTCCGGCGGCCGGGCGCACCGGCTGGCCCGCGGCGACGACGTGGCCGCCGCGGGCGGGCGCGCGCCGCTGCCCGAGCTGGGCCGCACCGTCGAGCTCGACCCCCCGCTGGACCGCGCCGACCAGGTCGTGGCCACCCTGCGACCGGCCGCCGAGCAGCTGGTCGCCGGGCTGGCCGGCCAGGTGCTGGTCTGCACCGGGCTGCGGGTCGAGCTCACCGACGACCTCGGCGGGGCGGTGTCCCGCCGCTGGCTGCACCCCCGCTTCTTCACCGCCGCCGACGTGCTGGACCGGGTGCGCTGGCAGCTGGCCGGCGGCGGCCTGGGCGCACCGGTCGCCCGGGTCGACCTGCTGCCCGAGGACGTCGAGCCGCAGGGCGCGCACACCGAGGGTCTGTGGGGCGGCGGCCCCGACGACCACGTGCACCAGGCGCTGACCCGGGTGCAGAGCCGGCTGGGCCACCGCGCGGTGGGCACCAGCGTCGTCGGCGGCGGGCGCGGCCCGGCCGACCGCACCACCTTCGTGCCCTGGGGCGACCGGCCGCTGCCCACCCGGCCCGGCGAACCGCCGTGGCCGGGCCGGCTGCCGCCCCCGCTGCCCTCCACGGTGCTCACCCGCCCCGCGCAGGCCACCGTCGTCGGGGCCGCGGGCTCCCCCGCCGTCCTCGACGACCGGGGCACGCTGTCGGTCCCGCCGGCCCGGTTCCGGGTCGACGAGGGCGGCCGCCCGGCCGCGGGCTGGCCGGTGGGCTGGCAGCCGGTGCAGGCGTGGGCGGGTCCGTGGCCGGCCGACGAGCGCTGGTGGACCGACGACACCCGCGGCCACCCCACCGGCGGCCCCACCGGCTTCCTCGCCCGGCTGCAGGTGGTCGGCGTCGACGGCAGCGCCTGGCTGCTGCTGGTGTCGGCCGGCCACTGGTGGGTCGAGGCGCGCTATGACTGAGACCTGCTGGGCAGAGGAGTCCTGATGGGCTGGCAGAACCCACCCATCCCGTGGTCGGAGCTCGAGCGCAAGCTCTCCGACCGGCACCGGCCCGGCCGGCCCGAGCAGGGCGACGGCGGCGACAGCCCGGCGTGGTCGCGCAAGCGGCAGCCCTACGTCCCGCCGGCCGACCTGCTGCCCCAGCCCCCGGTGCAGCCGGTCGTGCCCTACGCCGAGCTGCACTGCCACACCAACTTCAGCTTCCTCGACGGCGCCAGCCACCCCGAGGACCTGGTCGCCGAGGCGGTGCGGCTGGGGCTGTCGGCGCTGGCGGTCACCGACCACGACGGGTTCTACGGCGTGGTGCGCGCCGCCGAGGCCGCCCGCGCGCACGGGCTGCGCACCGTGGTGGGCGCCGAGCTGTCGCTGGGGCTGACCGGGCCGCAGAACGGCGTCGCCGACCCCGAGGGCACCCACCTGCTGGTGCTGGCCCGCGGCACCGCCGGCTACCACCGGCTGGCCGCGGCGATCACCCGGGCCCAGCTGCGCGGGGCGGAGAAGGGCCGCCCGGTCTACGACCTCGAGGAGCTAGCCGCCGACGCCGACGGCGACTGGCTGGTGCTCACCGGCTGCCGCAAGGGCACCGTGCGCAGCGCGCTGGCCACCGGCGGGCCGGACGCCGCGGCCGCCGAGCTCGACCGGCTCACCGCCCTGTTCGGCCGCGACAACGTGGTCGCCGAGCTCATCGACCACGGCCACCCCACCGACTCCCGGACCAACGACGCCCTGGCCGAGCTCGCCGCGCGGGCCGGGCTGCCGGTGGTGGCCACCGGCAACGTGCACGTGGCCACCCCCGACGGGCGCCGGCTGGCCGGGGCGCTGGCCGCCGTCCGGGCGCGGCGGGACCTGACCGGCATCGACGGCTGGCTGCCCGCCACGGGTGCGGCGCACCTGCGGTCGGGGGCGGAGATGGCCGCCCGGTTCGCCCGCTACCCGGGTGCGGTGGCCCGGTCGGTGCAGATCGCCGACGCGCTGGCCTTCCCGCTGGAGCTGGCCCGCCCGAAGCTGCCCCGGATGGACCTCCCGCCGGGGCACACCCCGATGAGCTGGCTGCGCGAGCTGGTGGCCCGGGGCGCGGCCGCGCGGTTCGGGCCGCCGGGCACCTGGTCGGCGGCGTTCGAGCGCGACTACGCCCGGCGGGTCGACCGCGAGCTCGACGTGATCGAGGAGAAGGACTTCCCCGGCTACTTCCTCATCGTCCACGACCTGGTCGCCTACGCCCGGCAGCGCGGCATCCTCTGCCAGGGCCGCGGGTCGGCGGCGAACTCGCTGGTCTGCTACCTGCTGGAGATCACCGCGGTCGACCCGGTGCGCTTCGGGCTGCCCTTCGAGCGGTTCCTGTCCACCACCCGCGACGAGGAGCCCGACATCGACGTCGACTTCGACTCCGACCGCCGCGAGGAGGTCATCCAGTACGTCTACGGCCGCTACGGCCGGCGCAACGCCGCGCAGGTGGCCAACGTGATCACCTACCGGCCCAAGCTGGCGGTGCGCGACGTGGCCAAGGCGCTGGGCTACAGCACCGGCCAGCAGGACGCCTGGTCCAAGCAGGTCGAGACGTGGGGGTCGGTGGCCACCACCGACGAGCACGACATCCCGCCGGCGGTGGTGGAGATGGCCGAGCAGCTGCTGGGCTTCCCGCGGCACCTGGGCATCCACTCCGGCGGCATGGTGCTCACCGACCGTCCGGTGGGCGAGGTGTGCCCGATCGAGCACGCCCGCAAGGAGCAGCGCACCGTCCTGCAGTGGGACAAGGACGACTGCGCGGCGATGGGGCTGGTCAAGTTCGACCTGCTGGGGCTGGGCATGCTGGCCGCGCTGCAGTACTGCTTCGACCTGGTCGCCGACCACACCGGCGAGCGCTGGACGCTGGACTCGGTGCCCAAGGAGGAGCCCGGGGTCTACGACATGCTCTGCCGGGCCGACTCCGTCGGGGTGTTCCAGGTCGAGAGCCGGGCGCAGATGGGCACCCTGCCCCGGCTGCAGCCGCGCGAGTTCTACCACCTGGTCATCGACATCGCGCTGATCCGGCCCGGGCCCATCCAGGGCGGGGCGGTGCACCCCTTCATCCGGCGCAAGCTGGGCCAGGAACCGGTCACCTACCCGCACCCGCTGCTGGAGCCGGTGCTGGCCCGCACGCTGGGCGTCCCGCTGTTCCAGGAGCAGCTCATGCAGATCGCGGTCGCGGTCGGCGGGTGCACCGGCGACGACGCCGACCTGCTGCGCCGGGCGATGGGGTCCAAGCGGGGCAAGGAGCGGATCGGGTCGCTGCGGGCGACGCTGTTCGCCGGGATGGCCTCGCACGGCATCACCGGGGAGCTGGCCGAGAGCATCTACGCCAAGATCGAGGCGTTCGCGAACTTCGGGTTCGCCGAGAGCCACTCGATCAGCTTCGCGCTGCTGGTCTACACCTCCAGCTGGTTCAAGCTGCACTACCCGGCGGCGTTCCTGGCCGCGCTGCTGCGCGCCCAGCCGATGGGCTTCTACTCCCCGCAGACCCTGGTCGCCGACGCCCGCCGGCACGGCGTGCAGGTGCTCACCCCCGACGTCCTGCGGTCCGGGGTGCACGCCGACCTGGAACGCACCGACGACGACCCCCGGCCGACCGGGTCCGCCGCCTGCCGGGCACCCGACCAGCCGCCGACCGGCGAGTTCGACCCGCACGCCCCCTTCGACACCGCCGACCACCGCCTCGACGACGGGTTCGCCGTCCGGCTGGGGCTGGCCGGGGTGCGGTCGATCGGCGAGGCCGACGCCGAGCGCGTCGTGGCCGCCCGCGACGAGGGCGGGCCGTTCACCTCGCTGGCCGACCTGGTGCTGCGCACCGGGCTGACCGCTCCCCAGCTGGAGGCGCTGGCCACCGCGGGTGCCTTCGACGGGCTGGGGCTCACCCGCCGGCAGGCGCTGTGGGAGGCCGGCCGGGCGGCGCAGGAGCGGGCCGACCGGCTGCCGGGGTCGGGGGTGGTGGAGCCGCCGCCGATGTTGCCGGGCATGAGCCCCGCCGAGGAGACGATGGCCGACCTGTGGGCCACCGCGATCTCCCCGGCCAGCCACCCGGTGCAGCACGTGCGCGCCCAGCTGGACGCCGCCGGGGTGCTGCCGGCGTCCGGGCTGCTGACCGCGACCTCGGGGACCCGGGTGCGGGTGGGCGGGGTGGTGACCCACCGGCAGCGGCCGGCGACGGCCGGGGGCACCACGTTCCTCAACCTGGAGGACGAGACCGGGCTGGTCAACGTCATCGTGTCCACCGGGGTGTGGGCCCGGCACCGGCGGGTCGCGCGGGAGTCCTCGGCGCTGGTGGTGCACGGCCGGCTGGAGCGGAACGAGGGCGTGGTGAACCTGGTCGCCGAGCGGCTGGAGACGCTGGCGATCACCGCCCGGACGACGTCGCGCGACTTCCGCTGACGCCTCAGCGGCCGGTGCGCTCCGGGCCGTCGGCGGGCTCGTCGGCCCGGGTGTCGGCGGCGGTGGACCCCGCCGGGCCGGGCGTCCCGGGCACCCCGAGCTCGTCGACCAGCAGCAGGTCGCGGCGCACGTGCCGGCGCCGGTAGGCCACCCGGCTGACCAGGTGTGCGCTGACCGGTGCGGTGAGCAGCTGGAAGACCCCGACCAGCACCAGCATCCAGACGACCGGCTGGCCGGTGAGCCGGATGACCGCGCCGGTCATCACCAGCAGCACCCCGAGCACCTGCGGCTTGGTGGCCGCGTGCATCCGGTTGAGCACGTCGGGGAAGCGGACCAGACCGAGCCCGGCGGTCAGGCACAGGAAGCTGCCGGCGACCAGGCAGACCGAGGCGACGACGTCGGCGGCGCTCATCGGCGCTCCTCCGGTGTGGTGTCGGCCTTGACCAGCATCCCGCCGATGTAGCGGGCCACCGACACCGAGCCGACGAAGGCCAGCAGCGCCACGACCAGCAGCACCGGTTCCAGCGAGATGTCCCGGTAGACCGCGCAGTAGACGGCGATGCCGCAGGCGATGGTGACCAGCAGGGCGTCGGTGGACACGACCCGGTCCAGCAGCGACGGGCCCAGGGCCAGCCGGGTGAGGATCAGCACCGCGGCCGCGCCCAGCAGTGCGAAGCAGACGATCGCGACGACGGTCATCGCCGGCCCACCCCCTCGGTCTCGGGCGTCTCGGTGCTGGGGTCGTCCAGGCGCGCGATGTCCTCGGCCGACCCGAACGCCCGCACCACGCGGTCCTCCATGGCCAGCACGTTCGCCCGCTGCCGCTCCACGTGCGCGGCGTCGCGGACCTGCACCAGGTGGAGGGCCATCACCCGGCGCTCGCGGTCCAGGTCGAGCACCAGCGACCCGGGCACCAGCGACAGCGCCTCGGCGATGACGGTGAGCAGCAGGTCGGAGTCGGTACGCAGCTGCACGGTGATGATCGCCGAGCGGTGCCGCCCGGGCCGGAACGCCAGCCAGGACACCTCGGCGCTGGACACCAGCAGGTCGACGACGAACGTGCCCAGGAACCGGAGCGCGGGCAGCGGCCGGAACCGCCCGCTGGTGGGCACCGACGGCAGCGGCAGCAGCGTGGTGACGACGACGGCCAGCACGACCCCGCTGATCAGGTTGGCCCAGGAGAAGGTGCCCCAGAGCAGGTTCCACACCACCACGAGCCAGACGAGCAGGAGCGCCTGCTGCCGCAGCCGGGCCCTCACCGGATCACCTGCAGGCCGAACACCGACTCCAGGTAGGGCGTGCGGTCGACCAGGTCGACCGCGGCCCGGTCGGCGACGCCGTAGAGCACCCCGCCGAAGACGGTCAGCGCCAGGGTGACGACGACGAAGCCCGCGGTGGCCGCGACCATCAGCCGGGGCAGCCGGTTCTCCTGCAGCTGCGCGGTGGTGGCCGAGGTGCCGGCGGCCGGGCGGATGGCCTCGAGGTCCTCCTCGGCGGTGTCGACCGCGCGCGGCCGCCAGAAGGCCCGGCCCCACACCCGGGCCACCGCGACCAGGGTGAGCAGGCTGGTGAGCACCGCCCCGCCGACCAGCACGTAGGGCCCGGCACCGCCCAGGGCCACGCCGGCCTCGATGAGCCCGAGCTTGCCGATGAACCCCGACAGCGGCGGGATGCCGGCCAGGTTCATCGCGGGCACGAAGAACAGGATCGCCAGCAGCGGCGAGGCCTTGGCCAGCCCGCCGAGCTTCTCGGTGTTGGTCGTGCCGCCGCGGCGCTCGACCAGGCCGGTGGCCAGGAACAGCGTGGTCTGGATGGCGATGTGGTGCACCACGTAGAACACCGCGCCGGCCAGCCCCGCCGTCGTCCCCAGGGCGATGCCGAACACCATGTAGCCGATGTGGCTGACCAGGGTGAACGACAGCATCCGCTTGATGTCGGTCTGCGCGACCGCGCCCAGGATGCCGATGACCATCGTGGCCAGCGCGGCCCACAGCAGGACGTCGTCCAGCGCCCCGTCGGGGAACAGCAGCGTGTTGGTGCGGATGATCGCGTAGACGCCGACCTTGGTCAGCAGCCCGGCGAACACCGCGGTGACCGGCGCGGGGGCGGTCGGGTAGCTGTCGGGCAGCCAGGCCGACAGCGGGAAGACCGCGGCCTTGATGCCGAAGGCCACCAGCAGCATCGACTGCAGCAGCAGCTGGGTGCCCGCGGGCAGCTCCCCGAGCCGGACGGCGAGCTGGGCCATGTTCACCGTGCCGGTGGCGGCGTAGACCAGCGCGATGGCGGCCAGGAAGACCAGCGAGCTCATCAGGCTGACCACCACGTAGGTGATGCCCGCCCGGATGCGGCCCGCGGTGCCGCCGAGGGTGAGCAGCACGTAGCTGGCCGCCAGCAGCACCTCGAAGCCGACGTAGAGGTTGAACAGGTCACCGGCCAGGAAGGCGTTGCTCACGCCGGCGACGAGCACCAGGTAGGTCGGGTGGAAGATCGACAGCGGGGTGTCGGTCTCCTCGCCGTCGGCCATGCCCTGCCCGACGGCGAACACCAGCACGCCGAGGGTGACGGTGTTGGCGACCACGAGCATCAGCGCTGACAGCCGGTCGACCACCAGCACGATGCCCAGCGGCACCGGCCAGCCGCCGACGGAGACCGAGGTGGCGCCCTGGTCGTCGGCGAGCACCAGCAGCGCGACCGAGACGGCCAGCACGCCCGAGAGCACGACGATCGAGAGCACCCGCTGCGTGCGCGGGTGCCGGCCGACCAGCAGCGCACCGGCGGCGCCGAGCAGCGGCAGCAGCACCGGCAGCGGGGTGAGCACCCGGATGAGGTCCTCCATCAGTGCTCCTCCCGCCGGTCGACGGGGCGGCCGCCCGGGGGCGTGCGGCCGGGGTCACCGGCCGCGCGGGCCTCCGCGGACTCGTTCTCCGCCGCCTCCGCGCGCGCCAGCTCGAGGTCGACGTCGTCCGAGGGCGGGACGACCTCACCGGCCAGGGGTTCGCGCTCGACGGTGAACCCGTCGCCGGGCCCGCGGTCGGCCAGCGGCATGTCCTCGGGGTCGCGCTCGTCGGCGTCGACCTCCTCGCGGGTGGCCACCCGCAGGTCCTCGGCGTCGTCCTGCACGACCTCGTCGCGGACCAGCCGCCAGGAGCGGTAGATCATCGCCAGCACGAAGGCGGAGATGCCGAAGGTGATCACGATGGCGGTGAGCACCAGGGCCTGCGGCAGCGGGTCATTGATGTCGCCGACGTCGTCGACCGGGAGGATCGGGGCCAGCCCGGCCACCCCGCCGGCGGACAGGATCAGCACGTTGGTGGCGTTGCCCAGCAGCAGGAAGCCCAGCAGCACCCGGGTCAGGCTGCGGTCCAGCAGCAGGTAGACGCCGGCGGCGTAGAGGCCGCCGACGATGACCGGCAGGACGACGGTGGGGATCACCGGTCACCTCCCGCGGTGGTGGCCAGCGCCTGGCCCTCGGCCGGGTCGGGGTCCTCGTCGTGCTCGTCGTCGGCGTCGATCTGCGCGCCGAGGCTGCGCAGCACGTCGAGCACCAGGCCGACGACGATGAGGTAGACGCCCATGTCGAAGAACAGGGAGGTCACCAGCTTGACGTCACCCAGGACCGGCACGGTGCGCTCGAGGATGGTGGTCTGCAGCGCATCGACGCCCAGCAGCAGGCCGGCGATGCCGGTGGTGCCGGCCAGCAGCAGGCCCGACCCGAGCAGCTTGCCGGGGTCGACCGGCGCGGCCTCGCCGAGCTCGTAGCGCCCGCCGGCCAGGTAGCGCAGCACGAGGGCGAGCCCGGCCACCAGGCCGCCGGCGAACCCGCCGCCGGGCACGTTGTGGCCGCTGAACAGCAGGTAGACGCTCAGCACGACGATGGTGTGGAACAGCACCCGGGTGACCACCTCGAGGATCACCGAGCGGCGCTGCGGGGAGAGGGTGGCGCTGGCGGCCAGCCAGCGGTCCCGCGGCGCACGCCGACCGCGGGCCGACCGGGTGTCGCCGGTGGCCCGGGCCACCGCACCGGTGCGCTGCCGGATGAACACCAGGCTGGCCACACCGGTGGCCACCACCACCAGCAGCGAGATCTCCAGCAGGGTGTCCCAGGCCCGGATGTCGACCAGGGTGACGTTGACGATGTTCTCGCCGCCGCCGAAGGAGTAGGCCTGCTCGGGGAAGTCGACCGACACCGGCGTCGCCGTGCGGGCGCCGAGCGCGACCACGCCGACCCCGGCCATCAGGGCGCCGACGGCGAGGGCGATGACCCCGCGGGCGGTGCGCTCCTTGGCGCGGTGCCGCTCGGAGATGTCCTTGGGCAGCTTGCGCAGCACCAGCACGAAGGTGACCAGGGTGAGCGTCTCGACGAGGAACTGGGTGAGCGCCAGGTCGGGGGCGCCCTGCAGGGCGAACAGCACGCCGACGCCGTAGCCGGTGACGCCGACGACCAGCACCGCGGACAGCCGCTGCCGGATGCGGACCGCCAGCGCGGCCGACCCCAGGACGACCACGCCCACCAGTGCCTGCACGGGGGTGTCCCACGGCCGGACGGCGTCCGGCCACGGCGCATGCAGCACCAGCACCGAGCCCGGCAGCAGGACCAGCACGGTCAGGATGACGCCGAGGTAGGTGGGCAGCGAGCCCCGCTGCGTGCTGCGGGTGCTGGTCTGGGCGACCCGGTCCAGCCCGCGCATGGTGTGCCAGTAGCCCTCGTCGGCGGAGGCGTCGACGGCGATCCGGCGCTGCAGGCGGGCGACGGCGTCCCTGCCGGTGAACAGCGCGAGGCCGCCGAGGACGGTGACCAGCGAGAGCAGCAGGGCCGGCTGCAGGCCGTGCCAGAGCTTGAGCTCCTCGGCCTCCTCGGCGACCAGCGGGAGGGTGTCGGCGTAGGGCGCGACCAGCGGCTCGAGCAGGGAGGAGAACGGGCCGGCGAGCAGACCCAGGGCGGCGAGCAGCACCGGCGCGGCGAGGAACGCCGGGCCGGGCCGGTGCAGGTGGGCCGGCTTCGGCTCGCCGGCGGCGCAGCGGCGGACCGCTCCCCCGCTGCCGAAGGCGCCCCAGAGGAAACGCGCGGTGTAGGCGACGGTGAGCACCGACCCGAGGACCAGGCCCAGCAGCGTGAGCAGCGCCCAGGTGCGCGACTCCAGGCCGCCGTCCAGGAAGGCGGTGAACGCCGCCTCCTTGCCCACGAAGCCCAGCAGCGGCGGCAGCCCGGCCATCGAGGCGGCGGCCAGCCCGGCGGTGACGGCCAGCACGGGCAGCCGCCGGCCCAGCCCGGAGATCTCGCGCAGGTCGCGGGTGCCGCAGGCGTGGTCGACGACGCCGACGCAGAGGAACAGGGTGGACTTGAACAACCCGTGCGCCAGCAGCATGGCCACGCCGGCGGCCGCGGCCTCCCGGCTGCCGGTGCCGAGCAGGACCATGAGGAAGCCCAGCTGGCTGACGGTGCCGAAGGCGAGCAGCAGCTTGAGGTCGTACTGGCGCAGCGCGCGGTAGCCGCCCAGCAGCATGGTCGCCAGGCCCAGGCCGATGAGCACCGGCCGCCAGCCCGGGGTGTCGGCGAAGCCGGGGGCCAGCCGGGCGACCAGGTAGATGCCGGCCTTCACCATCGCCGCGGCGTGCAGGTAGGCGCTGGTCGGGGTGGGTGCCTCCATGGCGGCGGGCAACCAGAAGTGGAAGGGCACCATCGCCGACTTGGTGACCGCGCCGGCGAGCACCAGCAGGATGCCGACGGTGACCTGCGGGCCGCTGCCGGGGTTCGCCACGACCTCGCTGAGCAGGTAGCTGCCGCTGGCCTGGCCGACCATGACCAGGCCGACGAGCATCGCCAGCCCGCCCGCGGTGGTGACGACGAGGGCCTGCTGGGCGGCGCGGCGGCCGGCGACCTTGGCGCCGCTGCCGCCGATCAGCAGGAAGGAGAAGACGGTGGTGAGCTCCCAGAACACGTAGAGCAGGAGCATGTCGTCGGCGACGACCAGGCCGAGCATCGAGCCGGCGAAGGCCATGAGGACGCCGGCGAACCGGCCCAGGCCCTCGTCCCCGGGCTCGAAGTACCGGGCGCAGTAGACGAACACCAGGGCGCCGACCCCGGTGACCAGCGCGGCGACCGACAGCGCCAGGACGTCCAGGCGCAGGGTGACGTCCAGGTCGAGCGCGGGGATCCACGTCGTCCGCTCGTCCACGGTGCCGCCGTCGAGCACCGTGGACAGCTGCGCCAGCAGCCAGCCGAACCCGGCCGCGGGGACCAGCGCCAGGGCGTAGTACGCCGAGCGGCCCCACCAGCGCACCAGGACGGGCGCCAGCACGGCGGCCACCAGGTGTGCGAGGAGGAGCAGGCCCACGGGTCTCCATAGGGGTCGGGGACGCCGATCGGCGCGCGCGTTCGTTTCGTTCGATTTACAGTCTGCCGGTGGATTCCCGGGGGCGCGAGTCGACGGTGCACCCGCCGGCCTCGCTGCCGGTGCTGCCGCCGGGTCCGTGGCAGCTGTGCGGGTCCGACGGGAGGGCGGTGGCCCTGCCCCCCGAGGTGGCCGAGGTGCTGGTCACGGCGCTGGAGGCCTTCGCCCACGGCGCCGCGGTGACGCTCGTGCCGCACGAGCGCACGCTGACCACCCAGGAGGCGGCCGACCTGCTCGGGGTGAGCAGGCCCACCGTCGTCCGGCTGCTGGAGCACGGCGCGATCCCCTACGACCAGCCGGGCAGGCACCGCCGGATCAGGCTGGCCGACGTGCTGGAGCACCAGCGCCGCTGCCACCACGAGGAACCCGCAGCCGACTGACGCGGGCAGGGGGAGGGTCAGCCCTCGGCGAGCTCGGCGGCCTCCAGCCAGGCGGTCTCGACCTCGTCCTTCTCGGCCTGCACGGCCAGCAGCCGGGCGTTGAGGTCGGCGACCTTCGTGTGGTCGGTGGCGGCGGCCAGCAGCTGCTCGTGCAGCTTCTTCTCGTCGCCGTCCAGCTTCAGCATCCGGCGCTCGAGCTTCTGCACCTCCTTGCGCGCGGCCCGCGCGTCGGCGGCGCTGACCTGCGGGGCCGACGGGGCGCCGCCGGACGGCGACCCGGCCGCCGTGGACAGCTGGGCCTGGCCCGCGGCGCGGCGGCGCAGGTACTCCTCGACCCCGCCCGGGAGCTGGGCCAGCGAGCCGTCGCCGAGCAGCGCCACCACGGTGTCGCAGACCCGGTCGACGAAGTACCGGTCGTGGCTGACCACCAGCACGGTGCCGGGGAACCCGTCGAGCAGGTCCTCCAGCGCCGTGAGGGTGTCGATGTCCAGGTCGTTGGTCGGCTCGTCGAGCACCAGCACGTTGGGCTCGGCCATGAGCAGCCGCAGCAGCTGCAGCCGGCGCCGCTCGCCGCCGGAGAGGTCGCCGACCGGCGTCCACTGCCGGTTGGCGGCGAACCCGAACCGCTCGGCCAGCGTCGAGGCGGAGACCTCCTGGTTGCCCAGCCGGGCGATCCGGGAGACCTCCTGCACGGCCTCGAGCACCCGCGCGCGCGGCGGCAGCTCGGTGACGTGCTGGGAGAGGTAGGCCACCGAGACCGTCTGGCCGACCTTGACCGTGCCGGCGTCGGGCTCGTTCTCCCCCACCAGCAGCTTGAGCAGCGAGGTCTTGCCGGCGCCGTTGACGCCGACCACGCCGATCCGGTCGCCCGGGCCGACGTTCCAGTCCAGGTGGCTGAACAGGGTGCGCGGGCCGTCGTCGGTGGGGACGGCGTAGGACACGTCCTCGAGCTCGTAGACGGTCTTGCCCAGCCGGCGGGCGGCGAAGTTGGCCAGCTGCATCGAGTCCCGGGCCGGCGGCTCGTCGGCGATCAGCGCCTGCGCGGCCTCGATCCGGAACTTCGGCTTGCTGGTGCGGGCCGGCGGGCCCCGTCGCAGCCAGGCCAGCTCCTTGCGGACCAGGTTCAACCGGCGCTCCTCGGTCACGTTGGCGATCCGGGCGCGCTCGGCGCGGGCCAGCGTGTAGGCGGCGTACCCGCCGTCGTAGGCGTGCACCGAGCCGTCGGCGACCTCCCACGTGGTGGTGCAGACCTCGTCGAGGAACCAGCGGTCGTGGGTGACCACCAGCAGGCCGCCGGCGCGCGCCTTGACGTAGTCGGCCAGCCAGGCCACGCCCTCGACGTCGAGGTGGTTGGTGGGCTCGTCGAGCACCAGCAGGTCCAGCGGGCGCACCAGCTGCGCGGCCAGCGCCACCCGGCGCCGCTCGCCGCCGGACATCGGCGCGACGGGGGCGTCCAGACCGAGCCGGTCCAGCTCCAGGCCGGTGAGCACCGACCGGACGGCGGCGTCGGCGGCCCACTCGTGCTCGGCGCCGAACCCGGACAGGACGACGTCGTGCACCGTGGCCCCCGGCGGCAGCGTGCCGCTCTGGTCCAGCACGCCCAGCGCGGTGCCGCCGCGCATGGTGACCCGGCCCTCGTCGGGGGGCTCCGCGCCGGTGATGACCGACAGCAGGGTGGACTTGCCCCCGCCGTTGCGGCCGACGACGCCGATCCGCTCCCCCGCGGCGATGCCCAGGGAGACGTCGTCGAGCAGGACCGTGGTGCCGTGGGCCTTGGAGACGCGTTCCAGGGAGACCAGGTTGAGCGGAGATGTCATGAGGTCCCCGAGTGTTCCAGGCCGGGTCGGCCGCACGTCGGCGGAGGGCTGTCCGGCCCGTGACCAGCTGATCGGTACCGACCGGGTCGTGCACTGCCGATAGGCGCGCCGTGACCTCCCGCCTGCTCGCCCGCCGCCCCCTCCAGCTGGGCGGCCTGCTCCTCGCCGCCACGACCCTCGGCATGGCCACCGCACCCGCCGCCCTGGCCGAGGAGACCCCGGCGCCGCAGACCGACCCGTCGGCCACGACCTCGGCCCCGGAGGTGCTGCCCCCGGCGGCCACGACCACCGCGACCGGCACCGACGGCCCCGCGAGCACCACCGACGGCACGGCGGCCACCACCACGGCGCCGTCGTCGGCCACCTCCACGTCCGCGGCACCGTCGACGGCGGCCGCCGCCACGGAGACCGGGCCCGACGTGGTGGCCGGCACGACCACCCCGACCGGCGCGCACTTCGGCACCGGCAAGCTGAACCTCTACCTGGACACCTCCGAGGACGAGCTGCCCGACGGGGTCGACCTCGACGTCACCGGTGCGCAGCTGGAGCTGCGCTTCAGCCAGGTGGACGGAGCCCCCTCGACCGCCCACGGCATCTGCGACGTGGACGCCGGCCTCGTCAACTTCCCCTTCGGGAGTTCGTGCGAGTTCCAGCCGGGCAGCACGGTCCCGACCGAGAACTACTACGGGCTCGCACAGGTCCCGTCGCTGCCCGCGGACTCCGTCTTCACGCTCACGCTCGTGACCCCGCCCTCCTCGGGCCAGCTGCTGGACGCACCCATGTCCATCCAGGGCTACACCGACAGCAGTCCCGCCCCCGTCGGCGACTCCAGCGACCTGGGTCTGCCGGTCCTGCACGGCTACCGCACCCTCGGCGTGTCCGTGGTGGACGGTGCCCCGGCCGGCACCCAGGTGCAGCTGTGCCCGGAGGTGGCCGGCGCCTGCGCGACCGGGTCGACCCCGGTCGTCGCGACCACGGACGCCGCCGGGCGGGCCACGTTCGACGGCCGCTACCTGCCCGGTGACTACCTGGTGACCCGCGGCGGCACCAGCACCGCGTTCGCCGTGCCCGCCGCCACCAGCACCACCGAGCGGGACGCCGTGCTGCGCGCCACCGTCGGCGTCCCCGTCGCGCCGCCCACCACCGCCCCCCGCACCACCGGGACCGCCACCGCCGCGGCCCCCACGGTGGCCGCCGGCCGTCAGCAGACGATCACCGCCGGCGGGTTCACGCCCGGCGAGACCGCGCGGGGCACGCTGTACTCGACCCCCGTCGACCTCGGCACCGCGGTGGCCGACGCCCAGGGCATGGCCACGTTCACCTTCACCCTGCCCGCCGGGTTTGAGCCCGGCACCCACACCGTCACCGCGGTGGGGCTGACCAGCGGCGCGACCAGCAGCGTGACCTTCACCGTGACGTCCGGGAGCACGCCCGCGCTGGCGCAGACCGGTGTCGAGGTCGCCCCGCTGCTCGGCCTGGGCGCCCTGGCCCTGGGCGGCGGCGCGGCGCTCACCGTCGCCGGCACCCGGCGGCGGCGCACCGCGTGAGCTCCCCGGTCGGGACGGCGGTCTGGTACGCCCGGCACGCCGTCCCGGCGGGCGGGGTCGTGCTGGTGTCCGTCGCCGGCCCCGGCTTCCCCGACGGCACCGTCGTCGACCTGCCCGGCCCGCCGGCCCACCCGGCGGGCTGGCTGGCGCAGGCGCACGTGCGCGACGCCGGCCACGTACCGGTGACGGTGCAGGTCTCGCCCGAGCTCGCCGCGGGCTCCCCGCACCTGTGGTTCGTGCTCGGTCCCGCCGGGGACGGGGACGCCGTCGACCTGGTCGCGTTCTCCACCGCCGCGCTGGCCGACGGCCGGGTGGTGGGCGCCGGGACCCTGGCCACCGCGGGCGTGACCTGGGCCGACCAGGTCGCCGCGGTGCGCTGGTCGCCGTCGACCGGCCTGGTGTCGCAGGTGTACGTCTCCCCGCGGGCCCGGCGACGGCGGATCGGCACCCGCGTCGTGGTGACGGCCGACGCCGTCCGGTCCGCGCTCGGGTGGGCACCCCTGGTCAGCGACGGCCGGGTCACCGACCTGGGCGATGCCTGGTTGTCGGCGCAGTCGCCGGCGTGGCGGGCCCGGGTCCCCGCGGGCGGCGAGCGGCCGCCGCCGATGACGCCCGCGGACGAGGCCGTCGGCGTCCCGGCCCGCCAGCTCGTCCCCGACCCGCCCCGGTCCTGACCCGGTGGTCACGACCCGGCCCGGGCCCGCCGATAGGCCGGGCGTGACCTCCCGCGCCCGCCTGTCCCGCCGTCCGCTCCAGGTCGGCGGGCTGCTGCTCGCCACCGTCGCCCTGGGCACGGTGACCGCGCCGGCCGCCTCGGCGATGGTCGACCCGTCCGCCCCGGCCGACCAGACCCCCGAGCAGGCCCCCGCGGTCGCGCCGCAGGTGCTCACCAACGGCCCGGCCTCCTACCTGGGCACCCCCGACCAGCCGGTCGACTTCGGCCTGGGCAAGCTGCAACTCTCGGTCGCCCCCGAGCCCGGCGTCGACGCGCCCGAGGACGAGGACATGTCCGGCGCCGTCGTGGAGGTCGCCTTCCCGGACGACCTCGACGACGAGGGCACGCCCGTCACGATCTCCTGCACCACCGACGCGGCCGGGGAGTGCTCGTTCCCCGAGGGCAGCGACTACGTCGACCCCGACACCGGCCTGCTGCGCGTGTGGGGGAACCAGGCCTTCACCATCACGCAGGTGCAGCCGCCGTCGTCGGGCCTGTTCGCCCTGCCGGCGGGCGACGACGCGGTGGTCCACGGCATCGGCACGTGGCCGCGGTTCGAGCTGCCCGTCCTGGAGGACACCGGCCCGGACCAGGTGCTGGACGTCGCACCGACCGTGACCCCGGCCGCCGACGGGATGGACGCCGAGGGCGCCACCGGGTCGGTCGTGCTCTTCGACCCGCTGGCCCAGGTCGCCGGCGACGTGCCCGTCGACCCGACGGTCGCGCCGAGTGCCCCCGCACCGGACTCGACCGCGCCGGCCGCACCCGTCGTCCCCGTGGAGCCCGCGGCCGCGACCCCGGCCACCGCCGCGCCGACCCTGGCGACCACCGGGTTCGACGCCGTCCCGGCCGCGCTCGTCGGCGGCGGGCTGCTGGTCGCCGGCGCCGGTGCAGTCGTCGTCGGGCGTCGCCGGGCGGTCCGCTGACCTCGCTCTGGTACGCCCGGCACGCCGTCGGCACCGGGCACGTCCTGGTCGGCACGGCGTCCGACGCCTTCCCCGACGGCGCCGTCGTCGACCTCCCCGGCCCCCCGACCCGCTCGGCGGGGTGGCAGGTCGAGGCGCACGTGCCGCAGCCGGGGCGGGCGCCGTCCCGGGTGCTGGTCTCCCCCGACGTCGCGCCGCGGGCCCCGCACCTGTGGTGCGTGCTGCGCGCCGCCGGGCCCGGCGCCCCCGGCGGTGACGTGGACCTGGTCGCCTTCTCCACCGCGCACCTGGACGACGGCGCGGTGGTCGCCGCGGACGCGCTGTCCTGGCTCGACGTCGGCTGGGCCAACCAGGTCGGCGCGGTGCGCTGGACGGCGGCCACCGGGGTGGTCGGCCAGGTGTTCGTCGCCCCGGAGCACCGCCGGCTGCGGGTGGCCGCCAAGCTGCTGATGGTGGCGGCCGGGGTCCGGGTGGCCCTCGGCTGGGCGTCGCTGCGCAGCGACGGCCGGCTCACCGACCTCGGCGACAGCTGGCTCACCGCGGCCCCGGAGTGGTGGCGGCACCGGGTGCCGGGGCGGGCGGCCCACCTGCCCCCGATGGACCGCCCACCCACCGACGACCTCAGGCCAGGCGGGTGACCTCGACGACGACCGAGTGCCCCTCGCTGCGCGGGCCGGAGAAGATGCCCTTCAACGGCGGCACGTCCTTGTAGTCGCGGCCGCGGCCCAGCGTCACGTGCCGGGTGGCAACCTCGACGACGTTGGTCGGGTCGTAGCCGGTCCAGGAGCCGTCCCACCACTCCACCCACGCGTGGCTCTCGCCCTTGACCGGCTCGCCGATCGCCGCGCCCGGGCGGGGATGCAGGTAGCCCGAGACGTAGCGGGCCGGGATGCCCAGCGCCCGCAGCAGGCCGACGGACACGTGCGCCATGTCCTGGCAGACCCCGCGGCCCGAGGTCCAGGCCTGCATCGCCGTGGTCTTCACGTGCGTGGACCCCGACAGGTACTGCATGTGGTCGTGCACGAACCGGCAGACCCGGTACCCGGCCTCGCGCGGGTCGGCGTCGCCGACGGCCTCGCGCACCGCCCGGACGACCGGGGGGTCCATGGCGGTGAGCCGGGTGGGCGCCAGCATCTCGCCGAACCGGTCGAGGACGTCGGGGGTGGCGAGCTCGGCCCAGTCGACGACGGGGGCCTGCTCGGGCTCCGGGCCGGCCTCGACCACCGAGGTGGCCACCAGGGACAGCTCGCGGTGCGGGCCGTGCAGGTCGAACGCGGTGACCGTGGAGCCCCAGTAGTCGCGGTAGGCCTGCATCGTCGCGGCCGGCTCCACCTCGACGCGGGAGCGCAGCGTGGTCTGGCGGGTCGAGTTCTCCGGGGTCATCCGGGCCTCGTTGTAGGAGCTGCGCACCGGGCCGGCGTAGGAGAACTTCGTCCGGTGCACGACCTGCAGCCGCCACCGCTCGACACCGGCCGGGGCCGAGGCGGGCTGCGCGGTCTGCGGCACCGCGGCGCGGGGCAGCGGACCGGTGACCGGCTCGGGCACGCGCTGGGACTGCGACTGGGTCATCGCGCTCACCCCACGGCTTCCGGCACCCAGACCTGGGGCGCCTGCTCGGTGAAGAACCTGCTGGTCACGGCCTCGCTGGCGGCCGAGCAGGTGCGCTGCAGCTCGTCCAGGCGGGTGGGCAGCCGATCGAGGATCTCGTCGGTGCCCATGAACTCCAGCATCGTGCGCGCGCGGCCGACGATGCGGTGCGCCTCCCCGGCCACGCCGATGCGGTGGCCGTCGCGCACGTTGGAGCGCTCCAGCTCGGCCAGGCAGCCCTCGGCCTGCTCCAGCGCGGCGAACACCGAGCGCGGGAACAGCCGGTCCAGCAGCAGGAACTCCGCCGCCCGGCTGGAGTTCACCGCCCCCCGGTAGGTGCGCAGGTAGGGCTCGTAGGCACCGGTCGAGCGCAGCACCAGGGTCCAGGACGGCGCGGCGTCCCCGGCGAGCACGCGGGTGGACAGCATCCGGCTGGTCATGTCGACCCGCTCCAGCGACCGCCCCAGGATGAGGAACAGCCAGCTCTCGTCGCGGCTCATCGTGGCGTCGGCCAGCCCGAACACCATCGCCGACCGCTCGCGGACGAAGCGGAACAGCGAGTGCGGGCCGTACCGGCGGGCCATCGTGCGCTGCTGCGGCAGCGCGTTGTGGGTGACGTTGAGCGACTCCCAGATCTCCGCCGACAGCACCTCGCGGGCGCCACGGGCGTTCTCCCGGGCGGCGCTGAGGGCACCGACGATGGAGCTGGGGGCGATCCGGTCGAAGGCCAGGGTCGCCAGCACCCGCTCGGTGTCGGCCTCGGCCGGGTCGCACGGGATGCCCATGAGCGAGAGCAGGTTGTGGCAGGCCCGCCGCTCGTCGATCCACGGGTCCTCGACCAGGCGCTGGGTGTGCACGTCGAGGATCCGGGCGGTGTCGTCGGCCCGCTCCACGTAGCGGCCGATCCAGAACAGCGACTCGGCGATCCGGCTCAGCATCGGGAACCTCCAACGGCCTGCTCGTCGCCACCAGCCGTCGGCCCCGTCCCGAGGCTCGGTGCGAGCGTGCGAGCACTGAGGAGGACGGGGTCCTTCACCTGCTGCTGCTGTTGCTGCTGGCCCTGGCCGACCGCGTTGTCGTTGGCCGGTCCGGGGTCCTGCGCCGGCGGCTCGGCCGGCAGGTCGGCGGTGGTGAACTCGATCTGGGTGCGGTCCGGCGGGGGCCCGTCGGCCGGCCGCGGACCGGAGATGACCCAGGTGTCCTTGGACCCGCCGCCCTGGCTGGAGTTGACCACCAGCTCGCCCTCCGGGAGGGCCACCCGGGTCAGCCCGCCGGGCAGCACCCACACGTCCTTGCCGTCGTTGACCGCGAAGGGCCGCAGGTCGACGTGCCGGGGGGCGATCCGGCCGTTGATCAGCGTCGGGGACGTCGACAGCCCGATCGGCTTCTGCGCGATCCAGTCGCGGGGGCTCTCGCGCACCTTCACCGCCAGCGCCTCGAGGGTCTGCTCGTCGGCCCGCGGGCCGATCACGATGCCCTTGCCCCCGGACCCGTCGACCGGCTTGAGCACCAGCGAGGACAGGTTCTCCAGCACCCACTCGGTCGCGTCGCGGTGGTCGAGCCGGTAGGTGTCGGCGTTGGCCAGCACCGGCTCCTCGCCGAGGTAGTAGCGGATGAGGTCGGGGACCCAGGTGTAGATGAGCTTGTCGTCGGCGACGCCGTTGCCGACGGCGTTGGCGATGGTCACCCGGCCGGCCCGGGCGGCGTTGAGCACGCCGGCGCAGCCGATGACCGAGTCGGAGCGGAAGTGCACCGGGTCGAGGAACTCGTCGTCGATGCGCCGGTAGATGACGTCGACCCGCTGCTGGCCGTCCGTCGTCCGCATGCTGACCTGGCCGCCCGAGCAGACCAGGTCGCGGCCCTCGACCAGCTCGACGCCCATCTGGCGGGCCAGCAGGGCGTGCTCGAAGTAGGCGGAGTTGTAGACGCCCGGGGTGAGGACGACGACGACCGGGTCGCTGACCGACGGCGGCGCGGCGGCCTTGAGCGCGGCCAGCAGCTTGCTCGGGTAGTCCGCGACCGGCTGGATGCGGTGGTCGCCGAACAGCTCGGGCAGCACCTGGCTCATCGCCGCCCGGTTGGTGATCACGTAGCTGACGCCCGACGGCGAGCGCAGGTTGTCCTCGAGCACCCGGAAGTCACCGGCCTCGTCGCGGACCAGGTCGATGCCCGAGACGTGCACCCGGACGCCGTTGGGCGGCACCAGGCCGTGCGCGGCGCGGTGGAAGTGCGCGCTGGTGGTGATCACGCTGCGCGGCACGACGCGGTCGGCGAAGACCTGGCCGGCGCCGTAGACGTCGGCCAGGAAGGCCTCCAGCGCGTGCACCCGCTGGGCCACCCCGCGCTCGACGTGGGCCCACTCGTCGGCGCCGATGATGCGCGGGACGATGTCCAGCGGGAAGGGCTGCTCCTCCCCCGCGTGGGCGAAGGTGACCCCGGCGTCGCGGTAGGTCTGGCTCAGCACGTCGGCGCGGGCGGCCAGCTCCTCCCCCGACATCGGTTGCAGCGAGCCGAACAGGCCGGCGTACGGCGGCCGCGGCTGGGCCGGTGCGCCGAACATCTCGTCCCACTGCTCCCCGAGGGGGTAGCCGTCGAAGAGGTCCGCCATGGCGCAGAACCTAACCAGGGGCGGTGAACGGCGCGTTTCGACGCGCACGGGGCCGCATCAGGCGGACGCGCGGCGGACCAGCCGGGTGGGGCAGGTGCGGGTCTCGGCGGGCGCGGCGACACCCTCGATCTGGCGGCGCAGCAGCTCCACCAGCTCCCCGGTCATCAGGTCCAGCGGCTGGGCGACGGTGGTCAGCGGGGGGTCGCAGGTGGTGGCCACCGCCGCGTCGTCGAAGCCGACCACGGCGACGTCCTCGGGCACCCGGCGCCCGGCGGCCCGCAGCGCGCGCAGGGCGCCGACGGCCATGGGGTCGGAGGCGACGAAGACGGCGTCCAGGTCGGGCGCCTGCGCCAGCAGCCGGGCCATCGCGGCCTCGCCGCCGGCCTCGGTGAAGTCGCCGTGCGCGACCAGCGACGGGTCCACGGCCCGGCCGGCGTCCTCGGTGGCCCGCTGCCAGCCGAGGTACCGGTCGACCCCGGCGATCATGTCGGTCGGCCCGGTCAGCGTGGCCACCCGGCGGCGCCCCAGGCCGAGCAGGTGCTCGGTGGCCACCCGCGCACCGCCGACGTTGTCGGCGTCGACGTAGGCCACCGACCGGCCGTCGTAGGGCCGCCCGCACAGCACCAGCGGGACGCCGGCCCCGCTGAGCACGTCGGGCAGCAGGTCCTCGCTGTGCAGCGACATGAGGACGACGCCGTCGACGTGGCCCTGCCGGGCGAAGCGGGCGATCTTCTGCTGCTCGCGGGCGTCGCGCGCGGTGAGCAGCACCAGGGTGAGCTCGGTGTCGGCCAGCGCGGCCGAGACCCCGTGCACGATGCTGGCGAAGAACGGGTCGCTGAACACCTGCGTGTTGGGCTCGCTGAGCACCAGCGCGACCGTGTCGGTGCGCCGGGTGACGAGGCTGCGGGCCATCCGGTTGGGCACGTAGTGCAGCTGCGCGATGGCCGCCTGCACCGCCTCCCGGGCCTCGGGGCTGACCTTCGGGGACTCGTTGACCACCCGCGAGACGGTCGCCCGCGACACCCCGGCGAGCACCGCCACCTCGTCCAGCGTGGGCGTGGCCGACCGCGCGCCGCTGGTCAGCTCGGTGGTCACGGGGGCCATCGTGCGGCATCCGGGCCCCGGACGGAAGAGGTCCGTGGAAGCGCTCCCACGAATTTCCCCGAAGTCCTTGACAGGCTGCTGTGACCGCCGCCACGCTTCCGTCCGAAACCCGTGAGAGCGTTCTCACGGGCCCCGTCGGCGGGCAGCGGTGCACGACCCGACGGCTACCTGGGAGGTCCGATGACGGTACGACGACGGGCGCGCGCAGCCGCCGGAGCAACGCTCGCCCTGGCCCTGCTCACCACCGGCTGCGGAGGGTCGGACGGGGGCGACGACGGTGACCAGATCACCCTCACCCTCGGCCTGTACGGCACCTTCGGCTACGAGGAGGCCGGCCTCTACGACGAGTACATGCGGCTGCACCCGGAGATCACGATCGAGCAGTCGGTCGTCGCCCAGTCCGGCCCCTACTACCAGGCCCTGCAGACCCGGCTGGCCGCCGGCTCGGGCATGGCCGACATCCAGGGCATCGAGATCGGCTTCGTCTCCGACGTCGCGGCCAACCACGCCGACGCCTTCGTCGACTTCGCCGCCGAGGAGAACGCCGACGAGCTGGAGAGCCAGTACTACGACTGGAAGTGGGACCAGGCCAGCACCGACGACGGCCGGGTGATCGGCCTCGGCACGGACGCCGGCCCGCAGGCCATGTGCTACCGGCAGGACCTCTTCGAGCAGGCCGGGCTGCCCACCGACCCGGCCGCGGTCAGCGCGCTGTGGCCGACGTGGGAGGACTACCTGGCCACCGGGCAGCAGTACCTGGCCTCGCCCACCCGGCAGGAGGGCAGCGCCTTCGTCGACAGCCCGAACTCGGTCTTCGCCCCCGCCGTCCGGCAGGGCGACACGACCTACGCCGACGAGGACGGCAACCCCGTCGTCGAGGACAGCGACGGCGTGCAGTCCGCCTGGGCGCTGGCCAGCCAGGCCGCCGGCGACGGGCTGACCGCCCGGCTGGCCCAGTTCAGCGACGAGTGGAACGCCGCCTTCTCCAACGGCGCGTTCGCCACCATCGCCTGCCCGTCCTGGATGCTCAGCTACATCACCTCCCAGCTGGGCGACGAGGGCGCCGGGCTGTGGAACATCGCCACGCTGCCCGGGCAGTCGGAGTCGGGCAGCACCTGGGGCGGCTCGTGGCTCGGCGTGCCCAGCAGCGGTGAGCACGTCGCGGAGGCGACCGCGCTGGCCGAGTGGCTGACCGCCCCGGAGCAGCAGGTCCGGATGTTCACCGAGCAGGGCTTCTTCCCCTCCAGCTCGGTGGCCGCCGAGAGCCCGGAGGTGGCCGGCGCGACCAGCGACTACTTCAGCGGCGCGCCCATCGGCCAGGTCTTCGGCGACGCGGCGGCCGCCGTCCGGCGCACCCCGATCAGCCCGTACGACACCCAGATCCAGGACGCGTTCTCCGCGGCCCTGACCACGGTGGCCGACGGCAGCCGGGACCCCGACCAGGCCTACGCCGACGCGCTGGCCGCGATCGAGCAGATCACCGGCTGACCGGCACGGCGCCCCGGGTCCCCCGCCCGGGGCGCCGTCCCCCGTCCACCCCCGGCCCAGGAGAGCCCGTGACCCTCGCCGACGACAGCCCGCGCACCGTGACCGCGCCGGCCGTCCCCGCCCCGCCCGACCCGACCCCGCCCCCCGTCCCGCGCCGTCGCGGCCCGTCGCTGTCGCGCAACCGGTGGGGCTACGCCTACGTCGCCCCGTTCTTCGTGGTCTTCGGCGCCTTCAGCCTGTTCCCGTTCCTGTTCACCGCGTGGGTCTCCCTGCACGACGCCCGGCTCTCCGACATCAGCGGCGGCACCTTCGTCGGTCTGGACAACTACGCGGCGCTGCTGGGCAACGACTTCTTCTGGAACGCGCTGCGCAACACCATCACCATCGGGGTCCTGTCCACGGTCCCGCAGCTGTGCCTGGCCCTGGGCCTGGCGCACCTGCTGCACTACAAGCTGCGCGGCCGGACCTTCTTCCGCACGGTCATGCTGGTCCCCTACGCCACCAGCATCGCCGCGGCGACCCTGGTCTTCGCCACCCTCTTCGGCCGCGACTACGGGATCATCAACACCGCGCTGGAGGCCGTGGGCCTGGACCGCGTCGACTGGGAGTCGGGCACCCTGTCCAGCCAGGTCGCCATCGCCGTCATCGTGACCTGGCGGTGGACCGGCTACAACGCGCTGATCTACCTGGCCGCGATGCAGTCGATCCCCGGCGAGCTCTACGAGGCCGCCGAGATGGACGGCGCCAGCAAGTGGCGGCAGTTCCTGCACGTCACGATCCCGTCGCTGCGGCCCACGATCCTGTTCACCGTCGTGGTCTCCACGATCGGTGCGGTGCAGTTGTTCGGCGAGCCGCTGCTGTTCGGCGGCAACGGGGCGACCACCGGCGGGGCGCGCAACCAGTACCAGACCCTGGGCCTGCTGATGTACCAGCAGGGCTGGACCAACTTCAACATCGGCCAGGCCGCCACCACGGCGTGGGCGATGTTCCTGATCATCCTGGCCGTCGTCGGGTCCGCCGCCCTGGTCGGCCGGTACCGCGCGCGCCGCGAGGGAGCCCGCCGATGACCGCCGTCCTCACCCCGCCGACGGCCACGACGCCCCGGACCACCGGGCGCCGACCGAGCACCCGGGCCGGCCGCGCCGGGCCGGTCGCCTACACCCTGCTGGTGCTGGCCGGCCTGCTGTCGGTCTTCCCGCTCTACTGGAGCCTGGTCGCCGGGTCGCACACCAACGCCGAGATCGCGGCCACCCCGCCGCCGTTCCTGCCGAACGCGACCTTCTTCGAGAACGTCTCGGCGGCGATGGACCAGGCCCCGCTCGGGCTGGCGATCGTCAACTCGGTCGTCGTGGCCGGGTCGATCACCGTGGGCACCGTGCTGTTCTGCACGCTGGCCGGCTTCGCCTTCGCCAAGCTGCGCTTCCGCGGCAGCGGCCCGCTGCTGGCACTGGTGGTCGGCACGATGATGGTGCCCACCCAGCTCGCGGTGATCCCGCTGTTCATGATGATCGCCGAGCTGCAGTGGGTCGACTCCCTGCAGGCGGTCATCCTGCCCACGCTGGTCAGCGCGTTCGGCGTGTTCTTCATGCGCCAGTACCTGGTCACTGCGCTGCCCGACGAGCTGCTGGAGGCCGGCCGGGTCGACGGCGCCTCGACGCACCGGATCTTCTTCTCCATCGTGCTGCCGGTGGCCCGCCCGGCCATGGCGGTGCTGGCGATGCTGACCTTCCTGACCGCCTGGAACGAGTTCTTCTGGCCGATCATCGCGCTCACCGCGGCCAACCCGACCGTGCAGGTCGCCATCGCCAACCTCGGCTCGGGCTACGTGCCCCAGCGCGCCGTGATCATGGCCGGCACCCTGCTCGGCACCCTCCCCGTCCTGCTCGTCTTCGCCCTCCTGGGCAAGCAGATCGTCGGCGGCATCATGGCCGGCGCCGTGAAAGGTTGATCATGACGACCACCGCACCCTCCCCCCGCGCCACCGGCCTCCGGTTCCCGCCCGGCTTCACCTTCGGCGCGGCCACCGCCGCCTACCAGATCGAGGGCGCCGTCACCGCCGACGGCCGCGGTCCCTCGATCTGGGACACCTTCAGCCACACCCCCGGCACCACCTTCCAGGGCCACACCGGTGACGTGGCCGTCGAGCACCACAGCCGCTACCCCGAGGACGTCGCGCTGATGGCCGAGCTGGGGCTGTCGGCCTACCGGTTTTCCACCTCGTGGTCGCGGGTGCTGCCCGAGGGCGCCGGCCGGGTCGAGCAGCGCGGGCTGGATATCTACTCCCGCCTGGTCGACGAGCTGCTCGGCGCCGGCGTCGAGCCCTGGCTGACGCTCTACCACTGGGACCTGCCGCAGGCCCTGCAGGACCGCGGCGGGTGGACCGACCGGGACACCGCGCACCGGTTCGCCGACTACGCGCAGGTGCTGCACGGCGCGCTCGGTGACCGGGTGACCCACTGGTCGACCCTGAACGAGCCGATGTGCAGCGCGCTGCTGGGCCACATGGCCGGCCAGCACGCGCCGGGGGTGCGCGACGCCGTGGCCGCCTCCCGGGCCACCCACCACCTGCTGCTCGCGCACGGCCTGGGCACCCGGGCGCTGCGCGAGCAGGGCGCCACCTCGCTGGGGCTGACGCTGAACTTCACGCCGATGACCCCGGCCACCGACTCCCCCACCGACGTCGACGCCGCCCGGCGCTGCGACGGCCAGCAGAACCGGATGTTCGTGACGCCGGTGGTGACCGGCGCCTACCCGGCCGACGTGGTCGCCGACCTCGAGGCCGCCGGCGCCCCGCTGCCCGTGCAGGACGGCGACCTCGAGGTCATCGCCGCGCCGCTGGACTGGCTGGGCGTGAACTACTACTTCAGCTCCGTCGTCCGGGACACCGGCGCCCCCACCGGCGGGCACTCCCCCTTCATCGGCGCCGGGCAGATCGAGGACCTCGAGCCCGAGGGCCCCACCACCACGATGGGCTGGGGCATCGACGCACCGGCGTTCACCGCGCTGCTGCGCTGGCTGGGGTCGCTGGCGCCGGACCTGCCGCTGGTGGTCACCGAGAACGGGTCCGCCTGGCCCGACGAGGTCTCCTCCGACGGCCGGGTGCACGACCCGGAGCGGGTGGCCTACCTGCTCGAGCACCTCGCCGCGGTGGCCGACGCGGTCGACGCCGGGGTCGACGTCCGGGGGTACTTCGCCTGGTCGCTGCTGGACAACTACGAGTGGGCCCGCGGGTACGCCCAGCGCTTCGGCATCGTGCACGTGGACTACGCGACCCAGGTGCGGACGCCGAAGGACAGCGCCCTGGTCTACGCCGACGTGCTGCGGGAACATCGGGCGGCGTCGATGCCTTAGGGTGGCCGACAGGTAGTTGAGCACTCAACTCAGGAGGTCGGGATGCCCGCCGTCACCGTCGAGGACACCACCACGCTGGCCCGGGTCCCGGTGCCCGCGCCGAGGACCGTGCGCCGCCGGGTCCGCTCGGTCACCACCGCGCCGCGCGGGTTCGAGGGCGAGGGGTTCCCGGTCCGCCGGGCCTTCGCCGGGGTCGACCTGCGCGACCTCGACCCGTTCATCCACATGGACCAGATGGGCGAGGTCGAGTACGCGCCGGGTGAGCCCAAGGGCACCTCGTGGCACCCGCACCGGGGCTTCGAGACCGTCACCTACATCATCGACGGCACCTTCGAGCACGCCGACAGCCACGGCGGCGGCGGGTCGATCACCAACGGCGACACGCAGTGGATGACCGCCGGCGGCGGCGTGCTGCACATCGAGCGGCCGCCGGAGTCGCTGGTGGTCAGCGGTGGGCTGTTCCACGGCCTGCAGCTGTGGGTCAACCTGCCGCAGGCGCAGAAGTGGGTGGAGCCCCGCTACCAGGACCTGCGCGCCGACCAGGCCGTGCTGCTGGCCAGCCCGGACGCCGGGGCGTTCCTGCGGGTGATCGCCGGCGACGTGGGCGGCCACGCCGGGCCGGGGACGACCTACACCCCGATGGCGATGGTGCACGCCACCATCGCGCCCGGGGCCACCCTCGACCTGCCGTGGGACCCCTCGTTCAACGCGCTGGTCTACGTGCTCAGCGGCAACGGCAAGGTCGGCATCGACGACCACCCGGTCACCGGCGGGCAGCTGGCGGTCTTCGGCCCCGGCGACACGATCACCGTCAAGGGCGCCGAGCACCAGGACAGCCGCACCCCGGCGCTGGACGTGGTCATCCTCGGCGGCCGGCCGATCCGCGAGCCGATCGCCATGTACGGGCCGTTCGTGATGAACACCCGGCAGGAGGTCATGGACGCCTTCACCGACTTCCAGGCCGGCCGGCTGGGCAGCATCCCGGCCGCGCACGTGCCGCACACGGGGGTGCGCGACACCGTCGACGTCGGCCAGGACTCCTGACGTGAGCGACCTCGAGCCCCGGCCCGCCCCGCACGTGCTCGGGGGGCTGGGGCCCGTGGCACCGCGCCCGGTCCTGGACCTGCTGCCCGGCAAGACCGTCACCCTGGGCGAGCGGATGCAGGTCCGCCGGCTGCTGCCCACGCTGGGCCGCCGGATGGTCGGGCCCTGGGCCTTCGTCGACCACTACGGCCCCGACGACATCTCCGTCGGCGACGGCATGCAGGTCATCCCGCACCCGCACACCGGGCTGCAGACGGTGTCCTGGCTGATCGAGGGCCGGGTGCACCACAAGGACTCCCTCGGCAGCGACGTCTCCTTCGGCCCGGGTGAGCTGGCGCTCATGACGGCCGGGCACGGCATCAGCCACTCCGAGCAGTCCCCGGTCCCCCACCCCCGCCTGCTGCAGGGCGCGCAGCTGTGGGTGGCGCTGCCCGACGCCTCCCGCGACACCGCGCCGGCCTTCGAGCACCACGCCGTCCTGCCCGGCTTCGACGTCGACGGCGTGCGGGCCACGGTCCTCATGGGGTCGCTGGCCGGGGCGACCTCCCCGGGCACCGCGTGGTCGCCGATGGTCGGCGTCGACCTGGCGCTGGACGCCGGCGCCGACGTCGAGGTGCCGCTGGAGCCCGGCTTCGAGCACGCCGTGCTCGCGTCGTCGGGGTCCTCGGTGGTCGAGGGCGCCCCGGTCGAGCACGGCTCGATGCTCTACCTCGGCACCGGACGGCGGACGCTGCGCGTGTCCGCCTCCGCCCCCTCGCGCCTGCTGCTGCTGGGCGGCGAGCCGTTCGAGGAGCAGATCGTGATGTGGTGGAACTTCGTCGGCCGCGAGGGCGACGAGGTGGCCGGGTTCCGCGAGCAGTGGGAGGCCGGGGAGCGGTTCGGCCACGTCGAGGGCTTCGAGGACGGCGAACGCACGCCCGCCCCGCCGATGCCCCCGGTGCCGCTCAAGCCCCGCGGCCGCGAGCGCTAGAAACCCCCACCGTCCCCGAAGTCCCCGCCGCCGAAGTCGCCGCCACCCCCGAAGTCGCCGTCCCCGCCGCCGTAACCCCCTCCGAAGCCGCCGCCGAGGCCGCCGAAGAGGATGTTGCCCAGCGCCGCGCCGGCGATGCCGCCGATCATGGCCTCGCCCACGCTCCCGCCACGCCGACCGTAGCCACGGCCGTACCCGCCGGGGGCGTAGCCGCCGTACTGGTCGTAGCCCGCGGCGCCCTGCTGGTACGCCTGCACGTCGCGCTGGGCGGCGGCCAGGGCCTCCTGCGCCATGCGCTGCGCCTGCTGGGCCTCGCGCAGCGCCGAGACCGGGTCCTTCGCGGCGGCGAGCCGGTTGGCCTCGTCCAGGTGCCGGTCGGCCTCGGCCAGCCGGGTGCGGGCCTGCGCACCCACCGCGCCGCGGCGGGTGGCCACGTAGTCGCTGGTGGCGTCGACCGCCGCGGCCGCGGCGGTCAGCGCCTGGCCCAGGTGGGCCAGCGCCCGCTCCTGCTGCTGGCGGGCGTCGCGGGCCGGCTCGAGCGCGGACTCCAGCGCCTGGTCGGCGTCGTCGAGCGCGCGGGTGGTCGCGACCGGGTCGGGCAGCTGCCCGGCCGGGGTCGGCCGCAGCGCCGCGGTGAGCGCGGACTCCGCGCGGGCCAGCTGCTCACGCAGGCCGGGGGTGTCCACCCCGCGCTCCAGCAGGGCCCGCGCCTCGGCGATGTCCCGCTCGGTCTCCTCGCGCACCGCGGCGAACCGTTCGGGGGCGGCCTGCAGGTCGGCGACCAGCTTGTCGACCGCGGCGAGCAGCCGGCGGGCCTGGGCCAGCGCCTCCTCGGCGGCGCGGACCGCCGGGACCGCACCGGGCCGGCGGCCGGCGGCCAGCTCCTCCCGGCCGTGCGCGACCGCGCGCCGGGCCAGCTCGACCCGCTCGCCGGCCTCGCGGCCGTTGTCGGCGACCGCGTCCCAGGTGGAGCGGGCGTACCGGCCGGCCAGGTCGGCGAGGGTCTGCTCGGCGGGGGCGATGCGCCCGGCCACCTGGTCGATCTGGGGCTCGAGGCGCTGCAGCGCGGCCGGCGCGTCCTCCTCCAGGCGCCGCAGCTCGCGGTGCGCCGAGGCCTGCTGCTGCAGCCGCGCCCGCGCCGACCCGGTGAGGGCCAGCAGCTCGGCGAGCATCCGCCGCTGCGTGGGCTCGTCCTCCGGGACCTCGTCGTCCAGCTCCTGCCGGATCTGGAAGGCCTGAGCAAGCTCGTCGCGCGACTCCTGCAGCGCGGCCGCCGAGGCGGTCACCGACTCGGGCCCGTACTGGGCCCGGGCGTAGTCGACGTCGATGGCACTGGTCTTCACGGCCTCGTCCAGCGACAGCAGCTCCGCGCTGGCCCGGTAGTGCAGGTCCTGGGTGGGCGTGCCGTGGAACGGGTCGCGGGCGGCCTCCTCGGCGGCGGCGATCTCCGCGGCCCGGGCGCGGGAGGCCGCCAGCACCTTCTTCTTCCGGCGGTTGCGGGCCAGGGCGTAGCCGCCGGCGCCGAGGACGGCGAGACCGACCAGCCCGCCGAACACGTAGGTCCCGGTGTCGCTGGGCTGGAGTTCCTGCGCGAGCGTGGTCGCCGCGCCCGCCCAGTCCTGCTGCGACAGGAGGGGCTCGACGTCGCTGGCGACGATCGAGTTGAGCTGGTCCAGGGAGGTGGCGCCGTTGTCGTTGCCGGCGAGGCTGTAGTTCCGGTCGTCCACAGCGACGGCGAAGAGCACGTCGTTCCCGCCGAGGCCGCGCAACTGGTAGGCCTGCTCGGCCCAATCGCCGGAGCTGGCCCCGTCGAAGGTGTCGACGTACACCACGAACAGCTGCGTGCCGTCCTCGGTCTGCAGCTGCTGCAGGGCGTCGGTGACCTGCGCCTCCTGACCACCGTCCAGCACGTCGGCGGTGTCGGTCAGCTGGCTCGTCGGCGCGAAGGGCTCCTCGGCCAGCGCCGGACCGGCCCCCGTGAGGGCGACGACGAGACCCAGGGCGGAACCGGCCAGCAGGCGAAGCGGGAGGCGCATGCCCCCATCGTCCCCGTCCCGGGACGACGCCGCCGCAGCGCCTCGGGCCGGCGGCCCCGGGCAGGTCAGAAGCGGCCGCCCCGGCTGCGGCGGCCACCCGACCGGCTGCCGCCGGACCGCCGGCCCGACGACGACCGGGAGGACGACCGGGACGACGAGGAGCGCGACCGGCCCGAGGAGCGGGAGGACCGGCCACCGCCCCACGAGCCGCCGGAGCTCCACCCGCCGGAGGACCCACCCCAGCCCGAGCCGCCACCCCACCCGGTGTCGCGCTCCTGCGCGACGCGGCGGGCGGCGTCCAGGTCGGCCTGCAGCTGCTGCCGGGCCGCGTCCGCGGCGCCCCGCGCGGCGACGGCGGCGGCCAGCGCGGCGACCGGGTCGACCCCGGCGGTGCTCTCGGCCGCGGTGAGCTGCTGCTCGGCGGCGGTCAGCCGGGTGCGGGCCGAGCTGCCGATCGAGCTGCCGCCCAGCGACAGCCGGCCGCGGACGTCGCCCACCGCCGCCCGCGCCGAGGCCAGCGCGGCGGGCAGCTGCTCGACGGCCTTCGCGGTGCGCTCGCGGGCCTGGTCCACCGACAGCAGCGCGGCGTCAAGCACGGCGTCGGCCTCGGTCAGCCGGGTGAGCGCGGTGAGCGGGTCGCGCGGCGTCGTCCGGAAGGCCTGCTCCGCGGCGGTGCGGGCGGCCCCGGCGGAGGAGAGCACTCCCGCCGCGTCGCCTCCGCCGGCGGCGGCGAGCTCGGCCGGCGGCACGGTCTGCAGCCGGGCGAGCTCGGTGTCGACCTCGGCCAGCAGCCGGGGCACCTCGGTGTCGGCCGCGGCGAGCCGCTGCTCGTGCCGGCCGACGCCGTCCAGCAGCGTCTGCGCCGCGGTGACGGCGGCCTCGCAGGCGTGCACCGGGCCGACCGCCTGGCCGCTCGTGCCGGCCGCCACCGCCTGCTGCCCGGCGGCCAGCGCCGCCTCGGCCGCGGCGACGGCCTGCTCGGCGCGGGGCAGTAGGTCGGCCACCTCGGCGGTCGACGCCGGGGCGTAGCGCTGCTGGAGCGACGCCACTCGGGTGGCCTCCCCGGGCAGCCGCCCGCGCAGCGCGGTCACCCGGCCGGCCAGGCCGGCGAGCACCTGCGGGGCGGTGTTCTGCAGGTCGCGCAGCGCGGCGAAGTCGGCGGCCGCGGCGTCCAGGCGGGTGTCCGCGGCGTGCAGCAGCTCCAGCTGCTCGGCCAGCTTCTCCCGCACCGCCCGGTCCTCCGTCGGGGTGTCCGGCGTCTCGACCAGGTCGAGCTCCTGCTGGAGGGCGAACGCACGGTCCAGCTCGCCGCGGGCTGTGGCCAGGGTCGCGGCGTGCTCGGCGACCGGCTGCTCGCCGAACTGCAGCCGGCCGTAGTCGAGGTCCAGCTGGCTGGCCCGCACGGCCTCGTCGACCTCGAGCAGGCCGCTGCCGACCCGGTTGCGCAGCTGCTCGGTGGTCTCGTCGGGGAACGGGCCGCTGCGGCGCACGGCGTCGGCCTCCGCGGCGGCCCGGCGCCGACGGCGGACCAGCAGGTACCCGCCGCCGCCCACGGCGGCCGCGCCGACGACGCCGGCCAGCACGTACTGCGGGGTCCGGCTGGGCCGCAGCTCGTCGGTGAGCGCCTGCACGCCGCCGACCCAGTCCTGGTCCCGGAGGCGGTCCTCGACGGCGGCGGTGAGGTCGGCGAACTGCGCGTCGTCGACCAGCTCGTAGGACGCCGACACCGAGAACGACCGGTCCTGCACGGCCACCGCGAGCAGCACGTCGTCGTCGCCGAGGTCCGACAGCCGGGCGGCCTGCTCGGTCCAGTCGTCGGCCGCGGTGCCGTCGAAGGAGTCGACGAAGGCCACGAAGACCTGGGTGCCCTGGTCGTCACGCAACCCGTCGACCGCCTGCTGGACGGCGGACCGGTCGGCGTCGGAGAGCACCCCGGCGTCGTCGGTGACCTCGCCGGCCAGCCGGGACGGCGCCTCCGCCGCGGCCGGGCCGGCCAGCAGCACCGGCCCCACCACCAGCGCGAGGGCGACCGCCAGGCGGAGCGGGACGGGCAGCACGGCACGGCGTCGTGGCATGCGGCCATCCTGGCGCACCACCCGGGTCAGCCGGCCTCGCCCGAGGTCTGCATGAGCGAGAACGCCGCGCCCTGCGGGTCGGCCACGACCGCGTAGCGGCCGTAGGCGGAGTCCTGCGCGGGCAGCAGCACCGAGCCGCCCCGCTCGGTCACCGCGGCGACCACGGCGTCGGTGTCGGTGACCGCGAAGCAGACGCCCCAGCCGGGCACCGGCGAGTCCTCGACGGCGCCGAGCCCACCGAGCCAGCGGTCGCCCAACCGGAAGGTCTGGTAGTCGTCCATGCCCTCCACCTGGTCCCAGGACCAACCGAACAGCGCGGTGTAGAACTCCCGCGCGGCGGCCGGGTCGGTCACCGCGGCCTCGTTCCAGACCAGCGAGCCGTGCTCGTTGTACCGCTCGACGCCGGGGTGCTGGCCGGCCTGCCACAGCCCGAACACGGCCCCGGTCGGGTCGGCCAGCACGGCCAGCGAGCCCAGCGGGCCGACCTGGTCGGGGCCTGCGTGCACGGTGGCCCCCGCCGAGCGGGCGGTGGCCAGCGACGCCTCGAGGTCGTCGGTGGCGACGTAGGTCAGCCAGGCGGACGGCTGGCCCTCGCGCACGGTCGGCCCGAGGCCCGCCACCCGCGCGCCGTCGATGTCCGCGCTGGCGTAGCCCCCGAAGGCCGCGACGCCCTCGGGCAGGTGCCAGCCGAACACCTCGGCGTAGAAGGTGCGGGCGGCCGGCAGGTCGGTGCTGGCCAGGTCGATCCAGCACGGCGTGCCGGCGGGCCAGGGCGTGCTCCGGGTGGGCATCGGGTCCTCCTCGGTTCCGGTGGGGGGCACCCTCCCACCGGGGTCCGACAGGAGTCCAGCGCCGCCCGCGGTCAGCGCAGGGCGGCCCACCGGGCGCGGCGCTGCGCCTGCTCGGCCGGGTCGGGCACCGGCAGGGAGGCCAGCAGCCGCTGCGTGTAGGGGTCCTGCGGCGCGCCGAGGACCTGCTCGCCGGTGCCCTCCTCGACCAGCCGGCCGTGGTGCAGCACCGCGATCCGGTCGGCGAGCAGGTCGACCACGGCCAGGTCGTGGCTGATGAACAGCGCCGCGAACCCGAACTCCCGCTGCAGCTCGTCGAACAGCTCCAGCACCCGGGCCTGCACCGACACGTCCAGCGCGGAGGTCGGCTCGTCGGCGATGAGCAGCTCGGGCTGCAGCGCCAGCGCCCGGGCCAGCGAGGCCCGCTGCCGCTGGCCACCGGAGAGCTCGTGCGGGAACCGGTCGCCGAACGCCTTGGGCAGCTGGACGGCCTCGAGCAGCTCGTCCACCCGGCCGCGGGCGTCGTCGGTGTCCCCGGCCCGCCCGTGCACGACCAGCGGCTCGGCCACCGCGTCGGCGATGGTCAGCAGCGGGTTGAAGCTGGTGGCCGGGTCCTGGAAGACGAACCCGATCCGGCGGCGGACCGGCCGGAAGGCCTTCTCCTTGATGCCGGCGACCTCGGTGCCCAACACCGTGAGCGACCCGCCCGACACCGGCGTCAGGCCGGCGATGGCCCGACCGATGGTGGACTTGCCGCTGCCGGACTCGCCCACCAGGCCCAGGACCTCGCCCGGGGCGATGGTGAAGGAGACCCCGTCGACGGCGGTGAAGTCGGGCTTGCGGAACCGGCCCGGGTAGACGATCCGCAGGTCGCGGGCGGCCACCACCGGCGGCTGGTCGGCCCAGCCCTCGGGACGGCGGGCGGCCCGGTCGCGGGCGCGGGCGGCGCCCTGGCCGAGCTTGGGCACCGAGCCCAGCAGCGTCCTCGTGTACTCCTGCTGCGGGTCGGCGAACAGCGTCGCCACGTCGGCGGTCTCCACCAGCTCGCCCTGGTACATCACGGCCACCCGGTCGGCCAGGTCGGCCACGACGCCCATGTTGTGCGTGATGAGCACGATCGAGGCGCCGAACTCGTCGCGGCAGCGGCGCAGCAGGTCCAGGATCTCGGCCTGCACGGTGACGTCGAGGGCGGTGGTCGGCTCGTCGGCGATGATCACCCCGGCGTTGAGCGCCAGGGCCTGGGCGATGACGATGCGCTGCTTCTGCCCGCCCGAGAACTGGTGCGGGTAGTGGTCGACCCGCTCCTCGGGGTCGGGGATGCCCACCCGGCGCAGCACGTCGACGGCGACCTCGCGGGCCTCCTTCTTGGACACGTCGCCGTGCGCCCGCAGGCCCTCGGCGATCTGCCAGCCCACCGGGTACACCGGGTTGAGCACGCTGCCCGGCTCCTGGAAGACCATCGCGGCGTCCCGCCCGCGCACGGCGCGCAGGTCGCGGCCGTCCAGGGTGGCCACGTCGGCGGTCGAGCCGCCGTCCCGGCTGCGCAGCACGACCGCGCCGCGGGTCAGCGCGGTCTCGGGCAGCAGGCCGAGCACGGTGCGGGCGGTGACGGTCTTGCCGCTGCCGGACTCCCCGACGATGGCCAGCACCTCCCCCGGCTGCAGCTGCAGGGAGACGCCCTTGACGGCGGCGACGTCCCCGCCGTCGGTGGCGAAGGTGACCCGCAGGTCCCGGATGTCGACCACCGGCTCCAGGTCGCGCGCGGTCATCGCAGGTCTCCTTCGGGGCCGGCGGCGGTGCCCGCGGCGAGGCCGCCGCCGGGGGTGACGGCGACGTCGGCCGGGGGCGGGACGTCGGCGGCGCGGCGGCGGCTGCGCAGCCGCGGGTCGGCCAGGTCGTTGAGGCTCTCGCCGACCAGGGTCAGCCCGAGCACGGTGAGCACGATCGCCGCACCCGGGAAGATCGACGTCCACCAGATGCCGCTGGTGACGTCGGAGATCGACCGGTTGAGGTCGAAGCCCCACTCGGCCGCGGCGGTGGGCTGGATGCCGAAGCCGAGGAAGCCCAGCCCGGCCAGCGTCAGGATCGCCTCGGAGGCGTTGAGCGTGACGATCAGCGGCAGCGAGCGGGTGGCGTTGCGCAGCACGTGCCGGGTCATGATCCGCCAGGTGCCGGTGCCCACGACCCGCGCGGACTCCACGAACGCCTCGCTCTTGATCCGCACCGTCTCGGCGCGCACCACCCGGAAGTACTGCGGGATGAACACCACGGTGATCGAGATGGCCGCGGCCAGCACCCCGCCGACCAGGCTGGACTGGCCACCGCTGATCACGATGGCCGCCACGATCGCCAGCAGCAGCGACGGGAAGGCGTAGACGGCGTCGGCGACCACCACCAGCACGCGGTCCAGCCAGCCGCCGAGGTAGCCCGACACCAGGCCGAGCAGCACGCCGGCCACGATCGACAGCACGATCGCCACGACGATGACGAACACCGCCGTCCGGGAGCCGTAGATGACCCGCGACAGCACGTCGTAGCCGCCGACCGTCGTGCCGAGCAGGTGGTCGCCCGAGGGCGGCTGCTGGGCACCGAACGCGCCGTCGGCGTCGCGCAGCTGGCCGTAGCCGTAGGGCGCGAGCAGCGGGGCGAAGACCGCGGCGAGCAGCAGGACGCCGGTGAGCACGAGGCCGGTGACGAGCATGCCGCGCTGCAGGCCGACGCTCTGCCGCAGCTGGTGGACGACCGGGAGGGACCGCCAGGTCCGGCGGCGGCTCACGAGTACCTCACCCGGGGGTCGATGAGCGCGGCGACGACGTCGACCACGAAGTTGGTGAGCGCGACGATGACGGCCAGCAGCGCCACGATGCCCTGCACGGCGACGAAGTCGCGGGCCTGCAGGTACTGGGAGAGCTGGAAGCCCAGCCCGCGCCACTCGAAGGTGGTCTCGGTGAGCACCGCCCCGGACAGCACGAGCGCGACCTGCAGGCCGATGACGGTGATGATCGGGACCAGTGCCGGCCGGTAGGCGTGCTTGCGCACCAGCCGGGACTCGCTGACCCCGCGCGAGCGGGCGGCCTCGACGTAGCCCGAGCCGAGCGTGCCGATCATGTTGGTGCGGACCAGCCGCAGGAAGACCCCGGCGGTGAGCAGGCCCAGGGCCAGCGAGGGCAGGACGGCGTAGCGCAGCACCTCGACCACCAGGTCGCCGTTGCCGGAGCTGATCGCGTCGATGAGGTAGATGCCGGTGCCCGACCCGCTGCGGTTGAGCTGGATCTGCCCGCGGGTGGAGATCCGCCCGGCGACCGGGAGCCAGCCCAGCCACACCGAGAAGACCAGCTTGAGCAGCAGACCGGCGAAGAAGACCGGGGTCGCGTAGCAGAAGATCGCGAAGAACCGCAGGACGGCGTCGGGGTACCGGTCGCGCAGCCGCGCGGCGACCATGCCCAGCGGGATGCCGACGACCAGCGCCACGGCCAGGGAGTAGACCGCCAGCTCCAGCGTCGCCGCGCCGTAGGTGGTGAGCACCTCGGTGACCGGACGCCGGTCGCTCAGCGTCGTGCCGAAGTCGCCCCGCAGCAGACCGCCGAGGTAGTCCAGGTACTGCACCAGCAGCGGGCGGTCGTAGCCGGCCTCGCGGACCCGCTCGGCCAGCTGGTCGGCGGGCAGCCGCCCGCCCAGCGCCGCGGTGATCGGGTCACCGGTGGTGCGCATCAGGAAGAAGACCGTGGTCACCAGGATGAACACGGTGGGGATGATCAGCAGCGCGCGGACCAGCAGGTAGCTGCCCAGCCCGCTGCTGCGGCGTCGTCGTCCGGCGGGTGCGTCCGCGGGCGCCGGCGGGGCCGGGTCCTGGGTCGCGGTGGTCATCGGGTCCTCACGGGGTGCTCGCTCCATCGGTGGTGTGCAGCGCGGTGACGCAGTGCGGCCCCGGGCCGCCCCGCGAGGGGCGACCCGGGGCCGGGTGTGCTGGGTGGATCAGCCGGCCGACAGCGCGCCGTACCGGAACTTGAAGGAGGCGTCGAGGGTGTCCGAGGCACCCGTGACACCGGACCGGACGACGGCGACCTGGGCACCCTGCAGGTAGGGCACCGTGGACAGGTCCTGGGCGACCAGCTGCTGGATCTGCTCGATCAGCGCCGTCCGCTCGGTGGCGTCCGGGGTGCTGGCCTGCTGCAGGATCAGGTCGTTGACCTGCTGGTTCTCGTAGTGGTTGCCGAGGAAGTTCTCGGTGAGGAAGAACGGCGTCAGGTAGTTGTCGGCGTCGGAGTAGTCCGGGAACCAGCCGAGCTGGTAGGCCGGGTAGACGTCGGCGGTGCGGTCCTCGGAGTACTGGGTCCACTCCGTGGTCTGCAGGTCGACCTGGAACAGGCCGGTGGCCTCCAGCTGGTCCTTGATCAGCGCGTACTCGTCACCCGAGCTGGGCCCGTAGTGGTCGTTGGAGTACTGCAGGGACAGCTGGACCGGGGTCTGCACGCCGGCGGCCTGCAGGGTCTGCGCCGCCTTGTCGGCGTCCGGGCCGCCCTGGCCGTCGCCGTAGAGGGTCTCCAGCGGGGTGGCCGCGCCGGTCAGGCCGTCGGGCACGTAGGAGTACAGCGGGGTGTAGGTGCCGCGGTAGACCTGGTCGGCGATCTCCTGGCGGTCGATCAGGTCCGCGACGGCCTGCCGGACGGCGAGGGCCTTGGCCGGGTCGGCCTCGGACGTCGTGGCGCCGAAGGGCTGGGTGTCGAAGTTGAAGACGATGTAGCGGATCTCGCCGCCGGGGCCGTCCACGACCTCGACGTCGTCGTTGCCGCGCAGGTCGTCGATGTCGGTGGCCGACAGGCTGCGGAAGGCCACGTCGATGTTGCCCTGCTCGATGTCGAGCTTGAGGTTGGAGGCGTCGGCGTAGTAGGTGACGTCGACGTTCTCGGTCTTCGGCGCGCCGAGCAGGCCCTGGTAGTCCGGGTTGGCCTGGTAGGAGACCAGGCTGTTGATCTCGTAGTCGGTGATCGTGTACGGGCCGGCGAAGGCGTTGCCGGACACGATGTCGTCGTCGGAGGTCAGCGAGTCGGCGGAGAACACGTCCTCGTCGACGATCGGGCCGGCCGGGCTCGACAGGATCTGCGGGAAGATCTGGTCGTCGGCGGTCTTGAGGGTGAACACGACGGTGGTGTCGTCGGTGGCCTCGACCGAGTCCAGGTTGTAGAGCAGCGAGGCCGGCCCGTTGGGGTCGTTGATGGCCACCATGCGCTCGAAGGTGAAGACGACGTCGGAGCTGGTCAGGTCGTTGCCGTTGGCGAACGTCAGACCGGGCTTGAGCGTGACGGTGTACTCGGTCGGCGAGGTGAACTCGGCGGACTCGGCGATGTCGGGCTCGACGTCGGGGCTGCCCAGCGGGGTGTTCATCAGGAACGGGTAGACCTGGTTCATCACCGCGAACGAGCCGTTGTCGTACGAGCCGGCCGGGTCGATGGTGGTGATCTTGTCGCTCGTGCCGATGAGCAGCGAGTCGCCGTCGCCGCCGGAGCTGCTGCCGCCCCCGCCGGAGTCACCGCCGCCGCAGGCGGCCACGGACAGGGCGGTCAGGGTGGCGGCGGAGGCCGCGAGCACCCGGGTGGTTCGGCGCTGCATGCTGGAGGACCTGCTTCCTCGGCTGGTTCGGGCCGGACGAGCTGTGTGCTGGGCAGGCCGTGGCGGGAGGAACTCCCGGCGACGGCTGGCCGAACACTAGGTCGTCCCCGAGCAGGACCTGTGCGGCGGGGCAGTGATCGTCACCGGATCGAGACCTCGGGGTCCGCCGGGCAGGATGGGTCCCCGTGAGCGCTGACCTGGGACTCGGCCTGGCCGCGATCGGCCGCCCCGCCTACATCACCCTCGGCCGGGACGCCGACCTGCCCGGCGACCGCTCCCCCGCCGCGCTGGAGGCCCGGGCGCACGAGCTGCTGGACACCGCCGTGGCGCTGGGCATCCGCTGGTTCGACACCGCCCGCTCCTACGGCCGGGCCGAGCAGTTCCTGTCGACGTGGCTGGCCGCCGGCCGGGACGCGCCGGGCACGGTGTCCAGCAAGTGGGGCTACACCTACACCGCCGAGGACCCGGCGGTGGACGCCGACGAGGTCAAGACGCACGACCTGGCCACCTTCGAGCGGCAGTGGGCGGAGACGCAGGCCCTGCTCGGGGAACACCTGCGGCTCTACCAGGTGCACTCCCTCACCCCGGACAGCCCGCTGTTCACCGACACCGCACTGCAGCGGCGCATGTCCCAGCGCCGGGCCGATGGTTCGACGTCCCTGGGCTTCTCCACCTCCGGCCCGCGGCAGGCCGAGGCCGTGCGCCGGGCCCTCGAGCTCACCGTCGACGGCCGCCCGCTGTTCACCGCGGTGCAGAGCACCTGGAACCTGCTCGAGCCCTCGGTCGGACCGGCGCTCGCCGAGGCCGCCGAGGCCGGGGCGTTCGTGCTGGTCAAGGAGGGCGTGGCCAACGGGCGGCTGACCGACCGCGGCCTGCCCGCCGACTCGCCCGTGCGCGCCGCCGCCGAGGCCGCCGGGGTGGGCCCGGACGCCGTCGCGCTGGCCGCCGCGCTGGCGCAGCCGTGGGCCGGCGTCGTGCTGTCGGGGGCGGTGACGCCGGCGCAGCTGCGCGCCAACGCCGCCGCCCGCGGGCTGGACCTGCCCGACCTGCCGGACCTGGCCGAGGAGCCCGAGACCTACTGGGCCACCCGCTCCGGGCTGCCCTGGGCCTGAGTCAGATCCGGCGGCGGCCCTCGAAGGCGCGGCCGAGGGTGACCTCGTCGGCGTACTCGAGGTCACCACCCACCGGCAGGCCGCTGGCCAGCCGGGACACCGCCAGCCCCATCGGGGAGACCAGCCGGGCCAGGTAGGCCGCGGTCGCCTCGCCCTCGAGGTTGGGGTCGGTGGCGATGATCAGCTCGGTGACCGAGCCGTCCATCAGCCGGCTCATCAGCTCCTTGACCTTCAGGTCGTCGGGGCCGATGCCCTCGATCGGGCTGATCGCGCCGCCCAGCACGTGGTAGCGCCCCCGGAACTCCCGGGTGCGCTCGATGGCCACGACGTCCTTGGGCTCCTCGACCACGCAGATGGTGTCCAGGGAGCGCCGGGGATCGCGGCAGATGCGGCACTGCTCGGCCTCGGCCACGTTGAAGCAGATGCTGCAGAAGCGGACCTCGGCCTGCACCCGCTGCAGCGAGGCCACCAGCCGGCCGACGTCGGCGGCGTCGGCGGCCAGCAGGTGGAAGGCGATGCGCTGCGCGCTCTTGGGACCGACGCCGGGCAGCCGGCCGAGCTCGTCGATCAGGTCCTGGACGGCACCCTCGTACATCAGAAGCCGGGCAGGCCCAACCCGCCCGCGGCACCGGCCAGCGGGCCCATGGTCTGCTGGGTCAGCTCACCGGCGGCACGGTTGGCGTCGCGGACGGCGGCGACCACGAGGTCCTGCAGGGTCTCCACGTCGTCGGGGTCGACGGCCTGGGGCGAGATCTCGACGGCGGTGAGCTCACCGCTGCCGGTCATCCGGGCGGTGACCATGCCGCCGCCGGCGGTGCCGGTGACCTCGGCGGCGGCCAGCTGCTCCTGGGCCGCGGCCAGCTGCTGCTGCATCTTCTGCGCCTGCTTCATCAGCTGGGCCATGTCGGGCTGTCCACCGGGTCGCATGCGGTCGAGGGTATGCCGTGGGTCCGACAGCCCGTGGCACGCTGCGGGGCGTGCGGGCAGCGGCGGTCCTCCTGGCGGCGGTGGTGGTGCTCGCCGGGTGCGGCGCCGACCCCGCCCCGCGGGCCGCGGCCCCGGCCACCGGCTCGGCCACGACCGCCGACCCGACGACGGGCCCGCCGAGCACCCCGCCGACCACGACCGCTCCCCCGACCACCACCCCGGCACCCACCACCACGGCACCCACGACGCCGGCCCCGGTGGTCGTCCTGGACCCCGGGCACAACGGCGGCAACGCGGCGGCCCCGGGGACGATCGACGCCCCGGTGCCCGACGGCACGGGCGGCACCAAGCCGTGCGGCACGGCCGGCACCGCGACCGACGCCGGCTACCCCGAGCACGCCTTCACCTGGGACACCGCGCTGCGGGTGCGCGACCTGCTGACCGCGGCCGGCGTCCAGGTCGTGCTGACCCGGCAGGACGACACCGGCGTCGGCCCGTGCGTCGACGTCCGCGGGCAGCTGGGTGCGCAGGTCGGGGCGGCGGCGTTCGTCGGCATCCACGGTGACGGCGCGGCCGCCGGCGGGCGCGGGTTCCACGTCATCACGTCCTCGCTCGACCCCGGCGGGCCGCAGGTCGCGGCGGCCACCTCGACGCTGGACACCGACCTGCGGGACGCGCTCACCGCCGTCGAGCCGGTCAGCGACTACCTGGGCACCGACGGGCTGGACAGCCGCGGCGACCTGGCCGGGCTCAACCTCAACACGGTGCCGGCGGTCTACGTGGAGTGCGGGAACATGCGCAACGCCGCCGACGCCGCGCTGATGAGCTCGGACCCCGGTCGCCAGGCGCTCGCCGACCGGCTCGCCGCGGGGGTGCTCGCCTTCCTCGGCCGCTGACCGGTCAGCGGGGTCGGCGCACCGGCTCGAAGACCTGCGCCATGTCCTCCTCGGTCGGCAGCACCGGCGGCAGCGGGGTGGGGGCGTCGCGGCGCACGCACAGCCCGTCGAGCACCAGCGCGGTGAACCGCTCCCGCAGCTCCGCCCGCTCGGGCCCGCCGACCCGGCCGATCATCGCCACCGCGAGCCCGAGGTCCAGCCCGCCGACGTCCGGACGCAGCACGCCGGCCTCCTGCGCGTGCCGGACCAGCGCGTCCACCGCGGGCGCCAGCCGGTCGCGGCCCTGGGCCACGCGCTCGTGGCCGTGCCCGGCGGCGGCCAGCACCTGGGCGAGCCCCCGGTCGGCGGCCTGCGCCTCGGCGCCCCAGCGCAGGAACCCGGCCAGCCCGTGCCACGGGTCGGGGTCGGCCGCGGCCTCCTGCGCCCGGGCGACGACGGCGTCGACCTCCTCCTGGAACAGCGCCTCGACCAGGTCACCCCGCTCGGGGAAGCGCCGGTAGACCGTGCCCACCCCGACGCCGGCGACCCGGGCGACCTCGTCGAACCCGGCGTCCAGGCCCTGCGCGGCGAACACCTCGCGGGCCGCGGCCAGGATCAGCGCCCGGTTGCGCTCGGCGTCCCGACGCAGCGGCCGGGGTGCCGCCGGGTCGTCGGGGGTGACGGAGGACATGCACCGGATGTTAACCGAAACGGAACCCGCTCTCCGGTTCCACCGGTAGGGTGCAGAAGAAAACGGAAAGACGGTTCCACTTCGCTCGGAGGACGCATGACCAGCACGGCCCGCACCGACCGGGAGGCCCGCCCGGGCACCGGAGCCGACGGCGGACGACGGCGGTGGCTCGTGCTCGCGGTCGTCGCGCTGGCCCAGCTGATGGTGGTGCTGGACGCCACCATCGTGAACATCGCGCTGCCCACCGCGCAGGCCGACCTCGGGTTCGGCGACGACAGCCGCCAGTGGGTGGTCACCGCCTACGCGCTGGCGTTCGGGTCGCTGCTGCTGGTGGGCGGGCGGCTGGCCGACCTGGTGGGCCGCCGGCCGGTCTTCCTGGTCGGGCTGGTCGGGTTCGCGCTGGCGTCGGCGGTGGGCGGCGCGGCCGACGGGTTCGGGCTGCTGGTGGCCGCGCGCGGCGCGCAGGGCGTGTTCGGCGCGCTGCTCGCCCCGGCCGCGCTGAGCCTGCTGACGGTCACCTTCACCGATGGCCGGGAGCGCGGGCTGGCCTTCGCCGTGTTCGGTGCGCTGTCCGGGGCGGGCGGGGCGATCGGCCTCATCCTCGGCGGCGCGCTGACCGAGTACCTGTCCTGGCGCTGGTGCCTGTACGTCAACGTGCCGATCGCCGTGCTCGCCGTCGTGGGTGCGCTGCTGTTCCTGCCCCGCTCGGGCGGGCGGGCGGGCGGGCCGGGGATCGACGCCCCCGGTGCGGTGCTGAGCGTGGCCGGCCTGGTGGCCCTGGTCTACGGCCTGGCCAGCGCGGAGACCGACGGCTGGTCGGCCGGGTCGACGCTGGGGTTCATCGCGGCCGGCGTGGTCCTGCTGGCGGTCTTCGTGGTGGTGGAGACCCGCGTCGCCCACCCGCTGCTGCCGATGCGGGTGGTCACCGACCGGGCCCGGGGCGGTGCGTTCCTGGCCGTGGGGGTCGTCGGCGCCGGCATGTTCGGCGTCTTCCTCTTCCTCACCTACTACCTGTCCACCGTCCTGGGGTACGCGCCGCTGCCCACCGGCGTGGCCTTCCTGCCGCTGATCGCCGGGATCACGCTGTCGGCGCAGACCTCCCCGGCGCTGGTCACCCGGATCGGGGTCAAGGTGCCCATCGCCGCGGGCTTCGCCGTCGGTGCGCTGGGGCTGCTGGTCTTCACCACGCTCGGCACCGACAGCGGCTACTGGACGCAGGTCTTCCCGGGGCTGGTGGTCACCGGCCTGGGCATCGGGCTGGTCATCGCGCCCGCCTTCAGCGCGGCCACCCTGGGCGTGCAGGCCTCCGACGCGGGGGTGGCCTCGGCGGCGGTGAACACCTTCCAGCAGATCGGCGGGTCGATCGCCACCGCCGTGCTGTCGGCGCTGGCCGCCGCGGCCGCCTCCGACGCGCTCGCCGCCGACCCGTCGGCGCCGCTGCAGGCCGCGGTGACCAGCTACACGACGGTGTTCGCGTGGTCGGCCGGCATCTTCGCGGCGGGTGCGCTCGTCTGCGGGCTGCTGCTGCCGCACGGCGCCGTCCGCACCGACCCCGACGCCGCCCCGGTCGTCGGGCACTGACGCCGGGCGCGCCCGGTCAGCTGTCGATCGGGTGCGCCCCCAGCTGGGTGCGCAGCAGCTGCAGCGCGGCCTGCTCCGGGTCGACCGGCGGCGGGGCGTCGCGGCCGTCGGCCGGGTCGGCGGACCGCTCGGCCATCAGCTCGTCGGCCTCGGCGCTCTGCGCGGCGTGCTGGGCCTGCTGGGTCTCCTGCGCCGACGGCGGCGGCCCGCTGCGACCGGCCGGGCCCGACGGCGGGGCCGTCCCGCCGTCGACCACGGTGGCCACCCGCCACCGCACGCCGAGCAGCTCGTTGAGCGCCTCGCGGATGACGTCCTTGTTCAGGTCGTCGCCGAGCCGCCGGGACAGCGCGGGCGAGGTGGTGGACAGGGTCAGGACGCCGCCGGTGAGGTCGTGCACCTGGGCGTTCTTCAGCAGCGCCTCGGTGGTGCGCTTGTGCCGCTTGACCACGCCCATCAGCTCCGGCCAGATCCGCCGGACGTCGGTGGTGGTCAGCTCGCCGTCGCCGGGCTGCTGGTCGGGCGGGTTCGCCGACACCAGCGGCATCGGCTCGCCGCCGCGGGGCGCGGGGTCGTGCTCGGCCGCCGCGCGGGGCTCCTCGTCGGGGCGCTGCGAGCTACCCGGGCGGGGTGCCCGGCTGTCCTGGGCCTGCTCGGCGGGGCGCGGCGGCGGGGCCCGACGGGGCGGCTCGGCCGGGCGCGCCGGGGCCGAGCGCGCGGCGGGCCGCGCGGGCTCGGGCCAGTCCTCGTCGTCGGTCGGCTCGGGCGGCAGCGGGATGTCCGGCTCACCGGTGGCCACCCGCTGGGTGCGGGGAGCGGGCCGCTCCTCGGCCGGCGCGGACGGCGGGGCCGCCGGCGCCGCGGGCCGGGCGGACCCGGGCGCCGCGATCTCCGGCCAGCCGTCGACCTCGGGGGGAGCCGCGGGTGCGGGCACCGACGCGGCCGAGCCGGGCGCCGCGATCTCGGGCCAGTCGTCGTCCGCCGCGGCCCCGCCGCCGGGGGCCGCCGGGGCCGAGGTGGCCGGGGCGGACGCGGCCGGAGCGGAGGTGGACGCGGCGGGGGCCGGCCGAGCCGGCGTCGAGGGCGCCGGGGCGGACGCGGTCGCCGCAGCCGGGGACGGCGCGGCCGGCCGGTCCTCGGCCGCGGGTCGGCCGGCCGTGCCCGGTGCGGCGGGGGCAGCAGCGGGCTCGGCGGCCGCCGCCGGGCGGGGTGCGGACTCGGCCGCCGCCGGGCGCGGGGCGGCCTCGGCCGCGGGGCGGGCCGGGGCCGTCTCGGCGCGGGCCTGCGAGGGCCGCACGTACTCCCGCCGTGCCCCCTGGTCCCGGGGGGCCGGGGCCGGTGCGGCCGCCGGGGACGGGGTGGCGGCGGGCGCCGGCGCGGGGGCGGGATCGGCCGAACCGCCCGTGTGCTCCCCGGCGATGGACAGCCGGCGCTCCAGCCGCTCCAGGCGCTGCAGGGTGGCCGCGGCCGACCCGTCGACGCCGGGCAGCAGCATGCGGGCGCAGACCAGCTCGAGCAGCAGCCGGGGCGCGGTGGTGCCGCGCATCTCGGTGAGGCCCTCGTGCACGGTGTCGGCCAGCCGCGACAGCGTGGCCGCGCCCATCGCCTGGGCCTGCCGGCTCATCAGGTCCAGCCGGTCGGGCGGGCAGTCGAGCAGGCCGTTGCCGCCGGCCTCGGGCACGGCGTCGAGCACGATGAGGTCGCGGAGGCGGTCGAGCAGGTCGGTGGCGAACCGCCGCGGGTCGTGGCCGGCCTCGACCACCCGGTCGACGGCCTGGAACACCCCGGGCGCGTCGTGCACGGCCAGCGCGTCGACGGTCTCGTCGAGCAGGGCGTCGTCGGTGACCCCGAGCAGCCCCACCGCGGTGCGGTAGGTGACGCCCTCGGGCCCGGCGCCGGCCAGCAGCTGGTCCAGGATCGACAGCGAGTCGCGCACCGAGCCGCCGCCGGCCCGGACCACCAGCGGGAAGACCGTCTGCTCGACGACGACGCCCTCGCGCTCGCAGGTGTCCTCCAGCAGCTGGCGCAGCGTCGTCGGCGGGACCAGCCGGAACGGGTAGTGGTGGGTGCGCGACCGGATGGTCGGCAGCACCTTCTCCGGCTCGGTGGTGGCGAAGACGAAGACGAGGAACTCCGGCGGCTCCTCGACCACCTTGAGCAGGGCGTTGAAGCCCTGCGTGGTGACCATGTGCGCCTCGTCGACGATGTAGACCTTGAACCGGCTGTGCACCGGGGCGAAGAAGGCCCGCTCGCGCAGGTCGCGGGCGTCGTCCACACCGCCGTGGCTGGCCGCGTCGATCTCGATGACGTCGATCGAGCCCGGGCCGTCGGGGGCGAGCGCCACGCAGGAGGTGCAGACCCCGCACGGGGTCGAGGTGGGGCCCTGCTCGCAGTTCAGCGACCGGGCCAGGATGCGCGCCGAGGACGTCTTGCCGCAGCCGCGCGGCCCGCTGAACAGGTAGGCGTGGTTGATCCGGCCGGCGTCGACCGCGTTCACCAGCGGCGCGGTGACGTGCTCCTGCCCGACCACCTCGGCGAAGGTCGCCGGGCGGTACTTGCGGTAGAGCGCCAATGCCACGGGCCGAGGCTACTGGCCGGCACCGACATCCCCGGTGCGTCCCGTCGGCACCGGGCGGGGTGCCGACGGGGCGCGGTCACCCGGTCACTGCACGAGCGACAGGAAGAACTCCACCGACCCGCTGTCCTCGACCGACACGAAGCCGAGGTCGGGCGGGGTGATGTCGTAGTCGGCGAAGGCCACGGGGATCGAGCCGGACGCCTGCACGCCGTCAGCGGTGCGCACGACCGACAGGTCGACGGTCACGTCCTGGGTCACCCCGCGCACGGTGAGCGTCCCGTCGACCGGCACCGTCACCGGCGTCCCGGTCAGCTCGGGGAGGTCCACGGCCTGGTCCACGGCGAAGGTGGCGGTCGGGAAGTCCGCGACGTCGACCACGTTCTCCCGGAAGTAGGAGTCGCGGCGGTCGCTGTCGGTGGCCACGGAGGCCATGTCGACGTCGACCTGGGCCGACTGCAGGTCCCCGCCCGAGACGACGACCGAGCCGCTGACCTGGTCGGTCGTGCCGGCGACGGTGACGTCGGCACCGTTGAGCACCTCGTCGACCCGGTAGCCGGCCGACGACCCGGCACCGACGGTCCAGGTGCCGTCGGTGACCTCGGACAGCGGGGCGTCGGACTCCTGCACCTGCACGGTCTGCGCCGGTGCGGCGTCCTCCTGGAGGGCGGCGTACACCAGCGGCCCGGCGACGGCGCCGACCACGACGACCCCGGCCAGGGTCCCGGCGATGACCCACGTACGACGACTCGGCATGCGGATGAGCTCCTCTGCTTGAAGGTTCATGCAGTGAACCAGCCGAACCCGTGAGCGAGCTGTGCACCCACGGAACGACGGGCGGCGCGGGCCGGTTCCCCGCCTCCGCCACGCCCTTGACCTCCGCTCGTGGCGCCGATCACAGTGCACCCATGACGACGGCGCAGGGGGTCCCCGTGGAGGTCCAGGTCACCGGCGGCACGGTGCGCGGCGTCGACGAGGGCGGGGTGAGCCGGTTCCTCGGCGTGCCGTACGCGGCCCCGCCCTTCGGCGAGCACCGAATGGCACCGCCGGCGCCGGTCCAGCCGTGGGGCGGCGTCCGCGACGCCTCCGCCTACGGGCCCACCGCACCCAAGGGCGACTACCCGCCGCAGTACCAGCCGTTGCTGCCCGAGCAGGTCATCCCGGGCGAGGAGTGCCTCAACCTCAACGTCTGGACGCCGACCGACGCGGTGGGCACCGGCCGGCTCCCCGTGCTGGTGTGGGTCCACGGCGGGTCGTTCATGAACGGTTCCGGGTCGGTCCTGGAGTACGACGGCACCGCGTTCGCCCGGGACGGCGTGGTCTGCGTGACCATCAACTACCGGCTCGCCGCCGAGGGCTTCCTGTTCACCGACGGCGACGCCGGTGCCGGGAGGGCGAACCTCGGCCTGCAGGACCAGGTGGCCGCGTTGCGCTGGGTGCAGGAGAACGTCGCGGCGTTCGGCGGTGACCCGGCCCGGGTGACCGTCGCGGGCGAGTCGGCGGGCGCGATGAGCGTGACCACGCTGCTGGCCATGCCCTCCGCCGAGGGCCTGGTCGCCCAGGCGATCACGCAGTCCGGCGCCGCCGCGCACACCCTCACCCCGGAGACCGGCCGACAGGTCGCGGCGACCCTGGCCGACGCGCTCGGCGTCGCCCCCACCCGCGAGGCGATCGCCGCGGTCCCGCTGGGCACGCTGGTCGAGGCGGCCTCGGACCTGGTCGTCGAGGTGCAGACCGCCCCCGACCCGGCGAGGTGGGGCTCGCTGGCGCTGAGCCTGCTGCCGTTCGCCCCGGTCGTCGACGGCACGGTGCTGCCCCGGCACCCGCTGGAGGCCTTCGCCGCGGGCGCGTCGGCCGGCGTCCGGGTGCTGGTCGGGTCCAACCGCGAGGAGGCCCGGCTGTTCCTGGTCGCACCCGGCGCCATCGACCTGGTCGACGAGCCCACCCTGGTCGGGGGTGCGGGCGCCTACGGCCTGCAGGCGGAGGGCCTGGACCTGTACCGGCGCAACCGGCCGGGTGCCTCGCCGGGCGACGTGCTGGCCGCCGTCGTCACCGACTGGTTCTTCGCCGTCCCGGCGATCCGGCACGCCGAGGCACGCGAGGCCGGTGGGGGCACCACCTGGGCCTACCGGTTCGATTGCCCGCACCCGGCCGAGAACGGCGGGCTCGGCGCGGCGCACGCGGTGGAGATCCCGTACGTCTTCGCCACCGCGCACCAGCCGTCGGCCCACCCGCTGGCCGGCGCGTCGCCGTCCGACGACGTGGTCGCGACCGCCCACGGCACGTGGGTCGCCTTCGTGACCACCGGCGACCCGGGGTGGGCGCCCTACACCTCCGCGACCCGGACGACGGGTGTGCTGACCGAGCGGGTGAGCGTGGTCGACGACCCGGACGGCGCCGAGCGGGCGGCGTGGGACGGGATCCGCTGAGGGCTGCCCCGGACATGCAGGGACCCCCCGCACACCCGCCAGAGCCCGCTTATCCTTGCTGCCTTCCGGCCCTGGGGAGGTTCACGGGGTGACGCCGCACGAGGGGTCTGCGGAGGAGTCTAGAGGACGCCCCCAGGTCGACGGAGCCGGGGACGTGGAGCGGAGGATGGGAGATTCGAACTCCCGAGGGCTTGCACCCAACCCGCTTTCCAAGCGAGCGCCATAGGCCACTAGGCGAATCCTCCAACGTGCGCGGGTCAGACTACCGGGCCCGGTGCAGCCGTGTGGTCGCCACCCCGTGCGCACGGCACGATCGGCCCCTGACGTCCCCTGCCGCCGGGAGCCCGCGATGACCGAGACCGACCGCATCCGCCCCGAGGTGGTCGAGGCCATCGTGGCCGCGCTGACCGCGACCGACCCCGCCGGTCTGCCCGGGGACGCCACCCGGGCCGAGAAGGACGCCGCCCGCGACCTGTTCTTCACCCGGACGGCGGCCGAGCGGGCCCAGCGCGACCGCCAGTCACGCGCCTGGGAGCTGCTGCTCACCCGCAGCTACGACGAGCCGCCGACCTGGGCGCAGCTGTTCGACGACCTGCCCCCGGGCAGCGTGACCGAGCTGGGCGAGCTGCACGACGCCCTGCCGGCCGGCGCGCAGGCCGAGTACGACCGCCGCTTCGGGTCACCGGGCCGGTGAACGGTCGCGCACAACGGGCCGACCTGCACCGACGCCGGTAGCGTCGAGGAGATGACGCCCCCTGGCCAGGTCGGTCCCGGTTACCGGGTCGCCGGCCGCTACCTGCTCGCCGAGCGCATCGGCGGCGGCGGGATGGGCGCGGTGTGGGTGGGCACCGACGAGCGGCTGGGCCGCCGCGTCGCGGTCAAGCAGCTGGTGCTCCCGGTGGGGATCACCGACGAGTCCGCCCGCGAGCAGCGCGAGCGGATGATGCGCGAGGGCCGCATCGCCGCCCGGATTAGCCACCCGCACGCCATCGCCGTCTACGACGTCGCCGAGGACGCCGGGGTGCCCTGGCTGGTCATGGAGCACCTGCCCTCCCGCAGCCTGGCCGCGGTGCTCTCCGACGACGGCGTGCTGCCCGTGCTGCAGGTCGCCCAGATCGGCGCGCAGCTGGCCGACGCCCTGGTCGCGGTGCACGCGGCCGGGATCGTGCACCGCGACGTGAAGCCGGGCAACGTGCTGGTCGGCCGGGGCGAGAAGCTCGAGGGCCTGGTCAAGATCACCGACTTCGGCATCTCGCACGCGCAGGGCGACGTCAAGCTGACCCAGACCGGCATGGTCACCGGCACCCCGGCGTTCCTGTCCCCCGAGGTCGCCCGCGGCGAGACCGCCGGCCCGGCCGGTGACGTCTGGTCCCTCGGCGCCACCCTGTTCACCGCGCTGGAGGGCCAGCCGCCCTTCGGCAGCAGCGGCAACTCCCTGGAGCTGCTCTACCGGGTGGCCGGCACCCAGCCCGACCGCCCGGTGCGCTCGGGTGCGCTGACGCCGGTGCTCGAACGGATGCTCACCACCGACCCCGCCGGGCGCCCGAGCATGACCGAGGTCCGCGACTCCCTGGCCCGGGTCGCCGCCGGGGACGACGGCGACGTCACCGCGGTGCTGACCGCCCGCACGCCGCTGCGGGTGGTGCCGCCCCCACCGGTCGACCCCACCCGCGTCGAGCTGCCCGCGCAGCAGGCCCCGCAGCAGGCCCAGCAGCAGGCCCCACCGCCCCACCGCACGGTCGTGACCCCGCGCGCCGCCGCGAGGAGGTCCTGGCTGCCGGCCGGCGCGGTCGGCGGCGTCGTCATCGCCGCGCTGGCCGCGGGTGCCCTGTGGCTGAACCTGCGCGAGGACTCCGACAGCAGCGCTGCCGCGCCCACCTCCACCGCGGCCACCTCGACCCAGGCCGCTGCCCCGCCCCCGTCGGCCGAGGCCCCGACCACGACGGCGGGGACGACGACGGAGGAGACCACCACGGCGCAGACCACCACCGAGGCCTCCCCCACCACCGGGGCCGACGCCCTCACCGCCGCCGACGTCGAGCAGGCGGTGACCGGCTACTACGCCCTGCTGCCGCAGGACCCGCAGAGCGCCTGGCAGCTCACCGGCCCGACCCTGCAGGGCGTGATCAGCCGCGGGGGCTACATCTCGTTCTGGAACGGGTTCTCCGCGGTCCGGCTGGGCGCGGTGACCGCGCAGGAGGGGTCGCTGACGGCGTCGGCGCAGGTGACCTTCGTGGACCGCGACGGCACCGAGCAGGTCGAGCAGCACCAGTTCACGCTGGTCCAGGGCCCGGACGGCCGGTTGCTCATGGACCGCGACGTCGCGGTCTGAGGACGCAGCGAGGGCGGCACCCTGGTCGGGTACCGCCCTCGGTCGCACTGGCGGTGGCGGTGGGATTTGAACCCACGGAGGCTTTTACACCTCACCCGCTTTCGAGGCGGGACCCTTCGGCCGCTCGGACACGCCACCGTCGAGCAGACTACAGGCCGCGTCTGGCCCGGAAGAAGGCACGTAGCTGCGTGGCGCACTCCTCCTCGCGGATCCCGGCCACCACCTGCGGCCGGTGGTTGAGCCGCCGGTCCCGGACGACGTCCCAGAGCGACCCGGCGGCGCCGGCCTTGGCGTCGGCCGCGCCGTAGACCACCCGGCCCACCCGGGACAGCACCGCGGCCCCGGCGCACATCGTGCAGGGCTCCAGCGTCACCACCAGCGTGCAGCCGGTCAGCCGCCAGCCGTCGCCGTGCACCCGGGCGGCCCTGCGCAGCGCCAGCACCTCGGCGTGCGCGGTCGGGTCGCCGTCCTTCTCGCGCTCGTTGGCCGCCTCGGCCAGCACGGCGCCGTCCGGCCCGAGGACGACGGCGCCGATGGGCGTGTCACCCCAGCCGGCGGCGTCCGCGGCCAGCTCCAGGGCCCGCCCCATGGCCCCGTCCAGGTCGTCGTGCGGGGAGGTCGTCATGTCGACAGGTCGACCCCGGTGGCGCGCGCCAGCTCGGCGAGCGCGTCGGCCGGGTCGACCACCTTGATCGTGCGCCAGCCCAGCTCGCGGGCGGGCTTGAGGTTCGGGCCGAGGTCGTCCAGGTAGACCACCTCGTCGTCGGCGACCCGACGCCCGACGGCGGTGGACAGCCGCTCCAGGGTCAGCGGGTAGATGGCCGGCTCGGGCTTGCGGATGCCCTCGACCGAGCTCTCCACCACGACGTCGAACAGCTCCATCAGCGCGCCGTGCTCGGTGGTGGGGTCCATCGGTGCCGCGTTGTTGCTCAGCAGCGCCCGCGGCACCCCGGCGTCGCGCAGCGCCCGGACCGCGGCCACCATCGCCGGGCGCACCGAGCCGCGCAGCGCGTCGAGCACCTGCGTCGCGTCGACCTCGTGGCCAGCGGCGCGGGCCTCGGCCTCGAACACCTCGACGAACCCGTCGCGGTCGAGCTCGCTGCGCTCGAACCGGGCCCAGGCGTTCTCGTGCGGGTTCGTGGTGTTGAGCCGCGCGACCAGGCCCTCGGGCAGCCCGGCCGACCGCTCGTAGGCCCGGAACGCGGCCAGCGGGCTGGTGGTCAGCACGCCGCCGAGGTCGAACACCACCGCGGTCACGGGGCGACCGCCGCGGCCAGCTCGTCGGCGAAGCCCAGCCGGCCGGCGATCTCGGCGACCATCTCGTCGGCCCACAGGTCGGCGAGCAGGATCTGCTCCAGGTCGGCCCGGGGCAGCCCGGCGTCGGCGAACAGGTCCAGGTCCCCGGCCGGGTGCTCGGACTCGTCGTCCGCGTCGACCTGCACGCCCTCGATCCCGTAGCGCTCCATCACCTCGGCGGCGAGCAGGAACTCCGGCAGCGCGCCGTCGCTGATCATCGCCCGCACCATGCCCCCGGGTCCGGTGGTCAGCGCGACGAAGTAGAGCCGGCTGTCCACGACGAACACGAACGGCCCGGGCCACTCCCCGGTGAGCGCGGCCTCCAGCGCCGGCAGCTCGGAGGCCGCGTCGTCGGCCAGCAGCCGCGCCGCCCAGCCGGTGCCCGACCGGGCGACGTGGACGGCGAAGGAGGTCAGCATCAGCGCACCCGCAGCAGGGTCAGCCCGTCGGCGACCGGCAGCAGCACGGTGTCGAAGCGGGGGTCGGTGGCCAGCGCGGCGTTGAGCGCGGCGATGGCCCGGTCGTCGGCGTCGGCGGGGTCGAGCACCCGGCCGGCACGCAGCGTGTTGTCCAGCACCAGCAGGCCGCCGGGGTGCATGCGGGGGTGCAGGGCGTCGACGTAGCCGGCGTACCCGGTCTTGTCCGCGTCGACGAAGGCCAGGTCGAAGGTGGGCCGCAGCGGCAGCGCGGCGACCAGGTCGGCGGCCTCGCCCAGCCGCAGCTCGATGCGGTCGGCCACCCCGGCGCGGGCCCAGTACCGGCGGGCGACGTCCGTCCAGTGCGCGTCCCGGTCCAGGCACAGCAGGCCGCCGTCCTCGGGCAGACCCCGGGCGATGGCCAGCGCGGACAGCCCGGTGAACGTGCCGACCTCGACCGCCCACCGGGCGCCGGCGACGCGGGCCAGCAGGGTCAGGAACGCCGCCTGCTCGGGTGCGACCTGGTAGGTCGGGCGGCCGTCGCCGGCGGCGGTCATCCCCGCGGTCTCGGCCACCAGGTCGGTGACGACGTCGTCCGGCGGGTCGGCGCAGCCGCGGACGTAGTCCGCCAGCTGGGCGCTCAGGAGGAACGACTGCGGCGTCATGGGTGCGATCATGGCCGACGTGCCCGAGCCCGACATCTCCCCGGAGCTGTTCGCCGCGCTCGCCGCGGACCCGCTGGCCGCGCAGCTGGGCATCGTGCTGGAGCAGGTCTCCCCCGGCTACGCCCGCGCGTCGATGACGGTGGGCCCGGCGCACCTGAACGCCGCGGGCACCGCGCACGGCGGGGCGACGATGGCGCTGCTGGACGTGGTGCACGCGGCGGTGAGCAACAGCCACGGCACGCTCGCGGTCGCCCAGGACGTGCACACCGAGTTCCTCTCCCCCGGCCGGCCCGGGGACGTGCTGGTCGCCGAGGGCACCGAGGTGCACCGCAGCGCCCGGACGGCGGTCTACCGGATCGAGGCCCGCGCGTCGGACCACCGCCTGGTGGCCACCGCGCTGGCCCGGGTGTTCCGGCTGGGCACGCCGTGGGAGCTCCCCGGCGAGGAGGAGGTGGTGGCGATGACCGCCCCACCGCCGGTGCCGCCGACGATGCAGCTGTCGCAGGTGGCGCAGCCGCTGCCCACCCCGGGCGAGGGCACCAACCCCTCGGGCGAGCTCCCCCCGCCGGACGAGCTGCGGTGACGCTGCCGGTCCCCACCATGGAGGCACCGCCGGTCGCGGTGGTCGGGCTGGGCCAGCTGGGCGGGTCGCTGGCCGCCGCGCTGGTCGCCGCCGGGCGCACGGTCACCGGCTGGGACACCGACCCCGCCGCCCGGGACGCCGCCGCGGCGCGCGGGGTGCGGATCGCCCGCGAGCTGGCCGGGGTGGTCGTGCTGGCCACCCCCATCCCGGCGCTGGCCACCGCGCTGGACGAGCTGGACGTCGACCCCGCCGCGACCGTCACCGACCTCGGGTCGGTCAAGGTGCCGGTGCTGGCCGCGCTGGGCGAGCGCTTCGGCGGCCGCTACGTGGGCGGGCACCCGATGTGCGGCACCGAGCGCAGCGGGCACGCCGCGACCGACCCCGAGCTGTTCCGCGGGGCCCGGTGGGCGGTGTGCCTGGAGCCGGGCACCGAGCTGCCGCGCTGGCTGCGGGTGGCAGAGGTGGCGCTGGCCGCGGGCGCCTCCGCGGTGCCGGTGACCGCCGCCGAGCACGACGCCGCGGTCGCCGCGATCAGCCACGCGCCGCACCTGCTCGCCGCCGCACTGGCCGCCGCGGCCGCCGACGCCGGGCCGCTGGCGCTCGCGCTGGCCGCCGGCAGCTTCGGCAGCGGCACCCGGGTGGTGGGCAGCGACCCGGCGTTCGTCACCGCGATGGTCGAGGGCAACGCCGGTCCGACCGCCGCCGCGCTGGGCCGGGTGCGGGCCCAGCTGGAGCGGCCCTGGCCCGAGCTGGTCGCCGCCGGGCACGCCGTGGTCACCCGCCCGCAGGACCGCCGCACCGTGCGCGTGCCGCTGGACCGCGCCGCGCTGCTGGCCCTGGGCCGCGCCGGCGGCGCCGTGGAGCGCCGGCTGGCCGCCTTCGTGGAGGGCTGGCTCCCCGCCTGACGCCCGCCCGGGGGCCGTCGGGTGACGGCGGGGGCCCGGAACGGGCCGATTCCGGGCCGCAGGCGTCAGATGACGCCCGACGGGGGACGGTGGGGGGACGAGACGACGCCTGAGGAGGCAGTGGTGGACGAGAAGGACATCCTGGGCCGCATCCACGAGCTGGTCGAGGAGGAGCACCGGCTGCGCGACACCGCCCACGAGCACGGGGACGACGAGCGCACCCGGATGGCCGAGCTGGAGCGGCACCTGGACCAGGCGTGGGACCTGCTGCGCCAGCGGCGGGCCAAGCGGCAGTACGGCGAGGACCCGGGCGAGGCCGCCGAGCGGCCGGAGTCGCAGGTGGAGACGTACCTGCAGTAGGTCAGCGGGGCGGTCGGGCCGCCGCGCCCAGCCGGGTCAGCGCATCGGTGACCGGGCCGGCGGCGGCGCCCAGCGCGCCCAGCAGGTGGGCCAGCAGCCGGTCGTGGGTGCCCCCGGCCTCCGCCATCCGCTCGCGCCCGCGCTCGGTGAGCCGGGCGCAGGTGGTGCGCCGGTCGGTGGCGCCGCGCTCGCGGGTGACCCAGCCGTCCTCGGCGAGCCGGGCGAGCGCCTGGCCCACCCCCGCCGGGGAGGACCCGACCTCGTCGGCCAGCCGGCCCACCGACATCCGCTCGCCGTGCACGGCGTCGACCAGCCGGAGCAGCCGCAGGTCGGCCAACGAGAGCCCGTGCTGGGCGCGCAGCGCGCCGTCCAGCCGGCGGGAGACCCGCTCGTGCGCCTGCCCGATCCGCAGCCACGTCTCGGCCGGACCGGGGGCGGCGCCGGCCATGCCGCGCAGGTCCCGCGGGGGGACGGCGGCACCGCCGGCCCGCCCCGCGTGGGAGGGGCGGGGCCGGCCGTACCGGCCGTGGCGTTCCTGGTCGGCGGCCACGGCTCAGCCCGCCGCGCCGGCGGGCGGCTGCCGGTCGTCGGCGCGGGGACGGCGGGCGGCGAGCACGGCCAGCGCGGTGGCCAGCGCGAGCAGCAGCAGGCCGGCGGCCATCAGCGGCAGCGGCGTGCGGCCGGTGCCGCCGGGGACGTCGCGGGCGGCGACCTGCAGGGCGACCTCGGTGGCCGAGGAGGAGTCCCCGCCGACCAGCCGGACGACGGCGGGCCCGAGGACGGCGTCCTGCGGGATCTGCACGACCGCCTCCACCCGGCCCCGGTCATCGGCGGTGACCGTGGCCAGCGGCGCGGTGGTGCCGGCCAGCGTCAGGGTGACCTGCTCGCCGGGGGTGAACCCGGTGCCCCGGATGGTCAGCACGCCGCCCGGCGCCACCTGACCGGTCGAGGACGATCCCCCGACGGTGGGCGGCGGGGCGGGCACCGAGGTGGACGGCGCCCCCGGGGTCGTCGTCGGGGCCGGCCGGGACGGGGTCGGCGACGGCGTCGTGGGGCGGGGCGCGGTGGTGGTCGGCGCGCTCGGCGCGGGCCGGGTCGTCGGGCCCGACGAGGTGGACGGCGCCGTGCCCGACGGGGAGGTCGGCGCCCCGGTCGTCGGTGCCGGGCTGCCGGTCGGCCCGCTGGTGGGTCCGGTGGGCCCACCGACGGTGGCGCACTCCTCGGCGGTGGGCCGGGTCCAGCTGCCCAGCTGCACCGGGGCCTCGGCGCCCTCGGTGCCGGTGACCGCGACCGCGACGTCGGCGGTGGCGCCGGGGGCCAGCTCGGCGCTCTCCAGCACCACCTGAGCGCCGGGGGCCAGCGGCTGCGGCGCGCCCTGGGCGGCGCCGTCGAGGGTGAGGGCGACGGCGTGCTCCTCGGTGCCGTTGGTGACCTCCGCCCGGACGAACCCGTCGGAGCAGTTGGGCCCGTGCACCAGCCGGGCGGTGGGCCGGCCGGGGTCCACGACCGCGGAGGCGCTGGGCGTCGGCTCCGAGGTGGCGGTGGGGGTGGCGGTGGGCGTGGAGGTGGCGGTGGGCTCGGCGAGCGCGGGGCCGGCGAGCAGCACGCCGGGCAGCACCACGGCCAGGGCGAGCACCCCGCCCTGCAGCAGGGTCGGCAGGCGCAGGGGCACCGGTCGTGCCGTCGCGCTGCGCACCCCGCACCTCCCCGTGACTGGTCGACCGGGGGCGCGGCCGCGGGCCCCGGGCACCCCATGATGACCCGTGGCTCCCCCTGGTCGTCCAGGGGTACCTGCAGGTCCCGGGCGTGTCACCGGCGTGTCGGGGCGGGTGGGGCCGGTGGTGCGACGGCGCCCCGGTGGTTAGCGTCGCGCAATGCATGCAGGGGCGGGCACCGGTCGGCGGCGGCAGGACGAGGTCTACCGGGCGGGCGTGTACGGCCGCCGTCCGCGGGTGCCTACGGTGCACACCGCGCTGGCGGAGGCGGCCCGCCGGCGGCTGACCGACCGGGCGCTGGGCTACGTCGCGGGCGGGGCCGGCGGCGAGGCCACGGTGCGCGCCGACCGCGCGGCGTTCGACCGCTGGCAGGTGGTGCCGCGGGTGCTGCGCGACGTCAGCTCCCGGGACACCTCGGTCGAGCTGTTCGGCCGGCGGCTGCCGGCACCGCTGCTGCTGGGGCCGGTGGGCGCGCTGGAGCTGGTGCACCGGGAGGCCGACCTCGCCGTCGCCCGGGCCGCGGCGGCCACCGGCATCCCGATGGTGTTCTCCAACCAGGCGTCGGTGCCGATGGAGACCACCGCCGCGGCCATGGGGAACTCGCCGCGGTGGATGCAGCTGTACTGGTCGACCTCCGACGAGCTGGTGGAGAGCCTGCTGCACCGCGCCGAGGCCAGCGGCTGCGAGGCGGTGGTGGTCACCCTGGACACCACGATGCTGGGCTGGCGGCCCCGCGACCTGGACCTCGGCCACCTGCCCTTCGCCCTCGGCAAGGGCATCGCGCAGTACACCTCCGACCCGGTGTTCCGCCGGCTGGTCGCCGAGCGCGCCGCCGCCGCGGGGCCCCGCCCCCCGCAGCCCCGGCCCACGGTGGCCGCCGTCCGGGCGCTGGTGGGCATGGCCCGGGCCTGGCCGGGGTCGCTGGCCGACAACCTGCGCTCCCCCCTCCCCCGCGCCGCGGTCGAGACCTTCCTGGCCATCTACTCCCGGCCCTCCATCACCTGGGCCGACCTGGCGTGGCTGCGCTCCCGGACGTCGCTGCCGCTGGTGCTCAAGGGCGTGCTGCACCCCGACGACGCCCGCCAGGCACTGGACGCGGGGGTGGACGGGCTGGTGGTCAGCACGCACGGCGGCCGGCAGGTGGACCGCTCGGTCGGCGCGCTGGACGCGCTGCCCGGCGTGGTCGAGGCGGTCGGCGACCGGGTGCCGGTGCTGCTGGACTCCGGCGTCCGCAGCGGCGCCGACGTGCTGGTGGCCACCGCGCTCGGCGCGCGGGCCTGCCTGCTGGGCCGCTCCTACGTCTACGGCCTGGGGCTGGCCGGGGAGGCCGGGGTCCGCCAGGTGGTGGAGGACGTCGTCGGCGAGTTCGACCTGACCCTGGGCCTGACCGGGCACACGGCGGTCGACCAGCTCTCCCCGGGCGTGCTGCGCCGGGCCTGACCTACCGTGCGGCGGTGACGTCCCAGCTGCTCCGCCGCAAGCCGGCGTCCGCCGAGCCCGACACGGGCCTGGCCCGCAGCATCGGCACCTTCGGGCTGATGGCGCTGGGCATCGGCGCCACGATCGGCACCGGCATCTTCTTCGTGCTCAGCACCGCGGTGCCCGAGGCGGGGCCGGCGGTCACCGTCGGGTTCGTGCTCGCCGCGGTCACCGCCGGGTTCACCGCGCTCTGCTACGCCGAGCTGGCCTCGGCCATCCCGGCGTCGGGTTCGTCGTACTCCTACGCCTACGCGACGCTGGGCGAGCTGGTCGCCTACGTCGTGGGCTGGTGCCTGGTGCTGGAGTACGCGGTGAGCTCGGCGGCGGTCAGCGTGGGCTGGTCGGAGTACCTGGACCAGCTGCTGCGCGACACCCTCGGCGTGCAGCTCCCCGCCGCGCTGGCCGCCGCCCCGGGCGCGGGCGGGGTGGTCAACGCCCCCGCCCTGGTGCTGGTGGCGCTCTGCGCGCTGCTGCTGGTCCGGGGCGCCAGCGAGTCGACGACGGTGAACGCGGTCATGGTCGTGGTGAAGGTCGGCGTGCTGCTGCTGTTCGTCGTCCTGGCCCTGACCGGGTTCGACAGCGGCAACCTGACGCCGTTCGCCCCGCTGGGGGTGGCCGGCATCAGCGCGGCGGCGGCGGCGATCTTCTTCTCCTTCATCGGCCTGGACGCGGTGTCCACCGCCGGCGAGGAGGTCCGCGACCCGCGGCGCACGCTGCCCCGCGCGGTGCTGGGCGCGCTGGTCGTGGTGACCGTGGTCTACCTCCTGGTGGCGTTCGCCGCGGTGGGCGCGCAGCCGGCGGGCGACTTCGAGGGCCAGGAGGCGGGCCTGGCGGTCATCCTCGAGCGGGTCACCGGCGCGACCTGGCCGTCGGTGGTGCTGGCCGCCGGGGCGGTCGTGTCGATCTTCTCGGTGACGCTGGTGACGATGTACGGCCAGACCCGGGTGCTCTACGCGATGAGCCGGGACGGCATGGTGCCGCGGGTGTTCTCGCGGCTGCACCCGCGCACCCGGGTGCCCGTGCGCGGCACGCTGTTGGTGGCGCTGTTCGTCGGCGCGCTGGCCGGCTTCCTGCCGCTGGACTTCCTCGTCGACCTGACCTCGATGGGCACCCTGGTCGCCTTCGCCGTCGTCTCGGTGGGCGTGCTGGTGCTGCGCCGCACCGACCCCGACCTGCCGCGCGGGTTCCGGGTGCCGGGCTACCCGGTGGTGCCCGTGCTGTCGGTGTTGTTCTGCCTGTACCTGGTCGCCGGGCTGTCGGCCACGACCTTCCTGCTCTTCGCCGGCTGGCTCGCGCTGGCGGGGGTGCTCTACGTCGGCTACGCCCGCCGGCACTCCACCCTGCGGGACACGCCGGACAGGGGTTGACGCCTCCGAGTGGCCTGGGTCACAGTGGTCGTGGGCGGGGCAGCCGGCAGATGAGATGGCTCCTCAGCACCACCGACGGAGACCGACCAACGCGGCCAGACCGCCAGGACCGGCGCCCCGCCCCACAATGACCGCCATGCCCGAGGTCGAGTTCGACGTGCACTGGCCCGACGGCCGCTCCGAGTGGGTCTACTCGCCGTCCCTGGTGGTCGAGGACGTCTTCGCCGCCGGTCACCCGTACCCGGTCGCGGAGTTCGTCGAGCTGGCCCGCTCGGCGATGGCGACCGCGAGCGACCGGGTGCAGGCCCGGTGGGGGTTCCCCTGCTCCCGGGCCGCCGCGACCCTGGCCCGCATCGAGCACCGCGCCGCCGGGTTCGCCGACGGCGAGGTCACCGTGGTCGCCTTCCGCCGGCGCTGACCGATCGTCCTAGGGTGGCCGCCGTGACCTCCAGCGTGCGCCTGACCGGCATCGAGTCCCCCGTCCCCACCGGCCTGTTCGTCGGCGGGGAGTGGCGGGCGGCGTCGTCGGGGGCGACGTTCGACGTCCTGGACCCGGCCGACGGCTCGCTGCTCGCCCAGGTCGCCGACGGCACGACCGACGACGTCACCGCCGCCGTGGACGCCGCGGCCGCCGCGCTGCCCGGGTTCGCCGCCACCCCGCCCCGGCAGCGCTCGGAGATGCTGCGCAGGGCCTTCCAGATCATGACCGACCGGGCCGACGAGTTCGCCCGGCTGATGAGCCTGGAGAACGGCAAGGCGCTGCCCGACGCGAAGGCGGAGCTGACCTACGCCGCGGAGTTCTTCCGCTGGTTCGCCGAGGAGGCCGTGCGCATCGACGGCGACTACCGGGTCGCCCCGGCCGGCGGCACCCGCACCGTGGTCACCCACCAGCCGGTCGGGGTCTGCCTGCTCGTGACGCCGTGGAACTTCCCCGCCGCGATGCTCACCCGCAAGCTCGGCCCGGCCATCGCCGCGGGCTGCACGAGCGTGGTCAAGCCCGCCGAGGACACCCCGCTCACCGCGCTGCTGCTCGCCCAGGTCCTCACCGAGGCCGGGGTGCCCGACGGCGTGGTCAACGTCGTCCCCACGATGGACGCCAAGGAGGTCGTGGCCACCGCGATGGCCGACCCCCGGCTGCGCAAGATCAGCTTCACCGGGTCCACCGAGGTCGGGAAGGTCCTGCTCAAGCAGGCCGCCGACCAGGTCCTGGTCTCCTCGATGGAGCTCGGCGGCAACGCGCCCTTCGTGGTCTGCGCCGACGCCGACCTCGACGCCGCGGTCGACGGCGCGATGCTGGCCAAGATGCGCAACGGCGGCGAGGCGTGCACCGCGGCCAACCGGTTCTACGTGCAGGCCCCGGTCGCCGAGGCCTTCGCCGGCAAGCTCGCCGAGCGGATGGCCGCGATGACCACCGGCCGCGGCACCGACGAGGGCGTGACCCTCGGCCCGCTGGTCAACGAGGAGACCGTCGCCAAGGTCGACCGGATCGTCACCGACACCGTCGGCGCCGGCGCGCGGGTGCTCACCGGCGGCACCCGGCCGCAGGGCCCGGGCTTCTTCTACCCGCCCACCGTGCTGGTCGACGTCCCCGTGGGCGCCCCGGCGCTGACGGAGGAGACCTTCGGCCCGGTCGCCCCGATCACCACCTTCGACACCGACGAGCAGGCCCTGGCGCTGGCCAACGCCACCCCGTTCGGCCTGGTCGCCTACGTCTTCACCGGCGACCTGGCCCGCGGCCTGCGGTTGGCCGAGGCCCTGGAGTCGGGCATGGTCGGCATCAACCGGGGCGTGGTCTCCGACCCCGCGGCCCCCTTCGGCGGGGTCAAGCAGTCGGGCCTGGGCCGCGAGGGCGGGCACGAGGGCATCGGGGAGTACCTGACGACGAAGTACGTCAGCTTCCCGTTGTGACCCCACGGCTCCCCGCTGTGGTTCCACGGCGGAAGACACACGTGTGACGGGGATCACACATCTCGCGGAGGCGGACAGTGCCGGTCAGGTGGCCCGGCACGTGCTGCGCTTCGGCCCGGTGCCGCGCGGGGCCGTGGCGCGGGCGCTGGGTCTGTCCGCGGGCAGCCTGACCCGGTTGGGCTCGGCCCTGCTGGACGCCGGGGTGCTGGTGGAGACCGACCCGGTGACCGACCCGGTCACCCGCCGCCCCACCCGGCCGCTGGACGTCGCCCTGGCGGCGCACCGCGTCCTCGGCGTGGCGCTGGCCGGCGGGGCGGCGTGGGGCGTGCTGACCGACCTGCGGGCGGGGGTGCGGGCCCGGGCCCGGGTGCCGCTGGGCGGGGCGTCGCCCGACGCCGTCGTGGCCGCGGTCGCCGCGCTGGCCGGCGAGCTGGGTGTGCCGCGGCCCGACGCGGTGGGCCTGGCCGTCGACGGCCAGGTGGACGCCGACGGGCGGGTGCAGGCCGACGTGCTGGGCCGCCGTCCCCCGGTGGACCTGGCCGGCCCGCTGCGGGCGGCGACCGGCGCGGAGGTCGTGGTCGGCGACGAGCTGACCTGCGCCACCCGCACCGAGCACTGGACCGGCCTGGGCCGGGAGCACACGGGGTTCGCGGTGCTGGCGCTGGGCGCGGGCGTCGGGCACGGCCTGGTGGTGGCCGACCGCGTGGTGGACAGCCCGGACGCCGGGCTGCAGCCGCTGGGCCACCTGCCGCTGGAGTCGACCGGGCCCCGGTGCCCGCGGGGGCACCGCGGCTGCGCCACCGCCCTGCTCGGCACCCCGGCGCTGCTGGCGGCGGCCCAGGTGGCCACCGGCCTGCCGGTCACCTGGGCCGAGCTGCTCGCCGACGCGGTGGACGGCGACCGGCGGGCCCGGCAGGTGCTCGACGACGCCGCCGCCCACCTGGGCCGGCTGGTCGCCCTGGTCGCCGGGGTGACCGGGGTGGACCAGGTGCTGCTGGTCGGCGAGGGCGCCGACCTCGCCGTGGTGGGCTACGAGGCCCTGCGCGCGGCCCTGGACGGCCACCGGGACCCGCGGGCGCGCCCGGTGGAGCTGACCGTGCGCGACCACGACCCGCACGACTGGGCGCGCGGGGCCGCGGGGGCGGCGGCGCAGGCGTTCGCGACCGGCCCCCGCTGGCTGTCCGGGGTCAGGCGCTGAGCCGCCGGCCGGTGGCGGTGTCGAAGACGTGCAGCTCCTCGGGGTCGATCCGCAGGTGCACGGTCTCGCCCTTCATCGGCACCTGGCGGGCCGGCACGCGGACGGTGACGAGCTTGTCCCGGCCCTCGGCCTGCGCGCCGGTGAAGGTGCCGTAGGCGAAGGCGTCGCTGCCCAGCTCCTCGACCACGGTGACCTCGAAGGGGATGCCGTCCCCGGCCGAGGTGAGCGTGGTGGCCTCGGGCCGGAAGCCGATCGTCACGCCTGCGCCCTGCGCGGCAGCGGCGGCGGCGCGGGGCAGCGGGATCGTCGTGCCGCCGACGACGGCCTGACCGCCGGAGACGGCGACCTCGACCAGGTTCATCGCCGGGGAGCCGATGAAGCCGGCGACGAAGAGGTTGTCGGGGCGGTCGTAGAGGTTGCGCGGGGTGTCCACCTGCTGCAGCAGCCCGTCCTTGAGCACGGCCACCCGGTCGCCCATCGTCATGGCCTCGACCTGGTCGTGGGTGACGTAGACGGTGGTGGTGCCCAGCCGGCGCTGCAGGGCGGCGATCTCGGTGCGGGTCTGCACGCGCAGCTTGGCGTCGAGGTTCGAGAGCGGCTCGTCCATCAGGAAGGCCTGCGGGTTGCGCACGATGGCCCGGCCCATGGCCACGCGCTGGCGCTGACCGCCCGACAGCGCCTTGGGCTTGCGGTCCAGGTACTCGGTGAGGTCGAGGACCTTGGCGGCCTCCTCGACCCGGGCCCGGATGTCGGACTTGCCCATGCCGGCGATCTTCAGCGCGAAGCCCATGTTGTCCGCGACCGTCATGTGCGGGTAGAGCGCGTAGTTCTGGAAGACCATCGCGATGTCGCGGTTCTTCGGCGGGACGTGGGTGACGTCCTTGTCCCCGATCCGGATGCTGCCGTCGGTGACGTCCTCGAGGCCGGCGAGCATGCGCAGGGAGGTGGACTTGCCGCAGCCCGAGGGGCCGACCAGCACCAGGAACTCGCCGTCGGCGATCTCCAGGTCCAGCCCGTCGACCGAGGGCCGCTCGGCGCCCGGGTAGGTCAGGGTCGCGTGGTCGTAGGTGATGGAGGCCATCGTCGGCGGTCCTTCCTCGCAGGTCGTCGCGACCGTGGCGCCGGTCACGCGGAGGAAGGTAGCCGGGGTGGACGGCGCCCGCCGGGGCCCGTCCCGCGCCTCGCGGCCCGGAGCTTCCGTCGCGGAAGCCTCACTGGTCGGGGGAAGACACCGGCCCCGCACTCGCGAGGAGTGCGGGGCCGGTGGCTGTCTCAACCTGACGTGCACCCGAAGGGATTCGAACCCCTAACCTTCTGATCCGTAGTCAGATGCTCTATCCGTTGAGCTACGGGTGCGTGCTGTGTTCAGTTGTTGCGCGGAGGCTCCGGGATTTGAACCCGGGATGGGGGATTACCCCAAACCGCATTAGCAGTGCGGCGCCATAGACCGGACTAGGCGAAGCCTCCCGGGGTCCGAGTTCCCCCGTAACCACCGAGGAGGAAGGCTACCAGCGCTCCTCCCCGGTGGCGCCAGGGGGGTCTCAGGCCGGCACGGCGACCGGCACCCGCCGGCCCGGCAGCAGGGTGACGACGACGGCCAGCGCCGTCATGGCCGCGGCCAGCAGCAGGGCGCCGTCCACGCCGTAGGAGGTCTCCACGACCGCGCCGCCGATCGCCGCACCGATGGCCGAGGCGCCGAACGCGACGGTGGACAGCCAGGTGAAGGCCTCGGTGGTGGCGTCGGCCGGGGCGATGGAGCCGACCAGCGAGCTCTGCACGGTCAGCGTCGGGGCGATCGCGGTGCCGCCCAGGAACAGCAGCGCCCCCAGCAGCAGCGGCGAGGACACGGCGGCCAGCGGGAGCATGCCGATCGTCGTCCCCAGCAGGCCCCAGCGGTAGAGCCGCGGCAGGGACGCCGAGACGACCCGCGCGCCGAACCACAGCCCGCCGGCGACCGACCCCAGCGACCACACGGCGAGCAGCACGCCGGACAGCCCCGGGGAGCCGGCCGCGTCGGCGAAGGCCGGGACGGCGACCTCGATGGCCCCGAAGCCGAGCATCAGCGCGGTGCCCGACACCAGCACCCGCGGCATGCCGGGGACGGTGACGGTGGCGAACAGGCTCCTGTGCACCGTGGGCGCCGGCCGCCAGGCCCGCATCGCGCCGGAGAAGGACAGGCCCAGCGTGCCGACGACGGTGAGCACCCCGGCCAGCGCGATCGCCGCCACGGGGCTGGCCAGCAGGGTGAGCGCGGCGACCGTGGTGGGGCCGGCGACGAAGACCAGCTCGGTGGTGGTGGCGTCCAGCGCGAAGGCGGTGGGTCGCACCCGCGCGTCGACCCGCGACCACAGCGCCCGGACCGTGCCGCTGACCAGCGGGGTCGACAGGCCGGCCGCGGCCGAGGCGGCGACGATCGCCGGGGCCCAGGATGTGGAGAGCACGACGCCGGCCAGCAGCACCAGCAGCAGCGGGTAGGTGACCGCCTGGGTGAGCAGCACCAGCCGCGGCCCGCGGCGGTCGGCCAGCCGGCCCAGGACGGGGGCCATCACGGCCATCGCGATGCCGTAGGTGGCCGAGGCCAGGCCGGCGACGGCGTAGGACCCGGTCTGCTGCTGCACCAGGAGCAGCAGCGCCAGGGGGACCATGGCGGACGGCAACCGGCCGGCGAAACCGGCGACGAGCAGCACCGGCGCGGAGGGAAGCCGCCACACGGTGAGGTAGGAACGCATGACACAGCTCGCTTCAGGACGTACGGGGAGGGAATCGTAGGGGTCGAACAGCAGTTGACCCCCTACGTGTTCCCGACGCTACGAGATGCCGCGTAGGGAGTCAAAGCGCCATGACCTCCTACACACCGACAGGGGTGTGAGATGGACTACGACGACTACGGGTCCGACGCCGTGGAGCTGGCGGTCGACCTGGCCAACGCCGACCGGACCGACCCGGAGTGGGCGTCGGCGTTCGTCGCCGCCCACCACGAGTGGTTCACCGAGGGCACCGACCTGGAGCTGTCCCGCAAGCACGGCAAGGCCGCCGGGACCACCGCCGACCTGGTGCGCGAGGTCGCCCTGGCGTCCTCGCAGAGCGAGGTGGTGCAGCGGCTGAACGCGCTGCTCGCGCTGGCCAGCCCCAAGCCCTACGCCACCGACCACGACGGCGCCCTGCACCTGCACTACGCCGCCCCGGAGGCCGGGGCGCTGGAGCAGCTGGCCACCACGGTGGCCATGGGGCTCTCGCAGGTCGTCGTGCAGCACGGCTGGGAGCGGCTGGGCGTGTGCGCCGCCGACGGGTGCGGCAACGTCTACCTGGACACCTCGCGCAACGGCAGCCGCCGGTACTGCTCGAGCACCTGCTCCTCCCGCTCGACGGTCGCGGCCTACCGCGCCCGCAAGAAGGGCTGAACCCCCTCCGCGGAACCGCCGACCAGCCCCCACCGCCGAGGCGAGGGAGCCCCCACCCCCCGGACGGCGTCGGTCCGGTGGGTGGGGGCTCCCCTGCCTCGGCGGCGGGCGGCGGAAGGCGGAGGGCGGCGGCGGAGGGTTGAGCGGCGGGCCTCAGACCAGGCCGGCGCGGACGGCGGCGACGCGGCGGCGGACGGTGGTGCGGCGGTGGCTGACCGCGGTCGAGCCGGCCACCCCGAACCCCAGGACGACGACCCCGCCCAGCGCGAGGGCCGCGGCGGCGTCGGGCAGCGGGGTGGTCGAGGACGCCGGGTCCAGCCGGTCCACCCGGCGCACCAGGGTGGCGACGGCGTCGTCCACCGGCGCGACGGCCTGCTGCACGACGGCGAGCGCGGCGGTGGCCCGGTCGACCGAGACGCCGGCCGCGGTCACCACCTGGGCGGCGTAGTCGGCCTGCGCGGCGACGCCGGCGGCGGTCTGCGGGAGCGCCAGCACCTGCCGGTGCGCGTCCTCGGCGGCGGCGCGGGCGTCCTGCGCGGCGGTGAGGGAGGCGGTGACGGCGGTGACCTGGTCGGCGACCAGCTGCTGCACCGCGCGGGCGTCGGCGAGCGCGGCGGCGACCTCGGTGGCGGGGGCGCCGAGCTCGACGGCGGCCGCCCGGTTGGCGCGGGCGGTGTAGGTGGTGACCAGCAGCTCCCCGGCCTCGGCCTCGGCGGCCGACTGCGCACCCGAGCGGGCGGCGGAGGCGGCACCGGCGGCCAGCGCGGAGGCGGCACCGGCCTCGGGCGACCCGCCGGTGGTGGGCTGCTCGGGCAGGTCGGCGACGACGCGGGTCGTGGTCCGGCCGGCCGGCGTGCGGGGCGCGCGGGTGGCGGGGGCGGCGGCGACGGGCGCCGAGGTCGGGGCGGCCGCGGTGGGCTGCGGGACGACCGGGGCCTGGGTGGGCTCGGCGACGACCGGCGGGGCCTCGGTGGTGGGGGCCGCGGTCGAGGTGGGGGCGGCGGTGACCGGCGGCGCGGGGTCGCTGGTGGGGGCGGCCGTGGTCGGGTTCGGGGCCGTGGTGGGGGCGGCGGTCGGGGCCGCGGTGGTCGAGGCGGGGTCCGGCGCGGCCGCGGCCGGCCCGGCGGTGGCGACGGCGCCGATCGCGACGGCGGCGAGCAGGGGCAGCAGGCGGAGGCGGGTGCGCACGGGGTTTCCCTCGATCAGGTGACGGGTCGGCTCCCCCTGCATCGACGCGGCCCGGCCACCGGCCCACCCCCTCGGGGTGCCATCTCACCCCGACGGGTGGGGTGCCGGTTCCGCGGCTAGCGTGCGCGGGCGTGCCCCGGTTCCCCCGTCTGTCCGCCCGCCGGCTCGATGCCCGCCTGCAGGCCCGGGTGGGCCGGCTGCCCGCCACCCGGCTGGACGGCGGGCTGCGCCGGCTGTCCGAGGCCGCCGACCACGGCAAGCTCTGGCTGGGGGTCGGTGCGGCCCTCGGCGCGAAGGCGGGGGCGCCGCGGCGGGCGGCGGTGCGCGGGGTCGGCTCGCTGCTGGTGTCCAGCGCGCTGGTGAACGTCGTCCTCAAGCCGGTCTTCGGCCGGGTGCGGCCCGACCCGCGCGGGCTGGCCCCCGGCCGCTCGCTGGACCGGTCGCTGGACACGCTGTCCTTCCCCAGCGGGCACTCGGCGTCCGCGGCGGCGTTCGCCACCGGGGTGGCGCTGGAGAGCCCGTGGGCCGGTGCCCTGGTCGCGCCGGTGGCGCTGGGCGTGGGCTACTCCCGGGTGCACGTGGGCGTGCACTACCCCGGCGACGTGCTGGCCGGCATGGCGGTCGGCGGCGCCGTGGCGCTGGCCACCCGGCACTGGTGGCCGGTGCGGCCGAGCACGCCGGCGAAGGTGCGCGACACCGAGCGGGCGCCGGCGCTGCCCCGCGGCGAGGGCCTGGTGGTCGCGGTCAACCCGCGGTCGGGCCGGTCGGACTACGACCCCTCGGCCGACATCACCGCGATGCTGCCGGCGGCGCGGGTCGTCGAGGTCGACGAGGAGCACTCGGTGACCGACGTGCTCACCGAGGCCGTGCGCTCCGGCGCGCTGGCGCTGGGCGTGGCCGGCGGCGACGGGTCGGTGGCGGCCGCGGCGGCGGTCGCCCTGGAGCACGGCCTGCCGCTGGCGGTGCTGCCGGCCGGCACGCTCAACCACTTCGCCCGCGACGTCGGCGTGGCCACCCCCGGGGAGGCCGCCGCAGCCGTCGAGGCCGGCGACGGCGTGGTCGTGGACGTCGCCGCGGTCAACGGCACCCCGTTCCTGAACACCGCGAGCATCGGCAGCTACCCGGAGATGGTGCGCCGGCGCGACCGGCTGTCCGGGCGGCTGGGCAAGTGGCTGGCGCTGGCGGTGGCGACCGGGCAGGTGCTGCGGGACGGCCGGCCGGTGGAGCTGGACCTGGACGGGCGCCGGGTGAGCGCCTGGATCCTGTTCGTCGGCAACGGCGTCTACACCCCGCGGGGGCTGTCCCCGGCCTGGCGGCCCTCGCTGGAGGACGGGCTGCTCGACGTGCAGTACCTGCGCGCGGACCTGCGGTTCGGCCGCACCCGCGCGGTGCTGGCCACGGTCCTGGGGGCCAGCGAGCACTCGAGGTCCTACGCCCAGTTCCAGGTGCAGCGGCTGCGCGTGGTGTCGCTGTCCGGGCCGCAGCCGGTCGCGTACGACGGCGAGACCGGCGAGGCGGCCACGGAGTTCGTGTTCACCAAGCGGCAGCGGCTGGTGGTCTACCGCTCGGCGGCGTGACGGGACCGCCCGGGCAGCCGCCGGACGACGACGGCCAGCACGCCGAGGGCGGCCAGCGCCTCCCCCAGCTCCTCGACGAAGGTGGCGGCGGCGTCGGGCAGCGGTGAGGGGTCCAGCCCGGCGACCAGCCCGGTGAGCTGGTCCAGGCCGAGCGCCGCGAGGGCGTAGACCGCCAGCGCAAGGACCACGGCGCGCGCGCCGGGCACGCCCCACGCCCGGCCGAGGCGGGCCAGCAGCGGCAGGCCGACGACGGTGGCCACGGTGCCGACCAGGAGGGTCAGGCCGCGCCCGTCCACGCCCTCCATGACCGAGTGCGCGCTCACCAGCTTGGCGAACACCAGGCCGACCCCGATCAGCGAGACCGCGGCCCACCACAGCCGGCGGAGCCCCGCGCTGCGCGCGGCCACCCGGACGGCGACCACGGTGGCGGCCAGGAACAGGGAGGTGGTGAACAGCCGCGGCAGCCCGCCGATCGCGTCCAGGTCGAACAGCCACTCGTGCCGGCCCAGGGCGCACGTCCCGCGGGTGCACTGCCAGCGGACCACGAACCCCAGCCCGAACAGGCCCAGGGCCAGGCCGGCCAGCGCCCACACCCAGGTGTCGTCCCGCACCCTGGTCGTGGTCACCGGTCGAGTGTGGACGCCGATTGTTGCCATCAGCTGCCAGCTCTCCGGAGGCGGGCCGGGACGGTGGTCACTACGGTCCTCGGGAGGGTTGCCGACCGGTCCGACCGGGCAGGCACCGCACCGACGCCGTCGATGGAAGAGGTCCCCATGCTGGTCCGCCGGATCGCCCGCCCGTTGCTCGCCTCGTCGTTCGTGTACGGGGGGATCGACACCCTGCGCAACCCCGGGAGCCGGGTGCCCGGCGCCCGGCCGGTCGTCGAGCAGATCGCCAAGACCGCCGACGAGCAGCTGCCCGTCGAGGTGCCCCGCGACGTGGAGCAGTGGGTCAAGATCGACGCCGGCGTGAAGGTGGGCGCCGGCATCCTGTTCGCCCTGGGCAAGTTCCCCCGCCTGTCGGCCCTGGCGCTGGCCGGGTCGATCGTGCCCACCACGCTGGCCGGGCACCGGTTCTGGGAGGACAGCGACGACGAGAAGAAGTTCAGCAACCAGGCGCACTTCCTGAAGAACGCCGGGCTGCTGGGCGGGCTGCTCATCGCCGCGGTCGACACCGAGGGCAAGCCGTCGGCCGGCTGGCGGGTGCGCCGCGCGTCCGACACCGCGATCGCCAAGGCCGAGGCCAAGTTCGAGAAGGCCCAGAAGAAGGCCGAGAAGGCGCAGAAGAAGGCTTCCCGCGGCCGCACCCAGCGCAAGCTGAAGAAGCAGGCCAAGAAGGTCGGCAAGGAGATCGGGCTCTCGTGACCCCGGCGGACGCGCTCCGGAGGATCGCCTTCCTCCTGGAGCGCGCCCGCGAGCCCACGTACCGGGTGTCGGCCTTCCGCACCGCGGCGCACGTCGTGGATGGCCTGTCCGACACCGAGCTGGACCGGCGGATCCGCACCCGCACGCTGACCGACCTCAAGGGGATCGGGGCGAAGACCGCGGCGGTGGTGCTGCAGGCGCACGCCGGCGAGGAGCCGGACTACCTGGCCGACCTCAAGGCCCAGCACCCGCCGGTCGAGCTCGAGGGCGCGGCCGGGGAGCTGCGCCGGGCGCTGCGGGGGGACCTGCACACGCACTCGGAGTGGTCCGACGGCGGCAGCCCGATCCGCGAGATGGCGCTGGCCGCGATGGGCATCGGGCACGAGTACCTGGCGCTGACCGACCACTCCCCCCGGCTGACGGTGGCCAACGGCCTGTCGGCCGAGCGGCTGGCGCGGCAGCTGGACGTCGTCGCCGAGCTCAACGAGGAGCTGGCGCCCTTCCGCATCCTCACCGGCATCGAGTGCGACATCAACGCCGACGGGTCGCTCGACCAGACCGACGAGCTGCTGGCACGGGTGGACGTGGTGGTGGCCAGCGTGCACTCCGACCTGCGCGCGCCGGCGTCGGAGATGACGCCGCGGATGCTCGCCGCGGTGGCCAACCCGCACACCGACGTCCTGGGGCACTGCACCGGCCGGCTGCTGGTGGAGCGCACCCAGCGCGGCGGCAAGCAGCAGAAGCCGCGGCCGGAGAGCGCCTTCGACGCCGAAGCGGTGTTCCGCGCCTGCGTCGAGCACGGCACCGCCGTGGAGATCAACTCCCGCCCCGAGCGGCTGGACCCGCCATCCCGGCTGCTGGCGCTGGCCGCGGAGCTGGGCTGCGAGTTCTCCATCGACACCGACGCGCACGCCCCGGGTCAGCTGGACTGGCAGGCCGCCGGGTGCGAGCGGGCGGCGGCGGCCGGCATCACCGCCGACCGGGTCGTCAACACCCGCACCGCCGAGGAGCTGCTGACGCGCTGAGGCCGGGGCTCAGGCGCGGCGGGAGACCTCGCGGGCCTGGGCGGCGACGGCGGCGAGCAGGCCGACGGCGGACAGGCCCTCCGCGGTCTCCTCGACCCAGCTGGCCAGGTCGCCGGGCAGCGTGCCCGCGCCGGCCAGCACGACCGACACCGCGGCGAGGCCGACGGAGGCGAGCGCGTAGAGGGCCAGCCAGGTCACCACGGCCACCCGGGTGCCGCGCCGGACCCACCGGCCGCTGACCACGGCCACGGCCAGCCCGGCGAGGCTGACGACGAGGAAGACGAGCTGGGCGTCGGGCAGCCGGTCCTCCAGCACGGAGTGCAGCGAGGTCAGCTTGGCCGCGGCGAGCACGCTCGCGCCCAGGCCGAGCACGGCCCACCAGATGCCGGCCCCGTGCCGGCCGGCCCGCAGCACCGCCCACCAGCAGCACAGCGCGACGACGGCGAGCACCGAGGTGACCAGCAGCCGGGGCACCGAGCCCAGCGCGTCGAGGTCCAGCCGGGCGGTCCAGGGGGCGCAGGTGGTCGCGCGGCAGGTGAGCCGGGTGACCAGGCCGACGGTCTCGGCGAGGACGACGAGGCCGGCCAGCACCGCGGTCGCGGCAGCCGACCGGCGCAGCGGCAGGACGAGGGCCGCGCGCACCAGCTCCGCCAGCGGCTCCGCGGTGGCGGTGCCGGTCAGCGGGGGGCGGACGTCCTCGGTGGTGGCCACCTCCCGGTGGTCGGCACGGCGGCACCCCGCCCGGAGGGTGCGGGGCCGAGGACTCCCCCGCCGGGGTGAGCGCGGTCAGCCGGCGCGGCGGCCCAGGGCGCGGTAGGACCAGCCGGCCGCGGTCCACGCGTCGCGGTCGAGGGCCTGCCGGCCATCCAGCACCGCCCTGCGGGCCACCACCTGCCCGAACGCGACCGGGTCCAGCTCCCGGAACTGCTTCCACTCCGTCAGCACCAGCACCGCGTCGGCCCGGGCCGCGGCCTCCTCGGCGGAGTCCACCACGTCCAGCTGCGGCCACGACCGGCGGATGTTGTCCCCCGCCGCCGGGTCGGTCACCCGCACCGTGGCGCCCTGCAGCTGCAGCTGGGCGGCCACGTTGAGCGCCGGGGAGTCCCGGATGTCGTCGGAGTCGGGCTTGAACGCCGCCCCCAGCACCGCGATCCGCTTGCCCAGCAACGACCCGTCGCAGACCTCCCGCGCCAGCTCCACCATCCGGATCCGGCGGCGCATGTTGATGTTGTCCACCTCCCGCAGGAACGTCAGCGCCTGGTCCGCACCCAGCTCCCCGGCCCGCGCCATGAACGCCCGGATGTCCTTGGGCAGACAGCCCCCGCCGAACCCCAGCCCCGCGTTGAGGAACTTGCGGCCGATCCGGTCGTCGTAGCCGATCGCGTCCGCCAACTGCTTCACGTCGGCACCCGTGGCCTCGCACAGCTCGGCCATCGCGTTGATGAAGGAGATCTTGGTGGCCAGGAACGAGTTCGCCGCGGTCTTCACCATCTCCGCCGTCGCGTAGTCGGTGACCACCTGCGGGGTCCCGTCGGCCACGATCGCGGCGTACACCTCGTCCAGCAGCGCCCGCGCGGTGTCGCCGTCGGCGCCCGCGGGCAGGCCGTAGACCAACCGGTCTGGGTGCAGGGTGTCGGCCACCGCGAACCCCTCGCGCAGGAACTCCGGGTTCCACGCCAGCAACGCCCCGGGCACCTTGCCGGTCACCAGGTCCGCCAGCCGCGCCGCCGTCCCCACCGGCACCGTGGACTTGCCCACCACCAGCTCACCGGGGGCCAGCACCTCCAGCAACGACTCGGTCGCGGACTCCACGTAGCGCAGGTCCGCGGCGTACTCCCCGCGCTTCTGCGGCGTGCCCACGCACACGAAGTGCACCTGCGACCCCGCCGCGTCCGCCATCGACGAGGAGAACCGCAACCGGCCAGACGCCAACGACGAGCTCAGCAGCTCGTCGAACCCCGGCTCGTGGAACGGCGCCCGCCCCGAGGCCAGCAACTCGGCCTTGGGGACGTCGACCTCGATCCCGACGACGTCGTGGCCCAGCTGCGCCATCGACGCCGCGTGCACCGCACCCAGGTACCCGCACCCGATCACCGAGATCTTCATGATGTCCCCACCCGTCGACGGACCGTCGGGGACCGATCCTGTCAGGCGCCCGGCACCCGCCGGTCCGGTGCGGGGCTCCCGATGTCGTCCGTGCGACGCAGCTCACGCCCGGCCGGGAAGACCAGGCGGGGGGCACAGCCGACCAGGACGGCGACCAGCACCCCGAGCGCGGTCAGCGCCTCGGCGCTCTCCTCGACCAGGACGAAGCCGGCGGTCAGCGCGCTGCCGTGGCCCCACGCGGCCTCGGCCAGCGCCGACGGGATCGTCAGCCCGCCGGCGGCGACGCCGTAGGCGGCCAGCCAGCGCAGCACCCGGCGCCGGTCGCGGCGCTCCTCCCGGCTCAGCCAGAACAGCCCGGTGAGGACGACGACGCCGACCACCGCCGAGCCGACGAGCGTGCGCAGCGGGTGGGTGTAGCCGTCGACGGCCTCCAGCACCGCCTTGTGCACCGTGCTGCCGGCCTTGACCACCGCGGCGAGCGCGCACAGCAGGGCGACGGCGGTCCACCAGGAGCGCCGCCGGGGCAGCCGGGCGGCACCGGCCGCCGCCGCGACGGCCGCCAGCACGAACACCGTCGCGATCAGCAGCCGCGGCAGCGAGAACGGCAGCTCCATCGACAGCGGGTGGCTGATGCTGCGCGGGGCGCCGAGCACGCGCAGGCCGAAGCCCAGCAGCTCGGCACCGACCAGCAGCAGCGCGGCCACCCGCGCCCACGGCGGCACCGGGACCCGCCAGCGGGCCGCGGCCGCCGCGGGCCGCGAGGTGTGAAGCAGGCTCCCGGTCACCGGGACTGCCTACCGGGCCAGGACACCCCGTGCACGCAGGCTCACCGTGCGTGCACCCGTGTGGGTGACCGGTCCGTCGCTCAGGAGGTGAGGGCGCGCGCGACCCGGCCGACCGGCTCCGGGGCGTCGATCGCGTCCAGGGCCCGCCGCAGGATCGTGCTGGAGGTGTGCATCGTGTAGGGGAAGTAGTGCACCCGGACCCCGACCGCGGCGAAGTCGGCCTCGAGCCGGTCGCCCTTCTCGGTGCCGCGCCAGTCGTCGCCCTTGAAGATCACGTCGAACCCGCCGACCTGCCGCCAGGTCTCGACCTTGTCCGGGACGACCTCGGCGTGCACCTGGTCGACGAACCGCAGCGCGCCCACGATCTCCATGCGCTCGGCGAGCGGGATCACCGGCAGCCGGCCCTTGGTCTGCTCCAGCACCTCGTCGGCGACGACCCCGGCGATGAGGTGGTCGCAGTGCTCGGCGGCGTGCCGCAGCACGTTCAGGTGACCGATGTGGAAGAGGTCGTAGGCGCCGGGCGCGTACCCGATGACGGGCAAGGGATCCTCCAGGGCTTCAGGTGGAGCGAGGGACAGCGTAGGCGACGGCGACCACTCTGCGTAGTGCTCGGCGCGGCCGCTCGACAGCTCACCCGGAAGAGTTGGCTGATCACAGCGGGGGTGTCGTCACGGGACGACCACCGAGAGTGATGCGGAGTCTGGCACCATCGACGCGGGCGCGGGGAGTCCTCTCCCCCGATCGGGTGGCCGGCTCCTGCTCCAGGGGGTCCACGGGCGGCTTCCCGCCGTAGGTTCCTGCACCGGACGTGGCCGTTGGGTCACGGGGAGTCGATCGTCACGGAGGACCGAGGGTGGAGCTGCGCGAGTACGTCGCGGTGGTGGGACGGCGCTGGCGCTGGCTGGCGGCCTGCCTGCTCGCCTGCCTGCTGGTCGCCCTAGCCGCAGCCCTGCTGAGCCCGAAGACCTGGACGGCGCAGACGCAGGTCTTCGTCTCCAGCACCACGGAGAGCACCAGCCCCCAGTTCCTGCAGCAGCGGGTGAAGAGCTACCCCGACGTCGCCAGCAGCGCCGAGGTCCTCGACCCGGTCCGCGACACCCTGGGCCTTTCCATGTCCCTGGCCCAGCTGCGCGCCGCCGTCGAGGCCGAGAACCCGGTCGACACCTCCCAGATCAACATCTCCGTCACCCTGCGGGACCCGCAGCAGGCCGCCGACGTGGCCGACGCCGTCGCCGAGGAGTTCAGCTCCGCCGTCGAGCGGCTGGAGACCACCGGCTCGGGCAGCAGCCCGGTCACCCTCACGGTCACCAACCCGGCCGCCGTCCCCACCTCGCCGGCCAGCCCGCAGATCCCGCTGCTCGTCGCCCTCGGCCTGGTCTGCGGTCTGGGCTCGGGCATCGCCGCCGCCGTCGTCCGCGACCGCTGGGACACCCGGGTCTGGACGCCGGACGACGTCCGCGCCGCGTGGGGCGCCACCGTCCCCGACGTGCTCTCCAGCGGCGGCCGGCGCGAGCCGGGCGACCGCGCCGCCCAGGTGCTGGCCCGCCGGGTCGAGCGCCGGGCGCAGAACGGCCCGGTGCGGGTGCTCATCGCCGCCCCGACCGACCGCGGCACCCCCGCCGTGGCCGAGCTGACCGCCGACCTCACCGACGTGCTCACCCGCCGCGGCCTGCTCGTCGGCGGCCCCGACGAGCAGACCACCACCCCGGACACCGACGCCCCCGCGTCCGACGCGCCCGCGGCCCGCCGGCCCGACGTCGTGTTCACCACCGTGCCCCCGGACGCCGCCCTGAGCACCTGGCGCGACGAGGTGGCCAGCAGCGACGGCGTCGTCGTCGTCTGCCCGCCGGGGTCGGCCGACCGGGTCGACGTGTTCGAGCTCGGCCAGCTCCTCGACGGCGTCGAGGCCGTCGTGGTCGGCATCGTCTTCACCGACCCCACCCGGCGTCGCCGCCGCCGCGGCGACGAGGCCGCCGCCCCCGCCGCCGTCCCCGCGGCCCCGGCCCGCCCGGCGATCGCCCGCCGGCCGGCCACCGAGGACACCGGCTGGACCCGGCTCACCTCACCGGTCAAGCCCGCGCCCGTCACCGACGAGCCGGCCGAGGCGGCCCGCCCCGCCCGCCCGGCGCGGGTCGAGCCCGCCACCGCCCGCCCGAACCGCGTCAAGGGCGCCTCGCGCCGGGTGTCGGCGCTGTCCCGGAGGACCGGTCCCCGGGTCACCGTCCGCATCCCGCCCACGAACGAGTGGTGAGCGCCGCCCCGTCGCTGCTCGCCCGGCCCCGGGCGGCCGCGCTGCTGCCCGTCCTCCTCGTGGTGGCCGGCAGCGTGGCCTGGCGCCGCGGGGACGTGTTCTCCGGCGGCGTCGACCCCGTGGTCGCCGCGAAGGCGCTGGTCAGCCTGGTCGCGCTGGCGCTGGCCTTCCGGCTGGACCACCGCTCCACCGCCGGCCGCCGGGTCGGCACCGGCAGCACCTGGGTGCTCGCCGTCGTCCTCGTCGCGTCCGTGCTCGGCGCCCTCGGCCACGGCACGCTGGTGCCCTCGGCCGTGGTCGCGGTGCGGGTGGCCATCCTCGCGGTCACCGTCCGGCTGCTGGTCCGGGCCCTGGGGCCGGCGGTCATGCTCGCCGCGGTCGTCTGGGCCTGCGGCCTGGTCGGCGGGGTCGCCGCGCTGTCCGGCCTCCCGACCGCGCTGGCCGGCGGGCGACTGTTCGGCGGCATCCCGCCGCTGAACCCCAACGAGATCGCCCTGCTGGCCGGGGTCGTCGTCCTCGGCGCCGCCTGGCCCACCATGCTCGGCCGGGGCACCGCCCGGCAGGCCGTCGTCGCCGTGGGCGCGCTGGCCGTGCTCTGGCTGACCGGCTCCCGCACCTCCCTGGCGGTGCTGCTGCTCGCCCTGGCCGTGGCCGCTGTCCGGCTGAGGCGGCCGCAGGTCGGCCTGGTCGTCGGGCTCGGCCTCGCGGTCACCCTCGGCGCCCTGGTGGTCGGCTCCACCAGCGCGGTCAGCTCCTTCACCGACCGCACCGACGCCTCGGGCAACAGCACCCTGGACTCCCGCTTCGTCGCCTGGGGCGCCGCGCTGGACTTCGCCTCCTCGGCCTGGCAGTGGGCCTTCGGCGCCGGCCTGTCGGTCAAGCTGATCCCGGTCGCCGGGCAGTGGTGGAACGAGCAGCTGCTGGACAGCAGCTGGGTGTCGGTCTTCGTGCAGGCCGGCGTCGTCGGCGGGCTCGTCGCGCTCTGCTGGGTCATCGCCTCTGCCCGCGGGCTGGCCCGGCTGCCCGCCCCCCTGTGGCCGGTGGCCGCCGGCCTGCTGGTCTTCGTCGTGCTGCGCAGCGTGCTCGAGAGCGGGTTGTTCGACGCCACCCCGGCCCTGCTCGTGCTGCTGACGGTCGCCCTCGCCGGGGAGCGCGGCACGCACGACTCCCCTCCCCCGCAGCTGGGCCGCACCCTCGCGCCCGGCGCCCTCGACCGTGGACCGGTGCACCTCCGTGGCTGATCGAGCTCGCCGGGCGCTGGTCGCCCACCCCTCCTCCGACGTCTACGGCTCGGACCTCCAGCTCGTGGAGAGCATCCACGGCCTGGTCGCCGCCGGCTGGGACGTCACCGTGACCCTGCCCGCCGACGGGCCGCTGACCGGACCGCTGCGCGGGGCCGGCGCCGAGGTCGTGTGGCTGCCGGTCCCGGTGCTGCGCAAGGCGCTGCTGCGCCCCCGCGGCCTGCTGACCCTGGTCGGCGACACCCTGCGCTGGGTGCGCCCGGCGTCGCGGCTGCTGCGCGCGCAGCGCCCCGACGTCGTCTACGTCAACACCGTCACCGTGCCCACCTGGCTCGGGCTGGCCGCGGCCCTGCGGGTGCCGGCGCTGGTCCACGTGCACGAGGCGGAGTCCGACCTGCCCCGCTGGCAGCGCTTCGTGCTCAACGCCCCGCTGCTGCTCGCCCGGCGGGTGGTGGTGAACAGCCACGCCGCCCGCGACACCCTGCTCGACGCCGTGCGCGGTCTGGCCGGGCGCACCCGCGTGGTGCACAACGGCATCGCCGGCCCGCCCGCCGAACCCCGGCCGGCCGACCGCGGCGACGGCCCGGCCACGCTGGTGCTGGTCGGGCGCCTGGCCCCGCGCAAGGGCAGCGACGTCGCCGTCGAGGCCGCGGCGCTGCTGCGGGAGCGCGGCGTCGACGTCCGGCTGGAGCTGCACGGCAGCGTCTTCCCCGGCTACGAGTGGTTCGAGGACGAGCTGCGCGAGCGGGCGTCCCGGCCGGACCTGGCCGGGCACGTCGAGCTGGCCGGCTACACCTCCCCCACCTGGCCGGTGCTGGCCCGGGCCGACGTCGTGCTGGTGCCCTCGCGGGCCGAGCCGTTCGGCAACGTGGCGGTCGAGGGCCAGCTCGCGCTGCGCCCGGTCGTCGCCAGCGCCGTGCAGGGCCTGCGGGAGATCGTGCTGGACGGCGAGACCGGCCGCTCGGTGCCCCCGGACGACCCGGCCGCGCTGGCCGACGCCGTGCAGGAGCTGCTCGCCGACCGCACCGCCGCGGCCGCGCTGGCCGCCGCCGGGCGCGACCGCGCGGTGGCGCGGTTCGGGGTGGACCGGTACCGGCAGGCCGTCGTCGACCAGGTCACCGAGCTCGCCCGCTGAGCCGCCGGCCGGTCAGGCAGCCCGGCTGCGCGGCACCAGCACCCGCCACCGGACGGCGGCCGCCGCGGCCACCGGGCCCAGCGCGAGCACCGCGGGCGCCCAGTCGGCGGCCCCCGGCCGGAGCACGACCAGCGCCAGGACGCCAGCCAGCGCCGCCATCTCCACCGCGCGCCAGCCCAGCACCGCGCGCTGCGCCCCGTGCACCGAGGCCAGGCCGGCGTAGGGCAGCAGCAGCGCGCCGGTGACCGCGTAGGCGCCCCAGCCGGCGACGGCGGCGGCCGGCACGGCGTAGTCCCCGGCCGACAGCAGGGGGCCCAGCCAGGGCAGCAGCGCGACGGTGACCAGCACGACCAGGCCCACCCCGACCGCGGCGGCGCCCGCGGCCCGGTCGGCGCGGCGCAGCAGCTGCGCGGCGGGGCGGTGCCGGGCGCCGGCGAACCAGGGCAGCAGGAACGAGCCCAGGCCCGCGACCAGCACGAGGGTGGGCGAGGTGAGCACCCGGGCGGCCTCGACGGGTCCGTAGGCGGCGGCACCGGCGGCGCCGATGACCACCCCCCGCAGCAGGGTCAGCGTGGCGGGGCGGACGGTCTGCCCCGCGGCGCGCCACACCCCGAAGGCCAGCACGGTGCCGACGGCGGCGTCGCGCCAGGGGCCGGCCGGTCGCTCGCCGCGGGGCAGCAGCGCCAGCGCGACCGCGCAGGAGACGAGCTGGCCGACGGCGAGGGCGACGAACAGGTCGGTGACCTCCAGCGGCCCCCCGGCCCGCAGCGCGACCACCACCGCGAGCGCGGCCCCTGCGCCGGACAGGTCGACGGCGGGCAGCCGCCAGTACCGGCCGGCGGCCTGCAGCAGCCGGCGCAGCAGGTCCTCCAGCACGAAGGAGACGGTGGCGACGCCGATCCACACCCCGGCCCACGCCGACCCCCAGCCGGTGAGGACCACCAGCAGGCCGCCGGCCAGGCCGGTGCCCCCGGCGGTGCCCAGCGCCAGGCGGTGCAGGGCGGCGCGCACGCCGGGGTCGTGCCGGTCGAGCACGGTGAGCGAGTCACCGACCAGACCGCTGGTGACCGCGGTGGCCAGCACGACCGCGCCGTAGACCAGGGAGAACGCGGCCAGCCCGGCCGCGCCGAGCTCCCGCGCCGCGGCGACCTGCAGCACCAGCCCGGCCAGCGCGAGGGTGCCCTGCCCGACCAGCGCACCGACCAGCCGGCCACGTCCCCCGCGGGCGGGGGCCGGGGCGGTGGCCGGCGGCGCGGGGGTGGTCACGGGGCCCACCCCAGCACGCCGGTGCCCGGGCCGGGCACCGGCGCGCCCGGGTGGTCGCAGGTCACGCGCCGGCGGTGACCGTCAGCGGCCCGAACCGGACGACGGTCCCCGCGGTCGAGGACCCGGTCAGGTAGGCCGCCAGGCCCACCCCGCCCGGGGCCTGCAGGGCCACGGTGTCGTCGGTGCGGCTCAGCGAGGGCGCGGCGGGCCGGGGGGTCCCGGCGGCCCAGACCGTCCCGGCCACCGTGGTCGTCCCCGACCCGGCGGCCGACACGTCGACGGCGAGCGGCTGGCCGGGCACGTAGCCGGTGGCCACGACCACCTCGGTGCCCACCAGCGCCTCCGTCGACGTGCCCGACAGGCGGGTGACCCCGGCCCGCACGGTCCCGTCGGTGAGGAAGCGCAGCCGCACCCGGTACTCCAGGTTGGTGCCGACCCGGCGCGGGGTGACGTACACCGAGGTGCCGCCGCCGGTGGGCGCCGAGGTCAGGGTGACCGTGGTGGAGACGTCGGCCGAGGCGGCGGAGACGTCGCCCAGGTAGGCCGCGGTCAGGTTGCCCGGGGCGGTGAGCCCGAAGGCCGCGGCCCCGTTGTCCACCGAGAGCCGGGACGCGCCGTTGGCCGCCGTCCAGACGCCGCCGGTGTCGGCGGTGCCCAGGCCACCGGTGGTGGTGCGGGCGAAGGCGTCCGACGCCAGCACCCACACCGCGGGCCGGGTCACCGTGACGTCCTGCGCGGTGGTGCCGGTGGCACCCCGGTCATCGGTGACGGTGAGCGCGACCCGGTAGGTGCCGGGGGTGTCGTAGGCGTGGGTGACCTGCGCGCCGGTGGCGGTGCTGCCGTCGCCGAGGTCCCAGGACCATGCGGTGACCTGGCCGTCGGCGTCGGCGGAGGCGCCGGCGTCCAGGGCGGCCGACAGGTCCGTGGTGGTCGCGGTGAACGACGCCGTGGGCGCCTGGTTGGGCAGGGCGGCGCGGCGGTGCGCGGCGACCTGGTCACCGGTGAGCACGGTCGGGTAGACCGCGACGGCGTCCACGGAGCCGACCAGGTCGGTGCGGCCGGCCCCGGGCCAGAGGGTCAGCGGCCCGCCGCCGACCTGCCAGTACCCGGTGTAGCTGCTGCCCGCGGTGACCGCGGCGTTGGTGGCGACCTGGGTGCCGTCGACCCACAGGGTCATCCCGCCGGAGCCGAGGGTGGCCACCACGTGGTGCCAGGCACCGTCGTTGAACCCGGCCGCGCTGGACACCGTGCGGCGCGAGGTGGAGTTGACGCCGAAGTAGACCCGGCCGGCGGCGTCGAGGTAGACCTGCCGGTCGTAGGTCAGGTTCGACCCGCTCGAGGAGCTGCCGTAGCCGGCCAGCCGCCCACCGGTGGTCGAGGTGGTGGAGAACCACAGCTCGAGGGAGAACGTCGAGGGTGCGGCCTTGGCCCCGGCGGACGCGCCGGCGACCATGCGCGAGCCCGACGTGCCGTCCAGCCGGAAGGAGCCGGTGTCGTCGCCGGCGACCGCCCCGGTGGGCTGCGACCGCACCGCGGCGGGCACGGTCAGCGGCGCCCGGCCGGTGGCGTCGGGGCTGGTGCCGCCGGTGACGGTGCCCAGCGGCCAGGCCGAGGTGGCGCCGTCGGCGACCACGCGCTCGGTGTAGGCCGAGGGCAGCGGCTCGGCGCTGACCGTGCCCGAGGTGGCGGGGCTGGTGACCGCGTTGCCGGTCGCGTCGACGGCGCGCACCACGTAGGAGTGCGTCGAGGACGGCGTCTGCCGGCGGTCGACCAGCGTGACGGTCTGCGGCTTGAAGAACAGCGAGTCCACCTGCTGGCTGGCCACGGGGGTGGTGCCGCCGTCGCGGTAGAGCTCGTAGGTCAGGAAGCGGTCGTCGCGGTCGGACGTCGTGGTCACCGCCACCGACAGGGTGCCGGCGCCGGTGGCGGTCACGGTCGGGGCGGCGAGGCTGTCGGCGGCCGGGCCGACCTTGTTCGGCGCCAGCGACCGGACGGCGAAGCGGACCAGGCCCTGCTGGCCGGTGCCGTTCACCCGGGGGAACTCACCGCCGTAGACGACGTACTGCGAGGTGCCGGTGACGCTCCAGCCGGCCTGGCCCTGGCCGGTGACCGTGCCCGGGGTCAGCTGGGGGTACCAGTCCATGACCGACGGGGCGGGCGCGCCGCGGAAGTTCGCGTTGCCCCAGGTGCCGTTGCCGACGGTGCCGCCGACGGCCTGCGAGTACGCCAGGCCGAACCGGCTGACCCGCGGGGTGACCTCGGGGAAACCGCCGATGTTGCTGCAGACGTGGGTGTGGCCGGACAGGTAGACCGCGCCGCCCATCGGGAAGGTGGAGTACGTGTCGCCGCGGCAGTCGGCGTCCCAGACCAGGGCGCCGCCGGCGGCCTGCACGGCGAGGACGCCCTCGGCGTTGCCGGGGCCGGAGAAGTCGTAGGCCGACAGCCACACGGTGGTGCCGTCGGTGGCCAGGCTCGTCACGCCGCTGTCGTCGCCCTGGTTGGTGATCCGCTGGCCGATCGCGAAGGGCCGGACCTCGCCGGTGGTGGCGTCGACGGCGCCGACGCCGCTGGTGGCGGTGCCGTTGATCGACCCGAACCGGCCGCCGACGACGACCTGGCCGGCGGTGAGCGCCAGCGAGCTGACCGCGGCGCTGGCGGCGGTGCTGCCGTCGCGGTTGCGGCCCACGCCGGTGGACGGCGCCCACGGCAGCAGCTGGCCGGCGGGGGAGAAGGCGGCCAGCCGCAGCCGCTCGACGCTGCCGACGGCGTTGAAGTCACCGCCGACGTAGACGGTGTCGGCCGAGACCGCGATGGCCCGCACCGAGGCGGTGACGGCGGGGGCGAACCCGGGGACCAGCGCGCCGGTGACCGGGTCGAGCGCGGCGACGCGGCGGCGGGTCTCGCCGTTGACGGTGGTGAAGTCGCCGCCGACGTAGATGCGCGAGCCGTCGGGCGCGGCGGTGATGGTGAGCGCCTGGGCGTTCAGCGAGGGCGCCCAGCCGGGCACCAGCACGCCGGTGCGGATGTCGTAGGCGAGCAGGTTGGCCCGCGGGGTGAGGTTGGTGCCGGCGGCGGCACCCGCCGGGCGGGCCTGGGCGAACCGGCCCGCGACGTAGACGGTGTTCCCCACGACGACCTGGGACCACACCACGCCGTCCACCTGCACGGTGGGCAGGGCGTCGGCCGAGACCGTGGTGGCCGGGGCGGTCGACCCGGTCGGGGTGCTGCCCTCGGCCCGGGCCGGGGTGCCGGCCACGGTGGCGGCCAGCAGGCCGGCCAGGACGGCGACGAGGAACCGGGCCGGACGGCCGGGGAGCTCGGCAGTGCGCATCAGGGTCTCACCGTTCACGAGGGGTGCCGGGCCGGGTGCGGCCCAGGACGAGCGTGCTCCGCGACGGTCACTCTCGGTACTGCCCATCGGGGTGAAGGCTCCCGACCGGGTGACGCCGTCGCGGGTGGGTCCGGTGCCCGGTCACCCGCCGTGACGGGGCCGGACGCCCGGACGGGCCGCACCGCCGGGTGGCGGTGCGGCCCGTCCGTCCTGCTGTCGTGCTCAGGTCACGGCACGTCGGTGACCGTGAGGGCACCGAAGCGGGCCACGGTGCCGCTGGTGGCCGACCCGGACAGGTAGGCCGTCAGGCCCACCGAGCCGGCCGCCTGCAGCGAGGCGGTGGTGTCGGTCCGGCTGATCATCGGTGCGGTCGGGGCGGCGCTGCCGTCGGCCCAGACCGAACCGCTGATCGTCGTGGTGCCCGTCCCGGTGACCCGCAGGGACACCTGGAGGACCTGGCCGGCGGTGTACCGGCCCGGCAGCGTGACCTCGCTGCCCAGCACGGTCTCCGTGGCCGAGCCCGCCAGCCGGGTGACCGCGACGCCGACGGCGCCGTTGGCCTGGTAGCGCAGCCGCAGGCGGTACTCCTGGTTCAGCCCCACCCGGCGGCCGGCGACGTAGACCGTCGTCCCGCCCCCGGTGACCGCACCCGACAGGGAGACCGAGGTCCGCACGTCCACCGCGGTGGACGCGACACCCTGCAGGTAGGCGCCCGTCTGGTTGGTCGGGCTGGTCAGCGCGAGCTGGGCCGTGCCCGGCGTCACCGAGAGGCGGGCCGCACCGTAGGAGGCGATCCAGGCGCCGCCGACGTCGGCGGTGCCCATGCCCCCGTTGACCGTCCGGCCGAAGGCGTCCGACGCCCGCACGGTCGGCGAGGCCGGGGCCACGGTTACCTCACGGGTGGTGGAGCCGGTGGCCCCGCGGTCGTCGGTCACCGTCAGCGTGACGGTGTAGGCGCCCGGCGTCGCGTAGGTGTACGACGCCGTGGACCCGGTCGCCGTGCCGCCGTCGCCGAACGACCACGCCCAGGAGGCGACGGTGCCGTCGGGGTCGGAGGACGCGCGGCCGTCGACGGAGACCGTCAGGGCGCTGCCCGACACGCTGACCGAGGCCGACGGCGCCCGGTTCGGCGGGTCGGTGGCCACGACGTCGCGGGTCGCCGTCGAGGTCGCGCCCTTGTCGTCGGTCACCGTCAGGGTCACCGTGTAGGTGCCCGCCGTGGCGTAGGCGTGCGTCGCCGTCGACCCGGTGGCGGTGGCCCCGTCGCCGAAGGCCCACGACCACGACGCGATGGTGCCGTCGGTGTCGGTGGAGCTGCGGCCGTCGACGCTGACCGTGCGGTCGCTGGTCGTCGCCGTGAGGGCGGCGGTCGGCGCCACGTTGGCCGGCGGGGCCGGGGCCACGGTGACCTGGGTCGTCGTGGTGCCGGTCGCGCCGTCGTCGTCGGTGACGGTCAGCCGCACCGTGTAGGTGCCGCCCGCGGCGTAGGTGTGCGTGGTCTGCGCACCCGTGCCGGTGGACTGGTCACCGAAGTCCCAGGCGTAGCCGGCGACGGTGCCGTCGGCGTCGGAGGAACCGCGGCCGTCCAGGGTCACGACCAGGTCGGCCGTGGTCGCCGTCGCCACCGCGGTCGGCGCCTGGTTCGGCGCCGCCACCGTCACCGACTGCGTCGTCGACGCCGTGGCGCCGTCGTCGTCGGTCACCGTCAGCCGGACGACGTAGGTGCCGTCGGAGGCGTAGGTGTGCGTGGCGGTCTTCCCGACCTGGGTGCTGCCGTCGCCGAACTCCCACGTCCAGTCGACGACGGTGCCGTCGCTGTCGGTGGAGCCGGAGGCGTCCACGGCCACCCCGAGCCCGGTCGCGGTCGCCGTGAAGGCGGCCGCGGGGGCGCGGTTCGGCGGCGGGGCCGTCGTGGTGACCGTCTGGGTCGAGGTGGAGGTCTGGCCCTTCGAGTCGGTGACGGTCAGCGTGACCTGGTGGTCGCCGGCGGTGGCGTACCGGTGCGTGACCGGCGTGCCCGTCGAGCTGCTGCCGTCGCCGAAGTCCCACGTGTAGGTGGCGATGGGGCCCTCGACGTCGGAGGAGGTCGAGGCGTCGAAGGTGGCGCTCATCCCGTCGACGGTCGCGGTGTACCGGGCCACCGGGGTGGCGTCGGGGCCGAGGCCGGAGGCGGTGAAGTGCGCGGCCACCTCGGCGGCCGGGAGGACCCGGTCGTAGACCGCGACCTCGTCGATGGTCGCCTTGACGTAGGGGTCACCGGACCAGCTGTTGTCACCACCGACCCGCCAGTAGCCGGCGTAGTCCTGCGCACCGGTGTTGGGGTTGGTGCCGACCAGGTTGCCGTCGACGTAGAGCTTCATGCCGTCGGCGCCCATGGTGGCGGTCACCTGGTGCCACTTGCCGTCGTTGTAGGCGGCGGGGCTGGTGACGGTGTTCGCCTGGCCGGTCCACGCGCCGAAGGTCAGCTGACCCGACGGCTCGAGGTAGACGTGGCGGTCGTAGCCGCCGCTGCCCCCGGACTGGTTGGTGCCGAAGCCGATGAGCTTCCCGCCCCGGGTCGTGGTCGTCTGGAACCACAGCTCGGTGGTGAAGGTGAGCGGGTTGACCACCTGCGTGCGGGAGTACAGCCCGTCGTCGACGCCGTCGAAGGACACCGCGGTGTTCGCCGACGTCCCGGTCAGGGGCGGACCGGCGACCGCGAGGGTCGGGTTGCCGGTGTAGGTGCCCCGGCCGCCCGCCGGGGCGGACCCGGCGGCGGCGGAGGAGCCGGCCGCGTCGTCCATCCGCCAGAACAGCGTGGGGTTGGAGTCCCACACGGCGGCGCCGTAGGCGTCGGCCGGCTTCGTCGGGGTGGACGAGGCCTGGCCCGCGGCGGTCCAGTGCGCCGCCACCTGGGCCGGGGTCAGCACCTTGTCGAAGACGGAGAACTCGTCGACGAGGCCGTCCAGGGAGGCCGTGCCCGCGCCGCCCCAGATGTTGTCGGCACCCACGCGCCAGTAGCCGTCGTAGGCGTCGACGTTGCTGCCCGGGCCGGAGCCGACGAGCTGGCCGTCGACGTAGAGCGCCATGCCGTTGGCACCGAAGGTGGCCACGACCTGGTGCCAGTCGCCGTCGTTGTAGCTGCGCGGGGTGTCGATGACCTGCTCACCGGGGCCCCAGACGCCGAAGCGCAGGCGGCCGTCGCTGAACATGTAGACGAACCGGTCGTAGTTGTTGCTCCACTGGTCCTGGGTGCTGCCGAAGCCGACGATGCGGCCGCCCTGGGTGGAGGTGGTGTTGAACCAGGACTCGACCGAGAAGGTCGAGGGGCTGTCCGACCGGTTGGCCGCCACCACGTAGCCGAAGCGGTTGTCCAGGTCCACGGCGGTGTTGCCGGTGACGCCGACCAGCGGGACGCCGGCCTGGCCGCGCGGGACGTCGCCGCGGTAGGAGCCGGTGTTGCCGTTGCCGGAGAGGTCGGCCGCGCTGTCCTGGCCGGCGGACTCGCCGAGCCGCCAGAACAGGCTGGGCTCGTCGGCGACGACCGCGGCGCCGTAGGCGTCGGCCGGGGCCGGCGCCGTGGTCAGCGTGCGACCGGTGGCGGTGTAGTGGTCCCGGACCTGCGCGGTGGTCAGCGCGGTCGGGTAGACCGCGGCCTGGGCCAGCTGGCCGCTGAAGTCCGAGCGGTCGGCCCAGCCACCGAGGTTGCCGGAGCCGAGCTGCCACCAGCCGCGGTAGTCCTGACCCGCGGTCACCCGCCGGTCGGTGCCGATCTTGACGCCGTCCACGTAGAGGACCTGGCCCTCGGGCGAGAGCTCGGCGACCGCGTGGTGCCACTGGCCGTCGTTGACCGCCTGGCTGGTGCGGATGGTCTCGGTGGCGCCGGTGTAGACGCCGAAGACCAGGTGCCCGCTGCCGTCCAGGTACAGGTGGCGGTCGTAGGAGCCGTTGCCACCGGTGTTGGAGTTGCCGTAGCCGGCCAGCCGGCCCGAGGGCGACGTGGTGTTGAACCACAGCTCGAGGCTGAAGGTGTTCGGCGCCTGCACGGCCGCGGCCGAGGAGGCCGCGGTGCCGCGGGCCCCGCCGGTGCCGTCACCGGTCAGCGAGGTGGTCGAGGTCGGCGAGCCGTCGGACTGGGTCAGCCCACCGGCCGTGGTGACGTCGTTCAGACCCACGTAGTCGTAGGTGGTGGTGCCGGTGACCGACTCCAGCGGCCAGTAGGCGGTGGCGCCGTCGGCGATCACGCGCTGGGAGTAGGCCGGCAGGGTCGCCGAGGAGGCCCGCACCGTGGCGCTGCCGCGGGTGACGCTGTTGCCGTCGGGGTCGACCACGGTGACCCGGTAGGTGTAGCTGGTCCCCGCGGTGACGTTGCGGTCGACGAAGCCCAGGGTCGGGCGGGTCCACCAGGCCGAGGTTGCGGTGGTCTCGTAGACCGGGGTGCTCGGCTTGTCGGAGCGGAAGACGCGGTAGGTCAGGTTCGCGTTGTCGTTGTCGTAGGCCGAGGCCCAGGTGACCCGGACCGAGCCCGCGGCGACCGACAGCGCGGTCGGGGTGATGCCGGCGTCGGAGACCGGGCCGACCTTCTTCGGGGCGACGGACGGCATCGCGAAGCGGACCAGGCCCTGCTGGCCGGTGCCGCCGGCGCGGGTGAACTCGCCGCCGTAGAGCAGGTAGTCACCGGAGGCGGTGACGTCCCAGCCGGCCTGGTAGGCGCCGGTGATCGAGCCGACGTTCAGGTCGGGGAACCAGTGCAGCAGCTGCGGGGACGGCCGACCGCCCCACGAGCCCCACGGCAGGGTGCCCTGGGGGGTCAGCGACACGGCGGTGGCGTACTTGCTCACCCGCGGGTCCTGCTCGGGGTAGCCGCCGATGACCTCGCAGGTGTGCGGGTGCCCGGCCATGTACAGGGCGCCGTTGAACGGCACGCTGGAGTAGGTGTCGCCGTGGCAGTCGTTGACCCACTGCAGCACGCCGCCGGCGGCGGTGGCCGCGAAGGAGCCCTCGAGGTTGCCCGGCCCGTAGTAGTCGTAGCCGGTGCCGTAGACGGTGGTGCCGTCGGTGGACAGGCTGTAGACGGCCGAGTTGATGCCCTGGTTGGTGATCAGGGTGCCCATCTGGAACGGGTTGGTCGCACCGGTGGCCGCGTCGAGGGCGCCCACGCCGGAGGCCGCCTGGCCGTTGAGCGTGTAGAAGTTGCCCGAGACCACGACCTGGCTGCCGCCGTTGGTGAGCACCAGCGACTTGACCTCGTTGCTGGTCTGGGCGTTGCGGGTCGGGTTGTCGGGCAGCCGGTTGCCGTCGGTCGGGCCGACGCCGGGCACCGGGGCCCAGGGCAGCAGCGCGCCGGCGGGGGTGACGGCGGCCAGGCGGGTGCGGCTGGTGCCGCCGACGGCGGTGACGGTGCCGCCGAAGTAGACCGCCGAGCTGGTCGCGCCGATGGCCTTGACCACGCCCGAGACGCTCGGGGCGAAGGAGGTCAGCGCACCGGTGGCGACGTCGAAGGCCGCGATGCGGTTGCGCGTCGTGGCGCCCACCTTGGTGAACTCACCGCCCACGTACAGCGTCTTGCCGTCGGGGCTGGCGGCCAGGGCGTAGGCCTGCGCGTTGAGGTTGGGGTTGAACGAGGAGACCAGGACGCCGGTCTGCAGGTTGTAGGCCAGCAGGTTGTTCCGCGACACCTCGTTGCTGCCCGCCGCCGACCCGGCCGGGCGCGCGGTGGTGAACCGGCCGGCCACGTAGACGGTGTTGCCGATGACCAGCTGGTCCCAGGCCACACCGTTGATCTGGGTGGTCGGCAGCGCGTCGGCGGTGACCGTCGACGGCGGGGTGGTGCCCGTCGTCGGGTTCGCCACCGGTGCCGTGTCGGCGTGGGCCGGGGTCGGCGCCCCGGCCAGGACACCGACGGACAGGGCCGCGGCCAGCAGGCCGGCGGCCGCGGCGCGGAACGCGCCGGGGAGTGCAGTGGTGCGCATGGGTCTCTCGATCTCGCTGGCCGGCATGCCCCCAGGCGCCCGGCATCGGGTTATGACTCTGCGTGGTGTTTGAATCCGACACCAGAGGGAATCCGCCCCCGTTCGGGTGAATTCGCACGTGTCGGAGCGGTTGCGCTCCTGCCCGGTCGCGCTGGGTGACCCCGGGTACCGGTGGTACCGGGTTCTCGCAGGTCGACCGGGCGTGTCTCAGACCCGGCGGGTCACGACACCGCGCCCCTCCACACGAGGTACGGGGCACCGGCCTGGTAGCCGACCTGGATCGTGACGTCGCCGCGGTCGGACTCCGGGACGTAGAACACGTAACTCCCCGTGACCGAGTCACCCGGATCCACGGTCCCCCGGAGGGGGTTGGCCTGCGGGTCGTCCAGGAGCGTCGCCGGGACCATGTCCGCGCCGGTGTAGGCCTCGGCGGCGACGGCGTCGAAGGAGACCGGGGCGTCGGTGCCGTTGGTCAGCTCGACGGTGACGAGCAGGGACGGGCCGTCGACGTTGCCGACGCCGTTGCCGCTGCCCTGGACGGCCTCGACCGACACCAGCCGGCCGGTCACGCCGTCGCCGACCGCGGCCTGGTCGGACAGGCCGACCGCGGACAGGGTCGGCGGCAGGTCCGTCGCGTCGGCCGTGGGGCCCGAGGGCTCCGGCGTGGGCGGGTTGGTCGGCGCCGGCTCGGAGCTCACCGGGTCACCGGGGACGGTGGTCGGGGTGGCCGCGGCGGTGTCCTGCCCGCCGTCCCGGGTGGACAGGAACAGGGCGACGGCCGCCAGGACGACGACCACCCCCGCCCCGACCAGGGCCAGCAGCCGGCGGGAGGGCCGCCGGGTGGTGGTGGGCGAGCTCATGACGTCGTCCCGTCCTGGCGACCGAGGGCCGCCATCTCGTTCCGCCAGCGCGGGAGCGCGAGCAGGAGGTAACCGGTGGTGCCGAGGGCCAGCAGGCCGTAGGCGGCGAGGAACAGCGGCGTCGCGCCGAGCAGCACGAACACCAGGCACAGCACGCCGTAGTCGGTCGGCGCGACGAGCAGGGAGCGCAGCACGCTGGGCCGCTCCCCGGGGACGGCGCGGGCCGCCCGGGTGCGGGCGCCGTGCTGGGCGCGCAGGGCCTCGTTGAGCAGGGTCAGCGAGAAGTGGGTGACCGCGACGACGGCGAAGCCCAGCGGCACCAGCAACCAGCCGGGGGCCAGCTCACCGGTGCGGTAGAGGCCGACCAGGACGCAGAGGTGGACGGCGACGACCTTGGCCGAGTCCACCGCGTGGTCCAGCCACTCCCCCGCCGGCGACCCGCCCCCGCGCAGCCGGGCCAGCTGCCCGTCGGCGGAGTCCAGCGCGTAGCCGAGCACCAGCAGGGCGGTGACCAGCACGCCGGTCAGCCAGGTGTGCGGGGCGAGGGCGACGACGGCCAGGCCGGTGAAGGTGCACACCGCGCTCAGGCCGGTGACCGCGTCGGGGGTCAGCCCGCGGTGGAAGGCCAGCGCGGCCAGCACCCGGCCGATGGGCCGGTTGACGAACCGCGAGTAGGCGGGGGCGCCCTTGGCGCCCTTCTGCGCGCCGGCCAGCCGGCGCACGGTGGCGCCGACGGTCTCCCCCGGTTCGGGGCGGCGGGCAGGGGACAGCACGGCGGTCACGCGACGGAGCGCAGGTCGGCCGGCCCGTCGCCCTGCGGCGTCGGCTCGACGACCGGAGGCTCGGGCTGGGTCGCCCGCTTGCCGGCCGGACGGCGGCGCGGGAACTCCCGGGCGGCCAGGCGGCGGGCGAGGTCGGCGTAGCGGGCGGCGACGTCGTCCCAGTCGTAGGCGGCGGCGCGCTCGCGGGCCTGCGCACCGCGCTTGCGGGCGTTGGCCGGGTCGTCCTCGGCGCGGGCCAGCAGCGCCGGGATGTCGCCGGCGGTGGCGAAGAACCGGCCGGCGACCCCCAGCACCTCGCGGTTGAAGGACACGTCGAAGGCCAGCACGGTCGCGCCGGCGCCCAGGGCGCGCAGCAGCGAGGGGTTGGTGCCGCCGACGGAGTGCCCGTGCAGGTAGGTGGTGGCGTGGGCGTAGAGGACGTCGAGCAGGTCCTGGTCCCACACCCCGCCGAGGAACCGGACGCGGCCGTCGGCCAGGCCGTGCACCCGCGCGGTGTACTCGTCGGAGTAGGGGGCCGAGCCGACGACGACCAGCGGCTGGGTGGCGCCGCTGGCGGTGTAGCCCTCGACGATCTCGGCGACGTGGTTCTCGGGCTCGAAGCGGGCGACGACCAGGTGGTAGCCGCGGGCGGTGAGCCCGAGCTCGGCGAGGCGGTCGGCGGGCGGGTCGATGACCGGGGCGCCGTAGGTGATGAGGTCGGTCGGGGCGCCGAACTCCTCGGTGTAGTAGTCGGCGATGCCCTGGGCGTCGGCGATGAGGGCGTCGGACCAGCGGACGGCGAGGGACTCGGCCATCCGGTAGTACTTCTGGCCGGTGCCGCTCCACTTGGTGCGCTTCCACTCCAGGCCGTCGACGTGCGTGGCGACCGGGATGCGCGCGGCGCGGATGACCGGCAGCAGCGGGGCGTTGGCGGCGTTGAACACGAACGCGGCGTCGGTGCGGTGGGTGACCAGGTGGCCGACGGACAGCGCGGTGTGCGACAGGGTCTCCAGCGCGCGCTTGCGGGCGGCGGGCAGGTGCACCAGGCGCATGCCCAGGTGCGTGGCCGGCTGCTCGGCGGACGAGCCGGGGGTGGTGCGGCAGTACACGACGACGTCGTGGCCGGAGTCGGCGAGCCTGCGGCCCACCTCCTCGACGGCCGTCTCGAATCCGCCGTACGCGGCCGGGACACCTCGGGTGCCCACCAGTGCGATGCGCACGGTCGCCTCCATCTGTTCTCGTTGCGGGAGTGCTGAGTCTCGGACCCATCGGCCCTGGTGGAGCCGGTCTGGAGCTGCCCGTCACCCGCCCGGGTGGGGCCGGCTGGGGTTCGTGGGGCGCGCGGGACCCGGATCGGGCGGTGACCTCACCCACACGGAGCAGGCCGCGCCCTCACCCACCGTCACGTGACGGTGCGGACCGGGTGGCGTGGTCCGGACCCGGTGGGGCCGGTTCCGCGCCGTCGTCCGTGGCCGGGGTGTGGACGGCCGGGGTACGGCCGGCGACCGGGACGGCAACAGTGCGTGCGACCGATCACGCTGCGTGCACGCGCGCCGGTGCGCCCACCCGAACCGGTCCAGAACTGGCCCTTCCGGGTGAGACCGGAACCGTGCAGACTGCGCCGGGCGAGCCGGACCGGTCTCGCCGGACTGGACGGGGAGCCCGATGATCGAGACGCGTCGCGCGCGGTTGCACCTGCACTGGTTCCGCCCGGCCACCACCGCGTGGTGCGAGCCGAGCACCCGGTACTCCTGCCGCTGCGGGGCACGCCGGCCCGGCATCTGAGCCGACCTCCCGCGTCAGTAGGCGCCGGAGGAGGACAGCACGGCGCGGCCGGTGCGCCAGAGGATCGAGGCGTCCATCGCCAGCGACCAGTTCTCCACGTAGCGGAGATCCAGCCGCACCGACTCCTCCCAGGAGAGGTCGCTGCGCCCGGAGATCTGCCACAGCCCGGTGAGGCCGGGCTTGACCAGCAGGCGCCGGGTGGTCGAGCCGTCGTAGCGGGCGACCTCCACCGGCAGCGGCGGCCGGGGCCCGACCAGCGACATCGACCCGCCGAGCACGTTGAACAGCTGGGGCAGCTCGTCCAGCGAGAGCCGGCGCAGCCAGCGCCCGACCCGGGTGATCCGCGGGTCGCGGCGCATCTTGAACAGCAGCCCGTCGGACTCGTTGGCCGCCTGCAGCCGCGCCAGCTGCACCTCGGCGTCCACCACCATGCTGCGGAACTTGATCATCGAGAAGGTCCGGCCGTCCTTGCCGACCCGCTCCTGGCGGAAGAGCACCGGCCCGGGGCTGTCCAGCCGGACGGCGACGGCGAGGGCCAGCAGCACCGGCGCGAGCACCAGGACGGCGGCCAGCGCGAGACCGCGGTCGACCGAGGTCTTCACCACCCGGCGCCAGCCCTCGAAGCGCGGCTGCTCCACCGCCAGCAGCGGCAGGCCGTCGTAGGGGCGGATGTGCAGCCGCGGGCCGGCGACCTCGATCAGCCCGGGGGCGACCAGCAGCTCGAGCCCGGTGCCCTCCAGGTCCCAGGACAGCCGGCGCAGGTACTCGGCCGCGGTCTCGCTGGCGCTGGTGACCGCCACGGTGTCCGCCCCGACCTCGAGCGCCAGGGACCGGACGTCCTCCAGGCCGGCCACCGGCAGCCCGGTCACGCCCGCGACGTGCCGGCGGTCGGCGTCGGTGACGCACGCACCGACGACGTCCAGCCCGGACGACGGGTCGGCGGCCAGCCGCTCGGCCAGCCCCAGGACGGCGGTGCCGCGGCCGACGAGCAGCACCCGCTTGGTGCAGCGGCCGGCGCGGCGCAGGGCGCGCAGCCGGGCTCGGGCGACGTAGCGCACGACCAGGGAGGCCACGACCAGGCCGGGAAGCACGACCGCGACGAGCAGCCGGGACAGCGACAGCTCGAAGGCGTAGGAGGTGAACCCGGTGGCGGCCAGCACGACCACCCCGGCGCGCAGCACGCGGGAGAGCTCCTCGCGGCCCAGCGCCGCCACCCGGGCGGCGTACCCGCCGGCGAGGCCGACGAGCACGGGCCACAGCAGCGGCAGCGCCGCGCACACCCAGAACAGGACGTCGCGCGGGTTGCTCCAGGTCTGGGTGACCACGACGACGCCGGCCAGCGCGCCGAGGGCGGCATCAGCGCCGACCAGCCCGGCGAGGTAGCCGCGGACCCAGGAGCCGGGCCGCGGCGAACGGTCGGCGCGGCCGGGGTCGCCGACGGGAGCCGGCGGGCGGAGCTGGTCACCCGGACGGGCGAGGAGTGCACGCTGGGTGACGAACGAGGTGGTCCCGCTCGCGTCCACCGCCGACGGCCCCCCGCCGTGCAGCTCCACCCGCATGCGTCGTCCCCTCACTCGTCGTGACCGGTCGCAGCGGCCCCCGCCGCCGTGACCACGCCATCGGCGGGTGAACACCGCCTGACGTCCGGGCACACAGTGACCGTCCGTGAGGTGTCGGGCAAGGGGTTCCTGCGCGGACCACCCCAACGTGTGCCGACCCACGGCGTGACGGATCGTCACGGAGCTGCTGCCACTACGCCAGGTCACGGACCGGTCGCTCTGAGGTCATCCAGGTCGCCACCCCATCGGGTGGTGCGGAGCACACGGTCGGGGCCGGTGGACCGGCCGCCCGTCTAACCTCGGCGCGACCACGAGACAGGGGACGACCGTGCGCGACGACCAGCAGCCTCCCGACGACCCGGAGCACCACCCGGTCTTCGGCGCGCCCGAGGACGAGGACGGGCCCGCGCCGGCGCCCGGCCGGTCGAGGCGGCGCCGCGCGCTGCGCACCGCACTGGTGTCCCTCGGCGTCCTCACCCTGGTGCTCGCCCTGCTGGTCGGCGGGGGCGCCTGGTTCCTGGCCGACCGCTACGGCGGCAACGTCGCCCGCGTGCAGGACGTCTTCGCCGGCCTCGACCCCGCGACCCGTCCGGCCGCGGCGACCCCGGCGACCGCGACCGACGCCGCGCCGGTGACCTTCCTGCTGGTCGGGTCCGACACCCGCGCCGAGGTCGTCGACGGCCAGCTGCCCGACGCCCGCTCCGACGCGATCATGGTCGCTCGGCTCTCCGGTGACCGGCAGCACGTGCAGTTCATCTCGATCCCGCGCGACTCCTGGGTGGACATCCCCGGCCGCGGCAAGAACAAGATCAACGCCGCGTACGCGTACGGCGGGCCCAGCCTGCTCATCCAGACCGTCGAGCAGCTCACCGGCGTGCGCATCGACCACTTCGCCGCGATCAGCTTCGACGAGCTCATCTCGATGACCGACCAGCTCGGCGGGGTCGACGTCGAGGTCGCCGAGACGACCACGAACGGCCCGTACACCTTCCCGGCGGGGAAGAACCACCTCGACGGCGACCAGGCCCGCTGGTACGTCGGGCAGCGGCACGGCCTGGCCGGCGGTGACTTCGACCGGGTCAAGCGGCAGCAGAACTACCTGCGGTCGATGTTCGGCAAGCTGTTCGCCGCCGGCACCTTCGACAGCGTCGGCCAGGTGGACTCGGTGCTGCGCATCGTCACCGGCTCCGTGGCGGTCGACGACTCGCTGGGCACCACCGACCTGCTCGAGCTGGCGCTGTCGGCGCGCGGCGTCACGCCCGAGGACATCGACTTCTTCACCGCCCCGGTGCTGGGCACCGGCATGGAGGGCGCGGCGAGCGTGGTCTACCTCGACGCCGTCGCCGGGGCCCGCATGTGGGGCTACCTCAACAGCGACTCGCTCGGCCAGAACGCGGCCGAGTTCGCCGACGAGGCGCTACCCGACGTCCCGCGCTGACCCCGGGTCCGGGGTCATCGACGGCAGCCGCCGGCTCCACGGCTCGAACCAGTGCTGCAGGTGCGCGGCGAGCCCGGCGCGCCACGCCTCGCCGTCGTCGGTGCGGCGCCCGTCGCCGTGCAGCAGCGGCCGGCCGTGCGCGGCCTGCACGCCGAACGCGGCGGTGACCAGAGCGGTGGCGATGCCCTTCCGGCGGTGCTGCGGGGCGACGTAGAGCTGGTGCACCAGCCCGCTCCCGGTCCACCACCGGACGGCGGCCACCTGCTGGTCGCCGCGGACCCCGGCGGCCTGTGCGTCGGCCGCGGTGAGCACCTCGCCGTGGGCGTGGCGGGCGTCGGAGAAGGCCAGCAGGGTGGCCGCCGGCGGGTCGGCGGCCGGTTCGTCGAGCTCGACGAACCACAGCAGCGGAACGCCGGGCTGGTTCACCAGCACCCGGTGCACCCGGCCGGCGTCGGAGCGGGTGACCGAGACCGCCCACCCCGGGGGACGGCGGTCGTCGGGCTGCTCGACGTCGCTGCCGAACGGGTACTCGTCGCTGTCGACCCCGGTCAGGGTGACCAGCGCCGGCGAGCCCGGTGCCGCCGGGGAGCGGTACCGGGCCCACCAGCCGCGGGGCTCAGACGCGCTGGCGGGCACGGCGCCGCAGCACGCCGCCGGTGGCCAGCGCCCCGGCGCCGAGGGCGACCAGGCCACCACCGAGCAGCGCCATGGTCTCGACCGGGCCGCCGGTGGTGGCCAGCGCCGGGGCCGGAGCAGCGGCCGGAGCAGGGGCCGGAGCGGCCGCGGCGGCGGAGGTCCCGGTGGGGACGGCGACCGCGGTCGTCGTGGTCGGGGCGGCGGAGGCGACGTCGCCGCCCGGGACGCCCGGCGCCGGGGCACCGCCGGCGAGCGGGCCGGTGACCGACCGGCTGATCTGCGCCGGGGTGCCTGCAGCGGCCTCCTGCGGGGTGGTGACGATGCCGAAGGCGTCCGCCGCGTCCGGGGTGAACCCGGCGGGCAGGTGCTCCGGGGTCAGCAGGTAGCCCTCGGCCGGGAGGAACCAGCCACGGAAGGTCAGCGAGCCGTCCGCGTCGGTGGTCTGCGTGCCGTAGGAGTGCCGGGGCGCGTCCTCGCGGGCGAAGCCGTGCAGCTCGACGACGTCGGGGCCCGGGTCGGTCGTCGTGGTGGTCGGGTCGGTCGTCGCGTCGGTGCTGGTCCCGGCGTCCGACGAGCTGGGGGCCGAGGTGTCCGTGCTCCCGGCGGGGTCGGTGGTCATGGGGGCCGTGGTGGTCGGCGCGGCGGTGGTGGTCGGCGCCGTCGTCGTGGGCTCGGTGGTCGCCGGGAGGCACGCGGCCGGGACCGGGTCGGCGGCGGGCACCGCGGGCACCGGGCCGCCGTCGTGCGGGTAGTCCGGGCCGGTCAGCTCGTAGGCCGCGCAGGCGACCGGCGCGCCGGTGGCGGAGTCGGTGACGGTGGTGACGAGCTCGGTGCGGAACAGGGAGTCGTCGCCGACGACGGCGGAGTGCTGCAGCTGGCCCATCCCGCAAAGGATCGAGTCGCAGATGGTGAAGGTGGCCGAGCCGGTGTTGGCGGCCAGGCCCGGGGAGGCGGTGACCTGGGTGAGCGTGAAGGTGCCGGTCGGCAGCGAGGCGTCCGAGCCCTCGGCCGTGAACGTGAGCCACGGCTCGTCGTCCGCGGCGGGGCCGTGGAAGGTGCAGGAGCCGTCGACGTCGGTGGTGCACTCGTACGTGGTGCCGGTGGCCGGGACGGGGGCGGCCCGGAAGACCCCACCCGACAGGTCGAGGTCAGCGGGGGCCGGGCCGGTCGGGGCGACCTGGACGCTGAAGTCCTTGCCGGTGCCGAAGTCGCCGGTCAGCGGCGCGGCGAGGACGACGTCCGCCTCGGCCCCGGTCTCGGCGGGGGTCTCCTGCAGCGGGACGGGGGTGCCGTCGAGCTCGGCGGGCTGGCCGGCGGCGTCCTGGGGTTCGTCGATGGCGAACGCGGCCGGGGCGCTGATGCCGCCGGCGACGAGCAGGCCGAGGCCGAGGGCCGAACCGCGCAGCACGCGGCGGGTGGTGCGGGGACGCGACAGCGCCACGGTTGTTCTCCTTCGCACGCCGCCGGTCCTCCGGCGGGATCGTGCGCAGCATCGGCAGTCCCCGTGTGTGGACTGTGCAGTTCCGCAGCGAACGGGCGAGCGTCCTGGTTCCGGATTCACACCGGGCACACCCGTCACGGGTGGGCGACCCCCCGGTGACCCGGGTCACCGTGGAAATGTCCGGCTCGTGCACTTCACTCCCGCAGGGGCCCAGCGGCTGACGGGCAAGCTCGTCGCGGAGGTCTCGATGTGGCCGGTGTGGCCCGTCGTCCTCCGCCGCCGACTGCTCGTCGCGGCCGGCCTCCAGCTGGCGCCGACGGTCGACGTGAAGGACCGCGTCCGTTTCGTCAGGCGCAATGTCTCGGTGGGCGACGGGACGCGGATCAACCGCTACAGCTACTTCGAGGACCACGCCGGGGTGCACATCGGCCGCGAGGTCTCGGTGGCCGCGCACTGCAAGGTGCTGACCACGACGCACACCCTGGGCCCCGCGGCCCGGCGGGCCGGCCCGCTCGAGGAGCGGCCGGTCCGGATCGGGGACGGCTGCTGGCTGGGCACGGGGGTGACGGTGCTGGCCGGGGTCACCATCGGCGACGGCTGCGTGGTCGCCGCGGGCTCGGTCGTGACGTCGGACTGCGAGCCGCACGGCCTGTACGCCGGGGTGCCCGCCCGGCGGAAGAAGGACCTGTTGCCTGCCCGGGAGTCGGCCGCGGCGGGTCAGTAGGCGCCCGAGCCGCTCACCACGGCGCGGATGGTCTTGCACAGGATCATGAAGTCGAAGGTCAGCGACCAGTTCTCCACGTAGCGCACGTCGATGCGCACCGAGTCGTCCCACGACAGGTCCGACCGGCCACTGATCTGCCACAGGCCCGTGATCCCCGGCTTCACCAGGAACCGCCGGTGCATGTCGAACCCGTACCGCTCCACCTCGCTCGGCAACGGCGGCCGCGGCCCCACCAGCGACATGTCGCCGCGCACCACGTTGAGCAGCTGCGGCAGCTCGTCCAGGGAGCACCGGCGCAGCACCCGGCCGACCCGGGTCACCCGGGGGTCGGTGCGGGACTTGAACAGCACGCCGTTGCCGTCGTCGGGCGCGGCGATGCCCTCGGCCCCGGCGACCATCGAGCGGAACTTCAGCATCGAGAACACCTGGCCGTCGCGGCCCACGCGCTGCTGCCGGAAGAACACCCCGCCCCGGCTGGTCAGCCCGACCGCGGCGGCGATGCCGACCAGCACGGGCAGCATGAGCAGCAGCGCCAGCGCCGAGGCCGAGCGGTCGACGGTCTCCTTGGCCAGCCGCCGGACACCGCGCAGCTCGGGCTTCTCCATGTGCAGCAGCGGGAGCCCGCACACCGGCCGGATGCGCACCCGCGGCCCGACGATCTCGGTGACCGCCGGGGCCAGCAGCAGCTCGGCGCGGGTCTTCTCCAGCTCCCAGCCCAACCGCCGCAGCCGCGGCCCGTCGAGCTCGGGGCAGGGCAGGACGGCGACGGTGTCCACCTCGAACCGCGCCACGACCCCGGCGACGTCGTCCAGCCCGCCGAGCACGGGGACGCCGGCGAAGACGCTCTGCTCGGGCAGGCCCTCACCGCCGGGCAGCAGGCACCCGACGACGGTGTAGCCGTGGTGCCGCTCGCGCTCGACCTGCTCCTTGAGCGCGGCCACCCCGCTGCGGTGCCCGACGAGGACGGCGGTCTGCAGGTACCGGCCGCGAGAGCGGGCCCGGTGCAGCCGGTCGCGCAGCAGCCAGCGGACGGCGAGGGTCAGCACGGTGGCCAGCGGCAGCGTCACGACGACGAAGCCGCGGGCCAGGTCGAGCTTGAGCGCCCAGGACACCGTGCCCACCGTGGCGAGCATGAGCATCGCGGCGAAGAAGACCCGGCGGAACTCCTCGGCGCCGATCCAGAGGAAGCGCTGCTCGTAGGCGCGGGCGACGAGCATGGCGCCCACCCAGGCCAGCGGCAGGGCGGGCAGGACCCACACGGGCAGGTGGCCCAGCGACCCGGTGCCGAACCGGGCGGCGTAGCCGGCGACCGCCGCGACGACGGCGCACAGCAGGTCGGCGAGGACGACGGAGCGCACATAGCCCGACTGCCAGGAGCGGCGGGCCTCGGTGCCGGCGCCCCGCAGGCGGGACGGCGCGAACAGGCTGCGCCGGACGTCGGACGCGCGCGGCTGCGTCGTCGTCACCTGCACCCCCGTGCGGTCGCCTTCGGGGGACACGTGTCAGGGCCAGGTGGCCGCTCCCCCGGGTGCGGCGCCCCGAGGGAGTGTAGGTGAATGCGAGCCGTGCCCGGTCCGGATCATGGACGTTCCTGTACCGCCACGGGTGTCGTGACGCGGAGTGCGCGGTCCGCGGCCCCGGGTCAGGCGGCGGTGAGCACCTCGGGCTCGACCACGGCGTCGTCGTCGGCCCAGCCGCGGCGGGCCTCCGCCACACGCACCGCGCCGCCGATCGCCAGGGCGAGCAGCAGCCCGCCGAGGACCCAGGCGGCGAGGATGAGGACGATCACCTCCCCACCATCGACCTCCGGGGGGTGGAGCTGTAGCCCCCAGAAGGGGGGTCACGATGGGGTGAGCGGTCACCCAGCGCGACGGTCGACCTCCGGGCCGGCGAGAGCCCGCAGCAGCGGCAGCAGCGCGGCGGCGATGTCGCTGCCCACCTGCGCGTGCACCTCGGGCGGTCGCCGGTAGGGGTCGGTGATGTCGGTGGCGCCGCTGCTCCCCCGCCAGTCGTTGCGCCGCCGGGCCAGCGCGGCCACGAGGTGCCGGCCGCGCTCGTCGAGGTCGGTCGCCGTGGGCAGGTCGGTGGGGCGCAGCAGGCCGAGGACGGCGGAGGCCTCCCGCAGCGTGAACGTGCGGCGCAGGGCGCGGGGGGCGCGTTCGAGCACGGTGCTGCGGTGCCCGCGCTCCAGGGTGAGCACCAGGTCGGCCTGCTCGGCCATCCAAGGCAGGAACGCGCGTGCCCCGAAGCCGTCGGCGTCGCCGCCGAGCCCGGCGAGGACGACGGCGGCGTCGGGGTCCATCGGTCGGCCGACCAGGGCGCCGGTGCCGGCGCTGGTGGCGGTCAGCCCGGGGACGTCGGCCTCGGCCGCGAACGCGGTGGTGAGCCGTTCGGCCAGCGGGGAGCGGCAGATGTTGCCGGTGCAGACGAAGAGCAGGTGCACCGCTCAGCCCCGGCGGGCGTAGGCGGCCAGCGCGATGACCAGCAGGAACACCACCACCGGGACGGCGACGGCGAGCCAGACCGAGACGACGAGCAGCAGGCCGGCCAGGACGACGGTGAGGACGGTGGTGAGCACGGCGAGCAGGACGACGGCGGTCCAGCCCAGCGCGGTCATCACCGGACGGCGGGCGCGGGTGGGCTCCTCGGCGCGCGCCTCACCGGAGGCCGCGCGGCGGAACCCGCAGACCTTGCAGCGCTCGTAGACCTTCTCGTGCGCGTCCCAGAACGGGTTGACCTTCGCCAGCCCGGTGCGGACGTCGCGGGAGCGCATGAGCCGCAGCTCCTCGCGCTCGCACCGCGGGCAGCGCACGGCGGCGCGGGACAGCACCACCCGCACCCGGTCCTTCACCCCGTCGGCCATCACGACATGTTCGCTGGTCAGACGCCTGCGGTTCAATCGGCGTGACGGAGACGACGGGTCGCTGCACCCCGTAGGGGTGACGTTCCGCAGGGTCACAGGCCACCATGGACCCCGTGGCGGACAGGAAGCGACGGCGGACGATCATCGGCTACTCGGAGATCCCGTGCCCGCACTGCGGCGGCGGACCGCTGGTGTTCACCTCCTCCAGCACGAAGCGACGGGTGCGCGACCTGCTCAACCCGCGCTTCGACGCCAAGACCGCCTACCGCGAGACCTGCCAGGCCTGCCGCGTGCGGTTCTCGGTGCACCCGGACGCCCGCCAGCCCGTCGTCCGCGCGGCCGCGCCGGCCGGGGTGGCGGCCGCACCCGCCGCGCCGCTGTTCGGCGGGGCCGACCCGGTCGACGACGAGCCGGTGCGCCCGGTGACCGACCTGACGTCCAAGAAGCCCACGCAGGCCGCCTTCTTCACCGACGACGACGAGCTCGACGAGGACTGACCCGTCGCCGGTCAGGCGGCGGAGCGGACCGCGACCGGCTTGGCGGTCACCGGCTGCGGCACAGCGGCCGGGGCCCACAGCTCGGTGGCGAACTCGGGCAGCACGAGGGCGCGCAGCAGCTTGCCCAGCCGCTTCTCGATGACCTGGGCGACCTCGACGTGCGCGGCGGCGGGCTTGCCGATCGGGTCAGGGACGTCGTCCTGGCCGGGTTCGGTGACCCGGTTGCGGCGGGCGTCGGCGAGCATCGTGATCAGTGCGCGGGCGTGGGCGTCGCCGTCGTTGGCCAGCGGGGCGGCGACCGGCGGCAGGGTGCGCAGCAGGCCGACGGCCTCGCGGAGGGTGAAGACCTTGCGCAGCCCGCGGGGGTAGGTGGCGAGCACGGTGGCCCGCTGCTCCTCGGTCATGGTGATGACCAGGTCGCTCTCGGCCACCATCTCGACGGTCAGCTGCTGGGCCAGGTGGCCCTTGCCCTCGACCCCGCGGGCGGCGAGCGCGGCGCGGGAGGCGGGGTGCATGGCCGAGCCGACGACGGCGGCCGTGCCGGCGCTGGCGACCTGGATCTGGTCGGCGTCCCCGGGCAGCCAGTCCTGCAGCCCACGGCGGGTCATCCGCTCGGCCACGGCGGAGCGGCAGATGTTCCCGGTACAGACGAAGGTCAGGCGCACGGACAGAACGGTAGGGACCGATCAGTCACAAAGTGTTACGACACGCATCTTCTGCGTCGTGATGTGCAGAGTTTCGAGGCCCGGATCCAGCCCGTCCCGGCTGTCACAAAGGCCCCATCCGCCACGGTCAACTGCCCACATCCGTGATCACGGTAGCTGTGCGATGGTGCCAACGAGCGCCGCGCCGCTCTTGTCGTCCTCATCGGCAGACCCGCCCTTGACCGGCACCACGGAGCCGACCGCCAATCTGGCCGAGCTGCGGGGTCGGGTCGGCAGGCTCCCTGTTCAAAGCATGAACCGGATCATCCCTGCTGGTCAGCCGCCTACCCTGGATCCCCGACACGGGGAGGGTGCCGCATGAGCAGGTCCGGTGAACCGGACGCCGACGAGCTGTTCGGCAACGAGGACGAGGTCGCGGCCGCGCCCGAGCAGCGACGACGCCGGCGCGGGCCGCTGCGCCGGCTGCTGATCGGTCTCGGTGCCCTGACCGTGGTGCTGGCCCTCGCCGTCGCCACCGGCGGCTGGTACCTGACCGATCGGTACGCCGGCAACGTCGACCGGGTGCAGGACGTGTTCGCCGGCCTGGACCCGGAGCAGCGCCCGGCGCCATCCACGCCGACCACGCAGACGACGGCCGACCCGGTGACCTTCCTGCTCGTCGGCTCGGACACCCGGGCCGAGATCGTGGACGGTCAGATCCCCGACGCCCGGTCCGACGCCATCATGATTGCGCGGTTGTCGGGCGACCGGCAGCACGTGCAGGTGGTCTCCATCCCCCGCGACTCCTGGGTGGACATCCCCGGCTACGGCAAGAACAAGATCAACGCTGCGTACGCGTTCGGCGGGCCGAGCCTGCTCATCCAGACCGTCGAGAACCTGACCGGGGTGCGCATCGACCACTTCGCCGCGATCAGCTTCAACGGGCTCATCTCGATGACCGACCAGCTGGGCGGGGTCGACGTGCAGGTGGCCGAGACGACGCAGAACGGCCCGTACACGTTCACCGCCGGGCTGAACCACCTCGACGGCGACATGGCCCGCTGGTACGTCGGGCAGCGCTACGACCTGCCCGGGGGCGACTTCGACCGGGTGAAGCGGCAGCAGAACTACCTGCGGTCGATGTTCGGCAAGCTGTTCGCCGCCGGCACGTTCAACAGCCCGGGCCAGATCGACTCGGTGCTGCGGGCGGTGACCAGCTCGATCGCGGTCGACGACTCGCTGAGCAATGGTGGCCTGCTGGAGCTGGCGCTGTCCGCGCGGAGCCTGACGCCCGACGGCATGGACTTCTTTACCGCCCCGGTGCTGGGCACCGGCACGGAGGGCGCGGCGAGCGTGGTCTACCTGGACCAGACGACCGGCGACCGCATGTGGGGCTACCTGCAGACCGACTCGCTGGGCCAGAACGCCGCCGAGTTCGCCGACGAGTCCCTGCCCGCGACCCCACGCTGAATGGCGCAAAGTAGGTCCCACGCAGCCATCCGATGGTCACTCTTGAAGCCGTCAGGTGGTTTCCGCGAACTCAAGAGCCCGGTAGACGCCGCGGACTCGTTCTCCATAGCGCCTCCACCGGTTGGTCGTACCGATGCGGAACGCCCGCTCCTTCACATTTACGTCTGTGTAGGCCTGGGAGGCCTTGTAGAACTGCTTGCCCGTCCAACCGTCATTGACCAACACCTGGACGCGAAGATGGGCCGGTTCGATGCTCCTACCACGGCTGTCGCGTTCCGCGCCGCGCAGCAGCAACAAGTCCTCCAGGCTGCGAGCGTCGTTGTCCGCGACCTCATGGAAGCCCAAATCTTTCAGCTGCAGCTTCGCCCCCGGAGGGAGGCTTGCAGGATCGATGGCCCATGCCATGTTGCCTCCTGGACGAACCCGCGGCCGCTCGGCCGTGCTCATCTCCAGGCGGAACGACGTCCACGACAACGATTTCTCCGGGTCGAGACCCTGAACTGAGATGACCGCCCGCGCCTGGAGATCAAGAGCGCTGCGGAAAACCCCAACGTTCTGCAATTTGACGCGGTATCGATAACCGCAAGGGCTATGGGGCGAGTCCTTCTTGCTGACGCCTTCGGAAAACCTGATCCGAGGCTGCAGAAGCGTTTGGGTGAGCAGCCAAGCGACTATGGAGGTTGCCAAGCCCGTGAGGATCCCAATCATGAGCTCGCTCATCGACGCATTGTGGCAGCTACCGGCCATCAGACGAATAGCTGGAGAGCGAGTCGGGACCCCCGGCTCACTCATCAGCCTTTCGGCGCAGCCACCTCGACCGGGTCTCGCGACGCAGCAGCAAGTCAGCTAACGAGATAGAGGCGCGGCTTGCCGTCGCCGTCGTCGGGGTCCTCGGCGGCCGCGGGGGCGGGGCGGAGGGCCACCAGCCGGTCGAGCAGCGGGATGAGCGACTCGGCGATGGTCTCGGCGACCTCCTGGTGCACCTCGAGCGGCCGGCCGATGGGGTCGGTGATGTCGTCGGCGGCGTCGGAGGGCCGGCGGGAGCGGGCCGCAGCCATCCGCTTGACCAGGGAGCGGCAGCGCTCGGCGAGGTCGTCGCCGCCGAGGGCGGTGGCAGGGTCGACGAGGGCGACCAAGTCGGTGGCTTCCCGGAGCGCGAAGGTGCGCTGCAGAGCGCGCGGGGCGGCCTTGAGGACGGCGCGGCGGTGGGTGCGGGTGAGCGCCAGGGTCAGGTCGGCGTCGATGGCCATGTCGTCGAGCAGCTGACGGGCGACGTGACCCGTGGGGTCGCCGCCGAAGCCCCCGAGCACCGTTGCGCTGTCGGGGTGGACGCCGGCGCCCTTGACGGCGTGCGTGCCGGCGCTGACGACCTGGATACGGTGCGCGTCGTCGCCGAGGGCCTCGTCGAGGTAAGCGCGGGCGATCCGCTCGGCCATGGCGGAGCGGCAGATGTTCCCGGTGCAGACGAAGAGCACGGTGAACACCGGGTTCGGGGACCAGTGCCGTGCCACGCGGTCAGTCTCCCCCATCGCTGCGTCGCTGACCGGTTGCGCGGCGTGTCCACTGCTGGGACGTCAGCGGATGCCGGCGGCCGCCACCTCGTAGTTCTTCGCCCCGCAGCCGCGGCACAGCTCGTAGCGGTGCTCGTGCGGGTCGAAGGCCGGGTTCAGCAGCGCCAGCCCGCGCCGGACCAGCCGGGTGCGCACGGCCACCACGTCGTCGCTGCCGCACAGCGCGCAGGGCCGCTGCCCGCGCCCCACCGTCTCCCGAGTCCGCACGAGAAGAGCGTGGCCGACCCGGGTGACCGCCAGGTGACGGGCGCCTGGGAGTTCCCTGATGGGCGGCGGTCAGTACGCCCCGGAGCCGCGGACGACGGCGCCCAGGGTCTTCCACAAGATCATGAAGTCGAAGGTCAGCGACCAGTTCTCCACGTACCGCACGTCGATGCGCACCGAGTCGTCCCACGACAGGTCCGACCTTCCCGAAATCTGCCACAGCCCCGTGATGCCGGGCTTGACCAGGAACCGCCGGTGCATGTCGAACCCGTACCGCTCCACCTCCGACGGCAACGGCGGACGTGGACCCACCAGCGACATGTCACCCCGCACTACGTTGATCAGCTGCGGCAACTCGTCCAGGGAGTAGCGGCGGAGCACCTTGCCGATACGGGTGACGCGGGGGTCCGTGCGCTGCTTGAAGAGGACGCCGTTGCCGTCGTTTTCCCCGGCGAGGTGGTCGGTCATCTGCTCGGCGCCGGCGACCATGGAGCGGAACTTCAGCATGGAGAAGGTCTGGCCGTCTCGGCCCACCCGCTCCTGCCGGAAGAAGACCCCGCCCCGGCTGGTGAGACCGATGACCGCGGCGAGGACGAGCAGCACCGGCAGCATGAGGAACAGGGCCAGCGCAGCGGAGGACCGGTCGACGGTCTCCTTGGCCAGCCGGCGGACGCCGCGCAGCTCGGGCTTCTCCATGTGAAGCAGCGGCAGCCCACAGACAGGGCGGATCCGCACCCGCGGACCGACGATCTCGGTCACCGCCGGCGCGAGCAGAAGCTCGGCCTGGGTCTTTTCGAGCTCCCAGCCCAGCCGCCGCAACCGGGGGCCGTCGAGCTCCGGGCAGGGCAAGACGGCGACGGTGTCGACCTCGAAGCGGTTGACGACGGCGGTGACGTCGTCGAGGCCGCCGAGTACGGGTACGCCGTTGAAGAGGCTCTCCGCCGGGAGGTGCTGGCCGCCCGGCAGCAGGCAGCCGATGACCCGGTAGCCGTGGTACTTCTCGCGCTCGATCTGAGTCCTTAGCGCAGCCACGCCGTTGCGGTGCCCGACGAGGACCGCGGTCTGCGTGTACAGCCCACGACGGCGAGCCCGATGCAGCCAACTCCGCATTGCGTACCGAGTCAGCAGCGTCGCCATCGTGGCCAGCGGCAGGGCGACGATGACGAATCCGCGTGCAAGGTCGAGCTTGAGCGCCCAGGACACCGTGCCGACCGCGGCGAGCATGAGCATCGCGGCGAAGAAGACCCGGCGGAACTCTTCTGCGCCGATCCAGAGGAACCGCTGCTCGTAACTGCGGGCGACCAGCATGGCGCCGACCCAGGTAAGGGGGAGAGCGGCAATCACCCAGAACGGGACATGGTCTGGGCTCAGGGAGTCCGACCCGAATCGGAGGGTGTAACCGGCGACCGCCGCCGCCAGTGCGCAGACGACGTCGGCCAGCACGATGCGCTGCACGTACCGGCACTGCCAGCTGCGGCGCTCCCTGGTGCCCGCCCCGCGGAGCCGGCTCCGGCTGAATAGCCGGCGCCGGTCGGTGGCATCAGCCACCCGCGCGCCATCCAGGACATCAACCAAAGCCACGCAGTGCACCCCCGTGCGATCCGGCCCGGGGTGCCGACCCCAGGGTTGCCCATGCAAGCCCTGGAACCCCGCTGTTCGTCCGGCTGCTCAGCAACCTAGCGAACACAGGCCGTCACCGGCACCCCCCCTGGACCATGCGGACGGGTGAAGCGAGCCACGTTCAGCACTCGCGTTGCGTCACGGGTCGATTCAGTGCCGCACAACTCAGCTGGTGGTCGGCGCCGTCGGGTCCGGGTCGTAGCCGTAGTTGTAGCCGTACCCATAGGCCGAGGTCACCTCCGCCTTCGGCGGCACGATGTTCAACACGATGCCCAGCGTCTTCGCGCCAACGCGACCAAGCGTCGCCTGTGTCTGAGCTAATTGTTCCTTCGTAGTGCTGCCATACCGCAGGGACAGGACGACGCCGTCCACAAGTACAGCCAGGCCGCTGGCGTCCGCTACCGGCAGCAGAGGCGGCGCATCAAGGAGCACGAAATCATTCTTAACACGAAGATCGTCGATTAGCGAAAACATGTGAGACGAAGAAAGTAATTCGCTAGGATTTGGAGGCGTGGGACCAGCAGCAATGACCGTCAGGTCACCGTCCCCATAGGGTTGTTCCACGTCTTCTACAGCCGCCGAGCCAGTGAGAATGTTCGTGAGGCCAACACCCCCCACCATCCCCAGATATCGTGTTACCCGAGGACGTCGTAGGTCCGCCTCTATGAGAGTCACAGACCTTCCAGCTTCCACAAGCGACAGGGCGAGATTAACGGCAAGCGTCGTCTTCCCTTCAGACGGCACAGCGCTGGATACCATGATCACTTTCGGCGGCTCGTCGATGTTCAAAAACTGAAGATTAGTTCGCAATTGGCGGTAACCTTCGGCGGACCTACCCACTCCATTTCGCTCGATGGTGTGTTGGGCAGCGAGCGCCTCGTCTCGTACAATCACACCAATTACCGGGCTCCCGGACAGGGCACTAGCGTCCTCTGCGTCCCGCACGGTCCGGTCAAGCCGCAACCTCAAGATTGATACTGCCGCGCCTAGGAATAGTCCACCCGCCAATCCGATCGCCAGATTCCTCGCGATCTTCGGCGAGTCTGCGCTATCCGGCAGGTTGGGGCGATCGGTGACGGTTACGCGAACTGGCGGGGCTGCGCCAGTTTCTCCCGTAGCCTCTAATTCATCCACAAGATTCGAGAACTCAACCCCAACCGCCTCGGCAATGCGCTGCGCTTGACGTGGCGATGGATCCTCGACAGAAACGTCGATCAGAACAGTATCGACTACGGGGACGGCGCTGATCCGTTGCGCCAGCGTTGCAGGCGTCACACTTAGATCCAGGTCGTCCACTACACGAGACGCCAGATCTTCACCCTGCAAGAGCCGCGCGTAAGAAGCCACCCGCTGCGCGGAGAGTTGGCTGCCCTGAAACGCGTCCGATGTAGATACGACCTCGGTGGCAGACACAAAAAGCTGCGTGTTCGAGACATACATCGGCGTCTGAAGCAGGCTGACACCAAGGGCAAGCCCAGGACCGACGAGTGCGCCAACGAGCAGGAACCACCAGCCGCTACGCAGTGCTCGAAGAACCTCGTTGAGCTCCATGCTGTGGCCACCAATCCCGTTCGATAGTCGACAGACCGCCTAAGCCTAGATCACCGCTCGGCCGAACCGCCCTCACCCCGAGCTCCCAGCAAAACAGACTCAAGAGCGCCCTACTTTCAAGGCCATCACCCGGCAGCCAAAGTAATTCGCCTGGTCAATCTTGCATTTGAACTCCCGACACAGGAAGAACAAGCCACTCGCCTGCCGACCACCCGAACAAGCTAACGATGCTCAAGAATCATTTAGCTCCGGCCAACTTCAAACTGCACATCATTAATACAAGAAAACCGAAGTTACTCACAAACGACTGCTCCGTTACACCGTAGAGTAGTAGGCAACCGAAGGCCATACTCGACCAGACGACTGGCCGAGCCGCAGTCTCCTCCAGACGGCTCGTGTTCACGACGAAGCGACCTAGGGGGAATATTAAAAGCAGAACCAACCCAACAAATCCAACCTGCAAAATAACGTCGAGGAAGGCGTTATGAGCATGCGCGAAAGCGAAATGAGCCGAACTCCACATCTCCTCCGTCACCTGTACACCCGGGGTCCATAAAGCATTCCAACCGTAGCCGATCCAAGGCTGCGCGTTGATAAACGGGAGTACGGCAGCCCAAATAATTGTTCTTCCGGTCAGGGATGCATCACGACCGAGCAAACCAGAAGCTGCCGAGTAATTGGTGAAAATTATTAGCGCGAAGCCCGCAACCATCGCCGTCACGGCCGCGAGCGTCACCCGTCGGCCAACTTCGCTCATTTTGCGAGTCTGCCTCACAACTAAGCCCAGTAAGAGAACCGCCGCCAGGACAACGAGCGATGTGCTGCTCCGCGCTAAAAGGAGGCACAATAACGTCAGAATTAACCAGAAGCACTCTTTGTGCTTGCGCCCAAGCGACCACTCTCTATCCCAAAGCGCAACCGTACTTATGATGATGACGACCATCACGAACGACGCTACATTGCGCTGAACGAAAAGACCAGTAAACGCTCCTGCCTGATAAAAGCTCTGCTCGCGCCCAATGCTCGGTACAAAGACATACGTGATGGCACTGAGCGCAACCACAACTCTTAGCCCACTCAAGAAGGCCGCCAGAGTCTGCTCGGGACCACAGGTTTCCCACACAGCCGCGGCGGCGAGCAGGAGTAGGAGGGACAACACAACACCATCAAATGTGGCGCCGCCAGCAACCGACCAGAAAGAAGATGCGCCAATCCAGCCGAAAAATATCAGGGATGACCAATGAATCGGAGAGAGCAATGTGCGGCGCGCACACAAAAGGAGTACCACGACACATGCCCCGACGGTCAACGGGCCGCTAAGGCGGAATGGCGACACCGAGACGATCGCCACCAGCGACGCGAAAGCAAGCCGCGCGAGCTGGCGTCGAGAAACCCCGTCCTTACCGCCCGTCAGTGGTTCGCTGTATCCCTGTGCATTTGCTGCAGCCAAGACCGTCTCCCTGCTAAGAACACCGCGATCCATATAACGGCAGTCACTGTCGAACTGCAGGCTATTACCCATAATCCTCCACTTGCTGCCATCCAGATACAGAACGCCGCTACGCTACCTAGAATTGGCAGCGCCAGAAGCGCGCGCACTTTGATCTGCACACCGATCTGCCGATTTGCGCGCAAAAGGACACCGAAGCAACCACCGACTAAGCTGGCGATTAGCTGCACTATGAGCGGTGGCAGGTACTCCCGTGCGTCCCTCCAGTCGCCACCCACCAGGGTGGAGATCCAAGGGCTTGGCAGGAACCAAAGCAACAACCCATAACTGGCGAACGCGACACTGCCGGCAGCTGCCACAGCGGAAGCGAATCGGAGAGCAGAAAGGTCATACCTGCCAAACTTTCGGATGCGCTCGGCCAACAACGGCTGCAAGGCCGCCAGCAGGCCCGAAATTACCACCATGGCTGGCCCCATGAGGATCTGAACTTTTCTGACCAACCCGAGCGAGTCGAGCGAGACCAAGACCGACAGCAATAGTATTGCAATTTGACCCGAAGCCTGTGTCAGCAAGAAGTCGGACACTAGCCTGACCGAGCGACCAAAATTTCCTACTATCCACCTTGAACCAGCGCGGAACTCGGCCCCACGCCATCCTCGCCCACGCAGCAGCAGGCCAAGACCAATTAAGCCCCCTGGCACTGACGACAGACCCCAAATGGCAACAACAAGAGTGCTTGACCGGAGACCGGCTGAGCAAGACAGCCACACCCAAAACGCAGCATTAATGGACCAGCAAGTTGAGATAAGCAACGCTGCACCCATTCGCCGCTCTGCGTAGCAAGTCCATCGCACGTGGTCCTGCAAGACCACCGCCGCCAAGGCTACCGCCAGAAGCGACCATTCCCACCAAACGAAAGAAACTTGCATCAAGAGAGTCGCCACCGCGGCGGCTGCCGCGGCAATTGGCCAGCAGGTCGTCCCAAGGGCAGTTAAACTTGGAAGAGCATTGCTTAAGAATTCAGAAGTACGAGGTCGGGAGGACTCTCCGTACGACAAAATTAGTGTGTCGCCGAACCAGCTGCGTGTCGCCGCCTGCAATGTCACGGCTACGAGGAGTCCTACAGAGAACTGCCCGAAGACCGGCAGGCTCACGTAGTGGGCGACGACCAGGCTCGTAAGGAGATTGCCTAGGCTGGAGACGCCGGCGTCAACCATCCCGAGAGATAGTCTGGACCCTCCCGTCTTCGACCCCAGCGACTTCAACGGTGCCATCAGCGGGCTGGAAATGATGCGTAGACCCGCATCAGGTCCCCTGCCAAACTTTCCAATGCGAAGTTGTTGACGAAGACCTCACGGCTTCGTTCACCTGCACGATCCAGCGGCACCCTTTTCAGGAAGCCTGCCAATAGGGCAGCCACGGAGCTAGCGGAGTCACCCGGGTGGAAAAGAATGCCGTTTTGCCCATCGCGCACAGCCTCTCGGCATCCGCCGACGTCCGGCACAACAACGGGAAGCGACAGCGACAGCGCTTCGAGTAGCGCTAGCGGCAACCCTTCACGCTCAGAACAGAGCAGAAACACGTCCGCAGATGCTAACGCCCGCGCTGGATCGTCAGAGTGACCATGCACATGGAAGTTCTTCACCTGAGCGACTCGCGCCGCGTCGATGACCTCCTGTTGCAAAGACCCTCCCCCGAACCAATGGAATGAGACATTGAGCCCATGGTCCCCGAGTGCTTGGCACAATCTGACCGCGAATAATGGTCGCTTTTCCGGCTCAAGTCGCCCAAGCGTTACAATCTTAAGCAGCGAGTCCGCAGGGTCGGGACTCAGTGTCCTAACAGCCGTTCCGCTTTGATCATCTACCCTATTAGTTACCACATGCAAGCGTGCCTCCGTCCAGGGATATCGCTCCCTTACATGTGCAGCCACTGTTTGAGAACACGCGACTATAGCGTCGGCGCGGTACGACAACTTTCGCGTCGCACCGGCGTCGATGACGTTGTGCACGTGCTCTACGCTTCTCACCCTAAAGAGTCGGCCCCAGGCCGTCGAAACGAGCGAGACACCGCGTTGATGGCTGTGAACTAGCTGAACGGGCCCATTGATCCATAGGCGCGTGAGCCTGATGAACAGAGTCAGCGGCCACAAGAAGTGCCGTCTCGATCGTTCCCCAATGACGGAAGCACCCTGCGGCGGCTTCATAGACGGGTCCACCGGACCGTCAATCACTATCGCGACATTTAAACCCTCGTCGATCAGGACTTGACACAGGTTGAGAACGACACGCGGCAACCCCCCACGGTTTAAATTGTCTGTAACCATAACGATGGTCGGCGTCGCGACCTTCCGGCGCCGACCAAGGGACGCGAATTGACCGTCTCGAAGCGGAGGTCGGCTAATCATTTTTGACCATTTTTATGGTTCCAGCCAGCGGCTTGCGATCGGCGACCGGAATCTCACTGGTCTCGGGTCGGGCGCCCACTGCAATAAAAAGGATGATCTCATCGGCCGGGTCCGCTCCCAAAATTCGAACGACCTCACGACGATCCCGCCTGTACAGGCAGGCGTTTAGGGGCACCGCCCCGAGACCTTCTGCCTCGAGCCCCAGCAATACCGACATCGAGAATAATCCACCGTCGACGAATCCTTGATTGCGCTCAACCGGGCTTATAAAGAAAGCATTTGAGCACGTGATCGTCAAAAGGATCTCGGGCATAACATCGTATGCGAAGCCCCGTTGGTGCTGAAGAATTCGCGCAATGGTCTGCTTATCCTCGCACCAAAACACAGACCAAGCTTGCCTATTGCAGACAGAGGGTGTCTTCAGAGCTGATTGAATAGATCGCTCGACGCCATTCGGGTCTATCGGCTCACCCGTAAATTCCCGAATGCTCACCCGCCGTTTGAACAAGGAATAAAAGTTGTCGCGAACAACTTCATCCGCCAACTCCGATGTGACCCTCTGGGTACCAGCCCCAGCGCGCGCGCGCAGCCGTTCTTCCGCTAGGACGATCGGGTGAAGCAGTTTGTCTAGAAACTGGGTATCAACATCAGCAGCCTCATGACGTTCGCGATACCTTTGAATGACTGAGATTCCCTGATCGAAGGCAAAGGAGTCTGTCCCATATCCTAATTCGATACAACGAGCCAGTGAATCACTCAAGTTCCTGATCGCCGACGTGCCTCGACGGGGTTCCCACTTTCTGCTTTGGGCAAGTCCTTTTTCAATTGAATGCACAAAGTACAGAGTTCGCCCGTGGATTTGATCCCGCGATGAGTCAAAGGTCGAGAGGGACGAACCCCGCCAAAAGCGGGCGGCGTCGGAGACCGCATACATCCCTAGACGGCCTGCCTGTGCAGCTCGCTTGATGAGCTGCCGCCGCCGGCTGTTGTGAAGGGGCATTAGCGCACCGGGTTCATGAGGCGGCCCAGATATTGGCGCGACTTCAATCGCTGTTCGTCGATCCGACTCGAAACTAGATCGAAGTCGAGGGTGGCCGGCAGCACTTCAGTCAGCTGATCAACATCATACAGGCCCCTCCCTCGTAGTCCGAGTTGCTCCAAAAGGAACGTCAATTTCTCCTCGTTGCCGTATCCATGGGTGCGGCTTCGGCGGATAAGACTTACGAACGGGGTTTTGCTGATAACCGAGAAGATAGTTCCGTGAAACGTATCAGTCACCACAGCCTGAGCTCCAGCGAAATAGCTTAGTACCTCCAGCGGGCTGCAATCGACGAATGTCCCCTCACCAGGCTGGATTCCGCCGATAAAAACAATCTCAAGCCCAGCGTTCTTCGCATACCGCTGGACAGTTCTACTCTCCGATTCGGAGAAGCGTCCGGAGTAGCCGTAAACAACTACATATGGTTTCGGTCGTTTGGCATGGACGAGGTGTTGAGGAGAAAATTCGTGAATTAGGGTCGGGTCCAGATGTAGCTCTGGGTCCGTCCCAATAAGCTCTTGCACAATTGCCCTAGAATTTTGATCCCGAACCGATAGCGCAGCAAATCGCCGCAAGTCCGAGGCTAGCTCGGCCTTGATGCCGGCAGCAACAATTTTGTCCATCGTGGTGTTTCCGAACGAAGCCGCATAGCTAGCTAGGGTGCTCGCGGACGATCCATGACCGAAGAGTTGCCTCGCATAACCAACGTCGGGGTTCGGCTGGACGCAGTTGAACACCTCGTCGCTACCGATGATCTGTAGGTCAACCTCAGTGCCAAGATCACGCTCTGGGGTAATGTCAAGTTGTGAAAAGTACCGACGGTCGTATGACCGCTTGTGATTCAAGAACGCGATCTTGTTGCGGGGTTTTCCTGGTCCGCCAGCATGGGCGAGGGCTTTAGACAGCTTCCCCGCCAGGCCGATTTTGCTGCCGCGGGGACCCGTTCCAGGGCCGATAAGCGGATCACCGGGCTCGTAGTCAATGAATCGGACCTCCGCGTTCGGCTGAATCTGACGGAGAGTGTGACTAAGAGCAAAGGCTTGCAGCGACGATCCATAATTCTTTATGCGCTGCATCGACATGATTCCAACCGTCAACATATGTATCGCTCCCCGGTCGCGAAGGTCGAGCTCAGCCGCTTCTCGAAAAGTGCACTTCCAGATATGGTAGCGTCCCGCGGCACCCTACCATGCGACTGGAATTCGGTGACCGTTATGTTGGCTTCGGTCAATCAAGTTAAGATTAAGTTACTTCGTGGCAACATTAGCCTGCTCACGAGTCGTGATGTTGCTGCGCTAGCCATGAGCCACTCTGCGGCACACCAGCCTCTCTTGATCGGTAACCTTAATCTGCACGGTGTTTTCCTGCGAGAATCAAACGAAAAGTTTGCCCGGTTTTGCGCCCAGGTCGACATTATGTTGGCGGACGGTATGCCACTTGTTTGGCTCTCCGGTGCACCGGCGTCCGCTCGGATCAGCAGCACCGACTGGATAACGGAGCTGGGCGTATTGGCCCACGGCCTCAAGGTCCTGATCGTGTCCGGCACGCCGTCCGATGCGGCTGTAACGCAACAAGTGCTGACCGCCCGCTTTCCTCGCATTCATTGGGATTGCGTGGACGGCTACGCAGGGGCGGTTATGAGTTCAGAGCTAAGATCGAAAATTGACACTGCGAACGTCATCCTGGTCGGCATGGGAATGCCGTTACAAGAGGAATGGATTCTCGAGAATTTCTCTTTGCTCGCCCCAAAAGTGGTCGCCAATGTGGGTGGGTGTTTCGACTATTTTAACGGACGCCAGAAAGTTCCTCCCCGGCTGCTTAGCAGCGTCGGGCTTGAGTGGTTATTTCGTCTGCTACATAGTCCTAGACGACTAGGGCGACGGTATCTAGTGGAGCCGCTCCACTTAATTCTGATCATCACCCGCCGAAGCTTGTTTGGATATGGGAAAGGCGCAACTAGCTCCGCTCCTGAAGGGCATCGTCGATCCTAGCTCCCAAAGCCGCGGTGGAGAACTTATCGTGCGCCACGGAGCGGGCGTAACGACTAGCTTGATAAAGACTATCGGAGGACAGGTTTGTGATTGCTGCCGGGAATTGGTCCATCGATTGAACTAGAGCCGCTGCCGCCTTGGTGGGGATTCCCTCCATACCCTGATAAGTAGAAACGACGGGAATTCCATAGCCCATAAAGGTGAGAGTTTTTAACTTAAGCCCTGCTCCCGTAAGAATGGGAACAATGCCCACTCGTGCTCCGCGGAGAGCAGTTGATAGCTCGGGGGCATAACCGACATAATCCACCATTGACTGAGCCTTTAGCCACCGTTCTTTACCCTTCGACGCCCCACCGCCGACAACTCGAACCGTGAAGCCATGGGCGTCGAGCCATTTTCCATTTGTTCGGATAAATTCCTTTAATCCATCCCAATTTGGACCATAATTGAGCGTCCCCATCCACAGTAATGTCCGGGATTCGGGATCAAATCCAGTCGGATCGATGGGAACGTCGAACACAGATGGGATTACTTCGACCACCGGAGTCGAATAGTATTTTGCAAGTCGTTCGTGTTCCGCGGTCGTCGTAACCCAGACTTGGTTGGCCACCCCGAGCACGCGTTTCTCAAATCGGAAGGCCAATGGTGCCTGCAGTGCACCGCGTATTCGCTGCGTGATGCCGCGCGCTTCCCTCACGGCCCGCAAGTCCGAGCTTACGAGGACGTTGCTTTTGTCCCAAATCAGCTCCGAATTCGACCTGCGAGCCGCTAGTCCCGCCGCTTCTCCGAGCAGGATCAGAGTTGAGAATTCTCCTGCTTCGATCCGGTCGCCGACCATCCGCACAGATTGGGGTGTCACTAGGGTGAGGACCCAGGGGGGAATACCCTGGGCTAGCCCTTGCAGCGTTCGTCTAAGTCTCGAAGTGACGGATCGTGACGATGTTTCTAGGCGTGGGGCAAGAACCCATTCGATGGACGGATTTCGAGCGGCAACTTCTCGTATGTGGGCCTCTGAAGTTCCGTCTCGTCTGATCGTGATGACGGTTGTTTGATATCGTTTCGCAATTTCGTCGATTATCGCAAGGCGTCGGAGCGCGTCGCCGTGATTCTGCGGCCACGGGAAAAATGGGCTGAATATCAGGACCTTTGGACCAGCCGCGCACATGGGCATAGCCTACATTCTACTGCCTCCGAGCGGAGCCCGGGCGACCTTCATTGGTCCAAATGGCTTCTGGCCTTTTGCGTAGGGCGGACACGTGAAAGTGGCCGATGAGAAGTTCTAGATGGTCATCGCACTTGCGCGTAGTCGCACTTGTCGCAGGCGGGATCTGCAGCCCGAGGGAAAGATGTGTTGAGGCACATTCCGTATCATCTAGACTATAGTATTTACATACTGGGTTTTCTCCACTCCTACCCATGAGCGACCGGTCTTTGTCAACTAGGAAAACGGCAGTTTTCAGGCAACCGCTGTCGCCGTCGGTTGGACTCCCGGCGCCTCAGTTCCGGTCTTAGCGTAGGGCTGGACCAGCGACCTCAATATGCGCGCCACGCATGCTTGAATCTGCTCAGCAACAGCCACTATGTCCGCCTCATTCCCAATTAGATCGGGTAGGTCGTCCGATCCATCAAACGCCCGATGAAACCGGCGCAGGGAGGCCATTCCGGCGACGAAAGCACGAGCGTGGGCCTCAAACTCCGGCGCTAGCGGAACCTCGACCTGCAACGCATCGCAAAGTCGCGCAGCCTCGAGCAACGTAAAGGTGCTCCGGAGACGGAGCGGGTGCAGTGCCAGTGCCGCGTCGCGCTGGATCGCACCCATGGTGAGTACGAGGTCCGCATGATCGAGGACCTCGCTGGTCATCCAACGGGCACGGTGGTTCTCCGCGCGCAATCCAAGGCCGGCCAAAACTCGCTGGGCGGGTGCGGGAATGACCGCGCCTATTTGAGGGCGCACCCCCACGCTCTCGATCTGAATAAGGTTGCGGTCTGGATCCCACTGGGCAAGCAGAGATCGCGCCATGAGGTCGGCCATGGCCGAGCCCCACACGTTGGTGGTGCAGACGAAGACGATGCGCACAGATCAGACCGTAGGGACCGGCCCGTCACACACCGGCTCGCCACGCTCACTCATTGTCGACATGTCTGCACCGGGGTCTCGGCAGCACTCGCCAGCCCGTCGTCGCCGATCGCCATCCGACCAGTGACCGATACAGCACCGGCCGCCGTCCCTACATCGGGGCGGCGGCCGGTTTCGTCACGACGAATGTCAGCGGGTGGCGGTGCGCAGCGCTCCCCGCAGCAGGACGGTGGCAGCGACGAGTCCGCCGGCGTTACCGGCGAGCAGACCGGCCACCGCGGTCAGGACCAGGTCCCCGCCGGTCGAGCCCAGCAGCAGTCCGACGGTCAGCGCGACGGCCAGCCCGGTGAGCAGTCCGACGACCAACAGCCACCAACCCTGTCGCAGGACCTCGCGCACGTCCGCACCCACTGTGGACTCCTCACCATCCGGAACCGGCGGGAAGTCGACCGGCGGCGATGAAGCTAGCGTGATCGCACCGCTACGCATGGTTAGGTCCGCAGGTGTCGCTACGTGTCGTCCCCACCCGCACCATCAGCCCCGGGCGGTTGTCAGCTCGTGCGCGCCGACTCCACCAGCGGAGCGATCTGCTGGGACAGGAAGACGTGCCCGGCGTCCAGCAGCGAGATGCCGTCGATGGGCGACACCAGCCCGTTCGGGTCCGAGAACCAGCCCAGGGTGAGCGGGTCGACGTAGGTCGCCCCGGCGGCCGTGGCCGCCGTCCGCACCGCGTCGGACACCGCGGTCAGCTCCGCCGGCGCACCCGAGCTGCTCCAGCACGGCCCGATGACTACCAGCTTGGTCGTCGGGTCTGCGGCCAGGATCGCCTGGAAGGTGCTGGTCGCCGCAGCCTGCACCTCGGCCGGCGTCGCCGCCACGTCGTTCCGGCTGCCGAACACCACCGTCACCGCGGCGTCCGCCGGCGGCTGCGCCTGCACCAGCTGCGGGTAGGTCTGCCCCGTCGAGCCCGGGCGCACATAGCCGGCGAGGGTTGCCGCCCGCAGCTCCAGCTGCATGCCGAGCTGCTGCGCCACCAGCGCCGGCCACCCGGCCGCACCCTCGCCGCCCTCGGAGTTGCCCGACGAGTAGCCGTCGCCGTAGACCGCGAGCGCGCCGCCCTGCGACGTCGTCTCGGCCGTACTCGGGGACGTGCTCGCGGTGGAGCTCCCGCTCGGTGTCGACGAGGTGCGGGTGCTCGACGTCGCGGTGGCGGAGGCCGCCACGGCCGGACCGGCGTCGGGAGCGCTGTTGTTGCGTTGCACCAGCAGCAGGACCAGGCCCACGTTGGCGAGCAGCAACACCACGATCGCGATCAGGCCCCACCGCGGGGGACGCTCCAGGGACACCACTCGTGCCAACCTACTGAGACCCCGGTGCCGAGCCCGACGCCGTGGCGCGCCCCTCACCACCTGCGACCGGGCCAGCGCGAACGGGCACGAGCATGGGCCTGATAAGCAGTTCCTGTGAACCAGTCCGTTCCTGATCACCGCATGCCCGGCGTAGGGGCGGCCGCCGCCGTCCTCGGGTTCGTCGAGGCGGGCCTCGCTCTCGTCGTCGTCACCGCGATCCTCGTGGACGAATCGGACCGGTACAGCTCCAGCGGTGGCACCGGGCTGCTGGCGCTGATCCTGCTGGTCCTGCTCGGGCTCGCCGGCGTTACCGCCGTCGGCAGCCTGCTGGTGCTCCGCCGCGCCACCCGCGCCCTGCTCGTCGGCGCCACCATCGCCGAGCTCGTCGCGATCGCCGGCCTCTAGGTGGTGCTGCTCGTCGAGTTCAGCACCGACGACTTCGTCGACTACGGCCCCGGCGTCTGGGCGGCAGCGACCGTGATGGCGGTGGTCGCGGCGACGACCCCCGTCGTCCGGCTGGTCCTGGTCTCCCGGCCGTCGGTGACGAGCTGGATCAGCAACCGTCCGCCGGCCGAGCCCGTGTGGTCCGCCGAGCAGCAGCAGTGGGTGCAGCGACGCAGCACCACCGCCGCCGCCGTCCTCGCCGTCCTGACGCCCCTGCTGCTCGTGCTCGTGCTGGCCGTCGTCGTGCTGAGCACCCAGGAGGAGCGCGTCGACTACGGCATCCCGGAGCCCCCGGAAATCAGCGGCGACTAGACCTCCCTCCGTGCGGTGAGCCGCGTTGACCGCACCGGTGCGTTCGCACATGATCGCGCTCCACCGGAGACCGTCCGGCCTGGTCACACGGGGGTTCCGCACGATGTCCCAGCCCTACCCGATCTACGCCCCGCAGCCGCGCACACCCGGCCTGGCGATCGCCGCCGCCGTCCTCGGCTTCGTCGACGCCGCCTCCGTGCTGAGCATCGTGGTGTTCGTCCTCGCCGAGACCTCGGCGAGCGGGACCAACGGGGCCGGGGTCGGCATCGCGCTCGGGTCGGCGCTCGCCCTCGCGGTGTCCGCCGTCCTGCTGCTGGGCAGCCTCGCCCTGCTGCGCGGCACCGGGCGGACCCTGCTCGTCGTCGGTGCCGCGCTGCAGGTCGCGGTGACCGTGGCGCTCGCCGTCGCCGTCCTCCTCGCGATGGGTGACGACCCGTTCGGGTTCGCCGACTCGGTGCGCGGCCTCGTCATCGGGGCGGTGGTCGTGTCGTTGGCGACGCCCGTCGTCCGGCTGGTTCTCGCCCTGCAGAGGCCGGTGGCTGCCTGGCTCACCTCCCGCCGCGCGGCCGCGCCGGTGTGGCAGCCCGAGACCGGCCAGTGGGTGACCCCGCGCCGGTCCCCCGGCACCGCCGTCGCCGTCCTGGCGCCCGTCGGTGCGCTGGCCGTCGCCACCGTGCTGGTGCTCGCGACCGCGCCGGAGTCCTCCCCCGCCGAGGAGGCCGCGTACGGCTGGTTCGCCTCTGACCCGGCCCTGGGGTTCGACCCGTACGCGATGGACCCGTACGCGACCGACCCCTACGGCCTGGGCTACGGGCCCAGCGAGCCGATGCTCGACCCGGACGCGACCCAGTACGCCGACCTGTACCAGGGCGGCGAGCCCGTCGCCCCGCCCACTGCCGGCGACCAGGACTACGACGAGCAGTACGACGCCTTCGCGCAGAGCTGCTTCGAGGGGGCCGTCGGGTCCTGCGACGACCTCTACTACTCGACCCAGAGCGGGTCGTTCTACGAGTGGTACGGGTCGACCTGCGCCGGCCGGCTGGACGCACTCACGTCCGGGACCTGCATCTACGTCCCGTTCGACGAGGACTGACAGGCCTGGCGCGGAGGCCGCCCGGCACGGTGATGGGCTGCGACCGGCAATCAACGGGCATCACTGGTCGCGCCCGCGGCCGGGACCCGAGACCATCCGGGCGTGGACCTCGACCTCCTGGCCGCCTTCTCCCCCTCGAGCGGGCAAGGTGGTGGTCCGATGGACTGGCCACAGTTCATCACCTTCGCCGTGGTGTTCGTGCTCATCGGCGGCTGGATCTTGTGGAACAAGATGAAGGGCCGCGGGTGAACCAATGCCGCACGCGCAGGCGGTGGCGACATCATGCGCCCCAGATCGGGTCGAAGTCGGGGTGGTCGGCGTACTGCTCAGCGATGGGCCGGAGAGCGGCGACCGTGCCGTCCCGGAACCCGAGCAGCCAGTCATGCGGGTCGGAACGATCGTCGCCGGGTCCTGTCCGGCGGGCAGCCTGTTGGGCTGCGGCCACGAGGCAGCGGGTGGCGTAGCAGGCGCGGAGCACGCGGTGAGGCGACCACCCCACGTCACCGATGACGTCGCCGTCCTCGATCAGGACGGCCCAGTCCTCGTCGCCTTGACCGACGCCGAGCTTGGCCCTTCGCTCGTCCTCGGCGACACGGGCCAGGACGAAGTCGGTGATGTGCACGGGCTCATGCTGACGCGGCGAGATCGAGCCCGCCGAGCCCGAGTGGGCACTGACGGACTGACGCGTCTCCTTCGCTCTGGGCTAGTCGTCGGATGCGACGACCAGGACGAGGCTCCGTGCAGGCCGGTCGATGGCGACGAATTCGTGGAAGCCCGTCGCCCCCACCACCCCACCCCAGTCATGCTGTCCGTCAGGGCGGAGGTCTGGGAGGTAGTACAGCGGGGTCACCGAGAGAAGTGGGAAGACCCTCTTCTCGAGGATCACGTGGGTCTCTGACGAAGGCGGCTCGGGGTCATCAGCCCACTTCTGGATCGTTGCCCGGGCCGAAGCTGGGTCCGTGGACTGGAAGCTTGCTGGCTGGATGGCGTGCAGCCAGTAGGGCCCGTGAACGAAGGGCTCCTCCTGCTCGGCCGGCTCGACCCGGTAGGACTCCGCGTAGGTGTCCCGGTACTGGCGGTCCGCCAGGAGCGTCGCCACGAGGTCGTGGTCGCTGCCGTTCTCCTCGATGGCGAACCTCTTGATGTCCACCCAGCTGTACAGACCTTCGTCCATGGGCAGGAGGTCGTGCCCGACGAACGTGAGGATGGGTGGCGGCACGCCGGCATGGTGCCATGTGGTGGGGTACCTGCCCGCCTCGTGAACCGGGCCCTGGCGTGCCCCGCTGAGCGAGCAGTCCAGTGCGTCTGAATCCGCCATACCTGCCGACTGCCACATGCCCCGCTGCCAAGCCCGGCTGTGCAAGGCGTCCCGTCCGTCCAAGGCTGACGAAGTCCCAGCCGCCTCATCCGGGTGAGTCGCGCACAGGTGACACCAATACGAGACATGCAGGGCTCATCATCTGCTCACCCGGCCGTTGGTGCCGGCCCAACAGGGAGACCTGCATGTCCCTCGGTTCCTGGTACCTCAGCCGTGGCCGCATCGACCGGCCCACCTTCTGGCTGAAGTACTTCCTGCCCCTCGCTGTCCTCGGCATCGTCGCCAGCGTCCTCGACGTCGCCCTGTTCGGTGGCGAGGCGACCGCCACCACCACCTCCACGTCGGCATCCGTCTCCTTCGACACCGGCGGCCCCATCACCCTGGTCGTCACGCTGCTGACGCTGGTGCCGTCGATCTCCTCCGCCGTCACCCGCCTGCACGACACCGGCCGGTCCGCCTGGTGGCTGCTCATCGCGCTCGTGCCGATTGCCGGGTTCATCGTGCTCATCGTCTTCTGGGCGCTCGCCGGCGACGCGCAGCCGAACAAGTACGGCCCGCCGACCGGCAACACCCGCGGCTACCCCGACCCCGGCTACCCGCAGGCCTCCTACGGGGTCTGACCTCCCCCAGCAACGGCACCGGCCGCCGTCCCCCGGTGGGGACGGCGGCCGGTGCCGCTTGACAGGGCGGGCGGTCGCGGTGCTGACCGCCTGGCGCCCCCTAGGCTCCTTGTCCCACGTCGTCGACAGTGCCCTCCGTGGCTCTCGGGCGGGCCACCGGGGCGGACCGCGCAGGGCTCAAGGGCACGACGAGGTACTCCAGCGCGTCCGAGTTCACAGCCATCCGGCCGGCTGCACGGCGTGCCTCTGCTTCGTCGTCGAAGCGCACCGCCTGGGCCTCGTACGGGGACCAACGCTCGGCGGAACGGCCGCCGTCGTCCCGGTAGCGATCGTCCTGGAAGTACCAGGACCGGCGACCATCCGACAGGCGGACCTGGATGCCCCATCCAGGTCCGCTGCGAGCCGGCCGCGATCTGCTCTTGTTCTTGCCCACCCCGACATCCTCCGGCCACGGGCAACCCGGACATGCCCGCCGTCGTCCTGCAGCTGACAAGCAGACACCTCTGCCACGACCATGCCTACGTGAACTCCGACGTCGTGACCGCCGCTCCCCTCAACCCGGGCAATGGCGGTGGCGGCGGTCCGGTGGACTGGCCTGTCTTCATCACCTTCGCGGTGGTCTTCCTCCTCGTCGGCGGCTGGATCGTCTGGAACAAGATCAAGGGGCGCGGCTGAAGCGGTCACACGAGCTGCGCCCGCAACGGCACCGGCCGCCGTCCCCTTGGTGGGGACGGCGGCCGGTGTCGTCGGGCGGTGCGGGTCAGGCGCGGCGGCGGGTGGCCACCAGGGCGCCGGCGCCGGTGGCCAGCAGGCCGCCGCCGACCATGGCCATCACCGCGGTCGGGGTGCCGGTGTTGGCCAGCACGGCCGGCTGCTGCGCGACCGGTTGCACCACGACGGGCGCGGCGACCGGCTGGGTGGGCTGCGCCGGGGTGGTCGGGTGCGCGCCCTCGTCGACCGCGCACGCCACGACCTCGCCGCTGCCGGTGATCGACGTCGTCAGGTCACCGACCAGGTAGACCTCGTAGTCGACGGTGAAGGCGCCCTCGGCGACGGTGGCGTCCTGGTCCTCGGTCACCGGGATGGTGACCGCGCCGGCGCCGGCCCCGTCGGTGTCGAACTCCGCCGGGACGAAGGGCTCGTCACCGGACGCAGACACGAAGCCCTTCGACGTGGAGACGACCACGTAGGACGAGTCGGGCAGCAGGCCGGTCGCCCGGAAGTCCAGCGTCAGGGTCTCGGGCACCAGGCAGTCGCGGGTGACGGCCAGCTCGGCCTCGCCCTGGCAGGTCTGCACGACCTCGACCTCGCCGGACGCGATCGTGTTCTCGTCCGGCTGCTCCACGTCGTAGTTCACGAAACCGGTGGCGTTCGGGACGAACTCGGTGAACAGCTCCACCACGCCGTCCTCGTCGGCGGGGAACGGCTCCGACCGGGCAGTGCGGTCGCCGTTCGCGTAGATCGTGTACGCCACGCCCGGCTCGGCACCCTCGACGTAGACGTCCAGCACGCCCACACCGTCGCAGCCCACCGAGGCGTAGACCTCGTGCGTCGGGAAGTCGCCGGGCGCGCAGTCGGGGAACGGCAACCCGCCGTCGCCCTCGGACTCCGCGGTCACCTGCAACGCGGGCAGGCAGCCCTCGTCGGTCCCCCCGGTCGGGTCGGCCGAGGCGATGCCGGCTCCCCCGGCCCACGCCACGGCGAACGCCGCACCCACCACTGCCCACTGCCGAACCCGCACGCACCGCTCCCGCCGTCGGGGTCCGGCCGGGCGCCGGACCTCAGGTGTCGGCGGGCAGGTTCACATCCGATCCGCAGGTTCCCGCAACGCAGACCCATGGTTGCGCGGACGATCCGGTCCGGCGTTGCGCGCCGCAACCGTCCGTGAGCGGACGGTGCAGTCCGCTACGACATTCGGCCCTCAGGCCCCGGCGGGGTCCAGCCGGTCGGCGGTCCAGGCCGCCGGCACGCAGACCAGCTCGTCGACCGCGGTGCCGGGCGAGCGGCGGCGGAGCATGCGACCGGTCGAGACCGCCACCAGGGGCGCGCTCGCACACCATCCGACCAACCCGGCCGCCACCCACCACATCACGGCGACAGGATGGCCCCCGCCGCGCGTCACAGGAAGGACCTGTGACGGCGTGTCACCAAGCGATTGCGATCAGTACGCTCCGGAACCCTTGACGACGGCGCCGAAGGTCTTGGCCAGGATCATGAAGTCGAAGGACAGCGACCAGTTCTCGACGTACCGCACGTCGATGCGCACCGACTCGTCCCACGACAGGTCCGACCGGCCGCTGATCTGCCACAGCCCGGTGATGCCCGGCTTCACCAGCAGCCGGCGCCGCATGTCGACGCCGTAGGCCTCGACCTCGCGGGTCACGTGCGGCCGCGGGCCGACCAGCGACATGCTGCCGCCGAGCACGTTGAACAGCTGGGGCAGCTCGTCGAGGGAGTAGCGCCGCAGCACCGCGCCGACCCCGGTGATGCGGGGGTCGGCCTTCATCTTGAACTGGACGTCGTTGCCCTCGTTCGAGGTGGCGAACAGCTGGTCGACCTCGCGGTCGGAACCCGGCCGCATGCTGCGGAACTTCAGCACCTCGAACGGCTGGCCGTCCATGCCGATGCGCTGGTGCCGGTAGAACACCGGACCGGGGCTGGTCAGCTTCACGGCCAGCGCGATCACCAGCAGCGCCGGCGCGGTCATGAGCACCAGCAGCCCGGCCACCGTGCGGTCGAAGGCCGACTTCGCCCAGCGCCGCGGGCCGCTGAACTCGGGGCTGTCCATGTGCAGCAGCGGCAGGCCCGAGACCGGCCGGATGGCGACCCGGGTACCGACGATCTCGGTCACCGCGGGCGCGAGCAGCAGCTCCGCGCGGGTGGCCTCCAGCTCCCAGCCCAGCCGGCGCAGGTCCGGCCCGTCGAGCTCGGGGGACGGCAGGACGGCGACGGTGTCGACCTCGTACCGGCGCACCACCTCCGCGACCTGGGTCATGTCGCCGAGCACCGGCAGGCCGTCGAACTCGTCCTGGGACTCGTCCACGCCCTGGCCGGGGGGCAGCACGCAGCCGATCACGCGGTAGCCGTGGTGGGCCTCGCGGTCGATCTGGCGGTGCAGGTGGGCCACGCCGCTGCGGTGGCCGACGATGACCGTGGTCTGGGTGTGCCGGCCGGCGATCCGCTGCCGGTGCAGCACCTTCCGGTGCACCCACCGGCCGAGCAGGGTCAGCACGGCGGCCATCGGGATGGCCGTCATGGTGAACCCGCGGGCCAGGTCGAGCTTGAGCGCCCAGGACACGAACGCCACGCCGCCCAGCAGCGCGAGGGTCGCGCGGGCCACCCGGCGGTACTCCTCCGGGCCGATCCAGAGGTAGCGCTCCTCGTAGCTGCGGGCGGCGAACATCAGCGCGACCCAGCCCAGCGGCATCGCGAAGGCGAGGAAGCGCGCCGCCGACTGCGGGACACCGTCGATGGGGGCGTCGTCCCCGAAGTGCAACCAGTAGCTCACCGCGGTGGCCAGCGTCGCGGCGACCAGGTCGGTCAGCGCGATGCGGCGGCGGTAGGCGCCCCGCCAGGCCCGGCGGGCGTCGGTCCCCTGGCCCCGGAGCCGGGACGCGAAGGGCCGACGGCGGGTCCGCAGCGGGCGGGCCGGCCGCGCGTGCGGCGCCCGCGCGGCGGTGCTCAGGTCGGTCGAGTCGATCACGTGGTTCGGTGTCCCCCGCACGGAGCCCCCGCGGGCCCTGGTGGTTCCTGCCGCCCTCCGTTGGACGCTGACTGGGGTGAACCGTAACCGCCGTCGTCACGCTCCGTCGCCCCGGAACAGGGTCTTGACAGCGAATGTCACGGGAAGTTCACGAACTCCGCGACGAGTCGCGGTTCATCGATCACGGTGAGTGACGACCACTCCGGAGTCGAGCCGCCGGTGTGCCGTTCTACGGCTCGACGCAGGACCGGATATGAGTCGACTCACACGGACCCCCACCCGAGGGGGTCACCACCGCCTCCGCGGGACAGCAATGCCCTCTACCCTCGTCCGCTGGAGACCGTCACGGCAGGGACGTCGGGCGACGAGCCTGAGGAGCCCCGTGTCCGAACAACCCGCAGCCGACCCCGCCGTCGAGGTGACCGCCCGCCGCGGCACGGTGTCCGGCGGGCTGTGGAACGCGGCCGCCACGGTGCTGCCGATGGGCAGCACGCTGGCGCTGTCCATCGTCATCAGCCGCGAGCTCGGCGCCGCCGTCCTGGGCGAGCAGAGCGTCATCGCCTACGTGGCCTCGCTGCTGGTCTCTGTCTTCATCTTCTCCTTCACCACGGCGAGCATCCAGCTGCTGGCCACCGCGGTCGGCGCCCGGGACGACGACCGGCTGGCCTGGCTGGCCCGCTGGTCGGGCTCGGCCCACCTGTCCGGCGGTGTGCTCGCGGCAGCCCTGATGACCGGCATCGGCATCTTCCGCGACGACTACAAGCTGCTGTGGTTCCTCGCCGCGGCCACGGCCCTGGTCGACGCGCTGGGCTGGTCGCGCACCGTCCGCGACATCGCCCACCGCGGCTGGACCCGCACCTCCCGGCGCCGGCTGGTCGCCCAGGCCGCCGCCCCGCTGATGTCCATCGCCGCCATCTACCTGGGCTGGGGCATCGAGGGCGTCTTCACCGCCCAGCTCGTGGTGGCCGTCGGCCTGCTGACCTCGCTGGCCTTCCTCGACCGGACCCTGCCGCACCCGCCCCGGCGCCGCGCCGGCCGGCCGGACTGGCGGCCGGTGGCCCGCACCTGGCTGATGTTCACCGGCTCGCTGCTGATCAGCCAGATCGTGCAGCGCCGCATCGAGCTGGTCTTCCTCGACCAGTACCACGACGGCCCGACCGTGGCCATGTTCTCGGTGGCGGCCAACGTCATCACCATCCCCGTCGTGCTCACCAGCACCCTCATCGGCGCCTCGCTGCCGGCCATCGCGGCGCGCTACGTGCAGGACCCCGACGTCGTCACCGCGGTCATGGGCCGCACCGCCCGGGTCGTGTGCACCCTCGGCGTCCTGCTCAGCGCCGCCACCCTCGCCGTCGGCCCGGGCCTGGTGCGCACCGCCTACGGCGCCGAGTTCACCCAGGCCGCCGAGATCGTGCGCTACCTGGCGCTCATGCTCCTGGTCGTCCCACTGGGCCAGGTCTGCACCACGCTGTGGACCGGCATCGGGCGGTTGACCCCCGTGCTGTGGTCCGGCGGCACCGCGGCCGCGGTCGACGTCCTGCTCTCGCTGGTGCTCATCCCGCCGTTCTCGCTCACCGGCGCGATCATCGCCACCTTCGCCGCGCAGACCGTCGGGGCCGTGCTGATCCTGGGCTACACGGTGCGGCGCGGCATCGCGCTGCAGCTCGCCCCGCTGCGACTGCTGGCGGCGGTCCTGGTCAGCGCCGTGGCCGCGGCGGCCGCGATCCTCGTCCGGGCCGAGGTCGACGGCCTGCTCGGCGACCTCGCCGCCGGCACCGTGTTCCTCGTGCTGGCCGCCGTCGGCGTCCGGCTGGCGCGGGTCTTCGCCCCCGCCGACCTCGGCTGGCTGGCCGACGCCCTGCCGGGGCCGGTCGGCCGCGGCGTCCGGCTGCTGGCGCCGTGACCCGCCGGGGGGACGGCGCCCTGCGCATCGCCCACGTCGTCGTCACGCCGTCCTTCGCCGGCACCGAGCGCTACGTCGTCGAGGTCGCCGCCGCCCAGGCCGACCGCGGCCACCGGGTGGCCGTCGTCGGCGGCTCCCCCGACCGGATGCGCTCCGAGCTGCCCGACGCCGTCGACTGGCTGCCCGGCGCCACCGCGCCCGCCGCGCTGACCTCCCTGCGCCGCTCCGGCCGCCGCGACGTCGTGCACTCCCACATGGCCAAGGCCGACTTCGTCGCGCTCGCCGCCGCCCCGGCCACCCGCGGCCGCCGGTTCTCCACCCGCCACATCACCGCGGCGCGGGGCTACGGGCGGGCGGCCCACCTGCTGGCCCCTGTGGTGCGGCGGGCGCTGCACGCCGAGCTGGCGGTCAGCGACTTCGTCGCCCGAGAGGTGGAGACCCGGCCCGACGTCGTGCTGCTCAACGGCGTGCGGCCGCAGGAGCCCGGCCCGGAGCAGCGCCGGCCCGTCGTCCTGGTCGCCCAGCGGCTCGCCCCGGAGAAGGACACCGGCACCGCTCTGGCCGCCTTCGCCGCGTCCGGGCTCGCCGCGCACGGCTGGACCCTCGTCGTCGCCGGCGACGGCCCCGAACGGGCCGACCTGCAGCACCGGGCGCTGGAGCTGGGCCTGGGCGGTGCCGTGGAGTTCCGCGGCTGGGTCGAGGACCCCGCCGACCTGCTGGCCTGCTCGGCCGTGCTGCTGTCGACGGCCCCCGCCGAGCCGTGCGGCCTGTCCATCCTGGAGGCCATGGCGGTGGCCACGCCGGTCGCCGCCGCCGCGGCCGGCGGCCCGCTGGAGACCGTGGGCCGCGCGCCCGGGGCGGCGCTGTTCCCGCCGGGCGACGCCGCGGCGGCCGGGGCGGTCCTGGCCCGGCTGGCCGGTGACCCCGCAGGGCGGGCCGCGTACGGCACCGCCCTGCGCGAGCTCCAGCGGTCGAGCTTCGACCTGGCCGGCCACGTGGACCGGCTGGAGCAGGTCTACCGGGCCTGACCCCGCAGGCCCAGCACGGCCCGCTTGGCACCGCGCAGGGCGCGCTTGTGCAGCGGGGCGGTGGCGAAGTCGATGACCCAGGCCCGGCGGGTGTGCTCGCCGTGGTTCTGGCCCGCGCCGTGGACCATGTAGAAGTCGTGCATCGTCACGCCACCGGCCCGGCAGGGCACGTCGACGGCGGAGTCGTCGTCGACCTCGAGGTGGAAGACCTCCTTGCCGCCGGGGCCGATGCGGGTCAGGTGCTCCATGCGGCCGGCCAGGTGGCTGCGCGGCACGTAGCGCATGCACCCGTCGACGACGTCGGTGTCCTGGAAGGGCACCCAGATCGCCAGGCCGTGGTCGAGCACCTGGTCGAACCCGGCGTCCTGGTGCCACGAGGTGCGCCCGCCGATGCCCGGGGGCTTGTAGATGGCGTGGTCGTAGGTGGAGTAGGTGCCGCTGCCCAGGACCGCGCGGGCCACCTCGTGCGCGGCCGCCCAGACGGCGGTGTCGCGCAGGCGGGGCTCGAGGGTGGAGCAGTCGAGGACCTCGGGGACCGTGGGGCGGCCCGGCTGGCCGCCGGTGCCCAGGTCGTGCGCCTTGTCGGCGGGCAGCTCGTCGAAGCGGTCGAACAACCCGTCCAGCAGGCGGCGGGTCTCGGCCAGGTCGGCCGCGCTGACCCCCAGCTCGGGGAGGTGGGCGTAGCCCTCGGACCGGACCTGGTCGGCGAGGTGGCCGTACCGGCCGGTCGGGGCCGTGGTGGACGTCATCCGGGCAAGGTATGACGCTCCGTGTGCACCGGGCCCGGCGAGTTCCCCGTTCTCCCGGCCTGTCGCGCCCCCCGGCGGCACGTCGTCACGCTGGGTGCAGCTCGCCTCGCACCGGACGGTCGGCCAGGTGGGCGGCCAGCCGCAGCGCCAGCGCCACGATCGTCAGGGTCGGGTTGGCGTACCCGGCGATCGGGAACACGCTGCTGCTGGCGACGTAGAGGCCCTCGACGCCGTGCACCCGCAGGTCGGGGTCCACCACGCCCTGCGCCGGGTCGACCGACATCCGGGTGGTGCCGGCCGGGTGGAAGGCGTCGGACACGGCCGCGCGCCAGGCGTCGTCGTCGGTCATCGCCGGCAGCTCGGTGACCTCGGCCAGCCCGTGCGACCGCAGGTCCTCGGCCACCCAGCGGGCCATCGTCCGGCTGGTGCGCACCTCGGTCTCCGACACCCGCCAGTCCACCCGCGGCAGCGGCAGCCCGAAGGCGTCCCGGTCGGCCGCGTCGAGGGTGACCCGGCTGTCGGGGTCGGGCACCTGCTCCAGCCACACGTCCAGCCGCACCCGCGACGCTGGCCGGCCCGAGGACAGCCCGCGCGCCCAGCGCCGCCAGCCCGTGCGGACCGTCGGGCCCACCGCGCGCAGCGCCAGCCGGAGGTCACCGGCCAGGCCCTGCGGCACCCGCCGCCGCTTGAGCGCACCGGCCAGCCGGCGGACGGCGTCCAGCTCGGGCTCCTCGACCTCGTGCACCAGCACCGCGTTGGCCGCCACCAGCTCCTCGCGCTCCTGCGCGGCGGGGGCCAGCCGGACCTTGGGCCAGATGCGGGCGTCGCGGGCGAACAGGTGCGACGTGCGGTCCTGCAGCCAGGCGCGCCGGGTGGGCGCGACCTCCAGCAGCGGCACGACCGGGTGGTCCTGCAGGAACCGGCCGGTCAGCGCGCGGCCGGTGCCCAGCCCCACCCCCTCGGGGTCGGACAGCATCAGCAGCCGGGCGCTCTCCACCGCCCCGGCGGCCACGACCACGCGGCCGGCGGCCAGGAACAGCTCCCGGCCGGCGGCGTCGCGCAGCTCGACGCCCTGCACCCGGTCCTCGACCACCCGCACCCCGACCGCGGTGGCCTGCACCAGCGTGGTCAGCGTGGTGCTGGTGCGCAGGTGCTCGTGGAACCGGTCGCCCAGGTGCGGGGTGGCCGTGTACTCGGCGAAGTCGGCCAGCAGGCGGTCGCCCGACCAGGGCAGGGGCGAGAGCCGGCGGTGCTCGGCCCACCGGGAGTCGTCGTAGCCCCGGCCGCTGAGCCCGAACCAGCGCTCGGCCGCGTCGTACCAGGGGTCGAGCACCTCGAGGTCCAGCGGCCAGCCGCTGTGCGGGAGCCAGGACCGCTGCGCCAGGTCGCCGCTGCGCAGCCGGGTGCACTGGCCGTGCCAGAGCTGGGTGGCCCCGCCCAGGCTGCGCTGGCGGCCGTCCTGCAGCCCGCGGTAGTGCAGGCCCCCGACCACCGCGCCCTCGTTCAGCGGCGCGGCGGCGGCGATCGCGGCGTCGTCCCGGGCGTCGCCGCCGGACTCCAGCAGCACCACCGGGGAGCCGAGCTCCTCCAGCCGGAGCGCGAGCGCCAGGCCGGCCGCTCCCCCACCCACCACGACGGTGGCGTCGGGTCGGGCCAGCTCGGGGGCCGAGGGCTCCAGGGTGGCCAGGTCGACGATCATGCGGTGCGGGGCTCCGTCCGTGGGGGCGGCCGACGGGTGCCGGCGTCCCCCCAGCATGACCGCCGCCACCGGCCCGTGCGCACCACCGGGCCGTGATCCCGGCGACCCCGGCACCGCTAGCGTCCACCCCGACGTCGGACCACCGGGGCCGCACCGCGTCCCCGCGCCCCCCGAGGAGCCCGCCCGTGCGCATCCTGCTGCTGCTGTCCGACCTCGGCGACAACGGGGCCCACCGGGTCGCGCTGGAGCGCGCCCTCGCCTGGCAGCGGGCCGGGGACGAGGTCGCCCTGCTCAGCCTCGTGCACCCCGGACCCGGTGACCTGGCGGTCCCCCGGGAGCTGCGCCTGCTGTTCGCCACCGACGACCCGCGGCCGCTGCGCGTCGCGCTGCCCGCGGGGCTGGCGCGTGCCCGCCGGTGGGCCGCCCGCGCCGACGTCGTGGTGTCCGCGACCGAGATCGGCCTCGGGCTGCTGGTGGCGACGGCGGCGGCCCGGGCCGCCCGGCGGCCGGTGAGCGTGCTCGTGCAGTCCGACCCGGCGCACGCCCTGGCCTCCTACGTGCCGCCCTGGGCGCAGCCACCCACCCGCGCGGCCCTGGCCACGGCGACCCAGGCGGTCTGCGTCGGCGTCGACCTCGCCGCCCGGGTGGCCCCGCTGCGGCACGACCGGGAGACCGTCGCGGTGCCCAACGCCGTGCCCGGGCCGGAGGTCGCCGCCGCCGCGCGCCGCGGCCCCCGCCGCGACCCCGGCGCACCCCCGCTGGTGGTGGGCTGCGGCCGGCTGACCCGGCAGAAGGGCTTCGACCTGCTGCTGGAGGCCGTGGCGGCGGCCCGCGGGCTCGGCGCACCGGCCGTGGAGGTGGTCGTGCTGGGCGAGGGCGACGACCGGACGGCGCTCGAGGCGCAGGCGGAGCGGCTGCTCGGCCCCGGCGTGGTCGCCTTCCCCGGGCACGTCGCGGACCCGCACGCCGTCGTCGGGACGGCGGACGTGTTCGTGTTGCCCTCGCGCTGGGAGGGGTACGCGCTGGCGCTGGTCGAGGCGCTGGCCGCCGGGACGCCGTGCGTGGCCCTCGACTGCCCGACCGGGCCCCGCGAGGTGCTCGCCGACGGGGCGTTCGGCGCCCTGGTCCCTGCGGAGGACGTGCCCGCGCTGGCCCGGGCGCTGGCCGACCACCTGGCCGACCCCGCCCCGCTGCGGGCCGCCGCCGCCCGGGCGGTGGTGGAGGCACCGCGGATGTTCGACCCGGCCGCCGCCGCGGCCGAGCACCGGGCCGCGCTGGCCCGCCTGGTCGACGGCCGGCGCTGACCCGGGGCCGTCAGGCCCTCGGGGTGGCCAGGGCGGCGAGGGCGTCCTGCACGGCCTGCGGCGCGGGGCCGGCGGCGACCGCGGCCACCGCGCCCGCCAGCCGCCCCGGGCGGGAGGTGGCCAGCACGACCTCGTCCACGCCCTCGGGACGGCGGGCCAGCAGCGCGCGGGCCAGGCCGTCCTCGGCGTCGTAGCCGGTGCCGGCCACCGCGGCCCGCCACCGCTGCGCGGCGGCGGGGTCCTCGCGCAGCCGGTCGCCGAGCTGCCGCAGCGCCCCGCCACCGGCGCCGAGCAGGCCGTGCCCGACCCGCGTGGTCACCGTGGGCGGCAGGTGCACCGGCGGGTCCAGCGGGCCGGCGGCGTACTGGGCGACGGTGAGCACGCCCTCGCCCCGCTCGACGGCCGCCGCGGTGAGCTCGACCTGGGTGGCCACGCCCACCGCGCCGACGTCCCCGGCCTGCACCGCGCGGCGCAGCACGGCGACCAGCTCCGGGGTGACCTCCGCGGGCTGCACCTCGTGCAGCAGGTAGCGGTCGATGCGCCCGCCGAGCCGGCGCAGCGACTCCGCCAGCGACTCCTGCACGGCGGCCGGGTCGAACCGGCCGCGGGAGCGCTCCTGGCTGGCCTTCCTCAGCCGGCGGGTGACCGCCTCGGGCAGCACCGCCCGCGCGACCCGGACCAGCTGCCGGCCACCGCCGCGGGTGCCCAGCGCCGGGGCCAGGCCGACCTTGGTGGCCACCACCTGCACGCCCTCGCGCCCGGCCAGGAAGGCGCCCAGCTCGGCCTCGGTGCGCCCGCCGCCGTAGGAGGGCGCGGTGTCGAACCGGCGGACGCCGGCGTCCCACGCCTCCTGCAGCAGGGCGCGCGACGCGTCGTCGCCCTCGACGAGGCCGAACAGGTGGGCCGTGCCGGCGACGACGGTCGGGGGCACGGCCGGTGCGGGGGTGGCGGTCACCCAGGCGAAGGTACGGCCCCGGTCCTACCCGCGGCGGCGGAGCAGCAGCTCCCGCCGCACCCGCAGCGGGACCCGGGCCAGCCGCGACCGGTCGACCCGGCCCAGCCAGCGGGCGGCCCACCGCACCGGGCCGGGGCTCAGCCGCACGGTGCCGGCCAGCCAGAACGTCGGCTCCCGCCAGGTCGCCGGTCCCACCCCGGCCCGGCGCAGCAGCCGGCGGGCGGTGAGCGGGCGGGCCAGCGGCCACCAGCGCTGGTTGGCGAAGTCCTCCCCGTAGGGCTGGGCGCCCCAGGCCAGGGCCTCGGCGCGGGTGGGGTGCCGCCACAGGTCCAGCAGCTGCTGCCAGGCCGTCGGCCGCAGGTCCACCGCCGTGCCGGGCGGGTCGCCGTCGACGAAGGCGGCCACCGCGAGGTCGAGCGCGGCGCGGTAGTCGGCGAACCCCCACCCGGCCGTCGCGGGGTTGACCGGCGCCGACAGCACCGGGCCGACCCGGCCGTCGCGCTCGGCGAACCCGGTGGTGGTGCCCTCGCCGCCCATGGCCAGGGTCTCCACCAGCATCACCGGGTCCTCGCCCGGCCGGCTGCGGGCGTGCCGGCCGCGCGCCTCGTCCAGCAGCCAGCCCGCGCTGCGGTCGAACAGCTCGTCGCCCATCGTGCGCTGCGCCGGGGCCAGCAGGCCGACGAACAGGTGCGCGGCGGGCACCGGCCGGCCGGCGGCGGTGAGCAGGTCCTCCAGCGCGCGGGTGGCCCGGCCGGTCCAGCCGACGTCGACGAACCCGACCCGGCCGGGGGCGGTCACGCCCTCCTGGTCCAGGTAGGCCAGCAGCAGGTCCGCGCGCCCGCCGGCCCGCCGGGCCGCCTCGGCGCCCACCGGGCCCGACGCCAGCGCGGCGAGGAACGCCGGGGCCCCCGCGCCCAGCGGCCGGTCCGCGGTCCCCGGCGGCACGGCGGCCGGGTCGAGGGCGGCGGCCTCGTCGGGGTCGAGGTCGAGCAGGTGCAGCAGCTCGCGCGGGCTCAGGTCCTCCACCGCAAGCCCGTCGGGCACCCACAGGTCGGCCAGCACGTCGTGCCCGGGCCGGCCGGCCGACGCCAGGGTCCAGCTGCGCCGGGACCCGTGCAGGTAGCGCAGCTCGGGCGCCCCGGGCCGGGACGCCGCCAGCCGCGCGGTCACCTCGCGCAGCACCTCGCCGTCCCGGGCCACGAAGTACAGCCGGTCCAGTCCGCGGCGGGCGGCCTCGTCCAGCACCCAGCGGGCGAACCCGGCGAACAGCGGCAGCGCCACCGTGCCGGCCACCGAGACCAGGCCGGCGTCCAGGCCGGCGGCGGCGCCCTGCAGCCGGGCGGTGCGGGCCGCGGCGGCCAGCCGGGCCGCCAGGCCGTCGGTGGCCCGCCCGCCGGCGGCCAGCAGCCGTTCCCGGCCGGCCAGGTGCGCGCTGCCGTCGAGGGTGACCTGCCAGCCCCGCTCCAGGGCGTGCACGCCGTCGGACCAGCGGTCGTCCCCGGTGTGCCGCAGCTCCCCGGCCGGGTCGCCGAGCCGCTCGCGGACGACGTCGAAGAGCGCGCCGTGCTGCTTGGAGCTGCCCGTGTCGGCCGAGGCGACCAGGTCGTCGCCGTCCCGGAACAGGCCCTCCCGCCGCAGCACCTCGACGAGGAACGCGGCGGGCAGCGGGGTGTCGGAGACGAACACCACGCCCCGGCCGGTCGCGGCGCGGGCGGCGTCCACGCGGGCCACCGCGCCGGGCACGGCGCGGCAGGCGGCCCGCTCCACCTCGAGCTCGGCGGCCTCGAGGTGCGCGGCGGCACCGGGCACGCCGAGCCGGTCGGCGACGTCCCGGGCGAGGTCGGCCAGCCGCGGGTGCACCGCGACGTCGGGGGTGCGGTCGTCCTGGGCGGCCCGCCGGGCGGCGGCGTAGACCGCCGGGGAGACCGGCAGGACGCACCGGGCCCGCAGCAGGCGGCCGGTCTCCTCGGCCACGTGCTCGGGGCCGCCCAGGGCGCGCACCAGCACGGTCTCGAAGACGTCGAACGTCGCGACCGCCACGGCTCCCCTCCCGGGCCGCGTGCACCACGACCCCGGAGGCACCGTAGGGGGTTACGGAGCCGACCGGGACCCGTTCCTCCCCCGCCGGGGTGAGGTGCTCAGCCGGCGCCGGGCAGCAGCCGGTCGACCAGCGCACCGACGGCGGTCACCGCGGCGGCCGGCCGGAACCGGTCGCGGTAGAGCTGCTCGCCCGCGTCGACGAGCCGGTCGCGCAGCTCCGCGTCCTTCACCAGCCGGGCCACCGCCTCCGCCGTCCCGGCGGCGTCGTCGCGCAGCAGCAGGTGCTCGCCGTCGACGGCGCCGGTGCCCTCGCTGCCCAGCGTCGTGCTGACCACCGGCCGGCGGTGGGCGAAGGCCTCCAGCACCTTCAGCCGCGTGCCGCCGCCGTAGCGCATCGGCACCACGACGACGTCGGCGCCGGCCAGCTCGGTGCCGACCTCCTCGACCGGCCCGACCACCTCGACGCCGGGCAGGTCGGCCAGCTCGGCGACCCGGTGCGCCTCGCGGCCGACCAGGCGCAGCCGGGCGCCGGGCAGCAGCCGGCGGACCGCCGGCAGCACCTCGCGCGCGCCCCACCCGGCGGCGTCCACGTTCTGGTCGGTGCCCCAGTTGGCCACCAGGGCCAGCACCGGGGCGCCCGGGTGCTCACCGGCCGGGGGCGGCGGCACGGACGCCGGCTCCGGGTAGGTGTTGGGCAGCACGGCCACCGGCCCGGTGCCGAAGCGCTGCGCGTCCAGCTCGCTGCAGACCACCACCGCGTCGGCCCAGCCGGCGACGTCGTCCTGGATGCGCTGCCACAGCGGCAGCTCCAGCCGGCGCTGCACCCGCTCGACCCGGCCGCCGCTGCCGGCCTCCAGGTAGGCCCGCCACTTCTCGGTCTCGACGTCGTCGCAGTCGACCACCCAGCGGGCGCGCGGGAACCGCCGCGCCAGCACGGGGTGCAGCGCCCGCGCGTGGTCCAGCCCGCCGAACCAGACCAGGTCGTAGTCCTCGGCCAGCCACGGGCCGAGCTCGGCCTCGACGACGTCCCAGCGCTGGGCGCCGACGTGCACCGGCAGCCGGCGGGCCAGCGCCGTGGCCGCCCCGGCCACCCGGCCGCGCGGGGCCGGCTGCACCCGCAGCCACCGCTGCACCTCGACGCCGGGGGGCACCGGGTCACCGCCCTCGGGGGCGGTGGAGAAGAGCACGGCCAGGTCCACCCGGCCCGCGGCGGCCAGCCCGCGCAGCACCCCGGCGCAGCGCAGCCGCTTCCCCCCGTCGGCCGGCTGCGCCACGTCGGGGAGCGTCACCAGGATGCGGGGCCCCTGCCCCGTCACTCAGTTCCCCTCGCGGTCGGCCACGTCGTCGCCGTCCCGCGTGATGCCGGTCATCGTCACGTCCGCGTCGTCGTCGTTCGTGCCGTACACCGAGTCCGGGCCGTCGCCGTCGAGGGCGAGGTCGGTGAGCGAGATGCCCCCGACGCTGCCGGCGTCCACGACCACGCCCAGCCAGCGGCTGGCGCTCGGGCGGGTGTCGGAGACCTCCAGGTCGGACACGGTCACGTCGTCGACCGACCGGCCGTCGGCACCGCTGTAGACCAGGACCGCACCGTGGTCGATGCCCTCGTCGGTGTTGGCGTCGGTGACCGACCCGCCCTCGACCCGGACGCCGTCCACCGAGGTGGTGTCGTAGCTGCCCTCGGCGGCCACGTAGACCCCGGCCGCGGCCGTGTCGGACACGGTGATGTCGGTGTAGGTGACGTCGGTGCCGCCGACCACCGAGATGCCGCGGGCGTCGGTGCCGTCGACGACCGGCGAGACCACCCGGATGCGCGCGCACGGGTCGCCGTCCTGGGCGTAGGACACCACCGCCACGCCGTCGTCGCCGACGTCGCGGACCTGCGGGGCGAGCACCTCGCCGTCCGATGCCCCGGCCGTGATGTGCACGCCGTCGGCGCGGGTGCCGCTGACCTGCACGCCGTCGAGCACGAAGTCGCGGGTGCCGTAGACGTAGATGCCGGCCGCGGCCGAGCCCTCGACGGAGACGTCGCGCACGACGACGCCGCTGTGGCCGTCCAGCCACAGCCGCTGCTGCTCGAAGGCGTCGAAGCGGCGGGAGGTCTCCTCGATGGTCAGCCGCACGTCCTGCACGACGACGTCGTCGGCGGCGACCTTCAGCGCGGACCGCTCCTCGTCGGTCGACAGCAGCGTGCCGCCCCCGGTCAGCACCGCGCCCGGGACCGAGAGGGTGAGGACGTCGTCGACCGCGTAGGTGCGGCCCTCGGCCAGCAGCACCGCGCCACCGGGGCGGACGGCGTCGAAGGCCTCCTGCACCGCGGCGGTGTCGTCGGTGCGGCCGTCGCCCACCGCGCCGTAGTCCTCCACGCGGACGGCGTCGGCCGGGTCGTAGGCCGCCTGGTCGGGGTCGCCGGACCCGCCCCGGCCGGTCAGCCACCAGACCAGGCCGGCGGCGACCAGGAGCACGACCACGGCGGCGGCGATCAGCGGTCCCCGCCGGCGGCGGGTCGGGGGCGCCTGCTCGGGCGGGGCGTCCTGGGGCGGGGCGGTCGAGCTGCCGGTGGCGGCCATGAGCACTGTCCCGTCGTCGGTCGAGGGCCGGGGGGCGTGGTGCGGCTCTGCACACATTGCTGCGCCGAAGGGTCCACCTGGGCCAGTTGCCAGGCTCGGTCGTGGATACTCGAACGGCCCGGCCCCCGCCACGGGGCGGTTCGGCGTTCCGGTGACCATACCGTGCGTTGCACGACGACGGCCGGGTCGAAGGGGAGCCACGATCGTGACCAGCCAGGCCGTACCCGGCACCGACGCCTCCTCCGCCGACGACCCCGCACGCCGCCCCGGCGGGTCCGGACGCCGTCGCCGCGCCCTCGTCGGCGCCCTGGTCGGCGCGGTCGTGCTCGGCGCGGTGGGCGGTGTGCTGGCCGCCACCGCCGACCCCGAGGTGAGCGCGTCGGCGCTGGTGCAGAGCTACCCCGACCCCGGCTCGGTGGAGAACCCGACGACCGGCGCCGTGGACGGCGACCAGGCCGCACGCAACGCCACCTACGTCGAGACCGAGCTGGTGAGCCTCAACAGCGCCGACCTGGCCGCCCAGGTCGCGGCGGCCGTGGGCCAGCCGGTCGACGACGTGCAGCTGGAGGCCGTCCGGGTGGGCGACTCCAACGTCATCACCATCACCGCCACCGCCGGCACCGCCGCCGAGGCCGCGGCCGAGGCGCAGTCGGCCGCCGACCTGTACGTCGCGGGCCGCCAGCAGCGGCTGGCCGCGCGCATCACCGGCCTGCAGGGCACCGTCGAGTCCCAGATCACCGCCAACCAGCAGGCCTTGGACGCGCTGCCCACCCCGCCGACCAACGGCGTCGACGTCAACGAGCAGCAGCGGGCCGCGCTGGCCCAGCAGAACGTCGAGCTGCTCGGCGCGCGCGACACCCTGCAGCGGGCCGCCGCCGACACCGGCCAGGTCGCCGGGGTCATCCAGCAGGCCACCGCCCAGCCCAGCGGCGCGCTGTCCACCGCGGTGCTCACCGTCGTCGCCGCCGTCCTGGTGGGCGCGCTGCTCGGCGGCGTCCTGGCCCCGGTGGTCTCCTCGCTGCGCGGCCGGGTCCGCGACGCCCACGACGTCACCGGGCTCGGCGTCCCCGTGCTCACCCCCGACCTGCCCGTCGCCGCCCGCGGCCGGCGCGCGAGCGACCTGCGCCGGGTGGTGCAGCTGCAGGCCCTGCAGCTGCCCGACGGCCCGGTCAACGGCGGCAGCCTCGCCGTGGTCGGCCCCGCCCCCGCGGTCGGCACGACGTTCACCGCGATCGCCCACGCCCGGCACGCCGCCGTCCGCCGGCCCACCCTGCTCGTCACCTACGACCTGGACGAGGCCGCCGAGCTGGTCGGCGGGCTGCGCGAGCCGTCCATGCTGCTGCTCGGCGGGCGCATCGACACCTCCGGCCACGGCGTGCCCGACGACCGCCCCACCGAGCTGCCGGTCCGCCGCGCGAGCTCGGTGCCCGGGCTGGCCGTGCTCGAGGTGCCCGCCGGCGGCAGCGTCGCCGACCTCGTGCCCACCGGCCTGGCCGACGCCGCGGCCGCGGCCGGCTGGGCGGTGGTCGTCGACGCCCCGCCGCTGGACCGCTCCGACGAGGCCCTGCGCGCCGCGCTGCAGTGCCGCGAGACCGTCGTCGTGACCGCCGTCGGCGCCAGCCGGGTGGCCGACGTCGACCGCGCCGTGCAGATCCTGCACGGCGCGGGCGCCACCCCCGCGGGCATCGTGGTCAACCACGCCCCGCGCAGCGGCCGGCGCACCCGCAAGACGGCCCGGCCCGAGGCAGCAGCGCCCGCCCCCGCCGCCGCGCCGAACGCGGTCGAGGAGGCACCCGCGGACGCCCCCGTCGACGCACCCGACCCGTCGGAGCAGACCGGACGCATGCCGGTGGTCCCCGCCGAGGAGCGGGCCGGCCTGCCCACCAGCCGTGGGTGAGCCGACCGCACCGGTGCTCTCCCTGGTGGTGAGCACCGTCGGCCGGCCCGAGGAGTTCGCCCGGCTCGTGGACTCCCTGGTGCGCACCGCCCCGGCCGGCCAGGTCGAGCTGGTGGTGTGCGACCAGAGCAGCGACCAGTCCTGCGCCCGGCTGCTCGCCGAGCTCGACCCCCCGCTGCCGTGGGCGGCCACCACGTCGGGGCGCGGCGCCTCGGTGGGCCGCAACGCCGGCCTGGAACTGGCCCGGGGCAGCGTGCTCGGCTTCCCCGACGACAACTGCTGGTTCCCGCCGGGGGCGCTGGAGCGGGTGCTGGCGACCTTCGCGGCGGAGCCGTCGCTGGACGGGCTGTCCGGTCAGCAGCAGACCGTGGACGGCCGGCCGTCGATGCTGCGCTGGCCCGACCGGGGCGGTCCGGTGACCCGGACCAACTTCATGAAGACCTCGATCATGAGCACGATGTTCTTCCGGCGGTCCCGGCTGGACCGGGTGGGCCGCTTCGACGAGGGCATGGGCGTCGGCTCGGCCGGCTGGTACGGCGCCGGCGAGGAGTCCGACCTGCTCCTGCGGGTGCTCGACGACGGCGGCGCGGTGCGGTACGACCCCGCCGTCGTGGTGCTGCAGGACGAGCCGCGGGACGAGGCCGACGACCGGTTCGTGGCCAAGATGCTGCGCTACGGCTGCGGCAACGGGCACCTGTGGCGGCTGCACCGCCTCCCCCGCTGGCTGCTGGCCTGGTACTCGGCCCGCAAGGCGGTGGGCGCCGGCGTCCGGCTCGCCCGCGGGCAGCGCGCGCTGGCCCGGGCCGACATCGCCTACCTGCGCGGCACCTGGGCCGGCTGGGTGGACCGGCGCCCCCGCGACTGGCCGGCCGGGACCGGCTCGTGACCAGCCCGGTGCGGCCGCGGGCGCCGTGGTGGATCACGCCCGCGGGCGCCCTGTCGCTGCTGGTGCCGATCACGCTGCTGCTCACCTGGCGGCTGGACGACTCGGCGTTCCGGCTGTTCTACCGCACCTCGAAGTCGGTCACCGACAGCACGCTGCTGCTCATCGCCGTCGCGGCCCTGGTGCTGGCCGGGGTGGCCACGGCGACCGCGGTCCTAGCACCCCGCGGCCGGCGGACGCTCATCCCCACCCCCGGCGTCGTGCCCGACCGGCTCGCCGCGGCGGCGCAGGGCCTGTTCTGGGTCACCATCGGCGGCTACGTGCTCTACACCGGGGCCGGCATCGCCAACGGCCTGGACCCCGCGGCCGTCGTCCAGGCCCTGGTCACGCAGGAGAACTACGGCGGGCAGGCCAAGGAGGCCCTGCAGGGCATCGCCGGGGTCACCAGCCTCACCCAGGTCGGCATCGCCTTCGTCGTCGTGGCCACCTGGGTGCTGGTCACCCGCTGGCAGCGGCGGCTGGCCTGGCAGCTGGCGATCGTGCTGCTGCTCAGCCTCATCCGGTCGTTCGTGGCCAGCGAGCGCCTGGCGCTGGTGGAGGTCGCCGTCCCCGCGGTGGTCATCGTCGTGCTCGCCGCGGCCCGCTCGCGCTCCCGGGCCCGCCGGCTGGCCGCCTCCTGGGCCCCGGTCGTGCTCACCCCGCTGGTCTTCGTGCTCTTCGCCGCCTTCGAGTACTCCCGCAGCTGGCAGTTCTTCAAGACCCGCACCGACGAGACGTTCCCGGTCTTCGCGCTGATCCGGCTGGTGGGCTACTACGCCACCTCCTACAACAACGGCCAGCTGCACCTGGACCACGACCCGTTCCCGGGCCGGCTGCCGCTGGACTCGATCGCGGCGTTCTGGACCGCGCCCGGCATCGCGCAGCTCGACCTCTACGACCGCCTCTCGGCCCCCGCGCCGGCGGTGTCCCAGGACGTGCTGGAGCGGTTCGGGAACCCCGAGTTCAACAACCCGGGCGGCTTCACCACCCCGTTCGTGGACTTCGGCACCGTGGGCGGGCTGCTGTTCTTCGTCGTCCTCGGGGTGGCCATCGGCCTGCTGTTCCGCGGGTTCCTGGAGGGGTCGCCGGTCGGCATGCTGCTCTACCCGATGGTGGTCACCGGCCTGCTCGACCTGCCCCGCTACCTCTACTGGACCCAGGGCCGCGTCGTCCCCGCCGTGCTGGCGCTGCTCGTCGTCGCCCTCTACGTCGGGCGGCCGACCACCCCGCGCCGGGAACCGCACCTGCGGTCCGAGCGCGACCGGCCGCCCACGCCGGCGCACGCCGTCCTGGTCGGGGGACGGCGGTGACCCGTCCGCTGCGCTGGCTGCTCATGGCCGGCCACGTCCCCGGCAGCACCCGCGGCGGCGGCATCGTGCGCTACACCGTCGAGCTGGCCCGCGCGCTGCACCGCCGTCCCGACGTCGAGCTGCACCTGCTGGCCGACCGCGCCGCCGTCGACGGGCTCACCGACCTGGTCGGCTCCCGCGACCGGGTGCACGTGCTGCCCGCCCTGCCCGGGCCCGCGCTGCCCGCCTACGAGCGGACCGCCCTGGGTGCGCGGCTGCGCGGCCGGTACGACGTCGTGCAGGGCGTCAAGCACCTGCTCCCCCGCGGCCTCGGGCGCACGCACGGCGTGCTCACCGTGCACGACATGCTGCTCATGGACCGCCCGCAGGACTTCGGCGCCGCCAAGCGCACGCTCCTGCAGCTGCCCTACGCCGGGTCCATCCGCGGCGCGGACACCCTGGTCTGCGTCAGCGAGGCGACCCGGTCCCGGCTGACCGCCTTCGACCCGCGGACCGCCGCCCGCAGCACCGCGGTGCCGCTGGCCACCAGCCCGACCCTGCTCACCTCGGCGCCGGTGCCGGTGCCGGGCCTGGCGGGCCGGCCCTTCGCGCTGGTCGTGGGCGACACCCAGCCCCGCAAGAACCTGCCCACGATCATCACCGCGTGGCGGCGGGTGGTGACCCAGCGGCCCGACGCCGTCCTGGTCCAGGTGGGCCCGCCGCCGTGGGGCGAGGAGTCCTACGGCCCGGACTTCGAGCCCCTGGTCGCCGCGGGCCGCCTGCAGCAGCTGCAGGGCATCGACGACGGCACCCTGCGGTGGTTGTACGAGAACGCGGCCGTGGTGCTGGCCCCCAGCCTCGCCGAGGGGTTCGGGCTGCCGGCCGCCGAGGCGCTGGACCTGGGCACCCCGCTGATCACCTCGACCGACGCCGCGCTGGTCGAGGTCAGCGGTGACCGCGCGCTGCACCTGCCGGCCGAGGACGTCGCGGCCTGGGCGGCCGCCGTCCTGGACCAGCTGGGCCGGCCACGGACCGGGCGGACGGCGCCGCCGTCCCCGCGGACCTGGGACGACGTGGCCGCCGGGACGGTCGACGCCGTCCGGCGGGGTCAGGCCGGCCGGACGCCCTCGACGTAGAGGCTCTCGGCCGCCCGGTGCGGGGCGTCGGGCACCGGGCTGACCCGCCCCTGCCCGTACGCCGAGGCGGCCACGTCGACGAAACCGGCCGTGCGCAGCAGCGCCACCATCGTGTCGGTGTCCCAGACCGAGACGTGCCCGTGGTCGTAGACCACCTCGGCCAGCGCCAGCAGGTCGGTGGGCCGGCCGGGCCGGACCAGGTCGAGCAGGTCGGGCGAGGACGCCCGGCCGGCCCGGCGGTCGGCGTAGTCGGCGGCCCAGCGGCCGAAGTCGGGCACGCTGACCCGGACCACCCCGCCCGGGCGCAGCAGCCGGAAGGCCTGGTCCATCGCCGCCAGGCCGACGGCGGCCGGCAGGTGCTCCAGCACGTGCTCGCTGAAGACCGCGTCGACGGAGCCGTCGGGCAGCGGGAGCGGGCGCCGCAGGTCCCAGACCACGTCCGGGTGCACGCCCCACAGCGCGTGCAGGCCCCACAGGTCGACGTTCACCCAGCCCGGCGCGTTGTAGGTCCCGCTGCCCAGGTTGAGCAGCAGCGGCTGCCCGGAGGCGTGCAGGTCGCGCAGCCGGCGGGTCGACCGGCCGGCCAGCAGCCGGGTGCCCAGGTGCTTGGCCGCGGCGCGCTGCCGGGGGCCGACCAGCGACCGCGCCGCGCCCAGCAGGGTGCCCACGCCGGCCGTCGGCACCGTCGCCGAGCGGTCGGTGAGGTAGCTGCGCAGCCCGTCCTGGCCGGCGGGCGCCGCCGGTCCTGCCGCGGCCGCGGCCTCGGCCAGGGTGTGCTCCATCGACGTGCCTCCGTGGCGTGCTCCCCGACCGCGCGCCGGCACGGGTGCGGTGAACCTAGACCGGGCGCGCCGGGGCGCGCACCGGCCCGTGCCCCGGTGGGGTGAGCTCAGCCCTCGGCCAGGACCCCGGCCACCACGTCCCGCATCCGCTCGCGGAAGGCCGCGCGGGAGAACCCCTCGGCGTGCCGGCGGATGGTGGCGGGGTCGTACCGGGCCGGGTCGAAGTCGCGCAGCGCCGCGGCCCAGGTGGCCACCTCGTCCCGCGCGTCGACCGGGGGCACCAGCTCGCCGGTGACCCCGGGCCGCACGGTGTCCTGCGTGCCGCCGGCGTCCACGGCGATGACCGGGGTGCCGCAGGCCTGGGCCTCGACCGGCACGATGCCGAAGTCCTCCACGCCGGGCATGAGCAGCGCGGTGCAGCTGCGGAACAGCCGGCGCAGCTCGTCGTCGTCGACGCGGCCGACGAAGCGGGTGTGCGGGCCGGCCAGCGCCTCGAGCTCGGCGCGGGCCCGGCCCTCCCCGGCGACCACCAGCGGGACCCCGGCCGCCTCGGCCGCGCGGACGGCGAGGTCGGGCCGCTTGTAGGCGACCAGGCGGCCGGCCAGCAGGAAGAACTCCTCCCGGGGCACGTCCGGGTCGGGGCGGTAGCTCTCGGTGTCCACCGGCGGGTGCACGACGGTGGCCGGTCGCTGCCACCAGTCGCGGATGCGGCCCACGACCGCCGTGGAGTTGCCCAGCAGGGTGTGCACGCGTGCCGCCGCCCGGACGTCGACGGGGCGGTACAGGGCGGAGAACGCGGCCAGCCCGGCGCCGCCGACCCGGCCGCCGATCTCCCCGGCCCGCATCGAGGGGTCCCACGCCCAGCGCGCGGGCGAGTGCACGTAGGACACCACGGGGGCGTCGGTGGCGTGCACGACCTGGTTGGCGAAGGCGTGGTGGGAGGCGACGACGACGTCCGAGGGCGGCACCGGCAGCCGGCGCACCGCCACCGGCAGCGCGGGCAGCAGGTGGGCGTAGGTGCGGCCCCGCAGCAGCCGGCTCAGCGCCGTCGTCCGCACCCGGGGCTCGATGTCGGCGGGCATGACGCCGGGCAGGCCGACGGGGGCGAGCACCGGGGCGTCCGGCCACTCCCGGGCGAGCTGCTCGACGACTGCCTCGGACCCGGCGAACTCGGTGAAGCGTTCGTGCACCAGGGTCACGCGCGGAGGGCTGCTCACCGCACGAGCCTGCCACGGCCGATCAGCGGAAGTACCCCCCGGTCCGCACCAGGGCGGCTCCGTTGCGCAGCACGGACGTGAGGCCGAAGGTCGTGGCGGTCTGGTTGCTGACCAGCGCGGCCGGCCGGGTGTCACCGGAGATGGCGATGCCCGAGAGCGTCGCGTTGCGGATCCCCGGCGAGGACGCCGAGTCCACGATCAGGCCCAGCACCCGGCTGACGGTGGCCCGGTAGCCGGTCACGGTCAGCCCGGTGAGGGTGACGTCGGTGACCACCTGGTCGGGGGTGCCGTTGTAGATGAGCACGGACCCGTGGTCGATGGAGGGGTCGTCGTTGGCGTTGGTGATGGTGCCGCCGCTGACCCGGACCCGGGCCACCCCGGTGGTGCCCCAGCCGCCCTCGGCGGCCAGGTAGACACCGGCGCCGTAGGTGTTGCGCACGTCGATGCCGGTGATGTCCACGTCGGTGCCGCCCACGACGGACACGCCGCGCCCGCCCGTGGAGCCGTCGACCGACGGCGAGGTGATGGTGATCCGGGCACTGGGGGCGCCGTCCTGGCGGTAGGAGACCACGGCGACGCCGTCGTCCCCCACGTTGCGGATGACCGGGGCGACGACCTGGCCGTCGCTGGACCCCTGGGTGATGTGGATGCCGTCGGCGCGGGTGTTCTTGACCGTCACCCGGTCCAGCAGGAAGCCGGTGGTGCCGCCGCCGACGTAGACGCCGGCCGCCGCGGACCCGTCCACGACCACGTCGCGCACGACCGCACCGGTGGCGCCGGCCAGCCGCAGACGCTGCTGCTCGTAGGCGTCCCAGCGCCGGGTCGTGCCGCTGATCGTGAGGGTGATGCCGCTGACGGTGACCCGCGGGGCGGAGACGGTGAGGGAGGACGACGCCTCGCGGGTGGCCCGCAGGGTGCCCCCGCCGGTCAGCGTGATGCCGGCGGACCGGATGGTCAGCACGCGGCTGTGCGCGAAGACCGTGCCGGCCGGGAGGATCACGACGTCGCCGTCCTCGGCGAGGTCGAAGGCGGCCTGCAGGGCGACCGAGTCGTCGGTGGTGCCGTCGCCGACCGCGCCGGTGTCGAAGGGCGAGATGGCCCGGACGGCGCCCTGCGCCGGCGGGTTGGCCGGGGGCACGACCGGTGCCGCCGGGAGGGCGGCCGGCCGGGAGGCGGTGGTCGGGACGGCGGCGGGGGCCGTGGACGGCGCCGCGCTCGCGGAGGTGGCCGCACCGGTGGGGGCCGTGGCCGGGGCGGTTTGACCGGGGCGGGCGGTGCCCGCCGAGGACTGCGGCGCCCCGGACGACGAGGTGGCGGGGGCGTCGGTGGACGCCGGCGCGGACGGGGCGGCGCTGGTGGTCACCGCGGAGCCGTCGGCGGAGGTGGGGGCCGCCGCGATCGGCACGGCGGACCGGTCGCCGGAGCCGGAGGTCGCGATGGCGGCCACCGGCACGACCACGGCGGCGACGACGGCGACCGTGCCCGCGAGCACGGCGCGTCGCACCCGTGGTGCCTGGACCGAGCGCATGCTGTTCCTCCTCGTGGCAGACCTGCACGAGAAGGATCGGTCCGCTCCGAGGGTTCCTTGAGTGTGACTCGCCGAACATGTTCCGTCACGGTCAGGAACTGGGTCCCGGCTGCCCCACCCGACCCGCCCGGCTCAGGCCCCCGGACGGCTGCCGAACTGCCGGTCGGCGACCACCTCGGTGTAGGCGCGGACCCACTGGTCGGTCGGGCGGACCGGGGTGCCCAGGGCCAGGGCCCGGGCGAAGAGCACGCAGGCCCGCAGCGCGCGCAGCAGGCCGGCCGGGTCGGGACGCCGCAGGTGCCCGACCGCGGCCTGCACCGCCCACAGCAGCCACCGCAGGGTCAGCCGCCGCCAGACCCGCCGCGTCGTCCGCAGCTGCGCGGGGGTGTTCTCCGCGGCGTGCGCGGCCTTCCAGCGGGCCCACTGCGAGTACAGCGCCACCCGGCCGGACCGCTTGGTGACGTTGGCGGGGTGCTGCCGGTAGCCCGCGACCACCCGGTCGACCGGCACCATGTGGCCCTGCCTGGTCATGCGCAGGTAGAGGTCCCAGTCCTGGATCTGCCGGAAGAAGGGGTCGAAGCCGCCCACGCCGGTGACCACCGACCGGCGGTGCAGCGCGACGCCCGCGGGCCACAGCGTCCCCGACACCAGCATCGCGTCGTGGGTGTAGGGCTCGTCGACCGGCAGGTCGACCAGGTCGAGGCGGCCCATCACCCGCCGGTCCCGCTGCGCGGCCGGGTGGCGGCCCCCGTCGAGGACCTCGTCGCGCTCGTCGATGTACTCGGCCAGGCCGTAGGAGCTGACCGCGGACCCGTCGCCCTGCAGGGAACCCACCAGCACGGCCAGGGCGTCGGGCGTCCACAGGTCGTCGGCGTCGAGGAACGCGAGGAACTCGCTGCCCGGCGACGCCGCCGCGATCCCGGCGTTGCGCGCCACGGGGGTGCCCCGGTTCTCCTGCTGCACCAGCCGGATGCGCGGGTCCTCGTCGGCGGCGGCGCGGACGAGGTCGGCGGTGGCGTCGGTCGAGCCGTCGTCGACCACCACGCACTCCCACCGGTCGTAGGTCTGCGCGCGGACGGAGTCCAGGGTGCGGCTGATGAAGGACTCGGCGTCCAGGGCGGCGACCACCACCGTCACCAGCGGGGGCCGGTCCAGCACGGGCGGGGAGTGCACGGGGACGGACCTCCGGTCGACGGGGGGCGTACCGGAAGCGTAGGTGCTCCCCGTCGGCGGCGGACAGCGGCAGGTCAGCCGGTGGACGCCTCCGCCGCCGCGCGGGCGGCCAGGCGCTCGCGCTGGGGGACGACGACGTACTTGGGGTCCTTGGACGACGCCATCCCCGCGTCGAACACCCCGAACCGGGTCAGCGCCGAGCCCGCCGCCAGCAGCGCGCCCGACGCCACCGCGCCCCAGCGCCGGCCGCCCAGCACCGCCGCACCCACCGCGCCGGCGGCCGTGCACGCCTTCGCGATGCGCAGCAGCTTCCCGGCCCGCCCGATGTGGAAGGGCTCGCTGACGATGCCGTGGTCGTGCTCGACCTTGTGCATCGCGGCCAGCTCGACCGCGGCGCCCACGACGGCGGCCTTGCGAGCCGGGGAGGCCTGGTCGACCGGGGTGAAGGCCATGCACAGCCCGCCGCCGGCGGCCAGGCCCGACCCGGTGAACACGAAGGGCAGCTGGTTGCCGGGCTCGTGCCAGCTCGGCGTCGCGGTGTTGGCCAGCAGCACCGCGGTGTAGGCCGCCATCGGCCCGCCGAACACCGCGCCGCCCACGCCCGCCGTCTTCCGCAGCCACGGCGCCTTCACCCAGCCCGGCACCCACGACAGGTTCTCCGCGATCGTCAGCGCGGCCGCGGCCCCGGTCAGCGCGCTGAACGGCGACAGGATGTAGGAGCCCACGCTCAGCGGGCTGGTCGGCTTGAACACCCGCAGCATGTGCAGGAAGCGCTCGGGCCGGCCCAGGTCGTGGATGAGGAACCCCACGCTGGCGATCGCCCCGCCGCCGGCGATGAGGTGCGCGGTGCGGGCCAGCGCGGGCCGGTCGGTGAACTCCGCCGCCGCGCCCAGCACCGCCGAGGACCCGGCTGCGCCACCCAGGAACAGGTAGAGCGGCACGTCGGGGGTCTTCCACACCGCCGACTTCACGATCTGCCGGCCGTAGTAGCTCTGGAACTCGGCGTCCTCGACCGTCGGGTCGCCGTCCCGTCCGCGGCCGCCGCCCTTGCGCTTGCGGCGCTCGCGCTTCAGCGACGGGCCGTCGGCGCGGCGCCAGCCGCCGCCCGGCGTCGCCACGCCCGAGGTCCCCGGGCGGTGGTCCAGCGGGGCGTCGACCGCCTCGTGCGGCCGGCCGCTGGTGCCCATCTCCGGCGTCGCCCCGTGGTCCAGCTCGGGAGCGGGCAGCTGCTCGCCCCGGCCGTGCGGGTGGTCGACCGGTTCCGGGGTGCCGTCGGCGTGCCTGGCCATCAGCGTCGCCGTCCCAGGAAGCCGCTCAGCGCGACGCCGACCAGCATCGCCGCGGCACCGGCGGCGTGCCGCCACATCGAGGGCAGGTCGCGGGTGGTCACCACCGGGTCCGGCGGCAGGCCGTAGACCTCGGGCTCGTCGAGCAGCAGGAAGAACGCCCCCGCGCCGCCCACGCCGTCGTCGGTGTCCCGGCCGTACAGCCGCGCCGTCGTCACACCCTGCTCGGTGAGCGTGGCCAGCCGGGCGTCGGCGCGGGCCTGCAGCTCGTCGAGGTCGCCGAACTGGATGGACTGCGTCGGGCACGCCGTGGCGCACGCCGGCTGCAGACCGTCGGTGAGCCGGTCGTAGCACATCGTGCACTTGAAGACCCGGCCGTCGCCCTTGCGCTGGTCGATCACGCCGTAGGGGCAGGCCGGCACGCAGTAGCCGCAGCCGTTGCAGATGTCGTCCTGCACCACCACGGTGCCGAACTCGGTGCGGAACAGCGCCCCGGTCGGGCAGACGTCCAGGCAGCCGGCGTGCGTGCAGTGCTTGCACACGTCCGAGGACATCAGCCAGCGGATCTCCCGGTCGGCCGACTGCGCGGTCTGCGGGTCGAAGGACGAGAGCGCCTGCGCGTTCAGCACGCTGTGCTGGTCGATCGTCGTGCCGTCGGCGTCCCCGTGCGCCGGCGTCTCGGCCGACCCGCGCGACCCACCGCAGCCACCACCGGAACCCGCACCCTGGCCGGGCGCGGCCGGCAGGCCGATCCCCGGCATCGGCAGGTCGACCGACCGCGACTGCTCCACGAACGCCACGTGCCGCCACGAGTTGGCGCCGAGCATGCCGGTGTTGTCGTAGGACATGCCCGACAGCCCGAGGGCGTCGCGGTTGCCGTCGGCGTCGTCCATCGGGAGCGTGTTCCACTCCTTGCAGGCCACCTCGCAGGCCTTGCACCCGATGCACACGCTGGTGTCGGTGAAGAAGCCCACCCGCGCCGGGTGGTCGGCCTCGTAGCCGGCCTCCCCGGTGACGTCGGGCAGCGGCCCGTAGAGCCGGTTCTCCGGGTCGTGCCCGGTGAACGCCGGGCTGGCGGAGCTGAACTGGCTCACGGCTGTGCCTCCGCGACGTGGTCGGGGGCGCTCTGCGTGGTGTGCGCCTGCCCCTTCTCCTCGCCGGTCATGTTGGTCTCCTCGACGGGCGCGCGGCCACCGACGGGCACCCGCCCGCTCTTGACGCCGGCGCGCCGCCGGTAGGACTCCACCAGGTCGACCAGCGCGGGACCGCGCGGCCGCCGTCCGGGCTGGATGTCGCAGGTGGCGACCTTGGACTCCTGGATGTGCACGTTCGGGTCCATCACCACGCCGAACAGGTCGTTGCCGCTGTCGCCGGTGGAGATGCCCTGCTCACCCCAGTGGTACGGGATGCCGATCTGGTGCACGACCTTCCCGCGCCCCATCTTCAGCGGCCGCATCCGCTCGGTGACCAGCACCCGCGCCTCGATCGCCGTGCGGGCGCTGACCAGCGTCGCCCAGCCCGCGTTCTCCAGGCCGCGCTCGTCGGCGAGCTCCGGGGAGACCTCGACGAAGAACTCCGGCTGCAGCTCGCTCAGGTAGGGCAGCGTGCGGCTCATCCCGCCGGCGGTGTGGTGCTCGGTCAGCCGGTAGGTGGTGAACACGTACGGGTAGACGTCGCTGGTCGGCGGGTTGCTGCGGTTCCAGGCCGCCTCGATGACCTCGCGGCCGGGGTTGGCCTGCTGCCGGTAGAGCGCGTTGGGCACCGGCGACTCGTCGGGCTCGTAGTGCGTGGGCAGCGGTCCGTCGGCCAGGCCGGACGGTGCGAACAGCCAGGCCTTGCCGTCGTTCTGCATGATGAACGCGTCCGCGCCGCTGATGCCGTCGGGCCCCTTGGCGCCGGGCTCGGGCCGGTAGGACGGCGGCTTGGTCGCCTCGAAGTCGGGGACGTCGTGCCCCGTCCACCGCTGGGCGTCCTCGTCCCACCAGACGTAGGCCTTGCGCTCGCTCCACGGCTTGCCCTCGGGGTCGGCCGAGGCACGGTTGTAGAGCGTGCGGCGGTTGGCCGGCCACGCCCAGCCCCACTCCGGGGCCACCCAGTTCTGCTCCCGCCCGGGCTTGCGGCGGTCGGACTGGTTGACCTCGTCGGCGTACACCCCGGTGTAGATCCAGCAGCCGGCCGTCGTCGTCCCGTCGTCCTTGAGCTCGGTGTAGCTCGACAGCGCCGTGCCGTCCGGGCCGGTGCCGTTGATCTCGCGCAGCACGGCCTCGGCGCTGGGCTCCACGAGCGGGCCGTGCGTCGGGTAGTCCCACGTCAGCGCCTGCAGGGCGGCGTCGCGGGGGTCGGTGGAGTCCTTCAGCCGGTCGCGCAGGATGCGGCCCAGGTGGAAGTAGAACCACAGGTCGCTGCGGGCGTCGTCCGGCGGCTCGACCGCCTGCCGGTGCCACTGCAGCAGCCGCTGCGTGTTGGTGAAGGTGCCCTCCTTCTCCGTGTGCGTGGCCGCCGGCATGAAGAAGACCTCGGTGCCGATCTCCTCGGTGACCAGCTCGCCGGTCTCGATCTCCGGCGCGGTCCTCCAGAAGGTGGCCGATTCGATCATCTGCAGGTCGCGGACGACGAGCCAGTCGAGGTTGGCCAGACCCAGGCGCTGCATCTTCCCGTTGGCGTGGCCGACCGCCGGGTTCTCCCCGACCAGGAAGTAGCCGGGGATCTTGCCCTGGATCATGTCCGCGACCTGGCGGTAGGAGCCGTGGTCGCCGTTGATCTTGGGCAGCAGGTCGAAGCAGTAGTCGTTCTCGGCCGTCGCGGCGTCGCCGAACCAGGCCTTGAGGAGGCTGACCATGTAGGCCCGGGTGCCGCCCCAGAACCCGACCATCTCGTCGCCGACCGCGCAGTACTCGTCGAGGCTCATGTGCTCGGCGGCGTGCGGCATGGCCAGGTAGCCCGGCAGCAGGTTGTACAGCGTCGGGATGTCGGTCGAGCCCTGGATGGAGGCGTGCCCGCGCAGCGCGAGGATGCCGCCGCCGGGGCGGCCCATGTTGCCCAGCAGCGCCTGCAGGATGCCGGCGGTGCGGATGTACTGCACGCCCACGGTGTGGTGCGTCCAGCCCACCGAGTAGACCCACGCCGTCGTCCGGTCGCGGTTGCTGTTCGCCGTCACCGCACGGGCGACGTCGAGGAACACCTCCGGCTCGATGCCGCAGACGTCACCCACCATCTCCGGGGTGTAGCGGGCGAAGTGCCGCCTGAGCACCTGGTAGACGCTGCGCGGGTGCTGCAGGGTCGGGTCGGTGGCCGGCTGCCCGATGGCGTCGGAGTCGGGGGCCACCGGGTCGATCTCGTCGGTGCCGGTCGCCGAGGGCTCGTGCGCACCCTCGAACTGCCACGACGTCTTGTCGTAGGAGGACGACTCGGGGTCCCAGCCCGAGAACAGGCCGTCGAGGTCCTCGGTGTCCTGGAAGTCCTCACCGACGATCGAGGCGGCGTTGGTGTAGGCCAGCACGTAGTCGCGGAAGTCGAGCTCGTTCTCCAGCACGTAGGAGATCAGCCCGCCGAGGAACGCGATGTCGGTGCCCGCCCGCAGCGGCACGTGGGTGTCCGCCACGGCCGACGTCCGGGTGAACCGGGGGTCGACGTGGATCACCTTCGCGCCGCGCGCCTTCGCCTCCATCACCCACTGGAACCCGACGGGATGGCACTCGGCCATGTTCGAGCCCTCGATGACGATGCAGTCCGCGTTGACCAGGTCCTGCTGGAACCCGGTGGCGCCGCCGCGCCCGTACGTGGCACCCAGACCGGGCACCGTGGCGGAGTGCTATATGCGCGCCTGGTTCTCGATCTGGATCGCGCCCATGGCGCTGTACAGCTTCTTCATCAGGTAGTTCTCTTCGTTGTCCAGCGTCGCGCCACCGAGGCTGGCCAGCCCCATGGTGCGGTTCACCCGCTGGTCGCCGTCGAACTCCTGCCAGCCCTTCTCCCGCGCCGCGAGCACGCGGTCGGCGATCATCTCCATCGCCGTGTCGAGCGGGAGGTCCTCCCACTCCGTGCCGTGCGGACGGCGGTACTTCACCGTGGTCACCCGGGTGGGGCTGGTGACCAGCTGCTTGCTGGCACTGCCCTTGGGGCACAGCCGGCCCCGGCTGACCGGCGAGTCCGGGTCGCCCTCGATCTGCACGATCTGCTCGTCCTTGACGAACACCCGCTGCCCGCAGCCCACGGCGCAGTAGGGGCAGATGCTCTTCACCACGCGGTCGGCGGTGGCCGTCCGGCTCGTCACGGCCTCGGTCCGCTTGCTCCGCGCCGCGTGGCCCCGACCCAGCGGGTCGGGACCGGTCAGCTGGCGGAACACCGGCCAGGAGTCGAGCCACGTCTTCACTCCCGCCACTGTGCCACCGCGCCCAGTGGCGCGCCTCACGGGGCCCGGGCTCGGTCGCGCCCGCTGCGCACCAGGACGACGAGCGCCGCCACCGCGGGTGCAGCAGCACGGTGGTCCCGGTCAGCACGACCGCGACGACGAGGGCAGCCGCGGTGCGCATGCACGGACGCCAGGCGGTCGCCCCACGAGTCACACCGGGTCACTCCTGCCGCGTGTCCCGACGACACGCCCGGACAGGCTGTTGTCAGACACCTGCGGAGTGTCACCATCTCCGCCGATCGGGTGACCTCGGACAGGCACCCGCAACGGGGAAGGACCACGGTGGACGAACGCCCGACGCCCCGCCGCGCGCTGCCGCCGGTGCCGCCCCCGGCCCGACCGTCGGCCACCACGGTGCTCGCGCCGCCCGCGGACGAGACCGCCTGGTTCGACGCGCTCGACCCGATGGTCGACTCGATGCTGCACGGCACGCTCGGCCCGCTGGACGACGGCACCGCCGCCGGCGCCGCCCGCGACCTCATCCGCGACTCCGCCCGCCAGCCCGTGCTGGACGCCGCGCTGCTCGAGGCGCTGGACGCCGCCGCCAAGGCCGCCGCCGCCCGCCGCGCCGTCACCGTCGCCGTGCCCGCCCCGCCGACCGGCTCGCTGCCGGCCGCCCCCGTCGCCGCCACCCCGGCCGCCGCTGCGCCTGCCGCCGCCGCGCCTGCCGCCCCGGTTGCTCCCCCTGCCGTGGTCGCGCCGGCCGCCGTGCCGGTGCCGCCCGCGGTCCCGGTGCCGCCCGCCGCGGCTGCCGTCCCGGCCGCGGACGAGCTCGCGGTGCCCGACGACCTCGCGGACGTCGACGACGAGCCGGTCGACGAGCTGGACGACGAGCCGGCCAGCACGGGGCCGGACGACGCTCCCCCGCCCGCGCCGGGTCTGCGCACCGCGCACGCGGCGTCCCTGCGCATCGCCCCGCAGCCGGTCGTCGAGCCGGTCACCGAGGTCGACGTCGCCGCCGAGTTCGCCCGGCACGACGACCTGGTCGAGACCGGCCGGCACGCCGTCGACCAGGAGTGGCTGTCCGACACCGGCCGGCACCACGTCATCACCGACACCGGCCGGCACTACGCCGTCACCGACACCGGCCGGCACGAGCCCGTCGAGGACGTCGCCGTCGAGACCGGGGCCGCCCTGACCCACCGCACGGTGATCGCCCGGTCGTCCACGCTGCGCCGCTGGATCCCCGCCGGCGTCGGCGTCGGGGTGCTGTCGATCGTCGCGGCGGTCCTGCTGACCAGCGGGTTCGCCAGCAACGGCGCGCCCACCGGCACCGACGAGGCCGCCCGCACCGGCTCGGCCGGCACCGGGGCCCCGGCGACCACCGCACCGACGTCGACCGTGCCCGGGATGGGCACCATCGACCTCTCGGGCACCGTGGCACCCGGCAGCGCGGACGCCGTGCAGCCCACCGTCGAGGCGCCCGGCACCGACGCCCGGCCCCAGGTCGCCACCCCGCCCGCCGCGCCGCGCGGCAGCACCCAGGTCGTCGTCCCCGCTCCCGGCGCCGGCTCCGGGACCGGCGCGGGTACGGGTTCGGGCACGGGCAGCGGCTCCGCGGGCGGCGGCTCGACCGGCGGCGGGTCCACCACCGCTGGCACCACGACCGGCGGCACCACCACGGGCGGCACCACGACCGGCGGCGGCTCGGGCACCAGCACCGCGCCGACCAGCTCCAGCGAGGCCACCGCCACGAACGAGACCGCCGCCCCGCCGTCCAGCGACACCCCGCCGGTGACCGACGGGTCCACCAGCACCCCCTGACCCCGGCTCGGCACGCCTGCTGGGCATCCCCCGCGCGGGATGCCCAGCATCCGTGCCAGGTCGTCTCCGGCCCTCAGTTCGGGGACGCCCCCGGCTCGGCCCGGATGGGTCCGCGCCGCCCGCCGCGGGCACCTCCCCGGGCATCGGCGGGCGCACCCGGGCGCGACATCTGCGACAGGTGGGACAGCTGGTACCGGCCCGCCGGATGTGAGCGTGAACATCACCCGGCGTGTCCTTGTCGACACGCCGATTGGGACTGGTTCGTCACTCAGAGCCCCGTTACCTTCCCTCTCCGTCAGCACTGAATGACATGCGTGCAATTCACCGGGGGACGAACGTGGGAAGTCGGCATCGCGCCGGGGGCGGACGGCACGCCCGGTCGGAGGGCTCCGTGCTGGAGGCCCCCTCCCTGCCCACCCCCGTCCCGCCGCTGCCCCCGCTGACCAGCCTGCGCGTCGTCGACGAGCCCGCCGGCGCCGCACGCGACGGGTCGCCGTTCCCCGCCTTCGGCCAGATCACCACCGACGGCGTCGGCACCGGCGCCCGCCGCGCCGCGTCCACCGGCGCCACCGCGGCGCCCACCACGGGACCGACCGCCGCGCCCGCCACCGGCGGCACCGCCACCGGGTCGTGCCGGACGACGGGCCCGGCCACCGGGTCGCGCGGGACGACCGGCCCGGCCACCGGCTCGCGCGGCACGACCGGCCCCGCCACCGGCACCCGCCGCGCCCCCGGCCGGGACGTGCGCTGGGTGCCCGTCGCGCTGGCCATCTGGATCGCCAGCTTCCTCGCCGTCCCCGCCGCCGTCCTGGTGCACCAGGCGGTCTCGGCCGGCGACACCACCGTGCGCAGCACCGCCGACACCTCCGAGGGCACCGCCCCCGCCGACGCACCCGCCGCGGGCACCTCCGCCGGCGCCGGGGTCCCGGGCGGTGCCCCGGCCGACGCCGGCCAGGCCGACGCCGGGCTCCCCGCGCAGGACGCCGCCGTGCAGCAGGCCGCCGACGGCCAGGTGGCGGGGGCCGTGGACGCCGCCGACCCCACCGCCGCCGCGGTCGTCGTCCCGGGTCAGGCCACCGCCGGCGCCGGCGGGGTCGTCGTCCCCTCGCCGGTGGGTGCTGCCGCGTCGGCCGCCGCCGCGGTGGTCAGCCGCGCCGCACAGGTGACCGCCGCCGTCCCCACGGTCGTGCCGACCACCCCGGTCGAGGTCGCGCTGCCCACCGAGGCCGCCGTCGTGACGCTGCCGCCCGTCGAGGTGCCCGTGCCCGACCCGGGCGTCGTCGAGGCCCTCGTCCCCTGACCCCCGGGGCTCAGAGGCCGGCGAGCTCCCGCTCGAGGGCGCGGTCGACGTCCAGGCGCACGTCCTCGTTGTCCTCGGCGGTGCGCAGCACCCGCCCGAGCCAGAGCCCGAGCGCGCAGGCGAGGGCCAACCACATCAGGGAGAGCCAGAGCCACATCATCGGGACCTCGCGGGCTACTGCAGGGCTGGTGCCGGGAACGTACAGGTGAACGCCACATTCCACGACTGCAACACCGCGAAACGCCGGTCACCGGTCAACCCCGAGGGGTGACGACCGGCGCGGGGCGCTCAACGCGGCCTCCGCCGGGGCCGACCACCACCCCGTGAACCCTGGCCCCCCGGCACTGCCCGGCGGCCCCCCGCTGGCCGCGACACCCCGTCGGGTGGCCACCGGGGCCGTCGTGCTGTCCGCGGGCATCGTCGTCTCGGCCACCCAGCCCGCGCCGCTCTCCGAGGTCGGCGTGGCGCTGTTCTCCGTGCTGGCCTTCCTCGGCGGCGCCGTGCTGGCCCGCGCCGCCGCCCGCCGCAGCTGCCACCCCGGCGTGTGGGGCTGGTACGCCGGCGCCCTCCTCGTCGCCGGGGCCGGGGCCGCGCTCGCCCTGCACACCCCCGGGTCGACCGTGCCGATGACCGTCGGCGCGCTGCCCGGGATGCTGCTCACCGTCCCGCCGCTGCTCCGGCTCATCCCGGTGGGCACCTGGCGGCGGCTCAGGGCCCAGCTGGTCACCTCGCTGCTGCTGTTCCTCGACGCCTGCCTGCTGTGCGCCCTGGCCACCTTCGAGCTGGTCAGCGGCCGGTCGCTGGGCCTGACCACCCTCTTCGACGTCACCCTGGTGGCCCTGGGCGCCACCCTGGCGCTGCTCACCGCGATGGGCCTGCTCGTGGTCGCGAGCACCTCCGGTGCGCTGCGCCGGGTCGCCGTGCTCGCGCTCTCCGGCCAGGTCGCGATCACCGGCGCCCTGGTGCTGATGGCCTTCTCCGACGAGCAGGACGCCGCCACCCCGCCGCTGGTGGCCACCGCGGTCGCCGCCACCCTCGGCCTCGCCCTGCTGGTCGGCGCGGCCCTGCAGGACCACACCCCCGGCGAGCCGCTGGCCGAGGACGACCCGCTGTCCTTCGCCGCGGCCGTCCTCCCGCACCTGACCGCGCTGGCGGCCGGCTGCCTGCTGCTCAGCGGCGTGCTGGTCACCGGCGCCCTGGACGTCGCGCAGACCGTCCTCGGCGGCGTCGGGCTCGTCCTGCTCGCGGCCCACCAGACCGTCTCGTGGCGCGACAGCCGCGACCTGACCCGCACGCTGCAGCGCAGCCAGGCCTACTTCCGCGCGGTGGTCCGTTCCGCCGTCGACCCGGTGGTGATCCTGGACGGCGACCTCGCCATCACCTGGACCTCCCCCGGCTTCGGCGACATCATCGGCCGCTCCGCCGAGCGGCTGGTGGGCCGCGACGTGCGCACCGCCGTGCACCCCGACGACCGGCCGGCGCTCACCGCCGCCCTGCTGGCCCCCCAGGTCGGCGCCCCCCGCGAGGGCCGCACGGCCACCGCCCGGGTGCGGCACGACGACGGCCGCTGGCTGCTGCTGCAGGCCCGGGTCCGCGACCTGCGCCAGGACCCCGCCGTCGGCGCCCTGGTGCTGCACTGCCGCGACCTGACCCGCGCCACCCCGGCACGCCCCGCCGTCGCCGACGCCCTGCCCCTGGGCGGCAGCGACCCCGAGACCGGCCTGCCCGACCGCAGCGCCCTGGTCGCCCGGCTCGCCGAGCTCGCCCGCGGCGGCGCCGAGGTGGGCCTGGTCAAGATCGGCATCGGCGGGCTGCCCGACGACCCGGCGGCCGACGTCGCCCGCGACCTGGCCGGCCGGCTGTCCCGGGTGCTGCGCACCGGCGACCGGCTGCTGCGCTCGGGCCCGGCCGAGTTCGCCGTCCTCGTCGACGGCGGGATCAGCGACGCCGAGACCCTCGCCGAGCGGCTGGTCGGCGCCGTCCCCGCCGACGCCCCCGTGCACGGCCTGCGGCTGACCGCCTGCGCCGGCATCACCGCACTGGAGGGCAGCGACCGGGAGCCGGTCGCGGTGCTCCGGCGCGCCTCGATGGCGCTGGACAGCGCCCGCGGCGCGGGCCCCGGCCGGGTCCGCCGGCACTCCGTCGCCCTGCTCATCGCGCAGAACCGCCGCGAGGCGCTGCGCACCGACCTCGCCCTGGCCCTCGCCCGCGACGAGCTGCGGCTGGTCTACCAACCCGTCGTCGACCTCGCGCTGCAGCGGGTCACCTCCGTCGAGGCGTTGCTGCGCTGGCAGCACCCCACCTGGGGCGCGGTCTCCCCGGCCGAGTTCGTGCCGCTGGCCGAGGAGTCGGCGCTGGTCACCACGCTGGGCCGCTGGGTCATGCGCACCGCCACGGCGGCGGTGGCCGGCCTGGACGCCGACCTGTGCGTGGCGGTCAACGTCTCCGCCCGGCACGTGCGCAGCGGCGAGCTGCTGGGGGACGTCAGCGAGGCCCTCGCCGCCAGCGGCCTGCCGCCCGAGCGGCTGGTCCTCGAGCTCACCGAGTCGGTGCTGCTGGACGAGGCGCACGTGACCGACGAGCTGGCCGCCCTGCGCCGGCTCGGCGTGCGCATCGCCGTCGACGACTTCGGCACCGGCTGGTCCTCGCTGGCCTACCTGGTCGGGCTGCCCGTCGACGTGCTGAAGATGGACCGCGCCTTCCTCGCCTCGGTCGAGACCGACCCGCGGCACCAGGCGCTGTGCCGCTCGGTGCTGCACCTGGGCACCAGCCTGGGCCTGGACGTCGTCGTCGAGGGCGTGGAGACCCCGCGCGAGCTGCAGCTGCTGCGCGACATGGGCCACCGCTTCGTGCAGGGCTTCCTGCTCGCCCGGCCCACCGAGCTCCCCGCCCTGCCCGGCGCCGTGCAGGCCGTCCCGGCGGCGCTGGCCCAGGGGGCGGCGCGATGAGCGGGCAGCTGCGCCGCAGCGCGCTGGCCGTGCTGCTGGGCGCGGTCGTGCTGGCCGCCGCGCTCGCCGTCACCCCGGCGACCAGCGTCGGGTTCCAGGCCGACAACACCGCGCTCGGGCTGCTCACCGCGGTCAGCGCCGTCCGCGCGGCCCGGCTGGCCCGGGGCACCACCGGACGGCGGGGGACGTCGTGGCGGCTGCTCGCCGGGTCCGGTGCGCTGTTCTCCGTCGCGGCGCTGGTCACCGGCAGCGGGTTCGGCGACTCCTTCGGCGTGGCCGGCCTCGGCGACGTGCTGCTGCTGCCGGTCCTCGTCATCCCCCCGCTGGTCTGCGTCCGGCTGGCCACCGAGGTGCGCCGCGGCCGCAGCGCCGCGCTGCTGGTGGACGGCGCCGCCGTGGTGCTGGCGCTGGCCTTCGTGGTCGACGTGCTCGCGCTGTCGGCCCCCGACGCGGTCCGCACGCCCACCCCGCTGGTGCTGGCCTACGCCGGGTACGCGGTGCTCGCCGTCGGCCTGGCCGGCGCGGTCCTGACGGTGACCACCCGCGAGCTGCAGCGCCCGGCCACCGCGATGGTGGTCATGAGCTCGATGGTCGCCCTCGCCGCGGCCATGCTGGCCGTCGGGCTGGACCGGCCCGGCCTGCTCTGGCAGGGCATCGGGGACCTCGCCTGCCTGCTGGCGCTGGAGGCCGGCGTCGCCGCCGTCGCCACCGCCCCCCGCCGGCCCTCCTCCCCCGAGGACGTCGCCGCCCGCAGCCCGCGGGTCAACGTCGCCGGGCTGGCGATCACCCTGGTGGCGCTCGGTGGGGTGCCCGTCGCGCTGCTGGTCGCGCTGCTGCGCGGGCAGGCGGTCACCCCGTGGTCGATGACCGCGCTGGCCGCCGTCGTGGGGCTGCTGCTGGTCCGCAGCACGATCCGCATCCGCACCAGCACCGGCCTGGTGGCCGACCTGGTGCGCAACGAGGAGGACGTGCGCGCCTTGGTCGAGGGCAGCAGCGACGGCGTGGTCATCGTCGACGACGACCTGCGGCTGCGCTTCACCTCCCCCGCCGCCCGCACCCTGCTCGGGGTGGGCGAGGACGCCGCCGACCGCGACCTGCTCGACCTGCTGGTGCCCGCCGACCGCGAGGCCGCCGGCGCGGCGCTGACCGCCGGGGTCCCGACCCTGCACCTGCGGGTCCCCGGGGACGCCGGCCAGCCCGCCGAGCTCGAGGTCACCCAGCACCAGCGCGCCGGCCAGGGCCGCCGGGTGCTGCACCTGCGCGACGCCACCGTCCGGCTGCGCCGCGAGCGCGAGCTGGAGCGGATGGCCTACACCGACCACCTCACCCGGCTGCCCAACCGCGCGCTGCTGTTCGAGGAGCTGGCCGCCCCCGCCGGCGAGCGCTGCCTGCTGGTGCTCGACCTCGACGGGTTCAAGGCGGTCAACGACGTGGCCGGCCACGAGGCCGGGGACCAGCTGCTGGTCGAGGTCGCCCGCCGGCTGCGCACCGTCGTCCGCGACCAGGACGTCGTCTGCCGGCTCGGTGGCGACGAGTTCGCCGTGGTCGTCGACGGCACCGTCCCCGAGGCGGTCGAGGCCGCCCAGCGCGTCGTCGACGCGATGGCGCTGCCGCACCGCACCGCCGACCGCACCTTCGCCCTGGGCGCCAGCGTCGGGGTCGCCGAGCTGCGGCCCGGCAGCGGCCAGCTGGCCTTCCGCGAGGCCGACACCGCCCTGCGCGCGGCCAAGCGCGCCGGCAAGGGCTGCGTCCGGGTCTGGGACGGCGGCGCCCGCGGCGACGCGGCCGGCTCGGTCGCCGCGGCGCTGGCCGGCGGCGAGGTCGAGCTGCGCTACAGCGTCACCGGCCGCACCGGCCAGGAGCGCGCGATGCACGGCGAACCGTCCTGGGCCCACCCGTCGGGCGCCCTGCTCCCCGCCGCCGAGCTGTGGGCCGCCGCCGGCCGGCAGGGCTGCGACGCCGAGCTGCAGACCTGGGTCCTCGCCGAGGCCACCCGGCACGCCGCCTCCCTGCCCGCGATCACCCTGCTCGCGCTGGACCTGCCCGCCGGGCACGTGCAGGCCGGGCGCCTGGTCGACGACGTCCACTCCGCCCTGGCCGCCTCGGGGCTGCCGCCGGGCCGGTTGTCGCTGGTCTTCACCGAGGAGGCCGTGCTCACCTCCACCGCCGACCTGGTGCCCGCGCTGCACGAGCTGCGCGCCGCCGGCGTCCGGCTGTGCCTCGACGACTTCGGCATGGGCCAGACCCTCTACGCCCACCTGTCGCGGGTGCCGCTGACCAGCGTCCGGATCGACGTCTCCGCGCTCGGCGCCCGGGACGAGCAGGACCTGCTGCTCCGGGTGCGGGCGATCGTGGCCAGCGCCGACATGTTCGGCCTGCGCACCGTCGCCCACGGCATCGGCCCGGGGCCGCTGCTCGACCGCGTCATGGAGTGCGGGGTGTCGATGGTGCGCACCCGCGAGGACCTGCGGAACGTCCCCTTCGCCCGGGTGCAGCAGGAGCTCGCTGCAGGACCGGCGGGCACCCGGATACTGGCCGGGTGAGCCTGACGTTCCTCGGACACTCCACCGTCCGGGTCGAACTGGCCGGCCGCACCGTGCTCACCGACCCGCTGCTCACCGGCCGGGTCGGCCCGCTGCGCCGGGTGGCGCCGCCGCTGCCCGCCTCCGCGCGGGCCGGCGTCGACCTGGTGCTGCTCAGCCACCTGCACGGCGACCACACCCACCTGCCCTCGCTGCGGCTGCTCGGCCGCGGCACCCGGGTCGTCGTCCCGCCCGGCGGCGGGGACTGGCTGCGCGGCCACGGGTTCACCCGCGTCGAGGAGCTCGCGCCCGGGGAGTCGCTCACCGACGGCGGGCTGACCGTCACCGGGGTGCAGGCCGTGCACAGCGGCCACCGGTGGGGGCCGCGCTCGACCCGCGGGCCGGACGCCGTCGCCATGGGCCACCTGATCAGCGGCGGGGGCCGCACCGTCTACGCGGCCGGCGACACCGACGTCTTCCCGGCCATGACCGACCTGGCGCCCGTCGACGTCGCGCTGCTGCCCGTGTGGGGCTGGGGCCTCACCCTCGGCCCGGGCCACATGGACCCCGCCGGCGCGGCGCTGGCGTGCTCGCTGCTGCGGCCGGACGTCGCCGTCCCCGTGCACTGGGGCACCCTCGCGCTGCCCGGCGTGGCCGGCACGCGGCGGATGCGCTCGCTGCTGGTCGACCCGCCGCGCCGCTTCGCCGCCGACGTCGCCGCGGCGGGCCTGCCCACCCGGGTGCTGGTCACCGAGCCCGGCGCGGCGGTGGCGCTGTGAGCGTGCAGGTGCTGGCCTCAGGCTGGACCGACAGCAGCTCGCTGGGCTACCCGGTGCTGTTCGGCGGCGTGCTGCTGGGCTCGATCGTGCCCGTGGTGCCCACCGGCCCGCTGCTGTCGGTGGCCGCCGCGGTGGCGATGACCACCGACCGGCTGGAGATCGCGCTGGTCCTGCTGCTGGCTACCCTCGCCGCGTTCACCGGCGACGTCGTCACCTTCGCGATCGCCCGGTTCGGCGGGCCCGCCGCGGTGCGCTGGGTCGCCCGCGGCCAGCACGCCGACCGGCTGGAGGAGGTGCGCGGCCAGTTCGCCGCGCACGGCTGGCAGATCGTCGTCGTCGGCCGGCTGCTGCCCGCCGGCCGCATCCCGGTGCTGGTCGCGGCCGGCGCGCTGGCCTACCCGTGGCGGCGGCTGCTGCCGGCCTCGTTCGCCGCGGCCGCGCTGTGGGCGGTCGCCTACGCGCTGCTGGGCGTGGTCAGCGGCGGCATCTTCGACAACCCGCTGGTCGCCACCCTCGTCGCCACCGGCCTGGTGCTGCTGGTCGGGCTGGTCTCCAACCTGGTCGCCTCCCGACGGCGCAGGGCCAAGGCCGCCCGGGCCGGGGCCGCGCAGGAGCACCCGTCGTGATGCCCCCGCACCGGCCCCCGGGCCGGGTGCTCACCGGCGGGCGGATCGTCGCCCGCGTGCTGCTGGTCTGGGCGCTGACCACCGGCGCCCTGCTGCTGCTGGACCGCTGGCTCACCGGGTTCGCCATGACCGACTGGTGGCAGCCCCCGGTGGCCGCGCTGCTGCTGGGCGTGCTGGCCGGCGTCGTGTGGCCGCTGCTCATGCGCATCGCGCTGCCGATCGCCTTCTTCACCCTCGGCCTGGGTGGGTTCGTCGTGCTGGGCGCCGGGGTCCTCGGCATCTTCCTGGCCATCCCCGGGGTCGAGGTCACCTCGTTCAAGACCTCCGTCGTCGTCGCGGTCTCCATGGCCGGGGTGGCCGCGCTGATCAGCAGCCTGCTGGCGCTCGACGAGGACGAGCTGTTCTTCCGCCGGGCCGCCCGCAGGCGCACCGGGGGCGAGGCCACCCCGGTGCCCGGCGTGCTGTTCCTCCAGGTCGACGGCCTGGGCCACGCCACCGCGCAGCGCGCCGTCCGCGACGGCACGATGCCCACGCTGGCCGCCTGGCTGCGCGAGGGCAGCCACCGGCTCACCTCGTGGCACACCGACTGGAGCTCGCAGACCGGCGCCAGCGTGTGCGGCATCCTGCACGGCTCCAACCACGACGTCGTCGGCTTCCGCTGGTACGAGAAGGAGCGGGACAAGGTCGTCAGCGTCTCCCACCCCGAGGACGCCGCCCTGGTCGAGGCCCGGCACTCCGACGGCGGCGGGCTGCTGGCCCCCGACGGCGCCGGGCGGGGCAACCTGTTCACCGGCGACGCCCGCTACGTCTCGCTCACCATGAGCTCGCTGGCCGTCGTCGTCCCGAAGGGGTCCCGGCGCACGCGACGCGGCCGCGACCGGGTGGGCGCCGGCTACTACGCCTACTTCGCCAACCCGGTGAACGCGCTGCGCACCCTGGCGGTGTCGCTGGTGGACGTCGTCCGGGAGCTGGTGGCCGCCGGCCGGCAGCGGCGGGCCGACGTCCGGCCGCGGATCGACCGCGGGGGGCTCTACCCGCTGGCCCGCCCCGGGACGACGGTCATCGCCCGCGACGTCGTGGTGGCCGCCCTCATCGAGGACATGCTGGCCGGCCGGCCGGTGGCCTACGCGGACTTCCTCGGCTACGACGAGGTCGCCCACCACTCCGGCATCGAGCGGTTCGACACCCTGCAGGTGCTGCGCTCGATCGACCAGCAGATCGGCCGGCTGTGGCGGGCCACCCAGCTCGCGCCCCGGCCCTACCACCTGGTCTGCCTGTCCGACCACGGCCAGACCCAGGGCCAGGCCTTCGCGCAGCGCTTCGGCGAGACCATCGAGGAGCTGGTCGGCCGGCTGTGCGGCGGCCCCACCGCGGAGGCCCACCGCCGCGGCCACCGGCAGCGGGCCACCGAGGGCTGGCAGGTCGGCGCCGCGATCGCCGAGGCGGCCAGCGGCCCGGGTCTGGTCGCCCGCCGGCTGCGCGACCGGGTGGAGCGGGCCGGGTCGGCCGAGCACACGCCCCGCGACACCGCCGGTGCCCCCGGCAAGGTCGCCCGCGTCGCCCCCGGCGTGGTCTGCGTGGTCAGCGGCCACACCGCGATGGTCTCCTTCACCGACCTGGCCGGGCGGGTGCCGATCGAGGAGATCGAGCGGCGCTGGCCGACCCTGCTCCCCACGCTGGTCGACCACCCCGGGGTGGGGTTCCTGCTGGTGCACTCCACCGAGTTCGGCCCGGTCGTGCTCGGCCGCGACGGCCTGCACCGGCTGGACTCCGGCACGGTGATCGGCGAGGACCCGCTGGCGCCCTACGGCGAGCACGCCGCCCGGCTGGTGGCTCGCACCTCCACCTTCCCGCACTGCGCCGACGTGATGATCAACAGCCGGTTCGACCCGACCACGGAGGAGGCCTCGGCCTTCGAGCCGCACGTGGGCTCGCACGGCGGCCTGGGCGGCCCGCAGCAGCGCGGTTTCCTGCTGCACCCCGCCGGGTTCGCCGAGCCCGGGGAGGTGGTCGGCGCCGAGCACCTGCACCGCGTGCTGCGCGGCTGGCTCACCGACCTGGGGCACCCCGACCCGCGGGCCTCAAGTGCACCGGCACAGGAGCCGATCACCACCGTGTGACCCTGCTGGAGCACCCCGTGACCGCGCCGCCGAGCGCCGGTTCGCTGGCGGCTGCCCTGCTCGTCGCCGGCCCGCTGGCCTCGGTGCTGGTCGTCGCCGTCGAGGGTCCGGCCCAGACCGCCGCCGTCCGGTCGGCGCTGCGCCGGGAGTCGCGCACCGAGGACTGGGTGGGCACCGACGGCGACGACGTCGTCGTGGTGCTCGCCGTGCTGCCCGCCGACCTCGACGCCGTGGCCGACCGGCTGCTGTCGGTGGCCGAGCGGGTCAGCGGCCGGCCGGCCGCCGGCGGGCTGACCGCGGCGTCGGCCGAGCGCTCCCCCGGCGACCTGCTCGACCGTGCCCGGGTGGGCCTGCGGGTGGCCTGGGCCTGCGGTGGGGGCCGCGTCGTCCGCCACCCCTGATCACCGCTGCTGTTCCGCTCCTGTGAAGATCACGTGAACCCGGTCCCACCAGCGCGACACGACGCGCATGCGTGGCCGACAGTGGTGCCCATGCGACCCGACGCCCGCGCCTGGTTCGAGCACCGCACCACGTCGGCCACCTCGGTGGCCGAGATCGACGCCGACGCCCTGCTGACCGCCAAGCGTGCCGGCGGGCACCGGGTCAGCGTCGTGCTGCCCGCACGCAACGAGGCCGCCACCGTCGGGGGCCTGGTCACCGACCTGGTCGCCCGCTGGGTGGACGACGTCCCGCTGGTCGACGAGCTGGTCGTCATGGACTCCGACTCCACCGACGACACCGCCGCGGTCGCGCGGGCCGCCGGCGCCACCGTGGTGGCCACCGCCGACGTGCTGCCCGCGCTCGGCTCGCGCCCCGGCAAGGGCGAGGCGCTGTGGAAGTCGCTGGCCGCCACCACCGGCGACCTGGTCGTGTTCATGGACTCCGACCTGCTCAACGACACCGCGCACTACGTCCCCGGCCTGCTCACCCCGCTGCTCACCGAGCCCCGCGTGTCCTACGTCAAGGGCTGCTACACCCGCCCGCTCACCGTCGACGGCCAGGTCCGCCCGGCCGGCGGCGGACGGGTCACCGAGCTCACCGCCCGCCCGCTGCTCAACGCGCTGTGGCCCGAGCTGGCCGGCTTCGTGCAGCCCCTCGGCGGGGAGTACGCCGGACGGCGCTCGGCGCTGGAGCAGGTGCCCTTCGTGTCCGGCTACGGCGTGGAGGTGGGCCTGCTGGTCGACCTGCTGCAGGTGTGCGGGCTCCCCGGGCTGGCCCAGGTCGACCTCGGCACCCGCGTGCACTCGCACCAGACCGACGAGGCGCTGGGCGTGATGGCCGGGCAGATCGTGTCCACCGTGCTGTCCCGGGCCTCGCGCGGCAGCAGCGACCGGCACCGCAGCGCCCCCGGCGGGCTGCTCACCCAGTTCGCCCACGACGGCGAGGGCTTCGTCCCCACCAGCGTGCCGGTGGCGGTGGACCAGCGCCCGCCGATGGTCGCCGTCCGGGAGTACGTGGAGCGCGCCGCCTAGCTCCCCGCCGCTGCCCCCGCCCGTGCGCAGCGTTGATCAGGGGAGTTGATCGACGTCCGTCCTGGTTCACCGGATCTCGTGAGCCAGGACGGAGTTGGATCAACCTCCCTGATCAACGCTGGCGGCCCAGCGGGGTGGAGTCGAGGGCGGCGGTGAGGTCGGCGGGGGTGTCGTAGAGCTCCACGGCGCCCGCCGCGCGCAGCTCGTCGTCCCCGAACCCGCCGGACCGGACGACGTAGGCGGGCATCCCCGCCCGCTTCGCCGCCTCCACGTCGTAGACCGAGTCGCCGACGACGACGGCCGGTGCGTCCTCGGGCTCGCCGAGCTTGGTCAGCGCGGTCCGCAGCAGGTCCGGCGCGGGCTTGGAGGCCTCGACGTCGTCGCTGGTGGTCCAGGCCTCGGCCAGGTTCCGGGCGTCCAGGAGGTCCAGGTAGTGGTCGACCTGGTCGGACTTGCCCGAGCTGGCCAGCACCAGGCGGTGCCCGGCCTCCCGGACGGCGACGAGCAGGTCCCGGGCGCCGGGCAGCGGGGACAGCTCGCCGAGCAGGGGCTGCACCTCCTGCTCCCACCGGTCGCGGGCGGCGTCGCCGAGCCGCTCCTCCAGCTCGTCGCCCCCCACCGCGGCGACCAGCTGGTCCCCGCCCATGCCGATCAGCCGGTGCAGCCGCCACACCGGCACGGTCTCCCCGAGCGACCGGAAAGCCCGGTACCAGGCCAGGGCGTGGTGGTAGTTGGAGTCGACGAGGGTGCCGTCGACGTCGAGGACGGCGATGCGCGGAGCCATCCGCACCCGGTGCCCGGACACCCCGGTGGCGTAACCCCCTGCCTCCAGCGCGGCACCGGTCCGTGCGGAAGGATGACCGAGGTGACCCCCGCCAGCCCCACCGACGGGTCCTCCACCCTCCCGCAGCCGCCCACCGTGGTGTCGCGGTGCCCCGGGTGCGGCGCCGTGCTGGCCGCCGTCCCCGGCCTGGAGGTCCGGCACGGGGGTGCCTCCCCCAGCTGCACCCGGCTGTTCGACGTCACGGTCCGGGGACTGCGCGACGAGGCGCCCAGCGACGTGCGCGCCGCCGGGCTGGTCGAGCTCGCGACGGCTGCCTACGACGCCCAGCACGGCGGCGGGCCGGACGCCCTCGCGCGGCTGCGGGCCCAGCTCGGGGAGGGCGCCCGCCGCCCCGTGCTCGACGCCCCGCCCACGCAGTGGCGCTCCACGGTGGCCGACATCGCCGCCGACCTGGACGTGGTCGACCTGCCGGTGCTGCTCCGCTCCTGGGCGCAGGCGGTGTCGGCGGACTGGGCCGGCGACCGGGCCTGACGCCGCACCGTGTGACCGCTCCCACTTTAGGATCACAAGCCATGGGGGACGCACCCGTCGACCGCCGGGCACGGAAGAAGGCGCGCACGCACGACGAGCTGCGGGTCGTGGCCCAGCGGCTGTTCGCCGAGCGGGGCTTCGACGCGGTGACCGTGGCCGACGTGGCCGATGCCGCCGACGTGGCCGTGCAGACCGTCTTCAACCACTACCCGACCAAGGAGGACCTCTACTTCGCCGGCCGCGCGCCGTGGGTGGCCGGCCCCGCCCGGGCCGTGGCGCACCGCGCCCCCGGCACCGGGGCGGTGGCCACCGCGCACGCGTGGATCAGCCGGCACGTGCTCGCCGTCCCCGGGCTGCTGCGCCGTCCCGACGGCGGTGCGTTCGCCGCCGCCACCATCGCCACCCCGGCCCTCCGCGTGCACCAGCGCGAACTGCTGCGCGACGGCGAGGACCGGCTGGCCCGGGCGCTGCGGGAGACCTGGGTGGCCCAGCTCGGGGACCTGGCCGACCTGCGGCTGGTGGCCGCGCTGACCAGCGCCCTGCTGCTGACCAGCGGTCGGGTCGCCCTGGCCGAGCAGGTGGCGGTCATCCGCGAGGCCGACCAGGGGTTGCGCGGCACCCGCGCGGTGGCCGAGGAGGCCCGGCGGCGCAGCCGACCGGCCCTGGACGCGGTGGGCACCGGGTTCGCCCAGCTGACCGACCGGCCCGACACCCCGGCGGCGTTCCGGCGGGTGGCCGAGCTCGAGCGCGGTCTGCCCGCCGACCTGCGGGTGGCCCGCCGGACCGACCCGGGGACGGTCAGACGGGAGCCGTGACCGCCGGCAGCAGGACGGAGTCGACCAGCGCGGCCACCTCGGCCTCGGGCAGCGGCGTGGAGAACGCGGTGTAGCGCTCCCACCACAGGGCCTGCACCAGGGTGCGCAGCAGGGCCAGCCGCTCGGGGTCGACCGGCTCGCCGCGGGCACCGGCGCGCCGGGCCAGCTCGTCCAGGACGGCGCCGAGCGGCTGCACCACCGCGGTGTCCAGCCCGGCCCGCAGCTCGTCGTCGTGCCGGGCCGCGCCGACCAGACCGGCAGCGGCGCGCTCCTCGCGGGACAGCTCCTGGGTCCACGGCTGCAGCAGCGCCACCAGGTCCCCGCGCAGCGAGCCGGTGTCCTCGGGGCAGACGACCAGGTCGAAGCCGCTGACCGCGTGCCGCACCAGCGCCGACATCGTGGGCCAGCGCCGGTAGATGCCGGCCTTGCCGGCCCGGGCGCGGGCGGCGACCCGGTCGCTGTTGAGCCGGCCCCAGCCCTCGTCGGCCAGGATGTCGACGGCGACCGCCACCAGCTGCTCGGACAGCTCGGGGCTCAGCGGCCGGCCCGGGGATCGGTGCGGGGCGCTGGCGGGCAGGTCGGTGCTCGTCACGGGGTCCATCGTGCACGACTGAGTGGAGTCACCACAACGACCGACACCGTCCAGCGTCTGCGCGTCACACGTAACACGGTAAGCCACTACGGCCCGTGAGCGTCCGGAAGATCAGGTCAGACGTGCCAGGGGAAACGCGAGAAGTCGGCGGGCCGCTTCTCCAGGAAGGAGTCGCGGCCCTCGACGGCCTCCTCGGCCATGTAGGCCAGCCGGGTGGTCTCGCCGGCGAACAGCTGCTGGCCGACCAGGCCGTCGTCGACCAGGTTGAAGGAGTACTTCAGCATCCGCTGCGCGGTGGGGCTCTTGGTCACGATCGTGCGCGCCCACTCCAGCGCCCGGGTCTCCAGCTCCGCGTGCGGGACGACGGCGTTGACCATGCCCATCCGGTGCGCGTCGGCCGCGGAGTACTCGCTGCCCAGGAAGAAGATCTCGCGGGCGAACTTCTGCCCCACCTGGCGGGCCAGGTAGGCCGAGCCGTAGCCCCCGTCGAAGCTGCCCACGTCGGCGTCGGTCTGCTTGAACCGGGCGTGCTCCTCGCTGGCCAGCGTCAGGTCGGCCACCACGTGCAGGCTGTGCCCGCCGCCGGCCGCCCACCCGGGGACGACGCACACCACGACCTTGGGCATGAAGCGGATCAGCCGCTGCACCTCCAGGATGTGCAGCCGCCCGGCCACCCCGGCACCGGCCTCGTAGCCGTACCGGCCACGCACCCGCTGGTCACCGCCGGAGCAGAACGCCCAGCCGCCGTCCCGCGGGCTGGGGCCGTTGCCGGTGAGCAGCACGCAGCCCACCGAGGTGTCCAGCCGGGCGTGCTCGAGGACCTGCAGCAGCTGGTCGACCGTCTGCGGCCGGAAGGCGTTGCGCACCTCGGGCCGGTCGAACGCGACGCGCACGACGCCGGCGTCGACGGCCCGGTGGTAGGTGAGGTCGGTCAGGCCCTCGAAGCCGGGCACCTGCTCCCACGCCGCGGGGTCGAAGGTCTCCGAGACGCCGTCCAGTGCACTCACGGGCCGGACGCTACCCGCCGGTGATCGCGTCCTTGGCCCGGTGCCACAGGCCCTTCGCCGGTGCCCCCACCGCCTCGCGCAACCCGTCGGCGATGACCAGCGGGGCGCTCGGGTCGCCCTTCAGCTGGGACTTCGCGGTGTTCACCACCTGCTCCAGGGTCAGGTGCGGCGGGATGAGCGGCACGTTCGCGTCGACCACGGCGTCCACCACGAACGGTCGGTCGGCCGCCAGCGCCTCCTCCCACAGCCCGGCCACCTCGCCGGGCTCGCTGATCCGCCGTCCGCCCAGGCCGAGCAGGTGCGCCCAGTCCGCGTAGGGCACGTCGGGCAGGTCCTGGCTCTCCGCGAAGGGGACGTCGCCGACCATCGCCCGCATCTCCCAGGTCACGAACGACAGGTCGCGGTTGTTCAGCACCAGGACGACGAAGGTCGGGTCGGCCCAGGTGCGCCAGTACCGGCTGACCGTGATGAGCTCGTTGACGCCGTTCATCTGCATGGCGCCGTCGCCGACGAGGGCGAACACCGGCCGGTCGGGGTGGGCGTTCTTCGCGGCGATGGCGTAGGGCAGCGCCCCGCCCATCGACAGCAGCGTGCCGCTCAGGCTGGCCAGCATGCCGGGGCGCAGGTCGACGTCCCGGGCGAAGTGGCTGGTCGCCGTCCCGCAGTCGACGGCCAGCATCGCGTCGTCGGGCAACCGGTCCGACAGCTCCCGGACGACGAACTCCGGGTTCAGCTCGTGGGTCTTCGCGGCGACCCGGGCGGCGGACTGCTCCCGCCAGGCGTGCGTCCACTGCCCCACCTGCTCGCGCCAGCTGCCGTCGCGGTCGGTGCGCAGCAGGGGCAGCAGCGCGGCCAGCGTCTCCTGGGCGTCACCGACCAGGTTGACCTCGGTGTCGTAGCGCAGCCCGCAGTTGGCGCCGTCGATGTCGATCTGCACCGCCCGCGCCTGCCCGGGGGCGGGGTAGAAGTCCGAGTACGGCATGGTCGACCCGACGATCAGCAGGCCGTCGCACTCGCGCATGAGGTCCCAGCTGGCCCGGGTGCCCAGCAGGCCGATCGCGCCGGTCACCCAGGGCAGCCGGTCGTCCAGCACGGCCTTGCCCAGCAGCGCCTTGGCCACCCCGGCGTCGAGCCGGTCGGCCACCGCGGTCAGCTCGCTGGTCGCACCCAGGCAGCCGGCCCCGGCGAGGATCGCCACCTTCTCGCAGCCGTCGAGCAGGGCGGCCGCCTCGCGCAGCGCGGCCGCCGGCGGCACGGTCGCGGTCGTGCTGGGGACGGCGCTGGTGTGGGCGTAGCCGTGGGCGTCCGGCGGCTCCAGGACGGCGTCCTCGACGAGCACGTCGCTGGGCAGCACCACGGCGGTGACCGTGCGGTGGGCCAGCGCGATCCGGGCCGCGCGGTCGACGACGTGCCGCACCTGGCTGGGCTCGCTCACCTGGGCGACGTAGGCCCCGGCGACGTCCTTGACCAGGTTGAGCAGGTCGACCTCCTGGTAGTAGCCGCTGCCCTGGGCGTTGCGCGCGGTGTGCCCGAGCAGCGCCACCACCGGGACGTGGTCGAGCTTGGCGTCGTAGAGGCCGTTGAGCGCGTGCACCGCACCCGGGCCGCTGGTGACCACCGCGCAGCCGATCGGCGAGCCGCCGTACTTGACGTCGGCGCAGGCCGCGAAGGCCGCGGTCTCCTCGTGCCGGACCTGCACGAACTCCGCGTCGCCGGCGTCCACCGCCCTGCGGAGGGCGCTCATCACCCCGCCGATCCCGTCGCCGGGGTAGCCGTAGAAGCGCCGCACGCCCCACTCCCCCAGCCGTGCCACCACGTGCTCGCCGACCGTCGTCATGCCCGGGCCCTACCCCGCTCGCCGCCGCGCAGACGCGACCGGCGTGCCGGACCTGCGCGGAACCTGCACCCTGTGCCGGTGCGCGTCGGCTCCCTCAACCTGGCCTCGGGACGGGACGCGTCCGGCCGCTCGGTCGAGGCCGCGACGCTCACCTCCGTCGTCGCGGAGCTGGGCGTCGACGTCCTCGCGCTGCAGGAGGTCGACGTCGACCAGCCGCGCTCGCACGGGGTGCACCAGCCCGCGGTGGTCGCCGAGGCGCTGGGGGCGGCCGACTGGCGGTTCGCCCCCACCCTGGCCGGCACGCCGGACCCCTTCGCGTCCTGGTCCCGGCTGCACCCGGTGCTCGACCAGGGCGCGCTGACCGGCCCGCACTACGGGATCGCGCTGGTCTCGCGGCTGCCGGTGCGCCGCTGGCACGTGCTGCACCTGGACCCGGGTCCGCTCAAGCTGCCGCTGGTCGCGCCCGACCCGCGCACCGGCGCCCGGAAGCTGTGGTGGTTCCCCGACGAGCCGCGGGCCGCCGTCGCCGCCGAGCTCGACGGGCTCACCGTCGTCGGCACCCACCTGTCCTTCTCCGCGCCCAGCGCGGCCCGGCAGCTGCGCCGGGTGCACCGCTGGGTCGCCGACCTGCCCGGGCCGGTCGTCGTCGCCGGGGACCTCAACCTGGGCGGGTCGCTGTCGGCGCTGGTCACCGGCGGCCGGCGGCTGGTCGCCGAGCGCACCTGGCCGGCGCCGGACCCCAAGGTGCAGTTCGACCACGTGCTGTCCCTGCACGGCGCCCGGGGCAGCGACCCGGAGGTCCGTCAGCTGCCGTTCGGGGACCACCGGCTGGTCGCGGTCACCGTCGGTCGGTGACCGGTGCCCCCGGGTCGGTGACCGCCGGCCGCGGGTCGGTGGCCGGCAGCCGCCGGTCCAGCAGGCGGAACAGCGACAGCAGGACCAGCGCCAGGACGGCGACGAGCCCGGTGTTGCGCAGCGCGACCGCGTAGCCCAGCTCGCCGACGTCCAGGAACGGGTAGGGGTACCAGCCGCTGACCGCGCCGTGGACCAGGGTGTAGGCGATCCAGGCCAGCGGCCAGACCATCGCCCAGCCGACCGTCGCCCACGTGGCCCGCGGGCGCGGGCCGAGCACCAGCCAGCCGAGCAGGGCCAGCGGCGGGGCGACGTAGTGCAGGCCCGCGTTGGTGACCGCGCCCAGGCCCGTGGGGTGCTGCAGCGGCGCCAGCACGACCGCGTAGACCAGCCCGGTGACGGTGATGCCCAGCAGCGCGGTCAGCCGCAGCGGCCGCCACCACCGCCCGTCGTGCTGCGGGTCGCGCACCAGCGGCAGCACCGACAACAGCACGAGCACGTTGCTCTGGATCGTGAAGTAGCTCCAGAACCGGACGACCCGGGTGCCGGTGCCCGGGTCCTCGGTCGGCACCAGCAGGTTCGCCCCGCTCAGCGACCGGCCGAACTCGGTGAGCACCGAGAGGACGACGACGGCGGCGAGGACACCCCAGAGGACCCGGGCGGCACGGTTGGTCACACGGCGATCATGCCGGAACGGAACGCCCGCGTGTCGCCAGCGAACTGCCAGGTCGGGCCCCTACGGTCAGCCCGCCCGCCGGGTGCCCGGCAGGTCGTGGAGGGGGTTGACCATGGCGCAGCAGGCGGACGGCGTGCGGAGGACCTCCGACTGGCCCGAGGACGCCGCGGTGGAAGCCGCCGCCCAGTGGGCCTCGGCCGTGCACCGTGCACCCGGGTCCCTCGCGAAGGTGCGCACCGCGCTGGGCGACGCCGCGGCCCGGGCCGGCCTGGCCGCCACGCTGCGGGTGCTGCGCAGCCTGCCCGTCGTCGACCTGCCGCTGGGCCGGGGCGCGACCGGCACCGAGCTGCGCCGCTGGTTCGGCGGTGACGCCCGGGTCGCCGTCTGGGACCGCGGCCCGGTCGCGGTGCTGCAGCTGCCCGCCACCACGGCGGAGTACCTGTCCGGGCGGCCGCGCCAGGCGCTGCGCACCAACGTGACGCGGGCGAGGAAGGCCGGGCTGACCTGCACCCTGGTCACCACGGACGCCGAGCGCCGCGCCTCCGTCGACGTCGTGGCCCGGCTGCGCCACCAGGACCCGGCGGCGATGGTGCTGGAGCTCGGCCTGGACGGCGTGTGCACGCGGATCCTGGTGGCCCGCACGGCCGAGGGCGAGGCGGTGGGCCTGGCCGAGCTGGTGCTCGACGGGCAGGTCGGCGGTCTGGCCACCCTGGTGACCGCCCCGGGCAACCCGGCCGGCGCGGCGCTGCGCTCGCTGCTGCACCTGGCCGTGGTCGAGCACCTGCTCGCCGAGGACGTGCGGACCCTGGTGGTCTCCGGCTCGATGCTGCTCACCGCGGCCGGCACCCGCTACCACCAGCGGCGCACCGGCTTCGTGCCCGCGCGGGTGCGGCTGGTGGAGACCGCTCAGCCGATCAGCGCCCGCAGCGAGGGCAGGCTGGCGGCCAGCCCGGGGTGGAGCACCACGCCCGGGTCGGCCAGCGGCAGCCAGGCGACCTCGGTGCTCTCCCGGTTGAGCACCAGGCCCGAGGGGTCCAGGTCGCCGGTCGGGACCGCCAGCACGGTGGTGTAGCTCCAGCCGCCGTGGTCGTCGACCGACTGCGCCCCCAGGGCGAGCTGGCCCGGCAGCAGGCCGAGCTCCTCCCGCGCCTCGCGCAGCGCGCCGTCGGCGGGGGTCTCGCCGAGGTCCAGCGCGCCGCCCGGCGTGCCCCACGTGCCGCCGTGGTGGCTCCACTCCACCCGGTGCTGCAGCAGCGCCTCGGTGCCCCCCGGTCCGGGCCGGTGCACCAGCAGTCCCGCGGCGCCGACCAGCCCCCAGTGCCGGTGGCCCAGGGCGCAGGTGGTCCACCCGTCGGTCGGTGAGGTGTGCGGCACGCCCCCATCCTCCCCCGCCCGGGGTCCCGCGGGGGTGGGAGGCGATCGTGCACGGTGGGAGGTGGTCGAGACGGCCTCCCACCGTCGGCGACGAACTCCCACCCCGCTGGCCAGCCAGCCCTCCACAGCCGCGCCCGCTGTCCACAGATCGCCCGGACAGGCCCCGCTGGCGCGTCCGGTCGGCGACCGTGGCGGCATGTCCCTCGTCCTGCCCCTCGAGACCCGCGAGGTCGCCCGCCAGCGGCTCGGCCTGCTGACCCGCCGGGGGCTCCTCGACCGCGGCATGACCGATCGCGAGATCGCGGCCGCCGTCCGCCGGGGCGAACTGCGCCGGGTCCGTCCGGGCTCCTACGTCTCCGCGGCCGACTGGGCCGAGGTGGAGCGCACCCGGCGCATCCCGGGCCTGCACGCGCTGGCGGTGTCCGAGTCCGTCGGCGCCGGGACGATGCCCCTCGCCGCCGACACCGCCGCCTGGGTGTGGGCGCTGCCGCGGCCACCGCGCGCACGGGACGGCGGCGACCCGGTGCACCTGGTCAACCCGTCGGGGCCGGGCGCGCGTGGCCGGGACTGGGTCCTCCACCGGGCCGCGGTCCCACCGGAGGACGTCACCACGCGCGGCGCCTACCTGCTCACCTCCGCTTCCCGGACCGTCGTCGACCTGGCACGACGATGGCGTGAGGTCGACGCCGTCGCCGCCGTGGACGCTGCGCTGCTGCGAGGCCTGACCACCACCGAGGACCTCCTGGCCGTGCTCGACCAGCACGCGACCGTGGCCGGGACGCCCGCCGTCCGGCGAGTCCTGGAGCTGGCCGACGGGCGGGCGGAGAGCTGGTTGGAGACGTGCGGCCGTCTCGCGTTCGCGGCCGGCGGGCTCCCACCCTTCCTGCCCCAGGTCGAGATCCTGCTGGACGGCGAGCTGCTCAAGGTCGTCGATGGCTGGTACCCGGAGGCAGCGCTGGCGGTCGAGTTCGACGGGCGCGCCAAGTACCTCGCGGCCACCCCGACCGACGTGTGGGAGGAGAAGCGCGTCGAGGACCTGCTCCGGTCCTTCGGCATCCGGTTCATCCGGGTCACCTACGAGATGCTCACCCGTGGGTGGTCGGCGCTGCGGGACCGCGTGCTGCGGGAGCTCGGCCGACCGGGTCCCTCCGCACGGGCGTTCGGCGAACGGCCGCGACGGGCCGGGAAGGTCCGGGGTGGGGTGGGTGCCGACGACGGGTGGCTGTGGCGGGCCTCCGACGCCGTCGGTGGTCCGGGCGGGCCCACGGGTCTCGTCGGCCCGGGGGGTGGGGGGTGATCGCCCACGGTGGGAGGCCGGTGCACCGACCTCCCACCGTCAGGGATGACCTCCCACCCCGCCTCGAGCCGCGGCCGCGGGCGGAGCTAGCGGCGCAGGGGGCGGCGGCGGGAGGTGATGACGCCGGTGTCGAAGCCGGCCAGGTGCAGGCCGCCGTGGAAGCGGGCGTGCTCGATCTTCAGGCAGCGGTCCATGACGACGTCCAGGCCCGCCGCCTCGCCCTTCACGGCCAGCGCGTCGTCGGACAGCCCCAGCTGCAGCCAGAAGGTGCGCGCCCCGACCGCGATGGTCTCGTCCAGCACCCCGGGCAGGTCGGCCGGCCGGCGGAAGACGTCGACCAGGTCGGGGACGCCGGGGCACTCCGCCAGCGAGGGGTACACCGGCCGGCCCAGGATCTCCGAGACCCGCGGGTTGACGAACCAGACCTCGAAGTCGGTGCTGGCCAGCAGGTAGGTGGCGACGAAGTAGGAGGCCCGGGACGGGTTGTCCGAGGCGCCCACCACCGCGACGGTGCGGGTGCGGTCGAGGATCTCCTGCCGCTGGCCCGCGGTGGGTCCGGGGCGGGTCACTTGGTCGCCGCCGTCAGCGCCTGGTCGAGGTCCCAGAGGATGTCCTCGACGTCCTCCAGGCCGACCGAGATGCGCACCAGGTCCGCCGACACCCCGCCGGTCTCCAGCTGCTCGGCCGACAGCTGCCCGTGGGTGGTCGACCCGGGGTGGATGACCAGGGTGCGGGCGTCGCCGATGTTGGCCAGGTGGCTGCACAGCTGCACGGCCTCGATGAACCGGCGCCCGCCCTCGCGGCCGCCGACCACGCCGAAGCTGAACACCGCACCCGGGCCCTCGGGCAGGTACCGCTCGGCCAGGGCGTGGGAGGGGTGCGAGGGCAGGCCGGAGTACCGCACCCAGGCCACCCGGTCGTCGGCCTCCAGCCACTCGGCGACCCGCCGGGCGTTGGCCACGTGCTCGCGCATCCGCTGCGGCAGCGTCTCCACCCCCTGCAGCAGCAGGAAGGCGCTGTGCGGGGACAGCGACGCCCCGATGTCGCGCAGCTGCTCGCTGCGCAGCTTGGTCAGGAAGCCGTACTCGGCGAAGTTGCCCCACCAGGACAGCCCGCCGTAGGAGGCCGTCGGCTCGGTCATCTGCGGGAACCGGCCGTTGGCCCACGGGAAGGTCCCGGCGTCGACCACCACGCCGCCGATCGTCGTCCCGTGGCCGCCGATGAACTTGGTGGCCGAGTGGATGACGATGTCCGCGCCGTGCTCGATGGGCCGGCACAGGTAGGGCGTGGCGGTGGTCGCGTCGACCACCAGCGGGATGCCCGCGGCGTGCGCCACGTCGGCCAGGCCGCGGATGTCGCTGACCTCGCTGCCGGGGTTGGCCACCACCTCGGCGAACAGCAGCTTGGTGCGGTCGGTGATCGCCGCGGCGTAGTCGGCCGGGTCGGTCCCCCGCACGAAGGTGGTGGACACCCCGAAGCGGCGCAGGGTGACGTCGAGCTGGGTGATGGTGCCGCCGTACAGGTTCGCCGACGCGACGATCTCGTCACCCGCCCCGGCCAGCGAGGCGAAGGTCAGGAACTCCGCCGACTGGCCCGACGACGTCGCGACCGCGCCCAGCCCGCCCTCCAGCGACGCCATCCGCTCCTCGAAGGCGGCCACGGTCGGGTTGCCGATCCGGGTGTAGACGTTACCGTACTTCTGCAGCGCGAACAGGGCCGCGGCGTCGTCCGCGCTCTCGAAGACGTAGCTCGTGGTCTGGAAGATCGGCACCGCGCGGGCACCGGTCACCGGGTCGGGCTGCCCGCCGGCGTGCAGCGCACGCGTGCGGAAACCCCAGTTGCGGTCGGCCATGCACCCAGTGAACCCGACGGTTGCGACCCCCACCCGGCGGGGCAGGTGCACCGGACGCGACGAGAGGAGCAGGTCATGGCCAGCGGAGTGGCGAGCGTGTGGGTGCCGGTCGACGACATGGAGCGCGCCCGCGCCTTCTACCGGGACACCCTCGGGCTCAGCGAGGGCAAGGTCACCGACGAGTGGAGCGAGTTCGACGCGGGCGGGCTGATGATCGGCCTCAACGCCCGCGAGGGGACGGCGCGGCACGCCGACGGCGGCGCCGTCATCACCTTCCAGCCCGACGGCGGCATCGACGGGGAGGTCGAGCGGCTGCGCGGCGCCGGGGTGGAGTTCACCGGCGGGATCAGCGACCACCCGTGGGGCCGGATCGCCCCATTCAAGGACTCCGAGGGCAACGACCTGCAGTTCTACGCACCGCCCGCCTGACCTGGTCCGCCGGGGCCCGCCCGGGCCCCGGCAGACTCGGCGGCGTGACCACCACCGTGCAGCTGCGCCGCTACGCCGTCGAACCGGGCCGGATGGCCGACTTCGTGGCCTGGTTCCCCGCGATCGTGCCCGTCCGGGAGCAGTACGGGTTCCGGGTGCTCGAGGCCTGGGTCGACGAGGCCAACGACGCCTTCGTCTGGTCGGTCGCCCTGGACGGCGACGAGGACCGCTTCCGCGAGGTCGAGGCGGTCTACAACGCCTCCCCGGAGCGGGCCGCCGCGTTCGAGACCTTCCCCCGGGTCATCACCAGCCAGCTCAACGCGTTCGTGCGCCCGGCGCGCTGACCTCCCGCTCGCCGTCCGGGGCCTCGCCCAGGACGTCGCGGCGGAACCGCCAGAGCAGACCGAGGGCGACGAGCTCGGTCACCGCGGCCCCCGACGCCACCCACTGGTCGGTGTAGAACAGCAGCACGTCGACCAGGGTGAGCGCCACGAGCAGGGCACCCTGGCCGAGCTCGACGCCGCGGCGGTCCCGGCCGCGCACCAGCTGCGCCGCCGCGACCAGCAGCACCACCCCGACCCCCACGTCGAGCACCACCCGGGCCAGCAGCAGCGCCGTCCCCAGGCCGTCCTCGATGCCCACCCGGGCGTAGTCGTTCGCGGCGTCGGCCAGGCCGGTCGTGCTGCCGTCGAGCAGGTCCAGTCCGATGAGGACCACGACGGCGAGGTCGGCGACCGCGGCGGCGCCGAGCAGGGCGAGCGCCCCCGCGGTGACCCGGCGCAGCCGGGTGCCGGACAGGTGCCGGGTGGTCCAGCGGTCGGCCCGGGTGACCAGCCGCCGCACCCGGCCCGGCTCGGTCACCCCGCCGTCCAGGGCGCCGCTGCGGGTGAGCTCGAGCAGGTCGCCGGCCAGCCGGGCGATGCGTTCGTGGTCCGAGCGGGCGGCCGCGGCCAGCCGGCGGTCCAGCTCGTGCCGGTCGGCCCGCGACAGGTCGCGGTCCACCACGTCGCCGAGCAGCTCCAGCGCCGCGTGCATCTCCGAGGCCGGCGAGGGGTCCCGGCGCCCACGCACCCGCAGGTACAGCCACAGCGCGAGCACGAAGACGGCGTAGGCGACCGGCGCGGCGGCGGGGAAGAAGTAGTCGTTGTCGACGGTGATGAACTTGCCGACCTCGTCGACGAACAGCCCGGCGCCGATGCCGGTGGCCCACGCCGCGACGAGCAGCGCCGAGCGGTGGGCCAGCGCGAGCGGGAGCAGGCCACCGACGAACAGCAGCAGCCCGCCCCACACCGCGTGCGCGATGTGCAGGGTGTCCCCGCCGACGGTCGGGTAGCCGGTCAGCTCCAGGTAGAGCCGGGTGAGCACCACCGAGCCGCCGAAGCCCAGCAGCACCACGAACAGGTAGCGGTCGGCGTCCAGCCGCCGCACCAGGTGGTCCAGGCGGCGGCGCAGTGCGGAGATCACACCGGCACCTGCCCGGCGGGTTCCCGGATCAACCCCGGACGGTGCAAGGTATCGACACCCACCCGTCCGGGTGGTGGCCGACGGCCCGGGCTCAACGCCCGGCCCCCTCCCGACGATGGTGACGACGTGGACCCCGGGCCCCTGCGACCAGCGAACGGGTCGTCCCGTGCCGCCGTGCAGGCAGCCGTGGACGAGCTCGAGGCCCTGTCGCGCTTCGACACCGACCTGGACGGCGTCGCGGCCTCCGCCGAGGGCGCCGCGATCGCCGCCCGCACGCTGGACCTGACCGAGCTCGCGCTGCGCGCCGACCTGGTCGCTGCCGACGTGCGCCGCCGCCGCGGCCACCTGGCCGACGCGGGGTCGACCGCCCAGGCCGTGCAGCGCTGGGCCACCGAGCACCAGGCCCGGTTCCTGCTCGCCCGCTCCCACCACCTGCTCGCCGCCGTCTTCCAGGAGCTGGGCGACCTGTCCCAGGCGCTGGAGCACGCCGTGCACTCGGTCGACCTGCTCGACGCCGACGTGCCGGTCGAGCTGCGGATCGACCACCGCAAGCGGCTGGCCGACTGCCTGGGCCTGCAGGGCGACGCCGGCGCGCAGGACCGCTACGCCGAGGTCCTCGTCCTCGCCGAGCAGCTCGGCGACGTCGGCCGGCTCTCCCAGATCCTCAACAACAGCGCCTACACCGCCTCGCTGGCCGGGCTGCACGAGACCGCGCAGGCCGCCGTCGCCCGGCTGCAGGCCCTCAGCGCCGAGCACGGCCTGACCACCGACCTGGCCACCACCGACACCGTCGGCCGGGTGCTCATGGGGCTGGGCCGGCTCGACGACGCCGAGGAGGCACTGCGCCCCGGCCTGGACCCGGCCGTGCTCGACGGCTCGCGGGACGGCGACGCCGGCGCGGACTTCCTGCTCACCCACGCCGAGGTGCAGCGCGCCCGCGGCCGGCTGGACGAGGCCCGCGCCTCGCTGCAGGAGTGCATCCGCCGCTGCGAGGAGCACGGGCTGACCTCCATCCGCATCCGCGCCCGCCGCGAGGAAGCCGCGCTGCACGCCGACGCCGGCGACTTCGAGGCCGCCTACGCCGAGCACGTGCGCTACGCCGACGCGGCGCTGGCCCTGCAGTCCGAGCAGCGCGACGCGCGCGCCCGCACGCTGCAGGCCATGTACGAGGCCACCGAGGCCCGCCAGCAGAGCCGCCGCTACCGGGAGCTGTCCCTGCGCGACGCGCTCACCGGGCTGTACAACCGCCGGCACCTGGACGAGCAGCTCCCCGGGCTGCTGGCCGCGGCCGCCGGCCGGCGCCCGGTGTCGGTCGGGCTGGTCGACCTCGACCACTTCAAGCGGATCAACGACACCTGCTCCCACGAGGTCGGCGACGAGGTGCTGCGCCAGGTCGCCCGGGTGCTGGAGGCGGTGGCCTCCACCGTCGGCGAGGAGGCCTTCGCGGCCCGCATGGGCGGCGAGGAGTTCCTGCTGGTCATGCCCGGCACCGACATCGACCGCGCGACCGCGGTGCTGGAGCAGCTGCGGCACGGCATCGCGCACAAGCAGTGGGACCACCTGGTCGGCGCGCTGCCGGTCACGGTCAGCATCGGCGCCGCGGTCAGCCCCGACCCGCTGCCGCTGGACACCCCCGAGCTGCTCGGCCGCGCCGACGCCCGCCTCTACGTCGCCAAGCGCACCGGCCGCGACCGGGTGATCGGGCCGCGCGACGCGCTCACTCCCCGAGCGACCGGCTGATCCCCCGCGCGGCGGCCATCACGCCGTTGGCGTAGGGCCGGACGACGGCCGCCGAGTCCCCGCGCACCACGATCGACAGGGCCGCCACCACCGCGCCCCCCTGCCGCACGGGCGCGGCCACCGACACCGCGTCGTCGGTGACCTGCCGGTCGCTGACCGCGTGCCCCGTCCGGCGCACCTCGGCCAGCACCCGGCGCAGCCGCACCGGGTCGGTGACGGTGTGCGGGGTGTACCGCTCCAGCGGGCCGGCCAGCACGGCGTCCTGCACCTGCGCGGGGGCGTGCGCGAGCAGGACCAGGCCCACCCCGGTCGGGGGGAGGGCGAACCGGCCGCCGACCTGGGTGAGCACGGTGACCGCGCCGCGGGCGGCGAACCGCTCCACGAACAGCACCTCGTGCCCCTCGCGCACGGCCAGCTGCACGTTCTCGTGGGTGACCTCGTACAGGTCCTCCATGAACGGCAGCGCCGCCTCCCGCAGGCCCGGCCCGCGCGGGGCCAGCGCGCCCAGCTCCCAGATCCGCAGGCCGACGCGGTAGCCGCCGTCCCCGTCGCGCTCCAGCCCGCCCCACGACGCGAGCTCGGCGACCAGCCGGTGCGCGGTGGACAGCGGGACGCCGGCCGCGCGGGCGATCTCGGACAGGGTCAGCCGCGGCCGCTCCCGGGTGAACGCGTTGAGGACGGCGAGCAGCTTGCCGTTCGCCGTCCGCATGCCTACAACTCCAGCACGAGCCTCGGGCAGGCCGCGCGGGAGACGCAGACGAACATGACGTCGTTGGCGGCCTGCTCGGCGGGGGTGAGCAGCGAGTCGCGGTGGTCGACCTCGCCCTCGAGCACCCCGGTCTCGCAGGTGCCGCAGGTGCCCTCCTCGCAGGAGCTGAGCATCTCCACGCCGTGGTCGCGCAGCACCGCCATGATGCTGCGGTCCGGCGGCACGGTCAGGGTCGTGCCCGACAGCGACAGCTCGACCTCGAACGAGTCGCTGCGCACCGGGTCGCCGACGTCCTTGGGCGTGAACCGCTCCAGGTGCAGCACCTCGGGCGCGACCCGCTCCTCGACCGCGGCCAGCAGCGGCTCGGGGCCGCAGCAGTAGACCAGCGTGCCGGGGGCCAGGTCGCCGAGCACCGCGTCGAGGTCGATGAGGCCGACCTCGTCCTGCGGGTGCAGGGTGTGGCCCTCCAGCTCCTCCAGGAACGCCATCGACCGGCGGCTGCGCCCGCCGTAGTGCACCTCGGCGACCCCGCCGGCCGCCCGCACCGCGGCCACCATCGGCAGGATCGGGGTGATGCCGATGCCGCCGGCGACGAACACGTACCGCGGCGCCCCGACCAGCTCGAAGTGGTTGCGGGGGCCCCGCACCCGCACCTCGTCGCCCTCGTGCAGCCGGTCGTGCACGTGCGCCGACCCGCCGCGGCCGGCCGGCTCGCGCAGTACGCCGATGCGGTACCGCGACCGGTCGCCCGGGTCCCCGCACAGCGAGTACTGCCGGACCAGGTCGTCGGTGAGCACCAGGTCGACGTGCGCGCCCGGGGTCCACGCGGGCAGGTCGGCGCCGGCGGGGTCGGTCAGCTCCAGGACGACGACGCCCTCGGCCCCGTCGGTGCGGGAGGCGACGACGAGCTGCAGGTCCTGCTCGCTCACCGCAGCGGGGTCCGCGGACCGGCCGCCTGCTCGGGGCGCAGCACCCGGTGCGGCGGGGGCACGTGGTCGACCGGGGCACCGGAGTCGGGCTCGGCCACCCGGGCGGGGTGGTCGGGGTGGGCCAGCAGCCACTCCCACATGCCGATCGGGTCGCCCCCCTCGGCGCGGGCGCCGCACGAGCACTCCCCCAGCAGCCGGTCGCTGCCGGGCAGCCACGCCACCCGGGTGACGCGGTCGCCGTCCAGCACCCGGGTCGGGACGACGGTCTCCCGCACCGGGGGGCTCACTGGGACGCCAGGGTCGCCGGGGAGTCGGGGACCTGCTCGGCGCCCGCGGCGGCCTGCGCGGCGATGATCCGGCGGGCGGCGAGGCCGCCGGTGTCGATGTTGATCGACAGCTCCTGGTAGCCGTCGGGCTCGCCGGCCAGCACCCGCTCCAGCGCGTCGAGGGCGACGACGTCCTGCAGCACGACGGTGCGGTTGCTCTCCCGCAGGAAGTCGCTGACGCCCTCGTCCTCCAGCGCGAAGTCCCGGGCCACGGCCCAGAAGTCGTGCGTGGAGTGCTCGGTCTCCGGGGTGATGGCGTAGACGACCTCGACGTGGAAGCCGCCGGGGTCGCTGCCGTCCTCGTCCGGCAGCACGCCCACCGGGGCCACCCGGCTGTGCAGCAGGTACAGGCACGGCGGGTGGAACTCGATGTCCTGCCAGCGCACGATGCGGCCGTCGATGCCGGTGGACTTCGCGTAGAAGGGCGGGCAGTCGGCGTCGTCCATGTGCCGGGAGACGTAGACGACCTGCGCGGCCTCGTCGACCTCGGTGGTGATGGGGGTGTTCGCGACCTCGGGGGTCCCGATGTAGCCGCCGTGCAGGTAGGTCTCGTGGCTCAGGTCCATGAGGTTGTCCACCAGCAGGCTCGCCCGGGCGGCCAGCGGCTCCATGCCGCTCACCGTCGTGTAGCCCTCGGCGTCCAGCCACGGCGCGCGCGGGATGGTCACCGAGTCGCTGCGGTCGTCGTCGCCGATGAACACCCAGACGAAGCTGTCCTGCTCGACCACCGGGTAGCTCTTCAGCCGCGCGGTGCGGGGCACCCGGGTCTGGCCGGGGACGGCGACGCACTTCCCGTCCGCGTCGTAGGTGAAGCCGTGGTAGCCGCAGACCACGGTGTCGCCGACCAGGTGGGAGGGCTTCTCCGAGAGCGGGAACCGGCGGTGCACGCAGCGGTCGCTCATCGCGGTGACGGTGCCGTCCTCGCGCCGCCAGAACAGGATCGACTCCCCGCAGATGGTCCGGCCGAAGACGTCCCGGCCGATCTCGCGCCCGTAGGCGGCGACGTACCACTGGTTGCGGACGATCGAGGTCATGCGGTCCCTCCCGGGGCGTCGGCGGTGACGTGGACCATGGTGAGCCGGGTCACCAGGTGGTGGAACACCGCTTCCACGATGCGGAAGGTCAGCGGCGCGTCGCCGCGGGGTGGGTCAACCCGGCGCGCCGCCCGTTGCGTCGTGCCGTGACCTGGGCGGAGGGACGCCGGGCCGGGTGGACCCGCAGCACGACCGGTCATCCACAGCCGAAGCGGCCGTCCACAGATCTCCCGGCGCCGGCCCGCTTCTCCGTCGTCCGGGCCACCCTCCCCCGCATGAGCACGCTCATTCCCACCGCCGTCGACGGCGGAGCCCGGTCGCGCCTGGGCGTCATCACCACGGCGGACCTGCACGCCACCGGGGTGACCGCGAAGGAGGTGCGCACCGCCGTCCGATCCCGCGCGTGGGTCCGGCTGCGCACCGGGGTCTTCGTCTCGGTCATCGACCTCGCCGAGGTGGAGAGCACCGACCGCCGCCACGGGCTCGACGCGCTCGCCGTCCTCGCCTCCCTCGACCGACCCACCGCGGTGCTGGCCGGCGAGTCGGCCGCGTGGGTGTGGGGTCTACCCCAGCCGGTCGGGGCGACCGCGACGGTGCAGCTGGTCGACCCCCACCGCTACCGCTCCGGTCGCGGCTGGCGGATGACCCGGGCGGCGCTCCCGCCGGGGGACGTCGTCCGGCGTGGCGCCTACCCGCTCACCTCCCCCGCCCGCACCGTGGTGGACCTGGCCCGCACGCGCCAGGAGGTCGACGGGGTCGCGGCCATCGACGCCGCCCTGCTCCGCGGGCTGGTCACGCCGGCCGAGCTGGCCGCGGTGCTGGCCGCGCAGGTGAACGTGCCGGGGATCCCGCGGGCGGTGCGGGCGGTCGCCCTCGCCGACGGCCGGGCGGAGTCGTGGCTGGAGACCAGGACCCGGCTGGAATGGGATGCCGCCGGTCTCCGGCCGTTCGTCCCCCAGGTCGAGCTGTGGCAGGACGGCGAGTACGTCGTCGTCGACGGGTGGGACGACCAGGCCGCGCTCGCCGTGATGGCCGACGGGCGGCTGAAGTACAGGGACGGCGCCTTCGGCCGCACCGCCGAGCAGGAGGTGTGGCGGGAGAAGCGGGCCGAGGACCGGCTGCGGGCGGCCGGCGTCCGGTTCGTCCGGCTGGCCCTGCCCGACTTCGCTCCGCGCCCGTGGCGGGACCACACCACGCGGATCCGGGCGGTGCAGGCAGTGCCCGGTCCGGCCGTGCGCACCTTCCGAGCGGTGCCGCGCTCGAGCGGGCGGGTCCGGGTCCCGGTCACGGTGGACGACGGCTGGCTGTTCCGTGCCGACGACCGGGTGGGCGGCTCACCCCGGGCCGGCTCGACCCACCGCGGCGCCCGTTGACCCACGTCACGGCACGGACCAGCGGGCGCCCGGACGGGTTGACCCACGCTGCGGCACGGGCCGAGGTGCGGCGCCTCAGCAGGTCAGGCGCAGCGGCAGGGACTCCCACGAGCGCAGGGTGTTGTTCAGGTGCCGCACCGGCTCCCCGGCGAGCTCCAGCGACGTGACCCGGGCCAGCAGCGCGGTGAGCAGGGACTCCGCCTCCAGCCGGGCGACGTGCTGGCCCACGCACTGGTGGATGCCCATGCCGAACCCGACGTGGCCCGACGGGTCGCGGGTGAGGTCGAAGGCGTCCGGGTCGGCCCACCGCCTCGGGTCGCGGTTGGCCGCGGCGAAGAAGACCAGCACCTTCTCCCCCGCCGGCACGACGGCGTCGCCCACGGGCACGTCCCGCACGGTGGTCCGGAAGAACGCCTGGACCGGGGACTCCCAGCGCACCGCCTCGTCGAAGGCGACCCGCACCAGCTCGGGCCGCTCGCGCAGCAGCTGCCAGGCGCCGGGGGTGACCGCGAGGGCGTGCAGCACCGCGCCGATGCCGTGCACGGTGGTGTCCACCCCGGCGGTGAGCAGCGAGCGCACCACCAGCGGGGCCTGGGCGGGGGTGAGCTCGCCGCGGTCGGCGGCGGCCCAGATGTCGGCGCCGAAGCCCACGGGCGCCAGGTTCTCCCGCTCACACTGCTGCGCGACCCAGCCGGCGTGCTCGGGCATCGCGGCGTTGCCGGCCAGCACCAGCGGGTTGTCGGTGGGCCCGAAGGCGTTGAACGCGTGGTCGCCGTAGGGCAGCAGGTGCTCCCGGCCCTCGCGCGCCAGGCCCACGGCGTCGGGGAACACCCGCAGCGGGAAGGCCGCGGCCAGCGCGGGGACGGCGTCCAGCTCGACCGTGCCCTGCCCGAGGACGTCGGAGACCAGCGCCTGCGCGTCGGCCAGCCAGTCGCCCCGCAGCGTGCGCAGCGCCCGGGGGCCCAGCACCTTCGCCAGCACGGCGCGCGGGGCGTCGTGGTGCGGCGGGTCGGCCTCCAGCAGCAGCGACGGCGGCCGCCAGGGCGTCTCCGTGCGGAAGTTGGTCAGCCCCACCCCGGCCGAGGACTCGAAGGACTGCCAGTCGCTGAGCGCGGCGTGCACCTCGGCGTAGCGGGCGATGGCCCAGGTGCCGTACCGCGGCAGCCGCACCAGCGGGCCCGCGTCGCGCAGCGCGGCCTGGGCGGGCAGCGGGTCGCGCAGCACCTCGGGGTCGAACGGGTCGAGGTCCAGGGTGGGCAGCACGGCGGTCACGGCGTTCCCCTCACAGGTCCAGCACCAGGCGGTCGCCGCGGGAGCGGGACACGCAGACGAGCAGGCAGTCCCCGGCGGCGCGTTCGGCCTCGTCGAGGACGGAGTCCCGGTGGTCGGGGTCGCCGGCCAGCACGGTGGTCTCGCAGGTGCCGCAGGTGCCCTGCCGGCACGAGGACAGGACGTCGGCCCCGGCGGCGCGCACCGCCTCCAGCACGCTGACCTCGGGGGCCACGACGACCTCGGCGCCGGTGCGGTCCAGCACCACGGTGAACGGCTCGTCGCGCACCGGGGCGCCCTGCGCGCGGGGGGTGAACCGCTCGGTGCGCAGCAGCCCCGGCGGGCAGGTGGCCTCCACCGCGTCCAGCAGCGGGGCGGGGCCGCAGCAGTACACCCGGGTGCCGTCGTCCAGGCCGGTGAGCAGGTCGGCCAGCGGCAGCAGGCCGCGCTCGTCCTGCGGCCAGACGGTGACCCTCGGGTCGTCCAGCTCGTCGAGGAACGCCATCGAGGCGCGGGACCGGCCGCCGTACACCAGCCGCCAGTCCGCGCCGAGGCGGCGGGCCGCGTCGACCATCGGCAGCAGCGGGGTGATGCCGATGCCGCCGGCGAGGAAGAGGTACCGGGGTGCGGGCACCAGGCGGAACTGGTTGCGCGGCCCGCCCAGGCCGACCAGGTCGCCGACCGCCAGCTCGTCGTGCACCCACGCCGACCCGCCCCGGCCGGCGGGCTCGCGCAGCACGGCGACCCGGTAGGCGAAGGGGTCCCAGCGGTCGCCGCACAGCGAGTACTGCCGGGTGTCGCCGGTGGGCAGCACCAGGTCCACGTGCGAGCCCGGCGTCCAGTCGGGCAGCCGGGCGCCGTCCGGGTCGACCAGGGTCAGCGCGACGACGCCGTCGGCGAGCCGCTCCTTGGCGGCGACGCGGACCGTCGAGCGGGTGGCGGTGGTCATGCCGGGATCGTGGCGGCCGGGGAGTGACCCGGGCCATGCCGTTCTCGCTCAGCGAGAAGGGAGCTGGCGCCCGATCCCCCGCGCGGCGGCCCGCAGGGCCGGCACCTGGGCGCGGGCGTCGGCGTCGTTGGGCACGATCACCGCCAGCGCGGCCACCACGGCACCGGCCGGGTCCCGCACCGGGACGGCGATCCCGCACGCGTCGGGGTGGATGTGGCCCGGGCAGAACGCCACGCCCTCGCGGCGCACCTGGTCCAGCGCCGACCGCAGCCGGGCGCCGTCGGCGATGGTGGCCGGGGTGAAGGTGCGCAGCGGCCCGGCCAGCGTGCGCCCCTGCAGGTCCCGGGAGGCGTGCGCGAGCAGCACCAGGCCCGAGGACGACGCGTGCAGCGGCAGCCGGCCGGCGATCCGGGTGTAGTTGACGACTGCGCCGGGTGCCGACAGCCGCTCCAGGAACAGCACCTCGTCGCCGTCGAGCACGCCGAGCTGGGTGTGCTGGCCGACCACCGCGTGCAGGTCCTCCATCAGCGGCATGGCCACCTCGCGCAGCGACAGCGCCGGCGAGGCCCGGGCGCCCAGCTCCCACAGCCGCAGGCCCAGGCCCACCCGGCGGTCGCTCTCCCGGCGCAGCAGGCCGAGCTCGACCAGCTCGGCGACCAGCCGGGACACCGTCGCCACGTGCAGGCCCGACCGCCGGGCGATCTCGGAGACCCCGAGCACGGTCTCCCCCGGCCGGAACGCGTCGACCACGGACACCGCCCGGGCGACGGTCGACCGGGCCCGGGTCACCGCTCCGCGGCGGCGGTGCGCAGCAGGGCCCGCTGCACCTTCCCCGACGGCGTCATGGGCAGATCGTCCACCAGGTGCCACCGGCGCGGGACCTTGAACGGCGAGAGCCGCTCCCGGCACCAGGCCTCCAGCTCACGGGGGTCGACGTCGGCACCGGCCGGGACGACGAAGGCGACGACCAGCTCGCCCCAGCGCTCGTCGGGCCGGCCCACCACCGCGGCGCGGGCCACCCCGGGGTGCTCGACCAGGGTCTCCTCGACCTCCACCGGCGACACGTTCTCGCCGCCGGTCTTGACCATGTCCTTGAGCCGGCCGATCACCTGGCAGGCGCCGGCCGGGGAGGTGACGGCCAGGTCGCCGGTGTGCAGCCAGCCCTCGGCGTCGATCGCGGCGGCGGTGGCCACCGGGTCGTCGAGGTAGCCGTCGGTGATCCGGGCCCCGCGCACCCACAGCTCGCCGGCCTCGCCGACCGGCACCGGGGCGCCGTCGGGTGCCGCGATCCGGACCTCGGTGCCGGCCACCGGGCCGCCGACCGTGCCGCGGCGGACCTCGTCGGGGTCGTCGGGGCCGCTCATCAGCGCGCACCCGCAGGTCTCGGTCATGCCGAACGTGGTGGCCAGCCGCGCGCCGAACGCGGCCTCGACCCGGTCGACGAACGCGGGCGTCACGGTCATCCCGCCGGTGAACAGCACGGCGAGGTCGGGCAGGTCGGGCACGCCCTCGGCGACCATGAGGTCCAGCAGCGTGGGTGCGGCCGACAGCATCGTGACCCGGTGCGCGGTGAGGACGTCGAGGACCGCGGCCGGGGTGAAGGGCAGCACCACGTGGTCGGCCCGGGCCTCCAGCGCGCCCACCACGCCGAGCACGTTGCCGGCGGTGTGGAACAGCGGCATCGGGTTGCACCACACCCGCCCGGCCGAGGGCCCGAGCCGGTCGGCGAACGCGGCCCCGGTGGCGACCATCCCGGCGTGGGTGATGCGCACACCCTTGGCCCGGCCGGTGGTGCCGGAGGTGAACTGCACCTGGGCCAGCGAGCCGGGGTCGACGACCGGCAGCTCGACGGGGTCGGCCAGCAGCGAGCGCCAGTCGGTGACCACGGGCAGCCCGGTCATCGCCGTCCCCGGGTCCGCGACGGCCAGCGTCGCCCCGGACAGGGTGAGCGCGTGCTCGACCTCGGCCGGGCGGGACCGCGGGTTGACCGGCACCAGGGTCTGGCCGGCCAGCGCCACGCCGAGCTGCACCAGCACGGGCGCGGGGCCGTTGGCCAGGCAGGTGGCCACCCGCGCCCCGGGGCCGACCGCGGCGAGCAGGCCCGCGGCCAGCGACTCCGCGTCGGCGAGCAGCTGGGCCGCCGTCCAGCGCTCGCCGGTCGCGGGGGTGGACAGCAGCACGTCGTCCGGCCCCCGCTCGACGGCCCGGCGGAGGACGTCACCGAGGACGCCGTCCGCCGGGCCGGTCGCCGGCGCCCGCAGCTCGCTGGTCACGAGTGCGGGCACCGGTCAGCCCCCGTAGGAGAAGGACTCGGCGCTGGGCCCGCTGACCTGGTCCAGCAGCTCCAGGCCGGCCTCGGCGTCCGCGCTCACCTTGGAGACGAAGACCGTGGTGGTCGGGGACTGCCCGACCTGCGAGTAGTCCAGGCCGTCGGGCAGCACGCCCTCGGTGTCGACCTCGCCGCCGTCGCGGAAGGCGGCGACGACGCCCTCCGGCGTGAGGTCACCGGACTCGCAGGCCCCCTCCAGCGCCTGGCGGAGCAGCTCGGCCTGCACGTAGGCCAGCGGCACCTCCCAGCCGGTCGCGCCGGTCGGGTCGGCCGAGGCGTAGAGCTCGTTGGCGGCCTGCACACCGGGCGAGTCGGGGTTGTCGTAGGGCGAGACGCTGGTCATCGAGTAGGCGTTCGCCAGCAGCGCGTCCGCGGCCGGGGTGGTCAGCAGCGAGGGGTTGAAGGTCGGGTTCATGCCGATGATCGGGACGTCGGCGCCCTGGGAGGACAGCACGCCGGCCAGCGAGGCGAGCTGGGTGGGCGCGGCGGCCAGCACGACGCCGGCGACGTCGGCCTGGGCCAGCGCGGAGGCCTGCGCGGACAGGTCGGTGGTGGCCGGGGTGATCTCCTGGGCCAGGATCTGCAGGCCGCGCTCCTCGGCGGCGTGCTCGGCACCGGCGAGGGCGTCGCCGCCGTAGTCGCCGGTGAAGTAGACGACGCCGACCGTCGAGCCCTCGGGGACGTCGAGCTCGTCGACCATGTAGTCGATGGCGTTGGCGGCCTGGATGGCGTTGGAGGCGCCGGGCAGCTGGTTGTTCTCGTACGCCAGCGCCGACCCGGCCCAGCCGACGCCGCCGACGTAGACCGAGTCCTGCTCGGCCAGCGGCAGCACCGCCGCGCTGGTCGGGCCGCCGAGCACCTGCTGCAGCGCGACGACGTCGGGGGCCATGGAGCGGTAGAGGGTCACCGCGCGCTGGGGGTCGTAGCCGTGGTCCTGCACGTCGACGGTCACGTCGCGGTCGCAGATGCCGCCGTCGGCGTTCACCTGGTCCCAGTAGGCCTGGGTCTCGGTCACCTGCACCGCGGCGCCGGCGGCGAAGGGCCCGGAGAGGTCGGTGATCATCCCGATGGTGATGCCGTCCGCCGTCACCCCGTTGCCGGTCCGGACGTCGTCGCCGCCTCCTCCGCCGGAGGCGGTCGGGGCGGTGGTGCTGCAGGCCGCCAGCGCCAGGGCGGCGGCGGCGAGCGTGGCTGCGCGGACGCGGTGCTTCATCGGGTGGTCTCCTTCGACCGGGAGGGCTCCTCGGCGACCGGGCGGTCGACGGGGGGAACAGGGGTGGATCCGGTGAACCGCTCGCGGAGCCGGCGGGCACCGCCCGCGAGCCCGCCGCGGAGGAACACGAGGACGGCGATGATCGCCAGCCCGTAGACGATCCGGGACGCGGTGGAGGGGTCCAGGCCGCCCGAGCCGGGCGCGGCGAGGAAGGGCAGGGCCGAGCTGTACTGGGCCAGCACCAGCGGCAGCGAGGTGACGAAGACCGCCCCGACGGCGGCGCCGGCCACCGAGCCGAGCCCGCCGAGCACGATCATCACCAGGTAGTCCACCGACGCGGTCAGGCTGAACACGTCGGGGGCGACCCGGCCGTAGGCCAGCGCCAGCATCGCGCCGGCCACCCCGGCGTAGGCCGAGGAGACGACGAACGCCGACCGCTTGGCCCCGGCGACGCCCACGCCCATCGCGGCCGCGGCGGTCTCGGAGTCCCGGACGTTGGCCCAGGCCCGGCCGGTGCGCCCGTTGCGCATGTTGGACGCCAGCCAGATGGCGACCACCGCGAGCAGCACGAACAGGTACCAGAGCCGGTGCAGGCCCTCGAACTCCACGCCCGCGACGGCCAGGTAGTCCGGGTCGCGGTTGCTGAAGCTGAACCCGGGGACGGCGAAGGGCTCCACCGAGCGGCCGACGAACCCACCGGTCCACTGGTCGAGGTTGACCAGCAGGTGCCGGACGACGAAGACCAGCCCCAGCGTCGCCAGGCCCAGGTAGATGCCGCGCAGCCGGCCGGCGATCGGGGAGAACGCCGCGCCCACCCCGGCGGCGACCAGCGCGGCCAGCACCAGGCCCAGCAGCGGCGGCAGACCGAGACCCTCGACGGTGGTCGTGGACTCGCCGGTGGTGAAGGCGTAGACGTAGGCGCCGATCGCGGCGAAGGCGGCGTGGCCCAGGGACAGCTGCCCGGCCACCCCGACCAGCAGGGTCAGCCCGACCGCGCCGATGGCGGTGGCCATGACGAACAGGCCGGTCTGCAGCCAGAAGTCGGTGAGGACGAACGGCAGCGCCAGCGCCACCAGCAGCAGCACCAGACCGACGAGCTTCCTCGGGGCGTCAGACACGGACGGCCTCCTTGCTGCCCAGCAGGCCCGAGGGCCGCACGAGCAGGACGACGATCATCACGACGTAGGGCGCGACCTCGCCGAACCCCGAGCCCAGGAAGGGCTCCAGCTCGGCCTCGTAGCCGGTGACCAGCGCGCTGGTCAGCCCGATGAGCAGGCCGCCGACCACCGCGCCGGGCACCGAGTCGAACCCGCCCAGCACCCAGGCCGGGATGGCCGCGAACGCGCTCAGCGCCACGGTCGGTGCGACGCCGGGGGCGGGGAAGGAGGTGAGGAAGATGCCGGCGACCGCGGCGAGGATGCCGGCCAGCGCCCACCCGGTGGCCGCCGTCCGGGAGAGCCGGATGCCCATGAGGGAGGCGGTGGGGCCGTCGGCGGCCGCGGCCCGCATGCCCACGCCCAGGTCGGTGCGGGAGAACAGGTACCAGAGCGCGCCGAACGCGACGACGGTGACGCCGGCGGCGAGCACCCGGCCGGTGGGCAGCGTGACGTCGCCCAGCCGCACCACCGAGGCGCCCCACGGTGCGCCCAGGGTGAGCACCTGGTTGCCGATCCGGCGGGTGAGCTCGGTCAGCAGCACGATGTCCACGCCGAGCATGAGGATCGCCGCCGTGCCCGGGTTGGGGTCGGCGAGGTTGCGCACCAGCAGCGCGTTGATCGCGACGCCGACGACGGCGGCACCGGCCAGGCCCACGAGCACCGCGGGCCAGAACCCGATGGTGTCGTGCAGGACGGCGACCAGGTAGGCGCCCAGCAGCACCACCGAGCCGTGCGCGAAGTTCAGCACGCCGGTGGAGGTGAAGACGATGGCGAAGCCGGCGGCGATGAGGCTGAGCACCAGGCCGTAGGACAGCCCGTTGAGCACCTGCTCGAGGAAGTAGCTCATGCCGCGGCCGCTCCCAGGTAGGCGCGGAGCACCTCGGGGTCACGCTGCACCTGCGCCGGCGTCCCCTCGGCGATCTTCTTGCCGAAGTCCAGGACCGTGACCTGCTCGGCCAGGCCCATGACGAAGGGCATGTCGTGCTCGACCAGCACGATCGACAGGCCGAGGTCGCGGCGGACCTGGCGGATGGTCTCGGCCATGTCCTGGCTCTCCCCGTGGGTCATGCCGGCGACCGGCTCGTCGAGCAGCAGCAACGAGGGCCGGGCGGCCAGCGCGCGGCCCATCTCGACCCGCTTGCGGTCGCCGTAGGCCAGCGTGTGCACCGGGGTGCGCAGCAGGTGCGCGATGCCCAGCAGCTCGGCGATGCCGGCGACGGTCTCCCGGTGCTCGCGCTCCTCGCGGCGCGCGCCGGGCAGCCGGAGCGCGCCGGGCAGCAGGCCGCGGCGCATCAGCCGGTGCCGGCCGACCAGCAGGTTGTCCTCGACGGTGTCCTCGAGGGCGAGGGAGATGTTCTGGAAGGTGCGCGCCACGCCGAGGCCGGCCACCTTGTCCGAGCGCAGCGCGGTGAGCTCGGCGTCGCCGTAGTGCACGGCGCCCTCGGTGGCCCGGTAGGCCCCGCCCAGGACGTTGACCAGGGTGGACTTGCCGGCGCCGTTGGGGCCGATGAGGGCGTGCACGGTGCCCGGCTCGACGGTGAAGGAGACCTCGCTCAACGCGGTGATGCCGCCGAACCGGACGGTCAGGCCCTCGACCCGCAGCTGCTGCGGCGGCTCGGCGGTGGGGATCGCGGGCTCGGCCTCGACCACCGAGGTGGCCACCACCGGGACGGCGACGCCCAGGTAGCGCTCCTGCACCTCGTCGCTGGCGGCGAGCTCGGCCGCCGTCCCCGCCGCGGTGACCCGGCCGGTCTCCAGCACGTAGGCGGCGTCGGCGACCCGCAGGCCCATGACCGCGTTCTGCTCGATGAGCAGCACCGCGGTGCCCTGCTGGTTGATCTCGGTGACGATCTCGCCGATCTGGTCGACCAGCAGCGGCGCCAGGCCGAGGGAGGGCTCGTCGAGCAGCAGCAGCTGCGGGCTGACCATCAGCGCGCGGCCCATGGCGAGCATCTGCTGCTGGCCACCGGAGAGCAGGCCGCCGGGCTGGTCGCGCCGCTCGGCCAGGATCGGGAAGAGGTCGAACACCCGGTCCCGGGCCTCGGCGCGGGCCTTCGCGTCCTTGACGGTGTAGCCGCCGGCGCGGAGGTTCTCGGCGACGGTCAGGTCGCGGAAGATCCGCCGTCCCTCGGGCACCTGCACCAGGCCGCGGCGGACGACGTCGGCGGCGTCGGTGCCGGCCAGGTCCTCACCGGCGAAGCGGACGGTGCCGCCGGTGACGGTGCCGCCGTAGGGCTGCAGGGAGCGGGAGACCGCGCGCAGCAGGGAGGTCTTGCCGGCGCCGTTGGAGCCGAGCACGGCCACGACCTGGCCGGGCTCGACGACGAGGGAGACGTCCGACAGCGCGGTGATCGTGCCGTCGTAGACGACGTCGAGGTGCTCGACGGACAGCAGCGGGGGCGACATGGGCGTCCTCTGTGGGCGAGCCGTGGCGGGACCAGGTGGTCCAGGTCACGGGAAAGCTAGAGAAGTCGTAGACGTGCGTCAAGAACCTGTCTAGCTTTTCGGTGCCCGGTGCGGGTGTGCTGGGATTCACCGACCGAGGAGGCGCATGGACGGGCCCGAGGACGGCGCCCCGGCGCACCGTCCGCAGACGCTGCTGCTCAACTTCCTGGGCTCCCTGGTGCTCGACGCCGACCTGCCGCCGCTGCCGTCGTCGGTGCTGCTCGACGTCCTCGCCGACCTCGAGGTGGGCGAGGCGGCCGCCCGCGCGACGCTGCAGCGGATGACCCAGCGCGGCCTCCTCGAGCGGGGCCAGGTCGGCCGGACGGCGGAGTACTCCCTCACCCCGCGGGTGCTCGACGTGCTGCGCCGGGCCGACCGCCGGGTCAGCTCGCCCACGCCCTTCGAGCACCCCGCCGGGGAGTGGACGCTGCTGAGCTACTCGGTCCCCGAGACCCGGCGCGACCTGCGGCACCGGGTGCGGGCGGCGCTGACCTGGGCCGGGTTCGGCGGCGTGCGCGACGGGCTGTGGCTGGCGCCCGGGACGGTCGACGTCGCCGCGGTGCTGGCGCCGCTGTCCGACGCCGCAGGGCTGGCCGACGCCTTCTCCGCCCGGCCGCTGCCCGGCACCGACGTCGCCGCCCTGGTGCACCGGGCGTGGGACGTGCCGGCCGTGCACGACGCGCACACCTGGTTCGTGCGCACCTGGCGGCGCCCGCCGCGGGTGGCCGGGTCGATGGCCCAGTTCACGCTGCTGGGCGCGGACTGGCTGCACCTGCTGCAGACCGACCCCGGCCTGCCCGGCGAGCACCTGGGCCCGGACTGGCCCGCAGCCGCCAGCACCGCGGTCTACCGGCGCGCCCGCGAGGCCCTGGCCCCGGCCGCCCGCGCCGCCCTGGAGCGCTCCCTGCGCGCCGCCGGCCGCGTCGCCTGAGCCGCCCCCTCGGTCAGCGTTGATCAGGGAGGTTGATCCAACCCCGTCCTGGTTCACCAGATCTCGTGCACCAGGACGGAGTTGGATCAACTCCCCTGATCAACGCTGGGCCCGGGGGTTAGCCGGCGGCGGTCCAGATGCGGGTGAGGACGTCGCGCAACCGGTCGCGCTCGGCGTCGGCCAGCAGCCCCAGCGGCGCCTCCACCGCGGCGGTGGCATCGCGCTCGGCGTCCTCGCGCAGCGCCCGGCCGGTGTCGGTGGCCAGCACCAGCCGGGTGCGCCGGTCGGCCTCCGAGGGTCGGCGCTCCACCAGCCCGCGGCCGGCCAGCTCGTCGACCAGCAGCACCACCTGGGAGGGGTCCAGGCCCAGGACGTCGGCCAGCTCGCGCTGGGTGATGCCCTCGGCGGCGTCGCAGGCCAGCACCAGCACCGAGTACTGGCGCACCCGCAGCCCGTGCCCGGCGAGCGCGGCGTTGGTGGTGCGCACGACCGCACCGCTGGCCCGGGAGAGCAGGAATCCCAGGTCGTCGGTCAGCGGGTGACCCATGAGCACCTCCATCGTTGACAACCTCCACGATACCGACCTACGGTCCGGCCACCACCCCCTGTCACGAGGAGAACCCGTGGACCTGACCGGCAAGGTCGCCGTCGTCACCGGATCGGGCCGAGGCCTCGGCCTGGCCTACGCCCAGGAACTGGCCCGCCGCGGCGCCGCCGTCGTCGTCAACGACGTGGACGCCGAGGTGGCGCAGGCCGCCGTCGACAGCATCGGCGGCTCGGGCGGGACGGCGGTCGCGGAGGTCGTCCCGGTCGGCACCAGCGAGGCCGCGCAGGCCCTGGTCGACCGCGCCGTGTCGGAGTTCGGCCGCCTCGACGTGCTGGTCAACAACGCCGGCATCCTGCGCGACACCACGCTGTGGAAGATGACCGACGAGCAGTTCGACGCCGTCGTCACCACCCACCTGCGCGGCACCTTCACCTGCACCCGCGCCGCGGCGATCCGGATGCGCGAGCAGGGCGAGGGCGGCCGCATCATCGCCATCGGCTCCCCCACCGGGCAGGTCGGCAACTTCGGCCAGACCAACTACGCCGCGGCCAAGGCCGGCATCGTCGGCATGGTGCGCACGTGGGCGATGGAGCTGGCCCGCGCGCAGATCACCGTCAACGCCGTCGTCCCGGTCGCGGCCACCGCGATGACCGAGACCGTGCCCTTCCTGAAGCCGTACGTCGACGCGCTGGAGAACGGCGACCCGCTGCCGCCCTACGCCCGCAAGCAGCTGGGCTTCGGCTCGGCGGCCGACGTCGCCGGGCTCATCGCCTTCCTGGCCTCCGACGAGGCCGCCGCCATCACCGGCCAGGCCATCGGGGTGGGCGGTGACCGGCTGGCGCTGTGGACCCACCCCACCGAGACCGTGGTCGAGTTCGCCGACGGCACCGGCTGGTCGGCCGAGGCCATCGCCGAGATCTGGCCGAAGGCGTTCGAGGGGTCGAAGCAGACCGTCGGCCAGCAGTTCGAGCCGGAGAGCTGACATGGCCCTGCAGCTGGACCTGGAGAACCTGGTCGCCATCGACGTGCACACCCACGTGCACGCCGACACCCACGGCCACAAGGCGCTCGACGACGAGCTCAACGCGGCCGCCGCGAGGTACTTCAAGGGCGACCCCTACGACCCGACCGTCCCCGACATCGCCGCGGACTACCGGGCCAGGAACATGGCCGCGGTCGTGTTCACCGTCGACATCGAGCACGCCACCGGCCACCCGGCGCTGTCCAACGAGGAGATCGCCGACCTCGCGGCGCAGCACCCCGACGTGCTCATCCCGTTCGGCTCGGTCGACCCCGCCCGCGGCACGAAGGGCATCGCGCTGGCCCGCAAGCTCGTGCAGGAGCACGGCGTCCGGGGGTTCAAGTTCCACCCGTCGATCCAGGCGTTCGAGCCGAACGACCGGGCGGTCTACCCGCTGTACGAGGAGCTGCAGAGCCTCGGCGTCCCGGCGCTGTTCCACACCGGGCAGACCGGCATCGGCGCGGGCCTGCCGGGCGGGCGCGGCATCAAGCTGCGCTACTCCGACCCGATGCTGCTCGACGACGTCGCGGCCGACTTCCCGGACCTGACGATCATCATGGCCCACCCCTCGGTGCCCTGGCAGGACCAGGCGATCTCCATCGCCACGCACAAGGCCAACGTCTACATCGACCTCTCGGGCTGGTCGCCGAAGTACTTCCCGCCGCAGCTGGTCAAGGCGGCCAACGGCCTGCTCAAGCGCAAGGTGCTCTTCGGGTCGGACTACCCGCTGCTCAAGCCCGACCGCTGGATGGCCGACTTCGAGACCCTGGAGATCAAGCCCGAGGTCAAGCCGCTGATCTTCAAGGAGAACGCGATCCGCGCCCTGGGGCTGCGGTGAGGAACGCCGGGATCGGCTCCTGGCCCGAGCGCCGGCTGCGGATCTCCCCCGACAAGCCGGCCCTGTGGTTCGAGGGGAGGACGGCGACGCACGGCGAGTTCGCCCTCGACGTCCGGCGGGCGGCGTCGGTGCTGGCCGAGCTGGGTGTGGGCAAGGGCGACCGGGTCGCCTGGTTCGGCGCCAACCACCCCGTCGCGCTGCACACCCTCTACGCCTGCGGCCAGCTCGGCGCGGTCTGGGTGCCGGTCAACGCCCGGCTGTCGGCCGCCGAGGCGCGCTACGTGCTGGAGCACTCCGGGACGACGCTCGTCGTCCACGGCGCCGAGCACGCGGGGACGGCGGAGGCGCTGCGCGCCGAGCTGCCCCAGGTCCGCGCGTGGCTGTCCGCCGAGCCGGCCGAGGGGGCCGACGACTGGCAGGCCCGGGTGGCCGCGGCGCAGCCGGTCGCCCGCGACGAGGAGGTCACCCACGACGACCCCTGCCTGATCATGTACACCTCCGGGACGACCGGCCGGCCCAAGGGCGCGCTGCTCACCCACGGCAACATGACCTGGGCCTGCCTCAACCAGGTGCTCGGGTTCGACTTCACCCCCGACGAGCGCACCCTGGGCCTGGCGCCGCTGTTCCACATCGGCGGGCTGAACGGGACGCTCAACCCCACGCTGCTGCGCGGCGGCTGCGTCGTGCTGGTCCGCGGCTTCGACCCGGCCGGCACGCTGCAGGTCATCGCCGAGCAGCGGGTGACGTCGTTCTTCGCCGTCGCCACCATGCTCGACGCGATGAGCAAGCAGCCCGGGTTCACGACCCTGGACCTCTCCGCGCTGCGCACCATCGGCGCGGCCGGCGCCCCGCTGCCGCTGCCGGTGCTGCGCACCTGGCTGGACCGCGGCGTGACCGTGCAGCAGGCCTACGGCATGACCGAGTCCGCACCGGCCGGCACCGTGCTGGACAGCGCCGACGCGGTCGCCAAGGTCGGCTCGGCGGGCAAGCCGCAGTTCTTCGTCGACGTCCGGGTGGTGCGGCCCGACGGCACCGAGTGCGCGCCGGGCGAGGTCGGCGAGGTGGTGCTCTCGGGCGCCAACATCATGGCCGGCTACTGGCAGGCCCCGGAGGCGACCGCCGAGGTCGTCCGCGACGGCTGGTACCACTCCGGCGACGCGGGCTCGGTCGACGAGGACGGCTACCTCACCATCCGCGACCGCTACAAGGACATGATCATCTCCGGCGGGGAGAACGTGTACCCGGCCGAGGTGGAGTCGGCGCTGCGCGAGCTGCCGCAGGTGGGCGAGGCGGCCGTCATCGGCGTCCCGCACGAGCACTGGGGCGAGGTGGGCCTCGCCGTCCTGGTGCCCGCCCCGGGGTTCGACCCGGCCACCGACCCCGACGGCGAGGGCGTGCGCACCGCGCTGCGGGATCGCCTCGCCGGGTTCAAGGTGCCCAAGGAGGTGCGGTGGGCGGCCGAGCTGCCCAAGACCGCGACCGGCAAGATCCGCAAGCCAGACCTACGGCACACGTACGTGCTCACCGAGGAGGACGCATGACCACCACCGCCACCATCGCCGAGATGCCCGGCCTCAAGGGCACCGAGCTCGGCACCAGCGACTGGTACGACATCACCCAGGAGGCGGTGAACCAGTTCGCCGAGGCCACCGGTGACGACCAGTGGATCCACGTCGACGTCGAGCGCGCCAAGGCCGAGAGCCCCTTCGGCGGGCCGATCGCGCACGGGTTCATGACGCTGTCGCTGCTGGTGCCGCTGGCCACCGCGACGTACACGATCAGCGACGCGGTGATGGGCGTGAACTACGGCCTGAACAAGGTGCGCTTCCCCGCGCCGGTGCCGGTGGGTTCGCGGGTGCGCGCCACCACCACCCTCAAGGACGTCGAGGAGGTGCCCGGCGGCGTGCAGAACACCATCGCGGTGGTGGTCGAGCGCGAGGGCGGCGACAAGCCGGTCTGCATCGCCGAGTGGGTCACCCGCGCCTACGGCAAGCCCGCCGGCTGATCCCCCTGCCACCCCGGCGGGTCGGTCCCCGCCGGGGTGGCAACCTCAGCGGCATGCGCATCGCCGTCTTCACCGGGTCGCAGGCCGGTCCGCCCTCGCACCAGCACGCCGCCGCCACGTTCGCCGAGTCCCTGGCCCGGGCCGGCGTCGGCATCGTCTACGGCGGCGGGCACGTCGGGCTGATGGGCACCGTGGCCGACGCCGCGCTCGCGGCCGGCGGCGAGGTGGTCGGCGTCATCCCGCAGCACCTGGTCGACGACGAGCTGGCCCACCCCGGCCTCTCGGACCTGCGGGTCGTGCAGACGATGCACGAGCGCAAGGCCGCGATGGCCGACCTCGCCGACGCCTTCGTCGCGCTGCCCGGCGCCGCCGGCACCCTCGAGGAGCTCTTCGAGGCCTGGACCTGGGGCATGCTCGGCCTGCACGCCAAGCCCACCCTGCTGCTGGACGTCGACGGCTTCTGGCAGCCGATGCTCACCCAGCTGCGCCGGATGGTCGACGACGGCTACCTCGACGGCCGCCGGCTGGACGCCCTGGGCGTGGTGCACACCGCCGACGCCCTGCTGGAGTTCGTCGCCGCCTACCGCCACCCCGAGCGGAAGTGGACGAAGGCCTGACACACGCCGGCAACACCGCCCTGGTGCACTGGGGGCGTGGGCAGGCGGCTGGCCCGCCAGGTGCGGGTGGTGCACGGGCACACGCGCGCCTTCGTGACCGCCGGCTCCGGCCCCGCCGTCCTGCTGCTGCACGGCATCGGCAACAGCGCCCAGACCTGGGCCGGGGTGATCGACCGGCTCGCCGAGCACCACACCGTCATCGCCCCCGACCTGCTCGGCCACGGCGACTCGGACAAGCCGCGGGGTGACTACTCGGTGGCCGGCTACGCCAACGGCATGCGGGACCTGCTCAGCGTGCTGGACGTCGAGCAGGCCACCGTCGTGGGCCACTCGCTGGGCGGCGGCATCGCCCAGCAGTTCGCCTACCAGTTCCCCGAGCGCTGCCAGCGCCTCGTCCTCGTGTCCAGCGGCGGCCTGGGGCCGGAGCTGTCGCTGGGCCTGCGGCTGGCCACCCTGCCCGGCGCCGACCTCGTGCTCGACCTGCTCACCGACGCGCCCTGGCCGCTGCGCGCCGGGCTGGCCGCGCTGCGGCGGGCGGGGTCCGCGGTCGGCTGGCAGCAGGCGGAGGACCTCGCGGAGGCCGGCGAGGCCCTGCTCGACCTGCGCGACGCCGAGGCCCGGACGGCGTTCCTGCGGACGCTGCGCAGCGTCGCCGACGTGCACGGCCAGGCAGTGACCTCGCTGGACCGGCTGTACCTGGCCGCGGCCCTGCCCACCCTCGTCGTGTGGGGCACCCGCGACCGGATCATCCCGGTGGAGCACGCCTCCGCGGTCGCCCGGGTGGCCCCCGGCGCCCGGGTCGAGCTGGTGGAGGGCGCCGGGCACTGGCCGCACCTCACCGACCCCGACCGGTTCGCCGCCGTGCTGCTGGACTTCCTGGCCACCACGGCGCCCGCCAGCCACGACCGGGACACCTGGCGGTCGGTGCTGGCCCAGCCCGCCCCGCTCTGACCGCCTACCGTCACTGGGGTGCAGGCCTTCGACGTCGTCGTGGTCGGGGGCGGTCCGGCCGGTGCCGCCGCGGCGCTGGCCGCCCGCCGGCACGGCGCCTCGGTGCTGGTGGTGGACCGGGCCGACTTCCCGCGGGACAAGGTGTGCGGCGACGGGGTCGCCCCGGAGGCGCTCGACGTCCTCGCCGCGCTCGGCGCCGACGTCGAGGCGATCACCGACGGGTTCCCCGCCGTCCCCCGGCTGCGGCTGACCTCGCCGTCGGGCCGGACCGTCGAGCGGACGATGCACCGGCCGGCCGTCGTCGTCCCCCGGGCGGTGCTCGACGGCCGGGTACTGGCCGCCGCCCTCGCCGCCGGGGCGCGGTTCCGGCGGCACACGGTCCGCCGGCTCTCGCCCGGCCCGGACGGGGTGGACGTCGACGGCGAGCTGACCGCCGGGGTGGTCGTCGGGGCGGACGGCGCCGAGTCCGTCGTCCGGCGGGCGCTGGGCGTCGCGGCGAACCGGCCGGACCGGCTGGCCGTGGCGATCCGCGGGTACGCCCGCGCCGGGGACCCCGGCGTGCAGGTCATCACCACCACCGACCAGCGGTGGCCGGCCTACGCGTGGTCGTTCCCGGTGGGCGACGGCCGGGCCAACGTCGGGTACGGCGAGCTGGTCAGCGGCGGGGCCACCCGGGCCGGGCTGCTGGAGGGCCTGCACCGGCTGCTGCCCGGGGTGGCGCCCGAGGGCCTGCGGGCGCACCGGCTGCCGCTGTCCACCGGGCGGCCGCGGCAGCCCGACGGCCGGGTGCTGCTGGCCGGGGACGCCGCCTCGCTGATCAACCCGATGACCGGTGAGGGCATCTTCTACGCGGTGCTCTCCGGTGCGCTGGCCGGCGCCGCGGCGGCGCACGGCGCGGGTGCAGGAGCCGTGCTGCGGGCCGCCCTGGCCGACCGGCTGGGCACCCACCTGCGGCACACCTCGGCGGCGTCCCGGCTCAGCAGCCGGCCGTGGCTGATGGACGCCGCGTTCGGGGCGGCGACGGCCGACCAGCGGGTGTTCGACGACGTGGTGGCCCTCGGCCTGGCCGACGGCCGGCTCACCGCCCGCACGCTGCTCGGGGCGGTCAGCACGCTGCGCCGGCGCACCCGGCCCGCGTGACCGCTGGGGGTCACGCGGCCCGCGGCGGGAGCGGGGGCAGCGGACGGTTGCGGGGCAGGACCCGGTCGGCCAACGGGTCGGCCAGCGGGGGCCGGGTGCCCAGCGCCAACCGCGCCGGCCGGGCACCGGCGGCGACGGCGCACCCGTCGCGCCCGGCCCGCTTGACCACGTAGAGCGCGGAGTCCGCCGCCGAGTACAGGGCGCGGACGTCGCGGGCGTGCTCCGGGGCGTGCGCGACGCCGACGCTGACGGTCAGCCGCAGCTCGGTGCCGTCGGGCAGCACGAGGGGCGCAGCCCGGACGGCGGCGACGAGCTCGGCGGCCCGCGCCCCGGCCACGCCCACCGGGCAGCCGGGCAGCAGCACGGCCAGCTCGTCGCCCCCGAGCCGGCTCACCACGGCGTCGGTGCTGCGCACGGCGGCGGTCAGCACCGCGCCCACGTGCCGCAGCGCGGCGTCGCCGACCGGGTGGCCGTGCTGGTCGTTGACGGCCTTGAAGTGGTCGAGGTCGACCAGCACCAGGGCGGTGCCGGTGCGGGGGAAGCGGCTCAGCGAGTCGGTCATGCTGTCGTCGAGCACCCGGCGCGTCGCCAGGCCGGTGACCCCGTCGACGGTGGCCACGCGCTCGAGCTCGGCCACCAGCTGCCGGGAGGTGTCGACGTGGTGGGTCATCGCCGCGGCCAGCATGAGCAGGGAGGCGCAGACCAGCCCGGCGTCCAGCGCCCGCAGCCCGGTCCAGGTGCCCACGACCGCGAGCACGGTGACCGAGGCGGCGCAGCTGAGGACGGTCACGGCGAGGGCGGCGGCGCGGCGCAGCTGGCTGACCGCGAAGACCACCGGCAGCCCCATCAGCGAGACCCCCGCGTTCAGCTGGCCGAGCAGCAGGCCCCACATCGAGGAGCAGGCCAGCACCGCGACCAGCGCGGCCAGCGGCACGGACAGGTCGCTGGCCGCGCTGCCGCGCGGGGCCAGCAGGCACAGCGCGGCGTTGGCCGCGAACAGGGCGAGCACCACCCACCCGAACACCGGGGCCGGCACCCCGAGGTGGGGCAGCGCGACCATCATGGCCAGCAGCAGCACGAAGGCGGTGCCCAGCAGCACGGCGGCGACCACCGGGCCGCCCCCCGCCAACCGCGGACGCAGCCACTCGGGGGCCTGGCGGTCGACTCGCGGGGATCGATGGTCGGGCACGCCTGGTCATCGGCCCGTCGGGGACGTCGCTGCTGCCGCACCGCGAGGCGGTCACCCGGAAGGATGGGCCCGACCGCCCGGCACAGATCCCGCCCCCGCGGTGTTGCACCCGGCAGCGATCCCCGACCCGAAGGACACCGTGTCGTCCCCCTCCCCCACCGCCCGCCGCCGGGTGCGCACCCCCGGCGCCCCGCTCAGCCGCGAGGAGCAGCGCGCCCAGCAGACCTGGGTCGACGGCGCCGAGCCGGAGCTGCCCGTGCGCGCCACCCCGCCGCAGCGGGTGGTGTTCCACCTCGGCCCGACCAACTCCGGCAAGACCTACGAGTCGCTGCAGGCGCTGGCCGCGGTCGGCTCGGGCGTCTACGCCGCGCCGCTGCGGCAGCTCGCGCACGAGGCCTACGCCAAGCTCTCCGCCGTCCTGCCCGCGGGCACCGTGGGCCTGTCGACCGGCGAGGAGGAGATCGACCCGGGCGCACCGATCGTGTGCTGCACCGTGGAGAAGGCGCCGCCGGCCGGTGAGCTGCTGGTGCTCGACGAGTCGCACTGGGTCGCCGACCCCGACCGCGGGCACCACTGGGCCCGGCTGCTGCTCACCGGCGAGTACCGCGAGATGCACCTGATCTCCGCCGCCGAGGCGCTGCTGCTGCTCAAGCCGCTGGTGGCCGACGCGGTGGAGACCGAGGTGGTCAACCACCGGCGGCTGTCGCGGCTGGACGTGCTGCCCGCCCCGGTCAAGCCCCAGCAGGTGCGTCCGCAGACGCTGGTCGTCGCGTTCTCCCGCAGGACCGTCTACGCCGTCGCCGCGCAGCTGGACCGGCACCGCACCGGCAAGGTCGGCGTCCTCTACGGGGCGCTGCCGCCGGCCACCCGGCGCGACGTCATCGCCCGGTTCACCCGCGGCGAGCTCGAGGTGCTGGTCACCACCGACGTCATCGGCCACGGCATCAACGTCCCGGCCACCACGGTGCTGTTCGCCGAGACGCAGAAGTTCGACGGCACCGAGCTGCGCCCGCTGCGCACGTGGGAGGCCGCCCAGATCGCCGGGCGCGCCGGCCGGTACGGGCTGACCGGCCACGGGTCGGTCGGCGTGCTCGGCGGTGTGCCGGGCCTGCGGCCGGTGGCCTCGCTGGTCGTCGCGGGCGCGTCCGTCGCCCGGGGCGACACCACGAGCGACCTGCCCAACCGGCTGCCGCGGCTGCGCCCGGAGCTCGACGACCTGGGCGCCTTCGAGCCGGTCGACCTGCCCGAGGCGCTGATGCGCTGGTCGGTGTGGGCCCGCACGGCCACCCGGGCGCAGGCCATGACGCCCGACGACGTCAGCGGCCTGGTGCTGCGGGTGCACGCGCTGCTGCCGATGATGCGCGGGCCGCTGGCCGCGGACGTGTTCACCGTGTGGCGGCTGGTCAACCTGGCCATCGACCACGACCCGCCGCGCAAGGTGCGCTGGCTGGCCCTGGCCCGGGCGGCGCTGCGGCACCGCGCCGGCCTGGACGTGCCGCGCGAGCTGGTGCTGCCCCCGGTGCCGCGCGGCACCACCGTGCAGGAGTACGAGCTGGTCGCGGCGCAGGCGCGGGAGGCGCAGACCCTGCTGCGCTCGTTCCCGGGCGTGGGCGGGCTCGTGGCCGAGGACGCCGCCGTGGTCGAGGAGCGCTGCGCCGCCCGGATCACCGAGCTGCTGCCGGAGGCGATCGGGCTGTCCTCGGCGTCCCGGTGCGTGTCCTGCGGGGTGGGCATCGCGCCCTGGTTCACCACCTGCCGCGACTGCGGCACCCGCCCGCCGTCGCGCGGCTCGGCGGACCGCAGGCCGGGCCGGTCCTCGTCGGGCGGCGCGTCGTCCGGCCGGGGTGCCCCCTCGGCCGGCCGGGGTGCCGGCGGGCGGACGCCGCGCCGGTCCGACGTCGGGGCCGGTGGCCGGTCCGACCCGCAGGCCCACGACCGGTCCGCCCGCGGCCGGGGCTCGGACGGCGGCCCGCCGCGCACGGACTCCGCCCGCCCGAAGCACCGCCGGCGCGGCCGGTCGGGGGGCGGGCCGACCGGGGCCCGCTGAGCCGGTCAGCCGGTGGGGTCGTCGTCCCCGCCGTGCCCGCCGCCGTCGCGGCCGCCGTGGTCGTCGGCCGACGTCGGGGCGGCCGTGGGTGCCGTGGGTGCGGAGGTCGTCGGCGCGCCGGTGCGGCCCGAGTCGTCCCGGCCGCCGCGGCCGGAGGTGCTGCTCGGCGCGGCCGGGGTGGGCACCGGGGCGACCGCGACGGGCGGGGCGGGGGCCGGGGCGTGGTCGGAGCCGTGCCGGTCCTGGTGCCCGCCGTCGTCGCCGGACTCCGGCTCCGACTCGTGCCCGGCGCCGTCGTCGGCCCCGTGGGTGTTCTGCGGTGCTGCGTCGTCGTCGCCCGCGGGGTGCTCGACCCCGTCCGTGCCGGACGTCGGCGCGGTGCCGGGGACGGCGTCGTCGGGTGCCGAGGTCGGCGCGGTGGGAGGCGTTGTGGTGCTGGGCGCCGCGTCGTCGGACCGGTGCCCGGTGTCGCCGGCCGTGGCCGGGTGCTCGGCGTGCGGCAGGTGGACCGGGCTGACGGAGGAGACGAGGTCGGCCACCCCGTCCTGCACGGGCGCCGGCAGCGTGCCGGTGGCGGCCGCGCCGGTGACGGCGACGAGCCCGATGCCGACCCCGGCGCCGAGCTTGGCGATCAGGGGCGCGGAGAGGGCCTTGGCGAGCAGGACGGGCAGCGGCATGCGCTCCTCATCGGCACCGACGATGAGAACGTGAACGGTCATGCACGGTCGGGCGCCCGCAGGTGGGTGTCGAAGAAGGCGAGGATGCGCCGCTTGGCGTCGGCGGCGGCGTCGTGGTCGTAGCCCACGCCCGCGACCTTCATCAGCGGGGTGAGCGGTGACGCCGCAGCGAGCCGGTTGAGGAACCCGTGCCGTGCCTGCGGGTACTCGTGCACGTCGGCGGCGATGCCGGCCGCGTCGGCCGCGGCCTGCACCTTGGCCGCGGCGCCGGGGAGGCTGGTGTCCTTGCCGCCGAAGCTGGCCACCACGGGGCACGCACCGGCCAGCACGTCGGCGACGTCGTCGGGCACCTGGCCGTAGTTGACGCCCGCGGCCGACCACCCGGGCCGCCCGGCCAGCAGCAGGGCGAACCCGCCGCCCATGCAGTAGCCGATGACCCCGACCCGCCCGGTGCAGCGCGGGTCCTGCGCCAGCGCGGCACGGGCGGCCTCGAGCTGGTCGAAGGCGGGGCCGTGCCGCTGCGACAGCTGGGCGAAGGTGCCCTTGAGGCAGCGCACCGCCGAGCGGCCGGCGTACAGGTCGGGCATGAGGACGACGTAGCCGGCGGCGGCCAGCCAGTCGGCCTGCTCGTGCATGTCGTCCCCGGGGCCGAACGCGTCGTGCACCAGGACGACGCCGGGCCACGGCCCGGGCCGGTCGGAGGTCGGCACGGGGACGGCGAGGTACCCGCCGTGGGTGGTGGTCGCGGTGGTCACCGCCACCCCCTGCCCCGGCGGCCGCCGTCCCATGCCGCGGACCGGCCTCGGGCGACGGGCGCTCGCCTCAGGACACCAGGCCCTCGCCGCGCATCCAGTCCAGCGCGACGTCCACCGGCTCCTCGCCGTCCACGTCGACCCGCCGGTTCAGCTCGATCATCACGTCGTCGGTGATCAGCGGGGTGATCTCGGCGAACACGTCGGCCAGCTCGGGGTGCGCCTCCAGCGTGGGCGTGGAGATCACCGGGGCCACGTTGTAGGCGGGGAAGAACTGCCGGTCGTCCTCGAGCACGGTCAGGTCCAGGGACTCGATCCGGCCGTCGGTGGTGAAGACCTCGCCGAAGTTGCAGGCGCCCTGGTCGGTGGCGGTGTAGACCGCGCCGGTGTCCAGCGTGGAGACGGCGTCGCGGGGGACGCCGTCCGGGCTGCCCAGCGGCAGGTCGTAGGCCTCCAGCATGGGCACGAAGCCGTCGTTGCGGCTGGCGAACTCCGCCTCCACGCAGAACGTGCGCTCCTCGACCGGCAGCGCCGCGATGTCGCTGAGCCGGCTCACCCCGAGGTCGGCGGCGGCTTCGCTGCGGATGGCGAAGGCGTAGGTGTTGTTCATCTCCGCCGGCGGCAGCCAGGTCAGGTCGTTGGCCAGGTCGGCCGCGCGCACCGCCTCGTACTGCGCGGTGCGGTCGGGGATGCCCTCGGCCTCGCCGAGGTAGGTCAGCCAGGCGGTGCCGGTGTACTCCCAGTTCATGTCGATCTCGCCGTTGACCGCGCCGGTGCGCACCGGCACCGACCCCGGGATGTTCGTGCGGTCGAGCACGTCGAACCCGGCGGTCTGCAGCGCGATGACGGCGATCTTGCCCAGGATCAGCTGCTCGGTGAAGTTCTTGCTGCCCACGACCAGCTCGACGCCCTCGCTGCCGGCGACCGGCTGGATGGCGGCGGGCCCGGCGTCGGGCGTGTACTGGTTGGCGGCCTGCAGCCCGCAGCCGGCCAGCAGCACGGGCGCGGTGAGCAGGGCGACGGCGGTGCGGCGCACGGTCACAGCCCCTTCGGCCGGGCCAGGGTCTCCACGACCCGCCCGACCCAGTCGACGGCCAGCGCCAGCAGCGCGACCAGGAGGGCGCCGCTGTAGAGCAGCGAGTCCAGGTTCAGGTTGATGCCGGTGGTGATGAGCAGCCCGAGCCCGCCGCCGTCGATGAACGTGGCCAGCGTCGCCGTCCCCACGAGCAGGACCAGGGCGGTGCGGACGCCCGACAGCATCACCGGCACCGCCAGCGGCAGCTCCACCCGCAGCAGCACGGCCAGCGCGCTCATGCCCATGCCCCGGCCGGCCTCGACCAGCCGGGCGTCGACGCCCTGCAGGCCGACCATGGTGTTCCGCAGGACGGGCAGCACGGAGTACAGGACCAGCGCGACGACGGCCGACCGGAAGCCGAAGCCCAGCCAGGTCGCCAGCAGGACGAACAGCCCGATGGCCGGCGCCGCCTGGCCGGTGTTGGCCACGCCGAGCACCAGCGGGCTGGCCCGCCGGAACGGGCCGCGGGTGAGCAGCACGCCCAGCGGGATGCCGACGAGCAGCACGACGACGGCGGCGACGGCGACCAGCTGGAGGTGGTCGACGACGGTGCCGGCCAGCGCGCTCCAGCCCAGCGGGCGGGCCTCGGCGTCGGTCAGCTCGGCGCCGGCGCGCCACAGCGCGAAGGCGCCGAGGGCGACCAGCACGAGCACCGGTTGCAGGACCAGCCCCCGCCAGGGGACGCCGCCGCGCCGGCCGCCGGGCTCGACGTCGACGGCGGGGTCGACCGCCGCGGTCATCCGCGCACCTCGTTGCGGGTGGACTGGATGGCCGCCATGACCTGCTCGACGACCAGTACGCCGGCCACGGTGTCCCGCCGTCCGGTGACGACCACGCCGCCCTGGCTGGCGGCCAGCATGGTGTCCAGCGCGTCGTTGAGGGTGGACCGCAGGCCGACCACGGGCAGCCGCTCGTCGCGGGTGCCGGGCACCGAGGTGGTGCGGGACAGCTCGGCGACCGAGGGCCAGGAGACCGGCCGGCCGCGGCCGTCGACGACCACCACGTACCGCTCGCCGGCGGCCTCGGCACGGGCGACGACGGCGGCGCTGTCCTCGCCGACGGCGGCGGTGACCGGGGTGTGCAGGTCGGTGTCCGAGACCCGGGTGAGGGTGAGCTGCTTGAGGGTGGCGCCGGCGCCGACGAAGTCGGCGACGTAGTCCTCGGCCGGCTCGGCCAGGATGGCCTCGGGGGTGTCGTACTGGACGACCCGCGCGCCGACGTCGAAGACCACGATCCGGTCGCCGAGCTTGACCGCCTCGTCGAAGTCGTGGGTGACGAAGACGATCGTCTTGCCCAGCTCCTCCTGGATCCGCAGCAGCTCGTCCTGCAGGCGCTGGCGGGTGATCGGGTCGACCGCGCCGAAGGGCTCGTCCATGAGCAGCACCGGCGGGTCGGCGGCCAGGGCCCGGGCGACACCGACCCGCTGCTGCTGCCCGCCGGAGAGCTCCTTGGGGTAGCGGTCGCGGTAGACCTCGGGGTCCAGGCCCACCAGGTCCAGCAGCTCGTCGGTGCGCTCGGCGATCCTCTTCCTGTCCCAGCCGAGCATGCCGGGCACCAGCCCGACGTTGGTCCCCACCGTCATGTGCGGGAACAGCCCGCCGGCCTGGATGACGTAGCCGATGCGGCGGCGCAGCTGGTCGGGGTCCTGGCCGGTGACGTCCTCGTCGCCGAGGAAGATCTTGCCGCCGCTGGGCTCGATGAGCCGGTTGAGCATCTTCAGCAGGGTGGTCTTCCCGCACCCGGAGGGCCCGACGAACATGACCGTCTCGCCGGCGGCGATCTCCAGGTCGACGGCGTCCACCGCGGGCCCCCGCTGGCCGGGGTAGCGCTTGGTGACGCCCTCCAGCCGGATGGACACCCCGCTGACGGTGCGCTGGTCGGTCAGGGTCGGCTCAGACACGGATGCCCCTCGAGGTGGTCAGGCGACCGACCACGACCAGCACCACGTCCAGGACGAGGGCCAGCAGGACGATCGCGATGGTCCCGACGAGCGTGGCGTTGAGCGCGTTGGCGCCGCCCAGCCGGGAGAGTCCGGAGAAGATGAGGCTGCCCAGGCCGGGACCGAGCACGTAGGCGGCGACGGCGGCGATGCCCATCACCATCTGGGTGGAGACCCGGACGCCGGCCAGGATCACCGGCCACGCCAGCGGCAGCTCCACCCGGCGCAGGGTGGCCCACCGGCTCATCCCGATGCCGCGGGCGCTCTCCACCAGCGACTGGTCCACGCCGGCGAGGCCGACGACGGCGTTGCGCAGCACGGGCAGCGCGGCGTAGAAGACCACGGCGACGACCGCCGGGGTGATGCCGAACCCGAAGGGCGCCAGCAGGAGGCCCAGCAGCGCGAAGGACGGGATGGTCAGCCCGATGGCCGACACCCCGTTGGCCAGGCCGGTGATGCGGGGGCTGCGGTAGGCCAGCACCGCCAGGCCGACGCCGATGACGGTGGCCAGCAGGACGCACTGCACCACCAGGCTGACGTGCTGGTAGGCCTGGAACGCGATCAGCTCGCGCCGGTCGACGAGGTACTGCCACACGGTCGAGCCCACCCCCGGTCAGACAACCGGGAACGACCCGATCCGTTCTCTTCGCCCTCCCGACGTTGTCACAGGAACCCCACTGGTCGCACATCGGGCGGGGTCACGATGCGGTCACGGCGCCTCGACCAGGTCGTCGGAGGCCACCACCACGAGGTGCCGGGAGGCCCAGTGGGCGGCGCCCGCCCCGACGGCCCAGGCGACGCCGAGGACGACCGCCGCGGCAGTGCCGAGCACGAGACCGCCCACCACGAGCGCGACGGCCCCGGCCAGCCAGAGCCCGATCCAGGTGGACGCCCGCCGCCACCGGACCGGTCGGGGTCCTGCCTGCGACAGCTCGCGCTCGATCTCGCGCAGAGCACTCATCTCCGATGGTGACAGCGGCACAGCAGCCCTCCCCGTTCAGCGGTCCGGACTGCGGAAATGCCGCATCCACCCCCAGGCTGAAACGTCCGTGGCCCACGCCACCCCGCAGGCACCCCCGGCCGGACGGATCGGGTCGACCGGGGCGACGCCGGGAGCTGACCCGCCCGGGTGACCTGGGACGACGCCTAGATGACACGCAGTGTCACTGGTGTCCTACTGAGCGCACATGCCTCACGGATGAGGCAGTCCACGACAGACGGGATCACTCGTGCACGTCCCCCCATCCCGGCGCCCCTCATGAGGCGCACGGGCCTGACACACCTCACCAGGTCGGCGGCCACCGTCGTCCTGGCCGCGGCCGTGGGCCTGTCGGCCACCGTGGTGGTGGCCGGTTCCGCGCAGGCGGCCCCCGCACCGGCGACCACCGCCACCCCGACCCCGTCGGCGGCCCCCACGGCCACGACCACCGGGGCGACCTCGACCGGGGCCCCCTCGACCGGGGCCGACCCGACCGGTGCCGCGCCCACCGAGGCCACCCCCACCGAGGCCGCCCCCACGGGGTCCACCTCGACCGGGGCCACCTCGACCGCCACCACCGGCACCGAGGCCCCGGCCGACACCTCCGACCAGCCCACCGACACCGGCCTCGGGTACGACGCCGTCCGGGACAAGGGCTCGCTCTACAACATCGCCGAGGTGACCGGCGCCCACGCCTCGTGGCGCGCCGGGTACACCGGCCGCGGTGTCGGTGTCGCGCTGATCGACACCGGGGTCTCGCCGGTCCCCGGCCTGGTGAGCGGGAACGTCGTCGACGGGGCGGACCTCTCCTTCGACAGCCAGTCGCCCGAGATGGCCCACCTGGACGCCTTCGGCCACGGCACCCACCTGGCCTCGATCATCGCCGGGCGGGACACCGCGGGGACGCCGTCGTCCTACGTCGACCCGACCCGCTTCAACGGCATCGCCCCGGACGCCACCCTGGTGGACGTCAAGGTCGGGGCCAGCGACGGCGCCGTCGACGTCAGCCAGGTCATCGCGGGCATCAACTGGGTCGTCGAGCACGCCCGCGACCCCGGGATGAACATCCGGGTGATCAACCTGTCCTACGGCACCGACTCGGTGCAGGACACCCAGGTCGACCCGATGACGTTCGCGGTGGAGAACGCCTGGCGCAACGGCATCGTCGTCGTGGTGGCCGGCGGCAACGAGGGCGAGTCCACGCTCACCCTGGCCCAGCCGGCCCGGGACCCGTTCGTCATCGCGGTCGGGGCCTCGGACACCGCCGGGACGGTGACCCGGTCCGACGACACCGTCCCCGCCTGGTCCACGCGGGGCGACAGCACCCGCGCCGTCGACGTCGTGGCCCCCGGCGTCTCCGTCATCGGGGCCCGGGTGCCCAACGGGTACGCCGACCAGGCCTTCCCGTCGTCCCGGGTCGGCAGCCGGTTCGCCCACGCCTCCGGGACGTCGCAGGCCGCCGCGGTGGTCAGCGGCGAGGTGGCCCTGCTGCTGCAGCAGTACCCCTGGATGACGCCCGACCAGGTCAAGGCGGTGGTGACCGGCTCGGCCAACGGGCTGAGCGCCATCAGCTCGCTGCGGCGCGGTTCGGGTCTGGTCGACATCTCCCAGGCCCGGCGGCTGCCGACCCTGGGGGCCATCGCGACCTCGCTGCTCCCCCGCCCGTGGGGTCGGGGCACCGGGTCGCTGGAGGCGTCGCGCGGCAGCGCGCACGTGTTCGACGGCATCTCCGAGCTCACCGGGGAGGTCGACGTCCAGGGCAACCGCTGGGACGCCGCCGCCTGGGCGCGGGCCACCGGGAACGGCACGGTCTGGGACGGCGGGCGGTGGCGCGGCACGGTCTGGACCGGCAGCTCCTGGTCCGGCCAGACCTGGCCGACCGCGGCCTGGGCCGTGGACTGGAACGGGGTGGCGTGGACGTCGGCGGACTGGTCGGCCCGCACCTGGCGGGACGGGTCGTGGACGGCGCGCACGTGGCGGGACTCGTCCTGGTCGGCGCGGACCTGGCGCAGCGTCGGGTTCTCGTCGGTGGCGTGGAGCTGATGGCCCACGCCGGGTGACCCCAGCGGGTGAGACAGGGCGGGACGGGCTCAGCAGCCCGTCCCGCCCTGCCGTTGTCCGAGGGGTGAGGGCCCCGATGAACCGACCCGCGGTGGATCGCCGTTCCGTCGTCGTCCTCGCCCAGGGCCTGGCGCTCCTGCTGATGGCCGTCGTGCTCGGCGGCCCCCTCGTCGGGACCGGCCCCCTCTCCGACCTGGTGCCCCTCCCCTGGTGGGTCCTGGCCGTCGCGTTCGCGGTCACCGAGGCGTGCGTGCTGCACGTGCAGACCGCGCGCGAGGCCCGCACCGTGTCGGTCAGCGAGCTGCCGCTGGTGCTCGGCCTGTTCTTCGCCGGCCCGGTGGACCTGGTGGTGGGCCGCCTGGTCGGCTCGGCCGCAGTCTTCGCGTGGCAACGGCGCTCACCGCTGAAGACGGGCTGGAACCTCGCCCTGATCAGCGCCCAGACCGCCCTGACCACGGCCGTGCTGCACCTGGTCCTCCATGCCGCGCCCGGGAGCGCGCCCCTGGCCTGGCTCGGGGCGTTCGCCGGCGCGTTCGCCGCCCACGCCCTCGGCAGCGTCGCGCTGGCCGCGGTCATCGCCGTCTACGAGCGCGACCTCGACCTGCGCGGGCTGCTCCGGGACATCGCGGTCGGGGACCCCACCGCGCCGGTCGTCGTCACCGTCGGGCTCGTCGTCGTCACCTCGCTGCAGGCCTCGCTCGTCTCGGCCTGGCTGCTGGTCCCGGCCCTCACCGGCCTGGTGCTCGGCTACCGCGCCTACGCCACCCTCACCGAACGGCACCTGGGCCTGGAACGGCTGCTGCGCTTCACGCAGGCGGTCAGCGACTCGCCCGAGACCGACCAGGTGCTCAGCCGGGTCCTCGGCGAGGCGAGGGAGCTGCTGCACGCCGACCGGGCCGAGGCCGTGTTCGTCGGCAACCGGGAGGGGGTCACCGCGCACGTCCGCCTCGGGACCTCCGGCCGGCTCAGCCGCAGCGAGGAGACCGTGCAGGCCGACGCCTGGGTGCTGGACCTCGTGGTGCACGAGGGCGGGTCCGTGCTGGTCCAGCGCGGCACCCGGGACGCCGACCAGCGGGACTGGCTGGACGCCCGGGCCGCCCGCGAGGCCGTCGTCGTCCCGCTGCGCGGCAGCACCGGCGTGCTCGGTGCGCTGCTGGTGCTCGACCGGCTCGGCGACGTCCGCACCTTCGACGCCGGCGACGTCGCCCTCGCCGAGAGCGTCGCCGCGCAGGCAGGCGTGGCGTTGCAGAACGGTGAGCTCGTCGACCAGCTCCGCCACGACGCCCTGCACGACGCCCTCACCGGCCTGCCCAACCGCACGCAGCTCCAGCGGGGACTGGCCGGGGCCCTGGAGAGGGTGGCCGGTGGGCGGTCGCCCGGCGCCGCGGTGATGATCCTCGACCTGAACGGGTTCAAGGAGGTCAACGACGCCCTCGGGCACCAGCAGGGCGACCAGCTGCTCGTCGTCGTCGGTCAGCGGCTGACCGACGCGGCGGGGTCGGCCGCGCTCGTGACGCGCCTGGGCGGCGACGAGTTCGCCGTCCTGGCCGAGGACGTCGCCGACGAGGACGCGGCGGTCCGGCTCGGGCGACGCCTGCTGCGGGCCCTGGAGCACCCCGTCCCGCTGGACGGCATGGAGGTCGAGGTCACCGGCTCGCTGGGCATCGCCCTCGCCCCCGCCCACGCGACGGAGCCGGCGGCCCTGCTCAAGCGCGCCGACCTCGCCGTGCACGACGCCAAGGCGTCCACGCGTGGTCTGCGGGTCTTCGACCCCACGGTGGCCACCGAGGACCCGCGCCGGCTCGCGCTGGCCACCGAGCTCCGCACCGCGGTGCACGAGGGCCACCTCGAGGTGCACGTGCAGCCCCAGGCCGAGGTGGCCACCGGTCGGGTGGTCAGCGTCGAGGCCCTGGTCCGCTGGACCCACCCGCAGCTGGGCCGGGTCGGGCCCGACGAGTTCATCCCGGTCGCCGAGCGCAGCGGACTGATCGGCCCCCTGACCACGCTGGTGCTGGACAGGTCGCTGGCCGCCGTCGCCGCCTGGCGGGCCGCCGGCACCGACCTGTCCGTGGCGGTCAACCTGTCCACCCGCAGCCTGCACGACACCGACCTCGTCGACGAGGTGCAGCGCCTGCTCCGCCGGCACGGTGTCCCCGCCGACCGGTTGACCCTCGAGGTCACCGAGGGCTCGGTGATGGCCGACCCCGCCCGGACGATCAGCGTGCTGCACCGGCTGCGCGACCTCGGCTGCCTGCTGTCCGTCGACGACTTCGGCACCGGCTACTCCTCGCTGTCCTACCTGAAGAAGCTGCCGGTGCACGAGGTCAAGATCGACCAGAGCTTCGTCACCGGCCTGCGCAGGGGCGGGGAGGACGTCGCGATCGTCCGGGCGATCGTCGACCTAGGCGGCCACCTGGGCCTGACGGTCGTCGCCGAGGGTGTGGAGGACCAGGCGACGTGGGACCTGCTCGCCGACACCGGCTGCGACCTGGTCCAGGGCTGGCACCTGGCCCGGCCCATGGCCACCGACGCCCTGCTGCCGTGGCTGCAGCAGCGCGAGCGGACCGCGCCGCACCGCCCGGCCCTGCGCGCGCTGTAGGCCGGCGCGGGCCCTCCCGCACCGACGTCCGTACGACGTAAAAGAACTTCCGCGCCGGGGGTTTTACGCCGTACGAAGGCGGGCACGCCTGGTCCGCCCGGAGAGGTTGAGATCCCAGCCCCCGGTGTCCGGACGGCTCAGCCGCCACCCCCGCATCCCCTCGTGCGCACGACCCTCCGTCGGTCGTGCCCGTGGGCTGCGCTCCCGAAGGAGAACCCGTGATCACCGAGCACGACATCGACACCGTCATCGGCTCCACCGCGGTCGACGCCGACGGCGACAAGATCGGCACCGTCTCCGAGGTCTACCTCGACGACCAGTCCGGCCGGCCCGAGTGGGCCACCGTGAAGACCGGCCTCTTCGGCACCAAGGAGACCTTCATCCCGCTGGCCCAGGCCGAGCTGTCCGGCGACGGGATCCGCTTCCCCTACGACAAGGCCACGGTCAAGGACGCCCCGACGATCGAGGCCGAGGGCCACCTGTCCCCCGCCGAGGAGTCCGAGCTCTACCGCTACTACGGCATCGCCGAGGGCACCGGCGACGACCGCGGCACCACCGGCCAGACCACCGGCACGACCGAGGGCATCACCGCCCCCCGCCCCGGCACCACCGACGACCGGCACGAGGGCGCCGTCGGGCGGGACACCTCCGGCCCCACCACCGACGACGCCATGACCCGCTCCGAGGAGCGGCTGCAGGTCGGCACCGAGGCCGTGGAGACCGGCCGCGCCCGGCTGCGCAAGCACGTCGTGACGGAGAACGTCACCCGCACCGTCCCGGTCTCCCACGAGGAGGTCCGCATCGAGCGCGAGCCCATCACCGAGGCCAACCGCGGCGACGCCCTCGCCGGCCCCGACCTGTCGGAGGAGGAGCACGAGGTCACCCTGCACGCCGAGCGCCCCGTGGTGGCCAAGGAGACCGTCCCCGTCGAGCGGGTGCGCCTGTCCACCGAGACCGTGACCGACCAGGCGCAGGTCGCCGAGCAGGTCGCGCACGAGGAGATCGAGCAGGTCGAGGGCGACGTCCGCCCCACCGACCGCACCCGCTGACCCACCCCGAGCCCCGCTCGGCAGCACCACCCCGGTCCACCTGGCCCCCGGCGTCCGCCCGGGGACCAGGTGGGTCGGGCTGCCCTGACTCACTCCAAGACCGGGAGAGCCCCCATGTCATCGCTCCGCGACTCGTTCACCACGCTGCTGGACACCATCGTGCAGTTCCTGCCCAAGCTGGTCGGGTTCCTGCTCATCCTGATCATCGGCTACTTCATCGCCAAGGCCCTGCAGAAGATCGTCGACAAGGTCCTGGAGAAGGTCGGCTTCGACCGCGCCGTCGAGCGCGGCGGCATCAAGAAGGCCCTCGCCCGCTCCCAGTACGACGCCTCGGACATCCTCGCGAAGATCGTCTTCTACGCCGTGATGCTCTTCGTGCTCTCCACCGCGTTCGGCGTCTTCGGCCGCAACCCGATCAGTGACTACCTGTCGGCGATCATCGGCTACCTGCCCAAGGTGTTCGTCGCGATCCTCATCCTGGTCATCGCCTCGGCCATCGCCGCCGGCGCCAAGCTGCTGGTCCAGAACACCCTCGGCGGGCTGTCCTACGGCCGCATCCTGGCCAACGTCGCCTCGACCGTGGTCCTCGCCCTGGGCGTCATCGCCGCGCTGGACCAGCTCGAGATCGCCCAGAACGTGGTCAACGCCGTCCTCTACGCCACCCTGGCCGCCGTCGTGGGCATCGCCGTGGTCGCGGTCGGCGGCGGCGGGATCGCCCCGATGCGCCAGCGCTGGGAGTCCACCCTGGCCAAGGTCGACGCCGAGGCGCCCGCCGCCCGCCGCGAGGTGCAGAACACCGGCTCGCCGGTCGACGCCGTCCGCGACGAGGCCCAGCGCTACACCAGCTGACCCACCCACGACGGGGCACACCGGGACCGACCCGGTGTGCCCCGTCGTGCACCCCGAGTGGGTGTCCTCACGCTTGCCCGCCCCGCCACCCGGGCAGGGCCCCGGGGCAGAGCGAGCCGGGAGGGGCCATGACGGGACCGGACGACCACGCGGACCACGCGACCGACCACGACCACGACGGCCCTCCCCTGGGCGCCCGCGACGTCGGGGCCACCGTCAGCGGCGGGATCACCGCACCCGACCACCCCGACGACCCGGACCTGCCCGAGAACCGCAACCGCCGCCCCGCGCAGAACCCGCCCGGGGTGCAGCCGCTCGCCGCCCGCGAACCCCTCACCCGGGACCGGATCGTCGAGGCCGCCGTCGACTACGTCGACACCCACGGCCTGCCGGCCCTCACCATGCGCCGGCTCGGGGCCCGCCTCGGCGTCGAGGCCATGGCGCTGTACTACCACGTCCCCAGCCGCGACGACCTGCTCGACGCCATCGTGGAACGCGTCGTCGACGAGCTGTTCGACGACGCCGAGGTCCACCTCGAGCCCGTCCGCGGCTGGCAGGACTACCTGCACCGCCTGGCCCACGGCGTGCGCCGCAGCGCCCTGGCCCACCCCGCCCTGTTCCCGCTGGTGGCCACCCGACCGCCGGCCGCGCCCTGGGTCCGGCCCCCGCTGCGCAGCCTCCGGTGGATCGACTCCTTCCTCACCGCGCTGCGCACCCACGGCTTCAGCGACGAGCAGACCGTCGTCGCCTACCGGGCCTACACCAGCTTCCTGCTCGGCCACCTGCTCCTGGAGGTCGCCCAGCGGGGGGTCGCGATCAACGCCGTCGACGACCCCCACGGTGCCCGCGACACCCTGGCCGACGACGAGCTCGCCGAGCACCGAGCCATCGTCGACCTCCGGCATCTGCTCGCCCTCGACGAGACCGTCACCGAGTTCGAGGAGTCGCTGGAGAGCCTGATCAACCGCCTCGGCGCCATGGTGACCGACGGCTCCGCGCACCTCTGACCGGCGCGACCGCCCCGCCGGGCACCCCTACATCGACAGCCCGCCGTCGACCGGGAGCACGACGCCGGTGATGTACCCGGCCTCGGCCGAGGCCAGGAACGCCACGGCGGCCGCCATCTCGTCCGGCCGGCCGAAGCGGCCCAGGGGGATGGCCGCCTCGGTCTGCGCCCGCACCTCGTCGGGGATCGACGCGATCATCCGGGTGTCGGCGTTGGGCGAGATCGCGTTGACCGTCACCCCGAACCCGGCCAGCTCCTTGGCCACGGTCTTGGTGAAGCCGATGACCCCGGCCTTGGCGGCGGCGTAGTTGGCCTGGCCGACGTTGCCGTGCAGCCCGGTGTAGGAGGTGACGTTGACGATGCGGCCGTACTGCTGGGCGCGGAAGGTCGGGATGCAGGCCTGCGTCAGGTGGAAGGTGCCGGTCAGGTGGACGGCGAGCACGGTGTCCCAGTCCTCGGCCGACAGCTTCCACACCCGCCGGTCCCGCAGCACGCCGGCGTTGTTGACCAGGACGTCGATGCGCCCGGTGTGCTCCAGCGCCGTGGCCACCACCCGGTCCACCTGCGCGCGGTCGGCGATGTCCGCGGCGACGGGGACCGCGCCGATCTCCGCGGCGGCGTGGTCGAGCACGTCCCCGTCGAGGTCGACGGCCACGACGGTGGCACCCGAGGCGACGAAGTGCGCCGCGGTGCTCAGCCCCACCCCGCGCCCGGCCCCGGTGACGACGACGGTCTGGCCGGTGAAGTCGAAGGCGAGGTTGCTGTCGGGGGCGGTCACGAGGCCACCTCGAACAGGCCGGCCGCACCCATGCCACCGCCGACGCACATGGACACCACGACCCACTGCACGCCGCGACGACGCCCCTCGACCAGCGCGTGCCCGACCAGGCGGGCACCGGTCATGCCGTAGGGGTGGCCCAGGGCGATCGCGCCGCCGTCGACGTTCATCTTCTCGGGATCGATCCCCAGGACGTCCCGGCAGTGCACCGCCTGGGACGCGAAGGCCTCGTTGAGCTCCCACAGGCCGATGTCGTCCACCGACAGCCCGTGCCGGCGCAGCAGCAGCGGGATCGCGGTGACCGGGCCGATGCCCATCTCCTCCGGCGCGCAGCCGGTGACGGCCATGCCCCGGTAGAAGCCCAGCGGGGTGATCCCGCGGCGGCTGGCGACGCCGGCCTCCATGAGCACGGCCGCGGCGGCCCCGTCGGAGAGCTGGGAGGCGTTGCCGGCGGTCACGCTCGGCACCGCGCTGGCGTCGCCGGGCGCCAGGACGGGCCGCAGGCCCGCCAGGGACTCCGCCGTCGTGGCCCGGATGCCCTCGTCGTGGGTCACCGTGACCTCCCGGGCGCTGACCTCGCCGGTCTCGCGGTCGGTCACCCGCATGGTGACCGTGAGGGGGGCGATCTCGTCGTCGAACCGACCGGCGTCGCGCGCGGCCGCGGCCCGCGTCTGGGACTGCAGGCCCATGAGGTCCTGCGCCTCCCGGGTGACCCCGTACCGCTCCGCGACCAGCTCGGCGGTGCGCAGCATCGGCCAGTAGACCCCGGGCACCTGCTCGGCGAGCCACGGGTCGACGGCGCGGTGGGTGTTGCGGTGGGACTCCTGCACCAGCGAGATCGACTCCACGCCGCCGCCGACGACGACGTCCATGCCCTCGTGCACGACCTGCCGGCCGGCGGCGGCGATCGCCATCAGCCCCGACGCGCACTGCCGGTCGACCGTGGAGCCGGGCACCGTCACGGGCAGCCCCGCCCGCAGGGCGGCCTGCCGGGCGACGTTGAAGCCCGTCGTGCCCTCCTGCATCGCGCAGCCGAGCAGCACGTCCTCGACCTCGGCCGGGTCGATGCCGGCCCGCCGGACGGCGTGCTCGACGGCGTGGCCGGCCAGCTGCTGACCGCTGGTGTAGTTGAAGGCACCCCGGTAGGCCTTGCCGACGGGGGTGCGGGCGACGGCGACGACGGCCGCCTCACGGGTGCTCATGCGGCGGCATACTACGGAGTATCACGCCGAACGGAAGGGGCCCGTCTCACTAGCCTGGGGCCTCCCCGCCCGACCGACCCGAGGACGCATGGACCACCCCGAGAAGCCCCCCGCCGACCGTCTCCGGCTGCCGGCGGCCCAGCTGCGCATCGTCGACGCGGCCGCCGAGGCGTTCATGGAGAGGGGGTACGACGCGACCAGCGTCGACGAGGTCGCGACCCGCATCGGGGCCACCAAGGGCGCGGTCTACTACAGCTACCGCTCCAAGCTCGACCTGTTCCTGGCCGTCTACGAGCGCGGCATGCTGCTGCTGGCCGACCGGGTGCAGGAGGCCCTGGCCGCGACCGACGGCGCCCCGGCCGCCGAGCGGCTGCGCGCCGTCAGCGTCGCCCACGCGCGCAACATCCTGGACGCCTTCACCTACCACGTGGTGATCCAGAACGGGGTGGAGCACCGGCGGCAGATGGCGCTCAAGGACGCCGACCGGCGGCGCCTGGCCGAGCTGGACGAGCTGCGCTCCGCCCACGAGGAGCTGGTGCACACCCTCGTGCTCGCCGGACAGCAGGACCGGTCGCTGCGCCCCCTCCCCACCCGCCTGGCCACCCGCACCCTCATCGGCGGCGTCGTCGGGATCGCCATCTGGTACCGGCCGCGCCCCGACCAGGACGACGCCGCGCGCGCGGAGCTGGCCGAGCAGGTGGTCGCGGTGCTCCTGGGCGGCCTGCTGGCCTGACCGCCCGCCCGGGTGCTTGACGGCGCTCGACCCCGGGAGCCATGCTTTGACCCGACGGTCAAAAAATCGACCGCATGACTTGCATGGAGCCCGTCGATGTCGCCGAAGCCCATCCCCTACTACTGGTCCAGCGTCGACTGGCCCCGGTTCGTCGCCGACTACCCCCCGCCGCCGCTGTTCGACCAGCAGATGGCGCGGACCTCCGACGACGAGCTGCACGAGCTGCAGGAGGCCCGCTTCCTGCAGCGGATGACCGAGGCCTGGGCCGTGCCCTTCTACCGGGACCGGTGGACGGCGGCGGGGATGGAGCCCGGCGACGTCCGCGGGCTGGACGACCTGGCCGCCATCCCGACCTTCACCAGCGAGGACCTCAAGCGCAGCGCCGAGGCCCTGCCGCCCTTCGGCACCCACCAGACCTTCGCCCTGGACGCCATGGCCACCCCGCTGAAGATCCAGTCCAGCGGCGGCACCTCCGGCCTGCCCCGGCCCACCCTCTTCGACCCGGTCGCCTGGGAGGTGCAGGCCGTCCAGTTCGCCCGTGCCTTCGTGGCCCAGGGCGGGGAGGTCGGCGACGTCCTGCAGATCACGCTGACCAACAGCCTGGCCAACACGGCCTGGTGCGCCTCGACCGCCGCGATGCACTGGAGCGGCATGGTGCCCCTGACCACGGGCTCGGGCGCGGTCACCAGCTCGGTGCGCCAGCTCGAGCTGGCCCGGGAGTGGGGCACCGCGGGCTGGGTGGCGTTCGGCGAGTACCTCAAGATCCTGGCCGAGACCGCGGAGAGCAACGGCATCGACCTGCGCCGCGACCTGCGCACCCGGTTCATCCACACCTACCTGGGCGTGGACACCGACGGCCACCTGCGCCGGCTGCTGGAGGAGGCCTGGGGCGTCCCGGTCTACGACAACTACGGGACCCACGAGGTGGGCCTGATCGGCTACGAGTGCCGCGCCCAGGACGGCCTGCACGTCAACGACGACACCGCCGTCCTGCAGATCGTGGACCGCGAGGGCGGCCGACCGCTGGCCGACGGCCAGGCGGGCAACATCGTGGTGACCAGCCTGCACCGGTCGGTGCCCCCGATCATCCGGTACGACCTCAAGGACCTCATGCACCGCTCGTCGCGGGCGGAGTGCGGCTGCGGGGCCCGCACCACCAAGCTGTCGGGGTTCCTCGGCCGCAGCGACGAGATGGTCAAGCTGCGCGCGACCAGCGTCTACCCGCGCGCCGCACAGGACACCGTGCAGGGCGACCCCCGATCGACCGGCGAGTTCCTCTGCGTCGTCGACCAGGTCGGCGAGGGCATCAGCGCCCGCGAGCGGATGACCGTGCGGGTGGAGGCCAAGCCCGGCGCCGACGGCACGGCCCTGCACGCGGACATGGTCACCCGGCTGAAGGTGCTGTTCGGGGTGGCCGTCGACGTCGAGGTCGTGCCCTCGGGCGCGCTCGCCCCGCTCACCGGCCTCGGCGGCGAGGGCAAGGTCAAGCGCCTGCTGGACCGGCGGTGAGCCCCGACCTCGCCGACTGGTTCTCCCTCGAGGGCCGGGTCACCGTGGTCACCGGCGCCTCGGCCGGCCTCGGGGTCGCCTTCGCCGAGACCTTCGCCCGCGCCGGCTCCGACGTGGTCGTCGCCGCGCGCCGGGCCGACCGGCTCGAGGGCACCGCCGAGGCGGTGCGGTCCCGTGGCCGCCGGGCCCTCGCCGTCCCCACGGACGTGGCCCGTCCCGAGGACTGCCAGCGCCTGGTGGACGCCGCGATGGCCGAGTTCGGGCGGGTCGACGTCCTGGTCAACAACGCCGGCACCGCCTCCGCCGTGCCGGCCACCCGGGAGACCCCCGAGCAGTTCCGCTCGGTCGTGGACGTCAACCTGCACGGCTCCTACTGGACGGCGCAGGCCTGCGCGCGGGTGATGGCCCCCGGCAGCGCGGTCATCAACATCTCCAGCGTCCTGGCGTTCACCACCGCCGGGCTCCCGCAGGCCGCCTACGCGGCCAGCAAGGCAGCCCTCGTCGGGCTCACCCGCGACCTCGCCCAGCAGTGGGGACGCCGCAAGGGCATCCGGGTGAACGCCCTGGCCCCGGGCTTCTTCGCCAGCGAGATGACCGGGTCCTACACCCCGGAGTACGTCGACGAGGTCCTCCGCCCCCGCATCCTGCTCGACCGCCCCGGTGCCGCCGAGGAGCTGGCGGCCACCGCCGTCTGGCTCGCCTCCCCGGCCGCCGGCTACGTGACCGGCCAGACCCTGCTCGTCGACGGCGGCCTGTCCGCCACCTGACCGCTGCCCGACGACACCGCCCCTCCCACCGAGATGAGACCCGCCATGCCCCTCGACCACGTCAACGGCATCAACATCGCCGTCCGCGACCTCCCCCGCTGGACCCGCCGCTACGAGCAGGTGCTCGGCGTCGACAGCACCCCCGTGGACGCCGACGGGTTCGCCTTCCCCGGGATGGAGGGCTCGTCCTTCGACCTGGGCGGGTTCTTCCTCAACCTGATCACCAGCGCCGACCCGACGACCTCGGTGGGCCGGTTCCTCGAGCGCAACGGGGACGGGTTCTTCCTGCTCTCCCTGGGGGTGGACGACGTGGACGCCGCCGGGCAGCGCCTCACCGACCAGGGCCTCAAGCCGCTGCTGGAGCACGCCAAGGAGGGCCCCGGCCACCCGCCGGTGAACTTCCTGCACCCCAAGGAGATGGCCGGCATCCAGATCGAGCTGATCCAGGTCGAGCGCGAGACCGCGCGGTAGGGTCCGATCCCGATGGCCAGGGGCGCGATGGTGCGGGACGAGGTCGTCCGCTCCGCCACCAGGCTGTTCAAGGAGCGCGGCATCCGCGGGGTGTCCCTGCAGGACATCGCCGACGAGGTCGGGCTCACCAAGGGCGCGCTGTACCACTACTTCAGCAACCGCGACGACCTGCTCCGGCAGGTCTTCGGCGACTGGATCACCCAGGAGTTCGAGAGCCTGCGCGAGCACACCTCCGGCTCGGGGGGCCCGACGGCCCAGCTGCGCGACTACGTGCGCTACCACGTCTCGTCGGTCACCCAGAACATCGACCTCTACAGCCTGTCCTTCTCCTCCGAGGCCGAGCTGCCCCCCGACGTCCGGGCCGAGTTCCGCCAGCTCAAGCGGCGCAGCGACTCGGTGCTCAAAGCCATCCTGCGCGAGGGCGTGGCCGCCGGGGACTTCGAGCCGCGCGACGAGAAGGTGATGGCCTTCGCCATCGACGGCATGTGCAACTGGCTGAGCCAGTGGTACGCCCCGGACGGCCCGAAGACGGCGGCGCAGATCGCCGACGACTTCGTCGAGCTCCTGCTGCGCGGCCTGGTGCGCCACGACGACGGCCCGACCGACTCCGGTCCCGCGCACGGCGCCGTGGCCACCGCCGAGTACCACGCCCGGGCGATCCGCTTCCACAGCGAGCGGCTCGAGCAGCTGCTGCCCACCCTGGCCGACCGGGGCGGCGCGGGGGCCTGACCGGCCCGCGTCAGAGCAGGGCGGGGTCCAGGTCCCGGCAGAGCAGCTCGCCCGCCGCGACCGGCGCCAGCCAGGCCGCCACCCGGGGCAACTCGTAGGCGAAGAAGTAGGCCGCCGCGGCTGTCCGCCCCCCGGCCTCGGGGTGGTCGGAGCCGGCCGCGGCCACCGCGAGGTCCAGGTGCACCCAGGCCAGCACGACGTGCCCGAACGCCTGCAGGTAGGGCGTGGCGTTGGCCAGCGCGGCCGAGGCGTCGTCGTCCCGCCAGACCGCGTCCGTCGCCGACAGCACGTCGCCCCACGACCGCTCCAGGTCCGCCGCCCACTCGCCCAGGCCCGCGCTCCGCGCCCGGGTCGCCGTGGCCGACAGCACCGCACCCAGTTCCCGCAGGCAGGCGCCGTCCCGCAGCCGCACCTTGCGGCCGAGCAGGTCCATCGCCTGGATGCCGTGCGTGCCCTCGTGGATCATGTTCAGCCGCTGGTCCCGCCAGAACTGCTCGACCGGGAAGTCGCGGGTGTAGCCGGCGCCCCCGAGCACCTGGATGGCCAGGCTGTTGCCCTCCAGGCACCACTCGCTCGGCCAGCTCTTCAGCACCGGGGTGAGCACCTCGAGCAGGGTGGCCGCCCGGGCGCGGGCCCCGTCGTCCCCGGTGCGCTGGTCGTCGAGCAGCCGGCCGACGTACAGGGCGAGCGCCAGCGCGCCCTCGGCGTAGGACTTCTGCGCCAGCAGCATCCGCACGACGTCGGTGTGCGCCACCAGCGGCACCTGCTCGCCGTCCCGCACGCCGCGCGGGCGGCCCTGGCGGCGGGTGCGGGCGTAGTCCAGGGAGACCGCGAACCCGGCGTAGCCCAGCGCCGCGGCCAGCAGCCCGATCTCGGCGCGCGCGGCGTTCATCATGTGGAACATCTGGGCCAGGCCCTGCCCGGGCGCCCCGACCAGGTGGCCCACGGCGGCGTCGAAGGACAGCGCGGTGTTCGGGATGCCGCGCATGCCCAGCTTGTGGTTGAGGCCGACGAGGTGGACGCCGTTGCGCTCCCCCAGCTCGCCGTCCGGCCCGACCCGCACCTTCGGGACGACGAACAGCGACAGCGCCCCGGTGCCGGTGGGCACCGTGCCGTCGTCGTCCGGGACCTTGGCGAGCACCAGGTGGACGATGTTGTCCGTCAGCGGGTGCTCGGCGCCGCTGATCCACATCTTGTCGCCGGTGATCCGGTACCGCGGCCCGAGCGGGTCGTCCGCGGAGCCGGTTCCGTCGGGCACGGCGCGGGTGGCGACGTCGGCCAGCGACGACCCGGCCTGGGACTCCGACAGCGCCATGGTCCCGGTCCAGCGGCCCTCGACCTGGGGGACGGCGAAGGCCCGGCGCTGGGCCGGGGAGCCGTGCTCGGCCAGCAGCGCGGCGTTGCCCTCGGTCAGCAGCATCGGCACCAGGTTCGGCCCGGCCGCCGAGAGCACGGCGCGCACCGCCATGTCCACCGTGCGGGGCAGCTGCAGGCCGCCGTCCGCGTGGTCGTGGCCGGCCCCGGCGATCCCCGCGGACCGGAAGGCCTCCCAGGCCCGGTGGGTGGCCGCGGGGAGCACGACCCCGCCGTCCGGGCCGATCCGCGGTTCCTCGGTGTCGCTGACCCGGTTGGCCGGCTCGAAGACCTCCTCGGCGAGCTGCGAGGCCATGGCGAGCAGCTCCCCGCAGGTCTCCACCGAGTGGTCGGCGAAGCGGGGCCGCTGCAGCAGCGACCCCAGCTCCAGCCACTCCACCAGCAGGAAGTCCAGCGTCCGGAGCAACCCGCGCTGCACCGCGGAGCCGCTCACGCCGGCGCGAAGCGGTAGCCCCCGCCGTCGCGGACGACCCGACCGGCGCTGCTGCCCGCGAAGTGCGTGCCCAGCACCAGCAGGTCGGTGTCGGCGGCGGACTCGACGAACTCGACCCGGCGGGCTGCGCTCTGGGCCCGGTCGAAGTCGCCGTGGCTGCTCCAGGTCGGCTCGGCGATCTGCACCGGGTGGTGGATGAAGTCGCCGGTGATGAACGCCCGCTCCCCCAGGGACTCCACCACGACGCTGTGGTGGGACTTCGTGTGCCCCGGGGTCGACACGTACCGGACCCCCTCGGTCACCACGGAGTCGGCCGGGACCAGGTCCAGCAGACCGGCGTCGACGACGGGCTGGATGGACTCGGCGAACACCAGCCGCGTCTGGTTGTGGATGTCGGGGTTCGCCCCCTCGTAGACGACCGCGCCGGCCAGGTCCTCGGAGATGTCGGCCTCCTCGGCGATGCCCCGGTGGTAGGCGAACTCGTCGGCGACGTAGACGTAGCGGGCGTTCGGGAACGTGGGCACCCAGCGCCCGCCCTCGTCGACGGTGTTCCACCCCACGTGGTCCAGGTGCATGTGCGTGCACAGGACGACGTCGACCTGCTCGCGGGTGTACCCGGCCTCCGCCAGCCGCTCGAGGAAGGGGTTGTCGAGCTTCCCCCAGGCCGGGATGAGCGGTGCGGACTTGCCGTTGCCGCAGCCGGTGTCGACCACGACGACGGCCGAGCCGGTGTCCACGACGTAGGAGTGCAGGCTCCAGATGGTCTGGCCGCCGGCGGTGGCGTAGTCCGGGTGCAGCCAGCCGATGCCCTGGACGACCTCCGGGGTGGCCTCGGCGATCAGCCCGTCGAGCACCCCGACCTCGACCGGCATCTCCAGCACCTGGGTGATCCGGATGTCGCCGACCGCCCAGCTGCGCATCGTGGTCTCCTCGGTGGTGGCGGCGTCAGACGGCACGGCCGGCCATCTCGCCCTCGTAGATCGCCTGGTCCACCTGGCGGGGGGCCGAGCAGTCACCGATCTGGCTGACCTCGAAGTGCTCGCGCAGGCCGGCGGCCAGGGAGGTCTCGGGGTCGCGCAGCATCACGGTGACGATCGAGTCGACGGGCAGCACCCGGTTCTGGAAGTCCCACACCCGGGTCAGCACGGCGCCGTCCTCGGTGACCGCGCCGACGATGTGCTGCGGGGTGAGGGTGACGCCCAGGGCGTGCAGCCGGGGGTAGAGGTGGCCGACGTCCAGGGTGAGCAGGATCTTCTCCCCCAGGTACATGCCGGCGGTGATGACCTCCACCTTCTTGCCCGCCTCCGCCAGGGTCTCGGCCAGGCCCAGCGCGGTGTACTCCCCGGTGTCGTCGACGACGAGCACCCGCTCGCCGCACAGCTCGGGGTTCGCCAGGGCCTGGATCGGGTCGAGCACCCGCACGTGCTCCAGGCCGGGGATGCCCGGGCGGAAGGCGGTCTTCGCGCTGAACCCGTCGGTCCGCCAGGTCGACCCGGTGGCGAGCACCACGTGGTCGGGCTCGAGTGCGCGGACGTCGTCCACGGTGGCGTCGGTGCCGAGCCGGACGTCGACGCCGTGCAGGGCGAGCTGGCGCTCCATGTCCTTGACCATGACGTTCCAGCGGCCCCGGGTGGCGATCTGCGCGGCGTAGCGGATCTGACCGCCGAGCCGGTCGTCGCGCTCGAGCAGGACCACCTCGTGCCCGCGGGAGGCGGCGACCTCCGCGGCCCGCATGCCGGCGGGGCCACCACCGACGACGACGACCTTCTTGGGCGCCGACGTCCGGCTGAAGGTGTCGATGCCGAGCAGCGCCTCCCGGCCGGCCGCCGGGTTCTGGGTGCACGTCAGGGACCAGCCCTGGGCCATCCGGTTGATGCAGCCCTGGTTGGCGCTGACGCAGTGCCGGATCTCCTGCTCCCGGCCGGACCGGGCCTTGCTGACCAGGTGCGGGTCGGCGATGTGCGCCCGGGTCATGGCGACCATGTCGGCGTGACCCTGCTCGATGATGTCGGCGGCGATCGAGAGGTCGGTGATGCCGTTGGCCGTGAGCACCGGCAGACCGTTGACCACCTTCTTGGCGCGGGCGGCGAGGTCGACCAGCCGGGCGCCGGGCATGCTCATCGGGGAGACGACCTGGTCGAAGGTCGAGGCGTTGCCGGCGCTGATGGAGAAGTAGTCGAACAAGCCGGAGTCGGCCAGGTACCGGGCGATCCGCTCGCCCTCCTCGGCGTCGATGCCGCCGGGCACGCCCTCGACCAGGGAGAGCCGGACGCCGATGGGGAAGTCGGGGCCGCACTCGTCGCGGACGGCCTGCGCGCACTCCAGCACGATGCGGCAGCGGTTCTCCGTGTTCCCGCCGTACTCGTCGGTGCGCAGGTTGGTCAGCGGGGACAGGAAGCTGCACAGCAGGTAGCCGTGGGCCGCGTGCACCTCGGCGCCGTCCAGGCCGGCGGTCTTGGCGTTGCGGGCGCTGCGGGCGAACCCGGACGCGAGCTCGGCGATGTCCTCCCGGGTCATCGGCTTGCCGATCTCGTTGTAGGTGAACGAGGGGATGCCGGAGGCGCTCCAGAGGGCGCGCCAGTTGTCCAGGAACATCGAGCTGTGGTCCTCGACGCCGAAGTGGGACAGGTCGATGAACACCTTGGCGCCGTGCCGGTGGACCGCCTCGGCGAGCCGCTCGTAGACCGGGATGACCGCCGGGTCCCACCCCTGGTGGGTGCGGGGCGCCAGGCCACGGCTGTTGGGCAGGACGGCCTGCGCCTCGGTGAGGATGAGGCCTGCGCCGCCCTTGGCGCGCTCCTCGTAGTAGTCGACGCTCTGCTGGGTCATCAGGTTGTCGACCGCGTACTGCAGGGCGTGGGCGGTGACCACGACGCGGTTCTTCAGCGTCACGGAGCCCACCTGCAGCGGCTCCCACAACGGCGCGTACTTCTCCATGTCCGACCTCCGCGGGCCGTCGGCCAGCCTCGTCGCTGATCCGACCTGTAGTTCAAGAAACCGACCACGCGGTCGGATGCCGTCACTGTTGTGGGCCCGCACACACTTGTCAAGGACGGCCGCAACCCCGGTCGGGCCCGACCGCGAGGTCGGCCACGTCCGCGGGCCCGCCCGCACCCCGTCGGATCCGGCTGTCCGTCGGCCGTCGGCCGTCGGCCGTCGGCTCAGTCTGCTTCGCCGACGTGCCCCCGCAGGAGGGCAGACACCCGTTGACGGGTGACGCCGTAGAGGGCTGCGATCTTGTTGATGCTCACGCCCTCCGCGGACAGGGCAGTCGCCTGCTCCCGACGCCACTGGCTCCCCGCGGTCGACAGCGACGCGATCGCGCTGCTGATCTGCTCGACGATCAGCGGCCGCTCCTCCGAGGAGACGATGTCGTACCAGTCGCGGCCGCTGCCGCGCTGCGACTGCAGGACGCGGGCCCGCTCCCGGGCCAGCGTGAGCTCCTCGACCACGTCGTCCAGCGCGTCGACCAGGGAGGCGAGGGCGTCGTCCGCCCCGCCTCCCAGCGGCGTTGACTGCACGCGCCCTCCGCTCGGCGACGACCTGGGAACGACGTCGACGCAACGCTACAGCGGACGACATGCCCGTTGCATGCAACGGCTATTGCGGCACGGAACCGGTTGTGCACACACTGGTGGCACACCGCATGACCCACCCGGTAGCCCCCCGGTCGTCAGCGGAACCCCAGCTGAGCGAGTCACCGATGTCCAGCTACACCGCAACCGCCGACCTGCGGCCGACGGCACGCAGTGTCGTGGCAGCGCGCCGCGCGGTCACCGAAATGTTGACCGCCTGGGGGGCACCCCACGACCTGGGCGACGTCGAGCTCCTCGTCAGCGAACTCGTCGCCAACGTCGTCGACCACGCGGGAGACGAGTCGGTGCTCACGGTCGAGGTCAGCCTCGCGGACACCTGGCTGCGCATCGCCGTCGTCGACGGGTCGGCGATCCGGCCCGTCGTGCATGAGCTCGACCACACCGCCGCCCGCGGCCGTGGGATGCAGATCGTCGAGGCCGTGGCCGACCGGTGGGGAGCCGACGAGCACCACGGCGGCAAGCGGGTGTGGGTCGAGCTGGACGCACCGCAGGTGTAGCCGGGACGCCGCCGGGGAGGTCGAGCCCGTCGCGCGGAGCGGAGGGCGAGGGATTCGAACCCTCGAGGAGCGTGAACCCCTAGCAGTTTTCAAGACTGCCGCCATCGGCCACTAGGCGAGCCCTCCTGGCCGACCGAGCCTAGCCCGCCGCCTGACCTGCACCCGACCGTCGTCGCGGTGTCGATCTCCCGTCACCCGCGGGCGCTGTCCTGGGCACCATGCGCGTGGCCCTGGTCTCGGAGACCTTCACCCCCGCGGTCAACGGCGTCGTCACCTCGGTGCTGCGGGCCGCCGACCACCTGGCCCTGCGCGGCCACGAACCCGTGGTGGTTGCGCCGTCCGGCGCCGACTACGAGAGCCGCTGCGGCGCGGTGGTGCCGGTGCACGCGGTGCGGTCGGTCCGGCTGCCGCGCTACCGGGAGCTGCCGCTGGCCGCACCCACCGGCGAGGTGGGCGACCTGCTCGACGAGCTGCGCCCGGACGTCGTCCACCTGGCCTCCCCCGCCGTCCTCGGCTCCACCGCGGCGCGGGCGGCCCAGCAGCGCGGCATCCCGGCCGTCGCGGTGTTCCAGACCGACCTCGCCGCCTACGCCGGCCGCTACCGGCTGCCCGGCGGCTCGGCGACGACGTGGCGGTGGCTGCGCACGCTGCACGAGCGGACGGCGCTGACCCTGGTGCCCTCCACCACCACCATGGCCCAGCTGCGCCGGCACGGGATCGGCCCGCTGGCGCTGTGGGCGCGGGGCGTGGACCTGCAGCAGTTCTCCCCCACCCGGCGCTCGGACGCCGTCCGGACCGCGCTGGCACCGGACGGCGAGCTGCTGGTCGGCACGGTCGCCCGGCTGGCCGTGGAGAAGCGGCTGCACCTGCTGGCCCCGCTCTCCGAGCTGCCGGGGGTCCGCCTGGTCGTGGTGGGCGACGGCCCACAGCGGCGCGCCCTGCAGCGGGTGCTGCCGCGCGCGGTGTTCACCGGCCGGGTGGTCGGCGAGGAGCTGGGCGACCTGGTGTCCTCGCTGGACCTGCTGGTGCACCCCGGCGCCGACGAGACGTTCTGCCAGGCCGTGCAGGAGGCCCTGGCCGCGGGCGTGCCGGCGCTGGTCGCGGCGTCCGGTGGGCCGCTGGACCTGGTCCGGCACGGCGAGAACGGCTGGCTGTGGGCCGGCGACGACCCGTGGGTGCTCGCCGCGCAGGTCGCGGGGCTGCGCGACGACCGGCTGGCCCTGCGCGCGGCGGCCGGGCGGGCGCGGGCCTCGGTGGCGCACCGCACCTGGGGACGACTGGGCGACGAGCTGATCGGCCACTACGAAGGGGTCCTCGGCGGGGCGTCGGTCCACCGCCTCGCTTCCTGAACCCGCCGACGACGACGGCCCCGCCCCCCGGGATGGGGGACGGGGCCGTCGGTCAGGCCGTACGGGTCAGGCGTTGCTGCGGCGACGAGCCCCGACCAGCAGGCCGGCACCGGTCAGCAGGACCAGCCCGCCACCGACCGCGACCGGGACGGCGTCGAAGCCGGTGTTCGCCAGGGTCGGCACGACGGTGGCCTGGCCGCCCGAGACGGTCACCGTGATGACCAGGTTGCGCACGCTGCCGTCGGCGGCGATGCCGGTGGCGACCAGGTGGTGGGTGCCGTTGGCCAGGGTGGCCGGGATGGTCACGCCGGCGGTGAAGGTGCCGTCGTCGGCGACGACGACCGAGCCGAGGTCGACCGCGGCCGAGAAGACGGTCAGGCGCACCGTGGTGCCGGGGAAGAAGCCGTCACCCTTGAGCACGAGCTGCTGGCCGGCGGTCACCGCGGTGATGGGGCCGGACGGGCCGGTGATGTCGCCGTCGTCCTTGGTCGGGACGGCGGTCGGGGCCGCGACGGCCGGGACCTTCGCCGAGGTGACGAAGGCGTCGCCGCCGGTGTAGCCGGCCTCGTCGTAGGCCAGGACGTAGACGTCGTAGGCGTAGCCGTCCGGGACCGGGAAGGTGCACGCCGTGGTCGGGGCCTCGGTGGAGCAGCCGATGCCGCCGCCCTCGCCGTCGACCTGCGAGATGTAGACCTCGTAGCCGGACACGGCGTAGGTGCCGCCGGGGGCCGGGGCGTCCCAGTCCACGGTGAGCGAAGAGCCGCCGGGCACGGCGGTCAGGTTGGTCGGGGCGCCGACCGGCACGACCAGGTCGAGGGCGGTGCCGGCGCTGCGGTCGGCGCCGTCGACGTTGCGGACCTGGACGCCCTGCGGGGCGCTGTCGGCCTCCACGTCGCCGTAGGCGACGGTCTCGTCGTCGGTGTCGAGGGTCGCGTCGACGTAGGTCCAGGTGGAGCCGTTGTCGAGGCTGTACTCGAGGTCGGACGAGGAGGCACCCTCGACGGTCAGCAGGATGTAGCCGTCGCCGACGAAGTACTCGCCGCCGGTCGGCGCGAGGACGACGGCCGGGAGGACCTCGTCCTCGGCCGCGGCGGTCGGGTCGGCGGTCGGCTCGGCGACCGGCGAGGTCGTCACGGCCGGGGGCGTGGTGTCGCCCTCCTCGGCCAGGGCGACGCCGGGCAGCGCGGCGGTGGACAGACCGACGAGAGCAGCGGCAGCCAAGCCGAGCACGCGGCGGGACACGATGGACGATCGCATGAGGGTCGACTCCCCGTTGGGCACCCGGTGCGCCGGGCTCGTGCGCGGGTGCCCCGCGCACCTCCCTCATCGGCAGCCTGTCAGCTACCTGTGACCGAACCTGGCAAGAACCTGGGGAACCGGTCCCGGGGACGGCGACGGCCCCGCCCCCCGGGTGGGGGACGGGGCCGTCGTCGGGCCGTACGGGTCAGGCGTTGCTGCGGCGACGAGCCCCGACCAGCAGGCCGGCACCGGCCAGCAGGACCAGCCCGCCACCGACCGCGACCGGGACGGCGTCGAAGCCGGTGGTGGCCAGGACGGCCTGGCCGCCGGAGACGGTGACCGCGATGACCAGGTTGCGGACGTTGCCGCTCGGGTCGACACCGGTGGCCACCAGGTGGTGGGTGCCGTTGGCCAGGTTCGCCGGGACGGTGACCTCGACCGAGAACGAGCCGTTCTCGTCGGTGACGACGGTGCCCAGGCTGACCGGCGAGGAGTAGACGAGCAGCTCGACGGTGGAGTTCGGGGCGTAGCCGGTGCCCTCGAGGGTGATCTTCTGACCCGCGGTGATCTTCGAGATCGGGCCGGCCGGGCCGACGATGTCGCCGTCGTCCTTGGTCGGGACCGAGGCCGGGGTGGCCGGGCCGGGGACGGTGATGCCGGTCTGCGAGGCGTACAGGCCGGGGCGGTCCTGCATGTCGATCGCGCGGACGCCGACCTCGAAGTCCGAGCCGGCCCGGGTGAAGAAGGTGCAGGTGGTCACCGACGGGTCGGTGATGGCGCAGCCCTGGTCACCGGACTGGCCGTAGCTGATGCCGACGTCGTAGCCCTTGACCTGACCCGCCGGGGCGGTCCAGGAGATGGTGACCCGCGAGGTCGTGGTGGTGACGACGACGTTGGTCGGGGCCGCGAGCGGGCGGTACGGGGTGACCGTCTGGCTCTGGCTGGCGTCGCCCTTGACCGCGCCGCCGGTGCCGCCGACCGCGCGCACGGCCACCGTGTAGGTGGTCTCGTTCGTCAGGCCGGTGATCGTGCCGGACAGGCGGCCGTCCTCGCCGGTGGTGGTCAGCGCCGACCAGGAGTCACCGTCGTCGGTGGTCACCTCGTAGCCGGTGACGTCGACGCCGTTGTCGTCGTACGGGGCGACGAAGTTCACCGTGGCCTCGCCGTCGCCGGGGTCGACGTAGTTGAGGTAGGGGGCGCCCGGGGTGCAGGAGACGCCCTGGGCGGTGATGGAGCCGACGTACTGGTCCCCGACCCGCGACGAGTCGACGTCGGTGGTGGCCGAGTAGGTGTAGCCGCCGCCGTAGCCCCAGTCGGTGGCCTCCACCGCGCCGCCGTCGCCGCCGGCCGCGCCGATGAAGACGCCCTGCGCGTCGACGACCACGGAGCCACCGCCACCGCCGCCGCTGTAGACGGTCGGCTCGTCGGGGTCGTCCTCGAGCCCGTCCTCACCCTGGAAGACGACGGCGCCCTCTTCGTTGACGTAGCCGCTGCCACCCGCGCCGCCCGCGCTCTCCGTGGCGTTGCCGCCACGCTCGCCCGCGTAGAGGTCGTAGACGTCGCCGGCGGTGGCGTCCGTCGTCGTGATGACCACGCCGCCCGGCTGACCGACCGTCTCGTCGCTGGCCGTGCCGCCACCGGCGCCGTAGACCTGCCAGTTGATGCCGCAGACACCGTCGCCCACGGTGAAGCTGGTGGCCTCGTCGGAGGTCAGCGTCTGGCCGGCCAGCAGCACGGGGCCGGCGGCCGACGCGACACCGGTGACGCCCAGGAGGGCGGTGGACATCCCGATCGCGCTGGCGGCCGCGAGGCCCAGCGCGCGACGGGACGGGGACGTGAAGCGCATGTGCGGGGCTCCCCCGGGACAGCCCGGAGCGCCGGGCACGTGCGCGGATGTCCCGCGCACCGCTTCCATCGGCGGCCTGTCAGGGGACTGCGAACCAACGAGGAGAGAAGTATCGGAATATCTTGGATCTTATTCACAGCCGTGTCCTCCTGCACCGAGGTCCGTCCTACTGCAGCAGCTCTGGTGCAGGAGGACGGACCTCGATCAACTCCCCTGGTCGACGCTGACCGGGCGGAGGGTCTAGAGGGGGCGGACCGTGGCCAGGACGTGGTCGGTGCCGGCCTTGGCGTTGCGGACGGCGAGGTCCCAGCCGCCGTCGCGCTGGCCCGTGGACAGGGCGACCGTCGAGGGCAGGAACAGCGGCTTGCGGAACCCGACGTCGACCCGGAAGGACTCCGGGAGGCGCCCCGACAGCGCGGCCAGCGCCCGCGCCTTGACCCACATGCCGTGCGCGATGGCCCGCTTGAACCCGAACGCCTTGGCGCTCAGGCCCGAGAGGTGGATGGGGTTCACGTCGCCCGAGACCTTCGCGTAGCGCCGCCCGGCGTCGTCGGGCACCCGCCAGACCGCGGCCTGCGCGACGTCCCCGATCTCGACCTCCAGGTCGGTCGGCTCCCCCACGGGCGCCGAGGCGCCGCGGGCCAGGTAGGTCGACCGCCCCCGCCACACCTCGTCCCCGCGCGAGCGGACCGAGGCGACCAGGTCGACGGTCGCGCCGCTGCGGTGCGGGGCGAAGCGGTCGGCCCAGACCTCCAGGTCCAGCTTCTCGGTGACCGACACCGGCCGGACGACGTCCACCCGGTTGCGCACGTGCACCAGCCCGGGCAGGGCCAGCGGGAACGACCGGTCGGCCATCAGCGCGACCTGCAGCGGGAAGGTCAGCACGTGCGGGAACGTGGCGGGGAGGGTGTCGCCGAACCGGAACCGGCAGACCTCCGCGTAGTCGGCCACCTGCGCGGGGTCGACGGCGACGGCCACCCGGCTCAGGTGGGTGCCCGGCAGCTCCCCGCCCCGGCCGCGCGCGGTGAGCGCGGCCTTGGCGAACAGCTGCCCCATCGAGGGGGGCGAGGACAGGACGACGGGCGTGCCCATCAGGCCCCCAGCAGGTTCTGGCCGCAGACCCGCAGCACCTGGCCGTTGACCCCGGCACTGGCCGGCTGGGCCAGCCAGGCGATCGCCTCGGCGACGTCCACCGGCAGGCCGCCCTGCTGCAGCGAGTTCAGCCGGGCACCCACCTCGCGGGTGCCGAAGGGCATCTTGGCGGTCATCTCGGTGACGATGAACCCGGGCGCGACGGCGTTGATGGTGGCCCCGCGGGAGGCGAACTCCGCAGCCCACGACCGCACCATGCCGATGACGCCGGCCTTGGACGCCGAGTAGTTGGTCTGCCCGCGGTTGCCGGCGATGCCCGACTGCGAGCTCACCGCGACGACCCGCGCGCCGGGCCTGAGCGCACCGTCGGCGTCCAGCAGCGCCTGGGTCATGTCCAGCTGGGCCTGCAGGTTCACCGCGAGCACCGAGTTCCAGCGCGCGGCGTCCATGTTGACCAGCAGCTTGTCGCGGGTGATGCCGGCGTTGTGCACCACCACGTCGACCCCGCCGTGCCGCTCCACCACGTGCTCCACCAGCCGCGCCGCGGCGTCGGGGGCGGTGATGTCCAGCTGCAGCGCCGTCCCGCCGATGCGGTTGGCGACCTCCGCCAGCGCCTGGCCGGCGGCGGGCACGTCGACGGCGACCACGTGGGCGCCGTCCCGCCCGAGCACCTCGGCGATCGAGGCGCCGATGCCCCGGGCCGCGCCGGTGACCACGGCGACCTTCCCGGCCAGCGGGGTGGTCCCGCCGTCGCCGGTGGGCACGTCGGCTGCGGACAGGGTGACCGTCTGGCCGTCGACGTAGGCCGACCGGCCGGACAGGAAGAACCGCAGCGGCCCGGGCACCGACGCCTCGGCGCCCGCGGGCACGTACACGAGGTTGGCCGTCGCGCCGGCGCGCAGCTCCTTGGCCAGCGACCGGACCAGGCCGTCCAGGGCCTGCCGGGCCGCGGCCAGCGCGGGCGAGGGCGCCTCGCCCGGCACCTCGCCGAGGACGACGACCCGGCCGTTGGTGCCCAGCCGCTTGACCGCGGGCGCGAGGAAGTCGTGCGCCGCGGCCAGGTCGGCCGGGGTGGTGACCCCGGTGGCGTCCAGGACGACGGCGGCCACCTTCGCGCCGCGCTCCCCGTCGGCGGTCACCGGGGACAGCACGGTGACGCCGTCCTCCTTGAGCACCGACTCGACCTCGGCGCGCAGCCGGCCGTCGCCGGCGGAGCCCACCAGGGCCGGGCCGTCGAGCAGCGGCTGCCCGGGGGTGTAGCGGCGCAGCCGGACCGGCCGGGGCAGGCCGAGCTGCTTGGTGATGGTGGACCCGATGCCGGAGTTGGCGAAGTCGCGGTACCAGTCGCTCATGGCGGTGTCCCTTCTCAGCTCTCGAGGATCGCGACGACGCCCTGGCCGCCGGCCGCGCAGATGGAGATCAGCCCGCGCTTCCCGGGCCCGGCCTCGTGCAGCATCTTGGCCAGCGAGGCGACGATCCGGCCGCCGGTCGCGGCGAACGGGTGCCCGGCGGCCAGCGAGGAGCCGTTGACGTTGAGCTTGGACCGGTCGATTGACCCCAGGGGGGCGTCCAGGCCCAGCTTCTCCTTGCAGAAGCCCGGGTCCTCCCAGGCCTTCATGGTCGAGAGCACCGTCGAGGCGAAGGCCTCGTGGATCTCGTAGAGGTCGAAGTCCTGCAGGGTGAGCCCGTTGCGGGCCAGCATCACCGGCATGGCGTAGGCCGGGGCCATCAGCAGGCCCTCGCCGCCGTGCACGTAGTCCACCGCCGCGGTCTGCGCGTCGACCAGGTGCGCCCAGACCGGCAGCTTGTGCTCGGCGGCCCACTCGTCGCTGGCCAGCAGCACGGCGGAGGCGCCGTCGGTGAGCGGGGTGGAGTTCGCCGCGGTCATGGTGGCGCCCTCGCCCCTGCCGAACACCGGCTTCAGGGTGGACAGCTTCTCGACGGTGGAGTCCGGGCGCAGGTTGTCGTCGCGGGTCAGGCCCAGGAACGGGGTGACCAGGTCGTCGAAGAACCCGCGGTCGTAGGCGGCGGCCAGGTTGTGGTGGCTGGCCACGGCCAGCTCGTCCTGCGCCTCGCGGCTGATCTCCCACTCCTTGGCGGTGATCGCGGCGTGCTCACCCATCGACAGCCCGGTGCGCGGCTCGACGTTGCGCGGCTGGTCGGGCACCAGCTGGCCCGGTCGGATGCGGGCGAGCAGCTTGAGGCGGTCGGGCAGGGTCTTGGCGGCGTTGGCGGCGATGAGCACCTTGCGCAGGTCGTCGTTGACCGCGAGCGGTGCGTCGGAGGTGGTGTCGGTGCCGCCGGCGATGCCGGACTCGATCTGCCCCAGGGCGATCTTGTTGGCCACCAGGACGGCGGCCTCCAGGCCGGTGCCGCAGGCCTGCTGCACGTCGTAGGCCGGCGTGGCCGGCGACAGCTGCGAGCCCAGCACGGCCTCGCGGGTGAGGTTGAAGTCGCGGGCGTGCTTGAGGACGGCGCCGGCGACGACCTCGCCGACCTGCTCGCCGGCCAGGCCGTGGCGGGCCACCAGGCCGTCGATGGTCGCGGTGAGCATGTCCTGGTTGCTCGCGCGGGCGTACTTCTTGTTGGACCGGGCGAACGGGATGCGGTTCCCGCCGACGATCGCAGCCTTGCGGGTCATGGGGCCCTCCGGGTGTGACGAGGTCGCGTTGTCGGTACCGACGGTATCAGGTACCGTCGTTCACATGAAATCGACGGCGGTGACACCGCCCACGGCGGCCGGCACCGTCCCGCGGCGACGCGACCGCCGCGACTCGAGGTGGGACGAGCACCGGCGCGCCCGGCGCGAGCAGCTCGTCGCCGCCACGGTCGCCGCCGTGGGCCAGCACGGCCCGGGCGTGGGCATGGAGGACATCGCCGCCGCGGCCGGCACCAGCAAGACCGTGGTCTACCGGCACTTCGCCGACCGCGGCGAGCTGCACCTGGCGGTCTGCGCGCAGGTCGCCGAGCAGCTGCTCGGGGCGCTGCGCCAGGCGATGACCAGCACCGACCGGCCACGCCAGATGGTGGCCGCGGCGATCGACACCTACCTGGCCTTCATCGAGGCCGACCCCGAGCTCTACCGGTTCGTCGTGCACCCGCCGGTCGACCGAGACCCGTCGGCCGACCCCATCGCCGGGCTGTCCGAGCTCGTCGGGGCCCAGGCCACCGAGCTGGTGGCCCTGGCCCTGGAGCAGGCCGGCCGGCCCACCGCGGCCGCCGAGCCCTGGGGCCACGGCCTGGTCGGCCTGGTGCGCTCGGCCGCCGACCGGTGGCTGGGCTCACCGGACCCCATGCCCCGCGCGGAGCTCACCGCGCACCTGACCGACCTGGCCTGGGCCGGCCTGTCCGGCGTCGTCCAGCCCCGCACCCCGCACGCCACCACGGAGGGATCCCGATGACCAGCACGCAGCAGCACCTGACCCCGGTCGACCCGGCCCGCCTCACCGAGGTGCTCGACGGCCGCTGGGCGCACGTGCGCCGCGACGCCCGCGAGCAGCTCGGCGAGCAGAAGTACGCCCCGGTGTACGGCGAGACGAACGCCGAGGCCCGCGAGCGGATCACCGGCCTGCTCAAGGACCTCGCGGCCACCGGCCGCACCCGGCTGGGCTTCCCGAAGGCCTACGGCGGCGAGGACGACGCCGGCGCCTCCGTCACCTCGATCGAGATGCTCGCCTTCGGCGACCTGTCCCTGATGGTCAAGGCCGGCGTGCAGTGGGGCCTGTTCGGCGGCGCGGTGCAGCTGCTGGGTACCGAGCGGCACCACGAGGCCTACCTGCAGCGCATCATCGACGCCGACCTGCTCGGCTGCTTCGCGATGACCGAGACCGGCCACGGCTCGGACGTGCAGCAGCTGCGCACCACCTGCACCTACGACCCGGCCACGCAGACCTTCGACCTGCACACCCCGCACGAGTCGGCCCGCAAGGACTACATCGGCAACGCGGCCCAGGACGGCCGGATGGCCGTGGTGTTCGCCCAGCTGGTCACCCAGGGCAAGCGGCACGGCGTGCACGCCTGGCTGGTGCCCATCCGCGACGAGGCCGGCAACCCGCTGCCCGGCGTCACCGTCGGCGACGACGGCCCCAAGGCCGGTCTCAACGGGGTGGACAACGGCCGGCTGTCCTTCGACCATGTGTCCGTCCCCCGCGACATGCTGCTGGACCGCTACGGCCAGGTCGCCGAGGACGGCACCTACACGTCCTCCATCGAGAACGAGACCCGGCGCTTCTTCACCATGCTCGGCACCCTGGTGCGCGGGCGGGTCAGCGTCGGCGGCTCGGCGGGCTCGGCCACCAAGCTGGCCCTGCAGATCGCCACCCGCTACGGCGACGCCCGCCGCCAGTTCGCCGCCCCCGGCGAGGACCGCGAGATCGTGGTCAACGACTACCTGGTGCACCAGCGCAAGCTGCTGCCCGCGCTGGCCAAGAGCTACGCGCTGCACTTCGCGCAGGAGGAGCTCACCTCCACCATGCACGACGTCCAGGGCGCGACCGACGTCGACGAGGCCGCGCAGCGCGAGCTGGAGTCCCGCGCCGCCGGGCTCAAGGCCGCCAACACCTGGCACGCCACGCAGACCATCCAGATGGCCCGCGAGGCGTGCGGCGGCGCCGGCTACCTCGCCGAGAACCGGCTGCCGGCGCTCAAGGCCGACACCGACGTGTTCACCACCTTCGAGGGCGACAACACCGTCCTGCTGCAGCTGGTCGCCAAGGGCCTGCTCACCGGCTACCAGGACTCCTTCGGGTCGCTGGACAGCTGGGGCAAGGCGCAGTTCGTCGCCGACCTGGTCAAGGAGACGGTGCTGGAGCGCACCGCCGCCCGCGGTCTGATCGCCCGGCTGGTGGACGCCGTCCCCGGCCGCGACGAGGATATCTCGCTGCTGGACCGCGGCTGGCAGCTGCGGATGTTCGAGGACCGCGAGAAGCACACCCTCGAGGGCGCGGCCAACCGGCTGCGCAAGGGCGCCTCGAACAAGGAGAACCGCCTGTTCGACGTGTTCAACGACGTGCAGGACCACGTGCTGCGGACGGCGACCACGCACATCGACCGCGTGGTGCTCGAGGCGTTCGTGGCCGCGGTGGACCGCACCGCCGACCCCGCCGCCAAGGCGCTGCTGTCCAAGCTCTGCGACCTGTACGCGCTGACCACGATCGAGGCCGACCGCGGCTGGTTCCTCGAGCACGGCCGGCTGACCCCGGCCCGCTCCAAGGCGGTCACCAGCACGGTGAACGCGCTGCTGAAGGAGCTGCGGCCGCACATGCGCACGCTGGTCGACGGCTTCGCCATCCCCGACGCGTGGGTGCAGTCGCGCATCATCTCCGAGGAGGGCCCCCGCCAGGAGGTCATGGCGGCCGAGGACGCCCGGGTGCGGGCCGCCTCCACGGCCGGCGACTCCGCCGTCGACACCCCCGACGCCACGGCCGTCGACCTGGAGATGGCACCGGCGCAGTGATCGCCGGCGCGGCGACAATGGCGGGGTGAGCGCCACCGCCGACGTCCTGCGCATCCCGGTGGCGGTGGACCTCGCCGCCGTCGTGGTCGGAGCCCTCACGGGTGGCCTGCTGGCCGCCCGTGAGGGCTTCGCGCTGTCCGGGGTGCTGCTGCTGGCGGTCACCGGCGGCCTGGGTGGCGGGCTCATCCGCGATGCGCTCATGGGCGTCCCGGCGGTGGCCATCACCAACCCGGCGTACCTGCCGACGGTGGGCATCGCCGCGATGGTCACCTTCTTCTTCGCCGGCTGGCTCAACCGCACGACCGGCCTGCTCACCGGCCTGGACGCGCTCACCCTGGGCTTCTTCACCGTCATCGGCGCGCAGAAGGCGCAGACCGCCGGGCTGCCGGTGGCCAGCGTGGTCTTCCTGGGCGTGGCGACGGCGGTCGGCGGCGCGGTGATCCGCGACGTGCTGCTGGCCCAGCGCGCCGACATCGTGCAGCCCGGCCCCTACAACGCGGTCGCCGCGCTCATCGGCGCCTCGCTGCTGGCCGTGCTGTCGGGCCCGCTGGACCTGCCGCTGCTCCCGGTCGCCGCCGCCACCATCGCGCTGGTGGCCGGGCTGCGGCTGCTGTCGGTGCGGCGGGGCTGGTCCGCGCCGGTGGCGATCGACCTGCCGCTGCGCGCCCGCTCCCGCTGGTCGGCCCGGCGACGTCGCCCGGAGGGGTGAGCCGGGGTCAACTCCGGCCGCGCGCTGCCGAACCATCCAGCACCAGTCGAGCCGGGAGGAGCGCCGTGCCGTACCCACCTGTCCCCGCGCGCCGCCGGGTCGGACCCCCCCGCCCGGCCGTCGTCGCCGTCCTCGCGGTGCTCGTCGGGTTCCAGCTGGCCTCCTCGCTGGGCGACGCCGCGTTCGTCGACGTCTACGTCTCCAACCTGCTGCAGTTCGCCTCGGGCGCGACCGCGGCGGTCGCCTGCGCCGCCCGCGCCCGCACCGTCACCGGCCGGCGCCGGTGGTCCTGGGCCTGCCTGTCCGCCGGCACCGCCGCGTGGGCCGCCGGGCAGGCCTGGTGGTGCTGGGTGCAGGTCGTGCAGGGCGGCGAGGCGCCCTTCCCCTCGGTGGCCGACGTCGGCTTCATCGCCTTCCCGCTGCTCGCCGGCGCCGCCCTGCTGCTCACCCCGACCGGCGACGGCACCACCGCCCGCTGGCGCCGGGCCCTCGACGCCGCCATGACCTCCGCCGCGGTCGGCCTCGTCAGCTGGGAGACCACGCTCGGCACGGTCGTGGCGATGAACGCCGGCAACGACCCGCTGGTCGCCGGGCTGCTGGTCGGGTACCCCGTGCTCGACGTGCTGCTCATCGTGCTCGGCACGCTCACCGTCGCCCGGGCCACCGTCGCCCGGCTGCCGCAGGTGCTGGTCACCCTCGGCCTGGTCTCCTTCGCCGTCTCCGACAGCGCGTTCGCCTACGTGGCCGCCGAGGGCGACTACGACGGCAACCTCCTCGACCTGGGCTGGATCGCCGGGTTCCTGCTCGTCGCGCTGGCCGCGCTGTGCCCGCCCGGCACCGCCGCGCCCGCCCGCGCCCGCCGCCGCGACGACGGCGGCCGGGCGGACCTGCTGCTCTACGTCCCGGTCGCCATCGCCTTCGCCGTCACCACCGTGCTGGCCTTCCACGGCCGGCGGCTGGACGGCTGGGAGCTGCTCACCGCCGGCGTCGTCGTCGCCCTGCTGCTGGCCCGGCAGTGGCTGGCCCTGCGCGACAACGGCCGGCTGGCCGCCGAGCTCGCCGCCCGCGAGGCGGAACTGCGCCACCAGGCCTTCCACGACGCGCTCACCGGCCTGGCCAACCGGGCCCTGTTCCTCGACCGGCTCGACCACGCGCTCAAGCTGCACGCCCGCGACCTGCGCCCCGTGGCGCTGGTCTTCCTCGACCTGGACGACTTCAAGGTCGTCAACGACACCCTGGGCCACGCGGTCGGCGACGAACTGCTGGTCCGGGTGGCCGAACGGCTGCGCGGGGCGGTGCGCTCCGGCGACACGGTGGCCCGCCTCGGCGGCGACGAGTTCGCCGTCCTGCTCGAGGACGGCGGCGACCCGGTGCTCACCGCGGCCAAGGTGGCCGGGGCACTGGGCACGCCGTTCACGCTGCGCGGGGACGTCGTCGACGTACGGGCCAGCGTCGGGCTCTGCGAGCTGTCCGCCGACGACGCCCCGCTGGCCGCCGACGAACTGCTGGCGCGCTCGGACACCGCCATGTACGCGGCGAAGCGGTCGGGCAAGGACACCATCGTCTCCTGGAGCGCGGGCATGAGCCTGGCCGAGCTCGAGGACGAGGAGCTGCGGTCGGCGCTGCGCACCGCCGTCGAGGACCGCCGGGTCCGGCTGGCCTTCCAGCCCATCGTGGAGCTGACGACCGGGCGGCTGTCCGGCCTGGAGGCGCTGGCCCGCTGGCGGCACGAGGGCCGCGACGTCCCGCCGGACGTCTTCATCCCCCTCGCCGAGCGCGCCGGGCTGATGGGCGCGCTGACCGCCGACCTGCTCGAGGCCGCCTGCACCCGGCTCGCCGGCTGGAGCGCCGGCCGGGACGAGCTGCTCACCGTGCACGTCAACGTCGCCCCCAGCCAGCTGGTGGCCCCCGGTTTCGTCACCACGGTGGCCGACCTGGTGCGCAGGCACGGGCTGCGGCGGGGCGCGCTGGTCCTGGAGATCACCGAGTCGGGCATCTTCGCCGACCTGGACGCCGCGCAGACGGCCGTGGTCGAGCTGCGCCGCCTCGGCGTGGGCGTGTCCCTGGACGACTTCGGGGTGGGCTACTCCTCGCTCGCCCAGCTCAACGCCATGCCGCTGGACTCGGTGAAGATCGACCGCTCGTTCCTCGCCCGCGTCGACAGCGACCCGCGGCAGGCCCGGTTCCTGCACGCCGTGCTGCGGCTGGCCGAGGAGATCGGCCTGCCGGTCGTCGCCGAGGGCGTGGAGCGGCCGGCCCAGCTGCACCTGCTGCGCGCCCTGGGCTGCCAGCACGCGCAGGGCTACCTGCTCGGGCGCCCGGTCGAGGCCGACGCGGTGCCGCCGCTGCTGGACGGGATCGCCGTCCCCGCCTGACCTCCCCCCGTGGGGGGACGACGGTCCAGGACCGGCCGGAACCGGTCGATCACCCCTGCGTGACCGACCTGTACGAGCCGACCGCCCGCACCGACTGCCGTCCGCTGCTGGCCGACCCCGACGACCTCACCGTCGTGCACTCCCCCGTGGTCGACCTCGCCGACGGCTCGGTGACCGGCTGGGCGGCGGCCCCCCGCTTCCCCGGCACCGCCACCCCCGAGGTGTGGTTCGCCGCCGCGCACGACGCCGGCCTGGCCGCGCCCCTGCAGGCGCTGCTGCTGCAGACCGCGCTCGCCCGCCGGCCCGCCGCCGGCCGGTTGCACGTCGCGGTCGACCCGTGGCTGCTGGGCGCGCCGGTGGTGCACACCGCCCTGCGCGTCCCGCTGCGCGGCGTGGTCCTCGAGCTGACCGACACCAACGTCGACGACGACGCCGCCCTGCTGCGCCGCTGCTCCGTGCTGCGCGAGCGCGGTGCCGCCCTCGCGGTGCCCGCGGCGCTGCTGCACCGGCTGCCGCAGCTGCCCGCCGACGTCGTCCTGCTGCCCCCGGCCCTGGTCGCGGGCCTGGCCGGGGACGCCCGGCGGACGGCGGTGGCCGCCGGCGTGCTGGCCTACGCCGCCGCGGCCGGCGCCACCGTGCTCGCCGACGGCGTGGAGACCGACGCCGAGCTGCAGGGCCTGCTCGCCGCCGGCGTCCACGCCGCGCGGGGCTGGCTGCTCGGCCCGACCGCCGCCGGATACGGCCCGGCCACGCCGCGGGTGGTGCGCGCGCTGCGCACCCGCGCGCAGCGGGCCGGCACCGAGGCCACCGTCACCGGCCTGCTGCGGCCGGTGCGCACCTGGTCCCCCGGCCGGGACGACCGCCAGCTCACCCCGCCGGTGGTCGTGCTCGACGACGACGGCCGCCCCGCCACGCTGTCGCTGGTCGACCCCCGCACCGGTGCCTGGTTCGAGTCACCGGCCGCGCTGGTGCTCCCCGTGGACACCCCGGTCGGCGAGGCGCTGCACCGGGCGCTGGCCCGCCGTCCCGCCGTCCGGTTCGACCCGGTGCCCTGCACCGACGCGACCGGCGTGGTCGTCGGCCTGGTCCGGGTCGAGGACCTGGCCGGCGCCGCGGCCGCCGGCTGAGCGCTACGCCGAGGCCTGGTCCAGCGCGGCGCGCTCGTCGTCGGTGAGCCGCAGGTCCAGCATCGGCAGCAGGTCGGCCAGCTGCTCGACCGACCGGCCGCTGGCGATCGGCGCGACCACGGTGGGCCGGTCGGCCAGCCAGCGCAGCGCCACCGCCGAGCCGGTCGTGCCGTGCGCGTCGGCCACCTGCGCCAGCGCGGCGAGCACCCGGTCGCCCTTGTCCCCCACGTAGGCCGAGGCCCCCTTGGCCCGGGGCGAGTCGATGGTCTCCCCGGCCCGGTACTTGCCGGTCAGGAAGCCCTTGGCCAGCGAGAAGTAGGGCAGCGTCCCCAGCCCGCGGTCGGCGACGACGGCGCGCAGCTCGTCCTCGTAGACCGCCCGCTCCATCAGGTTGTAGTGCGGCTGCAGCGCGACGTAGGGCGCCAGGCCCTGCTCCCGCTGGACGTCGAGGGCCTCGGTGAGCCGCTGCGCGGAGTAGTTCGACGCCGCCACGTACCGCACCTTGCCGGCCTGGACCAGCTCGTCGAAGGCGGTGAGCGTCTCCTCCAGCGGCGTGGTCTGGTCGTCGTAGTGGGCGTAGTAGAGGTCGATGTGGTCGGTCTGCAGGTTGCGCAGCGACCGCTCGGCCGCGGCCCGGATCTCCGGCGCGGACAGCGGGTGCTCCTTGTCCCCCGGCGAGGCCTTGGTGGCCACGGTGACCCGGTCGCGCATGCCGCGCTCGGCCATCCACCGGCCGAGGATCTGCTCGGAGAGCCCGTTGCCGTACATCTCGGCGCTGTCCACGAACGGCGACTGGGTGCTCGGCACGGCGTCGACGAAGCGGTCCAGCAGCGCCCAGGAGGTGGACTCGTCGGCCGTCCAGCCGAACACGTTGCCGCCGAAGCAGAGGTCGCTGACGGTCAGGTCGGTCCCGGGAAGTCGTGGCATGGGCCAACCATAAGGAGCCCTCGCGGGTGCCGCAGCGGGTCGCCTGGGTCGGCTGGGACGGAAAAGCCCGTGAATCCGGGCATCTGACTGGCCAGAGGCCGCCGTGGCATGGCAACGTGCCTGCCGTCCCTGGCCGACGACCCCGTCGGCCGGCCCGCCCGCACCGGGGTGGACCCCCCGACCGGGCCGCACAGACCACCGAGAGGACCCACCGTGAACAAGGCCGAACTCGTCACCGCCATCTCCAAGCGCGCCGACGTGCCCGCCGCCACCGTCGACTCCGTGATCGCCGCCCTCGGCGAGGAGTTCGTGGACGCCCTCACCCGCGGCGACAAGATCGCCATCTCCGGCCTGCTGACCCTGGAGCGCTCCTCGCGCTCGGCGCGCACCGGCCGCAACCCGCAGACCGGCGAGACCATCGAGATCGCCGCCTCGAACACCGCCAAGCTGACCGCCGGCTCGAACCTGAAGAAGGCCGCCGCCGCCGTCCCGGTCAAGTGACGTCCCACGCCTGACGACGGCGCCCTCCCCGACCTGGGGCGGGCGCCGTCGTGCGTCCGGGGCAGGATGCGGGTGTGCTCACCGTCGAGACCGACCCCGCCTCCGTAGGACTGGACGCCGCCCGGCTGGCGCGGCTGGACGCCCGGCTGGCCCGCTGGGTCGACGAGGGCCAGCTGCCCGGCTTCCTGGTCACCGTGGCCCGGCACGGGGCGCTGGCCCACGTCGGCACCTACGGGCACCGCGACGTCGAGGCCGGGCTCCCGGTCACCCCCGACACGATCTGGCGCATCTACTCGATGACCAAGCCGGTCACCTCCGTCGCGGCGATGAGCCTGTACGAGGAGGGCGCCTTCGAGCTCACCGACCCGATCAGCCGCTGGCTGCCGGAGTTCGCCGAGCCGCGCGTCTACGTCGCCGGCCCCGCCGCCAAGCCGGTCACCGTGCCGGCCACCGAGCCCATCCGCGTCTGGCACCTGCTCACCCACACCTCGGGCCTGACCTACGGCTTCCACCACGTGCACCCCGTCGACGCCGCCTACCGGGCCGCCGGCCACGAGTGGGGCACCCCGCCGGGGGCGGACTCCGCCGAGGTCAGCCGGCAGTGGGCCGCGTTGCCGCTGGTCTTCCAGCCCGGCAGCGAGTGGAACTACGGCGTGTCCACCGACGTCCTGGGCCGGCTGGTCGAGGTCATCGCGGGCAAGCCGCTGGACGAGGTCTTCGCCGAGCGGGTGTTCGGCCCCCTCGGCATGACCGAGACCTCCTTCGGCCTGCGCCCGGACGACGACCCGGCCCGGCTGGCCCGCCTCTACGCCCCGGGCCTGACCCCGCTGGCCGCCTTCGAGCCCGCCGCGAAGCAGAAGCCGGCGTTCCTGTCCGGCGGCGGCGGGCTCGTGTCCACCGCCGGGGACTACCTGAGGTTCGTCGAGATGCTGCGCGCCGGCGGCACCGCGCCCGACGGCACCCGGGTGCTCGGCTCCCGGACGGTCGCGCACATGGTCCGCAACCACATCCCGGGCGGGGCGGACCTGGAGACCTACGGCCGGCCGCTGTTCGCCGAGACGCCGCTGCGCGGGGTCGGCTTCGGGCTGGGCTTCTCGATGGTCCTGGACCCGGCCCGCTACGGCACCGTCGCCTCGGTCGGTGACTACTCGTGGGGCGGGGCGGCGTCCACGGCGTTCTACGTGGACCCGGTCGAGGACCTGACCGTCACCTTCTACACGCAGCTGCTGCCCTCGAGCACCCTGCCGATCCGCGGCTACCTGCGCTCGCTGGTGCACCAGGCGATCGAGTGAGGCTCGACGCCGGACCGGGCACCCTGCACGGCTGGTTCGACCCCGGTCTGCCGCCGGCGGTCACCGTCGACCCGGGCGCCACGCTGACCGTGGGGTGCCTGGACTCGGGCTGGTCCACCGGCCCGTTCGACGGCGGCGACCTCGCCGACCGGCCGCGGCACCCGTCCTGGGAGCCGGGCACCGGGCACGCGCTGACCGGCCCGGTCGCCGTCCGCGGTGCCCGCCCGGGGCAGGTCCTCGCCGTCCGGGTGGACGACGTCGTCCCCGGGGACTTCGGGACGACGTACTGCGGGCTGCGGGACACCCCGCTCAACCGCCGGCTGGGCGTGCTGGCCGACCCGGTGGTGCTGCGCTGGACGATCGCCGACGGCGTGGCCACCACCCAGCACGGCCACCAGGTCGCGACCACGCCGTTCCTCGGGGTGATGGGCGTGCCGCCGGCCGAGCCGGGCCGGCACTCCACCGTCCCGCCGCGGTGGCACGGCGGGAACCTGGATTGCCGAGAGCTGGTCGCGGGCTCGGTGCTGTACCTGCCGGTCACCGTGCCCGGCGCGCTGCTGTCGGTCGGCGACGGGCACGCCGCCCAGGGCGACGGCGAGGTCAGCGGGACGGCGATCGAGTGCCCGGTCGAGGCCACCCTGACCGTCGACCTGCTCGACGACCTGCACGGCCTGCAGCTGCGCACGCCGGTGGCCCGCACCCCGGCCGGCTGGGTGGCGATGGGCGTGGCCGACGACCTGGACACCGCCACCGGTCACGCCCTGGACGCCGTGCTGGACCTCATGGGCGCGCTGCACGGGGTGGGCCGGTCGGAGGCCCTCGCGCTGGCGTCGGTGCTGGTCGACCTGCGGGTCACCCAGGTGGTCAACCAGGTCGTCGGCGTGCACGCCCTGCTGCCCGTGGCACGGTTGCTGGCGTGACCCTGCGGATCGGCTCCCTCGACGTCCCCGACGGCGGGCTGGTGGTGATGGCCATCGTCAACCGGACGCCGGACTCGTTCTTCGACCGCGGCGCCACCTACGAGATGCAGGCCGCCGTCGAGCGGGTGGACGCGGTCGTCGCCGAGGGCGCGGACATGGTCGACGTCGGCGGCGTCAAGGCCGCACCCGGCGACCCGGTCAGCCCCGCCGAGGAGATCCGGCGCACCGTGGACCTCGTCGCCGCCATCCGGGCCGCGCACCCCACGCTGCCCATCTCCATCGACACCTGGCGCGCCGAGGTCGCCCGCGAGGTGCTCGCCGCCGGCGCCGACGTGGTCAACGACGCCTGGGGCGGGGTGGAGCCCGAGCTGGCCGAGGTGGCCGCCGAGGCCGGCGCGGGGATCGTCTGCACGCACGCCGGCGGGCTGCCGCCGCGCACCCGGCCGCACCGGATCGGCTACGCCGACGTGGTCGCCGACATCGTGGCCCGCACGACCGACCTCGCCGAGAAGGCGGTGGCCGCCGGCGTGGACCGGGAGCGGGTGCTCGTCGACCCCGGGCACGACTTCGGCAAGAACACCCGGCACTCGCTGGAGGCCACCCGGCGGATCGGCGAGCTGGTGGCCACCGGCTGGCCGGTCCTGGTGGCGCTGAGCAACAAGGACTTCGTCGGCGAGACCCTCGGCGTCCTCCTGGAGGAGCGGCTGACCGGCACGCTCGCCGCGACCGCCGTCAGCGCCTGGCTCGGCGCCCGGGTGTTCCGCGCGCACGACGTCGCGGCCACCCGGCAGACGCTGGACATGGTGGCCGCCATCCGCGGCGACCGGCCCCCGCTGCGCACCGTCCGCGGGCTGGCCTGAGGGACGAGCACGTCCGTAATGCGGGGCCCCTAGCCTGCCCGCCGTGACCCGCGACCTGGTGCTGGGCGTCTTCGAGATGCTCTACCCGAACAACGCCCACCCGACGTGGCGGCACCCGCACGCCCGCGCCGACCGCTACACCGACCTCGACCACTGGCTGGGCCTGGCCACGCTGCTGGACGACGCGGGCCTGGAGTTCCTCTTCTTCGCCGACAGCTACGGCTACGCCACCGACGGCGCCGGCGACCTGCTCGACGTGGGCGCCCGGCACGGCGTCCAGTTCGGCCAGCTCGACCCCATGATGATCGTGACCGCGCTGACCGCGGCCACCCGCGACCTGGGCATCGTGGTCACCTCGCAGACCACCGTCGAGGCGCCCTACGCCTCGGCCCGCCGGTTCGCCACGCTGGACCACCTGACCCGGGGCCGGATCGGTTGGAACATGGTCACCGGCGCCAGCCCGAACTCCATCGCGCGCACCTTCGGCCAGCAGGTCCTGCCCGACCACGCGGCCCGCTACGACATCGCCGACGAGTTCGCCGACATCTGCTACCAGCTGTGGGAGGGCTCCTGGGCCGACGACGCCCTGCGGGGCGACGTGGCCGGCGACGTGTGGGCCGACCCGGCGCGCATCCGCCCGGTCGACCACCGGGGCGAGCACCGCACCTCGACCGGCGTCTTCGGGGTGCCGCCGTCCCCCCAGCGCACCCCCACGCTGTTCCAGGCGGGCACGTCGGCCCGGGGCCGCGACTTCGCCGCGCTGCACGCCGAGGTGGTCTTCCTGCAGGGCACCTCGACCGCCTCCTGCGCCGAGCACGTGGCGGACCTGCGCCGCCGCGCCGAGGGGCACGGCCGCACCGACGGCCTGCGGGTGGTCACCGGGGTGAGCGTCGTCGTCGACCCGGACGCCGGCCGGGCCGCCGACCTGCGCGCCGAGCTCGACGCCCAGTTCCGGCCCGAGGACGCCGCGGCGCTCTACCTGGCCAACACCGGCATCGACCTGCTGGCCCTGGACCCCGACCTGCCGATCTCCACCCAGTCGACCGAGCAGGGCCGCACCGCCCTCGAACGGTTCACCGCGACCGGCGAACCCACCGTGGCGGAGGTGCTGGAGAAGTTCCGCGCGCACGGGCTGCGCGGCTTCCAGGTGACCGGTGACCCCGCCTCGGTCGGCGACCAGCTGGCGGAGATCGTCGCCGCGACTGACGTCGACGGGTTCATGTTCGAGCCGACGTTCGGCGACCACGGCGCGTTCGTCGACGTCGTCGAGCACGTGCTGCCCGAGCTGGAGCGCCGCGGCCTGCGCACCCCCGGACGCCGGACGACGGGCACCCTGCGCGAGCGCATGGGCGGCACCGGCCCCCGGTTGCCCGCCTCGCACCCGGCCGCCGCCCACCGCTGGCCCGCCTAGGGTGCCGGGCATGGCCGCCACCGGGTTCCACACCGCCGACGAGCTCAACGACCTGCTGCCGGGCACCCTCCCGGGGCTGCTGGGCATCGTGGTCGACACGCACGAGACCGGCCGGCTGACCAGCCACCTCGACGTCCGGCCCGAGGTGCTGGCCCCCAACGGCTACCTGCACGCCGCCACCGTGGTCGCGCTGGCCGACACCTCGTGCGGGCTGGCCACCCGGGCGCTGCTGCCCGAGGGGTCGACCGGCTTCACCACCGTCGAGCTGAAGACCAACTTCCTCGGCACCGCCCGCGAGGGCCGCATCGACTGCGTGGCGACCAACGTGCACGCCGGGCGCACCACCCAGGTCTGGGACGCCGTGGTCACCGACGCGACGACCGGCCGGACGACGGCGCTGTTCCGCTGCACGCAGCAGGTGCTCCGGCCCCGGTGACGCGGCCCACAGCCCGGGTGTGAGACTGGCGCCACGCCGACCCCGAGGAGGAGCCCACCGTGGTGCTCGCCAGCCGCTTCCCCGACGTCGAGATCCCCGACGTCCCCGTGCCGTCCTACGTGCTCGCCGCCTCGCGCGGGCTCGGGGACGCCCCGGCGCTGGTCGACGGCCTGTCCGGGGAGACCATCACGCACGCACAGCTGGTCGGGTACGTCGACCGGTTCGCCGCCGCGCTGCACGCCCGGGGCCTGGGCAAGGGCGACGTCGTCGCGGTCTTCTCCCCCAACACCATCTGGTTCCCGGTGGTCTTCCACGGCATCGCTGCGGCCGGCTGCGTGATGAGCCCGGTCAACTCGCTCTACACGCCCGACGAGATCGCCTTCCAGCTCCGGGACGCCGGGGCCAAGCTGCTGGTCACCGTCTCGCCGTTCCTGGACCGGGCCCGCCCGGCGATGGAGAAGGCGGGTGTCACCGACCTGGTGGTGCTAGACGGCGCGGAGGGGGCCGACAGCCTGCGCGACCTGCTCACCACCCAGGCGCCCTCGGTGTCCCCGGACATCGACCCGGCCACCGACCTGGTCACCCTGCCCTACTCCAGCGGCACCACTGGCCTGCCCAAGGGCGTCATGCTCACCCACCGCAACCTGGTGGCCAACGTGGCGCAGACCCGGCCGCTGATCGACCTGGCGCCCGGCGGCGAGCGGATCATCGCCGTCCTGCCGTTCTTCCACATCTACGGCCTGACCGTGCTGATGAACCAGGGCCTGCAGTGGGGCGGCGCCGTCATCACCCTGCCCCGCTTCGACCTCGAGCAGTTCCTGCGGGCCATCCAGGACCACCGGGTGACCCGGGCGTTCGTCGCCCCGCCGATCCTGCTGGCGCTGGCCAAGCACCCGCTGGTGGAGCAGTTCGACCTGTCCAGCCTGCGGTCGATCACCTCGGGCGCCGCGCCGCTGGACGAGTCGCTGGCCCTGGCGGTCGAGCAGCGCCTGCGCGGGCTGGCCGGCGCCGGCGAGGACGGCGTCACCGTGGCGCAGGGCTACGGCATGACCGAGCTGTCCCCGGTCAGCCACACCACGCCCGACCGCGGCACCGGCCCGGCCGGCGACCCCGACGTCCCCAAGGGCACGGTCGGCTACGCCATCCCGGGCACCGAGTGCCGCCTGGTCGACCCGGCCACCGGCGAGGACGCCGCCGCCGGCCAGAGCGGTGAGCTGTGGGTGCGCGGGCCGCAGGTGATGGCCGGCTACCTCAACAACGAGCAGGCCACCCGCGACACCCTGGACGGCGAGGGCTGGCTGCACACCGGCGACGTCGCGGTGGTCGACGACCTGGGCCGCTACACCGTGGTCGACCGGGTCAAGGAGCTGATCAAGTACAAGGGCTACCAGGTCGCGCCGGCCGAGCTCGAGGCCGTGCTCATCGCGCACCCGGGCATCGCCGACGCCGCCGTGATCGGGGTCAAGGACGAGGAGTCCGGCGAGGAGCTGCCCAAGGCCTTCCTCGTGCGGGCCCCCGGGTCGGCCATCACCGAGGACGAGGTGAAGGCCTACATGGCCGAGAAGGTCGCCCCGCACAAGAAGATCCGGATCGTGGAGTTCATCGAGCAGGTGCCCAAGTCGGCGGCCGGCAAGATCCTCCGCAAGGAGCTGCGCACCCGGTGATCAGCGGCGCGGGACGGACTTCCGCCACGCGCTGAAGCTGCTCACCGGGCCGCCGCCGGGCCGCCGCAGCCAGGGCCACGGGTGCACCTCGACCGGGGCCAGGGCCGCGGCCCGGCGGCGGAAGCCGGGCACGGGGGCGTGGGTGACGGCCAGCGCCCGGCCGGCGAGCTCGTCGACCGGGTCCCCGAGGTGCAGGTGCACCTCGCGGTCCTCGGCCAGCTCGGCGAGGGTCTCCACCAGGAAGACCAGCCGCTTGGACGCCAGCCGCAGCCGGGTCAGCAGCGGCTCGTCCAGCACGAAGACCACCGGCAGGTCGGGGTGTGCGGCCAGCGCGGGGTCCGAGGTGCCCAGGGACTCCGCGGTCAGCCAGACCGCCTCCGGCTCGCCGGTGGACTCGACGTCGGCGGGCCCGGCGCTGACGTCGGGCGACGGGTCGGCGGCCAGCAGCGGCTCGCGGTCCAGCCAGCGGGGAGGCTGGTCGTCGGGCCAGTCCTCGATCGGGCAGTCCGCGGCCAGCGGGCAGCGCTCGCACAGCCCCGGCGCCCGCTTGCGCACCTGCCAGCGGGAGAACCCGTAGGCCTTGCCGTTGCCGGCGCCGACCGTCCACTGCCAGCCCACCCGGTTGGCCGCCCGCGAGCCGTCGAGCAGCCGGGCGAACAGCTCGTCCTCGCCCTCGGCCCAGTCGTGCCCGGCGCGGACCGTCCACTGGGAGGACACCCACATCCGGGTCTGGTTGACCAGCCAGCCGTCGTCGTCGAGCTCGCCGAGCACCGTGTCCAGGCAGAGCATGTCCCGCGGCCAGGGCTCCTGCCAGCGCGCGTGCGCGCGGGCGGGCTCGGCCCGCAGCGCCGACCGGGTGCGGGTGCCCAGCCGGGCGTAGAGGTGCCGGCTGTACTCCTGCCACAGCAGCTCGTCGCGGTACTTCGTGCGGTCGCGGGTGGGGGCGTCGGCGACGGCGTCCCACACCTCGGGCAGCTGCAGCAGCCCGTGCCGGATGTAGGGGCTCATCGCGCTGGCCCCCCGGCGCGACGCGGGCAGCACCTGGTTGCGCCGGCCGGCGTACCCGGTGACGTCCAGGGTGGCCAGCGCGGCGTCGGCGGCGGCCTGCCCGCCGCGGAAGCGCCCGGAGGGCGCCACGGCGTCGTCGCGGTGCAGGTGGCCCAGGTGCTCCCCCACCCAGGCGGGGACGGCGTCGACGGCGGGGACGGGCAGCTGGGGCACGCCCCACCCTGCGGGTTCCCGGCCGGGCGCGCGCGGCGGGCGGCCCCTACGGTCGGGGCGTGCACGCGATCACCCAGCAGTCCCCCGGCGGCCCCGAGACCCTGGTCTGGGCGGAGGTCCCCGACCCGGTCGCCGGCGACGGCGAGGTCGTCCTGGACGTGGTGGCCAGCGCGGTGAACCGCGCCGACCTGCTGCAGCGCGAGGGCAACTACCCGGTGCCGCCGGGCGCCAGCCAAGTGCTGGGCCTGGAGTGCAGCGGCGTCGTCCGCGAGGTCGGCCCCGGCGTCGAGGGGTGGACGGTCGGCGACGAGGTGTGCGCCCTGCTGGCCGGCGGCGGGTACGCCGAGCGGGTCGCCGTCCCCGCGGCGCAGCTGCTGCCCCGGCCGACCGGCGTGGAGCTGGCCGCGGCCGCCGCGCTGCCCGAGGTGGTCTGCACGGTGTGGTCCAACGTGTTCATGCAGGCCGGGCTGCAGCGCGGCGAGCTGCTGCTGGTGCACGGCGGCGGCAGCGGCATCGGCACCATGGCGATCCAGCTGGCCGTGCGGGCCGGGGCCCGGGTCGCCACCACCGCCGGCAGCCCGGAGAAGCTGGCGTTCTGCCGCGAGCTGGGCGCGGAGATCACCATCAACTACGGAGACGAGGACTTCGTCGAGGTGGTGCAGGCCGCCGGCGGCGCCGACGTGGTGCTGGACAACATGGGCGCGGCCTACCTGGCCCGCAACGTCGCGGCGCTGGCCCCCGACGGCCGGATCACGGTCATCGGCATGCAGGGCGGGGTGAAGGGCGAGCTCAACATCGGGGCACTGCTGGCCAAGCGCGGCAGCGTCTACGCCGCCGGGCTGCGCGGGCGACCGGTGGAGGGCCCGCACGGCAAGGCAGCGGTCATCGCGGCCGTGCGCGAGCACGTGTGGCCCGACGTCGAGGCCGGGCGGGTGCGGCCGGTCGTGCACACCCGGCTGCCGATGGCCCGGGCCGCCGACGGCCACCGGATCCTGGAGGAGAGCTCGCACACCGGCAAGGTGCTGCTCGTCGCCGACTGAGCGGGCCTCAGGCCAGCGCGGCCACGCTGTCGATGATGTGGTCGACCTCCTCGACCGTGTTGTAGTGCATGATGCCCAGTCGCACGGCACCGCCCTGCTCGTTCACGCCGAGGGCGTCGAACAGCTCCCGGGCGTAGTGGTCGCCGTCCCAGGCGCAGATGGTGCGCCGGGACAGCTCGCGGGCGACCGCCCGCGGGGTCATCCGGGAGACGGTGAAGGACACCGTCGGCGTGCGGTACTGCGGGGACCCCAGCACCTGCACGTGGCGCATCGAGCGCAGTGCCCGGTCCAGCCGGTCGAACAGGGCGCCCTCGTAGCGCACCACCGCGGCCATCGAGGTCTGCAGCCGCTCGCGGCGGGTGCCGGTGGCGTCGGGGCTGAGCGCGGCGAGGTGGTCGACCGCGGCCGCCACCCCCGCGTAGAGCTCGAAGGGCGGCGTGCCGGTCTCGAACCGGTCGGGCACCCGGTCGGGGGCCGGGGCCAGCTTGTCCGGGGCCAGGGTCTCCAGCAGCGCGGGGTCGGCGACGACGGCGCCCACGTGCGGGCCGCACCACTTGTAGGCCGACAGGGCCAGCAGGTCGGCGCCGGTGGCGGTGAGGTCGATCAGGCCGTGCGGGGCGGCGTGCGCGCCGTCGACGTAGACCAGCGCCCCGACCGCGTGCGCCCGGTCGGCGATGGCCCGGATGTCGGGGCGGGTGCCGATGGCGTTGCTGGCCATGGTGACCGCCACCAGGCGGGTGCGGTCGGTGAGCAGCTCGTCGTACTGCCACTCGGGGAGCTCGCCGGACTCGATGTCCACCTCGGCCCACTTGACCAGCAGGCCGAGCTCCTGGGCCAGCTGGATCCAGGGCCGGATGTTCGCGTCGTGGTCCAGCCGGCTGACCACCACCTCGTCCCCGGGCCGCCACGTCTTGGCCAGCGTGCGGGCCATCGCGTAGGTCAGCGACGTCATGTTCGGGCCCAGGACGACCCCGCGCGGGGTGCCGCCGACCAGGTCGGCGACCGCCGAGCGGGCACCGCCGACCAGCTGCTCGGCCCGGGCGGACGACGGGAACACCCCGCCCCGGTTGGCGATCGGCACCCGCATCGCCTGCGACACCGCGCGCAGCACGCTCTCGGGGACCAGGGCGCCGCCGGGGCCGTCGACGTGCACCATGCCGTCGGAGAGCCCGGGGAACAGGCCGCGGACGCGGGCGACGTCCAGCGCAGCTCCCCCGGGTCCCATGCCTGCGAACCCTAGACCGGGCCACGGTGACGGTGAGGGGCCGCTCCGTCACGCGCCGACCCGGCGGGCTGGACGCCGCGCCCGCAGGCAGGATGGGGGGCATGAGTGCACCGGGGAACGACGACGAGTCCGCCCGCGGCCGCCAGGTCGTGGTGGTCGGGCCCGACGGCCAGCCGATCGGCGCGCTGCCCACGCCCGAGGGCGGCGAGGACGTCGGCGACCTCGTCGAGCAGCCGGCCAAGGTCATGCGGATCGGCACCATGATCAAGCAGCTGCTCGAGGAGGTCCGCGCCGCTCCGCTCGACGAGGCCAGCCGCAACCGGCTGCGCGACATCCACGCCGCCTCCATCCGCGAGCTCGAGGGTGGCCTGTCGGAGGAGCTGCGGGCCGAGCTGGAGCGCATCACGCTGCCGTTCACCGCCGAGGAGACCCCGAGCGACGCCGAGCTGCGCATCGCCCAGGCCCAGCTGGTGGGCTGGCTGGAGGGCGTGTTCCACGGCATCCAGACCGCGCTGTTCGCCCAGCAGATGGCCGCGCGGGCGCAGCTGGAGGAGATGCGCCGCAAGGCACTGCCCGGCGGGCAGCCGGGCATGCCGGTGCAGCCGCAGCCCGGCGGCGGCCAGTACCTCTGACCGGGTGGGGCGCCTCGTGCCGGACGCGCCCCACCCGGGGCTCAGGTGGCGGGGTCGCGCACGTCGAAGAGGGGCTCCAGCCCGGTCATCCGCAGCGGGCGCAGCACGGCCCGCTGCGCGGTCCACAGGGGCACGCCCCGGCCGTGCGCGCGGGCGACCTCGGCGAGCAGCGCGAGCCCCGAGCTGCCCAGGAAGGTGACCTCCCGGGCGTCGACCACCTGCACGCCGGACAGGTCGGTGCCCGACCCCCGCCAGGTCCCGCACAGGTGCGCGTCGATCTCCCCGGACAGCCGCAGCGCACCGTCGACGAGGGTGATCGACCCCATCTCGGTGTGCACGGCCCGCTCCACGACCGGCGAGGTCAGCCCGGCCGGGTCGGTGGGGTCGGTGCTCACGGGTGCTCCTCGGGTGCCGTCGCGCGACCGGAACCGTCCCGGGCGGAACAGTCGGGCAATGCCCGGTCGCGCACCACCCTTCCTACACCGTAAGCCGCCGCGAGGCGCGCCCGGGTGGGCGACGCCTCAGCGCAGGCCGGCGAGGAACCGGGCGACGCCGTCCTCGTCATTGGTGGCGGTGACGTCGGTGGCCACGGCGAGCACGTCGGGGTGGGCGTTGCCCATCGCCACCGCCCGGCCACCGCCCGCGCGCACCCACTCGAAGGCCGCGACGTCGTTGGGCATGTCGCCGAAGAAGACGACGTCGGCCGGGCCCAGGCCCAGGTCGGCGCACACGTCGGCCAGGCCGGTCGCCTTGCTGACGCCCTGGGCCGAGATCTCCGCCAGCGCGTCGGAGGAGGAGTTGGTGACGGTGGCGCGGTCGCCGACGGCGCGGGCCACCAGGTCGAGGAACTCCTCGCGGGGCAGGTCCTCGTGCCGGGCCAGCAGCTTGGCCGCGGGCGCGGACACCATCTCCTCCAGCGTCGCGACGGCCACGCCGGGGGCGTCGACGTCCCAGCGCGGCTGGTACACCGGCTCGTGCCGGAACTCCAGGCCGTACTCGACGGCGAACCAGGTGCCCGGCTGCTCGCGGCGCAGCTCGGCGGTCACGTGCCGCAGCACGTCGACGTCGATGGCGTGCTCGTGCAGCACCTCGAACCGGCCGAGGTCGAGCTGGACGGCGCCGTTGCAGCAGACCGCCACGCCCTCGCGGACGACCTCGCGGATGGACAGCATCCAGCGCGGCGGCCGGCCGGTGGCCAGCACGAAGGGCACGCCGTCGTCCCCCCAGGCCGCGATCTGCTCCAGGGTGGCCGGCGCGACGGTCTCGTCGCTGCGCAGCAGCGTGCCGTCCATGTCGCTGGCGATGAGCTTCGGGGTCCAGCTCACGGGTGCAGTGCCTCCAGGTAGCGGGCGACGCCGTCGGCGTCGTGCCCGCCGGTGCGGGCGGTGGCCGCGGCGAGCACGGCCGGGTGGGCGTTGGCGACCGCGACCGAGCGGCCGCCCGCCTCGTTCACCGCGGTGATCATGGGCAGGTCGTTGGGCATGTCGCCGAACACCAGGACGTCGGACATCGCGACGCCGAACCGCTCCAGCGCCACCGCCAGCCCGCTGGCCTTGGTGATGCCCGGCGGCAGCACCTCGATGAAACCGAGCCCGGCGTGGGTGACCTCGGCGACGGACGGGTCGGTGACCGAGCGCGCCAGGGCCAGCAGCTCGTCCTGGCCGAGGGTCTCCGAGCGCAGGAACACCTTGAGCACCGGCCCGGGCGGGAGCACCTCGTGGCGCGGCAGCAGGTCGGCGGGCTCGGGGTAGGGCCAGTCGAAGCCGTGCTGCACCCGCAGCGGCGAGAGCGCCGCGCCCTGGGTGTCGGCGTCCTCGACGGCCAGCACCAGCTCGCCGGTCACCGCCTCGATCGCGTCGACCACCGCCTGGGCCTCGTCGCGCGGCAACCCGACGGTGCGCAGCACCTCGTCGCGGTCGAGGTCGACCACGAAGCCCCCCTGCGCCAGGACGGCGACACCGCGGCCGCCCAGCGTCGTCCGCACGCTGTCCAGCAGCCGCGGGCCGCGGCCGGTGACGCCGACGACCGGCACGCCGGCCGCCCAGCTGGCGTCCATCGCGGCGCGGGTGCGGTCGCTGACCGTGCCCTGGCTGGTCAGCAGCGTGCCGTCGAGGTCGGTGGCGACCAGCCGCGGCCGCCAGGGGCCGAGGTCCCCGAGCTCGAGGACGACGTCGCTGCCCGCGCCCCCGCTGTGCGCGGGCAGCTGGTTCGCCGCCCGGGCCGGGATGTGCGCCGTCACGGGGTGGGCGCCAGGGACATCCCGGGGGTGAGGACGGCGTGCCCGCCCAGCCACGGGCGCAGCGCGGCCGGGACGTGCACCGAGCCGTCGGCACGCTGGTGCACCTCGAGCAGGCAGGCGATGGTGCGGGCGATCGCGCACAGCGTGCCGTTGAGGGTGGCCACGGTCTGCGGCCGGCCGTCGGCGTCGCGGTGGCGGATGCCGAGCCGGCGGGCCTGGAAGGTGGTGCAGTCCGAGGTCGAGGTCAGCTCGCGGTAGGTGCCCTGGGTGGGGAACCAGGCCTCGATGTCGTACTTGCGCGACGCGCTGGTGCCCAGGTCGCCGGCGGCGATGTCGACCACCCGGTAGGGCAGCTCCAGGGCCTGGAGGAACTCCTCCTCCCACTGCAGCAGCCGCAGGTGCTCGGCCTGGGCGTCCTCGGGGGCGCAGAAGCTGAACATCTCGACCTTGTCGAACCAGTGCACCCGGATGATGCCCTTGGTGTCCTTGCCGTAGGAGCCGGCCTCGCGGCGGAAGCAGGAGCTCCACCCGGCGTAGCGACGCGGCCCGGCCGACAGGTCGAGCACCTCGTCGGCGTGCATGCCGGCCAGCGCGACCTCCGAGGTGCCCACGAGGTAGAGGTCGTCGCGCTCGACGCGGTACACCTCCTCGAGGTGCTCGCCGAGGAAGCCGGTGCCCTCCATGGCCTGCGCGCCGACCAGCGCGGGCGCGACGACGGGCGTGAACCCGGCGGCGACGGCGCGGGTGATGGCCAGCTGGGCGAGCGCGAACTCCAGCAGCGCGCCCGGGCCGGTGAGGAAGTAGAACCGCGAGCCGGACACCTTGGCGCCGCGCTCCATGTCGATGGCGCCGAGCGCGGTGCCGATGTCGAGGTGGTCGCGGGGCTCGAAGTCGTAGGTCGGCACCTCGCCGACGGTGCGCAGGGTGACCGCGTCGTCCTCGCCGCCCGGGGGCACCTCGGGGGCCACCACGTTGGCGATGGCCAGGTGCGCGGCGCGCAGCGCCTCGTCGGCGGCGCGGGTGGCCTCCTCGGCGGCCTTGACCTCGGCGGACAGGGCCCGTGCGCGCTCCAGCACCGCGGGCCGCTCCTCGGGGGTGGCCTTCTTCACCGACTGCGACACGGCCTTCTGCTCGGCGCGCAGGTCGTCGGCGCGGTGCACCGCGGCGCGGCGCTCGGCGTCGGCGGCGAGCAGGGTGTCGACCCGGGACTCGTCGTCCCCGCGGGCACGCTGGCTGGCGCGGACGGCGTCGGGGTCATCACGGAGCATGCGCAGGTCGATCACGCGCCGATGGTAGGTGGCGCCCCCTCGCCGTCCGGGCTGGACCGCTGCGTTTCCGGCCCCGGTGCCGGGGGCAGACTGGGGAGCGGACACGGAGCGCCGCTGACCAGGAGGTCCCCCGCATGCCGTCCGACGGGCCGCCCCGTGGCTGAGCCGACCGCCGTGTGGCAGGAGCGTCGACCGCCGGCCGCGCAGCCGATCTGGCACTGGACCCCGGCCGCGCTGACCGACCTGCCGCGGATCCGCCGCGAGCTGCGCGGCCGGATCGCCGAGCACGAGGCGAGCGACGGCCCCGCCGTCGCCGACCCGGACATGTTCGTGCTTGCGCTGGACGAGCTGATGAGCAACGCGCTGCGGCACGGCCGCACCCCGGTGCTCGTCGACGTCGGCCGCACCGACGACGCGTGGCTGCTGACCGTGTGCGACCGGGCAGCCGACGCCCCGCCCCGCCCGGCCGTCGACCGCGACCCGGTCCACGGCGGCATGGGTCTGGGCCTGGTGGCCCACGACGCGGTGCAGGAGGGCTGGTACGCCTCCGAGCAGGGCAAGCACGTCTGGGTCGTGCTCCGCTAGCTCCCCCCGCACGCAGCAGCGCCCCCCACCTCCGCGGAGGTGGGGGGCGCTGGCGCTACCGGGTCAGGAACCGGTGGGGATGGTGAGGGTGGCGACGCCGACCAGGAAGTTGGCCGGGACGGCGTTCGGGGCGCCGAGGGTGGTGTTGAGGAAGTCGGCGGCGGCCGCGCTGACCTCGACCTTGGTGCCGGTCAGGATCGCGTTGCCCGAGCTGTCGACGGTGATGGGCTCCAGCGTGGTGCCGTTCAGGTTGAACAGCGGGAAGGACGGCGCGGCGAGCTGGCCGTTGACCGACACGTCGGCGAACAGGATGGCCGGCTTGCTCGGGACGACGACGAAGTTCTCGAGCTGGATCACGTTCGCGCCGGCGGTCAGCGAGATGCCCGAGCCGGTGTGGAAGATCGCGCCCTGGACGAAGGGCCGGTAGCCGGAGTCCTTGTCGTAGACGGTCGCGGTGCCGCCGGTGATCGGGAAGTCCAGCGTGGTGCCGTCCAGCGTCGCGGTGCCGATGGTGCCCGGGGTGATGCCCAGGGTGGTCAGCGCGTCGAGGAAGCCGGAGTCCAGGGCCACCGCGGTGTCGCCGCCGGAGATGGCGGGGATGGTGGCGATGGGCTCGGGGTTGGTCACGGTCGACGAGGTCGCCGCGGCGGCGGAGGTGCTCGAGCTGGTGCTGCTGCCCGAGTCGGAGCTGCAGGCGGCCAGGCCGAGGCTGGCGGTGAGGGCCAGGGCGGCGATGGCGGTGCGCTTGCCGGTCTTCAGGTTCACGGTGACTCCTTCGGTGTCTCGGTCCCCTGTCGGGGTGTCACGAGGAGTTCGGACCGGCCCCGGTATCCGGATGTCACGAGTTCGTAACGGCCAACCCGGTCACGGACGACGCAGCAGGTACGTGTCCATCACCCAGCCCTTGCGCTCGCGCGCGGCCGCCCGCACCGCGGCGATCTCGTCCACCACGTCGGCGAGCTTCCCGGCCACCAGCAGCTCGTCGGCGGTGCCGAGGTAGGCGCCCCAGAAGATCGTCAGGTCCAGGTCGGTGTACCGCCGGCAGACCAGGTCGCTGTCCAGCATCACCACGACGTCGTCGGCGTTGGGCGGGAACTCCTGGGCCAGCCGGCGGCCGGTGGTCAGGTGCACCGCCCCGCCGACCCGGTTGAGCAGCACCCCGTGCCGCGCGGTGAGGGCCTGCACGGCGGTGATGCCGGGGACGACGTCCCACTCGATGTCCAGCTCCCCGGCGGCGGCGATCTCCTCCAGCACCCGGATGGTGCCGTCGTAGAGCGACGGGTCGCCCCACACCAGGAACCCGCCGGTGCCGCCGTCGGGCACCTCGGTCTCGATCGCCCGCTGCAGCAGGACGGCGCGGTCGGTGCGCCAGTCGTCGACGGCCCGGGTGTAGCGATCGGCCGCGGCGACCGACGCCGGGTCGCGGTCGCGCTCGGGGTCGGCGAGCTCGACGAAGCGGTACTCCCCCTCGACGAAGCGCTCGCACACCGCGCGGCGGGCCGCGGTCAGGTCCGCCGTGGCCGGGCCCTTGTCCAGCACCAGGAAGACGTCGACCTCGTTGAGCGCGCGCACCGCGCCGACGGTGACGTAGTCCGGGTCGCCCGCCCCGATGCCGATGACCCGCAGACGTCGCATGCGCCCGAGCCAACCAGACCCGGCGTGCGGGACCATGGGCCCATGCGGTTCCTCAGCGACCAGCGACCGACCACCGACCTGACGTACGCCGACGTCTTCATGGTGCCCAACCCCTCGACCATCGGGTCGCGGCTGGAGGTCGACCTGACCACCCCGGACCGGGTCGGGACGACGATCCCCGTCGTCGTGGCGAACATGACCGCGATCTCCGGACGGCGGATGGCCGAGACCATCGCCCGGCGCGGCGGGCTGGCGGTCATCCCGCAGGACATCCCGGTCGACGTGGTCGGCGAGGTGGTGGGCTGGCTGAAGACCCGGCACACCGTCTACGACACCCCGATCACCCTGGCCCCCACCGCCACCGTCGCCGAGGCCCTGCAGCTGCTGCCCAAGCGCGCGCACGGCGTCGTCGTCGTGGTCGAGGGCGGCCGGCCGGTCGGCGTGGTCACCGACGGCGCGTGCCAGGGGGTGGACCGGTTCACCCAGCTGTCGGAGGTCATGGCCCCCGACCCGCTCACCGTCCCCGCCGGCACCGACCTGCCCAAGGTCTTCGACGTCCTGTCCGAGGCCCGGGTGAACGCCGCGCCCGTCGTCGACGGCGACCAGCTGGTCGGCGTCGTCACCCGCACCGGCGCGCTGCGCTCGGCGCTCTACACCCCGGCGGTCAACGCGGCCGGGCAGCTGCTGACCTCGGCCGCCGTGGGCATCAACGGCGACGTGGCCGGCAAGACCGGGGCGCTGCTGGCGCACGGCGTCGACGTGCTGGTGGTCGACACCGCCCACGGCCACCAGGCCAAGGCCGTCGAGGCGGTGCGCGCGGCCCGGTCGGTGTCCGGCGACGTCCCGATCGTGGCCGGCAACGTGGTCACCGCGGCCGGCACCCGCGACCTGCTGGAGGCCGGCGCCGACGTCGTCAAGGTCGGCGTGGGCCCCGGCGCCATGTGCACCACGCGCATGATGACCGGCGTCGGCCGGCCCCAGTTCTCCGCCGTCGAGGAGTGCGCGGCGGCCGCGCGCGAGGGCGGCAAGCACGTCTGGGCCGACGGCGGGGTGCGGCACCCCCGCGACATCGCCCTCGCCCTGGCCGCCGGCGCGGCCAGCGTGATGGTCGGGTCCTGGTTCGCCGGCACCTACGAGAGCGCCGGCGACGCGCAGACCGACGGCAACGGCCGGATGTACAAGGAGAGCTTCGGGATGGCCTCGGCCCGCGCGGTCAAGGCGCGCACCGCCGGCCAGTCCGGGTTCGAGCGGGCCCGCGCAGGGCTGTTCGAGGAGGGCATCAGCTCCTCCCGGATGTACCTGGACCCGGCCCGTCCGGGCGTGGAGGACCTGGTCGACCAGATCGTGGCCGGCGTCCGGTCGGCGTGCACCTACGCCGGTGCGCGCACCGTCGACGAGCTGCACGAGCGCGCCGTGGTGGGGGTGCAGTCGGCGGCCGGCTACGAGGAGGGCCGGCCGCTGCCGACCAGCTGGTGAGGCCGCTCCCGCTCGAGGAGTTCGAGGACCTGGTCGCCGACGCCCTGGACCAGGTGCCGGCCGACCTGATGGCGCTGGTCGACAACGTCGTCGTCCTGGTCGAGGACCGCAACCCCGACGAGCCCGAGCTGCTCGGGCTCTACGAGGGGTACGCGCTCACCGAGCGCTCGTGGGACCTGTCGGGCCAGCTGCCGGACCGGATCATGGTCTACCGCGAGGCCATCTGCGACGTCTGCGACACCGCCGCCGAGGTCGCGCACGAGGTGACGGTGACCGTGGTGCACGAGATCGCGCACCACTTCGGCATCGACGAGGACACGCTGCACGAACTGGGCTGGGGATGATGGCGGCCATGCCCGACGACGCACGCCTGCCGATCAAGATGCTGCACGACCGGTTGCTGGTGTCGCTGCGCGCCGACGAGGGCGACCGGCGCAGCTCCGGCGGCATCCTCATCCCGGCCACCGCGCAGATCGCCAAGCGGCTGGTCTGGGGGGAGGCCCGGGCCGTGGGCGGCAACGTGCGGCAGGTGAAGGTGGGCGACCAGGTGCTGTTCTCCCCCGACGACCAGCACGAGGTCGAGGTGCACGGCGAGGACCTGCTGATCCTGCGCGAGCGCGACGTGCACGCGGTCGCCGCCCAGCGGATCGAGGAGGCCGGCGGCCTCTACCTGTGACCGCCCGACCACACGATGTGGTCGACAGGGGTTGCGCGACCCCCCAGCGGTAGCAGGATGAGGAGCCGTGACGACGCGGCTGCGGGCTCGGGGGTCAGCCGGCCGCGCCCTGCCGCAGCCGCGCCAGCCAGCCCTCCGCCGTCCCGAAGGCGGTGTCGGCGAAGCGCTCGGGCACCGCGGCGGCGGCCCGTCCGTCGGCCCGCGGGTAGGAGCCGTGGAAGCGCACCTCGTCGCACAGCCGGTGCAGCGCGACCAGCGCGTCGCCCACCCGCCGGTCGGCCACGTGGCCCTCGCAGTCCACGGAGAACGAGTAGACGCCCAGCCGCTCCCGGGTGGGCCGGGACTCCAGCCGGGTCAGGCTGATCCCGCGCGAGGCGAACTCGGTCAGCAGGTCCAGCAGCGCGCCGGTGCGGTCGGCGACGAAGCAGGTCAGCGTGGTCTTGTCCGCGCCGGTCGGCGCGGGCAGCCGGCCGGGGCGCTCCACCTGGACGAAGCGGGTCACCGCGCCCGGGGTGTCGGCCAGCCGCGCGGCGGCGACCTCCAGGCCGTAGCGCTGCGCGGCGAACTCCGGGCAGACCGCGCCGTCCAGGGCGCCCTCGGCCACCAGCCGGGCGGCGTCGGCGGTGGAGGCCGCGGGCAGCACCTCGGCATCGGGCAGGTGCTGCGCCACCCAGCCCCGGGTCTGCGCCAGCGCGTGCGGGTGGCTGCCCAGCCGGGCCACGTCGGCGAGCCCGGCGCCCGGGCGGACGCCCAGCACGAAGTCCACCTCGAGGAACGCCTCGCGGGTGATGACCAGCGGCTCGCCCCCGGCCAGGCCGTCGATCGTCGGGGACACCGAGCCCTCGACCGAGTTCTCCAGCGGCACGAAGGCCGCGTCGACCTCGCCGGACCGGGCCATGGCCAGGGCGGCGGGCACGCTCGCGGCGGGGACCGAGCCCCCCTCGGACGGGGGTCCGAGACTGCGCAGGGCAGCTTCGGTGAAGGTACCTTCGGGCCCCAGGAAGGCGAACCTCGTCGGAGTCGGTCCCGTGGGCTGAGCAGGCATCCGGCGAGGGTAGTGCGGCCGGGGCGTCCAGCGCGGACGACCCGGGGGGAGCTGCCTCGCCACCGTCGTGTCGGCGTCCGCCGTCGCCCAGGTGAGGAGAGGTCCGCGTGAGCACCGGCGCCGCCGACACCTCCGTCGTGGACGACGCCCTGTCCCGGCTGCGCTGGGACCTGCTGGCGGTCAGCGACGGCGACGACCCGCGGGTCTTCACCGACCTGCTCGCCGACCACGAGGCCGACCTCACCGCCGCCACGTCGTCCCCGCGCTGGCAGGCCTGGTCGCACGCCTTCGCCGCCCGCCGGCTGCTGGCCGAGCACGACGCCGGGGCGGCTGCGGACCAGGTGGCCGCCGCCCGCGCCGCCGCCGAGGACGGCCCGGCCGACGCCGAGCGCGCCCTCCTGCTGGCCTACCTGGCCCACCTCGAGGTGGCCGGCGACCGGTTCGAGGCCGCGCTGCACCTGGCCGTGGACGCCAGCCTGCTCACCGACCAGGTGCCCGCCGACCAGCCCAGCCGCGCGCTGCACCAGGCCCACCTGTGGCTGTCGCTGGCGCTGACCCGGCTGGACCTGGAGGAGCTGGCGGTCGCGCAGGCCCTGCGGGGCCACCGGGTGGCCGCCGAGCTCGACGACGACGCGGCCCGCTGGCAGCTGCTCGCGCTGTGCGCCCAGCAGCACGCCGAGCTGGCCCAGACCGTGCACCGGCGCGGCGACGAGGTGCGGGCCGCCCGGCTGGCCGCGGTGGCGCTGCGCTGCTCGTTCACCGCCACCGAGCTGCCGCACGAGCCCGCCGACGCCGAGTCCGACCTGCTCTCGGTCGTGCACGGCTGGTCGCTGATGCTGGCCGGCGACCTGGAGGACACCCTGCCGGCGCTGCGCCGGGTGCGGGACCGGGTCGCCGCCGAGGGCGGGCCGTGGCTGCGCGGCTACGCCGACCTGGCGCTGGCCCGCCTGCTCTGCCGGCTGGCCGGCCCCCCGGACGCGCTGGGCCCGCCCGCCGAGGAGGCCGCCGACCTGCTGGCCGACGCGGCGACCGCCTTCGCCGCGGTCGGCGACCGGCGCCGCTACCGGCAGGCGCTGCTGGAGCTCGGCCGCACCACCGCGGCGCTCGGCCGGGCCGCCGAGGCCCTGCACTGGCTGGAGGCCTACCGCGGCGAGACCGTGCGGATGCACCAGCGCAGCCGCGAGCTGTGGGCCGACCTCTTCGTCCGCCGCTCCCGGCTGCGCGAGGCCGAGCGGCAGACCGCGCTGATGCGCCGGCACGCCCTGGAGGACCCGCTCACCGGGCTGGGGAACCGGCGCAGCGCCGAGCGCCGGCTCTCCGAGCTCGACCCGGCCGCGGCACCCGTGGCCCTCGCGGTGGTCGACGTCGACAGGTTCAAGTCGGTCAACGACAGCCACTCGCACCTGCACGGCGACGCCGTGCTGCGGCGGCTGGCCGACCTGCTCCGCGTGCACTGCCGCACCGGCGACGAGGTGTACCGCTGGGCCGGCGACGAGTTCCTGGTCGTGCTGCCCGGGGCCGGCGAGGCGCAGGCGGTGGTGGCGATGGAGCGGCTGCGCCGCGCCGTCGTGCAGTGCGCCTGGGACGAGCTGGGCGTGCGCGACGAGGTGACGGTCAGCATCGGCATCGCCACCTCCCACCCGGAGGCGCCGCGCACCTGGCGGCAGCTGTTCGAGGACGCCGACCTGCACCTGTTCGCCGCCAAGCGCGCCGGCCGCGACCGGGTGCGCACCTCCCCGCGCGACGGCGACGACGCCCCGGCGCCCGCCGGACCGCACACCTCGGTCGACGCCCTGGTCGACGAGCTGCTGGGGGCCCGCACCCCGCGCTCCCCCGGCTGGGCCTTCGAGCCCGACCCCGACGCGGCCGACCCGGACCCGGCGCCGTGATGCCCCCCGTCGTGGCGCCCGCCGCGGTGGTGCCGCTGGTGCCGGTGGGACGGCCGGGGTCCCTGGGGCGGCCGTGACCCGGCGAACCCGGCGGCCGCGGCGTGGCCCCGACGGAATGCGTGACAGAACGCAGTCCGCCGGGCACAGTGCGTTCGTGCCACCGGGGATCCTGCACGAGCAGGTCAGCGCTGCGCTGGCGAACTGGCAGCTCGACGTGGCCGAGGCCCTGCTGTCCGACGCCGACGGCGACCCCGCACCCGCGGCCGGGGCGCCGCTGACCTCGCTCTCCCGCGCCTGGGCCGACACGCTGCGCGCCGAGCTGCTCGTCCGCCGGCTGCGGATGGCCGGGTTCACCCTGCTCGGCGACCCCATCGACGAGACCGGCAGCGCGGTCGAGCGCCCGCTCGACCCGCACGACCCGCACGAGGGCCCGCCGGCCGAGGACGCCGGCGCCGGCCGCGTGGGGGCCCGCACCGGGTCCGCCGGCCACGCCGCGGCGGCCATCGCCCTGGTCCGCTCGGCCCGCGCCGCCTTCGACGCCAGCGACGACGACCTGCAGCGGGCCGCCGGCCTGGCCCGGCACGCCCGCATCGAGCTGCTGTCCCGCCGCGTGGACGCCGCCATGGACGAGGCGGTCGAGGCCGCCAGCCTGCTGGACCCCGCGCTGCCCCCGACCCCGCTGCTGGTGCACACCCTCGGCGCGCTGTCGTCGGTGCTGGCCGACCTCGAGCTGATGCCGCTGGCCCTGGACTACCAGCGCCGGGCGCACCACACCGCCCTGCGGCTGGCCGAGGACGAGCCCGGGCCCGACGCCGGCGGCCTGGTCGGCGACAGCGCCGCCCGGCTGGCCGCGCTCTGCGCCGAGGTGGGCGAGGGCCTGCTCGACGACGACAGCCCCGACGCCGCCGACCCGCACTTCGCCGAGGCCCGCGCGCTGGCCGAGGAGAGCCTGGCCGGGCTGGCCGAGGACGACCCGCACCGGCCCACCGCCGAGGTGGTGCTCGGCTCCGCGCTGGTGGGCCTCGGCGAGCACGACGCCGCCGTCGCCGTCCTGCAGCGGGTGGCCGGCACCGTCCCGGCCAGCGAGGACCGCGCCCTGCTGGCCGCGGCCGAGCTGGCCCTGGGCCGGGCGCTGCGCCGGCAGGGCCGGGGCGCCGACGCCGACGACCACCTCGCGCTCGCCCTGGCGCTGGCCACCGAGCAGGGCCTGCCCCGGCTGCGGCGGGCGGCGCTGCGCGAGCTGTGCACGCTGCACGCCGACCTGGACGACGCCGCGCGGGCGCTGCCCTACCTGCAGGCCTACCTGGCCGACGAGCTGGACCGGGTGGACGAGCGGCGCACCCGCTGGGTGGAGCTGTTCGGCCGCCGCAAGAGCCTGCTGGAGACCGAGCGCGCCGCCGGGCAGCTGCGCCGGCAGGCCTACGAGGACCCGCTGACCCACCTGCCCAACCGGCGCTACGCCGAGGGCCGGCTCGACGGCCTGCTGGCCGCCGGCGCCGCCCCCGCCCTGGCCGTGGTGGACATCGACCACTTCAAGGCGATCAACGACCAGGCCGGGCACCCCGGCGGCGACGCCGTGCTGCGCGCGGTCGCCCAGCTGCTGGTCGACGGCGTCCGCGACACCGACGAGGTGTGCCGCTGGGCGGGCGACGAGTTCGTCATCCTGCTGCCCGACACCACCGCGGAGCAGGGCGAGCGGGCCATGGAGCGGATCCGGCAGTCCATCGCCACCAACGACTGGTCCGCCCTCGGCGTCGACGTGCCGGTGACGATCAGCGCGGGCATCGCGTCGGCGGCCCGCGGCGACGACCGCCGCACGCTGTTCGCCGCGGCAGACGGCGTGCTCTACGACGCCAAGCGCAGCGGCCGCGACCGCGTGGTGCGGCTGTCCGGGGTGACCCAGACCCGCGCCGCCGACGGCGCCCCCGCCGACCCGCCGCGGCCGGCGGCGCCGGTGTTCGAGGGCGAGCTGCTCGACCTCGACACGGCCACCTCCGGTGATGCCGCGCCGGCCGGTCCGGCGGATAGTGTCGCCGGCGTGCAGCCCCAGCCGACCGACATCCTCTTCGGCGGCCCGCGCGACGTGCCCTCCCCGCGCGCCGAGGAGGACGACGCGGGCGGCTTCGGCCGGCTGCTGGTGGAGCCCGCCGTGCCCGCTGAGCCCGTCCCCACCCGCCCGGGCCCGCGCCCGCGGGTCGTGGGCCGGGTGGTCGGCCCTGCCGACGGCCCCGCCGACGTCCCCGCCGCCGACCAGCCGGCCCCCGGTGCCGGTCGCACCCCGGCCACCCGCGCGCCCCGCACCGGCCCCGAGGTCGTCCGCGCCGCCGGCCGCAGCACCGAGCACGTGCTCGCGCTCGTCCGCGCCGCCCGGCAGGAGCACCCCGAGCGGCCCGCCGTCGTCGTCGGCGCCCCGGCCGACACCCTGGTCGCGCTGGCCGCCGAGCACGACGCCTACACGACGATGGACCACGCGGCGATGGCCGCCGCAGTCGGGCCGCTGCCCGAGCCGCGGGGGCGGGTGGTGGTGCTCGGCGCCGGGTCGGTGGACACCGCCGTCGCCGCCGAGGCCGCGTTCCTGGCCCGGGTCGGCGGCACCGAGGTGGTCCGCGTCGAGGACGTCGGCGTCGCCGCCGTGCCGGCGCTGCTGGCCGACGGGTCGCTGCTGGCGGACGCCGGGTGCGTGGTCGTCGTGGCCGGCACCGACGCGGCCCTGGCCACCGCGGTCGCCGGTGCCACCGAGGTGCCCGTCGTCGCCGTCCCCACGTCGGGCGGGCAGTCGGGGGCCCTCGCCGGCATCGGCGCGCTCCTGACGATGCTCAACTCCGGCACCGCCGGGGTGGTGGTCTCCGCGGTCGACGACGGCTGCGCCGCCGGGGTCGTGGCCGCCCGCATCGCCCGGCGCTGAGCCGTGACCGGACCCACGCCGCGGCGGGGCCTCCGGCGCCGCAGCCGCTGGTAGGGTCCTCTCCCAGCGAAGGGGAGTAGCCCCCCAATCTCGTGGTCGACATGCTGGCGCTCCGGCGCCCGGTCACGAGGGCCTCGGGAGACCGGGGCGGGCGAGACCTTCGACCCAGGTACATCCGTGTGCCGGGTCGAGGTCTCGCGAGGACCCGGCCCGGCCGGTCGCAGAGAGGCCCACCACGCGTGGACGCAGTCTTCTACAGCACCGTGCTCAGCTTCGGTGTCATCTTCGTCGCCGAGCTCGGTGACAAGTCCCAGCTCATGGCGCTCACGTTCGCCACCCGCTACAAGATCGTGCCGACCCTCATCGGCATCACGGTCGCCACCGCGGTCGTGCACCTGGCCTCGGTGGGCATCGGCTACGGCCTGGGCGTCTCGCTGCCCACCGCCTGGATCAGCCTGGTGGCCGCGCTGGCCTTCATCGCGTTCGGCTTCTGGACGCTGCGCGGCGACGAGCTCAGCGACGACGAGAGGGACAAGGTCAACCGGACCACGAAGTCGGCGATCATCGCCGTCGGCACGGCCTTCTTCCTCGCCGAGCTGGGCGACAAGACCATGCTCGCGACCATCACGCTGGCCACCGACCACGGCTGGTTCGGCACCTGGCTGGGCTCGACGCTGGGCATGGTCGCCGCGGACGCGCTGGCCATCGTGGTCGGCCGCTGGCTGGGCAAGAGCCTGCCGGAGAAGACCATCAAGTACGGCGCCGCGGCGCTGTTCTTCCTCTTCGGCGCCTGGCTGCTGATCGAGGCCATCACCGAGCTGACCTGATGCCCGGCGGCGCGCCGGGCATCAGGGCTCGGTGCGCCGCTCGGCCATGGCGGCCAGCCGCTCCAGCGCCTCGACGTTGCGCCGGCGCAGCACCGCCTCCGAGACCGGGTTGTGCACCCACTTGCCGGGGCCGCTGACCGGTTCCTCGGTCATGGTGACCCGGGTGCCGCCGTCCTCGCTGCGCAGGTCCAGCTGCACCCGGGCCTCGCCCAGCGGCCAGCCCTTGGCCAGCAGCACCAGCTTGCTGGCGGGCTGGGAGACCTCGACGCGGGCCTCGTCGTCCAGCGTCAGCGGCCAGCTGCCCTGGCTGTGGTGCAGCACCGCCCCGGCCGCGGGCCAGACCGCGTCGACCGCGCGCATGTGCGAGGCGCCGACCACCCAGTTGCTGTAGGACCAGCCGTCGGCGAGCACGTCCCAGACGGCGGTGGGCGGGGCGTCGACGTGCCGCGAGACGGTGGCCATCGGCCCATCGTGTCGCGGCCGGATCGGTTCCGCACCGGCAGCGGCGCTTGCGCTGGTGAGCCGTTCCCGCATCCCGACGGCCAGGCCCGCGACGGTCAACCGGTCGGCCGCGCCACCCAGCACGCGGGCCAGGCGCTCGTGCCGGACCCCGGCCAGCCGCAGCCGCAGCTGCACCCGGGTGCCGCTGCCCCGCTCGTGCAGCACGATGGCCCAGCTCAGCCGGACGTGGTCGCGGACCGACCGGTGCACGAGCACGTGCGGCGGGGTCATCTCGTGCGCGGTGAAGGTGGCGTGCCGGCCGCCCCAGTCGGGGATGGTGTCGCCCACCCGCAGGCCGGCGAGCGCGGGGTCCAGGTGCCGCAGGCCGCGGCGGGCGCGCGGGGTGAGGGCATCGACCCACCTCGGGAGGTAGTAGCCAGCTGCACGAACCACGGCCAGACGTCGGCCGGCGGCGCGGGCAGGTCGAAGGCGGTGTCCATCGCGATGGTGGCGTCGGGGACGACGTCGTCCCCGGGCAGCACGGCGGCGCGCTCGGCGGCCGACGGGCGGGTGCTCACCCCGGCACGTTCGCGCGCAGCTCGGCCAGCCACAGCGCGGCCGAGCCGTCCGAGGGCGCCCGCCAGTCACCGCGCGGGGACAGCGACCCGCCGGCGCTCACCTTGGGCCCGTTGGGCATCGCCGAGCGCTTGAACTGGCTGAACCCGAAGAAGCGCTGGCAGAACACCTCGAGCCAGTGCCGGATCTCGGGCAGGTCGTAGGCGGTGCGCTTGGCCTCGGGGTAGGCGTGCGGCCAGTCCCCGGCGCCGGCGTCCCGCCAGGCGTGCCAGGCGAGGAAGGCGATCTTGGAGGGCCGGAAGCCGTAGCGCAGCACGTGGAAGAGGGTGAAGTCCTGCAGCGCGTAGGGGCCGACGCTGGCCTCGGTCGACTGCGCGGTCTCCCCCGGCACCAGCTCGGGGCTGATCTCGGTGTCCACGATCGACTGCAGCGTCGCGCCGACCTCCTCGTCGAACTGGCCGGTGGCGATGACCCAGCGGATGAGGTGCTGGATGAAGGTCTTCGGGATGCCGCCGTTGACGTTGTAGTGGCTCATCTGGTCACCGACCCCGTAGGTCGACCAGCCCAGGGCCAGCTCGCTGAGGTCGCCGGTGCCCAGCACGATGCCGCCGCGCTGGTTGGCGATCCGGAACAGGTAGTCGGTGCGCAGGCCGGCCTGCACGTTCTCGAAGGTGACGTCGTAGACCGGCTCGCCGGCACCCGCGGGGTGGCCCATCTCCTGCAGCATGAGCCGCGCGGTGGGCTGGATGTCCAGCTCGGCGGCGGTGACCCCCAGGGCGCGCATGAGCGCCCAGGCGTTGCCCTTGGTGTGGTCGCTGGTGGCGAACCCCGGCATGGTGAAGGCCAGGATGTCGCTGCGGGGGCGACCGGCCCGGTCCATGACCTGGGCGGCGACGATGAGCGCGTGGGTGGAGTCCAGCCCGCCGCTGACCCCGATGACGACCTTCGGGTCGCCGATCGCGGCCAGCCGCTGGGCCAGGCCCGCGACCTGGATGTTGTAGGCCTCGTAGCAGTCCTGCTCGAGGCGGGCGTCGTCGCTGGGCACGAACGGGAAGCGCTCGAGCTCCCGGCGCAGGCCGAGGTCGCCCTCCGGCGGGTCGAGGGTGAACTCGACGGTGCGGACCGACGGCGCGACGTGCCGGCGGTTGTCGTCGAAGGTGCCCATCCGGGCGCGCTCCTGGCGGAGCAGGTCCAGGTCGACGTCGGCGACGGCGCGGCGGTCGCCGTCGGGGAAGCGGTCGGTCTCGGCGAGCAGGACGCCGTTCTCGTAGACCAGGGTCTGGCCGTCCCAGGACAGGTCGGTGGTCGACTCGCCCTCGCCGGCGGCGGCGTAGACGTAGGCGGCCAGGCACCGGCTGGACGCCGACCGCACCAGCAGCCGGCGGTCCTCGGCCCGGCCCACGGTGATCGGCGAGCCGGAGAGGTTGACCAGCACCGTCGCCCCGGCGAGGGCGGCCTCGGCGCTGGGCGGGACGGGCACCCACATGTCCTCGCAGACCTCGGCGTGCAGCACCAGGCCCGGGACGTCGGTGGCGGTGAAGAGCAGGTCGGGGCCGAAGGGGACGTCGTCCCCGCCGATGCGGATCGCGCTGCCGGCCTGGTCGTCGCCGGGGGCCAGCTGGCGGCGCTCGTAGAACTCGCGGTAGGTCGGCAGGTAGGACTTGGGGGCGACGCCGAGCACCCGGCCGCGGTGCACCACGACGGCGCAGTTGTAGACGCGGTTGCGGTGCCGGAGGGGGGCGCCGACCACCAGCACCGGCAGCAGGTCGCGGCTGCCCTCGACCACCTGGGCCAGCGCGGTCTCGACGGCGTCCAGGAGCGGGTCCTGCAGCAGCAGGTCCTCGACGGAGTAGCCGGACAGGGTCAGCTCGGGGAAGACCGCGACCGCCACGCCGTCCTCGGCGCAGGCCCGGGCCTGGCGGAGGACGGCGTCGGCGTTGGCCGGCGGGTCGGCGAGCGCGGTGCGCTGGGTGCAGGCCGCCACCCGCGCGAACCCGTGCCGGTAGACCGAGGTGAACCCCATGGTGATCAGTGTCGCGCGCCCGGGCCCCCGCCGTCGGCCGCCCTCCCCCGGCCGGGTGTCAGAACGGTGCGGTGCCCGCGCGGTCGGTGAACGTGCCGGTCGGGCCGTCGGCACCCTGCAGGGCCAGCGCGACGACGGCGTCGGTGCCCTCGGTGACCGTCTGGGTGCCGCTGTTGCCGTTCAGGTCGGTGGCCGTGTAGCCCGGGTCCGCGGCGTTCACCCGGATGCCGGGGAGGGCCCTGGCGTACTGCACGGTCAGCATGGTCAGTGCGGACTTCGACGCGCAGTACAGCGGCGCGACCACGGTGGACTCGATGCGGTCGCCGTCGTGCACGGCACCGAAGGAGCCCAGCCCGCTGGTCACGTTGATGATCGCGGGGGCGGCCGAGGCGCGCAGCAGCGGCAGGAAGGCGGTCGTCGTCCGGACCGCGCCGGCGACGTTGGTGTCCAGGACGGCGAGCGCGTCGGCGCCGGTGAGGTCGGCCGGGTCCGCGTGGCTGCCCGTGATGCCGGCGTTGTTCACCAGGACGTCGAGCCCGCCCAGCGCGCCGACGGTGGCCGCCGCGGCCGCGACGGAGGCGTCGTCGGTGACGTCGAGCTGGACGAAGCGGGCGCCGAGCTCGTCGGCGGCCTGCCGGCCGCGGGGCTCGTCGCGGGCGCCGATCCACACGGTGTGGCCCTCGGCGAGGAGGCGGCGGGCGGTCTCGCGACCCAGGCCCTTGTTGCCGCCGGTGATCAGTGTCGTGGTCATGCCGGCCACTGTGCGCCGGGTGGCGGGGTCGGCGCGTGGCCCGGCACAGCCTGTGGAGTGCCGGTACCAGGCTGTCGGGTGCGGGCGGGACGACACTGGGGGCGTGACGGACCACGGTGAGCTCGGGTCGCTGCTGCGGTCCTGGCGGGACCGGCTGTCCCCCGCCGACGTGGGGACGGCGACCGGGGGCGTGCGGCGGGCCGCCGGGCTGCGGCGGGAGGAGCTGGCGGCGCTGGCCGGGGTGAGCGTGGACTACGTCGTCCGGCTGGAGCAGGGCCGCGCCCGGACGCCGTCCGCGCAGGTGGTGGCGGCGCTGGGCCGCGCGCTGCAGCTGGACCGGGCCGAGCGGGACCACCTGTACTCCCTCGCCGGGCTGCGGCCGCCCGGGGACGCCCTGGTGAGCACGCACGTGCCGGCCGGGGTGCAGCGGATGGTGACGCGGATGGGCGACAACCCCATCGCGGTGTTCACGGCGAGCTGGGACATCCTGCTGTGGAGCCCCACCTGGGCGGCGCTGTTCGGGCAGCCGGCCGGGCGCACCGCGTGGGAGCGGAACCTGGTCGTGCAGACCTTCCACGAGGACCGGTTCGCCGAGGAGCGGATCGGCCGCGCGGTCCACACCGACGGCGGGGCGGGGTTCCGGGAGTCGCTGGTCGCGGGCCTGCGCCGGGCCCAGGGCCGCCACCCCGAGGACCCGGGGCTGCGGGCGCTGATCGGCCGGCTGCAGGACAGCAGCGCCGAGTTCGCCCGGCTGTGGCGCACCGGCGTGGTCGGCGAGCACCTGTCCCAGCGCAAGGTGGTCGAGCACCCGACGGTCGGCCGGCTGGAGGTCGACTGCGACGTGTTCACCGTCAGCGGGTCGGAGCTGCAGATCGTGGCCATGACCGTGCCCGCCGGGTCCCCCGCCGCCGAGAAGCTCGACTTCCTCCGCGTCACCGCAGCCGCCGCCGTCTGACGGCCCGCGCGGGGTTCCGGGGTGCCACGACCGCGAGGCTCACCGACCTCGGCACCAACGCACGGGACCGCCGGTCGCTGGCTGACCGGTGGGTGGTGCGCGGTGGCGGGCCTCGTCCAGCACGGCGAGGTGGTGCAGGAGGACGACGGGGCCGCCGACGGCAGGGCACTCGACGCCCACAGGCGCCGTCGAGCCGGACATCGCACCCACCCGGAGATCACGATCCCACGCCCCGCGCCGACCACCTGGACCGGTGTCGGCATCGGCCAGGATCCGGAACAATGCCTGCTCAGGAGCTCGTTCGGGGCCCGGAACTGTCGTACCCCTCTGGTCGAATGGGTCCATGACGGCGACGGCGCAGCGGTTCTGGGTGGAGATCACCCCGCGCCTCGCCGTGGACCGCGCGGGGGGTCCGACGGTGCTGCCGCGGTTGACCGGCCTCGCCGCAGCCGCCGGCCTCGCGGGCGCCGCCCTGGACGACGAGCTCGCCTCGGTGCACCGCCAGATGGCGGCGCTGGCCGCCTACCGGGCCGGGCTCGTCGAGCGCAAGGCCACCCTCGGCGCCCGGCAGCCGTTGCCGTTCGCGCCCGGGGCCCGCACCGACACCCGTCCCGAGGCCGACGGCGACCTCGACCCGTCGCTGCAGGCCGCCGACGACTTCCTGCCCGAGGAGGTCGCGGTCCTGCTGCGCATGTCGGTGCCCTCGGCCCGCTACCTGGTCGACGACGACCTGGTGCTGGTCCGCCAGCTGCCCGCGGTGTGGCACGCGCTGGCCGACGGCCGCATCGACGAGACCCGGGCCAAGGTGCTGGTGCGGGCACTGCGCTACCAGGCCGCGTCCTGGGGCGGCCCGGTCGACGACGCAGTGGTCGACGAGGTCGCAGCACGCGGGGTGGAGTGGGCAGCGGCCGGGTGCCCGCCGACCACGCTGCGCGAGCGCGTCGACGCCGCCCTGGTCGCTGCCGACCCCGAGGCCGCCGACCGGCGCAGGAACCTCCGCAAGCGGGAGGCCGACGTCCGGGTGCAGGGCACCGGTGACGGCCTGGCCGACCTGCGCGCGACCCACCTCGACGCCGCTGACGCCGCGCTGGTCAAGGCCCAGCTCGACGCCTTCGTCCGCAGGCTCCAGGCCGAGGGCGACGACCGCCCGGCCGGCCAGATCCGCACCGCGCTCGTCGTCACCCTGCTGACCCGGCCGTGGGAGGCGCTCGACCCGGCCATCGCGCACCTGACCATCAACGCCGACCTCGCCGACCTACTCGTCCCCGGCATCGGCGACCTGCTCGCCGACGCCGACGCCGAGGCCACAACCGCTGACGCCGATCCGTCCCCCACTGACGAGGGGACGGGTGTGCCCGGAGGCGGGGACGACGGGACACCTGCGCCCGGAGCCCGCCAGGGAGCAGATGTGCCCGGCGGTGCGCAGGTGGGGGACGTGGGTGGGCTGCCGGTGTCGCCGGCCGCGGTGCGGGAGCTGCTGCGGCGCATCGACGCCCTGGGTCTCACGCACCCCGACGGCGGGGAGCTGGCCTTCACCGTCACCGGCGAGCACGGCCGCCTGCTCGCCGTCGCCACCCCGGAGGAGCTCCTCGCCGCCGCCCGCGCCGGCCGAGGCGTCGGCCCACCACCACCGGCCGCCGGTTACGCCCCCACCGCCGCCCAGTACCGCCACCTCCGCGCCCGCGACCGGCACTGCCGCTTCCCCGGGTGCCGCCAGGTCGCGCTGCGCACCGACGCCGACCACGTCGTCCCCTACGACCACCGTGACCCGGCGGCCGGTGGGCGTACCTGCGTGCGCAACCTGGTGCTGCTCTGCCGGCGGCACCACCGGCTGAAGACCTTCGCGCCCGGCTGGCGCTTCGCCCTCGACCCCGACGGCACCCTGCACGTCACCACGCCCGGTGGCAGCACCCTGGTCACCCAGCCACCGGGCGAGGGCGACGTCCTCGACCTCGGGCACCCACCACCGCCACCGCACGACCCGGTCGCGGACCCCGCCCCGTTCTGAGCTGCACTGCGCCCCGGCGTCGACGGCTGACGTCTCCCGCAGGGGCCCGCTCGCCGGGGGGCCCACGCGCGTCGCTAGTTTCGGCGCCCGTGCGCATCGTCAGCCTGAACGCCTGGTGCGGGGTCGAGCTGGACGCGCTGCTCGCCTGGCTCCCCGCCGTCGGGGCCGACGTGCTGTGCCTGCAGGAGGTCACCAGTTCGTCGACGCACCACGGCTGGGTGACCTACGCCGACGGCGACCGCACCCTGCGCCAGCGCTCCGACCTCCTCGCCGACGTCCGCGCCGTGCTGCCCGGCCACGAGGCGCACTTCGTCACCTTCGACACCGGGCCGGTGGTCGGCGAGGACGGCACCCGGCACCGCCAGCTGTTCGGCGAGGCCGTGTTCGTCCGCCACGGGCTGCCGGTGGTCGGCCTCGGCGCGGAGCACGTCGTCGGCGACTTCGCCGCGCACGACGAGTGGCCGCCCGAGGGCCGGCCGCGCCTCGCGCAGGCCGTGCGCGTCGTCGACCCGCACGGCGGCCGGCCCGTCGTCGTGGTGCACACCCACGGCGTCCGCGAGCGCAGCGGCAAGGGCGACACCGGTCTCCGACGGTCGCAGGCGGAGCGCCTCGCCGAGGTCGTCGAGCGGGTCCGCCGTCCCGGCGACCTGGTCGTCCTGGTGGGCGACCTCAACCTGCTGCCGGACTCGGAGACCTTCGACGTGCTGGCCGGCATCGGGCTGCGCGACCTCGTCGGCACCGCCGACACCCGCACCCACCTCTACGCCAAGGCGGTGCGGCACGCCAGCTACGCGCTCGTCTCCGACGTCGACGCGGTCCGCCGCTTCGAGGTGGTCGCTGCGCCGGTCGTCTCCGACCACCGGCCCCTGGTGCTCGACCTCGAGGGCTGAGCCCGGCCACCGGGGGGTGCACGATGCGGGGATGAGCGAGCACGCGGGCGAGCGCCCGCTCGAGGCCGGCATCCGCACCGACCTGCGCGACACCATGACCTACGGCGGCTACCTCGACCTGGACCGCCTGCTGTCCGCGCAGCACCCGGTCAGCCGGCCCGAGCACCACGACGAGCTGCTGTTCATCATCCAGCACCAGACCACCGAGCTGTGGTTCAAGCTGGTCCTGCACGAGCTGCGCGCGGTCCGCGACCAGCTCGACGCCGACGACCCCGCCCGCGCGCGCAAGGGCCTGGCCCGGGTCAAGCACATCTTCCGGACCCTCGCCGAGCAGTGGTCGGTGCTGGCCACCCTCACGCCGAGCGAGTACGCCGAGTTCCGCGGCGCGCTGGGCAGCTCCTCGGGCTTCCAGTCCCACCAGTACCGCGCCGTCGAGTTCATCCTCGGCAACAAGAACGCCGCGATGCTGACGGTCTTCGAGGCCGACCCCGCCGCCCGCGCCGTGCTGGCCGAGCTGCTGGGCACCCCCACCGTCTACGACGCCTTCCTCGCCCACCTCGCCCGCGCGGGCCACGCCGTCCCCGAGGAGCTGCTGCACCGCGACGTCACGGCGGCCTGGACCTTCTCCCCCGAGCTGGTCCCGGTGATCCGCCGGGTCTACGACGACACCGACGCGCACTGGGACGCCTACGCCACCTGCGAGGACCTCGTCGACATCGAGGACGCCTTCCAGTTCTGGCGCTTCCGCCACCTGCGCACCGTGCAGCGCACCATCGGCTCCACCACCGGCACCGGCGGCTCCTCGGGCGCGGCGTTCCTCCGCCGCGCGCTCGACCTCACCTTCTTCCCCGAGCTCTACGAGGTCCGCACCGGCATCGGCGCCGGCGCTACTGGTCGGTGAGGCGGGACATGCTGTCGGGCAGGTCCTGGCTGTGCAGCACGGCCAGCCGCTGGGTGGCGCGGGTCAGGGCGACGTAGAGGTCGGAGTCCCCGCGCACACCCTCGGCCAGCACCGCGGCCGGCTCGACCAGCACCACGGAGTCGAACTCCAGGCCCTTGGCCTCCGCCGGGCGCAGCAGCACCGGGCCGGCCGAGGAGTCGGCGTCCGCCCCGGCGGTGGCGTCGGGCAGCGCGGCCACGGCGGCGCCGAACAGCGACGGCGGCACGATCACCGCCGCCGTCCCGCCCTTGCCGGCCAGGTCCGCGGTCACCTCGGCGACCCGGTCCAGCAGGTCGCCGGCCGCCACCCGCTCGGCCCGGGGCTGCTCGCCGCTGCTGCGCACCGACCGTGGCGCCGCCAGCGTCGACCCCGACGCCGCCAGCACGTCCGCGGCGACCTCCATGATCTCCGTCGGCGTCCGGTAGTTGACCGTCAGCACCGCCTGGCGCCACTGCGTCCGGGCGTGCGGGGTGAGCACCTCGGCCCAGCTGTCCGCCCCGCCCAGCGTGCCGGTCTGCGCCAGGTCGCCGACCACGGTCATCGACAGCGTCGGGCACTTGCGGGCCAGCACCCGCCAGGCCATCGCCGACAGCTCCTGCGCCTCGTCGACCACCACGTGCCCGAAGGTCCAGGTGCGGTCGGCGGCGGCCCGCTCGGCGGTGGAGCGGTAGTCGGCCTCGTCGGTCCGGGCGGCCAGGCCCTCGGCATCCAGCAGGTCGCCGGCCATCAGCTCCTCGGACTCCTCGTCGTCGTCCGCGTCGTGCGACCGGGAGCCGTGCAGCAGGTCCAGCACCCGCTGCGCCTCGTCCAGCCCGGCCTGCCGGCGGCGCGCCGCGGCGGCCCGCTCGGCGGAGTCGTCGACGCCGAGCAGCTCGTCGGCCTCCTCCAGCAGCGGGACGTCGGACACCGTCCACGGGGCGTCGGCACCGCGCAGCAGCAGCGCCCGGTCGGCGTCCGACAGCCCCCGGCCCGCGCGGGCCAACCGGTCGGGCGAGGCGAAGAGGTCGCGCAGCAGGTCCTCGGGCGTGAGCAGCGGCCACAGCTCCTCGACCAGGTCGACCACCGCGGGCTCCCCGGCGATCTCCCGGCGCAGCGCGCGGCGGTCCTCGGCGTCCAGCAGGTTCTCCCCGCCCCGGACGTCGGAGCCCAGCCGGTCGGCCACCCGCTGAGCCAGCAGGTCGACCAGGCCGCGGTAGAAGGCCGGGCGGGCCAGGTTGTGCAGCCGCGACGCCCGCCGCGCCTGGGTGCGCACCTTGGCGACGTCGCCCGCGCGCAGCCGGATCCGCTCCCGGTCGATGACCAGCTCGCGGGTGCCGCGCAGCACGCCCTGCCGGTCCTTCACCGCCGCGGCGACCACCTCCGCCATGGCGAGCCGGCCCTTGACGTCGGCCACCGCGGGCTCGTCGACCAGCGTGGTCGACAGCCCCGGCCGCAGGTCGCCCAGACCGGCCATGACCACGCCGGTCTCACCCAGGGCCGGCAGCACGTCGGCGATGTAGCGCAGGAACGTCGGGGTGGGCCCGACGACGAGCAGGCCGCTGCGGGCGAGCCGGTCGCGGTGGGTGTAGAGCAGGTAGGCCGCGCGGTGCAGCGCGACGGCGGTCTTGCCGGTGCCCGGGCCGCCCTGCACGACCAGGATGCCGCGGGAGTCCGAGCGGATGATCGCGTCCTGCTCGGCCTGGATGGTCCGCACGATGTCGGTCATCCGGCCGGTGCGCTCAGCGGTCAGCGCGCGCAGCAGCGCGGCCTCGCCGGTCAGCCCGCGGTCGTCGGCCTCCTCGCCCTCGGCGAGCACCAGCACCTCGTCGTCGATGCCGGTGACCGTGCGGCCCAGGGTGCGGATGTGCCGGCGCCGGGCGATGCCCTCGGGCCGGAACGGGGTCGCGGTGTAGAACGGCCGGCTGGCCGGGGCCCGCCAGTCGACCAGCGCGGGGTCACCGCCCGCGTCGTCGGCGGGCAGCCCGGTGCGGCCCACGTACAGCGGCTGCGGGTTCTCCTCGCGGTCCAGCCGGCCCAGCACCAGCCCGGCCTCGGCGGCGTCCAGCTGCACGATCCGGGTGCCGTGGAACCGGACCGCGGCCTCCTTCTCCCCCATCGCCTGCGGGTTGTCCACCAGCGGCGCGGAGATGGCCTGCTGCCGGCGGGTGACCGCCAGCTCCCGGGCGGCGTCGAGCCGGGCGTAGAGACCGGTGACGTGCTCCTGCTCCTCGGCGAGCGCCTGGTCGGTGGTGCTGCTCGACACGTGCGGGTCTCCTCAGGGGGCGGGCGAGCCGACCACGGTAGTCGGCGTACCTGCCGTTCGGGGGCCACCCGGCGCTAGGGTCCGACCGTGCCCGGCCACCACGTCGCCCAGCTCAACGTGGGGACGACGGTGGAGCCGGTCACCTCGGCCCGCCTCGACGGCTTCTTCGAGCTCATGGAGCCGGTCAACGCCCTCGCCGACGCCGCGCCCGGCTTCGCCTGGCGGCTGCCGCCCGGTGACGCCGAGGCCGACGCCTACCTCCGCGCCCGCGGCGACCGGCTGATCATCAACCTGAGCACCTGGACGTCGCTCGCTACGCTGCGCGACTTCGTCTACACGGGCCCCCACGCGGCGGCGATGCGGCGCCGGCGCGAGTGGTTCGAGCAGGTGCGGGAGGCCTTCACGGTGCTGTGGTGGGTGCCGGCCGGGCACCGGCCGACCGTGGCCGAGGCCGAGGCCGATGCGAGGCTGACCCGGCTCCGCGCGGAGGGGCCGGTCCCGGACGCCTTCACCTTCGCCCGCCCGTTCCCGGCCCCCGCGGACTAGCGCCCGAGCACCTGCGCCAGCGCGCCGGCCAGCCACTCCCGCGCGTCGTCCCCGGGCGCCTCCAGGTGCCGGGCGGCGACGTAGCAGTCGGGGCGGACCAGCAGCACGCCGCCGTCGGCGATCTCGCGCAGGTCGGCCCAGGTGCCGTACGGGTCGTCGAAGGGCAGCCCGGGGCCGATGGCGACCGGCGTGATCTCCAGCCCGCGCTCGGCGCCGAGCGCCGCGGCCGCCGCCAACCAGGCCTCCCCGCCGACCCCGGTGACGACGGCGAACCTGCCCTTGCCGACCAGGTCCAGCGTCGAGACCTCGCGGCCCCCGCGGGTGACCCAGGCGTGCGGCAGCTTGGCACCGGGCCAGGTGGTGGGCTGGGCGTAGAGCTGGTGGTCGCGGCGGTAGGGCGGCATGTCGGTGCCGTCGGGGACCACCGCGCCCGAGGCGTAGCGCTGGTTGTGCTCCACGCCGTGCGCGTCGAACTCGTAGGCCTTGTAGGCGATGGCCTCCCGGACCGCGGCGCGCACCTTGTCCCCCTCGGCACCCGGGGCCCGGCGCAGCGCGAGCTGGCGCTCCAGCGCCTCGGTGTCGGTGCTGTCGGTCAGCTCCAGCGCGGCCATGATCCGGCCGGTGTCGGCGATCGACTGGTTCGCCCGCTCCACGACCTGCCGGGCGATCGGCGCCCGCTCGGCGTCGTAGGACTCCAGCAGCGCCGGGTCCGCCGTGCCGGCGACGACGTGGGCGAGCTTCCAGGCCAGGTTGTAGCTGTCCTGGATCGAGGTGTTGGAGCCCAGGCCGTTGGTCGGCGGGTGCCGGTGCACCGCGTCGCCGGCGCAGAACACCCGGCCCCGGGCGATCGTGGTGGCGAAGTGGTGGTTGACCGTCCACGGCGAGCCCGAGACGACCTCCATCTCGAAGTCGTCGCTGCCCACCAGCCCGACGGCCAGCTCGCGGACGAACTCGTCGGTCAGCTCCGGCGGGCCGTCGGCGACGGCGTAGCCCCACATGAGCATCCACTTCGTCCAGGGCTCGATCATCCGCAGGACGCCGAGGCCGACGCCCTCCTTCTCCGCGCCGGGCTGCAGCATCCAGTAGAGGACCGACGGCCGGTGCGCGACGAGGTGGGTCAGGTCGGCCTCGAACACGATGCCCAGCGCGCCACCGACGGCACCGGGGCCCTCGAAGGGCAGCTCGAGGTCGGCGGCGACCTTCGACCGCGCCCCGTCGGCGCCGACCAGGTAGCGGGACCGGATCTCGTACTCCAGGCCGCTGAGCCGGTCGCGGACGGTGGTGGTGACGCCCTCGTCGTCCTGCACGTGGCGCAGGTACTCGGTGTCGAAGCGCACGGTCGCGCCGCGGTCCTGGGCGGCCTTGACCATCACCGGCTCGGTGATCGTCTGCGGGGCGTCGAGCATCGTGCAGGGGCTGGCCAGCTGGTAGTCGGCGTGCCGGGCGGGGTCGGTGCCCCAGCTCGGGATCCGGCCGAGCTCCTCGCCGGCCAGCGAGGTGCAGAAGGTCGTCGTCCCCATGAGCTCCCAGGGCGTGGCCAGCGCCATCAGGGTGTCCTCGACGCCCATGTCGCGCATGGTCTCCAGCGCCCGCTGGTTGGTGATGTGCGCCCGCGGGTCCTGCGACAGCCGGGAGTACTTGGTGACGACGACGACGCGGGTGCCGTAGCTGGCCAGGAACAGCGCCGCGGAGGCGCCGGCGGGGCCGGTCCCCACCACCAGGACGTCGGTCTCCACGGGCACGGGCGCACTCCTCGGTGGGTGACGGTGACCGCGATCACGGCCGAGCGCGACACTCGTTGAGCGTTCGACCACTGTCAAGGGCCTCCTACGCTGGGCCGGTGACCGTGCTGGACCCCGACGTGGCGAGCGCCCGCGCCGCCGCCCACCGGGACCGGCTGAGCACCTGGGTCGGCCCGCACCTGGAGCGTCGGCAGCGGCACGAGGCGCACCCGGTGCTGGACTTCCTGTTCACCTACTACTCCGAACCCCCGGCCCGGCTGCTGCGCTGGCACGCCGGCGTCGGCGCCTCGGTCACCGGCGAGCTCGCCGAGGAGCGGCTGGGCTGGCCGCTGTACACGCGGCTGCCCGACGGCTCGGTCGGGCTGGACGTCGCCGCCTACCGCGCCAAGCGGGGGACGTCGGCCGGGTGGGTCGCCGGGCTGCTCGGCGCGACCGCCGGGAGGGCGGGCCAGTTCGGCTGCTTCGGCCTGCACGAGTGGGCGATGGTGCACCGCGGCGCCCCCCGGCACGGCGCCGTCCCGCTGCGGCTGGGCCCGGCCGGCACCGACGCCGTCGTGGAGTCCCACCGCCTGCAGTGCACGCACGTCGACGCCTACCGGTTCTTCACCCCGACCGCGGCCCCGCGCAACGCGCTCACCCCCACCCGCGGCACCCAGGTGGCGCTGGAGCAGCCGGGCTGCCTGCACGCCGGCATGGACCTCTACAAGTGGGCCTACAAGCTCGCCCCCGCGGTGCCCGGCGAACTGCTCGCCGACTGCTTCGAGCTCGCGGTGGACATCCGGGTGCTGGACATGCGGGCCAGCCCCTACGACCTCGCCGGGCACGGCTACCCGCCGGTGCCGATCGAGACAGCGGCGGGCAAGGCCGACTACGCCGCGGCCCAGCGGGGCTTCGCCGCGCGCGGCCAGGCGCTGCGGGCCCGCCTGCTCGCCGTCTGCGACGCCGTCCTCTAGGGGATCGTCCGCAGCCAGTCGGCGACCGCGCGGCCCAGCTCGTCGGGGCTGTCCTCCGGCACGAAGTGGCTGCCCGGCACCTGCACCTCGGTGAGGTTCGGCCAGCGGCGGACCAGGTTCCGCTGCCGGCCCACCAGGATCGAGCCGGGCTCGGCGTCGACGAACAGCTTGGGGACGTCGGAGTGCGCCAGCCACTCGCCGTAGCGGTCGACGACGTCGTGCACGTCCGGCGGCACGTGCTCGATCGGGATGCTCCGCGGCCACTCCAGGGTGGGCCAGCGGCTCTCCGGCGTCGGGTAGGGCGCCCGGTAGCGGTCGTGCACCTCGGGCGCCAGACCCTGCAGCGTCGAGGCGGGGAGGATCCGCTCGACGAAGGTGTTGCGCTCGAGCACCAGCTCCTCGCCGCGGTCGGAGCGCATGCCCTGGAACACGCCCTTCGCCGCGCGCGGCCAGTCGGCCCACAGCAGCGGCGTCACGATGGTCTCGGTGAAGGCGATCGCCCGCACCCGGTCGGCGTGCCGGCGGGCCCAGTCGAAGCCCAGCGCCCCGCCCCAGTCGTGCAGCACCAGGGTGACCCGGTCGCCGAGCTGCACCTCCTCCAGCAGGTCCTCCAGGAACGCGGCGTGGGTGGCGAAGGAGTACGTCCCGCGGCCCGGGTCGGGCAGCTTCTCCGACTCGCCCATCCCGATCAGGTCGGGGGCCACGCAGCGGCCGAGCCCGGCCAGGTGCGGGATGACCCCCCGCCACAGGTAGGACGACGTCGGGTTGCCGTGCAGCAGGACGACCGCGTCGCCCCCACCGGTGTCGACGTAGGCCATCTCCCGGCCGCGCACGCGCACCCGGGAGCGGGGGTAGGGGTCGTGCGCCGGGGCCGCCATCACCCGATCCTGCGCCGGACTCGACCCTGACGCGACGTGAGGCGCTTCGATCACCGGTGCCAGGGAGAGAGGAGGGGCCGTGGGCCACACGGTGGGTGAGCTGGCCGGGCTGGCCGGGGTGACGGTGCGCACGCTGCACCACTACGACCACCGCCCTGCTGGACGACCCGGACGTCGCCGGGGCCGAGCAGCGCTGGGGCGACACCGAGGCCTGGGCGCAGTCGCAGGCCCGCACCGGCCGGTGCACCAAGGCCGACTGGCTGGCGATCAGGGCCGAGACCGACGACCTGGAGCGCCGGTTCGCCGCCGCCCTGGCCGACGGCGCCCCGGCCGACGGCGACCGGGCGATGGACCTGGCCGAGGAGCACCGGCAGCAGATCACCCGGCGGTACTACGACTGCCCGCCGGAGCTGCACGCCGCCCTCGGCCGGATGTACACCGACGACGAGCGGTTCACCGCGTACCACGAGCGGGTCGCGCCGGGCCTGGCCGCCTACGTGGGCACCGCCTGCCAGGCCAACGCTGCCCGGCAGGGCTGAAACCGGAACAGCTCCGTTCTCACCCGCGGGGGTGGAACGGCTCCACCCCTGGTCAACAGCGACCCGGTGCTCGCCGAGAACCCACGGACGAGCCGCGCCCTGCGGCTCGTCCGTGGACTCGCCGGACCAGGAGGGGTGATGTCGACCGTGCAGACCGTCGCGATGCACCACCCGCCCGTCACCCGTCCGCTGCTGCACCGGGTCACCTCGCCCCGCGCCCTGCTGCTGACCGCCGCCGTGCTGCTCGCCTGGGGGCTGGTGCAGGGGGCCAGCGCACCCGACAGCGCCTGGCGGCTCGCCCTCGACGTCGCCGTCCTCGCCGGCGTGCACGGCCTGGCCGCCCTCGTCGCGCTGCGCGACCGGCTGCCCGGCTCACCCGGCGCCGTCGCCCGCACCGCGCTCGGGCTGGGCCTGGGCGCCTTCGCCCTCGGCGCCGTGCTCGCCCGGGTGCTGCACCCGGTGCCCACCGGCGCCCTCGCCTGGCTGCTGGACGGCCTGCACCTGGTCGGCCAGGCCGGCATCGGCGTCCTGCTGCTGTCCCTGGTGCTGCCGCTGCGCGGCCGGCTCGTGCTGGCCGGCATCGGCCTGGACTCCGTCAGCACCGCGCTCGGCCTGACCGCCGTCGCCGGCACCGTCGTCCTCATCGGCATCGGCGACGGCGGGACCGACGCGGCCACCCGCGCCGTCCTCGTGCTCACCGGCATCGACGTCGCGCTGGTCTCGGGCGCCGTCGCGCTGTGCTCCGTGCTGCGCCCGGGCCGGGACTCCGTCGTCCCGCCCCTGCTGGCCGGCTCCGCCCTCGTGCTGGCCGCCGACCTGGCGTCGGGCCACTCGCTGCACCACGACGGCCCGGCGTCCCCCGGCCCGTCCTTCCTGCTCATGGCCGGTGCCTGCGTCGTCCTCGCCTACGCCGTCACGCGACCGGTGCGCACCACCGACCACGCCATGCTCGACGCCACCCACCGGCTGCGCAGCTGGTCCAACGTGCTGCCCTTCGCCGGGTGCGGCGCCAACCTGCTCGCCGTCCTGCTGGCCGCCCACTCCCCCGGCACCGGCCGCTGGGTGCTGCCCCTGGTGCTGGCCGCCGGCGGCTGCCTCGCGGTCGTCGTGGCCCGGTTCCAGCTGACCATCCGGGTCGCCCGCGCCGCCCTCGAGCAGCTCGCCGACGCCTTCACCGACCCGCTCACCGGCCTGCTCAACCGCCGCGGCCTGGGCTCCGGCGTCGACCGGTGGCTCGCCGGGCCCGAGCCGGTCACCCTGCTCGCCCTCGACCTCGACGGCTTCCGCCGGATCAACGAGGAGGCCGGCCACGAGACCGGGGACAAGGTGCTGCAGCGGGTCGCCTCCCACCTGTCCACCCTCGCCGGGCCGGGCACCGTCGTGGCCCGCATCGACGGCGACGACTTCGCGCTGGCCTTCGTCGGCGAGGACCCGACCCGCGCCTCCCTGCTGGCCGCCCAGGTGCGCGACGTGCTCGGCCGCCCCTTCGACATGGACCGGCACCGGCTGCACCTCACCGTCAACGTGGGGACGACGACCAGCCACGCCGTCGACGACCGCCCCGGCGAGCAGACCCGCACCGGCGACCTGCTGCGCTGCGCCGACCAGGCCCTCGCCGAGGCGCAGGCCAGCACCAGCGGCGTGGCCGTCCACGACCCCGCCCGCTGCGGCCGCGTGCAGGAGGACAGCCTGCTGGCCTGGGTCGACGACCTGCACGCCGCCCTGGACGCCGACGACCAGCTGCTCCTGCACTTCCAGCCCCAGCACCGGATCGAGGCCACCGGCACCGGCACCGTGGCCACCGTCGTGGGCTGCGAGGCGCTGCTGCGCTGGGCGCACCCCACCCGCGGCCTGCTCGGCCCCGGCGAGGTGCTGCGCGCCGCCGAGCACGGCCACCTGTCCGACGCGGTCACCGAGCGGGTCCTCGACCTCGCCCTCGGCGGCGTCGCCGGCTGGTGGGCCGACCGCGAGGTGCCCGTCGCGGTCAACCTCAGCGCCACCGACCTCGACGACCCGCTGCTGCCGCACCGCATCGCCGACGCCCTCGACCGGCACGGCCTGCCTGCTCGCGCGCTCACCGTCGAGGTCGTCGAGGACACCCTCATGCTCGACCCCGACCGCGCCCTGCAGACCCTGACCTCGCTGCGCTCCATCGGGCTGCGGATCGCCGTGGACGACTACGGCACCGGCTACAGCTCGCTGGCCTACCTGCACCGGCTGCCGATCGACGAGGTCAAGTTCGACCGCTCGCTCACCTCGGGCATCGCCTCCGACGCCGCGGCCGCCGTCATCGTCGGGCACAGCATCCGGCTGGCCCACGACCTGGGCCTGTCCGCGCTGGCCGAGGGCATCGAGGACCCCGCCGACCTGCAGCTGCTGTTCCGGCTGGGCTGCGACGCGGTGCAGGGCTGGCTGACCGGCCACCCGCTGCCGGTCCAGGGCTGGGTGACCGCCCTGGACCTCGAGGCGAATGGCGGTGTACACGGCGACCCTCCGGGTCGCACCGCGGCCAACGGCCGTTCCCCGGTGGGGTGAGCGCGTCCGTCCCCTCCTTGTGAAGGGGACCTCGTCCCTCGGACCCCTCCGTCGTCGCGGAGCATCCTCCGACCGGGTTGCGTCGTCGTCCCACCCGCCGGGGTTGCGTCGAGTGCACGACTGCGGTGGTTCCGGGGCCCCTCTGACCACCGCAGTCGTGCACTCGGTGGGTCTTGCCCGACGGGGGGTGGGCGGCCATCCTGCCGGCGTGGCGTACGACCTGGAGCTGGCGGAGCGGGTGCGGTCGGCGCTCGACGGCACCCCGGACGTCGCCGAGCGGACGATGTTCGGCGGGCTGGCGTTCCTGGTCGGCGGCTCGATGGCGGTCGCGGTGAGCGGTGGCGGCGGGCTGATGGTGCGCTGCGCCCCCGCCCTGGCCGACGAGCTGGTCACCCGCGACGGCGTGGCGCGGATGGTCATGCAGGGCCGCGAGCTGGCCGGCTGGGTGCTGGTCGACCCGGCCACCCTGGACGACGTCCGCCTGCCCGAGTACGTCGCCGCGGGGGTCGGGGCCGCCCGGGAGGCGTAGGGCACCCTGGCCCCGGTGATCGCGCTCGTCGAGGTGCTGCGCCGACCGTGGGTGCAGCGGGGCGTCCGGGCCGCCGTCGCCGCCGGGCTGGCCTGGCAGGTCGCCGTCCTGCTGCCGCCGACGCTGTCCGACTACGCCTACTACGCCCCGCTCGGCGCGGTGGTCGCCGTGCACCCCACGGTCGCCGACTCCGCGGGGGCCGCCTGGCGCACGGTCGCGGCGATGTTCCTGGGCTTCGGCCTGGCCGTCGGGGTCTACGAGGTCACCCGCGGGGTGCCGAACGCGTTCACCATCGCCCTGATCGTCGCCGTCGCCGTGGTGGTCGAGCAGTGGCGGCTGCTGCGCGAGCAGGCCAGCTGGGTCAGCTTCGCCGCCGTCCTGATGATCACCATCGGCACCGACGACCCGGCGGCCTACGTGCTGCGCTACGGCGGGCTGACCCTGCTCGGCGCCGCGGTCGGCGTCGCCGTCACCACCGTGCTGTTCCCGCCGATGATGCTGACCGTCGCCGTCGAGCGGATCGCCGTCGCCCGCGGCCTGCTCGCCGCGCACCTGGTGGACATGGCCGACGCCGTCCGCGGCGGCACCGTGCCCGACCCCGAGGACTGGGCGCACCGCGGCCGCACCCTGGGCACCGCCCTGGACCGGATGCGCGCCGCCGAGGCCCAGGTCGAGCGGGCCCGGCGGGCCAACCCGCGGGCCGCGCGCTGGCAGGGCACGGCCGGCCGGGTCCGCGAGCAGTCCCGCGCGCTGGACCGGGTGGCCGTGCTGGTCGACGACCTCACCGACCTGGTGGCGGAGTTCCAGCCGCACCGCCGCGGCCTGGACCGGGTGGACGACGGCACCGGCTGGGTGCTGGCCGACGCGCTCACCGGCCTGGCCGGCGTGGTGCGCATCCCCTACCACGACGGCCCGCACCGGGACTCCCGCGACGACGCGATCGACGTGGCCGTGGCCTCGCTGGACCGGCTGGTGCAGCTGCTGCGCTCGGCGGAGGTGCCCGACGACCAGGGGTTCTTCGCGCTCGGCGCGGTGACCGTCGGCGTCCGGCGGTCGCTGCACGCGTTGGAGGCAGCGCCCCGCGAGGTCACCCCGCGCCACTGAGCCGGCCGGTACCGGGCTCAGTGGCGCCCTCCCCCACCTGATCGGCGGCTACCCGGCCGGGCTTGAGGGGCCCACCCGCACCAGCAGCTCGCCGTGCAGCATGCCCAGCCAGCCGTCGTCCGCGGCGGCCCAGCGCTGCCAGGCCGCGGCGACCTCGGCGAGCTCGTCGGCGGTGGCCAGGCCGTAGGCCACCGCCTGCTCGGCGAACGCCGACGCGGTCGCCCGGCCCGCCCACGAGTCACCCCACCAGCGGCGCTCGGCGTCGGAGGCGTAGCAGTAGGTGGACGCCGACGCGGTGAGGTCGCGCAGCCCGGCCGCGTGCGCCCAGGACCGCAACCGGCGGCCGGCGTCGGGCTCGGCGTCGTTGTGCCGGGCCACCCGGTGGTAGAGGTCCAGCCAGCGGACCAGGCCGTCGTCGTCGGGGAACCAGGTCGTCGCGGCGTAGTCGACGTCCCGGACGGCGACCAGCCCGCCCGGCCGGCACACCCGCGCCATCTCGCGCAGCGCGGCGACCGGGTCGGTGAGGTGCTGCAGCACCTGGTGGGCGTGCACCACGTCGAAGGAGGCGTCGGGCAGGTCGAGGGCGTAGACGTCGCCGACGGCGAACTCCACCGGCACGCCCTCGCGCCCGGCCAGGGCCCGCGCCTCCCCCAGCGGGTCGGCCACGACGTCGAGGCCCAGCACCCGGCCCGGCGCGACCCGGCGGGCCAGGTCGACGGTGATCGTGCCCGGCCCGCAGCCCACGTCGAGCACGTCGAGCCCGGCCCGCAGGTGCGGCAGCAGGTACGCCGCGGAGTTCTCCGCGGTGCGCCAGCGGTGGGACTGCAGGACGGCGTCGGCGTGGCCGTGGGTGTAGGTGTCCACCCGACCAGCCTGCACCCGTCGTCCCACTATGTGAACTGCTCATCCCGATCAGTGGGACGGCCGGCGCCGCCACCGGGACGGCGCCGTCCCCGGTCCGGTGCGTCCCGGGCCGGTCGCGTGGCACGATCCGGCGCATGCCGCCCGCGACCCGACGCCGGTGAGCGACCGCCTCGCCGCCCTCCGCGCGGCGACCGCCGGGCTGCAGCCGCCCTTCGCCGTCGTCGACCTCGACGCCTTCGACGCCAACGCCGATGCGCTCGTCGCCCGCGCCGCTCCCGGCACCACCATCCGGCTGGCCAGCAAGTCGGTGCGCTGCCGGGCGCTGGGCGACCGGGCACTGGCCCGCCCCGGCTTCGCCGGCATCCTCGCGCTCACCCTGCCCGAGGCGGTCTGGCTGGCCGCCACGGGCCACGAGGACGTCGTCGTCGGCTACCCCAGCACCGACACCGCCGCGATGGTCGCGCTGGCCGCCGACCCGCAGCTGGCCGCGCGGGTGACGCTGATGGTCGACTCGGTGGAGTCCCTCGACGTCGTCGAGGCCGCGGTCGGCCGCTCCCCCGCCGCACCGGTCAAGGTCTGCCTGGACCTGGACGCCGCGCTGGAGCTGCTCGGCGGCCGGGTGCACCTGGGCCCGCTGCGCTCCCCCGTCCGCACCCCCGCGCAGGCCGTGGCGCTGGCCCGTGCGGTGCTGGACCGGCCGTGGCTGCACCTGGACGGCCTGATGGCCTACGAGGGCCAGATCGCCGGGACCGCCGACGCCGCCGGGCCCCGGCTGCGCCGGCTGGCGGTGCGGGGCATGCAGGCGCTGTCGGCGAGGGAACTGGCGCAGCGGCGGGCCGCGGTGGTGGCCGCGGTGTCCGAGCTGGCGCCGCTGCGGTTCGTCAACGGTGGCGGCACCGGATCGGTGGAGCAGACCTCCGCCGAGCCCGCGGTCACCGAGGTCGCCGCCGGCTCGGGGCTCTACGCGCCGGGGCTGTTCGACGGGTACCGCCGCTTCCGGCCCCGGCCGGCGGCCTACTTCGTGCAGCCGGTGGTGCGCCGGCCCTCGGCGACGGTCGCCACCGCGCTGGGCGGCGGCTGGATCGCCTCGGGCCCACCCGGCCCGGACCGGCAGCCCACCATCGCGTGGCCGGCCGGCCTGCGGTTCAGCCCGCTCGAGGGCGCCGGCGAGGCGCAGACCCCGCTGCTCGGCGCCCCGGCCGCCCACCTGCGGCTGGGCGACCAGGTCTGGTTCCGGCACGCCAAGGCCGGCGAGCTGGCCGAGCGGGTCGGGGAGCTGCACCTGGTGTCCGGGGACGCGCTCGTCGGGTCGGTGCCCACCTACCGCGGCGAGGGCAAGGCGTTCCTGTGAGGGAGACCTCCCCGTGAGGCTGGTCGACGCCCACCTGCACGTGGTCGACCCGGCGTTCCCGCTGGTGCCCAACGACGGCTACCTGCCCGACCCCTTCACCGTCGCCGACTACCGGGCCCGGGTCGCGGGCCTGGACGTGGTCGGCGGCGCCGTCGTCTCCGGGTCGTTCCAGGCCTTCGACCAGACCTACCTGCTGGCGGCGCTCGCCCAGCTCGGGCCGGGGTTCGTCGGGGTCACCCAGCTGCCGGCCGACGTGCCCGACGCCGAGGTGCTCCGGCTGGACGCCGCCGGGGTGCGCGCCGTGCGGGTCAACCTGCGCCGCGGCGGGTCGGCCCCGCTCGCCGACCTGGACCGGCTGGCCCGCCGGGTGCACGAGCTGGCCGGCTGGCACACCGAGCTCTACGTCGACGGCCGCGACCTCGCCGACCTCGCCCCCGTACTGCACCCGCTGCCGCAGGTGGTCGTCGACCACCTGGGCCTGCACGCCGACGGCCTGCGCGACCTGCTGCGGCTGGTGGCCACCGGCGCGGTGGTCAAGGCGACCGGGTTCGGCCGGGTCGACCTGGACGTCGCCGACGCCGCCCGGCGGGTGCTCGACGTCGACCCCCGCGCCCTGGTCACCGGCACCGACCTGCCCAGCACCCGGGCCCGCCGTCCCTTCGCCGACGCCGACCTCGACCGGCTGGCCGAGGCGGTCGGCCCGGAGCACGTGGCGGCCGTCTTCGAGGACAACGCGCGCCGCCTCTACCGCCTGCCCCCACGTGGACCGCGCCCGTGATCAGCGGCTGAGCTCGGCGGCCAGGACCTCCTCAGCGCGGGCTACGGCGGCGGCGCGGTCGGCAGGCACCAGGCCCACCCTCGTGCGCCGGTCGAGCAGGTCGGCCACCGTGCGGGCGCCCTCGGCCCGGACGGCGAACCGCAGCTCCCCCACCGTCTCCGGCCGGCCCTCGGCCAGCGGCTCGGACCCCAGCGCGTGCACCTGCGCCGCCTCGGTGCCGTACCGGGCCACCAGCCGGGCCGGGGCGTCGACGGCGGCCAGCACCCGGCGGGGCGCGGCACCGACCAGCGGCAGGCGGGCCGTCAGCGACCGGCGGGCACCGCGGCCGAGCACGTCCAGCGCGGCGTCCACCGTCTCCTCCGCCATCGCCCGGTACGTGGTCAGCTTCCCGCCGACGACCGTCAGCACGGCCCCCGACCGGTGCAGCAGGTGCCTGCGGGAGAGGTCGGCCGTGGCGTCCCCCGGGCCGGCGCCGGCCGAGGCGGGCAGCACGAGGGGCCGCAGCCCGGCGTGGGCACCCACCACGTCCGCGGCGGTCAGCGGGTCGGCGAGCACCCGGTTGACCGTGCCCAGCAGCTGCTCGACCTCGGCGGCCGAGGGCTGCGGGTCGTCGTCGGGCACCGGGCCCGCGACCGGCTCGTCGGTGATGCCGAGCAGGACCAGCCCGGTGTCCTGCGGCAGCGCGAACACGTAGCGGGAGCGGGAGCCGGGCAGCGGCACGGTCAGCGCCGCCGTCGGGGAGCCCAGCCGCTGCGCGCGGACCACCAGGTGCGAGCCGCGCGAGGGCGAGAGCCGGATGCCGTCGTCCAGCCCGGCCGACCACACCCCGGCGGCGTTGACCACCACCCCGGCCTCGACCGCGACCCGGCGCCCCTCCACCTCGACGAGAGCGGTCCGCCCGTCCACGCCCAGCACCCGGGCCCCGGTCAGCACCGAGGCGCCGTACCCGGCGGCGGTGCGGGCCAGCGCCACCACCAGCCGGGCGTCGTCGGTCAGCTGGCCGTCCCAGAACGCGATCCCCCCGCGCCCGCCGCGCACCGCCGGCAGCCAGGCCGCCACCTCGCCGGCGGCCACCCGCCGGGCCCGGGGCAGCGACCCGCGGCCACCCCGCACCGACCCGCGGACGGCGTCCCCCAGCACGCCGCCCAGGCCGGCCACCGCCGCGACGTCGGCGCCGGCGACCGCGGGCACGCAGAACGGCAGCGGCCGGACCAGGTGCGGCGCGGTCACCCCCATGAGCACGGCGCGCTCGCGGGCGGACTCCCGCGCCAGCCCGACCTCGCCGTGCGCCAGGTAGCGCAGCCCGCCGTGCACCAGCTTCGAGGACCACCGGCTCGTCCCGGCCGCCAGGTCGGCCCGCTCGCACAGCAGCACCGAGAGCCCGCGGGCGGCGGCGTCCAGCGCCACCCCGGCGCCGGTCACCCCGCCCCCCACCACGAGGACGTCGACCGGGCGCCCGAGCCGCTCCAGGTCGCGGGCGCGGCGGGCGGGGTCGAGACGGGTCCCGGTCACGGCCCCACCCTGCCCCAGGCAGGGGAAGCCCGGCACCCGCGAACGGGCCTCGTCCCCGGGCGCTGGGCCTCCCCTGCCTCCCCCAGCGGGAGGGGTTCGGCGGGCAGACTGACCCGGTGGCCGAGCAACCCGAACTCACCGTCCAGGGCTGGGGTCCCCCCGGCACCCGCGTGGCGCACGTGGCCGAGGGCGGCACGCTGGAGCTGACCGCCGACAAGTCGCTGGCCAAGGCGCTGCCCAAGGCCGCCCGCAAGCACCTGGCCCGGGAGCTGGGCTGGACGCCCCGGCACACCCCGCCGGTCCCGGTCGAGCAGATCGAGCTGGCCCCCAGCCGCCTGCCCGTGCCGGTGCGCGCGGAGCTGGTGACCCTGCTCGGGCTGGACAACGTGCGCGACGACCGGGAGTCCCGGCTGCGGCGCACCGGGGGCAAGAGCTACCTGGACCTGGTCCGCCGCCGCTCGGGCGACGCCTCCGACGCACCCGACGCCGTCCTCACCCCGGCCGACACCGCCGAGACCGCGGCGCTGCTGCAGCTGTGCAGCCGGCACGGCGTGGTGGTCGTGCCCTTCGGCGGCGGCACCAGCGTGGTCGGCGGGCTGTCGGGCACCGACGTCGACGACCGGCCCGTGGTGGTCGTCGACCTGTCCCGGATGTCCGGGCTGGTCGCGGTCGACGTGCCGAGCTCGCTGGTCACCGTCGGCCCGGGCATGCGCGGCCCGGCGCTGGAGGACGCCCTCGCCGAGCACGACCTGACCCTGGGCCACGTGCCGCAGAGCTGGGAGTTCGCGACCCTCGGCGGGTACGCCGCCACCCGCAGCGCGGGCCAGGCCTCCACCGGGGTGGGCCGGTTCGACGACCTGGTCGCCTCGCTCACCCTGGCCACGCCGTCCGGGGTGCTGGAGGTCGGCTCCCCGCCGGCGTCGGCCGCCGGCCCCGACCTGCTCGGCCTGGCGCTCGGGTCCGAGGGCACGCTCGGGGTGATCACCGAGCTGACGGTGCGGGTGCGCCCGCGCCCGCGGGTGGAGGAGCACGAGGGCTGGTCCTTCCGCAGCTGGGCGGCCGGCCTCGCGGCGCTGCAGCGGCTGGCCCGGCACGACCTGCTGCCCGACGTCGTCCGGCTCAGCGACCCCGACGAGACCCGGGCGAACCTGCTGCTGTCCGGCGGTGCGGGGGCCCGGGCGCTGCGCGGCGCCCTGCGCAGCCGCGGCCACGGCGGGGGCTGCCTGCTGGTGGTCGGCTGGCAGGGCCTGCCGACGCTGGTGCGGGCCCGGCAGCGCGCGGCCACCTCGCTGCTGCGCGAGGACGGCGGCAAGCGGGCCGGCTCCCGGGTCGGCGAGGCCTGGGTGCGGCACCGGTTCGAGGGCCCCTACCTGCGCGACCGGCTGCTCGACCACGGCCTGCTGGTCGAGACGCTGGAGACCGCGGCGACCTGGTCGGCGCTGCCGACGGTGTACGACGCCGCCCGCCGGGCCCTGCGCGAGGCGCTGGCCGGCCCCGGCAAGCAGCCGCTGGTGATGACGCACCTGTCGCACGGCTACGCCACCGGCGCGTCGCTCTACCTCACCGTCCTGGCCGACCGGGACGACGAGCTGCCCCTGCAGCAGTGGCTCGGCGCGAAGCGGGCGGCCACCGACGCCCTGCTGGCCGCCGGCGGCACGCTCACCCACCACCACGCGGTCGGCGCCGACCACCGGCCGTGGCTGGACCGGGAGGTCGGACCGCTGGGCGTCGACGTGCTGCGCGCGGTGAAGGCGTCGCTGGACCCGGAGGGCATCTGCAACCCCGGCGTGCTCCTTCCGTCCTGAACGACCGCGTGTCGGGTTTGACCGGGCGCGGAGCGGGACACCCAGCGGCGCATGACCACGGACGTTGATGCCACAGCGCCCGACCACGGGTCGGTGGAGCTCTCCCCCGACGGCACCCAGCTGGTCTTCACGGGCGAGATCGACAAGGACGTCGTCCGGCAGTTCCGGGTGACCGTCCGCCCCGCCGACTGGCCCTCCCGGGTCGACGTGCGCGGGGTGACCTTCATGAGCTCGGCCGGGCTGGAGCTGCTGGTCCACCTGGCCCGCAAGCAGAAGCGGGCCGGCGGCGAGCTCGAGGTCGTGGAACCGCCCACGTCGCTGCGGCTGCTGCTCAACCAGACCGGCCTGAACCGGGTGTTCCGGTCGGTGCCGGCCTCGAGCATCCCGGCCTGACGCTCAGCCCCGCCTGAGCTCGGCCGCCAGCGCGACCAGCTCCTCCAGCACGACCGCCACCACCCGGCGCTCGGCGGTGTCGGGGCGGACCAGCGCGTCGACCTGCCGGCCCGCGCGCACCCCGGCCAGCGGCACCAGCGCGACGCCGGGGTGCCCGCCGGAGCTGTAGCGGGGCAGCAGCGAGAGGCCGTGCCCGGCGGCGACCAGGGCCTCCACCACGTGGAAGTCGTTGATCCGCTGCACCACGCGCGGCGCGGTGCCGGTCGCGACGCCGACGTCGGTGAGCACCCGGGCCACCGGGAAGCCCTCCCGGACGGCGATCCAGTCGGCCCCCGCGACGTCGGCCGGCTCCAGGGCGGCCCGCGCGGCCAACGGCGACCCGGCCGGGACGGCGACGTCCAGCGGTTCGCGCAGCAGCGGCACCACGTGCACGTCGGGGCCCCACCCCGGGTCGGCCTCGGCCGGGCGGTGCGCGACCACCACGTCGTGCCGGTCGGTCAGCGCGGGGAAGGCGTGCTGGGCGACGTCCTCGTCGGCGCACTCCACGGTGATGCCGCCCCGGGCGGCCACCCGCGTGAGCAGCCCGGGCAGCAGCATCCAGGCCGCGCTCTGGAACGCCGAGACCCGCACGGTGCCGGTGGGCGCCCCGGCGAAGGCGGCGCACGCGGTGCGGGCCCGCTCCAGCGCCACCGCGACGTCGACGGCCGCGTCGGCCAGCGCGTCCCCGGCCGGGGTCAGCCGGAGCCCGCGGCCGACCCGCTCGGTGAGCGGCACCCCGGCGTCCCGGGTGAGCACGGCCAGCTGCTGGGAGACCGCGGACGGCGTCAGGTGCAGCACCGCGGCGGCGGCGGTCACGCCGCCCTGGCTGCGCACCGCGCGGAGGGTCTCCAGCGCCCGGACATCCATGAAGCAAAGCTACATCGACAGCGCACCAGCATTCGATGGTGCTGCACGACGGTGCGGCGCAGAGTGGACGCCGTGAGCACCCGGGACCGCCTGCTGGCCTGCCTCGTCGCCGTCTGCTGGGGGCTGAACTTCGTCGCCATCCACCTCTCGCTGCAGCAGTTCCCGCCCTTCTTCCTGGTGGCGCTGCGGTTCGCGCTGCTGGCGGTGCCCACCCTGCTGCTGGTGCCCCGGCCCGGCGTCCCGTGGCGATGGGTGCTCGGCTACGGGGTCGGCTTCGGCGTCCTGCAGTTCCTCTTCCTCTACCTGGCGATGGCCGTCGGGATGCCCACCGGGCTGGCCTCGCTGGTGCTGCAGTCCTCGGCGCCGTTCACGGTGCTGCTGGCCGGCGTGCTGCTGCGGGAGCGGATCAGCGGCCGGCAGGCCCTCGGGGTGGCGGTCGCCATCGCCGGGCTGGCCGGGATCGCGGTGCACCGCGCCGACGTCGACGGCGGGGCCCTGCTGCTGCCGGTGCTGCTCACCCTCTGCGGCGGGCTGGGCTGGGCGCTGGGCAACCTGGCCACCCGACAGGCCCGCGCGACCCACCCGCTGCGGCTGACGCTGTGGATGTCGGTCGTGCCCCCGCTGCCGATGCTGGCGGTGTCGCTGCTGGTCGAGGGCCCGGCGCAGATCGGCCGCTCGTTCACCGGCCTGGGGACGACGACCGGCCTGCTCGCCGTCGGCGGCCTGGCCTACACGGTGCTGGTGGGCACCGTCCTGGGCTCCGGGCTGTGGGCGACGCTGCTGAGCCGCAACCCGTCGTCCTCGGTGGCGCCCTTCTCGATGCTGGTGCCCGTGGTCGGCATCGGGGCGGCCTGGCTGCTGCTGGGCGAGCCCACCTCGGCGGCCGAGCTGGCCTGGGGCGGTCTGGTGGTCGGCGGCGTGCTGGTCGGCTCGACCGGCTCAGCGCGGGCGGCGCACCGGCGGCAGCTTCGCCGCGACCGTGCGGGCGAGGAAGCCGCCGACCACCGCGGCCAGCACCCCGACCAGGACGACGAAGCCGCTGCCGACCTCGCGGGCGCCCAGCGCCTGTAGCGCGAAGAAGCACAGCGCGGCGACCAGCAGCGCCAGGCCCACGCCCAGCAGCACCACGAACCAGGCTGGTTGTCGCTCGTCGTCCGCCACAGGGCACAGTCTGCCCATGACTTCTCCCCTGGTCACCAGCGAGGTCGGCCGGCTGCGCACCGTGCTGCTGCACCGGCCCGGGGCCGAGCTGCGCCGCCTGACCCCCCGCAACAACGACGAGCTGCTCTTCGACGGCGTGCCGTGGGTGGCCCGGGCCCAGGAGGAGCACGACGCCTTCGCCGCGGCGCTGACCGACCGCGGGGTCGAGGTGCTGCACCTGGACCGGCTGCTGGCCGAGGTGCTCGACGTCCCCGCCGCCCGGGAGCAGCTGGTCGCCGCGGCCGTCGACGACCCCCGCATCGGGGCCACCCTGCGGCGCACCAGCGCCGAGCACCTGTCCGGGCTGGCCTCGGCCGACCTGGCCGCCGCGCTCATCGGCGGCGTGGCCCACGACGAGCTGCCCGGCGCCCGGGGGCTGGCCTTCGAGCTGATGGGCCCCGGCGACTTCGTGGTCCGGCCGCTGCCGAACCTGCTGTTCACCCGCGACTCCAGCGTCTGGGTCGGCGACCAGGTGGCCATCACCTCACTGGCCATGCCGGCCCGGCACCGGGAGTCCACGATCACCGGCGCGGTCTACGCCCACCACCCGCGGTTCGCCGGGCCGCAGCGGCTCTACGACCCCGGTCTGGAGCACCTCGAGGGCGGCGACGTCCTGCTGCTGGCGCCCGGCGTGCTGGCGGTCGGCGTGGGCGAGCGGACCACCGCGGGCGGGGCCGAGCGGCTGGCCCGCCGGGTCTTCGCCCGCGGCCTGGCGCACACCGTGCTCGTCGTCCCCATCGCCCAGGAACGGGCGACGATGCACCTGGACACCATCGCCACGATGGTCGACGTCGACGCCATGGTCATGTACCCCGCGGTCGCCGACACCCTGGTCGCGTGGACCGTGCGGGCCGGCGACGACCCGGAGGAGGGCGACCTGCGGGTGGGCGGCCCGCAGCCGTTCCTCACCGCCGCCGCCGCCGCGATGGGCATCGACCGGCTGCGGCTGATCGACACCGGCCTGGACCCGGTCACCGCCGAGCGCGAGCAGTGGGACGACGGCAACAACACCCTCTGCATCGGCCCCCGGCTGGCGGTGGCCTACGAGCGCAACACGGTGACCAACAAGGCGCTGGAGGACGCCGGCATCGAGGTGGTGCCGATCGCCGGCGACCAGCTCGGCAGCGGCCGGGGCGGCCCGCGGTGCATGAGCTGCCCGGTCGTGCGGGACGCCTCACCGGCCTGAGCGGACCCCCAGCGCGACCACCGACGGCGAGGCGAACACGCCGTCGGGGTCCAGGGCGTCGAACAGCTCCCGGGCCCGGTCCAGGCAGGGCACGACCGCGGCCAGCTCGGCGGCCCGCAGCGGGTGCGCCTTGCCCCAGTGCGGCCGGGCCCCGAACGGCGCGAGCACCTCGGTGACCAGCGGCACCGCCTCGGCCAGCGTCCCCGGGGTGCGCCGCCAGGTGAAGTGCACCGCCAGGGAGTCCCGGCCGTGCGCCATCGACAGCCACAGGTCGTCGGCGGCGACCGTGCGCAGCTCGCCGACGACCAGGTGCTCCCGGAACCGGTCGGCGACCCCGGCCAGGGCGGCGACGACGTCGGTGGTGTCGGCCCGGTCGACGAAGAACTCCGACTGCACCTCGTCGCCGTTGCTGGGGGTCGCGTCGTGCCGGAAGTGCGGCAGCCGCTCGTGCCACGGGCCGGGGACGCCGCCCTGCGGGGTGACGTTGCCGACGATCTCGTCGGTGATCCGGTCCCGGCTCACCGGGTCGCGGGGCGCGCCGAGCAGCTCGTCGGGGACGTCGGCGGGCAGCCGGGTCTTCACCCACAAGTCCGCCGACCCGTCCCACCGGGTGAACGCGCTGACGCTGTCCCCCGCGGCGAACGCCCCGGCGACGTCGGCCAGCGGGGCGCCGCGGTAGACGTCCTGCCGCACGTCGTAGGTGGGCTCGGTGGCCAGCACCAGCTCGGTGACCACGCCGGTCGAGCCGAGCGCCACGGCCTGGGCGGCGACGTCGTCCCTGGACACCTCGGCGACCTCGCCGTCGGGCCCGACCCGGCGGAACGAGCGCACCGCGGTGGCCAGCGCCCCGGCCCGGTCCCCCGAGCCGTGCGTGCCGGTGGCCACCGCGCCGCCGACGGAGATGTGCGGCAACGAGCCCAGGTTGTGCAGCGCCCGGCCGTGCCGCTGCAGCTCGCGGGCCAGCGCCCCGAAGGTGGTGCCGGCGGTGACGGCCACCGTGCCGTCGTCGCGAACCTGCACCCGGTCGGGGAGTGCGGTCAGGTCGACCAGCACGCCCGGGGAGTCGGCCAGGCCGTTGAAGGTGTGCCGGGTCCCCAGGGCGCGCACCGCGCGGGCGCCCCGGACGACCTCCTGCAGCTCCTCGGTGGTGCGCGGGCGCTCGACCCGTGCGGTGTAGGTGTACGTGCCGGCCCAGTCCTGTTCCACGCGCCCACCGTAGGCGGCCGGGTAGACCAGTACGCGCGTACCGTTTTTCCGGTACGGTCGTACCGGTCGATGGGGAGGAGGCCGACGTGGCCTGGGTGCTGGTGGTCGTGGCCGGTCTGTTCGAGACGGCGTTCGCGGTGTCGCTGAAGAACTCGGAGGGGTTCAGCCGGCTGTGGTGGACGCTGTCCTTCGTCGTCTGCGCCGGGATCAGCTTCACCCTGCTGACGATCGCGCTGCGCGACCTCCCGGTGGGCACCGCCTACGCCGTGTGGACCGGCATCGGCGCGGCCGGCACGGCGGTCGTGGGCATGGTGCTGCTGGGCGACCCGGTGGGCACGGTGCGCATCCTGTCCATCCTGCTCATCGTCGCCGGCGTCGTCGGGCTCAACCTGGCGCCCTCCTCGGCGCACTGACGTGACCACCCCGCCGGGCACCACCCGCAAGGGCGGGGCCCGCCGCGACGCGATCGTCGCCGCCGCCGCGCAGCTGGTGGGCCGGGCCGGGCCGGACGCCGTCACGCACCGCGCCGTGGCCACCGCCGCCGGGGTGCCGCTGGCCGCCACCACGTACTACTTCCGCGACCTCGACGACCTGCTCGTCTCGGCGGTCACCCAGGTCGGGGAGCGGGAGACCGCGACGGCCGCCCGCCTGGTGGCCGCGCTGCCCGCCGGGCGGCGCAGCACGCGCGACACCGCAACCGTGGTGCTCGACGTCCTGCTCGGTGCCGACCGGCGCACCGACGAACAGCTGCAGGCCTACTACGAGCGCTGGCTGGCCGGCGGCCGGCACCCCGCCCTGCGGCCGGTGCTCGTGGCCACCCGCGCCCGCGTGGACGAGCTGCTCACCGAGGTCCTGGTCCGCGGCGGGCACCGCGAGGTCCCGGTCGCCCGGCTGGTCGCGCTGGCCGACGGCACCGCGCTGTCGGCCCTCGTCGAGGGGCAGGGCGGGGCGCGGGCGGCCACCGAGGACGCCGTGGCCGAGCTGCTCAGCCGCCGTCGGCGTTGGTGACGTCCGCTGCGTAAACCGTGGTTACACCGACCGGGGGGCGGGGTACCGGGCCGTTCGTCGTTCAGCCACGAGCGCCAGGAGGCTCCCCATGACCACGGCACCGACCCGACCCACCCGGACCCCTCCTCGTCTGCACGAGGACGTCGCCGAGACCCCCACCGCCCGCCGGGTGAAGACCGTCCACCGCATCGGCGCCTACACCGTCGCCGCCGTCCTCGCGGTGTTCGGCGTCCTCGGCTTCATCGGCGGTCTGGACTACTTCTCCACCGACGGCGGCCAGGTGGCCGGCCTGTCGTCCAACGGCCTGCTGTCCACCATCTCGCTGCTCACGGCCGCCGTGCTGGTGGCCGGCGCGGTCAAGGGCGGCCGCGTCGCCGGCATCGTGATGACCGGCGTGGGCACCGCGTTCCTCCTGTCGGCGTTCTGGCACCTGTTCGTGCTGAACACGCAGCTGAACGTGCTGGCCTTCCAGATGTCGAACGTGATCTTCTCGATCGTCGTGGGCCTGCTGCTGCTCACCCTGGGCCTGTACGGCCGGGTCAGCGGCAACCTGCCCGACGACAACCCCTACCGGGCCAACCTGGTCACCCGGGCCCAGGACGACGAGGAGGAGCCCGACCTCCCGGCCCGGACCCCCGAGGAGCGCCGGGTCGAGGTGGCCATCCGGGAGGCCGAGATCGCCGTCGCCGAGCACCGCGCCACGCCCGAGCAGGCCGCCCGGGTCGAGGCGATGCGCTCCGAGCGCACCAAGGCCGGCCGTCGCCGGGTCTGGGTGCAGTACAGCTGACCGCGTCCGGGCGGGCCGTGCACACGGCCCGCCCGGCAGGTCACAGGCCCAGGGCCAACCGGTGGTAGGCCGCCGACCAGCGCAGCTCCTTGGCCAGGCTGCGGCGCGTGGTGTCGGCGTCGATGACCACCAGCTCCGTGCGGAACACGTCGGCGAGGTCGGTCAGCTCCGCCGTCGTCAGCTGCGTGGTGAGCACCGTGTGGTGCGGCCCGCCCGCGGTCAGCCAGCCCTCGGTGGAGGTGGCGAAGTCCGGCCGGGGCTCCCACACCGCACGGGCCACCGGCAGGTTGGGCAGCGGCTCGGACGGGTCGACGACGTCGACCTCGTTGGCCACCCAGCGGAACCGCTCGCCCAGGTCGGCCCAGCCGACCACCACGCCCTCCGCGGGGGCCGCGGAGAAGACCAGGCGGGCCGGGTCCTCCTTGCCGCCGATGCCCAGCGGGTGCACCTCGAGGGAGGGCTGCTCGCCGGCGATGGTCGGGCACACCTCGAGCATGTGCGCACCGAGGATCTTCGGGGTCTCACTGGCCAGGTCGTAGGTGTAGTCCTCCATGAAGGACGTGCCACCGGGCAGGCCGCGTGCGGCGGTCTTGAGCACCCGCAGCAGGGCCGAGGTCTTCCAGTCGCCCTCGCCGCCGAAGCCGTAGCCGTCGGCCATCAGCCGCTGCACGGCCAGGCCCGGCAGCTGGCGCAGCGCGCCGAGGTCCTCGAAGTTGGTGGTGAAGGCACCGAAGCCGCCGTCGACCAGGAAGCGGCGCAGCGCGACCTCCAGGCGGGCCTGGTAGCGCACCGAGTCGTGCCGGTCGCCGCCCGGGCGCAGGTCGTCGGCGATCGCGTACAGGTCCAGGTACTCGGCGATGACCGCGTCGACCTCGGCGTCGGTGACGGCCTCGACGACGGCGGCCAGGTCGTTGACGCCGTAGGTGTTCACCGAGACGCCGAAGCGCAGCTGCGCCTCGACCTTGTCGCCCTCGGTCACCGCGACGTTGCGCATGTTGTCGCCGAAGCGGGCCAGCTTGAGCGAGCGGGCCTCGGTGGCGGCGACGGCGGCGCGCGCCCAGCCGCCGACCCGGGCCTGCACGGCCGGGTTCGTGGCGTGGCCGGCGACCGTGGTGCGGGGCACCCGCAACCGGGTGAGGGCGTACCCGTACTCCCGGTCGCCGTGGGCGGCCTGGTTGAGGTTCATGAAGTCCATGTCGATCGTCGCCCAGGGCAGGGCGGCGTCGGCCTGGGTGTGCAGGTGCAGCAGCGGCTTGCGCAGCGCGTCCAGCCCGGCGATCCACATCTTGGCGGGGCTGAAGGTGTGCATCCAGGTGATGACGCCGACGCAGGCGGGGTCCTCGTTCGCCTCGCCCATGGCCCGGCGGATCGCGGCCGGCTCCTTGAGCACGGGCTTCCAGACGACCTTCACCGGGACGGTGTCCGCGCCGTCGAGCGCCGCGGCGACCCGCTGGGACTGCTCGGCGACCTGCTGCAGGGTCTCCTCGCCGTAGAGGTCCTGGCTGCCGGTGAGGAACCAGATTTCGTGGTCGGGGAACGGGCTGGTCATCTGGCTGCTCACTTCTGTCCGTAGACGTTCTGGTAGCGCTCGTAGAGGGCGTCGATGTCGGCCTGGGGGATGGGGACGGGGGTCCCGAGCTGCATGGAGATGTGCACGGTGCGGGCGACGTCCTCGGCCATGACGGCGGACTTGACCGCGGCCCTGCCGGACTTCCCGATCGTGAACACGCCGTGGTTCTGCATGAACACCGCCGTGGAGCGGTGGCCCGACAGCGTCTCGACGATGCCGCGGCCGATCGAGTCGTCGCCGATGAGGGCGAAGGGCCCGATCGGGATGGGCCCGCCGAACTCGTCGGCCATGGCCGTCAGCACGCACGGCACCGGCTCGGCCCGGGCGGCCCACGCCGCGGCGTAGGTGCTGTGGGTGTGCACCTGGCCGTTCACCTCGGGCATGTTCCGGTACACGTAGGCGTGCGCGTCGGTGTCGGAGGAGGGCCCGCGGACGCCGTCCACGGCGACGCCGTCCAGGTCGCAGACGGTGATGCCCTCCCAGGTCAGCCCGGCGTAGTCGACCCCGCTGCCCTTGATGACGAACAGGTCCTCACCGGGCACCCGCTCGCTGACGTTCCCCGCCGTCCAGGTGACCAGCCCGTTGCTGACCAGCAGGGCGTGCAGCGCGGCGACGTGCTCGCGCTGCTCGCGGTGGGTGCCGCGTTCCTCCCCGGCGGCCTGCCGCACGGTCAGCCGCGCGGAGGTGGGGGCGGAGCTGTCACACGCTGAGCACATCGGACTGCTCCTCGATCGCGGGCGCCTCGACCTCGGGCGCGACGGGGGTGGCGGTGGTGGGGGCGCTGCCCGTGCGGCGGGCGGCGGCGTCGCGGCGGAGGGCGCGCAGCCGGTGCAGCACGTCGTTGCCGCCCCCGGGCTGGTCCTCGCCGCGGCCGAAGAAGTCGTGCAGCCGCTCGTACTCGGCGAACAGCACGTCGTAGCGGTCGGCCCGCTCGGCGTCGGGGGTGTAGACCCCGCGCAGCACCTTGCCCATCGCGCGCGAGGCGGCCGGGACGTCGGGGTGCGCCCCGGCGGCGACCGCGGCGTGGATGGCCGAGCCCAGCGCGGGGCCCTGGTCGGAGTCGATCGTCGACAGCGGGCGGCGGCAGATGTCGGAGTACAGCTGCATGAGGAAGGTGTTCTTCAGCAGCCCGCCGGCCACGACCAGCTCGGTGACCGGCACGCCCGAGCCCTCGAAGGCCTCGATGATCGTGCGGGTGCCGAAGGCGGTGGCCTCCAGCAGCGCCCGGTAGGTGTCCTCCGGCCGGGTGGCCAGGGTCTGGCCGAGCACCACGCCGGACAGCTCGGCGTCGACCAGCACCGACCGGTTCCCGTTGTGCCAGTCCAGGGCGACCAGGCCGTGCTCGCCGACCTCCTGCTGGGCGGCCAGCTCGGTGAGCAGCTGGTGCACGCTGATCCCGCGCTCGCCGGCCGCCTGCACGTAGGCCGGGGGCACCGAGGTGTCGACGAACCAGCCGAAGATGTCGCCGACGCCGCTCTGCCCGGCCTCGTAGCCGTACCGGCCGGCGGTGATGCCGCCCTCGACGACGCCGCACATGCCGGGGACCTCGGCGAGGGTGTCGCCGTTCATCACGTGGCAGGTGGAGGTGCCCATGATGGCGACCATCTGGCCGGGCTCGATGGCCTGGGCGGCCGGGGCGGTGACGTGCGCGTCGACGTTGCCGACCGCGACCGCGATGCCCTCGGGCAGGCCGGTCCACTGCGCGGCCTCGCGGGTCAGCCCGCCGGCCCGCTCACCCAGCTCGCCGATCCGGTGGTCGAGCTTGTCCTCGACGAAGCCGGCGAAGTCGGGGTTCAGCGCGGCCAGGTAGTCCCGCGAGGGGTAGCCGCCGTCCTGCCGGATGCCCTTGTAGCCGGCGGTGCAGGCGTTGCGGACGTACTCCCCGCACAGCTGCCAGACGATCCAGTCGGCGGCCTCCACCCAGTGGTCCATGGCCGCGTAGACCTCGGGGTCCTCCTCGAGCAGCTGCAGGCCCTTGGCGAACTCCCACTCGCTGGAGATCAGCCCGCCGTAGCGCGGCAGCCAGCTCTCGCCCCGCTCCGCGGCCAGCGCGTTGATCCGGTCGGCGTGCGGCTGGGCGGCGTGGTGCTTCCACAGCTTGACGTAGGCGTGCTTGCGGCCGGCGAACTCGGGCAGCTCGCACAGCGGGGTGCCGTCGGCGGTCGTGGGCACCATGGTGCAGGCGGTGAAGTCGGTGGCGATGCCGACCACGTCGGCCGGGTCGACCCCGGCGTCGCGGACGGCGGCCGGCACCGCGGTGCGCAGCACGTCGACGTAGTCCGAGGGCACCTGCAGGGCCCAGTCCGGTGGCAGCAGCTCAGCGGTGCCGGGGAGCTCCCGGTCGACCACCGCGTGCCCGTAGGGGTGCGTGGCGCTGGCCAGCTCGGCCCCGTCGGACACCCGGACGACGACCGCCCGGCCGGACAGGGTGCCGTAGTCGACACCCACCACGTACTGCTCGCTCATCGCATCTCCTCCTGCGGTCAGCGACCGCACGGTCCAGCATGTTAGCGCTAACAAAGGTGGTTCGGAACACACCCCGGGTGCGCGGGGTCAGTCGTGCACGGGCCCCGTGGAACCGCGGACCAGCAGCCGTGGCTCGACCTGGTCCGATCCGCCGTCCTCACCGGCCAGGCGGGCGAGCACGAGCTCGACGCCGCGGCGGCCCAGCTCGGCGAAGTCCTGCCGCACGGTGGTGAGCGGCGGGCTGAAGTAGGGCGCCTCGGGGACGTCGTCGAACCCGACGACGCTGACGTCGCCGGGCACGGTGATGCCCTGCTCGTGCAGCGCGACCATCAGCCCCAGGGCCATCTGGTCGTTGCCGGCGAACACGGCGGTGACCTGCTCCCCCGCGCGGATGCGCCGGGCCAGCTCGGTGCCGACCGCGTGGCCGGACGACGGCCACCAGTCCCCCAGCCACAGCTCACCGGGTGCCGCGCCGGCGCGGGCCAGCGCGGTGCGCCAGCCGTGGATGCGGCGCCGCGCCTCGACGGAGTAGGAGGGCCCGGCCAGGTGGTGCACGGTGGCGTGGCCGAGCCCGAGCAGGTGGTCGACGGCCAGCTGCGCCCCGGCCTCCTGGCCGACGGTCACCGTGGTGCCGAGGCCCTCCCCGCCCATCTGGACGGCGACCAGCGGCACCGGCGGGTCCACCTGCTCGAGGGCCTCCAGCGCCTGCAGCTCGGCGGTGTGCACCACGACGGCGTCCACCGACTGGGCCACGAAGCGGTCCACCGCCTCGGCGATGGTCAGCCCGCCGGCGCGGTCGAGGATGGCCACCGACAGCGAGTAGCCGGCCGCGCGCGCGGCCTGCTCGAGGCCGATCATGGTCTGCGCCGGGCCGTACTGGTCGACGTCGATGGTGATCAGCCCGATGGTCCGCGAGGACCCCGTGACCAGGGCCCGGGCCGCGGCGTTGGGCCGGTAGCCGAGCTCGGCGATGGCCTGCTGCACCCGCTCCCGGGTGCGCGGGGCGACGTTGGGGTGGCCGTTGACCACCCGGGACACCGTCTGGTGGGAGACGCCGGCCCGGGCGGCCACGTCGCTCATGACCAGCGGGCGGGCCGGGGCGGTTCCGGTCGTGTCGGTCGACACCCTCGGCTCCTCCCCGGCCCTGCGCTGACCCCCGGCCTCAGCGGCCGGAGCCCGCCCGGCGCTTGTTGTAGACGTCGAAGGCGACGGCGAGCAGCAGCACCAGGCCCTTGACCATGGACTGGATGGACTGGTCGACACCCATGAGCTGCATGCCGTTGCTCATGACGCCGACGAGCAGACCACCGACCATGGCCCCGACGACCGTGCCGACACCGCCGGTGACGGCCGCGCCGCCGATGAAGGCCGCGGCGATGGCGTCCAGCTCGAAGCTGTTGCCGGCACCGGGCTGGGCGCCGTTGGACCGGGACGAGAACACGACGCCGGCCACGGCGGCCAGGAAGCCCATGTTCACGAAGATCCAGAAGTTGACGACCTTCACCTTGACGCCGGACAGCGTCGCCGCGGCCAGGTTGCCGCCGATGGCGTAGACCTGGCGGCCGAAGACGGTCCGCTTGGTGACCACGCCGTAGACCAGGATCAGCACCGCCAGGATGACCAGCACGTAGGGCAGGCCGCGGGCGGTGGCCAGCTGGTAGGCGAAGGCCATGACGACCGCGGCGACCACCACGATCTGGGCGACGAACAGCGGGAAGGACGGGACCGGCTGGTTGTAGCGGACCCGGGCCTGGCGGGTGCGGAACTGGCTGACCGCGTAGACGACCACGGCCACGCCGAAGATCAGCAGGGTGAACGCGTCGAACCCGTTGCCGCCGAGCAGGCCGTTGCTGAAGCCCGACGCGATCTTGCCGTACTCCGGGGTGAACGGGGACAGCGAGATGTTGTCCAGGATCTGCAGGGTCAGACCGCGGAACAGCAGCATGCCGGCGAGGGTCACGATGAAGGCGGGGATGCCGACGTAGGCGACCCAGAACCCGTGCCACGCGCCGATGGCCAGGCCGACCGCCAGGGCGGCGAGGACGCCGACCCACCACGGCTGGTCGTGCCGGATCACGATGACCGCGGACGTGGCTCCGGTGACGGCGACGACCGAGCCGACCGACAGGTCGATGTGCCCGGCGATGATCACGATGACCATGCCGATGGCCAGGATCAGGATGTAGGAGTACTGCAGGACGATGTTCGTGATGTTGCCCGGCGACAGCGAGGTGCCCCCGGTCAGGATCGCGAACAGCGCCACGACCACCACGAAGGCGATGTAGATGCCGCTGGTGCGCAGGTTGCGGGTCAGCAGCGTGCGGACGTCGCTGGTACCGGTGCCGAGGGCGCCGGCGGTGGCGTTGTCCTTCTGCGCGGTGGCCGACTCGGCCTCGGGCTCCGACGTCGGGCCGACGGTCTGGGTCATCCGACGAGCTCCTTCTCCTGGGTCATGAGGGTCATGAGACGTTCCTGGTCGGCCTCGGCCACGGGCAGCTGCCCGGTGATGCGGCCGGCCGAGAGGGTGTAGACGCGGTCGCAGATGCCCAAGAGCTCGGGCAGCTCCGAGCTGATGACGACGACGGCCTTCCCGGACGCCACCAGCTTGTTGATGATCGTGTAGATCTCGTACTTGGCACCGACGTCGATGCCGCGGGTGGGCTCGTCGAGGATCAGCACGTCGGGGTCGGTGAGCAGCCACTTGCTCAGCACGACCTTCTGCTGGTTCCCGCCCGACAGCTTGCCCACGATCGACTTCACGGTCGGGGCCTTGATGTTCATCGACCGCCGACCCTCCTCGGCCGCCTTGGTCTCCTCGTTGGCGTCGACGAACCCCCGGGTGGAGAGCTTGTCCAGCGCCGCCGCGGAGTTGTTGCGGGCGATGTCGTCGATGAGGTTCAGGCCGTACTTCTTGCGGTCCTCGGTGGCGTAGGCGATGCCGGCGTCGATGGCCTCGGCGACGTTGCGCGCCTTGACCTCCTTGCCGTGCATGAACAGCCGGCCCTCGACGAAGGTGCCGTAGGAGCGGCCGAAGATGCTCATCGCCAGCTCGGTGCGCCCGGCGCCCATCAGCCCGGCGATGCCCACGACCTCGCCGGCGCGCACGTCGAAGCTGGCGTGGTCGACCACCATGCGGTCCTGGGTGGGGTGCTTGACCGTCCAGCCCTCGACCCGCATGACCTCCTCGCCCGGGTGCGACTCGCGCTCGGGGTAGTAGGAGTCCAGCGCGCGGCCGACCATGCCGCGGATGATCCGGTCGACGGTCACCGACTCGTCGGCCATGTCCAGCGTCTCGACCGTCTGGCCGTCGCGGATGATCGTGGTGTGGTCGGCGATCGCGTCGATCTCGTTGAGCTTGTGCGAGATGATGATCGAGGTGATGCCCTGGTCGCGCAGGCCGCGGATCAGGCCCAGCAGGTGCGCGGAGTCGGTGTCGTTGAGCGCCGCGGTGGGCTCGTCCAGGATCAGCAGCTTGACGTCCTTGGACAGCGCCTTGGCGATCTCCACCAGCTGCTGCTTGCCGACGCCGAGCTGGCCGACCGGGGTGGTGGGGTTCTCGTCCAGGCCCACCGACCGCAGCAGCTTGCCGGCCTCGGCGTTGGCGAGGTTCCAGTCGATGAGGCCGAACTTCCCGCGCTTCTCGCTGCCCAGGAAGATGTTCTCGGCGATCGAGAGGTAGGGCACCAGGGCGAGCTCCTGGTGGATGATCACGATCCCGGCGTGCTCGGAGTCGCGGATGCCGCCGAAGGACACGACCTGGCCCTCGAAGACGATCTCGCCCTCGTAGTCACCGGCCGGGTACACCCCGGAGAGCACCTTCATGAGGGTCGACTTGCCGGCGCCGTTCTCGCCGCAGATCGCGTGCACCTCGCCGCGCTCGACGGACAGCGTCACGTCCTGCAGCGCCTTGACGCCGGGGAAGGTCTTGGTGATGGAGCGCATCTCGAGGATGGGGTCGGACATCGGACTCCGTCGTCTCGTCTCGTTCTGTGTGCCGTGCCGGGTGGTGCGGGGTGGTGCGGGGTGGTGCTGGGTGCTGCGCTGCGGGGTGGAGCTGGTCCCCGCAGTGGAGCCGGCCGGGCCCGACAGCCTGCGCTGCCGGACCCGGCCGGGTTCAGGGGCAGGTCAGTTGGTCTGACCCGCGTCGACCTCGTCCTGGGTGTAGTACCCGGAGTCGATCAGCACCGACTGGATGTCGGCGGCGAAGACCGTCTGCACCGGGAGCAGGTACGACGGCACGACCTTCACGCCGTTGTCGTAGGTCTCGGTGTCGTTGGCCTCGGGCTCGTCACCCTCGAGGAACGCCTTGGCAGCCGTGACGGCCTGCTCGGCCAGGTTGCGGGTGTCCTTGAAGATGGTCGAGCTCTGCACGCCGTCCTGGATCAGCTTGACCGAGGCGATCTCGGCGTCCTGGCCGGTCACGACCGGGAGGGCACGCGGGGTCGAGTCCAGGTTCGGGCCGTAGCCGGCGTTCTGCAGGGCGGTGATGATGCCGCGGGAGATGCCGTCGTAGGGCGACAGCACACCGTTGAGCACGGTGCCGTTGTTGTAGGAACCGGTCAGCAGCGTCTCCATGCGCGACTGGGCGGTCTCCTGCTGCCAGCGCAGCGTGGCGGCCTGCTCGATGTCGGTCTGGCCCGAGGGGACGACCAGCGTGCCGTCGTCGATCAGCGGCTGGAGCACGTCCATGGCGCCGTTGAAGAAGAAGAACGCGTTGTTGTCGTCCAGCGAGCCGGCGAACAGCTCGATGTTGAACGGACCGGCGGCGTCGGTGCGGTTGCCCGACTCGTCGAGGACACCCAGGCCGGTGAGCAGGGCGGTGGCCTGCGCCTGGCCGACGGCGAAGTTGTCGAACGTGACGTAGAAGTCGACGTTCTCGCTGTCGCGGATGAGGCGGTCGTAGGAGATGACCGGGATGTTGGCGTCGGCGGCGGCCTGGAGCTGGCCCGAGAGGGCGGTGCCGTCGATCGCGGCGATGATCAGGAGGTCAGCGCCCTCGGTGATCATCTGGTCGATCTGCTGCGACTGGGTGGGGATGTCGTCGTTGGCGTACTGCAGGTCGACCTGGTAGCCGGCGTCCTCGAGCTGGGACTTGACGTTGTTGCCGTCGGCGATCCAGCGCTCGGAGGTCTGGGTGGGCATGGCCACACCGATGGTGAGGTCCTCGGGGTTGGCGTTGGCGGTGTCGTTCCCGCCGCCGCTGCCGGCGCCGCCACCACCACAGGCGGTGAGACCGACGGCCGCGACCGCGCCGATGGCGGCCAGCCTGAGCTTCTTGCTCACGTGTTCTCCTTCACGAGACGTCTGCCGCCGGACACATCTCGGCGCTCAGGCCCGCAGCTGTGCGAGCGCTCACATTGTGAACGCTAACAACACTGTCCCGTCAAGGGGGAACGAGCAGGTCGCGGTCACGTTCTCGTAACGAACCGGACGCCCGGCTGCAACCCGTTCCTGCTTCCTCTGCCACGACCTGCAGTGATGCCGGTCGCAGCCGCAGGGACCCGGGCCCATCCGGGCCCCCGGCCGACCCCGTCGCCCCACCCGTTCCGGGGGGTCGCCGCCCGCTCCGCTCAACCGGGCGGCGCCCCGGGCCGACAACCACGGTCAGCACGTCCGCACGCCCGGAGCCCCCGGGAGCGGACCACCGCAGACCGGAGACCCGTGAGCGCCCTCCCCGCCCCCGTCGACGACCGGGGCCCCGGCTCGACCGGTCCCGGCCGGGCAGTGCGCTGGGCCGGGACCCGCGACCCGCGCTCGGCCGCCCGCCTGGCGGTCGCGGTCATGGTGCCCGCCGCCCTGGTCCAGGCCGGCTACGCGCTGCTGGCCGACCAGTCGACGGTGGCCGACGTCGGCAGCTGGACGGTGGTCGCGGTCCTGCTCGCCGCCAGCGCGGTGCTGGTGCGCACCGACCCGCACCGCTGGGACGACCGGGGCCTGCTGGCCCTGGTCCCGCTCCTGGGCGCGGTGGTCCTGGGCGCGCTGAACTGGCTGACCTCGGACACCTCGGCCGCGGCCCAGGTGTTCGCCGTGCTGCCCACGCTGTGGGCGGCCTCCCAGCTGCGCCCGCCCGCCGCCTGGGCGGTCGCGGCCCTCTCCGGGGTGTCCAACGCCGTCCTGGTGCTGCACCTGGAGCCGCTGGACCGGGCCGTGCCCGACGCCGTCTTCGTGGCCGCCACCCTCGTGCTGGCCACCGCCCTGCTCGCCCACGCCGGCAACCGGCAGGAGCGCCTGGTCGCCCGGCTGCGCGAGCAGGCCGAGGTCGACCCGCTGACCGGCCTCGCCGCCCGGCACGTGCTCGACGCCGCCGTCGCCCGGGACCTGACCGGCTCCCCCGGCCGCGGCACCGCTCTGGTGCTGGTCGACGTCGACCGGTTCAAGGCCATCAACGACCGCCACGGCCACCCGGTCGGCGACGACGCGCTGCGCCACCTCGGCCGGGTGCTGCGCGACGCGGTCCGCGACGGCGACGCGGTGGTCGGCCGGCTGGGCGGGGACGAGCTCGCCGTCCTGCTCACCGGCTGCCCGGCCGGGGTCGCCGAGCGCCGCGCCACCGACCTGGTGACCGCCGTCCGGGCGCACCCGCTGACGCTGGAGGACGGCAGCGACCTGCCGCTGAGCATCAGCGTCGGGGTCGCCCAGGTCCCGGCCCACGCGCAGGACGCCCGCACGCTCTACGCGGCCGCCGACCGCGCGCTCTACGTGGCCAAGCGCCGCGGCCGCGACCAGGCGTGCTCGGCCGGGGCCGGTCCCGGCGCCCCCTGATCAGCGCAGGGTGACCTGGCGGGACAGCAGGCCGGCCCGCGAGCGCCGCTCGTCGGCGGTCAGCGGCTCGTCGCGCCCCAGGGCGGCGGTCAGCCGCCGGTCCAGCTCGGTGGCCGGACCGGTCCACTCGGTCGCGGGGACGTCGGCCGGCACGTCCCACACCGGGACGACGAGGCCGTGCGCCCGGAAGGCACCGGCGTACTTGGTGCCCGCACCCAGGGTCAGCTCCTCGGCCGCACCCAGCCGGGCGAGGGCGTCCAGCAGCTGCTCCTCGGGCTCGGGCCGCACCCAGCGCAGGTGCGCCCGGTCGGCGGCCGGCCGGCACCAGTAGGCCGCGCCCAGGCCCTCGAGCAGCACGGTCGGGATGATTGCCTCGTTGGCCTGCTCCAGGCCGGCCTGCGCGGCCGGGCCGGCGCCGGTGCCCTCCAGCCAGAAGCCGAAGTCCTCGTGCACGATGACCTCGAGGTCGGCGGCCGGGTCCAGCAGCTCCTGCAACCGCGGACCGGCCGAGCCCTCGGCACCGACCGGGCCCGGGTCGACCGGGCTGCCGGCCGGGGCCTCCAGCGCGGCGGCCAGCGCGGTGCCCAGGTCGCGGCTGACGTCGTCGGAGGAGGCGGCCAGCTGCACGCCGAGCAGCACCTCGCCGTTGGCGCGCACCAGCGCGGGCGCACCGCCGGGCAGCACGCTGGCCAGCGTCGCCGTCCGGCCGTCGGTGGTGGTCAGGGTCGCGGTGGCCGCCGGCACCAGCTCGCGCAGCGCCACCCAGTGCACCTCGCCGGGCAGGCCCTCGAAGGGCCGGGTGACCACGGGGGCGTAGGCCGAGCCGTGGCAGTGCTTGTACTTGCGGCCCGACCCGCACGGGCACGGCGCCTTGGGGTTGGGGGCCCCGTCGGTGGCGGCGGGGGCGGGACGGCGCTTGGTCTGCGTGCGGGCCATGCGGTCGACCCTATGCGGGGCCCCCGCCCCGGCAGCCGGTCTCGGGCCGTGCAGCCGGTCACGGGCCGTACAGCCAGTCACGGGCCGGGCAGCCGGTCACCGGCCGGTGATCCGGTCACCGCACGCCGCGACCGGACCGCTGCCGGGTGACCGGCGGCGACCTCGGCGACCGGGGAGCGACGGGCCGGGCCGGGGCGCGGTGCACACTCGTCGGGTGCTGGACCTGAGCGACCCGTCCTTCGTCGAGGACCCCTACCCCGTGTTCGCCGCGGCCCGCGCCCAGGCGCCGGTGCAGTGGGACGACGGCCTGGGCATGTGGCTGGCCTACGGGCACGCCGAGGCCAACGCCGTGCTGCGCACCCGGGCCCTGGGCCGGATCTGGACCGACCGCGCCCCGGCCGGGCGCTTCGGCCAGTTCAACCTCATCCACCGCAACGCGATCCTGGAGATGGAGCCGCCGGACCACACCCGGTTGCGCCGGCTGATCAGCGCTGCCTTCGCCCGCGGGCACGTGGAGCGGCTGCGCCCGTGGGTGGAGCAGCTGGCCGCCGAGCTGGTCGACGGCATGGTCGAGCGGTCCGCGGCCGGCGAGCCGGTGGACCTGTTCACCGGGATGGCCGAGCAGCTGCCGGTCGAGGTCATCGCCGAGCTGCTCGGGGTGCCCCCGGCCGACCGGCCGCTGCTGCGCCCCTGGTCCAACGCGATCGTGAAGATGTACGAGTACGGCCGGACGAGCGAGACCGAGGACGCCGCCGAGACCGCGGCCGCGGAGTTCGTCGCCTACCTGCGCGACCTCGCCGCGCAGCGGCGGCAGGCGCCCGGGGAGGACCTGCTCACCCACCTGGTCACCGCCCGCGACGCCGACGGGGACCGGCTGACCGAGGACGAGCTGGTCACCACCTGCATCCTGCTGCTCAACGCCGGCCACGAGGCGACCGTCAACGTCACCGGCAACGGCCTGCTCGCCCTGCTGCGGCACCCCGACCAGCTGGCCCGGCTGCGTGCCGACCCCGCGCTGCTGCCGACCGCGATCGAGGAGCTGATGCGCTTCGACTCCCCGCTGCAGCTGTTCGAGCGCACCGCCACCGCCGACGTCGAGCTGGGCGGGGTGGTGGTGGAGCAGGGCCAGAAGGTCGCCGCGCTGCTCGGGTCGGGCAACCACGACCCGGCCGTGTTCGAGGCCCCCGACACCCTCGACGTCGGGCGCACCGACAACCCGCACATCTCCTTCGGCGCCGGGGTGCACTTCTGCATCGGCGCGCCGCTGGCCCGGGTCGAGCTGCAGGCGTCCTTCGGTGCGCTGCTGGCCCGCACGTCCTCGGTCGAGCTGGCCGGCGAGGCGCGCCGCCGTCCGGAGTTCGTCATCCGCGGGCTGGCCGGGCTCCCGCTGACGTTGCGGCGGTGACTACCCACGGGTAGATCGTGTTGCCCGTCACTGGTTGGATGCGGCCCATGCGCGGTCTCATGCAGCAGACGCCCCTGACGATCGACTCCATCTTCCGGTACGTGGAGCGGCACCACGGCGACAAGACGATCGTCACGAACTCCCCCATCGGCCCGGTGCGGACCACCTACGCCGAGTGGGCGGTGCGCACCCGCAAGCTGGGCGGGGTGCTGGACACCCTCGGCATCTCCGCCGACGGCCGGGTGGGCACGTTCGCGTGGAACTCCGCCCGCCACCTGGAGCTGTACTTCGCCGTCCCCAGCACCGGGCGGGTGCTGCACACCCTCAACATCCGGCTGTTCCCCGAGCAGCTGACCTACATCGCCAACCACGCCGAGGACGAGGCCGTCTTCGTCGACCGCACCGTGCTGCCGCTGCTGTGGCCGCTGATCGACACGATGACGACGGTCGAGCACGTCGTGGTGATGGACGACGGCGGGGACAACGAGATCCCCGACGACCCGCGGGTGCGCGACTACGAGGAGCTGCTGGCCGCCGCCGAGCCGGTCGACTTCCGGGTCGAGGACGAGAACCTGGCCGCCTCGATGTGCTACACCTCCGGCACCACCGGCAACCCCAAGGGCGTGCTCTACAGCCACCGCTCGACCGTGCTGCACACCATGGCCGTGGTGCAGCCCAACGTGTTCGGCATGGGCGAGACCGACGTCGTCATGCCGGTCGTGCCCATGTTCCACGCCAACGCGTGGGGCCTGGCCCAGGCCGGCCCGGCGGTCGGCGCGTCGATGGTCTTCCCCGGCCCGATGATGCAGCCCAAGGCGCTGGCCGACCTCATCGTCGACGAGGGCGTCACCTTCACCGCCGGGGTGCCCACCATCTGGCAGGGCGTGCTGCCCGAGCTGGCCGGCCGCGAGCACCGGCTGCGCGACATCGGCTGCGGCGGCTCCGCGGTCCCCAAGGCGCTGTCCGAGGCCTACCGCGAGCGGGTCGGCCTGCCGATCCTGCAGGCCTGGGGCATGACCGAGACCCACCCGGTGGCCACCTCGGCCCGCCTGCCCCGCCGCCTGTTCGACGGCAGCGACGACGACCAGGCCGCCTACCGCGCCCGCGCCGGCATCCCGTTCATGGGCGTCGAGGTGCGCATCGTCGAGGCCGGCACCACCGACGAGCTGCCCTGGGACGACGTGGCCACCGGCGAGCTGCAGGTCCGCGGCTCGACCACCGCGCTGGACTACTACAACCCCGACGCCGGCGTGGAGCTGGCCACCCCCGACGGCTGGATGAAGACCGGTGACGTCGCGGCCATCGACCCGCACGGCTCGGTGCGCATCGCCGACCGGACCAAGGACCTGATCAAGTCCGGCGGCGAGTGGATCAGCTCGGTCGACCTGGAGAACGCGATCATGAGCCACCCGAAGGTCAAGGAGGCCGCCGTGATCGGCATCCCCGACCCGAAGTGGGACGAGCGGCCCCTGGCCTGCGTGGTCGTCGCCGACGGCGAGGAGCTCACCGCCGACGAGGTCATCTCCCACATCACCCCGATGGTGGCCAAGTGGTGGCTGCCCGAGGCCGTGGAGTTCATCGACGAGGTGCCCAAGACCAGCGTCGGGAAGTTCTCCAAGAAGGACCTGCGCACCCGCTTCGCCGACTACCAGCGCTCCTGACGGGCGGCGGTGGGCGGGACCATCCCGCTCACCGCGCGCTCGCCGAACTCACAGCGTGCCGTCATCCTCCGTTCAGGCGACCCTGCTGCACTGTGGCGCCCCCCTGAACCGGACCGGAAGGCCGTAGTGGACCACGAGCGCGTCCTGGTGCTGATCCCCACCTACGACGAGCGGGAGAACCTCCCGCGGATCGTCCGGCGGGTGCGCGCCGCCGTCCCCGCCGCCGAGGTGCTCGTCGTCGACGACGCCTCCCCCGACGGCACCGGGGACGTCGCCGACGGCCTGGCCCGGTTCGACCCGCAGGTGCACGTGCTGCACCGGCGCGGCAAGGAGGGCCTGGGCGCTGCCTACCTGGCCGGGTTCGCCTGGGGCCTGGCCCGCGGCTACGACGTGCTGGTCGAGATGGACGCCGACGGTTCGCACCAGCCCGAGCAGCTCCCCCGCCTGCTGCACGCCCTCGCCGACGCCGACGTCGTCCTCGGGTCGCGGTGGGTGGCCGGCGGCGAGGTCCGCAACTGGCCGCTGCACCGCCAGCTGCTCTCCCGCGGCGGGAGCGCCTACACCCGGTGGGCCCTGGGCCTGCGGCTGCGCGACGCCACCGGCGGGTACCGGGCCTACCGGCGGCACGTGCTGGAGGACCTGGACCTGTCCCGGGTGGCCTCGCACGGCTACTGCTTCCAGATCGACCTGGCCTGGCGCGCGCTGCGCGCGGGCTGCCACGTCGTCGAGGTGCCGATCACCTTCGTGGAGCGCACCAGCGGCGTGTCCAAGATGAGCGGCGCGATCGTGCGCGAGTCGCTGGTCCGGGTCACCCGTTGGGCGGTCACCGAGCGCGGCGCCCAGCTGGGCCGGGTGGCCCGGGGCGAGCCGGCCCGCGTGCGCCCGGGCTCGGCCCCGCGCAGCCGGATGCCCCGCCTCGAGCTGGACGGCGCGGCCTGACCGGGACCGTGGCGGGGTCCACGTCCCGGACCCCGACCGCCGTCCGCACCGCCGTCCCGGTCGACCGGACCGGCCTGCTGGTGCTCACCGGCTGCGCGGTGCTGCCCTTCGTCGTCGCGCTGGCCACCGCGCAGGCCGGGGTCACCCAGCTCATCCGGTTGCCGGACTGGTGGGGCGGCTGGCCGGTCCGCGTCCCCGGCGAGCAGCTGGGCTGGCGGGTCGTCGCGGTGCTGGCCACCGCCGGCTGGCTGGCCAGCTGGGCGGTCCTGGTCCGCCGGCTGCTGCGCGCGCGCACCGCCCCCAGCGGGCGGGACGTGACCGTGGTCGGTGCGCTGGGCGCCTGGGGGTGGGTGCCGTTCCTGGTCGGCGGCCCCACCGGCAGCCTGGACGTCGGCAGCTACGCCGCGATCGGCCGGCTGGCCGCCCTGGGGCTGGACCCCTACCGCACCTTCCCCATCGTGCTGGGCGACTCCTTCGGCGCCGCGGTGGACCCGATGTGGCGCCGGACGCCCACCCCCTACGGCCCCCTGCAGGTCGGCCTCTTCCGCTGGGTCGCGGAGCTGGCCGGCCACGACCAGCAGCTGGCCGTGCTCGGCATCCGTGCGGTGGCGGTGCTGGCGCTGGCCGCCGGGGTGGTGCTGGTCGCGGCCGCGGCCGCCCCGGGTGACCGGGCGGTCGCCGTGGCCCTCACCGCGGCCAACCCGCTGCTGGTGGTGCACGTCGTGGGCGGGGCGCACGTCGACGTCCTGGTCGGGGTCGGTGCGGTGGGCGTGCTGCTGCTGGTCCGGCGGGGGGTGACCACCGCCGCGGTGGTGGTCGCCGTCCTGCTGACCTTCCTCAAGCTCCCGGGTGCCCTGCTGGTCGCCTTCGTGCTGGCCTCGCTGCTGCGCTCCCCCGCCCCCGGCGCCCGGGCCGCACTCGCCCGGGCGGTGGGCGCGGCGGCGGTCACCACGGCCGCGGTGCTGGTGCTGGCGCCGAACCCGCTGGGCTGGGTGGGGGCGATGGGCGTGCCGGGCACGGTGCGCAACGGCACCGCGCCCAGCACCTGGCTGTCCTACCTGCTGTCCTGGGCGGTGCGCGACCTCGGCCTGGACGGCGCGCTCACCGTCGGCCGGCTGGTGGCCGCCCTGGTCGGCGCGGGCCTGGCGGCCTGGCTGCTGTGGCGGGCCGCGGCCGGCACGCCCCGGCAGGCCATGGCCACCGTCGGCCTGGCGCTGCTCGTGCTCGCCCTCAGCGGGCCGGCGCTCTACCCCTGGTACTTGACCTGGGGCCTGTTCGCCGTCGCCGCCGCGGGCGGGCTGCGCGCGCGGTGGGCCGTGGTCGCGCTGTCGACCTACCTGGGCCTGGCCGGCTCGCTGACCGAGGGGCTGACCGTGCAGCTGGTCGCCGGGGCCTGCGCGCTGGCGCTGGCCGGCGGCGCGCTGTGGGCCTCGGACGACCTGCGGGCCCTGCTGCTGCGCCGGCCCTGGGCGCTGGCCCGCGCGGGTCAGACCACCGTCGGCGGCTGACCGGTCTCGCTCACCATCGGCCGGCCGGCGGCCTGCCACTCGCCCATCCCGCCACCGACGTTCACCGCGTCGTAGCCGTTGGCGTTGAGCCACGCGGCCACCCGCGCCGACCGGCCGCCGCCCCGGCAGGTCACGTACAGCGGGTCGCCCTCGGGCAGGTCGTCGAGCCGGCCGGGGACCTCGCCCATGGGGATGTGGGTGGCGCCCTCGACGTGGCCGGCGACCCACTCGTCGTCCTCCCGCACGTCGAGCACGACGGCGTCGTCGGGGACCTGGCTGGCGGGCACGGTGGGGACCTGCTGCGGCATCGTCACGCACCCCATGGTGGCCCACCCGGGAGGATGGGGCCCGTGCACCCCGACCCGGCCCGCTCGCCCGCCTGGACGCCGTCCCGGGACGCCATCGGGCTCTGGGCCGTCGAGGGCGCCGTCGGGACCCTGGTGCTGGCCCTGGTCGTGACCGGCCTGGAGGTGTTCCTGCCGCTGCCGACCTGGCTGGCCGTGCTGCTGCCGGCGCTGGTCATGGCCGAGGGCGTCGTGGCGATCGGGGTGCGGCCCCGGCTGCGCTACCGGGTGCACCGCTGGGAGGTCACCGCCGAGGCGGTCTACACCCGCACCGGCTGGCTGTCGCGCACCTGGACGCTGGTGCCGGTCACGCGGATCCAGACCGTCGACGTCACCCGCGGGGCGCTGCAGCAGCTGTTCGGCCTGGCCAGCGTGGCGGTGCTGACCGCGTCGTCGCAGGGCACGGTGCGCATCCCGCACCTGGACGCCGAGGTGGCCGCGCGGGTGGCCGAGGACCTGGCGCACCGGGCCGAGCTGGTCCGCGACGAGGCGACGTGAGCCCGTCCCGCACGTCGTGGCGGATCGTGCTGGTGCACACGATCACGTTCAAGCAGGCCCGGCAGTGGGTGCCGGTGGTGCTGGGCATCGGCGCCCTGCGCGGCCTCACCGACGGGCCCTGGGCGGTGGTGGCCCTCGTCGCCGGCATCACCGCGGTGTCGCTGGCTACCGCGGTGCTGGCCTGGTGGCGGACCACCTACGCCGACGGCGGGACCTCGGTGGTGGTCACCCGCGGGCTGCTGTCGCGCTCGGTGCGCACGGTGCCGCTGGACCGGGTGCGCGGCGTGGAGGTCGAGGCGCCGCCGCTGCACCGGCTGTTCGGGCTGGTCCGGGTGCGGGTCGACGCCGCGGCCGGCGCGGTGCAGGGCGCCGACGAGGAGCTCGTGGTCGACGGCCTGCCGCGCGCGGAGGCCGACCGGCTGCGCGCGCACCTGCTGGCCCGCCGCTCCGCGCCCACGCCGGAGGCCCCCGCGGAGCCGGTCGAGCAGGAGCTGTTCCGGTTCGACGACCGCTGGCTGCTCTACGCCCCGCTGGTGGGCAGCTACCTCGCCGTCCCGCTCGCCGCCGTCGGGGCGCTCCTCCGGCTGGCCGACGAGCTGCCCCGCCGCTGGCGCCCCGACCTGGGCCGGCCCGACCTGACCGACACCGCGGTCGTGGCGGGCGCGCTGGTGGCCGTCGTCGTGGTGCTGGTGGTGGGGTCGGTGGTGGGCAGCGCGGTGGTGAACTGGCGGTTCCGGCTGACCCGCCGCGGCGGGTCGCTGGTCGCCGTCCGGGGGCTGGTGACCCGGCGGCACACCGAGCTGGAGGTCGACCGGATCCGCGGGTGCACGGTGTCCGAGGGCCTGGGCATGCGCTGGGTGCGGGCGGCCCGGGCGACCGCGCTGGTCACCGGGCTCGGGGACGCCGCCCGGCGCGGCCAGCTGCTGCCGCTGGGGCCGCGCGACCAGGCGTGGTCGGTGACCCGGCTGCTGGTGGAGGACCCGGGGCCGCTGCGGGCGCACCCACCGGCGGCCCGTCGTCGCCGGCTGGTCCGCTCCTGCGCGCCGGGCGTGGTGCTGGTGCTGGCCGGCGCGGTGCTCACCGCCACCGCCGGCTGGTGGTGGGTGCCGGCGGCCGGCGTCGTGCTGGCCGGCCTCGGCGTCCCGCTGGGGCTGGGTCGCTACGCCGACCTCGGCCACGTCGCCGGGCCGCGGTCGTTCTCGCTGCGGTCGGGGTGGCTGGTCCGCGAGCAGGTGGTGCTGCAGCGGCGGGCCGTCGTGGGCTGGCAGGTGCAGCAGTCGTTCTTCCAGCGCCGGCAGGGCGTGGCCACCGTGGTGGCGGCGGTCGGGGCCGGTGCGGGCGGCTACCAGGCGCTGGACATCGGCGCCGCCGACGTCGCCCCGTTCGCCGAGGCCGCGTCGGGCCCCTGGGCGGGGGCGCTGGCCCGCTGACCGGGTGCCAGGGTGGGCGGGTGGACGTCGCCGAGCTGCTCGACCCCCTGCCGCCGCTGACCGACGGCGGTCCGCACGACCTGGCCGGCGGGTCCGCAGACGGGCTGCGGTTCACCGACCTGGAGCCCACCGGCGAGGCCGGTCAGCTGCTGGAGTGCCTGGTCGAGGGCTGCGCGCTGGACGGGCTGTCGCTGGTGCGCGCCCGGCTCTCCACGACCGGGCTGCTGCGCTGCACGGCCACCGAGCTGCTGGCCCACGACGGCACCTGGCTGGACGTCGTCGTCGAGGGCGGCCGCTACGGCGCGCTGACCGCGCACGGGGCGTCCTGGACCCGGGTGACCCTGACCGGTGTGCGGGCGGACTACGTGAACCTGCGGGGGGCGACCCTGGTCGAGGTCGAGGTGGTCGACTGCACGCTGCGCGAGCTGGACCTGGGCGGCGCCGACCTGCGCCGGCTGCGGGTGACCGGCGGGGAGCTGGGCACGCTGCACCTGTCCGGGGCGCGCTGCCGCGACGTCGACCTGACCGGCGCCGGGCTGCCGGACCTGGACGGCGTGACCGGGCTGCGCGGGGCGACCATCAGCGCCGCGCAGCTCGTAGGCTGGTCGGGCGGGATGGCCGCCGAGCTGGGCATCCGCATCGCCCGCTGACCCCCGCCGCGGCCCGGACGGTGATCAGGTGACCTGATCACCGTTCGTCCACCCGCACCGACGTCGGTGTGGTCGGACGTACCTGGATCAGGTCACCTGATCACTGTCCGCCGGGCAGGAGGGTGGCGGCCAGGGCGCGGGCGGCGTCGGGGTGCTCGCCGGCCAGCAGCCCGGCAGCCGCGAGGACGTAGGCGGCGTCGACCACCACCTCGGTGCCGCCCAGCACGCCGCCCGCCCCGCCGCGGTCGGCGGCCAGTCGGGCCACGACGGCGTCCCGCCCGGGTGCCGAGGCGTGCCGGAAGACCCCGCCGGAGAGCACCACCAGGCCCACGCCCCGCGCCGAGGACCCGCCCGGGCCGTACGCGGCCTCGGCGCGCAGGTGGCGCCGCAGCGCGACCGTGGCCGCCGCCTCGCCCAGCGCCAGCGCGTCGCCGGCCAGCGGGGGCAGCGACTCCGCGGCCGCGGCCGCGCGCAGGTCCTCGACGGCGTGGTGCACGCCCAGGTCGCCCTCCACGGTGCGCCGGTGCGCGGGCACCCCGACGGCCTCCCGGCGCAGCGCGGCCTGCTCCGCGTCCAGGTCCGGCACGCAGTAGACGTCGGTGGTGGCCCCGCCGACGTCGAGCACCACGACCCCGGGCACCTCGGCGACGGCGCGCAGCCCGGCCAGCACCACCACGCCGTCGAGCACCGCGTCGGGGGTCACCGCGCGCACCCACCGCCGCAGCCGCGGGTCGGCCGAGAGCTTGTCCCCGCCGATCACGTGCTCCAGGAACACCGCCCGGATGGCCGCGCGCGCCGGGTCGGGGGCCAGCTCGCCGATGTCGGGCAGCACGTTGGCGCAGACGGTGACCGGCAGCCCGCCGTCCCGCAGCACCGCGGCCACCTCGTCGGCGACGTGCGCGTTGCCGGCCAGCACGACCGGGACGGACCGGTCCCACCCCGCCAGCGCGGCGGCGTTGTGCCGCAGCACGGCGGTGTCCCCGCCGTCGGTGCCGCCCACGAGCAGGACGACGTCGGGCCGGGCGTCCCCGAGCGCGCCCAGCCCGGTGGCGTCGAGGCGGCCGGCGGCCACGTGCACGACCCGGGCACCGGCCGACAGCGCGGCGCGGTGCCCGGCCTCGGCGCTGATCAGCTGCTCGTAGCCCACCACGGCCAGCCGCAGCCCGCCCCCGGCGGAGGAGCAGGCCAGCACGGGGACGTCGCCGAACCCGGCGGTCGCCGCCAGCACGCCGCGGACGACGTCGTCGAGCGTGGTGGGTGCCTGCGCGGTGGCACGGAGCTCACCGGTGGCCAGGTCGACCAGTGCCGCCTTGGTGTACGTCGAGCCGATGTCCACGCAGGCGACCAGGGCATCGGCTCGGTCCACCCCGGCACGGTAGCCGGGGTGGACCGGGGGCCCGCTCAGTGCTGGACGGCCTTCTCCGCGCCGATGCCGGTCAGGGAGCGCACCTCCAGCTCGGCGTACTTGTCCACGTCGGCCCGCTCCTTGCTGATGACCGTGCCCAGCCAGCCCAGGAAGAAGGCCAGCGGGATGGACACCAGGCCGGGGTTGTTCAGCGGGAACCAGGAGAAGTCGACGTCCTGGACCAGCGAGGTGGACTTCCCGGTCGTCGGGTTGACCGGCCCGCCGGAGACCACCGGGGAGAACACGATGAGCACCAGGCAGGAGATCAGCCCGCCGTAGATCGACCACAGCGCGCCGCGAGTGGTGAACCGCTTCCAGAACAGCGTGTAGAGGATCGTCGGCAGGTTGGCCGAGGCGGCGACGGCGAAGGCCAGCGCCACCAGGAAGGCGATGTTCAGCCCGGCCTGCAGCGCCAGGATGCCCAGGCCGATGGCCACCGCGCCGATGACGCAGGAGGTGATCCGGGCGACCCGGACCTCCTGGGTGCCGCTCGCCGCGCCCTTCTTGATCACCGAGTTGTAGATGTCGTGCGCGAAGGACGCGGAGGCGGTGATGGTCAGCCCGGCCACCACGGCCAGGATGGTGGCGAACGCGACGCCGGCGATGATGCCCAGCAGCACGGTGCCACCCAGCTCGAAGGCCAGCAGGGGTGCGGCGGAGTTCACCGCGCCGGGTGCGGCCAGGATCCGGTCGGCCCCCACGAGGGCGCCCGCGCCGTAGCCGATGACCAGGCTGAACAGGTAGAAGAAGCCGATCAGCCAGATCGCCCAGACCACCGACTTCCGGGCGTCCTTGGCGGTGGGCACGGTGTAGAAGCGCATCAGCACGTGCGGCAGGCCCGCCGTGCCGAGCACCAGGGCCAGGCCCAGGGACACGAAGTCCAGCTTCGAGGTCCCGGTGGCGCCGTACTGGCCCATCGGGGAGAGCACGTCGCGGGGGGTGGCCTGCTGCGTCGCGGTCTCGGCGGCCCCGCCCAGCAGCGAGGACAGGTTGAACCCGTACTTCCCGAGCACCCACACGGTCATCACCAGCGCGCCGGCGATGAGCAGGGTGGCCTTGATCAGCTGCACGTAGGTGGTGCCTCGCATGCCGCCGACCAGCACGTAGAAGATCATCAGCGCGCCGACCACGACGACGACGAGGGCCTGCGCCCCGGCACCGCTGATGCCCAGCAGCAGCGTGACCAGACCGCCGGCGCCGGCCATCTGCGCCAGCAGGTAGAACAGCGAGACCGCCAGCGTCGACAGCGCCGCCGCGGTGCGCACCGGTCCCTGCCGCATCCGGAACGCCAGGACGTCGGCCATGGTGAACCGGGCGGTGTTGCGCAGCAGCTCGGCGACCAGCAGCAGGGCGACCAGCCAGGCCACCAGGAAGCCGATCGAGTACAGGAAGCCGTCGTAGCCGTAGACGGCGATGGCCCCGGCGATGCCCAGGAACGACGCTGCCGACAGGTAGTCGCCGGCGATGGCCAGCCCGTTCTGGGTGCCGGAGATGTTGCGGCCGGCGGCGTAGTAGTCCGCGGCGCTGGCGTTGCTGCGGCTGGCCCGGAAGGTGATGACCAGGGTGATGAGGACGAACACCCCGAAGATCGAGATGTTCACCGCGGGGTTGCCGATGGTCACCGCTGGCCCTCCGACCGGTACTCGTGGGCCTCGAGGCGGGTGCGCATCTCGTCGGCGATCGGGTCGGTGTTGCGCGCCGAGTAGGCGACGTAGGCCTGGGTGATGGCGAACGTGGTCACGAACTGGCCCAGGCCCAGCAGGATGCCGAGGTTGACGTCGCCGAACACGTGGGTGTTCATCAGGTCCACCGCGTAGGTGGAGAGCAGCACGTAGAGCAGGTACCAGGCCAGGAAGGCCACGGTCATCGGGACGGCGAAGCGCCGGAACCGGCGCCGCAGCTCGGTGAACTCGGGGGAGTCCTGGGCCTGCCGGTACTCCTCGGGGGTGAGCAGCCGGCGTTCGGGTTCGGTCACGGGGGCACCTCACTGTGGATCCGCTGTGTGACCGCAGACACTAGTGCCCCCCTGACCCGTCCCGTTCACCCACGGTTCATCCCGGAACGGGTGTGCCCCGCAACCGTCGGGGACACCGTGGCGCCGTGGACCTCGCGCTGTGGACCCTGGTCGGGCTGGTCGCCCTGGCCCTCCTGTTCGACTACACCAACGGCTTCCACGACGCGGCGAACTCCATCGCCACCGTGGTCGCCACCCGCGTGCTGCGCCCGCGCTGGGCGGTGGCCTGGGCCGCCGGGTGGAACTGCGCAGCGTTCTTCTTCGTCGGCACCGCCGTCGCCAACACCGTGGGCCAGACGGTGGACGCGCAGTTCCTCGGCCCGGCCGTGGTGTTCGCCGCGCTGCTCGGTGCGGTGGTCTGGAACTTCGCCAGCTGGCACCTGGGCCTGCCCACCTCGAGCTCGCACGCCCTGGTCGGCGGCCTGGTGGGCGCCGGGCTCGCCGCCGGCGGGCTCGCCGCGATCAAGGGCGGCAGCGTGGAGAAGACGGCGCTGTTCATCGTCGTCTCCCCCGTCGCCGGGCTGCTGCTGGGCGGGCTCGCGATGACCCTGCTGCGGCTCGCGCTGCGGCGGGCCGACGTCCGGGCCACCGAGAAGCGTTTCCGGGTGCTGCAGCTGGCCTCCTCGGCCGCGGTGTCGCTGGCCCACGGCGGCAACGACGCGCAGAAGACCATGGGGGTCATCGCGGCCCTGCTGGTGAGCACCGGCCACCTGCAGGCCGGCGCCGACGGCGAGCTGCCCATCCCGGTCTGGGTGGTGGTCGCCGCCTACGCCGCGATCGCGGCCGGCACGCTGTCCGGCGGGTGGCGGATCGTGCGCACGATGGGGTCCGCCATCACCCGGCTGCGGCCGGTCAGCGGGTTCGCCGCCGAGACCGCCGCCGCGGTGGCCATCTTCGGCTCCACCGCCCTGGGTGCCCCCGTCTCCACCACGCACACCGTGGCCGGAGCGATCACCGGCGTGGGCGCGACCAACCGCGGCGCACCCGTACACTGGTCGGTGTTCGGCCGGCTGGCCGTCGCCTGGCTGGTGACCATGCCGGCCGCGGCCGTCGTCGCCGCGCTGGCGTTCTGGCTCACCACCGGTCCCCCGCACCCGGTGTCGGCGGTGCTGGTCACCCTGGTGCTCGTCGTCCTGGTCGTCGGGTTGGTGCGGGCGCTGCGGGCGGCTCCCCGGGCCGGCGACGTGGCCCCCGACGAGGACGAGGAGCTGGAGATCCCGCTGCGCACCGGCGCCGGCAGCGTCGTGGACCTCGGCGGCCGGCGGACCGCGCCGCACACGCCCGCGGAGGTCGAGACCGCCACCGGGCGGCCCGTGCCGCTCTGAACCGCACGCACACGTCACACACGGGCAACAGCGCGGGAACCCGGCGGCGGTTCCATGGTGCATGGCCCTCTCTCGGACCCCTCCCTCCCCCGGTGGCACCGGCTGGTTCCCGGTCGCGCGCGCGGCCGACGTCGGCGGCACCCCGCTGCTGGTCGGCGCCGGCGGCCGGCCCTGGGTGGTCGTCCGGCTGCGGCCGGGCGGCGAGGTCACCGCGCTGTCGCCCCGCTGCCCGCACCGGCTGCTGCCGCTGACCTCGGCGGAGGTGGTGGGCGGTGAACTGCGCTGCGCCGGGCACGGCTGGACCTTCGCCGCCGACGGCCGGTGCCGCGACGTCCCCGCCCTCGGCCCGGACGCCGTGCCGCCCCCGCGCGCCGACCTGTCCGCGCCCTGGGCGGTCGAGGAGCGCGACGGCTGGGTCTGGGTGGCCAACGACCGCACCCTGCACCACCGGCCACCGCGCGCGGTGGCCGGCACGACGGCCGAGCCCGTGCCCGCGCCGGCCGCCCCCACCGGCCCCGTGGTGGCCAACCAGGAGCCGGCCCTGGCCCGGGCCTGGCACCCGGTGGCGCGCGCCGACCAGCTCGGGGAGGGCGGCTGGCTCGCCGTCGCGCTGCTCGGCACCACGTGGACGCTGCAGCGGCGGGGCGGGGTGGTCACCGCCGAGCCGGCGGCGGGCGTCCGGGAGCGGGACGGCGCCCTCTGGGTGGCCCCCGAGCCGCCGGTCACCACCGACCTGCCCGCCGAGGCCTTCCCCGGGCGCACCCAGTGGCTGCCCGCCGTACGCACGGCCACCGCCGCGGCCGTGCTGCTGGACGCCGTCCTCGACCCCGGCGTCCCCGGCGTCGTCCCCACCACCACCCCGGTGCCCGGGGGCTGCACCGCCCGCTGGGAGGACGGCGGGCGGCGGGTCGTGGTGCACCTGCGGGCGCCGTTCCAGCTGCGCCGCGACGAGGTCCTGGCCGACGGCACCACCCGGTCCCTGCTGCTCCTGCTGCAGCCGGAGGACGCCGACTCCACGCTGGTGCACGCGCGGGTGGCCCTGGGTGGCCGGCCGAGCCGGGTGCAGCTGGCCGCCGAGGCGGACCGGGTGCAGGCCGAGCTGGCCGCGCTGGACCGCCCGCTCCCCGGCGCGGGCACCGGCCTGCCGCTCACCCCGCGCGACGAGGTGCACCTGCCCACCGACCGGCTCGGGGTGGCCTACCGGCACGCCCTGGCCGACCTGCTGGTCACCGCACGGGTGGCCGCGGAGGCGACCGAGGAGGACCACGACCATGTGGCCGCTGCCTGAACCCCGCTGCCCCGCCGGTCTGGACCCGCCGGTGCTGGTCCGGCTGGCGCTGGACCACGGGACGGAGGACCCGCCCGGGTCTCAGTCGAGCTGGAGCGTGAGCACCGCGAGGTCGTCGGAGGCCAGCACGACCAGGTCGTGGACGGCGTCGCACACGGTCTGGGGGTCGGAGGCGACCGGCAGCGACGCCCACAGCTGACGCAGCGCCGCCAGGCCCGCGTCGATGTCGCGCGCCGGGCCCTCGGCGCCGGGCTGCTCGATGAGGCCGTCGGTGTAGAGCAGCAGCTGCGAACCCAGCGGCACCCGGCGGGTGGTGCTGCTGCGCGGTGGCAGCAGATCGGCCATGCCGGTGCCCAGCAGCAGGTCGTGGTCGTCGCAGAACAGCTCGACCTCGCCGTCGGGGGTGCGCAGCAGCACCGGCGGGTGGCCGGCGTTGGCGCACTCCACCGTCCACGAGTCGTCGCCGTCGGCCGGCGGGACCGCGCGGAGCAGGGCCGCGGTGGAGATGACGGGCAGCCCCAGCACCTTGAGCAGGCGGTCCACGCGGGCCAGCACGATGTCCGGCGACGGCTCGTCGGTGTCCCAGCAGGCGCTGCGGATGAGCCCGCGCAGCTGGCCCATCGCCGTGGCCGCGGTGATGTCGTGGCCCGCGACGTCGCCGATCACGATGCCGGTGGCCCCGCCCGGCATGGGCAGCAGGTCGTAGAAGTCGCCGCCGACGGCCGCCGCGGCCGAGGCCGCGGTGTACCGGGCGGCCGCGGTGATCCGCGGCAGGTCGGGGAGCTCGGGGAGCAGCGCGTGCTGGAGGGTCTCGGCGACCGAGGCCTCGCGGCTGTAGACGCGAGCGTTGTCCAGGGCCTGGCCGGCCCGGCGGCAGAGGTCCTGGGCGACGTCGAGGTCCTCGACGCTGAACCCGCGGGCCGCCTCGCGGACCAGGGTCATCGCACCCCAGGTACCGCGCCGGGAGGGCAGCGGCAGGGCCAGCAGCGAGCCCACGCCGAGCTGGGTGAGCACGCCGTTCTCGAGCAGGCCGCGGGCGTAGGGCGCCAGCACGGCGTCGTCGAGGTCCTCGCGCAGCACCGGCTGCCCGGTGAGGAAGGCCTCGCGCACCGGGGCCGCCCGCGGGAAGGGCCGGCCGAGGTACTCGGCCTGCATCGCGTCCAGCAGCGGGCGCACCACGTCGCCGTCGCGGTGCAGGCTGGTGGCCGAGGTGATCAGGCCGTCGTCGTCGACCTGCCAGATGGACACCCAGTCGGCCAGCCGGGGTACGCAGAGGCGGGCCAGCCGGTGCTGCAGCTCGGCGGTGTCCAGGCTGCCGACCAGCTCGGTGGTGGCCTCGGCCATGAGCGCCATCCGCGCGCGGGCCTCCTCGGCGTGCCGGCGGGCGGTGCGCTCGGCCTCGTGGGCGGCGTCACGCTCGGCGTCGGCGAGGATCCGGGTGGTGACGTCGGACTGCACGCCGACGAAGGAGACCAGCTCGCCCGCGCCGTCGTAGACCGGCGAGATCGACACGTGGTTCCAGAACGCGGTGCCGTCGGGCCGGTAGTTGAGCAGGGTCACCGCGGTGGACCGGCCGGCACCCAGGTCGTCGACGATCTTCTGCACCGCGGCCGGGTCGGTGGCCGGGCCCTGCAGGAACTTGCAGTTGCGCCCGATGGAGTCCTCGAGGGAGTACCCGGTGACCTTGGTGAAGGAGGGGTTCACCCAGACCAGCGGGTTCTCCGGCTGCCGCGGGTCGGAGATGGTGAAGCAGATGTCGGTGGCCAGCACCGCGCGCTCGCGCAGCGACTGCAGCACCGCCTCGGGGTCGTCGACGCCGGTCGGCTGCTCGACGGGGAGGAACACCAGCAGGGACAGCTGCTCGTCGTGCGCGCCCTCGCCCAGCGGGAACCCGGTCGCCCAGACGACGGGGCCGCGGCTGTCGGCGGTGCCGCGGTCGGTGTCCGCGACGCCGTCGGTGCCGCGGATGCGCACCGGCTCGCCGGCCACCGGCTGGCCCGACGCGACCCGCGAGAGCGGGGCCGAGGTGTCGGTGAGGGCGTTCCCGTCGACGTCGGTGACCCCGGCGGCAGCCGTCCACGCGTCGACGGCGACCGGCAGCCGCACGTCGCCGGCGAGCTCGAGGGCGGCGGTGTTGGCGTAGGTGACCTGGCCGTGGGACCGGTCGACCAGCAGGACGGCGATCGGGGAGTCGCCCAGCACGCGCGGGAGCGCGGTGGCGCCGGTGCTGGCACCGATCCCGGCCAGCGCCTGGCTGGCGTCGTCGACGACGGACTCCTGCATCTTCGTGTCGACGACGTTGGGCACGCCGGACCCGACGTCACCGCCGTTCACCATGGGTGCAGAGTAGATCGTTTGCACACGACCGACCGACCCGACCACCCCGCACGGAGGAACTGTCCTGTTCCGGTGCAGGATCGGGAGGGTGGGGTCGGCGGAGGACGTGTTCGAGCGGGGCACCGACGGCCCCCGGGTGGTGCTGGTCGGCGTCGACGGCTCCGACACCTCCCTGCGCGCGGCGGCCTACGCGGCCGGGCTGGCGCGGCGGCAGCACTCGCGGTTGGTGGTCGTGCACGTGCGGGCCGGGACCACCCCGCTGGCCGGCCTCGTGCCGGGGTCGGCCGCGGTGGCCCGCGACACCGCCGGGGAGATCGCCGACGAGGTGCAGGCCCTGGTCGTCCGCGGCGCGGCCCACATCGGCATCCCGGTGGAGTACGTGGCCGCCGACGGCGACCCGGTCACCGAGATCACCCGGGTGGCCGACGCGCTGCTGGCCGACGCGGTGGTGGTCGGGGCCTCGCAGCAGGCCGGGCACCGCTGGGTGGGGTCGATCGCCGTCCGGCTGGTGAAGGCCGGCCGGTGGCCGGTCACCGTCGTGCCGTGACCGTCCGTCGTGACGAAGCAGACGATCCTGTTCTGTGACCTGTTGGCCACCTGGTGGCCAGCGCCGCACCACCCGGCGGTGGAACCATGGATGGCGTGCAACGGACCTCCGCGCCCTCCGGCGCCTTCCTGGACCTCGACGCGCTGACCGGCCGGACCTTCGACGGCGTGCTGTTCGACATGGACGGCACCCTCATCGACTCCATGCGCGGGTCGCTGGCCGCCTGGCACGCCTGGGCCGCCGAGTTCGACGTCGACCCCGCCGACCTCGGTGCGCTGGGCGGGCTGCCCGCGCGGCGCGTCGTCGCCGAGCTGGTCGCGCAGCCCCGCCGCGCCGACGCCCTCGCCCGCATCCACGACCTCGAGGTGGCCGTCGCCGCCGAGGGCATCGAGGTGCTCCCCGGCGCCGCCGAGGCGTTCGCGGCGCTGCCGGCCAACCGGGTCGCGATCGTCACCTCCTGCACCGGCCCGCTGCTGGCCGCCCGGCTGGCCGGCTCGGGCCTGCACGCCCCGCGCGAGGTCGTCTGCGTCGACGACGTCGCCAACGGCAAGCCCTCCCCCGACCCCTTCCTGCTGGCCGCGCACCGGATCGGCGTCGACCCGCACCGCTGCCTGGTCGTCGAGGACGCCCCGGCGGGTCTGGCCGCGGGCCGGGCGGCTGGCTGCGCCACGCTGGCCGTCGGCGACACCCACCACCACAGCGAGCTGGAGGCCGACGGGTACGCCCCCGACCTCGCGCACGTGCACTTCCGCAGCGGTCCGGCGGGCATCACCCTCGAGCGCGCCTAGGCCCCCGGGAGGACGCGCAGGTCCCCCTCGGGGACGACGACAGCGCCCTCCCGGGCTGCCTAACCTGCCCGGGATGGACGAGACCCAGCCGCTGAGCCGCGCCGGCGAGGTGCTGCGCGCCCACCCCTTCGCGGTGGACGTCGGCATCGCGGTGGCGCTCGGGCTGGTCACCGTCGTCCTCGGCGGCGGCGGTGTGGGCACGGCGACCGACGTCCTGGTCTCCCTCGGCCTGCTCGTCCCGCTGGCCTGGCGGCGCACCGCGCCCGTGCCGGCGGCCGCGGTGGTCGCCGTCGTCGGGCTGGCGCAGGTGGGGCTGACCAGCTCGTTCCTCGCGGCGAACGTCGCCGTCCCGATGATGGTCTACGCGCTGGCCGCCTACGCCCCGCGCTGGGCCTCCCGGACCGGGCTGGCCCTGGGCCTGCTGGGGGCCGGGGTGGCCGCCCTGCGCTACTTCGGCGGCTACTCCTACAGCGCCGGGTCACCGGTGTTCTACGGCCGCGGGCTGCTCGACCTGGCCCTCACCGCCGGGGCGATCGGCGTGCTGGTGGTGGCCTGCTGGGCGATCGGCACGGTCAAGCGCGGGCGCATCCAGCGCGAGGCCGCGCTGGCCGAGCGCGCCCAGCTGCTGGAGCTCGAGCGCGACCAGGAGATGCGGCTGGCGGCCACCACCGAGCGGGCCCGGATCGCCCGCGAGATGCACGACGTCGTCGCGCACTCCCTGTCCGTGGTGATCGCCCAGGCCGACGGCGGCCGGTACGCCGGCCGTGCCGACCCCGAGGCCGCGGTCGGGGCGCTGGAGGAGATCGCGGCCACCGGCCGGCAGGCGCTGGCCGACATGCGGGCCCTGCTGGGCGTGCTGCGCGAGGACGGCGGCCAGGAGTTCGCGCCCCAGCCCGACGTCGCCGCCGTCCCCGCGCTGGTCGACGACGTGCGGCGCAGCGGGCTGGACATCGACCTGCTCGTGGAGGGCGAGCCGCGCGACCTGCCCACCGGCTCCCAGCTGGCCGCCTACCGGATCGTGCAGGAGTCGCTGACCAACGTGCTCAAGCACGCCGGGCCGGCCAGCCGGGCCTGGGTGCGGCTGCAGTGGCGCACCGACGCGCTGGAGCTGTCCGTGCTCGACGACGGCCGCGGCGCGGCGGCGGCGATCGTCGACCCCGAGGGCCGCGACGGCCTGGGCCAGGGGCTGACCGGGATGCGGGAGCGGGCCCAGCTGCACGGCGGCCGGCTGGAGGCCGGGCCCCGGCACGGCGGCGGGTTCGGCGTGCACGCGGTGCTGCCCTACGGTCGATCCCGATGACGATCCGGGTGGTGCTGGTCGACGACCAGCAGATGGTGCGCGCCGGGTTCCGCATGGTGATCGACTCCCAGCCCGACCTGCAGGTCGTCGGCGAGGCAGGGGACGGCGGCGCGGCCGTCGAGCTGCTCGCGCGCACCCGCGCCGACGTCGTCCTCATGGACATCCGGATGCCCGGCACCGACGGCATCGAGGCCACCCGCCAGGTCACCGCCCTGCCCGACCCGCCGCGGGTGGTCGTGCTGACCACCTTCGACCTCGACGAGTACGTCGTCGCGGCGATCGGCGCCGGCGCCAGCGGCTTCCTGCTCAAGGACGCCGCGCCCGAGGAGATGCTCGCCGCGGTGCGCACGGTGCACGCCGGCGACTCGGTGATCGCGGCCAGCTCGACCCGGCGGCTGCTGCAGCACGTGGCGCCGATGCTGCGCGGCGGCGCCGTGGCCGCCCCGGGCACCCCGGACCCGACGCTGGCCGAGCTGACCCCGCGGGAGACCGAGGTGCTCGTGCAGATGGCCTACGGCGCCTCGAACACCGAGATCGCCCGCGGCCTGTACGTCAGCGAGGCCACCGTGAAGACCCACGTCGGACGGGTGCTGGCCAAGACCGGGTCGCGCGACCGGGTGCAGGCGGTGGTGCTGGCCTACCGGTCGGGGCTGGTGCACCCGGCCGACCTGCTGCGCGACGCCGGCGGCTGAGGGCGGGGCCGGCTCAGCGGTCGGCGGCCATCCGGGCGGCCTTGCGCAGCGCGGCCAGCTCGCCGGGCTCGACGCGCAGCGCACCGGTGATGACGGCGTCGTCGACGTCGGCCCACTCGATCTCGGCCCACAGCCCGCCGCCGAGGTCGTCGACGTCGGGCTGCACGGTGAGCAACCCGGCGGCCAGCAGCGTGAACGGGCCCGGGCCCTGGTCGATGACCAGCTGCAGGGCGTTCTCCAGCTCGGCGTCGCCGTAGGCGGTGCGCACCAGCGCGACCTCGAGCTCCTCGGCCGTCCAGATCCCGAGGAGCTGCGGCCGGCCCGGCCACGGGTCCCGGGGTTCGATCACCCGGGAAGGTTACGAGGGCCGGCGGTCCCCTGCAGCGCGGGCCAGGGCGGAGGCGACCGCGGCGTCGAGCAGCTCGGGCAGCTCGATCCCCGCGGCGCGGGCCATCGTGGGCACCACGCTCTGCCGGGCGAAGGAGTTGTACAGCCCGGCCTCGAGGAACCAGGGCACCCCGTCGGGGTCGACCCGGAAGTCGAACAGCGAGTAGTCCCGGCAGCCCATGGCGGTGTGGCAGGCCAGCGCCGCCTCCTGCACCGGGCCGGTGACCGGGTCGGCGGGGTCCACGATCCAGACCGTCGGGGTGTCCTTGGCCATCAGCCCCAGGCTGCCGTCGTCGGCGCGGCGGATCTTGTCCTCGGCGGTGCGCACCGGGTGGTCGGCGCTGAGGCCGTACTCCTCCAGCGGCAGCGCCACCAGCTCGCCGTCGCGCTCCACCACGCCGCAGCGGACCTCGCGGCCGAGCGGCACGAACTCCTCGACCAGCGCGTGCGACGACTCCGCCCACGCGGCGTCCAGCGCGGCCGGCAGCTGGTCGGCGGCGGTGACCAGGCCGATGCCGGCGGAGTTGTCGGCGTCCACGGGCTTGACCACCAGGGGCGGGGCCAGCGCCGTCGTCCCACCGGGGGCGACCACCTCGCCGGCCGGCACCCGGACGCCGGCGGCGGCCACCACGGCGCGGGCGCGGGCCTTGTGCGCGCCGAGCGCCATCACGTCGGCGGTGTTGCCGACGAAGGGGATGCCCAGCACGTCCAGCAGCGCCCGGTAGGAGGTCATCCCCGGGATGCAGAACATCTGCGGCAGCGCGACGTCGGGGCGCAGCGCGACCAGCCGGGCGAGCGCGTCGCCGATCGGCAGCGGCTGCGCCGCATCCAGCTCGGCCAGCGAGGCGGGGAACCGCCAGGAGCCGTCCGGGGAGACGTGCGCGACCACGTGCTCGTGGCGGTCGCCCACGTTGGCCAGGCAGTCGGCGGCGTAGAGCCGGGACAGGTCGTCCATGAACGCGCTGGTCGGGGACCCGACCAGGTGCAGCACGCGGCTCATCAGTCCCCCGCCGGTTGCACGAGCTTGCCGATGTTGAAGTCGATCCGGCTCCACGCCCCGCGCGAGCGCAGGCTGCGCAGGAGCAGCAAGGGGATCTGCACGTGGTGCAGCACCAGGTAGGGCAGCGGGTCGGCCCGGTCGAAGACGGCGTCGGTGCCCTCCCGGACCACCCGCCACCGGGCCGGCGCCGTCCGCGGGTCGCTGAGCGCGCGCCACAGCTCGTGGTAGGTCCAGTAGGTGGGCCGGCTGCCCGGCCGCGGCTCGAGCGGGACGTCGCGTGCGTGCAGGTAGGCGTCGGCCAGGCCGGGGTGGTCGTGGAACATCGTGATCGCCGAGTGCGTGCGCGGGTTGCACTCGATGGCGAAGGGCGTGCCGTCCTCGGCCTCGATGAAGTCCAGCGACACCTGGCCGGTGCCGCCCAGCGCGGCCGCGAAGCGGGTGGCCCACTCCCGGATCCGGGGCCGGTCGACCTGGGTGTAGTTGACCTGGAAGGCCGACGACGGGCAGCAGCACCACACGGTGACCACGCCGTCCCGGACCGTGGAGTGCGTGCAGACCTCGGTGCCGGTGACGAACTCCTGCAGGATCCAGGGGTTGTCCGGGCTGATCGGCTTGCCGGCCACGAACGCCGCGGTCTCCGCGCGGGTCGGCCGGGGCAGCGGGGTGAGGTCCAGGCGGTGCACCGGGTCGTAGGCGATCGACTTGAGCACGTAGGGCCGGGTCGAGCGGGTGAAGTCGAACTCCAGCACCTGCTGCGGGTCGGTGATCCGGTGCGTGTCCGGCACCGACAGGCCCAGCGAGGCGGCCAGCGCGGTGAAGGCGTGCTTGTCGTCCAGGGTGCGCACGGTGGCGGCGTCCAGGCTCAGCACCTCGCAGTGCCCGGCCAGCACCTCGGCGGCCGCGGCGTCGAACTCCGAGGCCACGGGCGAGCAGACCGGCACGTAGAGGTCGACGCCCTCGGCCCGGACGACGTCGAGCAGCGCGGCCGCGTAGCCGGGGTCCCGGGGGTCGGGGACGACGTGGAAGGCGTGCACGGCGCGGGAGAACCGGTGCCCGGTGAACCGGTAGGCGGCCTTCTCCACCAGCACCACGCGGTGCCCGGCGGCGGCGAAGGACCGGGCCAGCTGCAGCGCCTTGGTCATCTTGCCGCCGCTGATGAGCACCGTGCGCCGGTCGGCCGCCGGCGCGGGCCGGGCCGGGCGGGTGGTCAGCAGCGCCGCCGCGGTGACCGCGAGGTCGACCGGGAGGGTCAGCGCGAGCCCGGCCAGCACCGCCAGCGAGCGGCCCGGGGTGGGCCGGACCGGCGCGTCCTCGCCCGTGCGGGGCCGGGCGGGAGCCGCGGTCAGCGGGTCGCCCCGTGGTCGCGGACCATCCCCCGGTGCATCACCCGGTCGCCCACCACCACGGAGTGGTCGCCGCGGTGCAGCACGCAGGCGTTGTCCCACATGACCACGTCGCCGGGCGCCCAGCGGTGGGCGAGGGCGTGGGCCTCGTCGGTGGAGTGCGCGTACAGCTCCCCGACCAGCTCGGCGGCCTCGTCGTCGGGCAGCCCGCTCACCGCCGCGCACCGCTTCGGGGTGGTGAGGAACAGCGCCGGCCGGCCGGTCAGCGGGTGCGGCCGCACCACCGGGTGCTCGGCCTCGGTCTCGTCGTCCGGGCCCAGCAGGCCGGGGTCGATGCCGGTCACCACGTGCCGGATGGTGCGGCCCTCGACCCGCTCCCGCAGCTGCGCCGGCAGCGTCTCCAGCGCCCGGTACTGGTCGGTGAACACCGTCTCGCCGCCCTGGGCGGGGATCTCCACCGCCCGCAGCGCGGTGTAGGCCGGCGGGGTGGACAGGTAGGAGCTGTCCACGTGGAAGGTGCTGCGCGGCGGCTCGGACCGGCCGACGTTGCTGATCACGTTGAGGTCGGGGTACCCCTCGACCGGCGTCTCGCCGGCGGTGAAGGTGAGCGGGCCGAACGCCTGCAGGAAGGCCAGGAAGGCGTCGTCGTCCACGTGCTGGCCGGGCAGCACGACGACGCCGTGCTCGGCGAGGGCGGCGCGCAGCCCGGCGACGTCCTCGGGGGTGACGGCACCGACGTCGACACCGGTGACCTGGGCGCCCAGCGGCGCCAGCGGGGTGGTCTGCACGGTTCTCCTCAGGGGGTGGTGCGGCGGACCAGGGTGATCCCGTCGCGGAGGGGCACCAGCACCTGCTCGACCCGGGGGTCGGCGGTCAGCCGGTCGTTGAACGCGGCGATCGCCGCACCGTTGGGGGTGTCCGGGCCGGCCCAGGGCTGGCCCTGCATGAGGGTGTTGTCCACCGCGACCAGCCCGCCCGGGGCGAGCAGGCCGCCGTCCAGCACGGCGTCGAGGTAGCCGGCGTACCCGGCCTTGTCGGCGTCGACGAACACGACGTCGAAGACCTGGCCCTCGGCGGACAGCTCGGCCAGCGTGTCCGCCGCCGGGCCCACCCGGACGTCGATGCGCGCCCCGACGGGGAAGCACCGCTGCGCGAACGCGGCCACCTCCGGGTCCAGCTCGCAGGCGACCACCTCGCCGCCCTCGGGCAGGACCTGCGCCATGGCCAGCGCCGAGTAGCCGGTGAACATGCCCAGCTCCAGCACCCGCCGGGCACCGGTCAGGCGCAGCAGGAACTGCAGGAACCGGCCCTCGACGTGCCCGGAGAGCATCTCGGCCTCCAGCGACCCCGACCAGGGTGCCGACCGGGTCGCCCCGGCGAGCGCGGTGAGCTCGGCCGACTCGGGGGACGTGTGCCGCTCCAGGTAGGGCTCGAAGCCCACGGCCAGGTCGCGGATGCCCTCGAGCTCGGCGCGCAGGCCCGGCTCGACGGCGTCGAGCCGGGCGCAGACGGCGTCCAGCCGCGCCGCCAGGATGCCCAGCGGCGTGACCGGACGCAGCCCCGACGTCACGGCGCCTGCACGACCGGGCTGGTGCGCGGGACCATGAACGCGTCGACGCCCTCGCCGCCGCGGGGCAGCCCGGCGACGACCTCGCGGTGCAGCTGCAGCGTCTCCACGAGCTCGTCGTCGGAGACGTCGTTCATGAACGTGCACTCCCCGATCGGCTTCGGCGCCGCGGCGCGCAGCAGCCCGTCGCGGGTCTGCAGGATCGACCGGGTGGACCCGACCAGCAGCTCCGGCGTCAGGTACGGGCTGTCCACGGTCAGGCCCAGCCGGCTGAACAGGGCCAGCACCCGGTCGCGGTCCTCGACGGAGATGTAGCCGCGGCGGGCGGCCAGGGTGGCCGAGTAGGCCATGTCGACCGAGATGGCGTGCCCGTGGAAGTAGGGCACCTCGGGCGTCAGCTCGAGCGTCGGGCTCCAGGTGTGGCCGTAGGCGATCACCCGGTCCAGGTCCAGCTCGGCGAGGTTGGGCACCTCGAGCTGCAGCATGGTCTCGATCGCCTCGTCGGTGACCTGGTCGGCGACCTTGCGGATCTCCGGGGTCCCGTCGAGGTGGCCGAAGCCGGTGCGCAGCAGCTCCTCGCCGTGCTCGTCGAGCAGGTCGAACACCGTCCGGTTGGCCACCACGGCGATCTTGATCAGCTCGGCCATGCCGTTGCGGACCTGGTCCTCGGCGAGGCTGGCCAGGAACGAGAAGTCCAGGAAGACCGTCGAGGAGGCGTGGTAGGCGCCGAGCCGGTTCTTGGCCTTGCCGTGGTTGACCGCGACCTTGATCGAGACGCTGGCGTCGATCAGCCCGATGAGGGTGGTGGGGATGCGGATGTAGGGGGTCGACCGCTTGTAGGCCGCGCAGGCGAACCCGGCGACGTCGGTGACCAGCCCGCCGCCGACCACCAGCGGGGCCTCGGTGCGCAGCAGGCCGTAGGCGCCGAAGGCGTCGACCAGCCGCTCCAGGGTGGACAGCGTCTTGTCGGTCTCGGCGATGGCCACCGGGATGACCGTGAGCTCCACGCCGGCCGCGGCGAAGTAGGCCTCCATCGCCTCGCGGTGCAGGGCGAGCACGTTCTCGTCGACGACGGCCAGGCAGCGGCCGGCCTCGCGGTAGCAGTCGGCCAGCTGCGGGTTGTGCGGGGCGAACACGCCGTCCACGGGGACCAGGCGGTACTCGGTGCGGTGCACGGCCTCGACGGCGAAGCCGCCGTCGGTGCGGGTGACGGATGAGCTGACGGTGGTCATCGGGGTCCTCTCAGGCCTGCAGCGCAGCGGGGTCGAGGGAGTCGACGACGGGGGCGTCCCCGAAGTCGTGGCCGGCGGTGTTGGTGTTGGGGAAGGCCAGGACGCGGACGCCGGCGGCGGTCGCCGAGGCCACCCCGCCGACGTTGTCCTCCACCGCGACGGCATCCGCGGCGTCGACGCCGAGGGTGCGCAGCGCGTGCTGGTAGGGCGCCGGGTCGGGCTTGGAGGTCTCCACCACCGAGCTGTCCACGACCAGGTCGAAGTCGGCGAGCTCGAGGCCGTCGACCCCGGCGACCAGCGCGACGACGTTCTCCGGCGAGGTGGTGGTCACCAGCGCGACCGGGTCGCCGGCCTCCTTGGTGGCCCGGACGGCGTCGAGCACCCCGGGCCGGGCGGTCAGGCCGCCGCGGCCCAGCGCCTGCTGGAACAGCTCGGACTTGGTGGCGTGCACGGCGGAGGCGTCGACGGTCTCGCCGCGCTCGCGGGCGTAGGAGGCGACGCGGTCGGCGCCGCCGTTGCTCTCCAGCAGGGCGCGGTACTCGTCCTGCTCCCACCGCCAGTCCAGGCCGTGGGCGGCGAAGGCGTCGTTGAACGCGGCGCGCTGGAGCTCGGAGGTGTCGGCGATGGTGCTGATGGACCCGAGGAGCAGGGCAGGCACGGGGGACCTCGTTCCGCTGGGGCCGGGCGCCAGGTCGCGGCCGCGGCAGTGCGCGAACCGTACTCCCCGTAAACAACATTTGCGCTGGCAGGGATCCGAGCCTCGGGAGTCCTTCACCGGGCGTCCGTCTGCCGGTGTCCATCCCACCACCGCGGGCCCCCGGGCGCACGGCGAGCGCGGGGGTCACCATCGCGGTCGTGGACGTCGCCGGTGCCGTGCGGGTGCACCGCGGGGCGCTGCTCGGGCCGGCCTTCCTGCTGACCGGGGACGAGCGGCTGGCCGAGGACCGGGTGGACCGCGCACTGGCCCGCCTGGGCCCGGCCGACGACCACGCGGCGGCGGTCGCCGCGCTCGTGCGCACCCGCGGCCCCCGGGGCGCGGTGGTGGCCTCCGGCCCGGACCCCTGGTGGGTCGCCCCCGCCGACCTGGCGGCCGCCCGGGCCACCGCCGCCGTCCTCGCCGGCCTGGACGACGCCGCCCGGGCCGCGCTGGTCCTCGACCACGAGGGCCTGCCGGCCGACCCCGCGGCGCTGGCCCGGGGACGGGCCGCCCTGCCCGACGCCACCGCCGCGCTGGACGCGCTGCTCGCCGTCCGGCGCCCCCCGGTGCGGGACGACGCCGCCGCCGTGCCGCGGGTCCGGGCGCACCAGCGGGCCCGCCGCACCCGGCCGCTGCTGCTCGTCGCCGGGCTCGTGGTGGTGGCGCTGCTCGCCGTCCTCGTCCCGACCCCGGGCCCCGCCCCGCAGGCGGGGGGACGCTTCGACGGCCCGACCCGCGGCTCGCTCGCCGGGGACGAGGCCGTGCGGTACGCCCTGCTCGCCGCACCCGCCGAGGGCCCGGCGACCGGACGCCGCGAGCTGGTCTTCGCCGGGGACCTGCTGGGCGGCCGCTGGGCCCTGGTCGCCGGCCGCACCGAGCGCGGCTGGACCGGCTGGTGGTCCGCGGGCCCGGCGGACGGCCCCCTCACCCCGGTCGCCGGTCCGGTGGCGCTGCAGCCCGACCGGCCGGCGGCGCTGCAGCTGGACGACGCCCTCGTGGTCGTCGCCGAGCCCGGCGAACCGGTGCAGGTCTCCACCGGTCTCGTGGTCCGCGCCGACGGCACCGCCGGCCGCGACCCCGTCGCCCTCCCGCTCGTCGACGGCGTCGGCGCGCTGCGGCTGGCCGCGCCGGACCCCGGCGGGGTGGCCGTGCAGGTCCGGGCCGGGGTCTCCGCGCTGCCGGTGCCGGTGACCCGGGCCGGGGACGCCGACGCGCGCCCCGCCGTCCCCGCGCTGGCCGCCCTCCGGGACGGCGACGCCGACCTCGGCGCCCGCGCGGCCGCGGTGGACGCCGCCCTCGGCGCGGTCGCCGCCCCGACCGGCCAGGACCCGGCCACCCTGTCCCCGCAGCTGCTGTGGGCCGGCACCCTGCCCGGCCCGCGCGGCGGCGGGGTGGACGCCGCGGTGCTGGTGGTGCCCCAGCCCAGCGGCGCCCTGGTGGTGAGCACGGCGTGGGCCGCCCGGCTGGCGGACGGCAGCCTGCAGACCATCGGCTGCGGGACCCAGGGGTTCAAGGCCGGCACCGACCCGGCCGGGCTCGTCGTGGCCGTGCGCTGCGTGGTCGCCGAGCGCGGCACCGGGGCCGCCCGGGCGACGGTGCTGCTGACCGGTCCGGCCAGCACGGACCGGCTCCCCGACGAGCGCCGGGACACCGACGTGGTGGTCGACGCCGGCGACGGCTCCACGGTCCCGGTGGGGGCCGCGGGCACGGGCGACCTGCTGGCGGGCTGAGGGCGCGGTAACGTCCTCCCACCGGCCAGTGCCGGGCGTCCAGCTGCGGCGTGCTCGAGGGCGGAGCCCTCCGGCCAGGGCACCGGTGTGCCCGGGATCGAGCACCGTGCCGCCTCCCCCGCGCGTCCGCACCGGACGCCCCCGCGACGCCGACCTCACCCGTCGGCTGCTCGACGGCGCCGTCGCCCTGGTGGCCGAGCGCGGGTACGGCAAGCTCAACGCCGAGGCGCTGGCCGCCCGCACCGGTGCCGGCAAGGCGGCCATCTACCGCCGCTGGCCGACGATGTCGGCGCTGCTCGCCGACGCCCTGGACGGCGTGCGGCTGGTCCCCCTGCCCCCCGCCACCGGGTCCCTGCGCGGCGACCTGGTCGCCCTGCTGCACCCCTTCACCCGCCCACCCGGCACGGAGGAGCGGGCCGTAGCCGCCGCCCTGGGGCTGGTCCACCACGACCCGCGCCTGCGGGAGGCCCTCGACGGGGCACTGGTCGCCCCGCTCGGCGACGCCGTGGCCGAGGTCTGCGACCGGGAGGTCCGGCGCGGCCGGCCCGTGACCACGCTGCAGCGCCGCCTGCTGCTGCGGGTGCTGCAGGCGCTGTGGTGGGAGCGGTGCAGCACCCCGGTGCCGGCGATGGCCCTGCCGGAGGTGACGGCGCTGGTCGACCGCGTGCTGCTGCCCGCGGTGCAGGCACCGTGAGCGCCCCCGGCGAGGCGTTCCGGGTCGCGCTGGACAGGTCCGCGGACGACGACGGCGCGCTGCTGCTCCCGGGCCGGCTGGCGCAGGCCGCCGTGGAGGTGCTGCCGGTCGACGGCGCCGGGCTCAGCCTCGTGCTGCTGGCCGGCCGCCGGGTCCCGCTGGGCGCCAGCGACCCGCTGGCCGGCGCGGCCGAGCGGCTGCAGTTCGCCCTGGGCGACGGCCCCTGCACCGCGGCGCACCGGGACGGCGGCCCGGTCCTGGCACCGGCCGACCAGCTCGTGGTGCGCTGGCCGGTGTTCGCCGTCCAGCTGGCCGCGCAGACCCCCTTCCGCAGCGTGCTGGCCCTGCCGGTCGGCGGCCCGCTGGCCGGGTCGGTGGTGCTCGACCTCTACGCCCACGACCCCGGCGCCCCGGGCCCGGACCTGGTGGCCGCCGCCGGGGCGGTCGCCGACGTCGCCGGCGCGGAGCTCGCGGCCGGGCTCGCGGCGGGCTCGGACGCCGTGCTCGGCGTGCCCGCGGCGCTGCGCACCGACGCGGTGCAGGCCCGCCAGCGGGTGTGGGTGGCGGTCGGCCGGCTGGCCACCGAGCAGGGCACCACCAGCGGGACGGCGCTGGCCACCCTCCGCGCGCTCGCCTTCGCCCGCGACCTGGACCTGGAGACCGCCGCGGAGCAGCTGCTGGCCGGGGAGCTGCCGGCCGGCTGAGGTCCCCCCGCGGGATGACCCGGGTCCGCCCCGGGGCGCAGCGCGGGCGCACCGCGGTCGGGACCCAGCTCCGACGCGGGAGGACGCCCCCCGTCGCGAGGCTGGCTGCGACCCCACCGCCCGTGCTCGAGGAGCCCCGCATGACCGTGCCCGTGATGACCGTCCCCGGCGAGGCACCGCCGACCACCGCCGCCGTCCGCGCCGCCGGCCTGCGCAAGACCTACGGCCGCGGCGAGACCGCCGTCTCCGCGCTCGCCGGGGTCGACGTCGCCTTCGAGCGCGGCCGGTTCACCGCGATCATGGGCCCGTCGGGCTCCGGCAAGTCCACCCTCATGCACTGCCTCGCCGGGCTGGACACCGCCACCGCCGGGCAGGTGTGGCTCGGCGACACCGAGCTGACCCGGCTGCGCGACGAGCAGCTGACCACGCTGCGCCGCGAGCGCATCGGCTTCGTCTTCCAGGCGTTCAACCTGCTGCCGGTGCTCACCGCGGCGGAGAACATGGTGCTGCCCATGCAGCTGGCCGGCCACCGGCCCGACCAGGCCTGGATGGACGACGTCGTGGCCCGCCTGGGCCTGCGCGACCGGCTCGGCCACCGGCCCCACGAGCTCTCCGGGGGCCAGCAGCAGCGCGTCGCCGTCGCCCGTGCCCTGCTGCCCCGCCCGGACGTCGTGTTCGCCGACGAGCCGACCGGCAACCTGGACTCCCGCACCGGCGCCGAGGTGCTCGGCCTGCTGCGCTCCAGCGTCCGGGAGACCGGCCAGACCGTCGTCATGGTCACCCACGACCCGGTGGCCGCCGGCTACGCCGACCGCGTGGTGCTGCTCGCCGACGGGCACCTGGCCGGCGAGGTGCACCAGCCCACCGCCGACGCCGTCATCGACGCCCTGCGCGGACTGGGCGGCTGAGCCGTGCGCCGCGTCCTCCTCGCCCAGGTCCGCGCCCACGCCGGCCGGCTGGTCGCCTCCACGACGGCGGTGGTCATCGCCGTCGCCTTCGTCGTGGCCACCCTGGTGCTGAACCAGACCGCCAGGACCACCGTGCTCGACGCCGTCGGCGCGCAGTACACCGGCGCCGACCTGGTGGTGTCCTCCACCGAGGGCGACACCCTCGCCGACCAGGTCCCGGCCGTGGCCGCCGTCCCCGGGGTCACCGCGGTCGCCCCGCAGTGGGACACCTCCCTGCAGGCCGTGCTGCCGGGCACCACCGGCGCCCGCTACGTCTCGATCGGGGCCGTCGCCGACGCCCCCGCCCTGCGCTGGCAGCAGCTGGCCGCCGGCAGCCTGCCCACGCAGCCCGGCCAGATCGCGCTGTCGGCCGGCTCCGACGTCGCCGTCGGTGACGTCGTGCCCTTCACCACCTACGACGCCGACGGCACCGAGCTGACCGGCGACCTGACCGTCACCGGGCTGGTCGACACCTCCGGGTCGGTCACCGGCGGCCTGTTCACCCAGGGGTTCGTCACCCCCGAGCAGGCCCGGCAGTGGGGCGCCTGGGCCAGCGAGCTGCTCGTCGCCGGCGACCCCGACCCGGCGGCGCTGCAGGCGGCGCTGACCACCACCGGCGAGGTCACCGTGCGGACCGGCACCGAGGCGGCCGAGGCCGCCGCCGCGGCGATGACCGGTGACTCCGACGCGCTGGCCGTGGTGCTGCTGGTCTTCGCCACCGTCGCCGTCCTGGTCGCCGGGCTGGTCATCGCCAACACCTTCGCCGTGCTGCTGGCCCAGCGGACCCGGGAGCTGGCGCTGCTGCGCTGCGTCGGTGCGACGTCCGGGCAGATCCGCCGCAGCGTGCTGGGCGAGGCCCTGGTCACCGGCCTGGCCGCCTCGGTGCTGGGCGTGCTGGCCGGCACCGGCCTCGCGGCCGCGGTCTCCGCGCTGGCCGGGGCGCTGGACTCCCCCATCCCGCTCGCCGGCGTCTCCGTGCCGTGGGTCGCCGTCGTCGCCGGGCTGGTGGTCGGCACCGTGACCACCGTGGTCGCCGCGCTCGCCCCGGCCCGGGCCGCCACCCGGGTGGCGCCGCTGGCCGCGCTGCGCCCGGTCGACGCCGCCCCGCTGCGCTCGCGGCCCGGCGTGCTGCGGCTGGTGCTCGGCCTGCTGCTGCTCGTCCCCGGTACCGCGCTGCTGCTCGTCGGCGCGGTCGCCGGCGAGGTGCTGGTGGCGCTGCCCGGGGGCGTGCTCAGCTTCCTCGGCGCGCTGCTGCTGGCCCAGCGGGCCGTCCCGCCGGTGGTCGCCGCGGCGGGCCGGCTGCTCGGCCGCGCCGGTGGCGTCCCCGGCCGGCTGGCGGCGGGCAACGCCACCCGCAACCCCCGCCGGACGGCGGCCACCGCCACCGCGCTCGTCATCGGCGTCACGCTCACCACCGCGATGGTCGTCGGCGCCGCGTCGGCCCGGGCCACCGCCTCGGCCGGGCTGGACGCCGCCTACCCCACCGACGTGGTGGTCGCCGGCTTCGGCGCGGACATGCCGAAGTCACTGGTCGGTCAGCTGACCGGGGTGGACGGGGTCGCCGCGGGCGTCGGGATCACCACGGGCGAGGTCACCGGGCCCGACGGTGAGGTGTGGTCCGCCGACGGCTTCGACGTCCCCGCCACGCTGCCGGTGCTGCGCTCGGCCGTCGACGAGCCGCTCCCCGAGCTCGGCCAGGTCGTCCTGCCCGGCTACCTCGCCGACCAGTGGGGCGTGCGCGACGGCGACCCCGTCGCGCTGTCCGCCGGCGACCGGTCGCTGACCCTGACCACCGTGGTCGGCAGCGACGACCTGGCCGCGCCGCGGCTGACCGGCACGGAGCTGTCCGCGCTGGTGCCCGACGCCGGGCTGGGCACCGTCTGGCTGCGGCTGGCCGACGCCGCCGACACCGCGACCGCGGTCGAGGCCGTCACCGACCTGGCCGGCACCGCCGTGCCCACCGCGTTCGTCACCGGCATCGCCAGCGAGCGCGCCGCCCTGGACGACGTGCTGGACACCCTGCTGCTGGTGGTGACCGGCCTGCTCGGGGTGGCCGTGCTCATCGCGCTGATCGGGGTGGGCAACACCCTGGCCCTGTCGGTGGTCGAGCGCCGCCAGGAGAGCGGTCTGCTGCGGGCGCTGGGGCTGACCCGCCGCCAGCTGCGCGGCCTGCTGGCGTGGGAGGCGGTGCTGGTCGCCGGGGTGGCCGCCGTCCTCGGCGTGCTGCTGGGCGGGGGCTACGGCGTGGTCGGCGCTGCCTCGGTGCTGGGGTCGCTGTCGGCGAACGGCACGGTCATCTCGGTCCCGTGGCTGCAGGTGGGCGCGATCGTCGTGGTCGCCACCGCCGCGGGGCTGCTGGCCAGCGTGCTGCCCTCGCGCCGGGCCGCCCGCACGCCCCCGGTGGCCGCCATCGCCGCCTGACCCACCCGGCTACCCCGCCCGCCCCGCCCGGGTATCGGAAGCTCTACCCCCTCCCCGGGACCGGATGGCGGGGGTGGAGCTTCCGATACCGACCTCTCAGGGGGCGGCGTCGGTGCGGCGGGCGACGGCGCGGTCGGCCAGCTCGGCGCCCGCGCCCTCGTACAGCTGCAGGCCGATGTCGGCCCCGCCGGCCAGGATCTCCTCGAGGTCGTCGTCGAACTGGGTCACCGCGGCGACCGCGCCGGTGAACCCGTGCGCGCGCAGCCGGGTCAGCGCGGCGAGGTTGTTGTCGTGGGCGGGCATGGCCAGCAGCACCAGCTCCACGTGGTGCAGCTCCAGCTCCTCCCACAGTCGCGGGTCGGTGGCGTCGCCCTCGATCAGGTGCACGCCCTCGGCCTGCAGCTGGGCCACCCGGCCGGGGTCGGCCTCGATCCCGATGACCCGCAGCCCGTACTCCCCGGCCAGCCGCCGGTGCGCCGCCGAGCCCACCCGGCCCATGCCGAGGACGACGGCCTGCGCGTCGCCCAGGTCCAGCGGCCGGTCGTCGGGGTGCAGCCGGTGGTCGGGGCGGTCGGGCAGCCAGCGGCGCAGCGCGACCACCAGCCGGTCGGGCCGGTCACCGACCAGGGAGGGCAGCACGAAGGACGCCGCGACCGCCGCCGCCAGCGGGGTGGCCCAGCCCGGGTCCAGCAGGTCGTCGGGCAGCGCCACGACCACGATCAGCCCGAACTCCGAGAAGTTGGTCAGCGCGGTGGCGGTGAACACCGCGGTGCGCCGGCGCAGCCGGGCCAGGTAGAAGAGCACGACGAAGGCCAGGCCCTGCACCGGCAGCGCCAGCAGCAGCACCCCGGCGACCAGCAGCTCGGCGCCGGTGGGCAGCCCCGCGAGGCCGATCGAGACGAAGAACCCGACCAGCAGCAGGTCCTTGATGCTGAACAGGGAGCGGGCCAGCTCCGCCGAGCGCGGCTGGCCGGCCAGCAGCACGCCCAGCAGCAGCGCACCGAGGTCACCCTTGACCCCGAGCGCCGAGAACAGCGCGTACCCGGGCACCAGCGCCAGCACGATCCCGTAGAGCGGCAGCAGCTCGTCGTGGCCCAGCCGGGCGAGCACCCCGCGCAGCAGCGGCGCGGCGGGGACGAGCAGCACGAGCAGCAGCGCCCAGGGGCTGGGCGCGGTGCCCTCGGCCACCGCGAGGAACACCACCGCGAGCAGGTCCTGCACCACGAGCACGCCGATGGCCAACCGCCCGGTGAGCGTCTGGGTGGCCCCGCGCTCCTCGAGCACCTTGACCACGAACACCGTGCTGGAGAACGACAGCGCGAACCCGATGAGCAGCCACGCCCGCGGGCCGCCGTCGGCCGCCAGGCCCACGCCGAGGACGGCGAGCAGCCCCAGCAGGCCCGCGGTCACCCCGGTGGACACCAGGGCGTGCACCGAGGAGGTCAGCCACACCTCCCGCCGCACCAGCGAGCGCAGGTCGACCTTGAGCCCGACCCCGAACAGCAGCACGGTGACGCCCAGGTCGGCCACCGTGGACAGCTCGGGCGGGGCCTGCACCCCCAGCGGGGCGAGCACGAAGCCGGCGGCCAGGAAACCCAGCAGCGGGGGCAGCCGCAGCAGCCCGGCGAGCACGCCGCCGACCAGGACGGCCAGCAGGATGGCCGAGACGTCGTCCACGGGCGACCCCTTCCCTCGGTGGTCCCGGCATCCTCGCGCACCGGTGCGCCCACCCCCGGCTCCGACGCCGTTCCGTGAGCAGCCGAGGACGTTGCGCCACATACGCGCAGGTCAGCGTGCAGGTGCACCGTCCCCGTGGTGCCATGGGTGGCCACCCAGGACGGAGGACCGCAGCCCATGACGGACGCCGAGGACACCCCGCGCCAGCCCTGGCTGGACCCCGATGCGGACAACTACGGACGGCACGCCGACACCGGCGACGTGCCCGTCGTGGTGCCCGCCGAGGTCGTCCCCCCGGCACCCCCGGTCCGCGTGGTCCCCCGTCGTCCCCGCGCCCGGCGGATGCGCCGACGCGCCCTGCCCGTCGCCGCGCTGGGCCTGGGTGCCGCCGCCGCCGGTGGCCTGACCCTGCTCGCCGCCGCCGCGCCCGAGGGCGGCACCCCCACCGAGGTCCCCCCGGTCGCCGCACCCAGCTGGACCGGCTCCCCCGCCGGCAGCACCACGACCGCCACCGAGGGGTCGGCCACCACCCCGGCGCCGTCGTCGGCCACGTCGCTGCCGCCGGCCCCGCTCACCACCCCGCCGCCGGGCACCCCGCCGGCCGCCGCGCCCGCGTCCACGGCGCGCACTACGCTGCCGCCGGCGCTCACCGCGGTCGTGACGACCACCCTGGTGCCCGCCACGCCCGGCTCGCTGCCGCCCACCACCGCGGTGCCCTCCTCGGTACCCCCGACCACGGCGGCCTCGTCGGTGCCCACCGACGCCGGGACGACGGCCCCGCCGGTCCCCACCACCACGGCTCCCCCGACCACCACCACGACGGCGCCGACCACCACGACGCCGACCACCACGACGCCGGGCAGCACGACGCCCACCACCACGTCGCCGCCCACCACGACGGCACCCGCCACCACGACGCCGACCACCACGACGCCGGGCAGCACGTCGCCCACCACCACGTCGCCGCCCACCAGCACCTCGCCCACCACGACGACACCCGGCACGACGACACCGACCAGCACGTCGTCCAGTTCGTCGTCCAGCACGTCGTCCACCACGACGTCCACCACCCCCACCGGCTGACGGCGGCGTCCCCGGTCGCGGCGGGCCGACGCCGGGCCGGGGATGCTGGGGGCGTGCCGACCCGCCACCGCCCCCCGCTCACCGCCGCGCTCACCGCCGCCCTCGCCGTCCCCGCGGCCCTGGTCACCCGCGCCGCCTGGGGCGTGCCGCGCGCACTGGGCGCCGGCCGCCGCGCCCTGCGCCCGACGGTCGCCGGGTCGCCGAACTTCTCCGACGGCAAGTTCCGCAACACGCTGCCCACCCCGACGGCCGTCGACGGCGACCGGGCCGAGCTGGTCCGCGAGCTGCGCCGCAGCCGCCGCCGCGGCGCGCCGGCCCGGCCGGTCCCCCTCGTCACCCCGCAGCTGCCCGCGAAGGCCGCCGACCTCGCAGTCACCTGGTTCGGGCACGCCAGCGCCCTGCTCGAGGTCGACGGCGCGCGCGTGCTCGTCGACCCGGTCTGGGGCGAGCGGGTGTCGCCGTCGGCCGTGGTCGGGCCCAAGCGGCTGCACCCGGTGCCCGGCCCGCTGGAGGAGCTGCCCCGGGTGGACGCCGTCCTGATCAGCCACGACCACTACGACCACCTCGACCTGCCCACGGTCGAGCGGCTGGTCCGCGAGCAGGACGCCCCCTTCGTCGTGCCGCTGGGCATCGGGGAGCACCTGCGCCGCTGGGGCGTGCCCGCCGACCGGGTCGTCGAGCTGGACTGGGACGGCGAGCACCGCGTCGGCGAGCTGACCCTGGTGTGCGCCGAGGCCCGGCACTTCTCCGGCCGCGGCCTCACCCGCGACGACACGCTGTGGTCCTCCTGGGTGGTCCGCGGGCCGCGGCACCGCGTCTTCTTCGGCGGGGACACCGGCTACCACCCCGCCTTCGCCGCCATCGGCGCCCAGCACGGCCCCTTCGACCTGACCCTGCTGCCGGTCGGCGCCTACGCCCCGCAGTGGCCGGCGATCCACATGGACCCCGAGGAGGCCGTCCGCGCGCACGGCGACCTGGGCGGCCGCGTGCTGCTGCCCATCCACTGGGCCACCTTCAACCTGGCCTTCCACGCGTGGGCCGAGCCCGTCGACCGGCTGCTGGCCGCGGCCGGCGACGTCCCGGTCGTCGTCCCCCGGCCGGGCGAGCGGCTGGACCTCACCGGCGACGTCCCGCAGACGCCCGACTGGTGGACCGCCGTCGCCGAGTGAGCCCGGCGGGGGTTCGCCACCGGGCGTCGTGGGCACACAGCGTCGACGACCGGGGCCGACCAGGCCCCGGTGCCGACCTCCCAGGAGGGGACGCACCATGGCCGACGACACCCGGGGCACGACCCCCGACCCGAACGCGCGGTACGGGGCACAGCCCGGAACCGGCAGCACCGCGGGCCAGCAGGGCTTCGCCGACCCCACCGCCGACCGGACCTACGCGGCACCGGGCACCAGCCCGGCCAACGACGCGGCACCGGGCGCCGGCGCCTCCACGCCGGCGCACGCCGCCGACCCGTTCGCGGACCGCACCGCCACCGACACCGCGGCCCGGCACGGCGACCGCCACCACGGCGACCACGCCGACCTGCGCCACGACGACCACGCCGACCTGCGTCACGACGAGGTCCGGCACGACGACCACCGGCACGACACCGTCGCGGCGGGCACCCCGGTGGCGGCGGCCCCGGTCGACCGCGACGGCGACGGCCGCGACGACCGGACCGGCGCCGTCATCCCGACCTCGGCCAAGGAGATGGCGGCCGTCCAGCGCGCCCGCTACGGCGGCCTGCACATGGGCTCGGCGTTCTTCGGCTGGATGAGCGCGGTGGGCATCGCGGTGATCCTGCTGGCGATCCTCTCCGCCGCGGGCCTGGCCTTCGGTCTCTACTCCACGCTCGGCACCCCGCAGCAGGCCGCCGACCAGGCGGACACCGGCATCGGCCTGGGCGCGGCGATCGCGCTGCTCGTCGTGCTGTTCATCGCCTACCTGGCCGGTGGCTACGTGGCCGGCCGGATGGCCCGGTTCAACGGCACCAAGCAGGGCCTCGGCGTCTGGCTGTGGGGGATCATCGTCCTCGTGCTGGCCGCGCTCGCCGGGCTGGTGCTGGGCACGCAGTACAACTTCTTCGACCAGCTCAACCTGCCGTCGCTGCCGGTCGACTCCGGCACCGCCACCACGGGCGGTCTGATCGCCCTGGGCGCGGTCCTGCTGGTGACGCTGCTCGGCGCGATGCTCGGCGGCAAGCTCGGCTCGCGGTACCACCGCAAGGTCGACCGCGCCGCGTTCGAGCCCGCCGACGCCTGACCCGCCAGGCAGGGGAAGCCCTGCACCCACCTCCGGGCCCCGGGGGCGGGTGCAGGGCTTCCCCTGCCTCGTGCCGGGCCCGTCAGCGCAGGAGCTTGGACATCCGCCGGTCGGCCAGCGGCTTGCCGCCGGTCTGGCAGGTCGGGCAGTACTGCAGCGACGTGTCGGCGAAGGACACCTCGCGCACCGTGTCCCCGCACACCGGACACGGCAGGCCGGTGCGGGCGTGCACCCGCAGGTTGGCCCGCTTCTCGCCCTTGAGCTTGGCCGCCTGCTGGCCGACCTGGCGCTCCAGCGCGTCGGTGAGCGTGGTGCGCACCGCGTCGTACAGCCGCAGCGCCTCCTCGTCGGTGAGCTTGTCCGCGCCCTTGAACGGCGACAGCTTCGCCACGTGCAGGATCTCGTCGGAGTAGGCGTTGCCGATGCCGGCCAGCAGCGTCTGGTCGGTCAGCGCGCCCTTGAGCTGGCCCTTGCGCCCGCGCATCAGCGCGGTGAAGGACTCCGCGTCCACCTCCAGGGCGTCCGGGCCCAGCCGCGCGATGCCCGGCACCTCCGAGGACGGCGACCGGACGACGTAGACCGCCAGGCCCTTGCGGGTGCCCTGCTCGGTCAGGTCGAAGCCGGCGCCGTCGTCCAGGTGCACCCGGACGGCGAGCGGCCCCTTGCCCGGCTTGGGCGGGGCCGTGGGCAGCTCGGCGCGCCAGTGCAGCCAGCCCGCGCGGGCCAGGTGCACCACGAGGTGGATCCCCGAGACGTCCAGGTCGAGGAACTTCCCGGCGCGGCCGGCACCGGTGACCTCCAGGCCGGCCAGCGACCCCAGCGGCGGGTCGAACGTCTTCAGGGTCTGGATGCCGGCGAGGTCGACCCGGGTGACCACCTTGCCGACGGCGTTCTCCCGCAGGAACGCAGCCAACGCTTCGACCTCGGGCAGCTCCGGCACCTGTACATGGTCGCCCTCCGGGCTCCACCGCGTCCACGTGCCGTCCCCCGGCCGGGGTGGTCAGCGGGAGGCGGTGATCTCCGCGAGGTCGTCGAGGACCAGGCCGGCACCCGTCGGGCCCAGGCCCAGGAACCAGCGGCTGTCGTCGACCTCGTGGGCACCGCCGGCCTGCACCGGGGGCAGCGAGGTCCACAGCTCGCCCGCCATCAGCGACGCCGACTCCGCCGCCCCGCCGTCGCTGAACCCGGGCGACCAGAACACGACGTCGGAGGTGACCAGGTCCAGGGACTCCGCGGTCAGCTCCACCCGGTTGTCGGTGGTGTCCAGCGCGGCCGGCCACCGGAACCCCACGTCCTCCAGCACGCTGCCGACGAAGGACCCCCGGGCGTAGGCCCGGATCTGGTCCCCGCCCATGAACCGCAGGACGGCGACCTCGGTGGCACCCGGGTCGCCCCACGCGGCACCGATCTCCTCCACCCGGCGCTCGTAGTCGGCCAGGATCTCCTCCGCCCGCTCGGTCATCCCCAGGGCCTCGGCGTCGAGGAGGAAGTTCTCCTGCCACACCGCGCCCAGCTCGGCGGCCTGCACGGTCGGCGCGAGGGCCGAGAGCTGCTCGTGGATGGCCTCGTGCCGGACGGCGTTGGTGAGGATCAGGTCCGGCTGCAGCGCGGCGACCGCCTCCAGGTCGGGCTCGGCGATCGACCCGACGACCGCCACGTCGTCGGCGTCGAAGCCGTGGGTGGCGGCCAGCTCGTCGAGCAGGCCCTCGGTCTCCACCGCGCCCACGGGCACGACGCCGAGCGCGGTGACCGCGTCCAGCTCACCGGAGTCCAGCACCACGACCCGCTCGGGCGTGCCGGTGATCTCGGTGGTGCCCAGCGCGTGCACGACCGAGCGGGTGCCCTCCTCCGGCTGCGCCGCCGGCGCCGGAGCGTCCGTGCCGCAGCCGGCGAGCAGCACGCCGGCGGCGACGGCGAGGGCGATCGGGGTGGTCGGGCGTGCCACGGTGAGCCTCCTATTAGTTAGGTGAGGCTCACCTTAGATCAGACCGGGAGGCTGTCCTCGTCCAGGTCGACGGTGGCCCCGGGGGTGTGCCGGGCCGACTCCTCGACCGCCTTCGCCACCGCCTCCGTCGCCGCGGTGTCGAAGACGCTGGGGATGATGTAGTTGGCGTTGAGCTGGTCGTCCCGGACCACGGCGGCCAGCGCGTCGGCCGCGGCCAGCAGCATCCCGGGTCGGATCTCGGTGGCCCGGGCGTCCAGCAGGCCCCGGAACACCCCGGGGAAGGCCAGCACGTTGTTGATCTGGTTGGGCAGGTCCGACCGGCCCGACGCGACGACCGCGCAGTGCGCGCGGGCCCGGATCGGGTCCACCTCCGGCGTCGGGTTGGCCATCGGGAAGACGATGGAGCGCTCGGCCATGTGCTCCAGCGCCTCGACCGGCAGCACGTTGCCGGCGCTGACGCCGATGAACACGTCGGCCCCGACCAGCGCGTCGGTCAGCTCACCGCGCACGCACGCGGGGTTGGTCCGCCGCGCCAGCTCGAGCTTGGCCGGGGAGAGCCGGTCGTCGTCCGGGGAGAGCACGCCCTCGCGGTCCCACACCAGCACGTGCCGGGCACCGGCCTCCAGCAGCAGGGAGACGATCGCCGTCCCGGCCGCGCCGCCGCCGGCGACCACGATGCGCACGTCGGCCAGCTCCTTGTCCACCACCCGCAGCGCGTTGCGCAGGGCGGCGAGGGCCACGATCGCCGTCCCGTGCTGGTCGTCGTGGAACACCGGGATGTCGAGCTTGGCGCGCAGCCGGGCCTCGATCTCGAAGCAGCGGGGCGCGGCGATGTCCTCGAGGTTGATGCCCCCGAAGCCGGGGGCGATGAGCTCGACGGTGCGCACGATCTCGTCGACGTCCTGGGTGTCCAGGCAGATCGGCCAGGCGTCGATGTCGCCGAACCGCTTGAACAGCGCCGCCTTGCCCTCCATGACCGGCATGGCCGCGCCCGGCCCGATGTCGCCCAGGCCCAGCACGGCGGACCCGTCCGTCACCACCGCGACGGTGTTGCCCTTGATGGTCAGCCGGCGCACGTCCTCGGGGTGGTCGGCCAGCGCCAGGCAGACCCGGGCGACGCCGGGGGTGTAGGCCATGGACAGGTCGTCGCGGGTCCGCAGGGGGACCTTGGAGCCCACCTCGATCTTGCCGCCCAGGTGCAGGAGGAAGGTGCGGTCGCTGACCTTGCGCACGTGCACGTCCGGCAGGGCGTCCAGCGCGGCGACGACCTCCTCGGAGTGCGCGGCGTCGGCGGCCGAGCAGGTGACGTCGACGGTCAGCCCGTCGGAGCGGGACTCCACGACGTCCAGCGCGGTGACCGCGCCGCCCGCCGAGCCCACGGCGGTGGCGATGCGGCCGACGCTGGCCGGGTCGCCGTCGGCCGAGAGCCGCACGGTGATCGAGTAGGACGCCGAGGTGACCGGCCCGCGCACCGGCGGCGTCGGCGCGGGCGGGGTGGTCAGGGCAACGTCGCTCGTCACGCCGTCGATGGTCGGTCCCGGGGACGGCGGGGTCCAGCGGTGCACCACCGAACTCTGCGACCACAACCCGCCCACCCGCGGACCGCGTTCGTGATCAGCCGACGAGCAGCGCCTCCCGGCGCCTGCGCAGCGCCAGGGCCCGGATGACCAGCGACCCGGCGACGACCACCGCGGCGCCCAGCGCGGCCACGGTGACCGGCAGCGGGCCGCCGGCCGCGGCGATCGCGGTGGTGCCCCAGACGACGGCGAGGGCGAACGGCCCGGCCGCGACCCTCGAGGCCAGCACCAGCGCGCCGCCGATGACCGCCACCGCGACCATCGCGAGGACCGCCCAGACCTGGCTGGCGGCGGAGCCGGGGTCGATGCCCAGCAGCGCCACCCCGGTGTTCCCGACGTCGGCCACCGGCGCCACGGTCACCCAGCCCAGCAGCAGGCCGGCGGTGGCGGCGGGCAGCACCCGGGCGGCCCCGGTCACGTCGAGGTCCTGCAGCCGGGCGTAGGCCACCGCGGCGGCCGCGGTGATGCCGAAGATGAGCACCTGCGCGGTCCACTGCGCCGCGGGCGACCCGAACGGGTACACCACCTCCCACACCGCGTTGCCGGCGAAGGCCAGCGCGAGCGGCCAGCCGGTGCGCCGGTGCACCTCGCTGGCGCGCTGCGACGGCAGCGCCTGGTGGGCGGCCCAGGCCAGCGACCCCAGGAAGACCACGCCCCAGATGCTGAACGCGTAGCCGGCCGGGGTGACCAGCGAACGGGCCCCGTCGCTCACGTCCCCGACGCTCCGCCCGGACAGGGCGCTCCCCAGCGGGCTCCCGGCGACCTGGGCGACGGCGGCCACGGCGACCGCGACCACCCGTGTGGTGTCCTTCATGTCCGACTCCTCGCACGCTTCTCGACGACCAGATCTCTCTACCGTGGAACTATCGGACCGAAACCCGGAGGTGACGGTGGACGCAGCGCACCGCGAGGTCGTCCTGCTCCTCCGCTCGGTCGCCGTGGAGAGCAACCGGACGGCGGCCGTCTTCGGCGACGCCCACGGCCTGCACCGCACCGACCTGGACGCGCTGGCCGTCGTGGTGGGTGCCGCCGTGGCCGGCCGGGAGATGACCCCGGGCCTGCTGGCCACCGAGCTGCGGCTGTCCTCCCCCGCCACCACCGCGCTGGTCGACCGGCTCGAGCGGTCGGGCCACCTGGTGCGCGAGCGCTCCACCACCGACCGGCGCCGGGTGGTGCTCCGGGTGCAGGACACCGCCCGCGACCTCGCCCAGGCGTTCTTCACCCCGATGGCCGAGGACGTCGGCGCGGTGCTCGAGGGCATGACCGACGAGGAGGTGCAGGTCGTGGCCCGGTTCCTGCACCGCGCGGTCGAGGCGCTGCGGCCCCGCCCGGGTTCGTCGGGGGCACCCGCGGGGTAGCACCCGCGCCGTGGACGACATCCTGCACGCCCTGGCCAGCGCCCCGCGGGGCACGGGCCTGGCCGTGATCGCCGTCGTCCTGGTCGCCGAGGCCGCCTTCCTGGTCGGCATGCTGCTCCCCGGCAGCACCGCCGCGCTCGCGGCGGGCTGGCTGGCGGTCAACCGCGGCTTCCCGCTGCTGCTGGTCATCGCCGTCGTCACCGCGGCCACCGTGGTCGGCGCCCACCTGTCGTGGTGGCGGGGCGCGCACAGCGACGCCCCGCTCAAGGCCAGGGGGAAGGTCCGCAGCCTGCTGTCCAAGGTCTTCCGCGGGCTGCGCGAGCACCCGCTGGTGGCCGTCGCGGTCGCCCAGTGCGTCGCCGGCACCCGCACCCTCACGCCCCGGGCGGCCGCCGCGGCCGGGGTGCCCTACCGGCGCTTCGCCGTCGCCCAGTTCGCCGGCGCCGTGGTGTGGGCCAGCGTGCTGGTCACCAGCGGCACCACGGCGGCGAACCTGATGCCGCCGCTGGACCCCGACGTCTACGTCGCCGTGCCCCTGGTGGTCGGCGTGGCCGTGCTGGTCCTCCTCGCCGCCAAGCTCGTCCGCCGGCGCCGCGGCGCCCGCCTCGTCACCGCCTGAGCCGCGGCCACCCGTCCTCCGCCGGGCCCCGCGCCCACGCGGCCAGGGCCCCGGCGTCCACCCCCAGGACGGCGGCCACCGGTGCCGCGGCGTCCAGGTGACCGGCCGCCCGGTCGCGCAGCGTCCGGGCACCGACGGCGTTGCCCCGGGCGGCGTGGGTCAGCCCCACCGCCAGCTGCGCGAGCCCCCGCCAGAGCTGGCGCTGGTCCTCCGGCCCGGTCTTCCAGGCGTCCTCGAACACCTCGTGGGCGTGGAAGGGCCGGCCGGCGTCGAGCAGCGCCTGTGCCTCGTCGAGGGTCTGCTCCGCCGTCCGGACCACGCCCTCGGGTGCCCGCGGGACGTCCGGGGAGCCGTAGGGCAGCGGCCGCCCGAGCCCGTCGCGGGGGCGGGCGCTGCGCGCCCGGCCCTCGGCGTCCCGGTCCCGTGCCACCACCCCATCCTGCGCGGGTGAACGGGAGGTGTCGACGTGCCCCCGGGGTTGCCCCGGGAGGTAGGTCGTGTGCAAGGTGGTCACCGAGGACGGCCCGCGCAGTGCGAGCCGCCCCCGCACCGACCCGCGGTCGTCGTCGACCGGTCCGGACCTGGAGGGGGTGGCCGTGGCCATGTCCGTGCACGGCGAGCACGTCGGCGAGCTGGCCGGCGTCGACGAGGCGCGCGAGCACGTCCGGCGGGGAGCGCTGGCGCCCGCCGCACCCGGGCCGGTGGGCCTGGAGCTCGAGGCCCACCTCGTCGACCGGGCGCACCCGGGGCGCCGGGTGCCGTGGGCGCGGATCACCGGGCTGGTCGAGGACCTCGGCCCGCTGCCCGGGCGCAGCCGGGTCACCCTCGAGCCCGGCGGCCAGGTCGAGCTGTCCGGCCCGCCGGGGGACGACGTCGCCGCCGCGGTGGCGGGCCTGCGCGCCGACGCGGCCGTGCTGCGCTCGGTGCTGGGCGCCGCGGGCCTCGGCCTGGCCCCGCTGGGCACCGACCCCGCCCGCCCGGCCGCGCGGGTCAGCCCCGGCCCGCGCTACGCCGCCATGGAGCAGCACTTCACCGCCGTCGGGTGCCCCGTCGCCGGTGCGGCGATGATGACCTCCACCGCGTCGGTGCAGCTGAACCTGGAGGCCGGCACGCCGGCCGAGCAGCACGACCGGGTCGCGCTGGCGCACGCGCTGGGCCCGGTGCTGGTCGCGGTGTCGGCCAGCTCCCCGATGCTGGCCGGCCGGGAGACCGGGTGGGCCTCGACCCGCCAGCAGATCTGGGGCGACCTGGACCAGGCCCGCTGCGGGCCGCTGCTGGGCCGCCGCGACCCGGCCGAGGAGTGGGCCGACTACGCCCTCGCCGCCCCGGTGATGCTGGTCCGGTTCACCGACGAGGGCGGCGCCGAGCCGGTCACCGGCCGGGTCCCGTTCGCCGACTGGGCCGCGGGCACCACCCTGCTCGGGGGCCGGCGCCCGTCGGCCGCCGACCTGGACTACCACCTGACCACCCTGTTCCCGCCGGTCCGGCTGCGCGGGTTCCTGGAGGTCCGCTACCTCGACGCCGGCCCGGCCTGGCCCGCCGTCGCCGCGGTGGCCGCCACCCTGCTCGACGACCCGGACGCCGCGGACGCCGCCGCCGCGGCCTGCCTGCCCGTCGTCGGCCGGTGGACCGCCGCCGCCCGGCTCGGCCTGACCGACCCCGCGCTGCACGCCGCCGCCCGCGACTGCCTGGCCGCGGCCGCCGACCGGGTGCCCGCCGACCTGCGCACGGCCGTGCACGCCCTCGCCGAGCAGGTCGAGGCCGGCACCGGACCCGGCGCCGCCGTGCTCACCACCGCCCGAGCCCACGGACCCGAGGCCGCGCTGCTCGCGGCCACCGAGGAGGACCAGTGACCGACCTCAGGACCGACATCGACGCCGTCGTCCGCGACCTGACCGCCGCCCGCGACCGCACCCTGCACCTCACCGACCTGGACGAGCCCGAGCTGCTGCGCCAGCACGACCCGCTGATGAGCCCGCTGGTGTGGGACCTCGCGCACATCGGCCAGCAGGAGGACCTCTGGCTGCTGCGCGGCGGCCAGGCCGGCCGCTGCGGCATCCTGCCCCCGGACGTCGAGCAGCTCTACGACGCCTTCACCCACCCCCGCGCGGTCCGCTCCACGCTCCCGCTCCTGCCGCCGGTGGAGGCGCGCGGGTACGTCTCCGAGGTCCGCGCCCGGGTGCTGGACCGGGTGGCCGAGGCCGACGCATTCGAGGTGGCCATGGTGGTCAGCCACGAGCAGCAGCACGACGAGACCATGCTGCAGACCCTGCAGCTGCGGCGCGGCCCCGCCGTCCTCGGCACCGGCACCCCGCTGCCCCCCGGCCGGCCCGGCGTCGCCGGCACCTCGGTGCTGGTCCCCGGCGGCTCCGCGGTCATCGGCGTCGACGGCACGGCCGAGCCGTTCAGCCTGGACAACGAGCGCGGCGCGCACACCGTCGACGTCCCCGCCTTCCGGATCGGCCGGGTGCCGGTCACCAACGCCGAGTACGCCCGGTTCGTCTCCGACGGCGGCTACGACCGCCCCGAGCTGTGGAGCGGGCGGGGCTGGCAGGTGCGCACCGACATGGGTCTGGCGCACCCGATGGGCTGGCACGGCGACGGCACCCGCACCCGGTTCGGGGTGGTCGAGGAGGTGCCCGGTGACGAACCGGTCCAGCACGTCTCCTGGTTCGAGGCCGACGCCTACGCCCGGTGGGCCGGCGCCCGGCTGCCGACCGAGGTCGAGTGGGAGAAGGCCGCCGCCTGGGACCCGGCCACCGGCCGTCGCCGCCGGTACCCCTGGGGCTCCACCGAGCCGACCCCGGAGACGGCCAACCTCGGCGGCACCGCACTGCGCCCGGCCCCGGTCGGCGCCTACCCCGCCGGCGCCTCGGCCTACGGCGTCGAGCAGCTGATGGGCGACGTGTGGGAGTGGACCTCCTCAGACTTCACCGCGTGGCCCGGCTTCACCCCGATGCTCTACGCCGACTACTCCGCCCCGTTCTTCGGCGGCGACTACAAGGTGCTGCGCGGCGGGGCGTGGGCGGTGGGCGCGTCGATCCTGCGGCCCAGCTTCCGCAACTGGGACCACCCGCAGCGGCGCCAGGTCTTCAGCGGCGTCCGGCTGGCCTGGGATGTGTAGGCACCTCGCCTACCTGGGCCGGCCGCGCACGCTGGCCTCGCTGGTGCTGGAGCCGCCGTCCTCCCTGCTCGTGCAGTCCTACGCGCCGCGGCGCCAGCGGCACGGCACGGTCAACGCCGACGGCTGGGGCGTGGGCTGGTGGGCGCCGGACCGGCCGGAGCCCGCTCGCTGGCGCGCGGCCACCCCGCTGTGGGGCTCGGCGTCCTTCGCCTCGGTGGCACCGGCGGTGTCCTCGTCCTGCGTGCTGGCCGCCGTCCGGTCGGCGACCGTCGGCATGCCGGTCGACGAGACCGCCGCCGCACCGTTCACCGACGGCACCTGGCTGCTGTCCCACAACGGCCGGGTCGACCGCGCCGTGCTGCCGCCCGCCCCCGGGGCGGAGTCGGTCTGCGACAGCGCGCAGCTCGCCGCGGTGGTCTTCGCCCGCGGCGCGACCGCCCTCGGCGACGTCGTCGTCGAGGTGGGGACGGCGGACCCCGCGGCCCGGCTGAACCTGCTGGCCACCGACGGCACCCGGCTGCTGGCCACCACGTGGGGCGACACGCTCTCGGTGCTCGCCACCGACGAGGGCACCGTGCTGGCCAGCGAGCCCTACGACGACGACCCCCGCTGGACCGACGTCCCCGACCGGCACCTGGTGACGGTCACCCCCGACGGCACCGCCCTGGAGGCCCTGCAGTGAGCTTCACCCTGACCGACCACCTCGGACCGGTCGACGCCGGCGCCGCACTGCGCGCCGACGTGCTCGCCGGGCTGACGGCGATGCCCAAGACGCTGCCGCCGACCTGGTTCTACGACGCGCGCGGCAGCGAGCTGTTCGACGAGATCACCCGGCTGCCCGAGTACTACCCGACCCGGGCCGAGCGGGCGATCCTCGCCGAGCACGCCGACGAGGTGGCGGTGCTGTCGGGCGCGGACACCCTGGTCGAGCTCGGCAGCGGGACGTCGGAGAAGACCCAGCTGCTGCTGGACGCGCTGACCACCGCTGGCACCCTGCGCCGGTTCGTGCCCTTCGACGTCGACGCCTCCGTGCTGCGCCACGCCGGCCAGGTGATCGGTGACCGGTTCCCCGACCTCGCCGTCGACGCCGCCGTCGGCGACTTCACCCAGCACCTGGGCAAGCTGCCCCGGGAGGGCACCCGGCTGGTGGCCTTCCTCGGCTCCACGATCGGCAACCTCGAGCCCGGACCGAGGGCGGCGTTCCTGGCCGACGTGGGCGCGATGCTCGACCCGGGCGACTGGTTCCTGCTCGGCACCGACCTGGTCAAGGACACCGGCCGGCTGGTCGCGGCCTACGACGACGCGGCCGGGGTGACCGCGGCGTTCAACAAGAACGTGCTGGCCGTCGTCGACCGCGAGCTCGACGCCGACGCCGACCTGGACGCCTTCGACCACGTCGCGCTCTGGGACCCGGAGAACTCCTGGATCGAGATGCGGCTGCGGTCGGTCCGCGACCAGGTGGTGCGCATCGGCGCGCTGGACCTGGCAGTGCCCTTCGCGGCGGGCGAGGACCTGCGCACCGAGGTCTCCACCAAGTTCCGCACCGAGCAGGTGGCGCAGGAGCTGGCCGCGGCCGGGCTGCGGGTCGCCGAGTGCTGGACCGACCCCGACGGCGACTTCGCGGTCACCCTGGCCACACCGTTCTGAGCCACCCCGGCGAGGATGGGGCGGTGACCCTCCCCCACCCGGAGCTCGGCGCCGCCTGGCGCGCTGCCCGTCCCCGGCCCGCCGGCGTGCACCTGGACTCCGCGGCCTGCAGCCGGCAGTCGGCCAAGGTGCTCGACGCGGTGGCCCACCACGCCCGGCACGAGGCCGAGGTCGGCGGCTACGTGGCGGAGGAGTCCGCCGAGATGCTGCTGCAGCAGGGCCGGTCGGTGCTGGCCGGGCTGGTCGGGATGGCCGCCGCGGACGTCTCGTTCACCGAGAGCGCCTCGTCGTCGATCCGCATCCTGCTCGACGCCTGGTCCCTGCCCGCCGGGTCACGCATCGGCGTGCTGCCCGGGGAGTACCACGGCAACCTCGCCGCGCTGGCGCACGCCGGGCTGGATCCGCTGGTGCTGCCCGCCGACGACCTGGGCCGGCTCGACCTGGACGCCACCGCCCGGCTGGTGCGCGCCGACCCGCCGGCCGCGGTGCACCTGACCGTGGTGGCCAGCCACCGCGGCGTCGTCCAGCCCTGGACCGAGCTGTCCCGCCTGTGCCGGGCCACCGGGGTGCCCCTGGTGGTCGACGCCGCGCAGGCACTGGGCCAGGTCGACTGCGACGTCCCGGCCGACGTCGTCTACGGCACCTCCCGCAAGTGGCTGGCCGGCCCGCGCGGGGTCGGGTTCCTCGTCACCCGCCCGGGGTTCCGGGCCGGCCTGCGGCCGGTGCAGGGCGACCCGGCGGACGCGCTGTCCTACGAGACCCACGACGCGCACGTGGCCGGCCGGGTCGGGCTGACCCTGGCGATCGGCGAGCACCTGGCCGCGGGGCCGGTCGCGGTGCGCGAGCGGCTGGCCGGCATCGGCCGCGCGGTGCGCGAGCGGCTCGTCGACGTCCCCGGCTGGACCGCGGTCGAGCCGCTGGACGAGCCGACGGCGTCCACCACGCTGACCGGCCCGGACGTCGTCACCGCCCACGCCCGGCTGCGCGCCGAGCACGGCGTGGTGACCACCCTGTGCCTGCCGGCGCGCGCACCGGGCGAGCTGGCGGAGCCGGTGCTGCGGGTCTCCCCGCACCTGGACGTCACCGACGCCGACCTCGACACCCTGGTCGAGGCGCTGCGCGCCGGCTGAGGCGTCAACGGGACGCGCCGGGGCCCCGTCCGTCGAAGGCCCGCTGCAACTGGGCCCGGCCGGCCTCGGTGGCCCGGCCCCACAGCCGCAGCCGGGCCATGCCGCCGTCGGGGAAGACGTCCAGCCGGACGCTGACCACCCCGGGGGCGTCCGCGAGCAGGAACCGGTGCCGGGTGTCGGGCTGCAGCCGGGTGCGGGGCAGCAGCTCGACCTCGGTCCCGTCGGCGGTGCGCCCCGTCAGCGCCGCGGCACCCGGTGCGTTGCCGAGGAAGTACGAGGTGTCGAGCTCGGCGAGGGCGACGACGCCCTCGCAGGCCAGCTGCACGTCGACCCAGTCGTTGCCGTCCCCGCGCCGGCGGGCGTTCTCCCACCCGCCACCCATGTTCGCCGCGTCGCCGCGGCCGAGGAGCTGGTGCGGGCTGCCGTAGAAGGCGTTGCTGACCGCGGTGACCCGGCCGCCGTTCTCCAGCGCGGCCAGGTCGAAGGGCCCGGCGTCGAGGAAGCGGGGGTCGGGGACGGCGGTGCCGTGCACCCGGAAGCGGGCCACGCCGCCGTCCGGGTGGATGGTGAGCCGGACGTGGGTGACCCGCGGGCCCGGCTCGACGGCGAAGGCGTTGGCGGTGCCGCCGGCCAGGTCGACGCGGGGCAGCAGCGGCTGCCAGTCGGCGGCGACGAGCTCCTCGACCGACGGGTGCCCCTCGACGGCGACGGCCTGCACGGACGCCTGCGGCGGGTAGTTGCCCAGGAAGAACGCGGTGTCGACGACCACGCCGGCGACCACGCCCGGGGTGCCGAGCCGGACGACCGCCCAGTCCTCGCCCGGCTCGCGGCGACGGCGGGTCTCCCAGCCGTCGTACTCCTTGCCCTTGTGCCCGAAGTCGGGGCGGGCCTGCGCCGGACCGGGCAGCACCAGGTTCTCCCGGGCGGCGAAGAACTCGTCGTTCGCGGCGACCACGGCACCGCCCTGGGCGCGGTTCGCGAGGTCGGGCAACGCCGTCCAGTCGGGGGCGGGGTGGGTCATCGGTCTCCGTTCACCGGGTGTGGTCACTGTCGCAGAGCGGGTAGGTCGAGCGGGCACCGATCCGACGTCCGCAGGAGGACACCATGACCCACCCCGACGACGACCTGCGCGCCCGCGCCGAGGAGCACGTGCGCGACCTCCCCGCCGAGGACGCGCTCGGCGGACCCGACCCCGCCGGCGGGGTCGACGACGACCCGCAGGTGCTGGACGAGGCGGCCCGGGAGGAACCGCAGTCCTAGGTCCCTAGGCGCCCCGGTCGAGCAGCCGGCCGCGCGGTGCGCCGTCCACGGGTCCGCCCCGCAACCACACCCGCCGCACCACCCCCGTCAGCTCCCGCCCGGTGTAGGGCGTCACCGGGTTGCGGTGCTCCAGCCGCCCCACGGTGGCCACGGCGTCGGGGGCGAAGGCCACCAGGTCCGCGTCCTTGCCGACCGCGATGCCGCCCTTGGCGGGCAGCCCGGCCAGCGCCGCCGGCGCCGCCGACATCAGCTCCACCACCCGGCCCAGCCCGAGGCCGCGGGCCCGCGCCCCGGTCCACACCGCCGGCAGCGTCACCTGCAGCCCGGCGATGCCGCCCCAGGCCAGCCCGAAGTCGCCGACGTCGAGCCGCTTGAGCTCGGGCGTGCACGGCGAGTGGTCGCTGACCACCAGGTCGACGTCGCCGTCGGCGAGGGCCTGCCAGAGCGCCTCGCGGTGGGCGGCCTCGCGGATCGGCGGGCAGCACTTGTAGGCGGTGTCGCCGTCGGGGACCTCGTCGGCGGCGAAGGTCAGGTAGTGCGGGCAGGTCTCCACCGTGACCCGGACGCCGTCGGCCCGCGCCCGGCGCAGCAGCGGCAGCGCCCCCGCGTCGGCCAGGTGGACCACGTGCACCCGAGCGCCGGTGTCGGCGGCCGCGGCGAGCAGCCGCGCGATGGCGGTCTCCTCGGCGGCCGGCGGGCGCGAGGCGAGGAAGCCGGCGTAGCTGCGCCCGTCCGGGTCGGGGGCGGCCTCGATGGTGGCCTCGTCCTCGCAGTGCGCGATGAGCAGCCCGTCGACGGCGGCGAGCTCGGTCAGCACCTCGCGCAGCCCGGCGTCGTCCAGCGGCGGGAACTCGGGGACGCCGCTGTCGAGCAGGAAGCACTTGAAGCCGACCACCCCGGCGTCGAGCATCGGCCGCAGCTCGCCGGTGTTCCCGGGGACGGCGCCGCCCCAGAAGGCGACGTCGACCGACACCTGGCCCGCGGCCACCGACCGCTTGGCGGCCAGGCCGTCGAGGGTGGTGGTGGGCGGGATCGAGTTCAGCGGCATGTCCACGACGGTGGTGATGCCACCGGCCGCGGCGGCCCGGGTGGCGCTGGCGAAGCCCTCCCACTCGGTGCGGCCGGGCTCGTTGACGTGCACGTGGCTGTCGACCAGGCCGGGCAGCAGCACCTCGTCGTCGGCCAGGGTCGTGACCTCGTCGCCGCCGGTGACGTCGTCGAACCCGGTGACGGCGGTGATTCGGCCGCCGGTGACGTGCACGGCGGCCGGGCGCTCCCCGTCGGGCAGCACGACACGTCGGGCGCGGACGATCACAGGGCCTCCTCGACCGGTGCGGCGCCCTCGAGCAGGGCCAGCCGGCCCAGGGTGGCGGCGAGCCGGTCCCCCCAGGCGGTCGCCACCCAACCACGCTCCAGCGGCAGCCGGACGGCGTCGGTCCCGGTGGCCCGGTCGAGGGCGCGACCGGCGTGCACGGTGCTGGCGTAGGCGCGCGGGGCGACGGGGGGCAGCCAGGCCGGCGCCCCGGGGCCCAGCCCGACGGTGGTGTGCAGCAGCGGGACGCCGGCCCGCTCGACGCGGGTGGTCCCGGTCCAGCGGCCGGGCTCCTCGCCGACCCGGCCGAGCTGCACCTGCTCGGTGGCGGTCAGCTCGGCGTCGTCGTCGAGCTCGGCGTGCAGCAGCGCGTGGTGGGCGGCGCCGCGGGTGACCACCGTGGGCTCGGCCCGCAGGTCCAGGACGCCGGCGACCTCGGCGCGGACCCGCTGCACCGACGGTGGTGACTCGCCGCGCGCGGGCAGCACGACCGCGGCCGCGACGGTGCGCACCGCCAGCCGCGCACCGGCCTCGACGACGAGCCGGACCTCGGCGTAGTCCCCGCCCAGCGGCCCGAACGCGGTGGCGACCAGGTGCACGGTGGACGGACCGGTCCGCCGCACGGCGAGCTGGCCGCTCGCGCGGACGACGGGCAGCACGGTGCGCCCGCCCGGTCCGGCGCGGGCGACCACCTCGACGAGGGTCCTCACGCGTGCTGGGCCGCGCGGCTCCGCAGCTGCTGGCGCACCCAGCCGGCCACCTCGGTGGCGGCCGGGTCCTCGCGCAGGGAGATCAGCAGGGTGGGCTTGTCGGCCCGCACGGCGGCGGCGTCGCGGCGCATGACGTCCAGGTCGGCGCCCACCAGCGGTGCGAGGTCGGTCTTGTTGACCACCAGCAGGTCCGAGGCGGTGACGCCGGGCCCGCCCTTGCGCGGCACCTTGTCCCCGCCGGCGACGTCGACCACGAAGATCTGCACGTCGACCAGGCCGTAGCTGAACGAGGCGGTGAGGTTGTCACCGCCGGACTCGACCAGCACCAGCTCCAGGCCGGGGTGGCGGGACTCGAGCAGCTCGACGGCGTCGAGGTTGGCGGTGATGTCGTCGCGGATAGCGGTGTGCGGGCAGCAGCCGGTCTGCACGGCCTCGATGCGGTCGTCGGGCAGCACGGCGTTGCGGCGCAGGAAGTCGGCGTCCTCGGTCGTGTAGATGTCGTTGGTGACGACGGCGAGGTCGAGCTCGGCGCCCAGGGTGCGGCACAGCGCGGCGGCCAGCGCGGTCTTGCCCGAGCCGACCGGACCGCCGAGGCCCACCCGCAACGGGCCGTGGCGGTGGCCGCGGGCGGCGGGGTCGTCGTAGGGGTCCACGTAGTCGTCGAGCAGGTGGTCAGGCGGCATGGTCGCTCCCGGGGGTCGTGGCGGTCGGGGTCGTGGGTGTCCCGCGCTGGGCGGGGCAGGTCGGTGTCACGAGGCGAAGTAGCGGTCGTCGCGGGCCGCGTGCACCTCGGCGAGCAGATCGAGCAGCGGGTCGGTGTCAGCCGGCAGCCAGGCCGGGTCCGGCCCCGGCTGGTCGGCGGCGTGCTGGGTGACGGCGTGCTGGGCGACGGCGTCGACGTCCGAGGTGAGCCGGGCGGTGACGGTCGCGACGGTGATCGGGTCCATGGCCAGCAGTCGTTGCGCGGCGGTCGCCGAGCCGGTGATCGCCAGGTAGGCGGCGGCCTGCGCCGCGTCGGTCGGCTGCAGTCCGGCGGCCGCGGCGGCGACGCCCAGCGCCAGCGGGTGGTGGGGGTGCGGGGGCAGTTCGTCCCACAGCGTGGTCGGCCAGGCCCGCCGGCCGACGCGGACCAGGCCACGGCCCTGTTGCCGGGACGCCTGCCGCAACGCCGGGGAGGGGGTCCGGGCGTCGGCCTCGGCGTCGAGCCGGGCCAGGCCGTCCCGGGCCGCTCCGCCGGGGGCCGGGTCGTCCCCTGGCGGACCACTGTCGCCGGGCGAGCGGACCACGCGGCAGGCTGCGGCGGCCAGGCCGGCGGCGGTGGCCCCCGCGGTGGTCAGCCGACGACGCAGGAACACCTCGAGGCTGCGCGGGTCGTGGACCACCCCCGCGGCGATGGCCTGCTCGACGCCACCGGAGTGCGTGTGCCCCCCGGCGGGCAGCCGCGAGTCGGCGAGGGTGAGCAGCGCAGCGGTCATGGTCAGAACAGGAAGTAGCGCTGGGCCATCGGCAGCTCGGCGACCGGCTCGGGCTCCCAGACCTCACCGTCGACCGACACCGTGAAGGTGTGCGGGTCGACCCGGATGTCGGGGAGTGCGGTGTTCTCGGGCATGTCGGCCTTGCCCAGCCGGCTGGTGTCGCCGACCGCGGCCAGTCGGCGGTCGACGGCCAACCGGTCGGCCAGGCCCGCGTCGATCGCTGCCTGGGCGACGAAGTGGACCGAGGTCAACGCCGGGACCTTGCCGTAGGCGCCGTACATGGGCCGCGGGTAGACCGGCTGCGGGGTCGGGATCGAGGCGTTGGCATCACCCATCTGCCCCCAGGCGATCATCCCGCCCTTGAGCACCACGTGCGGCCGGACCCCGAACGTCTTCGGGTCCCACAGGACCAGGTCGGCGAGCTTGCCGGGCTCCACCGAACCCACCTCCCCGTCGATGCCGTGCGCGACGGCGGGGCAGATCGTGTACTTGGCGACGTACCGGCGAGCGCGGGCGTTGTCGGCCGCGCCGTCGCCGGGCAGCGAGCCCCGGCGGCGCTTCATGACGTGCGCGGTCTGCCACGTGCGCATCACGACCTCACCGACCCGGCCCATCGCCTGCGCGTCGGACCCGATCATCGAGATGGCCCCGATGTCGTGCAGCAGGTCCTCGGCCGCGATGGTCGTGGGCCGGATCCGGCTCTCGGCGAAGGCCAGGTCCTCGGGCACGGAGCTGTCGAGGTGGTGGCAGACCATGAGCATGTCGAGGTGCTCGTCGAGGGTGTTGACGGTGTGCGGCCGGGTCGGGTTCGTGCTGCTGGGCAGCACGTTCGGGTGGCCGGCGACCGTGATGATGTCGGGCGCGTGCCCGCCCCCGGCACCCTCGGTGTGGTAGGCGTGGATGCTGCGGCCGGCGATGGCGGCCAGGGTGTCCTCGACGAAGCCGGCCTCGTTCAGGGTGTCCGAGTGCAGCGCGACGGGGACGCCGTGCCGGCCGGCGACCGTGAGCGCGGCGTCGATCGCGGCCGGGGTAGAGCCCCAGTCCTCGTGCAGCTTGAACCCGCTCGCGCCGGCGCGCAGCTGCTCCTCCAGCGAGGCGTGCGAGACGGTGTTGCCCTTGCCCAGCAGGGCGACGTTGACCGGCCAGACGTCCATCGACTCCAGCATCCGGGCCAGGTACCAGTCGCCCGGGGTGATGGTGGTGGCCTTGGACCCCTCGGCGGGACCGGTGCCGCCACCGATCAGCGTGGTGACCCCGGAGCCGAGCGCGGTGGGCACGATCTGCGGGCAGATGAAGTGCACGTGGCAGTCGATGCCGCCGGCGGTGAGGATCTTGCCGTTGCCGGCGAGCACCTCCGTGGCCGGGCCGATGACGAGGTCGGGGTGGACGCCGTCCATCGTGTCGGGGTTGCCGGCCTTGCCGAGGGCGACGATGCGCCCGTCGCGGATGCCGACGTCGGCCTTGACGACCCCCCAGTGGTCGAGCACGACGGCGCCGGTGATGACCAGGTCGGGCGCACCCTCGGCGCGGGTGGCCCGGCCCTGGCCCATCGACTCACGGATGACCTTGCCGCCGCCGAACACCGCTTCTTCACCGGCGGCGCCAGGGCCACCGGAGCGGTCCTCGGTGACCTCGATGAGCAGGTCGGTGTCGGCCAGCCGGATGCGGTCACCCGTGGTGGGGCCGTACAGCTGGGCGTAGCGCTCCCGGGACAGCCGGACCATCAGCCCAGACCCCCTTCCGCGGTCAGGCCCGGCACGACCCGCGCGCCGGCCAGGGGCACCAGCACCACCGTCTGCTCGATGCCGGGTTCGAACCGCACGGCCGTGCCGGCGGCGATGTCGAGGCGCTGGCCGTGCGCGGCGGCACGGTCGAAGTCGAGGGCGGCGTTGGCCTGCGCGAAGTGGAAGTGGGAGCCCACCTGCACGGGACGGTCGCCGGTGTTCACCACTTGGACCTCGGTGCGCGGGGCGCCGGGGAGCGTCTCGATCCACCCCTCCGCCGGGATGACCTCACCGGGGATCACGGGATCGGGTGGTGGACGGTCACCAGCTTGGTCCCGTCGGGGAAGGTCGCCTCCACCTGCACCTCCTCGAGCAGCTCGGGGACACCGTCCATCACGTCGTCGCGGGTGAGGACCGTGCGGCCGCTCTGCATGAGCTCGGTGACCAGGACCCCGTCGCGGGCACCCTCGAGCACGTGGTCGGCAACCAGGGCGGTGGCCTCGGGGAGGTTGAGCTTGAGCCCCCGGGCCTGCCGGCGCCGGGCCAACTCGGCCGCGTAGCTCAGCAGCAGCCGCTCCTGCTCGTGCGGTGACAGGTGCACGGATCCCCTTCCGTCATGGACGGATCGACCGTACTGCCGGGGTGTGACGATCCGGTTTCCGCACCTCGCCGCACGACGGCTCGGAATTGTCCCGGGAACGCCAGAACGGGGTCACAGCTGTGCTGTGACCCCGTTCTGGGAATGGTGTCCGGCGGTGTCCTACTCTCCCACCCGGTCCCCCGGGCAGTACCATCGGCGCTGAGAGGCTTAGCTTCCGGGTTCGGAATGAGACCGGGCGTTTCCCTCTCGCCATGACCGCCGTAACGCTGTGAAAGTTGACCGGACCCCACCACCACGCAGCCCTGGAGGCTGGGGTGTTGGGGGGTGTTCGGTTCTTTCAGAACCGCACAGTGGACGCGAGACACGCTTGTGTT
>NZ_FNCF01000013.1 GCF_900100695.1 Klenkia brasiliensis
ACACCCCACCGGGCACCGCCACCTCGTCCGACGTCGGGAACCCCAGCACCGAGGACTCACCACCCAACCCCGTGTACTTCCCCAGCACCCACCCCCAGACGGCGTGGGCGCCGCTGGACGGCGAGGACCAGACGGTGCCGCCCTGGAAGCGCTGCAGGACCCCGCCCACGGCGGGCTCCTCGGGGGCGACCGGGTAGCCCAGCGGGCCGTTCTCCCGGGACTGGGACGCCCACTCCGAGGCGACCCAGCCCTTGGTCTCCACCGCGCCGGTCGCGGGCGACCAGTGGATGGCCCCGCCGGCGTACTGCTGGAAGCAGCCCCCGCCGGCCAGACCGCAGGTGATGAGGGACGTCGCCGCGCCCAGCTGCCCGCCGGACCCGCCCAGCACGGCGTACCGCGCCGCGATCGCACCGCCCCCCGGGGACTGGGTCGAGCCGAACCAGTCGGTGTAGTACATCCAGAAGTTGCGGTTGCCGTAGGCCGAGCAGCTGTCGCCCGAGCCGTAGCCGGCGCGCAGCGCGGCGGCGTTGGGCTGGTAGGGCGTGTAGTTGTACAGCCCGGCGGTGGCCTGGTTGGCCAGGTAGACCGGCGCGGACCCGCAGGACGCGTCCGGCGAGAAGCGGATCTGGTTGGTCAGGCCGGCCCGGTAGCCGTAGGAGGTCGGCCGCTGCCGGTAGTTCTGGAACTGCCGTGCCGCGTTGTAGACCTGGTTGAAGAAGCCGTAGTACTGGGTGTCGCAGGCCGCGGTGTCCGGGCAGCCGAAGCCCATCGCCTTCTGGTACCGCGTCGCGTACAGCGACGAGCCGCTGTTGGTCACCAGCGACTGCTCCTTCTGCATCATCACCAGCAGCACCCGGGGGTTGACGCCGCAGGCGGCGCCGACCTTGGCGATGATGTCCGCCGCGCTCTCCATGGGGGCGCCGGCGTAGGTGGCGCACCGGCCGTCGGCCGGCTTGGTGACGGTGTCCTGCCGGTAGACCCGCAGGCAGGGGGTGCCGTCGGAGCCGGTGCGGCAGGACGCGCCCTTGAGGTCGAGGAAGGCCTGCACCTCCGGCGCGGTCATCGACCCGCCGTCGAAGAAGATCTCGTCGGAGATGATGTTCCCGGCGCTGAACTGGCTGCCGTCGGCGGCCGGGGCCAGGCGCGGCGCGGGCGGGGACCCCACGGCGACCAGCGGCAGCAGCACCAGGGCGAGGGCCGCGGCGACCCACAGCGCGGCGCGGCGGCGGGCGGTGGCGGGGCGGGTCACGGGATCTCGACCTCCTGGACGGGCGAGGTCCCCGTCGACGTCGGCGAACTGTAGGTGAGCACGAGGTCCCACGACCCCGGTGCCAGCTGGGCGCGGTCCACGCGGAGGTCACCGCAGGCCGTGCTGCTGACGTCCGGTGCGGCCGATGCGGAGGCGGTGGCGCGCTGGCCGCCGCGGGTGAGCACGAGGGAGCAGGTCCCGGTGTCCTCGACGACGCCCAGGACGACGCCCCCGGCGACCACGGCCGAGGCGGAGGCGTCGTAGCCGGAGTAGGTGACCGTCACGTCGACCGCGCGGGGCGCGGACCCACCGCTGCCCGAGTTCGGCGCCGGGGCCGGCGGGTCGGTGGCCACGTCGACGCCGTCGCCGGCGGAGGGGTCCGGCGCCTGGCCCGTGACGCCGGCGGTGCCGCCGGCCGCGGTGCCGGCGGTCGGGGCACCGGCGGAGGCACCGGCGGAGGTCGTGGCGGAGTGCGGGGTGGAGGTCGTGGCGGCGGCCCCCGAGCCGTCGGCGGTCGGGGACAGCTCGTCGGAGGAGCAGGCGGTGAGCGCCACCGCGCAGGCGCCGAGGACGGCGGCCAGCCGGTGCGCGGGGCGGACGCGGCGCGCGCTCACCGGGTCACCACCGAGACGGCGCCGGTGGTGAGGTTGCAGGTGATCGAGCCGCGCTGGAAGTCGCTGCGCGCCACGTTCCCCGACCGGTACTCGTTGCTCACCGGCAACCCCA
>NZ_FNCF01000007.1 GCF_900100695.1 Klenkia brasiliensis
CTGCGGGAGATGAACTCCCGCTTGGCCCCGCGGACCACCCGGGAGGAGCCGGCCAGGCGGGTGCCGATGGCCAGGTCGGAGTGGCCGCTGATCAGGGGGGCGACCAGGGGCAGCAGGGCGTTGAGGTCGGTGGACAGGTCGACGTCCATGTAGACCAGGACGGCGGCGTCGCTGGCGGCCCAGGCGCGGTTGAGGGCGCGGCCGCGGCCGGGTTCGGTCTCGATGCGGACGACGACGCCGGGCAGCTCGGTGGCCAGCCGGGCGGCGATGGCGGGGGTGGCGTCGGTGGAGGCGTTCTCGGCGATGGTGATGCGGGAGCTGAAGGGCAGCGTGGCCAGGTGGGCGTGCAGGCGGCGGACGCACTGCTCGAGGTCGGCCTCCTCGTCGTGCACGGGGACGACGACGTCGAGCACCGGGGCAGCGGTGCGGGGGTCACCGGAGGGCGCCATCAGCGGGGGCATGGGCGCACAGTCGGCCGGGACCCTGACGGTGGGCACAGAGGTACCTGCACGCCTGCTGTGGGAATCGGGGACGGCGGTGCGTGCCTTGGGAACGGTCATGAGAGCTGTCGGAGTGACCGAGTTCGGCGGGCCCGAGGCCCTGCACCTGCTCGACGTGCCCGAGGTGCACGCCGGCCCGGGGGAGGTGCGGCTGCGGGTCACCGCCGCCGCGGTGAACCCGACCGACACCTTCGCCCGCAACGGCACCTACGCCCAGCGCGAGGGGGCGCCGCAGGAGATGCCGTGGATCCCCGGCATGGACGTCGCCGGCGTGGTGGACGAGGTCGGCGAGGGCACCGACACCCCGCTCTCGGTGGGCGACCGGGTGATGGCGGTCGTCGTCCCGGTGGGTGCGCACGGCGGGTACCGGGAGCAGGTCGTGCTGCCCGCCGGCTCCGTCGTCCCGGTGCCGGCCGGTGCGGACGACGCCGCGGCTGCGTCCCTGCCGATGAACGGGCTCACCGCCCGGCTGGCCCTGGACCGGATGGGCCTGACGCCCGGCCAGGTCATCGCGGTGACCGGCGCGGCGGGTGCCTTCGGCGGGTACGTGGTGCAGCTGGCCAAGGTCGACGGGCTGGTCGTGGTGGCCGACGCCGCCGAGGCCGACCGCGAGCTGGTCCGCTCGCTGGGCGCCGACGTGGTGCTCGACCGCGGTGCCGGGTTCGCCGACGCCGTGCTGGACCGGTACCCGGGCGGGGTCGACGGCCTGGCCGACGGGTCCCTGCAGGGGGCCGAGGTCGCCCGCGCGGTGCGCGACGGCGGCGTGGTGTCGACCGTGCGCGGGTACCGCGGGGAGGACGACGCGCTGGCCCGCGGCGTCCGCTTCGAGCCGGTGATGGTGCGCCAGTACGCGGAGAACACCGCGGCGCTGGACGAGCTGCGCCGGCTGGCCGAGACCGGGCAGGTCACCCTCCGGGTCGCCGACGTGGTGCCTGCGGCCGAGGCTGCCGCGGTGCACGCCCGGCTGGAGGCCGGCGGCGTGCGCGGGCGGCTGGTGCTGCAGTTCTGAGGTGACCCGCGCGGTGGGCGGTCAGGCCTCCACGACCTGGTCGCGCAGGCCCTCGACCGCCCGCCGCAGCTCCCTCAGGTAGCCCTCGCCGACCCCGACGGCGGCCATCGCCGACAGCAGGTGCGCGCAGACCCGGTCGTAGGCCACGTCGTCGATGCCCAGGCCGGCGTGCGCGGTGCGCAGGTCGAACCGGCTGGTGCCGCCGTCCAGCGCGCTCCCGAGGAACTCGGCCTGGTGGCGGCGCAGCCGGGCCATGTCGACGCCCTCGAACCAGGTGGCCAGGCTCGGGTCGGCGAGGACGAGGTCGTAGAAGCGGTCGACGGCGGTGGCGAGCAGGGTCCTGTCGCCGGCGGTCCCGGTCACGCACACCTCCACGGTCGGGTGGGTCGCGCGCAGGATATCGGTCGAGGCCGTTCCGTGGTCTGACCCACCGTGGTCGCCCGCTTCCGGACCGTGCAGGCCCGGTTCACCCGATCGGGTACGGGTGCGCGCCGTTGTCCACAGGCCGCGCCGGCGGGGTTCTCCCGCCGCCGTCGCGCTCGTAGTTTGCGCTGGTCGGAGACCAGGTCGAACGGGGGAACGCGTGTCCGTGCTGCCCGCTGCGGCGACCGCGCTGGACCTCGTCGACGCCGAGGTCCGCGAGCTGGTCCGCCGGCGCGGTCTGGACCCCGCGGTCGACCCGGCCCCGGTGCGGGCGCTGGCCCGCGAGGTGGTGGCCGACTACGCCGAGCGGTCGGCGTCCTCGTCGCTGCCCCCGCTGGCCGACCCCGAGGGCGTGCTGCGCGACGTGCTGGACCGGGTGGCCGGGTTCGGGCCGCTGCAGCGGTGGCTTGACGACCCCGAGGTCGAGGAGATCTGGGTCAACGAGCCCGGCCGGGTCTTCGTCGCCCGCCGCGGCCGCAGCGAGCTGACCACCACCGTGCTGGGGCCGGGCCAGCTGGCCGACCTGGTGGAACGGATGCTGCGCACCTCGGGTCGACGTGTCGACATGTCGACCCCGTTCGTCGACGCCACGCTGCCCGACGGCTCGCGGCTGCACGTCGTCATCCCCGACATCACCCGCCGGCACATGGCGGTCAACATCCGCAAGTTCGTGCTGCAGGCGCACAGCCTCGACGAGCTGGTCGCGCTGGGCACCCTCCCCCCGCAGGTCGCCCGGTTCCTGGAGGGCGCGGTCGCCGCAGGGCTCAACATCCTGGTCAGCGGTGGCACCCAGGCGGGCAAGACCACGCTGCTGAACTGCCTGTGCGCGGCGATCCCGGCGCGGGAGCGGGTCATCACCGCCGAGGAGGTCTTCGAGCTGCGGGTCCCGCTGCCCGACGTGGTGTCCATGCAGACCCGCCAGGCCAACCTCGAGGGCGCCGGGGAGATCCCGCTGCGCCGGCTGGTCAAGGAGGCGCTGCGCATGCGGCCCTCCCGTCTGGTCGTCGGCGAGGTCCGGCAGGAGGAGTGCCTGGACCTGCTGATCGCCCTCAACAGCGGGCTGCCGGGCATGTGCACCCTGCACGCCAACAGCGCCCGCGAGGCCGTGGTCAAGATGTGCACGCTGCCGCTGCTCGCCGGGGAGAACATCGGGCACGCCTTCGTCGTCCCCACCGTGGCCAGCAGCGTCGACCTGGTCGTGCACGTCGGCACCGACCCCTCCGGCCAGCGCCGGGTGCGCGAGGTCGTGGCGCTCCCCGGCCGGGCCGAGGGGGCGGTCATCGAGACCGCCGACGTGTTCACCACCCGGGAGGGCCGGCTCGTCCGCGCCGAGGGCTACCCCCCGCACCCCGAGCGGTTCGCCGCCGCCGGCTTCGACCTGCCGGCGCTGCTGGGGGAGCGGCGGTGACCGTCCCCGGTGCCCTGCTGGGCCTGGCGCTGGGTGTCGGGCTGCTGCTGGTCTGGCGCAGCGGCCCCCGCGCACCGCAGCGACGGACCGGCCCGCGGCGCCCCGGCCGCCGGCGGCAGCTGCTGGCCGCCGCCGGCCTCACCGGCATCAACCCCGCCCAGCTCACCGCGCTGCAGGTGGGCCTCGGAGTGCTCACCGCCGTCACCGTGCTGGTCACGACCAGCACGGTGACCATCTCCCTGGCCTTCGGGGTCTTCGGCGCGGCCACCCCGCACCTGCTGGTGCGCCGGCTGGCCGGCAAGCGCCGGGCCGACCTGCGCGCGGTGTGGCCGGAGGTGGTCGACAACCTGGCCTCCGCCGTGCGGGCCGGGCTGTCGCTGCCCGAGTCCCTGGCGGCGCTGGCCACCCGTGGGCCCGACGTGCTGCGTCCGCCCTTCGCCCGGTTCGCCGCCGAGCACCGCGCCACCGGTCGCTTCGCCGACGCCCTCGACCGGCTCAAGGACGACCTGGCCGACCCGGTCGGCGACCGCATCGTGGAGACCCTCCGGGTGGCCCGCGAGGTCGGCGGCAGCGACCTGGGCCGGGTGCTGCGCACGCTGGCCACCTTCCTGCGCGAGGACGCCCGCGCCCGCGCCGAGCTGGAGACCCGGCAGGGCTGGATCGTGCAGGCCGCCCGGCTGGCCGTCGCCGCGCCCTGGGTGGTGCTGCTCCTGCTGGCCACCCAGCGGCAGACGCTCGAGGCCTACGACAGCCCGGTGGGCACGGCGATCCTGCTCGGCGGCGGCGCGGTGTGCCTGGGCGCCTACCGGCTCATGCTGCGCATCGGCCGGCTGCCCGAGGACCTGCGGGTGCTCGCGTGAGCCCGGGTGTGGTCGGGGTCCTGCTGGGCCTGGCCGCCTCGACCGGGCTGGTGCTCGTGCTGCGCTACGCCCCGCCGTCCCGGCCGGTGCGGCTGGTCGACCGGCTCGCGCCCTACGTCGCCGACACCCCGGCGCCCTCCCGCCTGCTCGGCACCGCCACCGAGCCCGGTCTGCTGACGGCCGCCCGCCGGGTGTTCGGGCCGGCGCTGACCGACGGCGCCCGCTTCGTGGACCGGCTGGCCGGTGGGCGGGTCGCCGTCCGGCGCCGGCTGGACGCCCTCGGCGCCGAGACCACCGTCGAGGACTTCCGCGTCGAGCAGGTCGTGTGGGGCGGGCTCGGGCTGCTCGCCGGCGGGCTGGCCACCGTCGTGGTGTCCGCGTTGTCCGGCGGGCTGGTCCTGCTCAGCGCCGTCCTGGTCTGCCTGGGCGGCCTGCTGACCGGCGTCCTCGGCCGCGACTGGTGGCTGACTCAGCAGGTGCGCCGCCGCGAGGAGCTGCTGCTGGCCGAGTTCCCGGTCGTCGCCGAGCTGCTGGCCCTGGCCGTCACGGCCGGCGAGGGCCCGGTGGCGGCCCTCGCCCGGGTCACCCGGCTGTCGGGCGGGGAGCTGGCCCGCGAGCTCGGCGGGGCCCTCGGCCGCGCCCGCGCCGGGGTGCCGCTGGTGGCCGCGCTGCAGGAGGTCGCCGACCGCACCTCGGTCGACGCGCTGGCCCGCTTCGTCGACGGCGTCGTGGTCGCCATCGAGCGCGGCACGCCGCTCGCGGAGGTGCTGCGCGCCCAGGCCGCCGACGTCCGGGAGGCCGGCAAGCGCCGGCTGCTGGAGTCCGGCGGCGCCAAGGAGATCCAGATGATGGTGCCGGTCGTGTTCCTCGTGCTGCCGGTGACCGTGCTGTTCGCCACGGTGCCGAACCGGGCAGTAGGGGCGGTTCCGGTCCGGTAGCGTCCGGCCTCCACGATGAACACGGGGGACGCATGAGCGAGGGCATGGCCGACCGCTTCCGGGCGCGGCAGGACGAAGCGCAGCAGGGACTGCCCAGCGGTCCGCCGGCGGGCCCGCAGGCGGCCGACGGCGCACCCGTCGACCACGCCGCCGAGCAGACGCAGCTGCTGCGGGACATCGCCAGCAACGTCGCCACGCTGCGCAGCATCGCGGTGTTCTTCACGGTGCTGTGGGGCATCGGCGCGCTCATCGTGCTGATCTCGGTGTTCGCCCGCTGACCCACGCAACGACGAACGACGCCCCCGCCCGGCTGTAGCCGAGCGGGGGCGTTGTCGTGCTGGGACTAGCGGTCGACCGCGATGGTGACGTGCGGCGGCAGCGGGTCCGCGGCGGTGTGCGTGCCGGCCTCCTGGGACAGCACGCCGTACAGGTACAGCTCGCGAGCGCCCTCGTGCAGGGGACCCTGGAACGAATGCGTCCACACGCTCTGACCGCGGCCGGCACCGGAGCCGCCGGCGCCCCTCGTGTCGTACTGGTTGCCGAGATCGTCCCGCAGGAATAACACCGCATAGTCGGGGCCGGGCATCGTCGACGGCTGCAGGGCAACGACGCTGATCCGGTCGTCGTAGCCCACGACCGCGATGATCAGCATCTGCCCGACGCCAGCTATGTCGACGGCGTCCACTGGGGCTGCGATGCGTCGAGCCGACGTGGTGGTCCGCAGCCACCGCTCGACTTCATCGCCCAGGCCGGGCTGGGGGTCGTCCATTGGGCGACGGTAGCGCCCGAGACGGGCCTGTGGGGCCCGCCCACGGATCAGCCGCCGGCCTGGGGATGGGGTGCGGCCGTCAGCTGTCGGCCGCGTGGTTGCCGGGCAGGTCGGTCACCAGCGGTACGCCGTCGGCGGACAGCGGCGCCTCGAGCGGGGTGACCGCCTCCCGGGCGCGCAGCGCGGCCAGGATCGGGGCTGCGACGGCCACGAACGTGGCCACGGCGGTCGTCAGGCCGCCGGCGGCGACGACCCAGGACTGCACCTGGTCGGCGGTGACCCAGCCGACCAGGGTCAGGATCGCGCCGATCGCGGCCACCAGGCCCGAGACGGCGGCTGCGGCCTGGGCGGCGCGCAGCACCGGCTGGGGCCGGTCGGCGGGGACGGCGGGGGTGCTCTCGGTCATCGGGTCTCCTCTCGTGCGCCGGGCCGGGTCAGCTCGGCGATCAGTGCGTCTTTCGCGGCCTCGCGGGCCTGCCCGGCGGCCTCGCGGGCCTGCCCGGCGGCTTCCCGGGCGTGGGATGCGGCCAGGTCGCTGCGCGCCTGCGCGACGTCGGCGCGCAGGCCCTCCACCTCGGTGCTGAGCTCGCTGATCCGGTGCTCCAGCGGGGCCACCAGCGCCATCGCGGCGGCCGTGATGACCTGGGTCGCGTCGGCGGTGGCCTTGTCCGACTCGGCCTTGAGCTTGCGGCGGGCGGCGACGGCCTGGATCGCGGCGACGATGACCGCGCCGATGCCGCCGCCGATCAGCAGTTCGGAGAGGCCGCTCACCGGCCCACCTCCCGCATGGCTCGCAGGGTCGAGCGGACGAACCGCCAGATCTGGGACGCGCGCACCCAGCAGGCCACGCCGAACCCAGCGATGATCGCCGCGGGCAGCTGCCGGCCGGGGGTGTCCAGGCCGTCCCATACCCCGATGCCGTAGATGACGGTCCCGGCGCCGACGGCGACCAGGCCGACCATCTCGACCAGCAGGCCGGTGTCGTGCCGCAGCCGGGCCGCGGCGGGCACCCAGCGGTCCAGCTGGCGCCACCAGGTCCACCACGCCCCGGTCAGGGCCACCCAGCAGCCGCCGACCAGCAGCCACGCCCAGACGCGGACCATGACCGGTCCCAGTAGCGCCTCGGTCGAGCCGGGGGTGGGCGCGCCCACCAGCAGCGGCGCGCCGACCACGAGCCCGAAGCCGAGCACCAGCAGCTCGAACGGGTGCCGGCCGTTCTCGATCCGGTGCGCTATCAGCGGGTCCACGTCAGCTGACCGGCCCCGTGGCGGGGTTGCCGTCGCGGGCCCGGCGGTCGCGGACGTCCTCGATCGCCTCGGCCAGCTTGGCGTAGTCGATCTGCACCACGACCTTGCCGGGGTCGACGGTGGCCGCGGTGCGCTCGGCGGCGGTCTTGATCAGCGCGTAGGTCGCGCCGTCGGGGTGGTCGTCCTGCACGGACCCGGTGAGCTTGACGACCTCCTTGCGGACCGACATCACCTGGCCCACGAAGTCGTCGGTGGGGCTGCCGTGGTGGGTCCGGTAGTCATGCGGGGTGCGGAAGTCGCGGACGAACTGCAGCAGTTCGCGCTGCTCGGCGTCGGACAGGGCCATCAGGAACTCCTCCACGGGGGTGATCGCGGCCGCCTGCCGACGGAAGGCGGCCATGTCGACGGTTCGGCCCGGCGCGTAGCCGGGGTCCCACTTGCCGGTGACCGACGTCTCCTGGTGGGCGCGGACGATCTCGACCGACCCGCGGCCGAGCAGGTTCCCCAGCGCGCGGGTCAGGGCGAGGGCCACCAGCAGCTGGCCGGCGAGCATCGGCGCCGACCCGGCGTAGTCGATCTCGTGGCCCCAGGTCTGCGGGTTGAACAGCTTGAGGGCCGGCACCGGCCCAGACGCGCGGGACGCCCCGGCGTGGTTGGCCGGGTGTGCGGCGTTCACGTGCAGCCGCGGCACCTCGACGGTGCACGCCGGGCCGGCGGTGTTGCACAGCGGGCCGTCCAGGCCGGGCCGGCCGTCCCGGAGCACGGTCTGGGTGGGGAACGGCCGCGCCAGAGACGACGGCGACGCGGTGTGGTGCATGGTGCCGAAGCTGTAGTTCGCGGTGGTGCCGTTGCCCCGCTTCTCCCACCCGGGCTCCCAGGTGACCACCAGGCCGGGCAGCAGCCGGCGGCACTCGGCGACCAGCTCGAGGGTGAACTGGACCGCGTCACGCCTGCCCACGGAGCACCTCCAGGTCGGCCTCGGCCGCCGCGATCTGCTCGGCGAACAGGTCGTGGTCGACCCCGGCCCACGGGTCGAAGTCGTCCCGCAGGTAGGGCGCGTCGGGGTCGGCGTCCAGCTCGCCGACGACCCGCAGCAGGGCGGGGTCCTCGGGGTGCCGCTGCACCCAGACCCGGACGTCGTCGGCGTTGGTCTCAGGGTCGTCGTCGGCGGCCGCCACGGCGGACAGGTGGGCCACGACGTGCTCGCGCTCTGCCTGCAGGGCGCTTTCGTCGTCGGCGGGGACATCGCGCACGTAGCGCACGGGCACCTCCGGGCAGGGGTGATGACCCGCAGCCCGGGCGGGCGCGGGGTGTCGAGGCGACGGCCTCAGCGGTGCGGCAGCGCCGCGGCGACGATCGGCTGCAGGCGCTCGGCGATGACCTGGTGGCCCTCGTCGCTGGGGTGGAGCCCGTCGGCGCCGAGCAGCGAGGGCCGGCCGGCCAACCAGCCGCTGGGGTCGACCCAGACCGCGCCGGCGGCGGCCGCGGCGGCCCGGACGGCGCGGGTCAGCGCAGCCTGGGCCGGGGTGGGGGTGCTGGTGGCCCACTGCGGGCCGACGACGACGAGGGCGGACCCGGGTGCGGCGCGCCGGATCGTCGCGTAGGTGACGGTGGCGGCCATCGCCACCGAGGCCACCGGCATCGGGGTGTCGTTGATGCCGCCGAACACAACGGTGACCGCGGCCGTCGGCTCGGGCCAGGTGGTAGCGGCGTAGGGGTAGGTCGACACCTGCCCGGCGACGTACCCGGACCCGGGGACGGCGTCGTTGGCGACGTCCATCCCCAAGGCCCGGGCCACGAGGGTGGCCCAGTTGGCCTCCCCGACGCCGTCGCGCAGGTAGCCGGCGGCGAAGCTGTCGCCGTAGACGGCCAGCAGCTGCCGGTCGGGCTCGACGGCGGCCGCGGCGGGCTCGGGGACGGCGAGCTGCAGCGGGTGCACGCCGACCAGCGGCATGAAGGCGCACATGAGCAGGGCCAGCAGGCGGCTCACGCCACGCGGTAGTCGCCGGCGACCAGCAGCTGCGACCCGTTCTCGACGCCGAACTTCCCCGACACCTGGGGCACGCCGGCCCCCGCCGCGGTGCCCATCGACATGTCGGCGTACCGCTGGTCGGCGGCGGTGGGGGTCTTGCGGACGACCAGCCGGCCGCGGCTGCCGCCGGTGGCCAGGATGTACACGTAGGCGTCGATCGTCTCGGCGCCGCCGTTCCCGTGGAAGAACTGGCCGGGCAGCCGCTGGCCGAGCCGGGTGGGGGCCGCCGGCAGCGGCAGCGTGACGTCCAGCGAGCCGCTGGGGATGTTCAGCCCGGTGCCGAAGTCCAGCTGAAGGGACTGGATGTTCATCTGCTCGCCGCGGGCCAGGTAGTCGCACCGGAACTGCCCGTTCGTGCCGGGGAGCACCTGGGTCGACCCCTGGAACAGCTGGGGGGTCATCACCGCGGCGTCGGGCATGATCCAGCGGCGCTCGTCGACGATGTTGCTGATCGACGTCGACGAGGAGCCGGCCAGGGTCCAGGAGAACAGCGGGGTGTCCCACACCCCGGCCTCGACCTGGGTCAGCGCGGGGGCGACGGGGCTGGCGGCCGGGGTGCCGATCAGGATCAGCGGGTACGCCTTGAGCGCGGCCGGGTCGCGGCGGATCACCAGCCGGTCGATCCGGGCGTTGGTGTTCGTGTTCAGGCCGTAGGCAGCCGTGCCGGGCGTCGGCTGGGTGCCCGACGCGCCGGACACCCACTGGCTCTCGGTGCGCTCGTACAGCACGCCGCGGGCGTGCACCCGTCCCTGCGCCATCTGCACGGTGATGACCGAGCCGGCGACGGCGAAGGACAGCGCGCAGGCGCCGTTGCCGAAGCCGATCGCCGGCACGCCGATGACCCCGGACGGCGACCAGGCCGGGGCCTGCCGCAGGAAACGCTCCAGGGGCCAGGGCTGGCCGTCGACGGGGGTGTAGAGGTCAGGCACGGGTTACTTCCTCCGCTCGAGCAGGGACAGTCGGGTGCCGACGCGCGCGGCGACGGCGCGGCTGGCGGGGGTGGGCTTGACGGTGGCGTCGGGGCCGCCGACGGCTGGGGTGATGGCCTCGGCGCCGTCCTCGTCGACGTCGAGGCGGATCTGGCGGACGACGTCGACGACCGTGCCGACCGGGTCGCCGAAGCCGGGCACGGCGACGTAGACCGTGACGGTGTCCCCGGGGTAGGGGCCCCAGTCGACGCCGTAGCGGACGTCGCCGGTGTCGGCGAGGGCGAAGGCCACCGACTGCATGCCCTGGCCGCCGGCGACGCCGTCGGCTGCGGACTTGAGCAGTTCGGCGGTGTCGGTGGTGTCGCGGCGGTCGATGTAGCGCCACCGCCGCAGCAGCCAGGCCAGATCCTCGGCGTCGGTGGTCGTCACCACCCGCTGCAGCCGCAGCTTCAGGTCCCCGCCGCCAGCGGTCACGGCGTCGGTCACGTCGGGCCGGCCGCGGCGGAAGGTGACCCCGGTGAGGTTGCCCAGCTCCACGGTGAAGTCGACCGACGCCGCCAGGTTGCGCGGCGCGATGACGTCCAGCCGTAGGCCGTCCACCGTGCTGGTCAGCCGGGGCGCGATGTTGGCCCCCGATCGCACCGACATCGTGGCCAGGGCGTCCAGCAGGCCGTCGTAGCGGAACGACCAGGGCTGCGCGGCCCCGATCCCAGGGTCGGGACCGAGGTACAGCCGGGGTATCCGGTAGTCGGCCTGGGCGCTGGACCCGGCCTGCTCGCGGACCAGCCGCAGCATCCCCGCCGACGGCGTCTCGGTCGCCGTCCAGTAGTCCACCGTCGACTGCGCGTCCGGCTGCCGGGTCGGGTCCGGCCAGACGATCCGGTCGGCCAGCCGCGTCTCGTCGCCCTCGACCATCAGTTTGATCAGCGCCCGCTCGCTGCCGGCGTCCCACAGCAGCTGCTGCTCCACCACCGGACCGGTCAGGAGGTCCACGCCATCCCGGCGGGCCACGACCCCGCACCCGGGGCCGGTGTCGTTCCACCGCTGCGGGGTGAAGGGGAACATGACGATGCCGGTGGACACGTCCAGGTGCTTGAGCAGCAGCGTCAGCGACGAGAACGGCAGCTCGTCGCCCAGCGCCAGCGCGGTGTCGCGCGACCACACAGACCAGTCGGCCACCTCAGATCCCCCCGAACTTGGGTCGGTAGGCGTACTGGACGTTCGCCCCGGCGCCGGCGTCGCCGAGCAGCACGGACACCCGGTTGCGGCGGCCGTCGGTGAGCGCCCAGGCGCGGGGCTCGCCGATGACGGTGCTCATCAGCCGGGTGCCGTCGCCCCGCCGGAAGGACTGGAACCCGCGGCGGGTGTCCAGCACGACGGTTCCGCCGTCGGGGATGGCCACCGAGGACTGCCACACCCGGGTGGCCCCGGGCCGGGGGTCGACCGTGACGCCGTCGGGCAGCAGCAGCTCCCGGCGCAGCAGCAGCCCGTTGCCGGGGCCGGTGACGGTCCAGACGCCGCGCACTTCGTCGTCGGCCAGCTGGACGTCGACGTCCTGCTGGCCCTGGATCGACGACGACGACAGCGCGCGGGGCATCGGCAGGGTGGGGGACAGGAATACCGAGGGCGCGGCGAGGCCGAAGCCGATCGTGACCTGGTCGCCGTACCACCAGGGGTCACCGGCCCAGACCTTGAGCAGCGCCCGCCACCAGCGCCCGGGCGCCGAGGTCCCCTTGTCCTCGTTGCCGGCCAGGCCGTCCACGATGCGGCAGGTGAGCTCGCGGCCGGTGCCGTCTGGGCGCTGCACCCGCAGCACCCCGTCGCCAGCCTTGGGCCGGGTGACGTGCACCAGGTTCTGCACCCGCGCCCTCAGCTGGTCCTCGCTGTCGGCCCGCACCAGCAGCCCCAGGGCCATGTCGGCCTCGTCGGCGGTGATGGCGTCCAGCCGGGCGCCGTCGATCCCGGCCTGCCGGGAGGTGGCCAGCCGGTAGGCCGGCGACCGCAGCCCGCGGGTGCCCTCGGCGAGCACCCGCAGGCCCACGCCCTCGTCGGTCAGGTCCAGGAACCCGCCGTCCGGGCCGGTGAAGGTGATCCGGTCGGGCATCAGCCGACCCCGGCCAGGAAGTCGTCGTCGGCCAGAGCGTTGATCGCGGCCCGGGCCATCCGACGCGGGTCGTCGGCGGTGGTGATGTTGAGGACCGTGCCGCCGCCGCCGCGGCCGCTGGACGCGCCGGTGTTGGGGATGACCGTGCCCGACCCCTGCGGCTGGAACAGCTCCGGCCGGACCTCACCCACCACGTAGGTCCCCCCGCCCCGCACCGCGCCGCCGGTGGCGCGGGTGCCGTCGATGCCGTCGAACACCGACAGCGGCACGTCCTCGGTCCGGGCGGTGATGAACCGCTGCCGGATGGTCACCGTGGCCACCTGGCCGTCGAGGTCGTCCAGGGAGTTGCGGACGGCCACGATGCGGCCCGACGCCTCGTCCCGCACGTAGGTGTAGGTGGTGACCGACGTCGGGACCCGGCCGTAGGTGTTGATCAGGCCGTCGACGGTCTGCTGGTTGAAGCCGAGGGCCACCATGTTGTCCCGGATGGAGCCGATCTGGGTGCGGAACGCCTCCTCCCCGGCCTGGGTAGATCCGGTCTGGCGGGCCGTCGCCTCGGCGAACGCTGATGCGGCCTCGATCTGGTCGATCAGCGCGGACTCGTTGTCCCGCCCGGCCTGGGTGTTGCGGTCCAGGGACAGGGCGTTGGCGTCCCCGGCCTCCCGCAGCTCGTTGACCCGGGCCACGTTGTCGGCCATCGCGTCCCGCAGTGCGATGTCGGCCTCAGCCAGCGACGTCGCCGAGCCGTTCTGCGCCTCCAGCGCCTCGGTCAGCCGGGACACCGCCTGCTCGGCGTAGTCGATGACCTCCGTCGCCTGCGCGGCCGTCTCGGCCAGCGCGCTGCCGGACTCCGCGGCGTCGCTCTGGGCGATGTCGACGTCGGTCAGCGCGCCGGCGTAGCCGGGCAGCAGCGCGGTCACGTCCTCGGCGGTGTAGCCCGCGTCCTCGGCGGCCTGCTGGAACATCCGCACGACCTCGGCGGCCTCGGCGCTCTGCCCGTTGGCGACCATCGACGACAGCGCGGAGTCCAGGCCCGCGATCTGCTCCTCAGAGTCAGAGAAGTCGATCGAGAACAACCCCGACAGGTCCCGGTAGAACGAGGACGACTCGAGGTTGCCCTGGTTGTTGATGTTGTTCAGCGCGGTCACGAACCCGTCGAGGCCGCCCATGTCGGCGAACGCGCCCTGGCTGGACCCGGTCCGGCCGAGGTTGGTCAGCGAGGTCTGCAGCCGGTCGACGTCCACCGTGATGTCGGTGCCGGTGACCTCCTGGAACCCCTCCTTCACCAGGTCGAGCAGTGCCGGCAGCGCGGCCAGGGCCACGCCGACGGTGCCGAACCGGCCGAACTCCGACAGCCGGCCGGCGAGCCGACCCACCCCGGACTCCTGGGACGCCAGCCGCCCCAGCACCGAGTTGAGCACCAGGCCGCCGGCGCCGGCGGCCGCCAGCCCGGTCGCGGTGTCGGTGACCGGGGCGGGCAGGCCCTGGAAGAACTGGATGACCCCGGCGCCGGTGTTCAGGACGTCGGTCAGCGCCGGGACGACGGTCTGCCCGAACGCCTGGCCGAAGTCGGCGGCGGCGTCCTGCAGCGCGTCCAGCGCCAGCTCGTACTCGCGGGCCTGGTCGAGGGCCTCCTGGGTGTAGATCTGCCCGGCGTTGACGCCCTCGAAGTAGCCCTGGAGCCCGGACCGGCCCTGCTCGAGCAGCGGGATGAGCTCCTGGAACCCCTTGCCGAAGGCGGCGTTCCCCAGCAGGACCCGCTGCTGGGGGTCCTCGGTGCGCGCGTAGGCGTCGGCGACGTTCAGCAGCGTCTCGGTCAGCGACACCGTGCCGTCGTCGGCGTAGGCCACGGCGACGCCGTACTGCTCGAGCTTGGACGCGTCGACCCGGGCCAGCCGGCCGAGCGCGGTCCCGGCCTTGTCGCTGCTGATCTGCAGGTCGTCGAACACCGCGACGTAGCGCGACGCCTCCTCGGCGCCGGCACCGGAGATCCGCTGGAAGTTGCGGACCTCGCCGGCCAGGTCGACGTAGGCGTTGACCGCCTCGCCGGCCTTGGCCACCAGTACCCCGAACCCGACGGTGGCGCCGACGGCGATACCGGTGCGCAGCAGGTCACCGGTGATCCCGACCCGGTCACCGAGGGCCTGCAGCCGGGACGTGCCGCGGCGGGCCCCGTCCTCCACCGCGTCGCCAGCGGCCGCCCCGGCCCGGGCGGTGCTGGCCAGCGCGGTGTCGGACTTGGCCGCCGCGGTCTGCAGCTGCGTCTGCGACTGCACGCCGGCCTGTCCGACCCGCTGGACGTCGGAGACGACCGCCTCCCCGCCCCGGGACTCCAGGACGAAGGCCAGCAGCTCAGTCAGGGCCATGTGCACCCCCTCGCCGGTCGAACGTGCCCGCCTCGGCGGCGTCGATGATCATGCGGAGGTCGCGCCAGGACTGGCGGCGGGTCACGTCCGGGGGCATCCCGAAGCGGGCGAGCATCAGGAGGACGACGTCGTCCCCTGCTCGCCCGCTTCCGGAGGGGGGTCGATCACCGGCACGCCGTCGACGTACTCGGCGGGCCGGTCGTCCTCCCGGTCGGCGTCCTGCATCACCAAGTGCTCGAGCACCTGGGCGACGGTGAGGCCGTCGGCCCACGACTGCGCCGCCTTGCGGTCGACGGTGCGGGCCTTGACCTCGACGAGCACCGCCGACGCCTGCACAGCCGACTGCAGCGGCTGCAGCCGGTGCCAGGGGACGCCGGTGGCCTCCTCGATGCGGCGGGACTCGGCCAGCGTCAGGTCGTCGGTGGACAGGTCGGTGCCGTCGACCCGGATCCGCAGGACCCGCAGTGGGGGCACCTCAGCCCTGCTTGACGATCGAGGACGCCGCCGACCAGGACGACGAGACGGTGACCGCCGTGCCGACGCCGCCGGCGATGGTCAGGTCCGGGAGGATCTGGCCGTACCAGTACACGGTCGGGGTGTTGACGTTCGGGTACAGGTAGAACCGGCGCGGCAGCCCGTCCACCGCGGCCTTGTAGGTGGAGTCGGCCGCGTCGTCGAAGAACCCCTCGAACGTGCCGGTGGCGTCCGGGGTGTCGGCCACGTACTGCTTGGTCGTGTCCCCCAGCGCGGTCACGTCCTGCTTGGACGACGTCTGGTTGATCGACCACTTCGCCTGGGCCACCATCGGCTCGGCCTGCCCGGTGGTGGTCTGGGCCAGGTAGATGCGGCCCATGCGGCCGGCGACACGTGCCACGTCAGTTCTCCTTCTGGATCTCGCGCAGCAGCCGGTCGGCGCTGCGGTGGAACGTCCGGTCGGCGACCACAGCCCGGGCTTGGGCCGCGGCGTCCTGCCGGAGGTCTGGGTGGGCCATCGACCAGGCGATGACGTCGGCCAGCTCGGCCGGGGTGGTGAAGGTCGGCAGCATCGGCAGCAGCTCGTCGCCCTCGGGGCGAGGCTCGCGGGCGAAGAACACACCCGCCGCGGCCAGCTCCACCTCGCGGGGGCCCATCGCCCACCCGGCCACCAGGTCGGGCCGGGTGGCCTCTCGCCGGTAGGCGTTCAGCGACATGCCCGCCGAGGCGTACAGCGCCGCGGTCAACTGGGGCGGGCAGCACTCGTCGAGGTCGTGCACGACGCGCTCCCGCAGCGGCGAGCCCTCCGCCAGCCCGGCCCACTGGCCGGCCAGGGTCAGCGTCACCCCGGACCAGTCGACGGCCTCCAGCAGTGCGATCCGGTCGGGGAACCCGGTGCCGACGAACGTGACGTCAGCGGCGAGCTCGGGGACCGGCGTCCCGGGCCGGTGGACGGCGGGCCGGTAGGCGTGCGGCTGGAAGTAGCTCGGCGCGACCGCCTGGAACGCCCCCAGGTGGGTCGGGTCGTTGACCACGTTGAGGTCGGCGTGGCCGGCCCGGGCCAGCTGCCGGTCGTCCTCGTAGGGCGACTCGGTGTGCAGCAGCACCACCCGCACCCCGCCGGCGCGCAGGGCGTCCAGCACGTCGACCGGGACGTAGGCGCCGTGCACGACCAGCGCGACGTCGGGTCGGGTCCGCCACGCCTTGGCCAGCAGACCCTCGGCGGCCAGCCGCACCGCGCCCTCGGCGTCGGCTACCGGCTGGCCGTCGATGCGGGCGGCGTCGTAGAAGGTCAGCCGGCGGGCCAGGTCGTAGGTGACGACCTGCGCACCGCACGCCAGCAGACCCTCGCCCCAGCCGCGGTAGACGTCGGACACCGAGAACTCGGGGCCGGGGTGCACCAGCAGCACCCTCACCGGCGCTGCACCCGGCAGTAGATGTCGCCGTGCACCTCGTCGTGGATGATCTCGGGGTCGTACCAGCCGTGCGCCAGGGCGTCGGCCAGCGCCGCCCGGGTGACGTTCTGGTAGTGCTCCCCGGGCTGCAGCGGGCCACCGTCGTGGTGGGAGTGCGGCGCCCGGGGCTCGGCGGCCGCGGTCACCAGCAGCGTGCCGCCCTGCCGCAGCCACCCGGCAGCGGCCTCGAGCACGCCCGGCACGTCGTCGGTGTGCTCGAGCACCTCGGCGCACACGACCAGGTCCACCTTGTCGTCGGGCGCCCAGTCGCGGCAGTCCGCGACGACGTCGACGCCGGGGCCGGGGTGCAGGTCGATCACCGTGTAGTCGGCGGCCGGCCACAGCCCGCGCGGGGTGCCGTTGATGTTGCGGCCCCCCAGGTCGATCACGGTGTCGACGTCGGTCAGGGTGGCGGCCTGCTCGGTCAGCCAGCCCATCGCCTCTGCGTGCATCAGGAACCCAGTCCTCTCGGTGTGCTCACCGTCGCCTGCGCGACGAACAGGTTGAGCCGGTCGTCCCACCCGAACTGCCATGCCGGGTCCAGCCAGCGCGACGGCAGCTCGTCGGAGATCGCGGCCACGACGTCCTCCTGCCGGGCCTGGCCGGTGGCCGGGTCCGAGTAGGGGGCGTAGATGATCAGCCGGTAGGTCAGGGCGTCCGGCCGCATGTCCGAAGCGGTGACGGTCACCGTGACCTGGCCCGCCGGCACCGACGTCGGCTCGTAGTCCATGACGACGACCTTCTGGCCGGGCACATGCGCGGCCGCGATCGCCTTGACGTCGGCCACCAGGGCCGCCTTGCCGGCGGTCAGCGCGTTGCTCACCGCAGCACCGCCCGGATCCCGTCGGCGACCTCGTCGAGGATGATCCGGCCGACCTCGGTCCGGGCCCGCAGCTGCCCGCGCTCGAACGGGTGCTTTCCGGTGGTGCCCGGGTGGATGACGAACCGCCGGAACCCGATGCCCGGGACCGACACGCCCTTGGCCTTCCCCGCCCGGCCGCGCCGCTTCTTCTCGGTGGCCGTCAGCCGGCCGCCGCGCAGCCGGTAGGACACCCGCGAGGACGTCGCGTCGCGCGGCTCGTAGTGCGCCGAGGTGTCGCGCTCGACCAGGTGCAGCGGGCCCTGCGCGGAGATCTTCGCGGCCGACCCGGCCAGCATCCGGAACCCGGCACCGACCCGCTTCGGCTTGCCGTTCATCTTCAGCCGCCCGGACGGCACGGCGCCGTTGATCTCCTCGCGGATGATCGTGGTCGCCCGCAGCGCACCCGCCCGGACACCGCGGGTCTGGCCCTCGCGGACGGCCGGGCCGAGCTGGGCGGCCTTGGCGGCGAACTGCGCTGCGGTGCTCATGCGAACCCGCCGCGGTCCAGCAGGAACGGCGCCCAGATCGTGCGGACGGCGTTGGGCAGGTCGTCGAAGTCGGTCACCGCACCCACGTCGCTGTCGCCGTAGGTGTCGGTGCCGTAGGACTCCAGTGACCACCGGTGCCGCACCAGCAGCCGCACGCCCTCCTCGATCGACGCCGGCACGGCCGAGTAGCCAGAGGTGTAGACCACCACCACGTCGCCGCTGGGGACCGTGGCCGGCAGACCCGTCACCAGCCCGAAGCGCCGGCCGATCCGCAGCCCCGAGACGACCGCGCCGTTGATGGTCGCCACGGCCGTCACCGGCGGCTGCCGCAGGACGAGCTCCCCGCGCTGGTTGCAGGCCGTCTCGGTGACCGTTGAGGCGGTCAGCGGCCCGACGGCGTCGGCCGCCTGCTCGTACGCCGCGTTGATCAGCTGCTGCAGGCGAGCGTCGCGGGAGTTGTCGTTGGCGTCCAGGCCGACCAGCACCCGGGCGTCGGCCACGGACAGCGCCACCGGATCACCGCCTCCCGGTCAGACCGCGACGGGGACGCCGGCGGGGACCTCGTCGGCCTCCACCGGGGCCCCGTCGGCCGGCTCGTCGGAGGCGTCGGCCGGGGCCTCGACGGTGCGTTGGGGGGCCGGCTGCGCCTTGGTTGTCCGCTTGCCGGGGCGGCTGCGGCCGGGCGGGGTCGGGGTGGTGCCCTCGCGCTCGGCGGTGCCGTTGACCTCGCCGGCGTCGATGGCCTCGGCACGGGCCCACATCGCCAGCCGCAGGTACCCGCGGTCGGGGACGACGGTGGCCTCGGCCTGCCGCTCGAAGTCCTCGGCGAGCTCGATCCACGTCCAGCCGCGCTGGGTGCGCACCGTGCGGTAGTTGGCCTGCACGTCGTCGTCGATCAGGTTGCGGTCACGTCCGGTGTCGGACACGGGTACCTCCAGCTGCTGGGTGGGGAAGGGTTGGGTCCGCAGCGCGCCCGGGACTCGCGCTGCGGGTGGTGCACCGGCTCTGCTCGACCCGAGCCCTGCGGGCGACCCACCTGCCGGTTGGGCAGGCTGGGCGGCGGGGCAGGACACGGGCCCCGGGTGCCGGCCTTGCGGGGCGGCACGGTGGCCGCCGGACCTCGAGGGGTCAGTCCTTCGGGACGACCGGGCCGGTGTTCGGGGTCAGGCCGTCCACCGCGGCCGGGCCGGCGTTGGCGTCGGCGGCCTCGACGGCCTTGACCGCCTCGGCGACGACGGCCTGGTCCCCGATCAGGGCCTGCTGCGGGTCCCGGCGCGCGGACTCCACGGCGCGGGCCTGGGCCAGCGCCAGCCCGGACGGGCCGGTGGTCTCGTCGGGGTCGACGGTCTTGGCCCACTCGGACAGGTGGTCCCAGCCGCCGACCGGGTCGTCGTCGTGCCGGGCCGTGAAGTCGTCGGCGAGCTTGCGCATCGCCTGCTTGGGGGTGATGTCGGCGGCCTTGGCCGCGTCGCGGGCGATCTGCAGGTAGTTGTCCTGCGTGGCCTGCGGGATGAAGAACGTCGGGTCGACCTTCTCCACCTTGGTGGTGCTGGTCGGGCTGTCGGTGGTGGCCATGTCGTCCTCCTGGACGTCGGATGCCGGGGTGGTGCAGGGGGAGGTGGTGGTGCTGAGCGGGGGGCCTCGGGTCCCTTCCCCGGACCGTCGGCCCCCCGCTCAGGCTCAGAAGGTGGGCGTGACCAGGCCGTTGCCGGCGGTGGTGTCCAGGCCGCCGAACTTGGCGAAGGCCTGGGGGTAGCGCCCGGCGGTGAACGCCGCGTAGCCGTAGACGGCCAGCTTCACCGTGAGGTTCTGGCCCAGGGTCTGGTCGAACCGCAGCTGGCGGGGCATGCCGTCGCCGTCCTCCCACAGCAGGGCGTGGGCGGTGTCGGCGACCAGCACCTGGTCCTCGGAGTTCGTGCCGACCGTGGTCGGCACGTTGGCGTCCGTGGTGGTCGGCAGGCCCTGCAGCGCGCCCACGTAGATCGTGGTGCGGATGTCGTCGGCCGAGCCGTCGCCGCCGTAGGCGCCGGGGTTCTGGTTGACCCCCAGCGCGTTGAACGGCCCGGCGACGCCGGGCACGACCAGCGGGCGGCCGGTCGAGTCCGCCTGCGCGGTCAGCCAGCCCCAGCGGCGAGGGTTCATCGCGATCAGGCGCGGGGCGATGCCCGAGCCCGAGGCCGCGACGCCGGCGATCGCGCCGGCCAGCTTGGAGTTGAAGCTGGCCGCGGTGACCGGGTTGCCGAACGCCGAGCCCTGGCCGATGCCGGCGGTCTGCAGCATGCCGAGCATCTGGCCCGAGGCGCCGGACCCGTTGAGAACCTGCCGGTCGAGCTCGGCGTGGTAGGCCCCGGCGAGGTCGAGGTACACGATCTCGTCGATGCCGGGGGCACCGCGCTCCAGCGACTGGCGGGAGATGTCCTGCTGGCCGCCGATGGTGACGATCGGGACGTTGAGGTTCGCCCACACCTCGTCGGTGTTCTGCAGGGCGGTGTTCTCCGTGGCCTGCGACGCTGCGGCCGCACCGGTGGTGCCGCGGGGCACGATCACCGTCATGCCCTGCGCGGGCAGCGGCAGGTGGGTCATCGCGTTGGCGACCGGCCGGCCGGAGCGGATGACCCGTGCGGCGAGCTCGACCAGGTACTGCGGGATCACCAGGCCGGCGAACCCGCCGGTGGCCACCGCGCGGGTCTGCTGCGCCTCCCGCTCGGTCAGCACCTCCTGGCCGTGGCGCTCGAGGCGCTCGCGGGCGCCGGCGTCGCCGTACTGCATCCGGAACGCGTCGACGAAGAACGATGCCTCCCCGCGGGCGTCCTTCTCCCGCGAGTAGGTGCGCTCCTCGCGCAGCACCTCGGCGCCGCCCTGCGGCCGCTCGGTGCCCCGCTGGTTGGCCGGCACCAGGCTGCGGCGCATGTCCGCAGCCCGCTCCTCGCGGCGGACCTCGTCGAGCGCCTCGCGCTCCTGGGCCTGCAGCTGGTCCAGCTCGGCGTCGATGCCGACGATCGCGGCGCGGGCGTCGCGCAGCTGGGTGGCCTGCTCGGCGTTCGGGTCGCCCCCGTTGAGGGCGGCGCGGACGGTGTTCACGGTGGCCTCGTGGGTGCCACGCTTGTCCAGGGCGGCCTTGATGGCGGCCCGGATCTGCTCCAGGTTCACAGCGATCTCCTCGATCAGTCGTGAGGGGGTCGCCCGCGGCATCAGGAGATCGGCCAGGCCAGGCCCCGGGTGGGGCGCAGCGCAGCGCGGTCGCGCAACGTGCAGGGCAAGGACCGGGCCGCCACGGTGGCGGTCCGGGGTCTGGGGGCGGCTGGGGTCAGCCGGAGAACCGCGCGGCCAGCGGGTGCTGGCGGGCGGTGGCGTCGATCGCGTCGAGCTCGGCGGCGGTCATCGGCACGCCGGCGGCCGCGGTGAGCGCGGACCGGCGTGCGGTCAGGGCGGCCTCGGCGCGGGCAAGGTCGTCGGGGCCGAGGCTGTCGAGGCCGGCCAGGATCTCGGCCGAGCGCAGCGACCCGAACGTGTTCGGGTTCGCGCCGTAGTTGACCACCGAGACGTCGCCGCGCTCCAGGTCGAGCTCGGTGATCCGGTAGGACATGTAGTCCGGGGACCACTGGCCGCGGGTGATTCGGAAGGCGAACGACATCTCGTCGAGGTCGCCGCGGCGCAGGCCCGAGGCCATGTCCCGCACCTGGCTGTTGCCCTGGTCCAGGTCGGCGTCGACGTGCAGGCCGGTGTCGTCGGCGGCCAGCCGCAGCGTGCCCGACTTGGTGCGGGCCAGGGTCATGCCCTTGTGGTTGAGCAGGAACACGACGTCGGGGTCCCGGGACAGCGTGGCGTCGAACGCCTCGCGGGCGATCTCCTCGGTGTAGGGCCCGAACATGTCCCACATCTCGTACGCCGTCTCGGTGATCGAGGCGTAGCCGTCGAACCCCAGCACGGCGGCGTCGTCGGCGCCCGGCTCGCGCACGTTCACCCCGTGCAGCGCCGCGCGCACCCGGGCCGGGGACCCGGCGGCCGAGGTCGACCGGCGGTCGCGGGGGCGGTCGACGGTCTGGGCGGTGCCGGCGGCGCGGGCCTGCGCCGCGGCGGCCGAGGACGGCAGGGTGTCGGGGTCCATCACTTCTCCTTCTGGTCGGCCGGCTCGCTGGCCGCGGTGGGGGAGGACGGCTTGAGGCCGAGCTGGTCGAGCAGGTCGAGCTGGGCCTGCGTCATTGGGGGGCGGTCCATCAGCTGCCGGACCTCGTCCAGCCCCAGGAACTTGTTCTTCAGCCCGAGCTCGAACGCCTTGTACTGCGTCATCAGGTCGGTGCGCAGCAGCGCGGCGGTGTTGAGCTTCACGAACTGGCCGCGCACGGTGAGCCGGGACAGCGCCCGCTCCCGGCGGCCGACGACGGTGCCGAACCGGTAGGCCAGGAAGTCCTGGGACTTCTGCTCGACGTTGGCGTAGGTGACCGAGGACCCCGACGACGACCCGCCGATCATCTCGGCCGGCAGGTCGAACATCCGGGCCACCTGCTCGACGCCGAACTGCATCAGCTCGAGGAACTGCGACTCCCCGGGCGCGACCGACAGCGGCTGGTACTTCCAGTTCTTCCCCAGCACCAGCGGCTCGCGGCCGCGCAGCACGTCCATGAACCGGCGCTTGGCGACGCGGGCCTGGTCGCCGACCAGCTCGTCCTCGGAGGTGAGCAGCGCCGAGGGGTGCGCGCCGTCGCGGAAGAAGTCCGAGCCGAACTGCTGGGCGGCCAGCTGGATGCCCAGGGCCTGCGCGGCGACCGCGATCGGCGAGGCGCCGACGGGGGAGCCGGGGGTCTCGTTGCACCGCTCGTGCCAGATCTCGCGGGCCTCGACCCGCTTGCCACGCACCCAGTAGCGGGTCTCGCCGTCCCGGTCGGTGACCACGACGTCGTCGGGGTGCAGCAGCTCGATCTGGGCGGGAAGGAAGGTGCGGGGGTCCCAGTCGACGATCCGGCCGTAGGCGTTGCCGCGCAGGTCGAGGGACACCTGGGAGGCGTGCAGCCAGGACCCGACGTCCTGGCCGGCCGCCGGGGTGGCCAGCACCGGCGGGGTGGCCACCTGCTCGGTGGTGCCGTCGGGCCGGCGGCGGTAGACGTCGACCGGGCAGGACGCCAGCAGGTTGGCCCGCAGCCGCACCGCCGCCCACACCGCGGGGATGGCCAGCGACCCGCCCCAGCCGACGGGCACCGCCGAGGACGCCGTGCCGAACCGGTCGCGGTACATCGCCTCGGCGGTGTCGGAGCCCCAACCCTGCACCGCCCGCTCGGTCAGCCGGGGACCGGAGAACAGGCCCATCAGCCGACCTCGCCCAGCGGGCCGACGGCCGGCGGCCGGTTGCGCTGCGCGGCGGTCGCGCGGTGGTCGACCACCAGCAGGAACGGCACGGTGGCCAGCAGGCCGAACGGCCAGCCGACCAGCGCGGTCACGGCCACGACGGTGGCCACCAGGGCCAGCAGACCGGGCAGGGCGGCGAGCAGCACGCGCAGCAGCACGGGGGACCCCCTCACTGGATCTGGGACAGCGGGTCGGACTTCTTGCCCAGCGCCCACACCGCCAGCACGACGGCCGACAGGGGGGAGATGTCCACGTGCCCGTCGCGGACCAGCCGGCGGGTCGTGCGCCCTTGCTTCCAGCGGGACTCGGCGACCGAGACGTTCAGCGCGGCCTCGCCGAGGTGGGCGATCGTGCCGGCGTCGACGTGGTCGGAGAACGACGCCTCGGCCTGCCCCTGCTGCTCCTCGGACGGGTGCTCGGCGTCGGTGAGGATGTTCCGGGACGCGGTGTCGGTGGCGAACCGGCCCGGCAGCAGGCGGCCGAGCAGCGCGGCCCGCTCGCCGACCCAGGCCTGCCCTCGGCGGTAGTCCGGCCGGGCGCGGTTTTTCTCGTCCTTGTAGCTGGTCAGGGTGACGCAGATCCGGCCGTCGGCCAGCCGCCAGGCGGCGCCGATCGCCGTCCACGACCGGTCAGGTGCGGTGGCCACGCCGTAGCCGATGGCGCCCCGGCGGGTGGGCTTGCCCTGCAGGCGCAGGGTCTCCCACCGCTCGCTGTTGATCGCCGAGCCCGACCCGGCGGCCGGGTCCTCCCACCAGGACAGGAACTCGCGGGCGAACTCCAGCGGGGCGGCGGCCAGCTTGGACCGCTGCTTGCGCATCGACTCCACGGGTACGCGGCCCGACCGCAGGCCCGGGTTCGCCCGCAGCCACAGCGCCTCGTCGTTGAGCGCGCACCCGGGGTCGTCGAGCTCGTGCAGGCAGGCGTCGCCGTCGGCGCACGGGGTGACCGGTGCGCCGTGCTCGATGTAGGCCAGGTCGCGGTCGCCGCCGGCGCGGCCGCGCTTGCGCAGGCCGCGCAGCGCGCCGGACTGCAGCAGGCCGGCCGAGGCGGCGTAGCGGATCTGGGCGTCGGGGATCGTGACCAGCGTCGGCACCAGCGCGCCGAGGTCGCCGGGCTGGACGTACATGGCCTCGTCGAGGGTCAGCCGCGGGGTGGTGAACCCACGGCCCGAGGACCCCGACCGGGCGTGGAACTCGATCGCCCGTTCCCCGTCGTCGACCAGCACGGCCTCCTCGCCGTGGGAGTCGCGGAAGGTGGCTCGGGCCGCGTAGTCGGGGTGGGCCTTGATCCGCCGCTTCATGTCCAGGAAGGACTTCCGGGCGGTCTTGAACTCGTGGGCGGTCCAGACGTGCAGGGGGTGCTCCAGGACGAACACGTCGGTGATCGCCATGACGATGAGGTTCGCGGACTTCCCGGTGGTCTGGCGGGGGCCGACGACGCAGTACTCGCCGCAGACCGGGATGGCCCGGTCGTCCTCGGCGGCCATCGCGTCCAGGCCCCACCGCTGGTCGGGGTCGAGGTTGGGGAACCCCATGTCGATGGCCACCTGGTTGGCCAGGTCGCCGTTCGTGTGCTCCCACTCGGGGGCGGTCCGGTACAGCGGACCCTCGGTCCGCGCGGTCACCCGCGGCCGGCCTGCCGCTGCGCGCGTCGCTCGGCGATCTCGTCGCGGTACCCGGCCGGGGCCGACTTCGCGGTGCCGACGCCAGCCAGCGCCAGCTGCATGGCCTCGCGGTAGGCCCGGTGCAGCCCGGCGTAGGCCGAGCCGGTGTCGACGAACGCCCGCTCGATCCGGCCGGCCAGGTCCAGCGCGGCCTGCCCGCGCCAGTCGTCCAGGCGCTCGGCGTCCTGCAGGGTCTTGCGGCAGAGCTCGACCATCCGGGACGCCTGCTCGGCAGTCGCCGGGGTGGACACCGCCTCGGTCGGCACGCTCGGCGCGGTGTCCTTCGCCCGGTTCGCGCGCGACCTGCAGGTGTTCCCGCAGAACCGCTTCCGGGGGGAGGCGTCCTGCGGGAGCTCCGTGCCGCACGACGCGCAGTGACGGGCAGGCACCGTTCACCTCCACCGTTGCAACGTTGCAACGCTCGTGCGGGGAGAGGAAACGGACAGTGGCGGGTCCTGCGCTGCATGATCATCTAAAGAACGAAGGGCCGTTGACCTGCACGTTCGTCCATGACAAGCGCGTCGTCGCCGAGGTCAGCCCCAGTCGAGCCGGGTGGCCTCGGCCTCGGTCTGCTTGGCCCTCGCGTAGCGCGCCGCCTCGCTGAGGTTGCACGCTGCGTGACCCAGGCCGAGTACCTGGCCGGTCTCCCGGTCGTGGCAGAGGTGCAGCTTGCTGCCCATCGCCACCGTGATCCGGCGACTGCTGGCCCGGCAGATCCGCTCGGCGCAGCGACCGACGCCGCCCGCCTCGCGCAGCGCCTGCATGTGCTGGGCCCTGGTCTGGGCGTGGGCCCGGCCGTACTTCTCCGACCGAGGCCGGGTGGTCGACCAGCTCACAGCCGGACGACCAGCCCCCCGGTGGTGGAGGTGCCGCCGGTGGTGCCCGTCGTCCCGGTCTGGGTGGACTGCGCGTTGATGTTGGCGACCGCGTGTGCGGTGCACATCGACGTGCCCGACACCCAGGTGGTGGCGTGCTCGAACACGCCGGACACCAGGTGCGGGGCGCACCAACCGGCCGGGTCCATCGGCTGCGGCAGGGGCTGGGTCATGGTCACCGCCTCGGGCTACTTCCTCCGGGCATGGCTGACCGCCACGGGTCGGAAGGTACACGGCGGGGACCCGAGCACGCCAGCACCTGGGCGCCCGGGTCCCCGGCTGTCAGACGAAGTGGGCCGAGCCCCGCGCCCGCTTCGGCTCCTGCTTGGTCGGCTGCACGTTGAAGGCCAGCTTCACCCGGTGCGCGGGGTAGACGTTGGCCGAGCCCTCTCCGTCCTCCTCCTTCACCTCGACGTACACCCACCCGTCGGCGAAGCACACCTCGACGTCCTGGTAGCTGCCGGGGCCGCCGCTGGCGCCGGGGGAGTCGATGATCAGGCGGCCGACCTTGACGATGGGACCGGGGGCGATCTCGTTGAGCTTCATCCTCGGCACGGTACCGAGTCGCGTTCGTGCCGGATCAGCGGTGCTGGCCGCACGCCCGGCAGACGACGTCGACCAGCTGGCCGTCGCGGAAGGTGGCCAGCAGGGCGGGGTCCCGGTAGGTGCCGTCGTCCTCCTGGCGCACCACCACGCCGATGCCGCAGTGCGGGCAGGTGGTGTCGCGGACGGGCAGCCGGACGGTCGCGTGCTCGTGCACCTCGAGCGCCAGCGCGGTCTCGGCCTGGGCCACCCACCGGTAGTAGACGTCGGCCCACTCGTGCACGACGTGCTGCGGGGTGGTGCCCGTGGCCAGGTGCGCGGCCAGCGCGCGGAGGTTGGCCGGAGTGTCAAGGGTGCGCCGGCCGTACCCGTCGTCGTCCTCGCGCCTGGGCTGGATGCCCGAGTGCACCAGGGCCCGGGAGACCTGCTTGGCGATGTCGTCCATCAGCGAGGCCATGCCGACGTCGATCGGGGCGCGGGACCCGGCCGACGACCGACCGCCACCGCCGCCGGTGTCGTCGGAGGCCAGGGCCTCCCGCATCTGCGACCAGAGGCAGGGGACCTCGACGTACTCCACGCCGATCACCCGCCGGTCCTCCAGCGACCGCTCGACGCGCTGCTTGGTATCGCGGGTCAGTCGGTCCACCGAGGACCACAGGCTGCGGGTGTCGATGTAGGGGTCTGGGCCGGCGGGGTGCGTGGTGGTCACCGCTGGTCGCCTCCTGGGCGTGAGCGTCTGCGGCCCCGGCGGGAGCGGGGGGCCGTGGGTGGGGTGGTGGTGCTGTCCGTGCGGGGTGGGTCCGGGGCGAGCCGGGAGGGTGGTCCAGCCACCCGACCCGCACCCGACCCGGACCCGACCCGACCCGGCCCTGCACCCCCGGACCGATCGGTGACCGATCGGTCGGCCGTCGGTCGGTCGGGGGCGTCGTGCTGTGTTGCTCCCGCCGGCGGCGCTACACCGGGCTGGGTGCCCGGGTGCGGGGTGCTGGTCGGGGACGGCGGCGCGACACCCGGCTGGTTGCCGGGGTGCGCTCTGCCGTCGGGCCCGTCGGGGGTCGCGACACCGGCCGTGGCCGGGTGCTGGTCGTCCGACGGGGTGGTGGGACCGTTCGCGACACCGGCCGTCGCCGGGTGCGTCGGGTCCGAGCCCGCGCGCGGGGCGCGGGACGTTGTGGGGGCGGTGTGGTCGGCGCGGGCGACGACGCGCGACCCGGGGGGCAGGGGGTGGCCCTGCTCGACCAGCCAGGTGGCGGTCGACTGCACGTAGATCCGCTCGGTCGGGGGCGGCAGCAGCCGGAACAGCTCGGCGAGCTGGCCGCGGGTCTCGGTGTCCTGCCACGCCTTGCCGCGGGCGCCGTTGCAGACCTTGCAGGCCACCACCAGGTCGTCGGGCGTGCGAGCTGCGTCCCCGGGGCGCAGGTGGTCGAGCTCGCGGCCGCGCGGGGAGCGGTTGTCGTTGGGCTGGACGACGCGGCCGCACCAGCGGCAGGCGTCGCCGTCGCGCAGCAGGACGGCGGCCTTGAGACGCGGGTCTCCGGTGTCCTGGCGGCGCTTCTTCTCCCAGTCGATCTCGGTGCGCAACCGGATGTGGATCAGCTCTGGGCGGTCGTCCACGATCTTGTAGGTGCGGTGCCGACCGGTGCCGGCGGTGTGCACGAGCAGCCCGGCCCGGTGCAGCCGACGGATCAGGTCGGGCGCCTCGGTGCCGCCGGCCAGGTGCATGAACCCGGGCGCGACGTCGTAGGTGCCCTCGGCGGCGCACAGGGTGGCCAGGTCGAGGAACACGCCCCACGCGGCCCGCGCGACCAGTGGGTTGGCCGGGTCGTGGAGCGCCAGGCGCAGTGGGTGGATCGTGGAGGTGTCGCCGATCCGGAGCCAGGCCACGGGGGGCACCTCCTCTCGTCATGGGGTAGTGCGGATCAGCGGGGTTGGGCGGGGGTCGCCGCGGGCGACGCGGCCTGTGTGGGCGTCCACCCAGATGTGGCCGGCGCGCGAGTCGGGAAGGTTGACCCGGCGCAGTAGCTGGCCGGTGACGCCCGGGGGCGGGGGCGGCGTCGGCGGGGGTGGGCGGAACAGCGAGGTGAACCGCTCCCGCTGCTCGCGGTCCCGCTGGCGCCGGACGCCGTCCCGCAGATCGCGGTTCATCGTGTCCAGCCACGACTCGGTCACGGCGCACCTACTGTCGAACGCATGTCCGAACCGCTGCCGCTGGCCCAGGTCGGCCCGTTCGATCCGCCCCGGCCAGTGTGGGTGCGGCAGCCGCCCCGCGGGCGGCAGCGCGAGGCGATGGGCGTCGAGGGGTGGCTGCACTCCTGGCAGCGGGTGCACGAGTGGGGCGAGTGGGGGTGGCGGGCCGAGGTGTCCGACTTCGACCCGACCACCACCAGGCTGGTGCCGGCCAGCAGCGTGCTGCCGCGCGAGGCGTAGGCCGCCCGGCTCACGACAGTCCAGCCAGGGCGACCAGCACCTGCGCGCGGGTGACCAGCAGCGGGGCCAGCTTGCTGTTGCCCATCGGGTCGACCAGCAGGTGCGGGTCGCACCCCACCCGGCTGGCCGACGCCCGCACCTCGGCCTCGGCCCGGGCCAGCTCCACCAGGACGGCCTCGAGCTCCTCCCGCAGCGTCACGTGAGCGGCGTCCTGGCCATCGCCTCGACGTAGGCGGCGCGGGCGGTGTCCAGCTGCTCCTGGGACTTGCGGTGCGCCTGCTTCGCGTCGTCGAACAGGAAGGCAGCGGTCCGGTTGTCCTGCTCGGCGTCCACCAGGGCCTGCAGGGCAACGACGCGCGGGTCCTGCTTGGGGAACAGGGCCGCGACCACCGGGTTGTGCTGCGCGTCGTACTCGGCCAGCGTCGGGTTCTCGGGCATCAGTGGTCCTCTCGGGTCGGTCGGACGGTCAGGGCGTTCTGGATCTGGCAGGTGGAGAAGTGCGCGGGCCGCCACACCCGGGCGTCGTGGCCACCGCGCTGGAGGGCGTCCAGCCACTGCTGCTGGACCTGCGACACCCGGCCGCTGGTGGTCTTGAGCTCGACGAACAGCAGCTCCCCGGTGGCCTCATGCACCAGCACCAGGTCGGGGAAGCCGGCGCCTAGGCCTCGGCGGGAGTCGTGGGTGTGGAACGCCAGCCAGCCGCGCCGGCGGGCGAGGTCGACGACTGCCTGCTGGAACTGCGCCTCGGTCATCAGGTCCCGAGCCGAGCGGGCCCGGGGGCTGGGGCGGGGGCCGGCCGTCACGACACCAGCCGCAGGCGCTCGCGGCGCGCGGCCCGCTGCTCGGCCACCAGCTGGGTGGCGTCGACCTGGGGGACGGTGTCGGCCACGGCGTCGTCGACCTGCTGGCCGGTGGGCACCGTCGGCGGCGGCACCCGGGCGGCCAGCCGGACCCGGGCCCGGTAGGCGTGCAGCGGCGACGTCGCCAGCTCGTCCACCTGGGCCAGCACGGCGCGGTGGGCGTCGTTGCGGGCCTGCACCTCGGGCGAGGGCGGGTACGGGTGCCGCGTGGTGCTCACGACCGCAGCCCCAGCGCCTCGGCTGCGGACTGCAGCTGGTCGAACGTGGGCCGGTGGCCGTCCGGGCTGTCGGGGTGCCAGCGCACCAGCGCGGCCCGGTAGGCGCTGCGCAGCACCGCGGGGTCGCTGCTGGCGACCACGTCGCGTCCGGACAGGTCGCGCAGCACGCGTGCGGCGTCCCGGGGCGCCGGCCCGGCGATGGCCTTGGCGAACCCGCGGTACTGCTGGCGGGCCTGCCCGATGCCGTGCCGGTCGACCGCGCGCAGCGCCTCCAGGCCGAGAGAGATCGACCGCACGTTGTGGGTCCACCGCTCGCAGACGTCGGAGGCGAACACCAGCACGTCGCCGTCGGTGGCCACCTCCATCACCACGCCCGGGTGCCGTGGGGTGGCGTTGGCCCGCAGCCGGCCGCGCAGGGTCAGGTCGGCCGGGTCGCAGACCACGCCCAGCACGACCTCGTCCCCGCCGAGCAGCGCGACCTCGGCGGCCAGGTCGCGCAGGGTGTCGTCCCAGCTGGCCCGGAAGGTGTACGGGCCGCGGCGGCGCTCGGTCGACGGGTGGGGCCAGGCGGGCAGGGGGCGCACGGTCCACTCGAAGGCGGACATCAGGTGCTCCTCGTCTCGGGCGGGTGGACGCCGCCCCGGTGGGCGCGGCGGTCGAGCAGGCGGCGCAGCCGGCGGACCTCGGCCGGCTCGGCGGCCTCGGCGCCGGGGTGCCGGACGGCGGCCATGAGCTGCTGCCGGTAGCGCAGGACCCCGATCCCGAACGCCTCCCAGATCGCGAGGCGCTGGCGGTCGTAGCCGGTGCCGGCCAGGGCGTGCCGGGCCGAGAACCGCAGCAGCGCGTGCTGGCGGCGGGTCAGCGGCCCGGCGTCGGGGACGGCGTGCACGGCGGTCACCGGGCGCCGGTCCGGTAGCTGGCTGCGCTGGACGGGCGGAACCGCTCCCGGTCCAGCGCGCCCCGAGGGGCCAGGACGGCGTCGACACCGGCGCCGCCCGGGGCGGTCATCCGCGCCGGCGACGTCGGGGTGCCCGGCAGCCACAGCCGGCCGCCGGTCATCGCCCCCGGCACCAGGGCGCCGATCATCAGGCCGAGGGTCAGCGGGACCCCCTCAGCGCGCTGGCCGTTGAAGTCGTGCGGGGCCGGCGGGTCGCCGTCGAACACGACCCGTTCGGACACCGACCCCTCCAGCACGGCCTCGGTGCGGTGGTGCTCGAGCAGCTCCCGCAGCCGGGTGGCCTCCCGCAGCACCTCGGCCTCCCGGACGGCGGCGAGCTCGGCCGGGGTCGGTCGGCCCATGCCGGCCAGGTGCATCCGGGTGACGTCGGTCAGGCAGCGGGCGCACGCCGTGCACACCCGCAGCGCCGGCGGCTCGTCGGTCACCTGCAGCGCCCGCGGACGGCGCCCGCACGCCGGCCGAGGGCCGCCGAGCAGCAGGTGCACCGTCGTCCCGGCCGCCGCGCGGGCCATCACGGCCCACGGCGCGACCCTGGCGAGCGTGGCCGCTGGCAGGAACGCCAGCACGTCGACCGCGCTCACAGCAGCACGCCCTGGATCGGCTTGGCCAGCCGGCCCACGATCAGCGGCAGATACTTCGCCTCCCGCTCGATCGTGGTGCACCGGAAGCCCTCGACCACGCACGCCTCGGCCGTCGTCCCGGATCCGGCGAACGGGTCCAGCACCAGCCCGCCGGGCGGGGTGACCAGCCGGACCAGCCACCGCATCAGGTCCAGCGGCTTGACCGTCGGGTGCGCGGTCTCCCCGTCGCGGGGCCGCTCGGAGGGCGGGGCCTTGGCCTCCCAGTGGAACGTGGGGAAGTACCGCGAGGCCCCGCCCGGGGGCAGCTCGGTTCGCTCGCCGGCGGTGCCGGTCTGCGATCCGCCGTAGCCGATGCCCGCCCGCTTCGCCGGGTGCGCCCCGGCCGGGCGGGTGCCTGTCTCGGTGTCCAGCTGCGCGGCGGTCTCGGCCTGCAGCAGCACGTTGGTCGGCCACCGGCCGAGCTCGTGCGCGGCCGCGGGCTGCAGTGCCAGTCGGCTGTCCCCCGCCGACAGGTTGAGCGCCGCCCCCCGGGCCCGCTCGTAGTCGTCGGGGTCCATGCCGGCGTGCTTGGCGTCGATCGCCGCGGCGTCCCCTGGTGACATGGGCACCCGGCAGCCGTCCACGTTGAGCGCGCCGGTGCCGTGGGTCAGCACGTTGGCGGCCACCGACCCGGCCAGCGGCTTGCGGCCGACCACGATCGGCTCGAACGCCGGCTTCAGCGCCGTACCCCAGCCCTGCCACCGCTCGGCGTCCTCGGTCTGCGCGTCGCGGGTCTGCGGCGCCCACCCGTCGGCGCCGAACCCCGAAGCATGGATGGAGTCCGACGGCCGGACCCGGCGCTGGGCGGCCTGCCGCGGCCGTTCGGCGCCTGCGGCGCGGTCGATCGCCTTGGACACGTCCAGGGACTTGGGGAAGCCCTGCCCGTACAGCCAAGCGATCGAGTCCCGGACCTCGAACCCGGCATCCTCCACCGCGGCTGCCAGCCGATGCCAGGTGCGGGACCCGCCGAACGACACGAAGTGCCCGCCTGGCTTGAGCACCCGGAAGCACTCCGAGGCCCACGCGTGGCACCACTCCTGGAACAGGGCGTTCGCCGAGCGGGAGACGTCGTACCGGCCGGCCTCCATCGCGCCCTCGGAGATCTTCTCCAGGTCGCCGTCCGGCCGTCGGCGGTGCACGTCGGGCCGGCCAGCGGCCCGCAGCGCGCCGTAGCGGCCGGGTTGGTCCCACTGGTGGCCCATGAACCCGATGCCGTACGGAGGGTCGGTCACCACCGCGTCGATCGACGCGTCCGGCAGCTCGGCGAGCAGCTCCAGGCAGTCGCCGTGCAGCACGGTCACCTGGTCGTCGGCGTAGTGCGGCGCGGTCAGCTGACCGGGCACCGACTCCACCCGCGGCAGATCCTGCTCGACGCCGGTCACCGCTGACCCCCCGCCGACCGGGCCCGGCCATCGGCCCGGATCCGGTCCGCCTGCTGCTGCGCTCGCTTCTGCAACCAGGCGGTGGCCCCGGTGGGGTCCTCGTCCGGGTCGGCGTCGGCGAGCTCGCGGGAGACGGTGACCTGACTGCCCAGGTCGGCGACCCGTACCGGCCCTTCGTCGCCCTCCCAGCGCGGGCCGACCGGCTCGATGCAGCGCACCTCGCGGGCCCGCACCCACCCCTCGACGCCATGCCGAGTGGTGAACGCCAGCATCGCCGCGCCGTCGCCGCAGCCGGCGATGAGCCGGGCGAGCCTGCTGGCCTCAGCGACCGCTGCGGCCTCGGTCATCCCGAGCGACGTCCACGTCCCGGCGCGGTGGGTCATCTTCACCCGCCACAGCGGCGCCGCGGCGGGCTGCTGGTCGGCGGTCATCGGCCGGCCACCCGGGTCAACATCTCGCCGATTCGGGCGGCCTGGTCGGCGGTCAGCACGACCTGCAGGCCGAACGGGCCGATGCCCGGGATAACGATGGTGACCATCAGGCGCACCGTCCCGTCCGGGATCGGCAGCGCGGCGAGGACGACGTGGTTGCCGTCCTGGGTCGGCTCCTCGAACACCTCGCCGCCGGCGGCGGCGTGGAACTCGCGGGCGGTCGGCCCGCTGGGGCCGGTCACCGGAACCACCTCGTGGAAAGCCGCGGCGTCGGCTGCGGGCAGCGGTGGGCGGTCTGCTCGGCGCGGACTTGAGCGGTCCACGCGTCGTCGCCGACCCCGGTGGGGCGGTGCACGACGGTCGGGCAGTGATCGCAGGACCAGCGGTCGCTGGCAACCCCGGCCATCACGACGTCACCCCAGGGCGGCGGTCGATGGCCTCGATCCACTGCACCAGCACGGCGGCGGTCTGGACCAGCTCGGTGCGCAGGGCAGCGACGTCGCCAAGCCAGGCGGCCTCGACGGCCTCGGCCATCTCCTCCAGCGCGATCAGAGCCCAGTTGGACTCGCCGACTGTGGCGTGCCCGTCCACGTCGGCCTTGATGACCTCGGGCAGGTCGATGCCGAGGTAGCGGAAGACGTGCAGGCGCTCCTCGCCGGCCAGGCCCGGGGGCAGGTCGGGGTGGTCCTGCTGGCCCCACTTCGTGTGCTGGCGCACCCGCTCGTCGGCGACGGCACCGAGCGCCCGCATCATCTTTACGTCGCGCGCGGCGGTCATCGAGCGCCGCCCAGCAGCCGCTGCAGCTCGGCGACGCCGGCGGTCAGCGTCTCGACGGTGGCGTACTGCAGGTGCACCGTCGTCTGCGGGCGCAGGTGGCCCGGCGTGGGGAACAGGCAGCCGTCGCCGTCGTGGTGTCCGTCGATCAGGACGGGGTCCACCTCGGTGTCCAGCACCTCGTAGGGGCGTCCGAACCCGTCGGCGCCGAGGATCTGGCCGGGCCGGATGACCTCGGAGAGGTCGCCGCGGTAGCGCAGCACCTCGAAGCGGTCGCCGGGGGTGCGGGAGCCGTCGCGGGTCAGCCGGGTCATGCCGGCACCCCGACGGTGAGCACGCCGTCCCAGGTGACGACCTGGCCGCGGGTGGCCACGGCCACGACGACGGCGAGCAGGACGCCGAGGGCCAGCAGGCCGACGTGGGTGCCGCGCTCGGTGCGGCGCAGCGGACGGTCGGCGGCTCCGCGGTTGCGACGCAACCGGCGGCACAGGGGCACGGCGACCAGCAGTCCGACGGCCAGCCACGCGGCCACCACGCCCACGATGACCAGCAGCACCAGGGCGATCACCGGGCACCGCCCGCAAGGGGCGCGAACGCGGTCACCAGCAGGCGGGGGATCGCGACGGTCTCGGCGGTGATGGCCCGGATCGGGACGGTCGGGTAGTCGTTCCCGGCGAACGCCGGGGGCGCCGGCTGCTCGGGGGCGCGGTGCTTGCCGGGCTGCTCGGTGGCCCCGCGGTGCACCCGGCCGAGCTTGGGCAGACCGCCGGGGTTCAGATCGGCGCTGCGGCGGCTGGAGACGACGGCGGGCAGGTCGACGGCGGGCTGCACGACGACGGGACGGCGGCGACGCCAGGGCCGGGGGAGCCGGGCGAGCATGGTGCGGACGGGCTGGGACATGTCAGACTCCTTCGTGGCGAGCCGTTCACCCGTCCTGCCAGGGATGTGGGGTGGGCGGCTCTGTCGTTGGGTGGGTCACCCGGCGCCGGTGGGGAACCGCTGGCGCCGGGGGTCTCAGGCGGCGACCGGATGACCGGTACGCCGTGCGCGGATCCGCCGCTCCAGCTCCTCGACGGACGGACCGCCGGGGCGGTGCGCCTGCTCGGCGACCTGGCGCGGAGTGAGCGCGGCCAGCCGCTGCAGCGACGCGGCGAGGTGCCGGCCGGCCGAGGCGATGGCCTCGTCCCGGGTCATGCGGACACCGGCTCTGCGGCGGTGGCGATGACAGCCGGGTAGGTGATGGCCTCGAGCGGGACGGACAACGCCTCGGCCATCCGGCGGGTGACGTCGACGGCGGGCTGCTTGCGGCCCGCCTCGATGTTGGTGAGGTATCCGGCCGAGATGGCCAGCCGTCGGGCGAAGTCGACGTGCCGGATGCCGACGGCCTCGCGGAGTGCCCGGACGCTGGCTCCGTTGACCAGTCGGCTGCTCATGGCGGCAACTGTAGGAAAGAACAGGCATGTAGGCAAGCAGGGAAAGGAAAGTGGGCGCACGTCGGCGTGTCGCTGGTCTGCTACTAGCTGCTACGCCCTGCCGTTGCTTGCTTTCTCGTTCTCCCCCGTCGGAGTCAATCGCTCTGGATCTTTCCCATCGTTTCCTTCTAGGCTGCCGATCGTGAGCCAACCGCTGCCCCAGCTGATCCGCGCCGCCCGCGAGCGCGCTCGCCTGTCGCAGGCCGAGGTGGCCGCGGCGGTGGGGGTGTCGCTGCGAACGGTCGGCAACTGGGAGCGAGGCGAGTCGATCCCGCGCAACCGGTTGGGCGCGCTGGAAGAGCTCCTAGGCGTCGTGCTGCGGGAGGGGACTTCCGGAACTGTCGGACCCACTACTGACGATGCAGCCCCCGACCTTCCGGTTGGGGCCGGCGTCGATCCCGAGCTGCTCACCCAGCTCGCCCAGGCCGACCCGGAAGCACTCGAGGCGGTGCGCGCCGTCCTGCGGGCGGCGCGCCGGGGGGACTGACCTTGCACGTGTACGACCCGTGGGCTGACCTCGCTGCGAGGCCCGACATCATCTGCCGCACCTGCCCGCTGCCCGTCGGCGAGGGCATGTGGTTCCCCGACCTGCAGTCGATCGCGCTGGACGAGCGACTGGACCGCGTCGGCCGACGGTCGGCCCTGGCCCACGAGCTCGTGCACGTCGACCACGGCGACGTGCAGGTGGCCGGGTGCGGCCCGGACGGGCCCCGGCAGGCCCGGCGGCAGGAAGCCCGCGCGGACCAGAAGGCAGCCCGGCGGCTGATCCGGGTCGCCGCGCTGGCGGCCGCGCTGGCCACTCACCCGCACGACGTCGCCGCGGCGGCCGATGATCTCGACGTCACCGTGCACCTGCTCGTCGTCCGGATCGAGCACCTGCACGCCGCCGAGCAGCGCGACCTGCGCACCCACCTGGACAGCCACGGTGACGTCGCGGCCTGATCGGGGGCTGTCCGTCGTCCCCGACGCGCCACCCCGCGCGGTGCTCTACCTGCGGCAGTCCGTAGCCCGGGACGAGTCGATCAGTCTCGAGCTGCAGGAGACCGCCTGCCGGGACTACTGCGCCCGCCGCGGCTACCGGGTGGTCGACGTCATCGCCGACCCCGGGATCAGCGGCCGCACCTGGAACCGCCCCGGCGTGCAGCGCACCATCGCGATGGTCGAGCACGGGGACGCCGACGTCGTCGTGCTCTGGCGGTGGTCCCGCCTGTCCCGCTCCCGTCGCGACTGGGCCGTGGCTGTCGACCGGGTCGACGTCGCCGGAGGCGCGATCGAGTCGGCCACCGAACCGGTCGACACCACCACCGCCGCGGGTCGGCTGCAGCGCGGGATGCTCGCCGAGCTCGCCGCGTGGGAGTCCGAGGTCAAGGGCGAGCAGTGGAAGGAGACCCACGCCCGCCGGCGGGCGCACGGCCTCCCGCACGGCGGCGGCTACCGACCCGGCTACCTCTACCAGAGCAAGACGTACCGGCCCGACCCCGACACCGCGCCGCTGGTCGCCGAGCTCTACCGGCGGTACGCAGACGGGCAGGGCCTGCGGCCGCTCGCGGTGTGGCTGACCGCCGTCGGCGTCCCGTCCCGCGCGACCGGCAGCGCCTGGACCCACCGCGGCGTCTCGTCGCTGCTGGAGACCGGGTGGGCGGCCGGGCACCTGCACGTCCACGACCCCGCCTGCCTCTGCAGGAAGCCCGCGACCTGCAGGCGGCGGGTGCACGTGCCCGGCGCGCACCAGCCGATCGTCGATGGCCAGCTGTGGGACGCGTACGTGGCCGAGCGGAGGCGGCGCGGCGGGACGCCCCAGCGGCAGCTCAACCCCAGCACCCCGCTGGCGGGGCTCGTCCGCTGCGCCGGCTGCGGGTACGGGATGCGCACGAAGAAGGGCCGGGGACCGGCCGGCTACTACGCGTGCGAGACCGCCGGGTGCCCCCAGCCGACCACGGTCGTGCGCACCCGCGCCGAGCAGGCGGCCCGCGACTGGCTGGACGGCCTGGCCCACGAAGTCGCCCGTGCCGCCGAGCTCGCCGCCAGCGCCCAGGCCACCCAGACCGCTGGCCGGGCAGCCGTGACCCGGTTGGCCCGGGCTGCCGCTCAGCTCGAGGCCGAGCTGACCCAGCTGACCCGGCAGCTCACCCGCGGGGTTATCCCGGAGTCGGTCTACGTCACCACCCGCGACGAGTTGCTGGCCGAGCAGGCCGCCGCCGCCGCCGCGCTCGCCGAGGCCCAGGCCGCCATCGCAGCCCCCGGGCCCGCCCCCGGCGTCGCCCGCGACGTCCTGCTGGCCTGGGACGAGCTGCCCGCCGCCGACCTGAACGCCGCGCTGCGGGACCTGCTGCGCGTCATCGTCAGCAGGGGACCCTGGCGGCCCTCCGTGGACGTCGTGCCCGCCTGGGAGTAGCTCGACCGTCTCCTACCCGGTTCGGAACGGTGCTGTTCGCCCTGTTCCCCGGCCTGGTCGCCATCGTGACCCTGGCCCAGTGAGGAGACCCCCATGACCGTCCTGACCGTGGTGCTCGCCGCCCTCGTCGACCGCCTGCGGGGGAGTGACGCCGAGCGCGGCGACGTGCCCGGCTGGGTGATGATCACCGTGATGACCGCGGCGCTGGTGCTGGCCATCCTCATCCCGTTCCGCGAGGCCATCGTCGCCGCGGTGCAGAACGCGCTGACCTCGGTCACCAGCGGTGGCGGCTGACCCCGACCGCCGCGACGGCGAACGGGGCAGCGCCGTCGTCGACTTCGCCCTGGTCTCGGTGCTCGTCGTCGTCCTGCTGCTGGCGGTGCTGCAGGTGGCCGTCTACGTGCACGTCCGCAACGTCGCGACCTCCAGCGCGCAGGAGGGCGCCCGCTACGCGGCCAACGCCGACGTGCCGGCCTCGGCCGGGGCCGACCGGGCGCTGGAGGTCGTCGCCGCGGCCACCAGCACCCGCACCGCGGCGGGCCTGACCTGCACCGCCGGCCAGGAGACCGACGCCTCGGGGCTCGTGCTGGTCGTCGTCCGGTGCTCCGGGGCGGTGCCCAGCCTGCTCGCCGCCCTGGGTGACCTGCTCCCGCTGGAGGTCACCGGCCGGGCCGTGGAGGAGGGGCCGTGAGGGACCCCGGGGACGGCGAGCGCGGGTCGGCGATCGTGGAGTTCGTCTTCGTCGCGCTGGTCGTGTTCCTGCCGCTGGTCTACCTGGTCGCCGGGTTCTCCGCGGTGCAGCGCGGGGTCTTCGCCGCCGACGCGGCCGCCCGCGAGGCCGGCCGGGCCATCGGCACCGCCCCCGACCCGGTCACCGGGCAGGCCCGCGCGGAGGCCGCCGCCGCCCTGGCCGTCGAGGACCAGTCGGTGGCCGCGACCGACGTCCGGGTGGCTTACCTGCCCGCCGGGGTGGAGTGCACCGCCACCAACGGCGGCTACACCCCGGCGCTGGTGCCGGGGGAGGAGTTCAGCGTCTGCGTGACGGTCACCGTGCGGGTGCCGCTGCTGCCCGACTTCGTCGACGCGAACACCGCGACGGGCCAGTTCGTCGTCGAGCGCGACCGCTACGTCGACCCCTGACCGCGGCACGCGTGGGGCTGGTGGGACGAGGACACACCGATGCAACGTGCAACCGTGCTCGTCGGCACGCACGGACGCCCAGGCGTTCCCTAGGGTGGTCACCGTGTCGTCACCCGTCGTCCCCCTCGCGGACGGCGGCCGTGCGGGCGGGCACCGGTCCCGCCGTCCCGCACCCCCCGCTCCCGCGCTGCCCGCCGCGGTGCTGGACGCCCTGCCCGCGCCCACCGTGCTGCTGGACTCCGAGGGCACGGTGCTGCTGCGCAACGCCGCGTGGGCGCAGGCCGACCTGGCCGGCACCGTGCTCCCGCTGGCGGTCGGGGACGACTACGCCGAGGCCGTGCTCTCCGCCCGGGACGACGACGACGTCCGGATGCTGCTCGACGGCCTGGGCGAGCTGACCGAGCGCGGCGGCGCCCCCGTCTCGGTGGACGTCGCCCTCGGCCCGGCCCCGGTGGGCCGCTGGGTGCACGTGCAGGCCGCCCGGCTGGACGACTCCGGCCAGCTGGTGGTCACCCACACCGACATCACCGCCAGCGTCGAGGCCGTCCGCGACAGCGCCCGCCGCGCGCTCTACGACCACCTCACCGACCTGCCCAACCGGGTGCACCTGCAGGAGCTGGTCGAGGCCGAGCTCGCCCGTGTCGACGGCCGGTCCACCGCGGTGCTGGTGCTCGACGTCGACGAGTTCAAGTCGGTCAACGACAGCCTGGGTCACGACGCCGGCGACCTGCTGATCCGGCAGGTCGCCTCCCGGCTCTCCCGCGCCGTCGGCGAGCTGGACACCGTCGGCCGGATGGGCGGGGACGAGTTCGTCGTGCTCGGCCGGGACGTCGACGCCGCCGGCGCGCACGCCCTCGCGCAGCGCTGCCGCGCGGTGTTCGCCGAGCCCTTCGCCCTCGCCGGCGCGATGGTGCCGCTGACCGCCAGCATCGGGGTTGCGGTCGCCGACGCCGGCACGCACACCGCCGCCGACCTGGTGCGCGACGCCGACCTGGCCAAGTACGCCGCCAAGGCCGCCGGCCGCAACACCGTCACCGCGTTCTCCGACGAGCTGCGGGCCAGCGCGCAGCGCCGGCTGCGGGTCACCAGCGAGCTCAGTGACGCCATCGACGCCGGCCAGATGGTGGTGCACTACCAGCCGCTGCTGCACCTGCGCACCCGCACCGTCACCGGCGTGGAGGCCCTCGTGCGGTGGGAGCACCCCGAGCGCGGGCTGCTGCCGCCGTCGGAGTTCGTGCCGGTCGCCGAGGCCAGCGGCCTGGTCGACGAGCTGACCCGCTGGGTGCTGGCCACCGTCGCCCGCGACGCCGCGGCGTGGGACGCGATGGGCCTGCCGCTGACCGCCGCGGTGAACATCAGCGCCACCCACATGGGCTCGGGCACCCTGGTCTCCGACGTCACCAGCGTGCTGGCCACCAGCGGGCTGCGCCCCGAGCGCCTGGTGCTGGAGCTGACCGAGACCAGCGTCGCCGAGGACCCCGAGCGCGCCGCCGAGCAGTTCGCCGAGCTGCGGGTGTCGGGCATCGAGGTGTCCATCGACGACTTCGGCAGCGGCTTCTCCTGCCTGGGCCAGATCGTCTCCATGCCGGCCGGCATCCTCAAGATCGACAAGTCGCTGGTGCAGGGCATCGCCGGGTCGGGCCACAAGCAGGCCAGCCAGTCCGCCGCCGCGGTCGAGACCGTGGTCAGCCTGGCCCGCGCCTGCGGCATGCGCAGCGTCGCCGAGGGCGTGGAGACCCCCGAGCAGCTGGCCACCGTCGCGGCGCTGGGCTGCACCTACGCGCAGGGCTTCGTCATCGCCCGGCCGATGCCCGCCGAGGACCTGCCGCGCTGGCTGGGCAGCCGCAGCCGCCGCCGCGCCGCCCTCACCGGCTGAGCCCGCCGCCGCCGGCGGAAAACCAGGCGCGCGCTGTCGGACCCCCTCCGTAGCGTGCGGGGCGACAGGGCAGGACGGCACGGACGACGGGGGTGGGCGGGGTGCGGCAGCACGCACCGCTGGGCTGGCGGCGGCTGGCCGGGCCCGGGTGCACCGTCGCCGCGGTCCTCGCCGTGGTGGCCGCGGTCGCCGAGACCCTCGGCACCGTCGCGGCCGGCCGCATCGCCGACGGCCCCACCGGCGCACTGCTCGCCGTCCTCGCCGTGCTGCTCGTCGGCTCCGCGCTGGCCGAGGTCGTCGGGCGCACCCTGTTCGCGACCGCGGTCGGCCGCGCCGAGGGCGTGCTGCGGGCCGACCTGCTCGACGCGGCGCTGCACCAGCCGCTGACCACGCTGGAGGGCCAGGGCGTCGGCGAGCTCATCGACCGGGTCGACGACGACACCCGCCAGCTGTCCACCCTGCTGCGCATCACCGGCTGGGCGATGGGCCGCGCGGTGCTCCGCTCGCTGCTGGCGTGGGTGGCCGCGGGCCTGGTCTGGTGGCCGGCCTGGATCGCCTTCCCGGTCGCCGCGGTGGTCGTGCTGGCCGCCGTCCGCCGGCTCACCCCGCGGCTGGCGGCGTCCAAGACCGTGGAGGAGGAGGCCTGGTCCGACGGCGCCGCGCAGCTCGAGGAGGCCGTGGCCGGCCGGGACGACGTCCGCACCTCGCTGGGCCAGCCGCACGTGCTCGCGCAGTTCGCCACCCGCTCGGCCGAGATCGTCCGGCGCAACGCGCGCACCTCGCGGATCGGCGCCCGGGTCGCGCTGCGCAGCGGCCTGGTGCTGCACGGCATGCTCGCCGCCCTCGCGCTGGCCGCCGTCGCGCTGGTCGACCGGGGCGCGCTCGACGTCGCCACCCTGGTCACCCTGTGGCTGCTGGTCACCACCTTCGTCGGCCGGCTCGACGAGGTGAACCACCACCTGCCCGAGATGCACGAGGGCATCGGCGCGCTCACCCGCATCCGCACGCTGATGTCGGCGCAGCCCGAGCCGCAGGGCGGTGCACCGCTCACCGGCGCCGGCATCGAGGTGCGCGACCTGGACTTCTCCTACCGCACCGAGGGCCACCGCGAGCCCTTCGCGCTGCAGGTCGCCCACTGGTCGGTGCCGGTGGGCACCACCTGCGCGCTGGTCGGCCGCAGCGGCGCGGGCAAGTCCACGCTGGCCAAGCTGCTCTCCCGCGCCGTCGACCCGCCGCCGGGCACGGTGCACATCGGCGGCGCGGACGTCACCACCCTGGACCTCGACCAGCTGCGGGCCGGCGTCGGCGTGGTCACCCAGCGCACCGAGCTGCTGGCCGCGACCCTCGCCGAGAACATCACCCTGTTCGCCGACGTGCCCCGCGCCGACGTCGAGCGGGCGGTCGCCGAGCTGGGCATCGACAGCTGGGTGGCCTCGCTGCCCGACGGCCTGGACACCGTGCTCGGCCCGCGCGGGGTCACCCTGTCCGCCGGGCAGGAGCAGCTGGTCGCCTTCGCCCGGCTGCTGGTCCGCGACGTGCGGGTCGTCGTCCTCGACGAGGCGACCGCCCGGATGGACCCCACCACCGAGGAGCTGGTCACCCGGGCCGCGCGCCGGCTGCTGGCCGGGCGCACCGGCGTCGTCGTCGCCCACCGGCTGGGCACCACCCGCTGGTGCGACACCGTCGCCGTCCTGGACGGCGGCCGGGTGGTGCAGCAGGGCCCGCGCGCCGAGCTGGCCGCCACCCTCGGGCCCTTCCGGGACCTGCTGGTGGCCGCGGGCAGCGCGGGTGCGGTCGACGCCCCGCCGGCCCCCGCCGCGCCGGTGCAGCACGTCGGCCTGGTCGCCCGCACCGACCGCCGCGACCCGCGCCCGGCCCCGCCGGCACCCCGGGTGCGGCTGGCCTCGACCATCGCCCGGGTGCTGGTGGCCCACCCCCGGTGGGGCGTGCTGGGCACCTTCACCTTCCTGGCCGCCTCGCTGTGCGGCACCTACGGCGTGCTCACCGGCGCGCTGTGGGGCGACCTGGTCGCTGGGCTGCAGGCCGGCGAGGACCCGACCACGGAGTCGGTGCTGCTGGCCGCCTCGCTGCTGGCCTCGTCGGTCTTCGTGGCCTGGGCGTTCCTGGTCTACCCGGTGTGGTGGACGGCGGTGACCCTGCGGCTGCGGCTGGCCGTGCTGCGCGGGCAGACCGAGCAGCGGCGGCTGGCCCGCACCCCGGCCGGGGAGGTCACCGCCCGGGCGCTGGACTCCGACCGGCTGATGAACTGGGCCGACCGCTGGGTCGACGTCGGCATCGGCGCCGCGGTCACCGCGGTCACCGTGGCGGTCACCGGCGAGCCGCTGGCCGGCGCGATCACCGGTGGCGTCATCGTCGGGTCGGTGCTGGTCGCCTTCCTCGGCGCCCCCGCCGCGGGCCGCGCCGGCCGGCTGGCCGGGGACCGCCGCGCCGCCTTCGGCCGGGCGCTGGCCTCGGCGCTGGAGGCCGTCCGCACGGTCAAGCTGGCCGCGGCCACCGGGCCGGTGCAGCGCCACCTGGAGGCCGTCGACGCCCGCCGGGTGCAGGCCACGGTCCGGGAGACCCGCATCCGCACGATGCTGGAGGGCACCGCCGTCGTCCTCGTGCAGGTCGGCATCGTCGCCGCCTGGGGGCTGTACCTGCTCGACGTCTGGGGCCTGGCGACCGCGCTGACCGTCACCACCGCCGTCTCCGGTGCGGCCTGGTACGGCATCACCGCCGGGCTGGCCGTGGTCGAGCGGCCCATCGCCGGGGCCTGGCTGCGGGAGGCCACCGCGCTGGCCGGCCGCGACGACCTGGTCGGCCTGCCGCCCGAGGTCGACCTGGTCACCGGGGCCGCGCCCCCGCCGCCGGACGCCGACCGGGTCCCGCTGCGCCACCTGGAGCTCGCCGACGTCACCGCCGTGCACGACGACGGCACGGTGGGCGTCGCCGGCGTCGACCTCGACGTCCCGGCGGGCTCCCTGACCTTGCTGGTCGGCCGGGTGGGGTCGGGCAAGTCCAGCCTGCTGGCGGCCCTGGCCGGCCTGGTCGACCACGAGGGCGCGATCCGCTGGAACGGGACCGAGGTCGGCGACCCCCAGCTGTTCCTGCGGCCCGGCCAGGTCGCGCACGTCGCCCAGGTGCCGCGGGTGCTGTCGGGCACCATCACCGACAACGTCGCCCTCGGCCACGCCCGCGAGATCGGCGGTGCGCTGGCCGACGCCCGGCTGGAGCGCGACGTCGCCGACGCCGGGGGAGTGGGCGCGCTGGTCGGCCACCGCGGGGTGCGGCTGTCCGGCGGCCAGGTGCAGCGCCTGGCCCTGGCCCGGGCGCTGGCCACCGACGCCGAGCTGGTGCTGGCCGACGACGTGTCCTCCGCCCTGGACGCCCGCACCGAGCTCGAGCTGTGGGGCGCGCTGCGCGAGCGGGGTGCCACCGTGGTCGGTGCGAGCTCCAAGCGGGCCGCGCTGGCGCTGGCCGACCGGGTCGTCGTGCTCGACGGCGGGCGGGTGGCGGCGTCGGGTCCGTGGGCCGAGCTGTCCCGGGAGTGGGGCCACCTCGCCGGCTGAGGCGGGGCGCACCCGGTCGCGACTACTCTCGACCCTCGTGGCTGCCGACTTCTCCTCCCGCCTGGACGACCTCAACGGCACCCTGGCCTCCATCGAGGCCGTGATGAAGCTCGACGACCTGCGCGACGAGATCCGCGACCTCGAGCAGCAGGCCGGTGCCCCCGACCTGTGGGACGACGTCGAGGCCGCGCAGAAGATCACCTCCCGGCTGTCCTACCTGCAGGGCGACCTGCGCCGGGTCGAGGAGCTGCGCAGCCGCATCGACGACGCCGCCGTGCTGTGGGAGATGGCCGCCGAGGAGGACGACGAGGCCACCCGCGCCGAGGCCGAGCGCGAGGTCGAGAGCCTGCAGAAGTCCATCGAGGAGCTCGAGGTCCGCACCCTGCTGAGCGGGGAGTACGACAGCCGCGAAGCACTGGTCACCATCCGCTCCGAGGCCGGTGGCGTCGACGCCGCGGACTTCGCCGAGATGCTGCTGCGCATGTACCTGCGCTGGGCCGAGCGCAAGGGCTACCCGACCGAGGTCTACGACACCTCCTACGCCGAGGAGGCCGGCATCAAGTCGGCCACCTTCGCCGTGAAGCAGCCCTACGCCTACGGCACGCTGTCGGTCGAGCAGGGCACCCACCGGCTGGTGCGCATCTCGCCCTTCGACAACCAGGGACGCCGGCAGACCTCCTTCGCCGGCGTCGAGGTGCTCCCGGTCGTCGAGCAGACCGACCACGTCGACATCCCCGAGAACGAGATCCGGGTCGACGTCTTCCGCTCCTCGGGCCCCGGTGGCCAGTCGGTCAACACCACCGACTCCGCCGTCCGGCTGACCCACATCCCCACCGGCATCGTGGTGTCCTGCCAGAACGAGAAGTCCCAGATCCAGAACCGCGCCGCGGCGCTGCGCGTGCTGCAGGCCCGGCTGCTGGTGGTCCGGCAGGCCGAGCAGAAGGCCGAGCTCGACGCGCTCAAGGGCGAGGGCAGCAGCTGGGGCAACCAGATGCGCTCCTACGTGCTGCACCCGTACCAGATGGTCAAGGACCTGCGCACCGAGACCGAGAGCGGCAACCCCTCCACCGTCCTCGACGGCGAGATCGACGCCTTCATCGAGGCCGGGATCCGGTGGCGCAAGGAGCAGGAGAGCGCAACCGACGAGGTGTGAGACTCGGCGAGCCGACCAGGATGACCAGGTTCGGCGGGTACGGTCATCTCCCGTGATCGAACTGCAACACGTCACCAAGGTCTACCCGACGTCGCCCCGGCCGGCCCTGGACGACGTCTCCATGGAGATCGACAAGGGCGAGTTCGTCTTCCTCATCGGGTCCTCCGGTTCGGGCAAGTCCACCTTCCTGCGGCTGCTGCTGAAGGAGGACAACCCGACCAAGGGCACCATCAAGGTCAACGACAAGACCTTGAACACCATGAGCAAGTGGCAGGTGCCCAAGCTGCGCCGCACGATGGGCTGCGTCTTCCAGGACTTCCGGCTGCTGCGCAACCGCACGGTGGCCGAGAACGTGGCCTTCGCCCTCGAGGTGATCAACAAGCCCCAGCGGACCATCCGCCGGGTCGTCCCCGAGGTGCTGGAGATGGTGGGCCTGGAGGGCAAGGCCGAGCGGCTGCCCAACGAGCTCTCCGGTGGTGAGCAGCAGCGCGTGGCCATCGCCCGCGCGTTCGTCAACCGCCCCCTGGTGCTGCTGGCCGACGAGCCCACCGGCAACCTGGACCCCGAGACCAGCCAGGGCATCATGCTGCTGCTGGAGCGGATCAACCGCACCGGCACCACCGTGGTGATGGCCACGCACGACTACCACATCGTGGACTCGATGCGCCGCCGCGTGATCGAGCTCAACGACGGCCAGGTGTCCCGCGACCAGTCCCGCGGCGTCTACGGCGTCGGCCGCTGAGCCCGGCACCCACACGAATCCTCGAAGGAACCCATGCGCGTCAACTTCGTCCTCTCCGAGGTGGCCACCGGGCTGCGTCGCAACCTGACCATGACGGTCGCCATGATCCTGACGACCGGCATCTCGCTGGCGCTCATGGGCACCGGCCTGGTCATCGCCAACATGATCAGCGACATGCGGGCGATCTACTACGACAAGGTCCAGGTCTCGATCTACCTGACCGACGACGTGACCGACCAGCAGCGCGACGCGATCGCGGCGCAGCTGGACGCCTCGCCCGAGGTCAAGAGCTACCTCTACGAGTCCAAGCAGGAGGCCTACCAGCGGTTCACCGAGCAGTTCTCCCAGCAGCCCGCGCTGGTCGAGAACACCGACCCGAACGCGCTGCCGGAGAGCTTCCGGGTCGAGCTGGTCAACCCCGAGCGGTACTCGGTGATCGCCGCGGAGTTCCCCAACGGCCAGAACGGCGTGGACCAGGTGCGCGACGAGGGCGACTTCCTGGACCGCCTGTTCAGCCTGCTCAACGGGGCCCGCAACGCCACGATCGCGGTGGCCGTCGTGCAGGCCCTGGCCGCGTTGCTGCTGATCTCCAACACGATCCAGCTCGCGGCCTTCAACCGGCGCAACGAGACCAACATCATGCGGCTGGTCGGCGCCTCGCGCTGGTACACCCAGCTGCCCTTCATCCTCGAGGCGGCACTGGCCGGGTTCCTGGGCGCGGTGCTGGCCACGGTGGGCCTGGTGCTGACCAAGGTGCTGTTCATCGACCGCACCCTGGCCGGGCCGATCCGCGCCGGGATCATCCCGCCGGTCGACTGGGGCGTCATCGCCACCATCAGCCCGATCATCGCCGCGGCCGGCGTCGGCCTCGCCGCGATCGCGGCCTACGTGACCCTGCGGCTCTACGTCCGGCTCTAGGACGGTTCCGGGTGGCGGGGGCCCACTAACCTGGGCCCCATGCCACGCGAACAGGGGCGCAAGTTCATCGCCCAGAACAAGAAGGCGCGGCACGACTACTCGATCCTCGACACCTACGAGGTCGGCCTGGTGCTGACCGGCACGGAGGTCAAGAGCCTGCGCCAGGGTCGTGCCTCGCTGGTCGACGGCTTCGCCATGGTCGAGGACGGCGAGGTGTGGCTGCACCACGTGCACATCCCGGAGTACACCGAGGGCACCTGGACCAACCACACGCCCCGGCGCAAGCGGAAGATCCTCATGCACCGCGCCGAGATCGAGAAGCTGATCGGCAAGACCAAGGAGGGCGGGCTCACCCTGGTCCCGCTCGACCTGTACTTCAAGGACGGCCGGGCCAAGGCCACCCTCGCGCTCGCCAGGGGCAAGAAGACCTACGACAAGCGCCAGGACCTCGCCGAGCGCGACAGCCGCCGCGAGATGGAACGCGCCTTCGGCCGCTACGTGAAGGGCCGCCGCTGATGGCCGACCGGATGCGGGGCATCGCCTACGACGGGTTCGGCGGCGTGGAGGTCCTGCGGCTGCGCGAGGACCTGCCGGTCCCGCCGGTCGGGCCCGACACCGTGCTGGTGCGGGTGCACGCCGCCGGGGTCAACCCGGTCGACATGGCGATCCGCGCCGGCGGGCTCGCCGGGGCCTTCCCGCACCACTTCCCGGTCGTGCCCGGCTGGGACGTCTCCGGCGTGGTGGAGAAGGTCGGCCCCGCGGTCACCTCGGTCGCCCCCGGTGACGAGGTGTTCGGCTACGTCCGCCGGGACGACGTCGGCCTGGGCACCTGCGCCGAGTACGTCGCCGCGCCGCAGCGGTGCGTGGCGCACAAGCCGCAGTCGCTGTCCTTCGCCGAGGCCGGGGCGCTGCCGCTGGCCGGGCTGACCGCCTACCAGGCGCTGACCGAGGCGCTCGACGTCGGCGAGGGCGACCGGGTGCTGGTGCACCGGGCGTCGGGCGGGGTGGGCTTCAACGCCGTGCAGATCGCCGTCGCGCTGGGCGCGCACGTCATCGGCACGTCGAGCGCGAAGAACCACGGCTTCCTGCGGGACGCCGGGTGCGCGGAGGTGTTCGACTACGCCGACGGCCCGCTCTCGCAGCAGCTGTCCGAGCCGGTGGACGCCGTCCTGGACCTGGTCGGCGGGGCCACGCTGGCCGACGCGCCCGACCAGGTGCGCGACCCCTCCCGCATCGCCTCGGTCGTCGACCCCGCGGTCAACGACCTCGGCGGGCAGTACGTGTTCGTGCGGCCCGACCCGCACGACCTCGAGGAGCTGGCCCGGTTGGCCGACGACGGCCAGCTGCGCGTCCCGGTGGCCAAGGCGTTCCCGCTGGAGCGCACCGCCGAGGCCCAGGAGCTGGTCGCCGCCGGCCACGTCCGCGGCAAGGTCGTCGTCACCCTGCGATGACGGCGCCCCGATGACGGTGCAGCCGCCGGTCGACGACGCCGACGTCCCGAGGTACGTGACCGAGCTCGGCCTGCCCGGGCTGGCCGACGTGCACGTGCACTTCATGCCCGAGCGGGTGCAGGCCGCGGTGTGGGCCTACTTCGACCAGGCGCAGACGCACTACGGGGCGCCGTGGCCGATCACCTACCGGGGGTCGGTCGAGCAGCGGCTGGCGTGCCTGGACGGCCTCGGCGTCCGGGCGTTCTCCGCGCTGAACTACCCGCACCGCCCGGGCATGGCCGCCGGGCTCAACGACTGGTCGCGGGGGTTCGCCGCCGCCCACCCGCAGGTCATCCCGTCGGCCACGTTCTTCCCCGAGCCGGAGGCCGCGCACTACGTGGCCGAGGCGCTGGACGGCGGGGCCCGGGTGTTCAAGGTGCACGTGCAGGTGGGCTCCTTCGACCCGCGCGACCGGTTGCTCGAGCCGGTGTGGGCGCGGCTGGAGGAGTCCGGCACCCCGGTGGTCATCCACTGCGGGTCCGGTCCGCTGGCCGGCGAGCACACCGGGCCGGCGCCGATGCAGGGTCTGCTGCAGCGCCACCCCGGCCTGCAGCTGGTCATCGCCCACCTCGGCATGCCGGAGTACGCGGAGTTCCTGACCCTGGCCGAGACGTACGCCGGCGTCCGGCTGGACACCACCATGTTCGCCACCGACTTCACCGAGCGGCTCATGCCCTTCGACCGGGCGCTGCTGCCGCGGCTGGCCGCGCTCGGGGACAAGGTGCTGCTGGGCAGCGACTTCCCCTCCGTCCCCTACCCCTACGCCCACCAGCTGGAGGCGCTGCACCGGCTCGGGCTGGGGGAGGACTGGCTGCGCGCGGTGCTCTGGCGCAACGCAGCGGCACTGTTCGGGCTCTGAGTAGGGTCGCCGAGGTGCCCTTCCCCGCCGGACTGACCGACCGCCCGCTGACCCGCGAGGACCTCCCCGCGGTCGCGCAGCTGTACGCCGCCGCCGAGCGGGTCGACGACACCGGGCACCACTGGGACGCCGCCGACCTGGAGGAGTACTGGTTCGCCCCCTTCGTCGAGCCCGACCGCGACACCAGGGTGGTCCTCGACGGCACCGACGTCGTCGCCGTCGGGACGACGATCGCCCCGCCCACCTTCCGCGACGCCTACGGCGTGCACCTGGACGGCAGCGTGCACCCCGACCGCCGCGGCCAGGGGATCGGGCGGGCGCTGCTGGCCTGGCAACTGGACCGCGGCCGCCAGGTGCACGCCGAGCGCCAGCCCGCCGCACCCGCCCGGCTGACCGTGCTGGGGCTGGCCTCGGTCGTCTGCCAGGAGGGCCTGCTGCGCCGGGCCGGCTTCGAGCCGGTGCGCTGGTTCCGGTCGATGAGCCGCCCGCTGACCGACCTGCCCGCCCGCCGCGCGGTCGACGGCGTCGACCTGCAGCCCTTCGACTGGTCCCGCGACGACGAGGTGCGCCTCGCGCACAACGCCGCCTTCACCGACCACTACGGCTCCAGCGAGCGCGACCGCACGTCGTGGGAGTCGATGTTCACCGGCCAGCGTGCCTTCCGCCCCGACCTGTCCGTGCTCGCGGTCGAGGACGGCGCGGTGCTCGGCTACGTGCTGGCCTACGTGCACGAGGCCGACACCGCGGCGACCGGGAAGGTCGACGCCTACTACGGCCAGATCGGGGTGGTGCCCGCCGCGCGCGGACGGGGGCTGGCCAAGGCGGTCATCGCCGCGGCCCTGCACGCCGCCGCCGGGGCCGGGTGCGACACCGCCTCGCTGCAGGTCGACAGCGACAACACCAGCGACGCCCAGGGCCTGTACGCGGCGATGGGCTTCGAGGTGGAGCGCACCGAGGTCTCGTGGTCGGTGCAGGTGCCCCCGCTGCGCTGATCGACCAGTAGGGTCCGGGCATGGGCACTGTGGACCAGCTCACACCGGCGGCGGTGGACACCCGGACCGCCGCCCGGGCGCACCGCTCCGTGGAGCCGCTGCACTCGCACCACTACTTCTCCCCGGAGCACGAGGAGCACCTGGCCGCCACGGGTCTGCGCCCGGGCCGGATGGCCTACTTCGCCGGCCGCGCCGCCCCGATGGGCGCGGTCGGCCCGGGCGCCGTCGTCGCCACCTTCTACAACTTCTCCCCGGCGCTGGTGGCCCGGCACATGCCGCGCTGCTGGACCCTGGCCGGTCCCGAGGCGGTGGTCGCCGCCCGCTGGACCAGCGCGACCGCCTCGCTCACCCGGCTGCTCGGCGACACCCCGACCGAGCAGGTCGTGGAGCTCGGCGACCTGCTCGCCGAGGCCTGCACGGCGCTGGCCCCCGAGGGCCGCCCGCTCTACGCCGGCCACGCCGACCTGCCCTGGCCCACCGACCCGGTCGGCCGGCTGTGGCACGCGGCCACGCTGCTGCGCGAGCACCGCGGCGACGGGCACCTCATGGCCCTGCAGCTGCACGGCCTGGGTGGCCTGGACGCCCTGGTCACCCACACCGCGACCGGCCGCGGCTTCACCGTCGAGGCGGCCCAGCGCACCCGCGGCTGGTCCCCCGAGGAGTGGACGGCGGCGCAGGCGCGGCTCACCGAACGGGGCCTGCTCGACGAGCACGGCCTGACCGAGGACGGCGCGGCGCTGCGCCGGGCCGTGGAGGAGGCGACGGACATGCTGAGCGTGCAGCCCTTCGAGCACCTGGGTGCCGACGGCACCGGACGGGTGGTGGAGCTGGCCAGGGGCATGGCCGCCACCCTGCTGGCGGCCGGCGCCTACCCGGCCGGCGTCCTGGCCGGGGGCTCGCGGTGAGCGCGGCCCGGCACGAGTCCACCGGACCGGCCCGGCTGCCCTTCCCCGAGATCGACGCCGACGCCGAGCCCGTGGCGCAGCGGATGGCCGCCCGCCGCGGCGGCGAGCTGTCGTCGCTGGACAAGCTGCTGCTGCACAGCCCGCCGGTCGCCGACGGCTGGAACGAGCTGCTGGGCGCGCTGCGGCACAAGTCCTCGCTGGCCGCCGACCTGCGCGAGCTGGCCATCCTGCGGGTCGCGGTGCTCAACAACGCGGCCTTCGAGTGGGTGGCGCACAAGGAGGCCGCCCGCCGCGCCGGGGTCACCGACGCGCAGATCGACGCGCTCTACGACATGGACCCCAACCAGCACTTCGACTACCGGCAGAACCTCGTGCTGGAGCTCGCCGACACCTCCACCTTCGGTGTGGAGATCCCCGACCTGCTCTTCCAGCAGGTGCGCGCGGAGTTCAGCGAACGCGAGATCGTCGAGCTGATGGTGACCATCGGCGGCTACGCCATGGTCAGCCGGTTCCTCGTCGCGCTGCAGGTGCCACCGCCCGAGGGCGAGGTCGCCTCCGTCGACGGCTCCGCCGGCTAGGGCGCGACCAGCAGCACCCGGGCGTCGTCCCGGGCGGTGACCTGCCAGCCGGCCGCCACCGCCTGGGCGACCAGCGGGCGGTCCGGCCGCAGCAGCAGGCAGCCGACGCCGCGCTCGGCCAGCGCGGCCAGCGCGCCGTCGTGCCCGCGCATCAGGGTCTCGGTCCACCGGAGGGTGGCGGTGCCGTAGACGTCGTTGCGGCCGTCGGCGGACACCAGCACGCCGTCCCCGCCGCGCAGCAGCGTGAGCAGGCCGCCCTCGTCGTACTCGTTGAGCACCCGGCACCCGTCCGGCACCGCGGCGACGGTCGCCGCGGTCGGGAACAGCGAGCCGGGCCGGCCGAAGTCCGGCAGGTCGGTGACCGCGACGGTCAGCACGGCGACGCCGACCGCCACCGGCAGCGCGAGGGCCAGCCGGGAGGCCAACCACGGCAGCCGGGCCGGGCGCAGCAGCGGCACCACCGCGGCGACCGCGGGGACGGCGACGAGCAGGGCCATCGGGGAGAACCGGGCGGCACCCAGACCGCCGACGACCAGCGCGGCGGTCGCCCCCACCCAGTAGGGCAGCCACGCCGGCACCGCGCCGGCCCGGGCGCCGCGGCGCCACGCCGCGACCAGCACGAGCAGGAACACCAGGGCGACGACCCACGTGAGCACCAGGTAGCTCTTCGCCCGCCACAGGGGCGCCCACTCGTCGATGATCTCCACCGACGCACCGGCGGTGTGGCCGGCGGCGGACAGGATGCCGGTGCCCAGCGGGCTGAGCAGGCAGCCCAGGCCCACGGCGGCCACGACGGCGGCGGCCCGGGCCAACGCGGCGGCTGCCGCGGGCCACGCGGAGCGGTCCCGCAGCAGCGCGCGGCCGGGCCCGGCCAGCAGGGCCAGGCCGGCGCCGGCGCCCACCGCGGCCAGCCCGCTGAGCGCGGCCAGGTGCAGGTTCACCCACAGCGCGGTGAGGGCGACGAGCGCCAGCGCACCGGCGGCGACGCGGGTCGGGCGGCGGGCGGCGAGCACCCGGCCGGCGAGCCCGACCACCAGCACGACCAGGGCGTAGCTGACCGTCTGCGGGCGGGCCGAGAGCCAGACCACCAGGGGGACGGCGGCGACCGTGGACGCCACGGTCAGCACGGGGGCGGAGGCGCCCAGCCCGCGGCCGACCAGCGCGACGGCCAGGCCGACCGCGGAGACGGTGAGCACCGTCCACCAGCCCAGGCCGGCCCAGCCGCCCAGCGCCCACGCCCGTTCCACGAGGACGTCGTAGAGCCAGGAGTTGGGGTGCCAGGGCGTCCCGGCGGCGGTCCAGCTGTCGTCCTCGACCAGCGAGGTGGTGCCGCGCTGCAGGATCTCCGCGCCGGTGGCGACCTGCCAGTAGGTGTCGCCCTCGGCGAACCGGGTCGCCCGGGCGAGGGCCACCAGCACGAAGGGCAGCGCACCGCCGAGCAGCAGCAGGGCGGCCCACCGGCGCGGCCCGCGGGGGGCGCGGGTCGGGCCGGCGGCGGGTGCCGGGGGAGGGGCCAGGGTGGCGGTCACGGGGTCCTCGGGACGGGGGCGGTCCCCCTCTCCGTCGGCCGGTCGTCAGCCCGCCTTGAGCCCGACCGGTTCCGGATCCCCCGCACGGGCGGGGAGGTGGACGGCGACCAGCGGCAGGAACAGCTGCACCAGCGGACCGATCGCCACCGCGTAGAGCACGGTGCCCACCCCGACCGTGCCGCCGAGCAGCAGGCCGACGGCGAGCACGGTCAGCTCCAGGCAGGTGCGCACCAGCCGGACGCTGCGCCCGGTGCGGGCGACCAGACCGGTCATCAGGCCGTCGCGCGGGCCGGCGCCGAACGCGCTGGCCAGGTAGGTCGCACCGGCCAGGCCGTTGAGGACGACGCCGCCCACGAGCAGGCCGACCCGCAGCGGCAGGGAGTCCACCGGCGGCAGCACCGCCAGGCCCGCGTCCACCGCGACGCCGATGACCACGACGTTGCTCACGGTGCCCAGGCCGGGCCACTGGCGCAGCGGCACCCACAGCAGCAGCACCAGGGCGCCGACCACGACCACCACCGTCCCGAAGGACCAGCCCAGCTGCTCGGACAGGCCTTGGTGCAGCACGTCCCACGGGTCCAGGCCGAGGTCGGCGCGCAGCACCAGGGCCATCGAGAGCCCGTAGAGCACCAGGCCGGCGTACAGCTGCACCAGGCGCCGGGGCAGCCGGCCGGTGCGCAGCTGCTGGATCGGGGAGGGCACGGGCGGGTGGGTCACGGCGTCCAGGGTGGACCGGCTGCGGACCGGCCGGTGCGGTCCACCGTGGCCCGGTGGACTGCTCCGGGCGGGTGGTGTTCACCGCGCGGACGGCTGCTGCACGTGATGGGCGCGCCCGGGCGTGTCACCATGGACGACGGCCCGGACGGCGGGCCCGTCGACCCTGGAGGTGCCGCGGTGCGCAGCGAACCCCCGAGTAGTCCCGAGGTCCCCGCCGTCTGACCACCTGCGCGTGGTGCGAGCGGGACCTCCTCCGGTGCCCCGTTCCGCTCGACCCCCAGGGAGCCCGTCGTGGCCGACCGCCGCCGTCCCCAGCTCACCGCCCCGCTCACCGCGCTGACCACCCTCGCCCGCCGGCCCCGGCCGAACGGGATCGCACCCGAGCCGGCGACCCGGCTCGAGCTGCCCGGCCGCGGTCCCAAGGTGATCGACAACGCCGTCTACAGCGCCGGCAAGCGGGTGGCCACCGCCGACTCCCCGGCCGAGAGCCGCACGCTGCTGCAGCTGGCCGACGGGTTCACCGACAGCCGCCTGGCCTGGCTGGGTCTCTACCGGCCCGAGCCGCGCCAGGTGGGGGAGCTGGCGGAGCTGTTCGACCTGCCCGAGCTGGCGGTCGAGGACGCCATCCACGCCCACCAGCGGCCCAAGTTCGAGCGGTACGGGGAGACGCTGTTCGTCGTCCTCAAGGCCGCCCGGTACCTCGACGCCCGCGAGGAGGTCGAGTTCGGCGAGCTGCACCTGTTCCTGGGGCGCGACTTCGTCATCACCATCCGGCACGCGGAGTCCCCCGACCTGGCCCGGGTGCGGCGCCGGCTGGAGAGCGACCCCGAGCTGCTGGCCAAGGGCAGCGAGTCGGTGCTCTACGCGATCCTGGACGCCGTCGTCGACGGGTACCTGCCGGTGCTGGCGGGCCTGGACAAGGACATCGACGAGATCGAGCTCGAGGTCTTCCGCGGGGACCCGCGGGTGTCGCGGCGGATCTACGAGCTGTCGCAGGAGGTGCTCGACGTGCAGCGGGCCACCGCACCGCTGTCGGGCATCTGCGCGGCGATCGCGGCCGGGTTCGAGAAGTACGGCGTCGACGAGGAGCTGCGGGCCTACCTGCGGGACGTCGCCGACCACGTCACCGGCATCAACGAGCGGGTCGACGGCTTCCGGTCGCAGCTGCGCGACATCCTGACCGTGAACGCCACGCTGGTGGCGCAGCGGCAGAACGAGGAGATGAAGACGCTGTCGGAGACGGCGATCGCGCAGGGCGAGGAGGTCAAGAAGATCTCCGCCTGGGCGGCCATCCTCTTCGCGCCGTCCCTGGTCGGCGGGGTCTACGGGATGAACTTCGACCACATGCCCGAGCTCCGCTGGGTGTTCGGCTACCCCTTCGCGCTGACCCTGATGCTGGTCACCAGTCTGACGCTGTACGTGATCTTCAAGCGTCGCGACTGGATCTAGGGAAGCTTCCGGGCGGCCGGCGGGTTACGCTCTGCGTACAACTGCACAGGGGGTGATTGGTCTCGACTTCGGTCGGGTCACCAGGGGAAGCGAGCCGAGGAAGCCAACGATGAGCTCGTTAACCACGCGTTGGAAAACACACAAGCGCCGACTCCAGTCAGCGCGACTTCGCTCTCGCTGCGTAAGCAGCCGGAGTGAGTCTGTCAGCCCGGGTTCTGTCATCGGCCCGGATCCTGGCATCAGCTAGATGACTCACCGTGCTGGTCGGTCGCGGACCGGCACGGGACACCCCACAGCGACTGGGCCTGTCGTCCCGACCTGTTCGTGGGATCGGGAAGGTCGAGCAGGGACACAGCGGACTGCGCTCGGAGAAGCCCTGGTCGCGCGTCGAAGGACGCGGGTTCGATTCCCGCCACCTCCACCATCACAGCACCACCCCTTGCAGAGCAGAGCCCGGACGGTCCCCGACCGCCCGGGCTCTGCTGCACCTGCCGTGCCCGACCTGGGCGATACCGTCCGCGGCATGAGCTCGGACTTGGCTGCCCAGCACGAGGCCAACGTCGCGCTGGTGGCGCAGCGGGTGGCGATGGGCGACGACCCGACCGTGCCCCGCCCGCTCGACCACCTGGTCCGGGTGCCCCGCAGGCACGCCGACGCCGTGCAGGCCGACCTGGTCGCGGCCGGCTTCCGGGTCGACGGCGTGCGGCGCGGGCTCCGCAGGAGCTCGGTCGAGTTCTCCCGCATCGACGCCGCCGACGTGGCGACCGCCGACGCCTTCACCCGCGAGGTCCTCGACGTCGTCGACCGCTACGGCGGCGAGTACGACGGCTGGGCCGGCTTCCTCGCCGCCACCCCGACCGACGACCGACCCGGTCAGCCGCCGACGTAGTCGGCGAGGTGCTGGCCGGTGAGGGTGGAGCGGTCGGCGACCAGCTCGGCGGGGGTGCCCTGGAAGACCACCCGGCCGCCGTCGTGGCCCGCACCCGGGCCGATGTCGACGACGTGGTCCGCGTGGGCCATCACCGCCTGGTGGTGCTCGATGACGATCGCCGACTTCCCCGAGTCGACGAGGCGGTCGAGCAGGCCCAGCAGCTGGTCGACGTCGGCCAGGTGCAGGCCGGTGGTGGGCTCGTCGAGCACGTAGACGGTGCCGCCCTCGCCCATCTGGCTGGCCAGCTTCAGCCGCTGCCGCTCGCCGCCGGACAGCGTGTTCAGCGGCTGGCCCAGGGTCAGGTAGCCCAGCCCGACGTCGACCATCCGGGCCAGGATCCTCTGCGCGGCGGGGGTCCTCGCCTCGCCGTCGCCGAAGTACTCCAGCGCCTCGCTGACCGGCAGCGCGAGCACCTCGGCGATGTTCTTCCCGCCCAGGCGGTACTCCAGCACCGCGGCCTGGAACCGCTTGCCCTCGCACTCCTCGCACGGGGTGGAGACGGTGCCCATGGTCGGGATCTCGGTGATGATCACGCCCGCCCCGTTGCACGACGGGCACGCACCCTCGGAGTTCGCGCTGAACAGGGCGGGCTTGACCCCGTTGGCCTTGGCGAACGCCTTGCGCACCGGCTCCAGCAACCCCGTGTAGGTGGCGGGGTTGCTCCGCCGCGACCCCTTGATGGCGCTCTGGTCGATGCTCACCACGCCCTCGCGGCCGCTGATCGAACCGTGCACCAGCGAGCTCTTCCCCGACCCGGCCACCCCGGTGACGACGACCAGCACGCCCAGCGGCACGTCGACGTCCACGTCGCGCAGGTTGTGGGTGCTGGCCCCGCGCACCTCGAGCACCCCGGTCGGGGTGCGGACGGCGTCCTTGAGCCGCGCGCGGTCGTCCAGGTGCGTGCCGGTCAGCGTGCCGCTGGCCCGCAGCCCCTCCAGCGACCCCTCGTAGACCACCTCGCCGCCGGCGGTGCCCGCGCGCGGCCCGATGTCGACCACGTGGTCGGCGATGGCGATCGTCTCGGGCTTGTGCTCGACCACCAGCACGGTGTTGCCCTTGTCCCGCAGTTGCAGCAGCAGGGTGTTCATCTTGCCGATGTCGTGCGGGTGCAGCCCGATGGTCGGTTCGTCGAAGACGTAGGTGACGTCGGTCAGCGAGGACCCGAGGTGGCGGATGAGCTTGGTGCGCTGGGCCTCGCCGCCGGACAGCGTGCCGGCCGGGCGGTCCAGCGAGAGGTACCCCAGGCCGATGTCGGTGAAGGCGTCGAGGGTGTCGCGCAGGCCGCCCAGCAGCGGCGCCACCGACGGCTCGTCGAGCGCGCGCACCCACTCGGCCAGGTCGCTGATCTGCATCTGGCACAGCTCGGCGATGTTCTTGCCGCGGATCCGCGAGCTGCGGGCGGTCTCGTTGAGCCGGGTGCCGTCGCAGTCGGGGCAGGTGGTGAAGGTGACCGCCCGCTCGACGAAGGCGCGGATGTGCGGTTGCATCGCGTCGACGTCCTTGCTCAGGAACGACTTCTGGATCTGCGGGATGATCCCCAGGAAGGTCAGGTTGATGCCCTCGACCTTGATCTTGGTGGCGTCCTGGTACAGCAGTGCCCGCAGCTCGCGCTCGGACAGGTCGCGGATCGGGGTGTCGCAGTCGAAGAGCCCGCAGCCGCGCAGGATGCGGCCCTGCCAGCCGTCCATCGACCAGCCCGGGATGGTCAGCGCGCCCTCGTTGATCGACTTGGTGTCGTCGTAGAGCGCGCTGCGGTCGACGTCCGTGACCGAGCCGCGGCCCTCGCACCGGGCGCACATGCCGCCCTGCACGCGGAACTCCTTCCGCTCGACCCGCTTGCCGGCCTCGGGGTCGCCCTTCTCGACGGTCAGCCCGCCCTTGCCGCTGACGGTCGCGGTGTTGAAGGAGAACGCCTGCGCCGAGCCGACGTGCGGTGAGCCGATCTTGGCGAACAGGATCCGCAGCAGCGCGTTGACGTCGGTCGCGGTGCCCAGGGTGGAGCGCGGGTTGGCGCCCATCCGCTCCTGGTCGACGATGATCGCGGTGGTCAGGCCGTCGAGGACGTCGACGTCGGGGCGGGCCTGCGACGGCATGAACCCCTGCAGGAACGCCGGGTAGGTCTCGTTGATCAGCCGCTGGGACTCCGCGGCGATCGTGGCGAACACCAGCGAGCTCTTGCCCGAGCCGGACACCCCGGTGAAGACCGTGAGCCGGCGCTTGGGGATCTCGACGTCGACGTCCTTGAGGTTGTTCTCGCGGGCGCCGAGCACGCGGATGAGGTCATGGCTGTCGGCCGGGTGCTCCACGGCGTGCTGTCTACCGCATGCCGACGACGATTCCGAGCCGGTCACGTCCGCCGGCGCCCGGTCGTCAGGAGGATGTGGACGTGATCGAGGAGTTCGAGGCGCAACGACCCCGGCTGACGGCGCTGGCCGCCCGGGTGCTGGCCGACCGGGCCGAGGCGGAGGACGTCGTCCAGCAGGCCTGGCTGCGGCTGGACCGCACCGCGACCGTCGTCGACGACCTGCCGGCCTGGCTGACGACGGTGACCACCCGGCTGTGCCTGGACCGGCTCAAGGCCCGGACGCCGGTGCCGGTCGAGGAGGTCGAGCTGCCCGGCACCGCCCCGGACCCGGCCGAGGACGTCGTCCTGGCCGACACCGTGGGCGTCGCGCTGCAGGTGGTGCTCGACCGGCTGCCGCCGCGGGAGCGGGTGGCCTTCGTGCTGCACGACAGCTTCGGCTTCGCCTTCGACACGGTCGCCGCCGTCCTGGGCACCACGCCCGCCGCCGCCCGCAAGCTCGCCTCGCGGGCCCGTGCCCGCATCGCCCAGCCCGCGCCCGAGGACCGGCTGGCCGACGAGGAGGTGGTCGACGCCTTCATGGCCGCCGCCCGCGGGGGAGACCTGGCCCGGCTGCTCGAGCTGCTGGCGCCCGGCGCCGGGGTGACCGCGGACGCCGCCGCGCTGCAGGCCGGCACCCCGGAGCGGATCGAGGGCCGCGAGGCCGTGGCCGCGTTCTTCGACGGGAGCGCGCACGCCGCCCTGCCGGTGCTGGTCGGGGACCGGCCCGGCTACGCCTGGTACCACCGCGGCGAGGCGAAGGTCGTCTTCGACTTCACCGTGGTCGGCGGCCAGGTCGCCGGCATCGTCTTCCGGGCCGGGGCCGACGTGCTGGCGGGCGTGCAGCGCCGGTCGGTCACATCCGCGGCGCCGCCGTCGTCAGAGGGGCAGGACACCACCACGACGGAGGAGCACCGATGAAGACCATGACCTGCGCCCAGCTCGGCGGGCCCTGCGACCACCCGCACCGCGGCGAGGACGCCAACGCCGTCATCAACGCCCAGGACCAGCACTTGAAGGAGCGCGAGGCGGCCGGCGACGGCACCCATCAGGAGGCCCGGGACGCGATGAAGGCCCGCTGGCGGCACCCGAAGAGGTCCATGGACTGGTACCGGGGCGCGCAGCGGGCCTTCGCCCAGCTGCCGGAGGACTAGATCCTCACGACCATCTTGCCGGTGTTCTCGCCGCGCATCATGCCGAGGAAGGCGTCGACGGCGTGGTCGATGCCCTCCACGACGGTCTCGTCCCAGGCGATGCGGCCGTCGGCGAACCAGCTGGTCATGTGCTCGCGGAACTCCGGGGCGAGGTGCCCGTAGTTGCCCAGCGTGAAGCCCGTGAGGGTCAGCCCGCCCTTGATGACGTTCATCAGGTTCCGCGGCCCGGGCGGCGCCTGCTCGGCGTTGTAGCCGCTGATCGCGCCGCACAGCGCGGCCCGGCCGCCGTCGTTGAACACCGCGAGGGCCGCCTCGAGGTGGTCGCCCCCGACGTTGTCGAAGTACACGTCGATGCCGTCGGGGGCGGCGTCGCGCAGCTGGTCGAGCACGGGGCCGGCCTTGTAGTCGAACCCGGCGTCGTAGCCGTACTTCCCGGTCAGCAGGGCGACCTTCTCCGGGGACCCGGCCGAGCCGATGACCCGCCCGGCGCCCAGCAGCTTGGCGATCTGGCCGACCGCGGAGCCCACCGCGCCGGCGGCGCCGGAGACGAAGACGGTGTCGCCCTCCTGCAGCTGCGCGATGGCGGTGAGGCCGACGTAGGCGGTCATGCCGGTGAGGCCGAGGATGCCCAGGTGCAGGGAGTGCGGGGCGCCCGGCACCGGCTGCACGACGCGGAAGCCGCGGGCGTCCTCCTGCACGACGTCGCGCCAGCCGAAGTTGTGCAGCACGAGCGAGCCGACCGGGTGGGCGTCGGAGGTGGACTCCTCGACCCGCCCGACGGCGCCGCCGGTCATCGTCTCGCCGAGGGCGAAGGGCGGGACGTAGCTCTTGACGTCGTTCATCCGGCCGCGCATGTAGGGGTCGACGGAGAGGAACTCGTTGCGCACCCGGACCTGGCCGGGGCCCAGGTCGCCGTAGGTGACGGTGACGGTGGCGAAGTCCTCGTGCGTGGGCCAGCCCTGCGGACGGCGGACGAGCTGGATCTGGGTGCTCTCGGTCATGGCGCTCCCCACGGAGTAGTGGAATGATCGGTTCAGAACTTGACCGTACACGTCCGAGGAGGCCGGGTGCCCCGACCGCAGGCCTACGCCACCGCCGACGCCGTCCGCGCCGCGCGCGGGGTGTTCTGGGTGCAGGGCTTCGAGGGGGCGTCGGTCCCCGACCTCGAGCGCGCGACCGGGCTGAACCGGTCGAGCATCTACCACGCCTTCGGCAGCAAGCGGGGCCTGTTCGACGCCGCCGTGCAGAGCTACCTCGACGAGGTGGTGCGCCCGCGCCTCGCCGTCCTCACCGGGGCCGAGGTGGCCCCCGACGCGCTGGTGGAGTACCTCACCGGGCTGCGCGCGGCGGTCGCCGCCGGGGACGACCACCCCGACGCGGCCGGCGCCGGGCAGGGGTGCCTGCTGGTCAACACGGCCACCGCGCCGATCGGCGGGGACGCCGCGGTGCGCGCCGTCGTGGCCGGCTACCGGGCCGAGCTGCGGACGGCGTTCGAGCGCGGTGTGCGGGCGCGGTTCCCCGGCCGCGACCCCGCCGAGCTCGCCGACACCCTCACCTCGCTGGTGGTCGCCGCGTTCGCCCTCGCCCGGGTCGACCCCGACGGCGCCGTGCGCTCGCTGGACGTCGCGCTGGCCCAGACGGCCTAGAGCTCCCCGCGCACCAGCTCGGCGGCGGTGACCAGGGCGCGCATCTTGCCGGCGGCGGACTCCCGCGGCAGGTACTTCAGCCCGCAGTCGCTGGACAGCACCAGCTCGGCGACGTCCACGTGGTCCAGCGCGCGGCGCACCCGGTCGGCGATCACCACCGGCGTCTCGACCTCGGGCGTGGACAGGTCCAGCACGCCCAGGGCGATGCCCTTGCCGCGCAGCGGCTCCAGCGTCGCCGGGTCGAGGTGGGACTGCGCGGTCTCCACCGACACCGCGTCGCAGGCGACGTCGGCGAGCTCGGGCAGGAAGGAGTAGCCGTCCGGTCGCTGCGCGACCATCGCGGCGTAGCCGAAGCACAGGTGCACGTGGGTGGTGCCCGCCGCGCCCGCCAGCGCCCGGTTCAGCGCCTCGACCCCGTACTGCCGGGCGACGTCGGGCCGGGCCTGCAGCCACGGCTCGTCGAGCTGGACGACGTCGGCGCCGGCGGCGAACAGGTCGGCGATCTCCAGGCGCACCACGTCGGCGTAGGCCAGCGCCAGCTCGCGGTCGCTGCCGTAGTGGTCGTCCTGGGCCTGCTGCGCCATCGTGAACGGCCCCGGGACGGTGATCTTCACGGCCCGGTCGGTGTGCGCGCGCAGGAACCGGACGTCGTCGGCCTGCACCGGCCGCGGCCGGGTGATCGGGCCGACCACGCGGGGGACCGGGATGTCCAGGCCCGACCGGTTGCGCACCGTCCCCGGGTGGTCGAGGTCGATGCCCTCGAGCGCCGTGGCGAAGTGGTTGGAGTAGGACTCCCGCCGGACCTCGCCGTCCCCGACGATGTCCAGGCCGGCCTCCTCCTGGGCGCGGATGGTGACCAGGGTGGCGTCGTCCTGCGCCTCGGCCAGCCGGTCGGCGGGGATCCGCCACAGCTCGGCGGCCCGCACCCGGGGCGGGAACTGGTGGCCCAGCCGGTCGCGGTCGATCAGCCAGTCGGGCTGGGGCAGGCTCCCGACGACGGTGGTGGGCAGCGCCGGCAGCGGACGTGGCATGCCGGTGATCCTGCCGCAGGGACGTCAGGCCGGGCGCGGCGAGCGGCGACCGGCGGGGGTGACGGCGGGGAGCTCGGTGGTCAGCAGGCGGACGTGCCGGCGCCGGCCGGGACGGCGGGCGGCCAGGAAGTCCAGCGCGATCGCCGCCGTCCAGGACTGGTCCTTGGAGCCGAGCTGCTCGCCGGTCAGCGGCTCGTAGTACTCGGCGAAGTCGCAGTCGACCAGCTGCGCGAGCCCGGCCAGCCGCAGCGCGTTGGCCGCCTCCTGCTCCCCGGACCGGTTCAGCGCCCAGGCCATCAGCCAGTTGAGCACCGGCCACTGCGGCCCGCGCCAGTACGTGCGCTCGCGGAACGCCGGCGAGGCCGGGGACACCGAGGGGACGACGGGCCAGCGCAGCCGGGAGTGCCCGCACCAGCGGGGGCCCAGCAGCAGGTCGCGCTGACGGCGCAGCAGCGCCTCGTCGCCCCCGCAGACCAGCGGGGCGAAGCCGGCCGCGGAGTCCACCGACAGGTACTCACCGGTCCGCAGGTCGAGGTCGCGGGCGAGGTCGGTGGCCGGGTCGACCGAGCGCAGCACGCCGGTGCGGAACCGCCGGGCGATGGCGCGGGACTCCTCGATGCCGGCCGGGTCGGCGCCGAGCTCGGTGCCCATGTCGGCCAGCAGGTCCGACGCCGCCGCCAGCAGCGCCGACACCAGGACGTCGCCGACCACGAAGTCCCCGGTGGCCCGGTACGCGGCGTCGTCGTAGCGGGCGCGCACCTTCTGCTCGACCAGCCAGAGGTAGCGGGCGTACTCCGCGTCGCTGGGCCGCTGGGAGGGGTCGGACACGTGCGCGAGGTCCCGGCGCACGAACGGCGGCATCGGACCGGGCACCACCCGCGAGTAGGGGGAGTCCCAGCGCGGGGAGTCGTCCATCCCGGACTCCCACCCGTGGTGGATCTCCACCAGGCCGTGGCGGTGCGGGTCGCGGGCGGTGGCCAGGTAGCGGTGCCAGGCCAGCCAGCGGGGGAAGGTCTCGACGACGAAGGCCTCGCACAGCTCCTGGTCCACGCCGCCCCGTCGGCGGGCGTCGTGCAGGATCCGGGAGAGCGCGATGACGTGGATCGGCGGCTGGGTGATGCCGCTGGTCGGCACCCCGACCGGCCGGGCGGCCGCGACCTGGGTGCGCCAGCGGTCCGGGTCGGGGAAGTAGTCGCTGGGGGAGTGGAACATGATGTGCGGGATCATCCCGGTCGTCCACTGCCCGCTCAGCAGCGTGCGCAGCTCGTCCAGGGCCCGCGGCACCGAGACCGTGGCGATGCCGAGCGCGACGAACCCGGCGTCCCAGCTCCACATGTGCGGGTAGAGCGTGGGCGAGGCGACGGTGAACCGGCCGCGGTCGTTGGCCCTGAGCACGTAGCCCGCCCGCCCGGCCATGAGCGCGATGTCGACCGGGGTGGGGTGCTGGACGGCCATGACCCATCCTCACCGGCGGGCCCGCCCGGCGGTAGAGGTGCGCGTCACCACCCGGGCGGGGCGGGTGGGCTGGTGCGCGGGGGCCCCGCCGGGCACCGTGTGCCGGTGCGCAGTGTCCCCGGGCCCGGTCGCTCGTTGACCCGTGCTGTGAGGGCTGCTTGATCACCACCGTGCTGCGGGGCGTGCGCGCGCTGCCGCCGGCGCTGCTGCGCGTCGTCGTCCCGGGGATCCGCCGGGTGGTGCCCGCCGACCGGGTGGTCGCCCCCGGCATCGCGCTGCTGGTGGTGGCGGCCAACGTCGTCGGTGCCGGAGTGGTCACCGTGCTGCTGCTGGGCGTCAACGGCGGCAGCGACGCGGAGTCCCCGACCGGCCGGCTGGTCACCGGCATCGTCGGCGCGGGCTACCTGCTGCTGGCGATCCCGGTCGGCGTCGTCCTCGGCCTGCACAAGCACCGCCGCACCAACCGGTGGCTGTGGGCCGGGCGCGCCCCCACCCCCGAGGAGGTCGTGCTGGCCCTGCGGATGCCCGGGGACGTCGCGAAGCTGGTGGCCTGGGTCTGGGCGGTGGCCGCGGTCGGGCTGGGCGTGGTGTCGGCCGCGGTCTACCCGCAGGCGCTGGTCGGGCTGCGGATCGGCATCTCCGTCGTCCTCGGCGGGGTGGTCACCGCCGGCGTCACCTACCTGCTGGTCGCCCGGGCCGCCCGGCACGTCACCGCCCGCGCGCTGGCCGCCCAGCCGCCCGACCAGCCCCGCACGCTCAGCGTCCGCCGCCGCCTGCTGCTCACCTGGGGCCTGACCAGCGGCGTGCCGATGCTGGGCCTGATCCTGCTGGTCATCGACCCGACCGGCCAGGGCACCCCGGGCCGCTTCACCGCCATCTTCCTGCCCGGCGTGGCGCTGGTCGTCGGCCTGCTCGCCACGCTGCTGCTGGCCCGCGGCGTCGGCACGCCGCTGCGCGAGCTGCGCCGCGCGGTGCAGCGCATCGGCGAGGGCGAGACCGACGTCCGGGTGGTCGTCGACGACGCCGGGGAGATCGGGCTGCTGCAGAACGGCGTCAACACCATGGCCAGCGGGCTGGCCGAGCGGGAGCGGCTGCGCGACCTCTTCGGCCGGCACGTCGGCGCCGACGTCGCCGCCCGCGCCCTGTCCGACGGCGTCGAGCTGGGCGGGGAGACCCGCACGGTGGCCGCGCTGTTCGTCGACGTCGCCGGCTCCACCGGGCTGGCCGAGCGGCTGGGCCCGCAGGAGATGGTCGGGCTGCTCAACCGGTTCTTCGCCGTCGTCGTCGACGCCACCTCCGCCGAGGGCGGGCTGGTCAACAAGTTCGAGGGCGATGCCGCGCTGTGCGTGTTCGGCGCGCCGCAGCCGCTGCCCGACGCGGCCGGTGCCGCGCTGCGGGCGGCGCGGGCGATCTGCACCGCGGTCGCCGCGGCCGGCGAGGTGGAGGTCGGCGTCGGGGTGGCGTGGGGGGACGTCGTCGCCGGCCAGATCGGGGCGGACAGCCGCTCGGAGTACACCGTCATCGGCGACGCGGTGAACACCGCCGCCCGGCTGACCGAGCTGGCCAAGGACCACGCCGGCCGTGCGGTGGCCAGCGACGCCGCCGTGCAGGCCGCCGACGCCGGCGAGCGCGTGCACTGGGTGGCCGGCGAGGAGGTCGTGCTGCGCGGCCGCTCCGAGCCGACCCGGCTGTGGGTGCTCGCCGGGGGATGATCGACCCGTGCCGGGCTTCGAGGACGACCTGCGGGCCCGGTTCGGCGACCTCGCGCGGGACGACGGCCTGGCCCGCGCGGTCTTCTCCACCGACGCCTCGAACTACCGGGTGCCCCCGCGCGCGGTGCTGCAGCCCCGCACCCGCGCCGACGTCGTCGACGCCGTCGCGCTGGCCGCCGCGCACGGCGTCCCGGTCACCCCGCGGGGCGGTGGCACCTCCTGCGCCGGCAACGCCGTCGGCCCCGGCCTGGTCCTCGACTGCTCCCGGTACCTGGACCGGGTGCTGGCGGTGGACCCGGTGGCCCGCACCGCCACCGTGCAGCCAGGCGTCGTGCTCACCGACCTGCAGGCCGCCGCCGCGCCGCACGGTCTGCGCTTCGGCCCCGACCCCTCCACCGCCTCCCGCGCCACCCTCGGCGGACTGATCGGCAACAACGCGTGCGGCCCGCACGGGCTGTCCTACGGCCGCACCGCCGACAACGTCGTGGAGCTGACCTGGCTCACCGGCGACGGCCGGGTCGTCACCGCGGGCTCGGGCCCCGGCGCGCTGGACGCCGTCCCCGGGCTGGCCGGCTTCGTCCGCGACCACCTCGGCGTCGTCCGCACCGAGTTCGGCCGCTTCGCCCGGCAGATCTCGGGCTACTCCCTGGAGCACCTGCTGCCGGAGAACGGGTCGTCGCTGGCCGCCGCGCTGGTGGGCACCGAGGGTACCTGCGGGGTGCTGCTGGAGGCCGTCGTCCGCCTGGTGCCGCGGGCGCCGGCCCCCGCGCTGGCGGTGCTGGCCTACCCCGACATGGCCGCGGCCGCCGACGACGTCCCCGCGCTGCTGCCGCTGGCCCCGCTGGCGCTGGAGGGCCTGGACGCCCGGCTGGTCGACGTCGTCCGGCGGGCGCACGGCCGCGTGCCCGACCTGCCCGCGGGCGGCGGCTGGCTGATGGCCGAGCTGGGCGGGGAGACCGCGCAGGAGGCCGTGGACGCCGCGCACCGGTTCGCCGCCGCGTCCGCGGCCCGCGACGTGCGGGTGCTGCCCGCCGGCCCCGCGGCCACCCGGCTGTGGCAGATCCGGGCCGACGGAGCGGGCCTGGCCGGGCGCACCCCGGCCGGCACCCAGGCCTGGCCGGGGTGGGAGGACTCCGCGGTGCCGCCGGAGCGGCTGGGGGACTACCTGCGCGGCCTGGAGGCGCTGATGGCCGACGAGGACGTCACCGGCCTGGCCTACGGCCACTTCGGCGACGGCTGCGTGCACGTGCGGATCGACTTCCCGCTGCACCTCGGCGGCGGGCCCATGCGCCGGTTCCTGGAGCGCGCGGCGGAGCTGGCCACCGCGCACGGGGGGTCGCTGTCCGGCGAGCACGGCGACGGCCGGGCCCGCTCGGAGCTGCTGCGCACCATGTACTCGGAGCAGGCGCTGGGCGCGATGGCCCGGTTCAAGGGCCTGCTCGACCCGCAGGACCGGATGAACCCCGGTGTCGTCGTCCGGCCCGCCCCGCTGGACGCCGACCTGCGCCGCCCCCGCGCCCTGCCGGTGGTGGCCGCCGACGGGTTCGCGTTCACCGCCGACGGCGGCGACGTCACCGCGGCGCTGCACCGCTGCACCGGCGTGGGCGCCTGCCGGGCCGACCTGCGCGGGCAGGGCGCGTTCATGTGCCCGTCCTCCCTGGCCACCCGGGAGGAGCAGGACTCCACCCGCGGCCGCGCCCGGGCGCTGCAGGAGATGCTGGCCGGCGGGGTCGAGGGCGGCTGGGCGGCCCCGGAGGTGCACGAGGCGCTGGACCTCTGCCTGAGCTGCAAGGCGTGCGCGAGCGACTGCCCGACCGGCACCGACATGGCCACCTACAAGGCCGAGACCCTGCACCGCACCTGGGCCGGGCGGGTCCGCCCGCGGGCGCACTACACGTTCGGCCGGCTCCCGCGGTGGCTGCGGCTGGCCGCCCCGTTCGCCGGTCCGCTGCGGCTGGCCGCGCGGGTCGGCCCGCTGCGCCGCGCGGGGCTGCGGGCGATGGGCGCCGACCCCCGCAGGTCGCTGCCCGACCTGCCGCTGCGGCCCTTCCGCTGGACCCGCACGGCCCGCCGGCGCCGCGCGCCCGCCGGCACCGGGACGCCGGTGCTGCTGTGGGTGGACTCCTTCTCCGACGGCCTCGAGCCCGCGGTCGCGCGCGACGCCGTCGCCGTGCTGGAGGCGGCCGGCTGCGACGTCGTGGTCGCCGAGCCCGGTGCCTGCTGCGGGCTGACGCTGGTGACCACCGGCCAGCTGACCGCCGCCCGCGCCCGGATGCGGCGCACCCTCGCCGTCCTCAACCCGCACGTGCGGGCCGGCCGCGTCGTCGTCGGCCTGGAGCCCAGCTGCACCGCGACGCTGCGCTCGGACCTGGTGGAGCTCCTGCCCGACGACCCGCGGGCCGCCGCGGTGGCCGCCGCCGTCCGCACCGTCGCCGAGCTGCTCACCGAGCTGGACTGGACCCCGCCGGCCGGCGCGGGGGAGCGGCTGCTGGTGCAGCCGCACTGCCACCACCACGCGGTGCTGGGCTTCGACGCCGACCGCGCCCTGCTGGACCGGATGGGCTGCGACGTCGAGCTCTCGGTGGGGTGCTGCGGGCTGGCCGGCAGCTTCGGCATGGAGCACGGCCACCACGACCTGTCGGTGGCCATCGCCCGCGACGGCGTCCTCGCCCGGGCCGCCGAGCACCCCGACCGGGCGCTGCTGGCCGACGGGTTCTCCTGCCGCACCCAGGTGCGCGACCTGGCCGGGCTGCCGGCCCGGCACCTGGTGCAGCTGCTGGCCGACCGGCTGCGCTGAGCCGGACCGCGGTCAGCCGTTCGAGCGGACGACGACCAGCACGTCCTCGCTCTGCAGGGTGCCGATCGCCGGGTCGTCGAAGCGCAGCGTGCGCCCACCCCGGGTCACCGACAGCACCACGTCGCGCAGCTGCCGTGCGCCCATGCCGACCTCGGCGCTGGTGACCGTGCGCTGCGCGAGGTCCAGGCCGTGCCCGGCGGTGAGCAGGTCCTCGACCGCGGCGACCACGCGCGGGGCGTCGGTGGCCAGGCCGAGCAGTCGGCCGGAGGTGGAGGAGGAGGTGATGACCGAGTCGGCCCCGGACTGCCGCAGCAGGCTGGCGTTCTCCTCCTCCCGCACCGAGGCGGTGATCGGCACCGTGGGCGAGAGCTGCCGCACGGTGAGGGTGATGAGGACGGCGGTGTCGTCGCGGTTGGCGGCCACCACCACCGCCCGGGCCTTCTCGATCGAGGTGCGGCGCAGCACGTCGGCGCGGCCGGCGTCGCCGACGATGCCGGTCAGGCCGATGGAGTTGGCCTCGTCGATCGCCGCGGGGCTGGGGTCGACGACGACGATGTGCTCCTTGTCCGTGCCGGCGGCGATGAGGGCGCGGATGGCGCTGCGGCCCTTGGTGCCGTAGCCGCACACGACGACGTGCTGGCGCACGGAGGACCTCCAACGACGGACCCGGAACTCCTCGCGGGAGCGCGCGGTGAGCGCCTCCAGCGTGGTCCCGATGAGGATGAGCAGGAAGAGCACGCGCAGCGGCGTGATGATCAGGATGTTGACCAGCCGGGCGCCGGCGGTGACCGGCGTGATGTCGCCGTAGCCGGTGGTGGAGAGGCTGACCGTGGCGTAGTAGGTCGCGTCCAGCAGCGACAGCTCGCCGCCGTTGTTGTCGCGGTACCCGTCGCGGTCGAAGTACACGATGAGCACGGTCGCCACGAGCACGACCGTGGCGATGACGACCCGCTTGCCGACCTGGCGGACCGGGGACTCCTCGGTGTGCGCGAGCTGCACACCGCCGTGGTCGCTCAGCATGCGGGGATCACGGCAGCGACACTACGCAGCCGCAGGTCAGCGGGCGGGTCGGACACCCCCGTCCGGGTCAGCCCGCCGCCGCCCGCTCCCGGTCGGCCAGCACCCGCTTGAGCACCTTGCCGGCGGGGGAGACCGGGATCGCGTCGGTGAACACGACGGCGCGGACCCGCTTGTACGGCGTCACCCGGTCGTTGACCGCGGCCATGACCGACTCCTCGGTGAGCGCCGAGCCGGCCGCGTCGTCCCGCCGCACCACGTAGGCCACCGGCAGCTCGCCGGCCACCGGGTCCGGCCGGCCGACCACCGCGACCCCGGCCACCCCGGGCACGCCCACCAGGATCTCCTCCAGCTCGCGGGGGAACACGTTGTAGCCCTTGTGCAGCAGCATGTCCTTGGTGCGGTCGACGACGGCCAGGTAGCCGTCCTCGTCCAGCACGCCGACGTCGCCGGAGTGGAACCAGCCCTCGGCGTCGATCGACTGCGCGGTGGCGTCGGGCCGGCCGGCGTAGCCGCGCATCACCTGCGGGCCGCGGATGCACACCTCGCCGCGCTCGCCGACCGGCAGCTCCTCGCCGGTGTCCAGTGCCCGGATGCTGATCTCGGTGTCGGGGACCGGGAGGCCCACCGTGCCCGCTTTGCGCACCGCGGACCGGGCCACCGGGTTGCCGGTGGCCTGCATGGTCACCTCGGTCAGCCCGTAGCCCTCGCCGATGACGGCGCCGGGGAACAGCGCCCGCAGCCGCTCGATGAGCGGGACGGCGAGCGGTGCGGCCCCGCTGGACAGCCCGCGCACGCTGGACAGGTCGGCCTGGTCGATGCCCGGCACCTGCAGCAGCGCCGCGAACACCGGCGGGGCACCGCCGATCGAGGTGACCCGGTGGGCCTCGGCGTCCCGGACGTAGGCGACCGGGTCGAACCGGTCGTGGATGACCACGGTCGCGCCGCTGACCACCTGGCCGTTGAGGTAGCCGATCACGCCCATCGCGTGGAACCACGGCGTCAGGTTGATCGCGCACCCGGTGCCCAGCCGGACCGGGTACTCCTCCAGGTCGCCGACCTGCTCGACGGTGACGTCCCCGTGCCCGTCGCGTGCCGGCACCGACCCCGAGGCCCAGCAGGTCGACTGCAGCACGTTGGTGACCACCTGCCGGTGCGGCAGCTCCACGCCCTTGCTCACCCCGGTGGTGCCGCCGGTGTAGGCCAGGTGCGCCAGGGCGGTGACCGGGTCCAGGGCGGCGTCGCGGTGCGCGTCGGCCGGGTCGGCGTCCAGCAGATCGGCCAGGTCGACGGCGCCCTCGAGCAGCTCGACCGGTGCGTGCGGGTCGGCGACCTGGGCGGGACCGGTGACGACGACGGTGCGCACCGCGGTGTCCCCGAGCGCGGCCCGCACCGCCGGCAGGCAGGCCTCCCAGGTGACGAGCACCCGGGCACCGGAGTCGGTCAGCTGGTGGGCCAGCTCCGTCGGGGTCAGCAGCGGGTTGGTGGGGGAGAAGGTCGCCCCGGCCAGCAGCACGCCGTAGTACACGGGCGGGTACTGCAGGCAGTTGGGCAGGTGCACCGCGACCACGTCGCCGGGCCCGACCCCCTGCCCGGCCAGCCCGGCGGCCACGGCGTTCGCCCGCCGGCCCAGCTCGGCGTAGGTCAGCTCGGTGCCATGGTGCACGAACGCCGTCCGGTTCCCCCAGCGGCGGACCGCTGCACGCAGCAGCGAGCCCACGGGGGCGGTCGGGTAGTCGAGGCTGCGGGGGACGCCGGCGGGCCACAGGTCGCTCACCCGGCCAGCGTGCTCCACGTCACATCCGACGTCGACACCGACCCCGGGAGCGGGTCTCGCCACGACCACGCAGCGTCACGGCTCGCGAGCGACCGGGTGAATCTCGGGCCCGCCAGCCCCGGAACGGGGCCGTTCCGGTGGCTGTGATCCCGCTGTGCTGACACGTTGCGTCACCAACGGGCCGGACAGGCCCCCATCCGTGCCCCGCGAGGGGCCGACGAGAGGTGGTCCCGTGCGGGATCTCGCAGTCCGTTCCGTCGTCGCCGCCATGGTGGGCGCCGGCGTCCTCCTGGGCGGTGCCGGCATCGCCGTCGCCGACACCCCGGGGGCCGACGCCTCCTCCCTGAGCGCCACCTCGACGAGCACCACGACGACGGCCGTCCCGACGACGACGGAGGCGACCACGACGGAGGCGACCACCACGTCGGAGACGACCACCTCGTCCTCGTCCGCGACGGAGACCACCTCGTCGTCCACGGAGACCACCTCGTCGTCCACGGAGACCACCTCGTCGTCGTCGTCGACGGCGACCACGACCTCGTCCCCGTCGACGACCTCGGAGCCGTCGACGACGTCGGAGCCGAGCACGACGACCGGCCCGGGCCAGTCGCCGGGGACCGCGACCGCGCAGCAGGGCTGCCTGGGCGAGGTCACCGTGGTCGTCTCGGGCACCGACATCGCCGAGGGCACCGTCGTCGCCGTCCAGCTGACCGTGGGCGACACGACCGAGACCGTGGAGTCCGAGGTCATCGGCGGCCGCATCGCGGTCCTGGCCACCCCGGAGGCGCTCGAGGGCGTCGAGACCGTCGGCGTGCTGGTGCAGGAGCCCGGCAGCGACGCCGTGTACACCTACGAGGTCCGGGTCCAGCCCCTGACCGACGTGTGCACCGCCGAGGGCAGCATCGCCCTGGCCCGCGACTGCGCCACCCCCGACTCCGTCCTCGCGACGATCGAGGCGTCCGGCCTGACCGCCGGCGGCACCTACGGCATCGCCGTGGTCGGCACCAGCCCGTCGGGCGAGGACGTCGTCCTGGCCAGCGCCGACGTGCTCTCCGAGGACGGCACCCTCGCCGGGACGCTGCCGCTGGTGAGCGCCACCGGCACCGTCCCGCTGGACGGCTTCACCGGTCTGGCGCTGCTGGTCGACGGCCAGGTGTTCGCGTCGGTCGGCGCGACCGAGGCCGTCGTGGGCACCTGCGTGGTCCCGCAGCCGCTGCCCGTCGCCCCGGTCGCCACGGTGCACCCGGTCGCCTCGACCACCCCGGCCGCCGCGGCGCACCCGGCCCAGCCGGCCGCGCTGGCGCAGACCGGTGTGGAGGCCGGCGGCCTGCTGCTGCTGGCCGGCGCGTTCCTGGTGGTCGGTGGCCTGGCCACCCTGCTCGCACGCCGCACCGCGCGCTGATCCCGCGCTGACCGACCGGCCCGGCCCCTCCTGGGGGCCGGGCCGGTCGTGCACGACGGGGTCGTGGGGCTTCGGGTCGCCGAACCCGTGGACCGGGCGCACGATCTTGCTGGTTGAGAGTTGCAACGAGACGGGACACGCACGATGACCAGCACACAAGCCAGCGCCGCGCACCGGCGGGCGGTCACCAAGGCCGCCGCCCTCACCGCGGTCGGTGGCATCCTCTTCGGCTACGACACCGGTGTCATCGGGGGTGTGCTGCCGAACATCAGCAGCGACTTCACCCTCGACACCCCGTTCCTGCAGGGCACGGTGGTGTCCATCCTGCTGGTCGGCGCCGCGGTCGGGGCGCTGGTCGCGGGCCGGGTCGCCGACAGCCTCGGCCGCCGCCGGGCGATCATCATCACCTCGCTGGTCTTCGTCGTCGGGCTGCTGCTCTCGATCGTGGCGCCCGCGTTCTGGGTGCTGCTGCTGTCGCGGTTCCTCATCGGCGTCGGGGTGGGGTCGGCGTCCTTCGTCGTCCCCGTCTACATCGGCGAGATCGCCCCGCCCGAGCGGCGCGGGGCGCTGGTCAGCCTCAACCAGCTGTCGGTGACCATCGGCATCCTGGTCTCCCAGCTCGTCGCCTACTTCCTGGCCGGCAGCGGCGACTGGCGGATCAGCGTGGGCCTGGCTCTGCTGCCCGCCGTCGTCCTGGGCCTGGGCATGGTCCGGGAGCCCGAGAGCCCGGCCTGGCTGGTGCGGCAGGGCCGCGTCGACGAGGCCCGCGAGGTGCTGCGCACGCTGCGGGACTCCGAGGACGCGATCTCCGAGGAGATCGACGACATCCGGGGCACCGCCACCGAGGAGGAGAAGGGGGCCAAGCGCTCGCTGCTAGCGCCCAAGCTGCGCCCGGCCCTGGTGCTGGGCGTGACGCTGGCGATCGTGCAGCAGATCACCGGCGTGAACACCGTCATCTACTTCGCCCCGACCGTGCTGGAGAACGCCGGCCTCGGGTCGCAGGCCGCGCTGCTGGCGCTGCTGGTGGTCGGCCTGACCAACGTGGTCATGACGATCGTGGCCATCAAGGTCATCGACAAGGTCGGCCGGCGTGCCCTGCTCATCTGGGGCATGAGCGGCATGGTCCTGGGCCTCGCGGGTCTGGCGATCGCCTTCCTGTTCGACATCGCCGGTGCCGGCGCGATCGTCACGACCGTGGTGCTGGCCTTCTACGTCGGCTCGTTCGCGGTCAGCCTGGGCCCGGTGGTCTGGCTGCTGATCAGCGAGATCTTCCCGCTGGCGGTGCGCGGCCGGGCCTCCTCGGTGGCCACGATGGCCAACTGGGTGGCCAACTTCGTCGTCGCGGTCAGCTACCTGTCGATCATCGCCGCGATCGGGGAGACCGCCACGTTCGGCCTGTACGCGGTGGTCACCGTGCTGTCCCTGGTCTACGTGGTCAAGGCGGTGCCGGAGACCAAGAACCGCAGCCTGGCCGACATCGAGCGGGAGCTGTCCCCGGCGTCCTGACCGTGCCCTGACGGTCAGGGTTGACTGCCCGGGTCGCACCTGGCAGACATGGCGCCATGACGGACACGGTGCTCGCAGAGGTGGCCGACGGGGTCGGCGTGATCACGCTCAACCGCCCCGAGGCGAAGAACGCGGTCGACCTGGCCACGACGGAGGCCCTGGCCGCCGCGTTCGACGACTTCGACGCCCGGGACGACGTGGCCGTCCTGGTGCTCACCGGGGCGGGCGGGGTGTTCTGCGCGGGGATGGACCTCAAGGCCTTCTCCCGCGGGGAGCGCCCCTCCCTCCCCGGGCGGGGCTTCGCCGGCCTGACGGAGGCGCCCCCGAGCAAGCCCCTGATCGCCGCGGTCGAGGGGTGGGCGCTGGCCGGCGGGTTCGAGCTCGTCCTGGCGTGCGACCTGGTGGTCGCCTCGCGGGAGGCCCGCTTCGGCATCCCCGAGGTGAAGCGCTCGCTGGTGGCGGCCGGCGGCGGGGTGCTGAGGCTGCCCAAGACGCTGCCCTACCAGCGGGCGATGGAGCTGGCGCTGACCGGCGACCCGATGTCGGCCGAGGAGGCGCACCGGTTCGGCCTGGTCAACGCCCTGACCGAGCCCGGCGGTGCGCTGGCCGGGGCGCGCGAGCTGGCCGGGCGCATCGCGGTCAACGGGCCGCTGGCGCTGCGGGCGACCAAGCAGCTGGTGGCCGGCGCCGTCCGCTGGACCGACCGCGACCTGCTCGACCACCAGGCGACGCTGACGGAGTCGGTGTTCTCCTCCGCCGACGCGCAGGAGGGCGCCCGCGCCTTCGCCGAGAAGCGCGCCCCCGTCTGGCGCGGGGTCTGACCACTCGACGGTTGTCCACAGGTCTCGCCCGCGCCGCCCTGATCCCGGGCAGGCTGCGGCTGTGCCCCGACCTCGACGTCCACCCTCGCTGGTGGGTCGGTGGTTCCGCGGCAGCGACGTCGTCGCGAGGGGCCTGCTCACCGCAGGGGAGCTGCGCGGACCGGCGTGGCGGCGGGTGTTCCCGGACGTCTACATCGATGCCGACTGCGAGGTCGACCATGCGCTGCTCGCCCGGATCGCCGCCACGACCGTGGCGCCGGGTGCTGTGGTGACCGGGGTCAGCGCAGCCGTGCTGTGGGGCCTGACCGACCTCGCCGGCGTCGACGACCCGGTCGAGCTCACGGTCGCACCCGGCGCCCGGCGTCCCGCCTGCCCGGGCGTCGTCGTCCGTCGGCGGCCGCTGTCCAGCGCGAGCTCGGTCCGCCGGGGCCAGGTCCTGGTGGCGACGCCCGAGGCGGCGGCGCTCGAGCTGGCCGGTCGGCTCGACCCGGTGGAGGCCGTCGTCCTGCTGGACCGGTGCGTGGCCGAGCGCGTCAGCACGCTGACTGCGCTGCGCCACGCGGCGGCGGAGCTGGTCGGGCGGGGGTGCCGGCGAGCACGCGCAGCCGTCGACCGCGCCGACGGGCTGGCCGGGTCACCCCAGGAGACACGGCTCCGACTGCTCGTCGTCGAGGCGGGGTTGCCCCCGCCGGTGGCGCAGTTCACCGTCCGGGTGGAGGGCAGGTTCGTTGCGCGGGTCGACTTCGCGTGGCCGGACCACCGCGTCGCGCTGGAGTACGAGGGCGCCTGGCACACGACGCAGATCGCTGCCGATCGCCGGCGCATCGAGGCGCTGCAGGCGGCCGGGTGGCGCGTCCTGTTCGTGACGGCCGCCGACCTGCACCACCCGCACACGCTCATCGCCCGGATCCGGGCGGCGCTCGCGTCGAGTGACAGCTGAGAGCTGTGCAGGCGCGGCCGGTACAGCGCTGAGCTGTCAGTCGGTGGGGGTCAGGCCCCGTGGTCCTTGCGGAGCTCGGTCTTGAGGACCTTGCCGCTGGGGTTGCGGGGGAGCGCGCCCACGACGTGGAACTCCCGCGGGCACTTGTAGTGCGCCATCCGCTCCCGGCACCAGGCGGTCAGCTCGGCGGCGGTGGGCGGGGCGGCGGGGTCGCGGGCGGCCAGGACGGCGAGCGGCGCCTCGCCCCAGCGGTCGTCGGGGACGCCGATCAGGGCCACCTCCGCGACGCCGGGGTGCGCGGCCAGCACGTCCTCGACCTCGGCGCAGTAGATGTTCTCCCCGCCGCTGATGATGATGTCCTTCTTGCGGTCGACGACGTAGAAGTAGCCCTCGTCGTCCTGGCGCACCAGGTCGCCGGAGTGGAACCAGCCGCCCTCGAACGCCGCGGCGGTCTCGGCGGGCTTGCCCCAGTACTCGCGCATGACCATGGGGGAGCGGTACACGATCTCGCCGACCTCGCCCCGCGGCACGTCGCGCATCGCCTCGTCGACCACCCGCACCTCGACGTTGAGCATCGGCGTCCCGACCGACCCGATCTTGCGGACGGCGTCCGGACCGCGCAGGAAGCAGGTCACCGGCGAGCACTCGGTCTGCCCGAACGCCGTCACCAGCTCCGCCTGCGGGAAGAGGTCCAGCATCCGCTGCAGCAGCGTGGTCGACGCCGGCGCCGCGCCCCACGAGATGCGCCGCAGCCGGGACAGGTCGCGCTCGGCCAGGTCGGGGACGTCGACGACCGCCTGCCACGCCGCGGGCACGAAGAAGCACGAGGACACCCGCTCGGCCACGATCTCGTCCAGGGTCTCCGCCGGGTCGAAGGAGCCCGAGCGCGTGATCACGAAGGTGCCACCGAGCAGCAGGTTCGGCAGCATCCCGGCGACCGCGGCGATGTGGAACAGCGGGGCGCCGTACAGGGTGACCCGGTCGTCGGGCGCCCAGCCCAGGTGCGTGACGTGGCTGAACGCGTGCATGAGCAGATTCCGGTGGGTGAGCACCGCGCCCTTGGGTCGACCCGTCGTCCCCGAGGTGTACATGAGGAACGCCGCGTCGGTGTCGCCGACCTCGTGCTCGACCGGGGTGGGGTCGGCGGCGGCCAGCGCCGCCTCGTAGTCGGGTCCGACGGTGAGCACGTGCTCGGGCGGGCCGGCCTGCTGCGCGGTCGCCGCGGTGGCGGGGTCGACGACCAGCACCCGGGCGCCGGAGTCGGCCAGCACGTAGGCGACCTCGGCCGGGGCCAGCCGGAAGTTCACCGGGACGGCGACCGCCCCGATGCGTGCCGCTGCCAGGAAGCACTCCACGACCTCGAGCCCGTTGAGGGCCAGCACCGCCACCCGGTCGCCGTGCCGCACGCCCCACCCGGTGAGGACGGCGGCCAGCCGGGTCACCCGCTCGTCGACCTCCGCGTAGCTGCGGCCGGTGCCGGCGAACCGGTAGGCGGCGTCGTCGGGGGTGGTGCGCGCGTGCCGGGCGAGCTGGTCGGCGATGGTCATGCCGCGCCAGCCGCTGTCGTGCCGGGTCTGCTGCACTGCGACTCCTGGAGGGCTCCTCGGACCGGGTGTGGTCGGCGTCATGCTGGCCCGGCCCGTCGGTTACGGTCAACCCTGACTGCCCGGGCTCGCCACGAGCACCGACCGAAGGAGAAGCATGGACGTCACCGACGCCGTCGCCGTCGTCACCGGGGGCGCTTCCGGCCTCGGTCTGGCCACCGCCCGCCGGCTGCGCGAGGCCGGCGCCCAGGTGGTGCTGCTGGACCTGCCCACCTCGGCCGGGGAGTCCGTCGCCGCCGAGATCGGCGCGCACTTCGCCGCCGCCGACGTCACCTCCGAGGAGCAGGTGACCGCCGCGCTGGACCTGGCCACCGAGCTCGGCCCGCTGCGGGTCGCGGTGAACTGCGCGGGCATCGGGAACGGCATCAAGACCGCCGGCAAGAAGGGCGCCTTCCCCCTCGACGCGTTCCAGAAGGTCATCCAGGTCAACCTGGTCGGCACCTTCAACGTCATCCGGCTGGCCGCCCAGCGGATGCTGTCGGTGGAGCTGCAGGGCGAGGAGCGCGGCGTCGTCGTCAACACCGCCTCGGTCGCGGCCTTCGACGGCCAGATCGGGCAGGCGGCCTACTCGGCGTCCAAGGGCGGCATCGTCGGCATGACGCTGCCGATCGCCCGCGACCTGGCCGGCGAGGCCATCCGGGTGGTCACGATCGCTCCAGGTCTGTTCAACACCCCGCTGCTGGCCGGGTTGCCCGAGGAGGCCAAGGCCTCCCTCGGCGCCCAGGTGCCGCACCCGGCGCGGCTCGGCGAGCCCGACGAGTACGGCCAGCTGGTGGCGCACGTCGTGGCCAACCCGATGCTCAACGGCGAGGTCATCCGCCTCGACGGCGCCATCCGGATGGCACCCCGCTAACCGAGCATCTGGCGGGCCAGGTCCTTCCAGATGGCCAGGTGCGGGTCGGTGGCGGCGGGGCGGTCCTCGAAGGAGTAGGCGATCGCCACGCCGCGCATGGAGGTGAACAGCAGCTCGCGCAGCACCGGGTAGCGCGGGGACGCGACCGCGGCCGGCCCCCAGATCCGGTCGGCCGCGGCGCGGATCGCCTGGTTGATCCGGCGCTCCTCGGGGGCCAGCGCCGCGCGCAGCGCCTGGTCGGTGCGGGCGGCGTTCCACAGCTCCATCGCGGCCCAGAACGGCGGCTTCTGGAACAGCGCCCAGTTCAGCTCCACGCACCGCTCGACCCGCTCGACCGGGTCGGCGACGTCGAGCTGCTCGGCCTGGTCGGCGGCCTCGGCCAGCATCTCGTTGACCAGGTGCGAGGCAGCGGCGACCAGCAGCTCCTCCCGGCTGGGGAAGTGGTGCAGCAGCCGGCCGCGGGACACCCCGGCCCGCGCCTGCACCGCCAGCGTCGAGGCCCCGGCGTACCCGTCGGACACCAGGCAGGCGACCGCGGCGTCCAGGATCAGCGCGCGGCTGTCGGCGGTGCGTTCGCTCCGGCTGCGGGTCTCCACGGGACGAGCCTAGCCGCCGGGCAGTCAGGGTTGACCGTTCGTGCACCCGACCGGAGGATGCGGACGACCACCCTCACCGACGAGAGGTGCCACCCCGTGGACTTCGACGACACCCCCGACGAGGCCGCCTACCGGGCCCGCGTGCGGGCCGCGCTGGCCGAGCACGCCGACGAGCTCGTGCACCTCGACGCCGGGGAGGAGGCCGCCGACCCGCGCGAGCAGGAGCAGGCGCTGCGCCGCACCCAGCGCGTGCTGGCCGAGGCGGGTCTCGTCGGGGTCGCGTGGGCCGCCGAGCACGGCGGGCAGGGCGGCAGCCTCGCCCAGCAGGCGATCGTCGGGCAGGAGCTGGCCCGCGCCCGGGTGCCCAGCCTGATCAACCACATCGGCATCGGCATGTGCGGACCCACCGTCATCGCGCACGGCACCCCCGAGCAGCACGAGAGGTACCTGGCGCGGCTGCTGCGCGCCGACGACGTGTGGTGCCAGCTGTTCAGCGAGCCGGCCAGCGGCTCGGACCTCGCCGCGCTGCGCACCACCGCCGTGCGCGACGGCGAGGACTGGGTGGTCAACGGCCAGAAGGTCTGGACGACGCTGGCTCACGTCGCCGACTTCGGCATCCTGCTGGCCCGCACCGACCCCGGGCGGCCCAAGCACGCCGGGCTGACCATGTTCGTCCTCGACATGCACGCCCCCGGGGTGACGGTGCGGCCGTTGCGCCAGATGGGTGGCCAGTCGGACTTCAACGAGGTGTTCCTCGACGACGTCCGCATCCCCGACGGCGAGCGGCTCGGCGAGCCCGGCGAGGGCTGGCGGGTCGCGCTGACCACCCTGCTCAACGAGCGGGTCGCGGTCGGCGGCGGCGGCAACGACCTCGGCCTGTCGGTCGAGGCGCTGGCCCGGCTGGCCGCCGACCGGCTCCCCGGGCTGCCCGCCGACCGGCAGGTGCTGGCCCGGCAGGCGCTGGGCCGGGCCGCCGTCGCCGCGCTGGCCAACCGGTACACCGGCTACCGCCGGCTCACCGCGATCAGCCAAGGCGGCCTGCCCGGGCCCGAGGCCAGCGCCGGCAAGCTCGCCGGCACGGCCGCGGCGAAGCTCGTCGCCGACGCCGGGGTCCGGCTGCTCGGGGACGACGCCGTCTTCGCCGTCGGCCCGGGGGACGACGACGCCGGCCGGTGGCAGCGCAACCAGGCCTGGCTGCCGGGCATCGCGATCGCCGGCGGCACCGACGAGGTGCTGCGCAACATCGTCGGCGAGCGGGTGCTCGGCCTGCCGCCGGAGCCCCGCGAGGACAAGCACCGCCCCTTCCACGCCACCGGGAGCCGGGCGTGAACTTCGACCTCGACACCGACCAGCTCGACGCCGCCGCCGGCGCCCGGCAGTTCTTCGACGGCGAGGCGGGCCCGGCCCGGGCCCGTGCCGCGCTGGAGGGCGGGCCGCTGGCCCCCGGCCGGCCGGCGCTGGCGGGCATCGGCTTCCTCGGCATCACCGTCCCCGAGGCCGCGGGCGGGGCGGGCGGGTCGGTGCTCGACCTGGCCGTGGTCGCCGAGCAGGCCGGCGCCGTCCTCGCCGGGCCGTCGCTGGTCACCGCCGCCCGGGCCGCCGTCCTGCTCGCCGACCAGCCCGACCTGGCCGCGGCGCTGGCCGACGGGTCGCGCGCGTTCTGCGTCGTCGACGGCGACCACCCCGCCCTGGACGCCGTCGGGGCCGACACCTTCCTCGCCCTGGTCGACGGCGACCTGGTGGTGGGCGGGGGCGACGTGGTCACCGGCCAGCCGATGGACGCCACCCGGGGCCTCGGCGTGGTCACCCTGACCGGCACCCGGGTGCTCGTGCCCGACGCGGCCGAGCGCTGGGCGCGGGCCCGGGACGTCGCCGTCGTCGCGCTGGCCGCCGAGGACCTCGGCACCGCCGCCCGGGCCGTCGAGGTCGGGGTCGGCTACGCCCGGGAACGGGAGGCCTTCGGCCGGGCGATCGGCTCCTACCAGGCGGTCAAGCACGCCCTGGTCGACGCCTGGGTCGGCGTCGAGCAGCTGCGGTCGCTGGTCTGGTGGGCGGCCTGGGCCGCCGATGCCGCTCCGGGCGAGCTGCCGCTGGCCGCCGCGTCGGCCGGCGCGTTCGCCGCCGAGACCCTCGAGCGGGCCGCCGAGACCTGCATCCAGGTGCACGGCGGCACCGGGTTCACCTGGGAGCACGACGCGCACCTGTACTGGCGGCGGGCCAAGGTCGACCGGCTGCTGCTGGGCGACACCGCCGAGCACCAGGACGTCGTCGCCGGGCTCGTGCTCGCCGGGGCGCTGTCGTGAGCGACTGGCAGCAGGTCTCCTACGCCGTGGACGGCGGGGTCGCGACGCTGACCCTGGACCGCCCGGAGCGCCGCAACGCCTACACCACGGTGATGGCGCGCGAGCTGGCCGAGGTCGCCGCGGTGGCCGACGCCGACGACGCCGTCCGGGTGCTGGTGGTGACCGGCGCGGGCAAGGACTTCTGCGTCGGCGCCGACCTCGCCGGTGCGGGCACCTTCGACCGCAGCGCGCAGGCCGCCGACGCCGGCACCATCGACGGGGTGGCCCGCGACTGGGGCGCCATCGGCGCGCTGCCCTTCGCGGCGCTGCGCAAGCCGGTGATCGCCGCGATCCGGGGTGCGGCGGTCGGCATCGGCGCCACGATGACCCTGCCGATGGACATCCGGATCGCCTCGGACACCGCCCGGTTCGGGTTCGTCTTCACCCGCCGCGGCATCGTCCCGGAGGCCGCGTCCAGCTGGTTCCTGCCGCGGGTGGTCGGCATCAGCCAGGCGATGGAGTGGGTGGCCACCGGCCGGGTGTTCGGTGCCGAGGAGGCGCTGCGCGGCCGGTTGGTGTCCCGCGTCGTCCCCGACGACGAGCTGCTGGGCACCGCCTACGGCATCGCGCACGAGATCGCCGACCACACGTCGGGGGTCTCGGTGGCCACCAGCCGGCAGCTGCTCTGGTCGATGCTGTCGGCGCCCAGCCCCTGGGACGCGCACCGCGCCGAGTCCCGCGCCCTGGTCGAGCTGGGGTCCGGGCCGGACGCCGCCGAGGGCGTCGCGTCGTTCCTGGAGAAGCGGCCGGCGGACTTCCGCGCCCCGCTGGACGGCGTGGGCCTCGGCTGGCCCGCGCCCCCGGAGGACCTCGCCTAGGGGTTGGCGACGCGTCGCGCGGGGCAACGACCCGTTGTGGACCACCAGATCACCCTCCAGGTCGACGGCGAGCGCTCGGCGCTCACCGTGGACACCCGCACCTCGTTGCTCGACGCGCTGCGCGAGCGGCTGGGCACCACCAGCGCCAAGAAGGGCTGCGACCACGGCCAGTGCGGCGCCTGCACCGTGCTGCTGGACGGGCGGCGGGTGAACAGCTGCCTGGTGCTGGCGGTGACCGCCGAGGACCAGGAGGTGACCACGTCGGACGGGCTGGCCGCCGACGGGCCGCACGCCCTGCACGAGGCCTTCGTCGACCACGACGCCTACCAGTGCGGCTACTGCACCCCCGGCCAGATCACCTCCGCCGCGGGCGTGCTGGCCGAGGCCGCGCAGGGCTGGCCGAGCGCGGTCACCGAGGACCTCACCGCCGAGCGCACCGAGCTCACCGACGCCGAGATCCGGGAGCGGATGAGCGGCAACCTGTGCCGCTGCGCCGCCTACGCGAACATCGTCCCCGCGGTCGCCGACGTCGCCGCGGCGCAGGGGGTCCGGGCGTGAGGGAGTTCCGGTACGAGAAGGCCACCGACCCGGCCGGCGCGGTCGCGCTGCTCGCCGACGCGCCCGAGGGCGCCTACCTGGGCGGCGGCACCAACCTGGTCGACCTGATGCGCCTCGGGGTGGCCACCCCCGACGTGCTCGTCGACGTCCGCCGGCTGACCTCGGACCAGGTCGAGGAGCTGCCCGACGGCGGCCTGCGGATCGGTGCCGCGGTGCCCAACGCCGACCTCGCCGCCGACCTGCGGGTGCGGCAGCGCTACCCGCTGCTGGCCCAGGCGCTGCTGGCCGGCGCCTCCGGGCAGCTGCGCAACCGCGCCACCACCGGGGGCAACCTGCTGCAGCGCACCCGCTGCACCTACTTCACCGACACCACCCAGCCCTGCAACAAGCGCGCCCCCGGCTCGGGCTGCGGCGCGGTCACCGGGCTGCACCGCAACCACGCCGTCCTCGGCGCCACCGACGAGGGTCCGGACTCCCCGCACACCTGCGTGGCCACCCACCCCTCCGACCTGGCCGTCGCGCTGCGCGCGCTGGACGCCGAGGTGCGGGTGCTCGGGCGCGACGGCGAGCGCACCGTGGCGATGGCCGACCTGCACCGGCTCCCCGGCGAGGACCCCGCGCGGGACACCACCCTGGCCCACGGCGAGCTGATCACCGCGATCGACGTCCCCGGCCTGCCGTGGGCGGTGCGCTCCCGCTACCGCAAGGTCCGCGACCGGGCCTCCTACGCCTTCGCACTGATCAGCGTCGCCGCCGCGATGGACCTGGACGGCTCGACCGTCCGCGACGTCCGCATCGCGCTGGGCGGCGTGGCGCACGCGCCGTGGCGGGCCACCGTCGCCGAGGACGCGCTGCGCGGTGGCCCGGCCACCGAGGAGGCGTTCACCGCCGCCGCCGAGGCGGAGCTCGCCGCGGCCCACCCGCTGCCCGACAACGCCTTCAAGGTCCCGATGGCCACCAGCACCCTCGTCCGCACGCTGCTCCAGATCTCCGCGGAGGCCCGCGCATGACCACCACCGAGCGCGCCGTCGGGTCCGACGTCCGCCGCATCGACGGCCCGGACAAGGTCCGCGGCCGCGTCCCCTACGCCTACGAGCACGAGCTGGGCGCCCAGTCGGTCTTCGTCGCGATCGTGCAGTCGCCGGTCGCCCGCGGCCGGGTCACCTCGATCGACGCGTCGGCGGCCGAGGCCGTGCCCGGGGTCCTCGCCGTCCTCACGCACGAGAACGCACCCCGGCTCGGTGACGTCGCCGAGGAGATCCTGGTGCTGCAGTCGCCGGTCGTGCAGTACGCCGGCGAGCCGGTGGCCGTCGTGGTCGCCGAGACCTCGGAGGTCGCCCGGGACGCCGTCGGCCGGGTGCGGGTGGACTACGAGTCGGCCGACCCGGACGTCGTCCTGTCGGTCGACCGCGACGACCTGTACCCGCCGGAGCAGCTGATGGCCGGGTTCGAGACCGACTCGGTGATCGGGGACGTCGACGCGGCCCTGGCCGAGGCGCCCGTGACGGTCGACGTCGTCTACGAGACGCCCAACCAGCACAACAACCCGATCGAGATGCACGCGACGGTGGCCCGGTGGGACGGCGACGTGCTGCGCATGTGGGACGCCAACCAGGGCCCGCACAACCTGGTGCCGGTGATCACCGAGGCGTTCGGGATCACCGAGGACCAGCTGCACATCACCTCGCCCTACGTCGGCGGGGCCTTCGGGTCGAAGGCCTACACCCACGTGCACCAGCTGCTGGCCGGGATGGCGGCCAAGGTCACCGGGCGCACGGTGAAGCTCGAGCTCACCCGGCAGCAGATGTTCAGCCTGGTCGGCCACCGCACGCCGACCATCCAGCGGCTGCGGCTGGGGGCGCGGCCCGACGGCACGCTGACCGCGATCAGCCACGAGGTCGTGGAGCACACCTCGCAGAACGCCGAGTTCGCCGAGCAGACGGCCACGGCCACCCGGCTGATGTACTCCGCGCCCGCCCGCCGGACCACGCACCGGCTGGCCAAGCTCGACGTCCCCGCGCCGACGATCATGCGGGCGCCGGGGGAGGCGCCGGGCATGTACGCGCTGGAGTCGGCGATGGACGAGCTGGCGGCCGAGCTGGGCATGGACCCGGTAGAGCTGCGGCTGCGCAACGAGCCCGACCGCGACCCCGAGCGCGACGTCCCGTGGAGCACCCGCAACCTGGTGGCCTGCCTGACGCAGGGCGCGGAGCGCTTCGGCTGGGCCGGCCGCGACCACCGCCCCGGCGTCCGGGAGGACGGCCGCTGGCTGGTCGGCACCGGGGTGGCCGCGGCGACCTACCCGACCCGCCGCCGTCCCTCGCAGGCCCGGATCGAGGCCGTCGCCGGCAAGCCCTACGTCGTGTCCATCGACGCCTCCGACATCGGCACCGGCGCCTGGACCACGCTGACCCAGATCGCCGCCGACGCCCTCGGCGTGCCGATGGACCAGGTGCGGCTGCGGATCGGCGACAGCCGGCTGCCCCAGGCCTCGGGCGCGGGCGGGTCCACCGGCATCACGTCCTGGGGCCCGGCGATCATGGCCGCGGCGCAGGAGCTGCACGACCGGTTCGGCGGCCAGGTGCCGGCCGACGGCGTCACCGTCACCGGCTCCTCGGGCCCCGGCGACGAGGCCGAGCAGCTGTCCAGCCACGCCTTCGGCGCGCACTTCGCCGAGGTCCGGGTCGACCGCGACACCGGCGAGGTCCGGGTGCCCCGGATGACCGGGGTGTTCGCGGTCGGCCGGGTCATCAACACGGTGACGGCGCGCTCGCAGCTGCTCGGCGGGATGACCATGGGCCTGTCGATGGCGCTGCACGAGGAGTCCGTGCTCGACGAGCGCCGGGGGCACTACGCCAACCACGACCTGGCCGAGTACCACATCGCGGCCAACGCCGACGTCGGCGAGGTGGACATCGCCTGGGTGGACGAGGTCGACGACGCGCACAACCCGCTGGGCGCCAAGGGCATCGGCGAGATCGGCATCGTGGGGTCGGCCGCGGCCATCGGCAACGCCTACTGGCACGCCACCGGGCGGCGGGTGCGCGACCTGCCGATCACGCCCGACAAGTGGTTCCGCTAGGGGTCAGCGCGGCGGGGAGAGGTGCGCCTGCAGGGTCTGGCCGATGTCCTGCAGGGCGCGCACCTGCTCGGGGGTGAGCTGGTCGAACAGGTGGGTGCGCACGCTCTCCACGTGCACCGGAGCGGCCTGCTCGAGGGCGGCGAACCCCTCGTCGGTGAGGACGGCGAGCTGGCCGCGGCCGTCGTCCTCGCAGACCTGCCGGCGCACCCAGCCGCGCTCCTCCAGGCGGGAGACCGCGTGGGAGAGCCGGCTGCGGGAGGACAGGCAGCGGTCGGCGAGGTCGCTCATCCGCAGCGCCCGGCCAGGGGTCTCCGAGAGCTGCACCAGGATCTCGTAGTAGGCATGGGAGATGCCGGTGGCCCGGGTGAGGTCCCGGTCGAGGCGGTCCTGCAGGAGGAGGGTGCTGTAGAGCCAGGCCCGCCAGGCATGCTGCTCCTCGGCGGAGAGCCAGCGGGTCGGCTGCGGCACGGATTCCTGCTCGGACATGCCCAGAAGGGTACTAGCGGAATGCTCAAGCCTTCAACTACGCTACGGTCCAGCGCAGCAGTCAAGCGTTCAACGACTTCGGAGGTCACCATGACCAGCACGCAGATCCCCGGCTACCTGGCCGGCACCTGGGACATCGACGCCGCCCACTCGACGGTCGGGTTCTCCGTCCGCCACATGATGGTCAGCAAGGTGCGCGGGTACTTCACCAAGTTCGAGGGCGTGCTCGTCACGGCCGAGAACCCGGCCGAGTCCACCGTCGAGGCCACCATCGACATGGACTCGATCGACACCCGCCAGGAGCAGCGCGACGCCCACATCAAGAGCGCCGACTTCTTCGACACCGGCAACCACACGGTCATGACCTTCCGCTCCACCGCCATCAAGGCCAAGGGCGACGACTGGACCGTCGAGGGCGACCTCACCATCAAGGGCATCACCAAGCCCACCACCCTGGAGCTGGAGCTCAACGGCTTCGGGCCGGACGCCTACGGCGGCACCCGCGCGGGCTTCTCGGCCAAGACCGACATCTCCCGCAAGGAGTTCGGCGTCGACATCGACATGCCGATGGACGGCGGCGGCGTCGTCGTCGGCGACAAGATCTCCGTCGAGCTCGAGATCGAGGCCGTGCTCCGCACCGCCTGATCCGCACTCCCCAGGAGCCCCGGTACCCGAAGCGGTACCGGGGCTCCTGTGCGTCGGGCACGATGCGCGGCGTGACCGTCGACCTCGCCACCACCACGGAGGGCTCCGGCCCCCCGCTCGTCCTGCTGCACGGCATCACCGAGGACGCCTCGTTCTGGGCGCCGGTGGTCCCGCTGCTCACCCCGTGGGCCACGGTCACCACCGTCGACCTGCGCGGCCACGGCGCCTCGCCGGACGGCGGGGGCTACGACCTCGAGGACATGGCCGACGACGTCGCCGCCACCTTCGGGGACGAGCCGCCGCTGGTGGTCGGGCACTCCCTCGGCGGCCTGCTCGCGGTGGTCGTCGCCGCCCGGCACACCACCCGCGGCGTCGTCGACGTCGACCAGCCGCTGGCCCTGGGCGGGCTGCAGGCCGGCGTGCAGCAGGCCGCGCCGCTGCTGCGCGGGTCGGGTGCGGAGTTCGAGGGCTTCATGACGGCGATGTTCGCCTCCATGCAGGGCGGCACGCCCGACGTCGAGGCCGCCGCGCTCGCCGTGCGCCGCCGTCCCCGGCAGGACGTCGTGACCGGCATCTGGACCCCGCTGCTGGACTGGTCGCCGGCCGAGCTGGACGCCTTCGTCGAGCGGACGGCGGCCGCGGTCACCGTGCCGGTGCTGTCGCTGCACGGCCTGGACCCGGGCCCGGACTACGCCGCCTGGCTGACCGCCCGCGTCCCCACCGCGACCGTCGAGCACTGGACCGACGACGACGGCGCCGACCTCGGCCACCACCCGCACCTGCGCCGGCCGGAGCGGTTCGCAGCCCGCGTCCGGGAGTTCGCCAGCGGACTCTGAGCCCGTTCCCAGGAACTCCGGGGGGTCCGCGGACGACAGTGCCCCCGTGCGGTCCGACGAGGTGCGCCCCTGGCTGGCGACGGCCGCCCGGCTGCTGCTGGGCGGCGTCCTCGTCGTGGCCGGCGCGCTGAAGTTCCCCGACCCGGCCGCCGCCGTGCGCGCGGTTCGCGCCTACCAGCTGCTGCCCGAGCCGCTCGTCGCGCCGGTGGCCTTCGGGCTGCCCGCGGTCGAGGTGGTCGTCGGGCTGGCGCTGCTGGCCGGCGTGCTGGTGCGCGCGGCCGCGGTGGCCACCGCGGTGCTGATGGTGGTCTTCCTCGTCGGCATCGTGTCGGCCTGGGCCCGTGGCCTGCAGATCGACTGCGGCTGCTTCGGCGGCGGTGGCCAGGTGGCCGCGGGGGAGACCCGCTACCTGTCGGAGACCCTCCGCGACACCGCGCTGCTGCTGGTCGCCCTCGCGCTGGCCCGGTGGCCGCACTCCCGTCTCGCCCTCGCCTCCCGTCTGGAGCCCGCCACCCCATGAGCACGTCGACGAAGAAGGAAGCCGCCCGGCAGCGGATCGCCGCCAAGCGCGCCGCGGAGGCCGCCGCCCGGGCCGCCGAGCAGCGCCGCCGCCGCACCGTCGTCGGCGGGGTGGTGGCCGCGGTGGTCGTGGTGGTGGCCGTCGTCGTGGCGATCGTGGTGCAGACCGGCCGGACGTCGACCGCCGCCGACGCGGCCAGCCCGGGCAACCTGTCGGCCGGCGGCAACGGCTACACGTTCTCCGTGGGCACCGGCCCGGTCACCGTGGACGTCTACGAGGACTTCCAGTGCCCCAACTGCAAGGCCTTCGAGGACGCGGCGGGCTCGACGCTGGAGCAGCTGCAGCAGTCCGGCGCCGTGACGATCGTCTACCACGGCATGGCGTTCCTGGACTCCTCGCGCAACGACGACTACTCCACCCGCGCGCTCAACGCCGCGGCCGTGGTCGCCTCCGACGCGGGGACGGCGGCCTACCAGCAGTTCCACGACCTGCTCTACGCCAACCAGCCCGACGAGCAGACCGGCAGCGGGCTCACCGACGACCAGCTGGTCTCCTACGCCGAGCAGGCCGGGGCCACCGGCGAGGACGTCGCCACCGACATCCGCGACCTGGTCTACGGCGACTGGGTCAAGGACGCCACCGACCAGGCCTCGAAGGACGGCGTGACCGGCACCCCCACCGTCTTCGTCGACGGCACGCAGCTGTCCGACCTGTCCGCCGACGGCCTGCGCACGGCCGTCGAGGACGCGGCCGGCTGATCCGGGGACACTGGAGCCATGACGACGTCCACCCCGGTCCGCACCTCCCTGCCCAGCGCGCTGCCGGTCGCCGTCGGCCTGGCCGCCGGTTTCGCGATCGCGCAGGGCACCGGCGTCCGGGCCCTGGGCGGCGCGGTGTTCGTCGCCGGCGGCGTGGCCGCCGGCTGGCTGTGGCGCCGCCGCCGCGGCTGGGCCGTCACCGCCGGGCTGGCCGCGGTCTACCTGGTGGCGTTCGTGCTCGCGCACGTGCTGGCCATCGGCGTGGGCTGGCCCGCGTGGCTGGCCGTGGGCACCGTGACGGTGGTGGCCGCGGCGATCACCTACGGCGTCGCCGACCGCTGAGCCCCGCCGTCCCGGTCGCCGGGGACCCCGCGCGGGGGAGGGGTGACCGCGCACACGCCGGGGGAGGTCGCCGGAGCGCCTACCATGGGAAGGTCGCCGGTCGGCGACCCCGCGGCGTGAGGCGCTGCGACATCCCCGAGCTCCTGAGGTGCTGTTCCGCATGCCCACCCGCAACGACCTGCGCAACGTGGCGATCGTCGCCCACGTCGACCACGGCAAGACGACCCTCGTGGACGCGCTGCTCCGGCAGGCCGGCGCACTCGGCCGCGCCAAGGGCGAGGGCACCGACAACGACTCCACGCAGGACCGGGTCATGGACTCCATGGACCTGGAGCGCGAGCGCGGGATCACCATCCTCGCCAAGAACACCGCCATCCGGCTGGCCGACGCCGACGGCAACCCCGTCGTGGTCAACATCGTCGACACCCCCGGCCACGCCGACTTCGGCGGGGAGGTCGAGCGCGGCCTGTCGATGGTCGACGGCGTCGTGCTGCTGGTGGACGCCTCCGAGGGCCCGCTGCCGCAGACCCGCTTCGTGCTGCGCAAGGCGCTGGGCAAGGGGATGCCGGTCATCCTCGCGGTCAACAAGACCGACCGCGCCGACGCCCGCATCGAGGAGGTCGTCGACGAGTGCTACGAGCTGTTCATGGAGCTGCTCGAGGACGCCGGCCTGCCCGCGGAGACCCTCGAGTTCCCGATCGTCTACTGCAACGGCCGCACCGGCCAGGCCTCGCTGACCAAGCCCGAGAACGGCACCGTCCCCGACAGCCCGGACCTCGGCCCGCTGGTCACCACCCTGCTGGACACCATCCCGGCCCCGACCTACGACGCCGAGGAGCCCCTGCGCGCGCAGGTCACCAACCTCGACGCCTCGCCGTTCCTCGGCCGCCTGGCGCTGCTGCGCATCCACTCCGGTGAGATGAAGCGCGGCCAGCAGGTCGCCTGGTGCAAGGTCGACGGCACCATCACCCGGGTCAAGATCACCGAGCTGCTGGTGACCGAGGGCCTCACCCGCACCCCGGCCGACAGCGCCGGCCCCGGCGACCTGGTCGCCATCGCCGGCATCGAGGACATCGGCATCGGCGACACCCTGGCCGACCCCGAGGACCCCCGCCCGCTGCCGGCCCTGACCGTCGACGAGCCCTCCATCTCGATCACCATCGGGATCAACACCTCGCCGCTGTCGGGCAAGTCGGGCAAGAAGGTCACCGCCCGCCTGATCAAGAACCGGCTGGACCAGGAGCTGGTCGGCAACGTCTCGGTGCGCATGCTGCCCACCGAGCGCCCCGACACCTGGGAGATGCAGGGCCGCGGCGAGCTGGCGCTGGCGATCCTGGTCGAGCAGCTGCGCCGCGAGGACTTCGAGCTCACGGTCGGCCGTCCGCAGGTGGTCACCAAGATGATCGACGGCAAGCTGCACGAGCCGGTCGAGCGGGTCACCATCGACACCCCCGGCGAGTACGTCGGCACGCTGACCCAGGCGCTGGCCATCCGCAAGGGCCGGCTGGAGAACCTGGTGCACCACGACACCGGCTGGGCGCGGATGGAGTACGTCGCCCCCTCGCGCGGGCTGATCGGGTTCCGCACCGAGTTCCTGACCGAGACCCGCGGCACCGGCGTGTTCAACCACGTGCTCGAGGGCTACGAGCCGTGGCTGGGCGAGATGCGTGCCCGGCCCACCGGCTCGCTGGTCGCCGACCGCGCCGGCGTGGCGACCACCTACTCGATGTTCTCCCTGCAGGAGCGCGGCCAGATGATGGTCGAGCCGGGCTCGGAGGTCTACGAGGGCATGCTGGTCGGTGAGAACTCCCGTCCCGACGACATGGACGTGAACATCACCAAGGAGAAGAAGCTCACCAACATGCGCAAGTCCACCTCCGAGGAGCTCGAGCGGCTGATCCCGCCGCGCGTGCTCAACCTGGAGCAGGCGCTGGAGTTCTGCGCCGAGGACGAGTGCGTCGAGGTCACGCCCACCGTCGTCCGCATCCGCAAGGTCGAGCTCGACCAGACCGTCCGCGGCCGCCAGCGGAACAAGAAGCCCAAGGTCGGCGAGTAACCACCGCCCCCCGACGGCCCCGCGCGGCCGTCACCCGACGCCCAGGGCCCACTCCCGACCGGGAGTGGGCCCTGCGCGTCGTCCGACGCCGAGCACAGGAAGCGGGTGCAGGCGCGGGGTCACGCACGGTGAGGGCTGGCCGTGGGGCGCGCGGGGCCGGTGGGGCGCCGCGTGTCCGCGCCGGGTGCACAGGCGGCGGTCCTAGCGTTCACCCGTCGGGGGATCGACACGGGGTTCGAGCGAGGGGTGGTGCCGGTGGCCGACCGGGCGGCGTGGATCGGGGAGCAGGAGCTCCCGGGGTTCCGCGGAGGCATCGACGCGCGGGTCAGCCTGCGCACGGACGCCGGTCCCGGCCTGCACGGCGCGTGGTGGCCCCGCTCGACCGACCTCGCCGTCGAGCTGCCCGAGCTGGTCGCCGCGCTCGCCCGCCGGGGCGTGCACGTCACCCGCTTCACCTACCCCTTCGCCACCTGGCACGCCGTCCCGCGCAAGCTCGCCGTGGGTGACCGGCTGGTGCGGGTGGGCGGGTTCGCCACCGGTGACCCGCAGCTGGTCTGGCTGACCTGTGCACCCGACGACCTGCACCTGGAGCTGCTCGTCGTCCCGCCGGGCACCGAGGCGCTGTTCAGCGCCCGGGCGATGCGGATGGCGTCGGTGCCGGGGGCGGCCCGCAGCGCCCGCGCGGTCCTCGCCGCCGCCGGCCGGCACCCGGCACTGCGCACCGGGGAGATCCCGGTCCAGACCGCCGGCTGAGGACTACCCGGCGCCCCGGTGTGGTTGTGCAGGCCATGACCAGCACCCTGCAGCAGACCTTCGCCGACGAGTGGGCCGCCTGGCACCGGGACCGCGAGGAGCGGCTCACCGACCCGCACGGCTTCCTCGCCGTCACCTCGCTGACCTGGCTGGGCGAGCAGCCCGTCACCGCCCCCGGCGCCCCCGGTCGCTGGTCGGCCGACGCCCGCGGCGTCGTGGTCGACCTCGCCGACGGCGAGACGCTCCTGGTCGAGGGCGCCCCCGTGCAGGGCGAGCACGTCATCGGCGAGCTGGGGCTGCGGGAGAGCCGGCTGCTGCTGGCCGGCGAGGTGGGCGTCGAGGTCGCCGAGCGCGGCGGCCGCTACGTCGTCCGGGTGCGCGACCCCCGCTCCCCGCTGCTGGCCGCCCACCCCGGCACCCCCGCCTTCCCGGCCGACCCGCGCTGGTCGGTGCCCGGCCGGTTCGTGCCCTTCGAGGCGCCGCAGCCGACCACGGTCCCCGGCGTCCTGGAGGGCGTGGAGCACGTCTACGACGCCCCCGGCACCGTGGAGTTCACCCTCGACGGCACCGACTACGCGCTGCGCGCCTTCCCGGGCCACGGCGACGGCGACCTGACCGTGCTGTTCTCCGACGCGACGTCGGGGGACACCACGTACCCCTTCCGGTCGCTGCACCTGGTGCCCGGGGCCGACGGCGGCGTGCAGGTCGACCTCAACCGGGCGGTCAACCTGCCCTGCGCCTACACCGACCTGGCCACCTGCCCGACCCCGCCGGCGGAGAACCGGTTGCCGATCGCGGTCGAGGCGGGGGAGCGGACGCCGACCGTGCGCGGCTCCGCCCGCCCCACCGACGACGGGGCGGTGCTCGCCGGTTAGTCGGAGCCCTCGACCTGGAAGCGGAAGTCGCTGCGGCCGGTGTGCAGGTCCCACAGGTGGCCGGCCATCACGTCGGGGCCCTTCACCGGGTCGCCGTCGACCATCGCGCCGGGGATGACCAGCTGCGCGACGTGGATGCCCTCGTCGGCCAGCACCTCGTGCAGCATCTGCGCGTAGGCGGTCAGCCCGGCGAAGGCCACGCTGGTCCCGGCGACGCCGGCGTTGGGCACGACGGCCGAGCCGCCGTTGACGAACAGGATCGAGGGCTTCGCGCCGTCGGGCAGGTAGCGCATGCCCGGGAGCACCTGCCGGACGGCGGCCACCGGCCCGTAGATCGAGAACTCCACCGGCCCGACCAGGTCGGCAGCGGTGGTCTCCAGCAGCGGGCGCAGGAAGGTCTTGTCCGGCAGCGGGCTGTACTGCAGCACCTCGATCGGCCCCATGGCCTGGCTGACCGTGTCCAGGGTGTGGGTGATCGAGTCGGGGTCGCGGACGTCGGCGACGAACCCGCCCGCGGTGATCCCCTCGCCCGACAGCTCGGACGCGAGGTCGGTCACCCGCTGCTGGTTGCGGGCCACGAGCGCGATGTCGTAGCCCTCCTTGCCGAACCTGCGGGCGGTCTCCGCGCCCAGCCCGCGTCCTGCTCCGATGATGGCCATGACCGGCATGCCGGACCTCTTCCTGGTGGGGTGCACGTCGGAGGAGCCCCTACCCGTTCGGTCGCGCGCAACGCATCGGCTGTCGGCGAACCGGCTGGACGCCGGCCCGGGGGCGCCCGGAGGGTGGGGGCATGCGACTGCTCGTGCTCGGCGGCACCCACTTCCTCGGCCGGCACGTGGTGGACGCGGCCCGCGCGGCCGGCCACGACGTCGCCGTTCTGACCCGCGGTGTCTCCGGGCACCCGCCGGACGGCGTCCGGGCCCTCCGGGCCGACCGGGACGACCCGCTGCCGGCCGACGTGCTGGCGTGGGCGCCCGACCTCGTGGTCGACACCTCGTGCCAGACCCGCGCGGCCGCCGAGCACGCCACCGCGCTGGACCCCCGCGGGTACGCCTTCGTGTCCAGCCTCAACGCCTACCGGGGCTGGCCGCCGGGGCCGCTGCGCGGGGAGGACGAGCCGACCTGGGACACCGACGACGACGAGTACGGCCCGGTCAAGGCGCACGCCGAGCGCGTGCTCGGCGCGGCGTTCGGCGACCGGTTCCTGACCGCCCGCGCGGGGCTGGTGGCCGGCCCGCACGACCGGCTGCACCGGCTGGGCTGGTGGCTCGAGCGGATCGCCGCGGGCGGGCCGGTCGTCGTCCCCGACGCGCTCGACCAGCCGATCGCGCTGGTCGACGCCCGCGACCTGGCCGGCTGGCTGGTCGAGGTGTGCGGGCAGGCGTCGGGGTCGGTGAACACCACCGGGCCGGCCGGGATGACCACCCTCGGCGGGCTGCTGGACACCTGCCGGGAGGTCACCGGCGGCGACGCGGAGTGGGTCGTCGTCGATGAGGCCGCGCTGCTGGACGCCGGCGTGCAGCCCTGGCTGCACCTGCCGTTCTGGCTGCCGGCCGACGTCGCCGTCACCGCCTGGGACGTCGACACCGCGCGGGCGCGGCAGCTCGGGCTGCCCAGCCGGCCGCTGCACGACACGGTGGCCGACACCTGGGCGTGGCAGCAGCAGGCCGTCCGCCCGGCCCCTCCGCCCGGTCGCGACCTCCCCGGCCTGCCCCCCGAGCTGGAGGCCCGCCTGCTCGCTGGTTGACCCGCGCGAGCGCCACCTGGTCCATGCCATGACGCGGACACACGGGCGCCGGCGCGGGTCAACCCGGTTGACGAGCGCGCTGGGATGGAGCCGTGGCGACTCTGCACCGCCCTGCGGTGGACGACCTGTCCGACGTGCTGGCGGCGATGGTCGGGTGGCCGCGGGCCGGGCAGCCGGTGCCGCTGCACGTCGGGGACCTCGGCTGAGCCTGGCGGCTCGGGCCCGACGCCGTGGCGGCCGCGGTGCGCACCTGGCGGCGGGACGGCGTGGTGGTGGCCGTCGGGTTCCACGACGGGCCGGAGGTGGTCCGGTTGGCGGTCGACCCGGCCGCGGCGGAGGACGCCGAGCTCGCCGGGGCCGTGCACGCCTACCTGCGCACGGACGCGGCCCCGGCCGACGTCGAGGTGCGCGCCTGGCCGGTGCTGCACGACCGGCTGACCGGTGCCGGGTGGACGCCGGGCGAGCCGTGGACGCCGCTGGTCCTCGACCTGGCCGACCCGGTCCCGGACCCGGGCATCGACGTGGAGGTGGTCACGGCCGACCGCGCCGAGGCCTGGACCGCTGTCCACCAGGCCGCCTTCGGGATGGCCGGGGCACCGAGGACCGACCGCTGGACGACGATGGCCGCAGGTCCCGCGTGGGAGCGCGCCACCTGCCTGCTCGGGCACGATGCCTCGGGCAGCGCGGTGGCCGGTGCCGTCGTGTGGGCTGCCGACCCGGGACTCCCCGGGCTGGTCGAGCCGCTGGGCGCCCACCCCGACCACCGGGGTCACGGGTACGGCGTGGCGATCACCCGGGCGGCCGCGGCGGCGCTGCGGTCCGCGGGGTCGTCGCAGGCCTGGGTGGCCACGCCCGCGGCCAACACCGGCGGCGTCGCCGCCTACGCCTCGGCCGGGTTCACCCGCCTGCCCGACGTCCGCGACCTCTCCCGCCCCCGGACGTGATCATGGGGTTGTCGCTCGGGGACACGCCGGCCAGCGGCGGGTCACCGGCGACAACCCCATGATCAACAGGTGTCCGCTGCGGGCAGCGGCGTCAGTCGCGGGGGTCCCGGGGGCGGCCGGCGCGCACGCCGTCCTCGTGGTGGCGCGAGGCCTCGCGGACGAGCTCCTCGCGGCGCTCGGCCTCCAGGCGCTGCGCGGCCTCGACGGACTCGGCGGCGGTGTCGGCGCGGTACTGCTTCCACGACCAGGCCACCGCGGCGACCCAGCCGGCGACGACCACGGCGTAGACCGGCCAGCGCACCGCGTCGGGGACGTCGGAGGCGCTGAACAGCGACCGGGTGTTGGTGAACACGATGATCCCGCCGACCGCCGAGCCGAGCAGCCGCGGCGGCACGTGCCGGACGAGCCACGCCGCGATCGGGGCGGCGACCAGGCCACCGATGAGCAGGCCGGCGACCCAGACCGCGTCGATGCCCTGGGTGCCCAGCGACAACAGGAAGCCCAGGGACGCCGACACCGCGATGAGGAACTCGGAGGTGTCGATCGAGCCGATCACCTTGCGGGGCTCCATCCGGCCGCTGGCCAGGATGGCGGGCGTGCCCACCGGGCCCCAGCCACCACCGCCCGTGGCGTCGACGAAGCCGGCCACCAGCCCAAGCGGCCCGAGGAAGCGCTTGCGCATCGGCCGGCCGAGGTTCTGCCTGTTCAGCCCGCGGAAGGTGAAGCGCAGCAGCACGTAGAGGCCCAGCACGAGCAGGATGGCGCTCATCAGGGGGGCGGCGACCGAGGTGTCCAGGGCGGACAGGAAGGTCGCACCGGCGAAGGCACCGACCGCGCCGGGCAGGCCGATCTTCGCCACGACCTTCCAGTCGACGTTGCCGAACCTCCAGTGCGACAGGCCCGAGGCCAGCGTGGTGCCGATCTCGGCCAGGTGCACGGTGGCCGACGCGGCGGCCGGGCTGGCGCCGACGACGAGCAGCAGGGTCGTGGAGGTGACGCCGTAGGCCATGCCGAGGCTGCCGTCGACGAGCTGGGCGCCGAGGCCCACCAGGGCGAACAGGACGAGGGTGCGCACGAGCGGTCTCCAGGGTGGGGGAGGGGTGGAGGGTCCCCGGCCGCGCCGAGGTCAGGGCGGCGAGGCCCTGGCGGAGGTCAGCGGGCGCAGCAGGCCGCGGCGGTGACGCGTGCGAGGTCGACGTGGATGCGGCCCACCAGGTAGTCACCCGGGAGCAGGCAGGACGTCGGCACGGGCCCATTGTCCACCAAGGCGATGGACTAAGGGGCAGTGCTTCCCACCAGGTGGGACGGGCGCAGGGAGACCAGGGACACGAGCCCCCCGGTGACCAGCAGGACGGCGCACAACCGCAGGGCCAGCGCGTAGCCGTCGGTGAACGTCTCCGGCCGGGGGTGGTCGTCGCCGGAGAGCCCCACCGCCAGGGGCAGCGCGGCCACGGCGAGCAGCTGGGCGGCCCGCGCGACGGCGTTGTTCACCCCGCTGGCCACCCCGGCCAGCCGGTCCGGGGCGGCGTCGAGCACGGTGGCCGTCAGCGGCGCCACGGTCAGCGCCATCCCGAGGCCGAACAGCACCGACCCGGGCAGCACCGCGGTCACCCACCGCGACCCGGCGTCCACGAAGGACAGGTAGGCCACCCCGGTCGCGGCGACGAACGGGCCGACCGTCATCGGCAGCCGCGGGCCCGTGCGGGCGGCCAGCGCCCCGGCCCGGGAGGACAGCAGCGAGATGATCAGGATCGAGGGGACGACGGCCGCCCCGGCGGACAGCGCGTCGTAGCCCAGCACGGTCTGCAGCTGCAGCACCAGGAAGAACGACATCCCACCCATCGCGCCGTAGACGGCCAGCGTGGTCAGGTTGGCGCCGCTGAACCGGCGGTCGGCGAACACGCCCAGCGGCAGCATCGGGTCCGCCGCCGTCCGCTCCCGGACCACGAAGCCCGCGGCCGCGGCCAGGCCGACCGCCAGCGCGACCCAGGTGCCGGGTCCGCTGCCGGCGTCGATGAGGGCGTAGGTGGTGCCGCCCAGCGCGAGGGCGGCCAGGGCCGAGCCGGCGACGTCGAACCGGCCGTGGTGGCCCTCGTCGCGGCTCTCGGGCACGTGCCGCAGCGAGACCAGGACGACGGCGACCGCCAGCGGCACGTTGAGCAGGAACACCCACCGCCAGCTCACCGCGTCGACGAGGAACCCGGCCAGGAACGGCCCGCCGAGCCCGGCGATGCCGCCGAGCCCGGACCACAGCCCGATGGCGCGGCCGCGGTCGGCGTGCGCGAACGAGGACTGGATGATCGACAGCGACCCCGGCACCAGCAGGGCCCCGCCGATGCCCTGCAGCACCCGGGCGGCGACCAACAGCCCCGTCGAGGGCGCCAGGCCGCACAGCAGCGAGGCGGCGGCGAACCACACCACGCCGACCAGGAAGACCCGCCGACGGCCGTACCGGTCGCCGAGCGCGCCGCCCAGCAGGATCAGCGCGGCCAGGGCCAGCGTGTAGCCGGTGACCGTCCACTGCAGGCCCGACAACGACGAGCCGAGGTCGCGGCCGATGGTGGGCAGCGCGACGTTGACCGCGGTGGCGTCCAGGAACGCCATCGCCGAGGCCAGCACGGTGGCCAGCAGCGTCCACCGGGCCGGTGCCGTGCCCAACCGGAGCTCGGGCACGTCTCTCCTGTCAGCCGACGACCGCGTGCACCACGTAGTAGACACCCGCCGCGACCGCCCCGGCGGCGGGCAGGGTGAGCACCCAGGCGACCACGATGTTCCCGGCCACGCCCCAGCGCACCGCCGACAGCCGGCGGGTGGCGCCCACGCCCATGATCGAGGTGGTCGTGATGTGCGTGGTGGACACCGGGACGGCGAACACCGTCGCCGTGGTGACCATGACCGCCGAGGCGACGGTCTGCGCGGAGAACCCGCCCGCCGGGGTGAGCTGGATGATCCGCCGGCCGAGGGTGCGCATGATCCGGAAGCCGCCGGCGTAGGTGCCGGCGCTGATCGCCAGCGCCGCCGCCAGGATCACCCACAGCGGCACCTCGAAGGTGTCGATCTGCCCGGAGGTGACCAGCGCGAGGGTGATGATGCCCATCGTCTTCTGCGCGTCCTGCAGGCCGTGGCCCAGCGCCATCGTCGCGGAGCTGACGATCTGGGCGTACCGGAAACCGCGGTTGGCCCGGGTCACGTTGGCGCCCCGGAAGGACCACAGGATGGCCAGCATGAACAGGTAGCCCAGCCCGAAACCGACCAGCGGCGACAGCACCATCGGGACGACGACCTTCTCCACGATCCCCATCCACTGCACCGAGTGGACGGCGGCCAGCGCGGCCCCGACCAGCCCGCCGATGAGCGCGTGGGACGAGGAGCTGGGCAGCCCGAAGTACCAGGTGATGAGGTTCCAGGTGATCGCGCCCATGAGCGCGGCGAACACGATCTGCAGCCCGCCGGCGCCGCTGGGCGTGTCGATGATCCCCGCGCCCACGGTCTTGGCGACCTCGGTGGAGATCAGCGCACCGACCAGGTTCATCACCGCGGCCAGCGCCAGCGCGACCCGGGGGGTCAGCGCCTTGGTGGAGACGGCGACGGCGATCGAGTTGGCGGCGTCGTGGAAGCCGTTGGTGTAGTCGAAGGCCAGCGCGACGACGACGATGACGACCATCGCCAGGAAGAGCCCGTCCACGGCGGGGTCAGGACTCCTTGACCGCGATGGTCTCGACGACGTTGGCCACGTGCTCGAAGGCGTCGGCGGCCTCCTCGAGCTGGTCGGCCACCTCCTTGAGCTTGAGGATCTCCAGCGCGTCGAACTCCCCGGAGTACAGCCGGGAGAGCAGCCGGCGGTAGAGCTTGTCCGCCTCGTTCTCCAGGCTGTTGACCTCGATCCAGTAGTCCGACAGGCCCTTCATCGCCTTCAGCCGGGGCATCGCGTCGGCGGTGACCTGGGCGCAGCGCTGCAGCAGGGCGACCTGCTGGCCCATCTCGGGGGGCAGCGTGCCCAGCCCGGTGAGGACGACGAGGTCGGCGGCGGCCTCGATGGCGTCCATGACGTCGTCCAGGTCGCTGGCCAGGTTGTAGATGTCCTCCCGGTCGAACGGGGTGACGAAGCTGGAGTTCAGCTGGCGGAAGACCGCGTGCGTGGCGTTGTCGCCCTTGTGCTCGAGGTCGCGCAGCGTGCGGGCGAGCTCCGCGCGGCGGAGGTGGTCGTGCACGAAGTCGCCGAGGACCCCGGTCGCCTCGACGAGGTTGACCGCCGAGGCGGTGAACATGTCGTAGAAGCTCGAGTCCTTGGGCGTCAGGCTGAAGGGCACGCCAGGAGCCTAGAGCCCCCTTGCGTACACCAACCGTTCACCTGCGCGTCACCTAGCCCGCGCGCCGCCGGCCCGTCCGTCGTCGGCCTGCTCGTCGGCCTGCTCGTCGGCCAGGGCGTCGACGAGGTCGCCGCGGGCCCGGGCGACCCGGGAGCGGATGGTGCCCACCGGCACCCCGGCGACCTCGGCCGCCTCCGCGTAGGGCAGCCCCATCAGCTGGGTCAGCACGAACGCCTCGCGCCGGTCGGGGTGCAGCCGGGCCAGCAGGTCGTCGACGGCGGCGCCCTCGCCGGTGCGGTCGGCGCCGTCGGTGCGCTCCAGCAGCTCGTCGTCGCCGACCAGCACCAGCCGGCGCCGCCGCCGCGAGCGGATGGCGTCGGCGCAGGTGCGGCGGGCGATCGACAGCAGCCAGGTGCGCACGGTCGACCGGCCGGCGAACCGGTGCAGCGAGCCGAACGCCCGCAGGTAGGTCTCCTGGGTGAGGTCGTCGGCGGACTGCCGGTCGCCCAGGTGCGCGCACAGCCGCCAGACGTCGGCCTGGGTGGCGCGCACCAGCGCCGCGGCGGCCAGCGGGTCCCCGTCGGCGGCGTCCCGGGCGACCCGGGCCAGCTCGTCGACGGGTTCGCTCACGCACCCCAGTCTGACCTGTGACCGCGGCCATGCCGACCCCCGGGAACTGGGGGCCCTTCCCCGGCGACCACCAGTCCATGCACTGCGAGCGTTTCCGCGAGGCGGCGTCGGCCCGGATGGACGGCGAGGGCTCCCCGGTCCCCGCCGCGGCCCTCGACGCGCACCTCGATGCCTGCACCTCGTGCTCCCGGTGGGTGGCCACCGCCGGCACGCTCACCCGCCGCGCCCGGCTGGCCCCCGCGCCCGCCGTCCCCGACCTGACCGCCGCGGTGCTCGCCGCGCTGCCCGACCGGCTGCCCGGCGCCGCGGCGGCCGCCCGGTCGCGGCTGGTCACCACCGCGCTGCGGCTGGCCCTGCTGGCCGTGGGCGTGGCGCAGATCGGCCTGGCCACCCCGTCGCTGCTGGACGGCGCCGGAGCGATGAGCGCCCCTGTGCACATGGCGCACGAGACCGGCGCGTGGAACCTCGGCCTGGCGGTCGCCTTCCTCGCCTGCGCCGCCGCCCCCCGGCTGGCCCCCGGTGCGCTGCCCTTCCTGGTCACCTTCACCGTGGTGCTCACCGTGACCACCGTCGCCGACCTGGAGTCCGGCCACGTGCACGCCGACCGGGCGGTCGGGCACCTGCTGCTGCTCGTCGGGCTGCTGCTCACCGCCGCGCTGGCCTGGCGCGGGCGCCGGCGGCGGACCGCCGGCGCCGCCGCCGGGGTGCGGGTGCTCGCGTGAGGCGGCTGGTCCTGGTCCTGCTGGGCGGGGTCGCGGTGCTGCTGGGCACCGCGGGCCCGGCCAGCGCGCACGCCACCCTGGTGACCTCCTCGCCGGCCGACGGCGCCCGGGTGGACGCCGCCCCCGGCGAGGTGACCCTGGAGTTCGACGAGTCGGTGTCGCTGGGCGCCGGCTACGCCCGGGTGCTCGGTGCCGACGGCGAGCGGGTGGACACCGGCGCCGCCTCGGTCACCGACGACGTGCTGACCATCCCGCTGCGCGACGGGCTGCCCGACGCCAGCTACGTCGTCACCTGGCGGGTCGTGTCCGCCGACTCCCACCCGGTCTCGGGCGCCTACGCCTTCGTCGTCGGGGACGGCGAGCTGGTGCCGGCCACCGACGTCGAGGCCGGCACCGACGTCGACCCGGTCGTGGCGACCCTGCTGCCCGTCGCCCGCTGGCTCGGCTTCGGCGGCCTGGCCCTCGGGCTGGGCATCACGGTCGTGCTGGCGTTGTGCTGGCCGGCCGGCTGGGCCTCCCGGCGGGCGCGGTCGCTCACCGTCGCCGGGCTCGGCGCGGTCGGGGCGGGGGCGTTGCTGTCGTTCCTGCTGCAGGGGCCCTACGCCGCGGCGACCGGGCTGTCCGGCGCGGTCGACCCGCAGCTGCTGGGCACCACGCTGGGCTCGGCCTACGGGACCACCCTGCTCGTGCGGGTCGTCCTCGTCGCCGCCCTCGCCGCGCTGGTCGTCCTGCGGCCGGCGGCCGGTCCACCCGGTCGGCCGTGGCTGGCCGTCGCCGGTCTGCTCGGGCTGGGCCTGGTGGTGAGCACCGCCGCGGTCGGCCACCCGGTCGCCGGTGCGCTCCCCGGGCTGGCGGTCGTCGTGACCACCGTGCACGTGGCCGCGATGACCGTCTGGCTGGGCGGGCTGGTGCTGCTGCTGGCCGTCGTGCTGCGGCCCGGGGTGCCGGCCGGCGAGCTGGGCTCCGCACTGCCCCGGTACAGCCGGCTGGCCGCGGGGTCGGTGGCCGCGCTGGTGGTCAGCGGGGTGGTGCAGTCCGTCCGCGAGGTCGGCTCACCCGCCGCGCTGGTGTCCACCACGTACGGCTGGCTGCTGGTCGCCAAGCTCGGCCTGGTCCTCGCGCTGCTGGCCGCCGCCGGGGTCAGCCGGGTGTGGGTGCAGCAGCGCCTGGGCGCCCCGCGCCCGGGCGGGCGCCGGGTCGTCGCGCACGCGTACAGCGCCGAGGAGGAGGCCGCCGCGGCGCAGCGCACGCAGACCGCGGTGGCCGACGTCGCGCCCTTCCGGCGGTCGGTGCTCCTCGAGGTGGCGGTCGCCGCCGTCGTCCTGGCCCTGTCCGCGGTGCTGGTGGGCACCCCGCCGGCGAAGGCCGCGCTGGCCCAGCCGGTCGACGTCACGCTGCCGCTGCAGTCGGCGACCGGCACCGACGGCAGCGTGCAGCTGTCCCTGGACCCGGCCCGGCCGGGCAGCAACGCGCTGCACGTCTACCTCTTCGACGCGCAGGGGCAGCTCGCCCAGCCCCGGTCGCTGAGCGTCACGCTCACCGAGCCGGAGCAGCAGATCGGCCCGCTGGAGGTCGACCTGCAGCCCGCCGGACCCGGCCACTCCACCGGCGACGCCGCCATCCCCACCGCCGGCACCTGGACGGTCACCGTCGCCGTCCGGCTCGACGAGTTCACCGCGCTCACCGCGCAGACCACGTTCCCCGTCCGCTGACGCGGGCGACCCCCACCGAAGGAGAAGCATGTCCCGCACCCTCCGCCGCGCCGCCGTCCTGGCCGTGGCGACCGCCGCCACCCTGGTGGCCGGCACCGGCATCGCCTCGGCGCACGTCCGGGTGTCCTCCGACGACGCCGTCCCCGGCGGCTACGGCGTGATGACCTTCCGGGTGCCCAACGAGAGCGACACCGCCAGCACGGTGTCGCTGCGCATCCAGCTGCCCACCGACAGCCCGCTCACCTTCGTGCAGGCCGAGCCGGTGCCGGGCTGGACGATCACCCAGACCACCACCCAGCTCGACCCGCCGGTCGAGGCCGACGGCGACACCGTCACCGAGGCGGTCAGCGTCGTGCAGTTCAGCGCCGCCGACGGCGGCGGCATCGCGCCGGGGCAGTTCCAGGAGTTCCGGCTGCTCGGCGGGCCCTTCCCGGACGCCGACAGCCTGACCCTGCCCGTCGTGCAGACCTACAGCGACGGCACCGAGGCGGCCTGGATCGAGCCGACCGTCGAGGGCCAGGACGAGCCGCAGAGCCCGGCCCCGGTGCTGAGCCTGACCGGCGGGACGGGCGAGGCGGCCGCCGACGCCCACGGCTCGGGGGACACCGACACCGACACCGACACCGCCTCCTCGGCGACCCCGGCCGGCGACGACGGCGACGGGCTGGCCGTGACCGCGCTGGTCCTGGGCGGGCTCGGGCTGCTCGCCGGGGTCGCCGGGCTCGTCCTGGGCCTGTCGGCACGCCGACGTACCGTGGGGCAGTGACCACCCGACGACGGGCCCGACGGGCAGTGGCGCCGGCGCTGCTGGCCGCGGGTCTCCTGCTGGCCGGCTGCGGCGGCACCGCCGAGGCCGACGCGGGCCACGACCACGCCGCCGGCGAGGCCCCGGCCACGGTGTCGGGCCCGAGCAACCCCTACGACGGCCTGTACCTGCAGAGCCCGTACCAGAAGCCGGAGTTCACCCTCACCGACCAGTCGGGTGCGGCCTACGACTTCCAGGCGCAGACCGCCGACGGGCCCACCCTGCTGTTCTTCGGCTACACGAACTGCCCCGACATCTGCCCCACGACGATGGCCGACGTCGCCGTCGCGCTGCAGACCGTCGACCCGGCGGTGGCGGAGAGGACGCACGTCGTCTTCGTGACCACCGACCCGACCCGGGACAGCCCGGAGGTGCTGGGGGAGTACCTGGCGCGCTTCGGCACCGGCGTCGCCCCGGCCATCGTCGGGCTCACCGGTGACCAGTCGCAGATCGACGCCGCGCAGCTGGCCGCCGGGGTCCCGCTGGCCGAGGACATGGGCCAGCAGCACTCCTCCCTGCTGCTGCTCTACGGGACCGACGGCGAGGCCAGCGTGGCCTTCGACGCCGGCAACACCTCCCGCGACATCGCCCACGACCTGGCCCTCGTCGCCGCGGAGTGAGCGTGCTGCGCGCCCGGGTGCTCGCCGTCCTGGTCGGGGTGGTGGGGGTCCTGGCGCTGGCCGGGCCGGCGTCGGCGCACGTCGGCGACGGCCGGGCCGGCAGCGACTTCGACGGCCGCGTCCTCGCGGTGACCCCGGCGCTGCCCGGGGTCACCGTGCGGGTGCTGCAGTTCGGCGACGAGCTCGAGGTGGTCAACCCGACCGGCACCGAGCTCGCCGTCCCCGGGTACTCCGGGGAGCCCTACCTGCGCATCGGGCCCGACGGCGTCTGGCGCAACCGGCTCAGCCCGGCGACCACGATCAACCTCGACCGGTACGGGCGCACCCCGCTGCCGGCCGACGCCGACCCGCTGGCCGCCCCCGACTGGGTGCAGGTCAGCACCCAGCCGTCCTACACCTGGCACGACCACCGCACGCACTGGATGAGCGAGGGCCAGCTGCCCCCGACGGTGGCCGCCGACCCCACCCGCGACCACGAGGTCCTCGCCTGGACCGTCCCGATGGCCTACGGCGGCACCGACGTCGCCGTCACCGGCGAGCTGACCTGGTCGCCCCCGCCGCCGGGCTGGCTGGTCTGGCCGCTCTACGCCGCCCTGCTCGTCGCGGTGGTGGCGGCCGGCGTGCGCGGGCCGGCACCGCTGGCCGGTGCGCTGGGCCTGGGTGCGGGCGCCTCGCTGTGGCACGCGCTGGCCACCCCGGTGCCGGCGGTGACCCAGAGCTCGCACACCGGGGCGCTGCTGTCGGCCCTGCTGCCCGCGCTGCTGGTCACCGCGGTGGCCGTGCTCGGCATCCGCGCCGCGCGCCGCGGGCGGGCCGGGCTGACCGGGGTGCTGGCCGTGGTGGCCGGCTGGCTGCTGCTCGTGCAGGGCCTGCCCGACGTCGACGTGCTCTGGACGGCGAACGTGCTGGCCACCGGGCCGGCGCTGCTCGCCCGGGCCGCGGTGGCGGTGCTGCTGGCCGGCGGGCTGGGCCTGGTCGTCGGCGGCGCGCTGGCCGCCCGCCGGGCCCGCCGGGTCGAGACCGAGCCGCTGCCGGCCTGAGCGCGCGCCCCGGCCGACGCCGGGCGCGCGGTCGTGGCAGGCTCGCAGCCGTGCGCGACGTCGTGGAGGTCCTGGCCGCAGCCGGGCCGCACCGCGGGGGATCGCCGAACCTGGCGCTCTCGGTGCTGCTCGCCCTGCTCTCGGCGTGCGCGTTCGCGGTGTCCACCGTGGTGCAGCACCGCGCGGCCACCGTCGCCGGGCAGGACCTGCCGCAGGGCGCGGTGCTGCGGCTGGTCGGCAAGCTGGTGCGCAACAAGGCCTGGATCGGCGGCCAGGCCGCGGCGCTGAGCGGGTTCTGCCTGCACGCCGCGGCGCTGAAGTTCGGCCCGGTCGTGGTGGTGCAGCCCCTGCTCTCCGGTGGGCTGGTCATCTCCCTGGCCCTGGGTGCGCTGGTCGACCGCCGGCACCCCGACCGGCTGCTGCCGGAGAAGGGCCAGTGGATCGCCGCCGGCGTGGTGGCGGTGACCCTCGGCCTGTTCGTCGTCTCGGCCCGGCCCGACCACGGCGGGGCCTTCGCCCGGCCCGGCCCGCTGCTGGTCTGCGTGGGCGCCGCGGCCGCGACGATGCTGGTGGCGGCGCTGTGGGCGCTGCGACCCGGGGCGCCGCACAAGGCGCTGGCGCTGGGCCTGGGGGCGGGGTTCGGCTTCGGCATCACCGGCCTGCTGCTCAAGGACGTCGTCGCCCACCCGCCGGGCGACCTGCTGACCAGCTGGACCACCTACCTGCTGCTCGCCTCGGGCGCGGCGTCGATCACCTTCGCGCAGTGGGCCTACCAGTCCGGCCAGCTCATCGAGTGCCTGCCGGTGATGGCCATCCTCGAGCCGCTGGTCGCCGTCGGGCTGGCCGCGCCGGTGTACGGCGAACGGCTCGCACCCGGGTTCCTCGCCACCACCGGGCAGGTGGTCGGCGTCGTCGGGCTGGTGGCCGGCGTCGCCGTGCTGGCCCGCCGCACGGCCGCCCGGGAGACCACGGGGGTGCCCCTCGCGGTGCCCGCACCGGCACCTGCGCCTCCGCCCACCTGAGCCCGAATTACACCGATGTCATTTTCCTGGCGGCGTGTCGAGGGCGACGCGCCGTACAGGGGGTCACAGACGGGTCACGGCTCGTTACGTTGCGGGCGACGGATGTGGCGGTGACGAGGGGGACGCAGGATGGCGGGTCGGGACGCGGTGGGCCGGGGACGCAGCGGTCGGGGGCGCCGTCCGGCCGCCCTGCTGGTCGCGTTGGCCCTGGGCGGCGTCCTGGCCGGGGTGCTGGGTCTGCCGGGCACCGCGCCCGCCGGGGCCACCGAGGACGTCGCGGTCGCCGAGGCGCTCGCCGCGTCGGAGAACTCGGCGTTCGAGGCCGACACCATGCCGCAGATGGCGATCACCGAGGCGCAGGCGCAGCAGCGGCTGGCCGAGGTCGCCGCCTCCCGCGCCCAGCGCGACGCCGAGGCCGCGGCCGCCGCCGAGGCCGCCCGCCCGAAGGCGGTGCTGCCCGTCGACGGCGCCCGGATGACCACCTGCTTCTGCATGCGCTGGGGCCAGATGCACTACGGCATCGACCTGGCCGCCCCGATGCTGACCCCGGAGTACGCGGCCGAGGACGGCGTGGTCATCCGCGCCGGTGCCGCCAGCGGCTACGGCCAGGCCGTCTACATCCTGGGCGTGAGCGGCGACGTGACCATCTACGGGCACATGGAGGAGATCGAGGTCTCCGCCGGCGACGCGGTCGAGGCCGGGCAGACCATCGCCCTGCTGGGCAGCCGCGGCCAGTCCACCGGCCCGCACCTGCACTTCGAGGTGCACTCGGGGGGGCTGGACGGCGAGCCGGTCGACCCGGTGGAGTGGCTGCGCGACCGCGGCGTCGAGGTCTGAGACCTCAGGGCGTGAAGCGGTAGCCCATCCCGGGCTCGGTGTGCAGGTACCGCGGGTGCGCGGGGTCGGGCTCGAGCTTGCGGCGCAGCTGGGCGGTGTAGACCCGCAGGTAGTTGGTCTCCCGCTCGTAGGCCGGGCCCCACACCGACTGCAGCAGCTGCTTCTGGCCCACCAGCCGGCCCGGCGCGCGCACCAGCTCGCTCAGCAGCGCCCACTCGGTCGGGGTCAACCGCACGGGGACGCCGTCCACGGTCACCTGCCGGGCGGCCAGGTCGACGGTGAAGTGGTCGGTGACCACCACCGGCTCGGCCGGGGCGTCGGAGCGCCGGCGCAGCAGCGACCGCAGCCGGGCCAGCAGCTCGTCCATGTCGAAGGGCTTGGTCACGTAGTCGTCGGCGCCGGCGTCGAGGGCGTCGACCTTGTCGCGGCTGTCCGAGCGGGCCGAGAGCACCAGCACCGGCCCGGTGAACCAGGGCCGCAGCCCGGCGAGCACCTCGGTGCCGTCCAGGTCGGGCAGGCCCAGGTCCAGGACGACGACGTCGGGGTGGGCCGCCGCGGCCTCGCGCAGCGCCGCGGCGCCGTCGGGCGCGGTGACCACCTCGTGGCCGGCGGCGCGCAGGGTGATCCGCAGCGCCCGCAGGAGCTGCACGTCGTCGTCCACGACCAGCACCCGGCTCATGCCGCGACCTGCAACGACAGCACCATCGTCAGCCCGCCGCCGGGGGTGTCCTCGGCGTCCAGCGTGCCGCCCATCGCCTCGGTCAGCCCGCGGGCCACCGCCAGGCCGAGCCCGACGCCGTGCCCGGACGGCGCGTCGCCCAGCCGCTGGAAGGGTGCGAACACCCGCTCCCGGTCCGCGGCCGGCACCCCCGGTCCGCGGTCGACGACCCGCAGCTCCACCCGGTCGGGCAGGCAGCCGGCGGTGACCGCCAGCGGCCCGGCCGGGGCGTGCTTGGCGGCGTTGTCGACCAGGTTGGCCACCACCCGCTCCAGCAGGCCGGGGTCGGCCAGCACCGGCGGCAGGTCGTCGGGGGCGGTCACGGTGACCCGGGTCGGGTCCTCCAGCCAGGTCAGCGCCCGGTGCACCACGCCCACCAGGTCGGCCGGCGCGGTCACCGGGGTGACGGCGCCGGCCTGGAGCCGGCTCATGTCCAGCAGGTTGTCCACCAGCCCGGCCAGCCGGTCGGCGGACTCGTCGACGGTCTCGACCAGCTCGGCGCGGTCGGCGTCGGTGAGCGCGAGCTGGGTGGAGCGCAGCGCGGAGGAGGCGGCCTTGATGCCGGCCAGCGGCGTGCGCAGGTCGTGGCTGACCGCGGCCAGCAGCGCCGTCCGCATGCTGTTGCCGGCGGCCAGCCGGTCGGCCTCGGCGGCCGCCGCGGCCAGCCGGCCCTGCTTGAGCGCGACGGCGGCCTGCTCGGCGAAGGCGACCAGCACCCGCCGCTCGCCGGGTGCCAGGCCGCGGCCGGTGAGCTGCAGCTGCAGGGTGTCGGTGACCGCGACCGTGTCGACGTCCCCGGTGGGTTCCCCGCAGGAGCCGACGACGGTCCCGGACTCCACCAGGGCAACCGACTGCAGCCCGAAGGCCTCCCGGACCTTCTCCAGCATCGCCTGCATGCCCCCGCCGCCGGCCAGCACCGACCGCGACAGCGACGCCAGCAGCGCGGTCTCGGCGCGCGACCGGGCCGCGGTGGTGGCCCGCTGGGCCGAGCGGTCGACCACGGTGGCCACCGCGACCGCCACCACCAGGTAGCCCACGAGGGCGACGAGGTCGTCGAGCCGGGCGACGGTGAGCCGGCCGGTGGGCTGGGTGAAGAACCAGTTCTCGACCAGCGCCCCGACGACGGCGGCCAGCAGCGCCGGCCAGAGCCCGCCGACCAGCGCGACGGCGACGACCAGCAGCAGGAAGACCAGCAGCACGCTGGCCAGCGACAGCGCCGAGCCCGCGGCCAGGCACCCGAGCGTGACCGTCGGGATCCCGAGCACGGCCAGGGCCAGCCCGGCCCACCGGCGGCGCGCGGTGAGCGCACCGGTGAGCGGGGGCAGCCGCAGGCCTCGGGAGCCGGCGGCGGAGTGGGTGACGATGTGCACGTCGATCTCGCCGGACCCGGCGATGACCGCCCCGCCCACGCCGCCGCGGAACGCCCGGGCCCAGATGGTGCGGCGGGACGTGCCCACCACGAGCTGGGTGGCGTCGGCACCGCGGGCGAACTCCAGCAGCGCCGCGGCGACGTCGTCGGAGACCACCTGGTGGTAGCTGCCGCCGAGGGACTCCACCAGCGCCCGCTGCGCGCGCAGCGCGGCGGGGGAGGCGCCGGTCAGCCCGTCCGAGCGCAGCACGTGCACGGCCAGCAGGTCGCCGTCGCCCTGCCGCCGCGCCACCCGGGACGCGCGCCGGATGAGCGTCTCGCCCTCGGGCCCGCCGGTCAGCGCCACGACGACGCGCTCGCGGGTCTCCCAGACGTGGTCGATGTCGTGCTCGGCGCGGTAGCGCCGCAGGCCCTCGTCGACCCGGTCGGCCAGCCACAGCAGGGCCAGCTCGCGCAGCGCGGTCAGGTTGCCGACCCGGAACCAGTTGCCCATCGCCGCGTCCACCCGCTCGGGCGGGTAGACGTTGCCGTGGGCCAGCCGCCGGCGCAGCGCCTCGGGGGACATGTCGACCAGCTCGACCTGGTCGGCCCGGCGGACCACCTCGTCGGGCACGGTCTCGCCCTGGGTGACCCCGGTGATCTGGGCGACGACGTCGGTGAGGCTGGCCAGGTGCTGCACGTTGACGGTGGTGACCACGCAGATGCCGGCGGCGACGAACTCCTCGACGTCCTGCCAGCGGTACTCGTTGCGCGACCCGGGGGCGTTGGAGTGGGCGAGCTCGTCGACCACCACCACCTCGGGGTGGCGGGCCAGCACGCCGTCGACGTCCAGCTCCGGCAGCGCCACGCCGCGGTGGGTGACCACGGCGCGGGGGAGGACCTCCAGGCCCTCCAGCTGGGCGGCGGTCCGGTCCCGGCCGTGGGTCTCGACCACGCCGACGACGACGTCGGCGCCGCGCTCGGCGCGGCGGCGTGCCTCGCCCAGCGCGGCGTAGGTCTTCCCGACGCCGGGTGCGGCGCCCAGGTAGACGCGCAACGTGCCCCGGCCCATGCCCCCATGATCACCCCGCCCGGCCACGGGGCGGTCCAGCCGGGCGTCAAGGACCCGTCAGGATCGCCCGCCGGGGTGAGGACCGCCGCGCCGGCCGGCCGGTGTCCGGTGGCGGCGGTCACCGGGCATCAGGACGGCGTCAAGGGCGGCGCAGTGCGGCGTCAAGGACCCGTCAAGGCCGGGTGCGGCCGGTCCCGCCGCTCCTAGCGTCGCCGTCCGCAGGTGACCGGTGCCGTGCCGGTCCCGCGGACGAGAAAGGCGACAACGGTGACCGACGTGGTCTACGTGCTCCTCACGCTGGCGGTCTTCGGGCTGCTGGCCCTGGCCGTGCGCGGGGTGGAGCGGCTGTGATCGAGACCTGGATCGGTCTGGCGGTGGCGGTCGGGCTGACCGGCTACCTGCTGGCGTCCCTGCTGTTCCCGGACCGGTTCTGATGACGGGCTGGCTGCAGGTCGCCGTCCTGGTCCTCGCCCTGGGCCTGGTGCACAGGCCGCTGGGCGACTGGATGGCCCGGGTGTACACGTCGGGGGAGCACTGGCGCGTGGAGAGGCTGACCTACCGGCTGGTGGGGGTGGACGCCGACGCCGAGCAGCGCTGGCCCACCTACCTGCGCAGCATCCTGGCGTTCTCGCTGGTCGGCGTGCTGCTGCTCTACTCGTTGCAGCGACTGCAAGCACTGCTCCCGCTGGACAACGGCATGGCGTCGGTCGAGCCCTCCAGTGCCTGGAACACGGCGGTCAGCTTCGTGACCAACACGAACTGGCAGGGCTACGCGGGCGAGTCGACGATGGGCCACCTGGTCCAGATGGCCGGGCTCGCGGTGCAGAACTTCGTCTCCGCCGCCGTGGGCCTGGCCGTCCTGGTGGCCCTGGTGCGCGGGTTCGTCCGCCGCGGCACCGACCGGCTGGGCAACGCGTGGGTCGACATCACCCGCTCCGTCGTCCGGCTGCTGCTGCCCCTCGCCGTCCTGGCCACCGTGGTCCTGGTGCTCGGCGGGGTCGTGCAGAACCTGCGGTCAGGCGGCGACGTCACCACCCTGGCCGGCGGGTCGCAGTTCATCCCCGGCGGGCCGGTCGCCTCGCAGGAGGCCATCAAGGAGCTGGGCACCAACGGCGGCGGGTTCTACAACGCCAACTCCGCGCACCCCTTCGAGGGGCCGACCGCGTGGGTGTCGCTGTTCCAGGTCTTCCTCATGCTGGTCATCCCGTTCTCGCTGCCGCGCACCTTCGGGCGGATGGTCGGGGACCGCAAGCAGGGCCTGGCGATCCTCGGGGTGATGGGCCTGCTGGCCGGGATCTCCCTGGCGCTGATCAGCAGCTTCCAGGCCGGCGCGCTGCCGGAGGGCCAGGAGGTCCGCTTCGGGGGGCCGCTGTCCTCGCTGTTCGCCGCCTCGACCACGCTCACCTCGACCGGGGCGATCAACACCCAGCACGACTCGCTCACCCCGCTGGGCGGCATGGTGACGCTGTTCAACATGATGCTCGGCGAGGTCGCGCCGGGCGGGGTCGGCTCGGGCCTGTACGGGATGCTCGTGCTCGCCGTCGTCGCGGTCTTCGTCGCCGGCCTCATGGTCGGCCGGACGCCGGAGTACCTGGGCAAGAAGCTCGGCCGTCGGGAGATGACCCTGGCCAGCCTCTACATCCTGACCACGCCGGCGATCGTGCTGATCGGCACAGCGGTGGCGATCGCCGTGCCGGCCGGGCAGGCCGGGATGCTCAACAGCGGCCCGCACGGGCTCTCCGAGGTGCTCTACGCGTTCACCTCCGCCGGCAACAACAACGGCTCGGCGTTCGCCGGCCTGAGCGCGAACACGCCCTTCTACAACACCGCGCTGGGCCTGGCGATGGTGCTCGGCCGGTTCGTGCCGATCGTGCTGGTCGTCGCGCTGGCCGGGAAGCTCGCCGCGCAGGGGAAGGTCCCGGTCACCTCCGGCACCCTGCCCACCCACCGCCCGCTGTTCGCCGGGCTGCTCACCGCCGTCGTCCTCGTGGTCGTCGGGCTCACCTACTTCCCGGTGCTCGCACTCGGGCCTCTCGCCGAAGGGCTGTCATGACCACCCCCGTGCTCGACCGGGCACCCGCCCCGGAGACCGCGAAGCCCACCATCGCGTGGGCGCCGGCGTTCGCCGGCGCGGTCCGCAAGCTCGACCCGCGCGGGCTGGTGCGCCAGCCCGTCGTGTTCACCGTCTGGGTCGGCTCGGTGTTCTCCACCGTGCTGGCCGTGCTGCACCCGTCGGTCTTCGGCTGGTCGATCGCGGTCTGGCTGTGGCTGACCGTGCTGTTCGCCAACGTCGCCGAGGCCGTCGCCGAGGGCCGCGGCAAGGCGCAGGCCGCCTCGCTGCGCAAGGCCAAGACCACCGCCGTCGCGGTGCGGGAGGACGGCCGCGAGGTGCCGGCCGCCGACCTGCGGCCCGGTGACCGGGTCGTCGTGGTCGCCGGGCAGGTGATCCCCGGGGACGGCGACGTCGTCGAGGGCATCGCCAGCGTCGACGAGTCGGCCATCACCGGTGAGTCGGCACCGGTCATCCGGGAGTCCGGCGGCGACCGGTGCGCCGTCACCGGCGGGACGACGGTGCTGTCGGACCGCATCGTCGTGGTCATCACCAGCAAGCCGGGCGAGACCTTCGTCGACCGGATGATCGCGCTGGTCGAGGGCGCCTCGCGGCAGAAGACGCCGAACGAGGTGGCGCTGGACATCCTGCTGTCCTCGCTGACCATCGTGTTCCTGCTGGCCGTCGTCACCCTGGCACCCGTCGCCGCGTGGTCGGGTGCGGGCCAGTCGACCACCGTGCTCATCGCGCTGGTGGTCTGCCTGATCCCCACCACCATCGGCGCGCTGCTGAGCGCGATCGGCATCGCCGGCATGGACCGGTTGGTGCAGCGCAACGTGCTGGCCATGAGCGGCCGGGCCGTCGAGGCCGCCGGCGACGTCGGCACCCTGCTGCTGGACAAGACCGGCACCATCACGCTGGGCAACCGGCAGGCCGCCCGCTTCGTGCCGGTCGGGGGCGCCTCGGCCGAGGAGGTGTCGCAGGCCGCCGTCCTCGCGTCGCTGGCCGACGAGACGCCGGAGGGCCGGTCGGTCGTCGTCCTCGGCGGGGGAGCGGTCGACCGCCCCGCGGGTGCCGCGTTCGTGGAGTTCACCGCGCAGACCCGGATGAGCGGGGTCGACCTGCCCGGCGGCCGGCAGCTGCGCAAGGGCGCCGCCGGCGCCGTGCAGGCGTGGGTGCGCGGGCTGTCCGGTGCGGTGGCCCCGGAGACGGGGTCGCGGGTCGCGGACATCTCCGAGGCCGGCGGGACGCCGCTGCTGCTGGCGGAGAAGGGGCCGGACGGCGCCCGGGTGCTCGGGGTCATCGAGCTGAAGGACGTCGTCAAGCCGGGGATGCGCGATCGCTTCGACGAGCTGCGCCGGATGGGCATCCGCACCGTGATGATCACCGGCGACAACGAGGCGACCGCCCGGGCCATCGCCGCCGAGGCCGGGGTGGACGACGTCCTGGCCGAGGCGACGCCGGAGGACAAGCTCGCGCTGATCGCGAAGGAGCAGGAGGGCGGCCGGCTGGTCGCGATGACCGGGGACGGCACGAACGACGCCCCGGCGCTCGCCCAGGCCGACGTCGGCGTCGCGATGAACACCGGGACGTCGGCGGCGAAGGAGGCCGGCAACATGGTCGACCTCGACTCCGACCCCACGAAGCTGATCGAGATCGTGGCCATCGGCAAGCAGCTGCTCATCACCCGCGGCTCGCTGACCACGTTCTCCATCGCCAACGACCTGGCCAAGTACTTCGCGATCCTGCCGGCGATGTTCGCCCCGGTCTTCCCGGGTCTGGACGCGCTCAACGTGATGCGGCTGCACTCGCCGGAGTCCGCAATCCTCTCCGCGGTCATCTTCAACGCGCTGATCATCGTGGCGCTGGTGCCGCTGGCGCTGAAGGGCGTGCGGTACCGCCCCGGGACGGCCTCGGCCCTGCTGTCCCGCAACCTCCTGGTCTACGGCGTCGGCGGCGTGGTGCTGCCGTTCATCGGGATCAAGGCCATCGACCTGCTCGTGTCGCTCATCCCCGGGATCTCGTGATGACTCGTCAACTGCTCGCCTCGGTCCGTGCCCTGCTGCTGGCCACGGTGGTGCTGGGCCTGGCCTACCCGCTGCTGCTGACCGGGTTGGCCCAGGTCGCCGTCCCCGGCCGGGCCGACGGGTCCCTCGTGTCCTCGGCCGACGGCACGGTGGTCGGCTCGTCGCTGCTCGGCCAGGGGTTCGTGGACTCCTCCGGCGACCCGCTGCCGCAGTACTTCCAGTCCCGGCCGTCGGCTGGGGACTGGGACGGCGCGGCGTCGGGCGGGTCGAACCTGGGGCCCTCCTCGCCCGAGCTCGCCGAGGCCGTGGGCTCCCGGCGGGCCGAGGTGGCGTCGTTCAACGGGGTGCCGGAGTCGCAGGTGCCCGACGACGCGGTGACGACGTCGGCGTCCGGCCTGGACCCGGACATCTCGCCGGCCTACGCCGCCATCCAGGTCGACCGGGTCGCCGCCGCGCGGGGGGTGTCCGCCGACGAGGTGTCGGCGCTGGTCGCGCAGGCCACGCACGGCCGGGACCTCGGGTTCATCGGGGCGCCGGGCGTCGACGTCCTGGACCTCAACCTGGCCCTGGACCGCGCCTTCGGGTGACCCCGCGGCGGGGGTGCCGGCCGACACGCCGGTGACCGGCACCCCCCTGCGGAGGGCCCTCCCGGGGACTGTATGGTTGTCGACGGCTCGGACACACCAGACCGGGTCGCAAGGGGCTGTGGCGCAGCTGGTAGCGCACCACACTGGCAGTGTGGGGGTCAGGGGTTCGAGTCCCCTCAGCTCCACCCGATCGACCAGGCCGTCCTCCTCCCGGAGGGCGGCCTTCGTCGTCTCCGGAGGTCCATCGGCCGGAGCGCCCGGCCCTGCTGTCAACAGCAGGGTTGACAGCGGAGGCACGATGGGGCGGTGAGCTCCACCGCAGCTGACCCGGTCCTGCCGCCCCCGGTCCTGACCGAGGTCGCCGACGGGGTGTTCGCCTACGTCCAGCCCGACGGCACCTGGTGGGTCAACAACACCGGTCTGCTGGTCGGCGCGCGGGGGGCCGCGGTGGTCGACACCTGCTCCACCGAGAAGCGCACCCGGGCGTTCCGGGACACGGTCGCCACGGTCACCGACCAGCCGGTGCGCACCCTGGTCAACATCCACCACCACGGCGACCACACCCACGGCAACTGGCTGTTCGACGGTGCCACCGTGGTCGGTCACGAGGCCACCCGCGACGGCGTGCTGGCCGCCGGGATCCCCGGCGAGCAGCCGTTCTGGACGCCGTTCGACATCGGGCGGGTCGTCCTGGAGCCGCCGTTCCTCACCTACACCGAGGGCGTCACGCTGTGGGTCGACGACCGGCGCTGCGAGGTCACCCACGTCGGCACGCCGGCGCACACCACGAACGACTCCGTGGTCTGGCTGCCCGAGCAGCGCACGCTGTTCGCCGGCGACCTGCTCTTCGCCGGCGGCACCCCGTTCCTGGTGATGGGTTCGCTGGCCGGGGCGATCGAGGTCCTCGAGGAGGTCGTCACCCCCCTCGGCGCGGAGACCGTCGTGCCCGGCCACGGCCCGGTGTCCGGCCCGGAGCTGGTCGACGACGTGCTGGGCTACCTGCGCTGGCTGGACGGGGTCGCGCGCGACTCGCACGCCGCCGGGGTGTCACCCCTGGAAGCTGCGCGCAGCACCGACCTGGGGCCGTACGCCGGGTGGTCCGACGCGGAGCGCATCGTCGGCAACCTGCACCGCGCGCACGCCGAGCTGTCCGGTGGCGAGCGCGGCTGCCAGATCGACGTCCGGGCGGCACTGGCCGACATGGTGACCTACAACGGCGGTCACCCGCTGACCTGCATCGCCTGATTCCGTGCAGATGTCCCCGACCGTCCCGGTCAGGGCTGTTACCCCGGCCGGCACCGCTGCCGGCGCCCAGTGAGAGGAGTCGCCAGATGCGCGACGCAGTGATCGTCGAAGCCGTGCGCACCCCCGTCGGCAAGCGCAACGGTGGCCTGTCCGGTGTCCACCCCGTCACCCTGTCCGCGCACGTGCTGCGCGAGCTGGTGGCCCGTGCCGGGGTCGACCCCGCGCTGGTCGACGACGTGGTGTGGGGGTGCGTCTCCCAGATCGGTGAGCAGACCTACGACGTCGCCCGCAACGCGGTGCTGTCGGCCGGCTGGCCCGAGAGCGTCCCCGGCACCACCGTCGACCGGCAGTGCGGCTCATCCCAGCAGGCCGTGCACTTCGCCGCCGCGGGCCTGGTGGCCGGGCACTACGACGTCGTCGTCGCCGGCGGCGTGGAGTCGATGAGCCGGGTGCCCATGGGCTCCTCCGTCGCCGGTCAGAGCCCGCTGGACCAGGACTACCTGGACCGCTACGACGGCGTGGCCCCCAACCAGGGCGTGGGCGCCGAGCTGATCGCCGAGCACTGGGGCCTGTCGCGCACCCAGCTCGACGAGTTCGCGCTGCGTTCGCACGAGCGCGCCGCCGCTGCCCAGGACGAAGGCCGCTTCGAAGCCCAGCTCGCCCCGGTCGACACCCCCGACGGCCGGGTCGCCGTCGACGAGGGCGTGCGGCGGGGTGGCACCGTGGAGGGCCTGGCCGGGCTGAAGACCCCGTTCAAGGCCGACGGTGTGGTGTCGGCCGGGAACGCCAGTCAGATCTCCGACGGCTCGGCCGCCCTGCTGATGATGACCAGCGAGAAGGCCGCGGCCCTCGGCCTGACCCCGATCGCCCGCGTGCACAGCGTCGCCCTGGCCGGCGACGACCCGGTCAAGATGCTCACCGCGCCCATCCCGGCCACCAAGAAGGTGCTCGACCGCTCCGGCCTGCGGCTGGACGAGATCGGCGTCTTCGAGATCAACGAGGCCTTCGCCCCCGTGCCGCTGGCCTGGCAGGCCGAGATCGGCGGTGACGAGAAGCTGCTCAACCCGGTGGGCGGGGCCATCGCGCTGGGTCACCCGCTGGGCGGCTCCGGCGCCCGCATCATGACCACGATGGTCCACCACATGCGCGACAACGGGATCCGCTACGGCCTGCAGTCGATGTGCGAGGGCGGCGGCCAGGCCAACGCCACCATCCTCGAGCTGCTCTAGCGCTGCACCCGGCGGGCCAGGTCGGCGGTGAGCTCGTCGGCCTGGCCCAGGGCCCTGGACAGCCACCAGAAACCGTGGACGGCGCCCGGGTACTCGACCAGCTCGACCGGTACCCCGGCCTCGCGCAGCCGCGCCGCGTAGGCCCTGCCCTCGTCGCGCAGCGGGTCGAGCTCGGCGACCACGACCGTGGTCGGCGGCAGGCCGGCCAGGTCGTCGGCCAGCAGCGGTGCGGACAGCGGGCCCGGCTCGGCGCCGGCCAGGTAGAGGTCCCAGAACCAGTCGAGCTCGCGGCGGGTCATGAACGGTCCGTCCGCCCGCGCGAGCATCGACGGGGTGTCCGTGGGCGGTGCGAGCGTCGGGTAGACGAGCAGCTGCGCGGCCGGCAGCGTTCCCCCGTCGTCCCGGAGCAGCGTGGAGACGGCTGCGGCCAGGGCCCCACCGGCGGAGTCCCCGAGCAGCACCAGCCGGTCCCCGAGGTCCCGCGCCCACCGGACGGCGGCCAGGCAGTCGTGCACGGGGCCCGGGAACGGCGACTCCGGGGCGAGCCGGTAGGCGACCGAGACCACGGTCGCACCCGAGGCGGCGGCCAGCGCCCGGCAGGGGCGGTCCACGACCTCGAGGTCACCGAGGACGAACCCGCCGCCGTGCAGGTAGACCAGCACGGTGCCGGTGGTCCCCGGGTAGACCCGGGCCGGGAAGCCGAGGTCGACGTCGTAGGTGCCGGCCACGTCCGGGGCGGGCCGTTGCAGGCGGATGGCGCCGCGCACCTGGTCGCGGGCCGCGGCCACCCCCACCCGGTCGTATGTCTGCACCCCGGCGGTGGCGAACTTCTCGACCAGGGCCTGCACGTCGGGGCGCAGCCGCACCTGCTGCCGCAGCACGTTCTTCTGCACCTTGCCGGTCGGCGTGCGCGGCAGGTCCCCGACCAGCACCAACGACTCCGGGTACTTCTGCTTCGCGATCCCGAGCCCGTCCAGGAACGCCGTCAGCGACTCCAGGGTCACGGTGGCACCGGGCCGGGGGACGACGACCGCGCAGCCACGTTCGGTCAGCACCGGGTCGGGCACCGCCACCACGGCGACGTCGGCGACGTCCGGGTGCCGGTAGAGGTGGTCCTCGACCTCCTTCGCGCTGATGTTCTCCCCGCCGCGCAGGATGAGGTCCTTGCTGCGGCCGGTGACGGTCAGGAACCCGGCGTCGTCGACCCGGCCCAGGTCGCCGGTGGCGAACCAGCCCTCGGCATCCACCACGTCCCGGTCCAGCCCGTGGTAGCCCAGGAACATCTCCGGTGCCCGGGCCCGCAGGTGACCCACCGTGCCCGGCGGCACCTCGCGCTCCTCGTCGTCGACGACCCGCAGCTCCCCGAGACCGACCACCCGGCCGTCGGTGTCGGCGCGCAGGTCGGCCGGGTCGTCGGCGTGGCCGGCGGTGACGGTCGGGATCTCGGTCGACCCGTAGACCCGGACCACGGTGCAGTCCAGCTCCCGGGTGGCCTCGCGGACCAGCTCGGGCGGGACGTCGGCGCCCCCGCAGCCGAACACCCGCAGCGTCGAGGTGGCCGGCCGGGCGGGCGAGTGGGTGAGCCCGTGCAGGAACGGGGTCGCCGCGACGGTGACCGTGCACCCCTCCGCCGTGATCAGCGACCAGCCGCGCTCGGGCGACCAGACGTCGCAGAACACGACGGCGGTGCCCAGCAGCGAGGCCAGGTGGAAGCCGTAGAGCACCCCGGTGACGTGCGCGACCGGAGAGGCCGACAGCACGACGTCGGAGGCGGTGAGCTGCAGGTGGGTCACCATGCTGCGGTCCTCGTGGCCGAGCGTGTCGTGGCTGTGCACCGCGCCCTTGGGGTCGCTCTCCGTGCCCGAGGTGTAGAGGAGGCACACCGGGTCCCCGCTGCTGCGCCCGGGTTCCGCGTGCCCGCCGTCGGCGGTGGAGAGCAGGTCGTCGAAGTCGCCACCGCGAGCCACGACGACGTGCTCGAGAGCTGGGCAGACCGGCCGCAGCCGCTCGGCGAGGGCCGTGTGGTCGTGTCCACGGAACACCCCGGGGACGACGAGGACCCGCGCACCGCCCGAGCGCAGCGCGAACGTCATCTCCGCATCGCGCAGGATCGGCATGAGCGGGTTGCTCACCGCACCCAGCCGGATGGTGGCCAGGTGCACGACCAGCGCCTCCCACCAGTTGGGCAGCTGCTGGGCCACCACGTCGCCGGGGCCCACGCCGAGCCGGCGCAGACCCGCCGTGCAGCGGACCACCCGGTCGGCCAGCTCGGCGTAGGTGAGCCGGACATCGGCGTCGACCACGGCCAGCCGGGCGGGGTCGGCGGCGTCCACCCAGGCGTCGAGCAGGGTGCCGTCCCAGGCGCCGGCGGCCGTCCACCGCTCCCGCGCGGCGGGGGTGGCCTGCGGGAACGCCGTCACGACGGGAGCAGGGTCTGCCGGGCGCGCTCGGCGAGCAGGAACTTGCGGGGCCGACCGGACGGCGTCAGCGGGATCTGGGCCGGGTCGATGGCCAGCACGTGCCGGGGCACCTTGAACCGGGCCAGCTGCGGGGCCGCCCAGGCCAGCACCTGCGCGGCATCCAGCTCTGCGCCGGGGGCGAGCACGACCCAGGCCACCCCGACCTCGCCCATCCGCTCGTCGGGCAACGGGACGACGTGGGCCTGCGCGATCGACGGGTGCGCGGCCAGCACCACCTCGACGTCCCCGGGCACGACCTGCTCGCCGCCGCAGCGGTAGCAGTCCTTCACCCGGCCGGCCAGCCGCAGCCAGCCGTCGGCGTCGACCGAGCCCAGGTCACCGGTGCGCAGCCAGCCGTCGGCGGTGAAGGTGGTGGCGTCGGCGGCAGGGTTCTCGAAGTATCCGTCGATGACGCCCGGCCCGCGGGCCAGCAGTTCGCCCACGGCGCCGGGCTCGAGCGCCGCACCGGTGACGGGGTCGGCGGTCCGGTAGACCACCAGCTGGCGGTCGAGGTCGGGGTCACCGGCGATGCCGGCGTCCCGGACCCGGCCGTTCGTCGTGCGGCGCCGGTCCGGGTCGTCCTCCGGGCGGGTGCAGGTGGTCGAGGCCGTGGTCTCGCTCTGCCCGTAGCCGGTGACCACCTCGACCCCGCCGCAGACCGCACCGAACACGTCGTCGATCGCGTCCCAGATGCCGGCGGGGGACACCCCTCCCGAGGAGAACAGGTGGGTGAGCGAGGAGAGGTCGTGCTCGTGGGCCCGCAGCTCGGCCAGCACCCCCAGGGTCATGGTGGGGATCAGCAGCGCGTCGGTGCAGCGGTGCGCCTGGATCGCGACCACCGTGGCGGCCGGGTCGAAGACCAGCTGCGGCACGATCGCCCCGCCGACGAACGGCACGGTGAGCAGGCCCTCGACGAAGCCGTAGACGTGGTACATCGGCAGCGAGAACGTGATCCGGTGCCCGTCGGCGAAGGCCCGGCCGAGCACGCTGGAGTACGCCGCCCGCAGCAGCATGTCGTGGGTCAGCGGCACACCCTTCGGCTCGCCGGTGGTGCCCGAGGTGAACAGCAGCACGGCGGGCGCGTGCGGGTCGCCGACGGGCTCGTCGACCAGCGGGTCGAGGTCGGCGAGCGCGGCCAGCGTCGTCGTCCCCGGGCGGGCCGGGGCCTGCCCGGTCTCCACGACCACCACCGAGCGCAGCTCGGGCAGGGCCTCGCCCCCGCCGGCGGTCTCCCACCCCGGCGCCAGCTCGTCGAGCACCGCCAGGTGGTCGGTGCCGCGGAACGCGTCCATCACCACGAGGGCGACCGCGTGCGAGCGGCGCAGGATGAACCCCAGCTCCGCCGTCCGGACCAGGAAGTTCACCGGCACCGCAGTGGCGCCCAGCCGGCTGAGCGCGTACGTGACCACGGGGAACTCGGCGTAGTTGGCCAGCAGGACGGCCACGTGGTCCCCGGCGCGCACCCCCAGCCCACGCAGGCCGGCAGCCAACCGGCGGGAGCGGTCGACGGTCTCGCCGTAGCTCCAGGACGCCCGGTCGGTGATGACCAAGGGACGTTCGGGGAAGGACCCGGCCGCGTGGTCGACCGCTCCGGACAGCGTGCGCGGTACCCAGACCGGGTGCCGTTGCTCCAGCAGGGCCCGCCGGGCAGCGGGGGCGAGCGGGTGGGCGGTCACCGGGCCGACGCCGTCATGGTGAAGCCGTCGTAGTCGTCGGCCACCACCCGCTCGAGGATGCGCTTGTAGCCCCGGACGCCGCCGACGTAGGGGGTGAACACCCGTGGCTTGCCGGGGACGTCGTCGCCCATGTAGTAGCTGCGCGCCCGCGGGTAGAGGGTGGCCTCGGCCCGTTCGTTGACGTGCGCCACCCAGCCGCTCTCGGCCTCCGGGGTCACCTGCACGACACCGGCGCCTCGGGCCGCCGCCGCGTCGAGCAGGTCGGCGATCCAGTCCACGTGCTGCTCGATGCTCAGCAGCACGTTCGACAGCAGCGACGGGCTGCCCGGACCGGCGACCAGGAACATGTTCGGGAACCCGGCGACCTGCAGGCCCAGGTAGGTGCGCGGCCCGGCGGCCCACGCCTCGCGCAGGGTCTGCCCGTCCCGGCCGACGATCTCGGGCTTGAGCAGCGCACCGGTCATCGCGTCGAACCCGGTGGCGAAGACGACGACGTCGAGCTCGATCTCCCGCTCCGCGGTCTGCAGGCCCCGCTCGGTGAAGCCGGTGACCGGGGTGTCCCGGACGTCGACCAGCTCCACGTCGTCGCGGTTGAAGGTCTCGAAGTAGCCGGAGTCGACCGGTGGCCGTTTCGCGCCGAACGGGTAGCCCTGCGGCAGCAGGTGCGGCAGCAGCTCGGGCTTGGTCACCTTGGCGGCGATCCGCTCGCGCACGTAGTCGGCGACCGTGTCGTTGGCGCGCTCGTCCAGCATCAGGTCCCGGTAGCTGAGCAGGAACCCGAACCCGGTGGTGGGCCACTGCTCGTCGTAGTGCCGGCGCCGCTCCTCGGGGGTGACCTCCAGCGCCGACTGGCGCACGACCGGGAAGCTCAGGCCGGTCGGGGAGTTACGGGCGGCCTCCCGGCGCTCGCGGTAGACCGCCTTGACCGCGGCGTCCTCCTCGTCGTCGACCGGTGCGTTGGTGGCCGGGATGGAGAAGTTGGGCGTGCGCTGGAAGACCGTCAGGTGGGCGGCCTGCTCGGCGACGACCGGCACCAGCTGGGTGCCCGAGGAGCCGGTGCCGATGACGCCGACCCGCTGCCCGGTCAGGTCGACGCCCTCGCGCGGCCAGCGGGCGGTGTGCAGCACGGTGCCGCGGTACCGGTCCTGGCCGGGGAGCTCGGGGTCCTTGGGGATGCTCAGCTGGCCCGTGGCCATGACGACGAACCTGGCCCGCCAGGTGCCTGCGGAGGTCTCGACGTCCCAGCCGTCGTCGGCGAAGACCATCCGGGTGACCCGGGTGCGCAGGTGGACGTCGCGAGCCAGGTCGAAGCGCTCCACGACGTGGTCGATGTAGCGCAGGATCTCCGGCTGGGTGGCGTAGCGCTCGGTCCAGCGCCACTCCTGCTCCAGGTCGGGGTCGAAGCCGTAGGAGTAGTCGTGGCTGCGCACGTCGCAGCGCGCGCCCGGGTACCGGTTCCAGTGCCACACGCCGCCGATGCCGTCCCCGGCCTCGAGCACGGCGACGCGGTACCCGCGTCCGCGCAGGGTGTGCAGCGCCCGCAGGCCGGCGAACCCGGCCCCCACCACGACGACGTCGACCTCGGTTGCCATGCCTCGACTGTGGTCGTGGACACAGCCATTGTCAACAACTACGTTGACCAACGACGGGTCGACGACGACGCAGGGAGACCGCAATGGGCCGCAGGGTGACCAACCCCTCGATGCTGACCTACGAGAAGGAGGGCCGGATCGCCACGATGACGCTGAACCGGCCCGACCGGGGCAACGCGTTGTGCCGCCAGCTGCGCGACGAGATGGACGACGTCCTCGACGACCTCGACTCCGACGACGACACCCGGGTGCTGATCGTGGCCAGCAACGGGAAGAACTTCTGCACCGGCTACGACCTCTCGGAGTGGGGCTACCTCTGGGGCACCGGTGAGCCCTCGCGCCCCGAGGACAGTCGCCCGCACCGTCGCGCCCCGATCTTCAGCCGCCGCGAGTTCCACGAGTCCCGCGAGCGCTGGATGCGGCTGTGGCGCATCCGGCAGGCCACGGTCGGCGTCGTGCGCGGGGCCTGCGTGGCCGGTGGCCTGGACCTGGCCGGTGTGCTGGACGTCGTGTTCGCCGCCGACGACGCGACCTTCGGCCAGCCCGAGGCCCGCACGATGGGGGAGATCCACACCTTCGGCATGTGGCCGGTGCACCTGGGCATGCGCAAGACCAAGGAGTGGCTGTTCACCGGCGACTCGATGACCGGCACCGAGGCCGAGCAGCTCGGCCTGGTGAACAAGGCCGTGCCGGCCGACGAGGTGATGGCGGTGGCCCGGGCGTATGCCGAGCGGATCAGCCACGTGCCGCTGGAGATGCTCTACAGCCACAAGGAGGCGACCAACCGCTGGTGGGACGCCATGGGCATCGCCTCGGCGATCGCGGCGGCCAACGACGCCGACGCGATGGCGATCGCCGGGCCCTCGATGGCCGACTTCGAGCGCATCCAGCGGGCCGACGGCGTCCGCGCGGCGGTGGAGGACCGCGACGAGCCCTTCTCCCACCACCGCACGTACTGGGAGGCCTACCAGGCCGGCCGGGCGGCGGAGCGGGCCGACCGGGGATGACCGCCGCGACCGCGGCCCGGCGACGCTGCCGGGCCGCGGTCGCGGGGCGCCTACAGCTGGATGGCCTTGGTCTCCAGGAACTCCTCGATGCCCGCGGCGCCGGCCTCCCGGCCCAGGCCCGACTGCTTGTACCCACCGAACGGCGCGGCCGTATCGAACGCCCCGCCGTTGACCTGGACCTGGCCGGCCTGCAGCTGCCGAGCCACCCGCAGCGCCCGGTCGCGGTCACCGGACCACACGGCCGCGGCCAAGCCGTAGACGGTGTCGTTGGCGATGGACACCGCCTCGGCCTCGTCGCCGTAGGGCAGGATCGCCACGACCGGCCCGAAGATCTCCTCCCGGGCGATGGTCATGTCGTTGCGGACGTCGGAGAACACCGTCGGCTGCACGAACCAGCCGGTGTCGCGACCGGTGTCCAACCCGCCCGTGACCAGCGTGGCGCCCTCGTCGATGCCGGCCTGGATGTAGCCCCGCACCTTGTCGTGCTGCACCTTGCTCACGAGCGGGCCGATGACGGTGCCTTCCTCGTCCCAGGCCCCGATCGAGTAGGTGCCGGCGATCCGGGCGGCGATCTCCTCGGCCTCCGCCAACCGGTCGGCCGGCACGAGCACGCGGGTCAGGGCGGTGCATGCCTGCCCGCAGTTCAGCCCCACCGAGTTGGCGAAACCGCCGGCGATGGCCTCCTCGAGGTCGGCGTCGTCCAGGACCACGTTGGCCGACTTGCCGCCCAGCTCCAGCGCCACCCGCTTGACCGACCCCGCGGCCACCTCGGCGATCCGCTTCCCGGCCCGCGTGGAGCCGGTGAAGGACACCATCGCGACGTCGGGGTGGGCGACCAGCGCCTCGCCGACGACCGGACCCACGCCGCTGACCAGGTTGAACACCCCGGCGGGCAGGCCGACCTCGTCCATGACACCGGCGATGGCGTGCACCAGCAGCGGAGCGACCTCGGAGGGCTTGACCACCACGGTGCAGCCGGCCGCGAACGCCGCCGCCACCTTCAGCGCCACCTGGTGGGCCGGGAAGTTCCATGGCGTGATGCAGCCGACGACCCCGATCGGCTCCTTCACCACCAGCGAGTTGCCCACCTCCTGCCCACCGAAGTCGTAGCTGCGGGCGAGGTCGGCGTAGAAGCCGAAGTTGAAGATCGGCAGGCCCAGCTGCACGAGCTTGGAGGCCTCGACCGGGCCGCCCACGTCGCGCGAGGCCAGCTCGGCGAACTCGTCGAGCCGCCCGCCGACGATCTGCCCGACCCGCTCCAGGTAGTCGGCGCGCTCGGCGCCCGACAGCGCCGACCAGGCCGGGAGCGCGGCCTTCGCGGCGGCGACGGCGGCGTCGACGTCGTCGGTCGAGCCGTCGGCGACCTCGGCGATGACCTGCTCGGTGGCCGGGTCGAAGACCTGGATGCGGGCATCGCTGGTGGAGGGGGTCCAGCGGCCGTCCACGTACAGGGCGGTGGCGTCGACGACCTCACCGGCCCGCAGGCCGGCCAGCAGGTTCTCCAGGGTGGGGGTGGTGCGGGCCGTCGCGGTCATCGCGACGCTCCTCCGGCTGGGTGTGATGTGTCGCACACACCTTGACCGCATGCCACGCATCTGTCAACGGTGCTGTGGACTGCTTGTCCGCGGAGAACATCGCCCAATTCATCCGCTCCTGCGGGTTCGGAGCAGGCCGTGGCGATCGCTGACCACCGTCCCGCCGGACACCGCGCCCTGGGTCACGGTCACCAGGCCCGCGATGCCGAGCCGCTCGCCGCCGTCGACCTGGGTCGCCGCGAACGCCACCTGGTCGCCGGCGGAGAACATTTCGGCCACCTCGACGTCGCGGGGGCGGATCAGCGCGGCGGTCAGCCCGTCGTCCCAGGTCACGCCGTCGACGCCGGGCTCGGCCGAGGCCAGCCAGGAGCGGACGACGTCCTCGGCGGCGGGGTCGGGCAGCGCGGGCCGGGTCGTCCACGGCGCCGCCATCGGCGTCCCCACGGTGTCGGGGACCCCGTCGGCCAGCTGACGCCGGCGGGCCGCGTAGTCCTCCTGGGTCCAGTTCTCGGTCAGCCGCTCGCCGTCCCAGGCGAACAGCGCGACACCGGTCCAGGCGGCGGCCCGCAGGTCGTGCCGGGCCGACGCCCCGTGCTCGGTGAAGTGCAGCACCAGCCGGTCCTCGGTGAACGCCAGGTCGTGCACGGTCAGCTGCAGGCCCGGGAACTGCTCGAGCTGGCCGACGGTGGCCGGCACGTAGGCCTCGAGACCGTCGAGCTCGACGTCGCCGATGTGCACCCGGTAGCCGGGCACCATGATGTCCGGGGGAACGGACGCATCGGCCCGGTCCAGCCAGTCGACGGTGAAGCGCTGGGCCAGGCGGGCGAGCGGGTGCATCAGTGGACCTGCCTCTCGGAGCCGGACCAGAACGGCTCGCGCAGCACCTTCTTGAGCACCTTGCCCGAGGCGTTGCGCGGCAGCTCGTCGGTGAAGTCGACGCTGGTCGGGCACTTGTAGTGGGCCAACCGGTCCCGGGCGAAGGCGATCAGGCCCGGCTCGTCGACCGTCGCACCGGGCCGCCGGACGACGACCGCCTTGACCGTCTCGCCCCACCGGGGCGAGGGCACCCCGATCACGGCGGCCTCCAGCACCTCCGGGTGCGCGTAGAGCACGTTCTCCACCTCGGCGGGGTACACGTTCTCCCCGCCCGACACGACCATGTCCTTCATCCGGTCGTGCAGGAACACGTACCCCTCGGCGTCGAGGTAGGCGGCGTCGCCGGTGCGCAGCCAGCCGTCCTCGGTGATGGTCTCGGCGGTCAGCTGCGGCTGGCCCCAGTAGCCGACGGTGTTCTGCCCCGAGCGGACCCAGATCTCCCCGACCCCGCCGACGTCGGCGTCCGCACCGGTGGCCGGGTCGACCACCCGGAGCTCCAGCCAGGGCAGCGGCTTGCCCACCGAGCGCAGCAGGCCGGCCCGCGGTCCGCCCGGGTCATGGTCCTCGGGTGGCAGGCAGACGACCGAGCCCGAGGTCTCCGTCATGCCGTAGACACCCATGAAGTCGCACCCGAAGAGCGCGATCGCCTTCAGCAGCTGGGTCTCACCCATCGGTGCGGCGCCGTAGGCGATGCGCCGCAGGCTCGACAGGTCGGTGCCGGGCAGCGCCGCGCTCTCGGCCAGCATCTGCACGACCGCCGGCACCAGGAACGTGTGCGTGACCCCGTGCTGCTCGATCAACCCCAGGACGGCGGCCGGGTCCATGTCGCGCACCAGCACGGTGTGACCGCCCTGGCCCAGGGCCGTCAGCGAGTAGCCCGCCCCGCCGATGTGGAACAGGGGAGAGGGCACCAGGTTGACCGTGTGCTCGTCCATGCCGTAGAACTCCCGGCCCATCCGGGGCGTCCACAGCAGGTTGGCCGAGGTGAGCATGGCCCCCTTGGGGCGTCCCGTCGTCCCCGAGCTGTAGAGCTGCAGCACCACGTCGTCGGCGTCACCTCCCCACCCCGGGTCCTGGTCCTCGCCCAGCCACGCCTCGTAGTCCTCGCCGAGGTGCACCTGCGGGACACCCTCGGGGAGCAGGTGGGCGAACTCCGGGTCGACGACCACGAGCCGGACACCCGCGTCGGCGACCACGTCGGCCACCTCGGGGGCGGCCAGCCGGAAGTTGAGGCCGACGGTGACCGCACCGAGCATGGCCGCCCCGAAGACGACCTCGTAGAAGGTCGGCGCGTTCTTGTCCAGCACGCCGACCCGGTCGCCGGGGCCCAGCCCGGCCGTCTGCAGGGCGCGGGCCACCCGGGAGCTGCGCTCGTGCAGCTCGGCGAAGGTGCGGGTGGTGTCCCCGAGCGTCACCGCCGGCGCACCGGGTCGGTCCGCGGCGAGTTCGCGGACCAGCTGGGCGAGGGTCTCGGCCACGGTCAGTAGCTCTTGGGCAGGCCCAGGCTGTGCTGGGCCACGTGGTTGAGGACCATCTCGCGGCTGACCGGCGCGGTCTTGAACATGCGCGCGACGAACCACAGGTCGGCCAGGCCGTACTCGTAGGACAGGCCGTTGCCGCCGTGCACCTGGATGGCCTGGTCCAGCGCCTTGACCGCGGCGTCGCCGGCGGCGAACTTGGCGATGTTGGACGCCTCGGCGGCGTCGAGCCCGGCGTCGGACATCTCGGCGGCGCGCATGGTCATCAGCCGGGCCAGCTCCACGGCGATGTAGGACTCCGCCAGCGGGTGCGCCACCCCCTGGTGGGCGCCGATCGGGGCCTTCCAGACGGTGCGCTCGTTCGCGTACTGCGCCCCCTTGGCCAGCGCGTAGCGGGCGATGCCGTTGGCCATGCAGGCCGCGGCCACCCGCTCGGGGTTGAGCCCGGCGAAGACCTGCTTGAGGCCCTCGCCCTCGGTGCCGACCAGCCCGGCGCGCTCGACCGGGACGTCGTCGAAGAACGTCATGAACTGCTTCTCGGGCAGCATCAGCGCCGAGTCCAGCTTCTGGAAGGTGAGCCCGGGGGCGTCGGTGTCGCAGATGAACAGCGACAGCGTGTGCCGCCCGTCGGGGCCGGGCTCGGCGTCGCGGGCCACCACGAGCAGGGCCTGGCACTCGTCGACGCCCGAGGTCCAGTACTTCTGCCCGCGCAGCCGCCACCCGCCGTCGCCGTCCTTGTGGGCGGTGGTGGTGATCTTGTGGGTGTTGGAGCCGGCGTCGGGCTCGGTGATGGCGAACGCCATCCGGAAGGTGCCGTCGGCGATCCCGGGCAGGTACTTGGCCTTCTGCTCGGGCGTGCCGTGCGCGGTGAGCACGGTGCCGGCGATGGCCGGGCTGATCACGACCATGAACATCGGGCAGCCCTGGCTGGCCATCTCCTCGATGACCACGGCCAGGTCGGCCAGCCCGCCGCCCCCGCCGCCGTGCTCCTCGGGCAGGTGGACGCCGAGGAACCCGGCCTTGCCCATCGCCGACCACAGCTCGTCGGCGTGCTCACCCTTGGCGACGACGTCCTGGAAGTAGGAGCGGCCGTAGCTGCCGACCAGCTGCCGTACCGCCTCGCGCAGGTCGCGACGCTCCTCGGTGGTGTCGCTGATCCGCGAGCCCTTGCCGGGCAGGCCGACCGGGGTGTTGTTCACGAGGCTCTCCTCTGCAACGCCGTCAACGCCGTCGTTGACGGTAGGGAGTGGCCTGGGCCACGTCAAGGGTGCCGACGGGGTCAGGGCCAGTCGTAGAAGCCGCGGCCGGACTTGGCGCCAAGCTCTCCTGCAGCGACCTTGTCGACCAGCAGCTGCGGCGGTGCGAACTGCGGCCCCAGGGCCGTCTCGAGGTTCCGGGCGATGTGCAGCCGCACGTCCAGCCCGACGATGTCGGTCAGCCGCAGGGGCCCGACGGGGTGCCGGTAGGCCAGCTGGACCGCCCGGTCGATGTCGGCCGGTTCGCCCACCCCCTGCTCGACCATCCGGATGGCCTCCAGGGCGGCCACCACGTCGAGCCGGCTGGTGGCGAAGCCCGGCGCGTCGGCGACCACCGCGGACTCCTTGCCGATACCGGCGACGGCGGCCAGCGCCGTCTCCAGCGTCGCCGCCGACGTGCGGGCGCCGCGGACCACCTCGACCACCGGGATGGACCAGACGGGGTTGAAGAAGTGCAGGCCGAGGAACGCCTCGGGGCGGGCCAGCCCCTCGGCGAGGGCGTCGATGGACAGGGCGCTGGTGTTGCTGGCCAGCACGGCCGGTCCGCGCGCCTCGCAGGCGGCCAGCACCCGGTGCTTGAGCGCCAGGTCCTCGGGCACCGTCTCGACGACCAGGTCCAGGCCCTCGGGGAGCTCCTCGGCCGAGGGCGCGTGCTCCAGGCGGTCGGCCAGGCCGGCGGCGACCTCGGCGGAGAGCTTGCCGCGGCGCACTCCGGCCTCGGCTGCGCCGGCCACCTCGCGGCGCACCGCGACCATCCGTGCGTGGTCGGGCTCGACCACCACGGTGCGCGCCCCGGTCACCGCGAAGACGTAGGCGATGCCCACGCCCATCGTGCCGGCCCCGACCACACCGACGCTGCCCGTCGCACCCGCCACCCGGTCCTCCTCGACGCGTCCTGGCTGTACCGTGCCGTCAACGTACACGTTGACGGCCTCGGGCGGAGCGACCGCGGTGCGGACCGGGCGATGAGCGATCAGCGGGCCGTGAGGCCGTCCAGCAGCACGTCCGCGTAGGCGCGCCCGATGGTCGCGGCGTCGACGTCGGACTTCTCGGGGTTGAACCACCGGTTCGTCCACCCGACCATGCCGATCAGCCCGTAGGCGAGCACCCACGGCTCGGCGACCGGCCGGATGGTGCCCTCGGCGATGCCCGACTCGATGATCGCGGTCACGCAGTCCTGGTAGGCGCGGTTGAGCCCGCGCATCTCGGCCGACCAGTCGGCGCGCTTCTGCCCGACGTGCGACAGGTTCTCCTGGATGAAGACGTACAGGAAGGGATAGGACGCGGCGTAGGAGTCCATCAGCTCGGTGACCAGTCGGCGCAGCTTGTCCGGGGCGTCCCCGGCGCCGTCCCGGATGGCTTCGGCCCGTGCGACGTTGGCCCGGACGGCATCGCTGACGACCTCGTCGAACAGCTCCTCCTTGCTGCCGACGTAGTAGTACAGCGTCGCGCGGTCGGTCCCGAGCGCCTCGGCGATCTGCCCGATGCTCGTGCCGCGGAACCCGTGCGACTTGAACAGGCCGGCCGCCGCCGCGATGATCTCCTGCCGCCGCTCCCGGTACGCCGCGCGGTCGCCGTCCTGGGCCGCGGCCCGGCGACGACCGATCGCGCTCGCCTGCTCCTCGCTCACCCCGTCGACCCTAGGCGTTGCGGCCCCGCGGGAGTCCGGGCCCGACCGCGCGACGCCACGTCAGGGGGTGAGGACGACCTTCTCGCAGTGGTCCTGCTTGTGCTTGAAGACGTCGTAGCCGTGCGGGGCCTCCGACAGCGGCAACCGGTGGGTGATGATCCGGGTCGGGTCGATCTCGCCGCGCTCGATCCGCTCGAGCAGCGGGCGCATGTACCGCTGCACGTGGCACTGCCCGGTGCGCAGGGTGATGGACCGGTTCATCCACGCCCCGGCCGGGAACTTGTCGATGAACCCGCCGTACACCCCGATCACCGACACGATGCCCCCGCTGCGGCAGGACGTGATGGCCTGGCGCAGCGCGTGCGGGCGGTCGGTCTCCGCGCGCACGGCCTGCTTGGCCCGGTCGTAGAGCTGCACATGCGCGGCGCCGTGCGTGGCCTCCATGCCCACGGCGTCGATGCACTTGTCCGGGCCGCGGCCACCGGTGAGCTCGAGCAGCCGGGAGCGGACGTCGGTGTCGGAGTAGTCGATGGTCGTGTAGCCCTGGGACGCGGCCATCTCCAACCGGTAGGGGACGTCGTCGATGGCGATCACGTGCGCCGCACCGAGCACGCGGGCGGAGTCCATCGCGAACTGCCCGACCGGCCCGGCGCCCCAGACGGCCACGACGTCGCCGTCGTGGATGTCGCACATGTCGGCACCCATGAAGCCGGTGGGCAGGATGTCGGAGAGGAAGAGCACCTGCTCGTCGGTGAGGTCGGACTCGATCTTCAGCGGGTTGACGTCGGCGAGCACCACCCGGGCGTACTCGGCCTGGCCGCCGGCGAAGCCGCCGGTGAGGTGGGAGTAGCCGTAGATCCCGGCGGTCGGGTGGCCGAACATCTTCTCCGCCAGGCCGGCGTTGGGGTTGGTGTTCTCGCAGCACGACCACAGGTCCGCCAGGCACGCGGCGCACGCCCCGCAGCCGATCGGGAAGGGGACGACGACGCGGTCGCCCACCCGCAGCTTGTCCCGGTCCACGCCGGGGCCGACCTCGACGACCTCGCCCATGAACTCATGGCCCATGATGTCGCCCTTCTGCATCGTCGGCACGTAGCCGTCGAGCAGGTGCAGGTCCGAGCCGCAGATCGCCGTGGAGGTGATCCTCACGATCGCGTCGCGGCTGTTCAGGATGGACGGGTCGGGCACCTCGGTGACCTCGACCGTGTTCGGGCTGATCCAGCAGTTGGCCTTCATGCCAGTGCCTCCGCGCGCTCGTCGTCGGTCAGGGGGTGGGCGGGGTGCTGCGGGAACTCCTCGCGGGCCTGCTTGCCGCGGGGTGCGCCGTCGCTGCGGACCACCTCACCGGTCTCCATCACCTGCTTGAACCGGCGCAGGTCGTCGTCGAGCTGCTGGGAGGGCTCCTCCCCGAACCACCGGGCGACGGCCTTCCCGACCGCCCCGCCGGGGATGCGGTAGTTCAGCGCCACGTGCACCTCCGTGCCCCGCCCGCCGGGCGCGGGCAGGAAGAGCACCTCGCCGTTGTTCGGCACGTCGGCGCCGTCGAGGGAGCGCCAGGCGATCCGCTCCCCGGGGACGTCGGCGGTGGTCTCGGCGTCCCACTCGACGGACTTCCCGAAGGGGGCGCTGGCCTTCCACCGGCTGCGCCCGCCCCCGGTGTCGCGCACCTCGTCCAGGTGTGCCATGAACGTGGGCAGCCGGTCGAGCTGGCGCCAGAACGCGTACACCTCCTCCGGTGGCCGGGTGACGGTCGTGGTCGACGTGAGCTCCATGGGTCTCCTGGTCTCTTTCCGGTTCGAGCGGGTGAGGGCGGCGTGCACGTCGACGGCGGTCACGACGGCCAGGGCCGCCGTGCTGAGCACCGTGCGCTGCAGGCCGCGGCCGTCGTGGTGGCGCAGGGCGCGGCCCATCAGCGTCAGGTCCATCGCGTCGCCGCCGACGCGGGCCCACAGCCACGCGGGGTGCGGGCGGCCGAGCAGGCCGGCCGCGGCGACCAGCTCCCGGACGCCGACGACCACCGTGGCCGTGCGGTGCCGGGGGGCGTCACCGACGCCGAGGGCCCGGGCGACCTCGGCCGGTCGCAGCACCTGCGGGACGCCGAGCGCCGCGCTGAACAGGCCCAGGCCGCGGGTCAGCGGGTCGGCCCGCAGCGGTGCGTGGGGTGGGGACGGCATCGCGCACCTCCGGGTGTCGGTCGTCGGAGCACCCAGCCCACCTCCGGGGTGCCGGTCGGCGCCATCGGCAGGTCTGCCGATGTGGTGCGCGGTCTGCGGCGGCTTCCATCGGCGTGCACCCCGAGCCCGGCGGGTCGCAAGAGTGCGGAGGTGGCCGACGTGGCCGGTGAGCTGAAGGGACGACGGGTCGCGATCCTGGCGGCGGACGGGGTGGAGCGGGTCGAGCTGGAGCAGCCCCGACAGGCCCTGGAGGACGCCGGTGCCCGCACCGAGGTCCTGTCGATCGCGAGCGGCGAGATCCAGGCGCGCGACCACGACCTGGCCGACGCCGGCACGTTCGGCGTGGACGGGCTGGTGGGGGACGCCTTGGTCGGGGACTACGACGCCCTGCTGCTGCCCGGCGGCACGGTGAACCCGGACAAGCTCCGGGTGGAGGCCGACGCCGTCCGCTTCGCCGGGGACTTCGTCCGGTCGGGCAAGCCGGTGGCCTCCATCTGCCACGGTCCGTGGACCCTCGCCGAGGCCGGCGTGGTCACCGGTCGGCGGCTGACGTCGTGGCCCAGCGTGCGCACCGACCTGCGCAACGCCGGCGCCGAGGTGGTCGACGAGGAGGTCGTCACCGACGGCAACCTGACCACCAGCCGCTCGCCGGACGACCTCCCCGCGTTCTGCGCCCGCATCGTGCAGGAGTTCGCCCGGCCCGCGGCCGGCCGGTGAGCGGGGGGCACCGCGGGCCCACCGCCACCGCCGCCCCGGACACCGACGCCCAGATCCTGTCCTGGCGCCGCATCCTGGTCAGCCTCGCGGCCGGCGTCGTGGTGGGCGGTGCGCTGGGGGTCGCCGGGCTGCCCGAGCTCGCGGTGCTCGCCGGCTGGACCGTCGCGGCCGGCGGCCTGCTCACCTGGGTCTGGCGGGTCAGCTGGCCGCGCGACGCCGACGGCACCCGGCGGCTGGCCGAGGAGGAGGGGCGGACCCGGGCCACCGACACCGCCGTCCTGGTCGCCGCCGTGGTCAGCCTCGGCGCCGTCGCCGAGGCGCTGGTGCGGTCCGGGTCGCCCGACGCGGTGGGGGTCGCGGTCGTCGTCCTCGGCGTGCTCGTCGTGATGCTGTCCTGGGCGCTGGTGAACACCGTCTTCGCCCTCAAGTACGCCCGCCACCACTACGAGGGCGCCGACGGCGGCATCGACTTCGGCCAGCGGGAACCCCCGGCCTACAGCGACTTCGCCTACCTGGCGTTCACCGTCGGCATGAGCTTCGCCGTCCCCGACACGCAGTTCACGGCGACGCCCGTCCGCAAGGTCGCCCTCGCGCACTCCCTGCTGTCCTACCTGTTCGGCACGGTGGTGATCGCCGTGGCCGTCAACCTGGTGACCAACCTCGGCCAGCAGGGGCAGTGACCGGCCGACCGCAGGAGGAGCCGTGCACACCGACGCCGCCGCCCTCCTCGCCCGGCGCACCGGCGCCGTCGGGGACCACGACCCCGCCACGCTGCTGGCCGAGAAGCGCCGGCAGGGCCTGACCGTCAGCGTCGTGCTGCCGGCCCGGGACGAGGCGGACACCGTCGGCACGATCGTGACCACCCTGCGGCGGGCCTGGCAGGAGGAGGTGCCCCTGGTCGACGAGGTCGTCGTCGTGGACAGCGACTCCGTCGACGACACCGCCGCGGTCGCCGCGGCCGCCGGCGCCCGGGTCGTCGCCGTCGACGCGGTGCTGCCCCACCTGGGCCGGCTGCCCGGGGGCGGCAAGGGGGAGGCGCTGTGGAAGTCGCTGGCCGTCACCTCCGGCGACCTGCTGGTGTTCATGGACGCCGACCTCGTCGACGTCGACCCCGGCTACGTCCCGGGTCTGCTCGGGCCGCTGCTCACCGACCCGACCGTGGGCTACGTCAAGGGCGTCTACGACCGTCCCCTCGCGACCACCGAGGGCCTGGTCCCGACCGGCGGCGGCCGGGTCACCGAGCTGCTGGCCCGGCCGCTGCTCAACGCCCTCTGGCCGGAGCTGGCCGGGGTGATCCAGCCGCTGGGCGGGGAGTACGCCGGCCGGCGGCACCTGCTCGAGCAGGTGCCCTTCGTCTCCGGCTACGGCGTGGAGTTCGGCCTGCTCGTCGACCTGACCCGGCTGGCCGGCGTGCAGACCCTGGCCCAGGTCGACCTCGGCACCCGCCGGCACACCCACCAGGGCGACGCGGCCCTGGGACGGATGGCCGGCCAGATCCTGCAGACGGCGCTGGCCCGGTTGCCCGGCGGCGCACCGGTGCCGGCCACCCGGCTGCTGCAGTTCGTGCGCACCGACAGCACCGTCGACGTCGTCGGGTGGGACGTCGGCGTGCACGAACGGCCGCCCATGGCGCACGTCCGACGGGTGCCGGCCGAGGCGGACCGGTGAAGGTGCTCATGGACGCCGGCCCCTGGCTGGCCGTCCCCCCGGTCGGCTACGGGGGCCTGGAGAACGTGGTGGCCACCCTGACCGGCGAGCTGTGCGACCGCGGGCACGAGGTCGTCCTGGCCACGGTGGGGGAGTCCGCGCAGCCGGCCGCCGAGCGGGTCTCCGCCTTCGCCACCGGTCAGTTCCACCGGCTGGCCGGTCCCTACCCCGAGGTCGTCGGGGTCGCCCACGCGCACGCCCGGCTCGTCCTGGACACCCTGGCCCGGCACGCCGCGGCGGGGGCGCCGTTCGACCTCGTGCACACCCACCTCGAGGTCGTCGGCCCGGCCGTCCTGGGCGCCCTGGGGGTCAGCGCCCCGCCGGTGGTGCACACCCTGCACTGGGACCTGGCCCGCAACGCGGACTTCTACGCCACCTTCGACGGCGGCGGCCGGGTCGGCTACGTGGGTGTCTCGGCCAGCCAGCTGGAGCGCGGTCCCGACCTGTTGCGCCGCCAGGCGCTCGGGCACGTGCCGCTGGCCGTCCCGCCGGCCACCGCCCCGCCCCTGCCGCGCGGCGCCCGGGGCGCGCACGCGGTGCTGCTGGCCCGGCTGACCCCCGCCAAGGGCGCGCCCACGGCCATCGCGGCCTGCGCGCGGGCCGGCGTCCCGCTGGTCCTGGCCGGCCCGGTGGGACCCCACCCGGACGTGGCCTCCCTGCAGGCCGCCCTCGCCGACGACCGGGCCCCGCTGGGCGCCGACGTCGCCTGGTTCCTCGAGCACGTGCAGCCCCACCTGGACGGGGAGCGGGTGCGGTGGGTGGGCAGCGTCTCGGGCCGCGCGAAGGCCGAGCTGCTCGCCACGGCGCGCGCCGCGCTGTTCCCGGTCGCGTGGGAGGAACCCGGCGGGACGGCGGTCTGCGAGGCCCTCACCGTCGGCACACCGGTGGTCGCGATGGCGCGCGGCTGCCTGCCCACCCTGGTCGACCACGGCCGCACCGGGTTCCTGGCCACCGACCTGGACGGCTTCACCGACGGGCTGCGCCGCGTCGACGAGGTCGACCCCGCCGACTGCGCAGCGGTGGCGCGGGAGCGGTTCGCGCCGGCCGTGATGGCCGCCGCCTACGAGGCGGTCTACCGGCGCGTGCTCGGGCGGGCACCCGAGCAGACCCGCCCCCTCACCCTGCCGGGCCCGCGAACACCACGGTCAGGGCGTGCCGCCGCCGCTCGCTGAGCTCGGCGACGACCCGCGGGGCCTCGGCCAGCGGCAGCACGTCGGTGACCAGCACCTCGCGCACCAGCGTGCCGTGCCCGGCGAGCAGCGCCAGGGTCTCGACGGCCAGCCGCCGCCGGTCCCACAGGTGCGCCAGCCCGCGGGGCACCCGACCGATCTGGGCGCAGACCACCGCGAGCCCGTTGTGGTGGAACTCCTCGCCCAGCCGCACCTCACCGGCGCCGCCGGTGTAGAACGCCAGGTCGACCACCGTGCCCTGCGGGCGCAGGCAGCGCAGGGCGGTGGCCAGCGCCGCCGCGGTGCCCCGGCACTGGAACACCACGTCGGCGCCGCGGTCGGCCGGGCCGTGCCGCCACCGGGTCTTCAGCTCCCGGGCCAGGTCCGGTACGTCGTCGGCGGCCTGCAGGCCCAGCGCCCGCGCGGCCGACCGCCGGGCCGGTGTCGGGTCCACCACGACCACCTCGGCGGCACCGTGCACCTGGGCCAGCAGCCCGACCAGCAGCCCGACCGGGCCGCCGCCGGTGACCACGACCAGACGCCCCCGGACGCCGTCGGCGAGGTCCCGGCCGCCGACGTCGGCCGCGGCGTGCAGCAGGCCGTTCACGCAGATGGGGCCCAGGTGCGCGACGTACACCCCGAGCACGGCGTCCAGGCCGGCCGGCAGCGGGACGACCGCCTGGGCCAGCGGGTCGCCGTGGACGACGGTGGCGTGCCCGTACGCCATCGCGACCAGGTCGCCGGGTGCCACGGCCGGCGTCCGGGTGTCGGTGACGCGGGCGACCTCCATGTAGCCCAGCCGGCGGACCGGGAAGGACTGCACCGGTCCGCCGGGGTCGAAGAGCCCGAGGTCAGCGTCCCAGCCGGTGGTGAGGTAGGGGCTGGTGCCGCGGTACCAGGTGAGCTCGGTGCCCGCCGACAGCCCCGTCCACGCCGTCTCGGCCCGGAACCGGCCCTCGGCCAGCGCCGGTTCCTCGGTGTCCTCGAACGCCAGCTCGCCGGCGCGGGGCACCACCAGCGTGCGGATCACCGGGCGACCCGCACCGTCGAGCCGGTCCGGGTGGCCTCGGCCAGCGCCCAGGCCAGCCGGTGGGTGCGCAGCGCCTCGGCGACGTCGACCAGCCCGGCCGCCGGGACGCCGCCGGCGAGGACGTCGACGAACGCGCGGTCGACGGCCACCCGGGGGTCGACGGCGGGCGTGCGCTGCTCGTCGCGTCCCCGGTCGCGCACCGACAGCGAGGTCTCGGTGAGCTGCACGACCAGGTCGTCGGCGACGACGTCGAGACCGGCGGCGGTGGGCCCGGGCAGCACGCACGAGGTGCTCACCGACCCCACCGCGCCCGAGGCCATCCGCAGGACGGCCGCGGTGGCGTCGGGCACGCCGCGGTCGTCGTGCGTGGACGCCGCGGCGGCGCCGACGACCTCGTCGACCTCCCCGGCCAGCACCCGCACCAGGTCCAGCACGTGGGTGGCCTGCTCGACCAGTTGGCCCCCCGACCGGGCAGGGTCCCGCCACCACGCCGGCGGCGGCGTGCCGCCCCACCAGCGCGCCGCCACCAACCGGGGCACCCGGCCGGCCAGCTCGGCCCGGGCCGCGGCCACGGTGTCCAGGTGCCGCCAGTGGTACCCGGTCGCGGTGGGCAGGCCGGACGCCGCGACCAGGGCGGCGACCTGCACCGCGGTCGCCAGGTCGGCGGCCAGCGGCTTCTCCGTGAAGAAGGGCACCTCGGCCGCCACGACCTGCACCTCCAGCTCGCCGTGGGCGAAGGGCGGCACGCACAGCCAGACGCCGTCCGGGCGGGCCGCCAGCAGCTCGGCCACGGGCACGACCGGCGCCCCGGTGCTGTCGGCGAGAGCGCGGGCCGCCCCCGGCACGGGGTCGGCGATGCCCAGCAGCTCCACGTCGGCGAACCCGGCCAGCACCCGGGCGTGCCGGGCGCCGACCGCGCCGGCGCCCACCAGGCCCACCCGCACGCTCATGCGGTCACCCGCCCAGCTGGCCGACGGCGGCCGAGATGACGACGAGGGTGGTGAGCAGGGCCGCGGAGGCCTGGATGCCCATGAGGACCTTCGCGCGGGTGGTCAGGGGCATGGTGTCGGCGGGGGAGAAGGCACTGGAGTTGGTGAGGGACAGGTACAGGTAGTCGGGGAAGGACGGGACCCAGTCGGCCTCCACGCTGGAGCCCCGGGCCACCTCGCGGACGGCGTCGTGGTCCTCGTCCTGGGAGAAGCGCCAGTCCGCCGGGGGCAGGTCGTCCCGGCGCCGCCGGCGACGCGACACCGGCCCGCCGCGGTCCAGCTGGGCGTAGGCCAGGGCGAAGGCCAGCACGCCGGTCACCCAGATCTGCAGGGCCGCGGTGAGCAGCGTCCCCGAGTCGGAGGCGGCCGGGGTGCCGCGCACCAGGGCCGTGACGGTCAGCCCGAGCGCGGCGAGGTTGGTCGCGGCGATGACCGCGACCAGCGCGAGCGCGGCGCGGCGCGACCAGACGGTCTCGCGGTCCATCCGCCACGGGTTGACCACCAGCAGCGCGACCAGCAGGAGTGCCTCGACGGCGGGGACGGCGAACCGCGGCGCGAGCAGCAGGTCGTCGGGCAGGGCCGCGTACGCCGCCGCCGCGACCACGGTGGCCACCGCGTACGGGGCACGGACCTCCCCGCGGCGGTCGCGGTCCGCGCCGCGCCGCGGGGGGTCCTCCACCTCCCTCAACCCGCCGGCTTGAAGACGGCGCGGACGCAGCCGTCCTCCTTCTCCTTGAACATCCGGTACCCCTCGGGGCCCTGCTCCAGCGACATCACGTGGGTGGCCAGGTGCTCGGTGCGCACCTCGCCGGAGTCCATCAGGTCCAGGATCTCGGGGACGTAGCGCTGGCCGTGCTGCTGGGCCCCGCGCAGGGTGAGCGCCTTGTTCATCACCGCGCCCAGCGGGAACTTGTCCACCAGGCCGCCGAAGACCCCGAGGGTGAACACGGTGCCGCCCTTGCGGCAGGCGTGGATCGCCTCCCGCACCGCCGTCGGCCGGTCGCTCTGCAGCCGCAGCTGCTGCTTGACCTGGTCGTAGACGTGCTGCACGCCGGTGCCGTGGGCCTCCATCCCGACCGCCTCGATGCACACGTCGGGCCCGCGCCCGCCGGTCATCTCCCGCAGCTCGGCCAGGACGTCGACCTGCTCGTAGTCCAGCGTCTCGGCCCCGATGTGGGTGCGCACCTGCTCGAGGCGGTTGTCGAGGCGGTCGACGACCACCACCCGCTCGGCGCCCATCAGCATCGCCTTGCGGGCCGCCATCTGGCCCACCCCGCCGGCGCCCCACACCGCGACGACGTCCCCGGCCTGCACCCCCGCCTGGTCCGCCCCGGTCCACCCGGTGGGTGCCGCGTCCGAGGCGAACAGCGCGCGCTCGTCGCTGACCCCGTCGGGGATGGTGAAGGCACCGTGGTCGGCGTGGGGCACCCGGATGTAGCGGGCGTGGCTGCCGGCGTACCCGCCGAGGGCGTGCGAGTAGCCGAAGCAGCCGCCGATCGACTGGCCCCACAGCGCCTCGGTCATGCCCGGGTTGGGGTTGCCGTTGTCGCACAGCGACCACAGCCCCTGCCGGCAGTACCAGCACTGCCCGCAGCCGATGAAGGACACCACCACCACGCGGTCGCCCACCCGGTGCCGGGTCACGGCGGGGCCCACCTCGGCGACGGTGCCCATGAACTCGTGGCCCAGCACGTCCCCGGCCCGCATGGCCGGGATGTAGCCGCCCATGAGGTGCAGGTCCGAGCCGCAGGTCACGCTCAGCCCCACCTCCAGGACGATGTCGCCCGGGTCGAGGATGGTGGGGTCCGGCACGTCCTCGACCCCGATCTCGTTGACCCCCCGCCAGGTGATCGCCCTCATCGCACACCTGCCCCGGCCGCGCCCCGGGTCCACGCCTCCAGCAGCGCGCCGCCGGGGGTCGCCGTCCGCCGTCCGTGCGGGACGGGGTCGACGGTGAGCACCGCGCCCACCTCGAGCAGCTGCTTGGCCCGGCGCAGCGCCGACCGCAGGTCGGCCTCGGGGTCGGCCCCGGCGAGCCGGGCGGGGGCAGGGCCCGGCGGGCGGCGGTCGCGCAGCCGGGCCCGCAGCTCGGTGCCCTTGCCGGCCGGGGCGGGGTCGGCCCGCACCTCGATGCGGTGGCCGAACTCGGCCAGCGGGGCGGGCAGCGACGCCAGGTCGACATCGCCGGGGTCGCGCAGCACCGTGACGGCCAGCCACCCGGCTGCCGTCCGCCCCGCCGTGGCGGACGCGCTGCCCGTCGGGTCCACCAGCGACCGGACCCGGCCCACCACGGCACCCGCCAGGTAGGTCAGCGTGTCGGTGGCCACCTCAGACCCCCGCCGGCTTGAGGACCACCTTGGTCCAGCCCTCGTCGCGGGCGTCGAAGTGCTGGTAGGCCTCGGGGGCCTCGTCCAGCGAGAGCTGGTGGCTGACGATGAACGATGGCTCGGCCTTGCCGGCGGCGATGAGGTCGCGCAGCTGCCGGTTGTACTTCTTCACCGGCGCCTGGCCGCTGCCGAGGTGTTGGCCCTTGAACCAGAACAGGCCCTGGTCGAAGGCGATCTGGCCGTTGCGGGCGAGCTCGTCCGACGCCCCCGGGTCCTGGGGGACGAAGACGCCGACGCAGCCGATCCTCCCGGTGAACCGCACCGACTGCACCAGCTTGTTCATCGTGGCGTTGGGCTGCTCGTCGCCCGACGGGTCGTGCGCCTGGTAGCCCACGCACTCGCAGCCGTTGTCCGCGCCCAGCCCCAGCGTCTGCTCCAGCACGGCCTCGACCGGGTCCACCTGCGAGTCGTCGATGGCGATGGCGCCGATGGACTCCGCCAGCCGCAGCCGGTCGGGGTGGCGGTCGACGACCATCACCTTGCTGGCGCCGCGGATGGTCGCCGAGAGCGCGGCCATCAGCCCGACCGGGCCGGCCCCGTAGATGACCGTCTGGTCGCCGGGGGAGACCCCGGCCATCTCGGTGGCGTGGTAGCCGGTCGGGAAGATGTCGGCCAGCATCACGTAGTCGGCGGCGCGCTCGTCGGCGTCCTCGCCCAGCCGCAGGCAGTTGAAGTCGCCCCAGGGCACCCGCAGCAGCTCGGCCTGGCCGCCGGCCCAGGGGCCCATGTCGGCGAACCCGTAGGCGGCGCCGGCCATGTGCGGGTCGGGCTGGGCGGTGAGGCAGTAGTTGGTCAGCCCCCGCTCGCAGTTCTTGCAGTGCCCGCAGGCCACGTTGAACGGCAGGACGACGCGGTCCCCGACCTGCACCTTGTCGACACCGTCCCCGACCTCGATGACCTCGCCCATGTTCTCGTGGCCGAACCAGCGACCGGTCTCGAAGTCGGTGCGGCCCTCGTACATGTGCAGGTCCGAGCCGCAGATGTTGGTCGTGGTGACCCGCACCAGCACGTCGGTGGACCGCTCGACCCGGGCGTCCGGGACGTCCTCCACGCCGACCTCGCGCGGTCCCTTGTAGACGACTGCCTTCATGGTGCCTCCTCGTCCGTTGCCGATCCCTGGTCGCTGCGTACGTCCACCGGACGCCGGGCGCCGGGCGCCCCTCCATCCGACGCCGGGACCGCGGAGCGGGGTATCGGCAGACCTGCCCATCCGGGCTCGGCAGGTCCCTCGACAGGACGCCGGCGCCGGGATCCGTTAGACAGGTGGCAGCGGCCCGGCGGCGGCCACGTCCAGACTGGGCGTCGGTGTCCCGCCCTGGCCCTGGAGAGCCCATGGCGCCACCGAGCGCTCACCCGGTCGGGATCGCCGACCCCGCCCGTCCGTCGTGCGGACGGGCGCCCGAGCTGCAGACCTGGGCGGAGTGCTTCCGCCCGGCCGGCTACCTGCAGGCGCTGCGCCTGTCGCTGGTCGGGGACGGGCGACGCCAGGCACAGCCCCAGCGCTCGGTGACCTCCGCCGTCCGGCTGGTCCGCGGCGCGACCGCCGGGGCGGTGCTGCACCGCCGGGGTACGAGCCCGCTGCCCGGTCTCGGGGAGGACGACCTGCTGGCCCCGCTGTCGCCGGTCCTCGACGTCGCCCGCTCCCGGATGGAGGAGGGGCTGGTGTTCGCGACCTTCCTGTGGCCCCGGGGCGGGGCGCACGCCCCGAACGGCCACACCCGGGTGACCGTGCTGAGCTGCCCGGACGCGGCGCCGGCCGGCGTGCTCGGCGCCGTCGTGCTGTCCCCGGCGGGTGACCTGCGCGGGCTGACGCCCCGGGAGCTCGAGGTGCTCGGTCTGCTGGTCGACGGCTGCACCAACCAGGAGATCGCCCGGGCGCTGGTGGTCGCGCCCCGCACGGTGGCGGCCCACCTCGAGCACGTCCTGGTCAAGCTCGACGCCTCCACCCGGACGCTGGCCGCGGTGCGGGCCGAGCGGGAGGGTCTGCTCGTGCCCTCGCTGCCCTCGCCCTGCCGGAGCTGAGCGGGGGTGCGGCTGGGGACTACCCCTGCACCGGCCCCAGGCGCTCGACCCAGGGCGGGGCGCCGCCTGAAGCACTTCCGGCGGCGCCCGTCCCGCATCACCACAACGGGTGCTCCCACCGCGGGACCCGTTGACCTGCCGTCCGTCAGCCCCGGCGCGCCCGGGCCGCGCGGGCCTGCGCCAGCTTCCAGCCCGATGCGACGACGCCGAGGTGGCTGAACGCCTGCGGGAAGTTGCCGAGGAACGACCCGTCCCGGGGGTCGATCTCCTCGCTGAGCAGCCCGAGCGGGGTGGCGCGGGCGCACAGCGAGTCGAAGAGGGCCTCCGCCTCGTCCAGCCGGCCCTGCCCGGTCAGGTTGTCCACCAGCCAGAAGCTGCAGAGCAGGAACGCGCCCTCCTCACCCGGCAGTCCGTCGTCGGACTCGGTGTGCAGGTACCGGTACATCAGGCCGTCGCCGGCGTCCAGGTGCTCGCGGACCTGCTCGACGGTGGCGACCATGCGCGGGTCGTCGAAGGGGACGACGCCGCGCAGCGGGAGGGCGAGCAGCGACCCGTCGAGCCCGCCGTCGTTGCGCTCGCCGTCCTCGGCCAGGTGCTCGGTGAAGGTGCCGCGCTCCTCGTCCCACGACCGCTCGAGGACGGCGGCCCGCATCTCGTCGGCCGCGGCCCGCCAGCGCTCCCGGGGGTGGTCCAGGCCGCAGCGGTCGGCGATGCGCAGCGCGCGGTCGACGGCGACCTGGCACATCGCCACCGAGTAGGTGAACGGCCGGCCGGCGCCGCGGATCTCCCAGATGCCCTGGTCGGGGGTGCGCCACTGCTCGATGGCCTGCTCGGCCAGCGCGGAGAGCGCCGTCCAGAGGTGGTCGTCGACCGAGCCGCCGTCCGAGGCCCACTGGTGGGCGACGTCCATCAGCTCGCCGTACACGTCGTGCTGGGTCTGCCCCGCCGCGCCGTTGCCCCAGCGGACCGGCGCCGAGCCGCGCCACCCGCGCAGCACCGGGTCCTCCTGCTCCTCGGGCGGCTGCCCGCCGTCGAGGGCGTACATGATCTTCGGGCCGCCGTCGCGCTCGGCGTTGGTGAGCGTCCAGGCCAGGAAGGAGTCGGCCTCGGTGGTCAGCCCGATGCGGCGCAGCGCGTAGACGCTGAACGCGGCGTCGCGCACCCAGGTGTAGCGGTAGTCCCAGTTGCGCACCCCGCCCACCTCCTCGGGCAGCGAGGAGGTGGCCGCGGCCATGATCGCGCCGGTCGCGGCGTGGTCGAGCAGCTTGAGGGTCAGCGCCGAGCGGCGGACCAGCCGGCGCTGCGGGCCCTCGTAGCGGATGCGCGCCGCCCAGGCCCGCCAGGCCGCCGCCGTCTGGTGCACCAGGGCGTCGGGGTCCTGCCGGTCCTGCAGCCGGGTGTTGCCCGACCAGTGCAGCGCCACGGTCAGCGGGTCGCCGGCGCGCAGGGTGACCGTGCCGCCCAGGACGCCGTCGGCGCCGACCGCCAGGGGGTGGGAGGACCACAGGGTGAGCCGCAGGTCCGGGCGGGCCGGCCAGGTGAGCGCCCAGCCGCCGCCCTCCTCGCGGACCTCGACGTCGTCCTTCGGGCGCAGCCGCACGGTCAGCTCGGCCCGGCCGGTGACCACCCGGGCCAGCCGCAGCAGCTCCGACCGGCCGGCCGGGACCAGCTCGGTGAGGTCGGCGCCCGCGCGGAGGGTGAGGCAGTCGGTCACCTCCACGACGCCGTCGGGGCCGTGCAGCTCGGTCAGCAGCACCCCGGTGTCGTCGAGGTAGCGCTGGTCGGCCGACTGCAGCCCGGTCAGCTCCAGGTCGAAGGAGCCACCCCGCTCGTGGTCGAGCAGCCCGGCGAGGAAGGGCGGGGAGTCGAAGTCGGGCAGGCACAGCCAGGGGATGGAGCCGTCCCGGGCGACGAGCGCGCACGTGGCGCCGTCCCCGATCAGGCCGTGGTCCTCGATGGGCAGCTGGCCGCGGTCTCGGGTCAGCGGGCGGGTCGGCACAGGTCTCTCCTGGGTGTCGGCTCGTCGGTGCAGGTCAGGTGCCCGCTGACCGGCCCGGCAACCGTGGGTCCGCTGGAACGGTCAGCGGCCGTGCTGCTGGTGGACGTCGGGGATGCCGTCGCCGTCGTCGTCGCGGGCCTCGGCCTCGGCGATGCGGCGGTACAGGCGGTCGCGGGGCTTGAGCACGGCGGTGGCCAGCAGCGCGGCGAGCAGGGTGCCGGTGAGGACGCCGACCTTGACGTGCTCGTCGCGCAGCGACCCGGCCCCGAACGCGAGCTCGCCGATGAGCAGCGAGACGGTGAACCCGATGCCGGCCAGCAGGGACAGCCCCACCACGTCGGGCCAGCGCAGGTCGGTGTCCAGCCGCGCGCGGGTGGTCCGGCTGACCAGCCAGGTCGCGCCGGTGATGCCGATCGCCTTGCCGGCCACCAGGCCCACCACGATGCCGATGGCGACGGTGTCGGTCAGCGAGGCGCCCAGCCCGGACAGGCCGCCGACGGTGACCCCGGCGGAGAAGAACGCGAAGACGGGGACGGCGATGCCCGCCGAGATCGGCCGGATGCGGTGCTCGAAGTGCTCGGCCAGCCCGGGGCCCGCACCGGGGGCGCGCCGCGCGACGGGGACGGTGGAGGCCAGCAGGACGCCGGCCACCGTGGCGTGCACCCCGGACTCGTGCACCAGCACCCAGGTGACGGCGGCCAGCGGCAGCAGGACCCACCACGACCGGATCCGCCGCTGCACCGCGAGGCCGAACAGCGCCAGCGGGATCAACGACAGCGCGAGCGGGCCGAAGGACAGCGCGGAGGTGTAGAAGACCGCGATGACCGTGATGGCCAGCAGGTCGTCCACGATGGCCAGGGTCAGCAGGAAGGTGCGCAGCGCGGCCGGCAGGTGCGTGCTGATGACCGCCAGCACGGCCAGGGCGAAGGCGATGTCGGTCGCGGTCGGGATGGCCCAGCCGGCCAGCCCGCCGTCGCTGCGCAGGTTGACGACCGTGAAGATCAGCGCCGGCACCGCCATGCCGCCCACCGCCGCGGCGATGGGCAGCGCGGCCTTGCGGGGGTCGCGCAGGTCGCCGGCGACGAACTCGCGCTTGAGCTCCAGGCCGGCGACGAAGAAGAAGATCGCCAGCAGGCCGTCGGCGGCCCAGGTGCCCAGTGACAGGTCCAGGTGCAGGGACGCGGGCCCGACGACGGTGTCGCGCAGGCCCTCGTAGGCCGACGCCCACGGGGTGTTCGCCCAGACCAGGGCGGCGACCGCGCCGGCGATGAGCAGGACGCCGCCGACGGTCTCCTTGCGCAGCAGCGCCGCGATGCGGGTCGCCTCGTCGTACGTGCCGCGGGCGAACAGGCGGGCGGGCGAGGTCACGGGGCGGCTCCGGGTGCAGGGGTCGGTCGAGGAGTTGCCGACCAGACTTCCCGGCGCACCGGTGCAGAGGTTACCGGCGCGGGGAGGCCGCGGCAGCTCAGCCGCGGGGGCGCAGCCGGGTGACGCGGGCCGGGGTCTGCCGTCGACGCTGCTCGGTGGCGGGCCCGCCTGCCAGGACCTGCTGGTCCCAGGACCACCGGGCCGAGCCATCCCCCGGGGGCGCCGGGACCCGATCGGCCGTGCACCCCGGGCGCGGCGCTGACCTGCGGTTCCGTCGCGCAACCATGCGATGGGGTGCCGTCGCGGTTGCTCTTGCGGACCGGGCCCGTTCCGGTGACCATTCGGCTGCGCGGTCGGTCCACCGGTCGCGGGGGGACCCACCGACGAGCGACACAGGGTGCGCCATGACCGGGTACGTGCTCCGCCGATCCGCAGTCCCCCTCGGGGTGCTGGCCGCCCTGCTCGCCGCCGGGGGCGGGGTCCTGGTCTGGTTCGGCGCCCCGCTGTGGGCGCCGGTCGTGCTCGCCGTCCTCGTCGTGTCGGCCCAGTACGCGCTCGCGCCCTACCTCGTGCAGTGGTTGATCCCGGCCCGGCGGGTCGAGTGGCTGGGCGACCGGTACGACACGCTGCACCCCGTCGGGGAGCTGGTGGTGCGGCGGTGCAGGGAGGCCGGCGTCCGCCCGGTGCGGCTGGGCATCGTCGACGACCGGACGCCCAACGCCTTCACGTTCGGGCACACCCGCGGCAACGCCCGCATCTACCTCACCCGCGGCCTGCTGGAGCGGCTCGACGAGCGCGAGCTGGACGCGGTGGTCAGCCACGAGGTGGGCCACGTCAAGCAGAACGACGTGCTGGTCATGGCCATCGCCAGCACCGTGCCGATCATCCTGTACTACCTGTTCCTGTTCTTCCGCAGCGACCGGAACGCCAACAACGCCATCCCGGCCGTGGTCGGCTTCGTCGGCTACCTGCTCTCGCAGCTCGTGCTGCTGTCGCTGGGCCGGGCCCGGGAGCTGGGCGCCGACCGGTACAGCTGCCAGGTCACCGGGGACGGCGACGCGTTGTGCTCGGCGCTGGTCGCGATCGGCTACGGGATGGGACAGGTCGACGCCGACCGGGCCTCCCGCGCGGCCGAGGCGACCCGGACCAAGGACAAGGACGCGCAGAAGGCCCTGGCCAAGGAGGAGCGGCGGCACCAGCGCACCCGGTCGATCGCGGTGCTCGGCATCGCCGACCACGGCCAGAGCACCACCATCCTCGCGGCGCGCGAGCGGGGGCTGGACCCGGCGGAGGTGATGGGCGCGCTGCGGTGGGACGCGTGCAACCCGTGGGCCCGCTTCCTGCAGCTGCTGAGCACGCACCCCCTGGTGGTCACCCGCATCGCCGCGCTGGAGGACAGCGGCCTGCCCGGTGCGCCGCAGGGGTGGAGCGCGCGGGCGGTCGCCGACTCGTGCGACGGCCCCGAGCTGACCCGCGCGCGCCGCCGGTTCTGGTTCGAGCTGCCCGTCCGCTACCTGCCCTTCATCGCCCTGCTGGTCGGGCTGGTCGCGTGGGGCCGGCACGACTGGCTGCTCCTCGCGCAGGCCGCGACGGTCGGCGGTGCCGCCCTGCTCGCCCGGACGGCGCTGACCCGGCCGCTGTGGCGGCACGTCCCCGTGGCCCGCGTCGCCCAGCTGCTCACCCGGCTCGACGTCGGCCCCGTCTCGGGGCTGCCGGTCGAGGTGCGCGGGCGGGTCATCGGGCGGGGCGTGCCCGGCTACGTGCTCAGCCCCGACCTCGTCGTGCAGGACGACTCCGGCTTCGTCCCCGTGCTCTACCAGCAGCCCTGGCCCTTCGCCCGCAGCGTCTTCGGCCTGCTGCGGGTGCCCGAGCTGATGGACACCGACGTCGTCGTCCGGGGCTGGTACCGCCGTTCCCCGGCGCCGGTGCTCGAGCTGCGCGACCTGGTGCCCGACCGGGGCGCACGGGTGCGCGGGTTCCAGTGGGCGACCGCGTACGCGGTGTCCCTCGCGCTGCTCGTCGCCGGCGCCGTCGCCTGGACCCAGCTGGCCGGCTGACCGCGGCCGCCGGGTGCCCTCAGCGGCGGGCCCAGGAGGCCAGGTAACTGCGGTGCAGCCACCCGTCCACCCAGGCGTGGTCGGGCTCGTCGGGCACGGTGGCGCTGTCCCGCAGCTCGACCAGGCGGCGCTCGGCGTCGTCGACCGCGGCCACGACCTCGGGCAGCGGCACCTCGCCGGCACGGACCGCGCGCAGGTACGAGCGGTCGGGTTCGGGCACGGGCAGGGAGATCCGCCCGGTGCTCAGCAGCTCGACCCCCTGCACGCCCAGCCGCAGCGCGTGCATCGCGTACTTGGTGTCGTAGCCGTGCACGGCCACCAGCTCGGGCCGGTTGGTGTGGGCGCCGGCCTCGCCGGTCATCGCCGCGCGCTGGCCGGCCAGGTAGCCGAGGAACCTGTCGGCGGCCAGCCGCGAGACGAACCGGTGCGCGTTGTCGACCAGCTCGGCCCCCGCCTCGTCGCGGTGCACCACCTCGGCGTCGGGCACGAAGAGCAGCAGGAGCACCGTGGGGTTGCCGGCCAGCGCCAGCCGCGCCCACTTGCGCGCCGAGTAGACGACGACGTCCAGGTCCCCGGCGCCCGACCGGTTCGCCAGGCCGCCCGGCCGGTCCCACACGGTGTGCCGCTGGTACTGCTCGAACGGGATGCCGCCACCCACCCGGGCCACCCCGGTCACGAACTCCGGCGGCTCGAGGCAGATGCCCATCTCGTCCCGGTCGTCCTGCCCGGAGATCGACGTCCCGTGCACCCCCGACCCGACCTGGACCCGCAGGATGGTGCCCTCCTCGGCGATGCGGCGGGCCTGCTCGGAGGCGTGCGGGTGGTCGTAGCCGGGCGGCAGCGACCGGTCGCCGAGCACCACCTTCGACGGGAACGGTGCGGACACGACGGCCACACTCCCACCATGACCACCCTCCCGGCAGCCGGTTTCGCCGACACCGTCCTGGCCGCCGTCACCCGCGCCGGAGGGCGGCCCTACCTGGTGGGGGGCTGCGTCCGTGACCGGTTGCTCGGCGTCCCGGCGGGCGACGTCGACGTCGAGGTGTTCGGGCTGGCGCTGGCCGAGGTCGCCGCCGCGCTGCGCGGGGTCGGCCGGGTCGACGAGGTGGGCCGCGCCTTCGCCGTCCTCAAGGTGCGCCGGGACGGCGTGGACGTCGACGTCGCCGTCCCGACCGCGGGACCGGGCACCGCACCCGAGGACGCCGCCCGGCGGCGGGACTTCACCGTCAACGCGCTGATGCTCGACGCCGCGACCGGCGAGGTCCTCGACGTCGTCGGTGGGCGGGCCGACCTCCGGGACGGCGTCCTGCGGCACACCGGGCCCGCCTTCGCCGACGACCCGCTGCGGGTGCTGCGCGGGGTCCGCTTCGCCGCCCGGTACGGGTTCCGGTTCGCGCCGGGGACGGCGGCGCTGTGCCGCACGCTGACCCCCGCGGGTCTGCCGGCGGAGCGGGTGTGGGGCGAGTGGCGGCGCATCGGCGAGGAGGGCCGGCACCTGTCCGCCGCGCTGGCCGCGCTCGCCGCGACCGGCTGGCTGGCGCACGTGCCGAAGCTCGCCGCCCTCGCCGGCGTCCCGCAGGACCCGCACTGGCACCCCGAGGGCGACGTGCTCACCCACGCCGGCCTCGCCGGGGACGCCGCCGCCGCACTCGCCGACGAGGCGGGGCTGACCGGGGAGGACCGCGCCGTGGTCGTGCTCGCCGCGCTGCTGCACGACGTCGGCAAGGCCGGCCACACCCAGGTCCGGGCCGACGGCCGGATCACCTCCCACGGCCACGCCGAGGCCGGGGCCGAGATCGCCCGCGAGGCGCTCACCGCGCTGGGTGCGCCCGAGGCGTTCGTGGCGCGCGTCGTCCCGCTGGTGCGCGAGCACATGGTCGCGACGGGCCCGACCGGTGCTCCACGGCGCACGGTGGTCCGCCGGCTGGCCCGCCGCCTGGCACCGGCGACCGTGGCCGAGTGGTCGCTGGTGTGCGGGGCCGACCGGGCCGGCCGCGGGTCCGGCGCAGGGCCGAACCCGACGCTGGCCTGGCTCGCCCTGGCCGAGGCGGCGGGGGTGGACCGCGAGCCGTCCCGCCCGCTGCTGCGCGGCGCCGACCTGGTCGCCCTGGGCCGCGCACCCGGGCCCGGGTTCGGCGCGGTCCTGGCCGCGGCGCTGGAGGCCCAGGACGAGGGGGCGTTCGCCGACACGGCCGGTGCCCGGGCGTGGCTCGCCCGGCTCGACGCGGACGGCGGTCTGGACCGGTTGCTGGGCGGATGACCCGGCTCAGCTGCAGCCGGTGCCGGCGTGGGTCAGCGCGGGACGACCTCGGTCACCCCGGAGACCATCAGCCCGGTGGCCCCCTCGGCCAGCGCCTGCTGCGCCTGCGCCGCGGTCGCCACCACGTGGCCGAACACCGGCTTGCCCGTGCCGACGGCGTCCGTCCAGGCCGACGCCGGTCCGTCCCAGGGCAGGGCGAGCAGGTCGTAGCGCTCCTGGTCGGCGTCGAACGTCGGCAGGTCGGCGACGAACCAGTAGCCCCAGGTGAGGTACCCGCGCCGGTGCGCGGCCTCCGGCACCGCGACCGACGGGCCGTAGCTCTTGAGCACGAACCGGTCGGGTCCGCCGGCGGCGTCGAGCAGGTCGAGCAGGCCGGCCGGGTCGGCGGCGGGCTTGTCGTCGATCAGCCACACGCGGTCGGGGTGCTCGGCCAGCACGTCGGACAGCCGGGCCAGCGGCTGGTCGCCGTCGACCGTCCGCAGCGCCGACAGCTGCGCCCACGTGCTGGTCGCGATGTCGAGGTCGGCGTCGAACTCCGCACCCGTCGTCGCGTCGTGGCAGACCACCCAGACCCCGTCGGCGGTGAGCCAGACGGGTGCCTCCAGCGCCAGGGTCGGCGACCAGTCCGCCGCCTGGTCGTAGGCGTAGGAGGTGCCCTCGGGCCAGTCGGCGCTGCCGCCGCGGTGCGCGGCGAGCGACGGTGTCTGCGCCAGCCACACCTCGACCGGCGTGCGGATCGGCTGGACGGCCCCGGTCACCGGGCTGCCGCAGCCGGCCAGCACCAGCCCGCCGACGAGCAGCACCAGGCCGAGCCGGGGCCTCACCGGTTCTGGCGGCGGGCCACCAGCACGGCGACGGCCAGCACCAGCGCCAGCGGTGCCCAGCTCGGGAGGTCGAAGCCCCCCAGCAGGAGACGGGCGATCGCGAGGACGACCTGGAAGACCACGAAGAAGCCGACCAGCAGCAGGATGAAGTACAGGACCGGTCGTTCCATCTGGAGGCGGCGCAGGTAGTCCATGTCTCCATCATCCCCGGCCAGCACCGGGAACAGGTCGGGACGTGGCCGTGCTGCCCCGTGGTGATGAGCACCGACACCAGCACCCCGACCCCTCCCTTCCTCGGCGCCCACGCCCTCGTCGTCGGCGCGAGCGGCATCACCGGCAGCGCGCTGGTGGAGAAGCTGACCGCCGGCGGCTGGGAGGTCTCCGGCCTCTCGCGCAACCCCGTCCCGGGGTCCAGCGCCCGGCACGTCCGCGCCGACCTGCGCTCGCCGGACTCCCTGGCCGAGGCGCTCGGCGAGCTGCGGCCCACCCACGTCTTCTTCTGCGCCTGGTCCCGGCAGGACACCGAGGCGGAGAACATCGTGGTCAACCGGGCGATGGTGGCCGACCTGCTCGCCGCGCTGGCGCCGGGGCGCAGCGTCCGGCACGTCGCGCTGGTCACCGGCCTCAAGCACTACCTCGGCCCGTTCGAGGCCTACGCGCAGGGCGAGATGCCCGACACCCCGTTCCACGAGGACGCCGAGCGGCTGCCGGTGCAGAACTTCTACTACGCCCAGGAGGACGCGCTCTTCGAGGCCGCGGCGCAGCAGGGGTTCACCTGGAGCGTGCACCGCTCGCACACCGTCATCGGCCACGCCGTGGGCAACGCGATGAACATGGGCTCGACGCTGGCCGCGTACGCCGCGATCTGCCGCGCCGAGGGCCGGCCGTTCACCTTCCCCGGCTCCGCGACGCAGTGGAACTCGCTGGTCGACATGACCGACGCCGGCCAGCTCGCCGACCACATGGTGTGGGCCTCGACCACCGAGGCCGCCGCCGACCTGGCCTTCAACGTGGTCAACGGCGACGTCTTCCGGTGGCGCTGGATGTGGCCGCGCCTGGCCGCCGCGCTCGACGTCGAGCCCGCCGGGTTCGCCGGTGAGCCCCAGCCGCTGGAGCAGCAGATGGCCGGCGCCGAGGAGGTGTGGGCGCGGGTCGTCGCCGAGCACGGGCTCGTGGAGCCGGACCTGTCGCGGGTCGCGTCGTGGTGGCACACCGACTCCGACCTCGGCCGCGACATCGAGGTGGTCGCCGACATGAGCCGGTCGCGGCTGCTCGGGTTCACCGGCTACGTGCGCACCGAGGACTCCTTCCTGCGGCTGTTCGACCGCTACCGCGCCGACCGTCTCATCCCGTGACGACGCCGGGCCGGGGCGGGGAGGTCATCACCGGACTCCCCATCACGACCTGATGTCCTGCCCGGCCTCCCGCTCGTCCAGCCACGGTCCGGGCGGGTCGGCCGGGCGGCCGGCCAGCCGGAGCACCAGGGTCAGCGCCCGGTCGACGACGGCGTCCACCGCGAGCCCGACGGCGACCACCACCGACACCGGCAGCACCAGCGGGCTGACCGCCACCGACAGCAGCAGGACGGCGGGGGCGTCGCGGGCCCACCCGGGACGGCGCACCGGGCTCGCCAGCGCGCCCCACCGGACACCGGTCCACATCACCCAGCGGCGCAGCACCGGCGTCCCGAGCTCACGGCACATGCGGCGGAACACCCCGTCGGCGTCCCGGCTGCTGATCACCCCGGCCGCGATGCCGACGTCGCAGAACCAGTCGTGCACGATCGCGGCCGCCGTCCACGGGCCGTCCGCGGGGATCAACCACCGCACCGGGACGGGCACCGAGGCGAAGTCGGACTCGAAGCCCGCCGGCACGACCCACTGCTCGGCGCGGCCCGCGTAGACCAGCGGGGAGGTCAGCGTCCAGTGCCCGCTGGCGGTCTGCTCCACGCGTGGACGGGTCAGGAACGGCACGCGAACAGTCTGGACCCCCAGGTCGGGGGGCTGGACCACATCGTTGCCTCCGCTTACGGTCGGGGGCAGTGGTCGGGTCGACGGGGGCCGGGCCGGCGGACGGTGGGGGAGGCACGATGGGCCGCGGACCCGGTACGACGTTGCTGCTGGCCGTGCTCGGTGGCGTGGCCGTCGCGACGCTCCCGGCCGTCGTCGGACCGGGCGCCGCCACGTCGGCGCAGCCGCGGCACGAGGAGCTCGCCCTGGCCGCCGCCCGCGTGGTCGACCCCGACCTCGACCTGGACGGCGGCGTGCCGTCGACCCGGCGGGGTGCCACCGGCGCCGGGGACGCACCCGTCGGCGCGGACGACGCCCCGCCGACGCACCGGTCCGGCTCGGTGGACCCCGACCTGGACGGCGGACCCCGGCCGTCGGCCACCAGCTCCTCGAGCGTCCCGGCCTCGGGGCTGGCCGCGTCCGGCATCCCGACGACGGCGCTGGAGGCCTACCGGGCCGCGGCCGCCGCGCAGGACTGCGGCATCGAGTGGCCGCTGCTGGCCGCGATCGGGCGCGTGGAGTCCAACCACGGCCGGTTCGGCGGCGCGGTGCTGCGGACCGACGGCACGTCCAGCCCGAAGATCATCGGCATCCCGCTGGACGGCGGCCCCGGGGTCGCCACGATCACCGACACCGACGGCGGCCGCTACGACGGCGACGCGGTGCACGACCGGGCGGTCGGCCCGATGCAGTTCATCCCCGGCACCTGGGCCCGCTACGCCGCCGACGGGGACGGCGACGGCGTGCGCGACCCCTTCGACATCCACGACGCCGCCACGGCCGCGGCCGACTACCTCTGCACCGCCGGCGGCGACCTGTCCGACGCGGCCGGGCAGGCCCGGGCGGTGCTCGCCTACAACCGGTCGCAGACCTACGTGGACACGGTCCTGGGCCTGGCGGCGACGTACGCGGGCACCGAGGTGGCCGAGGTCCCGACGCCGACGGCACCGCCTGCGGTCCCGCCCGCCGCACCCCCCGCGCCGGTCGCGGACCCGACCCCTGCGCCGCAGCCGGCCCCTGCGCCGGAGCCCGCCCCGAGCCCGACGCCGACGCCCAGCCCGACGCCGACGCCCAGCCCGGAGCCCACCCCGAGCCCGACGCCGACCCCGAGCCCGACGCCGACCCCGGAGCCCACCCCGGGTCCGGACCCGAGCCCGACGCCGACCCCGAGCCCGACACCGGAGCCGTCGCCGACCCCGGAGCCCACCCCGGCCTGTCCCGGCGAGGGGGCACCGGCCGTCGTCGACGTCCTCGACGGCACCGGGCGGTCGGGTGCGGCCGACGAGCTGGTCGCCGACCTGACCGCGGCCGGCCTGACCGCGGGCACGGTGACCGTCGCCGACGGTGGCGGAGCCGCGGTCGAGGGGCCGGCCGGCGACGGCGGGGCCGCTTGGCTCGCCGACGCGCTCGGGCTCACGGAGCTGGCCCGGGACGCCGAGGTCGAGCACGTGACCCTCGTGCTCGGCCCGGGCACGGCCGCCGACGACCGGACGGCCGACCTGCTGGCCGCCGTCGACGCCCTGCCCGACTGCACGCCGGCCGGCTGACCGGGGCCGGCGTGCGGTCCACCGCCGTCGGCACGACGATCCAGCCGTGACCGTCCCGCTCTCGCGCTGGCCCACCCCGCTGGACCCCGCCCCGCGGCTCGCCCGGGCGATCGGCCTGCACCCGGCCGACCTGTGGGTGAAGCGGGACGACCTGACCGACCTCGGCGGCGGCAACAAGATCCGCAAGCTCGAGCACCTGTTCGCCGAGGCCGAGGGGGCCGGCGCGACGGTGCTGGTCACCGAGGGTGGCGTACAGAGCAACCACGCCCGGATGACCGCGGCGGCCGCCGCGCGGCGCGGGCTGGGCTGCGTGCTGGTGCTCTCCGGGGACCCCGACCCGCGGCACCCCGGCAACCTGGCCCTGGAGGGGCTGTTCGGCGCCCGGGTGGTGGTGGGCCCGGCGGTGGACGACGTCGTGGCCCAGCTGCGGGAGGCGGGGGAGCGGCCCTCCGTCATCCCGCTGGGCGGGTCGTCGGTCACCGGGGCCCGCGGCTACCTGACCTGCGCCGCCGAGCTCGCCGAGCAGGCACCGGACGCCGTGCACGTGGTGACCGCCGTCGGCTCCGGCGGCACGATGGCCGGGCTGGTCGCCGGCCTGGGTGCGGCCCGGGTGCTCGGCGTGCACACCGGCGCGGTCCCCGACCCGGAGGCCCGGGTGGCCGCGCTGGTCGCGGCGCTGGGCGGCTCGGCCGCGGGCCTGCGGCTGCGCACCGACCAGGTGGGGGACGGCTACGGCGCGTTGACGACCGCCGCCGAGCACGCCATCCGCACGGCGGCCGCCACCGAGGGGCTGGTGCTGGAGCCGACCTACACCGGCAAGGCCCTCGCCGGCCTGGTCGCCGCCGTCCAGGAGGGCGCCGTCCGCCCCGGTGAGCGCACCGTCTGGCTGCACACCGGCGGCCTGCCCGGGCTGTTCGGCCACCCGTTCGCCGAGCAGGTGGCCCGGGAGGTGCTGGACCGGTCTTGACGGCGGGGCCGTGCGGGAGTGTGCTGCGGTGGACCCGCCAGACCGGAGCCCATCGTGAGCCACGCCGCCACCTCCTTCCACGGCTCGATGCCGGCCGCCTACGAGGACGGCCTGGTCCCGGTCCTGTTCGAGCCCTACGCCGCGGTCGTGGCCGACCGGGTCGCCGCGTCGGGGCCCCGCCGGGTGCTGGAGGTCAGCGCCGGGACCGGTGTCCTCACCCGGGCGCTCGCCGCCCGGCTGCCCGGTGCCGACGTCCTCGCCACCGACCTCAGCCCGGCCATGGTCGAGCTGGCCGCACGCATCTCGGCCCGACCCGGGGTGCGCTGGCAGCAGGCCGACGCGCTCGCCCTCCCGGCCGGGGACTGCACCGTCGACGTGGTCACCTCGCAGTTCGGCCTGATGTTCGTCCCCGACCCGGTGGCCGCGCACCGCGAGGCACGGCGCGTGCTGGTCGACGGCGGCCGGCTGGTGGTCGCCGTCTGGGGCCACCTCGCCGGCAACGGGCTGGCCGCCGCGCTCGACGCGGCGCTCCGGGCCCGGTGGCCCGACGCCACCACGACGTTCGTGGGGCGCACCCCGCACGGCTACGGCGACCCCGACCGCGTGGCGGCCGACGCCACGGCCGCCGGGTTCCGCGACGTGCAGGTGGAGACGGTCGCCCTGGTCAGCCGGGCGCCGTCGGCGTCGGGGGTCGTGCGGGCCTTCCTCGCCGGGACCCCGCTGGGCATCGAGGTGCTCGAGCGCGAGGGGAGCACCGAGGGCGCCGCCGCCGACCTGGTCGCCGAGGTCGCCCGGCGGTTCGGCGACCACCCGGTGGAGGCGCCGATGACGGCGTTGCTGCTCACCGCGACCAGGTGAGCCCGGGCGGTCAGCCCTGCGGGGAGTGCACCGAGTCGGCCTCGACCTTGATCACCAGGCGCTGCTGGTCCCGGCCGCCGTACCAGGGGTAGGGCCCGCCCAGGTACTTCTGCGCCAGCGCCTCGATGTGCTCCACGGCGCCGTCGGCCGTGACGTCCACGACCCGGCCGCGGACGGCGTAGTACCGCGACGGGTCGGCCGGGTCGGCGACGTTCAGCGCCACCCGGGGGTCGCGCTCGACGTTGCGCACCTTCTGGAACCCGGCGACGGAGTTGATCCGGATGCGGCCCCGGTCGTCGGCGTCGACCCACGTCTGGGTCAGCTGCGGGCCGCCGTCGGGCATCAGGGTGGCGACGAAGCAGGGTGCGGGCGAGCGCAGCAGCGCCAGCAGGGCGGCGGGGAGGTCCATGGCCCGACGCTACGACCTACCGTCGGGGCATGCGCGTGGTCTCCCTGCTGCCCTCGGCCACCGAGGTCGTGGCGGCCCTGGGCCTGGCCGACGACCTGGTCGGCGTCAGCTTCGAGTGCGACCGACCGGTGGGCATCCGCGACCGCGCGACGGTGGTGGTCGGCGGGCTGGACACCGCGGGGCTCACGCCCGGCGAGGTCGACGCCGCGGTGCGCGCGACGGTGGCGGCGGGGGAGGACCTCTACACCCTGCGCGCCGGGGCGCTGGCCGACCTCGCCCCGGACCTGGTCATCACCCAGGACCTCTGCGCGGTCTGCGCCCTGCCGGCGGGCACGGTCCGCGACGCGCTGGCCCACCTCGGCACGACGGCCGCCGTGCTCACCCTCGACCCGCACACCCTGGACGACGTGCTGGACACCGTCACCGCGGTCGGCGGGGCGGCGGGGGTGCCGGAGCGCGCCGCCGCGCTGGTCGCCGGTCTGCGGGCCCGGCTGGACGCCGTCGCGGCCGCGGTGGCCGGGCGGCCCCGCCCCCGGGTGGCGGTCGTGGAGTGGACCGACCCGCCCTTCACGGCCGGCCACTGGGTGCCCGACCTGGTGACCGCGGCCGGCGGCGACCCGGTCGGCGCGACCAGCGGCGCCCGGAGCGTCCCCACGACGTGGGCGGCGATCGACGCCGACGACCCGGACGTCGTGCTCGTTGCCCCGTGCGGCTACGGCCTGGACGCCGCGGTGCAGCAGGCGCGGGACGTCGCGGCCCACCTCCCCGGCCGGCCGGTGTGGGCGATCGACGCCGACGGGCTGGTCGTCCGCCCGGGCCCGCGGCTGGTCGAGGGCGTGGAGGCGGTCGCCGCCGTGCTGCACCCGGGCGCCGTGCCGGCCTCGGCCTCGGTGGCGCGGGTCAGCGGCTGAGCGCCTCGACCTCCCACGTCGCGGTGTGCCTGGCGCCGGGGTCGAGCACCACGAGGTCGGTGCCGGAGTTCAGCGCGTCGGGCGGGCAGGTCATCGGCTCGACGGCCAGCCCCCCGCGGTGGGCGGGGGTGCCCGGCCGGTCGCAGGTGTAGACCTGCGCCCACGGCAGCTGCGCCGCGTCCCAGTGCACGGCGACCCCGGTGCCCGACGGCGCCCACACCCGCGCAGTCGTCCGGCCGGCCCCGAACCCGGTGAAGGCGTGGTCGACCTCGAGACCGCGCAGGGCGCGCGCCCGGAGATCCAGCCCGGCGCCGGCCGCCTCGACGAGCCCGGTCGGCAGCTGGCCGGGCCCGGCGGTGAGCACCTGGCCGGCGGCCAGCTCGAGCTCCCAGTCGTCGACCCCGCCCTCGCCGGCCACGAGGTAGGGGTGCACCGAGCTGCCCCAGGGCGCCGGGGCGGCCCCGGCGTTGGCGCCCTCGACCGTCCAGCGCAGCCCGGTGTCGGTGAGCTCGTAGCCGACGACGACGTCGAGCAGGTGCGGCCAGCCGGGCTGGGGCCAGATGCGGGTGCCCAGCCGTGCGCTGGACGCCGTGCGGTCGAGCACGGTGAACGGGCTCCAGCAGACCAGCCCGTGCAGCGCGTGGCCCCGCTCGGGCTCGGTGACCACCAGCTGCTGCTCCTCGCCGGCGAAGGCGTACCGGCCGCCGCCCACCCGGTTGGGCCAGGGCGCCAGCACCGAGCCGCGGAACAGCGGCCGCGCCTCGTCGACGCCGAACCCGGCGACCAGGGGCCGGCCGGCGACGGTCAGCTCGCGCAGGCCGCCGCCCACCTCGGTGACGACGGCGCGCACGTCGCCCCGCACGAGCTCGTGCTGGGCGCCGGTCGGGGCGGGGGTGGTCACGTCGTCTCCCGGGGGTCGGTGGGGCTGTGAACGCTAACAGTGAGCCGTGCCACGATGCCTGCATGGCGGAGGGCACCGGCGAGGGCGGCGACCACCGTGCCGCGCGGCCGGTGATGGCCGACGTCGCGCGCCTGGCCGGGGTGTCGCACCAGACCGTCTCGCGGGTGGTCAACGAGCACCCCTACGTCAGGGAGCAGACCCGGGAGGCGGTGCTCGCCGCCATGGCCGAGCTGGGCTACCGGCCGAACCTGACCGCTCGCGCCCTGGCCCGCCGGCAGTCCGACACCATCGGGGTCATCGCCTTCGACACCACCCTGCACGGGCCGGCGAGCACGCTGTTCAGCCTGGAGCAGGCCGCCCGGACGGCCGGCTACGAGGTGCACGTGGTGACCGTCCCCGACCCGGAGCCGCAGGCCTTCGCCGACGCGGTCGAGCGCCTGGTCGCGCAGTCGGTCTGCGGGGTGGTGGTGCTGGCGCCCCAGCAGGCCGCGGTGCAGGTGATGGTGGGGCTGCCCACCGACCTGCCGGCCGTCGCGGTCGAGGGCGGCGCCGCGCCGGGGGTGCCGTCGGTGGTGGTGGACCAGGTCGAGGGTGCCCGGCAGGCCACCCGGCACCTGGTCGAGCTCGGGCACCGGGAGGTCGCGCACGTGCGCGGACCGCAGGACTGGATCGAGGCCGAGGCCCGCGTCGACGGCTGGCGCCGGGCGCTGGCCGACGCCGGGCTGGCCGTCCGCGACCCGCTGCCGGGGGACTGGAGCGCCCGCTCGGGCTACGCCGCCGGGCAGGCGCTGCGCCGCGACCACCCCGAGGTCACCGGTGTCTTCGTGGCCAACGACCACATGGCGCTGGGCCTGCTGCGGGCGCTGGCCGAGGCCGGCGTCGACGTGCCCGGGCAGGTCAGCGTGGTCGGCTTCGACGACATCGCCGAGGCCGAGTACCTGCACCCGCCGCTGACGACGGTGCACCAGGACTTCGCCGAGGTGGGCCGCCGGTGCGTCGACGTCCTGCTCGCGCGGATGGCGGGAGGGACCGCGCCCGGCCCCGTGGTCGTGCCCACCCGGCTGGTGGTGCGCACCTCGACCGGCCCGGCCCGCGGCTGACCTCACCGGCCCAGCCGCGGCGCGGCGGGCCCGGACCCGAGGTCGGCGCGGTCGGCCGCGGCCCGCCCGGCCCACCACCCCGCGGGGTCGACCGTGCGGCGGCGGCTCGACCGCAGCCGGGGGAACAGCTCGGCGAGCCGGTGCTCCACCGCGGCGTCGCGCCGGGCGAGGGCGGGGACCAGCGCGGCGCCGTGCTCCCCGGCGGCCGCCGCGGCGGCCCGCTCCCCGGCCGCGGCGAGCCGCTCGCCGATGCGTGCCGCGTAGGCCAGCAGGAACCCGCGGCCGAACACCGCCGAGCCCGGCCCGCCGCGCGTGGCGTCGGCCAGCGCGCGGGTGGCCTGCAGGAGCAGCGAGGTGAACAGCAGGTCGACCAGCTCCAGGTCGGTGGGGAGGCCCACGACGGTCGCCATGCCCAGGTCGCCGAGCCGGACGACGCGGCAGCCGTTGGCCGCGGCGACCGCGTGCAGCAGCTGCGACTTCGCGGTGGCGAACGGGTCGTCCAGGTGCAGCCGGCGGGCGACCACGCCGGCCCCGAGGTCGACCGCCTGCGCGCCGGCCAGCACGGCGGCGTCGATGGCGTGCCGGCTCATCAGCTCCTGCGCCTTGCCGGTGAGGGCGTCGGCCTCCTCCGGGAAGTCGGTGCGCTCGGCCTTGGCCAGCAGGGCGCGGACCCGGCCCAGGACCCGCTCGTCCACCGGACCCGACCGGACCGGCTCGTCGACGGCGCGGCGGTGCGCGGGCCAGCCGGCCGGCCCGGGCAGCAGCCGCTCCAGCGACGGCAGGGTGGGCAGCAGCGCGAGCACGCGGACCAGGTCCGACCACGCGGTGGCCGGGTCGACGCGGGTGCCGGTCCGCCAGGCACGCAGCCCGACCGCGGGGGGCAGTGCCCCGAGCTGGTCCAGCCAGGGCCGCGGGGCCCGGTCGGCCGCCCGGGTGACCTCGGCCTCGGCGCGGACGGCGGCGGCCGCCAGCCGGGCCGCGCGGCGGCTGGTGCGCCGGCCCACCACGTGCACCACGTCGGCCGGTTGCCAGCCGCGCGCCCACAGGCCGGCGAGCGCCGCGACCAGCTCCTGCTCGGCCGGCGGCAGGTCGAGCCCCGGGAACCGGCGGCCCAGCTCGGCGACCCACGGGCCGAGGTCGTCGGCGGTGGCGCCGGGGCGCCGGGCGGTGTGCACGGCCGCGCGCAGCAGGTCCGCCGGGTCGGGCTCGGCGGCCGGCCGCCACGGGGTGCGCATGGCCAGCAGCGTGCCCCAGCGGCGCCGGGTCGAGCGCCGGTCGACCCGATCTGTGGACGGCCGGCCCGGGAGGGACGGCCGTGCGCGGTCCTGTCGGGGGTACCCGCTACCGTCGCCGCCCACCGAGGGGAGCGCCCGGATGCAGATCGACGTCGTCGCCGTCCGTCGCACGCGGCTGGCCGCGCTCGGCCTGACCCGGCCCCGGGGCGGGGTCGCCGCCGCGGTGCGGGGGGTGCTCGCGCTGCAGGCCCAGGACCTGCGGCAGGCCGAGTGGGCGATCGGCTCCCGGGTCCCCGGGAGCTCCGCCGCCGAGGTGTGGGCCGCCTTCGACGCCGGCGCGGTGGTCCGGTCCTGGCCGGTGCGCGGCACCCTGTTCGCCCTGGCCCCGGCCGACCTGCGGCTGCTGCTGTCGCTGACCGCCGAGCGGCAGCAGCGCACCGCCGAGCCCCGGCACCGCCAGCTGGGCCTGACCGAGGAGCAGGTCGGCCGGGCCGGCGACGTCGCCCGCGCCGAGCTGGCCGGCGGGGGAGCGATGACCCGCCCGGAGCTGCTGGCCGCGTGGACCGCCGCCGGCGTGGACACGACCGGCCAGCGGGGCCCGCACCTGTACGGCCGGCTGGCCCACCGCGGCCTGCTCTGCCTGGGCCCGGCGCGCGGTGCCACGGCCGGCGGGCCGCAGCAGGCCTTCGTGCTGCTCGACGAGTGGGCGCCCGGGCAGGCACCCGACGACCGGGCGGCTGCCGTCGCCGAGCTGGTCCGGCGCTACCTGGCCGGGCACGGTCCGGCGTCCGAGCGCGACCTCTCCTGGTGGAGCGGGCTGACCCTGACCGAGGTGCGCGCCGGGTTCGCGGCCGTCCGCGAGGAGCTGACCGAGCTGCACTGCGGTGACCGGGTGCTGTGGACCCTCGGCGAGCCGCTCCCCGCCGAGCCCGACGGCGTCCGGGCGCTGGCCGGCTTCGACGAGCTCCTGCTCGGCCACACCGACCGCTCGTTCGTGGTCGCACCGGACCGGTTCGACGCCGTCGTCCCCGGCGGCAACGGGGTCTTCCTGCCGATGCTGGTCGCCGACGGCGAGGTGGTGGGCACCTGGCGGACGGTCCGCGGCGCCGTCCAGTTCGACCCCGACGTCCCGGGGGCGGCCGACGCGGTCGCCGTGGCGCAGCGGTTCCGCAGCTGATCAGGCGTGCGGGCGCACCCGGGACGCGGCCTCGCGGGCGGTGGCGCGGGCGGCGTCGGGGTCCTCGCCACGGGCCAGGGCCACGCCCATCCGGCGCCGGGTGAAGCTCTCGGGCTTGCCGAACAGCCGCAGCTGCACGCCGGGCAGCGCCAGCGCGTCCTCCACCCCGTCGAAGACGATGCCGGTCGCCTCGACCCCGCCGTAGACGACGGCGGAGGCGCCGGGGTTGCGCAGCGCGGTGTCCACCGGCAGGCCGAGCAGGGCGCGGGCGTGCAGCTCGAACTCGTCCTGCCACTGGGTGGCCATGGTGACCATGCCGGTGTCGTGCGGGCGGGGGCTGACCTCGGAGAACCAGACGTCGTCCCCGCGGACGAACAGCTCGACGCCGAACAGGCCGTGCCCGCCCAGGTCCCCGGTGACCGCGGCGGCGATGTCCTGGGCCCGCTGCAGCGCCAGCTCGCTCATCGGCTGGGGCTGCCAGCTCTCCACGTAGTCGCCGGCCTCCTGCCGGTGCCCGATCGGGGCGCAGAAGCTCGTGACGGTCTCCCCGTCGCGCACGGAGCGGACCGTGAGCAGGGTGATCTCGTAGTCGAAGTCGACGAAGCCCTCGACGATGACCCGGGTGCCGGCCACCCGGCTGCCGGCCATCGCGTACTCCCAGGCGGTCTGCACGTCCTCGGCCGTGCGCACCGTGCTCTGGCCCTTGCCCGACGAGGACATCACCGGCTTGACCACGCACGGGAAGCCGACCGCGTCGGCGCCGGCGCGCAGCTCCTCCAGCGAGTCGCAGAACCGGTACGGGCTGGTGGGCAGGCCCAGGGTCTCCGCGGCCAGCCGCCGGATGCCCTCGCGGTCCATGGTGAGCCGGGCCGCGCGCGCGGTGGGCACGACCCGCTGGCCCGCGGCCTCGAGCTCCACCAGGGTCGGGGTGGCGATCGCCTCGATCTCGGGGACGACGACGTCGGGCCGCTCGGCCTCCACCAGCGCCCGCAGCTGCTCCGGGTCGCTCATGGTGATGGTGCGGGCGTGGTGGGCGACCTGGTGGCCGGGCGCGTCGGCGTAGCGGTCGACGGCGATGGTCTCCACGCCCAGGCGCTGCAGCGCGATCAGCACCTCCTTGGCCAGCTCGCCGCTGCCCAGCAGCATCACGCGGGTGGCCGACGGGGACAGGGGCGTGCCCAGGGTGACCATGCGGCGAGGTTATCGAGGGTGATGCCCGGCACGGTGCCTGGAGTGGCTACCGGTGGGTAGCCAGCGGACCATCGAGGCAGACGCCGTCGTCGACCGGGAGGACCCGCACCATGACCACCGACCTGCTGACCGGGGACTTCTTCGGCTACGAGTCGCTGCTGCCCGAGCACGAGCGCAAGGACCTGCTCGCGCTGCGGGAGTTCCTCGACGACAAGGTCCGGCCGCGGGTGAACGACGCGTGGGCGGCCGCGGAGTTCCCGATGGACCTCATCCCGGAGTTCACCTCGATCGACGTCGTCGGCCGGGCGTACGAGTGGGAGGGCCGCCCGCCGGCCTCGAAGCTCTACAACGGCTTCCAGGCCCTGGAGCTCTCGCGGGTCGACCCGTCGATCGCGACCTTCCTGGGCGTGCACAACGGCCTGGCCATGGGCTCGATCATGATCCTGGGCTCGGAGGAGCAGCGGCAGCGCTGGATCCCCGCGATGATGTCGATGGACGAGATCGGGGCCTTCGCCCTGACCGAGCCCGAGGGTGGCTCCGATGTCGCCCGCGGTCTGCGCACCACCGCCCGTCGCGACGGCGACTCGTGGGTGCTCGACGGGGCCAAGCGCTGGATCGGCAACGGCACCTTCGCCGACCACGTGGTGGTCTTCGCCCGCGACGAGGCCGACGACCAGGTCAAGACCTTCGTCGTGGACAAGGGCACGCCGGGCTTCACCGCCACCAAGATCGAGGACAAGTTCGCGCTGCGCACCGTGCAGAACGCCGACCTGGTCTTCACCGACTGCCGGATCCCCGCCGACCACAAGCTCGAGGGCGGCAACACCTTCAAGGACGTCAACAAGGTCCTCAAGGTCACCCGCGGCGGCGTGGCCTGGTCCGGTGTCGGCTGCCAGATGGGCGCCTACGAGTACGCGGTGGCCTACGCCAAGGAGCGGGTGCAGTTCGGCAAGCCGATCGGCTCCTTCCAGCTCATCCAGGACCTGCTGGCGCGGATGCTCGGCAACGTCACCGCCAGCCTCGGCATGGTGGTGCGGGTGGCCCAGCTGCAGGAGGCCGACGAGCTGCGCGACGACCAGGCGGCGCTGGCCAAGAGCTACGTGACCGCGCGCGGCCGGGAGACCGTGGCGATGGCCCGTGAGCTGTTCGGCGGCAACGGCATCGTGCTGGAGAACAACGTCGTGCGGTACTTCAACGACGCCGAGGCGCTGTACTCCTACGAGGGCACCCGGGAGATGAACACGCTCATCGTGGGCCGCTCGGTGACGGGCTTCTCGGCCTTCGTCTGAGCGACCCCGGGCAGCAGCCGGTCGCGCAGCCACAGCGAGGGCCGCTCGACCAGCTGCGTCGCGACCACCCCGACGACGAGGGCGGCGGCGTACTTGACCAGCAGGTTGACGCCGCCGCCGTCGGTGTAGTCGCGGCCCAACGCCTCGATGACGAGCTGTGCGGCCAGCACGTGCCACACGTAGATGCCGTAGGAGTTGCGCCCCAGGGCGGCCATCGGGCGGGACACCCAGCCGGCCCGGTCCACCCAGCGGGCGTCGAGCACCAGCAGCAGGATCGCCGCGGCCCACACCCAGGCGATCGTGTAGCCGGCGGTCATCCCCCACGGGCTGGACTTGGACACGATGGCCAGCCACGCGGTGCCGCCGGCCACGACGGCCAGCAGCGGCAGCCGGGCGCGGTGCAGCGCGTCGAAGGCCCCGGGCCGGTGCACCGCGGCCCACGCCAGCAGCACGCCCGCGGCCAGCGAGTCGGCCCGGAACTGGGCCTGCCACTGCACGTCGACCGCACCCCACCCGCGCGCGGTGGCCCAGACCCGCAGCCCGAGCGCGACCACCAGCACCGCGGCGAGCACGGCGGCGACGGTGCGCGGCCGCACGCGGCGCCGGGCGGCCAGCGGCAGCAGGAGGGCCAGCGCGAGGTAGAACTGCTCCTCCACCGCCAGGGACCACAGGTGGGGCACCGACGTCCCCAGGTAGTTCTGCAGGTGCACGACGTTGGGCCACAGCGATCCGCTGGTGTCGCCCGGGCGGCCGGTGCCGGCCACGGCCTGGACGACGAGGTACAGGTAGAGCACCGGCCACAGCTTGAACGCGCGGCGGACGCTGAACCGCCAGCCGTCGAACCGCCCGGTGCGCTGGGTCTCGAGGAACACCAGCCGGCCGATCAGGAAGCCGCTGAGCACGAAGAACAGGTCGACACCGGCCCAGCCGAACGCCCCGCCCGGGGAGGCCGCCCAGGTCAGCGGGGGCACCCCGGTGGGTTTGCGGGCGAAGTGCCAGCCCAGCGCGAGCAGCACGGCCAGGCCCCGGACCACGTCGAGGTCGCGGCGGCGGGCAGGTGCGGCGGTCATCGCCGCCCCACGCTAGGGGGCCGGGGCGCTCACCGCTCGGCGGTGAGCGGGTCGGCGATGTCCTCCAGGGAGGCGTTCTCGCTCTGCACGCCGAACACCAGCTCGGCCACCCCGCCGATCGCCATGACCGCGGCGGCGATCCAGAAACCGGTGATGAGCTGGCCGGGGTCGCCGGACTCCACGAGCTTGCCGAACAGCACCGGGCCGATGACCCCGCCCAGGCCGGTGCCCACCGCGTAGAAGAACGCGATGGCCAGCGCCCGGGTCTCCATCGGGAAGATCTCGCTGACCGTGAGGTAGGCGGAGCTGGCACCGGCCGAGGCCAGGAAGAAGGTGACGCCGAGCAGGGCGATGAACGTCCACTCGGTCAGCCCGGTGAACACCAGGGCGATGACGACGGCCATCGCGGCCGACCCCAGGTAGCTGACGCTGATCATCGGCTTGCGGCCGATGGTGTCGAAGAGCGGGCCGAGCAGCACCGGGCCGAGGAAGTTGCCGACGGCGTAGACGACGAGGAACACCGGCGCGGTGGAGGTGGCCACGCCGAAGTAGGTGGTCATCAGCGTGCCCAGGTTGAAGGTGAACCCGTTGTAGAGGAACGCCTGCCCGACGAACAGCGCCAGCCCCAGCACGGCGCGCTTCGGGTACTTCGTGAACGCGACCTTCGCGATCTCCCGGAACGGGATCACGTGCCGCTGCCGGATCTGCAGCTGCTGGTCCACCGGCTCCAGCTGCTGCCCGGTCTCGCGCTCGACCTCGCGCTCGATGTCGGCCACGGTGCGGTCGGCCTCGTCGGCCTGGCCGTGGATGAACATCCACCGCGGGCTCTCCGGCACGTGCCGGCGCACCAGCAGGATCAGCAGCCCGAGGACGGCGCCGATGCCGAACGCCAGCCGCCAGCCCAGCCCCGCCCCCAGCAGGCCCTCGTCGAGCAGGAGGAGCGAGGCGCCGGACCCGGCGGCCGAGCCCAGCCAGTACGAGCCGTTGACCAGCAGGTCGACCCGGCCGCGCAGCCGGGCGGGGATGAGCTCGTCGATGGCGGAGTTGATCGCCGCGTACTCCCCGCCGATGCCGGCGCCGGTGAAGAAGCGGCAGAGGTAGAAGAACCACGGGGCGGTGGCGAAGGCGGTGGCGACGGTGGCCACCACGTAGATGCCCAGGGTGAGCATGAACAGCTTCTTGCGGCCGAACCGGTCGGTCAGCTGGCCGAAGAACAGCGCGCCCAGGCAGGACCCGACGATGTAGATCGAGGCGGCCAGCCCGATCTGCGACGCGGTGATGGAGATGCCGCTGCCGGCCTCGGTGAGCCGGGCGCCGACGCTGCCCACGATGGTGACCTCGAGGCCGTCGAGCACCCACACCGTGCCCAGGCCCAGGATCACCATCCGGTGGAACCGGGAGAAGGGCAGCCGGTCGAGCCGGGCGGGGACGTCGGTGGTGATCGTGCCGAGCTCGTGGGTGTCGCTGGCCATCGCTGCCTCCTGGGGTCGCGCGGCGATCATCACGCCGGGTGACCCGGACCGCACGTTGGCCGGGGCAACCATCCCGGGGGCGTAGGGTTAGGTGACCCTAAGGAGAGCGACGTGACGCAGGCACCGAAGAAGAAGCGGGTCACCCGGGTGGGCACCGTGGTCCGCGCCGACCGGCTGACGCCCCACCTGGTCCGGGTGGTGCTCGGCGGCGCGGGCCTGACCGGCTTCGGCGCGGGCGAGTTCACCGACCACTACGTCAAGCTGCAGCTGCCGCCGGCCGGCGCGCCCTACGGCGCGCCCTTCGACGTCGAGGCGGTGCAGGCCGAGCAGCCGCAGGAGTGGTGGCCGGTCACCCGCACCTACACGGTGCGCGCGTGGGACGCCGGGGCCGGCGAGCTGACCGTCGACTTCGTGGTGCACGGCGACGAGGGCGTGGCCGGTCCGTGGGCCGCGGCCGCCAGGCCCGGCGACCGGGTGCAGCTGGCCGGGCCGGGCGGTGCGTACGCGCCGTCGGCCGACGCCGACTGGCACCTGCTCGCCGGCGACGACTCGGCACTGCCGGCGATCGCCGCGGCGCTGCCCCGGTTGCCCGAGGGCGCGCCGGCGCACGTGTTCGTCGAGGTGGCGGGTCCGGCCGACGAGCAGGACCTGCCCGGCGTGACCTGGGTGCACCGCGGGGCCAACCCGGTGGGCAGCGCGCTCACCGCGGCGGTCCTGGCCGCCGAGCTGCCCGGGGGCGTGCCGCACGTGTTCGTGCACGGCGAGGCCGGGTTCGTCCGGGAGCTGCGCCGGGCGGTGCGGGCCCGCTGGGACGTCCCGCGCGGGCTGCTGAGCGTGTCGGGCTACTGGCGGGCCGGCCGCACCGAGGAGGGCTGGCGCGCCGACAAGCCGGCGTGGAACGCCGCCGTCGAGGCCGACGAGGCCGCGCTCGCCGTCTGAGGACGGCGGGCGCGGCCCCCGCGGCTCACATGTCGCGGTAGCGCTTGGCCTCGCCGAGGGCCTGCCGGAGCTGCTCGGCGTCGAGCTCCGGGCCGTATCCGGGGGTGTCCCGCTGGATGCGCCACCCCTCGGCGAGCGGGCCGGCGTCGACGGTGTCGAAGCCGATCCGGTCGATGTAGTCGGCCACCCAGGCCTTGGCGTCGGCGTCGTCGCCGGCGATCACCAGCGCGCGCCGGTGCTCGGTGCCGGTGGCCGAGCGCTGCTCGGTGAGGTGCTGGGCGTAGATGTGGTTGAAGGCCTTGACCACCTTCGAGGTGGGCAGGTGGGCCTGCGCCATCTCGGCGGTGGTGGTGCTCTCGTCGTCGAGCTCGGCGATGTGGCCGTCGCGCTCGGGGTAGTAGTTGTTGGTGTCGACGACGACCTTGCCGGCCAGCGGCTCGACGGGGACGTCGCCGAGGTTCTTCAGCGGCACCGTGACGACGACGACCTCCCCGGCGGCGCCGGCCTCGGTGGCGGTGGCCGCCGAGATCGAGCCCTGCCGGGTGTCCCGGGCCTCGACCTCGGCGACGAGGTCGGCCAGGGTCTCCGGGCCGCGGGAGTTGGCGATGACGACGTCGTAGCCGGCGTCGACGGAGATGCGGGCGAGCTGGGCGCCGATGTTGCCGGCGCCGATGATGCCGATGGTGGTCATGCCCGCTGCAACGCCGTCAGGCCGGGCTGATTCCTGCCGACGGGAACCGCGGTGGCCGCCGCTCCGCGAACGCGGCCACGCCCTCGGCCAGCTCGCCGGAGGCGATGGTCTCGCGGAACCGCCGGGCGGCCACCGGCTCGGCGTCCCGGCCCTCGGTCAGCGCGGTCACGATCTCCTTGGTGGCCCGCTGGGTCAGCGCCGAGCGGCCGGCCAGGACGGCGGCGAACTCCTGCGCGCGGGCACCCAGCCGGTCGGCGGGGTGCACCTCGTCGACCAGTCCCACCCGCAGCGCCGTCGCGGCGTCGAGCAGCTCGCCGGAGAACAGCAGCCACTTCGCCGTCGCCGGGCCGACCAGGTCGACCAGTGCCCGGGTGGGTGCCGGCGGGTAGACCACCCCGATCCGGGCCGGGGTGACCCCCAGGACGGCGGTCTCGTCGGCCAACCGCAGGTCGCAGCTGGCCGCCAGCTCCACCCCGCCGCCGATGCAGTGCCCGCGGACGACGGCGAGGGTGGGGTGCGGGAAGGCGCGCAGCGCCGCCTGCGCCGCCAGGTTGTCCGCCCGCAGCCCGGCCATCGGGTCGGCCGGGTCGTCCCCGCCCAGCAGCTCGCCGATGTCGGCGCCGGCGCAGAACGACGGGCCGGCGCCGGTCACCAGCAGCACCCGGACGTCGTCCACCACCTGCGCGAGCAGGCCGGGGACGGCGGCCCACATGGCGCGGGTCATCGCGTTGCGCTTGGCGGGCCGGTCCACGGTCAGCGTGGCGACCGGCCCCTCGACGTCGATCCGGAGGTCGCTCACCCGAGGTCGTCGGTGCCGAACGTGTCGCACGCGCCCGGGTCACCGCTCTGGTAGCCGGTGCTGAACCAGCGCTCGCGCTGCGCCGACGAGCCGTGGGTGAAGGCGTCCTGGTCGACGGTGCCGCTGCCCAGGTTGGTCTGGATGAAGTCGTCGCCGATGCGGCTCGCGGCGTCCAGGGCGCGGTCGACGTCGTCCTGGGTGATCTCGGTGATCAGCGGCTCCTGGCCGTCGTCGGAGACCGTGGTGGCGTGGTTGGCCCACACCCCGGCGTAGCAGTCGGCCTGCAGCTCCAGGCGGACCGTGCCCGACGTGGGGCCGGTCTCGCCCGGGGTGACCCGCTGGTTGGTGCCCAGCAGGTTCTGCACGTGGTGGCCGTACTCGTGGGCCAGCACGTAGGCGTCGACGAACGTGCCGCCGCGCGCGCCGAACTGGGTCTGCAGCTGGTCGAAGAAGGTCAGGTCGACGTAGACCAGCTGGTCGCCGGGGCAGTAGAAGGGGCCCGACCCGCTGGTCGCGCCGCCGCACGCGGTCTGCACCGACCCGGAGAAGAACACCGTCTGGGTGTCGGCGTAGGCGGTGCCGCTGGTCTGCGGCAGCGCCGTCGTCCAGTAGTCCTGGATGGAGTCGACGATCGCGACGGCCGCGCAGTCGGCGCTGTCGTTGGCGTCGGCCCCGGTGCGGCACTCCTGCGCGAGCTCGGTGTTGTCGGCGGTGCCCGACCCGCCGCCCTGCAGCTGGGACAGGATGCTCGCGACGTCCGCGCCGGAGCCGGAGCCGGAGCCGCCGCCCCCGCCCAGGACCTGCACGAGCACGAAGGCGATCAGGCCCAGCACGCCGATGCCGCCACCGCCGACGGCCGCGGCCCGGCCCCCGCCGCCACGGCGGTCCTGCACGCCGGAGGTGTCCAGCCGGGCACCTTCACGGAAGCGCACCATCTACAGCTCCTCGAGGTCGGGGGCGGAGACGAGGAACACGGCCTCGACCGCGCCGTGCACCTCCTGCAGCGCCGGTTCCAGGTCCAGTTCGGGCAGGGCGGCCGCGCCCGCGCGCCCGGCGCGCGCCGAGGCGGCCATCATCATCGGGACGGCGGGGCCGGTGCCGACGTCGCGCAGCTCCACCAGCGCGGTGACCCGGCTGCCCAGGGCCGAGGCGTAGCCGCGGGCCCGGGACAGCGCCTCGCCGATCGCCTCGGTGCGGGCCTGCGCGTGGGCGGGGTCGTCGCGGTCCAGCCGCCAGTCCGGGCCCCACAGCGAGCAGTCCGGCAGGGCGGCGGCGGCCAGGGCCAGCTCGCCGACCCGGTCGACGTCCTCGACCCGCACCTGGGTGGTGACGCTCGCCCGGTAGCCGGTGACCCGGCCCCGGTCGTCGTGCTCGGGGTGCACGCCGACCGCCGCGGTGGAGGAGCGGGTGATGAGTGCGGCGTGCTCGGCCAGCAGCGCGGCCACCCCGGCCTGCACCTCACCGACCAGCGCCAGGGCGCGGTCGCGCCGCCTGTCCCGCGCGGTGGCGGTGATGGACAGCGTGGCGTGGCTCGGCCGCACCCGGAGCACGGTCTCGCCGCGCACCACCACGCGCGGGCTCGGTTCGGTCACCGGGCCACCCTGGCAGATCACAGCTGGGGAACGCTTCTCGAGCCGTGATGCGGATGTGACCCTGCGCTGTGACCCTCGGGGCATGAGCAGGCCGGAGGGGGTGCGGGGGCGCATGGCCACCGTGGGCGTCCTCGGGGCGGTCTGCCTGGCCAGCGCGCTGCTGACGTTCTGGATGCTCGGCGTCCCCGTGTGGGCGTTCGCGGTCGTCTTCGTCGGGCTGGTCGTGGTCAGCCTGATCCGCCCGCCCAACGGCTGACCCGCGCCGCACCCCTAGCGGCGCCGGCGGGTGCCGAAGATGCCGCGGGTGATCTCGCGGCCCAGCGCCGAGGCCGCCGAGCGCGCGAAGGACCTGAACGCCGACGAGCCCAGCACCTGCTCCACCACGCCCGGCTCGGGCTCGGGCTCGCGGCGCGACCGCGGCCGCCCGGCCGGCTCCCGCGGCTCCTCGGGTGCGGGCGCCGGGGCCGGGGCCGGTGCGCTCGGCGGGGGAGCCAGCCGGGAGGCCAGCCGCTCGTAGGCCGACTCCCGGTCGACGGCGGTGCCGTAGGTGGCCAGCAGGGGCGAGGCGGCGACGGCGGCCTGCAGCTGCGCCGGCTCGACGGCGCCCATGAAGGAGCGCGGCGCGCGCAGCATCGTCCAGGCCACCGGGGTCGGGGCACCGCGCTCGGACAGCACCGTCACCACCGCCTCGCCGGTGCCCAGCGACGTCAGGGTCTCGGCGATGTCGTAGGCGTCGGACCTCGGGTAGGTCTTGACGGTCTTCTTGAGCGCGGTCGCGTCGTCCGGGGTGAAGGCGCGCAGCGCGTGCTGCACCCGGTTGCCCAGCTGGCCGAGCACGGCGGGCGGCACGTCGGTGGGGTTCTGGGTCACGAAGAACACGCCGACGCCCTTGGACCGGATCAGCCGCACGGTCTGGGTGACCGACTCCAGGAAGGCCGGGCTGGCGCCGGTGAAGAGCAGGTGGGCCTCGTCGAGGAAGAAGACCAGCTTGGGCTTGTCCACCTCGCCGACCTCGGGCAGGTCCTCGAACAGGTCGGCCAGCAGCCACATGAGGAACGTCGAGAACAGCGCCGGCCGGTCGGCGACGGCGGACAGCTCGACCGAGCTGATCACGCCGCGGCCGTCGGGGGCGGTGCGCATGAGGTCGGCGGTGCTCCACTCGGGCTCGCCGAAGAACACGTCGCCGCCGAGGTCCTCGAGGGCGACGAGGTTGCGCAGGATGACCCCTGCGGTCGCCTTCGACAGCCCGCCGAGGCCCGCGAGGTCGGCCTTGCCGTCGTCGCTGACCAGCCAGCTGATGACCGACCGGAGGTCCTTGAGGTCCAGCAGCGGCAGGCCCGCGCGGTCGGCGTAGTGGAAGACCAGGCCCAGGGAGCTCTCCTGGGTCTTGTTCAGGCCCATGACCTTGCTCAGCAGCACCGGCCCGAAGGAGGTGATGGTGGAGCGCACCGGCACCCCGGTGCCCAGCCCGCCGAGGGCGAGGAACTCCACCGGGTAGCCGGTCGCCGTCCACTCGTCACCGGTGTCGGCGGCGCGGCGGGTGACCCGGTCACCGGCCTCGCCGGGCCGGGACAGCCCGGTCAGGTCGCCCTTGACGTCGGCCAGCACGACCGGGACGCCCTGCGCGGACAGCTGCTCGGCCAGCAGCTGCAGCGTCTTGGTCTTGCCCGTGCCGGTGGCACCCGCGACCAACCCGTGCCGGGTCATCATCGACAGCGGCACCCGCACCTGTGCGGTGGGGTGCGGCGCACCGCCGGCCACGACCGAGCCCAGCTCCAGGGCGGGACCGGTCGAGGCGTAGCCGGCGGCGATGCCCGCCGCGGTGGCAGCGGGGTCGGTCGGGGTGCTCACCGGTCCGGGTCAGCCCTGCTCGCGCGCGGCGCGGTCGACCTCGGGGGTCGGGGACGGCGGCGTGTGCGTGGGCGGCGGGGTGTGCGTCGGCGGCGCCGGCGGGGTGGGCGGGGTGGCCTGGGTGTCCGCGCCCGGGGGGCTCCAGCTCGGCGCGGTGGTGTCGGCCGCGGTGGGGGTGGCCGGGGCCGGCGGCGCGGTGTGCGTCGGGGGCACCGGCGGGGCCGGCGGAGCGGGGGTGACCGGGGTCACCGGGGGCACCGGGGCGCCCGTGCCGCCGGCCGTGGCCGGGGAGCCGGGGTAGCCGGTCGCGGTCGAGGCGCTGCCGGTGCCGTCCTCGTGCCGCGGGACGGCGGCCTTGGCCTTCTGCGTCGCGTTGTCGATCTGGGCGGCGCGGTCGGGCATCTTCTCCTTGGCGAACTGCCCGGCCTTGTCGACGGCGCCCTCGATCTTGCCGGCGTTGTCCTTGAGCGCGGCCTCGATCCGGTCCGACCCCTGCGCCAGCGCGTCCTGGGCCTTCTTCGCGAACTTCCCGAAGTCCACCACGTCGTCCTCCTCTGGATCGTCGTCTGCGGACACCCTGCCGAACAGGGGCCCGCCGTGCCACCGGTGCACGAGTGCGCCCACCGGGAGGTTCCCGTGCGCCAGGATGGCGGTCGTGACCGAGAAGGTGCAGGGCCCGGCGAGCTACTTCCCGTCGATGGAGAAGAAGTACGGCCGGCCGATCGGTGAGTGGCAGCACCTGGTGCGCGAGAAGCGGGCCGCCGAGCCCGACGCCAAGCACATGGCGCTGGTCTCCTGGCTGAAGTCCGAGCACGGCATGGGCCACGGGCACGCCAACGCGCTGGTGGCCCACGTCCTGGCCGAGGACGCCGCCGGCTGAGGCCGTGCCCTTCACCCTGAGCCACCCGGCCGCCGTCCTGCCGTTCCTGCGCAGCCGGCTGCCCGCGTCCGCGCCGGTGGCCGGGAGCGTGGTGCCGGACCTGCCCTACTACCTGCCGGTCGACCTCGGTCTGCGCACGCACACCGCGCTGGCCGTGGTGACCACCGACCTGGTCGGCGGGCTGCTGCTGTGGGCGCTGTGGCACGGGTTCCTCGCCGCGCCGCTGGTCGCGACCGCGCCCGGCCCGCTGCGCGCCCGGCTGCCGGTCCCCGGCCCCCCGCGGGTGGGCGGCGCCCGCGGGCCGGCGCTGCTGGCCGGGGCGGTGGTGCTGGCCGGGGCGGTGGTGCTGGGTGCGGCCACCCACGTGCTGTGGGACGAGTTCACCCACCCGCGCCGGTGGGGGCCCGAGCACATCCCGGCGTTGTCGTCGCAGGTGGCGGGGGAGCCGCTGTACGGCTGGCTGCAGGACCTGTCCGGCCTGGCAGGCGGCCTGGCCGTCGCGGTCTGGGTGCTGCTGTGGTGGCGGCGCACCCCGGCGCGGCCGGTGCCCGGCGGGGTGCCCTGGGCGTGGCTCGCGGTGGCGGCGGTCGCGCTGGTCGCCGGTGCGGTGGGCGGGGCCGGGCAGGACGACGTCCGCAGCGGGGCGGTGCTGGCGGCCTTCGCCGGCGGGACCGCGGCCCTGGTCGCGGTGGTCCTGCTCGCCGCCGCCTGGCACCTCCGCGCCCGCGCGGGGGCGGGGTCGGGCGGGGGGTCCTAGGGTCGGGGCATGCCACTGGAAGGCGAGTACGAGCCCAGCCCGGAGAAGTGGGTCCGCGACCAGGTCGAGGCCTACGAGCGCAGCGGCGGACGCGAGGCGAACACCCTCCCGGGCCGCCCCGAACCGGTCGTCGTGTTCACCACGCGCGGTGCGAAGAGCGGCAAGGTCCGCAAGAACCCGCTGATGAAGGTCGAGCACGACGGCGTCTACGCCATGGTCGCCAGCCAGGGCGGGGCACCCAAGCACCCGACCTGGTACTTCAACCTCAAGGCGCACCCCGACGAGGTCACCGTGCAGGACGGCGAGCGCGTGTGGGACGGCGTCGCCCGCGAGGTCCACGGCGAGGAGAAGGCGCAGTGGTGGGAGCGCGCGGTCGCCGCCTTCCCCGACTACGCCGAGTACCAGCAGAAGACCGACCGGGAGATCCCCGTCGTGCTCGTGGAGCCGAAGGCCTGAGCGCGCCCCGCACCGCCGTCGTCACCGGTGCCTCCGACGGCATCGGGGCGGCGGCCGCGCGCCGGCTGCACCGCGACGGCTGGCGGGTGGTCGTGGTGGGCCGGTCGCCGGACAAGACCGCCGCGGTCGCCGACGAGCTCGAGCGCCAGGGCCACCCCGACGACCACCGCGCCGTGGAGCGGCACACCGTCGACTTCGCCCGGCTCGACGACGTCCGCGCGCTGGCGGGCACCCTGCTGGAGCGGCACCCGCGCATCGACGTGCTGGCCAACAACGCCGGTGCCTCCTTCCCCCGCCGGACGACGACGGCCGACGGGTTCGAGACGACGTTCCAGGTCGACCACCTCGCCGGGTACCTGCTGACCCGGCTGCTCGAGGAGCCGCTGCGCGCGGCCCGCGCCCGGGTGGTGACGACGTCGTCGTTCATGCACCGCATCGGCCCGCTGCCGCGCACGGTGACCGCCGACCCGCCCCGGCCCTACGCCGGGATGCTCGCCTACTCCCGCGCCAAGACGATGAACGCCTTGTTCACCCGCGAGCTGGCCCGCCGCTGGGCACCCGACGTCACCGCCACCTGCTACACCCCCGGCGCGGTGGCCACGTCGTTCGGTGCCCGGTCGGGCGGGCTGTCCGGGCTGGCGTGGAAGCTCGGGCTGTCCCGCAGCTTCCGCACCCCGGCCCAGGGCGCGGACACCCTGGTCTGGCTGGCCACCGCCGCCGAGGGCTGGCGCAACGGCGGCTTCCACGCCGACCGGGCCACCGCGCCGGCCATGCCGTGGGCCACCGACGACCGCCGCGCGCGGGACCTGTGGCAGCTGTCGGCCGATGCGGTAGGACTGCCGGCGTGAGCGACGCCATCGAGGTCGAGGTCGACGGGCTCGACGTCCGGCTGTCCAGCCCCGACCGGGTCTACTTCCCGGCGCACGGCTGGACCAAGAAGGACCTGCTCGACTACTACCTCGCCGTCGGCCCCGGGATCGTCAACGGGCTCCGCGAGCGGCCGTGCATGCTGCACCGCTTCCCCAAGGGCGTCGAGGGCGACAAGGTGCACCAGAAGCGCATCCCCGCGGGTGCCCCGCCGTGGATCGAGACGGTGCGGCTGCACTTCCCGCGCTGGAACCGCACCGCCGACGAGCTGTGCGTGACCCACCTGGCGCACGTCGCGTGGGCGGTGCAGATGTCGACCGTGGAGTTCCACCCGTGGAACAGCCGCCGCGCCGACACCGAGGTGCCCGACGAGTGGCGCATCGACCTGGACCCGATGCCCGACGCCGACTACGCCGCCGTCCGCCGGGTCGCGCACGTGGTGCACGAGGTGCTCGACGAGCTGGGCGCCGTCGGCTTCCCGAAGACCAGCGGGGGCAAGGGCCTGCACGTCTACGTCCGGATCGAGCCCGAGCACGGGTTCGCCGACGTCCGGCGGGGTGCGCTGGCCTTCGCCCGGGAGGTCGAGCGGCGCAGCGCCGACGTCACCACGACCTGGTGGCGCAAGGACCGCGACCCGACGGCGATCTTCCTGGACTACAACCAGAACGCCCGCGACCACACGATCGCCGCGGCCTACTCGGTGCGCGGCAACGCCGAGGCGACGGTGTCCACGCCGATCCGCTGGGACGAGGTCGACGACGCGCACCCCCGCGACTTCACCATCGCCACCGTGCCCGCCCGCTTCGCCGAGCTCGGTGACCTGCACGCCGGCATCGACCGCGAGGTGTTCGACTTCCGCCCCCTGCTGGAGTGGGCCGACCGGGACGGCACGGAGGTCCCGCCCGAGCCGGAGGACTGATGGACCTCAACGCCGACCTCGGCGAGGGCTTCGGCGCCTGGACCCTCGGCGACGACGACGCCCTGCTCGAGGTCGTCACCAGCGCGAACGTGGCTTGCGGGTTCCACGCCGGTGACCCGCGCACCATGCGGCGGGTCTGCGAGCGCGCGGTGGAGCACGGGGTCGCCATCGGGGCCCAGGTCTCCTACCGCGACCTGCCCGGCTTCGGCCGCCGGTTCATCGACGTCGACCCCGACGAGCTGACCCAGGACGTCGTCGCCCAGCTCGGCGCGCTGTCGGCGTTCGCCCGGGTCGCCGGGGACCGGGTGCGCTACCTCAAGCCGCACGGCGCGCTCTACAACGCCGTCGTGCACCACGAGGAGCAGGCCGCCGCCGTGGTCGCGGCCGTCGTGGACGTCGACGCCTCGCTGCCGGTGCTGGGCCTGCCCGGCTCGGCGTTCCTGCGGCTGGCCCGCGACGCCGGGCTCACCGGGGTGGACGAGGCCTTCGCCGACCGCGGCTACACGCCCGCGGCGACGCTGGTGCCCCGCCGGGAGCCCGGCGCCGTGCTGCACGACGCCGACGAGATCGCCGCCCGCTGCGTCGCCATGGCCACCGGGCGACCCGTGCGCGACGTGGACGGCGGCGAGCTGCGGCTGGCCCCGGCGTCGATCTGCGTGCACGGCGACACCCCGGGCGCGGTCGGCATCGCCCGCCGGGTGCGCGCCGAGCTGACCGCGGCGGGGGTCGAGCTCGCCGCCTTCGCATGAGGCTGTTGCCCAGCGGGGACGCCGCGGTGCTGGTCGAGCTCGCCGACCTCGACGAGGTGCTCGCCCTGCACGCCGCCCTCGCCGACCGCCCGGACGGCGTGCTGGACGTCGTCCCCGCCGCCCGCACCGTCCTGGTGGCGCTGGACCCCGGCCGGACGTCGGTGGTCGCCGTCGCCTCGTGGGTCCGGGCCGCCGAGCCGGTCGCGGGGGCGCGGCCGCGGGGCGCGGAGGTCGAGGTGCCGGTGCACTACGACGGCGCGGACCTCGCCGACGTCGCCGCGGCGCTGGGCTGCGACGTCGACGAGGTCGTCGCCCGGCACACCGGCACCGCCTGGACCGTCGCGTTCGGCGGGTTCGCCCCCGGCTTCGGCTACGCGGTGCCCGACGGCGGCGGGTGGGACGTGCCGCGGCGGGCCACCCCGCGCACCCGGGTGCCGGCCGGGTCGGTCGCCGTCGCCGGCGGGTTCGGCGCGGTCTACCCGCAGGCCTCGCCCGGGGGCTGGCAGCTGCTGGGCCGGACCGACCTGGCCGTGTTCGACGTCGACCGCGACCCGGCGGCCCTGCTGCGCCCGGGCGTGCGCATCCGGTTCACGGCGCTGCCGTGACGCTCACCGTGCTGGCACCGGGCCCGCTGACCACGGTGCAGGACCTCGGCCGGCCCGGCCTGGCGGCCGAGGGCATCGGCCGGTCGGGCGCGGCGGACCGGGCGTCGGCCGCGCTGGCCAACCGGCTGGTCGGCAACGCCCCGTCGGCCGCCCTGCTGGAGGTCACCGCCGGCGGGCTGGTCGTGCGCGCGGACGCCGGGGTGTGGGTCGCGCTGACCGGCGCCCGCTGCACCGGTGCCCCGTACGCGGCGCCGGCCTGGCTGGGCGCGGGGGAGCAGCTGCGGCTGCGCCCGCCCGCCCGGGGCCTGCGCAGCTACCTGGCGGTGCGCGGCGGGGTCGACGTCCCCCCGGTGCTCGGCTCCCGGTCCACCGACCTGCTCTCCGGGCTGGGGCCGGAGCCGCTGGCGGCCGGCGACGTCCTGCCCACGGGGACGGCGACCCGGCCGTGGCCCGGCGTCGACGTGGCCCCGGTGGCCGAGCCGGTGCGGGAGCTGACGGTGGCGCTGCGTCCGGGGCCGCGCGCGGACTGGTTCCCCGACGCGGCCCACCGGGTGCTCACCGGGACGGCGTGGGAGGTCACGGGCGACAGCAACCGGGTCGGCCTGCGGCTGGCCGGCCCGGAGCTGACCCGGGCCCGCGACGGCGAGCTGGCCAGCGAGGGCATGGCGCGCGGGGCGCTGCAGGTGCCGCCGTCGGGCCGGCCGGTGCTGTTCCTCGCCGACCACCCGGTCACCGGCGGCTACCCGGTGATCGGCTACATCGCCGACGCCGACGTCGACCGCTGCGCCCAGCTCGCGCCCGGGGACGTGCTCCGGCTGCGGGGTTGACCCCCGGCGGCGGCGTCCCGCACGCTTCGCCCGTGGCGGACCCGGGGAGGAAGCAGGGGTCGCTGCTCAAGGAGCTGCCGGTCCTGCTGCTGGTCGCCGTCGTCCTGGCGGTGCTGGTCAAGACCTTCCTGGTGCAGCCGTTCTACATCCCGTCGGCGTCGATGGAGCAGACGCTGCACGGGTGCACCGGCTGCACCGCCGACCGGATCCTGGTGACCAAGCCGCCCTACTGGTTCGGCGACCCGCAGCCCGGTGACGTCGTGGTCTTCGAGGGCCCGGACACCTGGCCGTCGGAGGGGCAGGCCGACGAGCCGGGGAACTGGTTCGCGCGGGCCGCCCTGTTCGTCGGCCGCGCGGTCGGCACCGCCCCGCCCAGCGACCGCGACTTCGTCAAGCGGGTCATCGCGGTCGGCGGGCAGACCGTGCAGTGCTGCGACAACCAGGGCCGGGTCACCGTCGACGGCTCGCCCCTCGACGAGCCCTACCTCTACCAGGACGACCAGCGCGCGTTCGGCCCGGTGACGCTCGCGACCGGGCAGCTCTGGGTGATGGGCGACCACCGCGGCGACTCCGCCGACTCGCGGGACCACGGCCCGGTCTCCGTCGACGACGTCATCGGCAAGGCGTCGCTGATCATCTGGCCGCTGGGCCGTGCCGGCTGGATCGGCAGCCCCGACATCCAGGCCACCGCCGAGGGCCCGGCCGACCCGGGCACCGTCGTCCTGCTGGCCGCCGCGCTGCTGGTCCCGCCCGGGAGGCGACGGCGGTGAGGGCGGCGGTGCTCGGCCTGGCCGCGCTGCTCGTGCTCACCGGCTGCAGCGGGGGCGCCGACCCGACCCCGCCCGGCGAGGTCATCCCGGTGGCCGACCGCGACCCCGCACCGCCCGTGGCGGGCGACCTGCTGGGCGGCGGCACCTTCGACCCCGCGCGCACCGACGGCGTCGTCACCGTCGTCAACTTCTGGGGCAGCTGGTGCCCGCCCTGCCGGCTGGAGGTCCCCGAGCTGCAGGACCTCGCCGACAGGAACCCCGACGTCCTGGTCGTCGGCGTCGCGCTGCGCGACAGCCCCGAGCTCGCCGAGCAGTTCCGCGTCCACCAGGGCATCAGCTACCCGTCGATCGACGACCCCGGCGGCGAGCTCGCCACCGCCTTCCGGGCGTGGCCGCTGACCAGCACGCCGTCCACCGTCGTGCTGGACGACCGGGGGCGGGTCGCCGCGGCCTACCCCGGGCCCGTGTCGGCCGAGGACCTGCAGCGGGCGGTCGACCAGCTGGCCTGACCGCGAGGGTGCCGCCCCCGCCGCCCCGGTGGGACGACGGGGGCGGGTGGTCAGACCGCGGGCGGGACGGCGGAGGCGGTGACCAGCTCGGCGCGCTCCCAGACCCGGTGCTGCCCCATCGCGGCCACCAGGTCCCCGACCACGTCGGCCACGGACGCGCCGGTGAACACACCCGGACCGGACACCCCCGCCGACGTCAGCACCTGTGCACCCGAGCCCCAGGCCGCGAACGGCTTGAGCTGGCGCAGGGCCTCCTGCAGCAGGACGACGGCCTTGACGTCGCCGTCGTCCGGGGCGCCGTCGGCCACGACGACGGCGTCGAACTCGACCGAGCGGGCGGTCAGGTTCGTCCGCTCGACCACCTGCTGGTCCTCGCCCGTCCCCAGCACGCCGCCACGCGGTGCCAGCACCTTGAGCTGGGCGCCCTCGGCGTCCAGGGCCTGGCGCAGAGCCGCGATGCCGGCCAGGTCGGCGTCGGGTCCGGCGACGACGGCGACCTGCCGGCCGTCCAGCGGGAACGACTCGCCCGTGACCTGGGCGAGCGCGGGGGAGGCGGGCAGGTGCTCGGCCGGGGTGCCCTCGGGGGCGGGCAGGCCCAGCCCGTCGGCGACCAGGGCGGCCAGCTCGGTGTCGACGTGGGCCAGCACGCCGAGCACCCGCTCCTTGATCGGCTGCTCGTAGACCTTGCCGAGCTCGAAGGTGTACGCCTCGACGGTGTGCGTCTTCTCGACGTCGGACAACGACGCCCAGAACATCGCGGGCTGGCTGAAGTGGTCGTCGAAGGAGGAGGCCACCGCGCGCACGACCTCGCCCTCCACCTTCCGCGGGACGACGACGTAGCCGCCCTCGTCCCACCCGGCGGGCCGCGGTGAGCCGCCGTCGACGGTGTTGGGGGAGTACGGCGCCTGCCCGGTCGGCACGCCCTGCTGCATGAAGCCGTCGCGGTGGTCGTCGTTGACCGGCACGTGCGGGCGGTTGATCGGCAGCTGGGTCCAGTTCGGTCCGCCGAGGCGGGTGAGCTGGGTGTCCTGGTAGGAGAAGTTGCGGCCCTGCAGCAGCGGGTCGTCGGTGAACTCGATGCCGGGCACCACGTGGCCGGTGTTGAACGCGACCTGCTCGGTCTCGCTGAAGTAGTTGGTCGGGTTGGCGTTCAGCACGAGCGTGCCGATCGTCTGCACCGGCACCATCTCCTCCGGCACGATCTTGGTGGGGTCGAGCAGGTCGATGCCCTCGAACATCTGGTCCTCGGTGTCGGGGAAGACCTGCACACCCAGCTCCCACTCCGGGAAGGCGCCCGCCTCGATGGCGTCGGCGAGGTCGCGGCGGTGGAAGTCCGGGTCGGTGCCCATGGCCAGCTGCGCCTCCTCCCAGGTCAGGGAGTGCACGCCCAGCTTGGGGGTCCACTTGAACTGCACCAGCACCGTCTCGCGCGCCTGGTTGACCATCCGGAAGGAGTGGACGCCGAAGCCCTCCATCATCCGGTAGCTGCGCGGAATGCCCCGGTCGCTCATGTTCCACAGCACGTGGTGGGTGGCCTCGGTGTGCAGGGAGACGAAGTCCCAGAACGAGTCGTGCGCCGACTGCGCCTGCGGGATCTCCCGGTCCGGGCTGGGCTTGGCGGCGTGGATGAGGTCGGGGAACTTGATGGCCTCCTGGACGAAGAAGACCGGCATGTTGTTGCCGACCAGGTCCCAGGTGCCCTCCTTGGTGTAGAACTTCGTCGCGAACCCGCGGGTGTCACGGGCGGTGTCGGCCGAGCCGCGGGACCCCAGCACGGTGGAGAACCGCACGAACACCGGCGTCTGCAGGCCCTCCTCGGCCAGCACCGGTGCGCGGGTGATGCTGGCCGCCGTCCCGTTGGCGGTGAAGACGCCGTGCGCCCCGGCGCCGCGGGCGTGCACCGCACGCTCGGGGATGCGCTCGTGGTCGAAGTGGCTGACCTTCTCGCGGAGGTGGAAGTCCTCCAGCAGGGTCGGACCGCGCCGGCCCGCCTTCAGCGCGTGGTCGGTGTCGGGGATCCGCACCCCGTTGGGCGAGGTGAGGGCGTCGCCGCCCTGGGCGCGCGGGTCGCGGTCGCCGCCTGGCGCCTCGAACGGGACGCCGGTGGCGCTGACCTGGGCGGGGGCGGACTGGTCGGGCTTGCGTGCAGGAGGCATGGGGGATCCCTGGGCTCGGGCGGGCAGGAGGTGCCGGCGCCGTTCCCTGGACGCGAGACATCAGGGCCCATGCCCCTCGTCGACGGGGGCCGAAACGGTCCCGTGCACCCGGACGCGCTCGCCCAGCGCGGCGGCCAGGTCGGCCTCCCCGCGGGCCCGGGCGGCCAGCAGGCCCCACCCGACGTCGGCGGTCCACCGGGCCCGGTGCAGCCAGGCCGCCGTCCCCGCCGCCGGGCGCAGCTCCGCCCGCGCCGCCGTCCCGACCTCGTCCAGGCCCTCCAGCGCGCCCCGCAGCACGCCCTCGTCGCCGGCGCCCGCGACCAGCGCGGCCGTCGCCCGCTCGGCGGCGCTGACCGCGGCGGGCAGCCGGCGGCTGGCCGCCCGGGGGAGCAGCAGCAGGCCCGCGGCCAGTGCCAGCGCGATGCCGACCACGGTCTCGGTGAGCCGGGTCCCGATGAGCTCCGCGCCGCTGCGGCCCGGGACGCCGACGTGCACGAGCATCAGCGACAGCGGCGTGATGAGCGCGACCGCGAGCACGTACTGCGCCGCGACCAGCAGCTCCACCCCCACGAGCAGCAGGCCGACGACGACCACCTCGACCCCGACCGGCAGGTCCGCGGCCAGCAGCAGCCCGGCGACGCCGACCCCGGCCAGGGTGCCGGTGACGCGGTGCACCGCGCGGGTCCGCGCGGCCCGGGCGCCGGTGCCCATCAGCACCGCGACCGCCGTCGTGGACGCCCAGTAGGTGCTGCCCAGCCCCAGCGCGGCGGCGACCAGGCCCGCCGCGGCGACCCCGGCGGTGGTGCGCAGCGCCGTGGCGACCCAGGCGGGCAGGTCCCGGACCGGGCTGCCGGCCGGGGCGGACGGCGGGACCGGCGGGACGTCGGCGGGCGACAGCCCGTGCAGGAAGGCGGCCTCCAGCTCGTGCACGCGGGGCCGCAGGGACGGTCGGCGCCGGGTGCCCCCGGCGACCGCCGCGTCGGCGACCCGCAGCGCGCGGGCCACCACCTCGGGCGGGGCGGACCCGGCGACCGCCGCGGCGGCCGCGGCCACCGCGCGGCGCTCGGGCCCTGCCGGGTCGCGGACCCAGGGCGCCATCACCACGAACCAGGCGAGCGCGGCCCCGCCCGCCGCGGCCGCCACGTGGCCGGCCAGCGCCGACGGCGCGGCGCCGAGCGCGCTGGCGCTGCCGCCGACCAGGACGACGCCCAGGGCCCCGGGCGGGCCGACGCGCAGCACCGCGGTGGCCGCGGCGGCGGCACCGGCGAGCAGGCCCAGCACCACCGACAGCGCCACCGGTGACCCGCCGACCAGACCGCAGACCGCGACGGCCAGCACCAGCACCGCCCCGCACCCGGCGACCACCGCCGCCCGCCGGCGGTAGGACAGCTGGTGGCCGTAGACCGCGGTCAGCCCGCCCAGCGCCGCGGCCGACCCCAGGTCGGCGTGCCCGGCGGCGACCCCGGCGCCGAGGGGGACCGCCACGCAGAGCGCGGCCGACAGCGCCCGCCGCCCGGCCGCCGCCCACAGCGCGGGGACCGCCGGTGGGCGGTGACCGATCAGGTGGTGGGCGGCGAGGGGCACGCCGCCATGGTCGCCGCACCGGGCCGCACCGCCGAGCGGTGCCTCCCGGTGGACGGGAACTGCGACCGGCCTCACGAGACCACCCGATCGTGTGCGCAGCGGTCACAGCCGGGGCCCAGTCCCGACCACTACGGTGCCGCCGTGCACGCCACCGACTGGGACGCCCGCTACGCCGAGAAGCAGCAGTGGTCGGCCGACCCGAACCCGGTGGTGGCGCAGCTGTGCGCCGACCTGGCGCCGGGCACCGCCGTCGACCTCGCCGCGGGGGAGGGCCGGCACGCGCTCTGGCTGGCCGCCCGCGGGTGGCGGGTCACCGCGGTCGACTTCTCCGCCGTCGGCCTGGACCGGGGCCGCGCGACCTGGCACGGCCCCGACGTGCTGTGGTCGGTCGCCGACGTGACCACCTGGACGGCGGCGCAGGCGTCCCTGGACCTGGTGCTGGTGGTCTACCTGCACCTGCCCGAGCCGGAGACGACCGAGCTGCTGACCCGCGCGGTCGGGTGGCTGCGCCCCGGTGGGCACCTGCTGGTGCTCGGCCACGACGTGGACAACGTGGCGCACGGGGTCGGCGGCCCGCAGGACACCGCGATCCTGCACTCGGTCGACCGGCTGGCCCCGGTGGCGGCCCGGCTGGACGTCGACCGGCTCGAGCAGCTGCCCCGCGAGACCCCGGCCGGCACCGCGCTGGACACCCTGCTGTGGGGTCGGCGCCCGGCCCGCGCGTGATTCCCCACCAGGTCGCTGTGGTTCCCTCGGGTGCATGACCGACCAGGTGCCCACCCCCGAGCAGCCCGCGGCGACCAAGTTCGCCTACTGGGTCCCCAACGTCAGCGGCGGCCTGGTCACCTCGACCATCGAGCAGCGCACCGACTGGGGCTACGACTACAACAGGAAGCTCGCGCAGACCGCCGAGGCCGTCGGCTTCGAGTACGCCCTCTCCCAGGTCCGCTACATGGCCAGCTACGGCGCGGAGTTCCAGCACGAGTCGACGTCGTTCTCCCTCGGCCTGCTGCTGGCCACCGAGCGGCTCAAGGTCATCGCCGCCGTCCACCCGGGGCTGTGGCAGCCCGGCGTGCTGGCCAAGCTGGGCGCCACCGCCGACCACATGAGCGGCGGCCGGTTCGCCGTCAACGTCGTCTCCGGCTGGTTCAAGGGCGAGTTCACCGCCATGGGCGAGCCGTGGCTGGAGCACGACGAGCGCTACCGGCGGGCCGAGGAGTTCATCTCCGCGCTGCGCGGCATCTGGACCGAGGAGGGCTACACCCTCGGCGGCGACTTCTACCGCTTCCGGGACTTCGACCTCAAGCCCAAGCCGCTGGCGTCGGAGGGCCGCCCGCACCCGGAGATCTTCCAGGGCGGCAACTCCACCGCCGCCCGCGCCATGGCCGGGCGGGTCAGCGACTGGTACTTCTCCAACGGCAAGGACCTGGCCGGCATCGACGAGCAGATCCGCGACGTGCGCGCGGTCGCCGACCCGCTGGGCCGCCGGGTGCGGTTCGGCCTCAACGGCTTCGTCATCGCCCGCGACACCGAGGCCGAGGCCCGGGAGACCCTGCGGGAGATCGTCGCCAAGGCGAACAAGCCCGCCGTCGAGGGGTTCCGCGACGCGGTGCAGCAGGCCGGCAGCTCCACCGGCGACAAGCGCGGCATGTGGGCGGACTCCACCTTCGAGGACCTGGTCCAGTACAACGACGGCTTCCGCACCAACCTGATCGGCACCCCGGAGCAGATCGCCGAGCGCATCGTGGAGTTCCGCAAGCACGGCGTGGACCTCATCCTCTGCGGCTTCCTGCACTTCCAGGAGGAGGTCGAGCAGTTCGGGGCGAAGGTGCTGCCGCTGGTCCGGGAGATGGAGGCCGCGGCCGGGATCGCCCCGTCGCCGTTCGCGCCTGCCGTCCCGGCCTGATCCCGGGTACGGTCCCGCCCATGCTCGGCATGGGCGGGACCAACGGGGAGCAGGGACGACGGCGGCAGCGGCTCGTCGCCGGGGTCATCGTGCTGGCGATGGTGCTGGCCGCCGGCGCGGTGCTGTTCTCCATGCTGCTGGGCTAGGTGCTGGACCCCGTCGGCCAGACTGGTCGCCGTGGGCTACGTCGACGTCACCGGGATCCGGTTCACCCTCCCCGACGGGCGGGTGCTGCTCGACGACGTGTCCTTCCGGGTCGGGGACGGCGCGGTCGCCGCGCTGGTGGGGGAGAACGGCGCCGGCAAGACCACCCTGCTGCGGATCATCACCGGCGACCTGACCCCCGACGCCGGCTCGGTCGCGGTGGTCGGCGGCCTGGGCGTGATGCGCCAGTTCATCGGGTCGGTGCGCGACGCCACGACCGTGCAGCAGTTCCTCGTCGACCTCGCCCCGCCCGCCGTCCGCGAGGCCTGGCACGCCGTCGAGGCCGCCGAGCTGGTGATGATGGAGCGCGACGACGAGCCCGCGCAGATGGCCTACGCGAACGCCCTGGCGCACTGGGGCGACGTCGGCGGCTACGACGTCGAGGTCACCTGGGACACCGTCACCGTCGCCGCGCTCGGCGTCCCGTACGAGCGGTGCAAGTACCGCGAGCTGCAGACGCTGTCGGGCGGGGAGCAGAAGCGGCTGGCCCTGGAGTGCCTGCTGCGCGGCCCCGATCAGGTGCTGCTGCTCGACGAGCCGGACAACTACCTCGACGTCCCCGGCAAGCGCTGGCTGGAGGCCCGGCTGGCCGAGACCCGCAAGACGGTGCTGTTCGTCAGCCACGACCGCGAGCTGCTGGCCACCGTCGCCACCCGGGTGGTCACCGTCGAGGGCGGGACGGCGTGGGTGCACGGCGGGCGCTGGGCCGACTACCCGGCCGCCCGCGAGGCGCGGCACGAGCGGATGGCCGAGCTGCGGCTGCGCTGGGAGGAGGAGCACCAGCGGCTGGTCGACCTCACCCGCACGATGCAGCAGCAGGCCGCCAACTCCCCGGACATGGCCAACCGCTACCACGCCATGCAGACCCGGCTGGCCAAGTTCGAGGCGGCCGGCCCGCCGCCCGAGCGCCCGCCGCAGCAGGAGGTGTCCATGCGCCTGACGGGCGGGCGCACCGGTGTGCGGGTGCTGGTCGCCGCCGACCTGGAGCTGACCGGCCTGATGCGGCCCTTCGACGTCGAGCTGGACTACGGCGACCGGGTCGCGGTCCTGGGGTCCAACGGGGCCGGCAAGTCGCACTTCCTGCGGCTGCTCGCCGGCCAGGACGTCGACCACACCGGCACCTGGAAGCTGGGCGCCCGCGTCGTCCCCGGCTTCTTCGCCCAGACCCACGCCCACCCGGAGTGGATGGACCGCACCCTCACCGACCTGCTGTGGCACGGCGAGCCCGGCCGGCCGGGCATCGACCGCGGCAGGGCGATGGCGGTGCTGCGCCGGTACGGGCTGGCCGCGGCCGGCGACTCGCTGTTCCGGTCGCTGTCGGGCGGTCAGCAGGCCCGCTTCCAGGTGCTGCTGCTGGAGCTGTCGGGGGCGACGCTGCTGCTGCTCGACGAGCCCACCGACAACCTCGACGTGCTCTCGGCGGAGTCGCTGGAGCAGGCGCTGGCCGCCTTCGACGGCACCGTCGTCGCGGTCACCCACGACCGCTGGTTCGCCCGCTCCTTCGACCGGTTCCTGGTCTTCGGTTCCGACGGCCGGGTGCGGGAGTCGCCCGAGCCGGTGTTCGACGAGGCCCGCGTGGAGCGTGCCCGGTGAGGTGGCGCAACTGGGCCGGCAACCAGCGCGCCACCGGCATCGAGGTCCGGCACCCGCGGGGCGCCGAGGAGATCGCGACCGTGCTGCACGAGGCGACGGTCGCCGGCCGCCGGGTGCGCCCCATCGGCAGCGGTCACTCCTTCTCCGGCATCGGCCGGCCCGAGCAGGTGCAGCTGGTGCTCGACCGGCACGCCGACCTGGTCGACATCACCCCCGACGGCCTGGTCACCGTGCAGGCCGGCATGACGCTGCACCGGCTGAACGCGGTGCTGGCCCGCGAGGGCTGGGCGCTGACCAACCTGGGCGACGTCGACCGGCAGACCGTCGCCGGTGCGCTGTCCACCGGCACGCACGGCACCGGCGCCGCGTTCGGCGGGCTGGCCACCCAGGTGCGCGCCCTGCAGCTGGTCACCGCCGACGGCACCGTGCTGGACTGCTCGGCCGACGAGCACCCCGACGTGCTGTCCGTCGCCCGGCTCGGGCTGGGCGCCCTCGGCGTGCTCAGCACGGTGACGCTGCAGGCGGTGCCCGCGTTCGGGCTGCGGATGGTCGAGGAGCCGATGCCGCTGGCGGCCCTGCTGGCCGATCTCGACGGGTTCATGACCTCCACCGACCACGTCGAGTTCCACTGGTTCGGCCACACCGGCACCTGCCTGACCAAGCGCAACACCCGGGTCCCCCTGTCCGAGGGCCTGGCGCCGCTGCCGCGGTGGCAGGCGCTGTGGGAGGACGAGCTGCTGTCCAACGGCGCCTACGCCGCCCTGATCGCCACCGGCCGCGCGGTGCCCGCGCTGGTGCCGCCGCTGGCCCGCTTCGCCTCCACCGCCCTCAGCCCCCGGACGGCGACCGACCTGTCGCACCGGGTGTTCGTCTCCACCCGCCGGTTCCGGTTCCGGGAGAGCGAGTACGCCGTCCCGCGGGCCGCCGTCCCCGACCTGCTGCGGGAGCTGCAGCGGCTCACCGACCGCCGCGGCTGGCGGCTGCCCATCCCCACCGAGGTGCGCTACGCCGCCGCCGACGACGTCCCGCTCTCAACCGCGCAGGGCCGGGACACCGCCTACGTCGCGGTGCACGTGCCCGCCCGCAGCGACCCGGCCGACTGCTTCGCGGCCCTGGAGCGGCTGGCCGGCGAGGTCGGCGGCCGGCCGCACTGGGGCAAGGAGCACGGCCTGGACGCCGCCGCCCTGGCGCAGCGCTACCCGCGGTTCGGCGAGTTCACCGCCGTGCGCGACCGGCTGGACCCCACCGGCACGCTGTCCAACGCCTACCTCGACCGCGTGCTGGGGGTACCCGCCCCGGTGGCCTGACGGGCCCGCCGGTGCGCGGCCATCCGCACCGGGGTGTTGACCGCGCCGTACCCGTCGTAGCCGGACAGGCGCTGCACCACCTCGAAGAACACCCGCCCGGCCAGCACCTCGGTGTAGAGGTGCAGGAAGGAGCCGCCCGCGTCGGTGTCGTGCAGCAGGCCGTGCTCGCGCAGGTCGGCCAGCAGCTGCGGGTCCAGGTCGACCCGGGCCGCGAGGTCGTCGTGGTAGTTCGCGGGGACGGCGAGCAGCGGCGCACCCGCCGCCCGCAGCGCGCGGGCGGTGGCGACCAGGTCGTCGGTGGCGAAGGCGACGTGCTGGGGGTCGGGGACCGCCGGGCTCCAGTCGCCGCGGCGCAGCACCGACGCGCTGAGCACCAGCCGGACGGCGCGGTCGGGCGTGGTGACCCCGCGCGAGCGGACCAGGCCGAAGGGGGCGGCCACCTCGCTGCCGCCGCCGTCGGCCAGCCCGAGCACCGAGCGGTAGAACAACCCGGCCTCGTCGTAGGAGTCGTAGGGCTGGGTCAGCGCGACGTGGTCGGTGCCGGTCAGACCCGCGCCGGCCGCCGTGCCGCCGGTGGGGAGGAAGTCCGCCGGCCAGCCGTCGGGGCCGGTGCGGGCGAGGAACACCTGGGTGCCGTCGGGCGCGGCGACCGCGGACAGCTCGGCCTCGGCGGCGCCGCGGGAGCGGGGGAGGACCGGGGCCAGCAGCGCCTCCGCCCGGGCGGCCGCGGCCGTGGGGTCGGCGGACTCGACCGCCACCGCGGCGACGGCGGCCCCGCCCTCGGCGGTGCGGGGTGCCCCGGCGTTGAGCAGCACGCGGGCGGCGCCCTGCTCCCACAGCTGCACCGGCTTGGAGCGGTGCTGCCCGGTGTGCGCGAACCCCAGCCGGCCCAGCACGTCGGCCAGCGCCGGGCCCGAGGTGCCGTCGACGGCGAGCTCGGTGAAGGCGTACCCGTGCAGCGCCGGGGCGGGCGGCAGCACCAGCGGGTCGACCGGCAGCGCGGCCTCCAGCGCCAGCAGCGAGCGCATCGCGTCGACCGCCGTCCGGGCCGGGTCGGACTGCCGGAAGACGTCGTTGAACACCTCCAGCGACAGCGGCCCGGGATACCCGGCGGCGAGCACGTGCCCGAGGAAGGCGGGCAGGTCGAAGGCGCCCTGGCCCGGGAAGAGCCGGTGGTGGCGGGACCACTGCAGCACGTCCATGTCCAGCCGCGGGGCGTCGGCCAGCTGCAGGAAGAACAGCTTCTCCCCGGGGACGGCGGCGAACCCGGCCGGGTCACCGCCGCGGGAGAGCACGTGGAAGGAGTCCAGGCACAGGCCCAGCGCGGGGTGGTCGGCGGCCTGCACGACCCGCCAGGAGTGGTCCCAGGTGGAGACGTGGGAGCCCCAGGCGAGTGCCTCGTAGGCGATCCGCATCCCGCGCTCGGCGGCCAGGTCGGCCGCCGCGGACAGCTGCGCGGTGAGCTCGTCGTCGTCGCGGACCGCGTCGGGGGCGACCGCCGAGCAGACCAGGACGGTGTCCACGCCGAGGTCGGCCATGACGTCGAACTTGGCCCGGGCGCGGCGCAGGTTGCGGGCCGCGGTGGCCGGGTCGGTGGAGTCCAGGTCACGGAAGGGCTGGTAGAGGTCGATGCCCAGGCCGAGGTCGGCGCAGCGGGCGGCGAGCTCGGCCGGGGCCCAGGGCGAGGCGACCAGGTCGGGCTCGAAGACCTCGACGCCGTCGAACCCGGCGCCGGCCGCGGCGGCCAGCTTGTCCTCCAGCGTGCCGGACAGGCAGACCGTGGCCACCGACCGCCGGCGGGTGGTGCGGTCAGCCAACGGGGGTGCCCGCCGGGTCGACCAGCGTCGCGAAGTGGGCCAGCATCCGGTCGGCGTCGGGCTCCACCCCGGTGAACAGCCGGAAGGAGTCCACCGCCTGGAACACCGCCATGCCGCCGCCGTCGAGCACCCGGCAGCCGCGCTCGCGGGCGGTGCGCACCAGCTCGGTGTCCAGCGGCCGGTAGACGATGTCGGCCACCCACAGCTCGGGCCGCAGCAGCTCGGCGGGGACGGCGGAGCCCGGGTGGGCGGCCATCCCGGTGGGCGTGGCGTGCACCAGGCCGTCGGCCGCCGCGGTCGCCGTGCCCAGGTCGGCGAGGTCGCCGCCGTCCGCCCGGTCGGCACCGAACCGGGCCGCCAGCTGGGCGGCCAGGCCCTCGGCGCGGCCCCGGTCGACGTCCAGCACGGTCAGCCGGCCGGTGCCCAGGGTGAGCAGGGCGTGCGCCACGGCGGCGCCGGCGCCGCCGGCGCCCAGCAGCACCACCCGGTCCATCGCGGCGTCCGGCAGACCCCGGTCGACGTTGCGCGCGAAGCCCGACCAGTCGGTGTTGTGGCCGACCGCGCGGCCGCCGGCGAGGACCACGGTGTTCACCGCGCCCAGCGCCTCGGCGTCGGGGGAGAGCTCGTCGAGGTGGTCGATGACCAGCTGCTTGCAGGGGTGGGTGATGTTCAGCCCGTCGTACCCGGCGGTCCGCGCGGCCCGGACCATCTCGCCGACGTCCTCGGGGGCGCGGCCCAGCACGTCGATGTCCAGCCGGCGGTAGACGTAGCGCAGGCCCAGCGCGTCGGCCTCGTGCTCGTGCAGCGGGGGGCTCAACGAGGGGCCGATGCCCGAGCCGATCAGCCCGACGACGACGCCGGGACGGGACTGCTGCACGCGGGCCTCCGTATGTACCGGTTGGTGAGTTGCGCCAGACCCAGGACACCACACCGCACGCCCCGGCGCCATCCCCCCACCTACGCTGCGCAGGTGACCGAGACGACCGGGCGGACCCCCGAACGCACCCGGGACGCCGACCGCACGCGGGCCGAGATCCTGGCCGTGGCCACCGAGGAGTTCGCGCACTCGGGCTACGCCGGTGCCCGGGTCGACGTGATCGCGGCCAAGACCAGCACCACCAAGCGGATGATCTACTACTACTTCGGCGGCAAGGAGCAGCTCTACGTCGCCGTCCTCGAGGCCGCCTACACCCGCATCCGCGACCTGGAGCAGCAGCTGGACGTCGAGCACCTCGACCCGGTCGACGCGGTCCGCGAGGTCGCCGGGCTGACCTTCGACCACCACGAGGCGCACCCGGACTTCGTGCGGCTGGTCAGCATCGAGAACATCCACCACGGCGAGCACATCGCCCGTTCGTCGGTGCTGTCCGGGCTGGCCAACCCGGCGCTGGACGTCCTGGGCGGCATCCTCGAGCGCGGCCGGGCCGCCGGCCGGTTCCGCGACGACGTCGACGCCCTGGATGTGCACCAGGTGATCAGCAGCTACTGCATCTTCCGGACGGCGAACCGGCACACCTTCGGGGCGCTGTTCGGCCGGGACATGCTCGACCCCGCCCGCCGCGCCCACCAGCGGGCGCTCATCGGCGACCTGGTGGTCGCCTGGCTGTCCTCGTCGGGCGGCGACACGCGCGGTATGTGACCCACGTCTTGACAGGGTGACGCGGCCCACTCCATCCTCTCCGTCGTACTAACCAGGTGGTACATAAGCCGCCTCGCCCCACTGTCCCTGCACCGCCGCATCCACAGAGGAGCACGACGTGACGACCCCGACCAGTCCGCCCACGGGGGGCACGGGCTTCGTGGCCAACCCGCGCAAGGCCGCGACCGCCGCCTTCGTCGGCAGCGCCCTCGAGTACTACGACTTCTTCATCTACGGGACCGCCGCGGCTCTGGTGTTCGGGCGGGTCTTCTTCCCCTCCGACAACCCGGCCGCGGGGACCCTGCTGGCGCTGGCCACGTTCGGCGTCGGCTACCTCGCCCGCCCGGTCGGCGCCCTGGTGCTCGGGCACATGGGCGACAAGTTCGGCCGCAAGAACGTGCTGGTGCTGACCGTGCTGCTCATGGGTGTCTCCACCTTCCTGGTCGGCTGCCTGCCCTCCTACGCCGCCATCGGCGTCGCCGCCCCGATCGCGCTCGTCGTGCTCCGCCTGGCGCAGGGCTTCTCCGCCGGCGGCGAGCAGGCCGGCGCCAACTCGATGAGCCTCGAGCACGCCCCCGACGACCGCCGCGCCTTCTTCACCAGCTTCACCCTCAGCGGCACGCAGGGCGGCCAGATCCTGGCCACCGCCATCTTCATCCCGATCGCCGTGCTGCCCGACGAGCAGCTGCTGACCTGGGGCTGGCGGATCCCGTTCTTCCTGTCCGCGGTCGTCGTCCTGGTCGCGTTCCTCATCCGCCGCAACCTGGAGGAGACCCCGGTCTTCGAGCAGGAGAAGGCCAGCGCCGAGGTGGCCAAGCTGCCGCTGGCCGTGCTCCTGCGCGACCACTGGCCCGCCGTGCTCCGGGTCGTCCTCGCCGCCGTCATCGCCTCGGTCAGCACGATCTTCACCGTCTACGCGCTGAACTACGCGGTGAACACCGTCGGGCTCGAGCGCACCCCGATGCTGTGGGTCGGCGTGCTGGCCAACGTCGTCGCGCTGTTCACCATCCCGCTGTGGGGCCGGCTGGCCGACCGGGTCGGCCGCAAGCCGGTCTTCCTGTTCGGCAGCGCCGGCTGCGCGGTGCTGATGTTCGGCTACCTCTGGTCGATCTCGCAGGGCAACTACTTGTTGGTCTTCGCCTTCGGCCTGGTCATGTTCGGGATCGTGCACAGCGCGACCAGCGGCACGTGGCCGGCGTTCTACGGCGAGATGTTCCCCGCCCGGGTGCGGCTGTCGGGCATGGCGCTGGGCACCCAGATCGGCTTCGCGATCGCCGGGTTCGCCCCGACCATCGGCGGCGCGGTCGCCGGCGACGGCGTCGACGCCTGGTTCCCCGTGGCCGTGGTGACCGCGGTGTTCTGCCTGGTCAACATCGTGGCGGTCGCGACGGCGCGGGAGACCCACCGGGTGCCCACCGCCGACCTCGGTGAGCCGGCCGCGCGCCGGCAGACCGCCGGCGTCTGACCCCGTGGCCCTCGTCGACGAGCTCCGCCCCGGCGGCGAGGGCCTCTGGCGGGTCCTGGCGCTGCGCTACGCCACCCGCCAGGGCACCCGGGGCCAGCACTTCCTGGGCCACGACGACCGCTCGGCGCACCCGCACCCCACCGCGTACTACGTGTGGGTGGCGGTCTCGCGGTCCGCCACGGTGCTCGTGGACGCGGGCATCTCGGCCGCCCACGCGGCCACGGTCCCGGGCCTGGAGCACCGCGGGTCCCCGGTCGCGCTGCTGGCGGAGGTCGGCGTCGCCCCCGGGGACGTCGACGTCGCCGTCCTCACCCACCTGCACTACGACCACACCGGCACGGTCGCGGAGCTGCCGCGGGCCCGCTACGTCGTGCAGCGGGCCGAGTGGGAGTACTGGACCGGCCCGTGGGCCCGGCGGATCACCCGGGAGCACTGGCTGAACAGCCCCGCCGACATGGCGCACCTGGCCGGGGCCGGCGACCGCCTGGAGCTGCTGGACGGCGACGCGGAGCTCGCCCCGGGCCTGTCGGTGCACCGGGTGGGCGGGCACACGGCCGGCATGCAGGTCGTCCGGGCCGCCACCCCGGCCGGCGCCGTCGTCGTCGCCTCCGACAGCAGCCACTTCTACGAGAACGTGGAGACCGACCGTCCCGGCACGCTGCTGCACTCCATGACCGGCGTCCACGGCGCCTTCGACCGGGTGCGCGAGCTGGCCGACCCGGGGCTGGTGGTCCCCGGGCACGACCCGGAGGTGCTGGCGCGCCACCCGGCGGCCTCGCCGGAGCTGACCGGCCGGGTGGCGCTCATCGGCTGAGGCGCCTCACGGACCGCCGATGGCCGCCAGCTCGTCGAGCTCGTCGGGGCCCAGCACGCGCGCGGCGGCCTCGAGGTTCTGCTCCAGGTGCGCCACCGAGGAGGTGCCGGGGATGAGCAGCACGTTGGGGGAGCGGGCCAGCAGCCAGGCCAGCGCCACCTGCATCGGCGTGGTGCCCAGCCGGCCGGCCACCGACTCCAGCGCCCGCGACTGCAGCGGGGTGAACCCGCCGAGCGGGAAGAACGGCACGTAGGCGATGCCCTCGCGGGCCAGCGCGTCGACCATCGCGTCGTCGTCCCGGTGCACCAGGTTGTAGTGGTTCTGCACGCACACGACCGGCGCGATCGAGCGGGCCTCGGCCAGCATCGAGGTGCTGACGTTGCTGACCCCGATGTGCTGCACCAGGCCCTCGGCCTGCAGGGCGGCCATGGTCTCCATCGGCTCGGCGACCGAGCGCTCGACCGGCTCGGCGAACCCCGGCATGCGCAGGTTGACCACGTGCAGGCTGTCCAGGCCGAGGTGGTCGAGGTTGTCGTGCACCGCCTGCCGCAGCTCGTCGGCGCCCAACGCCTCGGGCCACTCGCCCTCCGGCGTCCGCCGCGCCCCGATCTTGGTCGTGATGGTCAGCTGCTCCGGGTAGGGGTGCAGCGCCTCGCGGATGATCTCGTTGGTCACGTGCGGGCCGTAGTAGTCGCTGGTGTCGATGTGGTCGACACCCAGCTCGACCGCCCGCCGCAGCACGGCCACCGCCGCGTCCCGGTCGGCCGGCGGACCCATCACGTGCGGACCGGCCAGCTGCATGGCGCCGTAGCCCATCCGCTGCACGGTGCGGTCACCGAGCTGGTACTGCCCGGCGTGGTCTGCCCTCGTCGTCATGTGCTCCGGTCTACTCCCGGAGGACGGTCAGCGCGCGGTGACGCAGGCGGTCGCGCCCTCCCAGGCGTCGACGTCGGCGACGACCGGGTCGGGGGTGCGGGCGTCGGCCCGCTCGGTGCGCACGGCGACCAGGCAGAGCACGGTGCCGGCCAGGGCGAGGGCCGCGCCCACCCAGATCGGCGCGGTGTACCCCTGCCCGGCGCTGAGCACCGCGGCGCCGAGCGCGGCCCCCAGGGCGTTGGCCACGTTGAACGCGCCCTGGTTGGCCGCGGACACCAGCGACCCGCCGCGCACGCGGGCGGCCTCGATGACCTTGTTCTGCACGACGGGGCCGGCGGCGAAGGACACCGCACCGAAGAGCACCAGCAGGACGACGGCGGCCACCGGTGTGCGCGCGGTCAGCGCGAACGCCGCCAGCAGCAGGGCGCTCACCACCAGGCTGGCGAGGACGGCGCGCAGCCCGAACCGGTCGCCGAAGCGGCCACCGGCGAGCATGCCGATCGTGGTGCCGATGCCGAACACCGCGAGCACCGGGGTCACCCACGCCTCGGGGAGGCCGCCGAGCTCGGTCAGGATCGGCGCGACGTAGGAGTAGACGGCGAACAGCGCGGCGAAGCCGATCATCGTCACGCCCAGGACCATCCAGACCTGCCGGCGACGGAAGGCGCGCAGCTCGCTGCGCAGGTCGGTCGCCTCGCCGGTCAGCGCCGGCATCCAGGCCAGCAGCCCGGCGATCGTCACCAGCCCGATGACCGCGCACCCCGCGGGCACCAGCCGCCAGCTGGCCTGCTGGGCCACGAAGGTGCCCAGCGGGACGCCGACGACGTTGGCCACGGTGAGGCCGGCGAACATCAGCGAGATCGCCTGGGTGGCCTTCTCCCGGGGCACCAGGCGGCGGGCGGCGACCGCGCCGACGCCGAAGAAGGAGCCGTGCGCCAGCGCGGTGATGACCCGGGCGACGACGAGGGTGCCGTAGCTGGGGGCCAGCGCGGAGAGCACGTTGCCGACCACGAAGACCGCCATCAGCGCGACGAGGGTCTGCTTCGGGGTGAACCGGACGCCGAGGGCGGTGAGCGTCGGGGCGCCGACCACGACGCCCACGGCGTAGGCGCTGATCAGCAGCCCGACGGCGGACACCGACACGTCGAGGCCGTCGGCGATCTGGGGGAGCATGCCCATGACCACGAACTCGGTCGTGCCGATGCCGAAGGCACCGATGGACAGGGCGAGCAGGGCGCGGGGCACAGCAGTCCTCACAGGGCGCGGGTGGGCAGGACGTCTCCTGGGGCCAAGGCCGGATCGGGTCCCGACCATCCACGATCCCCGATGACACCGGTCACGTCGGCACCGACACCCGCCGGCCGCCGTCCGGTAGGCAGAACCGGACGGTGACGGAACCCCATGAACACGCCGTGCCGGGGTGACACCTCGCTGGGTACGGGTTTCGTCACGGCTGGTGATGATCGTCCCGCGGTGTGGGATGCGGTCGGCGCTGTGCAGCCACAACATCACCCAGGGTTGCTGATTGGCACATCTGGTGGTGACCTACCTCACTGAACACCAGTGATCCCGGTCCCCATCTGGTCACGGCCAGGTCACGGCATGTTTAAGTGGGTCCCGCCCTCCCCCCGAGCCCCACTGACGAAAGCCAGGTGCATGAGCCCGCAACACCCGGAACACCTCCTGGCGACGGGCAGGGATCGGCAGGTCGGCACGCTGGTGTCGGACGACGTCCGCAACCCCTCCACCGGGGAGTGGAACGCGATCGTCGGCATCTGGTCCGACGAGTTCACCGCCGACCCGGTCGTCGTCCAGGGCCCGGCCACCGCAGCCGCGCTGCGCGCCGTGGCCGCCCGCGACCTCGTCGACCACATCACCGGTGACGCCGGCGGCACCCGACCGGTCCCGCACGCGCAGGCCGCCGACGGCGACGTCGTGCTCGCCGACGCCCCGCGCGAGGACGTCGAGGTGTCCGCCGCCGAGATCATCGCGGCCATCGCCGAGGGCCGCGTGCCCCGCGGGCGGCACCGCCAGGTCAAGCCCGCCCGCACCCGGTCGCTGGCCGGCCCGGCGCGGATGCGCAAGCCGACCCTCTACCTCGCCGCCGCCCTCGCCGGGGCCACCGGCGTCGGCCTGCTGACCACCGGCGACCCGCAGGCGCAGGCCGGTTCCGCGGTCACCGCCGCCGAGGCCTCTGCCGCGCAGGCCACCAGCGTCGCCGACGCCCTGGGTCTGCAGACGCCCGACCCGGCCGTCGTCGAGAGCGACGCGGTGTCCCAGCTGCAGCAGATGGCCGCCAGCCGGGCGCAGCGCGAGGACGCCCAGGCCGCCGCCCAGGAGACGCAGGCCGCCGCCGACCAGGCCGCGATCGCCGCCGCCGAGGAGGCCGCCCGCCCCAAGGCCGTGCTGCCGGTCGACGGTGCGCGGCTGTCGAGCACCTTCGGCTACCGCTGGGGCACGCTGCACGCCGGCATCGACCTGGCCGCCCCGATCGGCACGCCGGAGTACGCGGCCATGGACGGCGTGGTCATCAAGGCCGGTCCGGCCAGCGGCTTCGGCCTCGCGGTCTACATCCAGCACGAGAACGGCGACGTGACCGTCTACGGCCACATGGAGGAGATCCTCGTCTCCGAGGGCCAGACCGTGAAGGCCGGCGACACCATCGCGCTGCTGGGCAACCGCGGCCAGTCCACCGGCCCGCACCTGCACTTCGAGGTGCACGTGGGCGGCATCGGCGGCGAGAAGGTCGACCCGATCCCGTGGCTGGCCGAGCGGGGCGTCTCCGTCCCCTGACCCCACCCGGCGGCCCCGTGGGGCACACTCCTGGCATGCACGACGACGCATGCGAGGTGACGGGCTGATGGGCCACGACCACGCGCACGCCCACGTGCCGCCCGGCGGCACCGCCTCGGCGGGGTACCGGCGCCGGCTGGGTCTCGTCCTGGGCATCACCGCCACGGTGCTGGTGGTCCAGGCGGTCGGCGCCGTGCTGTCGGGGTCGCTGGCCCTGCTGGCCGACGCCGCGCACATGGCCACCGACACCCTCGGCATCGCCCTGGCGCTCGGTGCGGTCACCCTCGCCCAGCGGCCCGCGTCGGGCCGGCGCACCTTCGGCTGGCAGCGCATCGAGGTGCTGGCCGCGGTCGGCAACGGGCTGCTGCTGGTCGGCGTCGGCGCCTACGTCGTCGTCGAGGCCGTCCGCCGGATCGGCGACCCGCCGGAGATCCGTTCCGGCCTGATGCTGTCGGTCGCCGTCCTCGGCCTGGTGGCCAACCTGGTCTCGCTGGCGCTGCTGCGCCGCGGCCAGGGCGAGTCGCTGAACATGCGCGGGGCCTACCTGGAGGTGCTCGGCGACGCGCTGGGGTCGGTCGCCGTCATCGTCGCCGCGGTGGTCATCGCCACCACCGGCTGGACCGGCGCCGACGTGGTGGCCTCCTTCGTGGTCGGCGCGCTGGTGCTGCCGCGGGCCTGGTCGCTGCTGCGCGACGCCCTCGACGTCCTGCTGGAGGCCGCCCCCCGCGGGGTGGACCTGGCCGACGTCCGGTCGCACATCCTGGGTGTCGACGGCGTCCTGGACGTGCACGACCTGCACGCCTGGACGATCACCTCCGGCCTGCCCGTGCTGTCGGCCCACGTGGTGGTCGCCGAGGACGTCCTCGCCGACGGCCACGGCGGCCGGGTGCTCGACGCGCTGTGCGCGTGCCTGGGCGGCCACTTCGACGTCGAGCACTGCACCTTCCAGCTCGAGTCGGCCACCCACCGCGCGCACGAGGCACCGGTCCACGACTGACCCCCCGACCGGGTCGGCGCCCGGGTGGGACAGTGGGGGAGTGCACGACCACTCCGACATGTGGATGCCCACGGATCCGCCCACGTGGGCCCGGCTGTTCACCCCGCACCTCGACGGCTGGTCCTGGGTCGCCTACCTGACCGTCGCCGCCCTCCTCGCCTACCTGGTCGGCCTGGCCCGGCTGCGCCGCGCGGGCGTGCGCTGGCCCTGGTGGCGGACCCTGTCGTTCGTCACCGGCGCGGTGTCGCTGTTCGCGGTGACCGGCACCGAGCTGCACGGGTACTCGATGGTGCTGTTCAGCGTGCACATGGCCCAGCACATGGTGCTGTCGATGGTCTCGCCGCTGCTGCTGCTGCTCGGCTCCCCGGTGACGATGGCGCTGCGCGCCCTGCCGCGGGGCAGGGGCACCGCCGGCGTCCCCCGGGCGCTGCTGCTGGAGGCCCTGCACAGCCGCTTCGCCCGGTTCGTCTCGCACCCGGGCTTCACGATCCCGCTGTTCATCGTGAGCCTCTACGGGGTCTACTTCACCCCGCTGTTCGACGACCTGATGGCCGACCCGCTGGGCCACCAGTTCATGCTGGCCCACTTCCTGGTCACCGGGCTGCTGTTCTTCGGGCCGATCCTGGGCGCCGACCCGTGGCCGCGGACCGTCGGGCACGCGGGCCGGATGCTCGAGCTGCTGCTGCCCATGCCGTTCCACGCCTTCTTCGGCGTCGCGATCATGATGGCCGGCAGCCTGGTCGTGGAGACCTTCGCCACCCCGCCGGCCGGCTGGGGCGTCGACCCGCTGGCCGACCAGAACACCGCCGGCGCGATCGCCTGGTCCTTCGGCGAGCTGCCCACCGTGCTGGTGCTGGCCGTCGTGTTCTTCCAGTGGGCAGGGTCCGAGCAGCGCCGCAACCGCACGCGGGAGCGCACCATCGACCGGGTCGGCGACGCCGAGCTCGACGCCTACAACGCCCGGCTGCGGGCGATGGCCGCCGGCCGGCGGGCCTGACCGCCCGGTGGCCCTCGCGCTGACCCTGATCGCCGACACGCACCTGCCGCGCCGGGCCAGGGACCTGCCCGCCGAGGTCTGGGCCGCGGTCGAGGGCGCCGACGTCGTGCTGCACGCCGGCGACTGGGTCGACGTCGCGCTCCTGGACGCGCTGGAGGAGCGGTCGCGCCGCCTGGTCGGCGTCGTGGGCAACAACGACCACGGCGAGCTGCGCGACCGGCTCCCCGAGGTCGCCCGGGTGGACCTGGACGGCGTCGCCACCGCCGTCGTGCACGAGACCGGTGCCGCGGCCGGCCGGGAGGCCCGCTGCGCCGCCGCCTTCCCGGACGTCGACCTGCTGGTCTTCGGGCACAGCCACATCCCCTGGGACACCACGGCCCCCGGCGGGCTCCGGCTGCTCAACCCCGGGTCGCCGACCGACCGCCGGCGGCAGCCGCACTGCACCTACCTGACCGCGGTCGCCGACGCCGGCAGGCTGCGCGACGTCGTGCTGCACCGGCTGCCACCCCGCCGGTGAACCCGCCGTTGCCGCCGGCCGCGGTCGGGCTGCTGGCCTGCCCCGTGTGCGGTGCCGGGCTGGCCGCGGACGACGCCGGGGTGCGCTGCGCCGCCGGGCACGCCTTCGACCGGGCCCGGCAGGGCCACCTGACCCTGCTGCCGCCGGGGGGCAGCCCGCACGCCGGGGACTCCGCGGCGATGGTGGCCGACCGGGTCGCCTTCCTGGCCGCCGGCCACTACGCCGGGGTGACCGCCGCGCTGGCCGACGCCGTCCTCGCCGACGGCGTCCCGGGCACCGTGCTCGACCTGGGCGGCGGCACCGGCGCGCACCTGGCCGGCGTGCTGGACGCCGCACCCGGCGCCGTCGGGGTCTGCCTGGACGTCTCGCGGTACGCCGCCCGCCGGGCGGCCCGGGCGCACCCGCGGGCCATGGCGGTGGTCGCCGACACCTGGGCCGGCCTGCCGGTCCGCGACGGCGCCGTCGACCGGGTGCTGGTGGTCTTCGCGCCGCGGAACGGCGCGGAGACCGCGCGGGTGCTCGCGGTAGGTGGCCGGCTGGTCGTGGTGACGCCGGCCGCCGACCACCTGGGCGAGCTCGTCGGCCCGCTCGGCCTGCTGTCGGTCGACCCCGCCAAGGCCGACCGGCTGGCCGGGTCCCTCGAACCGCACCTCGTGCGCACCGCGACCGCCGGCCACCGGGAGCAGCTGGTGCTCGACCGGGACGCGGTGCGGGTGCTCGTCGGGATGGGTCCGCACGCCCGGCACCTGACGGGGGAGGAGCTGGAGCAGCGGCTGGCGGGGCTGCCGGACCGGGTGGCGGTGACCGTGGCGGTCGACGTCACCACCCACCGGCGGGCCTGACCCCGGACACGCGGACGGGGGCCCGGCCTGTGGGACCGGGCCCCCGTCGGAGGTCCTGCGGGGCGCGGCGATCCGCGCCCGGGATCAGCGCCGGACGCTGCGGCGGCCGGTGACGGCCACGTAGACGCCGAGCACGATGATCGCGCCGACGATCGAGCCGATCCAGCCGGCGGTGCCGAGCTCGAAGCCGTTGCCGCTGATCAGCGAGCCGAGCAGGTTGCCCACGAACGAGCCGATGATGCCGAGCACGATGGTGGCGACCACGGACATGTTCTGCTTGCCCGGGATCACGGCGCGGGCGATGAAGCCGGCGACGGCGCCGATGACGAGAAGGACGATGATGTTCCAGAGCACGGGGACCTCCCAGGGGTGACGGCTGGTGCCGTCGGCGCCGGTCTCTCCAACGCGGCTGATCATGTGTCCCGCACGCGACCCGTCCAAACAACGCGATGGTCACGACCTGGTCTCGGAACGCGGGACACCACCCCGACGGGGGACGCGTCGGCGCAGGTCGGCGGCGGGGTGCGGGGGCGGCCGACGCACCGCCGCGGATCGCCTCCCGGACCGCCCGACCGGAGGCGTGCACACCGTCTAAGCTCCGGGTCGTGACGATCGCTCCTGCCCCGATCGTGAGCCGTCCTTCTCCGGTTCACGTGGCCGAGAAGGGTTCGCGGCTGTCGATGCTGCTGCGGACCACCGACCACAAGGTGATCGGGTTGATGTACCTGGCCACCTCGTTCACCTGGTTCATGGTGGGTGGCCTGATGGCCATGCTCATGCGTGGTGAGCTGGCCCGTCCGGGTCTGCAGTTCCTGTCGAATGAGCAGTACAACCAGTTGTTCACCATGCACGGCACGGTGATGCTGTTGTTCTTCGCGACGCCGTTGTTCTTCGCGTTCGCGAACCTGATCCTGCCGTTGCAGCTGGGTGCCCCGGATGTGGCGTTCCCGCGGCTGAACGCGTTCTCGTACTGGTTGTTCCTCTTCGGTGGGTTGATCCTGATCTCGGGGTTCTTCACCCCGGGTGG
>NZ_FNCF01000002.1 GCF_900100695.1 Klenkia brasiliensis
GGGCGATCATGAACCCGTCGCCCTCGCCGGCCAGCATGTTGCGCGCCGGCACCCGGACGTCGGTGAACCGCAGCTCGGAGTGCCCGTGCTGGTCCTGGTACCCGAAGACGGGCAGGTGCCGGACGATCTCCAGGCCGGGGGTGTCGCGGGGGACCAGGATCATCGACTGCTGCCGGTGCGGCGGGCCGTCGGGGTCGGTCTTGCCCATGACGATGAAGACCTGGCAGCGCTCGTCGGCCGAGCCGGTGATCCACCACTTGCGGCCGTTGATGACGTAGTCGTCGCCGTCGCGCACGATCGAGGTGGAGATGTTGCGGGCGTCCGACGACGCGACGTCGGGCTCGGTCATGGCGAACCCGGAGCGGATCTCCCCGGCCAGCAGCGGCTCGAGCCACTGGGACTTCTGCTCGGGCGTGCCGAACAGCATCAGGGTCTCCATGTTCCCGGTGTCCGGGGCGCCGCAGTTGATGACCTCCGGCGCGATCACCGGCGACCAGCCGGTGATCTCGGCGACCGAGGCGTACTCGAGGTTGGACAGCCCGGCGAGCTCGTGGTGGAAGAGGTTCCACAGCCCGCGGGAGCGGGCCTCGGCCTTGAGCTCCTCGACGACCGGCGGCAGGCCGTGGTCGTCGTGGCCGCGCTCGCGGCGCCAGGCGTGGTAGGTCGCCTCGGCCGGGAACACCCGCTCCCGCATGAAGTCCCACATCCGGCCGGTGACGTCCTCGGCCCGGTCCGACAGCGCGAAGTCCATGCCCCGGACGGTAACCGGGGTCACCTCCGCGCTGCGGGCCGGCCGGGTCAGAACTCCGAGCGGTTCCCGGCCCGGACGTCCTTGACCGGCTCCCGGCCCCGGCGGACCGGGCCGAGCGCGATGACCAGCCCGACCAGCGCGGACAGGCCGTGCAGCCAGTTGTCCGCGGTGTTGATGGCCAACGGGTCCCAGTCCTGGCCGATCGCGAACAGGCCGTAGACGAAGGTGGCCCCGTAGCCGACGGCCAGCAGCCAGCCGTAGACCCGGGCGCGGTGCAGCGTGCCGGCCAGCGCGAGGCCGGCCAGGCCGATGACCACGTGCACCGTGTTGTGGAACGGCGTGACCATGAACCCGAGCAGGGTCTCGGTGTTGTCGAAGTAGCCGGAGAAGCCGGTCAGCGCGAAGCCGACGACCCCGACGACGAGGTAGACGGCGCCGACCGCGCCGGCGAGCAGTTGCGGCCAGGTCCAGCGGGTCTCGTGGGCGGCCGGGTCGATGGGGTCCATGGTGGTCTCCCGTTGCGTGCGGTGTCCGCCACGGCTCGACGTCGTCGGGCCCTACCCGCCGCCCACCGGACCTCAACCCACCCGGTGCAGCAGGCCGTGCTCCTCGACGGCCGGGATGGACAGCGTCCGGTAGCCCACGGTGTCGAACAGGACGACGACGCGGTCGCCCTCGGTGCGCATCACCCGGCCCGTGCCCCACTCGGTGTGCTCCACCGCCGCGTCGGCGACGAGGTCGCCGTCGGGGGTCTCGTGCCGCTCCGAGGTCCCCGCCGAGCAGGTGTCGCAGTTGCCGCACGGCTCGGCGAGCTCCTCGCCGAAGTAGCCCAGCAGGTACTGCCGCCGGCAGCCGGTGGTGTCGGCGAGCCCGCGCACCATCTCCACCCGGCTCTCGTCGACCCGCTGCCGGTGCTCGGCCAGCTCCCGCGCCGCCGCGGCCGCCTCGCCCGGCGCCGGGCCGTCGGGGGCCGGGGTGACCGTGCCGTCGTCGGCCAGCAGGACCGCGCCCACCTGGTCGAGCAGGTTGAGGTCGCGGGTGAGCGGGCTGGCCCCGCGCCCGGTCTCCTCCCGCAGCGCGGCGACGTCGACGCGGGCGCCGGCCGCGGCACCCGCCCGGACCAGACCCGCCACGTGCTGGAGGTCCTCGAGGTCGGGGACGCCGGCGGCGAAGAACTTCCGCAGCCCCAGGTCCTCCTGCCGGAAGAACAGGACGGCGACCGCGGGCTCGCCGTCCCGTCCGGCGCGGCCGATCTCCTGGTACCAGCTGTCCACGGAGTCGGCGGGCTCGGCGTGCAGCACGAACCGGACGTCGGGCTTGTCGATGCCCATGCCGAACGCGGTGGTGGCCACGACGACGTCCAGGTCGCCGGCCATGAACGCCTCCTGCACCTGCTCGCGCTCGGCCTTGCGCAGCCCGGCGTGGTAGGCCCGGGCCCGCAGGCCGCGCTCGACGAGGGCGTCGGCGAGGGTGATGGTGCCCTTGCGGGTGGCGCTGTAGACGATGCCGGTGCCGTGCGCGGCCTCGGCGACGGCGCGGTCCAGCAGCGCGGCGGTCTTGCGGTCGGCGTCGGCGTGGTGCTCGACCTCCAGCCGGATCTCCGGCCGGTCGAACCCGGCGACCACCACGGCGGGGTCGGCCATCCGCAGCCGCTCGACGACCTCGCTGCGCACCGGGGGAGCGGCGGTGGCGGTCAGCGCGAGCACGGTGGGGGAGCCCAGCTGCTCGACGACGGCACCCAGCCGCAGGTAGTCGGGGCGGAAGTCGTGGCCCCAGGCGGAGACGCAGTGCGCCTCGTCGACCACGAACAGCGCCGGGACGGTGGCCGCCAGCGCCGCGACGACCTCGGTGCGGGCCAGCTGCTCGGGCGCGAGGAAGAGGAAGCGGACTCCTCCGTCGCGCAGGCCGTCCAGCGCCGCCTGCTGGTCGGTCGCGGACTCGGCGGAGTTGAGCAGGGCGGCGGTCAGGCCCAGGTCGTGCAGCCGCTGCACCTGGTCCCGCTGCAGCGCGATGAGGGGGGAGACCACCACCACCGGGCCCTCGAGCAGCTCGCCGGCCACGGTGTAGACCAGCGACTTGCCCGCGCCGCTGGGCAGCACCGCCAGGGTGTCCTGCCCGGCGCAGACCGCCTGCAGGGCGGCCTCCTGGCCGGGCCGGAACACCGCGTCCTGGTCGCCCAGCAGCTCGCGGGTGCGCTCGCGGATGCGGCGGGTGCGCACGCCCGCGGTCGCGCCCGCCACCGGACGACGGGAAACGGTGCTGGTGCTGGTCACGAGGCGGTGCCGGAGGGGGTCACCAGCCGCTGCTGCCCCCCGCCGGAGGGGTCCCAAACGCCCTGCAGGTCAGCGCCCGATCGGGTTCCGGTTGGGCCGGCGCGCACACTGTGCTGCGTGTCCCGCCCGCTCACCCTCATGGCCGTGCACGCCCACCCCGACGACGAGGCGACCTCGACCGGCGGGGTGCTCGCCAAGTACGCCGCCGAGGGCGTGACCACCGTGCTCGTGACCTGCACCGACGGCGCCCTCGGTGACGCCGGCACGGTGAAGCCGGGGGAGGAGGGCCACTCCACCGCGGAGGTCGTCGCCGCCCGCGCGGCCGAGCTCGCCGAGAGCTGCGCCATCCTCGGGGTCACCCACGCCCACCAGCTCGGCTACCACGACAGCGGGATGATGGGCTGGCCGCAGAACGACGCCGACGGTGCCTTCTGGACCACGCCGCCGGAGGAGCCGGTCGCCCGGCTGGCCGAGCTGATCGAGCGGCACCGGCCCGACGTCGTGGTCACCTACGACGAGAACGGGTTCTACGGCCACCCGGACCACATCCAGGCCCACCGCGTCACCGTGGCCGCCCTGGACCGCGCCGGCTCGGGTGCCCGGCTCTACTACTCCACCATCCGCCGCTCGGACTTCGCCCGGTTCGGCGAGCTGGTGCGGGAGGCGGGGGAGGAGTTCCCCGAGCCCGAGGAGGGCCAGGAGATGCCCGACATGGGCGTGGCCGACGACGAGGTCGCCGTGGAGGTCGACGTGACCGCGTTCGCCGGGGCCAAGCGGGACGCCCTCGCCGCCCACGCCAGCCAGGTGGAGAACATCTTCTTCCTCAAGCTGTCGCCGGAGACCTTCACCGCGGCGATGGGCCACGAGGCCTTCGTGCAGGCCCGCCCGCCCCGCGCACCGGGTGGTCCGGTGGCCGACGACCTCTTCCACGGACTGCGCTGACCGCATCCGCGGAGCTTGATGCCCCACGGGGCCGCACCTGCGTCTAGGGTGCGCCTGTGACCGCCACCTACCGGATCGCCGAGGCCGCCGAGCTGCTCGGCGTCAGCGACGACACAGTCCGCCGCTGGATCGACAGCGACCGGCTGGCCGCCCACCGCGGCGGCTCCGGCCCCGCCCAGGTCGACGGCACCGACCTCGCGCGGGTGGCCACCCAGCTGCACGAGGCGCCCGCGCCCGGCACCACCCGCGCCTCCAGCTCGCGCAACCGGCTGACCGGCATCGTCACCCGGGTCGTCCGCGACACCGTGATGGCGCAGGTGGAGATCCAGTGCGGGCCCTACCGGATGGTCTCCCTGATGAGCCGGGAGGCCGCCGACGAGCTGGGCCTGGAGGTCGGCGTCCGCGCCGTCGCCACGGTCAAGGCCACCCAGGTCAGCGTCGACGTCCCGTGAACCCGAGAAGGAGCTCCCCCGTGCGGCTGCGTGCCCTCCCCGTCCTGGCCGTCGCCGGCCTGCTCGCCCTCACCGCCTGCGGGGGGTCCACCTCCTCGGGCGCCGCCTCGTCGTCCTCGTCGGCCGCGTCGTCCAGCGGCGGGGGTGCGCTGACCGGCACGCTGACCGTCTTCGCCGCGGCCAGCCTCACCGACGTCTTCACCGACCTCGGCGACCAGCTGATGGCCGACAACCCCGACCTGGACATCACGTTCAACTTCGCCGGCAGCTCCGCGCTGGCCACCCAGATCACCCAGGGCGCCCCGGCCGACGTGTTCGCCAGCGCCAACCAGACCCAGATGACCGTCGTCACCGACGCCGGGCTGGCCGAGGGCGACCCGACCGTGTTCACCGAGAACGTCCTGGAGATCGCCGTCCCGCAGGGCAACCCGGCCGGCGTCACGGGGTTGTCGGACTTCGCCGACCCGGACCTGACGCTGGCCATCTGCGCCCCGGACGTGCCGTGCGGCGCGGCGGCCGAGCAGGTGTTCGAGGCCGCCGGGATCACCGCGCAGCCGGACACCCTGGAGGAGGACGTGCGGGCCGCGCTGACCAAGGTCGAGCTCGGCGAGGTCGACGCCGCGCTGGTCTACGCCTCCGACGTGCAGGCCGCCGGTGACCAGGTGGAGGGGATCGAGTTCCCCGAGGCCGAGGACGCCGTCAACGAGTACCCGATCTGCACGCTCACCGGGTCGCAGAACCCCGAGGCCGCGCAGGCGTTCGTCGACCTGGTCGAGTCCGACACCGGGCAGCAGGCCCTCGCCGACGCCGGCTTCCGGAGCCCCTCGTCCTGACCCGCACCCGACGGGGCAGCGGCGTCCCCCTGCCCCTCCTGGTCCCCGCGCTGCTCGGGGTCGCCTTCCTGGTGCTGCCCCTGCTCGGCCTGCTCGTCCGGGCGCCGTGGTCGCAGCTGCTGCCCCAGCTCGCCCAGCCGCAGGTCGGGGAAGCACTGCGGCTGTCGCTGGTCAGCGCGACGCTCGCGACGCTGGTCTCGCTGGTCCTCGGCGTGCCCATCGCCTGGGTGCTGGCCCGGTCGAGGATCCGGGGCCGGTCGGTGCTGCGGGCGCTGGTCACGGTGCCGCTGGTGCTGCCGCCGGTGGTGGGCGGGGTCGCGTTGTTCCTGGTGCTGGGCCGGCAGGGCATCCTCGGCCGCTGGCTGTACGAGACCTTCGACTACACGATCCCGTTCACCACGACCGCGGTCGTCATCGCCGAGACGTTCGTGGCCATGCCGTTCCTGGTGATCAGCGTCGAGGGCGCGCTGCGTGCGGCCGACGCGCGGTTCGAGGACGCCGCCGCCACCCTCGGCGCGGACCGCTGGACCACCTTCCGCCGGGTGACCCTGCCGCTGGTCGCGCCGGGCGTGGCGGCGGGGGCGGTGCTGTGCTGGGCCCGGGCGCTGGGCGAGTTCGGCGCCACCATCACCTTCGCCGGCAACTTCCCGGGGACGACGCAGACCATGCCGCTGGCGGTCTACCTGGCGCTGCAGAGCAACCCCGAGGGCGCGATCGTGCTGTCGTTGGTGCTGCTGGCGGTCTCGCTGGCCACCCTGCTGCTGCTGCGCGACCGCTGGCTGGGCCGGTCGGGGGTGCCGACGTGAGCCTGCGCGCGCACGTCGTCGTCCGGCGGGGGGCGCTGCTGGTCGACGTCGAGCTGGCCGTCGCCGACGGCGAGGTGCTGGCCGTGCTCGGGCCCAACGGCGCCGGCAAGTCCACCGTGCTGCGGGTGCTGGCCGGGCTGCTGGCCCCCGACGGCGGCCGGGTGACCGTCGGGGACGACGTCTGGGACGCCGAGGACCGGCACGTGCCCGCCCACGAGCGGTCCCTCGGCATGGTGTTCCAGGACCACCTGCTCTTCCCGCACCTGAGCACCACCGACAACGTGGCCTTCGGGCTGCGCACCCGGGGCGTGCGGAAGGCCGAGGCGCGGACGGCGGCGGCGCGGTGGCTGGCCCGGGTCGGCCTGGACGGGTTCGGCGACCGCCGGCCGACCCAGCTGTCCGGCGGGCAGGCGCAGCGGGCGGCGCTGGCCCGGGCGCTGGTGGTGGACCCCCGCCTGCTGCTGCTGGACGAGCCGCTCTCCGCGCTGGACGCCCGCACCCGGCTGACCGTGCGCGCCGAGCTGCGCCGGCACCTGGCCGAGTTCGCCGGCTGCACGGTGCTGGTCAGCCACGACCCGGTCGACGCCATGGCGCTGGCCGACCGGGTGCTGGTGGTCGAGGACGGCCGGGTCGTGCAGGAGGGCACGCCGGCCGAGGTCGCCCGGATGCCGCGCACCGACTACGTCGCCCGGCTGGTCGGGCTGTCGCTGCTGCCCGGGGTGGGCCGGGGGCGGTCGGTGGAGCTGGACTGCGGGGGCGCGGTGGCGGTGGCCGAGGACGCGCAGGGCCCGGTGTTCGTCGCCGTCCGGCCGGGGACGGTCGCGCTGTACCTGGCCCGGCCCGACGGCAGCCCGCGCAACGTGTGGCCGGCGACCCTGGTGGCGGCGACGCCGCACGGGTCGACGGTGCGCTGCGACCTCGACGGCGAGGTGCCGCTGACCGCCGACGTCACCGCGACCGCGTTCGCCGAGCTGGGTCTGCAGCCCGGCACCCGGGTGTGGGCGAGCGTGAAGGCCTCCGAGGTCGCGGTCTACCCGCGCTGAGTCAGCCGCGGTGGTCGTCCCAGACGTCGGAGGACAGCCGCACCACCAGGGCGCCGGCCACCACCAGGAAGACCACCCGGATGAACCGGTTGCCGCGCGCGATCGCCATCCGCGCGCCCAGGTAGGCGCCGGCCACGTTGGCCGCGGCCATGAGCACGCCGAGCCCGACCAGGACGGCGCCGGTGGGCAGGAAGAAGGCGAGCGCACCCAGGTTGGTGGCCACGTTGACCACCTTGGCGGTGGCGCTGGCCCGCAGGAAGTCGTACCCGACCACCGCGACCAGCCCGATCACCAGGAAGGTGCCGGTGCCGGGGCCGAGGACGCCGTCGTAGAAGCCGATGACCGCGGCAAGCGCCATCGCCAGGCCGTAGTGCGCCAGCGCCTCCCGCCGCGGCCGGGGCAGGTCGCCCAGCGAGGGCCGCAGCGCCGTGACCGCGGCGACCACCACCAGCGCGACCACGATCACGGGCTTGATCGCCTCGGCGGGCAGCCGCGCGGCCACCGATGCGCCGAGCAGGCTCAGCCCGAACGCCACGGCAGCCATCGGCAGCGCGGTGCGCAGGTCGGTGCCGGTGCGCCGCAGGTAGGTCAGCGCGCTGGTCGTGGTGCCGGCCACCGAGGCCAGCTTGTTGGTGGCCAGCGCCTGCAGCGGGGACAGGCCGCCGACCAGCAGCAGAGCGGGCAGCTGCACGAGCCCGCCCCCGCCCACGACGGCGTCCACCCACCCGGCGGCAGCGGCGGCCAGCAGCAGGACCAGCAGGGAGGTGGCCGACCCGTCGGGCGGCAGCAGGTCCAGCGCGGGCACGACGGCCGACGCTACCGTCGCTCAGACGGTGACCACGACCTTGCCGGGCAGCTCACCGCGCGCGGCCCGGGCATGCACGTCGGCCAGCCGGGCCAGCGGCACCCGCTCGGCGACGGCCACCCGCAGCTCGCCGCGGTCGACCCGGGCCACCAGCTCGGCCAGCTGCGCGGCGTCGCTGCGCACGTAGACGTCGACCCCGCGCACGCCGCGGGCCTCGTCGGTGGGTGCCGGCATCCACACCGTCGTGCTGACCACCGCCCCGCCGTCGCGCACCAGGCCGGCCAGCGCGGCGAAGGCGTCGGGCTCGAGCGGGGCCAGGTTGAGCACGAGGTCGACGGGCTCGGTGACGGCGGTGGCCAGGTCGGCGCCGGTGCGGTCGACGACCTCCGCCGCACCGGCGGCCAGGACGGCGTCCCGGCTGCGGGGGCTCGCGGTGGCGACGACGTGCGCGCCGGCGGCGGCCGCGAGCTGCACGGCGTACCCGCCGACCGCGCCGCCGGCCCCGACGACCAGCACCCGCTGCCCGGCGGTCAGCCCGCCGTGGTCGAACAGCGCCTGCCAGGCGGTCAGCCCGACCGTGGGGAGGGACGCGGCGTCGACCAGCGGGACGGCGGCGGGGGCGGGGGCGAGCACCTCGGCGGGGGCGAGCACCTGCTCGGCGGAGGCGCCGTCGGGGACCATCGGCAGGAAACCGACCACCCGGTCGCCGACCGACCAGCCGGTGACGCCCTCGCCGAGCGCGTCGACCGTGCCGGCCAGGTCCGCGCCGGGGACGTGCGGCAGGGCGACCGGGAAGGGGCCCTGCATGGCGCCGAGGCGGATGTTGCCGTCGACGGCGTTGAACGACGTGGCGGCGACCCGCACCCGCACCTCGCCGGGGCCCGGCGCAGGGAGCGGGACCTCCTCGAGGCGGAGGACGTCGGGGGTGCCGAACTCGTGGAACCGGACTGCCTGCATGGCCGTGACCTCTCTCGATGTGCTTCGAATTCGCAACACCATGCACGCTAGCAGTGCTTCGAATTCGCAGCAAGGGCGGTCGCTACGATCCCCCGGTGGCCCGCCTCGCACCGCAGCAGCTGGAGGTGTACTTCGCGCTCATGGAGGCCGCGAGCCTGCTGCAGTACGCCGTGGAGCAGCAGCTGCGCGACGACGGGCCGCTGAGCTGGGTGCAGTTCCAGGTGCTGGCCGGCCTGGCACTGGGGCCGCGGCCCAGCGAGCGGATGACCGACATCGCCGACCGCGTCGTGCACAGCCGCAGCGGGCTGACCTACCAGGCCGGGGTGCTGGAGAAGCGGGGCCTGGTCACCCGCTCGCCCGACCCGGCCGACGACCGCGGCACCGTCGTCACCATCACCGACGCCGGGCGGGCGCTGGTGGAGCAGGTGCTGCCCGGCCACGAGGACGTCGTCCAGGGCGCGCTGCTGGACCACCTGGACCCCGACGACACCGGCCGGCTCACCGCGCTGCTGCAGGCGCTGCGCGACCGGATGCGCGCCCGCCCGCCCCGGTCGGCCCGCCGCCGCTGACCCGGGTCAGCCCCGGGTGTGCGCGGTGGCGATCACCGAGCCGACCTTCCGCGGTCCCGGGTCGGTGTCGACCTGGTCGGCCACGCCGGCCTGCAGCAGCACCACCACGTCGGACCCGCCGAACTGGAAGAAGCCGAACTGCTGGCCCTTGGGCGAGGTGGTCCCGGGCACCGCGGTGATCCGCACGGACGCGACGTGGGCCATGCCGACCGCCACCACGGCGACCAGGCCGAGGTCCGGGCCGTCGCCGACCGCGGTGTCCAGCACGACCCACCCGCGGGTCTGGTGGAACTCGTAGCCGCTGTCGGCCGCGTCGACCGACTGCAGCTGGCCGTCGACGAGGTCGACCTGCATGTAGGCGTGGCCCTGCACCACGGGTGCCTCGAGCACGCGGCCGGCCACCGGCAGGTGGAACCGGTGGTAGGACGACGGCGGGAGCATGTAGTGGGTGAACGTGCCGCCGGCGAACGCCTCGGCGTGCGGGCTGCCGCTGAGCAGCTCGGGGATCGACCCGTAGGTGTGCGTGCGCTTGATGGTCGTGGCCGGGATGCGGTGGTCGGCCCCGATGTCGTAGTGGTGCACGAAGGAGCAGTCCGCCGGCGAGGTGACCACCCGGACGTCGTCCGGTGCGCTGATCGGCCGCAGGCCGGGGTTGAGCTCGCGGGCGAAGAACTGGTTGAACGTCGTCCACCCGCTGGGGGCGTTGGGGAACCCGTCGACCATGGACTCCTCGACGGTGTAGTCCGGCGCGTCGTCCAGGAAGGACTGCAGGACGTCGGGGCCGAAGGACTCCGGGGTGTCGAGGAACGCACCCCACTCCCGGGCGTAGTCGGTGAGCCAGGCGGCGAACTCCGCGGACTCCTCGACCGCGCGCGGCTCGTCCTCCCCGTGCTGGTCGACCAGCCAGAACAGGTGGGCCAGGCGGGTGCTGACCTCGCGGGCGCTGCGGTGGGCGGGGTCGGGCTCGCGCCAGGCCGGGTCGGCGGACTCCTGCGGGACCCAGCGCAGGAAGTCCTGCAGGTAGGACCGGTAGGACGCCAGGTCGGTCGGCCAGGGGAGGGCGTCGCGGACCCGGGGGTCCAACCCGGCGCGGGCCCGCTCGTCGGCCAGCGCGAGCGACCGCACCAGCCGGTCGCGCAGCTGCGGGTCGTCGGCCAGCAGCGCGTCCAGGGAGGCCAGGACGTCGGGGCGGTCGTCGGGTGCGGGCACGGCGGGCTCCTGCCGGTGGGGGGCCGGCCCGTCCTCGACCGGTGCTGCACCCCGACCGTAGGGTCGGGTGGCCGGGGCGGCAGGACGGGCCGCGTCGATGCCCCCGGCCGGGCACCGGCAGACTCTGCACGTCGACCCAGCGACGGCGACGCCGACGGGGAGGAGCGCGACCGTGCACACGGACGACGACGCGGTGGCGCGCCGGGTGCTGGGCCCGGGCCCGCTCACCCCGGTCCGGCAGCTGTTCCTGGACACCGACTGGTCGGCCACGGCGATCGGTCCGCCGGCGAGCTGGCCGGCGAGCCTGCAGGCGGCGGTCAGCACCGCGATGAACACCGGCTTCGGCATGCTGGTCATGGCCGGCCCGGAGCTGGTCATGGTCTACAACGACGCCTACGCGCCGCTGATGGGTGAGCTGCACCCGGCGATGGGGCGCCCGCTCCCCGAGGTCTGGGCCGACGAGTGGCCGCTGCTCGCGCCCATGGTGGCCGCCGTGCAGGACGAACAGGTGGCCAACTACTTCGTCGACTTCCCGCTGCTGTCCAGCCGCAACGGATTCCCCGAGCAGACCTGGTTCACCTACTCCTACAGCCCGCTGCTCGACCCCGACCTCGGCGTCGTCGGGGTGCTCGACACCGTCACCGAGACCACCGACCGGGTGCTCGCCGCCCGGCGGCTGGGGCTGGCCCAGGCGCTCGGCCAGGTGTCGACCACCCGGCACCCCGACCTGGACCGGGCGGCCGCGGCGGTCGTCGAGGTGCTCGCCGCGCACCGCGACGACCTGCCCTTCGCCGCGCTGCACCTGCTCGGCGACGTCGCGGACCCCGGCGGCCCGCTGCGGTCGGTCGCCGTGCACGGCGTCGACTCCGCCGACCCGGGACCGGCGGCCCAGGGGTGGCTGCGGGCCTCCCTCGGCGGCGCGCCGGTCGAGGTGCACCCGCTCGCCGGCACCGGCTGGGCCGGGGTGCACGCGTCCGACGGCGCCGGCGGGGGAGCGGTGCAGGGCGCCGTCGTCCTGCCGCTGACGCCACCGGGCCGCGGGTCGCCGATCGGCGCGCTGGCCCTGGGCCTGAGCCCGCACCTGCGGCACGACGACGCGTACCGCACCTTCTGGGAGCTGGTGGCCTCCCAGGTCGCCGGCATCCTCGGGGACACCCTCGCCCACCTGGCCGAGCAGGCCGCCGCCGCGGCCAGCCGGTCGATGGCGGAGGTGCTGCAGCGCAGCCTGCTCACCGAGCCCGCCGCCCCCGACCACCTCGAGGTCGTCGTCCGGTACCGCCCGGCCGTCACCGAGGTCGAGGTCGGCGGGGACTGGTACGACGCCTTCCGCTGCCCCGACGGCAGCACCTGGCTGGTGGTCGGCGACGTCGCCGGCCACGACCAGGCGGCCGCGGCCACGATGGGTCAGGTGCGCAACCTGCTGCGGGGCATCGCGTGGAGCACGCAGACCTCCCCGGCGCAGGCGCTGGCGACCCTGGACACCGCGATCGCCGGTCTCGGCGTCGGGACGCTCACCTCGGTGGTGGCCGCGCGCATCGAGCAGGACCCCGAGCTGGCCGGGTCGGGCGTGCGGCGGCTGCGCTGGTCCAACGCCGGCCACCCGCCGCCGGTGCTGCTGCACGCCGACGGCGGCGCGCAGCCGCTGACCGCGCCGGTCGACCTCATCCTCGGCGCCGACCCGGGTGCCGGGCGCCGCGACCACGAGGTCGAGCTGCGGCCCGGGGACGGCGTGCTGCTCTACACCGACGGCCTGGTCGAGCGCCGGGACGGCGACCTGGACGCCGGCCAGGACTGGCTCGTCGCCGAGCTGGCCGGCCGGGGCGACGCCCCGGTGGCGCGGCTGTGCGACGACCTGCTGTCCCGGGTCGAGGCGCACGCGGAGGACGACATCGCCCTGCTCGCCCTCCGGGCGCACCCCGAGGACCGGCCGGTGCCCGTCACCCCACGCTGACGGGAGCCCCCGCGGTGGGCCCGCCGCGCACGACGACGGCGTTGCGCAGCCGCTTGGCCTCGTAGAGGTGGCTGTCGGCGGCGCGCAGCAGCTCCTCCGGCCGGGTGCCCGCGCAGCCGACGGCGACCCCGACGGAGACGGTCACCGGGTCGCCCACCCCGCCGGCGGCGAACAGCTCCACCTCGCGGCGGACCCGCTGGGCGACCAGCTGGGCCTGCACCGGCCCGGTGGCGGGCAGCAGGAGCGCCAGCTCGTCGCCGCCGAGCCGGGCGGCGAGGTCGTCGGTGCGCACGGTGCGGCCGAGGATCCCGGCGATGCGCTGCAGCACCCGGTCCCCGCCGTCGTGGCCGCGGGTGTCGTTGACCGCCTTGAAGTGGTCGACGTCGATGAGCGCCACGGAGACCGGGGCGCTCTCGGTGGCCCGCTCGCAGGCCCGTTGCAGGTGGTCGTCCCACGACCGCCGGTTGGCCAGGCCGGTCAAGGAGTCCTGGGTGGACAGCCGGCGCAGCTCGGCGACCAGCTCGAGGGTGGTGGCCCGCTCGGCCTCCAGCTCGCTGCGCCAGTGCACCTCCGCCCGGATCGCCCGCCAGCGCAGGGCGTGGCCGATCGTGGCCACGCCGGCCGCGCTGCCCAGGTAGCAGACGGTCGCCACCAGCCCGTCGGCGTCGACCGCCCCGGCGGTGACGCACCCGGCGAGGTAGCCGACGGCGGTGGCCCCGACCAGCAGCAGGGTCCAGACCGGGCTGGCGGACAGCACCGCTCCGCAGGCGTAGAGCACCAGCGTGGCACCGAGCAGGTAGAGCTCCAGGTGGCCGACCTGGGGCAGCATCCAGCCCACCGACAGCTGCACGACGGCGAGCACCGCGGCGGTGATCTCGGCCGGCCGGCGCAGGCCCATCGGGGTGGCCCAGAGCAGCACGGCCAGCAGCGCCATCGGCACCGTGCCGGCCAGCCGCAGCGTGGTGAAGGCGGCCGCGAGCGGGGCCGGCTCCAGGGCCCGGTCGAAGAACGACCACAGCGGGTAGACCGCGACCGCGCCGGCCGACAGCGCCCGCCCACCCGCCCGGGCGCGGGTGCGCAGCCGGCGGGCGGCGCCGTCGTCGAGCCGTGGGGCGTGCCTCATGCCGTCCCATCGGCCGGTCGGCCCTCCGACCTGCGGGAACGCTGCTGCCCGTGCCCCCTCGGGGTGAGCGGAGCAGGACGGATCCGTGCCGGTGCCCCACGCGGGCCGGGGTGCCATGCTCCCCGGATGACGACCTCGACGACGTCCGGGTTCGGTCCCCGCAGCCGCGGGGTGTGGTGCACCGAGGCCGGGCCGGGCGGGCTCTGGCGGCTGGCCGGGGCCGGTTTCGACTGGGTGTCGGTGGACCTGCAGCACGGCCGGTACGACCGGCGCGAGCTGCTCGAGGCCGCCCGCGGGTGGCCCGGCCCCGCCGAGCTGGTGGTGCGGGTGCCCGCGCTGGACTTCCCCGCGATCGGGCTCGCCCTCGACGCCGGCGCGGCCGCGGTCGTCGTCCCCCAGGTCGAGGACGCCGCGGGGGCGCGGGCTGCGGTCGAGGCCGCGCACTACCCGCCGCTGGGCCGGCGCAGCGCCGGCCAGCTCGGGCCGACCTGGGGCGGCCCCACCCGGGACGAGGTGCTGTGCGCGGTGATGGTGGAGTCGGCCGCCGCGCTGGCCGACGTCGAGGCGATCGCCGCCGTCCCCGGGGTGGGCATGGTGTTCATCGGGCCGAACGACCTGTCGCTGTCCCTGGGGACGACGGTCGACGCACTGCTCGACGACCGGTCGCCGGGCTCGCCGCTGGCCCGGATCACCGCGGCGTGCGCCGCGGCCGGCGTGCCGGTGGGCGCCTACGGCGGCGACCCGGCGACGGCGGAGCGCTTCCGCGCGCACGGCATCGGTTGCCTGGCCGTGGCCACGGACCTGTGGATCACCCAGGCGGGGGCGGCCGCCGCCTTCGGCTGACGCGCAGGAACTTTGTGCAACAATCTTCCGCGTGAAGCCCGTCGCCGCCGTCCTGCTCGCCGCGGTCTGCTTCGGCACCACCGGCACCGCACAGGCCCTGCTCGACGTCGACGCCTCGCCGCTGGTGGTCGGGCTGGCCCGCATCGCCCTCGGTGGCGGCCTGCTGGCCGCGGTCGCGCTGCGCCGCCGCCCCGCGGACGCGGGTGCACCCGGTACCGGGCTGCTGGCCCGGGTGCCCACCGGGGTGGTGGTCGCGGCGGGCGCGGCCGGCGTGCTGGCCTACCAGCCCACCTTCTTCGCGGGGACGACGGACAACGGCGTGGCCATCGGCACCGTGGTGGCCCTCGGCTCCGCGCCGGTGGTCACCGGCCTGCTCGACGCCGGGCTGCGGGCGCGGCGGCCCGAGCGCCGCTGGTGGGGCGCGACCGGCCTGGCCCTGGTCGGGCTGGTGCTGGTGGCCGGCGGGTCCGGCGGCGGGTCGGCCGGCGGCGGGGTGCTGTGGTCGGTGGGGGCCGGGGCCTCCTACGCGCTCTACGCCGTCGCGGTGAAGGAGCTGCTGGACCGGGGCTGGTCGTCGGGGCCCGCGGTCGGCGCGGTGTTCGGCGCGGCCGCCGCGGTGGCGCTGCCCCTGCTGCTGGTCGTCGGGCCGGCCGGGCTGCTCACCGCCGACGGCGTGCTGCTGACCCTGTGGCTGGGCCTGGTCACCACCACGGTCCCCTACCTGCTCTTCGGCTGGGGCCTGGCCCGGCTGCCGGCCACCACCGTGGCCACCCTGACCCTCGCCGAGCCGCTGTGCGCCGCGCTGCTCGGCGTGGGCCTGCTGGGCGAGCGGCTCAGCGGCGCGGCGACGGCCGGCGTGGTGGTGCTGGGCATGGGCATCGCCGTCCTCACCGCCCGGCGGCGGCGCACCCGGGTGGTGGCCGGTGCCCCGGCGGCGTGAGGCGCCGCCGGGGCCCACCGCGGTCGACCGGCTGGCCGGCGACCTGCGCCGGCAGGTGCTCGCCGGCGAGCTCGGCCCGGGGGAGCCGGTCCGCGAGGAGGACCTGGCCGCGGCGACGGGGGCCTCGCGGCACACCGTGCGGGCGGTGCTGGCCCGGCTCGCCGACGAGCGGCTGCTGGTGGCCGAGCCCTACCGCGGGGTGCGGGTGACCGCGTTCGCCGACGCCGACGTGGTCGCCCTGCAGGAGCTGCGCGGTGCCCTGGAGAGCGCCGCGGTCCAGCTGCTGGGCGCCGCGCACGGCCCGCGCTGGCCGGACGCCGTCCTCGCCCCCGCCCGGGCCGCGGTCGCCGCGCTCGGCGCGCTGGCCGGCGACGACTGGCCGGCCGTGGCCGCCGCGCACGCCCGGGTGCACACCGCGCTGGTCACTGCCGCCGGGAGCCCCCGGATCACCGAGGCCTACACCCGGCTGCACTCGGAGCTGCTGCTGCTCCTGGTGCACGTGGCGCCGGCCTACGACGTCCCGCGGCTGGTGGCCGAGCACGCGGGCTACCTCGAGGACGTGCAGGCGCGGGGCCCGGCCGCGGTGCGCGACCACCTGGCCGGCAGCACCGCCGCCATCCTCGCCGCGCGGGTCAGCCCGCCGGTCAGCCCGCCGGTCAGCCCGCCGGTCAGCCCACGTGCACGTGCGGGCGGCGGGCCCGGTCGGGCTCGGCCTCCCGCAGCACCTCGCGGGTGACCGGGGCGACCTCCCCGGACCCCAGCAGCAGGAACCGCAGGATCTGGGCCAGCGGGTTGCCCTCGGTCCACTCGAAGTAGATGTGGGGCACCGTGCCGCTGCGGTCGCGGACCTGCAGCAGCAGCGCGGCCAGCGCGTTGGGCACCGAGGACCCGGTCACCGTCAGCACCCGGTAGCGGTCGCACAGGATGTGGCCGCGCACGTCGAGGCTGGTCTCGAAGTCCGAGGGATCGCGGACGGTGACCTCGACGAAGACGACCTCCTCGTCGGGGATGTCGTGGTCGCGGCGGATCTGGTCGAGCTTGGCCCGGTACTCCGCGGCGTCCCGCTCGTCGGGCTCGTTGGCGATCAGCCGGATGCGCCGGTGCGCGCAGTCGCGGACGAACACCTCGGCGGTGGGGTCGAAGGTGACGTCGGTGGTGCGCAGCTCCAGCGAGCGGCGGGACCGGGACACGAAGCTGACGGCCACGATCGCGGCGATGAACAGCAGGCCGATCTTCAGGCCGTCCGGCCGCTCCACGACGTTGGCCACCGTCGTGTAGACGAAGACCGCGGCGACCAGGCCGAAGCCGAGGAAGGCCCGCCGCTGGCCGGCGGCCCGTGCGGAGAGGGTGACCGCGACGGAGGCCGACGTGATGAGCACCAGCACGCCGGTGGCGTAGGCCCCGCCCTGGGCGTCGACGTCGGCGTCGAACAGCCAGGTGATCACGAACGCGACGAGGGTGAGCACCAGGACCATCGGCCGCACCGCGCGGGCCCACTCCGGGGCCATGCCGTAGCGGGGCAGGTAGCGCGGCACCAGGTTGAGCAGGCCGGCCATCGCCGAGGCGCCGGCGAACCAGAGGATCGCGATGGTGGAGACGTCGTAGACGGTGCCGAACGCGCTGCCCAGGTACTCGTGGGCCAGGTAGGCCAGCGCCCGGCCGTTGGCCTCCCCGCCGGGGGCGAAGGCGGCCTGCGGGATGAGCAGCGTGGTGATCAGGCTGGAGGTGAGCAGGAACGCGCTCATGATCAGCGCGGCCGTGGTCAGCAGCTTCTTGGTGCCGGCGATGCGGCCCGCCGGGTCCTCCTCCGTGTCGCCGGGGCGGCCCTTGACCAGCGGCATGACGGCCACGCCGGTCTCGAACCCGGACAGGCCCAGCGCGAGCCGCGGGAACACGACGAGCGCGATCGCGATCACCATGAGCGGGTTGCCGTGCTGGGTGGTCAGCGCCTCGGACCAGTCCGTCACGACCCCGGCCGTGGTGGCCACGTGCCACAGCCCCACCAGGACGACGACCAGGTTCAGCGCCAGGTAGACCCCGACCAACGCCACCGCGACGCCGACCGCCTCGCCCAGGCCCTTGAGGAAGACCGCGCCGAGCAGGGCCAGCAGCACCAGCGTGATGAGCACCCGGTGGTCGCCCAGGCCCTCGGGCAGCAGCGGGTTCTCCACCAGGTGCGCGGTGGCGTCGGCCGCGGACAGGGTCATGGTGATCATGAAGTCCGTGGCGGCGAAGCCGAGGAGCACCAGCACGAAGACCTTGCCGCGCCAGAAGGGCAGCAGCCGCTCCAGCATGGCGATCGAGCCCTCGCCGCGCGGGCTCTCGCGGGCCACCCGCCGGTAGACCGGCAGCGCGCCCAGCAAGGTCAGCGCGACCAGCACCAGGGTGGCCACGGGGGAGATGACGCCGGCGGCCAGGGCGGCGATGCCGGGCTGGTAGCCCAGGGTGGAGAAGTAGTCCACGCCGGTCAGGCACATGACCTTCCACCAGGGCCGGCGGTGGTCGGCCGGGGGCTCCACGTGGGGCCCCGGGTGCGTCTTCACCCGGTGGGCCTGGTCCTGCATGAGCCAGTCGCGCACCGGCTGACGGGTCGCGGTGGCCGTCGTCGGCGCCACGGGGTTCCCTCCTCGTCCGGGGTCCGGGGCAGGACCCGGGACGACGGTAGGAGCGGGTGACCCCCCGGGGACGGCGACCGGCGTCAAGATCCCGTCAAGAACGCGTCAGCGCCGGTGCGGGGAAGGCCACCCGCACCCCCGGGCGCGCCCGCAGCCACCCGGTGAGCGCGGTGAGCGGGCGGTGCAGCAGCCACCAGCCGGCCATCGCCACCACCGCGCCGACCACCAGCCCCGCCGCGACGTCCCACGGGTAGTGCGCGGCGATGTACACCCGGGCGCCGGCCATCAGCACCGCGAGGACGGCGGCGACGGCGCCGATCCGGCGGGACACCAGCCACAGCCCGGCGGCGCAGGCACCGGCCACCACCGCGTGGTCGGAGGGGAAGGACACGTCGGTGGTGCGGGTGGCCAGCACCAGCAGGTCCGGGTGCGCGTCGTAGGGCCGGGCCTCGCCCACCGCGGCGCCCAGGGGCTGGTTGAGCGCCAGGGCCAGCAGCGCGGCGACCGGCGCCCACCCCGCGGCGGCGAGCTCGCGGTCCGACCGGCCGCGGCGGGTCCAGAGGCCGGCGGCGAGCAGGGCGCCGAACAGGACCAGGCCGTAGGTGGCGAACAGCAGCACCGGGGTGTGCAGCCAGCCGGTGCCGCGGGCGAACCCGTCCACGGCCAGCAGCAGGCGGTCGTCGGTGCGGTGCAGCTCGGTCAACGGCGGGCTCCTGGCGTGCGGCGGCGGGACCGGCACACGGTGCCCGCCGCCGCTGCCGGGAGCCTGTGCCGACGCTGTCGGCAACCCGTGGGCTCAGGGGCGGGGGAGCGGCCGCAGCACGGTCACCAGCAGCCAGATGACCCCTGCGGTGAGCACCATCGCGCCGGGGATGTGCACCCAGAGGGTGTCCCGGCCGCCGACCGCGGCCTGCGCGATGGTGGCCAGGAAGACCACGACGGCCAGCACGGCCAGCCCGACCCGGGCCCGGCCCTGCCGCCACAGCACGATCGCGGCGAGGGCGCCGATGCCGGAGAAGACGTGCAGCGCGAGGGCGCCCGCCGCGTGCAGCTCCTCGGGGCCACCCCGGGGGAACAGCTGGCCGGCGGTGACGAACTGGAACAGCACGCCCAGGGCGGTCAGCACGGTGGCGACCTGCAGGACGCGGACGACGGCGGTCGGTGCGGTGGTGCCGGAGGCGGCGGTGGCTCGGGTCATGCGCGCAGTGTGGGGACGTGGCACCGGCGACCGCCCGCCCGGGCGCCGGATGCACACGCGATGCACAGGTCAGGGTCGCCAGGCGCTGCGGCGGAGCAGGCGCAGCCCGTTGAGCGCGACGAGCACCGTCGAGCCCTCGTGCCCGGCGACGCCCAGGGGGAGCGGCAGGTGGCCGACCAGGTCCCAGGTGACCAGCACGGCGATGACCGTGCCGGCGAGCACCAGGTTCTGCACCACCACCCGGCGGGCCCGGCGGGACAGCCCCACCAGCGCGGGCAGGGTGGCCAGGTCGTCGCGCACCACCACGGCGTCCGCGCTGGCCACGGTCAGGTCCGAGCCCACCCCGCCCATGGCCACGCCCACGTCGGCGGCGGCCAGCGCGGGGGCGTCGTTGACGCCGTCGCCGACGACCAGCACCCGGTGGGCCTGCGCCTGCAGCCCGCGCACCGCGGCCACCTTGTCCTCGGGCAGCAGGCCGGCCCGGACGTCGGTGATGCCCAGCTCGGCGGCGAGCGCGGAGGCCGCGCGGGGACCGTCGCCGGTGAGCAGCACCGGGGCCCGGCCCAGCGTGCCGCGCAGCGCGGCGACCGTGGCCGCCGCCTCGGGGCGCAGCCGGTCGGCGAGGGCCAGCCACCCGGCCGGCGCGCCGTCCACGGTGACCGCGACGACGGTGCGGCCCCGCTCCTGCTGCTCGCGGGCGGTGGCCGGGTCGGCGGCGGCGACCGCGACCACCGCGCCGTCGACCGTGCCGGTGACCCCGCGCCCGACGGCGGCCCGGAACCCGGTCACCGGGCGGAGCGCCAGGCCCCGGTCCCGGGCGGCGGCCACCACGGCCCGGCCGACCGGGTGCTCGCTGGGCGCCTCGACGGAGGCGGCGAGGGCGAGCAGCTCCTCCTCGGTGGTCCCCGCGGCCGGACCGGTGGCGACCACGGCCGGGGTGCCGTCGGTGAGGGTGCCGGTCTTGTCCACCACGACGGCGCTGACCTGGCCCAGGCCCTCCATGGCCACCGCGGAGGTGACCAGCACACCGCGCCGGCCGGCGGTGGCGATCGCCGACAGCAGCGGCGGCATGGTGGCCAGCACCAGCGCGCACGGCGAGGCCACGACCATGAAGGTCATCGCCCGCAGCAGCGCGTCCTGCAGCTGCGCACCCAGCAGCAGCGGCACGGTGAAGACCGCGAGCGTGGCCACGACGACGCCGACCGCGTAGCGCTGCTCCACCTTCTCGATGAACAGCTGGGTACCCGCCTTGGTCTCCGCCGCCTGCTCCACCAGCGCGCCGATGCGGGCCACGACGCTGTCGTGGGCGGGGCGGCCCACCCGGACCACCAGCGCGCCCGTGCCGTTCACCGTGCCGGCGAAGACCTCGTCGCCGGGGTGCCGGTCCACCGGCAGGGGCTCGCCGGTGATCGACGCCTGGTCGACCTCGGAGGCGCCCTGGACCACCCGGCCGTCGGCGGGCAGCCGGTCACCGGGGCGCACCAGCACCCGGTCGCCGACCTGCAGGTCCGCCGCCGGCACCCGCTCCTCGCCCCCGTCGGTGAGCAGGGTGGCCTGCTCGGGCGCGAGGTCGGTGAGCGCCGAGACGGCGTCCCGGGTGCGCCGGGTGGCGAAGGCCTCGAGCGCGCCCGAGGTCGCGAAGATGACGATCAGGAGCGCGGCGTCCAGGGCCTGGCCGATCGCCAGGGCGCCGGCCGCGGCCAGGACCATGAGCAGGTCGACGTCCAGGGTCCGCGCCCGCAGCGCCTCCCACCCGGCCAGCGCGGGCTCCCAGCCGCCGGCGGCGCAGCAGGCCAGGTAGGCCGCCCACACCACCGGGGTGGGGGCGCCGGCGAGCTGGAGCACGAGGCCGGCGAGGAACAGGCCCAGCGACAGCGCCGCCCAGCGGACCTCGGGCAGGGTCGCGGCCACCGCGATGCCCGCCCCCCGGTGGGTCGGGCGGGACGGGGGCCGGTCCAGGGTCGCGGTCACCGGTGGGACAGTACCTGCGCATGCGCGAAGGTGTGCAGGTGCGCATCCGCCTCCGGACGGGCAGGGGTCCGGCACGGAGGACCGCGCCGACCGGCTGGCAGGGTGGGGGCGTGCCCGTCGCCGCGCTCGTCCTGGCCGCCGGGGGCGGCTCCCGCTACGGCATGCCCAAGGCCCTGGCCCCGCTGCCCGACGGGGAGCTGTTCGTCGAGCGCGCCGTGCGCACCGCCCGGGCCGCGTGCGACCCGGTGCTGGTGGTGCTCGGCGCGTCGATGGTCGAGGTGTGGCAGCGCGCCGACCTGACCGGTGCCACCGTCGTGGGCAACCGCGACTGGGAGACCGGCATGGCGTCCTCGCTGCGCACCGGCGTCCAGGGCCTGCAGGCGCTCGGGTCGGGCATCGAGGCGGCCGCGGTGATGCTGGTCGACATCCCCGGCACCACCCCGGAGGTCCTGCAGCGCCTGGTGCCGCACGCCGCACCCGGGGCCCTCGTCGTCCCCACCTACGACGGCGTCCCCGGGCACCCGGTGGTCATCGGGCGCGACCACTGGGCCGGGGTCGCGGCGTCGGCGACCGGCGACGAGGGGGCGCGCGCCTACCTGCGCGCCCACGAGGTCACCGAGGTCGACTGCACCGGGCTGGGCGACCCCACCGACCACGACACCCCGCGCGCGTAACGTCGCCGCCGTGATCGCCGCCATCAGCGACCAGCCGCTGGACGTCGCCGCCCACGAGGCCGCCGTCGCCCACCCCGCGGCCGGGGCCACCGTCAGCTTCGCCGGCGTCGTCCGCGACCACGACGGCGGGAAGTCGGTCACCGAGCTGGAGTACGTCGGCCACCCCACCGCCCAGGCGCTGGTCGAGGAGATCGCCGCCGAGTTCGCCGCCCGGCCCGAGGTGCACGCCGTCGCCATCAGCCACCGGGTGGGCCTGCTGGGCATCGGCGACGTGGCGCTGGCCTGCGCGATCTCGGCCAGCCACCGGGGTCAGGCGTTCACCGCCTGCGCCGAGCTGGTCGACGAGGTCAAGGCCCGGTTGCCCATCTGGAAACGGCAGGTCTTCGTGGACGGTGCCGAGGAGTGGGTGGCCTGCCCCTAGGCTGTGCGGGACCTGGGGGGGTGGCGGTGGTCGCGGAGGCCGGCACGAGCGTCCTCGAGGGCATGCCCATGGGCTTCGTCCAGGTCGCCGCCGACTGGCGGATCACCTACCTCAACGCCGCGGCCGAGCGCGCCTTCGGCCGCCGCCGCGCCGACCTGCTCGGCCGCAGCGCCTGGCAGGCCTTCCCCGGCAACGAGGAGAGCCCGCTCGGCCGGGCCTACCGCCGGGTCGCCGCCACCCGCCGGGCCGAGGTGCTGGACTCCTTCTCGCCCGCGCGCGACACCTGGTTCGAGGTGCGGCTGGTGCCCGCCGAGGGCGGCCGGATCAACGCGTTCTTCACCGACAGCACCGCCCGGCACCGCACCCAGGAGCGGTTGGCGGTGCTGGCCCGGGTCAGCGCCGAGCTGGCCGACACCCCCGACGCCGTGCAGACCATGAGCCGCATGCCGCGCCTGCTGGTGCCGGTGCTGGCCGACTGGGCCGTGGTCACCGTGCTCGACGACGACGGCCGCCCGCGCGACGTCGGCTGCTGGCACCGCGACCCGGCGATGCGGCCGGTGCTGGCCCGCTACAGCGAGCTGCGGCTGGGTGCGCTCCCGGTCACCGCGCCCCTGGTGCGCTCGATGCACACCCAGGAGACCACCCCGGTCTCCGCCGCCGAGGTGCACGGGAGCCTGCCGCCGGGCGAGGCCCGCGACCTGCAGCGGCGGCTGGCCACGGGCGGCGGCCTGTACGTCCCGCTGCTCGGCCGCGGCCGCACGCTCGGGGTCATCACGCTGTGGTGGCAGCACGGCCGCACCCCCGACGCCGAGGACCTTGCCGCCGCGCGCGAGGCCGCCGAGCGGATCGGCCTGGCGCTGGACAACGGCCGCCTCTACCGCCTGCAGGCCGCGCTGGCCGAGGAGCTGCAGCGCAGCCTGCTCACCCAGCCGGTGCAGCCCGCCGGCGCCGAGGTCGCCGTCCGGTACACCCCGGCCGCCGAGGCCGCCCGGGTGGGCGGGGACTGGTACGACGCCTTCCGGTCCCCGTCGGGGGCGATGGTGCTGGTCATCGGCGACGTCGTCGGCCACGACACCGCGGCGGCCGCCGCGATGGGCCAGCTGCGCGGGCTGCTGCGCGGCATCGCCACCTACTCCGACGCCGGCCCCGGCGAGGTGCTCCGCGGGCTGGACGCCGCGATGGTCCAGCTCGCCTTCCCGACGCTGGCCACCGCGGCGGTGGCCCGGCTGACCGAGGACGGCGCGGGCGGGGCCGAGCTGGTGTGGTCCAGCGCCGGCCACCTGCCGCCGCTCGTGCTGGGCCCGGACGGCGACCTCGCCGAGCCCGCGCCGTGGCCCGGTGACCTGCTGCTCGGCGTGGACAGCGGGGCCCGGCGGACCGAGCACCGGGTGCAGCTGGCGGCCGGGTCGACGGTGCTGATGTTCACCGACGGCCTGGTGGAGCGGCGCGACGAGGACCTCGACACCGGCCTGGACCGGCTGCGTGCCACGGTGGCCGAGCTGGCCGACCGCCCGCTGGAGGAGCTCTGCGACGAGGTGGTCGACCGGCTGGTGCACGGCCGGCCCGACGACGACGTCGCCCTGGTCGCCGTCCGCCTCGCCTGACCCGCACCCCCGGGCACCCCCGCCGGGGGTGGCCGGACATCCCCCACGGTGGCCGCACGTCCTAGTGGTGTGCCACCGTCAGGGATGTCGGGCCACCCCGGGGGGAGGCGGGGTCGGGAGGTGCCGGTGCGCGGGTCCCGGGTGGGCGGGTCAGTCGTGGGGGACGGTGCCGTCGTGGAAGGTGGTCGCGCCGGCCCTGCGGGCCTCGACGTCGTCCAGCCGCTCGCGCACCCGCTGCGCCACCTCGACGTCCCCGGCCGGGCCGGCGGTGGTCAGCCGGTCGGCCGCGGCGACGGCCGGCGCGTCGAGCACGGCGTCGACCAGCTTGCTGCGCGTGCCCGGCGGCAGGTGCCCCGGCTCCACGTGCAGGGCCGCCACGGCCGAGCTGTCGGCGGCGACGACGTCGGCGCTGGCCACCACCCGCCCCTCGGCCTCGACCTCGACGTGCTGGGTCTCCTCGGCTGCGTCCACGGCGTCTCCAACGGTTCCGGCGGTCTCGGGAACGGTGGCGCGTCGGTGCACCACGAGCAGGGTCCCGGGCCCGCCGACCTGCGGCAACCCGACCGGCGCGTCGGGCGTCAGCGGGTGCCGGCGAGCCCGTCGTCGTCGGGGGTGCGCCCGTGCTCGCGGGCCTCGAGGGCCTCCTCCTCGGCCTCGCCCTCCAGCCGGCGGGCTTCCCCGGCGGCCTCGGCCGCGGCGTCGCCGTGCGACTCGCCGTAGACCTCGGTCGCCCGGCCCACCAGCTCCTCGGCCTTGGCCTTGGCCTTGTCGAACAGGCTCATCTGCCCCTCCTCATCGGTGCACGCCGTCGCGGATCTCGCCGACCAGCTCCTCGAGGATGTCCTCGAGGGCGACCACGCCGACGACCCGACCAGCATCGACGACGGCGGCCAGCTGCGCACGGTCGCCCTGCATGGTCTGCAGCGTGCTGCGCAGGTCGCTGCCGGCGTCCACCCGGGGGAGCGGGCGCTGGATGCCGGCCACCCGGACGTCGGGCTCGCCCTCGGCCACCAGCACGTCCTTGACGTGCACGTACCCCGACAGCTCGCCGTCGGTGACCACCGGGAACCGGGAGAAGCCGGTCGCCGCGGCGGCCCGCTCGACGGCGAGCGCGTCGTCGGCGGGGGAGAGCACGGTCAGCTGCTCGCGCGGGATGAGCACCGTCCGGGTGTCCCGGTCCTCCAGGGTGAGCGCGCCGGTGAGCAGGTCGTGGTCGGTCTGGTCCAGCAGCCCGCCCGCCCGCGACTCGTCCAGCAGCCCGGCGACCTCGTCCCGGGTGAAGGAGCTGGTCACCTCGTCCTTGGGCTCCACCCGCAGCAGCCGCAGCGCGGCGTTGGCCAACGCGTTCAGCAGGACGATGACCGGCTTGAGCACGGTCACCACGGCGGCCAGCGGCGGGGCCAGCGACAGCGCCGCGCGGTCCGGCCCGGCCAGCGCGAGGTTCTTGGGCACCATCTCGCCGATGACCACGTGCAGCGCGACCACCACGGTCAGCGCGAGGACGAACGAGATCGGGTAGACCGCCCCCTCGGGGACGCCGACCGCGTCGAAGACCGGCTCCAGCAGGTGCGCGACGGCCGGCTCGCCGATGGCGCCCAGGCCCAGCGAGCAGACGGTGATGCCCAGCTGCGCGCCGGCCATCATCATCGACACCTGCTCCATCGCCCGCAGCGTCGTGCGGGCCCGCCGGCTGCCGGCCTCGGCCAGCGGCTCGATCGAGGACCGGCGGGCGGAGATGAGCGCGAATTCCGCGCCCACGAAGAACGCGTTGGCGGCCAGCAGCACCACGGCCAGCAGCACGCCGAACCAGTCACCCACGGTCGGCCTCCTCGTCGGTGGTCTCGTCGGCCGGTGCGGGCACCAGCTCGCCGAGCCGGGCGCGGTCCACCCGGGCGCCCTCGACCGCGGTCACCTCGACCCACACGCCCCCGGGGTGGCCCTCGGCCTCGTCGGCGTACTCCGGTGGCAGCACGCGCTCGGCCTCCACCCGGTCGCCCACCTCGGGGATGCGGCCCAGGTGGTGCAGCACCAGCCCGCCGACGGACTCGTAGTGCCGGTCGGCCGGCACGGTCAGCCCGGTGGCGGCGGCGACCTCGTCGGGGCGCAGCAGCCCCGACACCGACCAGGTGCCGTCGCCGAGGTCGACGACGTCCTCGGTGCCGGCGTCGTCGTCGTGCTCGTCGGAGAGGTCGCCGACGAGCTCCTCGACCAGGTCCTCGACGGTGACGACGCCGTCGGTGCCGCCGTACTCGTCGACCACCACGGCCATCTGCAGGCTGCCGCGGCGCAGGTCGACCAGCAGGTCGTCGAGCTGCCGCGAGGTGGGCACGAAGAGGGCCTCGACCATGACGTCGGCGACCTGCACGGAGCCGCGCTCGGGCCGCGGGACGGCGAGGGCGTGTTTCACGTGGACCAGCCCGACCACGTCGTCCACGCCGTCGGGGCCGGTGACCGGGAACCGGGAGTGGCCGGAGACGCGGGCGCTGGCCAGCACCACCGCCACCGGGTCGTCCCCGCGCACCGTCGTCATCCGGACCCGGCGGGTGGCCACGTCGTTGGCACGCAGCTCGCCGAAGGCCAGCCCGCGCTCCAGCAGGGCCGCCGTGCCGGCCTCGAGCGTCCCGGTGGACCCCGACCGGCGGACCAGCGAGGTCAGCTCCTCGGGCGACCGGGCCGAGGCCAGCTCCTCCTGCGGCTCGACGGAGAAGACCCGGCGCAGGATGGCGTTGGCCCAGCCGTTGAGCAGCCGGATTACCAGCGCGGTGCCCTTGGTGAACCCGCGCTGGAAGCCCGAGACGGTGCGGGCCACCTCGTAGGGCTTGGCGATGGCCAGGTTCTTGGGCACCAGCTCGCCGAACACCATGGTCAGCGCGGTGGCGAGCACCAGCGCGAGGGTGATCGACACCGACCGGGCGGCACCGCCCGAGAGCCCGACGGACTGCAGCGGGCCGGCCAGCAGCGCCGCGATCGAGGGCTCGGCGACGAAGCCGATGGCCAGGTTGGTCACCGTGATGCCCAGCTGGGCACCGGAGAGCTGGGTGGACAGCGTACGCATGGCGGCGAGCACGCCGTCGGCGCCGCGCTCGCCGTCGGCGGCGCGGCGCTCGACCGAGGCGCGGTCGACGGTGACCAGCGAGAACTCGAACGCGACGAAGCCGGCGCACGCGGCGACCAGGAGCAGGCCGACCGCGACGAGCAACCACTCGGTCATGCGGGCACCCGCCGGTGGGGGTCGGCGGGTCGGGGACTGTGAGGCAGCGAGCTCACGAGCGGGGTGGATCAGCCTCCGGCGAAGGGGGGCAGCACGTCGACGACCGCCCCGGGGTGGAGTGCCACCGCGCGGTCCCGGGTCGACGTCCCGTCGACCAGGAAGGAGCACGCGGTCAGCACGCGCTCCAGTTTCGCACCGTGGTCGTCCACGATCTGCCCCACCAGCTCCTCCAGCGTGGTGGCGTCGCGCACCTCCGTGTCGGTGCCCACCGCGGCGCGGGCCCCGGCGAAGTACCGGACGGTGACCGACCCCGTGCCCGGCACCGTCAGCCCCCGATGGCCGACATGGGCCGGCTGGGCTGCAGGAACGAGGGGTCGTCGATGCCGTGGCCGGGCAGCTTGGTGAGGGTGGCGATCCGCCAGCGGTCGGCCAGCTCGGCGTCGGTGGCGCCCTCGCGCATCGCGGTGCGCAGGTCGGACTCGTCGCGGGCGAACAGGCAGTTGCGGATCTGCCCGTCGGCGGTGAGCCGGGTGCGGTCGCAGGCGCCGCAGAAGCTGCGGGTGACCGAGGCGATGACGCCGACGGTGAGGTCGGTGCCGTCGACCAGCCAGCGCTCGGCCGGGGCCGCGCCGCGCTCCTCGACGTCGGGGACGAGGGTGTGCGCGGCGGTGAGCCGGGCCAGGATGTCCTCGGCGGTGACCATCTCGCCGCGGGTCCAGGCGTGGTGGGCGTCCAACGGCATCTGCTCGATGAACCGCAGCTCGTAGCCGTGCTCGAGGCAGTACTCCAGCAGCGGGACGGCGTCGTCCTCGTTGATGCCGCGCAGCAGCACGGCGTTGACCTTCACCGGCGTGAGCCCGGCGTCCTTGGCCGCCTTCAGCCCGGCCAGCACGTCGGGCAGCCGGTCGCGGTGCGTGAGCTGCTCGAACCGCTCCCGGTCCAGGGTGTCCAGGCTGACGTTGAGCCGGTCCAGGCCGGCGTCGGCCAGCGCCGGCGCCATCCGGGACAGCCCGATGGCGTTGGTGGTCAGGCTGACCTCGGGGCGGGGGGCGAGGGCGGTGGTGGCCGCGACGATGCCGGTCAGGCCGGGGCGCAGCAGCGGCTCACCGCCGGTGAACCGGACCTCCCGGATGCCCAGCTGCTCGACGCCGATGCGGACCAGCCGCACGACCTCCTCGTCGGTGAGCTGCTCGACCTTGGGCAGCCACTGCAGGCCCTCGGGCGGCATGCAGTAGGTGCAGCGCAGGTTGCAGCGGTCGGTCAGCGACACCCGCAGGTCGGTGGCGGTGCGGCCGTGCCGGTCGACCAGTCCGCCGGTGCCCGGGGCCGGCGCGGGCGCCCGCACGACGGGGTCGGGGAGCGGGCTGTGCGTCGTCACCCGCCCGACTGTAGAGCGGCCGGTCGCGTCGTCCGGCGGCACCGTGCGCCCGGTCACACCTGCTACCGCACGTGCGGTTCGGGTGAGCCCGAGGACCCGCACCAGCGGGTTGCACGGCGTTGCGTCAGTGCGTGAGCGTCAGCTTGACGACGACGACGAGCAGCGCCACCGCGGCGGCGACCGCCCCCACGGCGACCGCGCGGCCGAAGGGCACGTCGGCCTGCAGGCGCCGGTAGACGACGCCGATGCCGGCCACCCGGACCAGCCCGACCGCCGCGGCCAGCGACTGGGCCCACGCCTCGGAGAGCACCCCGGCCGAGCCCGCCCACAGCAGCGCGGCCGGCAGGGCGCCGGAGCTGAGGATGGGGGTCGCGTCGCGCACGGCCTCCCGCAGCTGCCGGCCCCGCCCGCCGGTGACCAGCGACCCCACCGAGTGGGCCAGGACGTGGGCGAGGAAGGTCGAGAGCACGGTGCCGACGACGACCAGCGCGCCGGCGCCGGACGCCACCGCCTCCGGGTAGACCCCGACGACGGCGGCCAGCACCAGCACGGTGCCGTAGACGTAGGCCGACACCCGGCTCTCGGCCCGGTGCGGGTCGACGTCGAGGCGCCGGCGGGTGAGCGGCAGCACCACACGAGGCCTCGGCACGGCGCCATTCTGCGTGGACGGGGTCGTTAGCATCGGCAACGCCACCCGGGAACACGGCAGGCCCCCCTGTCTCCGCCTGTGGCCAGGAAGTCGAGATCGATCCCGTGCGCAACCCCTTCGCCCCGTACGGCCGCATCTTCGCGGTCCCGGGTGCCCGTTCCTTCTCCTTCGCCGGCTGGCTCGCCCGCGTCCCGATGTCCAGCATGGGGCTGGGCTCGGTGCTCATGGTGGCCGGCGAGTCCGGCAGCTACGGCCTGGCCGGCGCCGTCTCCGGGACCCTCGCGCTGGCCTTCGCCGTCGGCAGCCCGCAGTGGGCGCGCGGCATGGACCGGCTCGGCCAGGGCCGGGTGCTCGCGGTGTCGGCCGCGGTCTACCTCGTCGTGGGGCTGACCTTCGTCGGCGTCGTCGTGGGCGGTGCGCCGCTGTGGTCGTGGTTCGTGCTCGCCGCGCTGACCGGGGCGTCCGGCGCGAACGTGGGCGCCGCCGTCCGGGCGCGGTGGGCGCACGCGCTGCCCGGTGCCGACGCGCGGCAGACGGCGTTCGCGTTCGAGTCGGTGGTCGACGAGGTGGTCTTTGTCGTCGGCCCGCCGACCATCACCTTCCTGGCCGCGCTCATCGCGCCGCCGGCCGGGTTCGTCGTCGGGTTGCTGGTCGGCATCGCCGGCACGGTCTGGTTGTCCCGGCAGACGGCCACCCAGCCGCCGGTGCACCGCGCGGCGCCGGGGTCGGGGCGGTCGGCCACCTCGGTGCTCAGCCCGGCGCTGCTCGTCGTCGCGGTCGCCTACCTGGCGGTGGGCACCGTGTTCGGCGCGATGGACGTCGTCGTCGTCGCCTTCGCGCAGGAGCAGGGCCAGCCGGTGATGGCCGGCGTCGCGCTGGCCGCCTACGCCGCGGGCAGCCTGGTGGCGGGCCTGGTCTACGGCATCCTCACCCTGCCCGGGTCGCTGCTGGCCCGGTTCGTCGGCTGCGGGCTGCTGTTCGCCCTGGCCACCCAGACCCTGTTCCTCGTCGGGTCGGTGCCGGTGCTGGTGGTCGCGGTCTTCCTGGCCGGGCTGACCATCGCGCCGGTGCTGGTGTCGGGCATGTCGCTGGTGGAGTCGCGGGTGTCGCGCTCCGCGCTCAACGAGGGCCTGACCTGGACGTCGACCGGCCTCACCCTGGGCGTGACGGCGGGTGCCGCGGTCGCCGGCGCCGCGGTCGACGCCTGGGGCGGGCAGCAGGCGTTCCTGGTGCCCGCGGTCGGCGCCGCGGCGGCCGGCCTGCTCGCCCTGCTCGGCGGTCTGCTGGTCCGCCGCCCCGCACCCGCGGCCGAGCCCGCCGGCCTGGACGAGGTCTCCCGCACCCCCTGAGGCACCCCGGCGCCGTCTGGTTGGGTCGGGGAGTGCCGACCACGATCCGCGCGATGACCGCCGACGACCTGGCCGAGTCTTGGACGCTGGGCCGGTGGGCCTTCGGCGGCCCGGCCGAGGCGCCGCCGCAGGCGCTGCGGGCGCTCCCCGAGACGCACCGCTGGGGCGCCTACGACACGGCGACCGGCCGGCTGCTGGGCAAGGTCACCGACCACGAGGAGCACTCCTGGTGGGGCGGCCGCGAACTCGCGTCGGCGCACGTCAGCGGGGTCGCGGTGTCCCCGGAGGTGCGCGGCGGCGGGCTGGCCCGCCAGCTGCTCACCGCGGCGCTGGCCGCGGCCCGCGAGCGGGGTGCGGCGGTCAGCGCGCTGTACCCGACCGTGTCGGCGGCCTACCGGTCGCTGGGCTGGGAGGTCACCGGCGTGCTGGGGTCCGCGGTGCTGGACACCGCGGCGCTCCCGACCGCCCGCGAGCCCGGTGTCGTGCTCCGCACGGGGACGCCGGCCGACCGCGGTGCCCTGGTCGACCTCTACGAGCAGGTGGTGCGGGGGTACGACGGGCCGCTGACCCGCCGCGGCGGCCGCTGGGAGGTCCCGCCCCGCGAGGAGCAGCCCCTCGGCGACGGGGTGGACCTGCTGACCCTGGCCGAGGAGGACGGCGTCGTCACCGGTGCGCTGGCCTACGAGCGGGGCCGCGGCTACGGGCCCGAGGCGTCCCTCGACGTCAGCGACCTGCTGGCCACCACCCCGGCGGCGGCCCGCGCGCTGGTCGACGTCCTGGCCGGGTGGCGGACCGTCACGCGCACCGTCGACGTCCCCCTGCTGGCCGGCGACGCGGTGTCGGCGGTGCTGCCGCTGGAGCGGGCGACCGCCCGCGGCACCAAGGTCTTCATGCACCGGGTGGTCGACCTGCCCGCCGCGGTCGCCGGCCGCGGCTGGCCCGCGCACGTGCGGGGCACGGTCGACGTCCGGGTGGTCGACGACGTGGCCCCGTGGAACAGCGGCGCCTGGCGGCTGGAGCTGGCCGGCGGCGAGGGCCGGGCCACCCGCGGCGACGGCGACCCCGACCTGGTGCTCGGCCCCCGCGGGCTGGCCCTGCTGTGGACCGCCGCGGCCGGCGGCCGGGCCGTCGCCGACGCCGGTCTGGTCACCGGGCCCGGCGACCCCGCCGCGCTGGACCTGCTGGCCTGCGGCCGCCCCCCGCAGCTGCTCGACTACTTCTGAACCTGTGACGTCCTGAACGGCGGGCATGACCGGCGGTGCACCAGGGAAGTGCACCCGGCATGACCGTCCCGAACATCACCTTGAACAACGGTGTCGAGATCCCCCAGCTGGGCTTCGGCACCTACCAGATCGAGCCCGAGAACACCCGTGAGGCCGTGCGGACGGCGCTCGAGGTCGGCTACCGGCACATCGACACCGCCGAGATGTACGGCAACGAGAGGGAGGTCGGCGAGGGCTTCCGCGACTCCGGGCTGGACCGCGACGAGGTCTTCATCACCTCGAAGCTGAACAACGGCTTCCACGCCCACGACGACGCGCTCCGGGCCATCGACCAGACCCTGGCCGACCTGCAGGTCGAGCGGCTCGACCTGTTCCTGGTGCACTGGCCGCTGCCGGGCATCGACGTCGACTTCGTCGAGACCTGGAAGGCGATGGAGCAGATCTACCGCGACGGCAAGGCCCGCGCGATCGGCGTCTCCAACTTCCAGAGCAACCACCTCAACCGGCTGCGCGACCAGACCGACGTCACCCCCGCGGTCAACCAGATCGAGGTGCACCCCTACCTGACCCAGGACGAGCTGCGCGCCTTCAACGCCGAGCGCGGCATCGCCACCGAGGCCTGGTCGCCGATCGCGCAGGGCAAGGTCCTCGACGACGCCGAGATCGTCCGGGTCGCCGAGCGGCACGGCAAGAGCCCGGCCCAGGTGACCCTGCGGTGGGCCATCCAGCGCGGCGACATCGTGTTCCCGAAGTCGGTCACCCGCAGCCGGGTCGAGGAGAACTTCGCGCTGTTCGACTTCGAGCTCACCGACGAGGACATCACCGCGATCACCAGCCTGAACCGCGACGAGCGCACCGGCCCCGACCCGGACACCTTCAACTACATCCCGGGCTGACCCGCCCGCCCCTGGTCCAGCGTTGATCAGGGGAGCTGATCGAAGTCCGTCCTCCTCCGCCAGATCTGGTGCAGGAGGACGGACTTCGGCGCAGGAAGATGCTCAGTCGGCCGTCACGAAGTCGATGAGCTCCTCGACGCGCCCGATGAGCTCGGGCTCCAGGTCGGTCCAGGTGCGCACGCGGGCCAGGATCCGCTGCGCCCAGACGTAGCCGGTGTCGTCCTCCCAGCCCAGCCGCCGGCACACGCCGGTCTTCCAGTCCTCGCCGCGCGGCACGGTCGGCCACGCCCGGATCCCCACGACGGAGGGCTTCACCGCCTGCCAGATGTCGATGTAGGGGTGCCCGACCACCAGGGCGTGCGCGCCGGTGACCTGCGCGGCGATCCTCGACTCCTTCGAGCCGGTCACCAGGTGGTCGACCAGCACGCCCAGCCGGCGCCCGGACGCCGGCCGGAACTCGCGCACGATGCCCGGCAGGTCGTCCACGCCGTGCAGCGGCTCGACCACGACCCCCTCGATGCGCAGGTCGTGGCCCCAGACCTTCTCCACCAGCTCGGCGTCGTGCTTGCCCTCGACGTAGACCCGGCCCTGTCGGGCCACCCGGGCCCGGGCGCCGGCGACGTAGGTCGAGCCGGAGGCGCTGCGGGTGGGGGCGGCGGGCGCGGTGGCGCGCGGCCGGACCAGGGTGACCGGCCGGCCCTCGACCCAGAACCCCGGCCCGAGCGGGTAGCCCTTGACCCGGCCGAAGCGGTCCTCGAGGTGGACGACGTCCTTCTCGCAGCGCACCACCGCGCCGACGAACCCCGAGCTGGGGTCCTCGACGACCAGGTCCTTCTCCGCCTCGACCTGCACGGGCGGCTTCTTCACCGTGCGCGGGTGCACCAGGTCGTCGTACTGCGAGCGGGGAGGCACCCGGCCACGCTAGGCAGTCGCACCGGGCGGCTGCGGGCGCCACGCCGTAACCGGTCGTGACGGACCGGTCCACCGGTCAGAGGCGGCCGGCGTGCAGGTCGGCGACGCAGGCCGCCCACGGGCCGGCGGGGTCGCGGGGCCGGCGGGTGTGCCCGCGCAGCCCCGCCCGCGGCACCGGCCGCCCGCGCCGGCCGGGCGACCCCCGCCACCAGTCGGCCAGCAGCTGCGCCTGCTGCTCCAGCCCGTAGCCGGCCAGCGGGCGCACCGGCAGGTCGTAGGCGTAGGCGTCCCGCCCGGCGGAGTGCAGCACCTGGGTGAGCGCGGCGCGGGTGGTGAACGCCCGCGCGCCCAGGGCGTGCACCTGGCAGACGTGCACCAGCTCGTGCAGGAACGTGTGCGGGTCGGTCGACACCGGGTCGGCGAACAGGTCGGGGCCCAGGTTGACGGTGGTGCCGCCGTCCCACCGCGGCATGACGAACGGCCGGTCGCCGGCCCCGACGACGTCGGTGACGACCACCCGTCCCCGGGGCGGGAGCGCGTCGCCGAGCAGCTCGGCGCGCGCCCACGCCTCCTCGTCGGCGGTGAGCAGGCGCTCGCGCGCGCCGGCCGAGGCCAGCGCGGACGCGGCCACCGCCAGCAGCGAGTTCTCCGGTCCAGCGCCCCACAGCAGCCCCCCGGCCACCCGGGCGCCGGGGGCCGGCGTCCCGGTGGCGACCACGGACCCGAGGACCAACCCGGCGCCGGCGACCAGCCCGGCCGGGTGCAGGGCGCTGCCGGCGACCCAGGCCAGGACGGCGGGCAGGCGGCTCACCAGCGCAGCCTCGCACGACACGCCGGACCAGGTTTCGCCCGGAGCGGTTCCGAGAAAGCTTCCTGGGTCGGCGAGCAAGGTCCGGCTCCCGAACACCTCTCCCCAAGATCGAGGAGCAACTCCGTGATCAGCACCGAGAACATCGACCGCGTCATCGGCAGCGACGTCTACGACGCCGAGGGCGACAAGATCGGCAGTGCCACCGAGGTCTACCTGGACGACCAGTCCGGCCGGCCCGAGTGGGTCACCGTCAGCACCGGCCTGTTCGGCACCCGGTCCACCTTCGTCCCGCTGCGCGACGCCGACCTCACCGGCGACGGCGTGCGCGTCCCCGTCAGCAAGGCCGCGGTCAAGGACGCCCCGAAGGTGGACGCCGACCAGCACCTCTCCCCGCAGGAGGAGCAGGAGCTCTACCGCTACTACGGCCTGGGCACCACGGGCGGCACCACGGGCGGCGGCACCGGCGACGGCCTGGACGACCGCGGCACCCGGGTGGCCGGCGAGGCCCGGCTCGGCGACGACCTCGACGACCGCGGCCAGCACGCCCCCCGCCGCAGCGAGGACGGCGCCCAGGGCCGGGACACCTCCGGGCCCACCACGGACGACGCGATGACCCGCTCGGAGGAGCGGCTGCAGGTGGGCACCGAGACGGCCGAGGTCGGCCGCGCCCGGCTGCGCAAGCACGTGGTCACCGAGAACGTGACGACGACGGTGCCGGTCACCCACGAGGAGGTCCGCGTCGAGCGCGAGCCGATCACCGAGGCCAACCGCGGCGCCGCCCTCGACGGGCCGGACCTGTCCGAGGAGGAGCACGAGGTCGTCCTGCACGCCGAGCAGCCGGTGGTGCAGAAGGAGACCGTGCCGGTCGAGCGCGTGCGGCTGGGCACCGAGACGGTCACCGACCAGACCCAGGTCAGCGAGCAGGTCGCGCACGAGGAGATCGAGCAGGTCGAGGGCGGCACCGGCCGCGGCACCACCCGGTGAGCCCCTGGGCCGCCCGCCCGTGCACCGGGCGGGCGGCCCCACTGGTTGGCACCGGCCCGCTCGGGGCACCCCAGGACCCCGACCGCATGGAGGAGACCCCGTGACGCACAGCCAGGACCCCCGCACCCCCGACGCCACCGACGACCTGCTGACCGGACGGCACCGGGACGCCGCGGGGCGCGAGCACGACCTCGTCACCGAGGCCACCGCCGAGGCGGCCGCCGGGACCACCGGCCGCACGCCCACCGAGGAGGACCGCGGCACCGGGGTCGTCACCGACCGCTGACGCCCCGCAGGGGGTGGCACTGAGTGCCACCCCCTGGCATGCTGTGGCGCACAGCACAGCCGTCGTCGAGGAGGACGCCATGGCCAACCCCTGGTTCGAGACCGTCGCGGAGGCGCAACGGCGAGCCAAGCGTCGGCTCCCGGCCTCGGTCTACGGCGCCCTCATCGCCGGCTCCGAGCGCGGCCTGACCGTGGAGGACAACACCCGCGCCTACGGCGAGCTCGGGTTCGCCCCGCACGTGGCCGGTCTGCAGGGCGAGCGCGACCTGTCCGCCACCGTGATGGGCCAGCCCCTGTCGATGCCGGTGATGATCTCCCCGACCGGTGTGCAGGCGGTGCACCCGGACGGCGAGGTCGCCGTCGCCCGCGCCGCCGCCGCCCGCGGCATCACGATGGGGCTGAGCTCCTTCGCGTCCAAGCCGGTGGAGGAGGTCGCCGCGGCCAGCCCGCAGACGTTCTTCCAGATGTACTGGGTCGGCTCGCGCGACGTGCTGGTGCAGCGCATGGAGCGCGCCCGCGCCGCCGGCTGCGTCGGGCTGATCATGACCCTGGACTGGTCGTTCTCCATGGGCCGCGACTGGGGCTCCCCGGCGATCCCGGAGAAGATCGACCTGAGGACCGCCGTGCGGTTCGCCCCCGAGGTCGCGCTCAAGCCGCAGTGGCTGTGGACCTTCGCGAAGACCGGGAAGATCCCGGACCTCAAGACGCCGAACCTGGCCCCGCCCGGCGGCGGTGACGCCCCCACCTTCTTCGGCGCCTACGGCGAGTGGATGGGCACCCCGCTGCCCACCTGGGACGACGTCGCCTGGCTGCGCGAGCAGTGGGGCGGGCCGTTCATGCTGAAGGGCGTCATGCGCGTCGACGACGCCAAGCGCGCCGTCGACGCCGGCGTCACCGCGATCTCGGTGTCCAACCACGGCGGCAACAACCTCGACGGCACCCCCGCCCCGATCCGGGCGCTGCCGGCGATCGCCAAGGCCGTCGGTGACGAGGTCGAGGTCGTCACCGACGGCGGCATCCGCCGGGGCTCCGACGTCGTCAAGGCCCTCGCCCTGGGCGCCAAGGCCGCGATGATCGGCCGCGCCTACCTGTGGGGCCTGGCCGCCAACGGGCAGGCCGGCGTGGAGAACGTGCTGGACATCCTGCGCAGCGGCATCGACTCCGCCGTCCTGGGCCTGGGGCACCGCGACGTGAAGGACCTGCGGCCCGAGGACGTCGTCGTCCCCGCGGGCTGGCCCCGCGTGCTGGGCACCCCCGACCAGCAGCACGTGGTCTGACCGGCACCGCCTAGCGCAGCAGGTCCGCCCGCCAGTCGGCCTCGGGGTGCCGGCCACCGCGCCACCACGGGCGGACCAGCTCCAACCGGCTCAGCGCCCCGCCCCGGTCGGCCCACAGCAGTGCCACGTGGTTGCCGACCGGGGGCGTGCCGTCCAGCGCCAGCTGGGTGGTGGGCGCCTGCGCGTAGAACGCCCGCAGCGCCGCCGTGTCGGCCGGGGGCAGCTCGCCGTCCTCGGAGTACCAGACCCGGACGACGTCGGCCTCGGTGGTGATGATCAGCCCGCTCATCGGCAGGCCGAGGTTCTCCCCGGCCCCGTCCCCGACGTCGAAGGTCAGCTGCTCGCCGACCGACGCCGACCAGGGCAGCAGCTGCTCCATCGCGTGCCGGCGGACCAGCTGCCGGTCCAGGTGCGGGTCGGCGGCGCGCTGCCAGCCGTGCTGCCGGTGGATCTGCCCGCTGACCACCACCCCGGCGACCAGGGCCTCCTGCACCGCACGCAGCAGCGGCCGCAGCCGGGCCGTCGTCGCCTCCCGGGACACCTCCACGGTGGCGATCATGCCTGGCGGACGACGCTCAGCCCGGCAGCAGCACCGTGCGCAGCTCGTGCGCGCCGTCGGGACGGGTGATCTCGTAGAACCACCGGACGTCGCCGCCGGGCAGCGGCACCGCGTCGGCGTAGCGCAGGCCGCCGTCGGGGCCCTGCAGGTGCGGGCCGCCGGGCAGCGCCGTCCAGCCCGCGCCGTCGCGCACGGCGATGCCGGTGCGCTCCTCCCAGTTCTCCTCGGCGGTGGCCCGGCCGTCGTAGAGGGCGAACCCGTCGAGCACGGTGGTGAAGCGCACGCCGCGGGCGTCCCAGCTGCCCGGCGTGCCGGTGAGCGCGGTGCCCTCCCAGGTCCAGGCGACGCCGTCGGCGCTGACCGCGTGCTCGGTGGTCATCCGGTCGGTGGCGTCGGGGTCGTCCAGCGGGTGCACCGAGGCCCACAGGTGCCACCGCGCGCCGTCGTGCCGCAGGACCGGGTCCTTGACCGCGGACCCGGGCACCGGGCCGGAGGTGAGCACGGTGCGGGCGGGGGCGTCGGCCAGCTCCTCGGGGGTGGCGGCCTCCAGCAGGTCGACCCGCCAGTGCTTGGTGCCCGGCGTCGCGCAGCTGACGTAGAGCCGCCACCGGCCGTCGGGGGTGTGCACGAGGGCGGGGCGCTCGAGGGAGTCGCAGGCGAAGGACTCGCGGCGCACCGTGGCCACCGGGGTGAACCGCACCCCGTCGGCGGACCGGCCGACCACGTTGGCGAACCCGCGGCCCTCGCCGACCGGACGGCGCAGCCGCCAGGCCAGCCACCAGGTGCCGTCCACGAACTGCGCGCTCGGTCCGCCGGCCCAGGAGCCGGGCCGGGGGTCCTCCGGTGCGGCCACCAGCGCGGCGTCGGCCAGGAAGCGGTCGACGTCGAGGAGGCGGTCGACGTCCAGCGGCAGCGTCACGACCCCGAGTCTGCCTGCCGGGCCGCGGCCCGGCTGGCGTAGTCGCCCCGCCCGGTGTCGGCGCGCCAGTCGGCGAAGGACTCCCCGGTGACCTCCTCGAGCAGTGCCACGTCGTCGAGCACCCGGGCCTGCACCGCGCGGCGCACCTCGACCGGCAGCGGCGGCCGCCGCACCGCACCGGCGTGCAGCGCGGCCAGCAGCGGCCGGCTGGCCTGCCGCCAGACCTGCGGCGGCACGTGCGCGCCCGCGGCGGCGCCGGCGCGGGCCAGCCGGGCCAGCGCCCGGTACCGCGGGGTGTCGGCGACGTAGGGCTTGACGTTCTCGGGCGGGACGGCGCGGGCCACCCCGGTGCGCACCCCGAGGAACTCGCTCACCCGGTCCAGCGTGCGGGCCTGCTCGGAGACCACCTCGCGGAACCGGAGCACCAGCAGCTGCTCGCGGGGGACGAGGGTCAGCAGGTGCTGCAGCTGCTCGCCGTAGCGGCCCATCCGGGTGTAGTGCCAGAACGGTGCCCACCCGTCGGCCACCCGCTGGTCCTCCAGCTCCACGGCGCGGCCGAAGTCGGGCTCGGGCTCCAGGCCGTCGGCGCGCAGGTGCACCCAGTTCGAGATCGCCCGGTCCACCGGGTCGCGCACCACCGCGACCACCTTGACGTCGGGGACGTCGGCGACCAGCCGGCGCTGGGCGGCCCGGTCGTAGAGGTAGAACGGCGTGCTCTCCCCGCGCACCGCGTCGGCCGGCGCCCGGTCGAACAGGGCCAGGTAGCGGTCCCGACGCCAGACCCACTCCTGCGCGCTGTGCGCGTCACCGGGGCCCCGCTGGGTGCGGGCCGGTGGCGGGCGCCCGTCGCAGAGGTAGAACTTCGGCTCCTTGACCGGCGACAGGTACAGCTGCGGGTGGGTGGCCAGCGCGGCGTGCAGCGCCGTCGTCCCCGCCTTGGGTGCGCCGGCCAGGACGAACTGCGGCAGCCGTTCGGTCATGCGGGGTCCAATCGGTAACCGCGGCCACGGACGGTGACCAGCTGGTGCGCGGCGCTGCCGAGCTTGGCCCGCAGCCGGGCCACGTGCACGTCGACGGATCGGACGCCGGTGGTCGTGCCCGCGCCCCACACCGACGCGAGCAGGGCGGCGCGGGCGACCACCCGGCCGTCGGCCGCGGCCAGGGCGGCCAGCAGCTCGAACTCCCGCACGGTCAGGGACAGCCGGCGCCCGGCCACCGTGGCGACGTGCGCGGCGGGCCGGACGACGAGCGGGCCCAGCTCGTGGACGTCGTCGACCGGGGCGGGCGGGGCGGCGGGTGCGAGCAGCGCGGCGAGCGGAGCCAGCTGCTCGGGCGTGGGCGGCAGCAACCGGCCGTCCTCGGTGAGCACCAGCAGCGCGACCGGCGCCGAGCCGGGCGGTGCGGGCAGCGCACGCAGGTGGGGCGACGGAGCCGGCAGGGGGAGGGACAGAGCAGCGGACATGCGGGTCTCCAGCAGCGGAGGAGGGTCGGGGGACGGCGGTGGCGCGTCAGGGCCGACAGCTGCTGGAGCCCACCCGGGCGAGGTCGACGTGCAGACGCCGGCTCAGGGTCGGGTGGCTCACGGCGCATTCCTACCATCCCCACCGGTTCACTGGGGAATGGCCGCGGGTGATCCCGACCGCTTTCCCTACCAGTCTGGTGGACATTGCCGGGCGGCCCGGGCTACCGTCGGGGTCGGTCATGAGCGGCAGCGGCAAGCCCTGGCTCGCTGTCCGGCAACCCTCCTCCGCGGCGGGGTGCCCCAGGTGATGACCCGGCGAGCCGCGCCCGCGGCCCGCAAGCGCGGTACCCGGTCGGCGGCGCCGACCCGGAGCTCGTACCGCCGAGCCGCCCGGAGGAGCACGTGCCCCACCCCCCGATCCACCTCGTCGCCGCCCTCGACGGCGCCGGCTGGCACCCCGCCGCCTGGCGCGAACCCGGCGCCCGGCCGGCCGAGCTGCTGACCGCCGGCTACTGGACCGACCTGGTGCAGGAGGCCGAGCGCGGCCTGCTGGACGCGGTCACCCTCGAGGACGCCTTCGCCCTGCAGTCCGACGACCCCTTCGTCGCCGACGACCGCACCGACCGGGTCCGCGGCCGGCTGGACGCGGTGCTCGTGGCCTCCCGGGTCGCGCCGACCACCCGGCACATCGGCTTCCTGCCGACCGCCGTGGTCACCCACACCGAGCCCTTCCACCTGTCCAAGGCCATCGCCACGCTGGACTACGTGAGCTCCGGCCGGGCCGGCGTCCGCGTGCAGGTCGCCGCCCGGCCCGACGTGGCCGCCCACCTCGGCCGCCGTGAGCTGCCGCCGGTCGACCGGGACGCGGTCGCCACCGCACCGGTGGTCGTCGAGCTGTTCGACGAGGCCGCCGACTACGTCGAGGTCCTGCGCCGGCTCTGGGACAGCTGGGAGGACGACGCGGAGATCCGTGACGCCGCCACCGGACGGTTCGTCGACGTCGACAAGCTGCACTACATCGACTTCGAGGGCCGGCACTTCTCCGTCCGCGGGCCCTCGATCACCCCGCGGCCGCCGCAGGGCCAGCCCCTCGTCGCCGCCCTCGGCCACGCCGAGGTGCCCTGGCGGCTGATCGGGCGCTCGGCCGACCTCGGCTTCGTCACCCCCACCGACGCCGCGGACGCCACCCGCCTGGTCGACGCCGTCCGCACCGAGCAGGCGGCCGCCGGCCGGGCGGAGGAGACCGTGCACGTGTTCGGCGACCTGCTCGTCGTGCTCGACGACGACGCGTCCGCCGCGGCCGACCGGCTGGCCCGGCTCGACGAGGTCGCGGGGGCGCCCCTGCGCAGCGACGCCCGGGTGTTCACCGGCACCCCCGCCCAGCTCGCCGACCTGCTGCTGGAGTGGCAGCGGGCCGGGCTGACCGGCTTCCGGCTGCGGCCCGCCGTCCTGCCCGACGACCTGGCGCGGATCACCCGCGACCTGGTGCCCGAGCTGCAGCGCCGCGGCGCCTTCCGCACCGGGTACGAGGCCGCGACCCTGCGCGGGCTGCTCGGCCTGGGCCGCCCCGCCAACCGCTACGCGAACGCCTGAGGAGACCGCCGTGCCCAAGCAGATCCACCTCGCCGCGCACTTCCCCGGCGTCAACAACACCACCGTGTGGAGCGACCCCTCCTCGGGCAGCCACATCGAGTTCGACTCGTTCCGGGAGTTCGCCCAGATCGCCGAGCGCGGGAAGCTGGACTTCATCTTCCTGGCCGAGGGCCTGCGGCTGCGTGAGCAGAACGACCGCATCTACGACCTCGACGTGGTCGGCCGGCCCGACACCTTCACCGTGCTGGCCGCCCTGGCCGCCGTCACCGACCGCATCGGGCTGACCGGCACGATCAACTCCACCTTCAACGAGCCCTACGAGGTGGCCCGGCAGTTCGCCAGCCTGGACCACCTCTCCGGCGGGCGGGCCGCCTGGAACGTCGTCACCTCCTGGGACGCGTTCACCGGCGAGAACTTCCGCCGCGGCGGGTTCCTCGCCCAGGGCGACCGGTACGACCGGGCGCGGTCGTTCCTGCAGACCGCCACCGAGCTGTTCGACTCCTGGCGCGGCGACGAGGTCGTCGCGGACAAGGACGGCGGCACCTTCCTCGCCGACCCGCACCCGGGGACCTTCGCCCACCGCGACCGCTTCTTCGACATCAGCGGCCAGTTCGACGTGCCGCGCAGCCCGCAGGGCCGCCCGGTCGTGTTCCAGGCCGGCGACTCGGACGAGGGCCGGGACTTCGCCGCCGCCTCGGCCGACGCGATCTTCTCCCGGCACAGCACGCTCGAGGCCGGCCAGGCCTTCTACGCCGACGTCAAGGGCCGCCTGCCCCGGTTCGGCCGCGGCCGCGACGAGCTGCTCATCCTGCCCGCGGCCACCTTCGTGCTCGGCGACACCGAGGAGGAGGCCGCGGAGCTCGCGCAGCAGATCCGGCTGGCCCAGGTCTCGCCCGCGACGGCGATCAAGTTCCTCGAGCAGCTGTGGAACCGCGACCTGTCCGACCACGACCCCGACGGCCCGCTGCCCTCGGTCGACCCGGTCGTCGGGGAGAACACCATCGCCCGCGGCCGGGCCAGCGTGCGCATGCACCGCGACCCGGTGGCCACCGCGCAGGAGTGGCGGGCCAAGGCCGAGGCCGAGCACCTCACCACCCGCGAGCTGATCGTCGAGGTGACCGGCCGGCAGTCCTTCGTGGGCACGCCGCAGACGGTCGCCGACACCATCGACCGGTACGTGCAGGCCGACGCCAGCGACGGGTTCATCCTGGTCCCGCACATCACCCCGGGCGGGATGGCGCCCTTCGTGGACCGGGTGGTCCCGCTGCTGCAGGAGCGCGGGGTGTTCCGGGCCGACTACGAGGGGACGACGCTGCGCGACCACCTCGGTCTGCCCCTGCGCGGCGCCGGCGGGGCCTCGGCGGTCGCCTCCTGAGCACTCAGCGCAGGAGGGGGAGGACCTCCTCGCCGACCCGCCAGGCCTCCTCCAGGTGCGGGTAGCCCGAGAGCACGAACCCCTCGAACCCCAGATCGCGTACTCGGGGATCCGCGCGGCGACACCGCGCCCAGGTGGTCCAGGGTGGGCCGGCGGCGCAGCGCGGCGGCGTCGTGCCCGCGGTCGGTGGTGGCCGGGCCGACGTCGCGGCTGTCGCCCCGGGTGGGCAGGGACCAGTGCATCTCCACGGCTTTGCTCCACCATGCCGATCGGGATTGTCTGCTAGCGTTCCGGGCAGGTCACGAGTGCCAGCGCGAAGCCCCGGCTCGCTGGCCGGCAACCCTTCCACCGCGATGGGGTGCTCCGGGTGACGACCTGGCGGCTGCGCAGCGCAGCCGCAAGCGCGGGCCCCACGGGCCCTGGAACGCCAGGAGTGCACCGATGTCCCTCACCCTCGACTGCCGCCCGACCGCCGCCCTGCTCCCGACCCTGGGGTCGCAGGTCCCGCTGGTCACCGGCGGGTCGGTCGACTACGCCAACCTCGACGTCGCCGCGAGCGCCCCCGCCCTGGCGCCGGTCGCGGCCGCGGTCGCCGAGGCGCTGCCGGGCTACGCCAGCGTGCACCGCGGCGCCGGCTACCTCTCGCAGGTCTGCACCGCCCGCTACGAGTCCGCCCGCGACACCGTCGCCGCCTTCGTCGGCGCCCGCGAGGACGACGTGTGCGTGCTGACCCGCAACACCACCGACAGCCTGTCGCTGCTGGCCGGCTGCCTGCCCGCCGACGGCGCCGTCCTCGTCCTGGACGTCGAGCACCACGCCGACCTGCTGCCCTGGCAGCAGCGCTCCCGCGACCTGTGCGACGTCCTGGTCGCCGCCCCGACCGTCGCCGGGACGCTGGACCTGCTCGCCGACGCGCTGGCCGCCCGCCGGTACGTGCTGGTCGCGGTCACCGGTGCCTCGAACGTGACGGGGGAGTCCCTGCCGCTGCGCCGGGTGGCCGACCTCGCGCACGCGCACGGCGCGCTGCTGGTCGTCGACGGGGCCCAGCTGGTGCCGCACCGCCGGTTCTCCCTCGCCGACACCGGGGCCGACTGGGTCGCCCTGTCCGGCCACAAGCTCTACGCGCCGTTCGGCACCGGTGCGCTGGTCGGCCGGCGCGACTGGCTGGACACCGGCCGCCCGTACCTGCCCGGCGGCGGTGCGGTCGGCCAGGTCGACCTCGACGCGACCACCTGGGTGCCGGCCCCGCACCGGCACGAGGGCGGGTCGCCGAACGTGCTCGGCGCCGTCGCGCTGGCCGCCGCGTGCGACGCCCTGGCCGCGCTGGCGCCGGGCGAGCTGGAGGAGCACGAGCGCCGGCTCCGCGCCCGCCTGGTGGAGGGCCTGACCGCCGTCGACGGGGTGCGGCTGCTGCGCATCTGGTCGGACTCGGTGGACCCGACCGGCGTCGTCTCCTTCACCGTCGAGGGCGCCGACCCGGGCCTGGTGGCGGCGTACCTGTCCGCCGAGCACGGCATCGGCGTCCGCGACGGCCGGTTCTGCGCGCACCCGCTGCTGGCCCGGCTCGGCGTCCCCGGTGGCGCGCTGCGGGCCAGCGTCGGCGTCGGCACGTCCTCGGACGACGTCGACCGGCTGGTGGCCGCCATCACCCGGTTCGTCGCCGACGGACCGGGAACCACCTACGCGGTGGTCGACGGCCGGCACCAGCCGGTCGGCGACCCCCGCCCGGCCGCCGACGCCGCCGCCCGAGGTGCCGGGTGCGGCCCGGCCCGGTGAACTGATCCCCGAACTCCCGCCGAACCCCGGCGGAGCACCGTCTTCCAACCAGAGGAGATCCACCATGGCCACCCGGCCCAAGGCGAGCGTCGTCCCCTTCACCAACCACGCTGAGGGGACCGGCGTCGGCCAGAGCGTCACCGTCGGCGGCGACGCCGGCCACGTGTTCGAGGTCGACACCTACCCGGCCTTCGGCGGCGCGGACGCCAAGCCCAGCCCGCTGTCCTACGTGCTGGGTGCGCTGACCTCGTGCAACCAGATCACCGCCTCGATCGTGGCCAAGGAGCTGGGCGTGACCCTGGGCTCCTGGACCTTCGACGTGCAGGGCGACCTGGACACCGCCGTCATGGTCGGCGGCGAGGAGGGCAACGCGAACTTCGACGCCGTCACCGTGCGCGCCACCGTGCAGACCGACGCCGACGACGAGACCTTCGAGAAGCTGAAGGCCGACACCGAGCGCCGCTGCCCGGTCACCCAGCTCTTCCAGCGCTCCGGGCTGGAGTACACGAGCGAGTGGACCAAGGCCGCGCTCTGACCGACCGCTGGTGCTGGCCGAGCCCGATCCCGGCCAGCACCAGCGCCACCCCGGCCCACTGCCGGACGCCCAGCACCTCGCCGAAGGCCAGGCAGCCCAGCGCGACGCCGGTCAGGGGGTTGAGCAGCCCCACCAGGCCGACCGTGCCGGTGGGCAGGTGGGCCAGGCCCGCGAACCAGCACAGGAACGCCAGGGCCGTGGCCACCACCGTCACGTAGCCGAACCCCAGCACGGTGGGGACGTCGACCGGCGGCCAGCCGTCGTCGGTCGCCCAGGCCGCCACCGCCAGCCCGGCGCCGCCGGCGAGCAGCTGCCAGGACGTGGTCGCGACCAGTCCTGGCGCGCCGGCGGTCCCGTCGCTCCACCGCCGCGCCAGCACGAACCCGACCGACGACGACACCATCGCCGCCACCGCGCACACCACCCCGACCGGGTCGACACCCGCGGCGCCGCCGAGCAGCAGCAGGCCCACCCCGACGACGCCGACCACCCCGCCGACCAGGTGGGCCGGCGCCGGGTGCTGGCCGAGCAGCGCCCAGGCCAGCAGGGTCAGCGCGACCGGCGAGGCGGCCATGACCGTCGACGCGACCGCCGAGGGCAGCAGCTGGGCGCTCTCGTAGACCAGCACGAAGAACAGACCGACGTCCAGTGTCCCCAGGACGGCGGAGCGCCACCACCAGGCGCCGCGCGGCAGCCGGCGGGCCACGGCGAGCAGCAGCAGGCCCGCCGGCAGGGCACGCAGCGCTGCGCCGGTGAGCGGCTGGTCGGGTGGGAGCACGTGGTGGGTGACCACGTAGGTCGAGCCCCAGGCGACGGGCGCGACGGCGGTGACCAGCGACCAGCGCCGAACATCTTCCATGGAAGACACAATGCCTTCCGTGGAAGGTATTGTCGAGGCCGTGGACCGCGTCGCGCAGATCCAGGCCGAGTGGGCGCGTGAGCGCCCCGACCTCGACGTCTCCCCGCAGGGGGTGATCGGGCGGCTGCACCGGCTCGCCGGGCACCTCACCGAGCAGCTCGTGGTGGTCTACCGCCAGCACGGGCTGGGCGAGGGCGAGTTCGACGTCCTGGCCACCCTGCGCCGGGCGGGCCCGCCGTTCGCCCGCGCCCCGGGGGAGCTGGCCGCGCACACGATGGTGACCACCGGGGCGATGAGCAAGCGGCTGGACCGGCTGGAGCGGGACGGACTGGTCCGGCGCACCCGCGACGAGGGCGACGGGCGCGGCCGGGTGGTCAGCCTGACCGACGCCGGGCGGCGGGTGGTGGACGCCGCGTTCGCCGACCACATGGCCAACGAGGCGCGGCTGCTGGCCGACCTGGACCCCGCCGACCGCGTCGCGCTGGAGGGGATCCTCACCCGCTGGCTCGCCCGCGTCGAGCCCCCGCCCGCCCAGCGTTGATCAGGTCCCCTGATCGAACTCCGTCCTCCTGCACCAGATCCGGCGCAGGAGGACGGAGATGGATCAACCTCCCTGATCAACGCTGGATCAGGAGGCGACCGAGGGGTTGAGCTCGGGGGCGTCCACGGCCTCGTCGGACAGGCCCCAGCGCGCCAGGGTCTCCGCGTAGGTGCCGTCGTCGAAGGCGTGCTGCAGCGACGCCTGCACCGCCTCCGCCAGCCCGTTGCCCTTCAGCGTCGTGGCCGCCACGTAGGTGGTGTTCGGCCAGCCGGCGTTGACCGTGCCCACGACCTCGATGTCCCCGACCGACTCCTGGTACACCGCGTTCGGGTTGGGCCCGATGTAGGTGTCCAGCCGGCCGGACTGGATCGCCAGCAGTGCGTCGGCCGCGCTGACGTAGTACTCCAGCGTCGCCGGGGCCTTGCCCTCGGCCTCGAGCTGGGCGTTCCAGTCGAGCAGGATGCGCTCCTGGTTGGTGCCCGAGCCCACGCCCACCGACAGGCCCGAGATGCCCTCGGCGTCGTCGATGGACAGGCCGCTGTCGGGGGCCGCGACGAAGGCCATGATCCCCTGCCGGTAGGTGGCGAAGTCGAACAGCTGCAGCCGCTCGGCGTTCACGCCCACGTTGGAGAACACCGCCTCCAGGTCGCCGGACTGCACCCCCAGCGGCCACGCCTCCCAGGTCGTGTTGACCACCTCGAGCTGCAGGCCCAGGCCGTCGGCGACCAGCTGGGCGATGTCGACCTCGCTGCCCACGACCGTGGTGTTGTCGTCGGCGAGGAAGCCCAGGGGCGGGTCGCCGGCGCCGGTGACGCCCACCCGCAGCACGCCGTCCTCGGCGATGGCCGCGGGCACCAGGGCCGCGGCGTCCGCGTCCTCGTCGGTGCGCACCCGGTCGGCCTGCTCCGGCGACGTGTCGACCACCAGCGCGGTGTCGGCGGGGGCGTCCGACGCCCGCGCGTCGGCCTCGATCTCCGCCGAGCTGGTGCACGACGTCAGCAGCAGGACGGCGGCCAGCGGCAGCGCACTGACCAGGGACGACAGCCGGGTGCGTTCCACGTGGAACCTCCTGGGGGTCACGAGCCGAGGCCCGGGGGGTTGAGCTGGGAGGAGTCGACGGCCTCGGCGGACAGGCCCCACCGGGCCAGCACCTGCGCGTACGTGCCGTCCTCGATCGTGTGCTGGATCGCCGCCTGGAAGGCCTGCGCGTACCCGTTGCCCTTGACCGTGGTCACCGCGATGTCGGCGGTGGCCGGCCAGCCGCCGCTGGTGGTGCCGGCGACCGCGAAGTCCTGCGGCGAGGTGGCCGCGCTGTAGGCGGCGGTGGGGTTGGGCCCGACGTAGGCGTCCAGCCGGCCCGACTGCAGGGCCAGGACGGCGTCGTTGTAGCTCTGGTAGTAGTCGATCGTGACCGGTGCGAGGCCGGCGTCGACGTTCTCCTGGTTCCAGGCCAGCAGGATCTGCTCCTGGTTGGTGCCGGAGGAGACGCCCACGGTGAGGCCGGCGATGTCCGGGGCCGAGGAGATGGACAGGCCGGAGTCGGCCTGCACCAGCCAGCCCAGGACGTCGGAGCGGTAGGTGGCGAAGTCGTAGAGCTGCTTGCGCTCCTCGGTGACCGTCACGTTGGAGATGACCGCGTCCACGTCGCCGGACTGCACCGACAGCGGCCAGTTCGACCAGTCGTTGACCACGAACTCGACCTGCAGGCCGAGCGCGTCGGCGAAGACCGTCGCGAGGTCGGTCTCGCTGCCGATGACCGTGGTGTTGTCGTCGGCGTAGAAGGCCAGCGGCACCGCGCCCTGGGTGACCGAGACGCGCAGCACCCCGTCGTCGAACGCACCGGCGGGCAGCAGGGCCACCGCCTCGGGGTCGACGGTGGAGTGGATGCGGTCCTGCTCGGGGCTGGTGTCCACGGAGATGGCGGTGCCGGAGGCGCCCGCGGCGTCGGTGCGGGCCTCCTCCTCGATCTCGGCGCTGCTGCTGCACGCCCCGAGGGCCAGGAGTGCGGCGGTGGCCAGGGACAGTGCGACGGTGCTGCGTCGCAGGTGTGCAGTCACGGGTGTGCTTCCTCTTCTGGGCGTGCTTCATCGACGGGCGGCGCGGTCGCGCCGTCCGGGTCCGGGGGGGTGGGGCTAGAGGACCTTGGCCAGGAAGGCCTTCGTCCGCTCGTGCTGCGGGTCGTCGAGGACCTGCGCCGGGGTGCCCTGCTCCACGATCCGGCCCTCGTCCATGAAGACGATCCGGTCGGCGGCCTGGCGGGCGAAGCCGATCTCGTGGGTGACCACGATCATCGTGGTGCCGGTGCGGGCCAGGTCGGTGATGACCGACAGCACCTCGCCGACGAGCTCGGGGTCCAGCGCCGAGGTGGGCTCGTCGAACAGCAGGACGGCGGGCTTCATGGCCAGCGCGCGGGCGATGGCCACCCGCTGCTGCTGGCCGCCCGAGAGCTGCCGGGGGTGCGCGCCGGCCTTGTCGGCCAGCCCCACCCGGGCCAGCAGCTCGCGGGCCTCGGCCTCGACCTCGCGCCGGTTGCGCCCCTGGGCGGAGACCGGAGCCTCGACCACGTTCTCCAGCGCGGTGAGGTGCGGGAACAGGTTGAAGGACTGGAAGACGAAGCCGAACCGGGTGCGCTGGCGCAGCAGCTCCCGCTCCTTGAGCTCGTGCAGCACGTCGCCCCGGCGGCGGTACCCGACCAGTTCGCCGTCCAGCGCCACGTAGCCGCGGTCGACGGTCTCAAGGTGGTTGATGCTGCGCAGCAGCGTCGACTTCCCCGAGCCCGACGGGCCGAGGACCACCGTCACGCTGCCGGGCTCCACCACGAGGTCGACGCCGTGCAGCACCTCGTGGGCGCCGAAGGACTTGTGCACGCCGTGCACCTCGACCCGCCCCGGGCGGGCGTCCACGGCGGTCACCGGGTCACCGGGTCCTGGCCGGAGGTGGACCGGACGCGGGCCAGGCCCGCGGTCAGGTTGCCGCGCAGCCGTTGCAGGGGTGTGGGCGGCAGCGTGCGCACCGCACCACGGGCGTAGTACCGCTCGACGTAGAACTGGATGACCGTGACCACCGTGGTCAGCACGACGTACCAGATCGCGGCGACCACCAGCATCGGCAGCACCCGCTGGGTGCGGCCGTAGATGACGCTCACGGTGTAGAACAGCTCGCCCAGCGCCAGCACGTAGACGATCGAGGTGCCCTTGAACAGGCCGATGACCTCGTTGACCGCGGTCGGCACGATGGTGCGCATCGCCTGCGGCAGCACGATGCGGGTGGACTGCCGGCGGCGGGGGATGCCGAGGCTCGCCGCGGCCTCGTGCTGGCCCTGGTCGACCGAGAGGATGCCGGCCCGCACGATCTCCGCGGAGTAGGCGGCCTGGTGCAGGCCGAGCCCCAGGATCGCGGCGCCGAACTTGTCGATCAGCGAGAGCGTCTCGAAGCTCGCGAAGGACGGGCCGAACGGGATGCCGACGTCCAGGGTCTGGTACAGGTAGGCGAGGTTGTACCAGAGCAGCAGCTGCAGGATCAGCGGCACCGAGCGGAACACCCAGGTGTAGCCCCAGCTCACCGCGCGCAGCAGCGGTGACTGCGACAGCCGCATGAGCGCCAGCACCGTGCCCAGCGCGAAGCCGAGGACGGCGGTGATCAGCGTCAGCTTGATCGTCATCCAGACGCCCTCGACGATCGAGACCTCGCCCAGGTAGGCCCAGACGACACCCCACTCCCACCGCGGGTTGGTGATCAGCGAGTTGGCCACCATGGCCAGCAGGACGGCGACGACGGCGGTGGCCGCCCAGCGCCCGGGGTGGCGCGCCTTGACCACCCGCAGGCCCTCGTAGGGGTTCGCCTCGGCGACGGGTCGGTGCTCCAGCAGGGTCATGGCAGGTCCTTGGTGAACGGGTAGATGCGCTCGGCGACCGGGAGGGTGCGCAGCGTGGCCAGGTCGGTGGGGCGGGGGCCGTCGAACAGCGGCGTGTAGCCGGCGGCGAGGTAGAGGTCGCGGGCCTCGGGCTGGCGCGGCCCGGTGGTCAGGAAGACCCGGCGGTGGCCGCGGGCGGCGGCGAGGGTCTCCAGCTCGTGCAGCACCCGGCGGGCCAGGCCACGGCGGCGGTGGGTGGCCGCCGTCCACATCCGCTTGACCTCGACGGTGCCGGCGTCGGCGTGCGGCATGAACGCGCCGCCGGCGACCGCCGCGCCGTCCTCGAGCAGCAGCACGAACGCGCCGAGCGGGTCGACGAACAGCTCGGCCGGGTAGCGGGTCAGCTCCTCGGCGGCGCCGCCGAACAGGTCGCCGTAGCGCCGGTCGTACTCGACGGCGAGCTCGGCGAACAGCGGCGCGGCCAGCGGGTCGTCGGGGTGCACGACGACGACCCGCAGGTCGGCGCCGGGCAGCAGGGATCGGGACATGCGAGGGCTCCAGCGGTCAGGACGGAGACCCCCCGCGGACGCGTCGTCCGGGGGAGCAGGGGGACCTGGGAACAGGTCAGCGACAGAGCGCGCTGTCGGTACGGACCAGGTCGATGACCGGCCGTCCGACCAGGAGGAGGGCAGGCAGCGCCGCGGACCGCGGTGCGGTCGGGTGCGTGTCCATGCCGGTCTCCTCGTCCCCCGCCGTGGGGCGGGGCTGCACTTGCGACGGACGGACGCCGTCGCCAGGTCGTCACCCGGGGCACCCCGCCGCAGCGGAGGGTTGCCGGCCAGCGAGCCGGGGCTTGTCGCTGGCGCTCAGGACCTGTGCGGGACCGTAGAACCGTCCAGGCCCCGACGTCAAATCCGATCGACTTGGTGGAGAATGGGCGGTGAGCCCGCCCCGGAGAGGAGGTCCGCCGTGCCCGCCCAGCCCCTGGTCCGCCGTCGGCACGTCGACCTGCGCCGGACCGGCAGCGCGCTGTGCCGGGGCTGCTGAGCCCCTGCGCCCCAGCCCGCCCGACCCCCGGAGCACCCCCGTGACCAGCACCTCCGCCCTGACCGCCGTCCTCGTCGGCGCCGGACCGACCGCCGTCGGCGTCCTGGACCGCTTGCTCGCCCACGCCGGTGGCCGCCCGCTCGAGGTGCACCTGGTCGACCCGCACCCGGCCGGCGGCGGCCGGATCTGGCGGACCGCCCAGTCCGACCTGCTGTGGGCCAACTCACTGGCCCGTGACATCACGGTGCTGCCCGACGCCTCCTCCACCGTGGCCGGTCCGGTCGGCCCGGGGACGACGCTGTCGGAGTGGGCGCAGCGCACCGGCGTCCCCCTGGACCGGGACGCCTTCCCGCCGCGCACGGTGGTCAACGCCTACCTGTCCTGGGTGCTGGAGTCCCTGGCCGCGGCGCCCGGGCTCACCCTGCACCGGCACATCGACCGGGTGGTCGACGTCGAGGAGCACCCGGGGGGCGTGCAGGTCCGGCTGGCCGGCGGCGACCGGCTGGACGCCGACGTCGTCGTGCTCGCCCAGGGCCACCTGGACCGCGAACCGGGTGCGGGCGAGCAGGCCCTGGGGGCGGCGGCCCGCGCGGCCGGGCTGACGCACGTGCCCACCGGCTACACCGCCGACCTGGACCTCGACGTGCTGCAGCCGGGGGAGGACGTGCTGGTGCGCGGGGCGGGCCTGGCCTTCGTGGACCTGGTCACCCTGCTCACCGGCGGCCGCGGCGGGCGGTTCGACGAGGTCGACGGCCGGCTGGTCTACCGGCCCAGCGGCCGCGAGCCGGTGCTGCACGTCGGCTCCCGCCGCGGAGTGCCCTACCGGGCCAAGCTGGGCTACCCGTGGGCCGGCCCGCCGGTGCCGCTGACCTACCTGACCCCCGACGCGCTGCGCGAGCGCTTCGGTGACCGGCCGCTGGACCTGCGCGCCGACCTCGCACCCGTGGTGGCCCGCGAGCTGGGCCGGGTCGCCGCCGCCGAGCTGTTCCGCGCCCACCCGGAGCGGACCCGCATGCCGTGGGCGGAGTTCGCCGCCCGGTACGACGCCGTCGAGGACGCCGCGGAGCTGTGGGCGGAGGCCGTGCCCGACCCGGCCGACCGGTTCGACCTGGCTGCGCTGGACCGCCCGCTGGCCGGGCGCCGGTTCGCCGACGGCGAGGCACTGCAGGAGTGGGTCCGCGACCACGTGCGAGCCGACCTCGCCCGGGCCGCCGACCCGGCCTTCAGCCAGGACCAGGCAGTGTTCACCGCGCTGCTGTTCACCCACGGCACGATCGCCGGGCTGGTGCGCGCCGGCCGGCTCACCGAGCGCAGCGAGCGCGAGGACGTCAGCGGCTGGTGGATGAACCTGTTCAGCTACCTGGCCAGCGGCCCGCCGTCCCCCCGGCTGCGCGAGCTGCTGGCCCTCAGCGAGGCCGGCGTCGTCCGGTTCACCGGCGCCGACACCGTCGTGACCCTGGAGGCCGGCCGCTGGGTGGCCCGCTCGGCCAGCACCGACGAGGTGGTCACCGCGACCGCGCTGGTCGAGGCGCGGGTGCCCGAGGTCGACCTGGCCGCCACCACCGACCCGCTGCTCACCGCGCTGCTGGGCCGGGGCCTGGCGGCGGAGAAGGGCGGCCGGCTGCACGTCGACGCCGGTTCCCGCCTGGTGGACGCCGGGGGACGGGCCTCGGAGCGGGTCTCGGCCGTGGGGTTCTGGACCTCGGGCGCGCAGGTCGCCGCGTTCGCCCGCCCCGGCACCGACGCGCCGTTCTTCCACCAGAACGACGCCCTGGCCGCGCGGCTGTGGCGGTCGGCACCGGTCGGCGCGGCCCGCGCCGCCTGACCCGGGCCCGGGGTCAGCGGTCGCGGTGGCGCTGCGCCCGTCGGGCCGCGGCGGCGCGCTTGCGGGCGGACTCCGCTGCCTGCCGCTGCTTCTGCGCCGCCTCGTGCGCGGCCTGCGCCGTGCCCGCCGGGTAGCCGGCCTTGACCAGCCGGTGCTCGGTGGTCTCGGGCATGTAGGCCAGCGAGAAGATCAGGCCGAGCGCCACCCCGCCGAGCGCGGCCATGCCCCGGATCCAGAACGGCCCGGGCACCAGCGTGAGCACCAGCGCGATGGGGATCGTCAGCTGGACCATCGCGCGCAGCACGTGCCGCAGCGCCCAGGTGCGGGTGGTGGTGTCGTGCAGCACCCAGGAGCGGTGCCTCGCCGGCAGGCCGCCGCCGAGGGCGTACCAGACCCAGCGCAGCGGGCCCGGCCGGACGACGGGCCCGGCCGCGCCCGGGTCGGTGGTCAGAGCGCCCCGGTCAGCGAACCCAGCACCGGCTCCCACTCCGCCACGGTGCTGGCGGCGACCACGCCGCGGACGCTGAACGGGTCGGCGTCGAGCCAGCCCTGCACCTGGGCCTCGTCGTCGGCGCGGAACAGCAGCAGCGCCCCGGCGGGGGCGCCGGCACCGAACGGGCCCGACAGCAGCAGGGACCCCGCGTCGGCGAGCTCGCGCAGGTAGGCCCGGTGCTCGGCGCGGACCTCGTCGCGCAGGGCGGTGTCCTCGGTGTAGCGGTAGGTCACGGCGACGATCACGGGGCGGCTCCTGCCGGTCGGGGTGCGGGCCCCACGATCCTCCCGCCCCGGGTCAGCCGAGGATCGCCCGGGTGACGGCCGCCTGCTCGGTCAGCACGCCACCGATGACGGCCTGGGTCTCGTTGATGGTCTCGATGACCCCGCCGATCGAGGCCAGCGAGGTGACGACGGCGTCGACCTGCTCCTGGATGGCGCTGATCCGGTCGCCGACGTCGGTGGTGGCCGCCGCGGTCTCCCGGGCCAGCTCCTTCACCTCGCCGGCCACCACGGCGAAGCCGCGGCCGGCCTCCCCCGCGCGGGCGGCCTCGATGGTGGCGTTGAGCGCCAGCAGGTTGGTCTGCGCCGCGATGCCGCCGATGGTGTGCGCGACCTGGCCGACCTGCTCGCTGGACTCACCGAGCAGACCGACCGCGCGGTTGGCGGCGTCGGCCAGCGCACGGCCCTCGGTGGCCACCGTGGTCGCGGCCAGCACGTTGCGCTCCACCTCCTCGATCGAGGCGACGAGCTCCCGGCCGGCCGACGCCAGCCGCTCGGTGGTCGCGATCCGGTCCAGGGCCTGGCCCAGCAGGTAGGCCGTGTTGCGCAGGGCGGCCTCCCGGCCGGGGGAGAGCACCATCGTCCAGGTCGCGAAGAAGTCCATCGTGCCGATGACCTCCCCGCACACCACGACCGGGAGGCAGACGCCGGACTGCACGCCGGCCTGCTGGGCGACCGGCGCGCGCACGCAGTCGGTCATCTCGCCGAGGTCGGGGACGAAGAACAGGTCACGGGAGCGCCAGGTGCGCCCGGAGAGGCCGACACCGGGGGCGAAGGTGGCCGACAGCGTGACCGCGCGGAACTCGGGCCCGGCGTCGCCGGACTCCCGCTCGAAGCGCAGCACGCCCGCGCCGGGGTCGACCCGCCAGAACGAGCCGTAGGCCCAGCCGAAGCCGGTGCGGATGGTGTCCAGGGCGGTGCGCAGCGCGGTGTCGGCGTCGGCGGCGGTGGTCAGCTGCTGCAGCACCGCGGTGACCGCGGCGACGTCCTGGGCGGTCCTGCGGTCGGCCTCGACGGCGGCGAAGCGGGCGATGGACTGCGAGACGAGGGTGCCGACCGCGCGCAGCGTGGCCAGCCGGCGGGGGGAGGGGGTCAGCTCCTTCATGCAGAAGAAGTCCATGGTCCCGGTGACGGCGCCGTCGGAGAACAGCGGGAAGCAGATGCCCGAGCGCACGCCGACGCGCTGCGCGACCGGGGCGCGCACACAGTCCCTGACCTCGCCGAGGTCGGAGGTGAAGACCAGGTCGCGGGTGGACCAGGCGCGGCCGGACAGGCCCACGCCCTCGGCGAAGGTGGAGCGGGCGGTGACCCGGGCGAACTCCTCGCTGACCGAGCCGCTCTCGGAGGAGAAGTGCAGGGTGCCGTCGGTCGGGTCGACGACCCAGTGCGAGGCGTAGGCGTAGCCGAACGCGTCGCGCACCGCGCCCATCGCGGCGACCACGGCGCCGCGGGTGTCGGTGGCCGTGGCGAGGGCGGTGATGACCGCGGTCACGGCGTCGACGTCGGATGCGGCGTCGTCCGGCTCGACGACGGCGGTGCGGCTGCTGCTGCGGTGGGCGAACACGGTGCTCCTCGGGCGGCGGTGCGCCCGCGGGCGCGTACGTGGTGGTTCTCGGGACCTCTCCGGGACACGTGCAGCCGAAAGTCGTGTGAAACCGGATAGGGCGGAACACGAGGGCGCGACGACGTGCGACGCGGCCGTCCCGGGCGCGTGGGAAAGTGGGCCGGTGAGCCAGCCCACAGCCACCCCCTCCCGCCCGGACGCCCCGGCCAGCCCGGAGGAGCTGTCGGCGGCGTTGCGGGCCACCGGGTACCTGCCCGACGAGGGTCTGGCCACCGCGGCGTTCCTGGCGCTGGCGATGCACCGGCCGCTGTTCCTGGAGGGCGAGGCCGGGGTCGGCAAGACCGCGCTCGCGCACGCGCTGGCCCAGGTCACCGGCCGGCCGGTGTACCGGCTGCAGTGCTACGAGGGGCTGGAAGCCAGCCAGGCGCTCTACGACTGGGACTTCGGCCGGCAGCTGCTGCACCTGCGCGCCGCCGAGGCCGCGGGCCAGGGCGGGGACACCGCCGCGCTCGAGGCCGGCCTGTACGACCGCCGCTTCCTGCTCGCCCGACCCCTGCTGCAGGCCCTGGAGGACGCCCCGAGCGTGCTGCTGGTCGACGAGGTCGACCGGGCCGACGACGAGTTCGAGGCCTTCCTGCTCGAGCTGCTCAGCGACTTCACCATCTCGATCCCCGAGCTCGGCACGGTGCGCGCGGAGGTCCCGCCCCTGGTGGTGCTCACCTCCAACCGCACCCGCGAGGTGCACGACGCGCTCAAGCGGCGCTGCCTCTACCACTGGCTGGAGCACCCGGACTTCGACCGCGAGGTGGCCATCCTGCGCAGCCGGCTGCCGCAGGTCACCGAGGACCTGGCCCGCCAGGTCGCCCGCGCGACGGCGAAGCTGCGCAGCCTGGACCTGCTCAAGCCGCCGGGCATCGCCGAGGCGATGGACTGGGCCACCGCGCTGCACACCCTGGGCGCCCGCGAGCTCGACCCCGACACCGCGGCCCGCACGCTGGGGGCGGTGCTGAAGTACCGCGAGGACACCGACCGCGTGCACGCGCTGACCCGGGGCGCGCTCTTCGGATGACGTCGCTGGCCTTCGCCGCCGCCGAGCGGCCGCAGCGGGACGTCGTCGAGGTGGTGCTCGGCTTCGCCCGCACCCTCCGCCACGCCGGCGTCGCCGCCTCCCCCGACCGCGTCGAGGCGATGCTGGCCGCGGTCGGCCACCTGGACGTGCTCGACCCCGGCGACGTGTACTGGGCCGGCCGGCTGACCCTGTGCGGCAGCCCCGACGACCTGGACCGCTACGACGCCGCGTTCAACGCCTGGTTCGCCGGCGAGGCACCGCGGGCCAGCCGCACGAGCGCGCGGCAGGAGCAACGGCTGGCCGAGTCCGCGCCGCTGGGGGCCACCGACGGCGGGGGCACCGACGCCGAGGAGAAGGCACCCGACCTCAAGGCCGCGGCCAGCGAGGCGGAGGTGCTGCGCACCCGCGACGTCTCCGAGCTCACCGTCGCCGAGCGCGACCAGCTGCGCCGGCTGTTCGCGCTGCTGGTGCCGGCCGCGCCGATGCGGCCCTCGCGCCGCCGCCGCCCCCACCACCACGGCGGGGTCGACATGGCCCGCACCATCCGGCACGCCCTGCGCGACGGCGGGGAGATCACCGCGCTGCGCCGCCGCCGGCCCCGGCCGCGCCCCCGCAGGGTGGTCGTGCTGGTCGACGTGTCGGGGTCGATGAGCCCCTACGCCGACTCGCTGCTGCGCTTCGCGCACGCCGCCGTCCGGGCCCGGCCGGCCTCCACCGAGGTCTTCACCATCGGCACCCGGCTGACCCGGGTCACCCACGAGATGCGGCTGCGCGACCCGGACAAGGCGCTGGCCGCCAGCGGCCACGCCATCCCCGACTGGTCGGGGGGCACCCGGATCGGCGAGGTGCTCAAGGCGTTCCTGGACCGCTGGGGCCAGCGCGGCACCGCCCGCGGCGCCGTCGTCGTGCTGTGCAGCGACGGCTGGGAGCGCGGGGGCACCGAGCTGCTGGCCGAGCAGATGGGCCGGCTGCACCGGCTGGCGCACAGCGTGGTCTGGGTCAACCCGCACAAGGGCCGCGCCGGGTACGAGCCGCTGACCGGCGGGATGCAGGCGGCGCTCCCGGCGGTTGACCACTTCGTCGCCGGGCACAGCCTCGCGGCCTTCGAGGAACTGGCAGGAGTGATCGAGAATGCGTGATGTCCTGGAGGACCTCGTCGGCTGGTGGCGGGCGGGGGAGACCGTCGGCATGGGCACCGTCGTGGCCACCTGGCGCTCGGCGCCCCGGCCGGCCGGGGCCTCCATGCTGGTCGGACCCGACGGCACCGCGGTGGGCAGCGTGTCCGGCGGCTGCGTCGAGGGCGCGGTCTACGAGGAGGCCAAGGACGTCGTCGCCTCGGGCGCCCCGACCCTGGAGCGCTACGGCGTCAGCGACGACGACGCCTTCGCCGTCGGGCTGACCTGCGGCGGCATCCTCGACGTCTACGTGGAGAAGGTGGACCGCGAGAGCTTCCCCGAGCTGGGCGACGTCGCCGACTCGGTGGCCGCGCACGAGCCGGTCTGCACGGTCACCGTCGTCAGGGGGCCCGCGGACCGGCTGGGCCACCGGCTGGTCATCTGGAACGACCGCACCTCGGGCACCCTGGGCTCGCAGCGGCTCGACGACGCCGTCACCGCCGACGCCCGCGGCATGCTCGCCGCCGGGCGGACCGCCACGATGACCTACGGCCACGACGGGGAGCGGCGCGGTGACGAGCTGACCCTGTTCGTCTCCTCCTTCGCCCCGCCGGCCCGCATGGTCGTCTTCGGGGCCATCGACTTCGCCGCCGCCGTCGCCCGGGTCGGGGCCTTCCTCGGCTACCGGGTGACCGTGTGCGACGCCCGGCCGGTGTTCGCCACCAAGCGCCGGTTCCCCGACGCCCACGAGGTCGTCGTGGAGTGGCCGCACAGCTACCTGCGGACCGAGGTCGACGCCGGGCGCATCGACGAGCGCACGGTGCTGTGCGTGCTCACCCACGACCCCAAGTTCGACGTCCCCCTGCTCGAGGTCGCCCTGGACCTCGACGTCGCCTACGTCGGCGCGATGGGCTCCCGGCGCACCCACGACGAGCGGCTGGACCGGCTGCGCGAGGCCGGCCTGACCGACGCGCAGCTGACGAAGCTGTCCAGCCCGATCGGCCTGGATCTGGGCGCCCGCACCCCCGAGGAGACCGCGATCAGCATCGCTGCGGAGATCATCGCCGGTCGCTGGGGCGGCAGCGGGGAGCGGCTGACCGGCGCCAGCGGCCCCATCCACGCGACCGCCGACCGGTGACCGCTACGGGGTGGCGACCCCCGGCAGCGCCCGGTGGGGGACGGTGGCCAGGGCCTCGGCCTGCGGGTGCAGCCGGACGGCGACCAGCGCGATGTCGTCGTCGTTGCTGCCGTCGACCAGCCGGCCGACCAGCCCGTCGCACAGCGCGTCCAGGCCCACGCCCGACAGGTCGGCGACGGCGTCCTGCAGCCGGGCGATGTCGTCGTCCAGGTTGCTGGCGCGGCGCTCGACCAGGCCGTCGGTGAACAGCAGGATGGTCGACCCGCGCTGCAGCACCACCTCGCGCTCGGTGCGCTCGGTGTCGGGGTCGACGCCCAGCAGCAGGTTGGCGCGCCGGTCGGTGAGCACGGCGATGGCGCCGTCGGGGTGCACCACCACCGGCGGCAGGTGGCCGGCGTTGGACCACACCATCCGCGTGGTGCCCGCCGCCCGCTCCTCGGCGGTCTGCTCGAACCGGGCCACCGCCGCGCTGGCCAGCGTGGACACCGCCAGCACGTCCATCGCGCAGTCCAGCCCGCGCAGCACCTCGGCCGGGCCGGCGTCGCTGTAGGCGGCGATGCCGCGCAGCAGCCCGCGCAGCTGACCCATCGCGGCCGCGGCCTCGATGTCGTGGCCGACCACGTCGCCGATCACCAGCATCGTGGTGCCGCCGGGCTGCAGGAACGCGTCGTACCAGTCGCCGCCGACCTTGGCCGACTGCGTGGCCGGGACGTAGCGGACGACGATCTCGGTGTCCTCGGGCGACGGCGGGTCGGTCAGCAGGCTGCGCTGCAGGCCCTCGGCCACCTGCGACTGGCTCAGCAGCAGCGCCGCGTTGTCCAGCGCCAGCCCGACGCGGTCGGCGATCTCGCGGGCGGTGGCCTCGTCCTCGGGGTCGTGCTGCCGGCCCGCGCCGGCGTAGAGGGTGATCGCGCCGCGGACCCGGTCGCGACCGTGCACCGGCAGCACCAGCACGTCGACGGCGTCCAGCTGGTCGTGCAGGTCGCGCGCCTCGCCCTCGACGAGGGAGTCGCGCACCTCGGTCGCGGTGCTGCGCACCGCCTCGCCGCCGGTCAGCGCGCGGGCCAGCGGCGAGGTCATCGACTGCGCGGCGATCCGGGTGCGGGTGTAGCGCTGCAGCAGCGACCGCTGGGCCGGGTCGGCGTGCCAGGAGCCGACGTCGTGCGGGCGGCCGTCCTCGGCGAGCAGGGTGACCACGCAGCCGTCGGCCAGCACCGGCACCAGCAGCCGGGGCAGGTCGGCCACGGAGTCGGGGACGTCGGTGGAGTCGACCAGCGACCGGGCGACGGCGGCCAGCATCGACAGCCGGGCGCTGGAGGCCTCGGCCCGGTGGGTGGTCAGCGTGCGCTGGGTGGTGTCGGTGAAGAACAGGCTCAGCCCGTCGGGCGAGGGCCAGCACAGCACCTCGTACCAGGAGTCCAGCGGCGCCGGGTAGTACGCCTCGACGGTCTGCGGCTCCCCGGTCTCCACCGCCGCGCGGTAGGCCCGCTCGAAGTCGCTGCCCACGGTGTCGGGGAAGGCGTCGTAGATGCTGCGCCCCAGCAGCTGGTCGCGGGTGTGGCCCAGCAGCGCCTCGGCGGCGCTGTTGAGCACCGTGAACCGCCAGTCGTGGTCCACCGACAGGTACCCGGTCGGCATGGCCTCCAGCACCCGCGAGGTGCGGGCCTCGCCGTCGTGCACGGCGGTGGTGTCGTAGGCGACGCCGATCAGCCGCTCCGCGGTGCCGTCCGGGCCGGCCAGGGCGTGGCCCCGGGCCTGCACCCAGCGCGTGCGGCCGTCGGGCAGCAGGATCCGGTACTCGGCCTCGTAGATGCCCAGCGTGTCCAGGGCCCGCTGGATGGCCTGGGCCACCCGGTCGGAGTCGGCGGGGTGCACGGCGTCGTTGAACGCGGCGATGCTGCCGCCGAAGGTCTCCTCGGTCATGCCGAAGATCTCCAGGAGCCGGTCGTCCCAGGTCAGCACGTCGTCGGCGAGCGCCCAGTCGAAGCTGCCGATCTGCCCGGCGTCCATGGCCAGCGCCCAGCGGGCCCGGTCGGACTCGTGCCGGGCGGCCATCTCGACGTTGCGGCCCTGGGTGCGGCGCAGCGTCAGCTCGGAGCTGCACGCCTCGGCCAGGTCGCGCAGCACGGCGAGGTCGCGCTCGGACCAGGCGCGCGGCTGGTGGTCGATGGCGCACAGCGACCCGACGACGGCGTCCTCGACCCGCAGCGGCATGCCGGCGTAGGCCACCACGCCGAGGTCGGGGATGGCCAGGTTCGCACGGACGAGGGGGTGCTCGCGGGCGTCGGAGACCACCAGCGGTTCCCCGGAGGCGACCACGTGCTGGCAGAACGAGTGGCTCAGCGGCGTGCTGCGCGTGGTCTGCCACGGCTCGGGGAGACCCGCGGCGCCGGGGAACACCTGCTCCTGCGCCGACACCAGCGTCACCAGGGCCACGGGGACGCCGAGGCTGGTGCGCACCAGCCGGACGAAGCGCTCGAAGGCGGGGTCGGACTCGGCCGGCAGCGGGGTCGACGGAGGGAGGGCAGTCATGCTCCTCCGTCCCGATCGGTCGTGTATCCCGACGTCGGACGTGTGTCAGGTGTGCGCCGAGCGTACGGCCTGCGGGTCGGCCGGGCCGTCTGGTGGACTGTGGACGTGCAGGTGGAGGTCGTGTCGCTGCTGGCGTCGCCGGGTCACCGCTACGCCGGCCGGCCCGGCACCGAGGTGCCCGAGCAGGCCGGCGACCGCCGCGACGAGCTCGTCGTGCGGGCCGGGTTCGGGGTCGTCGGCGACCGCTACGCCGGGAAGCCGGCGCACCGCGACGCGTCGGTCACGGTGCTGGCGGTGGAGCCGCTGGAGGCCCTGGCCGCGGAGCTCGGGGTGCCGCCCTTCGACCCCCTGCTGACGCGCCGCAACGTGGTGCTGCGCGGCGCCGACGTCGAGGCCCTGCGGGGGCGCACCTTCACCCTCGGCGGGGTCACCCTGCTCGGCGGCCGGGCGGCCAACCCCTGCCGCTGGATGGACGTCGTCCTGGCCCCGGGCGCGCACCGCGGGATGCGGGGCCGCGGCGGCGTGCGCTGCCGGCCGCTGTCCGACGGCGTCCTCCGGCTGGGGCCGACCACCCTGGAGGTCGACCCCGCCGGGTGACCGGCGTCACCGGGCAGGCAGGATCCGGCCATGGACGTCATCGGGCTGCGCCGCGAGCGCGAGGTCCTCACCGTGGCCCTGCAGACCGACCGGCACGTCGTCCTGGAGGGCCCGCCGGGCACCGGCAAGTCCACCCTGCTGCGCTCGATCGCCGCCGAGGTCGGCACCGAGGTCGTCTTCGTCGAGGGCAACGCCGAGCTGACCCCGGCCCGGCTGGTCGGCCAGTACGACCCCGCGGCGGTCATGGCCGAGGGCTACGTGCCCAGCAGCTTCACCGACGGTCCGCTGCTCACCGCGATGCGCGGGTCGGGGCTGCTCTACCTCGAGGAGCTCAACCGGATCCCCGAGGAGACGCTGAACGTCCTCATCACGGTGCTCACCGAGGGCGAGATCGCCGTCCCCCGGCTGGGCCGGGTGCGCGCGGCGGCCGGGTTCCGGCTGATCGCCGCGATGAACCCCTTCGACGCGATCGGCACCGCCCGGGTCGGGCAGGCCATCGCCGACCGGATGTGCCGGGTGGTGCTGGGCTACCAGGACGCCGACGCCGAGCGCGCCATCGTCACCCAGGTGACCGCGGCCGACCCCGCGCTGGTGGCGCTGGCCGTGCAGCTGGTCCGGGCGACCCGGGAGCACCGCGACCTGCGCACCGGCTCCTCGGTCCGCGGCGCCGTCGACCTGGTGCTGCTGCTGGCCGGCCTGCTGCGGGTGCGCGGCGAGCAGCTGGCCGAGGGCCGGGAGACCGCCCGCGACGCCGCGCACGCCGCGCTGTCGGGCCGGGTGAAGGTCGTGGACGGCGTGGACCGCACCCCCGAGGCCGTGCTCGACCAGATCCTGGACGACGTCTGGCCCGCCGACGCCCCGCCGCCCGAGCCCGACGACGCGGCGGAGGAGCAGCCGGGAAAAGCTGAGGGCCCGCAGGCGCAGCAGCCTGCGGGCCCCGACCAGGCCGCGCCGTCGCACCGTGACCGCACCCGCTCGCAGCGCGACCGGTCCACCCCGCGCGCCGAGCTCGCCCGGCAGCACGAGCAGTTCACCCAGGTCAGCCCCGAGGCCGGCGAGCTGGACGACGGCGCGTTCTCCGACCTGCTCGCCACCGACCCCGACGCCGCGGCCGCGCTGCTGGCCGACCTGGGCCGGGCCACCGACCGCGAGCTGCGGGCCGCGGCGCACCGGCTGGCCCGGCGGGTGTTCGTGCAGGTCGCCCGGGTCGGCGCCACCCGCTCCCGCGGCACCCGCCGGCTGGTCACCAACCGCCGCGCCGACGGCGACCTGGACCTCGACCGCACGCTGGACCGCTGGACCGGGGAGTGGCCGCCGGCCGCCGAGGACCTGGTCACCCGTACCTGGACCGGCCACCGCCGCGCCGCCTGCCTGGTGGTCGACGCCTCGGGCTCGATGCAGGGCCTGGGCGTGGCCATCGCCGCGGTCGCCGCCGCCGGGGTGGTGCTGGCCGCCGACGAGAAGCTCACGACCAGCGTGGTCAGCTTCGCCGGCGAGGCCACCGAGCTGCAGCCGCTGGGCCGGCCGGTGCCCCCCGAGGAGCTGGTCGGCCGGCTGGTCGCGCTGCGCGGGCACGGCATGACCGACCTCGCCGCCGCCCTGCGCGCGGCGTCCCGGCAGCTGGCCCCGGCCGTGGTCGACGAGCGGGTCGTCGTCCTGCTGTCGGACTGCCTGCACACCGCCGGGGACCCCCCGTCGTCCGCGCTGGCGGGCATCGACAGGGTGCACGTGCTGTGCCCGCTGCCCACCGAGCCCGCCGAGGCCGCGGCCCGGGCACTGGCCGCCCGGGGCGCCGGCCGGGCGGAACTGGTCCGGTCGGTGACCGAGGTGGGTCCGGCGCTGACACGTCTGCTGGGGTAGGGCCGTGACGACGGTCCTGCTGGTCGACGACGAGGCGGCGATCACCGACAACCTGGCCCCGTTCCTGCAGCGGTCCGGCTTCGAGGTCGTGGTGGCCGGGGACGGCGACGCCGCGCTGGCCAGGGTCGCCGCCGGCCGGCCGGACCTGGTCGTGCTCGACGTGCTCATGCCCGGCCGCGACGGGCGCTCGGTGCTGCGCGAGCTGCGGCGGGGCGGCAGCACCGTGCCGATCATCCTGCTCACCCAGGTCGGGGAGTCCGTCGAGCGGGCGATGGCGCTCGAGGAGGGCGCCGACGACTACCTCAACAAGCCCTTCGACCCGCACGAGCTGGTCGCCCGCATCCGCGCGGTGCTGCGCCGCGGCACCCCCGCCGCGGGGCCCTCGCTGGCCGCCGCGCACCGGTTGCGCAGCGGGTCGCTGGTGCTCGACCGCACCTCGCAGCGGGTGCTCCGGGACGGCGCCGAGGTGGTGCTGACGCCGCGGGCCACCACGCTGCTGGCCTACCTGATGACCCACGCCGGGGAGACGGTGTCCCGGGAGCGGCTGCTGGAGGAGGTGTGGGGCTGGTCGTTCCACACCAGCACCCGCACCGTCGACACCCGGGTCGCCGAGCTGCGCCGCGCCGTGGAGGCCGACTCCGGCGACCCGCAGCTGGTGGTCACCGTGCCCGGCGAGGGCTACCGGTTCGCCGGCCCCGTCGAGGCGGCCTGATGCGCCGCGCGCCCCTGTGGGTGGCCGCCCTCCTGCCGCTGGCCGCCGGGGTGGTGCTCGCCGTCCTCGGCCGGGCCGGCCGGCTGCCCGGCGGGCGGTTGTTCCTCAGCGCGCTCCCCGGGGACTGGGCGCTGGCCGCCGGGGCGGCGCTGTCCCTGCTGGCCGTCGTCGGGCTCGGTGCCGCCGCGCTGCGCGACCGGACCTGGCGACGGCGGCTGGCCGAGCGGGTCGCCGAGGCCGGCCAGGACCGGCGGCTGCTGCTGTCCCGGCTGGACCACGAGCTGAAGAACCCGCTGACCGCCATGCGCGCGGCCACCGCCAACCTGGCCGCGGTCGCCGACCCCGCGCAGGACGCCGCGGTCGGGACCATCGAGGAGCAGGTGCTGCGGCTGAGCCGGCTCACCACCGACCTGCGCAAGATCGCCGACATCGAGAGCGCGCGCATCGACCGCCGCCCGGTCGACCTGACCGACCTCATCGAGGAGATGGTCGACGTCGCCCGCGACCTGCCCGGCGCCGCCGAGCGGCAGATCTCGGTCGACCTGCCCCGCGCGCCGTGGCCGCTGCCGCCGGTCCCCGGGGACGCCGACCTGCTCTCGCTGGCGGTGGCGAACCTGCTGGACAACGCACTGAAGTACACCCCGCCCGGCGGCCGCGTCGAGGTCCGCGCCCGGGAGGCCGCCGGCGAGGTCGTCGTGGAGGTGGCCGACACCGGCCAGGGCATCCCGCCCGACGAGCTGCCGCAGGTGTGGGAGGAGATGTACCGCTCGCCCTCCGCCCGCGCCGTGCCCGGCAGCGGCCTCGGCCTGCCGCTGGTGCGAGCCGTCGTCGAGCGCCACGGCGGCTCCGTGCACGCCGACAGCCGCGTCGGCAGCGGCACCCTGGTCAGGTTGGCGTTGCCGTCGGCACGGCATCAGGCGTAGGGCGTCTGCTGGATCCGGCCCATGTCGCAGACGGGGCCGGCGGTCCAGGCCACCGTCAGGCTGTCGGTCTCGTTCGGCGGGATGACGGTCAGCTCCGACGGGGTGGCCTCGCACTGGCCGGTGGTGGGCTCCGGGCCGGTGGCGACGACGGTCCAGTGCAGCTGCGCCGAGACCGAGTCGCCCGGCTGCAGGGTGGTGCGCCCGCCGCCCGAGCCGTCCTGCGCCGGGACCCGCTCCTGGGTGCTGGGCACCACGCTGCCGCCGGGGCCGACCAGGCCGAGGCCGCCGTAGCCGTAGACCGTGCAGACCTCGCCGCCGGTGTTGGTGAGCGTGAGGGTGGCGTACCGGTTGCCGGCCGCGGCGTCGCCCTCGGACAGCGAGCCCGTCAGCTCGCTGGTGTGGCAGCGGTCGGGGCCGCCGGCGGTGGTGGGCTGCGGGTCGCTGGACTCCGGGGCGGCGGTGACCACGGGCGCGCTGCTGGTGGTGGGTGCGGCCGCGCTGGTCGTCGCGGCCGGGGTGGTGGCCGCCGCACTGCTGGAGGTGCCGGCGATGCTGGTCGCGGCACCGGCGTCCTCGGTGCCCCCGCTGAACGAGCACGCGCTGGTGAGCACCCCCGCGGCGAGGAGCACGGGGAGGGCCAGCCGCTTCGTCGAGTTCGTCATGACCACCATGTTGCCCCCTGCAACCACGGCTCCCACCTGCGCGGACGTCACCATCCGGGGGACCGGTGTCACCGTTCCGTGACACCCGGCCCCGGACGCACGACGGCCCCGGACGCCAGCACGCGTCCGGGGCCGTCGGGCTCAGGGGGTCAGCGACGGACGGCCTTGCGCCCGGTGACCGACTCGGCGACACCGATCAGCAGCACCGCGGCGACGATGGCCACGATCGCGCCCAGGACGTTCAGCTCGGTGAAGCTGCCGGTGCCCAGGGCGGACGCGACGACGCCGCCGATCAGCGAGCCGACGACGCCGAGGCCGAGGGTCGCGAGGATCGAGAGGTTCTGCTTGCCGGGCTTGATCAGCCGGGCGACGGCGCCGACGACCAACCCGAAGACCAGGAAGCCGATGATGCCCATGGTGGTGCACTCCTGACGTGTGGCGACCGCCATTCCTCGACGGCCGCGGGTGCACCCCAGCTACCCCCGTCCTGCGGGATCCACACACCGTGGCGCGTCTCACCCGGGCGGGTCACCGGCCCGGGGCCCGGTCAAGGGGAGCCGCTGCCCTGCCGAACCCCTCTGCGAGGACCCGCACGGGGTCCGTGTGGAGGGACCATGGAGCACGGGGGAGGGCCGACGGCCCCGCCGACGTCGCGGTGGCGCGTCGTGCTGACCTTGCTGGGCACGCTGGCGGTCATCGGTCTGGAGTTCGTGCTGCTCTTCGGCGTCTACGCCCGGGCCGTCCCGGTGAGCGAGCAGCGCGCCGTCGTCGCGCAGGCCGTGGGGTCCGTGCAGGCCGGCGACACCGGCCAGCTGCCCGCCCTCGCCGACGCCCTGGCCGCCGCCGGCGCCGACGACGTGCAGGTGCAGGTCCTGCGGTCGGCCGCCGACGCCGCACCCGAGCAGGCGCTGCCCGCCGTCACCGCGCTGACCGAGCAGCTGGCCGACCGCAGCGCCACGCTGGACGTCGAGGCCGCCCTGTCCTACGCCGCCATGCTCGTCATCGCCTCCGTGGGCTGGATGGTCTGGTTCCGCCGCCTGGTCTCCCGGCACCGCCGGCTGCAGGCCGAGGTCACCGAGCAGGCCGCGCTGGTGGCCAGCGAGGGCCGGCTGGCCAGCCTCGTGCGGCGCAGCGCCGACGTGATCGTCGTGCTGGGCACCGACGGCCGGGTCACCTACGCCACCGACTCCGCCGCCGGCATGTTCGACGCCCCGGTCACCGAGCTGATGGGCTCCCGGCTGCACGAGCGCGTGCTGGGCGGGGACGCCGAGCCGCTGGTCGCCCTGCTGGACGCCCGGCCGGACGGCGACGCCGAGGTCGGCTTCCGCCTCGCCCGCCCCGACGGCCGCACCGTGCACGTCGAGGGCACCTTCACCAACCTGCTCGACGACCCCGGCGTGGGCGGCCTCGTGCTGACCCTGCGCGACGTCACCGACCGGGTGGAGCTCGAGGGCCAGCTCACCCACCAGGCCCTGCACGACCCGCTCACCGGGCTGTCCAACCGCCGGCTGTTCGCCGACCGCCTCGACCACGCGCTGCGCCGCCGCGGCACCCGCGAGCTCACCGTCGTGCTGTGCGACCTCGACGACTTCAAGGACGTCAACGACGGCCTCGGCCACGCCGTGGGCGACCAGCTGCTGGTCGAGGTGGCCACCCGGCTGCGCACGGTGGCCCGCGAGGGCGACACCGTGGCCCGGCTCGGCGGCGACGAGTTCGCCCTGCTGCTGGAGGACACCGGCCTGGACGGCGCCCGCGAGGTGGCCGACCGGGTGCACGAGTGGCTCGCCGCGCCGGTGCTGGTCGAGGGCCACACCATCGCGGTGGGCGCCAGCGTCGGCCTGGCCGACGCCCTCGCCGAGGGCGTCACCGCCGAGGAGCTGCTGCAGCACGCCGACGTGGCGATGTACCTGGCCAAGGACGGCGGCAAGCACGGCACAGCGGTCTACGAGCCCTCCCTGCACTCCGCGGCGTTGGAGCGGCTGCAGCTGCGCGCCGACCTGGAGCGGGCCGTGGTCCAGGGCGAGCTGGTGCTGCACTTCCAGCCCACCATCACCCTGGCCGACGAGGGCGCCGTCCCCACCGTGCACGGCTTCGAGGCGCTGGTGCGCTGGCAGCACCCCGAGCGCGGGCTGGTCCCGCCGGTGCACTTCGTGCCGCTGGCCGAGGAGTCCGGCCTGATCGTGCCGATCGGCACCTGGGTGCTGCAGGAGGCCTGCCGCGCCGCGGTGACCCTGCAGCTGCCCGGCCGCGCGCCGGTCGCGATGTCGGTCAACGTCGCCGTCGCGCAGCTGACCGACCCGGGCTTCGTGCAGCTGGTCGCCGACGCCCTCGCCGACAGCGGCCTGGCCCCCCAGCAGCTGGTCCTGGAGATCACCGAGACCTCCCTGCTGGCCGGCGCCGAGGTGGTCGCCCCCCTGCTGGCGCAGCTGCGCGCCATGGGCATCCGGATCGCCATCGACGACTTCGGCACCGGCTACAGCTCGCTGTCCTACCTGCGCGACCTCCCGGTCGACGTCCTCAAGGTGGACAAGTCCTTCGTCGACCACGTCGTCGGCGACGAGCAGGGCGCGTCCCTGGCCGAGGCGATCATCGCGATGGGCCAGTCGCTGCACCTGACCACCGTCGCCGAGGGCGTGGAGGGCCCCGAGCAGGCGGCCTGGCTGACGGCGGCCGGCGCGACCTACGGCCAGGGCTACCTGTGGTCCAAGCCCGTCCCGCTGGTCCAGGCCGTGGCGCTGCTGACCGCGCCGGTCCGGGAGGCCGCCGTCCAGGTGTGACCCGGGCCGGTCCGTGGCACGGTGGGTGGAGCGACTCCACCGACCCCGAAGGGACCGCGATGACCGAGTCCACGACCTCCCCGGCCGGCCCGACCAGCAGCTCCACCGAGCTCGTCTCCAGCCTGGGCAGGACGACCATCGCCGACGCCGTCGTCGCCAAGATCGCCGGCATGGCCGCCCGCGAGGTGCACGGCGTGCACCGGCTCGGCGGCGGCGCGGCCCGCGCCTTCGGGGCCATCCGCGAGCGGATCCCCGGCTCCGGCGGCCCGAACGTGAGCCAGGGCGTCTCGGTCGAGGTGGGGGAGACCCAGGCCGCCGTCGACATCGACGTGGTCGTCGAGTACGGCGTCGCCATCGCCGACCTGGCCGCGGGCATCCGGCGCAACGTCATCCAGAGCCTGCAGCAGATGACCGGGCTGCAGGTCGTCGAGGTCAACATCGCCGTCGACGACATCCACCTGCCCTCCGACGACACCGAGGACGCCGAGCCCGCGCCCAGCCGGGTCCAGTGACCGGCCCGGACGGCGCCCTCGTCGCCGGCGTCGACCCCCGCGTGCTCGCGGCGGCCGTGCTCGCCTGCCCGGGTGTCGTCCGGCTCTCCGGCGGACCGTTCGGCGCCGTGGGCACCTACCTCCCCGGCGAGCGGGTCACCGGCGTCGTCGTCCGGGAGGTGGCCGCAGGTGGTCCGCCGGACGTCGCGGTGCACCTGGTGTCGCGGACCGGCGTCCCGGTCGCCGAGGTGGCCGGCCAGGTGCGCACCGCGCTCGCCGCGGCGGCACCGGGGTCGCGCGTCGACGTCCGCGTCGAGGACGTCGACACCGCGGAGGGCCGGCCGTGACCGACGACCGGGCCCGCCGCGCCGCCGAGCGGGCCTTCGTCCGGGCGCACCACCCCGACGTGGGCGGTGACCCGCAGGTCTTCGCCGCCGGGCTCGCCGCGCTCCGCGCCGGGCGGCACCCACGTCCCGCCGAGGTCACCGCCGAGGTCACCGTGGTGGCGACCCGCCGGCTGCGGGCCGCCCGGGTGCTGCACCGCTGGCGGCGCGCCCGCCGCGACGCGCGGCGCTCCACCCGTCTCCGTTGAACCCCCAGGAGGTACGCATGCGTCCCAGCACGGTCGGCCTGCTCGTCGGGATGGTGCTCGGCCTCGCCGGCGCCTTCGGCGGGTTCGGCGCCTTCGTCCTCGTCGCCGTCCTCGCCGCCCTCGGCTTCGTCGCGGGCAAGGTCGTGGAGGGCCAGCTGGACTTGTCCTCCCTCCTCGGCCCCGGCGGCCGCCGCCGCCGCGACCGGTGACCACCTCCGCACCGCCGTTGCCCGACCCCGAGCTGCGGGGCCGGACGACGGTCGCCGACCGCGCGGTCGAACGGCTGGCGGCCGCGGCCGCCGCCGAGGTCGACCTGGCCACCGGCAGCGCCCGGCGGGTGCTGGGCCTCCCGGTCAGCGACCCCGACCGGCCGCGGGTCACCGCCCGCGTGCACGGCGACGAGGCCACCGTCGAGGTCGACCTGGCCGTGGCCTGGCCGGCGCCGGTCGGGCAGGTCGCCCGCCGGGTCCGCGCCCGGGTCGCCGAGCAGCTCGCCGACCTGGCGGGCCTGCGCGCCGTGCGCGTCGACGTGCGGGTCACCGCGCTGCCCGCGCAGCGGGCACCCGAGCGGCCGAGGGTGCGCTAGGTGCGCGGGGTCGACCGCGTGCTGGCGCTCGTGCTGGGCCTGGTCGGGCTGGGCGGCGGGGTGCTGCTGGCCGCCGAGGTGGTGCAGGGCCTGCTCGGCCGGACGGGGCACCTCGTCGTGCCCTACGAGGGCGTGGCCCGGTGGCTGCGGGAGCACGCCTGGTCGAGCGCACCCGTGGTGGCGGCCGGGGCCGGGGTGGCCGTGGCGGGCCTGCTCCTGCTGGTCGCCGAGGTGGTGCCGCGCCGCCGGACCCTGCTGGTGGTCGCAAGCGACGACGCCGACGTGGTCACCGCGGTCGCGCGCAGCGGCGTCGGCCGGACGCTGGAGCAGGCGGTGGCCGGGGTGCCCGGGGTCGACGGCACCCGGTCGCGGGTCGGCCGGCGCACGGTCCGGCTGACCGTGCGCACCGCGCTGCACGACCCCGCTGACCTGGAGCGGCAGGTGCACGAGCGGGCGTCGGCCGCGCTGGCCGGTCTCGGCCTGGTGGCCGCCCCCGAGCTCGACGTCGACCTGCAGCGGGTGACGGCATGAGCGGGCCGGCCGCGCTGGCTCCGGCGACCCGCACCCCCGGGGCGGTGCGCGCCAACCGGGTGGTCCTCGCCGTCCTGGGCCTGCTGCTCCTCGCGGGCGGGGTGCTCGTGCTGCTGCTCGGCCTGGGGGTCCTCGGCGCCGCCCGGGCCGACCTCGCCGTCCTGCCGCCGGGCGCCGCCGTGCCGGGCTGGACCTGGCCGGTCGTCGGGGCCGCCGGGGTGCTCGTCGCCGCCCTGTCGGCCTGGTGGCTGGTGGTCCAGTCCCGCACCGACCGGCTCGCCCGGCTGCGCCTGGAGGACGCCGACGGCGGCCGCACCGTGCTGGAGGGGGCGGCGCTGACCCGGGCCCTGGAGGAGCAGGTCGAGGCCGTGCCCGGCGTGGCCCGGGCCTCGGCGCACCTGTCCGGCACGTCCGCGGCGCCCCGGCTGCACCTGCGGGTCCGGCTGACCGGGCGCGCGGACCCGGCCCAGGTGCACCGGACGGTCACCGGGGAGGTGCTGGCGCAGGCGCGCGCGGCACTGGAGGTCGACCGGCTGCCGACCCGGGTCGAGCTGGACCTGCCGCGCGGCACCGGACGGACCCTGGCCTGAACCCGGGACCGTCCGACCACGGGTGCGGCGGGTCGGTGACCTGCCGTCGTCGGAGGTGTGCGGCATGATCGGGGCAGCTCACGGGACCCGGGGGCGGGGACGGGGGGGACCGGTGGCCGAGAAGACCGCGACCCTGTTCACGGCGGGTCTGGACGACGGCATCCGCGAGGTGGTCCTGGCCACCGACTGGGCCGCCACCCCGCTGGGCGAGGTCAGCACCTGGCCCGAGTCGCTGCGCGCCGCGGTCGGCATCTGCCTGAACAACCCCTTCCCCATGCTGGTCATGTGGGGCCCCGAGCTGGTGATGGTCTACAACGCCGGCTACGCCCCGATCCTCGGCGACAAGCACCCGTGGGCGATGGGCCGGCCCTGCGCCGAGGTGTGGGCCGAGCTCTGGCCGACCATCCGTGGCCGGCTCGACGGCGTGCTGGCCGGCACCGCCACCTACGACGTCGACCTGCCGCTGCTCATGCACCGGCACGGCTTCGACGAGGCCACCTGGTTCACCTTCGCCTACTCGCCGATCACCGACCCCGACGGGCGCGTGGTCGGGGTGCTCAACACCACCAGCGACACCACCGGCCGGGTCCTCGGCGCCCGCCGGCTGACCGCGCTGCAGGCCTTCGCCGAGGTCGCCGCGGCCCGGCACGGCGACACCGACCGCGCGGCGAGCGCGGCGATGGCCGCGCTCACCCGCGCCCCGGACGACGTCCCGTTCGGCCTGGTCTACCTGCTCGACCCCGACGGCCGGTCGGCGCACCTGGCGGCCACCACCTGGCAGTCCGGCCCGCCGCCGGCCGCGCTGGTGACCCGGCTGCCGACCGGCGGGGTGGCCGACTGGGCGTGGGAGGCGATCACCACCGGCACCGTGCAGGTCACCGACGGCCTCGCCGCCCGGCTGCCCGGGTTCGTGCCGCCGCGGCCCGGTGCGCTCACGCCCGCCGACGTCGACCAGGCCGTCGCGCTGCCGCTGGTGGTGGCCGGCCAGTCCGCGCCGATCGGGGTGCTCGTCGCCGGGGTCGCGCCCCAGCTGCGGCTGGACGAGGACTACCTCTCCTTCCTGGAGCTCGTCGCCGGGCAGGTGGCCGCGGTGGTCACCGACGCGCAGGCCTACCAGGCCGAGCGCCGCCGGGCGGCCGAGCGGGCCGAGGCCGAGCGCGAGGTGGCCCGCGCCGCGGTCGAGGTGTCGGTGGTCCTGCAGCGCTCCATCCTCGGCCCGGTCGAGCTGCCCGAGGGCTTCGCCGTCCGGTACGAGCCGGCGGCCCGGGCCCTGGAGGTCGGCGGCGACTGGTACGACGTGGTCCAGCTCGCCGACGAGGTGTTCGGCGTGGTGGTCGGCGACGTGGTCGGCCGCGGGCTGCCCGCCGCGGCCGTGATGGGCCAGCTGCGCAGCGCCGGCCGGGCGCTGCTGCTGGAGGCCAACGGCCCGGCCCAGGTGCTGTCGGCGCTCGACCGGTTCGCCGAGCTGGTCCCGGGCGCGACCTGCAGCACGGTGTTCTGCGCCGTGGTCGACCGCCGCGCGGGCACGCTGCGCTGCAGCAGCGCCGGCCACCTGCCGGCCGTGCTCGTCGGCGCCGACGGCACCGCCCGGCTGCTCGACGGCGCGCAGTCGCTGCCGCTGGCGGTGGCCACCGGGCTGGCCCGACCGGAGACCGAGGTCGCCCTGGCGCCCGGCGACAGCCTGCTGCTCTACACCGACGGCCTGGTCGAGCGGCGGCACGAGGCGCTGGACGAGGGCATCGACCGGGCCGTCACCGCCGTCGTCGAGGGCCGTGCGCTGTCCCCGGACGTGCTGGCCTCGGTCCTGGTCGACCAGCTGCTGGACGAGCAGGAGGACGACGTCGCCCTGCTGGTCTACCGGCACCCCGCGGAGGTGGCCGCCGCGCCATGACGCGCGGGCGGGTCGTCGTCGTGGGTGCCGGGCCGGTGGGGCTGACCGCGGCGCTGCTGCTGGCCCACCGCGGCCACGACGTGCAGGTGCTGGAGCGGCGGACCGCGCCGTCGGGGCTGCCGCGGGCGGTGCACCTGGACGCCGAGGCCCGTCGGGTGCTCGCGGACGCGGGCGTCGGGGACGGCTTCGCCCGGGTGAGCGCGCCCGGGGCGGGGTTGCGGCTGCTGGACGCCGAGCACCGGGTGCTGGCCGAGTTCCCCCGCGAGCCGGGGGCGGCGTCGATGTTCCACCAGCCCGACCTCGAGCAGCTCCTGCGCGACGCGGTGGCCGCCGCCGGGGTGGAGCTCGTCACCGGGGTCGAGGTGCATCGGGTCCGGCGCACCCGGCGCGGCGCCCAGGTCGAGACGGACCGGTCCGTCCTGGCCGCCGACGTCGTGCTGGGCTGCGACGGTGCGCACTCGGTGGTCGCCCGGGCGGTCGGTGCGCGGTGGCGGCAGCTGGCCCGTCCGGACCGCTGGCACGTGGTGGACCTGCTCGCCCCCGCCCCGCTGCCCGGCTGGCCGGGGGTGCACCAGGTCTGCGACCCGGAGCGGGCGGCGACGTTCATGCCGGTGTCCGGGCTGCGCTACCGGGCCGAGTTCCGGGTGACCGACCGGCCGCTGGACCTGCCCGCCGAGCTCGCCCGCTTCGGCGCGCAGGACTGCGCGGTCGTGCGGGCCACCGACTACACCTACGGCGCCCGGGTGGCCCGGCGGTGGCGCTCGGGCCGGGTGCTGCTGGCCGGGGACGCCGCGCACCTCACCCCGCCGTTCATCGGCCAGGGGCTCGGGCTGGGCCTGCGCGACGTGCACCAGCTGGCCTGGAAGGTCGACGCGGTGCTGGCCGGGGCGCCCGACGCGCTGCTGGACACCCACGGCCGCGAGCGGGCCGCGCACGCCCGGGCGCTGGTCCGGCTGGCCGCGCTGACCGGCTGGCTGATGACCGCCGGTGGGCGCCGCGCCGCCCGGGTACGCCGGGTCGTGCTGCGGCTGCTGCCCCGCACGCTGCTGGCCGCCGGCACCCCGCCGCTGCGCCGCGGCCCGTGGGTCCGCCGTCCCCGGGTCGGGCCGGCGCACGGGGTGGGCCGGCTGGTGCCCGACGTCGAGCTGCGGCGAGGCCGCCGGCTGGACGACGTCCTCGGGCCCGGGTGGGCGCTGCTGGTCTGCTCCACCGAGGTGCCCGACGTGCCCCCGCTGCCGGGCGGGGCGCGGCCGCGGGTGCTGCACCGGGGCGCGCTGCCCGACCTCGGGCCGGCGCTGCGGGACCGCTGGGTGCTGGTGCGCCCGGACCGGGTGGTCGCCGCCGTCGGCCCCCGCATCCAGCGCCCCGGACGGTGATCAGGTGACCTGATCACGGTTCGGCCGGCCACACCTACGTCGGTGCGGGTGGCCGTACGTGGATCAGGTCACCTGATCACTGTCCGGAGGACGGCAGGGCAGGATCGGGCCCATGGTCTTCGACGTCGCCGCCGTCCGGTCGCACTTCCCCGCGCTGCAGGGCGGCGCCGCGCACTTCGACGGCCCCGGCGGCACGCAGGTGCCGACCCCGGTCGCCGACGCGGTGCACGCCGCCCTGGTCGCCCCGATGGCCAACCGCGGGTCGACGACGCAGGCCGAGCGCAATGCCGACGACGTGGTGCTCGCCGCCCGGCGGGCGGTGGCCGACCTGGTCGGCGGGCAGCCCGGCGGCGTGGTGTTCGGCCGCAGCGCGACCGTGCTGACCTACGACCTGGCCCGCACCCTGTCGGCCGGGTGGGGTCCCGGCGACGAGGTGGTGGTCACCCGGCTGGACCACGACGCCAACGTCCGCCCGTGGGTGCAGGCCGCCGAGCGGGCCGGCGCGACCGTGCGGTGGGCGGAGTTCGACCCCGCCACCGGTGAGCTCACCGCCGCCGACGTCGCCGCCGTGGTCACCGACGCGACCCGGCTGGTCGCCGTCACCGGCGCCTCGAACCTGATCGGCACCCGCCCGCCGCTGCCGGAGATCGCCGGCGTCGCGCACGCGGCGGGTGCGCTGCTGCACGTGGACGGCGTGCACCTGACCGCGCACGCGCCGGTGGACCTCGCCGAGCTGGGCTGCGACACCTTCACCTGCTCGCCGTACAAGTTCCTCGGCCCGCACTGCGGGGTGCTGGTCGCCGACCCCGCCTTCCTGGCCACGCTGCACCCGGACAAGCTGCTGCCCTCCACCGACGCCGTCCCCGAGCGGTTCGAGCTGGGCACGCTGCCCTACGAGCTGCTCGCCGGCACCACCGCGGCGGTGGACTTCCTGGCCGGGCTCGGCAGCGGCGCGACCCGCCGGGAGCGGCTGCTGTCGGGCATGGCCGCGCTGGAGGCGCACGAGGACGCGCTGCGCGCCTCGCTGGAGGCCGCGCTGGCCGAGCTCCCCGGGGTGACCGTGTGGTCGCGGGCGGCCCACCGGACGCCGACCCTGCTGGTCACCTTCGAGGGCCGGGACGCCGCCGACGCCTACCGGTTCCTGGCCGCGCGCGGGGTGAACGCCCCGGCGGGCTCGTTCTACGCGCTGGAGTGCTCCCGCTGGCTAGGCCTGGGCGACACCGGCGGCCTGCGGATCGGTCTGGCCCCCTACAGCGACACCGGGGACGTCGAGCGCCTGCTGGCGGGCCTGCGCGCCTTCCTCGCCTGACCCCCGGGGGCCCGCCCGGGGCGCGCCCCGGCCCCGTCCTCGCTCCGTCCCCGCTCGATGTGACTCGTCGTGGTGTCCGCCCGCCCGGACCCCGCTGGATGTCACGTCGAGCGGGGCCCGAGCCGCGTCAGCGGAGGGTGGGGAAGCCGCCGGCGAGCTGGTCGAAGGCGGCGTGCAGGTCGTCGGCCAGCGAGCCGTCGCCGGCCAGCCACGCCTCGAACGCGGTGGTGGCCGCGGCCCGGGTCGCGAGCGCGACCAGCCGCGGGACCAGGGAGTCGGGGCGGCAGCCGGTGCGCCGGGCGACGTGCTCGGCGACCACCCGGTCGACGTCGGCGTAGCGCACCTGCGAGTGCGCCTGCAGCGCCGGCTCGGACAGGATCAGCCGCATCCGCTGGCGCAGCAGCGGCAGCTCGGCGTCGGCGTAGTCGTTGACCTCGACGTAGGCCGCGCAGATGGAGGCGAGCACCGGCTGCTCGGGGTCGGTGGCCGCGAGCTTCTTCTCCAGCCGGACGACGTGCTCGTGGAAGTCGCCCCACACGGCGTCGGCCTTGGTGGCGAAGTGCCGGAAGAACGTGCGGCGGCTGATGCCCGCGGCGTCGGCCACCTCGTCGGCGGTGACCGCGTCGAAGTCGCGCTCGGCGAACAGCTCGAGCGCGGCGGCCTCGATGCGGGCGCGGGTGACCTCCCGGGCGGCGGCTTCGCTCACGTCGGCATCATCCACCCCTTGCTGCGTGGCACTGGGTGCCACTAGCGTCGGCCGTGTTCGTGACCCAGCTCACCAGGAGGCACCCGTGCCGGAGCAGACCGAGACCGAGACCCCCGCCCCCGCCGCCGAGGAGGTCCTCACCGAGGAGTCCCTGGTGGAGGAGGTCTCCATCGACGGCATGTGCGGCGTGTACTGAGCCGTTGGCCGACACCCTCGTGACCGGGCCCGACACGGGCCCGGTCACGATCCCCGTTGACGAACTGCCCTTCGACCCCACCGTGGGCTGGCGCAAGTCGCCGTCGGTGGCGCTGCGCCCCGAGCCCTTCGGCGCGCTGGTCTACCACTTCGGCAACCGCAAGCTGTCGTTCCTGAAGTCGCAGCCGCTGGTCGCCGTGGTCAAGGCGCTGGAGGCCCACCCCGACGTCGCGTCCACGCTGCGGGCCTGCGAGGTCCCCGAGGCCCAGCACCCCGCCTACGTCACCGCCCTGGCGACTCTCGCCCGCTCCCAGATGATCGAGGTGCGCGCATGACCGCAGTACTGCCCCAGCGGCCCACCGGGGGCCGGTTGATCGACCAGTTCGAGTACGGCCTCGACGCCCCCATCTGCCTCACCTGGGAGCTCACCTACGCCTGCAACCTCGCCTGCGCGCACTGCCTGTCCTCCTCCGGCCGGCGCGACCCCCGCGAGCTGACCACCGCCGAGGCCGAGGCGGTCATCGACGAGCTGCAGCGGATGCAGGTCTTCTACGTCAACGTCGGCGGCGGCGAGCCCACCGTGCGGCCGGACTTCTGGCACCTGCTCGACTACGCCATCGGCCACGACGTCGGCGTCAAGTTCTCCACCAACGGCGTGAAGCTGGACAAGACCCGCGCCGCCCAGCTGGCCCGCACCGACTACGTCGACGTGCAGATCTCCCTGGACGGCGCCACCGCCGAGGTCAACGACCGGGTCCGCGGCACCGGCTCCTACGCCACCGCCATCACGGCCCTGGAGAACCTGGCCGAGGCCGGGATGAAGGACTTCAAGGTCTCCGTCGTCGTCACCCGGGAGAACGCCGGCCAGCTCGACGCGTTCAAGGCCCTCACCGACTCCTACGGCGCCCAGCTGCGCATCACCCGCCTGCGCCCGTCCGGCCGCGGGGCCGACGTGTGGGACGAGCTGCACCCCACGATGGCCCAGCAGAAGGAGCTCTACTCCTGGCTGCTGGCCAACGGCGACGGCGTGCTGACCGGTGACTCCTTCTTCCACCTGTCGGCGTTCGGGGAGGCCCTGCCGGGGCTCAACCTGTGCGGCGCCGGCCGCGTGGTGTGCCTGATCGACCCCGTCGGGGACGTCTACGCCTGCCCGTTCGCCATCCACGAGAACTTCCTGGCCGGCAACGTCCGCAGCGAGGGCGGGTTCCAGCGGGTCTGGCAGACATCGGACCTGTTCACCGAGCTCCGCAGCCCGCAGACCGGCGGCGCCTGCACGAAGTGCGCGCACTTCGACGCCTGCCGCGGTGGCTGCATGGCGGCCAAGTTCTTCACCGGCCTGCCGCTGGACGGCCCCGACCCCGAGTGCGTGCAGGGCTACGGCGAGAGCGCCCTGGCCGCCCGGGACCTGGAGCTGGTCACCCCGAAGTCGCACATCGACCACTCCCACAAGGGCCCGGTGCGCGGGCAGCCCACGCTGCTGGGCATCCCGAGCATCCCTTCCCGGGCTCCGGCGAAGATCTGCGACGAGTCGCCGCTGGCCGGCCTCGACCTGCGCTGACGGTGCGGCTGACCGGTCCCTGGGAGCTGGCGGGGAGGACTGCGCCCTCGCGGGCGCTGTTCGGGCCGCACGAGACCAACCTGGGGACCGGTCGCGGCATCGCCGGACGGCACGTCGCCTACTACGCGCGGCGGGCCGCCGGCGGCACGGGGGTGCTGGTCACCGAGGCCGCGTCGGTCCACCCGTCCGACCACCCCTACGAGCGGGCCCCGCTGGCCGCCGACTGCGCGGCCGGCTGGGCTGCGGTCGGCGACGCCTGCCGGCCGCACGGCACCGTGGTGCTGGCCGGGCTCACCCACACCGGTGGCCAGGGCTCGGCGTCCTGGACCCAGGCGCCGCCGTGGGGGCCCTCCCGGGTGCCCGACGTCGTCACCGGCCTGGTCCCCGTCCCGCTGGGGGACGCCGAGGTCGCGGCCCTCGTCGCCGGCTTCGCGGGTGCCGCGGCCACCGCCGTCGCGGCCGGGCTGGACGGCGTCGAGGTGGACGCCGGCCCGCGCGCGCTGCTGCGCCAGTTCCTCTCCCCGCTCACCAACACCCGGGACGACGGCTACGGCACCGACCGGGTCCGGCTGCTGCGCGAGGTGCTCGCCGCCGTCCGCGCCGCGCAGGGCCCGGACCGGGTGCTGGCGCTGCGGCTGTGCGTGGACGAGCAGGCGCCCTGGGCCGGGCTGACCCCGGAGGGCGCCGCCCCGCTGGTCGCCGAACTCGCGCCGCTGGTCGACCTGCTGACCCTGGTCCGCGGCAGCGCGCTGGACGGCGAGGCCTACCGGCCCACCGCGCACCGGTCGCCCGGGTTCCACGTGGAACTGCTGGCCGCCGCGGGTGGCACCCCGGTGGTCGCGCAGGGCTCGGTCGTCGACCCCGACTCGGCCGAGGAGCTGCTGGCCGCCGGGTACGCCGCGGTGGAGCTGACCCGCGCGCAGATCGCCGACGCCGGGTTCGTCGCCGCCGTCCGGGCGGGCCGGTCGCCGCGGCCGTGCCTGCTCTGCAACCAGGCCTGCCTGGTCCTCGACACCCGGAACCCCCCGGTCAGCTGCGTGGTCGACCCGCGCAGCGGCCACGAGACCACCGAGCCCGACGTCGAGGTGCCCGACGTGGAGGTGCCCGGTGCGGGCGGGCGGCCGGTGGTGGTGGCCGGTGCCGGGCCGGCCGGGCTGGAGGCGGCCCGGGTGCTCGCCCTGCGGGGCCACGACGTCGAGGTGGTGGCCCCGGCGGTCGGCGGGCTGCTGCCCGTGGTGGCGGCTGCCCCGGGACGGGATCGATTCCACGTCCTCGCGGCCTGGCTGGTGGCCGAGTGCACGCGGCTGGGGGTCCGGTTCACCGCGGGCACGGTGCAGGACGCCGACGTCGTCGCCACCGGCGGGCAGCCCGGCGCGGTCGTCGTCCCCGGGGCCGTGGCCGCCGCCGACGTGCTCGCCGGTGCGCCGCTGCCGGCCGGTCCGGTGCTGGTGCACGACCCGGTCGGCGGGCCGGTGGGGGTCGGGGTCGCCGAGCTGCTCGCCGCGGGTGGCCGCGAGGTCGTGCTCGCCACGCCGGACGACGTCGTGGGCAGCCGGCTCGGCCCGACCGGGGACCTGGTGGGTGCCAACCGCCGGCTGGCCCGGGCGGGCGTGCGCCGGATGACCGCCGTCCGGCTGGTCGCGTGGGACGGCACCGAGGCGGTCCTGCAACCCGTCCTCGCCGCCCCCTTCCCCGCCGCGGCAGGGGAGCCCCCACCCCACGCAGCGGCCCCGTCCGTGCAGGAGGGGATCCCCTGCCCCGGCGGGGTGCGCATCCCGTGCGCCGCGGTGGTGGACGCCGGTCACCGGCTGCCCGGTCGGACCCTGCCCGACACCGGCCGCGTGCGGTTCGCCGGCGACGTCGTGGCCCCCCGCACGGTGCTGGACGCCGTCCTGGAGGGGCGCCGGGCAGCACTGGCGGTCGTCCCGTGACCCCGGCGCTGGCCCACCTCCGGGTGGCCAAGCCCTGGTACCTGCGCGGCCCGGCGGCGTGGAAGCCCAGATCCGGGCGGCTCCAGGCCGCGGCCCTGCGGGGCCCTCTGCACACGTCACAGCCGTAGCGGGGGAACCACCGAGAGGAACCACTGATGGGCAAGCTCGAGGGCAAGGTCGCCTTCATCACCGGCGCGGCCCGCGGCCAGGGCCGCAGCCACGCCGTACGCCTGGCGCAGGAGGGCGCCGACATCATCGCCGTCGACCACCTGCAGGACATGGCCAGCGTCGGCTACCCGCAGGCCACCCAGGCCGACATGGACGAAACGGTCCGGCAGGTCGAGGCGCTGGACCGGCGGATCATCGCCAGCAAGGCCGACGTCCGCGACAGCGCGGCGCTGCAGGCCGCGGTGGACGACGGCGTCGCGCAGCTGGGCCGGTTGGACATCGTGCTGGCCAATGCCGGGATCGCCAGCTTCGCGCCGGTCGAGGACCTCACCGACGAGATGTGGGACGAGATGATCGGGGTGAACCTGACCGGGGTCTTCAAGACCGTGCGGGCGGCGATCCCGCACATCCGGGCCGGGGGTCGGGGCGGGGCGATCGTGCTGACCAGCTCCACGGCCGGCATCAAGGGCCTGGGCAACCTGGCGCACTACGTGGCGGCCAAGCACGGCGTCGTGGGGCTGATGAAGACCTTCGCCAACGAGTTCGCCCCGGACATGATCCGGGTCAACTCGGTGCACCCGACCTCGGTCAACACGGACATGATCCACAACGAGTTCACCTACGGGCTGTTCCGTCCGGACAAGCCGGCGTCGGAGGTCACCCGCGAGGAGGCCGGCGAGTCGTTCAAGACGCTGAACGCGCTCCCGATCGAGTGGGTCGAGCCGGTCGACATCTCCAACGCCATCCTCTTCCTGGTCAGCGACGACGCCCGCTACGTCACCGGGGTCCAGTTGCCCGTCGACGCCGGGTCGGTGCAGAAGTGACGGGCCGGGTCGAGGGGAAGGTCGCGTTCATCACCGGCGCGGCGCGCAACCAGGGCCGCAGCCACGCGCTGCGGCTGGCGCAGGAGGGCGCCGACATCATCGCCGTCGACGTCTGCGGGCCGATCGACTCGATCGGCATGTACCCGCCCGCGACCGAGGAGGACCTGGCGGAGACCGTGCGGCAGGTCGAGGCGCTGGACCGCCGGATCGTGGCCACCAAGGCCGACGTCCGCGACGTGGCGGCGATGAAGGCGGCCGTGGACGACGGGGTCGCGCAGCTGGGCCGGCTGGACATCGTGCTCGGCAACGCCGGGGTCTTCGAGATCCAGCCCGCGCTGGAGCTCTCCGACGAGGCCTGGCGGGAGATGATCGACATCAACCTGACCGGGGTCTGGAACACCTGCAAGGTGGCCCTGCCGCACCTCGTCGAGGGCGGTCGGGGCGGCGCGATCGTGCTGACCAGCTCGACGGCCGGGCTCAAGGGGACGCCGAACACGATCCACTACACGGCGGCCAAGCACGGCGTCGTCGGCGTCATGCGCACCCTGGCCAACGAGTTCGCGCCGCACTCGATCCGGGTCAACTCGGTCCACCCGACCGGCGTGGACACGGTGATGATCCAGAACGAGAAGACGTGGGGCCTGTTCACCCCCGACGACCCGGCGCCCAGCAGGGAGAAGGCGGCCGCGGTCTTCGAGTCCACGAACGCGCTGCCCGTCCCGTGGGTGGAGCCGGTGGACATCTCGAACGCGATCCTCTTCCTGGTCTCCGACGAGGCGCGGTACATCACCGGCGTGACCCTCCCGGTCGACGCCGGCTACACGGTCAAGTGACCTCCGGGCGGCGCGGGGGCGACCCCGCGCCGCCCCCTCACGACGGGACTCCCTTGGACGAGATCAACCGGACGACGTCGTCCGCGGTCGCCGACGTGCGGGCCGTGCGCGAGCGCGTCGCCACCCACCTGGTCGGCCGCGAGCGCGAGACCGACCTGCTGCTGGCCGCCGTCGCCGCCGGCCGCGACGTGCTCATCGAGGGCCCACCGGGGACGTCGAAGTCCACGCTGCTGCGGGCCATCACCGGCGAGTGGGGCATCCCGCTGCTGTTCGTCGAGGGCAACGCCGACCTGACCCCGACCCGGTTGGTGGGTCACCACAACCCCGCCCGGGTGCTGCGCGAGGACTACACCGCCGACAACTTCGTGCCCGGCCCCCTGGTCGAGGCCATGCGCACCGGTGGCTTCCTCTACGTCGAGGAGTTCAACCGGGCACCCGAGGACACCCTGAACACGCTGCTCACCGCGATGGCGGAACGCTCCGTCACGGTGCCGACGGTGGGCACGGTGCGGGCCGCGGACACCTTCCGCGTGGTGGCGAGCATGAACCCCTACGACGCGGTGGGCACGACTCGGATGCCGACGTCGGTGTCGGACCGGATGTGCCGGCTGGCGGTGGGCTACCAGGACGCCGAGGCCGAGCGCGGGATCGTCGGCCGACGCACCGGCATCGAGGCGCGCCGGCTCGTCGCCGACGCCGTGGCGCTGACCCGGGCGACGCGGGAGCGGGACGACGTCCGGCAGGGCAGCAGCGTGCGCGGGGCGATCGACGTCGCGCTGGTGGCGTCGCAGCTGGCCGCGATGCGCGGGGTCGCCGTCCCCGACACCGACGAGCTGCGCGGGTTGCCCGAGGACTACACGTCGGTGGTGTGGGACGCGATGGTGGTCGCGCTGAGCGGGCGGGTGCACCTGGACGAGATCGCCGAGCGGACCCCGGAGGGCCTGCTGCGCGAGATCTGGGAGGACCACTTCCTGCTGCAGCCGGCCGCCGCCGCGCCCGGTTGAAGGACGGTCGAGGCCGAGTCGCCGGTCACCCGGCGGGACCGGCCCGGGGCACCGCGGGGGATGCGGCCGCTGCGCCGGCGCCCCAAGCAGCTCACCGAGCAGCCCTCGACCTACGAGCCCTCGCGCGGGGGCGCCGGCCTCGCGCTGTCCTCGGGTGACCGGCGGCGGCAGCGCGCGAAGGCGGACGGTGGCGGTTCGACGCCGGGGACGACCGACGAACCGGCCGACCTGATCGCGCTGGCGGACCTGGCGACCCTGCCGGAGGCCGATGCAGTCACCCGGGCGCGGGCGCGGCAGATCGCCCGGCGGCTGGCCGTGCCGCGGCCGCCGCGCGACCGGCGGGCCCGGCGCGGGGTGGGGGAGCTGACCAGCGTGCGCTGGGCCGGCGGCTCCGACGAGCTCGACCTGGACCGCACCGTCGACGCCCTCGCCGGCAAGCCGTGGCCCGAGGACGACGACGTGGTGGTGCGGGAGCGGCTGCGCCGGCGGCGGTCGGTGGTGCTGGTCGTCGACGTGTCCGGGTCGATGAAGGGAGAACGGCTGCGGACGGCGGCCGCCACCGTGGGCGCGCTGGCCGGCGAGCTGGGCCGGGACGCACTGGGGGTGGTCGCGTTCTGGTCCGACGCCGCGGTGCTGGTGCCGCTCGGGGCGCCGGTCGAGCCGCTGGCCGTGCTGGACCTGCTGCTGCGGGTGCCGACGCAGGGCCTGACCAACGTCTCGTTCGCGCTGGAGACGGCGGGCCGGATGCTGGCCGGGGTGCCGCCGCGCGACGCCCGGGTGCTGCTGCTCAGCGACTGCGTGCACAACGCCGGCCCCGACCCCCGTCTGGTCGCCGGGCGGCTACCGCGGCTGGACGTCCTGCTGGACACCAGCGGTGAGCAGGACGTCGAGCTGGGCCGGGACCTCGCGCTGGTCGGCCGCGGCCGGGTGCGCCTGGTCAGCGACCACACCGACGCCGCCCGCGCGCTGACGGCGGTCTTCGCCGAGTAGACCTCCGAGGTCGCTGCCCCCGCCCCGCCGACCGGGGTCAGCGGTCGGGTCGGCTCTTCCACGCGGCCGCGAACGCGAACACGGCCAGGACGGCCGGCGCGACGACCTCGACGCTGAACACGGTCTCCCCTGTGTCGAACAGGTCCGTGCGGACACCGACGCGGTAGCCCTGCACCAGGGTGAGCAGGAGGAGGAGGCTGCCCAGCATGACCAGCGCGGCTCGGGCGTTCTTCACGGCATGCCCCTCCGGGCGGGAGCCGAGCGGCCGGCACCCGGGCGACTCGGGCCGCCACCGGTCAGCACGGGTCCGGCCCGATGTGCAGGCAGTACAGGGTGGCGGCCAGCCCGGCCCGTTCCTCCTGGCTGAGCCGGCCGTCCTCGAAACGGAGGACGACGTAGCCGGCCAGACGGCTGTCCCCGCCGAGCGCCGCCGCTGCGGCGGACGCCTCGTCCTGCCGGTCGAAGGCCATCAGCAGTGCGCCGTCGCTCCGCAGTGCCTGTGTGCACAGGACCGGCTCCCGGCAGACCGCCTCGGTCGCGTCGGCCGAGGGCCCGATGCGGTCGGCGAAGGCCTCCGCCACGGTCGCCAGCTCGACGTCCCGCCGACCGTCGTACGTGCCCACCCAGAGCGCGACGGAGGTGAGTGCGAGGACGGCCGTCGTGCACGCCAGGACGACGGTGGAGACGACCCAGCCTCTGCGCGAGTCTCCCATCACCGCATCATCCCGTTCGGCGCCCGGCGGGGTGGCCTCGACGCGCGACCGGCCGTCGGGCGGTCAGCGGTGGGACCTGCGTCGGCGCACACCACCGACCAGCGCCAGGACGCCCAGGACGACGGGTGGGACCAGCAGGACAGGGACGTCGGTGCCCAGCGCGCCCTCGGCCCCGCCGCTGGGGTTCGCGTCGGCCTCGTGCGCGCTCACGAGGACGCAGGCCACGCCCGATGCGGTGGCCTGGGCGGCCGACGTGGTCTCTGCCCCCCGTGCCAGGCCGGAATGGGGCACTGTTCACCCATGAGCGGGTGGTGGGTGGTCTGGGGTGTCGGTCTGGTTCTCCCGGTCGTCGCCGTCCTCTTCGAGATCCGATCCGGTCCATCCCGGCGGCGGAGGACGGGTTCCAGGGGAGAAGCCACGCCAACCGCGTACGCCCTGTCGATCCCCGCGCTCCTCTGCCTCCTGGTCTCGGCCCGCAACCTGAGCGTCTCCACGGGCGGTTACGGGCTGCTGAGCCTCGGTGGCGCACTCATCTCCCTGATCGCGGTGTACGCCGTCAACGGCTGGCACAACAGGAGGCTCCCGACGGCGCCGGTGGGGGGCGGGTCGTGAGTTCCGATGGCCGAGGGCAGGGGCGGTCGTCACGGGTTGGTCGGTCGTGCAGTGGCCGGTGACGCTGGTCGGGCAGATCAGTTCGTGCCGCGGAGGAACCCGCCGTGGTTCGCCGTCGTCGGTGCGGCCGCGGCGGGTAGCGCGGTGGCCGGGGGGATCTTCTACCTGCTGATGACGGTCTGGTTCCGCTCGAGCGCCGACGCGGGGTGGGACTGGACCCGCGCGCTGGGACCGACGATCGGCCTCGTCGTCGTCTGGTTCGTGATCGGACTGCTCACCGGGCGCAGGTCATCGGGCAAGACGGGGCCCAGCGGGCCACGTTGACCGGTCGGCAGCGGTCAGGACCCAGCCGGCGCCGAGCACGGGCGCATGCGGCTGCTCGTCGCCAGGGCGTCGTCGAGGGTCACCCGGTGAGCCAACCGCAGGAGGAGGAACGACGGGGACGACGCTCAGCCGCCCAGTGCCCGGCGCACCGCCTCGAGGGCCGGCGTCGGGTCGCCGTCGTCGAACAGGAGGTCGTGGCCCTGCTGCAGGTCGCCGTCCTCGTCGACGAACCAGTCGTAGCGGTCGTCCACGCCCCAGGTGGTGTAGGCGACGCAGGTGGGGGAGCGCAGGCAGGTGGTCAGCACGGCGACGTACTGCTCCGCCTGGGCGTCGGTACCCTCGGCGTCGGTCACGTCGTTCTCGGAGATGCGGACCTGCAGCCCCGCCGCCCCGAACGTGTCCAGCGTGTCGGTGAGGTCCTCGACGGAGATGGCGTCGGTCCCCAGGTCGTAGACGTGGGCCTGGAGGCCGACGCCGGCGATGTGGCCGCCGAGCTCGTTGGTCCGGAGCGCCAGGTCGAGCAGGGCGTCCTGACGGGGGCCCGGCACGTCGGCCCCGTTCTCGTTGATGAACTGCGCGACGTCGGGGTCGGCGTCGTGCACGGCCCGGGACACCACCACCGGGTAGTCGGGCCCGAAGGTCCGGTACCAGACGTTCTGCTGGAGGTCGGTCCCCTGGTCGACGTCGAACGGCTCGTTGACGACGTCGAGGGAGGCGAGCCGACCCCGGAAGTGCGTCACCACGGTGGTCACGTAGTCCAGCAGTGCGTCGGCGCTGGCGCGACGGTCCTCGGCCGAACCGGTGGGCAGGTCCTGCATCCAGCCGGGCATGGCCTCGGTGAAGGCGATGGTGTGCCCGTGCACCGCCATGCCCCGGCTCTCCGCCACGTCGAGCAACGCGTCGGCCTCCTCGAAGGTGTAGACGCCGGGCAGGGGCGAGAGGGACTGCGGCTTCATCGCGTTCTCGGGCGTGATGGCACCGAACTCGCCGATCAGCTGCCGGGCGTAGTCGGCGTCCGCGGAGAGTGGACCCAGCGCGGCCGCCGCACCGACCCGGACGTCGGGGCGGGTGCGGGCGACGAGCGCCTGCAACCCGTCCGCCGACGGCTCGGCCTGCTCGAACGCGGGGCCCGCCGTGCTGAGGGCTGCCCCGTCCGGCGCGGTGGCGGTGAGCGACCCGACCCGGAACGAGCCGTCGTCGCTGGACAGCCCCAGCCACAGCTCTCCCGAGTCGAACACCCCGCCGAGGGGCGCCGAGACCACGGCGTCCCCGCCGCTGAGGACCTCGAGGGTGTCCCCCGACCGGCGCACGGAGAGCACCGCCGTCGGGTCCGGGAGCGTCACGTGCTCGTCGTGCACGGGTCGGGGGTCGGTCACGTCCTGCTGGGGTGACCCGTCGAGGACGGCCACCTCGAGGTCGTCGCCGTCGAGGGTGAGCCGCAGGCCGGCCGGTTCGATCCGGAACTCGTCCGCGACGACCGGGGGGCGGTCGTGGACGGCCCACGTGGCATCGGCGGTGACGTCGGTGAGCCGCGCGCTGAGGGTGAAGTCGCCGTCGACCAGCAGGTGCGTGCCGGCGAGGTCGAGCGGCGGGTTCGGCTGGCGCGCCCCGCCGTCCCGGTCGGCGATGCTCAGTGCGGTCGCCGTCACCAGCAGTCCGTCCCCGTCGGGCGTCACCCCGGGCACGTGCTGCCAGCCGCCCTGCAGCAGGTCGAGGACCTCGCCGTCCGGCGCGGGGGCGGCGGGGGAGCACGCCGCGAGGGCGAGCACGAGGCCGGTGGCCGGCGCCAGCAGCGCGCGGGGTCCTGCAGCGCCGCGCACGCCGGGAGCCTAGGGGTTGGGGGAGAGGCACCGGGTGCGCCAGGCTGGTGCCGTGACCCAGGGCTCGTTCTTCCCGCCGGTACCCGCGGCCGATCGCGACCTGGACGACGTGGACGCCGCCGCCGAGGTCGGGCCGACGTGGTACCGGCCGTCGGAGCTCGAGCTACCCGGAGCAGTGGCCTGGGTCGTCGTCATCGGGTCGTCCCCCACGACGGTGGTCTCGCTGGAGAACTGGCGGGTGAGCAGCAACGGCGTCACGCTCACGCTCGCCATCCGGGCGGTCGAGCGCGGTCGCCGGGAGCGGAAGGCCCTGTGGCAGGCCCTGGGCGTGCACCACGGACGCGGTGAGCTGGCGATGCTGCTCCCACCGGGCGGGCTGCGGTTCGGGTTCGGGTTCGCCGACGGCCGGACGGTGACGAGCCTGGACGAGAGCGGCTGGACGACCATGCCCGAGGACGTCGGGCCCGCCGAGCACCTGCCCGACCGGCCCTGCCTGGAGGGGCTGGGCCGCTCGACGACGGGCGCCGCGACCTGGCAGCGGGACGTCTGGCTCTGGCCGCTCCCACCCCCGGGGACGTTGACCGCGGTCTGCTCCTGGCCCGACCGCGACATCCCGGAGACAACGACGGAGCTGGACGCCGACGAGGTGCTGATGGCCAGCAGGCGGGCCCGGGCCGCCTTCGGCGACGCGTGACCGACCCGTGGGGCCTGCTCGAGGTCGCCGTCCGCCCGGTCGTCCCCGCGGGGACGTCTGCGGATCAGCGGACGGTCGAGGGCAGCAGGTCGGCGACGGACAGCAGGGCGAAGAACGCGAGCAGCAGGACGATCGTGGTCATCGGGACCTCCAGGTGTCGATGACCCGACGGTGCCCCCGCTCCCTGCACGCGGCCGGTGGCGTAGCTGTGCGCATCCGGTGAGGTCACCGCACGCCGTCGGTGGAACCGCAGCAGGGCGACCAGCAGCACGGAACCCACCAGGACGAGCTGCAGGGCCGGTGCCGCGTCGGGCAGGACCGACACGATGCCGGCGCCGGCCGCGGCCCCGATGACCAGACCCGCGATTACCTGGATGCTCGGCAGCACCTCGCGGGGCGGCCGGCGGGTGCTCAGCCGGACCACGATCGCGGTGAGCGTCCCGGTCAGGAACGTCGTCGACAGGCCGGACACCCCGAACCGCTGCACCGTGCTGCTCTGCACCCCCAGCGCCACGGCGGTGGTCGCCAGCAGCACCAGCGCGGCGGTGGCACCCCGGTCGGCGCCGCTCATCCACCAGCCGGTTGCGTAGGCCACCAGCAGCGCGCCCTCCACGGCCAGCGCCCGCGTCACCCGGGCCGGCCACACGCCGTCCCCGGGCTGCGGCGTCCCGGCCAGCACCGTGCCCAGCGCGACGCCGAGGCAGAACGCGAGGACCGCCGTCCCCGAGGAGAGGGCCAGCGCGCCGTCCGCGGTGGTGGACGCCGTCCCCAGCAGCACCAGGTTGCCGGTCATCACGCTGGTGAACGCCCCGCCCAGGGCAAGCAGCCCGATCGCGTCGGTCCCCCCGCTCAGGGCGGCGAGCGCCACGACCAGGACCTGCCGGGTGCGCAGGTCGCCGGACGTCGGTTCGTCGGTCACCCCCGCATCGTCGTCCGCGCCGGGACGGGCCAGGATGCGGGCATGCCTGCCTCCTTCCCCTCCCCGGCCGACGGACTGGCCATCGCCACCTACACCTGGGACGACGTCCCCGGCACCCCGGTCGGCGTCGTCCAGCTGGTGCACGGCCTGGCCGAGCACGGCCCCCGGTACGACCGCTTCGCAAGGGCGCTGGTCGCCGCCGGGTTCCTGGTCGCGGCGGCCGACAACCGCGGGCACGGCGCGTCGGTGTCCGACGAGGTGCCGCTGGGCAGCTTCGGCGCCGCCGGCGTCGACGGGTTCGTGGCCGACATCGGCGCGCACGCCCGCCTGCTCGCCGAGCAGCACCCCGACCTGCCGCTGTTCGCCTTCGCCCACTCGCTGGGCTCGATGGGCATGCAGCTGGCCCTGCTGGACGAACCGGTCCGCTACGCCGGTGTCGTGCTCAGCGGCTCCACCACCCTCGACGGCCTCGGCGAGGTCCTCGCCGGGCTGCCCGCCGACCAGCCGGGCCTGGCCGCGTTCAACGCCGGCTTCGAGCCGCGCACCGGCTTCGAGTGGCTCAGCCGCGACGCCGCCGAGGTCGACGCCTACGTCGCCGATCCGCTCTGCGGCTTCCCCACCGAGGACGCCATCATCGGCGGCGTCCTGGGCCAGGCCGGGCGCGCGGCCGACCCGTCGTCGGTCCGGGCGGACCTGCCGCTGCTGCTGGTCTCTGGTGACCGAGACCCGGTGGGTGGCCGCGGCGGGATCAACGTCACCGCGCTCGGCGACCGCTACCGCGCCGCCGGCCTCACCGACGTGACCGTGTCCCTCTACCCCGAGGCCCGGCACGAGCTGGTCAACGAGACCGTCCGGGACGCCGTCACCGCCGACGTCGTCGGCTGGCTGCGCGCCCACCTGCCGGGCTGATCACCCGGCCAGCTGGTCCAGCACCACGCGCGCCGCGGCCGGGCCGGCGTTGAGGAACCACGCCTCGTCGTCGACCCGGACCGCGGTGCCGTCGGCGACGGCCGGCAGCCCGGTCCACAGCGGGCTGGCCAGCGCGGTCGCGTCCTCCGCGCCGGCCTGCACGCCGTAGAACAGCCGGTCCCCGGCGGCCCGCTGCAGCTCCTCGTCGGAGAGGTCCCGCGAGGTCTCGGTGAACTGCTGGTCGGCCGGCCGCGCGACGTCCCCGGCGGCCAGGATGCTGCCGACGAACGAGCCGGTGCCCCAGATCCGGGTCCGGTCGCCGCTGACCCGCACCACCGACACCGTCCCGCCGTCGAACCCGGCACCCACCTGCGCGGCGTCGTCCAGCAGGCCCTGCAGCAGGTCCTGCGCCTGGTCGGTGCGGCCCAGCGCGGCGGCGACCAGCAACAGGTCCTGCTGCCAGTTGACCCCGGTGCCTTCGGTGACCACGGTCGGGGCGATCCCGGCCAGCGCGGAGCCGATCGACTCCGCGCCGACCGTGTTGACCAGCACCAGGTCCGGCTGCAGCGCGGCGACCGCCTCCAGGTCGGGCTCCAGGCGCAGCCCGACCGAGGAGATCGAGGTCAGGTCGGCGTCGGGGAAGGCGTCGGCCAGGTAGGCCGGGACCAGGTCCGCCCCGCTGGCCTGGGTCGCACCCACCGGGGTCACCCCGAGCGACAGCACCCCGTCCAGCTGACCGGTGCTGATGACGACCACCCGCTGCGGCTGGGCCGGGATCGTCGTCGTCCCGGCGAAGTGCACGACGTCGCGCGGGAAGTCCCCGTCGGCGGCGGTCGAGCCGAAGCCCTCGGGCAGCTCCTGCGGGGCGACCCCGGAGACGGGTGCGGCCGAGGTGGCAGCACCCGACGGGGCGTCGGACGAGCAGGCGGTCAGGAACAGGGCCAGCAGGACGGCGACGGCGCGGAGCACGCTCGGACAGTAAGGGCAGCCTTGCCTGATTCGATCATCGACGGCGTGTGATCTGCGCCGTGGCACAGTCCGGGCGTGCTGTCCGACCCGCTGGTGCTGCGCAGCCGCGTGCTGCGCAACCGGCTGGTGTTCTGCGCGCACCTGACCAACCAGGCGCGCGACCGGCTGCCCTCGCCCGCGCACACCGCCTACTACGCGGCCCGGGCCGCCGGCGGGGCCGCGCTGGTCATCACCGAGGAGCAGGCCGTCGACCCGGCCGACCAGCCCTACGAGGGGGTCGTCGACGGCACCGACCCCGCCGTCGTCGACCGCTACCGCGAGATCGCCGCCGCGGTGCACGGCTCGGGCGCGCTGGTGGTCGCGCAGCTCAACCACAACGGCGGCCAGGGCAGCTCGCTGCACACCCGCGCCCCGCTGCTCGCGCCGTCCCCGGTCGCCGACCCGCTGTTCGGTGAGGTGCCCCGCGAGGCGACCCCGGCCGACCTGGCCGCCGTCGTCGCCGGGTTCGCCCGGGTCGCCGGGCACGTCCGGGACGGCGGGCTGGACGGCGTGGAGCTGCAGGCCTCGCAGTCCTCGCTGCTGCGCGCCCTGCTGGACCCCTCGACCAACCGGCGCACCGACGGCTACGGCACCGACCGCGCCCGGCTGCTGCTCGAGGTGGTCGCCGCCGTCCGCGGGGCCCTGGGTCCGGACCTGCTGCTCGGCGTCCGGCTGGCCACCGCCGAACCCGGGGGGACGACGACCGACGACGCCGTGGCCACCGCGCACCGGCTCGCCGCCACCGGGGCCGTGGACTGGCTGTCCACCACCACCGGCGTCGCCACCGCCTCGCTGCACCTGGTCGAGCCCTCGATGGCCGGCGGGCACGGGTACGCGCTGCCGCTGGCCGCCCGGCTGCGCACGGCGGGCCTGCCGGTCATCGGCGTCGGCCGGGTGACCACGCCCGCCGAGGCCGAGGCGGCGCTGGCGCACTGCGACCTGGTCGGGGTGGTCCGCGGCCAGCTCGCCGACCCCGACTTCGGCGCGAAGGCGCTGCGCGGCGACCCGGTGCGGGCGTGCACCGGCTGCAACGAGTGCACCGCGGGCATCGGCGCCGGCCTGCCGGTGCGCTGCGTGCAGGGCGTGCTCCCGGTGCCCGCCGTCCCGGCCCGGGCGCGGCACGTCGTGGTGGTCGGCGGCGGCCCGGCCGGCCTGCGCGCCGCCGCGCACGCCGCCGCCCGCGGCCACCGGGTGACCCTGCTGGAGGCGGCCGACCGGCTCGGCGGTGCGCTCGCCCTGGCCGCCACCGCGCCCGGCCGGGGCGAGCTGGCGGGGTTCGTCGAGGCCGACGTCCGGGCGTGCGCGGAGCACGGCGTCGACGTCCGCACCGGGGTGCGCGCCACCGCCGCCGACCTGGCCGACCTGCAGCCCGACGCCGTCGTCCTGGCCTGCGGCGCGTCCCCCGCCCGGCCGGCGTGGGCCGGGGACGCCGAGCGGGTGGCCGACGTCGCCGACGTGCTCGCCGGGGCGGCCGCGCCGTCCGGGCGGGTGCTGGTCGTCGACGAGCTGGGCGGCCCGCACGCCACCTCCACCGCCGAGCTGCTCGCCGCGCGGGGCTGCGCGGTCGAGGTGGTCACCGGCGCACTCGTCGCCGCGCAGCGGCTGGGCCCGACCCTGGACCGCGGCCCCTGGCACCGCCGGGCCGCCGCCGCCGGGATCGTGCAGACCGTGGAGCGGGTGCCGCTCGCCGTCCGGGACGGGGTGGTGACGCTGCTGCACCACCTGACCGGGGACGTCGAGGAGCGGGTGGTGGACTGGGTCGTGGCCGCCACCCACCCCGACCCCGTCCCGGGCCCCGCCGCGCCGACCGGCGTCGAGGTGCACCGGGTCGGCGACTGCCTCGCCCCGGCCGGGCTGGCGGTGGCCGTGGCGACGGCGGAGCGCGTGGTGGGGTCGTGGGCGGGATCCGGGGGCAGGGCGGAGCCGTGGTGAGGCTGGGGTCGGCACGGTCGCCGGAGCTCGACGGCCGACCGACCGTCGTCGTCCCGCTGGGGTCGGTGGAGCAGCACGGGCCGCACCTGCCGCTGGCCACCGACACCACCGTCGCCGCGGCGGTCGCCACCGGGCTGGTGGACCGGCAGCCCGACCTGCTGCTCGCCCCGGCCGTCCCCTACGGCGCGAGCGGCGAGCACGAGGGCTTCCCCGGCACCGTCTCGATCGGCACCGGGGCGCTGCGCACGCTGCTGGTCGAGCTGGGCCGCTCGGCCGGGCGGTGGGCCGGGCGGTTGCTGGTGGTCAACGGGCACGGCGGCAACCTCGACGCGCTGCGCTCGGCGGTCCCGCTGCTGCGGCACGAGGGTCGCGACGTCGCCTGGTTCCCGTGCGGCGTCCGTGGCGGCGACGCGCACGCCGGGCGCATCGAGACCTCGCTGGTGTTGCACGTGGAACCGTCCGCGGTCCGGCCGGAGCTGGCCGAGGCCGGCGAGACCGCCCCGGTCGCGCAGCTGCTGCCCCGGCTGCGCGCCGGCGGGGTGGCCGCGGTCAGCCCCAACGGCGTGCTCGGCGATCCCGCGGGCGCCTCGGCCGACGAGGGCGCGCGGATGCTCGCCGACCTGGTCGGCCGGCTGGCCGCGGCGGTGCAGGCCTGGGACGTCGGCGCCGACGGCAGGCTGACCGGGTGACCCTGCCCGCCCCGCCGGCCGACCGGCTGCCGGACGGGTTCCGGGTCGTGCTCGACCCCCGCACCCGGCGGCGGGACGGTGGCGCGGCCCTGCTCGGCGGCTCCCCGCTCCGGCTGCTCCGGCTGGCCCCCCGCGCCCGCGCGCTGCTGACCGGCGACGCGCTGACCGTCACCGACGCCACGACCGCGGCCCTGGCCGCGCGGCTGCTGGACACCGGCCTGGCCCACCCGGACCTGCCTCCCGTCGACCCGGCCGACGTCACCGTCGTCGTCCCGGTCCGGGACCGCACCGCCGAGCTGGACCGGCTGCTGCGCGCGCTGCGGGCCGACCTGCCCGACACCGCGTTGCTGGTGGTCGACGACGGCTCGGCCGACCCCGCCACCACCGCCGCCGTCTGCGCGGCCTCCGGCGCCCGGGTGCTCCGGCACGCGACCGCCCGCGGGCCGTCGGCCGCGCGCAACGTCGGCCTCGCCGCCGCGACCACCACCGCGGTCGCGTTCGTCGACTCGGACTGCGTCCCGGTGCCCGGCTGGCTGGGCGTGCTCGCCGCGCACCTCGCCGACCCCCGGCTCGCGGTCGTCGCCCCCCGCATCGTCGCCCTGCCCGCGGACCGGCCCGGCTGGGTCGGCCCCTACGAGGACGCCGTCAGCGCGCTGGACATGGGCCCGCGCCCCGCGCCGGTCGCGCCGCTCACCGGGGTCTCCTACGTGCCCAGCGCGGCCCTGCTGGCCCGCCGCACCGCGCTCGGCGCCGGCTTCGGCGAGGACCTGCAGGTCGCCGAGGACGTCGACCTGGTCTGGCGGCTGGCCGCGGCCGGCTGGCGGGTGCGCTACGACCCGGCCGCCCGGGTCGCCCACCAGCACCCCGCCCGCACCTGTGCCTGGCTGCGCCGCCGGGCCTACTACGGCACCGGCGCCGCCCTGCTCGCGCAGCGGCACGGGACCGCCGTCGCGCCGGTGGTCATGTCGCCGTGGTCGGCCGTCGCCTGGGGCCTGGTGCTCCTGGGCGGGAGGCCCGGGGCGCTGGCCGCCGCCGGGGTGCTGGCCGGAGCCACCGCGAAGCTGGCCCCGCGGCTGGGGGACCCCCCGCCCACCGGGCTGGCCGCCACCCTCGTCGTCCGCGGGTCGTGGTCGGCCGGGCGCACCCTGGCCCGGTCGGTGACCCGGCACCACTGGCCGGTCGTCGTCCCCCTGCTCGGGTCCCGGCGGGTCCGCCGGCTGGTCGCGGCGGCGGCCGTCGCCGACGCCGCCGGCGCGTGGTGGCCGCACCGGCGCGAGGTCGGCCTGCTCCGCTTCGCGGCCGGACGGCGGCTGGAGGACCTGGCCTACGGCGCCGGTCTCTGGCGCGGGGCCCTGGCGGCACGCGGCGTTCGCGCGCTGTTGCCCGCCCGGCCACGCTGACCCGGGAACAAGACCAGCCGGTCCGGGCTTGCCCCTCCCGTGCCACCTCCCCAGCCCGCGCTCAGCCCGCTCAAGGTCACCCTGGTCCTGGGTGCCTTCGTCGCGCTCGGCCCGCTGACCATCGACCTCTACCTGCCGGCGCTGCCCACCATCGCCACCGACCTGATGACCACCGACGCGGCGGTGCAGCTCACCTTGACCGGCACCTTCGCCGGCCTGGCGCTCGGCCAGCTGGTGCTCGGCCCGCTGTCGGACGCCGTCGGCCGCCGCAAGCCGCTGCTGGCGGGCACCGCGCTGCACGTGCTGGCCTCGCTGCTGATCCTCGTCGCCCCGACCGTCGAGGTCCTCGGCGTGCTGCGGGTGCTGCAGGGCATCGGGTCCGCGGCCGGTGCGGTGGTCGCGCTCGCCGTGGTCCGCGACCTGTACTCCGGCCGCGCCGCGGCCAGCCTGCTGTCCCGGCTGTTCCTGGTGATCGGCGTGGCGCCGGTGCTGGCCCCGACCCTGGGCGGTGAGCTGCTGCGGTTCACCTCCTGGCGCGGCCTGTTCGTCGCGCTGGCCGTCATCGGCACCGCCTCGCTGGTCGCGGTCGCCCTCACGCTGCCCGAGACCCTGCCCGCCCAGCACCGCCACCCGCTGCGCCTGCGCCGCACGGTGGTCGACTACGGCCGGCTGTTCCGCGACCGCGCCTACGTCGGCCTGGTGCTCGTCGCCGGCCTGGTCATCGCCGGCCTGTTCAGCTACGTCTCGGGCGCCTCCTTCGTGTACCAGCAGCAGTTCGGCCTCGACGAGCAGCAGTTCGGCCTGCTGTTCGGCGCCGGCGCGGTGTTCCTGATCGGCACCACCCAGCTCAACCCCGTGCTGCTGCGCCGCACCTCCCCGCAGGTGCTGCTGTCGGTCGCCGTGCTGGCCGGGCTGGCGTCGGCGGTGCTGCTGGTCGTCATGGCCGCCACCGGGGCCGGCGGCCTGTTCGGCGTCGCCGTCCCGCTGTGGCTGGTGCTCGCCAGCGCCGGTCTCGGCATGCCCAACGCGCCCGCGCTCGCGCTGTCCCGGCACGGCGAGGCCGCCGGCACCGCGGCCGCGCTGCTCGGCGCGGTGCAGTTCGGCGTCGGCGCCGCCGTCTCCCCGGTCGTGGGCCTGCTCGGCAACGACGCCCTCGCGCTGGGCTCGGTCATCCTGGTCGCCTCGGCGCTGGCCGTGCTGGTCCTGTTCGTGGTGGTGCGGCCCCGCACGCTGCCCGACGTCGACGAGCCCGCCCAGGTCGAGCGGACCGCCGACGCCGAGGTCCCTGGCGTGATCGCCCGGTAGCGGTCACCATGGCGGTGACATGAGCCACCGGGCAGCGCGGCCCCGGGTGACCGCGTGACCGCGGTCAACCCGTGGCTCGCGCTGCCCGACGGCGCCCCGGGTCCGCTGCTCACCCGCCGGCTGCGGGCCGCCCACGAGGCGCTGGTCACCCGCGGGCGCCCGCCGCGCGCCGGGCAGGACGTCCGCCCGGTGGTGCTGGACTCCTGGCGGCGCAGCCTGGCCGGCGGGGTCGACCCCGACGCGGTGGCGGCGCCGGTGGACCTGCTCGACGACGACCTGGTCACCTACCGCGACGCCCACCCGCTGGCCGCCGTCATGCCGGTGATCCGCCGGCTGCTGGTCGCCGACGCCGAGGCCGACAAGATGATCGTGGCGGTCGCCGACGCCGCCGGGCGGATCCTCTGGGTCGAGGGCGACCGGCGGCTGCGCAGCCAGGCCGAGGGCATGCACTTCGTCGCCGGGTCCCGGTGGAGCGAGGACGTCGTGGGCACCAACGCCCCGGGCACCGCGCTGGCCCTGGACACCCCCGTGCAGATCTTCGGCAGCGAGCACTACAGCCGCACCGTGCAGCCCTGGAGCTGCTCGGCCGCCCCGGTGCACCACCCCGTCACCGGCCAGCTGCTGGGCGCCATCGACGTCACCGGGGGCGACCACGTCGCCAGCCCGCAGGTGCTGACCCTGGTCCGCGCCACCGTCGCCGCCGCGGAGTCCGAGCTGCGCTGGCTGCACCGCGAGCAGCTCGCGGTCCCGGCCGCCCCGCCGCGCCCCCGACCGGCGCCCCCGCTGCTGGAGGTCCTCGGCCGCGAGCGGGCCCGGCTGACCACCCCGGACGGGCCGGTCGAGCTCTCGCTGCGGCACTCCGAGCTGGTGCTGCTGCTGGCCGAGGCCGCCGTCGCGGGCGGGGGCCGCACCGCCGACCAGCTCGCCGCCGAGGTGCACGCCGGCGACGCCGCCGCGGTCACCGTGCGCGCCGAGCTGTCCCGCCTGCGCAAGCTGCTCGGCGAGGAGCTGCTCGCCTCCCGCCCCTACCGGCTGACCGCCCCGCTGGACACCGACCTCGACCAGGTGCGCCGGATGCTGGCCCGCGGCGCGGTGGCCACCGCGCTGGAGCGCTACGCCGGGCCCGTGCTGCCGCGCTCGGAGGCGCCCGGGGTGCGCGCCGCCCGGGCGCGGCTGTCCGGGTCGCTGCGCGCGGCCGTGCTGCGCACCCCGCGGCCGGACCTGCTGCTGCGCTGGAGCCGGCTCCCCGAGGCCGCCGAGGACGCCGCCGTCTGGCAGGCGCTGCTCGACGTGCTGCCGCTGAGCTCACCCCGCCGCGCGGCTGCGGCCAACCACCTGCTCCGGCTGCGCCGCTCCCCCCGCCGCCCCTGACGCCCGGCCGGCCGCGCTGGCATGCTCGGGCCACGTGACCGCCACCGCGACCCGTCCGACGGCCACCCGCCGCGCCGCCCTGGCCATCGCGGTGCTCAGCTGCGGCGCCGTCGCCATCGGCATCAGCGAGTTCGTGGTCATGGGCCTGCTGCCCGAGATCGCCCGCGGGGTGGACGTCGACATCCCCACCGCCGGCCACGTGGTGTCGGCCTACGCCTTCGGCGTCGTCGTCGGCGCCCCGGTCATCGCCGCCACCGCCGCCCGGCTGCCCCGCAAGGGCCTGCTGGTCGGGCTGCTCGCCGCGTTCCTGGCCGGCACGGTGCTCACCGCCGTCGCCCCCGGCTACGGCACGCTGCTGGCCGCCCGCTTCGTCGCCGGGCTGCCGCACGGCGCCTACTTCGGCGTCGCGTCCCTGGTCGCGGCGTCCCTGGTGCCCCCGGAGGCCAAGGGCCGCGCGGTCAGCTCGGTGATGCTCGGGCTGTCGGTGGCCACCCTCGCCGGCGTGCCCGCGGCCACCTGGCTGGGGCAGACCCTGGGCTGGCGGGCGGCGTTCGTGGCGGTGCTCGCCGTCGCCGTCCTCACCCTGCTGGCGGTGCTGGCCGTCGTGCCGCGCACGCCGGGCAACCCGCAGGCCACCGTGCGCTCCGAGCTCGGGGCGCTGCGCCGGCCCCAGGTGTGGCTCACCCTCGGCGTCGCCGTCGTCGGGTTCGGCGGCTTCTTCGCCCTCTACGCCTACATCGCCCCGCTGACCACCGAGGTCGCCGGCGCCCCGGCCGGCGCGGTGCCGCTGGTCCTGCTGGCCTTCGGGGTCGGCGGGGTGCTGGGCACCGTGCTCGGCGGCAAGCTCGCCGACGTCGCGCTGTTCCGCTCGCTGGTCTGGTCGATGGTGGGCACCGGCGTGCTGCTCGGCGCGGTGTACGTCGGCTCCCGGTCGGTGGTGTCGCTGCTGGCGCTGGCCCTCTGCATCACCGTGGTCACCTCGGTGCTGGTGGTGACCCTGCAGCTGCGGCTGATGCAGGTCGCCCGCGAGGCCGAGCTGCTGGGCGCCGCGCTCAACCACTCGGCGCTCAACGCCGCCAACGGGCTGGGCGCCCTGCTGGGTGGCTGGGTGATCGCCTCCGGGTGGGGCTACCAGTCCACCGCGCTGGTCGGCGTCGTCCTCGCCGTCCTCGGCCTGGGTGTGCTGGCCTGGTCGGCGGCGCTGCGCCGCCGCGTGCCCGACTGACCTGCAACGCGCTGCAACGTTGCCCGCCGCCGTCGGTGCGGCCCCGTCGACCAGCATCCTCCGCAGCTGCGGATCCAGCCCCGCCCCGGCCCCGCATCGACGGATGGGGACCCCGACCAGCGGGAGGTAAGTGTGGCCTAAGAAGTGTGTCCGTCGGCACACTCGTCGCAGGTGGCGGGAGACCGCCGTCACACGACCCTGCAACGAGGCGGAGGATCAATGACGCAGATCAGCGTGCGGGTCGACGGGGCGTCCTACGCGGACGACGTCGAGCCCAGGACACTCCTGGTCCACTACCTGCGGGAACAGCTGGGGAAGGTCGGCACGGTCGTCGGCTGCGACACCAGCAACTGCGGCGCGTGCACCGTGCACCTGGACGGCGAGAGCGTGAAGTCCTGCACCGTGCTGGCCGTGCAGGCCGACGGCAGCGAGGTCACCACCATCGAGGGCATCGCCGAGGGCGGCGAGCTGCACCCGATGCAGCGGGCGTTCCACGAGAAGCACGGGCTGCAGTGCGGCTACTGCACGCCCGGGATGATCATGGCGTCGATCGACCTGCTCAAGAACAACCCGAACCCCAGCGAGGCCGAGATCCGTGAGGGCATCGAGGGCAACCTCTGCCGCTGCACGGGCTACGTGAACATCGTCCGCGCGGTGCAGCAGGCCGCCGGCGAGATGAGCAGCACGGCGGGAGCACAGGCATGACCCTCACCGAGGACCCGACCACCACCGCGGACGGCCCGGCCAAGGAGGTCGGCAACGCCCGTCTCCGCAAGGAGGACGCCCGGCTGATCACCGGGAAGACCACGTGGACCGACAACATGGTCCTGCCCGGGATGCTGCACATGGCGTTCCTGCGCAGCCCCGTCGCCCACGCCACGATCAGCCACCTCGACGTCAGCGCCGCGAAGGACCGCCCGAACGTCGTCGCGGTCTACACCGGGCAGGACTTCAAGGACGAGCAGGGCACCATCCCCTGCGCCTGGCCGGTCACCCCCGACATGGTCAACCCCGGCCACCCCTCGATCGCGGTCGACACCGTGAACCACGTGGGCGAGGCCGTGGCCATCGTGGTGGCCCGCACCCGCACCGCCGCGGTCGACGCCGTCGAGGCCATCGACGTCGACTACGAGAACCTCCCGGTCGTGCTGGACATGGAGGAGGCGGTCAAGGACGGCGCCGACCTGGTGCACGCCTCCACCTCGTCCAACACCAGCTACCACTTCGTCTTCGACGCCGGCGAGGCCGGCACCGGCAGCGACACCGACGCCGCCTTCCGCGACGCGGAGGTGACCGTCTCCCGCCGCTTCGTGCAGCAGCGCCTCATCCCGGCGTTCATGGAGCCCCGCTCGGCGGTCGTCGGCGTGCAGGGCGACAACTACACGCTCTGGTCGGCCACCCAGATCCCGCACATCCTGCGGGTCATGGGCGCGCTGACCACCGGCATCCCCGAGCACAAGCTGCGCGTGGTGGCCCCCGACGTCGGCGGCGGCTTCGGCGGCAAGCTGCAGGTCTGCCCCGAGGAGATCCTGGCGCTGCTGGTCGCCCGCCGGCTGGGCAAGCCGGTCAAGTGGACCGAGACCCGCTCGGAGTCCCTGATGACCGCCCACCACGGGCGCGACCAGATCCAGTACATCGACGTGGCCGCCAAGAAGGACGGCACCGTCACCGGCCTGCGCGTGCGGCTGCTGGCCGACATGGGCGCCTACCTGCGGCTGATCACCCCCGGCGTCCCGGCGCTGGGCGCGTTCATGTTCCCGGGCATCTACAAGTTCCCGGCCTACCGCTTCGAGTGCGACGGCGTGTTCACCAACAAGGTCCCCACCGACGCCTACCGCGGCGCCGGCCGGCCCGAGGCCACCTTCGCCATCGAGCGGATCATGGACGAGCTGGCCGTCGAGCTGGACATGGACCCGATGGAGCTGCGCCGCAAGAACTGGATCAGCGCCGAGGAGTTCCCCTTCACCACGGTGGCGGGCCTGGAGTACGACTCCGGCGACTACGAGCAGGCCACCCAGGCCGCGCTCGAGCTGCTCGGGTACGACGAGCTGCGCGCCGAGCAGAAGCGCCGCCGCGAGTCCGGAGACCCGGTGCAGCTGGGCATCGGCATCTCCACCTTCACCGAGATGTGCGGCCTGGCCCCCTCCCGGGTGCTCGGCTCGCTGTCCTTCGGCGCCGGCGGCTGGGAGCAGGCCTCCATCCGGATGCTGCCCACCGGCAAGGTCGAGGTCGTCACCGGCTCCACCCCGCACGGGCAGGGCCACGAGACGGCGTGGAGCCAGATCGTCGCCGACGAGCTGGGCGTGCCGTTCGAGGACGTCGAGGTGCTGCACGGCGACACCGCGATCTCCAGCCGCGGCCTGGACACCTACGGCTCCCGGTCCCTGGTCGTCGGCGGCACCGCCGTGGTCAAGGCCGCGGAGAAGGTGGTCGCCAAGGCCCGCAAGATCGCCGCGCACCTGCTCGAGGCCAGCGAGGACGACCTGGAGTTCAGCGGCGGGAAGTTCTCCGTCAAGGGGACGCCGGGCGCCGGGCTGGGCATCCAGGAGATCGCCCTGGCCATCTTCGCCGCGCACGACTACCCGGAGGGCATCGAGCCCTCCATCGACGCCGAGGCCGCCTTCGACCCGGTCAACTTCTCCTTCCCGCACGGCACCCACCTGTGCGCGATGGAGGTCGACACCGAGACCGGCTTCGTCACGATCCGCAAGTACGCCTCGGTCGACGACATCGGGACGATCGTCAACCCGATCATCGTCGAGGGCCAGATGCACGGCGGTCTCGCCCAGGGCATCGCACAGGCCCTCTACGAGGAGGCCATCTACGACGCCGACGGCAACCTGACCACCGGCACGTTCGTGGACTACCTGCTGCCCTCGGCCGCCGACCTGCCGACCTTCCACACCGGGAACACGGTGCACGCGGCGACGTCGAACCCGCTGGGTGCCAAGGGCGTCGGCGAGGCCGGGTGCATCGCCAGCACCCCGGCGGTGGTCAACGCCGCGCTGGACGCCGTCCGGCACCTGGGCGTGACCGACATCCGGATGCCGCTGACCCCCGAGCGGGTCTGGCGGGCCATCCACCAGGGCGGTGACGGCGGCGACCGCGCCGCCGAGGGCAGCAACGCCTACGGCGGTGCCCGCACGACCGAGTCCGGCATCGAGGAGGCAGCCCAGTGATCCGCGGAAACGACTTCGGAGTGGAGCCATGATCCCCGCGTCGTTCGCCTACGCCCGCCCCACCAGCGTCGACGAGGCCCTGCAGGCCATCGCCGCCGGCGGCGAGGACGTGAAGATCATGGCCGGTGGGCAGTCGCTCATCCCGGTCATGCGGCTGCGGCTGGCCGCCCCGGAGACCGTCGTCGACCTGACCAGGGTGACCGAGCTGCGCGGCGTCCGGGAGGACGGCGACTCGCTCGTCATCGGGGCGATGACCACCCACTCCGACATCCTCCGCGACCCGCTCATCGCGCAGTACGGGAAGCTCATCGCCGAGGCGACCGAGACGGTGGCCGACCCCGCCGTCCGGCACCGCGGCACCTTCGGCGGCGCCCTGGCGCACGCCGACCCGGCCGGGGACCTGCCGGCCGTGGCCCTGGCGCTGGACGCCGAGTTCGTCATCGCCGGTCCCGGCGGTGCGCGGCGCTCGGTGCCGGCCTCGGCGTTCTTCGTCGACTACCTGACGACGGCGCTGGAGGAGGGCGAGCTGCTCGTCGAGGTACGGGTGCCCAAGCTGGGCGAGGGCTGGGGGGTGCGGTACGAGAAGTTCAACCGCGTCGCCCAGGCCTGGTCGATCGTGGCCGTCGCCGCGGCCGTCCGCCGTGAGGGCTCGACCATCGCCGAGGCCCGCATCGGGCTGACCAACATGGGCTCCACCCCGCTGCGGGCGACCGCGACGGAGCAGGCCCTGGTCGGCGCCGACGTCAGCCTGGAGACGGTCACCGCGGCGGCCGCGCAGGCCGCCGAGGGCACCGAGCCCAGCAGCGACCTCAACGCCCAGGCCGACTACCGCCAGCACCTCGCCCGGGTGCTCACCGGACGAGCGGTGCGGGCAGCCGCCGGGCTGTAGCGTCGGCCACAGGCTCCAGGCAGTTCCCCCGGACCCGGCCGGTCCACCCCGCAACGGGTGGGCCGGCCGTCGTCCGCCCCCACGACCGGAGGTCCACCCGTGCAGTTGGAGAACTCGTTCCTCGTCCCCGTCCCCGTCGACGACGCGTGGAAGGTGCTGCTCGACATCGAGCGGATCGCACCGTGCATGCCGGGCGCCGCGCTCGACAGCGTGGAGGGCGACGACTTCACCGGCCGCGTCAAGGTGAAGCTCGGGCCGATCAACCTGACCTACGCCGGCAAGGCCTCCTTCATCGAGAAGGACGAGGACAACCACAAGGCCGTCATCGACGCCCGCGGCAAGGACCAGCGCGGCAACGGCACCGCCGCCGCCGTGGTCACCGCCCAGCTCAAGAGCGAGGGCGACTCCACCCGCGTCGACGTCCTCACCGACCTCAACATCACCGGCCGCCCGGCCCAGTTCGGCCGCGGCGTGATGACCGACGTGGGCAACAAGCTGCTCGGCCAGTTCGCCGACAAGCTCGCCGCCCAGCTCGGCGAGACCGAGGCGCCCGCGCAGGAGCCCACGGTCGCGAGCACCGTGAAGGAGAAGGCCGCCGACGCCGCGGCCACCGCCGCCGGTGCGGTGGGCGAGGTCGCCGAGTCCGTCGCCGGTGTCGAGGGCGACACCCCGATCGCCGAGGCCGCCCGCAAGGCCGCCTCCACGACCGTGGAGGCGGCCGACGCCGCTGCCGACAAGGCCGAGGAGGCGAAGAAGGAGGCCGCCACGCCGGTCGCCGCCAGCCCGGCCGCCCGGAAGCCGCAGGCCGAGCCCGAGCCCATCGACCTGCTCGACGTCGCCGGCGGTGCGGCCTTCACCCGGTTCGCCGCGCCCGCCGCGATCGGCGTCGGCGCCCTGCTGCTGGTCGCCCTGGTGGTCCGCCGCCGCCGGCGCTGATCAGCCGAGCTGATCCGGCTCCGTCCTGGCTCACCGACACCGGTGAGCCAGGACGGCCGTCGATCAGCTGGGTCGATCAACAACCTCGGCGGGCCCGGGCCGCGGTGTCACTCATGGTGCCAGTCAGCTCGTCACTTGGTCGGATGATTGTTGTGCATAAAACCCGTCCGGCGTAGGCCATGTGAAGTACGGTGTGAAGTGTGGCAGCCGACCTTGCGCATGGAGCATTCTCCGACCCAGCTCCGCATCGCGTAGTCCTTCCTAACAGCCCGCTGGTTAGGGTTCTCGCACAAGTGCGGTTTCCGCAGCTGGCAACGATGCGTCAGGAAGCTATCCCACGAACTTTAGATGCTGTTATCAACGATCTGAGTGACGGCTTCCCTCTGATGGAACGTTCGCAAGAAGTCCAGTTCTCATTTGGGCCCGCCGGGTTCTCCTCCGATCAGGCGGGGCAACTTTGGGAGCTGAAGTCGCTCGCAGGCGATTGGACGGTCAGTATCGGCGCAACCTCTGTTGCGATGCACACGGGTTCTTACGCGGACCTCAACGATTTTCGCACTAGGTTCGAGGTGGTTCTAGAATCGCTAGCTAAACACGTTCGGCCACCCCGCTACGACCGAATCGGCGTTCGATTCACCAACCGAGTCGAGAACCCGGAACTGCTCGCCAACTTGGCTTCCCTCATTCGACCTGAGATGATCGGCGGCGGTGCTGCCGTCGCCGGGCGCTCAGATGTTGTCGTTCAACACACGCTGCACGAGTCGTTATACGTACTTGGGGAGGACATCTTGCATGCGCGCTGGGGCAGCCTCCCTGCTGGAGCCGTCGTTGACCCGTCCCTGCCCGGCGCCGCTGTCGATAGTTGGTTTTTGGATCTCGACTCATTCCGGCAAGCTTCTGGAGCGTTCTCGCCCTCCGACATAAGCGAGGAAATTCGTAAGCTGGGAAAGACGGCCTATCGCTTTTTCCGGTGGGCCGTGACCGACCAGTTTTTGGCTGCGCATGGAGCTTCGAGTTGAGCCTTCTCGAAGAGGCTGGCCGCCTTCGCGCTAATCGGAAAGTTGTCGATTCTTCGCCGTTTTCGTACACTGCATTCGTCTTCTTGATGTCCAGTTGCATGATATCGGGTATCCCTGCCACTAGCGGCATGGGTGCTGCGCGATCCGTCGAGACAAGCGTTTTTCTTGGGACGGGAAATGTCTCGAATCGGCTCTACGCGCGAGGGTCTGACGGACTTAATTGCACGTCTCGGGCCATGAACGATCTGACGGCATGGTCGAGTACCTGTGGGCTCGCTCAGGACGTAGTGTTCGATCCGGGGGCAGGTCTGACTGTCCAAAATGCTTTCCCGGAGTGGGTTCCTACTGGTTATGTCAACTCGCGTTCGGGCGTAATGGTGCTTGCTTTGGATGTGTCGCCGACTGTGGCGGACAGTCGACAGCATCTCGTAACGGCGGCGCAGAAACTGGTAGAGCTAAAGTCGAACCTGGGCTTGACGTGGGATCACCTTGCGCGAACTTTCGGAGTCTCTCGGAGGGCCGTCCACCATTGGGCTTCCGGCGCCCGAATGAATGCCAGTCACGAAGCGCACCTCGATCGACTTCACGCGCGGTGGGTCCTGCAGGCGTCAGCCGGTCGCGAAGATCGACGCCAAGCGTTCCTATCTGCGTCGGCGGGAATGGATGGGCTTCCCGGTCAGCGTGTCTCGCGAGGGCGAATGATTGCGATCAACGATGCCCCGTTCACTCCGCGGGAGATGCTGGGCGCCGAACTCGAGGAGTCCGAGGACGCGTGAAGGAGCAAGGCGATGGGGGGTCGTCTGGCCTGGGTTCTGACGTAGACGGACCTCCTGACTGGCGGCAGGGTGACCGTCTCGATCTGCGCCAATTGCACATCCATGGTACCGATGGTTGCGAATCGATTGACGCACCTCTCGGCGTTGCGATTATCAGTCAAACTTGCGACTTGGTGCGGGATTCGATTCAGACTATTTCTGTTTCGCCGATAGTGGACCTCCCGACAGACGTGGCCCAACATGCGGCTCGTGGATGGCGTCCCCGGTATGTCTCGCTTGGGGTGGGCGGGACCGAGTTTGTTGATTTAGATATAATCGCTACGGTAACTAAGTCGAAGGCGGCGGCCGTCTGGCAAGCGCCCGGCTTTGACGGTTCGGACTTGCCAAGTGTCCGGGCCTTCGGGCAGCGGTTAGGCAGGCGCTTCAGTAGGTTTGCATTTCCGGACGAGGTGACGCCTGTATTCGACGTCCTTCGAAAGCGAATCATGAAACGCGAGGGCAAGGAGCGGAGCGCCGAGTGGCTCGCCCTTCGAGACATTCGTGAAATCCGGGTGGAGTCATTAAACGGTTGGAATGCTGCGCCGTATGATTTGAAAATCATCCTTGTATTAATCGAAGGCGTACTCCCACCGTACCCAGAAGAAGGTATTGATCAGACTGACCTGCACACTTGGCTAGCTGAGAACCCTGATTCGCTGACCATCGCCAGCCGCTTGTATCGTCTCGGGAGCTTCGCAAAGCTATCGAACCCCGACGATATTGAGATCAATCTTCTCTGGATGGCACTAGCGGACGCGTGGGCAGAATTGTGCACCTCGGGTGGGGCAGGTGTCGGCGGCCCCACGATCCTAGAGGGTGGGGAGGTTACCGCAGAAGTTGTCTCGGAAGACGAGTTCTCATTGGGCCGGATGAGGCGAACTGAGATGCTCGATTTAGATCACGTGTCCGGTCCGGACGACCTATAACCACCGACGCAGCCAGGTCTCGACGGCGGTGCGCACGGCGGGCGGGTCGGCCTTGAGGGCGTGGTCGCCGCGCACCGCCACCACGGTCGCCGGGTGCTCGCCGAGGGCGGCCACCACCGCGGCCGGGCCGCCGAAGGCGTCGCTGTCGCCCTGCACCACCAGTACCGGGACGGCGACCGCGGTCAGCTCGCCCGCCCGGCTCTTCTCCGGCTTGCCCGGCGGGTGCAGCGGGAAGGCCAGGCACAGCACGCCCGCCGCGCCCAGGGCCGCCGCCGTCCGGCAGGCCACCCGCGCCCCGGCGCTGCGGCCGCCAAGCACGACCGGGCCGGTGAGCAGGTCGCCGACCGCGCCGTGGATCGCCGTCCAGCCCTCGTCGAGCTTGGGCGGGGCGGCGGCGACGCGCTTGCCGGCCACCCGCCACGGCTGCTCGACGCGCAGCACCCGCCAGCCGAGCCCGACCGCCGCATCGGTGGCCGCGAGCAGGTCGGGTGCCTCGATGCCGCCGCCGGCGCCGTGCCCGAGCAGCACCGTGCCCACCACGTCCCCGGCCGGGTCGTAGACGGTGACCCGCGCGGGACCCAGCGGGGTGTCGACGTCCCGGGTGGTCACGCGGGGCGGCGCTGCAGCGGGGGCAGGGCGAACCCGTCGGCGACGTGCGCGGCGAGCTCGAGGTAGGCCCGGCGGGCCGGTGCGCCGACGCGGTCGAGGTCGATCAGCCCGCCGGTGACCAGGTGCGGGTCGTAGGGGATCTCCACCACGGCGCGGCAGCGGGCGGCGAAGTGCTCGCGCACCATGCCCATGTCCACGTCGCCGGTGTTGGGCCGCACGCTGGAGATCACCGCGACCGAGCGGGCGACCAGCTCCTCGTGGCCGTGCGCGATCAGCCAGTCCAGCGTCTTGCTGGCCCGGCTCGCGCCGTCGACCGAGGGCGCACCGACGACGACCAGGGAGTCGGCGATGGCCAGCGTCCCCGACATCGCCGAGTGCAGCAGGCCGGTGCCGGAGTCGGTGAGGATGATGTTGAAGTACCGCGCCAGGATGTCGGCGACGGTCGTGTACTCCTCCTCGCTGAACGCCTCGGACAGGGCCGGGTCCTGGTCGCTGGCCAGCACCTGCAGCCGCCCGGCCAGCGAGGTGAACGCCGACACGTCGGTGAAGGAGCGGATCCGGTCGGTGGCGGCGAGCAGGTCGCGCACGGTCACGTCGGTGACGTTGGTCAGCCGCTCGGCCAGCGTCCCGGCGTCGGGGTTGGCGTCGACGGCGACGACCCGGTCACCGCGGTGGTGGGCCAGCGTCAGCCCGAGGCAGCAGGTGGTGGTGGTCTTGCCGATGCCGCCCTTGAGCGAGACGACGGCGATGCGGTGGGACCCGCGCACCGGGGTGGTCACCCGCTGCACCATCGCCCGGTGCTCGACCTCGGCCTGCGACAGGCCGGGGTTGTAGCTGCCGCCGGTGGCCTTGTGCACGAACCGCCGCCAGCCCCGGGTCGGGGCCTCGGGCGCCTGCCGCAGCAGGGACTGCGAGGTGAGCGACGGCGGGGGAGCGGCCGGGCCGGACTGCGACGTCCAGGACGTGCTGCCCTGGCTGCCCCACCCACCCGTGGGCTGCTGCCCCCACTGCTGCTGCGGTGCCTGGCCCTGCTGGGGTGCCTGGCCCTGCTGGGGGGCCGGCTGCTGCTGGGCGGCGGGCTGGGCAGGTGCCTGCGGGGCGGGTGCCTGCTGGGCCGGGGCCTGCTGGGCCGGGCTCCGCGGGCCGGCCTGCTGCTCCCAGGACCGGTTGTCCCAGCTGTGCTGCTCCCACGTCGGCGGCTGCCCGACCGGCTGGTCGGCGGGCCGCCAGCTCGGCGCCGCCTGCTCGGTGGCGGCCGACGGGGACGGGGTCGGGGTGGCCGGCTCGGCGGCCTGCTGCGCCTGCGCCTCCTGCTGCCAGGACGGCGGCTGCTGCCACGCGGCGATGTGCTCGGCCGACTGCTGGTCCCAGGGGCGCTGGTCCTCGGGCACGGTGGGCTGCTGCGCGGTCTGCTCCCAGGACGCCGCCCCGCCGTCCAGCCGGATCTCCCGGGTGCCGCCCCCGGACTCGCCGGCCGGACCCGACCAGCTGTCCAGCGCGGCCTGCCAGCGGTCGCCGTCGGTGCGGCGGCGGGCCTCCTCCGACGGCACCCCGGAGTCGGCGGGCGCGCCGTCGGCGGTCGCGTCGGCGGGGTCGGTCGGACGGTCTGGCACGGGTGGCCCCCATCGGGAGTCTCGGGACGGAACCTGCAGGCCAGGCCACGCTAGTGCAGGGTTGCGGGCCCGGCTCGTCCGATCACCCGGCCGGGGGCAGCGCCAGCAGACCCGCCACGACCTCGACCAGGTCGGCCCCGTCCACGTGCGGCGGGTCGAGCACGGCCGCGTACCGGTGCTCCGCGCGGGCGGCCCAGCCCCCGGTCAACCCGGCCCGCTGCGCCCCGTGCACGTCCCATCCGTGCACGGCGACCAGGGCGAGGTCGGCCGGGACGACGTCGCAGACCCCGGCCGCCCACAGGTAGACCTCGCGCGCGGGCTTCCACGCGCGGATCGCCTGCGAGGACAGCGACCGCTCGACGAGGTGGTCCACCCCGCCGCGGGCGAGACCGGCCTCGGCGACGCCGGGACCGCCGTGGGTGAGGGTGACCGCCCGGACGCCGGCGCCGGCCAGCAGCTCGAGGGCGGGCCGGACGTCGGGGTGCGGGGCCAGGTCGCCGAACACGTTGGCCACCGCCGAGCGGGCCTCGTCGTCCAGGTCGGTCAGCTGGGCGAGCGCGGCGTCGAAGGCGTCGCGGAAGGAGCACCACGAGCCGGTCAGGGTCGCGGCGAACCCGGTGCCCAGGGTGCGGCCGAAGACGGTGCCGAACAGCTGCGCCGGCACGCCGCGGTCGGCCAGCGCCGCGGCGACCGGCCCGACGTCGAGCAGCGTCTCGTTGACGTCGAAGGCGACCACGGCGGGCCGGGTGCGGGTCACCGGTCGTCCTTCTCGCGCCGCTCCACGTCCAGGACGCGGTCGGCGGCGCTGCGGTCGGGCTCGACGTCGCCCTGGGTGATCTTCTCCTTCACCGCCCGGTAGACGAACCACACCACGACGCCGACGACGGCGGCGTAGATGACGTAGTCGAAGTACTGCAGGTACTCCTGCACCAGACCGCCCAGGGCCACGCCCAAGCCGATGAGCAGCGAGTTCCAGATCAGCGAGCCGCCGAGGGTGTAGAGCAGGAACTGCGGCCAGGGCATCCGCACCACCCCCGCGGGGACGGACACGAAGCTGCGCACGATCGGCACCATGCGGCCGAAGAACACCGCCGAGCGGCCGTGCCGCTCGAACCAGGCGAAGGTCTTGTCGACGTCCTCGGTCTTGACCAGCGGCAGCCGGTCCAGGAAGGCGTGCGACCGGCGGGGGCCCAGCGAGCGCCCGACCTGGTAGAGCACCGCGGCGCCGAGCACCGAGCCCAGCGTGGCGAACAGGATGACCGGGACGAGCGCCATCCGGCCCTCGTTGATCAGCACGCCCGCGGCGCTGAGCACCACCTCGCTGGGGATGGGCGGCACGACGGTCTCGATGAAGATGGTCATCCCGACGCCGACCGGGCCCAGGGTCTCGATCAGGTCGAGCAGGAACCCGGTGATGCCACCCTGGTCGGACGAGGTCGCGGCGAGGACGGACATGCGCCCACGGTATCGGCGGCTAGCGTCCTCGGGCATGGCGCACCGATTCACCGCCCGGGCCCTCGTCGTCGGCGACCGGGCCGGCACCGTCGTCCCCGACGCCGTGCTCGACGTCGAGGACGGGCTGATCAGCTGGGTCGGGCCCGCCGGCGAGGCGCCCGCGTCGGACGCCGAGGTGACCCGGCTGCCCGGCGTCCTGGTGCCCGGCATGGTCAACACGCACTCGCACGCGCCGATGGTGCTGTTCCGCGGCCAGGGCGAGGGGCTGCCGCTGGACCGCTGGCTGCGCGAGGTCATGTGGCCCCGCGAGGCCCGGCTGACCCCGGAGGACGTCGAGGTCGCGATGACCGCCGCGTCGGCCGAGATGCTGCGGCACGGGGTCACCACCAGCGTCGAGATGTACTTCCAGCCCGAGCGGCTGGCCGCGGCGGTGCGCACCACCGGCGCCCGCGCCGTGGTGGCCAACCCGCTGATCGGGCTGCCCGGGTTCGGCACCTTCGACGAGCAGCTGGCCACCGCCGTCGGGCTGGCGGCGTCCTCGGACGAGCAGGTCGAGTTCGGCATCGGCCCGCACTCGGCCTACACCGTCCCGCTGCCCGTGCTCCGCGACGCCGGGCTGGCCGCCCGCGAGCACGGCCTCCTGCTTACGATCCACGTGGCCGAGACCGCCACCGAGGGCGACGAGCTCCTCGCCGAGCACGGGGTGTCGGTGCCCCAGCTGCTGGCCGCCCACGACGTGCTCGGCGGCCGGGTGCTGGCCGACCACTGCGTGCACATGGACGACGCCGACCTCGAGCTGTGGCGCGAGCACGACGTCGCCGTCGCGCACTGCCCCGGCTCCAACACCAAGCTCGCGAGCGGGACGGCGCGCCTGCGCGACATGCTCGACCGCGGCATCCGGGTCGGGATCGGCACCGACGGCCCGGCGTCCAACGACAACCTCGACCTGTTCGAGGACCTCCGGCTGGCCGCGCAGCTGGCCCGCCTGCGCGAGCGGGACGCCCTCGCCCTCACCGCGCCCGAGGCGTTCTGGCTGGCCACCGGCGCGGCGGCCGCGGCGATCGACCGGCCCGACCTCGGTCAGCTGGAGGTGGGCCGCCGGGCCGACCTGGTGCACGTGGACACCGACGACATCGCCTTCACCCCGGTCGGGGACCTCACCGACCTGGTCACCCACCTGGTCTGGTCGGTCGGCTCGCGGCACGTCCGCGACACCTGGGTCGCCGGCCGCCAGGTCGTCCGCGACGGCGTCTCCACCACCGTGGACGAGGCGGAGCTGCGCGCCCAGGTGCAGGAGCGCGGCCTGCGCCTGGCGGCCGAGGCACGCTGACTCCCTCCCGGCTCCCTCCCGGCTGGACGTAGGGTCCCGCGGCGTGGCGGAACCAGCACTCCCCGTGGTGAGCATGTGGACCGACGGTGCGTGCAAAGGCAACCCAGGAGTCGGTGGCTGGGGCGTGCTGCTGAGGTCCGGCGTGCACGAGCGGGAGCTGTTCGGCGGCGAGCAGCAGACGACGAACAACCGCATGGAGCTCACCGCGGTCATCCAGGGCCTGGGTGCCCTGACCCGGCGCTCGTCCGTCGACCTGCGCATCGACTCCACGTACGTCATGAAGGGCATCCAGAGCTGGATGGCCGGGTGGAAGCGCAACGGCTGGCGCACCGCGGCGGGGGCGCCGGTGAAGAACGAGGACCTGTGGCGTGCCCTGGACGCCGCGGTGGCCGGGCACGAGGTGCGGTGGACCTGGGTCAAGGGGCACGCAGGCGACCTCGGCAACGAGCGGGCCGACGCGCTGGCCAACCTCGGGGTCGACCAGGTGCGGGCCGGGGGAGCGGGTCACGCGGTGAGCGGCACCGTCTGGCCGCGGACGACGGGGCGCAGCGTGCCGGGCAGCCGGCGCCGGGCCACCTCCCGGACGACGGTGCCCAGCGGGTCCTTGAACAGGCCGTAGTCGTCGTAGTGCACCGGCACGGTCACGCCCGGCCGCAGCAGCTCGACCAGGTCGGCGCCCTGCCGGCCGTCCATGGTCACCAGGAACGGGCCGAGCTTCGTGCCGCCCAGGTGCGGCACCAGCGCGTCCAGCGGGCCGCACCGTTCGAGCACCTGGGCCAGCGCGGGCCGGAACAGGGTGTCGCCGGTGACGTAGCCGCGCCAGCGCACCTCGCCGTCCCGCACCAGCTCCAGCACGCTGCCCATCACCTGCGGCAGCAGCCGGGCCAGCGGGCCCGGGCCGTGCACGCCGGGCACCGAGGTGACCCGCACGGTGACGCCGTCCCGCTCGACGCTGGTGCTCTGCCAGGGCCGCAGGTCCTCGGTGGCGGTGAACCCGCGCTCGGCCAGGCAGCGGGAGGCCTCCGGGGTGGTCACCACCCGCTGGGGCGCCGGCAGCCCTCGGGTGGCCCGGCGGTCCCAGTGGTCGCCGTGCATGTGCGAGAGCAGGACGGCGTCCAGCTCGGGTAGGTCCTCGGGCTGCAGGGCCGGGTCGGTGAGCCGGCGGCTGGACAGGCCGTAGCCGAGGTGGGCGCGCTCGCCGCGGCGCAGGAAGTTGGGGTCGGTGAGGAGGGTGACCGGGCCGAGCCGGAGCAGGGTGGTCGCCGTCCCGCCGAAGGTGAGGGTGACGTCGTCGGAGGACACCCCCGACCCCCTACCCCGCCGCGCGCCGGTCCATGAGTGCCGGCAGCTGCGCGACCAGACCGGCGCACGCGGCCTCGACCTGCCGGTAGACGGTGCTGAAGCCCCCGGGGCCGCCGCCGTAGGGGTCCGGGACGGACTGGTCCGCCTCGCCGTCGGGGTCGAAGTCGCGCAGCAGCACCACCTGCGGGTGCGGCCGGTCGCCGACCATGTCCAGCAGGTCGTCGCGGTTGGCGCGGTCCATCGCCACCAGCAGGTCGAACTCCTCGACCCGCCGCGCGGTCATCTGCTGCGCGACGTGCTGCGACGCGTCCAGGCCGTGCTCGGCCAGGACGGCGGCCGAGCCGGGGTCCACCGGGTCGCCCACGTGCCAGGGCCCGGTGCCGGCCGAGGTGACGACGACGTCCAGGCCCTCGGCCTCGACCATCCCGCGCAGCACCACCTCGGCGATCGGGGAGCGGCAGATGTTGCCCAGGCAGACCATCGAGACGCGGTAGGGACCGGTAGCCGTGCTCACGAACTGCAGTGTCCCCGCCGTCCCCGGCTGGTAGGAAGGACGGGTGGCAGAACCCCGTTCCGTGGACGCGTCGTTCCTGGCCCTCCCGCTGTCCGCGCTCACCGACGCCGCGCTCACCCGCGCCGTCGACCTGGGCTGCGAGCACGCCGACATCCGGGTCGAGCGCATCCGCACCCAGACCATCCGGCTGCGCGACGCCCGGGTCGAGGCAGCCGCCGACGGCGAGGACCTCGGCCTCGCCGTCCGCGTCGTGCACGAGGGCACGTGGGGGTTCGCCGCCGGCGTCGTCCTCACCGCGGCCGAGGCGGTCCGGCTGGCCGAGGAGGCCGTGGCCGTCGCCCGGGTCTCCGCGGCGCTGAACACCGACCGGGTGGAGCTGGCCCCCGAGCCGGCCTACCCCGACGCGGAGTGGGTGTCGGCCTACGACGTCGACCCGTTCGAGGTGCCCGAGGCCGAGAAGACCGGCCTGATGGTGGAGCTGTCCGAGCAGCTGCTGGCCGCCGACGGCGTGGAGCACGTGCAGTCCGACGTCATGCACGTCAAGGAGCAGAAGTACTACGCCGACACCGCCGGCACCCGCACCCGCCAGCAGCGGGTGCGCATCCACCCGACCTTCACCGCGCTCACCGTCGACCGGGTCACCGGCGGCTTCGAGTCGATGCGCACGCTGGCACCGCCGGCCGGCCGCGGCTGGGAGTACCTGACCGGCACCGGCTGGGACTGGCGCGGCGAGCTGGCCGAGATCCCCGAGCACCTGCGGGAGAAGACCAAGGCGCCGTCGGTCGAGCCGGGCCGCTACGACCTGGTCGTCGACCCGTCCAACCTGTTCCTCACCATCCACGAGTCGATCGGCCACGCCACCGAGCTCGACCGCGCGCTGGGCTACGAGGCCGCCTACGCCGGGACCTCGTTCGCCACACCGGACAAGCTCGGCAGCCTGCAGTACGGCTCGTCGCTGATGAACGTCACCGGCGACCGCACCGCCGAGCACGGCCTGTCGACCATCGGCTGGGACGACGAGGGCGTCGCGGGCCAGCAGTGGGACATCGTGAAGGACGGCGTGCTGGTCGGGTACCAGGTCGACCGCAACATGGCCCGCCTGCGCGGCATGGGCCGGTCCAACGGCTGCGCCTTCGCCGACTCCGCCGGGCACGTGCCGGTGCAGCGGATGGCCAACGTGTCGCTGCAGCCGGCCCCCGACGGTCCCTCGACGGAGGAGATCATCGCCGGCGTCGAGCGCGGCATCTACGTCGTCGGCGACAAGAGCTGGTCGATCGACATGCAGCGCTACAACTTCCAGTTCACCGGCCAGCGGTTCTACCGGATCGAGGGCGGCAAGCTGGCCGGCCAGGTCAAGGACGTCGCCTACCAGGCCACCACCACCGACTTCTGGGGCTCGATGAGCCGGGTCGGCGGGCCGCAGACCTACGTCCTCGGCGGCGCCTTCAACTGCGGCAAGGCCCAGCCGGGCCAGGTCGCCCCGGTCAGCCACGGCTGCCCCAGCGCCCTCTTCGAGGGCACGACCATCCTCAACACGGTGCAGGAGGGCGGCCAGTGAGCGCTCAGTCGAAGTCGCAGACCGGTCAGCAGGTCGTCGAGGCCGCACTCGCCGCGTCCACCGCCGACGGGGCCGTGGCCTACGTCGTGGACAGCTCCGAGGCCAACCTGCGGTGGGCCGGCAACAGCCTCACCACCAACGGCGCGATGCGCTCGCGCCAGGTCGTGGTCATCTCCTTCGTCGACGGCGGCGCCGGCATGGCCGCCGGCACCGTCGCCCGCACCGGGACGCCGGACGTCGCCGAGCTGGTCGCCGCCAGCGAGCAGGCCGCCCGCGACGCCGGGCCGGCCGAGGACGCGGTGCCGCTGATCGGCCCCGGCGACCCGATGGCCCCGGTGTCCACCGGCGACTGGGACGCCGACCCGGCCACCACCTCGATCGAGGTCTTCCGCGACGTCGCCCCGGCGCTGGGCCAGGCCTTCGGGGAGGCCGGCGGCCGCGACGAGCTGCTGTTCGGGTTCGCCGAGCACCGGATGTCCACCACCTGGCTGGGCACCTCCACCGGGCTGCGGCTGCGGCACGACCAGCCCACCGGCCGGGTGGAGCTCAACGGCAAGAGCCGCGACTTCGGCCGGTCGGTGTGGGCCGGCGTCGGCACCCGCGACTTCTCCGACGTCTCGGTCGAGGCGCTGGCCGCCGACGTGCAGCGCAAGCTGGCCTGGTCGCGGCGCCGGGTCGACCTGCCCGCCGGCCGGTACGAGACCCTGCTGCCGCCGTCGGCGGTCAGCGACCTGATGATCTACGCCTACTGGACGATGGAGGCCCGCGACGCCGACGAGGGCCGCAACGTCTACGCCCGGCCCGGCGGCGGCAACCGCATCGGCGACCGCATCTGCGGGCTGCCGCTGACGCTGCGCAGCGACCCGGCCGAGCCGGGGCTGGAGTGCGCGCCGTTCCAGGTGGTCGGCGGGTCCTCGGGTGCGGCGTCGGTGTTCGACAACGGCATGGCCACCCCGGCCACCGACTGGATCTCCGGCGGCGTGCTGACCAACCTGGTCCGGCCCCGGGCGTGGGCGCTGCAGCAGACCGCCCCCGCGGTCGCCGCACTGGACAACATCGTGCTCAGCGACCCCGGCGCCACCGCGACCACCGACGAGATGATCGCCTCGACGCAGCGCGGCCTGCTGCTCACCACGCTCTGGTACATCCGCGAGGTCGACCCGCAGACGCTGCTGCTCACCGGGCTCACCCGCGACGGCGTCTTCCTGGTCGAGGACGGCGAGGTGACCGGTGCGGTGAACAACTTCCGCTTCAACGAGTCGCCGGTGTCGCTGCTGGGCCGGGCCACCCAGGCCTCGGTCACCGAGCGCACGCTGCCGCGCGAGTGGAACGACTGGTTCACCCGGGCGGCCATGCCGATGCTGCGGGTGCCGGACTTCAACATGAGCTCGGTCTCCCCGGCGAGCTGAGCTGGTGGGGCCCGGCGGCGGGGTGGGTACCCTCGTCGCCGGGCCGTGACTGGCGCACAGGTGGGCCACCACCGGGGAGCGGTCCCGACGGAACCGCCGCGCGCCTGGGCACCAGCGATCCCGGAGGAGCCCCATGACCACCACCACGTCCCGCGAGAGCACCGCCTTCCAGACGGCGCTCGAGGTCATCGCCGAGGTCGAGCCCGGGGTGGCCGCGGCCATCGGCCAGGAGCTCGCCGACCAGCGCAGCAGCCTCAAGCTCATCGCCAGCGAGAACTACGCGTCGCCGGCGACGCTGCTGGCGATGGGCAACTGGTTCAGCGACAAGTACGCCGAGGGCACCCCCGGCCGGCGCTTCTACGCCGCCTGCCAGAACGTGGACACCGTGGAGCGGCTGGCCGCCGAGCACGCCCGCGAGCTGTTCGGCGCGCAGTACGCCTACCCTCAGCCGCACTCGGGCATCGACGCCAACCTGGTCGCGTTCTGGGCGATCCTGGCGCACCGCGTCGAGACCCCCGCGCTGGCCGAGGCCGGGGTGAAGAACGTCGACGCCCTCGGCGAGGCCGACTGGGCGCGGCTCCGCCGGGCGCTGGGCGACCAGCGCATGCTCGGCATGAGCCTGGACGCCGGCGGCCACCTCACCCACGGGTTCCGGCCCAACATCAGCGGCAAGATGTTCGAGCAGGCCAGCTACGGCACCGACCCGGCCACCGGCCTCATCGACTACGCCGCGCTGCGCGCCCAGGCCAAGGAGTTCCGCCCGCTGATCCTGGTGGCCGGCTACTCGGCCTACCCGCGGCGGGTCGACTTCGCGAAGATGCGGGAGATCGCCGACGAGGTCGGCGCCACGCTGATGGTCGACATGGCCCACTTCGCCGGGCTCGTGGCCGGCAAGGTCTTCACCGGTGACGAGAACCCGGTCCCGTTCGCCGACGTGGTCACCACCACCACGCACAAGTCGCTGCGCGGCCCGCGCGGCGGCATGGTGCTGGCCACCGAGGAGTACGCGCCGTCCATCGACCGCGGGTGCCCGCTGGTGCTGGGCGGCCCGCTGGGCAACGTGATGGCCGCCAAGGCGGTGGCGTTCGCCGAGGCCCGCCGGCCCGACTTCGCCGACTACGCCCAGCGGGTCGTCGACAACTCCCGGGCGCTGGCCGAGGGGCTGCTGCGCCGCGGGGTCACGCTGGTCACCGGCGGCACCGACAACCACCTGGTGCTGGCCGACGTCTCCGGCGCCGGGCTCACCGGCCGGCAGGCCGAGGCGGCGCTGCTGGAGAGCGGGCTGGTCACCAACCGCAACGCCGTCCCGGGTGACCCGAACGGGCCCTGGTACACCTCCGGCGTCCGGCTGGGCACGCCGGCGCTGACCACCCGCGGGCTGGGCACCGCCGAGCTGGCCGAGGTCGGCGACCTCATGGCCGACGTCCTGGAGGCCACCTCCGCGGTCGGCGACTCCAAGGTCAAGTTCACCATCGCGGACGGCGTGGCCGAGCGGGTCCGCGCCCGGGCCGCGGAGATCGTCGACGCCCACCCGCTGTACCCCGGCGTCGAGCTGGTCTGAGCAGGCCGACGGCCCGCCCCCCGGGGACAGGGGAGGGCGGGCCGTCGAGCTGGTGACCGGTCCGCCGTCCCGGGGCGCGGGACGGCGGCCCGGGGTCGATCAGGCCGCCGAGCGGCGACGGCCGGCCAGGGCCAGGCCCAGGCCGCCGGCCAGGGCCAGCAGGCCCAGGCCGAGCGCGTCGGAGACGTCGGCACCGGTGTAGGCCAGCGAGGCCGGGGCCGAGTACGACGCCGCGTTCGACGCGGAGTAGGACACCGCGTGCGACGCGGTCACCGCGGTGCCGTGGCCGGAGCCGGCGACGACCGGGGCGACGTGCTGCACCGGGGCGGCCGGGGCCGGGTGCTCCGGCTGCGCCGGGGTCCCCGGCTGGGCCGGGTGCTCCGGCTGGGCCGGGGTGGTCGGCTCCTCGGAGGCGCAGCCCGAGCCGGCGGTGGCGCCGTTGGCCGAACCGCCGACGGCGGAGGTGCAGCCGCCGACCGTGGTGTCGCCGACGTGGTTGGAGGCGTTGCCGCCCTCGTTCACGACGGTGGCGTCACCGCTGGTGGTGACCGGGTTGCAGTTGTTGTCGCTCTTGTAGTTGAAGCAGTGCACGATCACCGTGTTGCCGGAGTTCGCCCAGCCCTCGTTGCCGCCGGACCACGCGTACTGGCCCGGGGCGACGAGCACCCAGTGGCCCTCGGCCGAGGCCGAGCCACCCGTGGCCGAGTTGTCGACGGAGGTGCTCGAGCCGGAGCCGGAGCCGGAGCCGACGGTGAGGCTGTCGGCGGAGCCGGTGGCGCTGCCGGAGGTGGCTGAGCCGCCGGTGGCGGAGGTGCTGCCGCCGACGGTCGTGTCGCCGACGGTGTTGCTCGCGTTGCCGCCGGTGTTGGTCACCGAGGCGTCGCCGCTGGTGGTGACGGGGTTGCAGTTGTTGTTGCTCTTGTAGTTGAAGCAGTGGACGACGACGGTGTTGCCGGAGTTGGCCCAGCCCTTGTTGCCCTCGGACGAGGCGTACTGCTCGGGGGCGACGACGACGACGTGGCCCGCGGAGTCGGCCGAGCCGCCGGTGGCGGAGTTCCCGACCGAGGTGGAGGAGCCACCGCCGTAGCCGTGGCCCACGCTGGCGCTGTCGGCGGAGCCGGTGGCGTCGCCGGTGGTGGCGCTGCCGCCGGTGGCGGAGGTGCTGCCGCCGACGGTGGTGTTCCCGACGGTGTTGCCCGCGTTGCCGCCGTTGTTGGTGACCAAGGCGTTGCCGCTGGTGGTCACCGGGTTGCAGTTGTTGTCGGACTTGAAGTTGATGCAGTACACGTGGACGGTGTTGCCGCTGTTGGCGTAGCCCTCGTTCCCGCCGGCGTAGGCGCCCTGGGACGGGGCGACCGCCACGCCGTGGCCGTAGGCCTCGGCGTAGCCGCCGACGGCCCCGGAGAAGACGTCGGTGGAGGACCCACCGCCCGCCAGCCAGGCCTCGAGCATCTCGTAGAACTCGGCGAGGTCGACGCTGTCCGCCGAGCCCGAGGCGTCACCGGTGGAGGCGTTGCCCCCCGTGGCGGTGGTGTTCCCGCTGACCGTGGTGTCGCCGACGGAGTTGCTGGCGTTGCCGCCGGTGTTGGTCACCGAGGCGTTGCCGCTCGTCGTGATCGCGTTGCCGCAGGTGGTGACGTCCTTGAAGTTGATGCAGTAGACGGTCACGGTGTTGCCGCTGTTGGCCTCGCCGTGGTTGCCCGCCGCACTCGCCTCCTGCTCGGGGGCGACGACCACCACGTGGCCACCGGCGGTCGCCGAGCCACCGGCGGCACCGGTGCCCACCGTGGTCGAGGAACCACCCGAGGACCCGGACGTCGACCCGGACGACGAGGACCCGGAGGTCGAGGACCCGGACGACGAGGACCCGGACGACGAGGACCCGGACGACGAGGCGGACGCGTCGGCCTCGCCGGTGCCCGAGCCACCGCCGACGGACACGGAGTCCGAGGACCCGGTGGCGTCACCGCTGGATGCGCTGCCGGCCGTGGCGGTGGTGTTCCCGCTGACCGTGGTGTCCCCGACGCTGTTGCTGGCGTTGCCGCCGGTGTTGGTCACCGAGGCGTCGCCGCTGCTGGTGGTCGGGTTCCCGGAGTCGCTGCTGTGCGCGCCCTCGGACTCGACCGAGACGGTGTTGCCGCTGTTGGCGGCGCCGCTGTTGCCCCCGCTCTCGGCGGACTGGGTCGGTGCGACGGTGACGTCGTGGCCGACCGCGTCGGCGTCGCCGCCGACGGCCTCGGAGGAGGAGCTGCTGGACGCGGATCCGTTGACCGCGTCGGCGGTGGCCCCGGTGTCTGCCGAGGCGACCGCCTGGCCGAGGAGCCAGATGCCCCCGGCCATGGTGGCAACGGCGAGGCCGTTGCGCACGGTTCGGTTCATGGTGGGTCCTTCGTGCTGGTGTGCGTCGTTGCGCACGAGCTGGTGGTGCGGATGGGTGGTGCGGGGTGGTGCGGTCGCGGGGCCCCGTGGGGACCGCTGACCCGTGGTGCCGGCGTGCCGAGCGGCGCTCGGCGGAGGCGGGGCTGCTGCGCGGGTGCCGGGCCGGCCCGGCCCGGGGTGGCCGCCCGTCGTGATGTGCCCCCCGTGGGCACACCGGGGACGGGGCGGGACCGCGCTGCGGGGCGGTCAGTCCGGGCGGGAGCCCGGGTCGTCGTCGCTGTCGACGACGGTGGCCACGGCGGCGAGGGTGCGCGCGGTGGCGGTCCCGGCCGCGGTGGCGGGGACGTCGGAGCCGAGGACGGCGGAGGCGCTGCCGCCGCCGTTGAGCGGGTGGGCGGTCGAGGTGCCGCCGGTGGAGGCGCAGGGTGCCGGGACGGCGACCGGGCCGTCGGGGGAGCCGGGCGCCGGCACGGGCGCGGGGGCGCCGGGGGCCGCGGGGCCGGCCGGGGCGACGGGGAGGGCCCAGGGGCTGGCGGCCGGTGGCGCCGCGATGACGGAGTGCTGGGTCAGCGCCGTCGTGCGGGCGGCCGGCGCGGCCGCGGTGCGGCCCGGGCCGGCGGTGGCCGCGACGGGGGCGGGCAGGTCGGCGGGGGAGCAGACCGGGCCGGGGGCGACCGTGGCGGACGGCGCGGCCGGGGTGGTGCCGGCGTCGGCCTCGGCGACGGCGGTCGCGGCGTCGGCCGTGACCGGGCCGCCCGCGGCGGCGGTGCCGTCGGTGCCGGCGGCCGGGACCGCGGTGGCCCCGGGGTCGGCCGCCGTGGTCGCCTGGTCGGTGGACGTGGTCGCCGCGGTGGTCGCCGTCGTGGTCGCCGTCGTTGTCGTCGTGGTGGTCGCCGCGGTGGTGGCCGACGTGGTGGTGGCCGGCGAGGACGCCGTCGTCGAGCTGCCGGCCGGGGAGGAGGCCGGGGCCTGGTCGGTGGCCGGCGGGGTGCCGGCCCCGTCCGCGGTGGTGCCCGTCGTGGTCGCCGCGGTGTCGCTGGTCCCGCCCCCGGTGGAGGCGTCCCCGGCCGGGGCCGGCTCGGCGGGTGGCGGGCCGGCCGGCGCGGTGTCGGCGGGTGGGTCGCCCGGGCTGGGCGCCGGGGCCGGGTCCGCCGGTCGCGGCTCCGGTTCGGGGGAGGTCACCACGTAGGTCGTGACGGAGCTGTCCGGTCCCGGCTCGGCGGCCGGGCCGGACGCCGGTGCGGTGCCGTCGGTGGAGCCCGGTGCGGGGGTCTCGACGGCCGTGCCGTCGGCCCCGCCGCTGGTGGTCTCGTCGGCCGACGCGGGTCCGGCGAGCGCGACCCACGCGGCCGCCGACCCCAGGCCGAGGACCGCCCCGGTGAGCAGACGACGGCGCCACGGCCGACCACCGGACGGCGGTCGGCCGTCCACGGCGGGGTCGGCCTGGGTCACGGGGTGGAAGCTAGGGAGGCCGCAAGCCCCTGACCACGAAACGAGTCGCGAGCGGTCCGGTTGTCGGCGTGTCGGGCCACGGGGATCGACGGACCGTTCCTTCCCGGTCACGCTGGGTGGACCGTTCCCCCGAAGGTGTGATGCGTGACACCATGCCGGTATCACCGGAACGGGTCGGTGCGGTGGGCGAGGGGGCCCCGGTGGCGATGACGCTGCGGCTGTCGGCCGCGCAGAGCGAGGCGCTGCGCATCCAGGCGCGCGCCGAGGGTGTGTCGATGCAGGACGTCGCGAAGCGCGCGGTGGCGGAGTACCTGGCCGGCCACGGGCGGACGACGCCGCTGGAGCTCGTCCTCGACGCCGAGCTCGACCGCTACGCCGATGCCCTGAGGGAGCTGGCCCGGTGGACGGACTGACCGTCGACGACCTGCTGCAGGTCGCCGCCCGGGTGGTCGGGCCCGACGTCGCGGTCGCCGACCACGGCCTGCTCGCGGCGGCGGTCGCGCGGGTGGGGGCGACGGTGGACGGCGAGGACGTCTACGCCACGCCGGTCGAGAAGGCGGCGGCCCTGCTGCACTCCCTGGCCCTGAACGGTCCGCTGGTCAGCGGCAACCGGCCGTTCGCGCTGGCCGCCGCGCTGGTCCTGCTGGGGCTGCACGACGAGCCCGCGGGCATCTCCGGGCCCGACGCGGTCGCGCTGGTCACCGGCGTGATGACCGGACGGGTCGAGACCGTCGGGCAGATCGCCCGTGCGCTGCGGGGGCGCTGAGCCGGAACCCACCCGTCACGGCGGCGTCACCGCGCGGGAACGCCGCGCCGCGAGACTCGGGGTCCGGTGCCCGCAGCGGGGCCCGGCCGAGGGAGGCAGCGTGGTGCGGGAGCAGAAGCCGTCGATCTTCCAGCTCGGTGCGGTCGAGGGGGCCGACGGGCAGGTCGTGGTGTCCGGCTGGGGCCTGGGCATGTGCGCCCCGCGGTGCGCCTGCCACCGCGACCCCGCCGACGGCCAGCTGCGGATCAGCGAGGACCGGGTGGCCGGCACGCTGGGGCTGCACAGCTTCCGGCCGGCGCCGTGCGCGTGCTGCCGGCCGTGGACCACCGACGAGCTGCGGGCCGTGCTCCGCGACGCGGCCGCCGTCGCCGCGCTCGAGGCGCGGGAGCGCACGGCCGGCTGATGGACGCCGTCGCCGGTCGGCGACCAGGCGGTGTGACGGATGAGGCGGATGGGACAGACACGCCTCCCGGGGTGTCCGTACGGGCAGCATTCGTCCACCTACGTTCAGTTCCGACCTGCTCGGCGACGTCACCCCTCCCCGGGTGCGCGGGCGGGGACCGGAGGCACCTCATGGCACCGCGATCGACCGCGCGACGCTGGTCCCGGACGGCGGTGCCCGCCGTCGCGGCCGGCGTCCTGCTCACGCTGACGGCCGGTCCGGCGACCGCCGCCCCGACGACCGCCGCCGAGGCCGCCGACGCGGTCACCGAGGCCGCGCAGCAGGTCGAGGCGCTGGGCGAGCAGGTCAACGACGCCGAGCTCGCCGTGGCCGACAAACAGGCCGAGGCGGCCGCCGCCACCGCCGCCGCCGACACCGCGGCCGCCGCGGTCACCGCGCTGCAGCCCCAGGTGGACGCGATCGTGCGCAGCGGCTTCGTCGACGGCGTGCCGTCGGGCCTGGAGACCATGCTCAGCAGCGACTCGGCCGACGACGTGCTGCAGCGCGTCTCCACCATCAACCAGCTCACCGACCACACCGACGCCGTCCTCGGGCAGCTGGCCGCCGCGCAGCAGGCGGCGGAGCAGGCCCGCGCCGACGCCGACGCCGCCACGGCCGCCGCGGCCACGGCGCTGGCCGACCTGCAGGCCCAGCAGGACCAGGTGCAGGCCCAGCTGGCGACCTACCGGGCCGACTACGCCCGGCTCTCCGGTCCGGAGCAGGCGCAGGTCGACCGCGCCGTGGCCGGCCCGGAGCTGTCGGCCGCGTCGATGGCCGACGCGGCCGCGGCGGCGCCGGCGGCCGCGCCGACCGCGGCGGCGGGGGTCGCCATCGAGGCCGCGCTGGCGCAGCTCGGCAAGCCCTACGTCTGGGGCTCGTCGGGTCCCGCCGGCTTCGACTGCTCGGGCCTCATGCAGTACGCCTACGCCGCGGCCGGGATCTCGCTCCCGCACTCCAGCCGCGCGCAGTCCGGTCTGGGCACCCCGGTGTCGCGTGCCGACCTGCAGCCCGGTGACCTGGTGTTCTTCTACTCACCGGTGAGCCACGTCGGGATGTACATCGGCAACGGGCAGATGGTCCACGCCAGCGTCACCGGCCGGCCGGTCGCGGTCACCAGTGTCGACCAGCGGGGGTACGTCGGCGCGCGCCGCGTCGCCTGAGCCCGTCCGGGACCGCCGCCGGCGCACCCGGTACGCGACGACGACGGCGACCACCACGACGGCGGCGACCACCGCGCCGGTGGTGCCGACCTTGGACGCCACCGTCTCCCAGGACGCCCCGGCCAGGTAGCCGATGAGCACCGCACCCACGCCCCAGACCAGGCCGCCGAGGGCGTTCCAGACCAGGAAGGTGCGGTAGCGCATCCGGGCGACGCCGGCCAGCGCCGGGGTGACCGCACGCAGGAACGCGGTGAGCCGGGCGAGGAACACCGCCGGACCGCCGCGCCGGGCCAGGGTGTCCCGCGCCGAGTCGATGCCGTCCTGGTGCCGGTGCGCGATGCGGGTGGCGAGCAGGCGCGGCCCGGCCCGGCGGCCGACCTCGTAGCCCAGGCTGTCGCCGATGACCGCCGCGGCGACCACCAGCGCGCCGAGCAGCCACACGTCGACCCGGCCCTGGGAGGCGGCCACACCGCCCAGCACGACCGCGGTCTCGGCGGGCACCACGAAGCCGACGAACAGCGCGTCCTCGACGACGACCAGGGCCACGACCACGACGTAGACCCAGATCGGCGGGATCGACAGCAGGCGTTCCAGCAGCGCGGTCATGGGGTCGGTCGTGCCCCACCGACTGGGTGCAGGCTGTCGGTCCCCTGTGGGCTCCCTGGGATCAGCCGCCCTCGCGCATGCCCCACGGGGAGCCGTAGGCGGTCAGCAGCTCCAGGAACGGCACGGCGTCGAACGCCTCCGGGCCGAGCACGCCCGAGCCCGACCAGGTGCCCTCGGCGAGCAGCTCCAGCGCCACCACCGGGTTCACCGCGGTCTGCCAGACCACGGCCTGGTGGCCGTACTCCCGCATGGACCACTCGTTGTCGACCACGTGGTACAGGTAGACCTGCCGGGGCCCGCCGTCGGTCCCCGTGCCGGTGACCCACAGCCCCGCGCAGGTCTTGCCCGACATGCGGTCACCCAGCCGGGCCGGGTCGGGCAGGCACGCCGCGACCACGTCCCGCGGGCTGACCTGCACGCCCTTGACCGTCACCGGGTCGGTGCGGTCCAGACCGACCTTGTGCAGCGCCTTGAGCACGTCGATGAACTCGGTGCCCAGCCCGTACTTGAAGGTGACCCGGCCGGCGTCCACCCAGCGCGGCATGAGGAGCACCTCCTCGTGCTCCACGTTGACGCACTCGACCGGCCCGATGCCCTCGGGGAAGTCGAAGACCTCGGGCTCGCTGAAGGGCGGGGTGGTGAAGAAGCCGCGGCCGGCCTCGTAGACCACCGGCGGGTTCAGGCACTCCTCGATCGTGGTCCAGATGCTGAACGACGGCGCGAAGTCGTAGCCGGCGACCTCGAGGTTCGCCCCGTCGCGCACGCCGAGCTCGTCGATGGAGGAGAACAGGTGGTCGGCGGCGTACCGGGCGAACACGTCGGACAGGCCCGGCTCCACGCCCATGCCCACCAGCGCCAGCTGCCCGGCGGCCTCCCACTCCCCGGCCATCGCGAACTGCTCGTCGCCCAGCTTGACGCCGGTCTCGGCGTAGGGGTTCTCCGGGTGCGGGCGGGACAGCGACATGGCCATGTCCACGTAGGTGGCGCCGCCGGCCAGCGCCGCGCGGAACAGGGGCATGACGAAGCGCGGGTCGACGGCGTTCATCAGCACGTCGCAGCGGTGCTCGGCGAGCAGGGCGGCCACCGCGTCGGCGTCCCCGGCGTCCACCGACCCCGCCGAGGTGAACCGGGCGTCGCCCACGGCCTCCGCGGTGGCCCGTGCCCGGTCGCCGTCGTAGTCGGTGACCACGACCGCCTCGGGGAAGGAGCGGCGGGCGGCGATGGCGGCGAAGGCGCTGCCGACGCCGCCGGCACCGACCAGGAGGATGCGCATGGGGACCTTCTTCTGTCGCGGACGGGTGGCCGGAGCGTAGGGGAGGACGCGCTGATCGGCGACGGCTTCCGTCGCTGCACCAAGTCGTAACACGCGAAAACCTTGTGGAGAAGGTCTCAACCTGCGATAACCGTGGGATGACGGACAGTCTGTGCGCCTCATGAGCACCCCCGCCCCGGAGCCGCAGCTCAAGCAGGGCGCGATCGGCTTCGTCGACGCGCTCGTCATCGGCCTGGCCTCCACCTCGCCGGCGTACTCGCTGGCGGCGGTGGTGGGCGCCGTGGTCGCCCTGGTCGGCGTCTACGCGCCGGGGGTCTTCCTGGCCTCCTTCGTCCCGATGCTGCTCATCGCCTCGGCCTTCTACTACCTGAACAAGGCCGACCAGGACTGCGGGACGACGTTCTCCTGGGTCACCCGGGCCATGGGTCCGTGGGTGGGCTGGATGGGCGGGTGGGCCATCTCGATGACCGGCGTGCTGGTCATCGGGTCGCTGGCCGACACCGGCGTCCGGTTCGGCCTGCTGGCCCTGCAGCTGGACGGCCTGGCCGAGAACACCTTCCTGGTGCGCACGCTGACCGTGCTGCTCATCTTCGCGATGACCTGGATCTGCGTGATCGGCACCGAGACCAGCGCCAAGCTGCAGAACGGGCTGATCATCGCCCAGGTCGGCGCGCTGCTGGTGTTCGCCGTCGTCGCGCTGGTCGCGGGGCTCTCGGGCAACGGCGAGTCCGACGGCGGCAACCTGACCCCGTCGATCGACTGGCTGAACCCCTTCGGCGCCGGCGGTGCCGCCCTCACCGGTGGGTTGCTGCTCGGCGTGTTCATCTACTGGGGCTGGGAGTCCGCGGTCAACCTGACCGAGGAGACCTCGGACGCCGAGTCCACCCCCGGCAAGGCGGCGATCGTGTCCACCGTCGTCCTGCTGATCACCTACCTCGGCGTCACGATCGCGATCCTCAGCTACTTCGGCACCGACTTCCTCGCCTCGCGCGAGGACGAGGCCGAGACGATCTTCGCCACCATGGCCACCGAGGTGCTCGGTGGCTGGGACTGGGTGCTGCTGCTGGCCGTGGCCACGTCGGCGATCGCCTCGACGCAGACCACGATCCTGCCCGCGTCGCGCACCGGCCTGTCGATGGCCCGCCGGCACGCGATGCCGCAGTCGCTGGCCCGCATCCACCCCCGCTTCCGCACCCCGGACGTCTCCACCTGGCTGGTCGCGGTCATCGCCGCCGCCTGGTACGTGGTGGTGAACCTGATCAGCGAGAACGCGCTGTTCGACTCGCTGACCGCGCTGTCGCTGCTGATCGCCTTCTACTACTCCCTCACGGGCATCGCCTGCGCGGTGTTCCACCGCCGCCAGCTGACCCGCAGCGCCAAGGACTTCCTGCTCATCGGCGTCGGCCCGCTGGTCGGGTCCGCGCTGCTGATCTGGCTGCTGGTGGAGTCCATCGGCGACCTCGCCGACCCGGCCAACTCCGACCTCGGCACCGCCTGGTTCGGTCTGGGCCCGCCGCTGGTGATGGGCATCGCGATCTTCCTGGTCGGCGTCGTCTTCATGCTCTTCTGGCGGGTGCGGGACCGCCGGTTCTGGGCGGAGCAGACGACCACCTCCGACCGCATGCAGGCCGACATCGCCGCGGGCCGGTCCGCCGCCTCGGTCGAGGACCCCGCCCCGTGACCGCCCCGCGTACTGGAGAGCAGCGATGAGCATCGTGCTGGGCTACGACGAGTCCCCGGGCGCCCGCCGGGCGCTGTCCCTGGCCATCGACCTGGCCGGCCGGCTGGACGAGGAGCTGGTGCTGGTCTTCGGCGCGGCGCCGCCCGGCACCGTGGGCGAGGAGGCCGGCGCCCACGCGCAGGCGCTGGCCGAGATCGGGGGGACGGCGGTCGCCCACGCGGTGGAGGCCGCCGACGCCGCCGGGGTGCGCACCGTGGTGGAGGTGCTGCCGGCCAAGCCGGTGGACGCCCTCCTGGACGCGGCCGAGCGGCACGACGCCCGGGTGGTCGTGGTCGGCACCTACGGCGAGACCCCGCTGCGCGGCGCCATCCTGGGGTCGGTGCCGCACAAGCTGCTGCACCTGTCCCCGCGCCCGGTTCTCTGCGTCCCCGCCGAGGCCTGAGCCCGGGTCGCACGGTGATCAGGTGACCTGATCACCGTGCGTCCACCCGCACGGACGTTCGTGTGGTCGGCCGGACAGTGATCAGGTCACCTGATCACTGTCCGGCGGGCGACGTCAGAGGCGGGACCAGGCCTCGGTGAGGACGCCGCGCAGGATCTGCTCGATCTCGTCGAACTCGGCCTGGCCGGCGACCAGCGGCGGGGCCAGCTGCACGACCGGGTCGCCGCGGTCGTCGGCGCGGCAGTAGAGGCCGGCGTCGAACAGCGCCGCGGAGAGGAACCCGCGCAGCAGCCGCTCGCTCTCGGCGTCGTCGAAGGTCTCCTTGGTCGCCTTGTCCTTGACCAGCTCGATCCCGTAGAAGAACCCGTCACCGCGGACGTCGCCCACGATCGGCAGGTCGTGCAGCTTCTCCAGGGTGCGGCGGAAGTCGTGCTCGGTGTCCAGCACGTGCTGGTTGAGGCCCTCCCGGTCGAAGATGTCCAGGTTGGCCAGCCCGACGGCGGCCGACACCGGGTGCCCGCCGAAGGTGTAGCCGTGCGGGAAGGAGACGCCCGGGCGCAGGAAGGGCTCCATCACCCGGTCGCTGGCGATCATCGCGCCGATGGGGGAGTAGCCCGAGGTCATCCCCTTGGCGCAGGTGATCATGTCCGGCACGTAGCCGAACTTCTCGCAGGCGAACGTGGTGCCCAGCCGCCCGAAGGCGCAGATGACCTCGTCGGAGACCAGCAGCACGTCGTGCCGGTCGCAGATCTCGCGCACCCGGTCGAAGTAGCCGGGCGGCGGCGGGAAGCAGCCGCCGGCGTTCTGCACCGGCTCCAGGAACACCGCGGCGACGGTGTCGGGGCCCTCGAACAGGATGGCCTGCTCGATCTGGTCGGCCGCCCACTGGCCGAAGGCCTTCGGGTCGTCGCCGAAGTAGGGCGCCCGGTAGATGTTGGTGTTGGCCGCGCGGAAGGCGCCGGGCACCAGCGGCTCGAAGTCCTGCTTGAGGGCCGGCAGACCGGTGATCGACAGCGCCCCCTGGGTGGTGCCGTGGTAGGCGATGGCCCGGCTGATCACCTTGTGCTTGGCCGGCTTGCCGATCAGCTTGAAGTACTGCTTGGCCGCCTTCCACGCCGTCTCGACGGCCTCGCCGCCGCCGGTGGTGAAGAAGACCCGGTTCAGGTCGCCCGGTGCGGCGGCGGCCAGCCGCTGGGACAGCTCGATGGCCGCGGGGTGCGCGTAGGACCAGATCGGGAAGAAGGCCAGCTGCTCGGCCTGCTTCGCGGCGGCCTGGGCGAGCTCCCGGCGGCCGTGCCCGGCCTGGACGACGAACAGCCCGGCCAGCCCGTCGAGGTACTTCCGGCCGCGGTCGTCCCAGATATGGGCGCCCTCGCCCTTGACGATGACCGGCGGGGCCTGCTGGCGGTAGCCGCCCATGCGGGAGAAGTGCAGCCAAAGGTTGTCGACGTCGGCCGGGCCGTAGTGCCCGGGTTCGGTGACCGGCTGCTCGGTGGTGGTCATGCTGGGACTCCATCCCGCTGCGGATTCCGTCGTCGGAAGACGGCTCGACGATCCGGAGCGTAGCGAGAACACCCCCTGGCTGACGAGACCGTTCGTCAGATCGGTGTGCCCGAGGCCAGTCGGTCGACCAGGTCGGCGATCGTGGACGCCCGGCCGGCGGCGGTGCGCTTGGTGTGCACCCGGTGCAGCACCGAGTAGCGCCCCGCGGCGCCGAGGGCGTCGAAGGCGGCCTGTGCACCGGGTGCTGCGGCCAGCGCCGCCGCCAGGTCGTCGGGGACCGGCATGGCCGCCGACCCCGGGTAGGCCGCGGCCCACCGGCCGTCGGCCTGCGCCGCCTCGACCTGGGCGAGCCCGGCCGGGCGCATCCGGCCCTGCTCGACCAGCCGGGCCACCGTGGCCACGTTCTTGGCCGACCAGATGCTGCGCGGACGGCGGGGGGTGACCCGGATCGTCCAGCTCTCGTCGTCGAACCGGTTGGCCCGGCCGTCGATCCAGCCGTGGCACAGCAGCCCCTCCACCAGCTCCTCCCAGGTCACCGACGCGAACCCGGCGCCCTTCCTGGCCAGCCGGACGTAGAGGCCCGGCGCGGACCCCGCGTGCTCGGTCAGCCAGGCGTCCAGCTCCGCCCCGTCGGCGAAGCTGCGCACCTCGAACTCCCGCTCCACCCCGACCCCTCCCGCGTTTCGGAACCCCTCCGGACGGTCACGGGTCGACGGTGACCCGACGACCTCCCGGCCCGGAGCAACTGTGGCTGGTCCGGCACGGGGAGAGCCAGGGCAACCTCGCCGACGCCCGCGCGCACGAGCTCGGCGTCGACCGCCTCGACCTGGACGTGCGCGACCCCGACGTCCCGCTGTCGCCCGCCGGGGAGCGGCAGGCCGACGCGCTCGGTGCCCACCTGACGGGCCTGCCCGAGCGGCCCACGGCCGTGCTGTCCTCGCCCTTCACCCGGGCGGCTGACACCGCCCGCCGGGCCGCGGCGGCGCTGGACCTGCCGGTCCGGTTCGACGAGCGGCTGCGCGAGCGCGACTTCGGCGCCTTCGACGGGATGACCGCCCGGGGCATCCGGGAGCGTTACCCGGAGGAGGCCGACCGCCGGCAGCTGCTCGGCAAGTTCTGGTACCGCCCGCCCGGGGGCGAGAGCTGGGCCGACGTCGCCCTGCGGGTGCGCAGCGTGCTGGCCACCGAGGCGCTCCGGCACGACGGCGAGCGGCTGCTGGTGGTCAGCCACCAGGCCGTCGTCATGGTGTTCCGGTACGTGCTCGAGGAGCTGTCGGAGCAGCAGCTGCTCGAGGTGGACCGCCACCAGCAGGTCGCCAACGCCTCCCTCACCCGCTACCGCGCCGGCGCCGCCGGCTGGGAGCTGCAGGAGTTCAACACCGTCGAGCACCTGGCGGACGCACCCGTCACCGAGGAGCCCGATGTCCCCCACCCCTGACCTGGTCACCCCGCAGCTGCTGCGCGGTTGGCGGCTGCCCGAACCCACCGGCGGCAAGGAGGCCCGCGGCTCGGTCCTGGTCGTCGGCGGCAGCACCGAGACGCTCGGGGCGGTGCTGCTGGCCGCGGAGGCCGCACTGCGCTCGGGGGCCGGGAAGCTGCAGGTCGCCGTCCCCCGCAGCCTCGCGCCGGTGACGTCGTCGGCCCTGCCGGAGGCGCTGGTGCGCGGGCTGGCCGAGACCGACGACGGCGCGGTGCGGGCCGACGCGGCCGAGCGCGTGCTGGACCTGGCCCGGCAGGCCGCCGCCGTGCTGGTCGGGCCCGGCATGGTCGACGAGCCGCAGACCCGGGAGCTGGTCCAGCGGCTGCTCCCCGAGCTGTCCGGCCCGCTGGCGCTCGACGCGCTCGGGCTGGCCGCGGTCACCGCCGACCCGAGCTGCCTGCACCACCTCGGTGGCCGGGTGGTGCTCACGCCCAACCCGACGGAGCTGGCCTTCGGCCTGCACGTGGACCAGGTGGACGACGCCCCGGCCGCCGCGGTGGAGATGGCCGCCCGGGCGCAGGCCGTCGTGGCGCTGGGCGGCGCGACGAGCTGGGTGGCCGCCCCCGACGGCCGGCTCTGGCAGGACGAGAGCGGCGGGGCCGGCCTGGGGGTGTCGGGCTCCGGCGACGTCCGGGCCGGGGTGGTCGCCGGGCTGCTGGCCCGCGGCGCGGACCCGGTGCAGGCCGCGGTCTGGGCCGGCCACCTGCACGGCCGGGCGGGCGAGCGGTTGGCCGCCTCGGTGGGCCGGCTGGGGTTCCTCGCGCGCGAGCTGCCGGCGCAGCTGCCCCGGGTGCTCAGCGAGGTGGACCTGTAGGTCGGCAGACCATAAGCTACCGCTTATGCTCACCGACCCCGTCGCCACTGCCGGCCTCGTCGTCCGGGAGGTGCGCACCGGCTCCCGGGACGGCGCCACCACCCGGCTGGTCGTCGCCCGCCGCCGCTACCGCACCGACCGCGCCGACCTCTGGCAGGCCGTCACCGACCCCGAGCGGATCCCCCGCTGGTTCCTGCCGGTGACCGGCGACCTGCACGAGGGCGGCCGCTACCTGCTGCAGGGGAACGCCGGCGGCGTCGTGCAGCGCTGCACCCCGCCGGAGTCGTTCACGGTGACCTGGGAGATGGGCCCGATGGTCTCCTGGCTGAGCGTCTCCCTCGCCGAGGCCGACGGCGGCACCGACCTGGAGCTGGTGCACGAGGCGCCGGTCGACCCGCAGCTGTGGGACACCTACGGCCCCGGCGCGGTCGGCGTCGGCTGGGACCTGGGCCTCATGGGGCTCGGCCTGCACGTGGACTCCGGTGCCCCGGTCGACCCCGAGGAGGGCCTGGCCTTCGCGACCACGCCCGAGGGTCGGGCGTTCGTGGGTGCCAGCGCGGCCGGGTGGGCCGACGCCGCGACGGCGGACGGCGACGCCCCGGACGCCGCCCGGTCGGCCGCGGAGCGGACCACCGCCTTCTACACCGGCGCCGCGCCGGCGCAGTGACCACCGACCCCTTCGACGCGCTCGGCGACCCCACCCGCCGGCGGATCCTGGAGCTGCTGGCCGGCACGGAGCGGACCGTCGGGGAGGTGGTCGGCGCGCTCGGCCGGATGTCCCAGCCGGCGGTCTCCCAGCACCTGGCCGTGCTGCGGGACGCCGGTCTGGTGCGGGTCCGCGCCGAGGGCACCCGCCGTTTCCACGCGGTCGACGAGGCCGCCGTCGCGGCCGCGGGCGACTGGCTCGCCCGTCTCCTCGACCCGTTCGGGCAGCCGCTGGACGCCCTGGCCACCGAGGTCGCCCGTGGCCGGCGGGCGCGGGCCCGGGCCGCTCAGCCCGCGGAGGAGGCCCGGCGGGCGCGGTAGGCGGCGGCGTGCGTCCGGTTGGCGCAGCTGGAGTCGCAGAAGCGGCGCGACCTGTTCTTGGTGAGGTCCACCAGCGCGGCCCCGCACCCCTCGGCCTCGCACCGCCCGAGCCGGTCCAGCTCCTCGGCGCGCACCAGGTCGGCGACCGCCATCGCGGCCTCGACCGCCATCCGGTGCGCCAGCGGCGCGTGCGGCTCGGTGGCGTGGATGTGCCAGCCCCACTCGCCGTGCCGGACCAGCTGCGGCTGGGCGTCGCCGTCGCGCAGCAGCCGGTTCACCGTGCCGACGACGGCGTCGGACTCGTCGTCCCACATCTCGCCCAGCCGCGCCCGCAGCCGGTGCACGGCGGCGAGCTCGGCGGCGTCGCCGGCGCGGTCGCCGGTGAAGCCCCAGGTGTCCAGGAACGCGTCCAGCGCGGCCGGGTCGGGCAGCAGCTCGGTGCCGGTCCCCGACCCGCTGGCGGTGTTCACCAGGGCGGCCGCAGCCTGCAGCGCCACCTCGGTGTCATGGGCGAAGAGCATGTTGCTCCTGACGTCTGCTACGGTCCCGCACATCAGGATCGTACGTCCCTTCGGTCCTGACGGGTCTCGAGGAGGACGCCGTGCTGGACCGACGCGCCGGGTGGACCGGCCTGCTGCTCGCCCTGGCCTCGGCGGCCGCCTTCGGGACGTCGGGCGTCTTCGCCTCCGCGCTGCTGGACGCCGGGTGGAGCGCCGCGGCGGCGGTGACCGTCCGGGTCGGGCTGGCCGCGGTGGCGCTCACCGTCCCCGCACTGCTGCAGCTGCGCGGCCGCTGGCACCTGCTGCGGGCCAACGCGGGCTCCGTGCTCGCCTTCGGCCTGCTCGCCGTCGCCGGCTGCCAGCTCGCCTACTTCCTGGCCATCGGCCGGCTGTCGGTGGGCGTCGCGCTGCTGCTCGAGTACTCCGGCGTCGTCCTCGTCGTGCTGTGGACCTGGCTGCGGCACGGCCAGCGGCCCAGCCCCGTCACCGCGGCCGGCGTCGTGGTCGCCGTGGCCGGCCTCGTGCTGGTCCTCGACGTGCTCTCCGGCGCCGAGATCGACCTGCTCGGGGTGTTCTGGGGGTTGCTGGCCGCCGTCGGCCTGGCCGTGTACTTCGTCGTCTCCGGCCGCACCGACGACGCGCTGCCACCGCTGGTCAGCGCCTGGGGCGGTCTCGCGGTGGGGGCCCTCGCCCTGGGCGTCGCCGCCGCCGTGGGCGTCGTGCCGTGGCGCACCACCGCGGCGCCGGTGCAGCTGGCCGGCCACGGGGTGAGCTGGCTGGTGCCGGTGCTCGGCCTCGCGCTGCTGGCCGCCGCGTTCGCCTACGCCACCGGGGTCGCGGCGATCCGCCGGCTCGGCTCGCGGACCAGCTCCTTCGTCGGCCTCACCGAGGTCCTGTTCGCCGTCGGGTTCGCCTGGCTGGCGCTGGGCCAGCAGCCGGGGCCGGTGCAGCTGGTCGGCGGTCTGGTCGTGCTGGCCGGGATCGTGCTGGTCCGGGTGGGGGAGGAGCGCCCGGTGCCGGCCGGCGAGCCGCTGCCCGAGCCCGCCGGGGCGCCCGCACCCGGCCGTTGACCACCACAACGGGGCTGGTCACGGCCCCGTCGGACCCCCCAGGTCTGCTGTGAGCGCCTATCGTGGGGTGATGACCGGCAGCCAGGACACAGCCAAGGACGCCGCCGTGCAGGCCATCCGGGCCGCCGACGCCGAGCGTCAGGCCGCCCAGGCAGCGGCCCGCGAGGCGCAGCGGCGCTGGGAGGCCGCACTGGTGGCGGCCGTCGAGGCCGGCCACGCACCCTCCGCCGTGGCCCGCGAGGCGGGGGTCACCCGCAACCGGGTCTCCCAGCTGGTCTCCGCGCGCCGGGCCGCCGAGGCCGAGGGGCGCGCCCACCGCACCCCGCGGATCGTGCCGAGCCCGTTCGGCTGACCCTCCCCGCTGCGTAAACGCAGTTTGCAGATCGGCGTACGGTGGTAGCCAGAACGCGCCGACGAGGAGGCTGCCGTGCCCGACAACCTGCGCGGCTCCCGCATGGGGGCCACGAGCCTGGAGACCGTCCGCGGGGCCGTGCTCGCGGAGTCCACCACCCACACCTACGTGTGCGAACGCGACCACGACGTGCAGGTGACCTTCGCCGCCGACGCCGTCCCGCCCGCCGTCTGGACCTGCCCCCGGCACGGCGCCCCGGCCGCCCTGGTGGTCACCCCCGACACCCCGGTGGCCCCGCCCGTCGGTGAGGACGAGGAGCAGCCGCGCCGTGGCCGCGCCCGCAAGACCGGTCCGCCCCGAGTGAGCAAGACCCCGTGGGAGATGCTGCTCGAGCGCCGCGACATCGCCGACCTCGACGACCTGCTCGCCGAGCGGCTCGAGGTGCTCCGCGCCCGGCGGACCCGCGCCTCCTGACCTCAGCGGTCGGGGTCGACCACCAGCTCGACCTCGACCTCGTCGCCCGCCCCCCGGCCGGTGCGCTTGCGGGTCTCGGCGTTGAAGGACACCAGGTACCGGCCGCCCATGACGCCGATGGTGGTGGCGTAGGTGTGGTCGCCGTCGATCGTCACGACGACCGGTACGCGCTTGCCGCGGCCGAAGCCGAGGACGACGTCCTCGGGCACCACGATGCCGACGTTGTTGCCGCCGGTCGCCTCCAGGGTGGTCCGGAACGTGGTCACGGGCGCCGATGATGCCGGGTCCGGGGCCGGTGCGGTAGGCAGGTGCGCATGACCGGACCGCTCATCGCCGCCCTGGGGGACCGCGTCCCCGCCGTCGACCCCACCGCCTTCGTCGCGCCCTCCGCCGTGGTGGTGGGCGACGTCGTCCTCGGTCCGCGCGCCTCGGTCTGGTACGGCGCGGTGGTCCGGGCCGACGCCGAGTCCATCCGGATCGGCGCGGACTCCAACGTGCAGGACGGCTCCACCCTGCACAGCGACCCCGGCTTCCCGCTGGTCCTCGGCGACCGGGTGACCGTCGGGCACCGGGTGGTGCTGCACGGCGCCCGGGTCGACGACGACGTCCTGGTCGGCATGGGTGCGGTGGTGATGAACGGCGCGCACATCGGGTCCGGCTCGATCGTGGCCGCCGGCGCGGTGGTGACGGAGAACGCCGAGGTGCCGGCGGGCTCGCTGGTCGCCGGGGTGCCCGCGAAGGTGGTGCGCGACCTGGGCGACGCCGCCGTCGAGCGGATCCGGGCCAACGCGGTCAGCTACACCGACCGGCTGGACCAGCACCGCGGCCTCAGGCGAGTTGAGCAGCCACCAACGGCGTGAGGGTCAGGTGCGGCTTGTTCTGCTCCAGCGTGCGCAGCGCCCACTTGTCGGTGAACAGCGCCAGCAGCTCGCCGTCCGGGCGGGTCATCACCTCGGCGCCGCGGGCCTTGGCGACCTCCGGTGCGGACTCCGCGTCGGTCACCCGGGCCACGGTGTAGGGCAGGTGGTCCAGGCTGATCCGTGAGCCGAACTCGTGCTCCATGCGGTGGCTGGCCACCTCGAACTGCATGGGGCCGACGACGGCGAGGACCGGTGCGCCGTCGCCGCGGCGCTCGGAGATCAGCACCTGGACGACGCCCTCACCGGCCAGGGTGTCCATGCCCTTGCGGAACTGCTTGTACTTGCTGGTGTCGGCGGCACGGGCCACGGCGAAGTGCTCCGGCGCGAACGTGGTGATCGGCGGGTAGACGACCGGGGAGTCGGTGTAGAGGGTGTCGCCGACGCCGAGCGCGCTGGCGTTCACCAGGCCGACGACGTCGCCGGGGTAGGCGGTCTCGATCGTCTCGCGGTCGCGGCCGAACACCTGCTGGGCGTACTTGGTGGCGAAGGGCCGGCCGTTGGCGGCGTTGGTGACCACCATGCCGCGCTCGAAGACGCCGGTGCAGACCCGGATGTAGGCCAGCCGGTCGCGGTGGCCGGTGTCCATGCCGGCCTGCACCTTGAACACGAACGCGCTGAACGGGTCGTCCAGGGCGCGGGGCTTGCCGTCGGCGTCGGGCCGGTCGGCCGGGGCGGGCGCGAGGTCGACGAGGGTGTCCAGCAGCGCGGCGACGCCGAAGTTCGACACCGCCGAGGCGAACAGCACCGGGGTGGTGGCGCCGGCGAGGAAGAGCTCCTGGTCGTGCTGGGCGCCGGTCTCCTCGAGCAGCTCGCTCTCCTCGAGCGCGGTGGTCCAGGCGTCGCCCTCCTGGGCGAGCGCGGAGTCGGCGTCCATCACCCGCTCCGGGGCGATGGTCGCGCCGCCGGCGGTGCGGGTGAAGTGCCGGTAGCTGCCGTCGCGGCGGTCCAGCACGCCGCGGAAGTCACCGGCGATGCCGACCGGCCAGGTCAGCGGGGTGGGCTGCAGGCCGGTGCGCTCGGCGATCTCGTCCATCAGGGCCAGCGCCTCGTTGCCGGGCCGGTCCCACTTGTTGATCACCGTGATGATCGGGATGCCGCGGTGCTTGCAGACCGCGAACAGCTTCATGGTCTGGGTCTCCAGGCCCTTGGCCGCGTCGACCAGCATCACCGCGGCGTCGACGGCGGTGAGCACCCGGTAGGTGTCCTCGGAGAAGTCTGCGTGGCCCGGGGTGTCCAGCAGGTTGACCACCGCGTCGCGGTAGGCGAACTGCAGCGCCGCGGAGGTGATGGAGATGCCGCGTGCCTTCTCCATGTCCATCCAGTCCGACACGGTGGCGCCCCGGCCGGCCTTGCCGTGCACCGCGCCGGCCCGGCCGATCACGTGCGCGTGCAGCGCCAGCGCCTCGGTCAGGGTGGACTTCCCGGCGTCGGGGTGGCTGATGACGGCGAAGGTCCGACGGCGCGCGGCCTCGCCGGCGGCGGTGCTCATTCCCGCGAGTCTACGACCGCGACCGCGACCACCCGCCGCTGTGATGCGCACCGCCCGGCCAGGAATGGTCGGCGAACCCGTGTCGACACCGCGGACGGTCACCGCTCCCGGTGGTGTCGACACGTCGACGCGGAATGGTGCCGACCATTCGTGTTGATAGCGCACAACCGACCCTGAACTGGCCTTTCACCCCTCCGAGGGGGGTCGGTCCACCAGGTCGCCGAATGGTGAGGGAACGGCCTTCGGAATGGCGGCCGGAACGGGTCGCGCACATCGGCAGAAATGGCCCGGAACTGGAGAGGTTCGAGTGGAGGACGTGGCGGTCCTGCCGTAATCGGTCCTGACGACGCGGGGCGGACGGTGTCCCGCAGCAGGGGAGGACGAGCGTGGACGGCTTGGACGACATCGTCGAGGACTTCCTCGTCGAGAGCCACGAGAACCTGGACCAGCTCGACCGCGACCTGGTGGCGCTGGAGCAGGACCCGGGATCGCGGGAGCGGCTGTCGAGCATCTTCCGCACGATCCACACGATCAAGGGCACCAGCGGCTTCCTCGCCTTCGGCAAGCTCGAGCAGGTCGCCCACGTCGGGGAGAACATGCTGTCGCGGCTGCGCGACGGGGTGATGGAGCTGACCCCGCACCGCACCGACGCGCTGCTGGCCATGGTGGACACGGTGCGCGAGCTGCTGGGGTCGATCGAGACCACGGGCGGCGAGGGCTCGGTGGACGTGACCCGCGCGGTCGAGCTGATCAGCGCCGCGATGGACGACGAGCCGGCCGCCGAGGCCCCCGCCGCCGTCGAGGTCGCGGAGGTCGCGGAGGTCGCCGAGGTCGCCGAGGTCGTCGTCCCCGCGGAGGTGGTCGTCCCCGAGGCGCCCGCACCGGTCGCGGTCCCGGCCCCCGTCGCGGTCCCGGCCCCGGTCGCCACGGCCCCCGTCGCCCCGGCCGCCGCCCCGGCCGCCGCCCCGGCCGCCGCCCCGGCCGCCGCCCCGGCCGCCGCCGCGCCGGCCGAGGACGAGCAGGCGCCCCGCCGCGCGGTCGCCGACTCCACCATCCGGGTGGACGTCGACCTGCTGGACGCGCTCATGCAGCTGGTCGGCGAGCTGGTGCTCACCCGCAACCAGATCGTGCAGTACGTCTCCCGGCAGACCGACACCGACCTGGTGCGCGCCGGCCAGCGGCTCAACCTCATCGCCAGCGAGCTGCAGGAGGGCGTCATGAAGACGCGCATGCAGCCCATCGACCACATCTGGTCCAAGCTGCCCCGCGTCGTCCGCGACCTGGGCCAGCAGTGCGGCAAGTCCGTGCGGCTGGCGATGGAGGGCAACGAGACGGAGCTGGACAAGACGCTGCTGGAGGCGGTGAAGGACCCGCTGACCCACCTGGTCCGCAACTCCGTCGACCACGGCATCGAGACCCCGGAGGCCCGCCGCGCCGCCGGGAAGCCGGCCGAGGGCGTGCTCAGCCTGCGGGCCCGGCACGAGTCCGGCCAGGTCGTCGTGGAGGTCATCGACGACGGCGCGGGCATCGACCCGGCGCGGATCGGCGAGAGCGCCGTCCGCAAGGGCCTGGTCACCCCCGACGCGCTGGCCCGGATGGCGACCGCGGACATCCTGCAGCTGATCTTCGCGCCCGGGTTCTCCACCGCCGCCGCGGTCACCAACGTCTCCGGCCGCGGGGTCGGCATGGACGTGGTCAAGACCAACATCGAGGCCATCGGCGGCACCATCGAGATCGAGTCCGAGCCGGGCACCGGCACCTGCACCCGGCTGCGCATCCCGCTGACCCTGGCCATCGTGCCGGCGCTGACCGTGGAGTGCGCCGGCGACCGCTACGCCATCCCGCAGGTCAGCCTGCAGGAGCTGGTCAGCCTGGACGCCGAGAAGGCCGCCGCCGCGGTCGAGGAGATCGGCGGCGCGCAGGTCTACCGGCTGCGCGGCGAGCTGCTGCCGCTGGTGCGGCTGGCCGACGTGTTCGGGCTGAGCTCCGACCGGCACGACGGGCACGTGGTCATCGCCGTCCTGCGGTCGGAGGGCCGCCGCTTCGGCCTGGTCGTGGACCGGGTCATCAACACCGAGGAGATCGTGGTGAAGGCAGTCGGTGCGCAGTTGAAGTCCATCGGCCTCTACTCCGGGGCCACCGTCCTCGGCGACGGCACCGTCGCCCTGATCCTCGACGTGCAGGCCCTCGCCCGCCGGGCGCTGCGGGCCGAGACCGTCGAGCGGGCCGAGCAGCGCACCGCGGCCAGCGTCGCGGCGGCCACCGCCCGGGCCGGCACCGAGCGGCAGCGGATGCTGCTGGCCTCGATCGGCGGCGGACGCCGGGTGGCGATCCCGCTGGACACCGTCACCCGCCTGGAGCAGATCAGGAGCGGCACGGTGGAGCGGGTCGGCTCGCGGGAGGTGGTGCAGTACCGCGGCGCGATCCTGCCGATCGTCCGGCTGGACCGGCACCTGGGCGCGACGTCGTCCTACGGCTACGACGAGCCGGCCCCCGAGACGCTCGAGGTCATCGTCTACGCCGACCGCGACCGCAGCGTCGCCATCGTGGTCGAGGAGATCCTCGACATCATCGACGACAGCGAGGCCAAGCACTCCGACATCGACGACATGGGCCTGCTCGGCTCGGCGGTGTTCGGCGACAAGGTCACCGAGCTGCTCGACGTGCGCGCGGCGATCCTCGCCGCCGACCCCGGCTTCTACGCCTTCGACACCGCCGGTGCGCCGGCCCGCGACGACCTGATGGTGGTCTGACATGACTACGGCAACCGCCCCCCGCACCGGCACCGCCCAGCTGGCGACCTTCTGGCTGGACGGCGACCTCTACGGCGTCGAGGTCGAGCACGTCCAGGAGGTGCTCCGGGCGCAGAAGCTCACCCGGGTGCCGCTGGCCCCCCCGGCCGTCGCCGGCCTGATCAACCTGCGCGGCCAGGTGGTCACCGCCATCGAGCTGCGCGAGCGGCTGGGCCGTCCGGCCCGCGCCGCGGACGCCGAGTCCGTGGTCATCGTGGTCCGGATGCACGGCGAGGCCGTCAGCTTCCTGGTCGACGGGATCGCCGACGTCGTGCACGTGGACGCCGCTGACTTCGAGCAGCCGCCGGACACCCTCGACGGCCGGGCCCGCGAGCTGATCCTCGGCGCCTACAAGCTCGACGGCCGGCTGCTGCTGGCCCTGGACGTCTCCCGCGCCGTCGCGGCCTGACGCCGGACCAGCCCCACCCCCTCCCGCACCGGACCGCCGGCGACCTCGTCGCCGGCGACCCGGCCCCACCCCTGCCCGGAAGGCCCTCCCGTGAGAACACCCGGACGCCGCCTCGCCGACCTCGGCCTGCGGACCCGCCTCGGACTCGCCTTCGGCGTCGTCGCCCTCGTCGTGCTGGGCTGCGCCGGCGGCGGCGTGGCCGCCGTCGCCCAGCAGCGCGAGCTCGCCGGCCAGGTCCGCGCCGTGGACGGCGTGCTCCGCGACGCGGAGACCATGCGCTTCCAGATCGCCGACGCCACCGGCTGGCAGGGGTTCGTCCTGGCCGACGTCGCGGCCTTCGGGCCGGAGGAGTCGCTGCGGGACGACTCCTACAACCGGGCCGGCTTCCTGGCCAGCAAGGCCTCGATCTACGCCTGGCTGGACGACGTCGACACCTCGGCGATGGACGCCACCGAGCGGGAGGCCTTCGACCAGCTGCGGCCGGCGTGGGACGACTACTACCGCTGGGACGACCAGGTGGTGGAGTGGGTCCGCCCCGGCACGCAGGCCGGGCTCGCGCAGGCGCAGACCTCGATCAACGGCGGGGAGGCCGGCGCGGCCTACACCGTGGTGCTGGGCATCGCCGACACCATCGCCGGCTCCGCGCAGGACCGGCTCGACGCCCTGGCCGACCGCCAGTCGGCCGCGCAGACCCGGGCGACCTGGCTGCTGGTGGCCGCGGGCCTGCTCGGTCTCCTGCTGGCCGGCGGCCTGGCCTGGCACCTGACCCGCTCGCTGGTCGGGCCGCTGCACCGGATCCGGGACGTCGCCGAGGGCATCGGCGCCGGGGACCTGACCCGCCGCACCGGGCTGACCGGGGCCGGTGAGATGGGCCGGGCCGGGACCGCGCTGGACCGGGCCACCGAGCAGCTGGCCGGGGTGGTCGGCGCGGTGACCGGCTCCGCCGACGCGGTGGCCGCCGCCAGCACCCAGCTGTCGGCGTCCTCCGGGCGGATCGCGGCCTCGGCGGAGGAGACCAGCGCGCAGTCCGGCCTGGTCTCCGGTGCCGCCGACGAGGTGTCCCGCTCGGTCGCCACCGTCGCCGCGGGTGCCGAGCAGATGAGCGCCTCGATCCGGGAGATCGCGCAGAACGCCAACGAGGCCGCCCGCGTCGCCGCCGAGGCCGTCTCCGAGGCCGACGCCACCAACGCCACCATCCAGAAGCTGGGCCAGTCGTCCAAGGAGATCGGCGACGTGGTCAAGGTGATCACCTCGATCGCGGAGCAGACCAACCTGCTGGCCCTGAACGCGACCATCGAGGCCGCCCGCGCAGGCGAGGCCGGCAAGGGCTTCGCCGTCGTGGCCAACGAGGTCAAGGAGCTCGCCCAGGAGACCGCCCGGGCCACCGAGGACATCGCCCGCCGGGTCGAGGCCATCCAGGCCGACACCACCGGCGCGACCGAGGCGATCGGCCGGATCGGCGAGGTCATCGGCCAGATCAACGACTACCAGCTCACCATCGCCTCGGCCGTCGAGGAGCAGACGGCGACCACCAACGAGATGTCCCGGTCGGTCGCCGAGGCCGCCGCGGGCACCACCGAGATCGCCGCCAACACCGCCGGCGTCTCCGGCGCCGCGTCGGCCACCACCCAGGCCCTCGGCCAGACGCGGGTGGCCGTCGACGAGCTCTCCCGCATGGCCACCGACCTCCGCGCCACCGTCGGCCGCTTCACCACCTGACCCGACCGACCGACGTCCTGCCTTCTCCCTGGAGCCCACCGTGACCACCCTCCGCCGCCGCCTCACCTCCCTCGGGGTTCGCGCCCAGGTCCTCGCCGCCGTCCTCGTCGCCGCCCTCGTCGCCGGGGTGGTGGGCCTGGCCGGGCTGACCGCGCTGTCGGCCTCCGCCGGCCGCACCCAGACCGTCTACGCCGACGACGTCCGCGGGGTGCAGCTGGCCCAGGAGATGCGCTTCCAGCTCGTCTCCATCCGGTTCGCCCAGTCCAGCCGGACCAACGCCGCCCGCGCCGGCGACGCCGAGTCCCTCGCCACGTGGACGACCACCCGCTCGGACGCCGTGGACGGCCTCACCTCGGCCGGCCAGGAGCTGCTCGGCACGGTCGCGCTGACCTCGGCGAACCGGGACGCCGTGCAGGGCGCGATCGACGGCGTGGGGGAGTACATCGACCTGACCGGCCAGCTGGACGCGCTCACCGCCGCCGGGGACACCGCCGGCTGGACCCGGCTGCGCGACGGGCAGGTGACCCCGCTGATGACCGGCCTGGTCGACTCCCTCGACGGCCTGGTGCAGGACCGCGCCGCGGCCGCGGCCGACGACGCCGCCGCGGCGGCGGCCGCCTACCGGTCGACCCGGGTGGAGCTGGCGGTGGTGCTCGTGCTGGGCATCGGCCTGGCCCTGGGCATCGGCTACGCCGTCGCCCGCTCCTTCGTGCGCCGGCTGAACCGGCTGCAGGCCACCGCGACCGCGCTGGCCGGCGGCGACCTGACCGTGCAGACCGGCATCACCAGCAGCGACGAGGTCGGGCAGACCGCCGCGCTGCTGGACAGCGCCCTGGTCGACCTGCGCGCCCTGATGTCCACCGTCGCGGGCTCCGCCGACGCGGTCGCCACCTCCAGCGAGGAGCTGTCGGCCTCGGCGTCGCAGATCTCGGCGTCGGCCGAGCAGACCAGCGCGCAGTCCGGCGCGGTCTCCGGCGCCGCCGACGAGGTGTCCCGCTCGGTCGCCACCGTCGCCGCGGGTGCCGAGCAGATGAGCGCCTCGATCCGGGAGATCGCGCAGAACGCCAACGAGGCCGCCCGGGTCGCCGCCGAGGCGGTCGCGGAGGCCGACGCCACCAACGCCACGATCACCAAGCTCGGTGTCTCCTCGAAGGAGATCGGCGACGTCGTCAAGGTCATCACGAGCATCGCGGAGCAGACCAACCTGCTGGCCCTCAACGCCACCATCGAGGCCGCCCGCGCCGGGGAGGCCGGCAAGGGCTTCGCCGTGGTCGCCAACGAGGTCAAGGAGCTGGCGCAGGAGACCGCCCGGGCCACCGAGGACATCGCCCGCCGGGTGGAGGCCATCCAGGCCGACACGACCGGGGCCACCGAGGCGATCGGCCGCATCGGGTCGGTGATCGGCCAGATCAACGACTACCAGCTCACCATCGCCTCGGCCGTCGAGGAGCAGACGGCGACCACCAACGAGATGTCCCGGTCGGTGGCCGAGGCCGCCGGCGGCACCACCGAGATCGCCGCCACCATCACCGGCGTCTCGACCGCCGCCGACTCCACCACCCAGGCCCTGGGGCAGACCCGGGTGGCCGTCGACGAGCTGTCGCGGATGGCCAGCGACCTGCGCACCACCGTCGGCCGCTTCACCCACTGACCGCCCGCCCGACCCGCACCCGACCACCCCAGGAGGACCCCGTGAGCACCACGAGCGGCCGCCGGACCGGCATCCGCACCCAGGTCCTCGCCGTCGGCGCGGCCGGCATCCTCGCCGCCGCGGCGGTCGGGGCGGTGGCCCTGACCGGTCTGGCCGAGGTCGGCCACCGGGTGGCCGACCTCGACCGGCTGCAGGACGCCGTGTCGATCACCCAGAGCATCGAGACCGCCAACTCCGACGTCAGCGGCTGGCAGGTCGCCTACGCCTGGGACGTGCGGCGGATCGGCGCCGCCGAGGCGATCGCCCCGGACGCCGGTAACCGGGCCGGCTTCCTGGCCTCGGCGCAGGACCTGCGGGACACCCTGGCCACGATGCCGCTGGGCACCCTGACCACCGACGAGCGGGCCACCTTCGACGAGATCGGGCAGCAGTGGGACGCCTACTTCGCCGCCGACGACGACGCGGTCGCGCAGTACGCGGAGGGCACCCCGGAGAGCATCGACGCCGGTGACGCCCTCGTGCTGGGTGCCGGCTACGACGCCTACTTCCAGCTGATCACCCTCACCCAGGACCTGCGGGCCTCCCTGGACGACCGGATGGACGCCGAGTCCGCCGCGGCCGCGGCCGACCGCACCCGCGCCACCTGGTGGGTGGCCGGCGCGGTGGCCCTGGGCCTGGCCGTCGTGGTCGGGCTGGCGCTGCACGTCTCGGGCCGGGTGGTGCGGGGGCTGCGGGCGCTGCGCGACACCGCGGTGGCCATGGCCGGCGGGGACCTGACCCGCAGCACCGGTGTCCGCCGGGCCGACGAGGTCGGCGACACCGCGGTCGCGCTCGACGAGGCGCTGGGCACCCTGCGCGCCACGATGGCGTCGGTCGTGGGCTCGGCCGACGCGGTGGCGGCCTCCAGCGAGCAGCTCGCGGGGTCGGCCGGGCGGATCGCGGCGTCGGCCGAGCAGACCAGCGCGCAGTCCGGCGCGGTGTCCGGCGCGGCCGACGAGGTCTCGCGCAGCGTCGCCACGGTGGCGGCGGGCGCGGAGGAGATGTCGGCGTCGATCCGGGAGATCGCGCAGAACGCCAACCAGGCGGCCCGGGTCGCCGCCGAGGCGGTGGCGGAGGCCGAGGCCACCAACGCCACGATCACCAAGCTGGGTGTCTCGTCGAAGGAGATCGGCGACGTGGTCAAGGTGATCACGTCGATCGCGGAGCAGACGAACCTGCTGGCGCTGAACGCGACGATCGAGGCGGCGCGGGCGGGTGAGGCGGGCAAGGGCTTCGCGGTGGTGGCCAACGAGGTCAAGGAGCTGGCGCAGGAGACGGCGCGGGCGACGGAGGACATCGCGCGGCGGGTGGAGGCGATCCAGGCCGACACCGGTGGTGCGGTGGCCGCGATCGGGCGGATCGGTGAGGTGATCGGGCAGATCAACGACTACCAGCTGACCATCGCCTCGGCCGTGGAGGAGCAGACCGCGACCACGAACGAGATGTCGCGCAGCGTGGCCGAGGCCGCGGGCGGGGCGACGGAGATCGCCGCGACCATCACCGGTGTGTCATCCGCGGCGGGGACGACGACGCAGGCGCTCGGGCAGACCCGGGTGGCCGTCGACGAGCTGGCCCGGATGGCGGGCGACCTGCACGGCACCGTCCGCCGGTTCACCTTCTAGGCGCCCGCCGTGCCCTACTCCCTGGTCAGCGCCGCCACCATCGGCTTCGACCTGGTCCGTCTCCCCGGCGGGCCCGACGTCGCCACCGTGCTGCTGGCCGGCCTCGGCGCCGCACCCGACCACCTGCAGGGGTGGGCGGCCGCGCACCCGGTGGTGTCCGGCAGCGCCGCCCAGCGCCTCCGCTGGACCGAGCGGTCCGGTCGGGTGCGGGAGCTGGCCGGCGCCGGCGTGCCCGCGCTGCGCGACGTCCGGGCCGAGCACACCCGCAGCGAGGCGCTGGTGGCGCTGCTCGAGCAGGGCATGCTCGGCGACGCCGCCGCCGTCGAGCGGGTGCTGCGCGACGACGTGCTCGGGCCCGAGTCGGCCGCGGTGGCCGCGGTGACCCCCGAGGTCGCCCAGCTGGCCGCGGACGTGCTCGCCGACGCCGCGGTGGCCGGCTGGGCCGCCGCCACGGTGCCCGACCGCGACCGGCGGGCGCTCGCCCAGGCCGTCGAGCGGGTCGGCCCCGTGCCGCTGCCCGACCTCGGCCCGGCCACGACCGCCCTGCTCGGCATGCTCGACCACCTCGCCGCCGCCGACCCCGTGGTGCTCGGCCGGTGGCGGGTGGCCGTCGACGAGGTCCGCGACACCCGCCAGGACTGGGCCGCGGCGATGCACGGCGCCTCCTGGGCCGCGCACGTGTCGGGCCGCACCCGGGCCCTGGCCGCGGCCCTGCTGGCCGCCGTCCGGGCGTTCCGGGCCGCCGGCTTCACCCCCGGGGACGGCGCCCGCGGGGTCTGGAACGCCGTGGCCGGCTGCGTGCAGGGCGTGGCCATGGCCGACCTGGTCGACGGCGCCGCGCTGGACCAGCTGCTGCTGCCCTGGCTGCTCGCCGAGGGCGACCACCCCTCGGGGGTGCTGCCGCCGGCCCGATGAGCTCCCCGGCTCAACTGACGACGATCCCGTGCCGAAACCAACCCCACGGCCGAACCCCGGCCCCAGCAGAGAGCAGGACACCGTGCCCCCGATCCGCGTGATGGTGGTCGACGACTCGATCGTCGTCCGCAAGATCGTCACCGACGTGCTCGGCGCGGACCCCGCCATCGAGGTGGTGGGCACCGCCGTCAACGGCAAGGTGGCCCTGGCCAAGGTCGACCAGCTGCGGCCCGACCTGATCACCATGGACATCGAGATGCCGGAGATGGACGGCATCGCCGCGGTCCGGGCGCTGCGCGCCGCCGGCCGCCGCACGCCGATCATCATGTTCTCCACGCTCACCGAGCGCGGCGCCACCGCCACCTTCGACGCGCTGGCCGCCGGGGCCGACGACTACGTCACCAAGCCGGCCAACGTCGGCAGCGTGCAGCAGTCGATGGAGAGCGTCCGGGCCCAGCTGATCCCCCGGATCAAGGTGCTCACCGGCCGCCCCGCCGGGCTGCCGCCCGCCCCCGCGGCACCGCGGCCGGCCACCCCGCCGCCCGCGCCGGCCCCCCGCGGCGTCCGCAAGGCCCCCGCCGTCCTGGTCATCGGGTCCTCCACCGGCGGCCCCGACGCGCTGACCAAGGTGCTGCCCCGGCTGCCCCGGGACTTCCCGCTCCCGGTGCTCGTCGTGCAGCACATGCCGCCGGTGTTCACCACGCAGTTCGCCGCCCGGCTGGACCGGCTCAGCGCGCTGACCGTCGTCGAGGCGGGCGCCGGCACGCCGGTCGCCCCGGGCACCGTGCACATCGCCCCGGGCGACTTCCACCTCACCGTGGCCGCCGGCGCCGGCCCCCGGCGCACCGCGCTGGACCAGGGCGCCCCGGAGAACTTCTGCCGCCCCGCCGTCGACGTGCTCTTCCGCTCGGCCGTGGCCGCCTACGACGGCGCGGTGCTGGCCGTCGTCCTCACCGGCATGGGCTCGGACGGCAAGCTCGGCGCCGGCCAGGTCCGCGCGGCCGGCGGCACCGTCGTCGCCCAGGACCAGGCCACCTCCGTCGTCTGGGGCATGCCCGGCGCGGTCACCCAGGCCGGCCACGCCGACGAGGTCGTCCCGCTCGAGCGGGTCGCCGACACGGTCCTCCGCCTCACCACCCGATCCCCGTCCCTGGTCGGAGCCCGCCCATGACCACCGCCCTCGCCACGTCCGGGTTCGACTGGGTCTGCCAGCTCGTCCGCCGGGAGTCGGCCATCGTCCTCGCGCCCGGCAAGGAGTACCTGGTCGAGGCCAGGCTCATGCCGCTGGCCCGCCAGCTCGGCCTGCCCGGCGTCGCCGAGCTCGTCGAGCGCGTCCGCGCCCGGCCGGAGCCCGCGCTGGTCCGCAGCATCGTCGAGGCGCTCACCACCAACGAGACCTCGTGGTTCCGCGACGGTGACCCGTTCACCGCGCTCACCGGCACCGTCGTCCCCGCCCTGCAGGCCGCACGGCGACCCGGGGAGCCGATCTCCATCTGGTCGGCCGCCTGCTCCAGCGGGCAGGAGGCCTACACGATCGCGATGCTGCTGGCCGACTCGCTCCCCAACGCGACCAGCCGGGTGCGGATCACCGCCACCGACCTGTCCCGCGCGATGGTCGACCGCACCCGGGCCGGCCGGTTCAGCCAGCTCGAGGTCAACCGGGGCCTGCCGGCCCCCATGCTCGTCCGGCACTTCAGCCGGGTGGGCGCGGAGTGGGAGATCTCGCCCGCCCTGCGCCAGATGGTGACCGCCAGCGAGCTCAACCTCGCTGGGCCCCTGCCCCGGCTGGGTCCCTTCGACGTGGTGTACCTGCGCAACGTCCTCATCTACTTCGACCCGCCCACCAAGCGCGAGGTGCTGCGCAAGGTGCGACAGGTCATGCGCCCGGACGGCTGGCTGTTCCTGGGTGCCGCCGAGACGACGCTGGGCGTCGACGACTCCTGGGAGCGGGTCCCCTGCGGCCGCGGCTCCGCCTACCGACCGATGAAGGGGAAGTGACATGCGAGCGCTGGTGATCGACGACTCGCGCGCGATGCGCCGGATCGTCGCCTCCATCCTGGAGGGGTTCGGGTACGAGACCCGGCCCGCCGGGCACGGCCGAGAGGCCCTCGACGTCCTCGAGGAGGGCTGGGTCCCCGACCTGGCCTGCATCGACTGGAACATGCCGGTGATGGACGGGCTGCAGTTCGTCTCCGCCGTCCGGGCCAACCCGGCGTGGCGGCAGGTGACGCTGATGATGGTCACCACCGAGAGCGAGCACGGCCAGATCGTCAAGGCGCTGGCCGCCGGCGCCCACGAGTACGTCATCAAGCCCTTCACCGCCGACGCGATCGCCGACAAGCTGTCCCTGCTCGGCCTCATGCCCGCGGCGTCGTCCCCCGGGGTGCCGGCGTGAGCGCGCCGATCACCGCCCTCATCGACGGCGAGACCGTGACCGCGGTCGCCGGCGAGGTGTGGAGCGCGCTGGTCGGCGAGGAGGAGCTCCTCCTGCCCCGGGCCGTGCCCGTCGACGGGCCCAGCTCCTGGGTCACCGTCACCGGCCCCTGGGACGGCGTCGTCGTGCTCACCTGCGCCGCGTCCGGCACCGCCGACCTCGCCCGGTCGGTGCTGCAGCTGGACGACGACGAGCAGCCCACCGCCGAGGACGTCGACGACGTGCTCCGCGAGCTGGCCAACATCCTCGGCGGCAACGTCAAGTCGCTGCTCCCCGGACCGTCGGCCCTCGGGTTGCCGGAGACCGGACCGGCCCCGCTGCGCGCCGAGGACGAGGACACCTGCCGCGTGTCCGCGAGCTGGCGGGGCCACGACCTCGCCATCACCATCCAGGGCGCCTCGGAGGCGCCCGCCACCACCACCACGGAGGTCCCGAAGTGAAGATCCTGGTCGCCGACGACAGCCGGGTGATGCGGCAGATCGTCATCCGCACCCTCCGCCAGGCCGGCTACGACGACGTGGACGTCGTCGAGGCCGAGGACGGCGCCGACTGCCTGGCCAAGGTGGGCAGCGAGTCGCCGGACCTGGTCCTGTCGGACTGGAACATGCCGAACATGACCGGCATCGAGTGCCTGCGCGCGCTGCGCGCCCAGGGCTCGTCCGTGCCGTTCGGGTTCGTCACCTCGGAGGGGTCGCCGGAGATGCGGGAGACCGCCTCCGACGCCGGCGCGCTGTTCCTCATCGCCAAGCCGTTCACGCCGGACACCTTCCGCGACGCGCTCGACGCGGTGCTGGCGTGACCGCCCCCGCGAAGACCGGGCTGCCCAGCAACAAGGCCGTCCGCGACCTGCTGGAGGGCCTGCTCGGCCGTGACGTCACCGTCGGCCCGGGCGCGCCGGTCACCCCGAACCCGTCCCGCCCGGCGGCCGTGGCCGCCTACGTGGACCCGACCTCGCGGCTGAACGCGATCATCCTCATCGACCTGCCGCTGTCGGCCTGGTGCGCCGGTGCCCTCGCGCTGCTGCCCAAGGGCGGTTGCGAGGACTCCGTCGAGGAGGGCGAGCTCACCGACATGCAGGTCGAGGTGCTGCACGAGGTGGTCAACGTCGCCGCGTCGCTGTTCAACGCCGGCGGGGTGACCCACTCCAAGCTGGACCGGCTGTACGCGCCGGGCGAGGCGCTGCCCGGCGACATCGCCGGGCTGACCGCCTCGACCAACCGGGTGGACATCGACGTGTCGGTGGCCGGCTACGGCAGCGGCTCGCTGTCGGTCGTGCTGGCCTAGGGGTCAGCCCAGCAGTTCGCGGAGGAGGGCCCCCACGGCCGCGGTCTCGACGAGGAAGCCGTCGTGGCCGTAGGGGCTCTCCACCACCCGCAGCGGGACGCCGAGCGCGTCGGCCACCCGCTGCTGCTCGCCGATCCGGTACAGCCGGTCGGAGTCGATGCCGGCCACCAGGCTGCGCGCGGTGACCCGCGCCAGCGCCGCCTCCACCCCGCCGCGGCCGCGGCCGACGTCCCAGGTGTTCATGGCCTGGGTGAGCACGACGTAGCTGTGCGGGTCGAACCGGCCGGCCAGCTTGGTGCCGTGGTGCTCCAGGTAGCTGGCCACGGCGAACCTGCCGTCGGCCTGCACCTCGTTGCCGAAGCGGGTCTGCAGCTCGAAGGCGCTGCGGTAGGTCAGGTGCGCGATGCGCCGGGCCACCTCGAGCCCGCCCACCGGGTCGAGGGTGACCGCGGCCTGCTGGGTGGTCTGGGTGCCGATCTGGTCGGCCGTGGCCACCGCCCCCGAGGCCAGGAAGAACAGCTGCGCCACCCGCTCGGGGTGCGCGACCGCCCACTCCAGCGCCCGCATCCCGCCCATCGAGCCGCCGATGACCGCGGCCCACCGGTCGATGCCCAGCGCGTCGGCCAGCGCGACCTCCACGGCCACCTGGTCGGCGATGGTGACCTCGGGGAACCGGGCGCCCCACGGACCGCCGTCGGGTGCGGCCGAGGCCGGCCCCGTCGTCCCCTGGCAGCCGCCGAGGACGTTCGCGCACACGACGAAGTACCCGCTCACCTGCTCCTCGAGCGCCGCCCACCACCCGGGGGTGGGGTGGCCGGGGCCCGCCGCGCCGAACAGGTGGCTGTCGCCGGTGAGCGCGTGCTCCACCAGCACGGGCGGGTCGGCCGGGTCGCCCCAGGTCTCGTAGGCGACCCGGACCCCGGGCAGCGACCCGCCGAGCTCGAGCTGCCGCGGACCGAGGTCCAGGAACTGCCGGGCGCCCGACGGGTCCCCCTCCCGCCAGGCGCCCGCCACCTCAGGCGCCCTTCGCGGCGCGGAAGCCCGCGTCGAGGTCGGCGAGGATGTCCTCGATGCCCTCCAGGCCGACCGCGAGGCGGACCAGGCCCGGGGTGACACCGGTGGTCAGCTGCTCCTCGGGGGTCAGCTGGGAGTGCGTGGTCGAGGCGGGGTGGATGACCAGGCTGCGCACGTCGCCGATGTTGGCCACGTGGCTGTGCAGCTCGAGGGCCTCCACGAACGCCTTGCCGGCCTCGACGCCGCCGGCGATCTCGAACGCCAGCACCGCGCCGGGGCCCTTCGGGGCGTACTTCTGGGCGGCGGCGTGCCACGGCGAGGAGGGCAGGCCGGCGTAGTGCACCGACTCGACCTCGTCGCGGGCCTCGAGCCACTCGGCCACGGCCTGCGCGTTGGCCACGTGCCGGTCCAGCCGCAGCGACAGCGTCTCGATGCCCTGCACGACGAGGAAGGCGTTGAACGGGCTGATCGCCGGGCCGAGGTCGCGCAGCAGCTGCACCCGGGCCTTGAGCGCGTAGGCGGGCGCGCCCAGGTCGGCGTAGACCACGCCGTGGTAGGTCGGGTCGGCGGTGGTGAACATCGGGTGCTTGCCCTGCGTCCAGTCGAAGTTGCCGCTGTCGACGATGATCCCGGCGACGGCGGTGCCGTGGCCGCCGAGGTACTTGGTCGCCGAGTGCACGACGACGTCGGCGCCGAACTCGATGGGGCGGATCAGGTAGGGCGTGGCGATGGTGTTGTCCACGATCAGCGGGACGCCGTTGCGGTGCGCGACCTCGCTGACCGCGGCGATGTCGAGGACGTCGCCCTTGGGGTTGCCGATGGTCTCGGCGTAGAACGCCCGGGTGTTGTCCTGGACCAGCGCCTGCCAGGCCTGCGGGTCGTCGGGGTCCTCGACGAAGGACACCGTGATGCCGAGCTTGGGCAGCGAGTGGTGCAGCAGGTTGTAGGTGCCGCCGTAGAGGCTGGCCGAGGCCACCACGTGGTCGCCGGCCTCGGCCAGGTTGAGGATCGAGAGGGTCTCCGCGGCCTGGCCGCTGGCCACCGCGAGGGCGGCGACGCCGCCCTCGAGCGAGGCCACGCGCTGCTCGAGCGCGTCCTGCGTCGGGTTCATGATCCGGGTGTAGATGTTGCCCATCTCGGCGAGGGCGAACAGGTCCGCGGCGTGCTGGGAGTCGCGGAACTGGTAGCTGGTGGTCGCGTAGATCGGCAGCGCGCGGGCCCCGGTCGTGGGGTCGGGGCTGGTGCCGGCGTGGATCTGCCGGGTCTCGAAGCTCCAGGAACCGCTCATCGCGCCGTCCTCCTCGGTGTCGGGAGGGCCCGCGGCGCGCGGGCACTCCGTCGGTTGCTCCCCCGGCGGGCGCCGGGCGGCCGGCTCTTCCCCTGGGAGCACCGCAGACGGAGTAGCGGTTGCCGGGCAGCAAGCCAGGTGCTTGTCGCTGCCTCTCGTGAGCCGCCCCGATCCTAGGCGATGCCCGGATCAGGCCGCGAGGGCCACCGCACCCGCCAGGGCCGCGTACCGGCCGCCGGCGGCGACCAGCTCGTCGTGGGTGCCCTGCTCCACGACCCGGCCGTGGTCCAGGACGGCGATGGTGTCGGCGTGCCGCACGGTCGACAGCCGGTGGGCGATGGTGATCGTCGTCCGGCCCCGGGCGACCTCGTCGAGGGCGGCCTGCACGGCGCGCTCGGTCTCGTTGTCCAGCGCGCTGGTGGCCTCGTCCAGGACCAGCACCCTCGGGTCGCGCAGCAGCGTGCGGGCGATGGCCAGCCGCTGCTTCTCCCCGCCGGAGAACCGGTGCCCGCGGGCGCCGACGAGGGTGTCGTAGCCGTCGGGCAGCCCCGCGACGACGTCGTGCACCTGGGCCCGGCGGGCGGCCTGCTCGATCTCGGCGTCGGTGGCGTCGGGCTTGGCGTACCGGAGGTTCTCCCGGATGGTGGTGTGCAGCAGGTAGGTCTCCTGGCTGACCACGCCGACCACCTGCGCGAGCTCGGCGAGCGGCAGGTCCCGCACGTCGACGCCGTCCACGGTCACCCGGCCGGTCGTCACGTCGTTGAGCCGGCTGACCAGCGAGGCGAGGGTGGACTTGCCCGAGCCGGTCTCGCCGACCAGGGCCAGCGTCGTGCCGGCCGGGACCACGAGGTCGACGTCGGTGAGCGCGGGCCGGTCCCCGTAGGAGAACCCGACGTGCTCCAGCCGGACCTCGCCGCGGACGTGCGGCAGCGCGACCGGCTCAGCGGGGTCGTCGATGTCCACGGGCAGGTCGAGGTACTCGAACACCCGGCTGAACAGGGCCATCGACGTGATCAGCTGCCCGCCCACGTCGAGCAGGCCCATCAGCGGGCGGAACAGCGTGCCCTGCAGCGCGGTGAAGGCGACCAGGGTGCCGATGGTCATCCCGCCCGAGGTCGCCGGGAGGCCGGCGAACAGGTAGATCAGCGCCGGGATGCCGGCGAACACGATGCTCATCGAGGCCATCCGCCAGCGGCCGGCCAGCTGCGAGCGCACCTCGAGGGCGACCAGCTCCTGGGAGGTCTGCGCGAACCGCAGCGACTGCGCCGGGCCGGTGCCCAGGGTCTTGCCCAGCTGGACGCCGGAGATGGACAGGCCCTCCTCGACCTGGGTCTGCATGTCGGCCATCCGGCGCTGCCGCTCCCCGGTCACCTCGCGGCGCATCAGGGCGACCTTGCGGGTCAGCCACACGGCCGGCGGCAGGACGACGAGGGACAGCAGCGACAGCCGCCAGCTCAGCGCGGCCATGGCGACCGCGGTGCCGACGACGGTGGTGGCGTTGGAGGCCAGGCTGGTGGCGGTGGTGGTGACCACCGACTGCATGGAGCCGATGTCGTTGGTCAGGCGGGACTGCACCTCGCCGCCGCGGGTGCGGGTGAAGAAGCCCAGCGACTGGCGCTGCAGGTGGGTGAAGACGGCGGTGCGCAGGCCGTGCATGACGCGCTGGCCCACGGTGGTGGAGATCCAGGTCTGCACGACGCCGAGCAGGGCGGTGGCCGCGGCGACGGCGACCATGCCGGCGACGGCCCAGGCCAGCAGCCGGACGTCGGCGTGCGGGAGGGCGTCGTCGATGACGGTGCGCACCAGGAAGGGGGTGGCGAGGGCGATCAGCGAGCTGGCCACGATCAGCGCCATCACCGTGCCCACCTGGAGGCGGAAGGGTCGGAAGAGCGCGACCACCCGGCGCAGCGGCACGGGGGAGCGCTCGAGCTGGGTGCGGTCGGCGGGGTCGGTCCGGGTCTCGGGGCGTGGCATGCACGTCCCCCTCTCTGTCGGTTGCTGTGGTTACCTCACTATGCATGAACCTCAGCGATCGCGCTAGCATTCCGCCGTGTCGACCGACGACGACCTGGGCGAGCTCATCGTCCGCGCGGCCCGCTCGCTGCGCGGCCGGTGGCAGGCGGTGCTGGAGCCGTGGGACCTGTCCCCGCACCAGGTCAGGGCACTGATGGTGGCCGGGCGGGTCGACGGCCTGCGGCTGTCCGGGCTGGCCGAGCGGTTGCACATCGCGCCCCGGTCGGCCACCGAGGTGGTCGACGGCCTGGCCGGGCGCGGCCTGGTCGAGCGGGTGCCCGACCCCACCGACCGGCGGGCCGTGCTCGTGCAGCTCACGCCCGAGGGGGTGCGGGTGCGCGACGAGGTGTCCGCGGCGCGGGCGGCCGACGCCCGGGCCGCGCTGTCCCGGCTGCCCGCCGACGACCGCGCCGAGCTCGCCCGGCTGCTGCGCAGGTTCCTCGACAGCTGACCCCCAGGTTCGCGGGCCACGCTGGCGCCATGGACCTGGGCGTACCCGAGATCGGGCTGATCCTGCTCGCCGTCTTCGTGCTGTTCGGCTACAAGAAGCTGCCCGACGCGACCCGCTCCCTGGGCCGGTCGCTGCGCATCTTCAAGGGCGAGATGAACGGCATGAAGGACGACGACGTCCGGGCCGCGGCGCCGGCCCCGGCGCCGTCCTCGCCGGAGGAGCTGGAGGCCGCGGCCGCGGAGGCGGAGGCGGTGGCCCTGGAGGCCAGGGCCCGCGCGGCCCGCGCCCGGGCGGACGCCGAACGGCCCTCGATCACCTCCTGAGGCCCCGCCGGTGCCGGCGGGGTGGCACGGTCGGGTGCGTGGAGCCCGTGTTCCTGACCCTCGCCGACACGGTCGGTGCCGCCCGCCGGCGCAGCGCCAAGTGGGCCGCCGACGACCCCGACGTGCTGCCGCTGACGGTGGCCGAGCTCGACGTCGCGCTGGCCCCGCCGGTGGCCGACGCGCTGGCCGCGGCGGTCGCGGCGTCGGACACCGGCTACTCCTGGGCGGTCCCCGGGCTGGGCCGCGCGTGGGCGGGGTTCGCCGCGCGCCGGTGGGGCTGGGCGGTGGACCCGGCCGCGGTCACCGCCGTCCCCGACGTGGAGGTCGGCGTGGTCGAGGTGCTGCGCGCCCTCGGTGCGCGCGGGCGGCCGGTCGCGTTCAGCCCGCCGGTCTACCCGCCCTTCTGGGCCTGGGTCGCCGTGGTCGGGGCCGTGGCCTGCGAGGTGCCGCTGGCCCGTGACCCGTGGCGGCTGGACCTGGCCGCGCTGGACCGGGCGTTCGCCGAGCACCGGCCGGCGGCCTACCTGCTGTGCTCGCCGCAGAACCCGGTCGGCCGCGTGCACGAGGCGGCCGAGCTCGCCGAGCTGGTGGCGCTGGCCGGCCGGCACGGCGTCCCGCTGGTCGTGGACGAGATCCACTCGCCGCTCACCCTGCCTGGTGCCGTGCACACCCCGCTGCTCACCGTGCCCGGCGCGGCCGACGTCGCGGTGTCGGTGCTGTCGGCCAGCAAGGCGTTCAACCTGTCCGGGCTCACGTGCGCCGCGGTGGTCAGCGGGTCACCGGCGGGCCGGGCGGTGGTCGACCGGCTGCCGCCGGACCTCACCTCGCGGACCGGCCACCTCGGCGTGCTCGCCTCGGTGGCGGCCCTGGAGCACGGCGACGCCTGGCTCGACGGGCTGCTCGCCGCGCTGGCGGCCCGGTTCGACCAACTGGGCGACCTGCTGGCACGGCACCTGCCCGAGGTGGGGTGGACCCGGCCCGAGGCCACCTACCTGGCCTGGCTGGACGTCTCCGCGCTGCCCGGGGACCCGGTCGAGGCGTTCCTGCGCCGCGGCCGGGTCGCCCTGCAGGACGGCGCCCGGTTCGGCGGCCCCGGTTTCGCCCGCTTGAACGCCGGCACCGGGCCCGACGTGCTGGCCGAGGCCGTGGCGCGGATGGCGGCGGCGCTGCGCTGACCCGGTCGGGCAGGCTGGCGGCGTGCGCGCCCTGGTGTTCGAGGAGTTCGGCGGACCGCTGACCGTGCGGGAGGTGCCCGACCCGGCGCCCGCGCCCGACGGTGTGGTGGTGGAGGTGGGGGCCAGCGGCGTGTGCCGCAGCGACTGGCACGCCTGGTCCGGCCACGACGACGACGTCGTCCTGCCGCACGTGCCCGGGCACGAGCTGGCCGGGACGGTGGCCGCCGTCGGGGCCCGGGTGCGCGGCTGGTCGGTGGGCGACCGGGTGACCGTGCCGTTCGTGTGCGCCTGCGGCACCTGCCCGCCGTGCCGGGACGGCGACGGCCAGGTGTGCCTGCGGCAGACGCAGCCCGGCTTCACGCACTGGGGCTCCTTCGCGCAGTACGTCGCCCTCGACGCCGCCGACGTCAACCTGGTCGCCCTGCCCGACGACCTGGCCTTCCCCGTCGCGGCGTCGCTGGGCTGCCGGTTCGCCACCGCCTTCCGCGCGGTCACCGGGGTCGGGCGGGCCGCGCCGGGGGAGTGGGTCGCGGTCGTGGGCTGCGGCGGCGTCGGGCTCTCGGCCGTGCAGGTCGCGGTCGGCACCGGTGCCCGGGTGGTCGCCGTCGACCCCTCGCCCGGGGCGCGCGACCTGGCGGCGGCGATGGGGGCCGAGCACGTGCTGCCCTCGACGGACGGCGTGCTCGAGCTGACCGGCGGCGGGGCGCACGTCGCGCTGGACTGCCTGGGCTCGCCGGCCACCTGCGAGGCCTCGATCCGGTCGCTGCGCCCGCGCGGCCGGCACGTGCAGGTCGGCCTGCTGCCGCCCTCGGCGGGCCGGGCCGTGGTGCCGATGGAGCTGGTGGTGGCCCGGGAGCTGGCCGTGCTGGGCAGCCACGGCATGGCCGCGCACGACTACCCGGCGATGCTCTCGATGATCACCGCCGGCCGGCTGCGCCCGCAGGACCTGGTCACCCGCGAGCTGCCGCTCACCGAGGCGGGTCCCGCGCTGGTCGAGGTCGGCCGCACCCCCGGCGTCACGGTGCTCACCTCGTTCTGACCCGCCCCGCCGGCCCCTCGCGTTGATCTTGCAGAACCGCAACGGTGGCGCGCCGCCCACCGGCGTGGCGGCGTTGTCGTCCTGCAAGGTCGACGCGCGCCGCGGCCCGGCAGCTGGCGGAGGAGTCAGCCGGTGGGGGCGACCGAGGTGTCGGGGGCCGTGGTCGTCGCCGGGGCCGGCGTGGTGGTGGCCGGGGCTGACGTCGTCGGGGGCGCCGTCGTGGTGGGGTCGGCGTCCTCGGTGGTCGTGCTGGGCGCCGTCGTGGTCGGCCGGGACGTCGTGGTCGGGGCCGACGACGGCGACGGGTCCTCGGTCGTCGTCGTGGCCGGCGCCTCGGTGGTCGTCGTGGGTGCCGGGGCCTCGGTGGTGGGCGCGGGTGCCTCGGTGGTCGAGGCCGGCACCGGGCTGGTGAACGACGCCGACATCGCCGAGGGGTCCCAGGCGAAGAACAGCGCCACGAACAGCACCACCAGGACCAGCGTGGAGGTGCGGGCCGGTCCGATCCGGGCAGGCACCCGCTTGGGCAGCAGGCGGGGACGGCGACGCGTGGCCGGCTCGGCGGTGACGGTCGGCACCGGGGTGGTGGGGCGGCGGTCGGTCACGAGGTCACCTCACGGGGGTCGTGGCTGGTCACCGGCTCGTCGGGGCTCTGCGGGCGCACCACGATGCCCTCCCGGCGGAAGGCGAGCGCGATGCGGGAGCGCAGGTCGCGGCCGACGTCGAACTGCTTGCCGGGCAGCGTCCGCGCGACGATCCGCACGTTCACCTCGTCCAGGCCCAGGCTGGTCACGCCCATGACGCTCGGGGCGTCCAGCAGCAGCTTGGCCAGCTGCTCGTCGGCGAAGGCCTGCTCGCCGACCTCGCGCAGCACGTCCTGCACATGGCTGACGTCGGTGGTCGCGGGCACCGGGACGTCGATCACCGCGCGGGCCCAGTCGCGGGACAGGTTGATCACCTTCACGATCTGGCCGTTCGGGATGATCACCACCTCGCCGTTCATCGACCGCATCCGGGTGATCCGCAGCGTGACGTCCTCGACGGTGCCCTCGGCCGGGTCGCCGCCGCCGACCACCGCGATCGAGACCACGTCGCCGAACCCGTACTGCCGCTCGGTGATCAGGAAGAACCCGGCCAGCACGTCCTGCACGACCCGCTGCGCGCCGAACCCGAGCCCGACGCCGAGCACGGTGGCCGGCGCGACCAGGCTGGTCACCGGCAGGCCCAGCGTCGACAGCACCGTGACCGTGGCGACGGTGTAGATCACCACGACGGCGACCCACTGCAGCACCTGGGTCAGCGAGTGCCGGTGCTTGGCCGCCTCCGAGCGCACCAGGGCGTCGCCGCCGCCGGCGCTGGCGTCGATCCGGGAGGTGACCTTGCCGCCCACCCAGGTGACCAGGCGGGCTAGCAGCACGGCGCCGATGACGATGAGCAGCACCGCCAGGCCCCGGCCCCGGACCCAGTCGGTCAAGCCGGACAGCGGTGCGAGAGCGACGACGTCCATCCACCCCAGTGTGCCGCCGCCCGGACCGGGGCAGCATGTCCGGGTGCCCGACGTCGTCGCCCGTGCCCGCTCCCTCGCCGACGAGCTGCTGTTCCCGCAGGCCGGAGCGGTGGACGCCGCCGGCGCCGTCCCCCGGGTGACCCTGGACACCCTGGCCGCCGAGGGCCTCTACGGCCTGACCGGACCGGTCTCGCACGGCGGCCTGGCCGCCGACCCGGGCACGGTGCACGCGGTCGCCGAGGCCGTCGCCGGCGGCGACCTGTCCGCAGCCTTCATCTGGCTGCAGCACCTCACCGTGCCCGCGATGGTGACCGGCTCCTCGCTGGCCGACGAGTGGCTCGCCGACCTGTGCGCCGGGCGCCGCCGGTCGGGCATCGCGCTGCTCGCGGCCACCCGGCCGCAGCCGGTCGCCATCACCGCCCGCCGCGAGCGCGACGCCTTCGTGCTGGACGGCGGGGTCCCCTGGGTCACCGGCTGGGGGCAGGTGGACGTCGTCCTGGTGGCCGCGCGGGACGCCGACGACGTCGTGCACTTCCTGCTGGTCGACGCGGAGGAGGGCCCCACGCTCACCGCGGTGCCGCAGCAGCTGGTCGCGGTGCAGGCCAGCGCCACGGTGGAGTTCCGGGTGTCCGGGCACGTCGTCCCGGCCTCCAGGCTGGTCCGGTCGGTGCCGCTGGCGGCGTGGCAGGCCCGCGACCCCGGCAACCTGCGGGCCAACGGGTCGCTGGCCCTGGGTCTGGCCGCCCGCTGCGCCCGGCTCGCGCAGCTGCCCGGGCTGGACGCCGACCTGGCCACCGCCCGGGCCCGGCTGGACGCCGCCGGACCCGAGCAGCTGCCCGACGCCCGGGCCGCGGCCGCCGCGCTGGCGCACCGGGCGGCCGGCCTGCTGGCGGTCGCCGCCGGGAGCGGCTCGGTCTCCCGCGGCCACCCGGCCGAGCGGCTGTCCCGCGAGGCCCTGTTCCTGCTCGTCTTCGGCTCCCGGCCGGCGATCAAGGCGGCCCTGCTGCACCGGCTCGGCGCGGCCGGCTGATCACGATCCGGTCTCGGCGGACGGGAGGACCTGGTCGCACCGGCCAGATCAGGTGAGGCTAGCCTTACCGCCTCACCACCAAGGAGTCCCGTGCCCCGCCGCACCGCCCTGGCCGCGCTCGCCGCCGTCACCGCCCTCGCCCTGACCGCCTGCGGCGGCTCCACCGAGGGGACCGACCCCGCAGCCGGCCCGACGGCGTCCGACGGCGCCTTCCCGGTCACCGTCGAGCACATCTGGGGCGAGACCACCGTCCCCGACCGGCCCGAGCGGGTGGTGGCGCTGGGCGTGACCGACACCGACCCCCTGCTCGCGCTGGGCGTGGTGCCCGTCGCGGTCACCCCGTTCGTCTTCTACGCCGACTCGAAGGGCGTCGGACCCTGGGCCGAGGACCTCTTCGGCGACGTCGAGCCCGAGGTGTTCACCTCCGCCGAGGTCGACGTCGAGGCGGTCGCCGCGCTGGCCCCGGACCTGATCGTGGGCGTCTCCGCCGGCTTCGACGAGGCCGTCTACGCGCAGCTGTCGGAGATCGCGCCCACGCTGGTGCGCCCCGAGGGCACGGTGGCCTACGGCGTGGACCGGGACACCGCCACCCGGATGATCGCCCAGGCGGTCGGTGAGGAGGCCCGCGGCGAGGAGCTGATCGCCGACGCCGACCAGGCCTTCGCCGACGCCCTGGCCGAGCACCCCGAGCTCGAGGGCGCCACCGGCACCGCCGCGCTCTACTCCGGCGGCACCTACTACGCCTTCCTGCCCGCCGACGCGCGCGGCCGGGTGCTCGGCGACCTCGGCATCACCGCGCCGGAGGCCGTGCTCGCCGAGGACGCCGGCGACAGCTTCTACGTCGAGCTGTCCACCGAGCGGCTGGACCTGCTCGACGGCGACGTCCTCGTCGTCCTCACCGACCCCGAGTCGGTGGCCACCGTGGAGGCCGACGCCCTGCTCGCCCAGGTACCCGTCGTCGCCGACGGCGGCCTGCTCGTCGACGCCGGCGACGTCCGCGGCGCCATGTCCTACAACACCGTGCTCTCCGCGCCCTACCTGGCGCAGAACCTGACCCCGCTGCTGGCCACCGCGCTGGCTGCGACCGCCTGACCGGAGGAAGACCGACCATGTCCCGCCGTACCACCCTGGCCGCACTCGCGGCCGTCACCGCGCTCGCCCTGTCCGCCTGCGGCGGCTCCACCGGCGGTGGCTCGTCCGAGGAGACCGGCGGGTCGGCCGCGGCCGACGGCGCCTTCCCGGTGACCATCCCCAACGCCTTCGGCGAGACCACCATCGACGCCGAGCCCGAGCGCATCGTCGTGATCGGCTACACCGAGGTCGACACCCTCCTGGCCCTGGGCGTGCAGCCCGTCGCCTTCCAGGAGTTCGTCACCTTCCCCGACGCCTCGGTCCCGGGCCTGGGTCCGTGGGCGGAGGACCTCGCCGGCGAGGCCGAGATGCAGGTCTTCCCCGTCTCCTCCCCGCCCGGGGTCGAGGAGGTCCTGGCGCTGCGGCCCGACCTCGTCGTCGCCGTGGGCAGCGGGATCGAGCAGGACGAGTACGACCAGCTGTCGGCCGTCGTCCCCGTGCTCGCCCGGCCCGAGGGCTCCACGGCCTACCTGGTCGACCGGGACGACGCCACCCTGGCGATCGGCCAGGCGCTCGGCAAGGAGGACCAGGCGCAGGAGCTCGTGGACGGCGTGGACGCCGACTTCAGCGCGGCCCGCGACGCCAACCCCGACTTCGCCGGCAAGACCGTCGTGGTGACCCTGCCGGCCACCGACGGCAGCGGCGGCTACTCCGCCTACGTCACCGGTGACACCCGCGTGTCCTTCTTCGAGGACCTGGGCTTCGAGCTCACCCCCGGCATCGCCGACATCGACGCCGAGGGCGGCTTCTTCGTCACCATCTCCGCCGAGCAGGTGCAGCTGCTGGACGCCGACCTGGTGGTCGTGCTGGCGCTGAGCAGCGTCGAGGAGACCCGCAGCCAGCTCGAGGCCGACCCGGTGTTCGCCACCGTCCCCGCCGTGCAGGCCGGCCGGGTCATCTACACCGACCCGCTGTCCGGCGGCGGCGCAATCAGCTACAACGACGTGCTCAGCGTGCCGTTCGCGCTCGACCAGCTGGTGCCCCAGATCCAGGACGCCCTCGCCGGCAGCTGACCATCGACAGGACGGGTGGGGCGAGGTTAGCCTTGCCTCATCCGTCCTGGAGGTCCCGCGTGTCCCTGAAGCTGCCCGTCGCGTCCGTCGTCGTCCTGCTCGGCCCCGCCCCCGTGCGGTCGGCCGTGTGCGGCGCGCTCGACGAGGGCAGCGCCCGCTGCGCCGACGGCCACGGCGGTCTCGGCGCCGTCCGGCTGACCGCCCCGGCCCACGAGCCGCTGGCCGACCGGCTGGCCCGGGTGGCCGCGGCCGACGCACCGGTGGTGCTGGTGCAGCGGCTCACCGACGGCCTGCCCGCGGCGCAGCGGCGCACCCTGCTGAGTGCCCTGCGTGGGCTGGCCGCGCACGGCGCGACCGTGCTGGTGGACGACGTCGACCCGGTGGCCGCGCTGTCGGTCGCCGACACGTCGCTGCGCGCGCACGCCGACGGCCGCGTCGAGCTGGAGCCGCTGCCCGACGTGGCGGCGCTGCTGGCCTCCTAGGCCGGGGTCAGCGGGCGGAGTAGGTCAGGCAGTCGGCCTGGTCCGAGGCGGACCCGACCTGCACGGCCGACGCGGTGCACTCGAGCTTCTCGTTGTGCCGGCAGTCGGTGCGGTGGCAGGCGCCGACGACGCCGGTGCGCTCGAGCCCGGCGCGGAACGAGATCTCCACGAACGTGCCGCAGTGCGCGTGGTCGCCGCCGATGGTGATGGCGCCGGCGTGGCAGCCCGAGTCGGCGTTGTAGGAGCAGGCGCTCACCGAGCAGTCCTGGACCTGGGGCATCTCCTGGGTGCTGGTCATGGGGAGACGGTGACAGAGGTCCGGGCGCCCCGCCACCGAGCCAAGCCTGCCCTGACCTGCGGTTGCGCGGTTGTGGAGGTCAACGGAGCCGGCGGACCGGGACCACCATGGGGGTCCCCGAGACCGGGTCGGTGACGACCCGCGCCTCGAGGTCGAACACGTCGGCCAGCAGCTGCTCGGTGAGCACCTCGGCCGGGGTGCCGGAGGCGACGACCACGCCGTGCTTCATGGCGACCAGGCGGTGGGCGTAGCGGGCGGCCAGGTTGAGGTCGTGCAGCACGACGGCGACGGTGCGGCCGCGCTCGGCGTGCAGCCGGGCGATCAGCTCCAGCACGTCGATCTGGTGCGAGAGGTCCAGGTAGGTGGTGGGCTCGTCGAGCAGCAGCAGGTCGGTGCCCTGCGCCAGCGCCATCGAGATCCAGGCCCGCTGCCGCTGGCCGCCCGACAGCGCGTCCACCGGCCGGTCGGCGAACCCGTCCATGTCGGTCCAGCGCAGCGCCTCGGCCACGACGTCCTCGTCGTCGCGGGACCACTGCCGCAGCCAGGACTGGTGCGGGTGCCGCCCACGGGCGACCAGGTCGGCCACGGTCAGCCCCTCGGGCGCGATCGGGGTCTGCGGCAGCATGCCCAGCACCCGGGCGACCTCGCGGGTGGGGGTCCGGGCGATCGGCTTGCCGTCGAGCACGACCTGGCCCGACGTGGGGCGCAGCAGCCGGCCCAGGGCGCGCAGCAGGGTGGACTTGCCGCAGCCGTTGGGGCCGACGATCGCGGTGAACGAGCCGTCGGTGAGCTCGAGGTCCAGGCCGTCGACGACGACGTTCTCCCCGTAGGCCAGGCGCACCTGCTCGGCGGCCAGCCGCACCCGGGGCCGGGCGGCGGCGCGCAGGTCGGGGTGGGCCAGCGTCGCGGTCATCGGGTCTCCTCGCCTCATGCGGTGATCGATCGGCGGCCGCGGACGAGCAGCCAGAGCAGGTAGGGGGCCCCGACGACGGCGGTGACGATGCCGACGGGCAGGGCGACGGGCAGCACGGTGCGGGCCAGCAGGTCGGCCCCGACGACGAGGACGGCGCCCAGCAGCGCCGAGGCCAGCAGCGGCGGCCGGGACCCACCGGCGAGCCGGACGGCGACCTGGGGCACGACCAGCGCGACGAACTGGACCGGCCCGGCCGCGGCGACGGCGACGGCGGCCAGCGCGACGGCGACCAGCACGACGACGGCCTGGGTGGCGCCGACCCGGACGCCGAGGGCACGCGCGGTGTCGTCACCGAACTGCAGTACGCCCAGCTGGCGGGACAGCGCCAGCGCCACGGGCAGCAGCACGGCCAGCGCGAGCCCGAGCGGCCAGGCCTGGTCCCAGGTGCGGGCGTTGAGCGAGCCGGTGAGCCAGACGGTGGCGGCCGCGGCGTCCTGGATGTCGGAGCGGGTGAGCAGCCAGTCGACCAGCGCGAACCCCACGGCGGACAGGCCCACGCCGACCAGCACCAGCCGGTAGCCGTCGACGCCCTGCCGCCAGGCCAGCGCGAAGATCAGCAGAGCCACCAGCAGGCCGCCCAGCAGGGCCGCCACCGGCAGGCCGAGCCCGCCGAGCAGACCCGCCGCGGCGCCGGAGCCACCGCCGAGCACGATGACGCCGACCGCGGCGGCCGAGGCGCCGGCGTTGATGCCCAGGGTGTCGGGGGAGGCCAGCGGGTTGCGGGCGAAGGTCTGGATGAGCGCGCCGGACAGGCCGAGCGCCAGGCCGACCAGGACGCCGACGACGATCCGCGGCGCGCGCAGCTCGGTGACGATGAACTGCTGGGTGGGGTCACCGAGGCCGACCAGCGTGCGCAGCACGTCGCCCAGGCCGATCGGGTAGTCACCGCGCCCCAGGCTGACCGCGCTGACCAGCACGAGGGCGGCGAGCGCCACGACCGGCAGCAGCAGCTGGCGGGTGCGCACGACGCCGGAGAAGGGCCCGACGCGGACGGTGCGCCGGCGGTCGGTGCGCACGCCCGGGCCGCGGGTGGTGATCGTCGAGGTCATCGCGGCACCGTCACAGCGCGACCAGCCGGCGGCGGCGGACCAGGGCGATGAAGAACGGCGCGCCGACCAGGGCCAGCACGATGCCCACCTGCAGCTCGCCGGGGCGGACGACGACCCGGCCCACCACGTCGGCGACCAGCAGCAGCACGACGCCGAGCAGGCCGGAGTAGGGCACCAGCCAGCGGTGGTCGGGGCCGGTGATCGCGCGGGCGACGTGCGGGACGACCAGGCCGACGAAACCGATCGGCCCGCAGGCCGCGGTGGCCGCGCCGGTGAGCAGGGTGATGGCGGCGATGCCGGTGACCCGGGCGAGCAGCACGTGCTGGCCCAGCCCGCGGGCGACGTCCTCGCCCATGCCCAGCAGGTTCAGCGCCGGGGCGTTGACCATCGCCAGCACCAGGCCGACGACGACGAAGGGCAGCACCTGCCACGCGACGGCGGCGTCGCGGCCGGCCAGCGAGCCGACCACCCAGAACCGGAAGCTGTCCAGGGTCTGCTGGTCGGTGATGAGCACGGTGCGGATGAGCGCGTAGAGCAGCGCGCTGAGCGCGGCACCGGCCAGCGCCAGGCTGACCGGGGTGGCGCCGCCGCGGCCGCTGGAGCCGATGAGGAAGACCGCGACCGAGCCGAGCAGCGCGCCGAGGAAGGCGAACCAGACGTAGCCCGAGGGCGTGGTGATGCCGAGCAGGAAGATCGCGCCGACGACGGCGGCGGACGCGCCGGCGGCGACGCCGAGCAGGCCGGGGTCGCCGAGCGGGTTGCGGGTGTGGCCCTGCATGAGCGCGCCGGCCACGCCGAGGGAGAGCCCGACGAGGATGCCGAGGACCGTGCGCGGCGCCCGCAGCTCGCGGATGACCACGACGTCGTCACCGGTGGCGGCCGGGTCGGTCAGCGCGTGCCAGACGGTGCCCAGGTCGACCGCGCGGGTGCCGACGGCGACGCTGAGCCCGGCGGCGACGACGACCAGGGCCAGCAGCAGCCACAGCCCGCCGATGCGGGTGGCCGGACCGCGCAGCAGGCCGCGCCGCTCGGGGCGGGTCCCCGTGGCCGGGTCGCCGGGTGCCGTGCGCGGCGCGGGGCGCACGGCGGGGGCCACGGCATCTCCTGGCACGGTCGCGGGGTGGCCCGGACGGACCATGGTCGGTAAGCCTCACCTTACCCACGCGACCCGCGGGGTCAAGGTTCAGCTGCGGTGCAGCCCCGCGACGACGAGGGCCGCGAGCTCGGCGTAGGCCGCGGCGTCGTCCAGGTCGGTGGCCGCGGCGATCCGCCCGGCGTGGATGGCGGCCATCACCTCGGTCACCGCGGCACCCACGAAGGAGGCGTGCGCCGGGCGCAGCTCGCCGGCCGCCACCCCGGCGCTGACCAGCTGCTGCACCCGCCGGGCCGCCGTCCGGGTGTTGGCCGCGTACACCTCGGCCGCGGGCGGGAACGCGGCCAGGTCGGCGAAGAAGGCGGCCGAGGCCGGGCGCAGCTGCTCGCTGACCGCCAGGAGGTAGGCCTCGATCCGCCCGCCGGCGTCGGCCGGGGCGGCGGCGCGCTCCTCGACCGCGACGGTGGCCCGGGCGAAGAACCGGCGGACGGCGGCCACGACCAGCTGCTCCTTGCTGCCGGCGACCGCGTACAGCGTGGACTTCGAGCAGTGCAGCCGGCGGGCCAGCTCGTCGAGGGTGAACGCGGCGAACCCCTCGGCGAGGACCACGTCGACCAGCTGGTCGAGCAGCTCGGCACGGCGCGCGGGACCCCGGGTGGCGGTCCTGGCGGCGGTCATGGCATCCAGGCTATCTTCGGTACTGCGAAGCGTCCTGCAGTACTGATGAGAGGTGCCCGCCATGCCGGTCCAGCGTCTGGTCCCCACCCAGGAGGCCGCCGACCTGCTCGAGCTCACCCGCGAGCTCGCCCGGGAGGAGCTGGCGCCCCGGGTGGCGCAGGCCGAGGCCGAGGAGCAGTTCCCCCGGGAGGTGTTCCGCACGCTGGGCAAGGCCGGGCTGCTGGGGCTGCCCTACGCCGAGGAGCTCGGCGGCGGCGGGCAGCCCTACGAGGTCTACCTGCAGGTCCTCGAGGAGATCGCCGCGGTGTGGGCCAGCGTCGGCGTCGGGGTGAGCGTGCACGGGCTGTCCTGCTTCGGGCTGGCCACGGCGGGCACCCGGGAGCAGCAGGAGCGCTGGCTGCCCGAGATGCTCGGCGGTGAGCTGCTGGGCGCGTACTGCCTGTCCGAGCCGCACGCCGGGTCCGACCCGGCCGCGATGCGCACGAAGGCCGTCCGGGACGGCGACGCGTACGTGATCACCGGCGAGAAGGCCTGGACCACGCACGGCGGGCAGGCCGACTTCTACAAGGTGATGGTCCGGACGTCGGAGCACCGCTCCCGCGGCATCTCCTGCTTCCTGGTGCCCGGTGACGCCGCGGGCCTGTCCGCCGACCCGGCCGAGCGGAAGATGGGGCTGACCGGCTCGACCACCGCGCTGATGCGGTTCGAGGGCGTCCGGGTCGACGCCGACCGCCGGCTGGGCGCGGAGGGCGAGGGTCTGCCGATCGCGCTGTCGGGTCTGGACGCCGGCCGGCTGGGCATCGCCGCGGTCGCGGTCGGCCTGGCGCAGGGCGCGCTGGACGACGCGCTGGCCTACGCCAAGGAGCGCGAGACCTTCGGCGTCCCGATCATCGACCACCAGGGCCTGGCGTTCCTGCTGGCCGACATGGCCGCCGGCACCGAGACCGCCCGGGCGATGACCCTGCACGCCGCCCGGCTCAAGGACGCCGGCCTGCCCTACTCGCGGCAGGCCTCCATCGCCAAGCTGGTCGCCACCGACAACGCGATGAAGGTGACCACCGACGCCGTCCAGGTGCTCGGCGGGTACGGCTACACCCGCGACTTCCCGGTCGAGCGCTACATGCGCGAGGCGAAGGTCATGCAGATCTTCGAGGGCACCAACCAGATCCAGCGGCTGGTCGTCAGCCGGGCGCTGGCGAAGGGTGTCCCGGCGCAGACCGCCGTCCTAGCCTGATCGGCATGTGCCGCAACATCCGCGTCCTGCACAACCTCGAGCCGGCCACCACGCCCGACGAGGTCGACGCCGCCGCGCTGCAGTTCGTCCGGAAGGTCAGCGGGTCGGTGAAGCCGTCCCAGGCCAACCAGGAGGCGTTCGACCGGGCGGTGGCCGAGATCGCGCACGCCACCCGGCACCTGCTCGAGGACCTGGTCACCAGCGCACCGCCGCGCGACCGCGAGGTGCTGGCCGCCCGGGCACGCGAGAAGGCCGCCGCCCGCTACGCGAGGTAGCGGACGGCGGCCAGGTGACTCGCTGGAACGGCGCCCTCGCAGGGACCCGCGGCGGGCGGAGCGCGTCGTGGGGGGCGAGGGGGTCCTTCTTCAGTCGAAGACGATGACGCCGCGGATGTTCGTGCCCTCGTGCATGTCCTGGTAGGCCTCGGTGACCTGGTCCAGGGTGTACTCCTTGGTGATCAGCTCGTCGAGCTTGAGGTGACCGGCCTGGTACATGCGCAGCAGCTTCGGGATGTCCGAGTGCGGCGACTGCGCGCCGATGATCGCGCCCTGCAGCCGCTTCTGCATGAGGGTGAGGTCGAAGGCCGAGATCGGCGTGGTCTCGGTCATGTTGCCCAGCCCGGTGACGACGACGGTGCCGCCCTTGCGGATCGAGGCCAGGCCCTGCGCCGGGTGCTCGGGCTTGAGCACGCCCACGGTGATGAGGGCGACGTCGGCGCCCTGCCCCTCGGTGATCGACTGGGCGAACTCGGTGGCCTTCTCCATGTCCTCGAACACGTCGGTGGCGCCGAACTCCTGCGCCATCTCGCGCTTGAACGGCACGGGGTCGACCGCGATGACCCGGGTGGCGCCGGCGTGGGCCGCGCCCTGGACGGCGTTGATGCCGATGCCGCCGATGCCCATGACGATGACGACGTCACCGGGCTTGACCCCGCCGGCCTTGACCGCGGTGCCGAAGCCGGTGGGCACGCCGCAGCCGACGAGGGCGGCGGACTTCAGCGGGATGTCCTTGTCGATCTTGATGACCGAGGCGACGTTCGCGGTGGTGTACTCCGAGAAGGTCGAGATGCCGCACATCTGGCCCACGTTCTGGCCGTCCAGGTGCATCCGGAAGTCCTCCGGGTCGTCCGGGCGGGAGCCGACCAGCAGCAGCGCACCGGTGTCGCAGAGGTTGAAGTCGCCGCGGCGACAGGCGGAGCACTGGCCGCAGGAGGGCACGAAGGAGAAGACGACGTGGTCGCCCTCCTCGAAGCCGGGGGTGTCGGGGCCGACCTTGGTGATGACGCCGGAGCCCTCGTGGCCGCCGCAGAACGGGTAGGTCATGACCTGGAGGTCGCCGGTCTGCAGGTGGTCGTCGGAGTGGCACAGCCCCGAAGCGGCCAGCTTGACCTGGACCTCGCCCTTCTTCGGGTCGTCGAGGTCGAGGGTGACGGTCTCGTACTCGCCGGGGGACTGGCGGATGATGGCGGCGCGGGTGGTGGTGGGCATCGTTGCTCCTGCTTCGCTCGGCCTGGCGGCACTTGGTGTCACGTGCCGGTGTGACCATAAACGCATTCGTCAGACGATGGTGACGGCGGTCACGGCCCACCTGCCGGGCTGCAACCCGTTGCAACCGGCCTACAGCCCGCCGGCCACCCGCAGCACCGTCCCGGTGACGTAACCGGCGTCCGGGCCCAGCAGCCAGACCACGGCGGGGGCGACCTCGTCGGGTTCGCCGGGACGGCCCATCGGGACCCGGGCGGTCACCCGGTCCAGCCGCCCGGGGTCGCCCGCGCCGGCGTGGATGCCGGTGCGCACCAGGCCCGGGGCGACGCCGTTGACCCGCACGCCGGACGTCGCGAGCTCCTTCGCCAGCCCCACGACGAGCGCGTCGACGCCGGCCTTGGCGGCGGCGTAGTGCACGTACTCGTGCGGCGAGCCGAGGGTGGCCGCCGACGAGGAGACGCACACGACGGCGCCGCCGGCCCCGCCGCGGTCGGTCGCCATCACCTGGGCGGCGCGGCGGCAGCACAGCACGGCGCCGAGCAGGTTCACGTCCAGCACGTGCCGGACGACGTCCACCGGGGTGTCGGCCAGGTCGCCGAGGTGGGCGGTGAGCCCCGCGTTGGCGACCAGCCCGGTCGGCGTCCCCAGCGGGGTGCCGAACAGCCGGTCGACGTCGTCGGGGTCGGTGACGTCGGCCCGCACCGCGACCGCCCGGACGCCGACGGACTCCGCGTCGGCCACGACCGCGGCCGCCTCGGTCTCCCCGGTGCGGTGGCCGACGACGACGTCGTGGCCGGCGCGGGCGAGCGCGGCGACGGTGGCCGCCCCGATGCCGCGGCTCCCCCCGGTGACGACGGTCAGGGGCCGGGTGTGCATGCGGGCATCCTGCCCCGGACGCACAGCGGCCCCGGTCCCACGAGGGGACCGGGGCCGCTGCGGTGACGCGTCAGGCGGGCTGCATGGCCCCCAGGACGGCGAGGACGTCGTCCTCGGTGCGGGCCTGCTCCAGGCGGGCGACCTGGGAGCTGTCGCTGAACACCTCGGCGATGCGGGCGAGCAGCGCGAGGTGGTCGTCGCCGGCGCCGGCGATGCCGATCACGAAGCGCACCTCCGAGCCGTTCCAGTCGACCCCGCCCGGGAAGCGGACGAAGGAGATCGCCGAGCGGTGGATCGCCGACTTCGCCTCGTTCGTGCCGTGCGGGATGGCAAGCAGGTTGCCCATGTAGGTCGACACCGAGGTCTCCCGCTCGTGCATGGCCCGCACGTAGGAGGAGTCCACGGCGCCGGCCGCGACGAGCAGCTCGCCGGCCTGCTGGATGGCGGCGGCACGGTCACCGCTGGCGTCCAGGACGATCGACTCGCGGGCCAGCAGCCCGCTCGCCCCGCCGACGGCCGGGGCCGCGGCGGCACCGGCACCCGCGCCGGAGCCGTTGCGCTCGCGGAGCAGCTCGACGATCTCGTCGTAGCGCGGGCTGCCCATGAAGTTGTCGACCGAGACGTGCGCGGCCGAGGGGGACTTCGAGCGGGCCCGGTCGGTGAGGTCGCGGTGGGTGACCACCAGGTCGACGTCGTCGCTCAGGTTGGAGATGGCCTTGTTGACCACGGTGACGTCGGAGAACCCGGCGCCCTGCACCTTCTTGCGCAGCACCGAGGCGCCCATGGCCGAGGAGCCCATGCCGGCGTCGCAGGCGAACACGATCGAGTGGATCGGGCCGGTCGAGGCCGCGGCCGAGCCGCCGAGCATGCCCGCGACCGAGGACTTCTTGCCCTTGTTGGCCTCCATCTGCGCGGTGGCGGCGGCCAGGTCGCCGTCGTCGGCGCTCTTGTCGATCTTCAGCAGGAAGGCCGCGACGACGAAGCAGACACCGGCCGCGACGACCACCGAGGCGGTGACGCCCAGCAGGCTGCTCGGCGGCGAGGACGCCCAGACGGCGATGATCGAGCCGGGCGAGGCCGGGGAGCGCAGGCCCGAGCCGAAGGCCACGTTGGTGGCCACGCCGGCCATGCCGCCGAGGATCACCGCGGCGATCAGCTTCGGCTTGGCGAGCACGTACGGGAAGTAGATCTCGTGGATGCCGCCGATGAACTGGATGAGGATCGCGCCGGGGGCCGAGGACTTCGCCGCGCCCTTGCCGAACAGCGCGAAGGCCAGCAGCAGGCCCAGGCCCGGGCCGGGGTTGGCCTCGAGCAGGAACAGGATCGACTGGCCGGCGCTGGCGGCCTGGTTGGTGCCCAGCGGGGTCAGGATGCCCTGGTTGATCGCGTTGTTGAGGAACAGGATCTTGGCCGGCTCGATGAAGATCGAGGTCAGCGGCAGCAGGTTGCGCTCGACCAGGAAGTCGACGACGTTCCCGGCGACGGTGCTGAAGGCCTGCACGAACGGGCCGGCGAGCACGAAGCCGATGACGGCGAGGAACCCGCCCCAGATGCCGGCGGAGAAGTTGTTGACCAGCATCTCGAAGCCGGGGCGGATCTTGTGCGCCCACAGCGCGTCGAGCTTCTTCATCGACCAGCCGCCGAGCGGGCCCATGATCATCGCGCCCAGGAACATCGGGACGCTGGCGCCGGCGATGGCGCCCATGGTGGCGATGGCGCCGACGACGCCGCCGCGGAGGTTGTCGTTGTAGGTCATCCGGCCGCCGGTGTAGCCGATGAGCAGCGGCAGGAGGTACGTGATCATCGGGCCGACGATCCCGGTGCCCTCGTGCATGGGCGTGCCGTCGGCGTTGGTCCAGGCGCCGAGCTGGGAGACGAAGCCGTAGCCGCCGTCGTAGCCGAAGGCGTCGCCGATCAGCTTGATCCAGCCGGTCTGGATGAACAGGGCCGTGATCAGGCCCCAGGCGATGAACGCGCCGATGTTGGGCAGGACCATGTTCGACAGGAACGTGCCGAACCGCTGCACGCGCAGCCGGGCCGATCCCCGCTGCGCGGTGTCGGTGCTTGTGGCCATCGATGACCTTCTTCTCGAGAGGGCGCAGCCGGGGCGAGAGCCCGCGGACGGCGGTGGATCGGATCGTAGGCACAGTCTGTGACAGCTGTCACGGATCTGCGTTTGAGTTTGTACAAGCCGTTTCGGGCCCGGTCAAGGGGTCCGGGCCGAACGAGTCGGGCCGACCCGGGGCCCGGATGCGTACGATCCGATGCGAGGAGCCCCGTCACTACAGTGATCGCGGGCACATCCGCGCGATCGCACCCCTGTGGAGGACACATGAAGGCCCTGCGTTTCTACGCCCCGGAGGACGTCCGCCTCGAGGACGTGCCGGAGCCGGAGTGCGGTCCGCGCGAGGTGAAGATCAAGGTGCGCAACTGCTCGACCTGCGGCACCGACGTCAAGATCTTCCACAACGGGCACCAGAACCTCAGCCCGCCGCGCACCATCGGGCACGAGATCGCCGGCGAGGTCGTCGAGGTCGGCGCCGAGGTGGAGAGCGCCTTCGGCGCCAGCTGGGCCCCGGGCGACCGGGTGCAGGTCATCGCCGCCGTGCCGTGCGGGGAGTGCCACGAGTGCCGCAAGGGCTGGATGGCCGTCTGCGAGAACCAGACCTCCGTCGGCTACCAGTACGACGGCGGCTTCGCCGAGTACATGGTCGTGCCCGAGCAGGTGCTCAAGGTCGACGGTCTCAACCGCATCCCCGAGGGCGTCGGCTTCGACGAGGCCTCGGCCGCGGAGCCCTTCGCCTGCGCCATCAACGCCCAGGAGCTGCTCGGCATCGAGGAGGGCGACACCCTCGTCGTCTTCGGCGCCGGCCCGATCGGCTGCATGCACATCCGCATCGCCCGCGGCGTGCACAAGGTGGGCAAGGTCTTCCTCGTGGACGTCAACGCCGAGCGGCTGCAGATGAGCGCCGACGCCGTGCAGCCCGACGAGGTCATCAACGGCGCCGAGGTCGACGTCGTCGAGCGGGTCATGGAGCTGACCGGCGGCCGCGGCGCCGACGTCGTCATCACCGCCACCGCCGCGAACGTCACCCAGGAGCAGGCCATCGCGATGGCCGCCCGCAACGGCCGGATCTCCTTCTTCGGCGGGCTGCCCAAGACCAACCCGACGATCACCTGCGACTCCAACGTGGTGCACTACCGGCAGCTGCACATCCACGGCGCCAACGGCTCGGCCCCCGAGCACAACAAGCGGGCGCTGGAGTACATCGCCTCCGGGCAGGTGCCGGTCAAGGACCTCATCACCGAGCGCATCCCGCTGGAGCGTGCGCTGGAGGCCTTCGACATCGTCAAGAGCGGCAAGGCCATCAAGGTCACCGTCGAACCCTGAGCCACCCGCGACGGGGCCCCGGGTGCGTGCACCCGGGGCCCCGTCGTCGTCTCAGTGCCGGATGCCGGCCTGCTGCATGAGCGGCAGGATGTCGCTCTCGAACACGTCGAGCTCCTGCACCGGGTCGATCAGGCCCATGATCATGCCGTCCATGCCGGCCTGGTTGAGCTTCACCAGCTCCTCGGTGACCTGCTCCGGGGTGCCGACGATCGGGTAGCCGCCCCACCCGGCGATGAAGCGCTCCTGGTACTCCTTGACCACGTGGTCGAAGGACTGCGACGCGCCCGAGCCGGCGATCTTGATGACGTTGCCGGCGGCGCCCCAGTCGCCCTCGTCGATCACGTTCTGGAAGGCGGCCTTGGCCTCGGCCTCGGTGTCGCGGCAGACGATGAGCCCGTAGGTCATGGTCTGGATGTCGCGCTGGTGCTCGGTGCGGGCCTTCTCCTTCAGCGTCGAGGTGTAGGTCTGCACGTTCTCCAGGGTGTCCAGCGAGGCGAAGTTGACGTCGACGTTGCGGGCGGAGAACTCGATGCCGGCCTTGGAGTTGCCCGCGTTGATCAGCGCCGGCCGGGGCCCCTGGACGGGCTTCGGGTAGGCCTCGACGTCCATGCCGTTGAAGTACTTCCCGTCGACGTCGAAGCTGCCCTCCTCGGTCCACAGCTTGACCGCGTAGTCGATCCACTCCTGGCCGAAGGCGTAGCGCTCGTCGTGCTCGCGCTGCTCCCGGCCGAACATCTCCATCTCCGGGGTCACCCAGCCCATGACCAGGTTGAGCACGAACCGCCCGCCCGAGATGTGGTCGATGGTCATGGCCTGCTTGGCCGAGACGATCGGGTGCATGGTCGGCAGGTGCGAGGTCGCGGCGATCGCGATGTTCTCGGTCGCCTCGGCCAGCCCCGCGGCCCAGGTGTAGGTCTCGAAGCAGTTGCCGTTGAAGTTGGTCGAGCCGCCGAAGCCCTTCCAGCGCGCGACCGGCACCATCGCCTCGAAGCCCAGCCGGTCGGCCTTCTGCGCGATCGCCTTGGTGTGCTCCCAGGTGATCTCGTAGCTGCTGGCCGCGTGGCTCATGATCAGCCCGTAGGAGCAGTTGGTGCCGAACAGGCCCAGCTTCATGCCCTGGTCGTTGAACAGCGGGTTGGTCGTGGTGCGGTCCGCGCGCGGCTGGGTCTCGGCCGGCGGACGCGGGTCGGTGGGGGCCAGGTCCAGACGCTCGTTGGCGCGCTGGGTGGGACGGTCGTCGGTGGTCGTCACGCGGGGCTCCTCGGCAGGTCGGCGGGCCGGGCGCGGTGTGCGCTGGGCCACGTTCAGCACCGACGCTAGGAGCCGTGGGCGGCGCCGGACAGCCGCCCAGCGCACCCGCCTGACCGTTCGCCGCAGACCTCGCGACGGTCCCCTGACCTGCGCGTCAGGTGCCGGCGACGGGCAGGTCGACGACGGCGGACAGCCCGGGCGCCGGCGCCCCCGCGTGGCCCATCCGCTCCCGCTTCGTGCGGAGGTAGCGGAGGTTGTGCGGGGTCTCCACGGTGGGCAGGTGGACCCGGCCGGTGATGGTGAGGCCGTAGCCCTCCAGGCCGCCGTACTTGGCCGGGTTGTTGGTGATCAACCGGATCCGGGTGGCGCCGAGGTCACCGAGGATCTGCGCGCCGACGCCGTAGGAGCGGGAGTCCACCGGCAGGCCCTGGGCGGTGTTGGCGTCCACGGTGTCCAGGCCCTGCTCCTGCAGGGCGTAGGCGCGGATCTTGTGGCCCAGGCCGATGCCGCGGCCCTCGTGGCCGCGCAGGTAGACCACCGCACCGGTGCCCTCGGCGGCGATGGTGGCCAGGGCGGTCTCCAGCTGGCTGCCGCAGTCGCAGCGCAGCGAGCCCAGGATGTCCCCGGTCAGGCACTCCGAGTGCACCCGCACCAGCGCGCCGGCACCGGTGCGCGAGGCCGCGGCCAGGTCGCCCATGACCAGCGCGAGGTGCTCGGTGCCGTCGAGGGTGCTGCGGTAGGCCAGGGCCCGGAACTCGCCGAACTCGGTGGGCATCTGCGCGGACCCGACCAGCTCGACGAGGGTCTCGGTGGCCCGGCGGTGCCGCACCAGGTCCGCGATCGCCAGCACCGGCAACCCGTGCTCGGTGGCGAACGCCGTCAGGGAGGCCCCGGCGCGCATGGACCCGTCCTCGTCGACGACCTCCCCGATCACCCCGACCCCGGACAGGCCCGCCATCCGGGTGAGGTCGACGGCGGCCTCGGTGTGCCCGGCGCGCACCAGCACCCCGCCCTCCCGGGCGATGAGCGGGAACACGTGCCCCGGACGCCGGAACTCCTCCGCCGGCGCGGAGGTCAGCGAGCGGACGGTGAGCGCCCGGTCGGCCGCCGACACCCCGGTGGAGGTGCCGAGGTGGTCCACGGTGACGGTGAACGCCGTCCCGTGGGCGTCGGTGTTGTCGGTGACCATCAGCGGCAGCTGCAGCTCGCGGGCCCGTGCGGCGGGCATGGGCGCGCAGACGATGCCGGTCGTGTGCCGGACGACGAAGGCCATCTGCTCAGGGGTGCACAGCTCGGCGGCGACGACGAGGTCGCCCTCGTTCTCCCGGTCCTCGTCGTCGACCACCACGACCATGCCGCCGGCGGCGAGCGCGGCGACGGCGGTCTGCACGGCCTCGGTGGGGGTCCTGCGGGTCATGCGGTCACCTCGAGGGCCGTGTGGGTGCCGAACACCCGGGAGTGGTAGGTCAGCGGCTGTCCGTCGACGGTGGCCGCGGCCCGGACGAGGCCGAGGGCGACGACGTGGTCACCGCCCTCGACCAGGGACTCCACGTCGCAGGCCAGCCACCCGGGTGCGCCGGGCAGGCGGGGCAGGCCGGAGTCGGGCACCCAGTCGACGGCGGCGAACTTGTCCGGGCCCTTGCGGGCGAAGGACAGCGCCAGCGCCGACTGGGTGGAGCCGAGGACGTTCACGCCGAACCGGCCGGTGTCCCGGACCAGGGCCAGCAGGTCCGAGCCGCGGTCCAGGGAGACCAGCACCATCGGCGGGTCCATCGACAGCGACGCGAACGCCGACACCGTCGTCCCGTGCGGGACGCCGTCGGCCGACACCGCGGTGATGACCGAGACCGGGGTGGCGACCCCGGCCATCACCTCGCGGAACGCCTCCGCCAGCACGGGTCAGCCCAGCTGGAACGGGTCGCGGGTCCCGCCGGTCAGCTCGATGAACACCGACTTGTTCTCGGTGTACTCGTTGACCGCGTCGACGCCGTTCTCCCGGCCGATGCCGGAGTTGCCGAAGCCGCCGAAGGGCATGTTCGGGGCGACCACCCGGTAGGCGTTCACCCAGACCGTGCCGGCCCGCAGCTTGGCCGCGACCCGGTGGGCGCGGTGCACGTCCTTGGTCCACACCGCCCCGGCCAGGCCGTAGGGGGTGTCGTTGGCCAGCTTGAGCGCCTCGTCCTCGTCGGTGAAGGTGTAGGCGGCCAGCACCGGGCCGAAGACCTCCTCGCGGACGATGGTGTTCTCCGGGGTCACGTTGGTGACCACGGTCGGCTTGACGAACAGCCCACCGAGCTCGGCGGCCGGCTCGCCGCCGCAGGCGAAGGTGGCGCCCTCGGCCGCGGCGCCCTCGAGGTAGCCGAGCACCTTCTCGTACTGCGGCCGGTTGGCCACCGGGCCCATCTCGGTGTCGGCGTCGTTGGGGTCGCCGAGCACGATCTCGTTGGCCCGGGCGGCGATCTTCTCGACCAGGGCGTCGTGCACGTCGGCGTGCACGATCAGCCGGGAGCCGGCCATGCAGGTCTGCCCGGTGGCCGCGAAGACACCGGCGACCAGGCCGTTGGCGGCGGCGTCGAGGTCGGCGTCGGGGAAGACGATCTGCGGGCTCTTGCCGCCCAGCTCGAGGGTGACCCGGTTGAGGTTGCTCACCGCGGCCCGGGCGACGGCGGCACCGGTGGCGGTGGAGCCGGTGAAGGCGACCTTGTCCACGCCCTGGTGCGACGCCAGCGCCTCACCGGTGGAGCGGTCCCAGCCGGTGACCACGTTGAGCACGCCCGCGGGCAGCCCGGCCTCGTGGAGCACCTGGGCGAAGGCGACGGTGGAGGCGGGGGAGTGCTCGGAGGGCTTGACCACGCAGGTGTTGCCGGCGGCCAGCAGCGGGGCGAGCTTGAAGGTCAGGAGCAGCAGCGGGGAGTTCCACGGCGTGATGGCGCCGACGACGCCGACCGGCTCGCGCACGGTGTAGCCGAAGTAGTTCGGGTTGACCGGCGGGACGGTGCGGCCCTCGATCTTGTCGGCCAGCCCGGCGAAGTAGTAGTACCAGTTCGGCAGCCCCTTGAGCTGGCCGAGCATCTCGCGCATCAGCTTGCCGGAGTCGTTGACCTCGAGCTGGGCCAGCCGCTCGGCGTTGGCGAGGATCGCGTCCCCGCACTTCCGCATGATCGCGCTGCGCTGGAACCCGGTCATCTGCCCCCACTCGCCCTCGAAGGCGGTGCGGGCCGAGGCCACGGCCTCGTCGACGTCCTCGGGGGCGCCGTCGGCGAGCACCGCCCAGGCCTGGCCGGTGTAGGGGTTCTGCGACTCGAAGGTCTTGCCCGAGCGGGCGTCGACGGTCTTGCCGCCGATGAACAGCCCGAAGGACTCGAGCTCGGTGGACGTCGCGGTCGTCATCGACTGCTCCTTCTCGGTGTGGTGCCGGTCACGGCAACGGTAGGGAGGCGTGCGGGTCGGCGACCATCCGTTGTCCGCCGACCTGTGTCCGCAGAGCGCTAGACCTGCGGGTGCAGTGCGCGGATGGCCGCCGACCCCTGGACGGCGCGGGTCAGGTCGACCAGCGCGCGGCCGTGGGCGGCGGCCAGCTCGGCGGCGTCGGCGGTCAGGCCGTCGCCGTCGAAGTGCGGGTGGGAGAGCACCAGGCCCGGGCTGAGCACCTGGCAGCCGTAGAACCCGGCGAGCAGGCTGCGCAGCGAGTCCTGCGCCAGGAAGTGCTCCGGGGCGTTGTTGGTCATCACGATCGCGGCCGTGGTGCCGGCCAGGTGCGCCGTCGTCTCGGTCGTGTACCGGCCGCGCTCGGCGTTCTCGAACAGGCTGCGCAGCAGGGCCGAGAACGACGCCCGGTAGGTGGGGCTGCCGAAGACGACGGCGTCGGCGGCCTCCACCGCGTCGAGCACGGTCGCCACGTCGGTGTCGGCCAGGCTCAGCTTGATCACCTCGGCGCCCGCGCAGCCGGCCAGGATGCCCGCCACCCCCGCGTCGGTGCGGCCGCCCACCGACGGGCTGCCGACGACCCCGACGACCTTCACGGGCGGAACTCCCCGCGCGGCCTGCTGGCCCCGCCGGCCCGGTACAGCGAGCTGGGCAGCGGGTGCTCCACCGCCCGCTCGGTGACGGCGGCCGCGGCGAGCACGAGGTCCAGGTCGATGCCGGTCTCCACCCCGGAGTCGTCGAGCCAGTAGACGAGCTCCTCGGTGGCGATGTTGCCGCTGGCGCCCGGGGCGAACGGGCAGCCGCCGAGGCCGCCGACCGACGCGTCGAGCTGGGTGACCCCGGCCAGGACGGCGGCCAGCGCGTTGGCCTGGCCGGTGCCGCGCGTGTCGTGGAAGTGCGCGCCCAGCGGCAGGCCGGGTGCCGCCGCGCGGACGGCTTCGAGCAGGTCGACGGTGCGCCGCGGGGTGACCGTGCCGATCGTGTCGCCCAGGCAGAGCTGGTCGGCGCCGGCGGCGACCGCGGTGGCGACGACGTCCAGGGTGCGGGACGGATCGGTCCGTCCGTCGAACGGGCAGTCCCAGGCGGTCGCGATGATCACCTCGAGCGAGCCGCCGGCGGCGTGCGAGACCTCGGCGATGGCGCCGATCGCCTCGGCGGCCTCGGACGTGGGCCGGCCGGCGTTGGCCCGGGAGTGCGAGTCGGCGGCGCTGACCACGTACTCCAGGTGCGGGATGCCGGCGTCCACCGCGCGCTGCGCCCCGCGCAGGTTGGCCACCAGCGCGGAGAAGTGCACGCCCTCGTACCGGCCCAGCGCCGCCGCGACCTGGTCGGCGTCGGCCAGCGCCGGGACCGCCTTCGGGGAGACGAAGGAGGTCACCTCGATGCGCTGCACGCCGGTGGCGACCAGTGCCTCGAGCATCTCCAGCTTGGCCTCCAGCGGGACCGGGTCCTCCAGCTGCAGGCCGTCGCGCATGCCGACCTCGCGGACGTCGACCCTGGGTGGCAGCTGCACTCAGATCACCCCTTCGGCGGCCAGTGCCGCCACGTCGGACTCGGTGAGGCCCAGCAGCTCGCCGTAGACCTCGGTGTTGTGCCACCCCGGCCTCGGCGGCCCGGCCCACTTCACCGCCCCGGGCGTGGCCGACAGCTGCGGCGTCACGCCCGGGCCGAGCACGTCGGCGTCCACCCCGAGGTCGTGGTGGTCCACCAGCATGCCCCGCGCCAGGAACTGCTCGTCGACCGCGACGTCGGCGACCGTCGCCACCGGGCCGACGACGACGCCGGCGCCGCTGCAGCGGGCCACCACCTCCTCGGGCGGGAGCTGCACCGCCCAGGCGCCGATGAGGTCGTCGAGCTCGTCCTGGTGCCGGGCGCGGGCGGTGTGCGTGGCGTAGCGCTCGTCGTCGGCGAGCTCGGGGCGCCCCATCGCGGCGCACAGCCGCCGGAACAGGGTGTCCTGGTTGGCCGCGATGATCACGAACGTGCCGTCGGCGGTCCGGTAGCTGTTGGACGGGGCGATCGCGTCCAGCCGGGTGCCGCTGGGCTGGCGCACCAGCCCGGCGCGGGAGTAGTCCGGGACCATCGACTCGGTCACCGCCAGGCAGGAGTCGGTGAGCGCGGCGTCGACCACCTGGCCCTGCCCGGTGCGGGCGCGGGCGACCAGCGCGGTGAGGATGCCCTGGCAGGCGAACATCCCGGCCAGCGAGTCGCCGATCGACAGCGCCATCCGCACCGGCGGCTGGCCGGGGAAGCCGGTGACGAACCGCAGCCCGGCTCGGGCCTCCGCGACGCTGGCGTAGCCGGGCTGGGCGGCCATCGGCCCGGTCTGGCCGTAGCCGGAGACCCGGGCCAGCACCAGGCCGGGGTTGGCCGCGGCCAGCCGGTCGTACCCCAGGCCCCAGCGCTCCATGGTGCCCGGGCGGAAGCTCTCCACCACGACGTCGGCGTCGGCGGCCAGGGCCAGGAACAGCTCCTGCCCCCGCTCGCCGCGCAGGTCCAGGGTGATGCAGCGCTTGTTGCGGGCGTGCACGGTCCAGAAGAAGCCGCGACCGTCCTCGTGGGCCTGGCCCCAGGTGCGCAGCGGGTCGGGCCGGTCGGGGGCCTCGACCTTGATGACGTCGGCGCCCTGGTCACCCAGCAGCCGCCCGGCGAACGGGCCGGCGATGAGGGTGCCGATCTCCAGCACGCGGATGCCCTCGAGCGCTCCGGCGGTCATGCGGCTCCTCCACGTCGTCGTGCGGGACGGCCCGACGCTAGGGGCGCGGCGGGACCCGGGACCATCCGCGCCCGGCGGACCTGCATCCGCAGAGCGCACGCATCGCCGGGCCCTCTGGACCCGACATGCGTTGCGCCCTACCTTTCCCCGTGACGCCGGGCACCGCAGCCCGGCCGGACGACGGGAGCACCATGTCCGACATCGTCGAGACGCAGACGCGGATCGCCGACCGCACCCTGACCGCCGTCGAGGAGCTGCTGCGCAGCATCGACGACGGCGACCTGCACGTGGCCGACCCCGGTGGCGGGTGGACCGGCGCCACGGTGGTCAGCCACATGACCCTGGCCGGGCTGCTGTGGGTGGCCGACATCGCCCGCCTGCAGGCCGACCCCGAGCTGGACTTCTTCTACCGGGAGGAGATCGGCCACGACACGATCGGGGCGATCCCGCCGACCGCGGCCGAGGCCGCGGACAAGATCGCCTCGCTGCGCCGGACGATGGTCACGACGCTGCCGATGCACACCCCGGAGATCCTCGAGCGGTCGGTGGAGATCACCACGCTGGGGCGGATGACCGTGGCCGAGTGGCTGCCCATCGTGGTCGGCCACGTGGTGCACCACCGCGACCAGCTGCACGCCGTCCTCGCCTCGCGCGGCAAGCTGCCCGAGCGGTTCGTCGTGCCCGAGGGCCACACCGGCGAGGACGCCGCGTGAAGGCGGTCGTCCTCGCCGGCGTCGGCCAGGTCGAGGTCCAGGAGCGCCCGGACCCCACCGCCGACCCGCTGCACGTGGTGGTGCACGTCGACGTCGCCTCGCTGTGCGGCACCGACGCGCACCAGTTCGAGGGCCGCATCGACTCACCGTTCCCGCGGGTGCCCGGCCACGACTTCGCCGGCACCGTCGTCTCGGTGGGCGAGGGCGTGGACGAGTCGCTGGTCGGCCAGCAGTTCGCGGTCAAGCCGTCCCTGCCGTGCGGGGTCTGCGCGGCCTGCGTCGACGGGCCCTCGCTGGACTGCCCGAACAAGAAGCTCATCGGGCTGTGGAGCGACGGCTGCTTCGCCGAGCTGGTCGCCGTCCCGCGGGTGAACCTGGTGCCCATCCCCGACGGTGTGCCGATCTGGGGCGCGGCCCTGCTGGAGCCCTTCGCCGTCGCGCTGAACTGCATCGACCGGCTGCAGATCAAGCTCGGCGACTCGGTGCTGGTGCTCGGCCAGGGCCCGATCGGGCTGGCCGTGGCGCGGTTCGCGGCGCTCTCGGGCGCCGGCCGGCTGACCGTCACCGACGTCCGCGAGGAGGTCTTCGAGGTCTCCCGGGCGTTCGGGGCCACCGACTGCCTGGACAGCCGCACCGACGGCCTGGTGGACCGGGTGCTGGAGATGCACGGCGGGCGCGGGGCGGACATCGTCGTGGAGACCTCGGGTGCGCCCGCGGCGTCGGCGTCGGTGATCGACCTGGTGCGCAAGGAGGGCAAGGCGAGCTTCATCGGCTACGCCAACGACCTCCCGGGCATCCCCGTCGTCCCGATGATGCTCAAGACCGCGACGGTGTTCGGGGTCGGCGGCAACGGCGGCCGCGGGCAGTACGAGCGGTCCCTGGAGCTCATCCGGGCCGGCCGGGTGGACCTGAGCCCGCTGGTCACGCACCGGTTCTCCCTGGACGACGCCCCGGAGGCCTTCGAGGTCGCCAGCACCAAGCGGGACGGCGCCATCAAGGTCCTCCTGGAGCCCTGACCCCCCGGCCCCCCTCGGGGTGCCGGAAGCTCCACCCCACCCGTCGAGCCGGAGGGGTGGGGTGGAGCTCCCGGTACCGGGGTGGGTCAGCCGCTGACGCGCTTGTACGGGTCCGACGGCGCCGCGCCGGCGGCGACGATGCGGTTGCTCCAGCCGTCCAGCTGCGCGGTCAGCGCCTCGATGTCGTCGCTGATCGGGGCCAGCACCCGGGTCATCGCCTCGTCGGTGACCTGCTCGATGCGGTCGCGCTCGGCCCGGCCGGTGCCGGTCAGCTCGCCGTCGGCCAGCCAGCCGCGCTCGCGCAGGTCGGCGTCGGCGGCGTCCATGACCTCCGGGGCCCAGGCGCGGGTGCCGGCGTAGGCGCGGGGCTCCCAGCCGATCCAGTACTCGGTCACCAGGTTCATCTGCACGCCCGAGAGCCCCGCGGCGACGTTGGCCGCCTGGTGGGTGTCGCCGCGGTACTCGCGCAGGATGTTCAGCGCGTGCCACAGCTGGCCCCACGGGTCGGTCGGCCACTCCAGCGACGCCAGGCCCGCCACCAGCGGCCGGCCGGTGACGTCGGCGACGGCCACGTCGGTGGCCCGGCGCAGCTGCGCGACGGCGGTCTCGACCTCACCGGTCGGGACGTCGCCGAGCACCTCGTGCAGCGAGTCCACCGCGCCCTTCTCCCGGGCGGCCAGCACGTCCTCCCGCGAGGCGATCCCGCGGGCCTGGTCGTACAGGGAGGCGATCAGCCCGGGCTCGAACACCCCGAAGGCGGCGACGACGACCGGTGGGGTGGGCTCGCCCATCGGCGCGGTGCGGCCCCACACGTAGCCGGTGAGGAACTCCAGGCCCAGGGCCTCCATCGCGGCGTAGGCGGGCTTGCCCCAGAAGCCGATGGTGGCCAGCGGCTCGGCGGCGTCGCGCAGCGACCGGGCGGCCCCGGTGGGGATGCGCGGGGCGGGCCGGCCGGCGGAGGGCTCGGCGAGGAAGGCGGCCGACAGTTCGTCGTAGTCCACGAGGGAGTCTCCCGGGTCAGTGGCGGAGGGTGGCGGACGGGAGCTCGCCGAAGCGGTCCCGGTACTGCTGGGCGAAGCGGCTCTGGTGGAAGAAGCCCCAGCGGACGGCGACGTCGGTGACCCGCACGGTCGTGGGGTCGGCGTGCACGAGCTCGCCCCGCACCCGGTCCAGCCGGACCCGGCGCAGGTAGCTCATGGGGGACTCGCCGTACTGCTGCTGGAAGGCCGCGTGCAGGGTGCGCACGCTCATGCAGCCCACCCGGGCCAGCTGCTGCGGGGTGAGCGCCTCGTCGGCGTGCTCCTCGAGGAAGGCGACCACCGGGGCGAGCCGGCCGTGCTCGAGGGCCCGGGCGGGGGCGGCGAGGGCGTCGGAGAACTGGTGCCGACCGGCGTGCAGCAGCTGGGTCATCACGAACGCCTCGAGCTGCTCGCGGGCCAGCGGCATCTCGGCCAGCCCGCCGGGCCGGTCCAGCTCACGGGCGAGGAACTCCACCGAGTTCAGCAGCGACTGCCCGGCCGGCGCCGTGAGGTCCAGGCCGAAGTCGAAGTCGACCACGTCGGCGACCGACCGGCCGATGAGGTCGCCCAGGTGCGACTCCAGGCTGGCCCGGGGGATCTTGAGGATCAGCTGCTCGGCGTCGGGCGTCCAGCGCACCGTGTTGCGCTGCTTGGGGTTGAGCACCGCCCCGGACACCCGCGCCACGGTGCGGGTACGTGCGCCGTCGGACCGGTCGGCATCGGTGCTGCCCGCGGTGGTGAGGTTGACGTGGTAGCAGTCCTCGGTGGGCGGCATGACCAGCTCGGTCTGCGCACCGTAGGTCAGGTAGCCGAGGGTGAAGTTCCGGTCGGTGACGGCGTTGAGCTGCATCGCCACCTGGTCTTCCCGCGCGGTGAGGTCGTGCTGCAGGTAGACCCGGGTGACGGCGTCCTGCGCCTCCTCGAGGCTGCGCGTGCCGACCACGGGGAACCTCGACAGGGGCTGGCCCACGGTCACCTCCGCGCGGACGACGTCGTCTCGGATGTGGCACGGGCCACAGCTGGCGACCGCAATCTAGGTCGTGCACGACACGAACGCCAGCCGATCAGTGCGCAGGGGCGTCCGCGCAGCGCACGGGGCGGCTGCCGGGCTGCACCACGCGGCTGGCCGGGGGCCCGGACGGTCGGTCAAGCTGGGTGCATGACCGCCACCCTCGGCAACGCTGCCGGCACCAGCACCGACGACGCCGCCCTCCGCGAGGTCGAGCAGCGGGTGCTCTGGCTGGCCAGCGCGATCGTCGACCACGCCAACCGGGTGCGGCCCAACCCGACCGGGCTCAAGGTGGGCGGCCACCAGGCGTCGTCGGCCTCGATCACCACGATCATGACCGCGCTGTGGCTGGAGACCCTGGGCCCGGAGGACCGGGTGTCGGTCAAGCCGCACGCCTCGCCGGTGCTGCACGCGCTGGAGTACCTGCTCGGCCAGCTGCCGGCGTCGGCGCTGACCACGCTGCGGGAGTTCGGCGGCCTGCAGTCCTACCCCTCGCGCCTGAAGGACCCGGTGCCGGCGGACTACTCCACCGGCTCGGTCGGCATCGGGGCCACCGCGCCGATCTGGGGCGCGATCGCCCGCCGCTACGTCAACACCCAGTTCGGCACCGGGGGTGCCGGCCGGCAGTGGTCGCTGGTGGGGGACGCCGAGCTCGACGAGGGCGCGGTGTGGGAGGCCGTGGTCGACCCGATGGTGGCCGAGCTGGGCGAGGTCTGCTGGGTCGTCGACCTCAACCGGCAGTCCCTGGACCGGGTGGTGCCGACCTTCGGGGCGACCCGGCTGCAGGGCATGTTCGCCGCGGCCGGCTGGCAGGTGCTCACCGTGAAGTACGGCGCGCTGCTGGAGGAGCTCTACACCCGCGAGGGCGGCCCCGAGCTGCGCGACCGGATCGACGAGATGACCAACCCCGAGTACCAGCGGATGCTGCGCCGCTCGGCCGCCGAGCTGCGCGAGCACCTGCCCGGGGACGGCGCCGGGGCGGCCGCGATCGCCGGCCTGATCGCCGGGGTGGGCGACGAGGACCTGGTCGCCGCGGTGCGCAACCTCGGCGGGCACGACCTGGCGGCGCTGCGGACGGCGTTCGCCCAGATCGACGACACCCGCCCCACCGTCGTGCTGGCGTACACGCTCAAGGGCTACCGCCTGGCCATCGAGGGCCACCCGCAGAACCACTCCGCGCTGCTGACCGAGGCCCAGCTGCACGAGCTGGCCGACCGCGTGGGCGTGGACCCGGCCGACCCCTGGACCCGCTTCGACCCCGCCTCCGGCCCCGGCCGGCTGCTCGCCGCGGCCGCCGACCGGCTGCGCCGCACCCCGCACCAGGGCGCGCCGGCTCCCTCGGTCCCGGGCGACCTGGGCCGGACGCCGAACGGCACCGGCACCACGCAGGCCGCGCTGGGCCGCACGCTGCTCGACCTCAACCGGGCCGCGCCCGAGGCCGGGGCGCGGGTCGTCACGGTCAGCCCCGACGTCTCCAGCTCCACCAACCTGGGCGGCTGGGTCAACAAGGTCGGCGTCTGGGCGGCCGAGGACCGGCGCGACTGGTTCTCCGACGACCCCGAGACGATCCTGCACTGGCGGGAGCGGCCCAGCGGCCAGCACGTGGAGCTCGGCATCGCCGAGGTCAACCTGGTCGGGCTGATGGGCGAGCTGGGCGCGACGTGGAGCCGCTGGGAGCAGCCGCTGCTGCCGATCGGCGTCATGTACGACCCGTTCGTCTCCCGGGCGCTGGAGCCGTGGAGCTTCGGGGTCTACGCCGGGGGCCAGTCGATCCTGGTCGGCACGCCGTCGGGGGTGACGCTGGCCGCCGAGGGCGGGGCGCACCAGTCGATCACCACGCCCTCCATCGGCCTGGAGCAGCCCGGCGTCGTCACCTACGAGCCGGCGTTCGCGCTGGACACCGAGTGGTGCCTGCTCGCCTCGCTGGGCCGGCTGGGCAAGCCCGGTGGCACCAGCGCCTACCTGCGGCTGTCGACCCGGCCGGTCGACCAGAGCCTGGCCGCGGTCCCCGAGGACCCGGCCGCCCGCGAGCGCCGCCGTCGTCAGGTGGTCGCCGGGGCCTACGCGCTGCGCCGGGTGCCGCAGCCCGCGGTCACCGTGGTCACGATGGGTGCGCTCGTCCCCGAGGGGATCCAGGCCGCCGACCGGCTCACCGGGCTGGGCTTCCCCGCCGACGTCGTGGTCGTCACCTCACCCGGGCTGCTCTTCCGCGCGCTGCAGGCCCGCCGCGGCCAGGACGACGCCCCCACCGCGGTGCTGGACCAGGCCTTCCCCGCCGACCGGGCCGCCCCGATGGTCACCGTGCTCGACGGCCACCCGCACACCCTGGCCTTCCTGGCCGGCATCCACCGGGTGCCCGCCGCGCACCTGGGCGTGACCCGGTTCGGCCAGTCCGGCGACCTGGCCAGCGTGTACCGCCACCACGGCATCGACACCGACTCGGTGGTCGCCGCCGCCCTCGACCTCCTCGACTGAGGCCCCGCGCGCCCAGCGTCGACCAGGGAGGTTGATCGGGGTCCGTCCTCCTGCGCGAGATCTGGTGCAGGAGGACGGACGTCGATCAGGGAGGTTGATCCACGCTGCGGCCGAGGGAGGTCAGTGGCGCAGGCCGTTCTTCTTCATGATCGGCATGACCTCGGCGCCGAACTCCTCGAGCTCCTTGGCGTAGTCGTGGAAGCCGAAGATGGCCCCGCCCATGCCCGCCTCGGACAGCTCGTGGAACTGCTCGGCGACCTGCTCCGGCGTGCCGACCAGGTTGGGTCCGCCCCAGCCGGCGATGAAGCGTTCCTGGAACTGCTTGATCTGGCTGCCGAAGCTCTGCGACTGGATGCCGAGGACGTCCATGATGATGTTGGCGCCCGGCCAGTCGCCGGCGTCGATGATCGCCTGCTGCGCAGCCTTGGCCTCCTTCTCGGTCTCCCGGCAGATGACCAGGCAGTAGGTCCAGACGTCGATGTCGCGCTCGTACTCGTCGTTGGCCATCTGCTTGATGCCCTTGATGTAGGCCGGGGCCTCCTCGGTGGGCAGCGCGATGAGGTTGATGTCGACGTTCTTGGCGGAGAAGCGCTGGCCGGCGGGTGAGGCGCCGGCGTTCAGCAGCGCCGGGCGGGGCGCCTGCACGGGCTTGGGGAAGGCCTTGGCGCCGTGGGAGGTGAAGTACGTCCCGTCGACGTCGAAGGTGCCCTCCTCGTTCCACAGCTTCATGGCGAAGTCCAGCCACTCCTGGCCGAACGCGTACCGCTCGTCGTGCTCGAGCTGCTTCTTGCCGAACAGCTCCATCTCGGGCGTGAACCAGCCCATCACCACGTTCATCCCGAACCGGCCGTCGGAGATGTGGTCGATGGTGGCGGCCATCTTGGCGCCGACGATCGGGTGGATGGTCGGCAGGTGGGTGGTGGTGAAGATGCCGATGTTCTCCGTCGCCTGCGCCAGGCCCGCGGCCCAGGTGTAGGTCTCGAAGCAGACGCCGTTGAAGTCGGTGTTGCCGCCGAAACCGGTCCAGCGGCCGACCGGGACCATCGCCTCCATGCCCAGCCGGTCCGCCGTCCGGGCGATCTGGAGCTGCTGGTCCCAGGTGACCCGGAAGTCGGTGGGCGCGTCGCTCATGATCACGCCACCGGAGCAGTTGGACGAGAAGACGCCCAGCTTCAGCTTCTGGTCGTTGAAGACCGGGTTGTCGGTGACCGGCTTGTACTGGCCGAGCAATCCGTCGGCCTGGTGCATGGGCAGCGTCATCGATGTCCTCCGCATCCGCGCGGCCGCTCCTCGGCCGCCGCGACCCGATGGTGTCGACGGTCACACCCGCTGCACCATCCGTTGCGCGCGACCCGGTGGCCGTCGCGCGCAGGGTTCAGACCAGGAAGCGGTAGGCGGTCGTGCCCGGGGCCAGGTGCTGGATGCGCAGCGGGCCGGCGGCGATGCGGGCCAGCAGCGGGGTCAGCCCGGCCGCGGCGCCCAGCTCGATGCCGACCAGCGCGGCGCCGGTCTCCCGGTTGTCCCGCTTCTGGTACTCGAACAGCACGATGTCGTCGTCCGGCCCGAGCACCTCGTCCAGGAACCGGCGCAGCGCGCCCGGCTCCTGCGGGAACTCGACCAGGAAGTAGTGCTTGAGCCCGCGGTGCACCAGCGAGCGCTCGACCACCTCGGCGTACCGGCTGACGTCGTTGTTCCCGCCGGACAGCAGCGCCAGCACCGTCTGCCCGGGCTCCACGACGACCGCGCCGGAGGCGAGCGCGGCGGTGGCCAGGGCGCCGGCGGGCTCGGCGATGACGCCGTCCACCTGGTAGAGCTCGAGCATCTCGGTGCAGACCGCGCCCTCGGGGACGGCGACCAGCTCGACCCCGGCGTCCCGGACCAACGGGAAGGTGACCTCGCCGGCCCGGCGCACGGCGGCACCGTCGACGAAGGTGTCGATCTCGGCCAGCGTCACCGGCTCCCCGGCGGTGAGCGCGGCGGCCATCCCGGCGGCGCCGGCGGGCTCCACGCCGACCACCCGGGTGGCGGGGGAGTGCTCCCGCAGCCAGGTCGCGCAGCCGGCCAGCAGGCCGCCGCCGCCGACCGGCAGGACGACGACGTCGGGCGCCACCGGCAGCTGGGCCAGGAGCTCGACGGCCACGGTGGCCTGCCCGGCGACCGTGGACAGGGCGTCGAACGCGGGGACGACGACGGCGCCCGACGCGGCGGCGAGCTCCGCGGCGACCCGGGCCGAGTCGTCGTAGGTGTCGCCCTCGACCCGCAGCGTGATCGCGTCCCCGCCGAGGGCGGCGATCCGCTGCCGCTTCTGCTTGGGCGTGGTCCCGGGGACGACGACGGTGCCGCGGACGCCGAGGGAGGCGCAGGCGTACGCGAAGCCCTGGGCGTGGTTGCCGGCGCTGGCGGTGACCACGGTGGTGCCCGGGTCGAGCTGGGCGATGGTGTTGTAGGCGCCGCGCACCTTGTACGAGCGGCCGACCTGCAGGTCCTCGCGCTTGGTCCAGACCTCCGCGCCGGTCAGCTGCGACAGGCGGGCCAGCCGCTGCACCGGGGTCGGCAGCGCGACGCCGTCGAGCCGGGTGACGGCGTCGGTGACCAGGTCGGTGAAGTCCACGGGGGGACATGCTCCCCCACGTGCCTCAAGCGGAGGCGGCCCAGGCGGGGGCGGGGCCGACCCCCAGGCGCCACCGTGCCGCCTCCTCGCTGGGGCTGTGCGACCCCAGGGCCAGGTTCAGCGCGCGCAGCTGGGCCTCCGTCACCAGCAGCTGGGCCCGGTCGCGCGGGCTGCGCGAGCCCCGGCCGGGCACCCGGGCCAGCGGGGCGATGGTCGGGCTGACCAGTCGCGCGGCGCCGGCGGAGAACCCGGCGTAGACGACCTTCTCCGGCGGCGACAGCCCGGGCGGGCCCTGCAGGAAGGCCAGCAGGTCGTCGGGCACCGGCTCCAGCACCGGCGCGTAGGCGCGGATCGCCTCGCCCAGCTCCGCGCGGGTGTGCGGCAGGTCGGTGGCGCCCAACCGCTCGGCCGAGCGCGCCCAGTCGTGCACGTAGTCGTCGTGCCAGCGGCGGCCGTAGCGGGCCATCGACCGGCCGACGGCGTCCTGCGCGGCGAGGAAGGCGTCGGTGAAGGCCAGGTGCACCCAGCGCAGCAGGTCCGGGTCGCCGGCGGAGTAGGCGCGGCCGTCGGGCAGCGTGCCCTTCACCCGGCGGTGCATGCCGCGCACCCGGGCGGACTCCCGCTCGGCGAGCTCGGCCGACCCGAAGGTGGTCACCACCAGCCAGCGGGCGGTGCCGGCCAGCCGCTTCCAGGGGTCCTCGCGGTAGGCCGAGTGCCGCTGCACCCCGGCCAGCGCGAGCGGGTGCGCGCCCTGGCCCAGCAGGGCCGCGACCCCGCCGACCAGCGTGGACAGGTCGCCGTGCACCCGCCAGACCACGCCGTCCGGGTCGTACCAGCCCGCGCCGGACCCCACGGTGGCGATCTCCCGCACCCAGTCCGGCGCACCGGTGGGGTCGCCGGACACCCGCCCGCGGAAGGCGGCCCGGGCCGCGTCGAAGGGGTTCACCACCGGACCATCGTGCGGGTTCAGCCGAGCAGCAGCAGGACGGCGGCGGCCGTCGCGGCGGCGGTGCGCAGCGTGTTCCACCGCGTCCACGCCCGCAGGTAGCGGGGCCAGGTGCCCGGGTCCCGCTCCAGGGCGTCGTTGAGCGGCACGTTCGCCGCGACGGTCACGCCGACGGTGCCCACCAGGTACAGCCCGGCCGCGACCCGGTCCAGCACGCCCGGGCCGGCCACGAGCACCGCGACGCAGGCGGCCGCGGTCCCGAACAGCAGCAGCATGAGCGGCGGGCGGACGGCGGCCACGTTCACCGCCCGCATCGCGCCGGCGCCCTCCGGTGCCCGGGCGAGGCCGGTCATGACGAACCCGCTGAAGGCGAAGAACACCCCGCCGACCAGCGCGCACCCGACCGCGGTCAGCGTGCCCAGCAGCTCCACGCCCGCACCGTAGCGGGGTCAGAGGTCGTGCCAGGGGCCCTTCTCGGCGTTCCGGTCGGGCACCGAGGCGAACACGTTGCCCTCGGTGGCGGGCACGGAGTCCCGGGCCATGCCGAACACCTTGAGCAGCGGGCCGACCAGCGCGTCGTACACCGGGGGAGCCAGCCGGAACCCGGCGATGACCAGCGGGTTGGCGAAGCCGGACTGCCGCAGCCGGCGGTGCGACCCGGCGACGTCGAGCACCGCGCGGGCCACCCGGCGCGGGGAGTAGACCGGCGGCGGCGGGTGGCCGGTGTTCCCGAGCACGGTCGCGGCCTGGTAGTAGATCGGGGTGTTGACCCCGCCGGGGGCGACTGCGCCGATGCGGATGCCGGGCACGTCCCGGGTCTCCTGCTGCAGGGTGCGGATCAGCCCCAGCTGGCCCCACTTGGCGGTGCAGTAGGCGCCCATCGTGGGGGCGGTGACCGACGCGAGCAGCGAGCTGACCACGACCAGGTCGCCCCGGCCGCGGCGGCGGAACGACGCCAGCACGGGCCGGGCCAGGTTCGCCGTCCCCTTGATCGCGGTGTCCACGACCTGGTCGAACACGTCGGCCGGCAGGTCCTCGATGTCCCCGTAGGCCATCACGGTGGCCGAGTGCACGACCAGGTCGAGCGGGCCGGCCCGGCGGACGGCGTCGGCGACGGCCTCCCGGTCGACGACGTCGCACGGCTCGACGACGACGTCGGCGGCGCCGGCGGACCGGCACTCCGCGGCGGTGGCCTCCAGGGCGGGGCGGCCGCGGGCCAGCAGCACCAGCGAGGCACCCTCGGCGGCCAGGAGCAGAGCGGTGGCCCGGCCGATGCCGCTGGAGGCGCCGGTGATCAGGGCCGTGCGGGGAGAGGTCACCCCTCGCCCCTGCCCGGCCGCTACCGTGCCCACACCCGAATCACCGGAGGCGCGCGTGTTCACCAAGGTCCTGGTCGCCAACCGCGGGGAGATCGCCGTCCGGGCGTTCCGCGCCGCGTACGAGCTGGGCGCGGGCACCGTCGCGGTGTTCCCGCACGAGGACCGGAACTCGGTGCACCGGCTCAAGGCCGACGAGTCCTACGAGATCGGCGAGCCCGGGCACCCGGTCCGGGCCTACCTCGACGTGCAGGCCGTGGTCTCCGCCGCCCGGCGGGCCGGCGCCGACGCCGTCTACCCCGGCTACGGGTTCCTGTCGGAGAACCCCGACCTGGCCGCGGCCTGCGCCGCGGCCGGCATCACCTTCGTCGGCCCCAGCGCCGAGGTGCTGGAGCTGACCGGGAACAAGGCCCGCGCGATCGCCGCCGCGCAGGACGCCGGCCTGCCGGTCCTGGGCTCCACCGACCCCAGCGACGACGTCGACACCCTGCTGGCCGCGGCCGAGGGCATGGACCTCCCGGTGTTCGTCAAGGCCGTCGCCGGTGGTGGCGGGCGCGGCATGCGCCGGGTGGCGGAGCGGTCCGCGCTGCAGGGCGCCATCGAGGCGGCCATGCGCGAGGCCGAGTCGGCCTTCGGTGACGCGACGGTGTTCATCGAGCAGGCGGTGGTGAACCCCCGGCACATCGAGGTGCAGATCCTCGCCGACACCACCGGCGAGGTCATCCACCTGTTCGAGCGCGACTGCTCGGTGCAGCGCCGGCACCAGAAGGTCATCGAGCTGGCGCCCGCGCCCAACCTGGACCCCGAGCTGCGGGAACGGATCTGCGCCGACGCGGTCGCCTTCGCCCGGGCCATCGGCTACTCCTGCGCCGGCACCGTCGAGTTCCTGCTCGACGAGTCCGGCCGGCACGTGTTCATCGAGATGAACCCGCGCATCCAGGTGGAGCACACGGTCACCGAGGAGGTCACCGACGTCGACCTGGTGCAGGCCCAGCTGCGCATCGCGTCGGGGGAGACCCTCGCCGACCTCGGTCTGTCGCAGGACACGGTGCAGCTGCGGGGCGCGGCGCTGCAGTGCCGGATCACCACCGAGGACCCCGCCAACGGCTTCCGCCCCGACACCGGCCGGATCACCGCCTACCGCTCCCCGGGCGGCGCCGGCGTCCGGCTGGACGGCGGCTCCTCGATGGGTGCCGAGGTGGGCGCGCACTTCGACTCCATGCTGGTCAAGCTGACCTGCCGGGGGCGGGACTTCGGCGTCGCGGTGGCCCGGGCCCGCCGGGCGGTGGCGGAGTTCCGGATCCGCGGCGTGGCCACCAACATCCCGTTCCTGCAGGCGGTGCTCGACGACCCCGACTTCCGCGCCGGCCGGGTGACGACGTCCTTCATCGAGGAGCGGCCCGAGCTGCTCACCGCCCGGCAGTCCGCCGACCGCGGCACCCGGCTGCTGGCCTACCTGGCCGACGTGACCGTCAACGCCCCGCACGGCGAGCGGCCGCACCTGGTCGACCCCACCGCCAAGCTGCCCGCCGTCGACCTCGCCGCGCAGCCCCCGGCCGGGTCGCGGCAGCGGCTGCGCGACCTGGGCCCGGTCGGGTTCGCCCGCGCCCTGCGGGAGCAGACCGCGCTGGCGGTCACCGACACCACCTTCCGCGACGCCCACCAGTCACTGCTGGCCACCCGGGTGCGCACCAAGGACCTGCTCGCCGTCGCCCCGCACGTCGCCCGCACCACCCCGCAGCTGCTCAGCCTGGAGTGCTGGGGCGGGGCCACCTACGACGTCGCGCTGCGCTTCCTGCACGAGGACCCGTGGGAGCGGCTGGCCGCGCTGCGCGAGGCGGTGCCCAACGTGGCGCTGCAGATGCTGCTGCGCGGCCGCAACACGGTGGGCTACACGCCCTACCCGACCAAGGTGACGACGGCGTTCGTGGACGAGGCCGCCCGCACCGGCATCGACGTGTTCCGGGTGTTCGACGCGCTCAACGACGTCGCCCAGATGCGCCCGGCGATCGAGGCGGTCCGGGAGACCGGGACGGCGCTGGCCGAGGTGGCGCTCTGCTACACCGGCGACCTGTCCGACCCCGCCGAGCCGCTCTACACGCTGGACTACTACCTGCGGCTGGCCGAGCAGATCGTCGAGGCCGGCGCGCACGTGCTGGCCATCAAGGACATGGCCGGGCTGCTGCGCCCGCCGGCCGCGGCCACCCTGGTCGGCGCGCTGCGGGAGCGGTTCGACCTGCCGGTGCACCTGCACACCCACGACACCGCCGGCGGCCAGCTGGCCACGCTGATGGCGGCCTGGCAGGCGGGGGTGGACGCCGTCGACGGCGCGGTCGCCTCGATGGCGGGGACGACGTCGCAGCCACCGCTCAGCGCGATCGTCGCGGCCACCGACCACACCGGGCGGGCCACCGGCCTGGACCTGGCGGCGGTCAACGACCTGGAGCCCTACTGGGAGGCCGTGCGGCGGGTGTACGCCCCGTTCGAGTCCGGGCTGCCCAGCCCGACCGGGCGGGTCTACACCCACGAGATCCCCGGCGGGCAGCTGTCCAACCTGCGCCAGCAGGCCATCGCGCTGGGCCTCGGGCAGCGGTTCGAGGAGGTCGAGGACGCCTACGCCGCCGCCGACCGGCTGCTCGGCCACCTGGTGAAGGTCACGCCGTCGTCCAAGGTGGTCGGCGACCTCGCGCTGCAGCTGGTCGGCGCCGGGGTCGACGTCGCGGCGTTCGCCGAGGACCCGGGGAAGTACGACCTGCCCGACTCCGTCGTCGGCTTCCTGCGCGGCGAGCTGGGCGACCCGCCGGGCGGCTGGCCCGAGCCGTTCCGCACCCGCGCGCTGGAGGGCCGCCGGGCCGCCGAGCCCGGCGCCGAGCTGTCCGACGCCGACCTGGCCGGGCTGCGCGACACCCCCCGGCCGACGCTGAACCGGCTGCTGTTCCCCGCGCCCACGCGGGAGTTCGAGGCGCACCGGGAGGCCTACGGCGACACCGCGGTGCTGCCCAGCAAGGAGTTCCTGTACGGCCTGCGGCGGGGCACCGAGCACGCCGTCGACCTGGAGCCCGGGGTGCGGCTGCTGATCGGGGTCGAGGCGGTCAGCGAGCCCGACGAACGCGGCATGCGCACCGTCATGTGCACCCTCAACGGCCAGCTGCGGCCGGTGAGCGTGCGCGACCGGTCGGTGGACTCGGCGGTGAAGGCCGCGGAGAAGGCCGACCGGGGCGACCCGGGCCAGGTGCCCGCCCCGTTCGCCGGCGTGGTGACGCTGCAGGTGGCCGAGGGCGACCGGGTCGCCGCGGGGGACGTTCTGGCCACGATCGAGGCGATGAAGATGGAGGCCGGCATCACCGCACCGCGGGCCGGCACCGTCTCCCGCGTCGCGATCGGGCAGGTGCAGCAGGTCGAGGGCGGTGACCTGCTGGTCGTGCTGGGCTGACCCGCCCGGTCGATACGGTCGCTTCTGTTCCGTTGGTGAGGCACACTCGATCGCGCACCACCGAGTGGCGTGGTGCGCGAGCTCGGGAGACGGTGCTGACGTGACGGCTGCTGCGGTGGACCCCCTGACCCATGTCCTGGCCCGGGTGCAGCACGTGCTGGGCGCCGGTCGCGCCGCCGAGGACGCAGCGGTCACCGCCGTCGGCCGGTTCCTGCGCGGTGACGAACCGGCCTGGTTGGGCGGTCGCACGGACGTCGTCCGGCTCGACGTGCTGACCGTCTGCGAGCTGCTCGCTCTCCGTCGCGGCTGACCTCCCCGGGTCGCCGTGTCGACCCGTCCGGGACGGTCACCGAGGAACTTGCAGCGACCTCCCAGGTTGCGCTCAACAGCGGAACCGGATCGTCCGTCAACGGGGACGCCCGGACGGACGGTCCGGGGATGCCGACGCCCCAGCCCCGGGCCGGCAGCGCGAGCTCCGAGGAGAACCCGTGACCACCACCGCCGGCCCCGCCCGCTTCTGGGCCGACCGCTCCATCCGCGTCAAGGTCCTGAGCGCCGTGGGTACGGCCTCCGTGGCCGCCGGGGCGATCGGCGTCCTGGGCCTGGTCTCGCTGAACTCCGCGGCCGACACCACCCAGGACCTCTACCGCAACAACCTGCTCAGCGTCGCGTCGCTGGGCGCCATGATGTCCGACGTCCAGGACATCCGGATCCAGAACCGGAACGCCATCCTGGCCGAGGACGACGCGGACACCCGGGCGGCGCTGCAGGCCGTCGACGAGGCCGCCGACCGGTTCCGCACCGGCCTCGAGGCCTACACGGCGTCCGGCGTGACCGACGAGAAGCAGGCCCTGGTCGACGACGCGGTGGCCGACCTGGACGCCTCGTCCGAGCTGATCGACCAGGTGCTGGCCCCGCTCGCCGAGGCCAGCGACTACACCGGCTGGATCCGGGCCAACACCGACCAGGTCAAGCCCCTGCTCGACACCGTCACCGACGACCTGCACCAGCTCAGCACCCTCGAGCAGCAGGACGCCTCGGACGCCGTGGAGTCGGCCGCGTCCGCGGCCTCGTCCTCCCGCTACCTCGTCCTGGCCGTGCTGGCCATCGGCATCGCCCTGGCGATGACGGTCGGCTGGCTGGTCGCGGCCGGGGTGTTCCGGGCGGTGCGCCGGGTGCAGGGCGTGACGGACGCGCTGGCCTCCGGCGACCTGACCGCGACCGCGGGCCTGACTGCGCGGGACGAGGTGGGCCGGATGGGCGAGTCGCTGGACAAGGCGCTGGCCCACCTGCGGGTCGTGATGGCCCAGGTGGCCGGGTCGGCCGACGCGGTGGCCGCCTCCAGCGAGGAGCTGTCGGCCTCGGCGGCGCAGATCGCGGCGTCGTCGGAGGAGACCTCGGTGCAGTCCACCGCGGTGACCGGTGCCGCGGAGGAGGTCTCGCGCAGCGTCGCCACGGTGGCGGCGGGCGCGGAGGAGATGAACGCGTCGATCCGGGAGATCGCGCAGAACGCCAACCAGGCGGCCCGGGTCGCCGCGGAGGCGGTGGCGGAGGCGGAGGCCACCAACGCGACGATCACCAAGCTGGGTGTGTCGTCGAAGGAGATCGGCGACGTGGTGAAGGTGATCACGTCGATCGCTGAGCAGACGAACCTGCTGGCGCTGAACGCCACCATCGAGGCGGCGCGGGCGGGTGAGGCGGGCAAGGGCTTCGCGGTGGTGGCGAACGAGGTCAAGGAGCTGGCGCAGGAGACGGCGCGGGCGACGGAGGACATCGCGCGGCGGGTGGAGGCGATCCAGGCCGACACCGGTGGTGCGGTGGCCGCGATCGGCCGGATCGGTGAGGTGATCGGGCAGATCAACGACTACCAGCTGACCATCGCCAGCGCCGTGGAGGAGCAGACCGCGACCACGAACGAGATGTCCCGCAGCGTGGCCGAGGCCGCCGGCGGCACGACGGAGATCGCCGCGAACGTCACCGGCATCTCCACGGCCGCCGACTCCACGACCCAGGCGCTCTCGCAGACCCGGCTGGCCGTCGACGAGCTGTCCCGGATGGCCGCCGACCTGCGCACCGGCGTCGGCGCCTTCACCTACTGAGGTCAGACCGCGAAGCGGGCCTCGTCCTCCCGGATCCCGGGCAGGCCGATGGTCTCCAGGAACCCGCCGAAGTCGCCCATCGGGGAGCCCTCGGTGGACGAGGTCCGCTTGAGCGTCGACAGCGCGGTCTGCATGGCCTGGGTGGCGGCCAGCAGCGTGCTGATCGGGAAGAGCACCAGCGAGAAACCGAGCTCGGCGACCGTGTCCATGGTCAGGCCCTCGGTCGCACCGCCCTCCACCCAGTTGAACAGCAGGTGGTGGCCCTTCAGCTGGGTGGCGACCAGCTCGACGTCCTCGGCGGTGCGGGGGGCCTCGACGAACAGGACGTCGGCGCCGGCGTCGGCGAACCGCAGCGCCCGGTCGATCGCCGCGCGGGTGCCCTCCACCTGCGCGACGTCGGTGCGGGCGATGACCACCAGGTCGGGGTCGGTGCGCGCGGCGACGGCGGCGCGGACCTTGGCCACCGCCTCCTCGACGTCCACCACGGCCTTGCCGGTCATGTGCCCGCAGCGCTTGGGCGAGATCTGGTCCTCCAGCTGCAGCCCGGCGACGCCGGCCTGCTCGTACTCCCGCACGGTGCGGACGACGTTGAGCGCGTTGCCGTAGCCGGTGTCGGCGTCGGCGATCAGCGGGACCTCGACCGCCTGCGCCATCCGCCGGGCGTTGTCGGTCATCTCGGCACCGCCCAGCAGCCCGATGTCGGGGCGGCCGAGCAGCGAGGCCGACGTCCCGAAGCCGGTCATGTAGACGACGTCGAAGCCGGCCTGCTGCACGAGCCGGGCGCCGAGCGCGTCGTAGGCGCCGGGGGCCACCAGCGGACGACGGGACTCCTGCGCGGCGGCCAGCAGCTCCCGGAGGCGGGCACGCGGGTTCGGGCGGGGGGCGACGAACGAGCTCACAGCTGTCCTCTCACGGGCGGACCGGCGGGGCCCGGGTGCGGGCCCCGCCGGCGATCAGCCGAGCAGCGGCTTGACCTTCTCGCCGAAGGTCTTCACGCCCTGCTCGAAGTCGTCGAAGGTGAACATCATCCCCTTCACCCCCGGCATCTTGGCCACCTCGTCGATCTGCCGGGCGACCGTCTCCGGGGAGCCGACGAGGGTGGCCATGTTGAAGTTGACCGCGCCCTCGGGGAGGTTGATCGTCCGCGCGGTGCCGCCGTCGTCGGCCGTGGTGTCGCGCGAGCCCTCGTCGCTCATGTAGCCCAGCGCCGCGAGGTCAGCGCCGTCGTGGTAGCTCTTCCACTTGGCCTGGGCCTCCTCGTCGGTGTCGGCGATGATCGCCATGAACAGCGGCAGCGAGCCGACGTCCCGGCCGGTCGTCGCCGCGGCGGCGGCCAGCTTCTCGGTGGGCTCCCGGTAGGTCTCGGGGGTGTTGATGCCCGGGGAGAGGATGAAGTTGTAGTCGCCGTGCTCGGCGCAGAAGCGCATGCCGCGCTCGCTCTGCCCGGCGCAGACGATGTCGATGTGCGCGCTGGGCTGCGGGGACAGCTTGCAGTCGGTCATCTGGAAGTACTGCCCGTCCAGGTCGCAGGTGCCCTTCTCCCAGAGGTCGCGCAGCACCTGCACGTACTCGGTGGAGTAGTCGTAGCGGTAGCCGAAGTAGTCGTCGCCGGGCCACAGGCCCATCTGCGAGTACTCGCCCGACGCCCAGCCGGACACGATGTTGACCCCGAACCGGCCCGGGGCGATCGAGTCGATGGTGGTGGCCATCCGGGCCACCAGGGCCGGGGGCAGGGTGAGGACGGCGGTCGACGCGTAGAGCTTGATCTTCTCGGTGACGGCGGCCAGGCCGGCCATCAGGGTGAACGACTCCAGGTTGTGGTCCCAGAACTCGGTCTTCCCGCCGAACCCGCGCAGCTTGATCATCGACAGCGCGAAGGCGAAGTCCTGCGCCTCGGCCTCCTGCACGATGCGCTTGTTGAGCTCGAAGCTCGGCATGTACTGGGGTGCGTTCTCGCTGATCAGCCAGCCGTTGTTCCCGATCGGGATGAAGACGCCGAAGTCCATGCCTGCTCCTCTGGTCTGCAAGGGGGTGTTCCGGCGTCGCTGCCGGGGTCTGGGGGTCAGCCGGCGGCGCAGGCCTCGGCGAAGTCGCGGGCGGAGCCGCCGTCCCCGAGGGACAGGACGGCGGCGAGCACCCGCTCGGTGGTGGCGTCGTCGGCGACCGGGGCCATCGACTCCCGGTACTTGGCGACGACGTCGGCGTCGGTGAGCGGCCGGTCGGCGTGGCCGCGGTTGACCTGCTCGCGGTGGGCGAGCACCCGGCCGTCGGTGGTGGTGACCTGCACCCAGCCGGAGTAGGCAGCCGGGAAGGCGCTCTCGTAGTCGGGGACGACCTCGACCTTCCGGGCCAGGGCGAGCACCTCCGGGTCGCGCAGGGCCTCCTCGGACAGCTCGGCCAGGGTGAACCGGTCCCGGGCCAGCGCGGTGGAGACGATGTAGGGCAGCGAGAACTTCGCGTCGTACTCGTCGCGCGGTGCCCACTTGGCCGCGGCGGGCTCGCAGACCACCTTGCCCGGCACCGGGTGGATGGCGCACCGGACCGAGGCCACGTCGGCGGCGGTGAGGCCGTGCTCGGCGCGCAGCAGCAGGACGGCGTCGGCGAAGGCGTGCGCGAAGTGGCAGACCGGGAAGGGCTTGACCGCCGTCTCCGGGGTCTCCCACCGCTGCCCGAGGCCGTCGGCGACCAGCTCGGGGTGGGTGTCGCGGCCGGACAGGTGGCTGGCGAACAGGCCGAACCGGCCCTCGTAGACCGCCTCCGGCCCGCTCCAGCCGGCCTTCGCGAAGGTGGCGGCGGTGATGCCGGACTGCGCGGCCCAGCCCGGGTGCAGCCGCTTGGTCCACGAGCCGTCCTCGAGGAACTCCAGCAGCCCGGCGGCCATCGACCCGACCACGCCCTGCGCGGCGACGAGCTGGTCGGCGTCCAGGCCGGCGATCTTGCCCGCGGCCACGGCGGACCCGAACGCCCCGGCCACCGCGGTGGGGTGGAAGCCCAGGTCGTGGAAGGCGCCGGCCCCGGCCAGGCCCACCCGGGCGGACACCTCGACGCCGAGCAGGTAGCCCAGCAGCAGGTCGCGGGTGGAGGCGTCGGCCGCGACCGCCGCGCTGATGGCGGCGGGCAGGGCCGCGGCGGAGACGTGGGTGACGGCGCCGATGTGGGTGTCGTCGAAGTCCAGCCCGTGCACGAGCACGCCGTTGAGCACGGCGGCGTCCCGCGCGGACAGCCGGGTCTTGGACCCCAGCACGGGGACGTCGCCGGTGCCGAAGGTGGCGAGCGCGTCGGCGGCGACGTCGGCGAACGGGTGCGCGGACGAGGCGAAGGCCAGCCCCACGGCGTCGAGCACGAGGTGGCGGGCGCGGTCCAGCACGGGTGGGGGGACGTCGTCCCAGGTGGTGCGGGCGACGACGTCGGCGACCTGTCGGGCGATGCTCATGGGGCTCCCTCCTGTGATCGCGACCATATGTCAGACGTTTAGGCGGGGGAAGACCCCAGCGCGCGGAACCAGGCCGCCCCGTCGGGCACGACGTCGGCGTACCGGGCGTCCAGATCGACCAGCGCGGCGTCGTGGATCGCCGTGGACCGGTCGGCCACCGCGTCGGCCAGGACGACGGGGGCGTAGTCCAGGGAGGCGGCGTCGACGACGGTGGCCCGCACGCAGCCGGCGGTGGTGAACCCGGCGACGGCGAGGGTGTGCACGTCCAGGTCGTGCAGCAGGTCGTCCAGGTCGGTGCGCACGAAGCCCGAGGCGCGCTTCTTGGTGACCACGGGCTCGCCCTCGACGTAGCCGACGCGGGGGTCGAGCTCCGCCAGGTCCGCGCCCGGGCGCAGCTGGGTGAGCGCAGGGGCCTTCGCCGTCCACACCGGGCCGAGGTCCTCGCCCTCGTCGAAGACCACCCGCAGCCAGACGACGGGGACGCCGGCCTCCCGGGCCGCCGCGGCCGCCCGACCGCAGGCCAGGGCCGCCTCGTCGACCGCGGGGTCGAGGGTGAACAGCTTCTGGCAGTCGACCAGGACCAGGCCGGGGCGCTCGGTGGTGTCCAGCCGGCCGACGCCGACCCGGACGGCCTCGGCGGTCATCCCTCGACCGCGGTGGCCACGGCGCCGGCGAACCGGGCGAGGCGGACGCCCTGCAGCCGGCAGGCCTCCAGGGACACGTCGTCGGGGACGGCGCCGGAGCGGGAGACGAACGAGCCGCCGTAGGGGTTGCCCGACTCCTTCATCAGGTGCCGCTCGCCGTAGCCGAGGGGCAGCACGAGCGAGCCCCAGTGGTAGAGCACGTTGTTCATCGCCAGGATCGTCGACTCCAGGCCGCCGTGGCCGGTGCTGGCGCTGGTGAAGGCGGTGCCGACCTTGTCCGCGAGCTTCCCCTGGAACCACAGGCCGCCGGTGGTGTCGAGGAACTCCTTGAGCTGGCCCGAGGGCAGGCCGAAGCGGGTGGGGCTGCCCAGCGCGATGCCGTTGGCCCACTCGAGGTCGTCGAGGGTGGCGGTCTGGTACCTCGCCTCGTCGACGAAGGCCTGCCATTTCGGGTTGGCCGCGATGGCCTCTGCGGGGGCGAGCTCGGGGACGATCCGCAGCCGGACCTCGGCACCGGCCTCCTCGGCGCCCCTCCCGATCGCGTCGGCCATCGCGGCCAGGTTGCCGGTGGCGGAGTAGAAGACGACGGCGATGCGGGGGGTGACGGGCACGGCCCCATCAAAGGGTCAGACGATTGGCGCCGTCAACGCCCCCGGTGTCAACACCGTGTGAACCGCTGCCGCTGGCAGACTGCGCAGCGTGACCGGCCCCGCGTACGCCGTGCTGGCGGGCAGCATCCGCGCCCGCATCCTGTCCGGCGAGCTCGTGCCGGGCGAGCGGCTTCCCAACGAGCAGGAGCTGTCGGCCGAGTTCGGGGTCGGCCGGTCCACGGTGCGCGAGGCGCTGCGGTCGCTGGCGTCGCAGGACCTGATCCAGACCACCCGCGGGGTGTCCGGCGGCAGCTTCGTCAGCGTGCCGACCGCGGCCCACCTGTCGGCGCACCTGGAGACCGGGGTGGCGCTGATGGCCGCCGCCGAGCGGGTGACGGTCGGTCAGCTGATGTCGCTGCGGCACCTGCTGGAGGTGCCCGCCGCCGGCGAGGCCGCCCGGAACCGCACCGACGAGCAGCTCGACGACCTGCGGCGGGCCGAGTTCGACCCCTCCGTGGAGTCCGGCGACGCGACCTACGCGGCGAACCAGGACTTCCACCTCGTGCTGCTGCGGGCCACGGGCAACCCGCTGCTGGAGGTCATCACCGCGCCGCTGTTCCGGGTGCTGGCCACCCGCTTCGGCCGCGACCACGCACCCGACGGGTTCTGGGCCTGCGTCGCCGACGACCACGCGGAGCTGCACGACCTGGTCGCCGCCCGCGACGCCGAGGGTGCCGTCGCCGCCATGCGCCGGCACCTGGACCACCTGACCGGCGCCTACCAGCAGATGGACCGCCTCAGCCGGAGTTAGCGTGCCTTTTCGGCTTCTCGATCACTTCGGCCACGGACGTATGCTCACCGGTAAGCAAATTTTCTTGGTGCTCCGATAGTGGAGGTCCAGGAGAAGGAAATAACAAGCGTACGGGGTTCGCTACTCATAGATTGAAGCGCCAGCCCGGCTGAACGAATTTCGCCAGCTTATCCAATTGTGAGTTGCTGCTCGTCGTCCACCCAGCCGTTGCGTCGAGCCGCTGGTGTCGCCGCACGAGATCCTGGCCAGTAAGAAGTCCACTCCGTCCTCAATCTCGTTCGAGAGTCCCTAGCTCTCTCGTCGCTGAATGCGTAAGGTCGCTCAGCAATGTCACGCAAAAGTTTATACCTCTCGGTGATCCACCCCCCCAGAGAAAATACAACAAGAGCAATCATCAATTGAATCGTTTTATCGTCGAAACCGTCACCGGGCCTACTTTGTCTGCTCGTCAAGTAACTGTTGAACCTTGCTCGAGAGCGTATTTAGCGCCGCTAACACTGGCTGCCGAGCTATGACAGCGAGAAAGAACGCCTCGGAGTTTTTGAAGTTGGACACGTTGCGGACGAAGTCGCTTGCTATCCACTTCCCTCTGACCATAGGCCAAAGCGAGGGGGATGATGCCAATTCTTGGCTCGCAGCCGAGAGCGCCTCCGAGATGTCGGCGGGGTCCAGCTGAGGAAGGGTCCCTGCCATGGCATCGAGGCGAGATCGAGCCTGATCCCCGCGGGGTGACGGCCACAACACACTGGTCTTTTCGCGCAACTGTCGAACGGCCACCTCGATTACGGATTCATCCGCGTGATCTTTAAGGAGACGATCGAGTTCGGCCTTAAGGGCAGGCACCGTGGCAAACGGTGGCTTAATCAAAGCACCATCAATTGCGGCCTGAAGGAATTCGTCGTCGGAGAGAAGGACTCCCTCGAGATCGGCGGCATCCCACGAGTGGACCATGCTGCTGATTGCTGTGGGAACTGGCGAAGCTCCAACATCAGCGTCTATAACACCCAGGATTGGCATTTCCAAATCCGCCAGTGCGCTGACCGTCTTGAGTACAGGATCTCTACCGCCGGAATTGCGGATAAATGCTGCGCCGAGGGCGGGAATGAGTTTGGGGAGGACTAGTGAATCGAAATCCCCCTCAACAACCAGGAGCATCGAACTCTGGGTGAGGGCGCTGGCTCGAAAACCGGCGGAACGATACAGTTCGAGCCGGTCCGATTCGGTGCTAATTGTGGACGCCGGGCCTGAGTGGGTAAGACGGATGATTGACTCCGGGGGGATACCGTCCAATATTGCGGGGCTGTGAGTGGCCATAATGAGTTGTCCGCCTTCTTGCATGCCGAGATCAAGCGCACTGACCAACCGGCTGCTTAGGGCCGGATGGAGGTGGACATCCGGCTCGTCAATGACCATCAAGGAGTATCCGCTTGAAGCGCGGAACACTCGGCTAATGATTATGAGTGCTTGCCGTTCGCCGCTTGAAAGATCGCCGACCCCGTGGCTAGACCCGCCGGGAATTTCGATGCGAAGGTCGGTTGGATTTTGTCGAGTAAGTGAGCCTAGGGCCTTCGGGTATATCAATTGATCGACCGCTGCACGAAAACGCGCCCATGCGTCAGCTTCGCCGCCATCTGGGCCACCGTCTTCGTCGTTCGGGAGGCTGGCAGCGACGCATAAGGCACGTGCGTAAGATTCGAACTCAGAGTCACTGAGTTGCCCCATCCCGACAGCTGACGAGCGTGCGTTCGCCAGGGCGCTCTGAGCTCGGTCGTCTGCGAGTTGGTTCAAGTCGATAGGCCCTGGACCGGTTGGGACCAGCGACCGCTCGGCTGGCAAATAGATGGCATTGAGCGACGGGAAGCGGCTAAGTATCTGCTGCTGTTGAAATGCGTAAAACGTTGCAAGGTGTTCCTGTGGGCCCAGGTTCAAGACACCCGATTCACCGTAGTAAGTCTTCACGATTTCGACTGTCGCGGGCGGGCGGCCCTGGTTCCAGCCGCTTTGTCTGTCGTACTGAACGATCGCATCTAACTCTTCTTCTGAGAACTGCACTTCTAGGGTGACAGTGGACGCATGTCGACGGTCGGCCGGGCTGGGGATGGATCCGGTCCACAACGACATGAGGCAAGCTAGAAGGCGGCTCTTGCCCGTGCCGTTCGCTCCGGCGACGGCGGTCAATCGGCCATTTGGGAACTCCAGTAGGGCGTCATGGAGTCCGCCGATGTTCTCTGTTTTTAACTTGGTGATACGCATAGCGCCCCTTGAACTGTGCTGGCCGGGTACCCATTCTGGCTTGCGACTCTGCGAGATGCCAGTGCGCCATGTGGGTCTGCGCGAGTAGCGGGGCGCCGGGTCGGGGCGACTTTCGCAAGTTGGCCATTAACAACCAGCCGGGGGAGGGGGCGCATCTGCGCTCCAGTTGGCGGTTCCTACTTTGAGACCTTCGGGCTCGGCCTGTGGAACAGTCGCCCGAGCGCTGTGCGGGCCAGCCCGCGCCGAGGCCCGTCGATATCGCCCAGGCTGTCCACGTCCACGCCGGAGATGATGGCGAGCGGCAGGCGCGCGTCAATCTCCGAGTCGGCTGACCCCGATGTGGTCATGACCTCGACCATCTGCGCTCGCAAGCTGCGCAGCCACCCCGCCGCCGACTCCTGCAGCGCCGGTCGCCATGCCGACTTGACCATCAGCTCTTAGTCGGTGATCAACTGCTTCCCGCACGCCGAGCATCCCTCGATCATGTAGTTGGCGACGGCGTCAGCCATCTCGACGAGCGTCCCCGAGGCTAGGCGGGCGATCACGCATGCAATCGTGCGCCCTCGATCTCCGAGTGGCGGGCGAACGCGGCCTTCACCAGCTTGTCCTTGCCGGTGACGTACCAGCTCACTACAGCAAGTTGCGCCCCGGCCTCGGCGGCCAGCCCGCGCATCGACAACCCGGCTAGGCCGTCGCGGGCGATGATCCGCAGCGTCGCGTCCGGCAGCTCGGCCTTGCGCGACGCCCCGTTGCGGCTCGGCGGCTCGGTCGCGGCACCCATCCTCCCCGGGCTTTGTGCCCCGCATCGCGATCGTGCTCAAGGTGAGTGGTCGTCCAATTCTGAGTGGAGCACCAGCTTGGGTTATGGGGCGCTGAGGGCGTTTCCGCGGAAAGGGGTAAGCCGCTTCACCAGGCCGGTTCCATGGGCGGTGAGGACGTCGATGACCTCAAAGGCGGCCGGCACGTCTGATTGAGCGCCGAGCAGTACCGGGAGCGGTTCGGGCGCGAACCCGAGCCTCCTGACGAGCCCACGGACCCGTGGCCCGACCCGGGCGCCTGGCTCGGCTGGACGCAGCCCTGGCCGCCGCCGTCCGTCGTGGTCGTCATGGCCGACCACGGGGACGTGTACCTGTGGAACCGGTCGCCCGGGCGAGACCCCTGGTGCAACAGCTACACCCTGGCCCCGAAGGTGCTCGGCATCAGCCCCGGCCTGACCGGCCGGCTGCGGGCTTGGAAGGGGCGGTACGGCCTGCACGAGATGCCGGCGGCTTGGATCGACGAGGGCTGGACGCCCGCGCACGACTTGCAGGAGCAGTTCGACGCCCGCGGTCTGGACGTCGCGGTGCGTCACCACGACGCGGACGCCTCCGAGCCCGCCGTGCGGGGTTACCGACGTCCCCGGTGAGTCCGGGGGACGGCGACGGGGAGGCGCGGCGGCAGCGTCAGTGGGTGCGGGTGACCTTGGCCAGGCCCTCCGGGGTGTCGGGGTCCAGGCCCCGGCCCAACGCGGCGGCGTGGGCCAGGAGCTGGAACGGCAGGATCTCCAGCAGCGGCAGCAGGGTCTCGTCGACGTGCGGGGGCAGGGGCACCTCGTGGGCGGGGGAGAGACCGGCGGGCGGTCCCACCGTCACCACGGTCGCCCCCAGGTCGGCGGCCCGCGTCCCGAAGTCGGTGACCGAGGCCCGGGCCGCGGAGCCGGCGGTCAGCAGGAGGACCAGCGTCCCCGGCCCGACCTGGCCCAGCGGGCCGTGGGTGGCGTCGGCCGCGCTCCACCCCGAGGCGGCCACCCGGTTGGTCTCCATGAGCTTGAGGGCGCCCTCGCGGGCGCTGGACATCGACAGGCCCCGCCCGACCACCAGCATCCGGTCGGTGGCCAGGGCGGCGTCGACCACCGGACCGCCCGGCAGGTCCGCCCGCAGCACCTCCTCGGCGGCCGTCACCGCGCCGCCGACCCGGGCCCGGACGGCGTCCCAGGGGTCGCCGGCGGCGAGGGAGACCACCGCGTGCAGGGCCAGCAGGCTCGCCGTGTAGGTCTTGGTCGCCGCCACCGACAGCTCCGGACCGCAGCCCAGGTCCAGGTGCAGGTCGCCGAGCCGGGCGACGGTGCTGCCCGGGGTGTTGGTGATCGACAGGACGGTGACGCCGGCCGCCTTCGCCGCCCGCACCGTCTCGATCAGGTCCGGGGACTCGCCGGACTGCGACACCGCGACCAGCACGGCGCGCGGGTAGCGCAGCTGCGCCCGGTAGGCGGTGAACGCACTCGGCGTCGCCAGCATCGCGGGGATGCCGAGCCGGGCGTGCACCAGGTACTGCGCGTAGGTGGCGGCGTGGTCGCTGGTGCCCCGCGCGGCCAGCACGACCAGCTCGGGGTCGACGTCCCGCAGCAGGTCGGCGGCGGCCTGCAGGTCGGCGGCGCCCTCGTCGACCAGTCGCGCCCAGACCGCGGGCTGCTCCTCGATCTCCCGGCGCAGCAGACCGCCGGGCAGCACGGCCGTCACGACGACAGCCCGGTGATCATGCCGATGACCTCGTTCTTGTCGGTCCCGGCGGTGGGCCGGGTGCCCACCTGGGTGCCGCGGCGCAGCACGGTCACCCGGTCGGCGATGCGGAAGACCTGGTCCAGGTTGTGCGACACGATGAGCACCGCCGCACCGCGGCTCTTGAGCTTGAGGATGACCTCCTCCACCTTGGCCGTCTCGGCGACGCCGAGGGCGGCGGTGGGCTCGTCCATGAGCACCAGGCCCGACGCCCAGTGGGTCGCCCGCGCGATGGCGATGCCCTGCCGCTGCCCGCCCGAGAGGTCACCGAGCAGGGCCCGGGCCGACGGGATGCGGACGTCGAGGTCCTCGACCAGCTGCTGGGTCTGCCGGGCCATCTCCTTGCGGTCGAGCACCCGCAGCGGTCCGCGGCGCAGTTCGCGGCCGAGGAAGAGGTTCATGTAGACCGGCTGCAGGTCCACCAGGGCGAGGTCCTGGTAGACCACCTCCACCCCCTTGGCGCGGGCGTCGGCGGCGTCGCGGAAGGTGACCTGCTCGCCGTTGATCTCGATGGTGCCCTCGCTGGGCTGGTACAGCCCCGAGATGATCTTGACCAGCGTGGACTTGCCGGCCCCGTTGTCGCCGACGAGGGCGACGATCTCGCCCGGGGCGACCTCCAGGTCGAAGCGCTGGATGGCGGTCACGCCGCCGAAGTGCTTGCTGACGCCCTCGAGGCGGAGAGGTGCTGCGGTCGTGGTGGTCATGACGGCCTTCCGGTTCCCAGGGCTGCGGTGACGGTGAGGGGGGCGGACCCGTCGGCCGCCCAGATGCCCGCCACCTCGGGCCGGCCGGTGGACAGGCCGCGGATGCCCGCGGTGAGCGCCCGGGTGACGAACACCTGCGGACGGAAGCCGAACAGCACGGTGTCGCCGGGGCGGGCCCGGTCGGCTGCACCGGGCACGATCGCGTAGTAGTCGATGGCGGAGGCGGCCGGCATGTCGACGTCCAGCTCGGCGGCGTCCTCGACGTCCACGTCGTCGCCGAGCACGAGGGCCCGGGTCGGCACGTCGCCGAGGACCGGGTCGACGTAGAGCCCGCCCCCGAAGACGTAGGCGTCGCCGCTCCAGGTGTGCGAGACCTCCGAGAGGTAGACGATCGCCGGGTCCTCGACCAGGTCCTGCACCGCGTGCAGCGGGGTGGTGCCGGTCAGCCCGTGGCCGGGCTCGACCTGCGTGGCGCCGGCCTCGGCCAGCGTCTGCAGCACCGACACCGACGTGGTCCCGGGGGCGTTGAGCTCGACGTCGGTGCGGCCGGCTGCCAGCAGTGCCTGCTTGACCCGGGTCAGGGTGCCGAGGTTCGGGGTCGAGCGCGCCGTGCCCGACGCCGCGTCGAACAGGGTGGCCGGGAAGCTGGTGACCCCGGCGAACCGGGCACCGGGCAGGTCGTCGACCAGGGCGGCCAGCGCCACGACGTCCTCGGGGGCGACGCCGCCCTCGTGACCCCGGTAGAAGCGGTCGCCGGGTGCGGCGACCCGGATGAGCAGGTCCTGCACCCGGCCGGCGCGCTCCGCCGCGGCGGCGGCCTCCCGGGCCTTGGCCTCGGAGAAGACCGTCCAGTACGAGGGCTGCAGGGCGGCGGCGTCGTCGGCCGAGTGCCGCGGGATCTGCACCAGGTGGCCCAGGTGGCCGATGCCCAGCCCGCCGGCCGCTGCGGCCACGGCGCACTCGAGGTCGACCCCGACGGCCTGGGCGATGCCGCCGGCGGCGATTGCCCGCGAGGCGTCGGGGTTCCGCCCGATCTGCTTGGTCATCGCGAACGGGGTCAGGCCCAGGCGCTGCGCCTCGGCGGTCACCGCCGCCGCGTTGCGCTCGACCGCGTCGAGGTCCAGCACGTAGGTGTTGGGCGGCAGCACGCCGGCCCGGTGGAAGGCGTGGGCGGCGCGCAGCAGCGGGACGGCACGCCGGCGGAGGAGGGGGAGGAACACGGGTCAGCCCTGCTTCTTGCCGCGGAGGGACAGGGAGACCGCCAGCAGGATGATGATCCCGCGGACGATCATCTGCTGGGACACGTTGAGCCCGGCCAGGATCAGGCCGTTGTTGATCATGCTGATGAGCAGCGAGCCGATCAGGGCGCCGACCATCGAGCCCTTGCCACCGGTCAGCGCGGTGCCCCCCACGATGACCGCGGCGAGCACCGAGAGCAGGTCGCTCTCGCCGAGGGTGTAGCGCGCGCCCTGCAGCCGGCCGGAGTACAGCAGCGCGGCCATCGCGGCCGTCATGCCGCTGACCACGAACACCCACATCCGCACCCGGTCCACCCGCACGCCGCTGACGCGGGCGGCCGAGGTGTTGTTGCCGACCGCGAGCACGTGCGCACCGAACCGGCGCTGCCGCAGCAGGTGCGCGCCGACGACCGTCACCACGACCGTCCACCAGATGATGGTGGGGATCCCGAGCAGGTCACCGCCGCCGAAGATCCACACGAACGCGTCGACGGTGACCGGCACCGACTGCAGGTCGGTGAGCTGCCGGGCGATGCCGGTGACCAGGCCCATCGAGGCGAGCGTGACCAGGAACGACGGCAGCCGGACGTAGGTCACGAAGACCCCGTTGACCGCGCCGACCGCCGCGCCCACCGCGAGACCGGCGGCAGCCCCCAGCAGCCAGTTGCCGGTGGACTCCAGCACCAGCGCGGCACCGAGGGAGGCCAGCGCGACGGTGGACCCGATGGAGAGGTCGATCTCCCCGGTGCTCAGCACGAACACGGCCCCGACGGCCATGATCGCGATCGGCGCGGCCTGGATGACCACGTTCGTCAGGTTGGTCGGCGTCAGGAAGTACTGCGCCTGGGTGACCGCGAAGAACAGGAAGGTCAGCAGGAAGCCGATGTAGACGACGCTCGCGCGCCAGTCGACCGCCGGTAGCCGCCGGCTCGTGCCCTCGCGGGTGTCGGTGTCGGTGGTGCTCATCGGGTTCCTTCCAGGGCGGGTCCGGGGGCGTGGGCGCGGGCGAGGTGGATGGCCCCGAGGACCGGGGCCTGTGGGCCGAGGGTGCTGGCCCGGACGGCGAGGTCGGCGGCGCCGAGCTCGTCGAGGGTGCGCCGCAGCGGGGGGAGCAGCTCGGCCCGGGACCCGATGCCGCCGGTCAGCACGACGACCTCCGGGTCCAGGACCGCGCGGACGGCGACCAGCGCGAGGGCCAGCCAGTGCGCGTGCTCGGCGACGGCGTGGGCGGCGGCCGGGTCGGTCGCCACGGCGTCGAAGATCTCCGTCGTCGTCCAGCTGCGGCCGTCGTGGGCCCGCGGGGGCACCCGGGCGGCCAGGACGTCGCCGGCCACGGCCTCCTCGAGCGGGCCCCGCCGGTGGTGGGCGGGGTCGAAGGGGTCGGTGCCCAGCGGCAGGAAGCCGATCTCACCGGCGGCGCCCCGCGCGCCGCGCACCAACCGGCGGTCGACCACGACGCCCATGCCGATGCCCGTGCCGGAGGCGACGACCACGAAGGAGTCGTGCCGGGTGCCCACCCCGTGGTGCAGCTCGCCGAGCGCGGCGACGTTGACGTCGTTCTCCAGCACGACGGGGTGGCCGAGGTGGCGCGCCAGGTCGGGGCCGAAGGACGCGCCCGTCGGGAGGTCGAGGTTCGGGTGGAGGTCGAACCCGTCGTCCTCGGCCGCGCCCGCCCCGCCGACGGCGGTCACCTCGACGGCGGACAGCGGTACGCCCACCTCGCGGACCAGGGCGTGCTCGACCTCGAGGATGCGGCCGGCGAGGTCGCCGTGGGTGGCCACCCGCGTCTCGGCGAGCAGGTCGCCGTCCGGGCCGGAGATGCCGGCGTGGATCTTCGTGCCCCCGAGGTCGACGCCGACCACGTAGCCGGCGCTCACGCGGCGGCCGCCAGCAGCCGCGCGGGGGTGTGCCGGAGCAGCTGCTCGACCTGCTCGTCGGTGACGCCGCGGTCGGTGAGCATGGGCACGAAGACGTCGGCGAGGTAGCGGTAGCCGGTGGTGCCGTGGGTGTCGGCGTTCATCCACGCCTCGGCGCCGGTGAGGTCCTGGGCGAGCACCACGCGGTCGCCGAACCCCTCGGCGACCAGCCCGGCGACGAGGTCGGCGCGGCCGGCGTCGGAGCGGTGGAAGCACCGCTTGGCGAACTCGCCGTCGGCGCGGCCGCGCTGCGGCGGGCCGAGGAAGAACTCCCACTCCTGCTTGCCGATGGTGTCCACGGCGACGCACGCGCCGGTGGCGAGGACCCGGCGGGGCAGGTCGGGGTCGAGCTGGGTGTCCAGGTGCCCGACGACGACGCGGGCGGGGTCCAGGCCCTCGGCCACGAGCAGCTCGACCTGGTCGATGGCCAGGGTGCCGTGCGTGGTGTGGGTCATCAGCGCGGTGCCGGTGCGCAGCGCGGCGCGGGCCGAGGCGCGGAGGGCGCGCTCCTCGAAGGCGGACATCTCACCGAGGCCGGTCGCCTGCTCGCCGAGGACGCCGGCGCGGATGCCGGAGCCGCCGATGCCGGTGGTGAGGTCGGTGACCAGCCGGTCGGTCAGCTGCTCGACGGAGGCCTCGCGGGCCCAGGCAGGGGCCCAGGACTCGAGGTAGAGCGCGGTGCCGCTGATGACGTGCAGGCCGCTGCGCCGGGAGACCTCGGCCAGGAGGGCCACGTTCTCGCCGTCGGCGTCGCGGCCGACCACGCCGTAGGGGGAGAGGTCGACGACGGTGCCGAAGCCGCGGTCGGGGAGGCCGCGCAGGGCGTGCACGGCGAGCTCGACGGGGTCGCCCAGCGGGGCGTCGGCGGCGGTCCAGGGACCGGGGGAGAGGGAGAGCAGGTGCTCGTGCGGCATGACGCGGCCGAGCTCGTCGGCCGGCACCGGGCCGAGGACGGTCTGTACGTGGGGCATGGGATCCCTGCCTGTGGGGGTGGGGGCGGCCCGGGGCCGCCCCCACCGGCGATCAGTTGACGCTGCTGGGCAGGTCGGTGCCGTAGTCCTCGCGCCAGGCGTCCTCGAGGTTGTCGGTGGTCACCTTGACCGGCGGCGAGGCCACCAGGGCCGGGGCCTGCTTGTCCAGCACGCCGTAGGCGGCGGCCAGGGCCAGCCCGCGACCGATGTCGATCGAGCCGTTGCCCACCAGCCCGACGACGTTGCCGCCGTCGACCATGTCCGCGGCGAGGGTGGCGTCCAGGTCGTTGGTGACGACCTTGACGTCGGAGCGGCCGGCGTTGCGCAGGGCGGAGACGACGCCCTGGGCGGCGGTGGCCCAGGAGACGTAGATGCCGGTGATGTCGGGGTTGCGGGCGATCATCGCGGCCGCGACCTCCTCGGTCCGCGCCTCGTCGGCGAAGCCCTCCTCGGCCACGATCTGCATGTCGGGGTACTCGTAGCCCAGCCAGTTGCGGAAGGCCTCGTCGCGCTGGTTGGTGAACCAGAAGTCCGCGTCGTGGTAGATGTAGCCGACCTGGCCGCTGCCGCCCAGGGCGTCGCCGAGGATCTCCGCGTTGGCCCGGCCCGCCTCGGTCAGCGACTCGGTGACGATCGAGACGAACTGGTCGCCGGCGGTGTAGCCGGCCGGCGGCGTCGTCATCACGACCAGGGTCTTGCCGGCGTCGACGGCGGGCTGGAAGGCCGCCGCGGCCGAGGTCGGGTCGACCGCGATGGTCACGATGATGTCGGGGTCCAGGGCCAGCACGCTCTGCACGTTGTTGGCCTGGGTCGCGGCGTCGAAGTCGGCCTGCGTGCTGGCCACCACGTCGATGCCCAGGTCCTCGAACTCCTGCCGGGCGCCGTCCTCGACGGCGGAGACGAACTCCGAGGAGGTGTGCCAGACGAAGGCGGCGGTGTAGGAGCCGTCGCGGACAGTGGCCTCCTCCTCGTCGGTCAGGGTCAGCTCGTCGAGGTCCCCGGGCTGCTCCCCGTTGGGGCCCTGGAACTCCAGGCTCGGCTCGCTGGCCGGCGCGGCGTCGCCCGACGAGGACGGGGTGTCGTCGCCGCTGGAGCAGGCGCTCAGGGCCAGGGTCGTGCCGACGAGCGCGGCGGCCAGGGGCCGCAGCCGCCGGGAACGGGTGAGCTGCATGGGTGACCTCTCGGGGGGGTGTGCTGGGTGGTGGTGCGGAGTTTGCTTTCCGCTCGCAATCAAAGTCAAGGACGGATGTTGTAACGATCACGTTGCGGGCGGGTGCAGCTAGGTGATGCGGTCCGGCCCGGTTACTTTTGCTCTCACAACGAGTGGAGGGGAGCCATGACCGACCTGCGTGAGGCCAACCGCGGGGCCGTGCTCTCGGACCTGCTCCTGCACCGGCCGACCACCCGCACGGCCATCGCGCAGCGCACCGGGCTGTCGGCCGCGACCATCTCCCGCGCCGTGGAGGTCCTGGTGGCCGACGGCGTCGTCCGCGAGGTGTCCGAGGTCGTGTCCGCCAACCGCGGCCGCCGCGCGGTCGCCCTGGACCTCGTCGGCGAGCGCAGCGTCGTGGCCGGCGTCGACCTCGGTGCCAGCGCCACCCGGGTCGTGCTGGTCGACTTCGCCGGTTCGGAGCTGCGGCGGTGGGAGCAGCCCACCCGCAGCGACCTGCCGGCGGCGGACCTGGCCGACTGGCTGGCCGGGATGCTCACCGACCGGTCGGCCGACCTCGGCGCCGGGCTGGCTGCGGTGTCGGTCGGCCTCCCCGGGGCCGTCGCCGAGTCCGGGGCGGTCTCGAACGCCCCCAACCTGCCCCAGGTGATGGACCCCGGCTTCGTCACCGGCCTGCGCCGGGCCGGCGGGGTCGGCGTCCGGGTCGACAACGATGTCAACTACGCCCTGCTCGGCGAGCAGCGTCGCGGCGCCGCCGCCCATGCCGGGGACGCCGCGATGGTCACCATCGGGGCCGGCCTCGGCGCCGCGCTGGCCATCGACGGCCGCATCCTGCACGGCCGGCACGGGCTGATCGGGGAGTTCGGCCAGCTCCCCGCGGGCCCCATGGGCACCCGGCTCGAGCACATGGTCACCGGCCCGGGGATCCTGCGGCGTGCGGAGGAGGCCGGGGTCCCGCTCGCCCGCCCGCAGGACCTCTTCGCCGAGGAGCACCGCCTCTCACCTCTGCGCACCCAGTTCGACCACGCGCTGCAGATCGTGCTGACCGCCGTCGCGGTGGCCAGCGAGCCGGAGGTCGTCGTCCTCGGTGGGGGCATCGCGGACTCCCTGGCGGGCGACCTGGACCGCTACCAGGCCACGCTCGGCGCGACGCTGCAGGTCGCGCCCCGGCTCGTGCCCGCGGAGCTCGGCGCGTTCTCCGGGGCGATCGGTGCTGCCATCGACGCGGTGCACTCCCTCTACGCCGACCTGGGTGCCGAGCCCGGGCTGGGCGGCGGTCACGGCCGCAGCGCCGCCTCCTGACCCCGGCCCGCAGGCGTTCCCGCGGGGACGCGTCAGGCGGACGGCGGGCGGCGGGTGTGCCAGTCCGTCTGCTGCTGGTACCAGAGGCCGGCGGCGAACAGGACGTCCTCGGCGTCCTCCGGGGCGGTGAGCTGGACGCCGACCGGCATCCCCGTCGCCGGGTGGAAGCCGACCGGCAGCGCCAGCGTCGGGCCGGCGTGCAGGGACCACGGGTAGGTCAGCGACCCCAGCCGCCGGGACACCCGCAGCACGTCGTCGGGGTCGGCGCGGGGGACGTCGACCGGCAGCGTCGGCGTGAGCAGCAGGTCCACGCCGTCCAGCGCTGCCGAGATGCGGGACTGCAGTGCGCGCCGCGCCTCCACGGCGGAGGCCCGCTGGGCGGCGGTGATGTCCCGGCCCAGGCCGATCCGCACCAGGCTGTCGGGGTGGAACCGCTCCGGTGCCGACGCGAGCCGGTCGGCGTGGATGCGGGCCAGGTCGGCGTAGACCAGCGTGTAGACGATGTCCTGCGCGTCGAGCAGGCCCTCGACCTCCACCGGCACGACCTCGGCGCCGAACACCGCCACCGCCGCGTCCACCACCGCCTGCACGCCCGGGTCGACGTCGGTCAGCAGCTGCACCGGGATGCCGATCCGCCGCGGGGCGGCCGGCTCCGGGAGGCCCGCCGAGGACCCGGTGAGCACCCGCTGCGCGCGGGCCACCAGGGAGACGGTGCGCGCGAGCGGTCCCACGGTGTCCACGTCGTCGCAGACCGGGAAGACGCCGTCCAGCGGGACCGAGCCGTGCGTGGGCCGCAGCCCGACCACCCCGCACGCCGACGCCGGCAGCCGGACCGAGCCGCCGGTGTCGGTGCCCAGCGCCAGGTCCACGGTGCCCGCCGCGACCGCGGCTCCCGACCCCCCGCTCGACCCGCCCGGGATGCGGGAGAGGTCCCACGGGTTGCGGCACGGCCCGGCCGCGGAGTTCTGGTTGGTCACCCCGACGGCGAACTCGCTCAGGTTCAGCGTCGCCACCACCTGCGCGCCGGCGTCCGACAACCGCCGCACGACCTCCGCGTCGTGGTCGGGCACCCGGTCGGCGAAGAACGCGGACGCGCACGTCGTGGGCCCGCCGGCGACGTCCACGTTGTCCTTGACGCCCACCCGCACCCCGGCGAGCGGGCCGGGGCCACCGGGCCGGTCCACCCACCGGATCACCGCGTTCACGTGGTCGTCCACCAGCACTCCAGACGGCTCGGGGGCTTGCGCAGCTAATCATCAGACAATTAGCGTGCGGCTGTCGAGGGAGGCACATCCATGGCCACGCACCCCGCCGTCCTGGGGCGGTTCTTCGAGGACTACGTCGTCGGCGACGTCTACCAGCACCCGCTCGGCCGCACGATCTCCGAGGCCGACAACACCTGGCTGACGATGCTGACGATGAACACCAACCAGCAGCACGTCAACGCGCACCTGGCCGCGCAGAACCCGATCACGGGGGGCCGGGTCATCGTCAACTCCGGGCTGACGATCGCGCTGGTGCTGGGGCTCTCCGTGCTGGACATGAGCCAGAACGCCGTCGCCAACCTCGAGATGACCGACGTCAAGCTGACCCACCCGGTCTACGTCGGCGACACCCTCTACGCCGAGAGCCTCTGCACCGCGCTGCGGGCCAGCAGGTCCCGGCCCTACGCCGGCATCGTCTCGATGGTCACCCGCGGGCTGAACGCCGAGGGCGACGAGTGCATCTCGTTCAAGCGCTCGGTCATGGTCGCGACGCGGGAGTCCGGCATCGGCCAGGGCCACTTCCCCGAGGCCAAGACGGGTCCGATGCAGTGAGGCCGCTGGAGGACGTCCGGATCATCGCGCTCGAGCAGTACGGCGCCGGCCCTTTCGGCAGCGTGCACCTCGCCGACCTGGGCGCCGAGGTCATCAAGATCGAGGACCCGCGCACCGGCGGCGACATCGGCCGCTACGTCCCGCCCTACGTGCACGGCGAGGACTCACTGTTCTACGAGACCTTCAACCGCAACAAGCAGAGCCTCTCGCTGGACATCTCCACCCCGGCCGGGCGCGCGGTGTTCGAGGACCTGGTGCGCACCAGCGACGCCGTCTGGTCCAACCTGCGCGGCGACGTCCCGGCCAAGATCGGCATCCGGTACGCCGACCTCGCCCACCTCAACCCGGCCATCGTCTGCTGCAGCCTCACCGGCTTCGGCATGACCGGACCCCGGCGGACCGAGCCCGGCTACGACTACGTGCTGCAGGGCATCGCCGGCTGGATGAGCCTCACCGGCGACCCCGGCGGGCCGCCGACCAAGACCGGGCTGTCGCTGGTGGACTTCTCCAGCGGCTTCGTCGCCGCGCTCAGCCTGCTCGCCGGCCTGCACGCCGCGCGGCGGGACGGCGTCGGCGGCGACTGCGACGTCTCCCTCTACGACACCGCGCTGTCGCTGCTGACCTACCCGGCGACCTGGGCGATGACGGCGGGCTACGAGCCCACCCGCACGGTCGACTCCGCGCACCCCTCGCTGGTGCCCTTCCAGGCCTTCGCCGCCTCCGACGGCTGGCTGGTCGTCGGCTGCGCCAAGGAGAAGTTCTGGCAGCGGCTGGTCGCCGTGCTCGGCCGGCCCGACCTGGGGGACGACGGGCGGTTCGCCACCTTCGCCCTGCGCGACCGCAACCGCGACGCCCTCCTGCCGCAGCTCAAGGAGGCGTTCCTCAGCGACACCGTGGAGCACTGGATGGTGCAGCTGCGCGCCGCCGGGGTGCCGTCGTCCCCGATCAACGACGTCGGCCAGGCCCTGGCCGACCCGCAGGCCGCCGCCCGGGGCCTGCTGCTGGAGACCGAGCACCCGCACTGGGGCACGGTGAAGCAGGTGGGCAGCCCGGTCCGCTTCGGCGAGCCGCGCACCGACCACCGCCGGGCCCCGCTGCGCAACGAGCACCAGGACCGCATCACCCGCGACCTGCTCGGCTACTCGGCCGAGCGCGTGGCCGAGCTCGAGGCCGCAGGCGCGTTCGGACAGCAGGGGAGCTGACCCGTGGACTTCACGCTCAACGAGGAGCAGCGCGACTTCCAGCGGACGCTGCGCCGCTTCGTCGACCGCGAGATCGTGCCGGTGGCCTCGGAGTGGGAGCGGACCGGCCGCTACCCGACCGAGATCGTCGACCACCTCAAGGCCCTCGGCCTGTTCGGGCTCACCACGCCCGAGGAGTACGGCGGCCTGGCCCTGGACATGGTCAGCTTCACGCTGGTCTACGAGGAGATCAGCCGCGGCTGGATGGGCATCGCCGGGATCCTCGGCAGCCACGGCCTCTCCGCCTGGATGATCGCCAAGCACGGCACCGAGGAGCAGAAGCAGCACTACCTGCCCAGGCTCGCGACCGGCGAGTGGCGCACCGGCGTCGGCCTCACCGAGCCCGGCGCCGGCACCGACCTGCAGGGCATCGCCACCCGGGCCGTGCGCGACGGCGACTCCTACGTCGTCAACGGCACCAAGACCTGGATCACCAACGCCCGGCACGCCGACGTCCTGCCCGTCCTGGTCAAGACCGACCCCGACGCGCAGCCCCGGCACCGGGGCATGTCCCTGCTGCTGGTCCCCACCGACACCCCCGGCTTCGAGGTCAGCCGAGACCTGGGCAAGCTCGGCTACAAGGGCACCGAGTCCTGCGAGATCACCCTGGTCGACGTCCGGGTGCCGGTGGACGCCGTGCTCGGCGGGGTCGAGGGCCGCGGCATGCAGCAGGCGCTGTCCGGCCTGGAGATCGGCCGGCTCAACATCGCCGGCCGGTCAGTCGGGGTCGCGCAGGCCGCCTACGACGCGGCGCTGAAGTACGCCGGCGAGCGCGAGGCGTTCGGCCACCCCATCGCAGAGTTCCAGGCCATCGCGCTCAAGCTCGCCGAGATGGCCACCCAGCTGCAGGCAGCGAGGCTGCTCACCTACTGGGCCGCCTCCCGGGCCGACGCCGGCCAGCGGGTGGACGCCGAGTCCGGCATGGCCAAGGTCTTCGCCTCGGAGACCGCGCTGGCGCTGTCGCTGGAGGCCATGCGCATCCACGGCGGCTACGGCTACTCCACCGAGTTCGTCGTCGAGCGGCTCTACCGCGACGCCCCGCTGATGGCCATCGGCGAGGGCACCAACGACGTGCTGCGCACCGTCATCGCCAAGTCCCTGGTCGCGGGGAAGACGGTCGTCGGGTGACGGTGCGGTCCTGGCTGTACGTGCCCGGCGACCGGCCCGGCCGGTTCGCCAAGGCCGCGGCCACCGGGGCCGGCGCCGTCGTCCTGGACCTGGAGGACGCCGTCCCCCCGGCCGGCAAGGACGACGCCCGCGCCGCCGTCGTGGACTGGCTGGCCGGCCCGCGCGCGGACGTGCAGGTCTGGGTGCGGGTGGGCACCGGGCAGCGGGGTGCCGACGACGTCGCCGCGGTCGCCCGCGGCGCCCGGCTCACCGGCGTCGTGCTGCCGAAGGCGTCGTCCCGGGCGCTGCTGGAGCGGGTGCACGACCAGCTGCTCGCCGCCGAGGACGCGACCGGCCGGGCGCCGTGCAGCATCGGGGTGAGCCCGCTGGTGGAGAGCGCCGCCGGGGTGCTGGCCGCACCGGCGCTGGCCGGCGGACCGCGGGTGCGCTGCCTGCAGCTCGGCGAGGTCGACCTGGCCGCCGACCTGGGCGTCACCCCCGGCCCGGACGGCGCCGAGCTGCTGCTGGCCCGGTCCTCGGTCGTGCTGGCCTCGGCCGCGGCCGGGATCACCCCGCCACCGGCCGCGGTGTCCACGGAGTTCCGCGACCTGGCCGCCTTCGAGGCGCAGACCCGCCGGATGGTCGCCCTCGGCTTCCGGGGCCGCGCCTGCATCCACCCCGCGCAGGTCGAGGTGGTCGAGCGGGTCTGCCGGCCCACCCCGGAGGAGGTCGCCGCCGCCCGCGACGTCCTGGCTCGGCTGGACGCGTCACCGGGGGTCGCGGTCGGCGCCGACGGGAGGCTGCTCGACGAGGCCGTCGCCCGCCAGGCCCGCGCCACCCTCGGCCTCGCCTGACCGGGACACCACCAGGTCTACGATTCCCGTCGTCGGGGGACCGGCGGACGACGGGATCCGTAGGGGGAGCAATGGTCGAGCGGCACGCGGTGGCCCTGGACGACACGTCGCGGGCGATCATCGAGCAGCTGCAGCAGGACGGCCGCCGCCCCTACGCCCGCATCGCCGAGGCCGTCGGGCTGAGCGAGGCCGCCGTCCGGCAGCGGGTGCAGCGGCTGCTGGACGCCGGGGTCATGCAGATCGTCGCGGTCACCGACCCCCGCCAGGTCGGGTTCCCGCGCCAGGCCATGGTCGGCGTCCGGGTGCGCGGCGACAGCCGGGTGGTCGCCGACGCGCTGGCCGCCTTCGACGAGGTCGACTACGTGGTCATCTCCGCGGGCTCGCTGGACCTGCTGGTCGAGGTGGTCTGCGTCGACGACACCCAGCTGCTGGACGTCGTCAGCCGGATCCGGGCGGTCGAGGGCGTGGAGTCCACCGAGACCTTCCTGTACCTGGGCCTGGCCAAGCAGACCTACGCCTGGGGCACCCGCCCCCCGGAGGCCTGAGACCGGAGGCCTGAGCACAGCCTTCCCTCGCTGGCAGGACGATCATGCGCGACCTACCGTCGCCGCCGTGACGACGCAGGACGCACCCACCCACGAGGGCGAGCCGCACGCCGGTGCCCTGAGCTCCCGGCTGAACTGGCTGCGCGCCGGGGTGCTCGGCGCCAACGACGGCATCGTCTCCACCGCCGGCCTGGTGGTCGGCGTCGCGGGGGCCACCACCGCCGACGGCCCGGTGCTCACTGCCGGGGTCGCCGGCCTGGTCGCCGGTGCGGTGTCGATGGCCCTGGGCGAGTACGTGTCGGTGAGCAGCCAGCGCGACAGCGAGCGGGCCCTGGTGCGCAAGGAGAAGCGCGAGCTCGCCGAGATGCCCGAGCAGGAGCTCGAGGAGCTCGCCGCGATCTACCAGACCAAGGGCCTGTCGCCGGCCACCGCCCGCCGGGTCGCCGAGGAGCTCACCGAGCACGACGCCCTCGCCGCCCACGTCGAGGCCGAGCTGGGCATCGACCCCGACGAGCTGACCAACCCCTGGCAGGCCGCGGGCGCCTCCGCGCTGTCGTTCACCCTCGGCTCGCTGCTGCCGCTGGCCGCGATCCTGCTCGCGCCCACCGGCGTCCGGGTGCCGGTCACCTTCGTGGTGGTGCTGCTCGCCCTGGCCCTCACCGGCGCGGTGAGCGCGACGCTGGGCGGGTCGCCGGTGCGCACCGCCGTCGTCCGGCTGGTCGTCGGCGGCGCGATCGCGATGGCCGTGACGTTCGGCATCGGCGCCCTGGTGGGCGGCGCGGTCGGGTAGGTCAGGCGCGGTTGAGCGCCAGCACGCTGAGCAGCTCGTAGGCCGTGTGCGAGGCCGCCACCGCGGTGAGCTCGGCGTGGTCGTAGGCGGGGGAGACCTCGACGACGTCCGCGCCGACCACGTCGAGCCCGACGAGGCCGCGCAGGGTGTGCAGCAGCTCCCTGCTGGTCAGCCCGCCGGCCTCGGGCGTCCCGGTGCCCGGCGCGTGGGCGGGGTCCAGCACGTCGATGTCCACCGACACGTAGACCGGGCCGTCGCCCAGCCGGCGGCGCATCCGCTCCACGACGCTGGCCACCCCGTCGACCTCGTAGTCGTCGCTGCGGACCACCTGGAAGCCGAGGACGGCGTCGTCCTCGAGGTCCTGCTTGGAGTACAGCGGGCCACGGATCCCGATGTGCATCGACCGCTCCAGGTCGACCAGGCCCTCCTCGCTGGCCCGCCGGAACGGGGTCCCGTGCGTGTAGGGCGCGCCGAAGTAGGTGTCCCAGGTGTCCAGGTGGGCGTCGAAGTGCAGGACGGCGACCGGGCCGTGGTCGCGGGCCACCGAGCGCAGGATCGGCAGCGCCACGGTGTGGTCGCCGCCCAGGGTGAGCACCTGGGCGCCGTCGGCCCGCAGCGCCGAGATGCCGTCGTCGATGGTTTGGATGGCCTCCTCGATGTCGAACGGGTTCACCCCGAGGTCGCCGGCGTCGGCCACCTGCTGGGTGCCGAACGGCATCGCGTCCAGCGCCGGGTTGTACGGGCGCAGCAGCTTCGACCCCGCCCGCACGTGGCCCGGGCCGAACCGGGCGCCGGGCCGGTAGCTGACCCCGGAGTCGAACGGGATCCCGACCACGGCGACGTCCGCGCGGGACACCTCGTCCAGCCGGGGCAGCCGGGCGAAGGTGGCCGGGCCGCCGTAGCGGGGGACCTTCGTCGCGTCGACCGGGCCGATGGGGGTGGTCACTGCGCTGCTCCAGACGGTGAGAGGTGTTCGTGGACGACCAGCCAGCGGTCGCCGTCGGGGACCAGGACGACGGTCTCCCGCTCGTGCGTCGTCGCCTCGCCCTCGTGGGTGGCGACCGTGGTGACGACGGAGTGGGTGGCCACCGCGGTCTCGCCGACCAGCTGCACGTGCTGGTCGGTGGAGGTGCAGGCCAGCACCCGGAAGCCGTCGTCGGCCACCCACGACCGCCACGCCGTCCGGTACTCCTCCCGGGAGCCGAACCGCGGGCTGCCGGGCAGCACGAAGGTGGCGTCGGGGTGCATCCGGGCGAAGTAGGCGTCCTCGTCCGACGACGCGAACGCCGCGACCAGGTCGTCCAGCGCCTCCAGCGGGGTCACGCGGGCAGCTCCGCACCGGCCGGGCGGACCGGGTCGGTGATCGGCCGGGCCTCACCGGGCGTGCTGGGCACCCAGCGCGGGCCCTGCGGGCCGAAGACGTAGCGCGGCTCGGGGAAGACGAACAGCGACCCCAGGTAGATGACCGCGGCCAGCAGCAGGGCCACCGGCAGGCTGACGTCGACCCCGCCGAACGCGTTCGTGAACGGCCCCACGATCAGCGGCGGGTAGTTGGCGAACAGCAGGCCGATGACCGCCGAGGGGATCCAGGCGACCATGCCGCGCCAGTTGACCCCGCCGGAGAACCAGTAGATGCCGCCCTCGCGGCCCTGGTTGAACACCTGGACGGCGGTCGGGTCGTAGAACCCGCGGCGCACCACGTAGCCCAGCGCCATGATCACCATCCACGGCGTGGTGCAGATGACGATCGCGCCGATGAAGGCGTTCACGCTGCCCACCAGGTCGAAGGCCAGCCGCCCGACCAGGATGAACACGAAGCTCAGCGCGCCGATCACCAGCGAGGCCCGCACCCGGCCCAGCCGCGGGAACACCGAGGAGAAGTCCAGCCCGGTGCCGTACAGCGAGGTCACGCCGGTCGACAGGCCACCGAGGACGGCGACCACCATGAGCAGCAGGGCGTACCAGAGCGGGGAGAGCTGGACGAGGGCGAACACGTAGTCGGCCTCGCCGGCCACCAGCGTCGCCGTCGCCACGCCGAACAGGAACGGCACCAGCGTGGCCAGCTGCGCGGCGACCGTGGCGCCCAGCAGCCGGGCCCGCGACGTGGCGGCGGGGATGTAGCGCGACCAGTCGCCGAGGAAGGCGCCGAAGGACACCGGGTTGCCCATCACGATGAGCACGCTGAGCACGAAGGTGGGGGCGAAGGAGCCCAGCGCGTAGGCGTCGGGGCCGGGGTCGTAGCCGGCGTCGAACACGCCGGCGTAGGCGACCAGGCCGAGCAGGATGAGCACGGTGTTGCCGATGACCACGACCTTGTTGACCAGCAGCATGAACTGGTAGCCGTAGACCACGACGACGATGACCAGGCCGCCGAGCAGCGCGTAGACCAGGGCGCGCACGAGGTCGGTGTCGGGCAGGCCGACGAGCCGGTTGCCGGCCGCGACCAGGGCGTCGCCGGAGACCCACACCGAGATCGAGTAGAACGCGATCGCGGTCAGCAGCGACAGGAACGACCCCACGATCCGGCCGCGGACGCCGAAGTGCGCCGATGAGGACACCGCGTTGTTGGTGCCGGTGCGCGGGCCGAACAGGCCCATCGGCGACAGGATCAGCCCGCCCAGCACCACGCCCAGCACGGTCGCGGCGGCGGCCTCGGCGAAGGACAGGCCCAGCAGCACCGGGAACGTGCCCAGGATGATGGTGGCGAAGGTGTTGGCGCCGCCGAACTGGATGCGCAGCAGGTCCAGCGGTCGCGACGTCCGCTCGGCGTCGGGGATGGTGTCGATGCCGTGCTGCTCGACCTCCAGCGCGCGGGGGCGACGGGTCGGGGTGGGCGTGCTGGCCATCGCGGCTCTCCTCCTCGGCGGTGACGGGGGCCACCGAGCGGTACCGTAGATCCACTGTTGCCCCGAAGGCAACGAAAGTTCACCACAGCGAAACGAGGACACGTGCGCGTCACACGGCTGGTCGACCTCTCGGTCCCCGTGGACGCCGGCACGCAGGTCTTCCCCGGCGACCCGGTGTTCGCCTCGCACCCGCACGCCACGGCCGCCGCCGACGGCTTCCACGTGCAGGCGATCAGCATGGGCTCGCAGACCGGCACCCACGTCGACGCCCCGTTCCACTTCGCCGACGACGGGCTGCGCATCGACCAGCTCGACCTCGGCCTGTTCACCGGCCCGGCGGTGCTGCTCGACGTCCGCGGCCGGGCCCCCCGCAGCCGGCTGACCTGGGCCGACCTCGGCGAGCCCGACCTCGCCCCCGGCACGCTGGTGCTGCTGCACACCGGCTGGTCGGCGCACTACGGCACCCCGGCCTACTTCGACCACCCGTACCTCGACGCCGGCGCCGCGCAGCGCCTGCTGGACGCCGGCATCCGCACCGTCGGCCTGGACGCGCCCAACCTGGACCTCACGCCGACCGCGGACGACCCCGGCGAGGGCTACCCCGTGCACCACCTGCTCGCCGCCGCCGGCGGGGTCATCTGCGAGAACCTGGCCAACCTCGCCGCCGTGGACTTCGCCGACCCGTTCGTCTCCCTGCTGCCGCTGCGACTGACCGGTGCCGACGGCGCCCCGGTCCGCGCGGTCGCCCTCCAGCTGGCCCCCTGACCACCCCGACCGGGTCGGACCGCGCCCGGCGCGCAGGCACGGGCGCCCGGCTGCTGTTCTACTGATCATCGGCCGCACGGTGCGGTCGGGGACGGGGGTGGACGTGGCGCTGGCGCTGCACGCTGCCGCCCGCTCGCACACCGGGCCGCGGCCGGACAACCAGGACTCCGGTCTGGTGTCCCCCGCCCTGGTCGCGGTGGCCGACGGCGTGGGCGGCAACGTCGGCGGCGCGGTCGCCTCCGGCCTGGTCGTCTCCTGGCTCGCGCCGCTGGGTGCGGGCCTGCTGGCCGACGAGCCCGACGGCGGCATGGCCCGGCTGGTGTCGGCGGCCAACGAGCGCATCCGCACCGCGGTGACCCACCGGCCCCGGCTCGAGGGCATGGCCACCACGCTGTGCGCGGTCGGCGTGCAGGGCGACTCCGCGGTGCTCGCGCACATCGGTGACTCCCGCGCCTACCGCTGGCGCGCGCCCGAGCTGGTGCAGCTGACCCGCGACCACACCCTCGTGCAGGCGCTCATGGACGCCGGCTCGATCACCGCCGAGGAGGCGCTGGTGCACCCGCAGCGCTCCGCGGTGTACGCGGCGCTGCACGGCGGCACCGACGACGTCGAGGGCCTGGAGGTGCTCGCCGTCGACGTCCGGCCCGGCGACCGGCTGCTGGTCTGCTCCGACGGCCTGTCCGGCGCACTGCCCGCGCAGGTCATCGCCGAGCTGCTCGCGGTGGCCGAGAACGCCGACCAGGCGGCGGCCACCCTGCTCGGCGCCGCGCTCGCCGCCCCCGCCTCGGACAACGTCACCGTCGTCGTCGCCGACGTCCTCGACGACATGGTCGACGGCCGGCCGGCCACCCGGTACCGCACGGTCGGCGCGGCCTCCGGTGCCCGCGACGAGACCGTCGAGGTGCTCGAGGCGCTGTGGCCCGGGCCCGCCACCGGCGCGTTCCGGCCGGTCGCGGCGTCCTCGGACTGATCACCCCTGCGGGGGAGGACCCCTGCAGAACGCGCTGGCCAGGCCGACACCACAGGCGTGACCACCCTGCTCGACGTCGACGCCACCACGCTGCTGCCCGGCCGTTCCGCCCTGCTGGACGTCCTGGGCCTGCGCCGGCCCACCCCGCCGGCGGCCCCCACCACCGGCCTGGTGCTGATCGGCCTGCCCGCACCCGCCGGCCTGCCCCTCGGCGCCGGCCAGCTGGTCGAGGCCGCAGCCGGGCTGTCGGGTGCGCTGCTGCCCGGCGAGTGGCTGGCCCGGCACGGCGCGGACGCGTTCGCCGTCGTCACCGAGGAGCCGATGACGGCCACCGCCGGCCGGCTGCTGGCGGCGCTGCCCCCGGGTGCCGCCGCCGGCGTCTGCCCGGTGACCGCCGACCGCACCGCGGTCGACGTCCTCCGGCTGGCCGCCCTCGGCCTGGTGCTGGCCCGCCTGGGCGAGCCGGGGGCGGTGGTCCGCTACCCCACCGCCTGACCCGCGCTCAGTGGCAGTGCGGCTTGCCCGACGCCGACGGGGGCATCGACAGGGTGGGGTTGCGGTCGAAGAAGCCGGTCGGCTTGAGCTCGAACCGCACGATGTCCACCGGCATGACCGGCCAGTCCTCCACCCGCGGCACGTGGTGCAGCCCGAACACGTGCCAGAGCACGACGTCGGTCGCCTCCACCGACCGCCCCGCCTTCGTCCACTCCGGCAGGCCGGCGTCCCGCGAGCTCTGGTTGCAGAACTCCCCGGACGGCCAGCGCTCCTCGGGGTCGAACGGGCTCACCCACACCGGGTGCGCGACCACCCCGGCGCGCTGCATCAGCGGTGACTCCGGCCCGGCCAGCGCGGGGATGGCCGCGGTCGGCACCAGCTTGTAGGACGTCGGCGCGCCCCACGCGTTCCGCCGGGACGCCGAGGTCACGGCGAACCCGCGCTGCGAGGCCCAGTCCAGGTCGAACCCGCCCTCGGTGGTGATCGCCGCCTTCCGCGGGGTCAGCGCCATGCCGTAGGGGTTGTCCGGGCCGATCGGCGGCACCTCGGTGTGCGACTGCACGACGGTGTTGTCGGGGGTGTCGACCTCCATGTCCAACCGGGCCACGATGAAGTGCTGGTGGACCGGTGCGTAGGTGTGGTCGTCGACGACGGTGCCGTGCTCGGGCGGGGTGCCCTCGTAGGAGGAGGTCACCATGATCCCGGTGGCCCGGACCTCGCACTCGATCTGGCCGTCGGGGTAGAAGCGCCAGTAGACGAGGTACTCGTAGTTGGCCACGGTGGCGTGGAAGCTGACCACCAGCCGGCGGGACCGGCGCACCTCGGCACCGGCGTGCTCGTCGACGTGCTTCCACAGCACGCCGTCGTCCTCCTCGTGGATGCACACGGCGTTGGTGATCGTGTACGGCTCGCCGTGGCTGTCGTGCAGCACGGCGTCGAGGTAGGTGATCTCGCCGAGGCAGTCGCAGCCCAGCTCCAGCGAGGTGGTCATGAAGCCCAGGCCCCACTCGCCGATGTCGAAGGCGGTGCGCCGGTGGTGGTCGGTGCTGGGGTCGCGGTAGGGCACCACCATCTCGGCGAAGCTCATCCGGTGGGCCACCGAGCGGCCGTCGATGGACACCCGGTGCAGCACCAGGCCCTCGCGGTGGTTGAAGCCGATGCGCATCGACCAGTCCAGCCAGCGCAGCTCGTTGCCCTGCATCGACAGCGAGACGCCCTCGGGCTGGGTGAGGTCGAAGGGCTTGACGTCGGTGCGCTCGACCAGGCCGGGGACCAGCGAGGGGACGTACTCGCCCATCGCGCCGGTCGGGGCCGCGACGCGGAAGGTGTCCTCGATGTCCAGCAGCTCCATGGTGTTGAGGTCCACCACGTGGTGCAGCCCGTTGACCGGGTGGGCGTAGGGGTTGCCGTTCGGGGTCTCCCGCACCCAGACGTCGGTCCAGCCGACCCGGCGGTCGGCGAACTGCTGCGGGATGAGCGAGTGCCCGTAGGCCCAGGTGTCGATGAGCACCAGGTCCAGGTCGGTGATGCCGCGCTCGGCCAGCGAGGCGATGACCTGCGGGTGCTTGATGAGCTCGACGTGCGCCTCGTGCCACTCGTCGACGGTCATGTTCGGCTGCTCACCGGGGACCGGCGTCCACGCCAGGACGGCGTCGTCGGTGAGCGACACGACGGCCTTGTAGGCCGAGTTCGAGGCCCGGTCGAAGCAGGTCACCAGCGCTTCACGGGGGTTGGGGTCGCCCGTCGTCCAGGTGCGGACGACGTCCTTGGCGGGCTCGCGCAGCTCGATGCAGGCGAACCGCCAGCCCTCGGCCACGCCCTTCTCCCGGCGCAGGATCGCCGCGGCGGCCCGGAACTCGTCGGCGGACAGCGGGTCGAGCGGGTGCGCGGTCATGGCAGGTTCCGATCTGCGAGCAGGGGGAGAGACGGGTCGAACGGGGGCAGCGCCGACCTGCGTCTCGCGATGGCGCTGAGGGCTTCGAGGACGACGCGGTTGGCCAGGGCTGCGGTGATGTCGGCGTGGTCGTACGGCGGGGAGACCTCGACGACGTCGATGCCCACGACCGGCAGCTCCAGGCAGATCCGGCGGACGGAGTCCAGCAGCTCGCGGGCGGTGAGGCCGCCGGGTTCAGGTGTGCCGGTGCCGGGGGCGTGCCCGGGGTCGCAGACGTCGATGTCGACGGAGAGGAAGACGCCGTCGCACTCGTCGGTGGCGATGGCGAACGCCTCGGTCAGGCAGGTCTGCAGCCCGCGGTGGCCGATCTCGGCCATCTCGTAGGAGCGCATCCGCTGCTGCGCCATCCAGTCCAGCGTCTCCGGCGGCGGCCAGTAACCGCGCAGCCCGACCTGCAGGAACCGGTCCCCGCGCAGCGCGCCGCTCTCGATGAGCCGGCGCATCGGCTGGCCGTGGCCCCACAGCGACCCGAACTCGATGTCGCCGGTGTCGGCGTGCGCGTCGAAGTGGATCATCGACACCCGGCCGTGGCCGAGGACGTCGGCCACCCCGCCGGCGTCGGGGAAGGCGATCGAGTGGTCGCCGCCCAGGACGACCGGGATCGCACCGGCCCGGACGACGTCGGCCACCGCCGAGCGCAGCGCGGGCAGGGCCTGCTCGATGCCGCCGGAGTACATCTCGACGTCCCCGGCGTCCAGCACGCGCAGGTCGCGCAGCCCGTCGGTGCGCAGCGCCAGCGAGGGCCGGGAGCCGTCGTGCGGCAGGTAGTCGGTCATCCGGATGGCCTGCGGCCCGAACCGGGTGCCGGGACGGTGGCTGGTGCCGCCGTCGAAGGGGGCACCCAGCACCACGACGTCGGCGCCGGCCATCGAGGCGGGGTCGGTGTGGTCGCACCGGTCGACGCCGAGGAAGGTGATGTCCGGGCCGAACTGCGTGCCGTAGCGCGCCATCTCTCCCCCTAGCTCACGACGGAAACCGTCGATACGGTGTTCCGCAGCGACGCTATCCGTTGTCAGCGGCGGCGTCGAGACGCGTCGTCCCCCCGATCGGAGCCCACCATGAGCGAGTACGCCGTCGTCGACCCCGCCACCGGCGAGACCGTGGCCAGCTACCCCACCGCCACCGACGAGCAGGTCGAGGCCGCGATCGCCGCGGCCACCGCCGCGCACCGGGGCTGGTCGCGCAGCTCGACGGCGGCCGAGCGCGCCGAGCTGGTGCGCCGGGTCGCGCAGCTGCACCGGGAGCGGAAGGCCGAGCTCGCCGCGCTGATCGTGCGCGAGATGGGCAAGACGATCACCGCCGCGGAGGGCGAGGTCGACTTCGCCGCCGACATCTACGAGTACTACGCGGACGTCGCGGAGCGGATCACCGCCGACCAGCCGATCGACCTGGCCGAGGGCTCGCAGGGCACCGCGGTCATCCGGCGGGCCTCGCTCGGCCCGCTGCTGGGCGTCATGCCGTGGAACTTCCCGTACTACCAGGTGGCCCGGTTCGCCGGCCCCAACCTGGTCATCGGCAACACCATCATCCTCAAGCACGCCCCGCAGTGCCCGGAGTCCGCCGCCGCGATCGAGCAGGTCTTCCGCGACGCCGGCTTCCCCGAGGGCGCCTACGTCAACGTCTACGCCAGCAACGACCAGGCCGCGGCGATCATCGGCGACCCCCGGGTGCAGGGCGTCTCGCTCACCGGCTCCGAGCGGGCCGGCACTGCCGTGGCCGAGGTGGCCGGCAAGCACCTGAAGAAGGTGGCGCTGGAGCTCGGCGGCTCCGACCCGTTCATCCTGCTGTCCACCGACGACCTCGACGCCGCCGTGGGCTCGGCCGTCGACGCCCGGATGGACAACAGCGGGCAGTCCTGCAACGCCGCCAAGCGGTTCGTCGTGCACGCCGACCTCTACGACGAGTTCCTGGCCAAGCTCACCGAGCGGATGACCGCCATCGAGCCCGGCGACCCCTCCAAGGCCGACACCGAGCTGGGCCCGCTGTCCTCGCTGCGGGCCGCGGAGACCCTCGAGCAGCAGGTGCAGCGGGCGGTGGCCGCCGGCGCCACCCTGGTCGCGGGCGGCACGCGGGAGGGCGCGTTCTTCTCCCCGACCGTGCTCACCGGCGTCGGCCCGGACAACCCGGCCTACGGCGAGGAGTTCTTCGGCCCGGTCGCGGTCGTGCACTCCGTCCCCGACGAGGACGCCGCGGTGGAGCTGGCCAACGACACCGGCTTCGGGCTGGGCTCCTACGTGTTCACCACCGACCCCGAGCAGGGCGAGCGGGTGGCCGACCGGATCGAGGCCGGCATGGTCTACGTCAACCTGGTGCTCGCCGACTCCCCGGAGCTGCCCTTCGGCGGCATCAAGCGCAGCGGCACCTCGCGCGAGATGGGCCTGCTGGCCGCCGACGAGTTCGTGAACAAGAAGCTGGTGCGCATCGGCTGATGCTCAGCCGGGGCCTGGGTCGGTCACAGGGCGGGGTCCGAGGGTGGTCGGTGCAGCGACCCCCTCGACCAGGAGCGACCGTGACCGACCCCCAGCAGCACCCCTACCCCTCGGCCACCCCGCCGGCGCACACCCAGGCGCAGCCGTGGGCCGGTGGCGAGCCGCACGTCGACGCCGCGGCGTACCCCGCCGAGGGGCCCACCCCGGCGCCGCGGCGCCGGGCCCGGGTGGCGCTGGTCGCCGCGGTCGCCGTCGGCGCGGTCGCGCTGGGGGGCGGCGGGTTCGCCGTCGGCCGGGCCACCGCGCCCGACGGCACGGCGGCCACCACCGACCAGCAGGTGCCCGGCGGTGGTCAGTTCGGCACCCCGCCCGACGGCGGCCAGCTGGGCACCCCGCCCGACGGCGGCCAGTTCGGCACCCCGCCCGGCCAGGACGGCACCACCGACGGCGGGACGACGACCGACGGCGGGACGACGGAGCCCACCACCTGACCCGGCGGCCGATGAGTTCTGGGCGGCACGGGTGTCCGAAGGGGTGACGGGGCCGGGGACGCCGGCCCGTGACCCCGAGGAGCACCCCGTGCGCATGGTCTTCGTGAACCTGCCCGTGTCCGACGTCGACGCCGCGAAGGCGTTCTACGCCGGTCTGGGCTGGCAGCTCAACGAGCAGTTCTCCGACGAGGGCACGGCGTCCTTCGTCGTCTCCGAGACGATCACCGCGATGCTGCTCAGCCGGGAGAGGTTCGCCGGGTTCCTGCCCGAGGGTGCCGAGGTGGGCGACCCGGCGCGGCAGGTGTCGGTGATGACCGCCCTGTCGGCGGACAGCCGCGAGGAGTGCGACGACCTGCTGGCCCGGGCGGTGGCCCACGGCGGCCAGCAGTTCGCCCAACCCCAGGACCACGGCTTCATGTACGGCACCAGCTTCGCCGACCCCAGCGGCAACGTCTGGGAGGCGGTCTGGATGGACCCGTCAGCCCTCGCGGGCTGACGGAGGAAGGACCCCCTCGCCCCCCAGCCCGAGCAAGCTCGGACCGGGTCCCTGCGAGGGGGCCGTTCCCTCAACTCACCTGCGGGCCAGCTGGCGCTCGCCGTTGGCGCCGGTGGAGTAGGGCAGCTGGTAGTGCGCGAACACGTTGGGCTCGTCGGCGGCGGTGAGCTCGCCGTCGGTGTCGATGCTCGGGGCGGCCTTGGCCAGGTCGCGGGAGTAGGCCACCCGGACCTCGCGGGGGCCGACGGTGGAGTCCTTGAGGGGGATGAACACCAGCGACTTCCCGCCGATCAGCCCGCCGACCTCGACCCCGATGAACGAGGGCTCGTCGTTGACGACGTCCACGTAGATCGACTCGAGCGTGCCGATCTTGTGGCCCTCGGGGTCGACGACGTTCTCGCCACGCCAGTCGCGGATGTTGCCTGCGGGGATCATTCTCGGGCCTCCGTGTCCAGGGCCCCCGCGGTCGAGGGCCGGTCACCGCGGCCATGCCCCGGATGGGTCGCGCGCAATCGTCCGCGCCCGAGTGACTTACGTCGTCAGCAGCGCCTCGATGGCCGAGCGGACCTCGGGGGCGGTGGGCTCGGTGCGCGGCCGGAACCGGGCCACCACCTCGCCGTCGGCGGACAGCAGCCACTTCTCGAAGTTCCACTGCACCGGACCGGCCTGCCCGTCGGCGTCGGGGACCTCGGTCAGCGAGCGGAACAGCGGGTCGGCGTCCGGCCCGTTGACCTCGACCTTCGCCGTCATCGGGAAGGTGACCCCGTAGGTCGCCGAGCAGAACTCCTGGATCTCCTCCGCCGTGCCGGGCTCCTGGCCGGCGAACTGGTTGCAGGGCACGCCCACGACGGTGAACCCGCGGTCGCCGTACTCCTGCTGCAGCTGCTCGAGCTGGGTGTACTGCGGGGTCAGCCCGCAGCGGCTGGCCACGTTCACCACCAGCGCCGGGCGGCGCCCGGTGAGCTCGCCGAGGGTGGTCGGCTCGCCCTGCAGCGTGGTGACGGGGACGGCGTCGAGGTCGGTCATGGTCAGGGCGAACCCGCGGGGGGCGGCGGGGATTCCAGCCCGGACACGTCGTCGGGGACGTCGACCGCCTGCGCCCGCAGCATCTCCAGCGGCACGACCTCCAGCGCGGCGATGTTGGTCGCGGCCAGCACCACCCCGGCGGGGACGCCGGCCTCGTAGGCCTGCCGCCACCGGACGGCGACGACGCACCACCGGTCACCCGGCACCAGGCCGGGGAAGCCGAACTCCGGGCGCGGCGTGGTCAGGTCGTTGCCCAGCCCGGCCTGCAGGGCCAGGAACTCCGCGGACACCACCGTGCAGACGGTGTGGCTGCCGATGTCCTCGGTGCCGGTGCAGCACCAGCCGTCGCGGTAGAAGCCGGTGACCGGGTCGGTGCCGCACTGCTCCAGCGGCCCGCCGAGCACGTTGCGCTCGCCCGGGACGAACGGTCCGCTCACGCCGGGCCGTCCGAGCCGGCCGCGTACTCGGCCATCGGGACATCGTCGGCGGCCCAGGCGTCCAGCACCGGCTGCACGATGCGCCAGCCCTGCTCGGCCTCGACGTCGGAGATCGACAGCGTCGGGTCCCCGGCGAGCATCTCGCGCAGCAGCAGGCCGTAGGCGGGCAGGTCCTGCTCCGGCGAGGTCGCCCGCAGCACCTCCCGCTCCAGGTCGAAGGGGTCGCCCGCGCCGTTGAGGTTGATCTCCAGCGCGATGCCGTCGGGGGACAGCTGCAGGCGCAGCACGTCGGGCTCGGGCTGCTCGTCGGCGAAGGCCAGGTGGGGCACCGGCTTGAAGCGGACGACGATCTCCTTGCGCTTGGTGCCCAGGGCCTTGCCGGTGCGCAGCCGGAACGGCACCCCGCTCCAGCGCCAGTTCTCCACGGTGACGGTGAACTCGGCGTAGGTCTCGGTCATCCGCGACGGGTCCACGCCGTCCTCGTCGACGTAGGCGGGCAGCTCCCGGTCGCCGATCCGGCCGGCGGTGTACCGGCCGCGCACGCTGTGCGCGGGGTCGCTGCGCACCGCGCGCAGCACGTCGGCCTTGCGGGCCTGCAGGGTGGCTGCGTCCAGCGCCTGCGGCGGCTCCATGGCCACGACGGCGAGCAGCTGCAGCAGGTGGTTCTGCAGCATGTCCCGCAGCGCCCCGGCCTTGTCGTAGTAGCCGGCGCGGCCCTCCAGGCCCAGGTCCTCGTCGAAGACCACGTCCACCGACTCGACGTGCTGGGCGTTCCAGACCGGCTCGAAGATGCGGTTGGCGAACCGCAGGCCCAGCACGTTGAGCACGGTCTGCTTGGCCAGGAAGTGGTCGATCCGGAACACCGCCTGCTCCGGGACCAGGTCGTGCAGCACCTCGTTGAGCCGGTGCGCGTCCTCGATGCCGGTGCCGAACGGCTTCTCCACGACCACCCGCGCGCCCTCGGGCAGGCCCACCTCGGCCAGCGCGGTCAGCGTGGGCAGGAAGACGGTGTTGGGCAGCGCCAGGTAGACCACCGGGACGCCGCGCACCCGCTCCAGCGCGCGGCGCAGGTCCGCGGCGCTGGTCACGTCGCCGTGCTCGTGGCCCAGCTGGGCGACGACCCGCTCGCGGGCGTCCTCCTCGAGGTCGGCGGCGTGCGCGGTCAGCCGCTCCCGCGCCCACTCGCGGTAGCGGTCGTCGTCCCAGTCCTGCTGGCTGACCGCCAGCACCTCGACCTCGTCGTCGAGCACCCCGCGGGCGTACAGCTCGGCCAGGCTGGGCAGCAGCAGCCGCCCGGTCAGGTCTCCGGAACCACCGAGCACGACGAAGGAACGCTCCACGGGCGAGCCCCTTCCCGGCGGAGGGCCTTCCGAACCGCCCCCGACCTGGCAGGGTGCACGGCGTGACGCTGTGGTCCCCGACACCCGAGTCCGCCGCCGCCTCCCAGCTGGGACGCTTCGCCGCCTGGGTCGAGGAGCGGCGGGGGCTGCCGCTGGGCACCGACTACGACGCGGTCTGGGCCTGGTCGACCGGGCACCTGGACCAGTTCTGGGCCGACGTCGCCACCTGGTTCGACGTGTTCGGGGGCGAGCCGCCGGTCGAGGACGACGAGGTGCTCCGCTCCCGCGCCATGCCCGGCGCCGAGTGGTTCCCCCGCCGGACGACGAACCTGGCCCGCCTCGCGCTGCGGCACGCCACCGACGAGCGGCCGGCGATCGTGTCGGTGCGCGAGACCGCCGACGGGCTCACCGACCCGCACGAGCTGTCCTGGGCCGACCTGCGCGGCCAGGTCGGCGCGTTCGCCGCGACGCTGCGCCGGCTCGGGGTGCAGCGCGGTGACCGGGTGGCCGGCTACCTGCCCAACGTGCCCGAGGCCGTCGTCGCCTTCCTGGGCTGCGCCTGCATCGGCGCGGTGTGGTCGGCCTGCGCGCCGGACTTCGGCCCCCGCGCAGTCCTCGACCGGTTCGCCCAGATCGAGCCGGTGGTGCTGGTCGCCGTCGACGGCTACCGGTTCGGCGGCCGCGAGCACGACCGCCGCGACGTCGTCGCCCAGCTGCGGGACTCGCTGCCCACGGTGCGGACGACGATCGCGCTGCCCCGCCTGGGCGACGAGCTGCCCGACGGCGCGCTGGCCTGGTCCGAGGCGGTGGCCGACGTCCAGGAGCCGGTGCCCGAGGAGCTGCCCTTCGACCACCCGCTCTGGATCGTCTACTCCTCGGGCACCACCGGGCTGCCCAAGGGCATCGTGCACGGGCACGGCGGGGTTGCCCTGGAGCAGCTCAAGCAGGGCGGCCTGCACCTGGACGTCGCCCCCGGGGACCGGTTCTCCTGGTACGCCTCCACCGCCTGGATCATGTGGAACATCGCGTCCTGCTCGCTGCTGACCGGCGCGACGCTGGTCGTGCACGACGGCGCACCCGGCTTCCCGGCGCTGGACGCGCAGTTCGCCGTGGCCGCCGCCTGCCGGACCACCTACCTGGGCACCAGTGCCGGCTACCTGTCCGCCTGCGAGAAGGCCGGGCTCCGCCCCGGGGACGACCACGACCTGTCCGCGCTGCGGGGCATCGGGTCGACCGGGTCGCCGCTGCCGGCCTCGACCTTCGAGTGGGTCTACGCGGCGGTCAAGCCCGACGTGTTCCTGGGGTCGCTGTCCGGCGGCACCGACGTGGCCACCGGGTTCATCGGCTCCTCGGTGCTGCTACCGGTGGTGGCCGGCGAGCTGCAGCGGCCGATGCTCGGGGTGGCCGCGGCGTCGTGGGACGAGGACGGCCACCCGGTGGTCGGCGAGCTCGGCGAGCTGGTGGTCACCGAGCCGATGCCGACGATGCCGCTGCGGTTCTGGGGCGACGCCGACGGCTCGCGCTACCGGGAGGCGTACTTCGAGCCGTGGCCGGGGGTGTGGCGGCACGGCGACTGGCTGGAGATCACGCCCACCGGCAGCTGCATCATCACCGGCCGCTCGGACTCCACGCTCAACCGCGGCGGCGTCCGGATGGGGACGGCGGACCTGTACGCCGCGGTGGAGAGCATCCCGGCGATCGCCGACTGCGTCGTCCTCGGCGTCGAGCAGCGCGACGGCGGCTACTGGATGCCGCTGTTCGTGCAGCTGGCGCCGGGGTTCGAGCTGACCGGTGCCCTGGTCGCCGAGATCCGGGAGGCGGTGAAGCGGGAGGCGAGCCCGCGGCACGTGCCCGACGAGGTCGTCGTCGTCCCCGGGGTGCCGCACACCCGCACCGGCAAGCGGCTGGAGGTCCCGCTCAAGCGCCTGTTCCAGGGCGTGCCTCCCGAGAAGGCGCTCAACCTCGGCGCCGTCGACGACGCCGAGGTGGTGCAGCACTACGTGCAGCTGGCGCAGGAACGCGGCGTGCGCTGATCGGTGTGATCCTCGCCGGAGCGGGTGCCCGGATGGTTACCCGCCGGTAACTTGGCAGCGACCCCGCCCGACGACGTGCAGGAGACCGCAGTGACGACCGACGAGACCACCACCGGCACCGTCGAGATGGAGCCGCGCCGGCCCGACCTGCTGCCGCCGTGGCACACCCCCGAGCGCGAGGCGCTGCAGCTGCAGGCCCGGGCGTTCGCGATGGACGAGGTGCTGCCGGTCGCGGACGAGCTCGACCCGCAGAAGGGCGAGATCCCGCAGCACCTGCTGGAGCGGCTCGGTGAGCTGGGCTACTTCGGCATCACGGTCGACCGCGAGCACGGCGGCCTGGGCCTGGGCGTCTTCGAGTACTGCATGGTCAGCGAGGAGCTGGCCCGCGCCTGGATGAGCGTGGCCTCCATCCTGGCCCGCTCCCAGGGCATGGGCACCTCCGTGGCCGACCCGGCCCGCCGGGCGGAGCTGCTCAAGAAGTCCGCGGCCGGCTCCTGGATCGGCGCTGTGGCGCTCAGCGAGCCCGACGCCGGCTCGGACCTGGCCAACGTGCAGACCCGCGCCGTCCGCGACGGCGACGAGTGGGTGATCACCGGGCACAAGCGCTGGTGCGGCAACGCCAAGGCCGCCGACTTCATCCAGGTGCTGGTGCGGGTGGCCGACCCGGAGCCGGGGGAGTCCCGCTCCCGCGGGCTGCGCAACGTGCTGCTGGCCAAGGAGCGCGGCTCGTTCCCCGAGGGCCTGTCCGGCTACCCGATCGACAAGGTCGGCTACCACGGGTTCCTGACCTGGGACCTGCAGTTCGACGGCGTCCGCATCCCGGCCGACGACCTGATCGTGGGCCCGGGGGACGGCGACGGCGACGGCGGGTCCAGGGCCGGGTTCGCCGAGGCGCAGGCCTTCCTCAACACCGCCCGGGTGCACACCGCCGCCCGGGCCGTGGGCCTGGCGCGCGCCGCGGTCGAGGACTCCACCACCTACCTGCAGGAGCGCGAGCAGTTCGGCCACCCGATCGGTGACTTCCAGGCGCTGCGGTTCGCCCTGGCCGAGATGGCTGCCCAGGTGGAGGAGTCGCGGGCGTTCTACCGGCAGGTCGCGCACCTGCTCGACGTCGGCGTCCCGTGCGAGCGCGAGGCCGCGATGGTCAAGCTGCAGGCCACCGAGATGGCGGTGCGGGTGACCAACCAGGCCATGCAGCTGCACGGCGGCAACGGCTACACCACCGAGCGGCAGGTCGAGCGGCACTGGCGCGATGCCCGGCTGACCACGATCTTCGAGGGCACCAGCGAGATCCAGAAGCGGATCATCAGCGACCGCATGCTCCCGCGCTCCCCGCTCACCTGAGGCCTGCCCCCCGCAGCGTTGATCAGGGAGGTTGATCCGACTCCGTCCTGGTTCACCAGATCTCGCGCACCAGGACGGAGTTGGATCAACTCCCCTGATCAACGCTGCCCCCCGAGCCGGGAGCGGGGTCAGGTGAGCTGGGCGCGCAGCTGGCGGCAGCGGTGCGCGGTCTCCGCCGCGGCCTCCGCCTGCAGCCGGCAGGTGCGCCACTCCAGGTTCTGCGCGCCCAGGTGCGCGGCCCGGTCCAGCGCGTGCACGGTCGTGCCCAGCACCGAGCGCCACACCGCGCTGGCGGCGGGGGTGTTGCGGGCCAGCACCCGGCGGCACACCGCGGCCAGGTCGGCGGCGTCCTGGGTGGCCGCGACGCAACCCCGCAGCTCGGCCACCCGCGGGTCGCCCATCAGCGTGGCGACGCTGGTCAGCGCGACCTGCTCGTAGCCGGCGAGCGCGTCCAGGGTGGCCGCGAGCTGGTCGGGGGCGGTGCCCAGCGGGACGACGCGGGCCTCTTCACGCAGCATCGTGGTGGTCGACTGCATGGCTTCCTCCTCGGTTCGACGAACGGGACCCACAGCACGCCGTGGACCCGGGAGACAGCTGTGAACCTGCTCCGGGGTCGCTGCCGGACGGGTGCGGATGTGCTGTGCGGCCGCAGCATGGGAGCCGTGACGACGACGCAGCAGGTGCGGCTGCACGGGGTGGACGTCGCCCGCGGCCTCGCCGTCGTCGGCATGCTGTTCGTCGACAACCGCGGCAACGCCCAGATCGGGGAGCAGCTGGTGCACGCCCCCTGGCACGGGTTGCGCGTCGCCGACGTCGTGTTCCCGGTGTTCCTGCTGGTCGTCGGGGTGTCGATGCCCTTCTCCCGGCGCGCCGACCGGCCCCGCGCCGTCCTCGTCCGGGTGCTCAAGCTCGGCCTGCTCGGCTGGCTGGTGGTCACCGCCAAGTACGGGTTCGGCGCCGTCGGCGCCGGCGTGCTCGGGCACATCGCCGGGGCCTACCTGCTGTGCTGGCTGCTGCTGCGGCTGCCCCGGCGCGCGCAGGTGCCCGCGGCCGCGGCGGTGCTCGCCGTCCTCACCGCGGTCGCGGTCTGGGTGCCGGTCCCCGGCAGCGGCCGGACGGCGGTCGACCCCGACCTCTCCTGGGCGCACTGGCTCGACCAGACCATGGGGCTGGACTTCTCCGCCGAGGCCCCGCACTCCTACCTGCCCAGCGCGGTGACCGTGTTCATCGGGGTCCTGGCCGGCCGGGTGCTGCTGGAGCGCGGCGTGCGGGCCGCGCTGCCGCGGATGCTGGCCGGCGCCGCCGTCCTGCTGGTGCTCGGCCTGGCGCTGGCCCCGCTGCTGCCGGTCAACAAGCGGCTCTGGACGCCGTCGTTCGTGCTGGTCACCGGCGGCATCGGGCTGGTGGTGCTGGCCGCGGCGCTCTGGCTGGTCGACGTCCGCGGCGTGCGGCGCCCGTTCCGGCCGGCCGAGGTGCTCGGGCTCAACGCGATCGTGGCCTTCGTGACCTCGGAGCTGCTGTTCCGGGCGGTGCTCCGGTACGACGTGCAGCCCGCCGTCGACCGCTGGCTCACCGACCTGACCAGCGCGACGGCGTCGGCCTACCTGTACGCCACGTTCTCCGTCGTCGTGGTGTGGGCGGTGTGCCAGGTGCTGGCCCGGCGGGGGATCGTCGTCCGGGTCTGACCCCCCGCCGGGCACCGCTCACCAGGACGCGGCGACGTCGAGCACCCAGGTCACGCCGAAGCGGTCGGTCACCATGCCGTACAGCGGGGAGAACCCGGCCGGGCCGAGGTCTGCGCGCACCGTGCCGCCCTCGGCCAACCCGCGGAAGAAGCGGGTGATCTCCTCGGCGTCGTCGCCGCGCACCGAGACGTAGACGGCGTCGGTGCCCGGGTCGTGGGGGCGGCCGGGCGGGACGTCGAAGGCCATGACGGCGAACCCGTTCGCAGCGGTCACCCCGCCCCAGATGACCTGGTCGTCGACGGCGCCGTCGGCGCGGTCCCGGTCGGTGCCGCCCTGCGCGAACGTGAAGGCCTGCACCTGGCCGCCGAACACGTCGGCGTAGTGCTCCAGGGCCGCCCGGGCCTGGCCGCGGAAGTTGAGGTGGGTGGTCGTCGTGATGCTCATGCAGCCAGCCTGACGGAGGTAGCGGTCAGGTCCTGACCTACACGTGCGCGATCCTGGAGCGGTGAGCGGAACCCCCGGCCGGTTGCTGTCCCTGCTCTCGCTGCTGCAGTCCCGCCGCGACTGGCCGGGGTCGCTGCTCGCGCAGCGCCTGGAGGTCAGCCCCCGCACGGTGCGCCGGGACGTCGACCGGCTGCGCGACCTCGGCTACCCCGTGCAGGCCACCATGGGCCCGGACGGCGGCTACCGGCTCGCCGCCGGGGCGTCCCTGCCGCCGCTGCTGCTGGACGACGAGCAGGCCGTCGCGGTCGCGCTCGCGCTGCAGCTGTCCGCCGACGACGCCGCGCACCGCGCGCTGGCCACCCTGCGCCAGGTGATGCCCTCGCGGCTGCGGCACCGCGTCGACGCCGTGCAGGTCGCCGCCGTCCCGGGCCGCCCGGTCGCGCAGGTGGACCAGGAGGTGCTGGTCGCGGTCACCGGCGCGGTGCGGGCCCGGCAGGAGCTCCGGTTCGACCTGGGCGGCGCCGTGCGGCGGACCCAGCCGCACGCCGTCCTCGCCCGGGAGGGCCACTGGTACCTGCTGGCCTGGGACCTCGACCGCGACGACTGGCGGACCTTCCGGCTCGACCGGGTCACCCCGCGCACCCCGCTGGGCGCCCGGTTCACCCCACGGGAGGTGCCCGGCGAGGATCCCGGCGCGTTCGTCGCCGCCCTGTTCCGCGGCTCGCGCGACCCGGCCGAGGGGTGGCCGTGCCGGGGACGGGTGGTGCTGGCCGCGCCCGCCGAGTCGGTCGCGCCCTACCTGGGCGACGGCACCGTCGAGCCGCTGGACGGCGACCGGTGCCGGGTCTCGGCCGGGTCCTGGTCGTGGGTCGGCCTGGCCGCCTCGCTGCTGCGCCTGGACGCCGACCTCTCCCACGCCGAACCGGCCGAGCTCGTGCGGGCCTTCGCCGACCTCGGGGCCCGCTGCAGCGCGGTCAGTCCACCGTCGTCGCGGGCTGGCCGCCGACCGGCTCGGCCTCGCTCATCGCCAGCAGCCGGTTCGCGCTCACCAGGGTGATGCCCCGGTCGGCGATCTGCTGCAGCGCCGACGGCAGCGCCTGCACCTCGAGCTCGCGCCGCTCGGACAGCGCCTGCGCGAAGGACGCGGTGGGGTCGAAGGTGCCCTGGCCGATGCCGTCGTGCAGGCCCAGCACGTCGCCGGCGACCACGGTCTGGCCCATGTAGTCGCCGATCTCGCCGACCTGCTTCTTGCCCCCGGGCCCGCGGGTGACCGACCAGATGTAGGTGTCGTAGCCCAGCTCCGCGGCGACCCGGAGCGCGTAGCCGGTGATCTCCCCGCGCGGCGGCCGGAAGCTGGTGAACGGCTGGTCGACCAGCGCGGCGACCTCGTCCCGGCAGCGCACCAGCTCGTCGCGGGTCTGCGCCGCGGTGAGCGTGGTCAGGTCCCGGTGGGTCCAGGTGTGGTTGCCGATCTCGTGGCCGGCGGCCAGCACCTCGCGCAGCAGGTCGGGGTGCTGCACGGCGTTGTAGCCCATCACGTTGAACGTGGCGGTCACCCCGGCGGCGGCCAGCGCCTCCAGGATGCGCGGGGTGAACTCGGGCGTCGGCCCGTCGTCGAAGCTGATGCAGGCGATCGGGGACGTCACCGTGGTGTTCCAGACGACCCGGTGGGTGCCCAGCCGGGCCACCGACTCGCCCTCGTCGGCGGCCCCGCCGGCCTCGGCGAACCGGGCCTCGGCGGCTGCGCGGGCCTCGGCGCGGACGTCGTCGTCGTCCCGGGCCACGACCGTGCCGATGGTCCCGCCGGCGGCCGCGCCGACCACCAGGCCGCCGATCCCGAGCCCGGCCCGGCCCAGGAACTGCCTCCTGCTGCTGCTCATGGGCCCGTTCTACCGTCCGTGGCCTGGGAGAACGCTGCCAACCCGGCAGATCCGGCTGTGGGTCTGCTGGGAGCGGGCGCAGGAAGGCTGTGGGCAACCTACCGTCGCCCCACGTGAGCGCATCGGGGACGACGACGGGCCGGCGGCTGGCCGTCGCCGGGGTCGTCACCGCCGTCGTGGTCGTCGTCGCGTGGACCCAGCGGCGGGACCTGGCGGACGTCGTCCGCGGGGTCCACCTGGCCGACCCCCGGTGGCTGCTGGTGCTCGCCGCCGCTCTGCTGCTGTGGTGGGCGGCCTGGACGGCGCTGCACGCCACCGCCCTGGCCGGCGTGACCCGGCTGCGCGCCGCCGACCTGCCCGCGGTCGCCGGCGGCGCGGTCTCCGCCGTCGCGCTGAACTCCGTCGTCACCTCCGCCGGCCTGGCCGGCCTCGCCGCGATGGCCCGGGCCGGCCGCCGCCGCGGGCTGCCGCGTACCGAGGTCGCCACCGCCTACCTGCTGGCCGCCACCGTCACCGACCTCGGCTTCCTGCTGGTGCTGCTGGCCGGGTTCGGCGTCCTGGGCGCCCGGGGGGAGCTGACCGGGCTGGACTGGCTCGCCGGCGGGCTGTTCACCCTGCTGTCGGTCGCCCGCGTCGCCCTCACGGTGCTCGCCGTCCGCCGGCCCGCCGCGCTGCACGCCCTCGCCGTCCGGGCCGCGCGGGTCCGGGCCGCGGTCACCCGCCGCCCCGCCGCCGCCCCCGACCCCGCGCGCACCCGCGAGCTGGTCGAGACCGCCGAGGTGCTCACCCGGCGTCCGGCCCGGGCCGTGCCGCCGCTGCTGGCCGCGGCGTGCGTCGACGTGGCCGGCGTCGGCATGCTGTGGGCCGCACTGGCCGCCGTCGGCGGGCCGCACGACCTGGGCCTGGCGCTGTCGGCCTACGTGCTGGCCTCGGTGGCGGCGATCCTGGGTCCGCTGCCCGGCGGGATCGGCGCCGCCGAGCTGGGCGCCGGGGCCGCGCTGACCGTGGCCGGGGTGCCGCTGGGGATCGCCGCCGCGGCCACCCTGCTGTTCCGGGTCGCCGAGTTCTGGGTGCCGCTCGCCGTCGGCGGGCTGGCGTGGGTCGCCGTCCGGGAAGGGGAGCCGGCATGAACGTGGTGGCCGAGGGCCGCTGGGTCCGGCGCGGCAGCGCGCTGGTCGCGCTCGTGGTGGGGGCGGCGGCGCTCGCGTCGGTCGCCGCGGTGCTGCCCCAGCCCCACCACCGGCCGGTGCCGGGCCTGCGGCCCTTCGACAGCGCCGTCGCGGCGATCGACGGCGGCCGCTACCTGCTGCTGGGCGCCGGGCTGGTGCTGCTGCTCGTCGTCCGGGCGCTGCTGCGGGGCCGGCGCGCGGCCTGGCTGGCCGCCGTCGCCGCGCTGGTCGCCGCCACCGCCGGGTCCCTGGTGGTGCACCGGCACACCCCGGTGTCGGTGCTGCTCGCGCTGCTGACCGTCGGCGTCGCCCTGGCCGGGCGGTCCTTCGTCGCCCGCGGTGACCCGATGCTGGTCCGCCGGGGCATCGCGGTGCTCGCCGGCGGCGCGGCCCTGGTCGGCGCGGTCGCGACGGTCGGCCTCTACGAGCTCGACGGCCAGTTCCGCGGCGGGACGACGTTCGCCGGCTCGCTGGAGTCGGCCGGCCGGCTGCTGCTCATGCTGCCCGTCGACGACCAGCCGCTGACCCGGCACGCGGAGTGGCTGGTCTCGGCCTCCCGCGGCGCCGCGCTGGCCGTGGTGCTGGTGGGGGCCGCGCTGCTGGTCGCCGCCGTCTCGGGCGGCCGCCAGCACGAGGCCGACCGCGCCGTGGTGGCCCGGCTGCTGGCCGCGCACGCCACGACGTCGCTGGCGCACTTCCAGCTGCTGCCGGACAAGCGGTGGCTGATCGGCTCGGACGGGCAGGCCTTCGTCGGCTACGGCCTGCGCGGGCGGACGGCGGTCGCCCTCGGCGGGCCGGTCGGTGCCCCGGGCAGCCGCCGGGCGGTGGCGGAGGAGTTCCTCGAGCTGTGCCGGCGCAACGGCTGGACCGCCGGGTTCCACCAGGTCACCGCCGACGAGCTGGACGACCTGGCCCCGCTGGGCCTGCGGGCGTACAAGATCGGCGAGGAGGCCGTCGTCCCGCTGGACGCCGAGGTGCCCCCCGCCGGCCGCCCCGGCAAGTCCATCCGCTCGGCCGTGCGCCGCTGCGAGCGCGCCGGCTACCGCGTGGTGGCCCTGGAGCACCCGCTGACCGACGCCGACCTCGCCCGGCTGCGCGAGGTGTCCGACGCCTGGTCGGCCGACGGCGAGCACCGCGAGCGCACCTTCACCCTCGGCCAGTTCGACGCCGACCAGCTGCGCGCCACCCCGGTGCTGGCCGTCGTGGACGACGAGGACCGGGTGCAGGCCTTCGCCAACACGCTGCCGCCCTACCGCGGCCGCGACCGCAGCTTCGACCTGATGCGCCGCCGACCGGGCTCGGTCAACGGCGTGATGGACCAGCTGTTCGTGGCCATGGCCGAGCGCTTCCGGGCCGACGGCGGCACCGGCATGAACCTCGGCCTGGCGCCCTTCACCGGCCTGGACGACCAGCCCGGCGTGCCCGCCCGGGTGATGCGGCTGCTCTACGAGCACGGCGGCGCGCTGCTGGACTACGCCGGGCTGCGGTCGTTCAAGGACAAGTGGGCCCCGCGCTGGGAGCCCCGGTACCTGGTGACGACGTCGGAGAGCGCGCTGCCCCGGGTGGCCGTGGCGGTGGCGCGGCTGGGCGAGCTGCCCGACCGGCGCAACCCGCTGGTGCGGCTGGCCCGCGTCGTCCGGGAGTTCCCGGTGACGACGGCGTTCGTCGCCGTCCAGCTGTGGCTGATGCTGTCCAGCGCCTACGACCCGCAGGTGCACCGGCAGCTGATCCTGGCCGCCGGGTCGTCCTGGGACCTGCTCCTGCACGGCCAGGTCTGGCGGCTGCTCACCTCGCCGGTGGTGCAGGCCAGCCCCGGCCTGGTCTGGGTGAACCTGCTGCTCATGCTGGTGATCCCGGTCGCCGAGCGGCGGCTGGGCAGCCGCTGGACCGCGGTCGGCTTCTTCGCCGGCGACCTGCTGGGCTCGGTGCCGGTGCTGCTGGGCACCCGGGTCGCGGCCGCGCTCGGGTTCGACCCGGCCCGCCTCCAGCTGCACGAGGTCGACGGCGGCACCTCGGCCGGCAGCTGGGCGCTCATCGCGGCGCTGGTGGTCACGATGCCCGCCGGCCGGTGGCGGCGGTGGGCCGGTGCGGCCCTGGCGGTGTGCATGGTCGGCGGGCTGGTGCTGGACCAGGGCATCGCCGACGTCCAGCACGCGGTGTCGGTGCTCGGCGTCGTCGCGCTGCTGACCGTCGGCCGCCGGGTGCTCGAGGCCCGGCGCGGGTCCACCGACGACGTCCCTCCCGAGGTGCGGGAACCGGTGGCGCAGGACGCCCGGTGATCAGCCGGGCCCGAGCGGGAGGTGCATGAGCAGCTCGTCGCGCAGCTCGCCGTCGCCCAGGCGGATCGCACCCGGCCACCGGCCCACCTCCCGGTAGCCGTGCCGGGCGTAGAAGCCGTCGGCGCCGGTGCCCGCCCGCACGGTCAGGTGCAGGGAGTGCAGACCGAGCTCCCGGGCCCGGTCGGCGGCCGCGAAGAGCAGCCGGGAGCCCACCCCGGTGCCCCGGGCGGCGGGGTGCGTCTGCACCCGCTTCAGGGTCGCCCAGTGCGCGAAGATCGGCTGCGGGTTGCGCTCGAGCACCAGCCAGCCGGCCAGGCGCCCCTCCCCGGTGGCGACCAGCAGCTGGACGCCGTCGGACAGCGAGCCGACCAGGGCGTCCAGCACCGGGGCGACGGTCGCGTCGTCCACCGGGACGACGGGGAACCCCACCGCGCCGCCGGTGTTGGTGACGTCGCGCCAGCAGTCCAGCAGCGCCGCGCGCAGCGGGGGGTCCACCTGGGCGGGGTCGGTTCGCCAGCGCAGCTCCGTCACCCCACGATCCCACCAGGCCCGACCAGCAGGGAGACCGCGAGGGCGGCCATGACGAGCGCGATGACGCCGTCGAGCACCCGCCAGGCCGCCGGCCGGGCGAACACCGGGCGCAGTGCGCGGGCGCCGAAGCCCAGCCCGGTGAACCACAGCAGGCTGGCCGTGCAGGCGCCGGCGGCGAACCACCAGCGGTCGTCGCCGTGCGTGCCGGCCACCGAGCCCAGCAGCAGCACGGTGTCCAGGTACACGTGCGGGTTCAGCCAGGTCAGCGCCACGGCCGTGCCCACCACGGCACCGATCCCGGCCCGGCTGCCCCCGGCGTCGGTGGCCAGCGCGGCCGGCCGCAGGGCCCGCCGGGCGGCCAGCACCGCGTAGCCGCCGAGGAACAGCGCGCCGGCGACCCGCACGACGTCGACCAGCCACGGCACCCGGGTCAGCACCGCCCCGGTCCCGCCCACCCCGGCCAGGATCAGCACCACGTCGGACACGGCGCAGACCGCCACGACGGCGGCCACGTGCTCCCGGCGCAGGCCCTGGCGCAGCACGAAGGCGTTCTGCGCGCCGATGGCGACGATCAGGGACAGGCCGAGGCCGAGGCCGGCCAGCACAGCGGTGAGCACGGGTCCGACGCTAGGGCTGCGGGGCCGACAGTTCCGCGCACGGTTCTGCAGCACCGTAAGCTGCACTGTCGATGGACCTGGCCCAGCTGCAGGCGCTCGCCGCCGCCGTGGAGGCGGGCACCCTCGACGGTGCCGCCCGGCTGCTGCACGTCACGCCGTCGGCGGTGAGCCAGCGGCTGCGGGCGCTGGAGTCCGCCACCGGGCAGGTGCTGCTGGTGCGCAGCCGGCCCGTCGTCCCGACCGAGGCCGGTGCCGCGGTGCTGCGGCTGGCCCGCCAGGTGCAGCTGCTGGTCGCCGACACCACCGCGCAGCTGGCCGGGTCCGCCACGTCGGGGCCGCCCGTGCTGCCGGTGGCGGTCAATGCCGACTCGCTGGCCACCTGGTTCCTGCCCGCGGTCGCGCCGCTGGCCGACCGGGTGCAGCTCGACGTCCGGGTGGCCGACCAGACGCTGACCAGCGCCCTGCTGCGCGACGGCACGGTGATGGCCGCGGTGACCGCCGACCCCGTCGCCGTCCCCGGGTGCTCGGTCACCCGGCTGGGCGCGATGACCTACCGGCCGATGGCCACCGCCGCCTTCGCCCGCACCTGGTTCGCCGGCGGCACCACCCCCGCCGAGCTGCGCCGCGCCCCGGTCGTGGTGTTCGACCGCACCGACGACCTGCAGGCGGCCTACCTGAGCCGGCGCACCCACGACCGGCCGGCCCCGCCGGTGCACTTCGTGCCCGCCAGCGCCGACTACCTGACCGCCGTCCGGCTCGGGCTGGGCTGGGGCATGGTGCCCGACCTGCAGACCGGGCCCGACGACGGACTGGTGGAGCTGGACCCGGCCGGGGCGGTGGACGTCGTCCTGTGGTGGCAGCAGTGGAAGCTGCGCTCGCCGAGCCTGGACGGCCTCGCCGCCGCCGTCCGCTCCGCCGCCCGCGCCGCCCTGGGCTGAACCGGGTCAGTCGTCGCCGGTGTGGCGGCCGGCCAGGCGGGCCAGCACGCGGCCGCCCTCGTGCTTGACCAGCAGCTTCTCCTGCGGGACGGCGACCGGGCCGCGGGTGGGCTGGCCGGCGTCGAGCTCGAACGCGGAGTCGTGCCAGGGGCAGACCAGGCAGTCGCGGCCGCGCACCTGCTCCACGGTGCCGTCGGACAGCGGCCCGCCCAGGTGCGCGCAGGCGTCGACGAACACGTCCACCCGCTCCCCGCGGCGCACCACGGCCAGCGGCACCGGCTCGCCGTTCCCCTGCCCGGACCGCCGTGCGGGCCGGCCGTCGGGCAGGTCGGCGAGCGGGCCGAGGTCGACCCAGTCGTGGGTCAGCGAGCGCGCGGCGGTGGCGGCGTGCGAGACGCCGGAGCTCTGCGCGTAGCTCATGTGCCCGCCGACCGCCGCCGAGCCGCCGGCCAGCGCCAGCCCGGCGTAGGCCAGCACCCGGCCGGCGGTTCCCGCCCCCCGCCTGCGGGCGACCAGCGACCCGGCGTAGAGGCCCAGCGCCACGGAGTTCAGCGCGGCGTGCGCCAGCCCGACCCGGCGCACGCCCACCTCCTGCTGCGACCAGTCGGCCGAGCCGGCCATCGCGGTGGGGACGGCGGCGGCCACCCCGGTGCCGATGAGCAGGGTCGCGGCGGGTCGCAGCGGGGGGACGGCGTCCAGCAGACCGGCGGCCACCCAGCTGCCCACCGGGACCTGGGCCAGCACCGGGTGCAGCGGGTGGCCCAGCCAGGTGCCGTGCAGGGCGTCCTCGACGGCGCGCGGCCGCAGCGCGCGCTGCACGGCGGCCCGGACCGGGCGGTCGGCGCCGTCGAGGGCGGGGGAGTCGGCGATGCGGTCGAGGAATCCCAGCAGGCTCATCGGCCGGGCCTACCCGGACCTCCCGGGTTCGGAACCGTTCCGGGCGGATCCGGTCAGATCCCGGTGGGGGGCGGGGTGGTCAGCTCGTCCTCGTCGGTGACCGGCGGCAGGTGGTGGGCGCCGGACTCCAGCATGGTCTGCAGCCGGTCCAGCAGGCTCTCCAGCGACTCCTCGAACTCGGTGCGCGTCTCGTCGAGGGACAGCAGCGGCTGCAGCTCGGAGATGAGCGGGAACTCCACCAGGTCCAGCTGCTTGGTCGCGGGCTTGCCGTCGGGGTCGTCGTCGGGGTGCACCGAGACCCCGCGCTGGGCGACCTCCAGCAGCAGGTGGCCGAGCAGGAAGCTGGTGTAGGCGCGGTAGGCCACCACGGCCTGGACGCTGCTGAACCCGTGGGTGTGCAGGGCCCGCAGCAGCGACTCCACCCACCTCAGGCTGCGCAACGGGGGGCGTACCCACGGCGCGGCCGGCGGACGCGTGGCGACCAGCGGGAAGAGGGCCGGGTGGGCGAGCGCGATGCGGCGCACGCCGTGCGCCAGCCGCTGCAGGTAGTCCTGCCAGCCGAACCTGGGCTCGAAGAGCACCTCGTCGTCGGCGAACAGCTCGTCGACCACGGTGTCCACCACGCCGTCGAGCAGGTCGTCCCGGCCGGGCACGTAGCGGTAGAGGCTCATCGCCTCGACGCCCAGCGCGGACCCCAGCCGGCGCATGGTCAGCAGGGGCAGGCCGTGCGCGTCGATGTAGTCGATCGCCGCGGTGATGATCCGCTCGCGGTCCAGGGGCACCCGGGTGCCCAGGCTCGGCGGGCCGGGGGCGTCCTCGGCCGCGCGCCGACCACGGTTCTCCGGCAGGTCGGGGTCGTCCGGGTGGTCGGGTGGCTCGAGCCCGCCGTCCTGGATGCCCCCCAGCTCGGTGCCCGGTCGGTCGTCCGGGGGGGCTGGCGTGTCGGCCACGGTCCTCCTTCGTCGGTGCTTCTCGTCGAGGTTGGCACTGCACACCGGCACCACGCACGTCGAGACCTGGCTGTTGTGATCTGTCCCGCACATGTTTGGCCTGGGCGCTTACGGCGTAATGAAGGCCTGTCCGCAGGGCGCTTACGACGTAGGAACCATTGCGGACGATCCGGTTGCGGACAGATCCGTCCCACCGGGCCCGGCGGGGACAGCCGTCCTCGCCGGAAACGGCACCACCCTGGTGCCCGACCCACGGGAGCAACGCCATGAGCGGTCTCGACAAGATCAAGAACAAGGCCGAGGAGCTGGTCGGCGAGGCCAAGGAGGCCATCGGCAAGGCCACCGACAACGAGAAGCTGCAGGCCGAGGGCAAGAGCGACCAGACCTCCGCCAACACCAAGCAGGCCGGCGAGAACGTGAAGGACATCTTCAAGTAGGCCGCCTGCGGGCCGGGCGGCACGACCGCCCGGCCCGGCCGCACCACCCTCGTCCCCCCGTCCACCCCGCCCGGAGCGGGAACCCGTCCCAGGAGTGACCGTGTCCGTCGACCCGAACCCCCGTCCCGCCCCCGTCGCCGGCGCCCACAGCGCGCCCGCCGACACCACCGTCGCCGCCACCCCGTCCCGTCGTGACGTCGTCGCCGCCGAGAAGTCGCGCGCCGGCGGGGTCAAGATCGGCTCCGCCTTCTTCGGCTGGCTGACCGCCACGGGCATGGCCGTGCTGCTGACCGCGCTGGTCGCCGCCGCCGGCACCGCCGTCGGCCTGGCCACGGACACCTCGCTGTCCCAGGCGGCGGACGACGCCACGAACAACCCGCAAGCCGTGGGCTGGGCCGGGGGCATCGCCCTCCTGGTGATCCTGTTCCTCTCCTACTACTCCGGTGGCTACGTCGCCGGCCGCATGGCCCGCTTCCACGGCGCCCGCCAGGGCATCGCGGTCTGGGTCTGGGCCGTCGTCGTCGCCGTCGTCGTCGCGGTGCTGGCCGCCGTCGCCGGCAACCAGTACGACGTGCTGGGCCAGCTCAACGCCTTCCCGCGGCTGCCCGTCAACGAGGGTGACCTGAGCACCACCGCGCTCATCGTGGCGCTGGTCGTCGCCGGTGTCGCCCTGGTCGGGTCGGTCCTCGGTGGCCTGGCCGGCATGCGGTTCCACCGCAAGGTCGACCGCGCCGGGCTCGGCGACTGACCTCCCCGCACCGTGCCTCGCGGCCCGGTCCGACCCCTGCCCCGGGTCGGACCGGGCCGCTGGCGTCCTACCGGAAGTTCGCCTGGATGCGGCGCAGCAGGAACTCCCCGGCGGTGATCGGTGCCTCGCCCGCGGTCTCGATGACCGCGTCCTTGTCCGCCTGGGCGAAGTAGGCGATGGAGAACCGGGGGTCCAGCGACTGCCCGGGGCCGGGTGCCGCGACCCGGTGGAAGTTCGACGGCAGCCGCCCGCCCGACCACCGCTCGAGCATGTCCCCGATGTTGCAGGTGATGGCGTCGTCGGTCGCCGGGACCGGCGTCCAGGCGTAGCCGTCGTCGGTCGGCCGGGCCGCCTCGGCGCCGGGCAGCACCTGCAGGCCGTCCTGGCCGGCCCGTTGGAAGAGCAGGGTCAGGCAGTCGAAGTCGGTGTGCGCACCCGCCCGCCAGGTGCCCGGGGTGCCGACCAGCTCGGCCGGGAAGGCCATGTAGTGGATCAGCCGCAGGCACGACTGGTACTGCGGGTTGGCCGGGTCGTGGACGCCGGCGAAGAAGTCCCGCGGCAGCCCGAGGACGTCGGCGAAGCAGGACAGCACTGTCATCGCGACCTCGTGGCAGTGCGCCTCGAAGGCCAGCACCGTGCCGCGGAAGCCGGCCACCTCGTCCTCGGCGGGCCAGAGACCGTCCATGTGCGGCCGGGTCAGCTGCCAGGACTCCTTCTGGTCCGGCGTCCCGACCGACGGGCGCACCTGGGACTTGAACTCGTAGCCGGCGTTGAGGCCCTTCTTGAGCGGGTAGCGCGCCTTGACCTCGGCCGGCAGCGCGAAGAACGCCCGGGCCGCGGCGAAGGCGGCGTCGACCTCGGCGGGGGTGATGCCGTGGTCGACGACCTGGAAGAAGCCGATGTCGGTCGCGGCCGACCACAGCTGCTCGGTGACCTCGGCGCGGCGGGCGCCCAGGTCGGCCAGGGAGATGCGGCGGACCTCGCGGTCGGCCGTCAGGGTGCCGGGCGCACCCATCCGGGACTCGCGGGCCAGCTCGGACAGGGTGGGCGTGCTCATGGTGGGACCCCCGAGGGGTGGCCGCACGGCAGCTGCCGCGGCTCTGCGGCCCATTCGAGCCGGGTGGACCGACCCGGGCAAGGGCCCGCGACCAGACGTAACCCAGGCTTCACACCGGCAGGTCTGGTTGGCTGGTCGGCGAGCGCCGGGACCACCCCGGCACCCGCACCCGAGGAGCCCCCGTGGCCGAGCTGACCCGCCCCGACGTCGAGCCCCCCACCGGCCCGGCCCCCGACGACCTGGTGGTCGAGGACCTGGTCGTCGGCGAGGGCGCCGAGGCCACCGCCGGCAGCCTGGTGTCCGCGCACTACGTCGGCGTCACCCACGACGGCGGCGAGCAGTTCGACGCCTCCTGGGACCGCGGCGACCCGCTGGAGTTCCGGCTCGGCGTCGGCATGGTCATCTCCGGCTGGGACGAGGGCATCGCCGGCATGAAGGTCGGCGGCCGCCGCCGGCTCACCATCCCGCCGCACATGGCCTACGGCGACCGCGGCGCCGGCGGCGTCATCAAGCCCGGCGCCACCCTGGTCTTCGTCGTCGACCTGGTCGGCGTCCGTTGACCCACCCCGCCCCGCCCGGGAACACCGGGCGGGGCCGGGGTGTTGGGCCGCGCGTGAAGGTGGAGATCTGGTCCGACGTCGTCTGCCCGTGGTGCTACATCGGCAAGCGCCGGTTCGAGACCGCCCTGTCGCGGTTCGAGCACGCCGACCAGGTCGAGGTGGTCTGGCGCAGCTTCCAGCTCGACCCCTCCGTCGCCGAGGGCGACGTGCACCCCACCCTGCCGGCGCTGGCCCGCAAGTACGGCCGCTCCGAGGACGAGATGCGCCAGCAGATGACCTCGCTGGACGCACTGGCCCTGCGCGAGGGCCTGCACTACGACCTGGCCAACGGCGTCAGCGGCAACACCCTGCTCGCCCACCAGCTCATCCACCTGGCCGCCGAGCACGGCCTGCAGGACGCGATGAAGGAGCGCCTGCTGCACGCCCACTTCGAGCAGCAGGTGTCGGTCTTCGACCTGGATTCGCTGGTGGGCCTGGGCGCCGAGGTCGGCCTGGACGCCGACGAGGTGCGCGCCGCGCTCACCGACCGCCGGTTCCTGCCCGCCGTGCGCGAGGACATCGCCACCGCGCAGGCGCTCGGCGCCACCGGCGTCCCCTTCTTCGTCGTCGACCGCACCTACGGTGCCGCCGGCGCCCAGGACCCGTCGGTGCTGCTGCAGCTGCTCGAGCGGGCCTGGGCCGACAGCCACCCGCTGGCCACCGTGCCGCCGGCCGCCGGTTGCGAGGGCGACAGCTGCACCGTGTGACCCGGCCGCCGCTGGCCGAGCTCTCATCCGAGCACCGCTCGGGCGCCGTCCGGCGACTGGCAGGTGCCCCGGTGCCGGAGGTGCAGAGCACCGTGGGCGACGTCGTCGTGCGCTACCCGTACGAGGTCGGCCGCTTCCGGTTCTGAGCTGCGGGTAGGGCAGGGTCGTGCTGAACCGTGCCGACCCCTTCCCCGACCGGCCCGGCCCGGTCGTCGTCCTGCTCCCGGCCTTCCCGCTGGACCACCGCCTGTGGGACGACGTCGCGGCCCTGCTGCCGGCCCCGCTGCGGCCGGTGGCCGTCGACCTGCCCGGCCTGGGGTCCCCCGCCGGGGGTGAGCCCTCGCTCGAGCTCGCCGTCGACGGCGTCCTCGAGCTGCTGGACGAGCTCGGCGCCGACCGGGCAGTGGTGGCCGGGCTCTCGACCGGCGGCTACGTGGCGGCGATGCTGGCCGGCCGGGCGCCGGAGCGGGTGGCCGCGCTGGCGCTGTGCGACACCACCACCGAGGTGGGCCCGCCCGACGTCCCCGCCGACCGGCTGGCCGTCGCCGACGACCTGGAGCAGCACGGCATCGGGGCGGTGATGGACTCCGTGGCCGAGGGCCTCGGCCCGCACGCCGGCCCCGAGCTGGCCGAGCGGGTCGCCACGATGATCCGCTCGCAGGACCCGGCCGCCGTGGCGTGGGTCTGCCGCGCGCTGGCCGCCCGGCCGGACACCTCGGCCGCCGTCCGGGACCTCCCGGCCCCGGTGCTGCTGCTGTTCGGGGAGCACGACGAGCCCACCCCGCCGGAGCAGCGGCTGGCCCGGCTCCGGGCGCTGCGCCCGGACGCGACCGCCGTGGTCGTCCCGGGGTCGGGGCACCTCACCGCGCTGGAGGCCCCGGCCGAGGTGGCCGGGGCGCTCGCGGACCTCGCGCGCCGGGCCGTCGGCTAGCCCGGGGGCTCCTGCTCGGTCAGCTGCTCGTCGGCCTCGCCGGCGGGGTCGCCGGACAGCTCGTCCTCGCCGGCGGCGAGCTCGTCGTCCTGCGCGGAGGCCAAGTCGGCGCCCTCGGCGACGGCGCCGGGGTCGGCCTGGGTGGTGCGGGGGTCGGCGGCGGGGTCGGGGACGTCGGGGTCGGTGACGGTCATGCCGGGCGTCGTGCCCGCCGTGCGCCGACGTCAACCGAGCCCAAGACGTCTGGGACGTCTGCCACCGGACAAGACGTCAGATACGTCTCACCCGGAAAACCTGTCCGCGGCCCAGCTCCGGCGCTAGCCTCGTCCGATCGCACCAGCGCCGGGGCGAGCTCCGCACCGGCGGCAACGATGGATGGAGACGCCCGTGACGTCCGTGGCCACCCCCGGTCTGGAGAACGCCCCCACCACCCACTCCCGGCTGCTGGCCTGGGTGGCCGAGATGGCGGAGCTGACCACCCCGGACCGCGTGGTGTGGGTGGACGGCAGCGACGAGGAGTGGACCCGGCTCACCGAGCAGCTGGTCGCCGCCGGCACCTTCACCCGGCTGGCCGCCAAGCCCAACTCCTTCCTGGCCCAGTCCGACCCCAGCGACGTCGCCCGGGTCGAGGACCGCACCTACATCTGCTCGGTCGACGAGGCCGACGCCGGCCCCACCAACAACTGGATGGACCCGGCCGAGATGAAGTCGGTCATGACCGAGCTGTACCGCGGCTGCATGCGCGGCCGCACGATGTACGTCATCCCCTTCTGCATGGGCCCCATCGACGCCGAGTCGCCGATGTTCGGCGTCGAGCTCACCGACTCCGAGTACGTCGTGGTCTCCATGCGCGTCATGGCCCGCATCGGCACCGCGGCCCTGCAGGCCCTGGGCGAGGACCGGCCCTTCGTGCCGGCCATGCACTCGCTCGGCGCGCCGCTGGAGCCCGGGCAGGCCGACGTCGCGTGGCCGTGCAGCACCACGAAGTACATCGTGCAGTTCCCCGAGGAGCGGATGATCTGGTCCTACGGGTCCGGCTACGGCGGCAACGCCCTGCTCGGGAAGAAGTGCTACTCGCTGCGGATCGCCTCGGTCATGGCCCGCGACGAGGGCTGGCTCGCCGAGCACATGCTCATCCTCAAGCTGACCAGCCCCGAGAAGAAGGTGCACTACATCGCCGCGGCGTTCCCCAGCGCCTGCGGGAAGACCAACCTGGCCATGCTCGAGCCGACCATCCCCGGGTGGGAGGTCGAGACCCTGGGCGACGACATCGCCTGGATGCGGTTCGGCGAGGACGGCCGGCTCTACGCGCTCAACCCCGAGTTCGGCCTGTTCGGCGTCGCGCCGGGCACCGGCTGGGACACCAACCCCAACGCCATGCGCACCATCGACCAGGGCAACTCGGTGTTCACCAACGTCGCGCTCACCGACGACGGCGACGTCTGGTGGGAGGGCATGACCGAGGAGCCGCCGGCCCACCTCACCGACTGGAAGGGCCGCGACTGGACCCCGGACTCCGACGAGCCCTCCAGCCACCCGAACAGCCGGTTCTGCACCCCGATCACCCAGTGCCCGATCTTGGCGCCGGAGTGGGACGACCCGAAGGGCGTGCCGATCTCGGCGATCCTGTTCGGCGGCCGCCGCAAGACCACCATCCCGCTGGTCACCCAGGCCCGGGACTGGAACCACGGCGTGTTCATGGGCGCGACGCTGTCCTCGGAGACCACCGCAGCCGCCACCGGCGCCGTCGGCGTCATCCGCCGCGACCCGTTCGCCATGCTGCCCTTCATCGGCTACAACGCCGGTGACTACTTCAACCACTGGGTGGAGACCGGCAAGTCCGCCGACGCCACCAAGCTGCCGGCGATCTTCTACGTCAACTGGTTCCGCCGGGACGCCGACGGCGGCTTCCTCTGGCCGGGCTTCGGCGAGAACTCCCGCGTGCTCAAGTGGGTCGTCGAGCGCCTGGAGGGCACCGCCTCGGCGGTGGAGACCCCGGTCGGCCACGTGCCCACGCCCGCGTCCCTCGACGTCGAGGGCCTGGGCATGACCGACGAGCAGGTGGAGGCCGCGCTCGCGGTGCGCCCGGAGGAGTGGCGGGAGGAGATCCCGCAGATCACCGAGTGGTTCGACAAGTTCGGCGACAAGCTGCCCACGACGATGTGGGACGAGCTGGAGATCCTCAAGAGCCGCCTCGCCTGACCCGGGCGGTCCCAGTAGGTTCCGTGCATGCGGCACCTGTTCGGGATCGTGCTGGGCGCCGTCCTCGTCGCGGTCGCCTCCGCCGTCCTGCTGTTCGGGGTCGGCGAGGTGGCCGGGCGGGACGGCGGGACGAGCACCACGGGGCTGGTGCTCGTCACCGCGGCCGGGGTGCTGTTCGGCCTGCTGGCCGCGCTGCGCCGGATGTCCCCGCTGGCCCCGCTGGTCGGCGGGCTCGCCCTGCTCGCCGCCGGCGTGGGTGCCTGGGTGCGACCGGCCTTCTACGCCGGCGTGGACACCGGCGTCGACCAGCTGCAGGTGGGTCTGCCCGCCGGCCTGCAGGGCGGCACCGCGCTGCTGCTCGGGGCCCTGCTCGTCGTCGTCGGCCTGCTGCCCGGCGGCCGGCGGCGGGCCCGACGGGACGACGACGAGGACGACGACGGGTTCACCGCCGTACCCGACGGTCAGCCGCAGGCCTGGCGCTCGCCGGAGGCCGGTACGAACGCCTACCCGCGGGCCGAGCCCTACCAGCGTCCGCCGCTGCCGCCGTCCTGACCCTCGTGCGGGCACCGGGCCCGCGCGGCGGTTAGCGTCGGGGCCCGCACACCGCCGACCCCGCCGGAGGCCACCTCCCCGTGCCCAACCCGTACCTGCACGTGCTGCGCACGCCGCACGTGCTGCCGATGGTGGCGGCGGCGTTCATCGGGCGTCTGCCGCTGTCGATGATCGGGCTGGGCAGCGTGCTGCTGGTCCAGGACTACACCGGCTCCTACGGCCTGGGCGGCGGCGTGGCCGCGGCCGGGGCGGTGGCCACCGCGATCAGCGGACCGGTGCTGGGCCGGCTGGCCGACACCGTCGGCCAGCGGCGGGTGCTGCTGCCGGTGCTCGCGGTGTTCGTGCTGGCCGGGTTCGGGTTCCTGTTCTCCGTGCGCGAGGGCTGGCCGCTGTGGCTGGTGTTCGCCACCGCCGCCCTGGCGGGGGCCTGCATCCCGCCGGTCGGGTCGATGATCCGGGTCCGCTGGACCCACCTGCTGCGCGGCACGCCGCGGCTGCCCACCGCCCTGGCCATGGAGTCGGTGGTCGACGAGTTCGTCTTCATCGTCGGCCCGGTGCTGGTCACCTTCCTGTCCACCACCGGGCACACCACCTCGGGCGTGGTCACCGCCTTCACCCTCGCCGTCGTCGGCAGCCTGGCCTTCGCCGCGCAGGGCCGCACCGAGCCCCCGGCGCACGGGCACGAGGCCCGGCAGGGCCCCTCGGCGATGCGCACGCCCGGGCTGCGGGTGCTGTTCGTCGTCGGGCTGGCGGTCGGCACGATGCTGGGCACGCTGGAGATCGCGCTGGTGGCCTTCGCCGACCAGGTCGGCGCCAAGCCCTACTCGGGCGTGCTCATCGCCGCGCTGGCCGTCGGCTCGATGGTGTCGGGCATCGGCTGGGGCACCGTGCACTTCCGGTCCCCGGTGCGCCGGCGGCTGCTCGTGGTGCTGGCGGTCTTCGTCGTGACCAGCCTGCCGCTGGTGGTCGTCGGCGACCTCTGGCTGATGATCCCGTTCGTCGTGCTCGCCGGGCTGGCGGTGTCCCCGTCGCTGATCAGCGCCTTCACCCTGGCCGAGGTGCTGGTCCCGAGGTCGGCGGTGACCGAGGCCTTCACCTGGATCGGCACCGCGCTGGCGATCGGGGTCGCGCTGGGGGCCTCGGTGTCGGGCAAGGTGGTGGACGTGGTCGGCGCCAACGCCGCGTTCCTGGTCGCGACCACCGCGGCGGCCGGCGCCGGCGTCGTGGTGGCCCTCTTCCAGCGGCTGTTGGTCGTCCCTGCCGAGCACGCCGGGGACCCCGCGCTCGCCCGCTGAGAGAAAGTGCACCAATCCGGTGTGGTTGGTTGCACCGGGGAGCCCGGTGTGGTGTCCTCTTCCGCGTGACGTACTCGCTCGAGCTGCACCGGAGGTCCGCCGTGGACCTGCTGCGTGTCGCCAGCGCGCTGTGTCCGGGCTGCTGACCACACCCCAGCCCCGACCCCCGTCACCCCGCCGCGCGGACCCCTGCGTCCCGCCGCGCCCCCTCCTGGAGACACCCCCGTGACCAGCACCGTGCTGCCCACCGCCCTGACCACCCCCGCCGAGGCCCCCGCCGGCGCCGCCGCCCTGGCCGTGGCCCTCGCCATCCGCACCGACCTGTGGGCCGACCGGGTCGAGTACCGCGAGGAGTCCCGCTGGACCTCGCTGCTCGAGCCCGCCGACGTCGCCCACGCCCTGGACGCCTCGCTGCACGCCGAGCTGCACGACGCGCAGATCTGGCTGCTGTCCTGGCTGCCCGGCCAGGGCACCCCGCTGCACGACCACGGCGCCTCCGCCGGGGCCTTCGCCGTCGCCCGCGGCACGCTGACCGAGCGGGTCGTCGCCCGCGGCACCGGCCCGACCGCCCGGCAGAGCACCGCCGACCTGGTCGCCGGCCGGGTGCGCTTCTTCGGCGCGCACTACGTGCACCAGGTGGTCAACACCCTGCACGAGCCGGCGGTGAGCGTGCACGTCTACGCCCCCCGGCTCACGCTGATGAACACCTACCGGGTCGACGGCGGCCAGCTGGTCCGCACCGGCACCGAGCGCGCCGGGGTGGACTGGTGACCGCCCTCCTCGAGCCCGCCCGCACCCGCCCGGCCGGCGCGGTCTCGGTCGACGACCTGCTCGCCGCCGCGCGGGCCCGCATCGACCGGGTGACCCCGCTGCAGGCCGCGGCCCGCGTCGCCGCCGGCGGCCTGCTGGTGGACATCCGCCCTGCGGCCCAGCGTCATCGCGAGGGCTGGGTGGCCGGCGCGCTGGTCGTCGAGCGCAACGTGCTGGAGTGGCGCTTCGACCCGGCCAGCGACGCCCGGCTGCCCGAGGCCACCGGCTACGACGTCGACGTCGTCGTGCTCTGCTCGGAGGGCTACACCTCCAGCCTGGCCGCGGACGCGCTGCGCTCGATCGGGCTCTCCACCGCCACCGACGTGGTCGGCGGTTTCCACGCCTGGGTGGCCGCCGGACTGCCGTACGTCCGTGGGCACGGGGTGTCCTGACCCACGGTGAGCAGCTGACCCCTCGTGCGGGGGAGATCACCGGTTCGGGCTGCAGTTCCGGACGACGTCGTTCGACAATGCGTCCGTGACGACCTCGAGCCTGGTGGGCGCCCTGCGCGGTGCGCTGGCCGGCGTGCCCGGCAACGGGTCGCTCGAGGTCCACTTCCAGCCGGTCGTGGGCATCGCCGACGGTGACCCGCTGGGTGCCGAGGCGCTGGTGCGCTGGTGCCACCCCCGGCTCGGCCTGCTGCCGCCGGACACCTTCGTGCCGGTGGCGGAGCGCGCGGGCCTGGGCCGGCGTCTGGACGCCGCCGTGCTCCAGCTGGCCCTGGGCCAGCTGGCGGCCTGGGACGCCGCGGGCATCCGGGTGCACCGGGTGGGCGTCAACCTCGGCCGCACCAGCCTGCACTCGCCCGAGCTGGTCGGCACCGTGCAGCGGGCCTGCGAGCGGGCCGGGGTGCTCCCCGACCGGTTGATGCTGGAGGTCGTGGAGCACGACGAGCTGACCCTGACCCCGGCCCGGCTGGCTGCGGTGCAGGCCCTGGCCGACGCCGACATCACGCTCGCCCTCGACGACTTCGGCGCCGGCCACGCCGGGGTGGGCCTGCTCGGGCGGCTGCCGTTCGGCGTGCTGAAGGCCGACCGCTCGCTGCTGCCGGGCCCGCACCGCACCGCCGCCGCGCAGGCCCCCGACGCCCGCCGGGTGCTCGCCGGGGTGGTCGCGCTGGCCGCCGCGGTCGGGGTCGAGGTCACCGCCGAGGGCGTCGAGACCCCGGCGCACCGCGAGCTGGTGGCCGAGCTCGGCGTCCCGCACGCCCAGGGCTGGCTGTACTCCCGCGCGCTGCCCGCCCCCGCCTTCGCCGCGTGGTGGCGGCAGCGGGTGTCCGCGCTCGCCGCCTGACCCTGGCAGGGTGGGCCCGGTGACCCGGTCCCGGCCCGCCGCCGGGGGCGGCCGGCTCGTGCTGGTGCCCCCCGCCCGCGTGGAGCGCTGGCTGGACAACGCCGCCGCCCGGCACGGGTCCTTCACCGACGTCCGTCCCGACGCCGACGGGGTGACCGTGACCTGCGCGGACGGCGCGGAGCTCCGCCTGGCGCCGCCCTTCGGGTGGACCGGTCCCGGCCCGGCCGCGCTGACCCGGCTGGGCACCGCGGCCCGCTCCGCGCACCGGGTCGCGGTGCTGCTGGTGCGGCGCGGCCGGTGGGCGGTGGGCGTCTTCGACGGCGGCGACCTGGTGGTGTCGAAGGTGGACGCCCGGCAGGTGCAGGGCCGCACCGCGGCGGGCGGGTGGTCCCAGCAGCGCTTCGCCCGGCGCCGGGCGAACCAGACCGATGCCGTGGTGGAGCACGCGGTGGAGACCGCCGTCCGGGTGCTGCTGCCGCACGCCGGGTCCTGCGCGGCCCTGGCCACCGGCGGCGACCGGGGCCTGGTGGACGACGTCCTGGCCGACCGCCGGCTCGCGCCGCTGGCGGCGCTGCGCCGGCTGGAGCCGGTGGAGGTGGGGGAGCCCACCAAGCAGGAGCTGCTGACCACCCCCGACCGTTTCCGCGCCGTCCGGGTGGTGGTCACCGACCCGGGCTGAGGTCACAGCGAGACCGTCGGGTCCTGGAGTGGATTCGGCCTCCGACCTGCCGATCCTCCACCCGGGTCCGGTGGTCGGGCGGCGGAGGAGGTCGGGGTGGCGCGCAACGCAACGGTGGCGGCGGGTGCTCCCCTGCTCGTGGGCGCGGCGGTGGTGCTCGGCGCCCCGACCTGGCTGGTGCTGTCCGCGGCCGGGCTGCTGGCCCTCCTGGTCGTGGCCGCCGTCCGGGCCCCGGCCGGTCCCGTGGCCGGCCCCGATGACCTCGCCCGGGCGCTGTCCCGCGGTGACCTGACCGCGGCGGGCGGGTCGTCGCTGGACGACGCGGTCGGCGAGCTGGGGGAGCGGCTGCGGCCGCTGGCCGCCGAGGCGGAGCTGCTGGGCGTGGCCGGGCAGATCATGGCCGACGCCGGCAGCACCATCGCCGCCGGGACGCGGGAGACCTCCGCCGCCGCGGCGGACATCACCGGGTCCGCCCACCAGGTGTCGGCCAAGGTCGGCGCGATGGCCGCGGCCGGCGAGCAGATGCAGGCCGCGATCGGCGAGATCGCGCGCAACGCCCAGGAGGCGGCCGGCGCCGCGACGGTCGGCGTGCAGGCGGTGGCCCGGGCGGCGGACCTGATGGTCGCCCTCGACCGCTCCAGCGTGAGCATCGGCGACGTCGTGAAGACCATCTCCGCCATCGCCGAGCAGACCAACCTGCTGGCGCTCAACGCCACCATCGAGGCGGCCCGGGCCGGCGACGCGGGCAAGGGCTTCGCCGTGGTGGCCACCGAGGTCAAGGACCTGGCCCAGGAGTCGGCCCGGGCGACCGAGCGGATCGCCGCGACCGTCGAGCGGATCCGCCAGGAGTCCTCGGCGGCGGCCGACGCGGTCGCCGAGGTGCGCGAGGTGGTGGCGCGGATGAGCGAGTACCAGCAGTCCATCGCCACCGCCGTGGAGGAGCAGACGGCGACGACGGGCGAGCTGACCTCGGCGACGTCGGCGGTGTCGGTGGAGACCGCCACCATCGTGTCGGCCATCGAGACCATCGCCGGCCACGCGGCCGGTGCGTCGGTGCAGGCCGGCCGCAACGAGGCCGCCGTGCACGAGCTGCAGCGGATCACCCAGCGGGTCGACCGGGTGCTGGGCGGCATCCGGCTGCGCGAGGCCCCCGTCGAGCCGGGCACCTGGCGGATGACGTGGGACCACGCCGCGCGCCGGCTGGACTTCGTGCAGTCGGGCAGCTTCACCCTCGAGCAGATGCGCGCCTTCGAGCGGGACTTCCGCACCGCGCTGGCCGACCCGCCCGCCCAGTTCATGATCCTCGCCGACATGCGCGCGATGGCCCCGTCGCCGCCGGACGTGCAGGCGGTCCAGGAGGCCACCATGGGGCTGGCCTTCGAGAAGGGCATGGCGTTCTCGGTCGGGGTGCTGGACAACCCCCTGCTGGCGATGCAGATGCAGCGCTCGACCGAGGCCAGCGGCGCGCCCATCGACTGGGCCAGCTCGGTCGAGGAGGCCATGCGCCTGTTCGGCGCTCACCGGGCGGCCCACCCGATCAGGGGCTGAGCGGGCCGCCCGGTGGGTCAGAGCAGCTCGAGGATGGTGGCGTTGGCCTGGCCGCCGCCCTCGCACATGGTCTGCAGGCCGTAGCGGATCCCGTTGTCGCGCATGTGGTGGACCATCGTGGTCATGATGCGGGCGCCCGAGGCGCCCAGCGGGTGACCCAGGGCGATGGCCCCGCCGACCGGGTTGAGCGCCTTCTCGTCGGCGCCGATGTCGGCCAGCCAGGCCAGCGGGACCGAGGCGAAGGCCTCGTTGACCTCGAAGACGCCGATCTCGTCCAGCCGCAGGCCGGAGCGGTCGAGCACCTTCTTGGTGGCCGGGATCGGCGCGGTCAGCATGATCACCGGGTCGTCGGCGGCCAGCGCCACGCTGTGCACCCGGGCGATCGGGGTCATGCCCAGCTCGGTGGCCTTCTCGCCGGTCATCATCAGCAGCGCGGCCGAGCCGTCGGAGATCTGGCTGGCGTTGCCGGCGCTGACCACGCCGTCGGCCTGGAACGGGGTCTTCAGCCCGGCGAGGGCCTCGACGGTGCCGCCGCGGCGGACGCCCTCGTCGGCGCCCACCCGGCCCTCGGGGGCGTCGACCGGGGCGAGCTGGGCGTCGAAGCGGCCCTCGTCCTGGGCGGCCGCGGCGCGCTCGTGCGAGCGGAGGGCGAACTCGTCGAGCTGGGTGCGCGAGAGGCCCCACCGCTGGGCGATCATCTCGGCGCCGATGCCCTGGTTGGGGGAGACCCCGTCGTAGCGCTCCTGGAACCGCGGGCCCATCGGGTCCTGGTTGCCCCGCGAGGAGCCCATGGGCACCCGGGACATCGACTCGATGCCGCCGGCGACGACGACGTCGTAGTGCCCGGCCACGAGGCCGGCCGCGGCGAAGTGCACGGCCTGCTGGGAGGAGCCGCACTGCCGGTCGACGGTGGTGCCGGGGACCGACTCGGGCCAGCCCGCGGCGAGCACCGCGGTGCGGGCGATGTCGAAGGTCTGCTCGCCGCTCTGGGAGACGCAGCCCCACACCACGTCGTCGACCAGGGCGGGGTCGAGGCCGGCGCGGCCCACGAGGCTCTGCAGCACGTGCGCGGACAGGTCGGCGGGGTGGACGCCGGACAGGCCGCCGTTCCGCTTGCCGACGGGGGTGCGCACGGCCTCGACGATGACTGCGTCGCGCATCCGGCGACTCCTCTCGTGGAGCGCCGGCTCCGCTGCCGGCGCTGGAACGGTCAGGCCTGACTGTAGACCCGCCCCGGCGCACCGTCACCCACCCCGACCTGTGCGGTCGCCGTCATCCGGTCGGTACCTCGGCATCACAGGGACGGCACACCAGTTGCACAGGATCGGGTTGCCCACGACCCGACCCGGAGGAGTCCCGTGTCCTACGTCGACCCACCCACCTTCGTCACGAAGATGATCGACGCCGGCCAGTCCAAGGTGCTGATGTCCACCCGCGACACCGTCATCCGGGCCTTCATGGCTGGTGCGATCCTGGCCCTGGCTGCCGCCTTCGCGGTGACCATCACGGTGCAGACCGGCAACCCGCTGCTCGGTGCGCTGCTGTTCCCGGTCGGCTTCTCGCTGATCTACCTGATGGGCTTCGACCTGCTCACCGGGGTCTTCACCCTGGTGCCCCTGGCGCTGCTGGACAAGCGGCCGGGGGTCACCTGGCGCAGCATGCTGCGCAACTGGGGTCTGGTGTTCCTCGGCAACCTGCTCGGCGCGCTCACCGTCGCGCTGATGATGGCGGTGGTCGTCACCACCGGCTTCTCCACCGGGCCGGACGAGGTCGGCGCCAGGCTGGGCGAGATCGGGCACGACCGCACCGTCGGCTACGCCGAGGCCGGCGCCGGCGGGATGCTGACCCTGTTCATCCGCGGGGTGCTGTGCAACTGGATGGTCTCCACCGGCGTGGTCGCCGCGATGATGTCGACCAGTGTGCCCGGCAAGGTGATGGCGATGTGGATGCCGATCATCATCTTCTTCTACATGGGCTTCGAGCACTCCGTGGTCAACATGTTCCTGTTCCCCATCGGCCTGTTCCTCGGCGCAGACTTCACCCTGGGCGACTACATCCTGTGGAACGAGCTGCCGACCGTCCTCGGGAACCTGGTGGGCGGTCTGACGTTCGTCGGGCTGACCCTGTACGCCACCTACGCCCGCACCGGCAGCAAGCGCGATCCGGCCCCCAGCACGACCGACGACCGCAGCCCGGCTGCGGTCTGAGACGCGAGGAGAGCACCGTGAGCATCCTGATGACCAAGGCCGAGGCCGCCGACCACGTGCGCACCGCCCGGGTGCGCAAGGGCCTGACCTGGACGGCGATCGCCGACGAGCTGGGCACCCCGGTGGTCTGGACGACCGCGGCGCTGCTCGGCCAGCACCCCGTCCCCGGCGAGGTGGCGCAGCGGGCCGGCGCGTTCCTCGACCTCGACGAGGCGGTCGTCGAGGCGCTGCAGCTGCAGCCGTACCGCACCGCCGACCCGGCGCTGCGGAGCGACCCGACGATCTACCGGCTGCACGAGGCCCTGGCCGTGTACGGCCCGGCCCTCAAGGAGCTGATCCACGAGGAGTTCGGCGACGGGATCATGAGCGCCATCAACTTCAAGGTCGACATCACCCGGCGCCCCGACCCGGGGGGTGCCCGCGTGGTGATCACCCTCGACGGCAAGTTCCTGGACTACGCCTGGTGACCGCGACGCGGACCAGCTGACCGCCGGCGCAGCCGATCGGTCGAGGGAGCTCGAGCCGGTCGGTGGATGCCACCGGCCGGCTCGGCCCGCCAGGGTCGGGGCATGGCTCTGATCGAGGTGCGCGGACTGCGCAAGACCTACGGCCGCACGGTCGCGGTGGACTCGCTGGACCTGGACGTCGCCGAGGGGCAGGTGGTCGGCGTCCTGGGCCCCAACGGGGCGGGCACGACCACCACCGTCGAGTGCGTCGCCGGTCTGACCCGCCCCGACGCCGGCACCGTGACCGTCGCCGGGCACGTGCCCTGGCGTGACCGCGGCGCGGTCACCCGGCTGCTCGGCGTCCAGCTGCAGAGCTCGGGCCTGCCGGCCGAGCTCACCGCCCGGGAGGCGGTGCAGCTGGTCGCCGCCTGCCACGACGACCCGGTCGACCCCGACGAGCTGACCACCGGCCTGGACCCCGAGGCCCGCCGGCAGACCTGGGACCTGGTCCGCGACGTCCGCGACGCCGGGACGACGGTCGTGCCGGTCACCCACCTCATGGAGGAGGCCCAGCAGCTGTGCGACCGGGTCACGGTGGTGGCCGGTGGCCGGGTGGCCCCGACCAGCTGGTCGCCGCGCTGCGGGCCGCGGCGGCAGGTGAGTCGGTGCTCTCGCCCGCGGTGGCCACCCAGGTGGTGTCCCGGCTGCGCGGGGAGACCGGTGGCGGGCTGACCGACCGGGAGCTGGCGGTGCTGCGGCTGGTCGCGCAGGGCACCCCGAACCGGGCGATCGCGGCGTCGCTGTTCGTCAGCGAGGCCACGGTGACGACGCGCCTCGGGCACGTGCAGCAAGCTCGGCGCCGCCGACCCCGCCGCGGCCGTGGCCACCGCCTACCAGCGAGGCATCCTGCTCTGACCCGCGACCGCGTCCAGCAGGTCGGCGCGGGCGGTGGCCAGTGACGGGCCGTACCAGGTCAGCTGCCGGCCGCTGACCAGCGCGGTCGCCCGGCCGGGGAAGGCCTCGGGCCCGTCGTCGGCGGTGAAGACGTAGGGCTCGTCGGGCAGCAGCACCAGCTCGGCGTCGACCGCGGCCGGGTCGGCCTGCGGGTAGCGCTCGGCGGTGACGGCGTTGGTGCAGCCCAGCCGGGCCAGCAGGTCGCCGGTGAAGGTGCGCGCGCCCACCCACATCCACGGGTCGCGCCAGATCGCCACGGCCACCCGCGGGCCGCGCCCGGGCGGCGGCGCCCAGGCCTGCTCGGCGGCGGTCAGCCAGGCGGGTGCCGGCACCTGCAGGACGTCGACGAGGAGCCGGCGCATCGAGGCGAAGGCGTCGTCCAGGGTCTCGATCCGGGTCACCCAGACCGGGATTCCGGCCTCCCGCAGCCGGCGGACGTCGAGCTCCCGGTTCTCCTCCTGGTTGGCCACCACGAGGTCGGGTGCCAGCTCGCGGACCGCGGCCAGGGAGGGGTTCTTGGTGCCGCGCACCCGCGCGACGTCGAGGTCGGCCGGGTGGGTGCACCAGTCGGTCGCGCCCACCAGCCGGTCGGGGACGGTGACCGCCAGCGCCTCGGTCAGCGACGGGACGAGGGAGACCACCCGCCGCGGCGGGTGCGGGAGCGGTACGGGGTGCCCCAGGTCGTCGTGCAGGGCGGTCACCCCAGGTCGCCGGCGTCGGCGCGCAGCTCGCGGAGGACGTCGACCAGGTCGCGCACCCTCTCCGGGGCCAGGCCGGGGCGGGTGAAGACCTCGGCGTTGAGGGCGTCGGTGGCCTTGGCCGCCAGCCGCCGGCCCTCGTCGGTGACCGAGACGACCACCACCCGGCCGTCGGACGGCGAGGGCCGCCGCACCACCAGCTCGGCCGCCTCCAGCCGCTGCGCCGCGTTGGTGACCGACGCCGGGTGCACCTGCAGCAGGGCGCCGGCCCGCGTCATGGGCAGCGAGCCCTCGCGGGTGAAGGACAGCAGCTGCAGCAGCTCGTAGCGGGCGAAGGTGAGCCCGAGGGGGCGCAGCACGGCGTCCACCCGGGCCTGCACGATCGCCTGCGCCCGCATGATCGAGGTGACGGCGAGCATCCCGGGGGTGGCGTCGTCCCACCCCCGGGCCGACCACTGCCGCCCGGCCTCCTCGATCGGGTCCATCAGACGTTGCGCCGGTACTGGCCGCCGACCTCGAAGAACGCGTCGCTGATCTGGCCCAGCGAGCAGACCCGGACGGCGTCCATCAGCGCGGCGAAGACGTTGCCGCCGTGCATGGCGGCGTCCTGCAGCGCCGACAGCGCGGCCGGCGCCTCCGTGGCGTGCCGGGCGTGGAAGTCGGCCAGCCGCCGCAGCTGCGACTGCTTCTCCTCCTCGGTGGCCCGGGCCAGCTCCACGGTCTGCGGCGCCTCCTCGGCGGCGTGCGGGTCCAGGAAGGTGTTCACCCCGACGATGGGCAGCGAGCCGTCGTGCTTGCGGTGCTCGTAGAGCATCGACTCGTCCTGGATCCGGCCGCGCTGGTAGCCGGTCTCCATGGCGCCCAGCACGCCGCCGCGCTCGGCGATCCGGTCGAACTCGGCGAGCACGGCCTCCTCGACCAGGTCGGTGAGCTCGTCGACGACGAAGGAGCCCTGCAGCGGGTTCTCGTTCATCGCCAGGCCCCACTCCTGGTCGATGATCATCTGGATGGCCAGCGCCCGGCGGACCGAGTGCGCCGAGGGCGTGGTGACGGCCTCGTCGTAGGCGTTGGTGTGCAGCGAGTTGGCGTTGTCGTAGATCGCGCACAGCGCCTGCAGCGAGGTGCGGATGTCGTTGAAGTCCATCTCCTGCGCGTGCAGCGACCGGCCCGAGGTCTGCACGTGGTACTTCAGCTGCTGGGCCCGCGGGTTGGCCCCGTAGCGCTCCTTCATCGCCACCGCCCAGATCCGGCGGGCGACCCGGCCGATGACGGTGTACTCGGCGTCCATGCCGTTGGAGAAGAAGAAGCTCAGGTTGGGCGCGAAGTCGTCGATGGACATGCCGCGCGCCAGGTAGGCCTCGACGTAGGTGAACCCGTTGGCCAGGGTGAAGGCGAGCTGGCTGATGGGGTTCGCCCCGGCCTCGGCGATGTGGTAGCCCGAGATCGAGACCGAGTAGAAGTTGCGCACCTTCTCGGCGATGAACCACTCCTGGATGTCGGCCATGCAGCGCAGCGCGAACTCCGTGGAGAAGATGCAGGTGTTCTGGCCCTGGTCCTCCTTGAGGATGTCGGCCTGCACCGTGCCGCGGACGTTGCCCAGCACCCACGCCCGCACCTCGGCCGGGTCCTCGTCGGGGTGGGCGGCCAGCCGCTGGTCGATCGCGGTGTTGAGGAACATCGCGAGGATCGCGGGGGCGGGGCCGTTGATCGTCATCGACACCGAGGTGGACGGCGAGCACAGGTCGAACCCGTCGTAGAGCACCTGCATGTCCTCGAGCGTGGCGATCGAGACGCCCGAGGTGCCGACCTTGCCGTAGACGTCCGGGCGCGGGTCGGGGTCGCGGCCGTAGAGGGTGACCGAGTCGAACGCGGTCGACAGCCGGGTCGCCGGCTGGCCCTCGGACAGCAGCTGGAAGCGCCGGTTGGTGCGGAACGCGTCGCCCTCGCCGGCGAACATGCGGGCGGGTGCCTCGCCGTCGCGCTTGAACGGGAAGACGCCGGCGGTGTAGGGGAACCGGCCGGGCACGTTCTCCGAGCGCAGCCAGCCGACGAGCTGGCCGTGGTCGTCGGTGCGCGGCAGCGACACCCGCCGCACCGTGTTGCCCGACAGGGTCTCCCGGGTCAGCGGGACGGCGATCTCCCGGCCCCGGACCGTGTAGGTGTACTCGTCGCCGGAGTAGTCGGCCACGAGCTGCGGCCACTCGTCGAGCAGGTGCACGGTGCCCGGGAGCAGGTCGATGCCGTCGGCCCTCCTGCGGGCGGCCTCGGCGGCGTCGCCGTCCAGCAGCCCCGCCGCCGTCCGCAGGTGCTGGCGGTCGCGGGCGAGGGCGGCCTGCTCGGCCGTCGTGCGGTGGTAGCCGCGCACGGTGTCGGCGACGTCGGCCAGGTACCGGGACCGGGACGACGGGACGACGCTGGTCAGCCCGGTGGAGGCCATGACGTCGACCGTCGGCAGCACGCCGGTGGCCAGCGACAGCCCCTTGCCGGCCAGCAGCTTCTTCAGCTCCTGGAACAGCGCGGTGACCCCGTCGTCGTTGAACCGGGCGGCGCTGGTGCCGAAGACCGGCATGGTCTCCCAGCTCTGGCCGAACGCCTCGCGGTTGCGCACCAGCTGGCGGGCGACGTCGCGGCGGGCGTCCTCGGCGCCGCGGCGCTCGTACTTGTTCACGGCGACGACGTCGGCGAAGTCGAGCATGTCGATCTTCTCCAGCTGCGACGCGGCGCCGAACTCCGGCGTCATCACGTACAGCGAGACGTCGGAGAACGGCAGGATCGCCGCGTCGCCCTGCCCGATGCCCGGGGTCTCCACGACGACGAGGTCGAAGCCCGCGGCCTTGGTGGCGGCGATGACGGAGTCGAGGTGCTCGGGCACCTGCGCGCCGGCGGTGCGGGTGGCCAGCGAGCGGAAGAACGTCGAGCCGCGGTCGCCGGTCTCCAGGGCGTTCATCCGGATCCGGTCGCCGAGCAGTGCGCCGCCGCCGCGGCGGCGGGAGGGGTCGACGGCGAGGACGGCGATGCGCAGCTTGTCCTCCTGGTCCAGCCGCAGCCGGCGGAGCAGCTCATCGGTGAGCGAGGACTTGCCCGACCCGCCGGTGCCGGTGATGCCCAGGACCGGCACGTGCCGCTGCGCCGCCTCCCGGGTCACCCGCTCGGCCAGCTCGGGGTCGGCGCCGGCCTCGAGCACCGTGATGGCGCGGGCCAGGGCGGCGGGGTCGCCGGTGAGCAGGGCCTCGACGTCGGGGCCCTCGGCGGTCAGGTCGACGTCGCAGGCCGCGATGAGCTCGTTGATCATGCCGGGCAGGCCGAGGCGCTGGCCGTCCTCGGGGGCGAAGATGCGCACGCCGCGGGAGCGCAGCAGCGCGATCTCCTCGGGGACGATCACGCCGCCGCCCCCGCCGAAGACCTGCACGTGGCCGGCGCCGTGCCGCGCCAGCTCCTCCACCAGGTAGGAGAAGTACTCGACGTGCCCGCCCTGGTAGGAGCTCAGCGCGATGCCCTGCGCGTCCTCCTCGAGCGCCGCCCGGACGACGGTGGCCACGCTGCGGTCGTGGCCCAGGTGGACGACCTCCGCACCCTGGCTCTGCAGCAGCCGCCGCATGACGTTGATCGCGGCGTCGTGCCCGTCGAACAGGCTCGCGGCGGTGACGAACCGGACGGGGTTCACGGGCACGTGCAGGTCGGCCACGGGTCCTCCAGGCAGGCGATGTGTGGACGTCCAAGCAACCTACGCGCCGATTGCTTGGACGTCCACGGACCTAGCGCCCGACGACCTGCGCGGCGAACGCGGCCGACCGGCTGCGGAGCGCCTCGACGCGCTCGGCGACCACCTGGTCGGCGATCGCCTCGATGCCGTCGCCGGCCTCGCTGCTGGTCGGTGGCCGGCGCACGTTGGTGGAGCAGGCCAGGTCGTCGCACAGCAGCACGCCGAGGGTGTTGCCGGCCCGCCCCGACGCGCCGCCCCGTCGGGCGACGAACAGGCCCGCCCGCACGGTGAGCAGGTCGCGGCACCAGGCGCACAGGGCCTTCTTCCGCCGCCCGCCCGGCTCGGGGGCGCGCAGCAGCAGGCCGACGGGCCCGCGGTCGAGCTCCAGGACGACGTAGGCGCGCAGCGGGGCCCGGGGGTCGCGCCACCCCAGGAGGTCGAGGTGCTCCCAGGGCTGGGTGGCGAGGTCGGGGAGGACGGCGTCAGCGGCCTCGCGGCGGGAGGCGTTGACGAAGGACGCGCGGATCTGCTTCTCGGTCAGGGCGTGCACAGCTGGCTCCGGTGCGGGAGGAGGGGTGGGGGTCGTCGTCCCGCCCCGGGCGCGCTGCCGCGACCGGCCCCGCTCAGGGGTCGTCGGTCGTGCGGGTCAGCGCAGCCGGACGCGGGTCCGGCTCGGGGTCGACCAGGCCATCGCGGCCACCTGCCTCCCCGCGGGTCCCCCCGCACTCGTGCCTTCCTCGGACCCACCCGACGCTACGCCCGGTGTCCACCCGGTTCCGGCGGTGACCACCCGGGGGTGTGGCACCGTGGACGGCACACGTCGAGCGAGGAGTGGCAGTGCAGCGGATCGCAGTCATCGGTGGCGGGCAGATGGGGGCCGGCATCGCCGAGGTCAGCGCCCGGGCGGGGTGCGACGTCGTCGTCGTGGAGGCCGACGAGGCCGGTGCCGAGCGGTTCCGCGCCCGGCTGGAGAAGTCGCTGCAGCGCGCGGCGAAGTCCGGCCGGCTCTCCACCGAGGACGCCGACGCCGCGTTCGCCCGGGTCGACGTCGCCACCTCGCTCGAGGGGGCCGTGCACGCCGAGCTGGTCATCGAGGCCGCGCCCGAGGTCGAGGCGCTGAAGCTGGACCTGTTCCGCAAGCTCGACGAGATCCTGCCGCCGGAGGCGGTCCTGGCGTCGAACACCTCGTCGATCCCGCTGGTGAAGATGGCCAGCGTGACCAAGCGGCCGGACAAGGTCGTCGGCGTCCACTTCTTCAACCCCGCTCCCGTGCTGCCGCTGGTGGAGGTCGTGGCCAGCCTGCTGACCAGCGACGAGACCCTCGCCGCGGTCACCGCGTTCGCCGAGGACCAGCTCGGCAAGACCACCATCCGGTCCAAGGACCGCGCCGGGTTCATCGTCAACGCCCTGCTCATCCCCTACCTGCTGTCCGCGATCCGGATGATGGAGAGCGGCTTCGCCTCCGCCGAGGACATCGACGCCGGCATGGTGCAGGGCTGCGCCCACCCGCAGGGCCCGCTGGCGCTGGCCGACCTGATTGGTCTGGACACCACCGCGGCGGTCGCGCAGTCGATGTACGAGGAGTTCAAGGAGCCCCTCTACGCCCCGCCGCCGCTGCTGCTGCGCATGGTCGACGCCGGCCTGCTCGGCCGGAAGACCGGCCGCGGGTTCTTCCCCTACGAGCGGTAGACCGCCGGGAGCCAGCCGCGCAGCGAGCTGACCAGCGCGATCTCGGCGCCGGGCAGGTCGTCGGGCGTGATGCGGCCCTCCACGAGGGTGCCGTCGGCGACCAGCCGGGCGCGCTCGACACCGGGCAGGCAGCCGCTGCCCAGCGGCGGGGTGGTCCACCGCCCGCCGAGCCGGACGGCGACGTTCGCGCGGCAGCTCTCGGTCACCTCGTCGGCGGTGTTGACCAGCAGGACGTCGTCGGCGCCCGGGTGGCGGGCCAGCCGGGTGTCGTAGGGCGCGCGCAGGGTGGTCTTGTGGTGCGGCCACGGCGCGTGCTCGTCGACCGGCTCGCCGTCCAGCGCCACGCGCACCGGGCCGGGGAACGGCGCCGGCGGCGGGAAGGTCTCGACGGCGGGCGTGCCGTCGCCGGCCACGGTCAGCCGGACCCGCAGGTCGCCGTCCAGGCCGGCCAGGGCCCGCTCGACCGCGTCGATGTCGACGGGGACGCCGAAGTAGGCCGCGGAGTCCAGCAGCCGGGCGCGGTGGCCGGGCCAGTTCCGCAGGCCGGCGGCGGTGTGCCGCATCGTCTCCAGCAGCGCGAACGCCGGGGGCGCGGCGGTGAGCACGCGGGTCTTGGCCAGCAGCTCGGCGTGCTCGGCGGCGGGGTCGGAGGACCAGGTGATGCCGCCGCCGGCGCCGTAGACCGCCGTCCCGGCCGCCCGGTCGACCACGAGGGTGCGGATGGCGACGGAGAACCGGGCCTCCCCGGGGCCGAGGAACCCGACGGCGCCGCAGTAGACGCCCCGGGGCGAGGTCTCCAGCTCGGCGATGACCGCCATGGACGACGCCTTGGGCGCACCGGTGACCGACCCGCACGGGAACAGCGCGGCGAGCAGCTCGACCAGGCCGGTGCCCGGGCGCAGGGTGGCCCGCACGTCGGAGGTCAGCTGGTGCACCGTGGGGTAGCGCTCGGCGGCCAGCAACCGGGTCACCCCGACGGTGCCGGTGACCGCGACGCGGGCCAGGTCGTTGCGCACCAGGTCGACGACCATTACGTTCTCGGCGCGGTCCTTGGTGCTGGCCAGCAGCGCGGCGCGGGTGGCGTCGTCCTCGGCGGTGGTGCGCCCACGGGCCGCCGTCCCCTTCATCGGCCGGACCAGCACGTCGTCGCCGGTGCGGTGCAGGAACAGCTCCGGGCTGGCGCTGGCGACGACGGTGCGCCCGGTGTCGAGGTAGCCGTTCCACGCGCCGCGCTGGGCCAGCGCGAGGTGCGCGTAGGCGGCCGGCGGGTCGGCGGGTGCCGGTCCGCGCAGCCGGGTGGTCAGGTTGACCTGGTAGGTGTCCCCGGCGGCGATCCGCTCCCGGACGGCGGCCACCGCGGCGGCGTGCTGCTCCGGCGTCCAGTCGGGCACCCAGGGGCCGGGCGGGGGAGTGCCGGCGGCCACCGGGTCGACGGGCCGGGGTGGGTGCTCGGTGATGCCGAACCAGACCAGGTCGCCGTCCGGCTCGTGCGCGGGGAGCACGGGGTCCAGGCCCGGGGCGGCCTCGTAGGCGAGGAACCCGGCGGCCCAGCGGCCGGCGGCGACGTGCTCCTGCACCTCGCGCAGTGCGCCGGCCACCTCGGCCGGGGTGCGGGCGACGACGACGGCGACCGGTGGGTCGAAGGCCAGGGCGGTGCCGGCGACGAGGTCGTCGAACCGCGCCCAGGTGCCCTCCGCCACCCCGTCATCGTCGCCGACGGGGGCCTAGAGCTGGGGGCGGGGGCGGCGCAGGGGCCAGCGGAACGGCGGGGTGCCCGGGCGTGCGGGCACCGGCGGGGCGGGACGGCGGGGTGTGGTCATGCCTCACCGTCCCATACTTGCTTGCTGGCATGCAAGTAACCTGGGTGCGAGACTGCCGGGGTGGTCGAGCAGGTGCGCCGGACGCAGCAGCAGCGCCGCGCCGAGACCGGGCGCCGGGTGCTCGACGCCGCCGTCGCGCTGATCGCGGAGAAGGGGTCGCGGGCGGTCACCCTCGCCGAGGTCGGGGAGGCCGCCGGGTACAGCCGGGGGATCGTGCACGCGCACTTCGGCAGCCGGGAGCAGCTGCTGGCCGCGGTGGTGCGGGACGCGCAGCGCTTCGACGTCCCCGAGGCCGCCGGCTCCGGGCTGGACCGGCTGGCCGCCCTGGTGCGCGCCTACCTGGCCAACCTGGCCCTGCGGGGGCCGGCGATCGGGGCGTTCCTGCTCATGTGGGCCGAGTCGCGGGCCTCGGACCCCGTGCTCGGCCCGCTGTTCGCCGAGCGCGACCGGTCCTTCCGCGCCGACCTGGCCGCGGTGGTGCGGGCCGGTGTGGCGGACGGGTCCGTCCGCGCCGACGCCGACCCCGAGGCCGTCGCCATCCTCCTGCTGGGGGCGCTGCGGGGGATCGGCATGCAGCACGCGGGGTCGGCCGGCGCGGTCGTGGGTGACGGGCTCATCGAGCAGACGGTCGTGGTGCTGGTGAACGGCCTGGGCTCGGGGGCCGAACCGGCGTAACGTCCTCCGACCGTGTCCGACGCCGTCCTCGAAGCCGAACGTGCGCACCTCGACCTCGCCGCCGCCTGTCTGACCGACATGCGCGCGGCCACCGTGGCCACCGCCGACGCCGGCGTCGATGCCTGGGCCTCCGAGCGCCTGGGCGCCGCCCGCGCCGAGCGGCTGCGCAGCCTGGCCGCCGACCCCGGCGCGCCACCGTTCTTCGGCCGCACCGACACCCCCGCCGAGACCTTCCACATCGGCCGCCGGCACGTGCGCGACGCGGCCGGCGACCCGGTGGTCATCGACTGGCGCGCGCCGATGAGCCGGCCGTTCTACCAGGCCAGCGCCGCCGACCCGCAGGGCCTGGTCCGCCGCCGCAGGTTCGGGTTCGCCGACGGCGTGCTGACCTCCTACGAGGACGAGTCGCTCTCGGCCGACGACGGGCCGTCGGCCCTGCTGCGCGAGGAGATCGAGCGGCCGCGCTCGGGGCCGATGCGCGACATCGTGGCCACCATCCAGCCCGACCAGGACGACATCGTGCGCGCCCCGCTGACCGAGTCGATCTGCGTGCAGGGCGCCCCCGGCACCGGCAAGACCGCCGTCGGGCTGCACCGCGCGGCCTACCTGCTCTACACGCACGGCGAGCAGCTCTCCCGCACCGGCGTGCTGGTCGTCGGGCCCAACCGCGCCTTCCTGCGCTACATCGAGCAGGTGCTGCCCGCCCTCGGCGAGGTCGAGGTCGACCAGGCCACCGTCGCCGACCTCACCGACCGGGTGCCGGTGCGCGCCGAGGACCCCGACGACGTCGCCGTGCTCAAGGGCGATGCCCGGCTGGCCGAGGTGCTGCACCGCGCGCTGTGGCGCCGGGTCACCAAGCCGCGCGACTCGGTGCAGGTGCCGCTGAGCGGACGGCGGTACCGGATCCCGGAGGAGCGGCTCAAGCGGTACGTCGACGACCTGCGGCGGGCCGGCATCTCCTACGGCGCCGGCCGGGAGCGGCTGGCGCTGTCGCTGGCCGAGGACGCCCGGCGGCAGAAGGAGGAGGTCGGCGGCAGCCCGACGGACGCCGAGACGCGGCGCTGCGCCCGCTCGGCCGAGGTCCGCGCGTTCTGCGACGAGCACTGGCCGGCCGTGGACGCCGCCGCGCTGGTCGCCGAGGTGCTCGCCGACCCGTCGGTGGGCCGCGGCGTGCTCACCGACGCCGAGCAGGGCCTGCTGCGCCGCGCCCCTGCCCGCTCGGTGCGGGCCACCCGCTGGACGGCGGCCGACGCGGTGCTCGTCGACGAGGTCGCCGGGCTGCTGGAGCGGACGCCGGGCTACGGGCACGTGGTGGTCGACGAGGCGCAGGACCTCTCCCCGATGCAGTGCCGGGCGGTGGCGCGCCGGCTCGCCGCGGGGTCGCTGACCGTGCTCGGCGACCTGGCGCAGGCCACGAGCCCGTGGTCGGTCGCCGACTGGTCGGCCACGCTGGCGGCCCTGGGCCGGCCGGGCACGTCGGTGCGGCCGCTGACGACCGGTTACCGGGTGCCGGCGGAGGTGCTGGAGTTCGCGAACCGGCTGCTGCCGGTGCTGGTGCCCGGTCTCGCGCCGGCCACCGCGGTCCGCTCGGAGCCGGGGTCGCTGCAGGTCCGGCCCGTGGCGGTGCTCGCCGAGCCGCTGGCCGAGGTGGTCGCCTCCGTCGGGCCGGGGTCGGTCGGGGTCGTGTGCGCCGACGCCGAGGTGGACGCGCTGGTGGCCGCGCTGGCCGCGCAGGGCGTCGAGGCCGCGGCGCTGGCCGACGACGGCAGCGAGCCGGCGCCGGTCGCCGTCGTCCCCGCGACCCTGGTCAAGGGCCTGGAGTTCGACCACGTGGTGGTCGTGGAGCCCGCGGCGATCGTGGCCGCCGAACCCCGGGGGCTGCACCGGCTGTACGTGGCGCTGACCCGGGCGGTGAGCAGCCTGGTGGTGCTGCACCGCGGCGAGCTGCCGGACCTGCTGGCCGCCTGAGGTCTCACTAGGGTCTCGATCATGGCCAAGAAGACGGTGTCGGTGCGCGAGGTCCTGCGAGCCCCGTCGGGTGCCGTCTCGCTGGCCGACATCGACCCGCGGGACACCCCGTCGGCGCCGGGCGACAAGGACGCCACCAAGGCGCAGCTGGCCGCCGACGGCGCCGAGCTGGCGGTGCTGCAGGAGAAGCTCTACGCCGAGGGCGCCACGGGCGGCACCCGCCGGGTGCTGCTGGTGCTGCAGGGCATGGACACCAGCGGCAAGGGCGGGGTCATCGAGCACGTCGCCGGGTCGGTGAACCCGCAGGGCCTGGCCATCACCAGCTTCAAGAAGCCCACGCCGGAGGAGCTGCGGCACGGGTTCCTCTGGCGGGTCCGGCGGGCGGTCCCGGCGCCGGGGCTGATCGGGGTGTTCGACCGCTCGCACTACGAGGACGTGCTCATCGGCCGGGTGCGCGAGCTGGCCACCCCGGCGGTCATCGAGCGGCGGTACCGGGAGATCGTCCGGTTCGAGGACCAGCTGGCCGAGTCCGGCGTGACGATCGTGAAGTGCATGCTGCACGTGTCGAAGTGGGAGCAGAAGCAGCGCCTGCTGGCCCGCCTGGACGACTCGACCAAGCGCTGGAAGTTCAACCCCGGCGACATCGACGAGCGCGCGCTGTGGGACCAGTACCAGCGCGCCTACGAGATCGCCGTCGAGCGCACCTCGACGCAGACCAACCCCTGGTACGTCGTGCCCTCGGACCGCAAGTGGTACCGGAACTGGGCCATCGGCCGGCTGCTGCTGGAGGCGGTGCAGGACCTGGACCCGCGCTTCCCGCCCGCCGACTACGACGTCGCCGCCCAGCGCGACCGCCTCATCGACGAGGCCGACTGACCCCGGGGCGTCGCTAGACGCGGTCGAGGGCCTGGTGCGGCCCGGGCGGCAGCTCGACGGTGATCGGGTCACCGCAGCGGACGACACCGCCCGCCGCGACCACTCCCATGATGCCGGCCCTGCGCTGGAGGACGCCCTGGTCGTCGCGGGACACCACCGCGCCCAGGAGCCCGGGCCGGAAGTCGTCGATCTGCCGGCACGGGTTGCGCAACCCGGTCACCTCGATCGCGGCCCCGCTCGGGAACACCAGCGTCGTCCGTCGGGGCAGGGCGAGCAGGTCGATGCCCCGCGTCGTCACGTTCTCCCCGAGGTGGCCCGGTTCCAGGTCGTACCCCGTGGTGCGGAGCTCGTCGTGCAGCTCGGCGTGGATCAGGTGGACCTGCCGCAGGTTGGGCTGGGTGGGGTCGGCAGCCACCCGTGACCGGTGCTGGACGGTCACCCCGGCGTGGGCATCCCCTCGGACACCGAGCCCCTCCAGCAGGGTGATGTCGTCGACCGTGCGTTTCGAGAAGCGGTGGCTGTGGTCGAGCGCCACGGCGACGACCCGTCCTGACGAGGGCACCGCTGCAGTGTGGCAGCCGGCCATCCCCCTGGACCTCCGCCCGCGTCCTGCATGGTCACCTGCAGTCGGCTCGTTCGGCCGCCTGACCTGTGGATTCACCGTGCCGGCGGGCGCCTGCCGCGGTAGACTTCGAACACCTGATCGAACAGGTGGGGGGAGGTGTCGCAGTGGGTCTGGACGAGACGCAGCCCTGGGCGCCCGAACCCCTCGCGCCCGGTGCCCTCGGCGCCGACCGCCGACCAGCCCTCTCCCCGATGGCCGCCGCCTCGCGGCAGCCCGACCCGCCGCCCGCCGATGTCTGCGCGGCGATCGAGGCGGTGCTCGCCGCGGCCGCGACCCCGCTGGACGGCGGGACGACCGCGGCGCAGCTGCTGGACCGGGCCCGTGGCCTGGCGCGGCTGGTCAACCTGGCGCAGGCCGAGCTGGCGCGCACCGTCGCCCACGCCGAGTCGGTGGATGCCGCCTACGCCGACGGGTTGACCGGGATGAAGCCCTGGCTGCGCGGCCACACCGCCGCCACCGGACCGGAAGCTGCTGCGGTGCTCGCTGCGGGCCGGTTGGCGCGGCGGATGCCGGCCGTCGGTTCCGGTGCGGCGGTGGGCGGGATCAGTGCCGGGCAGCTGGCGGTGATCGGCCGGATCCTCACCGACGACGTCTGGGCCACCGGCGACGCCCTCGGCGCCGACCTGCCCGCCCTGGATGCTCTGGTCGCGCACACCGCGGTGCACGCGCCCCGCACGCTGGCCGATGTGTGCCGGCGGATCGCCGACGCCCTGGACCCCGACGGGCCGCCACCGGTCGACCCCACCGAGGGTCGGGGCCTGCGGATCACCCGCCGGGCCGACGGGTCACGCGCCATCCGTGGGCAGCTCGATGCCGGTGGTGGCGAGCAGGTGGAGGCCGCGCTGGAGGCCATCGCCGCTGCCGGGCGGTGCGAGGGTGACCTGCGCTCCCGCGACCAGCGCGCCGCCGATGCGCTGGTGCAGCTTGCTGCGTTGCACCTGGCCGCCGGTGACCTGCCCATGCTGCGCACGGCCAAGCCCCAGGTGACGGCGTTGATCCAGCTGGAGGACCTGGCCGACCCCGACACCCGCCCGGCCGCCACCCGCCTGGGCTCCGGGGCGACGGCGTCGAACACGGTGGCCCGGCAGGCGGCCTGCGACGGTGACGTCGCCCGCATCCTGCTCGGCCCCGCCGGCCTGCCCCTGGACGTCGGCCGCGCCCACCGGCTGGTGCCGGCGCACATCCGCCGCGCCGCGGAGGTGCGGGACGGCGGCTGCGTGTTCACCGGCTGCCGCGCCCCCGCCTGGTGGTGCGACGCCCACCACCTCATCCACTGGATCCACGGCGGGGCCACCAGCCTCGAGAACACCGCCTTGGTGTGCGAACGGCACCACACCCAGGTCCACCACGGCTACCGCCTGCAGTGGGACCCCGACGACCGGTGCTGGCGCACCTACCGACCCGACGGCCGGGAGATCATCACCGGCGTCCTCACCGACACCACCGGCCAACCCATCGACCACCAACAAGCACCCGACCGGCCCCTGTTCGACCGCAGCTGACAGCCCGGAGCGAAGCTCCACCCTGCGTCAGTGCTGCGCTGTCGCGCTCGGCCACAGCCGGGGGACCGGCACGGACCGCACCTCGCGGCTGAGGGTGACCACCAGCGCCGTCCCCAGCAGTGCGACCAGGAGGACGACGGTGGCGCCCCGGCCGCCGAGGTGCTCCAGGGCCAGGCCGCCCAGCAGCGGGGCCAGCGGCATCACCGCCATCGACAGGAAGGTCGAGCTCGCGTCGACCCGGCCCTGCAGCGACGCCGGGGTGATGGCGATCCGGTAGGCGGCGATGCCCGCGTTGCTGGCCGGGAGCAGCAGGAGCACGGCGAACAGGGCGGCGGCGGCCACGGCCGGGTGGGCCCAGAACAGCAGTGGGACCAGCGGGAGACCCGCCGTCCACGCCAGGGCCACGGTCAGCCGGCCGGTGGCGACCCGGGCGATCAGCCACGGGGCGGCGACGGCGCCGACGATGCCGCCCACCCCGGCGGCGGCGTTGACCAGCCCGATCTCCGCCGGGTGCGCGCCCTCGTCCACCAGTCGGAGCACCACCACGAACAGCAGGGCGTTCAGCGCCAGGTTCACCAGGGCCGCCCAGGTCAGCAGCACCCGGAAGAACGGCCGGGCCAGCACGAAGCGCACCCCTTCGGCCAGGTCGGCGCCCACCCGCGGGCGTGGGCCGGGGTGGTCGGGTGCGGACAGGTCGGTGCGGATCTGGCTCAGCGTCAGGCAGGACACCGCGAAGGTCAGCGCGTTGACGGCGAACGGCAGCCAGCGGGTCACCGCGAACAGGAGGCCGCCGAGCGGGCCGCCGAGCAGCCCGGCGAGGTGCTCGCGGGCCTCGTTCTGGCTCAGCGCCGTGGGCAGGTCCTCGGTGCGGACGACCGAGCGGACGGCCGAGAGCTGCGCCGGCCCGAACACGCCGGCGGCCACCCCCACGACCCCAGCGACGACGGCCAGGTGCCCGACCGTCAGGTGGCCCGTCGCCCCCGCCACGGCCAGCGACGAGTAGCTCACCGCACCCGTCGCGGACGACCCCAGCATCAGCCGGCGGCGGTGCAGCCGGTCGGCCAGCACCCCCGCCGGCAGCAGCGCGGCCACGGTGCCGACCAGGTAGGCGGCCTCGACGGCGGCGGCCTGCACCGCCGACCCGGTGAGCCCGTAGGTCAGCAGCGGGAAGACGAACAGGCTCATCCGGCTGCCGAGGGCGCTGATCGTCTCCCCGACCCAGAGCACGGTGAAGTCGCGGTTGCGGACGAGGGATCGATAGCCGGGCACATCGCGCACGCTAGCTTGCGCAAGAGTACGTGCGCAATAAGACGTGTGGTCCCGGTACGCTCCGCCGGTGAGCGAGGAGCGGGCACCCGCCCAGCCGGTGCGCGACCCGACCGTGCTGCGGGGGCTGGCCCACCCGGTGCGGGCGCGGATCGTCGACGAGATGTACGCGACCGGGCCGGTCCGGGCGGCCGACGTGGCCCGCGACCTGGGCATCCCGGCCAACCAGGCCAGCTTCCACCTGCGCCAGCTCGCCAAGTACGGGCTGGTCGAGGAGGCCCCGGACGCCGGGCGCGATCGCCGCGACCGGGTCTGGCAGCTGACGGCGCAGACCGGGCTGAGCATCGACGTCGGCGACCTCGCGGCCCTCCCCGGTGGTCAGGCGGCCGTGGACGTGTGGCGGCAGCAGGCCAGCGCGTGGGCGCACGGGGTGGTCGACGCCGCCTACCACCGCGAACCCGACGACGCGGTCACCGTGCACATCGCCACGTCGACGGTGCGGCTGACCAAGGACGAGGCCGCCCGGATGGCGGCCGAGCTCGACGACGTCGTCCAGACCTGGGCGGACCGGACCCGGGGGCGGGACGGCGACCGGTCCACCTACGCCCTGCTCAGCGTGCTGCAGCCCTACCCGGAGAGCTGATCAGCCGCGGATGCGCGTGCCGTGCCCGTAGCCGCCGGCAAGGTCGGACATCGGGTGCGACCGGGAGCCGGTCCGGAAGGCACTGAAGGTTTCGTGTCGCATTGCCTCGACCGCGCCCCGTTGCCGAAACGACTGGCGGCTCCTGCGTGCAGCGCCCGTGCCGCCCTAGCTTCATGCGCGTGCGCCAAAGACCAGTTTGGCGGGCGCCAGCATTTCGTCCTGGCGCCTCGCCTAAGTCTCACCTCAAGTCGCTCGTGGCCGGAAACGGCCACCGTCAGGAAATCGACGCTGTTCGACGAGCAGGCGGCAGTCCATCTGGCCACGATCGGGTGACCTGCGAAGTCGTGAAGGAGTGCTAGGTTGTGGAGGACTCGATTGGAGCTTTGTGAGCCTGACTTTTGGCGACCACGACGACGTCGTCTTTGGGCGCGCGCCGTTAGTAAGCGTTTTGTGTCAGGTTACATTTCCCCCGGTCCTGTCCCTGATGACAGCCGTGGGCATCGCTGGGTTTCAGACAGCGGTGCGGAGCGTGTACCCAACTTTGCTGCCCGCTGAGCAATCTACGGACATCGCCTTCGGCCCGCAGTCACTTGACATCAAGCAAGGTGCACCCGTGTGGAGGATGGTTGATGAGGGCGGCCAATGGACGCTGGGAATATCGGCCGCCTTTGTCTCCCTAGAGACGCCGAACTACACGAATATCGATGAGTTCTTGGAGCGCGTCTCATTCGTTTTGAAGGCTTTGCGTCGTACGATCCGGCCGGCTGAAAGCAATCGGATCGGGCTTCGAAAGATTAACGTTATCGACGCCGACGAGTACGCCAACGACCTCGGCCAGCTTGCAACGATTGTCCGGCGAGACCTACTAGGGCCTCTCGGCGTGTCGTCTTTCCCGGCGAAAATTTCAGCAAACTTCTCTCAGCTCGAATTTGCAGATAGCTTCAATAGTCTCGTTGCACGGTACGGGCTTGGTACGAAAGACGGCCGTGACGGGTTCGTGCTGGACCTCGACTATTCAACCGAACAGCCATATACAGTCGATGGTGATCGCGGTTTGCTCGATCTGCTTCGCTACTTCAGCGACGGCATGACCAGTTTCTTTCATTGGTCAATCACCGAAGAGTATAAGAAGCGACTTGAACCCTCGGCCCGTTCTGAGTGGAAGAGTGCGGAATGACGGTACTGATTGAGTCTCCGACGACGTTCACGGAAGGGGTGTCGGATCGGCTGACTCGAATTCGTCAAGGCGGAACCACGATAGAAAGTGGTCACACGGGGGCGGTCTCAGCCGCCCTGATCAAACGAGCCGAGATGGCTCAAAAGCATCAGGGGTCCGGTGCAATGCAGCGGACCGTCCTTCTGGGTATTCTGCTGGCGCGTCTTGAGGGTGTTCCGTTTGAGGCGTGTGCGGCGCTCCTCGACGTGCGACCTGCGCGTTTGGCCAAGATGATGCATGGCGACGAGCAAATCCCGGGCAATCGGGTTGCGCGGTGGGAGGCACTAGCCGTAGCCCTCGACAACCTTCATAGCGTCCTCCGGCAGGACGCGACTTGGAGGTGGCTAAGCACGCAGATGTCTGCGTTGGGTGGTCAGAGTCCGTACTCGGTAATGCTAAGGCGCGGCGGAGCAGAACGGGTTCGAGACCTGACCGCCTCGTATCGCGATCCAAGCTTCACATAACGGTGGTCGCGCCAATATCTCCATCAGAGTGGTCTCCGGGAAAAATCCGCGCATACAAATGGGTCAACTCGTCGTCCTCGTATGATGCCGACAGTCCTTGGTTTGGTGTTGGACGGTTCGGCGACGGGTCCGGGAAAACGCTTTACGTTGCGGAATCCGACACTGGTGCGGTTGCTGAGTTCCTTCGGCGGCATCCCGAATTTGCGGAGCTTCAGGACGCCTTGGCGATTCGACTCTACGAGATCGATCTTGATGTCGTCGGCCGCTGTCTGGACGTGCGAACCGCAGCTGGTCAGACTGCAGCTCGGGTATCACTCGACCGTCTTGTGTCCTCGGAGGACGATGAGGTTGCGCGTTACCGCGAGAGTCGTCAACTGGCGACCCAAGCGCAGGGCGAAGGCTTCACCGGTATCGCTTATCCGTCGGCCGCCGCAATGTGGGCATGTTGGAATCTTGTTCTGTTCAACGATCCATCCACCACGACTTGGCAGAGTCGCGCGTGCAGAGAGATTCCAGTGCCAAAGGTCGACCCTGCGAACGTTCGATTTCTAGGGTAACGAGGACTGGGATTCTTCCGCCTAGCCGCGGATGCGGGTGCCGTCGACCCAGACGCCGGCGACGTCCGCCGGGCCGCCGAGGGCGAAGACCTTCGCCAACGCGTCGTCGGGGCCGGCGGCCGAGCGCAGGACGACGTCCAGGGTCGAACCCTCCGGCGGGCGCAGCCAGACCGCGTCGAAGCGCATGCCGACCGACAGGTGGCCGACCTGGTCGCCGAGCCCGAGTGCGTCGGCGCCCGCTGCGGTCGCCAGGTGCAGCAGGTCCGCCGGGGTCAGCGGCAGGCCCTCGGCGCCCAGCAGCTGCTGGGCGAAGTAGGCCTGCAGCCCCTCCTTGAGCAGCGAGAACCCGGTGCCGGCCCCGACGTCGGAGCCCAGCGCCACCCGGACGCCGGCCGCGCGGTGCCGGCGCAGCGGGAACAGACCGCTGCCCAGCGCGGCGTTGGACGTCGGGCAGTGCGCCACCGCCGTCCCGCGCAGCGCGAGCACGTCCAGCTCGCCGTCGGTGGGGTGAACGTCGTGGGCCAGCACCGAGCGCGGCCCGAGCAGCGCCCGCTCGTCGTAGCTGTCCACGTAGCCGCCGTGCAGCTGCTCGACGGCGGCCACCTCGGCCAGGTTCTCGTTGACGTGGGAGGTGAAGACGGCGCCGTCCAGCTCCTGCAACAGCGCCGCGCAGGACTCGAGCAGCTCCGCCGAGCAGGACAACGAGAACCGCGGCGTGACCGCGTACCGCGACCGGCCGACCCCGTGCCACCTGGCGGCCAGCTCCCGGCCCTCCCGGAGGGCCCGCGCGGGGTCGGTCAGCAGCTCGGCGGGCAGCAGCCGGTCGCTGACCACCAGCCCCGACGTCACCCGCAGCCCGACCCGCGCGGCCTCGGTGAACAGCGCGTCCACCGCGGTGGCGAAGTGCGAGCCGAAGACCAGTGCGGTCGTCGTCCCTGCGCGGACCAGGCCGTCGACGAACTCGGTGGCGACCGCGGCCGCGTAGGCGGGCGCGGCGAGCTTGCACTCCTCGGGCAGCGCGCACCGGTCCAGCCAGTCCAGCAGCGGCATGCCCAGCCCGCCGATCGCCCGGACCTGCGGGTAGTGCACGTGCGTGTCCACCAGCCCGGGGAGCACCACGCCACCGCGCAGGTCGACGTCCGCGGCGGGGAAGTCCTGCGCCGGGCCGCGGGCCACGACCACGCCGTCCTCGACCTGCAGCACCCCGTCGAGCGTGCGCAGCTCCCCGGCGACCGGGGTGTCGAGGAACGTGCCGCGGACCAGCGTCACGAGGGCACGCGGGCGACCGCGCCGAGCAGCGCGGCGGCCACGCCCACCGCGATCACGGCGGGGTCCTTGCCGGTGAGCTCCGGCAGCCCGATGGGGCAGGTGATCCGGTCGGGGTCGGGCGCGCCGTCGGCGACCAGGGTGCGCCGGAACCGGGCCCACTTGCCGGCCGAGCCGATCAGCCCGATCGAGGCCAGGCCCGGCGTGCGGAGGGCGGCGTCGCACAGCGCGGCGTCCTCGGCGTGGTCGTGCGTCATCACCAGCACGTGGCTGCCCGCGGGCAGCTCGGCCAGCACCAGCTCGGGCAGCACCGGCACCTGGTGCACGTGCACCTCGGCGACGGCGTCGTCCAGCACGGCCAGGCGCTCGGGGGTCAGCTGACCGGGCCGGGAGTCGACGAGGTGCAGGTCCAGGTCGTGCCGGGCCAGGATCCGGGCCAGCTCGAGCCCGACGTGGCCGATCCCGAACACCGCCACCGACGGGACGACGGGCAGCGGCTCCAGCAGCAGCCCGACCTCGCCGCCGCAGCACTGCACGCCGTGCCGGTAGGGCGCCTTGTCCGACAGCGCGAGCTCCACCAGCTCGGTGGCCCCGCCGGTGGCCAGCAGCTCCCGGGCCCGCTCGACGGCGACCGCCTCCAGGTTGCCGCCGCCCACCGTGCCGTGCAGCTGCGTGGCGGTGACCACCATCTTGGCGCCGGCCTCCCGCGGGGAGTGGCCGCGCACGGTCGCCACGGTGACCAGCACGCCCGCCTCCCGGCGCTCCCGCAGCGCCCGCACGGCGCGGTCCCAGCGCATCAGGCCTGGCCCAGGACGCGCTCGGACTCCGGCCGGATCGGCGGGCCCTGCGGCTGGGGCGGCGCAGAACCGCCGTCGCGCACGTGCGCGCCCTCGGCGGCCCGGGCGGCCTCGACCGCCCAGAACACCGCCTCCGGGGTGGCCGGGGAGGCCAGGTCGACGCTGGTGCCCGCCGGCCCGAAGGCGGCGGCGGCCTGGCGCAGTGCCTCGCGGACGGAGAACGCCAGCATGAGCGGCGGCTCACCGACCGCCTTGGCGCCGTAGACCGCGCCGTCCTCGTGGGCGGCGTCCAGCAGCGAGACCCGGAAGTCCTCGGGCATCTCCGAGAAGCTCGGCAGCTTGTACGTCGACGCCGACGACGTGGTGATCTTCCCGGTGCGCTCGTCCCAGCGCAGGTCCTCCAGGGTCAGCCACCCCACGCCCTGCACGAACCCGCCCTCGACCTGGCCGAGGTCGACCAGCGGGGACAGCGAATCACCGACGTCGTGCACGATGTCCACCCGCCGCACCCGGTAGGCGCCGGTGAACCCGTCGACCTCGACCTCGGCGGCGGCCACCCCGTAGGCGAAGTACTTGAACGGCTCGCCGCGCATCGCCGCGGAGTCCCAGTGCAGGCCCTCGGTCCGGTAGAAGCCGGCCGCCCACAGCTGCACCCGCGAGAAGTAGGCCAGCCGGACGACGTCCTCCCACGGCAGCGAGGGCCCGTCGGCGTCCAGCCCGCGCACCCGGCCGTCGACGAACCGGACGTCGGCCGCCGGCACGTGCAGCTCCTCGGCCGCGACCTGCGCCAGCCGGCCCAGGATCTGCTCGCAGGCGTTCTTCACCGCGCCGCCGTTGAGGTCCGCGCCCGAGCTCGCCGCGGTCGCCGAGGTGTTGGGCACCTTGTCGGTGCGGGTGGGCGCCAGCCGCACCCGCGACAGCGGGACGCCGAGAGCGGTGGCCGCGACCTGCAGCATCTTGGTGTGCAGGCCCTGGCCCATCTCGGTGCCGCCGTGGGTGATGAGCACCGAGCCGTCCTTGTAGACGTGCACCAGCGCCCCGCCCTGGTTGAAGGCGGTGAAGTTGAACGAGATGCCGAACTTCACCGGGGTGATCGCCAGCCCGCGCTTCACGTGGGCCGACGACGCGTTGAACGCCTCGACGGAGGCCGTCCGGGCGGAGAAGTCCGAGGAGTCCAGCACCTGCTGCCAGGCGGTGGCGAGCCGGTCGGCGTGCCGCACCGGCTGGCCGTAGGGCGTGTCCTGGCCCGCTGCGTAGAAGTTCCGTCGGCGCAGCTCCTCGGCGGTGAACCCGAGGGTGGGGGCGCAGCGGCCCAGCACGTCCTCGATCACCAGCATGCCCTGGGGCCCGCCGAACCCGCGGAACGCCGTCTGCGACGTCTTGTTGGTCCTGGCGATCCGGCCGTTCACCCGCACCGCGGGGATCCAGTACGCGTTGTCGATGTGGCACAGCGCCCGGGCCAGCACCGGCTCGGACAGGTCCAGGCTCCAGCCGCCGTCCGAGGTCAGCGTGGCGTCCAGCGCGGTCAGCCGGCCGTCGTCGTCGAACCCGACCCGCCACTGGGCCAGGAACCCGTGCCGCTTCCCGGTCATCGTGATGTCCTGCGCGCGGTTCAGGCGCAGCCGCACGGGCCGGCCGGTCAGCCGGGCGCCGAGGGCGGCGATCGCGGCCAGGCCGTGCGGCTGCATCTCCTTGCCGCCGAACCCGCCGCCCATCCGCAGGCACTGCACGGTGACCTCGCTGCTGGCCAGGCCCAGCACGTGCGCGACGATCTCCTGCGTCTCGGTGGGGTGCTGGGTGCTCGACTGCACGAACACCTGGCCGTCCTCGTCGACCTGGGCCAGCGCGCAGTGCGTCTCCAGGTAGAAGTGCTCCTGGCCGGCGAACTCGAACTCGCCGCTGAACACGTGCGCCGACCCGGCGAGCGCCTCCTCGACGTCCGGGCCGCGCAGCAGGGTCGGCTGCCCGCCCTGGAAGGACTCCGCGGCGACCGCGTCGCGCACGGTGACCACCGCCGGCAGCTCCTCGACGTCCACCTCGACGGCGACCGCGCCGAGCCGGGCGGCCTCCAGCGTCTCGCCGAGCACCCAGGCCACCGCGTGGCCGAAGAACATGACCTCGTCGGGGAACAGCGGCTCGTCGTGCTTGACCCCGGCGTCGTTGACGCCGGGGACGTCGGCCGCGGTGAGCACCCGGACCACCCCGGGGACGTCGGTCGCGGCGTCGGTGCGGACGGCGGTGACCCGCGCGTGCGCGGCGAGCACCTGCACCGGCCACGCGTGCAGCACGCCCTTCGTGCGGCCGACCAGGTCGTCGGTGTAGAGCGCCCGCCCGGTGACGTGCAGCGCCGCGGCCTCGTGCGGGACGGCGGCGCCGACGACGGCGCCGAGCGGGCGTTCGGACAGCGCACTCATGCCGGCACCTCCGCTGCGGCGATCTTGAGCAGGGACTGCCGGAGCATCGCCCGCCGGTAGGCGGCGCTGGCCCGGTGGTCGTCGAGCGGGGTGCCCTCGCCGGCCAGCACGTCGGCGGCCGCGGCGACGTCGGGCCACCGCGCGCCGACCAGGGCCTCCTCCGTGGCCCGGGCGCGGATCGGGGTGGCGGCCACCCCGCCCAGCCCGATCGTCGCCCGGGTGACCTCGCCGTCCACGACGTCCACCCCGACGGCGACGGCGACGCTGGAGATGTCGTCGAACCGCCGCTTGGCGATCTTGGTGAACCCGACCAGCCCGGGTTGCGGCTGCGGGATGCGGACGGCGCGGATCAGCTCGCCCGCCGTGCGCACGCTGCGCCGGTAGCCGGTGAAGTAGTCGGCCAGGGCCACCTCGCGCTCGCCGGCGGCCGAGACCAGCACCAGCGAGGCGTCCAGGGCCAGCAGGACGGGGGCGGCGTCGCCGATGGGGGAGCCGGTGCCCAGGTTGCCGCCCAGCGTCGCGCCGTTGCGGATCAGCACGGAGGCGAACTGCGGGAGCAGCAGGTCCAGCAGCGGGACGGCGCCGTCCAGCCGTGCGGCCACCTCGCTGAGGGTGACGGCGGCACCGATCTCGACCACCTCGTCGGTGACCGAGACCCCGTGCAGCTCCGGCAGCCGGTCGATCGCGACGACCTGCCGGGCGCGCAGGCCGCGCAGGTTGACCTCGACGCCGTGGTCGGTCGAGCCGGCGACGACGACGGCGTCGGGGTGCTCGGCCAGCAGCGCCAGCGCGGCGGGCAGGTCGGCCGGGCGGGCGAACCCGGGGACGTCGGTCGGGGTCGCGGCGGGTGCGGGACGGGTCTGCCGGCCGGCCAGCGCGTCGTCGGCGTCCGGGGCGGCCAGGGCGTAGGCCGCGTCGCGGATGGGCCGGTAGCCGGTGCAGCGGCAGAGGTTGCCCGACAGGGCGTGCAGGTCGAACCCGTTGGCGCCGTGCTCGGGCGTGGGCTCGCCCGGGGCGCGGTCGGGCCGGTAGAACTCCGCGGCCATCGAGCAGACGAACCCCGGCGTGCAGTAGCCGCACTGCGAACCGCCGCGCACCGCCATCTCGTGCTGGACCGGGTGCAGGTCGTCGGGGGTGCCCAGGCCCTCGGCGGTGACCACCTCCTGGCCGTCGAGCGCCAGCACCGGGACCAGGCAGGCGTTCAGCGCCGTCCAGCGGGTGGGCGTCGTCGTCCCGGGGCGGGCGACGAGCACCGAGCAGGCCCCGCACTCGCCCTCGGCGCACCCCTCCTTGGCACCGACCAGGCCCGACTCCCGCAGCCAGTCCAGCGCGGTGGTGTGCGCGGGGACGCCGTCCAGGGGGACGGTGCGCCCGTTCACGGTCAGGCTCGGGGACGGCATGCGGGGTGCTCCTCGGGGTCGGTGCGGGGCTCCAGGGTGCACTGTGCAGGTTGCGGGCAGGTCTCGGTCGTGCGCCGGAGGGTTGTGGAACGCGCGTGTCCTTGATCGGATGACGGTCCCCGACCTGCACGGAGGCACGTCGATGAGCGCGGCCCGACGGATCGGCACGCTGGCGAAGCTCCTGGGTGCCGTCGTGCTGGCCGGGGTGCTGGTCGCCGCCGTCCTGTTCCCGGTGGTCGGGGGGCTCGGGCTCACCGCGCGGGACTCCGCGTCGCTGCTGGACGCGCTGCCCGTCGAGCTCACCGACCGCACCCCGCCGGGCAACACCGTCGTCCTCGCGGCCAACGGCGAGGTGGTCACCGGGTTCTACGACGAAAACCGCGCGCCGGTGCCGGCCGACCGCATCGCGCCGGTGATGAAGCAGGCGATGGTGGCCATCGAGGACGCCCGCTTCTACTCCCACAACGGGCTGGACGTGCAGGGCACGCTGCGTGCCGCGGTGACGAACGTGGTGGCCGGCGACGTGCAGGAGGGCGGGTCGACGCTGACCCAGCAGCTGGTCAAGCAGACCCTGCTGCAGACCGCGCGGACGCCCGCGGAGGCCACCGCCGCCACCGAGCAGACGCTGGAGCGCAAGCTGCGCGAGGCCCGGCTCGCCCTGGCGCTGGAGGAGACCTACTCCAAGGACGAGATCCTCACCCGCTACCTGAACATCGTGTACTTCGGCCAGAACGCCTACGGCGTGCAGGCCGCCGCCCGCATCTACTTCTCCGTCGACGCCGCCGACCTGACCCTGCCGCAGGCCGCGATGCTGGCCGGCCTGGCGCAGAGCCCCACCAACGACGACCCGACGGTCAACCCCGACGCCGCGACCACCCGCCGTGACCAGGTGCTGGACCGGATGGCCGCGCAGGGCATGGTCACCCCTGCCGACGCCGCGGCCGCGCAGGCCACCCCGCTGGGGCTGGTGCTCGGCGCGGCCCCGCCGCGCGGCTGCGTGCAGGCCTCGGTCGGCGCGTTCGTCTGCGACTACGTGCAGCGCTACCTGACCCAGACCCTGGGCATCAGCCAAGAGCAGCTGGACAACGACGGGCTGACCATCCAGACCACGCTGGACCCCGACCTGCAGCGCGCCGGGGACGCCGCGGTGCTGCAGACCCTGCCGATGGGCGACTCGCTGGCCGGCATGTTCACCGCCGTCGAGCCGGGCACCGGGCACCTGCTGGCGATGAGCGTCAACCGGGTCTTCGGCTACGACCCGGCCGACCCGGCGCAGGAGTCCTACAACCTCAACGTCGCGGCCAGCCAGGGCTCCGGGTCGACCTACAAGGTGTTCACCGCCGCCGCGGCCCTGGCCCGGCAGTACTCGCAGTACTACACGCTGACCACCGGCGACCCCTACACCTCGCGGGTCTACCGCGACGGCGGCGAGCCCTACGACGTGGAGAACGCCGGCCGCTACTCGCCGACGCTGGACCTCGCGACCGCCCTCTACCAGTCCTCCAACACCTACTTCCTGGCGCTGGAGGACGCACTCGGCAGCGTGGAGGAGCCGGTGCGGATGGCCGAGGCGGCGGGGCTGTTCCAGTTCAGCGACCCCGGCCTGCCGCAGCAGATCATCGACGAGAACCGCGGCTCGTTCACCTTCGGCGCCGAGGCCACCAGCCCGCTGGCGCTGGCCAGCGCCTACTCCACCTTCGCCGCCAGCGGCACCCGCTGCCTGGTCACCCCGGTGACCGCCGTCCTCGACCGCACCGGCGCCCCGCTGACCGGCGCCGACGGCGCGCCCGTCGTCCGCGGCGACCAGTGCACGCCGGGCGCGATCAACCCGGGCGTGGCCACCACGATGAACCAGATCCTGCGCCGCGACGTCGAGCCCGGGAACCCGGGCCAGACCGGGTCGCGCGCCTACGTCGCCGGCCACCAGATCGCGGGCAAGACCGGCACCTCGCAGGACAACTTCTCGGCCGCCTTCGTCGGCTACACCCCCGAGATCACCGCCAGCGTCATGGTGCTCAACCCCAAGCAGAACCAGGACGTCGGCGGTTTCGGCGGCAACAAGCCGGCCACCATCTGGCGGGCGGCGATGGCGCCGATCCTCGAGGCCCGGGGGAGCGGTGAGTTCCCGCCCGCCGACCCGGTGGTGGTCAACGGCAACACCCGGGCGGTGCCCGGCTGCGGCTCGGTCTCGGCGTGCCGCTCGGCGCTCACGTCGGCCGGGTTCGTCCCGCAGACGGTCACGGTCAACGGCAGCAGCCCGTCGGGGTCGCTGCTGGGCACCAGCCCGCCGGCCGGGGGCCGCGCCGTGGTGGGCCAGGTGGTCACCATCCGGGTCAGCAACGGCGCCTCCTACGTGCCGCCGGCGCCGGCACCCGCGCCGGCCCCCGCACCCGGGCCGGCGCCGGGACCGGCCCCGCCGCCGGGGGTGCCGGTCCCGGGCCTGCCGGTGATCCCGGGGCTGCCGACCAACTAGCTCGTGTGGTGGACGGCGGCCGGCTCGCTGACCGGGGTGGGGATGCCCTCGTAGCGGGCCTTGAGCTGCAGCGCCAGGTACAGGGAGTAGTGCCGGGACTGGTGCAGGTTGCCGCCGTGCATCCACAGCTGCGGGACGGCGGTGGGCTTCCACATGTTGCGCTGCTCGCCCTCCCACGGGCCGGGGTCCTTGGTGGTGTCCGAGCCCAGGCCCCAGACCTTGCCCACCCGGTCGGCGGTCTCGGCGTCGACGAGGTCGGCGATCCAGCCGTTCATCGAGTTGTAGCCGGTGGCGTAGACGACCAGGTCGGCCGGCAGCTCGGTGCCGTCCTCGAGCACGACGGCGTCCTCGGTCAGCTCGCGCACCTGGCCGCCGACCAGCTTCACCGACCCGTTCGCGATGAGCTCGGAGGCACCCACGTCGATGTAGTAGCCCGAGCCCCGGCGCAGGTACTTGAGGAACAGCCCGGAGTCGTCGTCGCCGAAGTCGAGGGCGAACCCGGCCTTCTCGAGGCGGGAGTAGAACTCGGCGTCGTCGATGCGGATCTGGTCGTAGAGCGGCTTCTGGAACTCGCCCATGATCCGGTAGGGCAGCGAGGCGAAGGTCAGGTCGGCCTTGTGCGTGGTCATCCCGTTGGCCACGGCGCTCTCGGAGTACAGGCCCTCCATGGTGCCCATCAGGGACTTGCTGGTGACGATGTGCGTCGAGCTGCGCTGCACCATCGTGACGTCGGCGCCGTGCTCCCACAGCGCCGCGCAGATGTCGTGGGCGGAGTTGTTGGAGCCGACGACGACCACCTTCTTGTCCCGGTACTGCTCCGGCCCGGGGTGCTGCGAGCTGTGCTGCTGTTCGCCGCGGAAGCGGTCCATGCCCGGGAACTGCGGCATGCGGGCCTTGCCGCTCATGCCGGTGGCGAACACCAGCTGGGTGGGGTGCAGCGTCAGCCGCTCGCCGTCCCGGGTGAGCTCGACGGTCCAGGTGCCAACGGCCTCGTCGAACGACGCCGACTCGACCGTCGTGGAGCTCCAGTAGATCAGCTCCATGACCTTGACGTACATCTCCAGCCAGTCGCCGATCTTGTCCTTCGGCGCGAACACCGGCCAGTTCTCCGGGAACGGCAGGTAGGGCAGGTGGTCGTACCAGACCGGGTCGTGCAGGCACAGCGACTTGTAGCGGCTGCGCCACTGGTCACCGGGCCGGGCGTGCCGGTCCACCACGATCGTGGGGACGTCGAGCTGGCGCAGCCGGGCACCGAGGGCGATCCCGCCCTGGCCGCCGCCGATGACCAGCACGTAGGGCTGCCGGCTGTACCCCAGCTCGGCGGCCTCGGCGTCGCGGCGCTCCAGCCAGGTCTGCCGGTCCTTGTTCGCGCCGTGCTCGGCGCCCATGGGCCGGTCGCGGCCCGCCTTCTCCTCGTGGCCGGTGAGCTCGTAGAGCGTCGTCAGCAAGGTCCACGCCTTGCCGTCGGTCAGCCGTAGGTGGCCGCGGCCGCGCCCGACCGAGGTCTCGAAGTGGATCCACGCCTCGTCGACGCCGTCGGCGCCGGTGGGCTCCTCGCCCTCGGTGACCCGGAACCCGGTCGGGTCCACCCGGTCCAGCACCTCGGTCAGCCGGGCGCGGACGGCGTCGCGGCCCTCGGCGGTGGTGATGTTCCAGGTGAAGGCGATCAGGTCCCGCCAGAAGCAGGTCGGGGCGAACAGCTCGACGGCGGCGTCCACGTCGCGGGCGGTGAGCGCGGCCTGGAAGTCCTCGAGCCAGGCGGTCACCCGCCCGGCCGGGGTGTCGGTGGGCCGTTCCAGGGTCTGGGTCATGCCGGTGCCTCCTCGCACGGGCGGCCTCGTCGCCGCCCGCGCCCACCCCACACCCGCCCGGGACGCAGCGGCAGGGTTGCAGGGGGTTGCGTGATCCGTGGTCCAGGTCACACGCTGGGGTGGTGCCCCGGCCGCTGATCGACGCATCGTGGCGGCGGGTGGCCGCCGCCGGCGTCGACCCCGGCGGCACCGCGGGCCCGGCCGTGCTGCCCGACGCGGAGGTGTCCCGCCGGGTTGTCACCGGCCCGCTGGCCCCGATGCTGCCGGTGCTGCGCGACCGCCTCGAGCCGGTCGCCCGGGCCTGCGGCCAGCTGGTCGTCGTCACCGGCACCGACGGGCGGGTGCTGTGGCAGGGCGGGGCCCCGGAGGTGCGGCGGCGGGCCGACGGCCTGGGCTTCGTGCCCGGTGCCGCCTGGGACGAGCCGACCGTGGGCACCAACGCCATCGGCACCTGCCTGGTGCTGGGCACCCCGGTCGGCGTGCACGGCGGCGAGCACTACGTCGACGGCCACCAGCAGTGGACCTGCGCGGCCGCCCCGCTGCGCGACCCGGTGGGCGGGGGCCTGCTCGGCGTCGTCGACCTGTCCGGGCCGGCCCGCACGGCCCACCCCGGTGCCCTGGCGCTGGTGTCGGCGGTCGCCGCGCTGGCCGAGCACGAGGTGCGGGCCGCGCACGACCGGGTGCTGGAGCAGCTGCGCCGGGTGGCCGGGCCGCTGCTGGCCCGGGTGGACGGCCGCGCGCTGGTGCTGGCCCCCGACGGCGCGACCGCGGCGGCCACCGGGTTCGCCGGCCCGGCGCGGGTCGTCCTGCCGGCCGGCCTGGACGGCGGGGCGGTGGTGCTGCCGGGGCTGGGTGCCTGCCGGGTGGAGCCGCTGCCCGGTGGCTGGCTGGTCCGGCTCGACGACGCCGAGCCCGGCAGCGCCACCGGTGCGGTGCTGGACCTGTCCGGCGACCGGCCGGTGCTGCGGGTCAGCACCCCGACCGGCTCGTGGACCGACGTGCTCGGGCTGCGGCACGCCGAGATCCTGCTGGCCCTGGCGGGTGCCCCGGGGGGCCGCAGCGCCGGCGAGCTGGCCGACGACCTGTTCGCCGACCCCACCCGCACGGTCACCGTGCGGGCCGAGGTGTCGCGGCTGCGACGCACGGTCGGGCCGCTGCTGGCCGCGCGGCCCTACCGCTTCGCCGAGGGCGTCACGGTGCAGGTGCGCCGTCCGGCCGGTCGGCTGCTGCCGGGGTCGGTGGCCCCGGTGGTGCTCCGCGCGCGAGCCGCTCGTCCAGCGCCTGCGTGAGCAGCCACCCCGCGATCACCACCAGGTGCAGCACGAACAGCCACAGCCCGATCGCGACCACGCCGCCGACGACGTCCAGCCCGCCGAACGGCGCCCCGAGGGCGAACGGCAGCCGCAGGAACAGCACGAACCCCTGCAGGAACCCCGACAGCGACGCGGCGGTGAAGAAGGCGCCGACCAGGATCGCCCGCCACCGCAGCATCCCCGGGGCGACCACCCGGAAGCCCCACACCAGCGGGACGGCGAGGGCGAACAGCACCGTGTAGAAGCCCACCGCGATCGACCCGACGCGGCCCCAGAACCCGTGCTCCTGCAGGTCGGCGAGCACCGGGACGACGCCGAGCACGGCCAGCAGCAGGAACGGGGCGACCACCAGCAGGGGGACGACGGCCAGCCGGCCGCGCCACCCGGTGAAGCTGTCCTCCTGGCCGGTGAACCGCAGCAGCGCCCGGCGCAGGCCCTCGCCCCAGAAGGTCATCGGCAGCAGCGCCAGCACCCCGCCGAGCCAGGTCAGCGTGGTGCCCGCCGCGGCGAGCGCGGCCAGCGCGTCGGGGGCGCCGAGCTGGTCGGGCAGCACCTGGCCGAGGGTGTCCAGGTAGCCGCGCACGGTGCCCGGCGAGGTCAGCAGCGAGGTCAGGCCCAGCGCGAGCAGCAGCAGCGGGACGACGGAGATGCCGGCGTAGAAGGTGAGCCCGGCGGCGATCAGCGACAGGTCGCGGCCGCGCAGCCCGCGGCGGACGGAGCGCAGCAGCCCGCGGGTCTCGGAACGCCATCGGGTCACCGGGCCCACTCCACCACCCCGCGCGCGGCGGCGCCCGGTCAGCCGAGCACGACCTCCCCGGAGAAGCCGGTGACCTCCACCTCGCCGGACGCCGACACCGCGACGGTGACCTCGTCGGCGCCGATCCGCAGCCCCTCCACCCGCAGCGCACCCAGCGGCGCCGGGCGCAGCGGGGCGACCTCCAGCCGCCCGGCCGGGACGTCGGGCCGCAGCCCGAGCACCGCGGTGAGGACGGCGACGGGGGCAGCGGCCGACCAGGCCTGCGGGCGGCAGGACGCCGGGTAGGCCAGCGCCCGCCGGACCTCGGTGGCCGGGTCACCGGCGAACAGCTCCGGCAACCGCTGGTCGAAGGACTCCCCGGCGGCGAGCACCCCACGGGCCAGCGAGGCCGCGGGGGCGGCGTGGCCGTCGCGGGCCAGCCCGGTCAGCGCGATCGCGGTGTCGTGCGGCCAGACCGAGCCGCAGTGGTAGGTCAGCGGTCCGTAGCCGCCGGCCGTGGTGGCCATCGTGCGCAGCCCGAACCCGGAGTCCAGGGCGGGGGAGCCGAGCCGGGCGGCGACCTGGGCGGACTCGTCGGCGTCCAGCAGCCCGGTGCCCAGCAGGTGGCCCATGTTGGAGGCGGGTGCGTCCACCGGGACCTTGGCGCCGTCCAGCGCGATCGCCGGGTAGCGGCCCTCGTCGTCGCCGACCCAGAAGGCGTCGCGGAACCGGCCCCGCAGGTCGGCGGCCCGGTCCCGCCAGCGCTGGGCGCCGGGCCGGCCGAAGGCCTCCAGCAGCGCGGCGCCCCCGAGGGCGGCCTCGTAGGCGTAGGCCTGCGCCTCGCACAGCGCGATCGGTCCGTCGGCGATCCGGCCGTCGACGAAGCGCACCGAGTCGTGGCTGTCCTTCCAGCCCTGGTTGGCCAGGCCGGTGCCGGTGCGGTCCAGGTACTCCAGGAACCCGTCGCCGTCGGGGTCGGCGTCGGTGGCCAGCCACCCCAGTGCCCGCTCCAGCGGGTGCAGCAGGGCCTCGACCTCCGCCGCGGGCAGGCCCCACCGCCAGGCGTCGTGCAGCAGGCAGACCCACAGCGGGGTGGCGTCGACGGTGCCGAAGTAGACCGGCGGCAGGAACGGGGTGACCCCCTCCTCCGCGACCGGGGGACGGCGGATCTCGTGCAGGATCTTGCCCGGCTCCTCCCCGGTCGCGTCGTCGCGGCGGGCGCCCTGGCGGGCAGCCAGGGCGCGCAGCGTGCCGCCGGCCAGCTCGGTGCCCAGCGGCAGCAGCAGCCGCGCCGTCCAGAGGCTGTCGCGGCCGAACAGGGTGAGGTACCAGGGCGCCCCGGCGGCGGTGAAGACGTCGTCGGGCTCGGTGGTGGTGACCATCCGCAGCCCGGCCAGGTCCTCCAGCGACTGCGTCAGCAGCGGGGCCAGCCGGGAGTCGTCGCAGGTCACCCGGGGGGTCGACCAGGTGGACGGCGTGGGTGCGGCGGCGGTGACCCCGCCGGGGTCGACGACCGTCACCGACCAGTCCAGGCAGACCTCGCCGCGGGCCGGGACCTCGACGGTCCAGCTCAGCCGGCCGGAGTCGCCCACCGCCTCCAGCCCCGGGACGGCGACGGCGACGCCGCGGCCGGTCCAGCCCTCGCCGTCGGGGGCGACCAGCGGGCGCCGGTGCCCGCTCTTGACCTCCTCCACGGTGGCCAGGTCGGTGGCCAGGGTGAGGACCACCTCGGCGTGCACCGGCCGGGCCGCGGTGGACACCAGGCGCAGGGTCTCGGCCAGGCCGTCGGGGCCCAGCACCCGGGTGGTCTCCAGCCGCAGCGTCGGGTCCGGGCCGGGGTCGCCGAGGCCGCGCAGCACGGCGACGTGCCGGCTGGTGCCGGTGCCCGTGGCGCCGCCGCCGATGCCGTCGGGACGCCGGCCGGCCACCGTCACCCCGACCTCCGACAGCACCCGGACGTCACCGCAGTAGACGCCCTCGGCGCCCTGGCCGCGGACCGCGCCGTCGCTGGCCGACAACACGCTCACCGGTGCCCGCAGGCACACGTCGAGCTCGTGCACGGTCGGCTGGAGGCCCGGGTCGCTCGTCATTCGACCGATCCAACCCGATCACTGCGGCGACGCACAAGCCGGGTCCAGAGCCGACTTGACATCGGCCGTGCGGCGGCGCACTGTGCCAGCCATCACTTTGGATCGGTCAAATCGAGGGAGGTGCGAGGTGGACCCTGACGACGGCGTCGAGCGCCCGACCCTGGCCAGCGTGGCAGCCCTCGCCCAGGTCTCGAAGCAGACCGTCAGCAACGTGCTCAACGCCCCGCACCTGGTCAGCGGGGCCACCCTGGACCGGGTCCGCGCGGTCATCGACGAGGTCGGCTACCGCCCGCTGCGGGCCGCCCAGCAGATGCGCAGCCACCGCTCCCAGCTGATCGGCATCCGCATCGACCCGGTGCGCGAGGGCCTGGGCGGCATCGTCCTCGACCAGTTCCTGCACGCCCTCACCCGCAGCGCCGAGGAGTCCGGCCACCGGATGGTGCTGTTCACCGCCGACGGCGCCGAGGGCGAGGTGGCGGCCTACGACGAGCTGGTCGCGGGCTTCGCCGTCGACGCCTTCGTGCTCACCGGCACCTCCCACGGCGACCCCCGCACCGCCTGGCTGCGCCGACGCCGGCTGCCGGTGGCCAGCTTCGGCCGGCCCTGGGACGACCCGACCGGGCGCAGCTGGGTGGACACCGACGGCGCAGCCGGCACCCGTGCGGCGACCGAGCACCTGGTGGCGCAGGGCCACACCCGGATCGCCTTCCTGGGCTGGCCGGTGGGCTCGGGCACCGGCGACGACCGGCGGTCGGGCTGGCTGGGCGCGATGGCCTCGGCCGGCCTGCCCGTCGCCGGCCTGGACGCCGGCCTCCCCGACGACCCCGCCGTCGCCCAGGCCGCGGCCCTGGGGCTGCTGGCCGCCCGCGGCGTCACCGCGCTGGTCTGCGCCTCGGACTCCCTCGCGCTCGGCGCGCTCGGCGCGGTGCAGGAGCTGGGCCGCCGGCCGGGCGCCGACGTCGGCGTCGTCGGCTTCGACGACAGCCCGGTGGCCGCGGCGATCGGGCTGTCCTCGGTCGCCCAGCCCGTCGCCGCCGCGGCCGCGGCCTGCATCGACCTGCTGCGCGCCCAGCTGGACCCCGGACCCGGGGACGACGTCGACGAGCCGGTGCTGCTCGCCCCCCGGCTGGTGGTGCGGGCGTCGTCGGAGCGCGGCGGCCCGCAGGCCGTCGTCCCCCCGGTCCTGCCGGCCCCCTGAACCCCCGACCGGCGGCACCGCGCCGCCGGCCACCTCGACGAGGAGGAACCCCGTGAGATCCCCGATCCGACGGTCCGCGCAGGCGGCGGTCGCCGTCGCCACGCTGTCCCTGGCCGCCGCGTGCGGCGGCGGGTTCGACGACGGCGCCCAGCAGCAGGAGTCCGGCAGCGCCTCGCTGACCATGCTCATCGCCAGCTCCGGCGACGCCGAGACCCAGGCCGTGCAGGAGCAGGTCGACGCCTACGAGCAGCAGTCGGGCAACACCGTCGAGGTCCAGGTGGCCGCCGACCTGTCGCAGGAGCTCGCGCAGGGCTTCGCCGGCGGCAACCCGCCGGACGTGTTCTACCTCGACGCCAGCCGGCTGGCCGACCAGGCCGACGCGGGCAACCTGTTCCCCTACGTGGACCAGGTCGACGACGCCGACGACTTCTACCCGAACCTCCTCGACGCCTTCACCTACCAGGGCACGCAGTACTGCCTGCCCAAGGACTTCTCCACCCTCGCGCTGGAGATCAACGACGCCGCGTGGTCGGCGGCCGGGCTGACCGAGGCCGACTACCCGACCACCTGGGACCAGCTGGCGTCGGTGGCGCAGCGGCTGACCACCGGGGGGCAGACCGGCCTGGTCGTCAACGCGACCCGGGACCGGGTCGGGGCGTTCATGGTCGAGGGCGGGGGCTGGTTCCTGTCCGAGGACGGCAGCGAGGTCACCGCGGACAGCCCGGAGAACCTCGAGGCGCTGCAGTACTTGCAGACCAACCTGCAGTCCGGCAGCTTCAGCTTCCCCGGCGACGTCGACGCCGGTGACGGCGTGGAGGCCCTGGGCACCGGCAAGGCCGCGATGACCATCGAGGGCAACTGGCTGGTCGGCGGCATGGCCAACGACTACCCCGACGTCGGCTACACCGTCGTCCCGCTGCCCGAGGGCCCCGGTGGCCCGGGCACCCTGTCGTTCACCAACTGCCTGGCGGTGGCCTCCGACAGCGACGCGCAGGACGCTGCGGTCGACCTCGCCACCTACCTGACCGGCGGCGACGCGATGACCGCGCTGACCCAGGACACCGGCGTGCTGCCCTCGCGCCAGTCGCTGGCCGACGCCTACCTGGAGCAGTTCCCCGAGCGCGAGGCCTACATCGCCGGGGCCGACTACGCGCAGGGCCCGGTCAACGCCCCGGGCGTGGAGCCGGTGCTGCAGGACTTCGACAGCCAGCTCGGCTCCGTCGAGACCGGTGACCCGGCCGAGATCCTGCAGTCCACCCAGACCAACCTCGAGCAGGCGATCGGCGGATGACCGCCGCCCCGGCCCCCGCGGGGGGCCTGCGGACGCGGCCCCTGCGGGGGTCGGGGGCGCCCGGCGCCTCGCGCGCGGGGCAGGGCCGGGCGGGCTGGGCCTTCGCCACCCCGCAGGCCGTGCTGATCGGGCTGTTCGTGCTCATCCCGATCCTCATGGCGTTCTGGGTGAGCCTGACCGACTGGCGCGGCCGCGGGTCGCCGTTCAGCGGCTCGGTGGGCTTCGTCGGGTTCGACAACTACGCGGCGATCCTCACCGAGCCGGGTCTGGCCCGGCAGGACTTCATGACCGCGCTGCGCAACAACGCCTGGTACGTGCTGCTGGTGGTGCCGCTGCAGACGGCGATCGCGCTGGGCCTCGCACTGGTGCTGAACTCGCGGATCCGGGCGAAGGGGTTCTTCCGGACCGCCTTCTACTTCCCGACCGTGACCAGCTCGGTGGCCATCAGCCTGGTCTTCATCTTCCTGTTCACCGGCGGCGGCGCGGTCAATGCACTGCTCGGGGTGTTCGGGATCGACGGGCCGAACTGGTTCAGCGACAGCCGCGGGCTGCTGCACCTGGTCGGCGACGGGCTCGGGCTGTGGGACTCGGCGAACCCGCCGGCGGCGCTGACCTCCGGCGGCCCGGCCGGGCTGACCTGGTGGGACTGGCTGTCCGGGCCGTCGATCGCGCTGGCCGCGCTCATCCTGCTGGTGGTCTGGACGTCGGCCGGCGGCTACATGCTGATGTTCCTGGCGGCGCTGCAGGACGTGCCCGCCGACGTGCGGGAGGCCGCCGTCATGGACGGCGCCAACCGGTGGCAGCGGTTCCGCGCCGTGACGTTGCCGGCGCTGCGGCCCACCCTGTTCCTGGTCACCACGCTGGGCCTGATCGGCACCTGGCAGGTGTTCGACCAGGTGTACCTGATCAGCCAGGGCAACCCGGCGAAGACGACCCTGACGCCGGCCTACCTCAGCTACACCTCGGCGTTCGAGGTCGGGCAGTGGGGCCGGGCCGCGGCGATGTCGTTCGTGCTGTTCGCGATCATCGTCGTGCTCACCACGCTGCAGCGGTTCCTCATGCGCGACAAGGACGCCGCCGCCGAGAGGAAGGCGGCCCGGGCGGCCGCCCGGCGGCGCACGTCCACGACCTTCTTCCACGCGGACCGGTGAGGCAGCCATGACCGCCGCCCTCGAGACACCCCCTGTCCGGACCCCCGCCCCCGCGCCGGCCCGCCGTCGCCGGTTCCCCGTGGGCCGGTTCCTCGCCTACGCGGTGCTGGTGTTCTTCGCGCTGGTCTACGTCTACCCCTTCGTCATCCAGGTGGTGACGTCGTTCAAGACCAACAGCGACGCGACGAACTCCCCGCTGTCGCTGCTGCCCGACCCGGTGACCACGGCGGCGTTCGGCCGGCTGTTCGACACCGACTTCGCCCTCTGGGGCTTCAACTCGGTGTGGGTGTCGCTGCTGGTCACCCTCGGCCGGGTGTTCCTGTGCTCGCTGGCCGGCTACGCCCTGGCGCGGCTGCGCTTCCGCGGCCGCTCGGCGCTGTTCACCGCCGTCCTGGCGGTCATGGCGGTGCCCAGCGTCGTGCTGCTGATCCCGAAGTTCCTGGTGCTCAACCAGCTCGGCATCTACGACACCCCGGTCGCGCTGTTCCTGCCGCTGGTCGCCGACGCCGCGGGCGTGTTCATCATGAAGCAGTTCTTCGAGAGCGTGCCGGCCTCGATCGAGGAGGCGGCCCGCATCGACGGCGCGGGCACCTTCCGGATCTTCTGGTCGGTGGTGCTGCCGATGGCCCGCCCGGCCCTGATCACGCTGACCATCCTCAGCTTCCAGGCGTCGTGGAACGAGCTGCCGCACTTCATCGTGGCCAGCCAGGACCGCGACCTCTACACGCTGACCAAGGGCGTGGCGACGCTGACCACCGGCCAGCTCGGGTCGGGCAACCAGTTCCCGCTCACCCTGGGCGCGGCGCTGCTGATGACCCTGCCGGTGGCCGTGGTGTTCTTCGTCTTCCAGCGCTACTTCGTCGCCGGCGCCAACGAGGGGGCGGTGAAGGGCTAGTCCGCGTGCACCAGCAGGCCGCGGATCGTCTCGCCCGCGGCCTGGTCGGCGAAGCCCTGGTGCAGCTGGTCCAGGGAGTACCGGCGGGTGACCAGCCGGTCGAGCTCGAGCTTCCCCTCCTCGGCCAGCCGCAGCAGCATCGGCACGTCGCGGTGGGCGTTGCAGCTGCCGAACAGCGCGCCCTGGATGCGGTGCTCGTAGGCGGTCACCCCGTTGCCCTGCAGCGACAGCGTGACGTCGGAGGCGACGTCGGCCAGGGCGGTGAGCACCAGGGTGCCGCCCTTGCCCAGGCAGCGGGCGGCCAGCCGGGTGCTCTCGGGATCGGTCGACCCCAGCGTCAGGACGACGACGTCGGCGCCGTTGCCCCAGGTCAGCTCGCGGGCCAGCGCCGCGGCCTCCTTCGAGCTCGCGACGGCATGGGTGGCGCCGACGGTGAGCGCGAACTCCCGCCGGAACGCGACCGGGTCCACCGCCACCACGTGCGAGGCACCGGCGTGCGCGGCGCCCTGCACCGCGTTGGCGCCCACCCCGCCGCAGCCCACGACCACCACGGTGTCCCCGGGCCGGGTCCCGCCGGCGTACACGGCCGAGCCCCAGCCGGTGGGGACGCTGCAGGCCATCAGCGCCGCGGTGTCCAGCGGCAGCCACGGGTGGATCTTGATGACCGAGGCCTCGTGCAGCAGCGAGTGCCGCGCGAAGGCGCCGACCATGCAGAACGCGCCCAGCTCCTCGCCGTCCAGCCGGAAGGGCCAGGTGCCGGTCGGCAGCTGACCGGTCGCGATGGTGGCGCCCAGGTTGCACAGGTTGGACCGGCCCGAGGCGCACCAGCGGCAGGTGCCGCAGGCGGGCAGGAAGCTGGCCACGACGTGGTCGCCGGGGGCCACCCGGCTGACCCCGGGCCCCACCGCCAGCACCCGCCCGGAGCCCTCGTGGCCGCCGACGATGGGGTACCGGCCGCCGGCGTTGGAGTGCCGGAGGTGCTCGTCGGAGTGGCACAGGCCCGCGTAGGCCATCTCCACCAGCACCTCGCCGGGGCCGGGGTCGCCGACCTCCAGCGTCACGAGCTCGTACTGACCACCCTGGCTGCGCAGCACTGCGCCGGTCGTCTCCACCGGCTCATCCCAGCAGATGCCGCGCCGCGGCGTACCCGCCGAGCCCGCTGACCGCCCCGCCGCGCACCGTCCCGCCCGAGGACGCCGACACCACGCGCGGGTGCGCGGTGCCCGCTCCCCAGCTGCCCGCCGGGTGCGCCTCGTCGGCCACCGGCCAGGCCAGGTCGCCGTGGAAGATGTGCCCGCCCGGCATGGCCAGCGAGGCCTCGACGTCCAGCGGGGACGCGGCCTGCAGGCACGGCCGGCCCTCGGCGTCGGTGGCCAGGCACCCCGCCAGCGGCTCCTCGAGCTGGGCGTCCAGCTGGGCGACCACCCGGCGCACGGCCTCCTCGCGGGTGCCCACCGGGTCGGCGGCGAACAGCCCGGCCGGGGTGTGCAGGCCGAAGAGGGTGAGCGTGTGCAGGCCGGTGCCGCCGGTGATCGACGGGTCGGTCAGCGAGTGGCAGTACACCTCGAACGGGATGGTGTCCGGCAGCGCCCCGGCCGCTGCCTGCGCGTACGCCGCGTCGATCTGGGAGGCGGCCTCGTCGACGTGGCAGGTGCCGCCGAAGGCCACCGAGGGGTCCAGGCCCGAGCGGGGCCGGGGCAGCCGGGTGAGCACCATGTTGACCTTGAGCTGGGCACCCTCCGGCCGCGGCCCGGGGGCGGCGCCGGTCAGCTCGTCGAGGACGGCGGGGGCGCAGCCGGCCACCACGTGCCCGGCGTCCACGGCGTGCGCCGTCCCCTCGTCGTCGGTCCAGTGCACCGTCACCCCGTCGGCGCGGGTCTCCACGGCGGTCACGGTGGCCCGGGTGCGCAGCTCCGCCCCGGCCCGCCGGGCGGCGTCGGCCATCGCGCCGCTGACCGCGCCCATGCCGCCCACCGGCACCCGCCACAGCCCGGTGCCGTTGCCCACCAGGTGGTACAGGAAGCAGCGGCCGGCCAGGCCGTCGGCGGCGTGCACGTCGGCGAAGGTGCCGATCAGCCCGTCGGTCAGCGCCACCCCGCGGGCCACGTCGGAGTCCAGGTGGTCGGCGACCACGTCGGCCAGCGGCCGCTCGACCAGGTCGCGGTACAGCTGCGGGTCGCGCAGCCGGCCCTCCAGCTCGCCCCGGTCGAGCAGCGGCTCGACGAGGGTGGGGGAGAGGTCCTCGGCCAGGGTGGCGAGCCGGCCGTAGAGGCGCTGCCAGCCCGCCCACTCGGCGTCCGAGCCGGTCAGCGCGCGGAAGGACGCCGCGGTCGCCGTGCCCGGGTCGCGCTCGACCAGCAGCGCCCGGTCGCCCAGCAAGGTCGCCGAGCTCACCGACCGGTCGGCGAGCTCGATGCCCAGCTCGAGGTCGGTCACCAGCCGGTCGGGCAGCAGGCTGACCAGGTAGGAGTAGGCCGAGAGCCGGACGTCGACCCCGGGGAAGACCCGCTCGCTCACCGCCGCGCCGCCGAGCCCCGCCCGGCGCTCCAGGACCAGCACCGACCGGCCCGCGCGGGCCAGGTACGCCGCGGCGACGAGCCCGTTGTGCCCTCCGCCGACCACCACCACGTCGTGACGCATCCCGGCATCCTGTCCCACCCGCAACAGGCGCAACGAGGTGGTCACGGGTTGTGAGCGTGCTCATGGCGTGTCCTCGGCGCGGGCGTGCGGAAGTCCACAAACGGAGGAGGGTGGGTTGTCACGACTGGGTTACGCACCTACCGTCGGGCCGTCCGGACGGATCGTTCCGCCACCCGCCAGGGGTGGCACCGGCCGGACGCCGCCGAACCACGGCCGCCCCCCGCACCACACCAGCACCACCGGGGCGCGCCAGGACCGGGGACCCACCGAAGCACTGGGGTGAAGCACCGACGGCCCGCGAGGGCCCACGTGCCGGGCGACCTTCCCGCCCGAATCCGTCAGCTAACCCGGTAGGCGGCCTGTGGGAAGAAAGGACCACCCGCCGCACATGGCGAGTACCAGCACGGCCGCGCGCCGCCCTGCCCTCCTCCGGGGGCGTCGCGCAGCGATCACCCTCCTCGCCGCCGCCGGGGTCCTGGTGACCACCGCCCCCGCGCAGGCCGCCCCCGGCGACACCGCCGAGCCCACCACCGCCGCCGAGGCCGCCCAGCTGGTCGCCGACCGCGGGCACCAGCTCGAGGTGCTGACCGAGCAGTTCAACGACGCCCGTGTGGCGCTCGAGACCGACCAGGCCGCCGCCACCCAGGCCGCCGCCGACGCGCAGGCCGCCCAGGCCGCCTACGACGCCGCCCGCGGCTCGGTCACCGACGTCGCCCGCACCGCCTACCAGGGCGGCAGCCAGCTCACCGGTCTGCAGACCCTGCTGTCGGCCAGCTCGGCCGGGGAGTTCGTCGAGCAGACGGCCACCCTGGACCTGCTCTCGCAGCACACCACCGACGTGCTCAGCGCGGCGCAGCAGGCCAACGAGGCCGCCGCGGCCGCCCAGCAGCAGGCCGACCAGGCCACCACCGACGCGCAGGCCCAGCTGGACGCGGTCAGCGCCCAGCAGGACCAGCTCAACGCCGAGATCGCCGACTACCAGGCGCAGTACGAGCGGCTCAACGCCGCGGAGCAGGCCGCGGTGCAGGCCAGCCACGGCGGCGGTGACACCGCCACCTCCCCCGCGTCGTCGTCGAGCTCCTCGGGCGGGTCGGACAGCTCGTCCGCGTCCGCCCCGGCCAGCACGGTGGTCGCCAACTCCGCCGCCGCGCAGACCGCCGTCGACACCGCGATGGCCCAGCGCGGCGACCCCTACGTGTGGGCCGCCTCCGGGCCGAACAGCTTCGACTGCTCGGGCCTGGTGCAGTACGCCTACGCCGCCGCCGGCATCTCGCTGCCGCACTCCAGCCGCGCCCAGGCCTCGATGGGCCAGGCCGTGTCGCGCGCCGACCTGCAGCCCGGCGACCTGGTGGCCTTCTACTCACCGGTCAGCCACATCGGCATCTACATCGGCAACGGGATGATGGTCCACGCGCCGACGTCCGGTGACGTGGTCAAGGTCGCCAGCATCGACGCGATGGGCTCCTCGCCCACGGCCTACCGCCGCCTCGCCGGCTGACACCCGCGCAGCTCCGGGGCCCCGGTCACCCTCGTGGTGACCGGGGCCCCGTGCTGTGCGGGGTCGGTCACACCCGGGGACCCCGGCGGCGCCCCGGTCGTTGCTCCCGGTCGTGGCCAGCCTCCTCGAACCCCGGACCGTCGCCCGCGCCTTCCGCGTCGTCGCCCTCGCGGAGGCGGTGAGCTGGGGGCTCCTGCTGGCCGGCATGTTCGTCAAGTGGGTGCTGCGCACCTCCGAGCTCGGCGTGCAGATCGCCGGGCCGATCCACGGCGGGGTCTTCGTCGTCTACGTGGTGCTGGCCGTGGTGGCCTGGCGGGTGCTGCGCTGGGACATCCGGACCGGCCTGCTGGCACTGGTCGCGTCCGTGCCGCCGTTCGCCACCGTCTGGTTCGAGCGCCGGGCCGTCCGCGCCGGTCGGCTGCCGGTCGGCCGGCCGGTCGCCACCCCCTAGCCTGCGGGTCATGCCCGACGTCGCCCCCACCACCGCCCGCACGCTGCTCGCCCGCACCGCCCGCGTGCAGCGCGAGGGCCGGGCCCCCGGCCTGGTCGCCGGGGTGGTGCGCGACGGCGGGCTGGCCTGGTCGGCCGGCCGCGGCGACGTCCCCGAGCCGCACGCCGACGTGCAGTTCCGGCTGGGCTCGATCAGCAAGACCGTCACCGCGGTCGCGGTGATGCGGTTGCGCGACGAGGGCCGGCTGGGGCTGGACGACCCGCTGGACCGGCACGTCCCCGGCACCCCGCTAGGCGACCGCACCGTCGGGCAGCTGCTCTCGCACCTGGCCGGGGCCTCCAGCGAGAGCCCGGGCGGCTGGTGGGAGCGGGTGCCCGGCGGCACGCTCGAGGAGCTGCGGCTGGGTCCCGAGCACGTGGTGCTCGGCGCGGCCCGCCGGTTCCACTACTCCAACCTGGGCTTCGGCCTGCTCGGCGAGCTCGTGGCCCGCCACCGCGGCCGGCCGTGGGCCGACGCCGTCGCCGACGAGGTGCTGCGCCCGCTCGGCATGACCCGCACGACCCCGCGCCCCTCGGGCACCGCGGCGCGCGGCACCGCCGTCCACCCCTGGGCCGACGTCGTGCTGCCCGAGCCCGAGCACGACGCCGGCGTGATGGACGCCGCCGGGCAGCTGTGGGCGACGCTGACCGACCTGGGCCGCTTCGCCGCGTTCCTGCTCGGCGACACCGGCGACGTGCTCGCCCCCGCGACGCTGGCCGAGATGTGCGTGCCGGCCGGCGTGGACTCCTCCGCGGCCGGCTGGTCGGCCTACGGGCTGGGGGTGCAGGTGATGCGGGTCGACGGCGCCACCCTCGTCGGGCACGGCGGCTCGATGCCTGGTTTCCTCGCCGGGGTGTTCGTCGACCGCGCCGAGATGGCCGGGGCGGTGATGCTGGCCAACACCACCAGCGGCCTGGACCCGCTCGTGCCCGGGCTGCTGGCCGACCTGCGCGCCGCCGAGCCGTGGGTGGGGCCGGCCTGGTCGCCGTCCCCTCCGCCGGTGCCGCTGGACGTGCTCGGCGTCTGGTTCTGGGGCCCGGCGCCCTACGTGCTGCGCGCCCAGGCCGGCGGCCTGCTGCACCTGGGCCCGCTGCCCGGCCGCGCCGGCCGGGCCAGCCGGTTCCTCCGCCGGGACGACGGCGCATGGGTGGGTCTGGACGGCTACTTCGCGGGCGAGGTGCTGCGCATCGCCGACGACCACCTGGACCTGGCCACGTTCGTGTTCACCCGCCAGCCCTACGACCCGGCCGCGCCCGTGCCCGGCGGCGTGGACCCGGTCGGCTGGCGCTGAGCCGGCTGGCGCTGGGCCGGCCGGCGCTGAGTCGGCTCAGGCGCGGTCGAGCGCGGCCAGCGTGGCGTGGGTGGCGAACCCGTAGGCCAGGTGCGGCACCACGTCGCTGGCCCAGTCGGTGGCCGACCAGGTGCGCGGGTCGCTGATGCCCAGGGCGGCCATCGGCCCGTTCGCGCCGACCAGGGCGCCCACCGTGGCGGCCAGGCCGCCGACCACCGGGGCCGGGCGGAACCCCGCGGCGCGGGCGAGCCCGGCCAGGACGCCGACCCCGACACCGGCGGCGATGCCGGTCAGGGGCCCCAACCCGGCGACGCGGTTGTCGCGGGTGTCGCCCTCGCCCGGGATCTGCACGTGCGCCTTGTCGGCCAGTGCCTCGACGGTCTGCTCGGGGGTGTCGCTGGTCCCGCGCCCGCGCAGCACCATGTCCAGGTAGGTGACCGTGTTGAGCACCGTCGTCCCCGCGGCGCCGGCGGCTGCCCCGCGGAGCACCCACCCGCCGGTGGAGATGCCGCGCCTGCCCTTGCCCACTGCGCCCAGGGGCGTCCGCTTCGCCATGGGCACCCGCTACCCGCTCCGGCGGGGGCGGGAAACGGTCACCAGCGGCAGACGGTGATCCGCCGGTCGGGCACCTGCCCGGTCGTGATGAAGGTGTTCACCGGGTCGTCGACGCACGGGTCGCCGCGGCCGTAGAGCACGTGCGGCCCGTAGAGCTGCACGACCGCGGCGTCGGCCGGCCCCGCCCCGGGGACGAGGTCGCGGAAGACGTCCTCGGCCCCGACGAACGGCGTGTTCGGGTCGGTGTCGGCGTTGAGCACCATGACCGGGTACGGCGGGTCGGTGACCGGGGCCGGGCGGTCGAAGTCCGGCGTGGTCGACGAGCCGGGCCAGAACAGGCAGTCCAGGTCGCCGTAGTAGGAGCCGCCCACCCGCAGCTGGTCGATGCCCTGCTGCGCGGAGACGTCGAGCCACTCGTCGAGCACGGCCCGCGGGTCGCCGCCCTGCGGCACGACGTCGTAGTCCTGGCACTCGACGGCGTAGAACAGCGCGTCGGAGAAGCTCGGGTCGGGTCCGCCGCCGGCGGCGTTGCCGAGCTCGTCGAGGCCGGACACGTCGCCGACCAGTGCCTCGTTCAGGGCGTCGGTGAACTCCTCGCGGCTGTAGGGGTCGCTGGTCGAGGAACCGGCGGCCGCGCGCAGGGTGAGGTCGTCGACGGGGTCGCCGCCGGGCGGGGTGACCGGCGCGTCGGCCAGCCGCTCGAGCAGGGCGTCGTAGCCGGCGGCCGTGTCCCCGGGAGCGGCGTCGGCGCAGACCGGGTCGGCGTCGCAGCGGGCGAAGGTCGCCGCGAGCACGTCGTCCCCGGCCCGCGCCTGCTCGACGGCGAACAGGGGCTGGTCGGTGCTCAGGTCGACGACGCCGTCCAGCACCAGCCCGGCGACCCGCTCGGGGTGGCCGGCCGCGTAGGTCTGCACGTACTGGGTGCCGTAGCTCTCGCCGTAGAGGGTCAGCTGCGGCGCGCCCAGCCACTGCCGGAGGTCCTCGAGGTCCTCCACGGCCTGGGTGGTGGCGTAGCGGGGGGCGTCGGCGGGGTCGACGCCGGCCTCGGCGAAGCAGTCCTCGCCGAACTACGTGCTGGCCTCGGCGAACTCGTCGCGGTCGCCGGCCGACGAGGACGCGTCGACCGGCACGTAGTAGCTGTCGTACGCGTCGTCGCAGCGGAACTCCTGGGAGAGCCCGATGCCGCGCTGGTCGAAGAACACCACGTCGAAGCCTTCGCGGACCTCGTCGGGGAAGGACTGCGTGTAGGCGTCGGCGGCGGCCAGCCCGCTGGAGCCCGGCCCGCCGGTGGCGGTGACGAGGACGCCGCGGCGCTCGCCCTCGGCGCGCAGCACGGCGAAGGTGACGTCCCAGTGCTCGCCGGCCGGGCGGGCGTGGTCCACCGGCACCGACAGGGTCACGCAGGAGAAGTCGCCGGCGCCGGTCGAGGGTGCGCAGGGCTGCTCGTCGACGAACGCCCAGCCCTCGGGCGCCGGGGACGCCGTCCCGTCGACGCGGCAGCCGGTGAGCACCAGCGCGGCGAGCACGAGCAGGGACCGGGACCGCACGGCGCACCCTAACCGGGGAACGCCCCGGTCAGGCCTGTGCGGCGCGCCTGAGCAGCGGGGCCATCCGGTGGTCGACGAACCGTCGCAGCGCCAGGTTGGTGTCGGTGCGCTGCACGCCCGGGATGGCCAGCACCTGCTCGCTGATCCGCCACAGGTCGTCGGCGTCGACCGCGACCACCTGCACCAGCAGGTCGGCCACGCCGGACAGCCCGATCACCTCGAGCACCTCGGGGATGTCGGCCAGGCCGGTGCTCACCTCGGCGAGCGAGGTCTGCACCACGGTGACGGTGATGTAGGCGGTGAGCCGGTAGCCCAGCGCCTCGGGGCGCAGCCGTCGCTCGAAGGGGTCCAGCGCGCCCCCGGACTCCAGCCGGGTCAGCCGGGCCTGCACCGTGTTGCGGGCCAGGCCCAGGGTCTGCGACAGCGCCATCACCGTGGCCCGCGGGTCCTCGGACAGGGCGAGCAGCAACCGGGCGTCGGTGGCGTCGATCCCGGGCACGCTGCTCAGTGTGCCACGCCACACCCGGCCTCGGGTGAACAATCTGCTCGGTCGAACACGATCTCCTTGCGCATCCCGACGCGGGAGTGATGTGCTGCACATGCAGGACCGCGACGTGAGGAGGACGACGGTGACCGCCGTGCGAGAGATGGTCGACCCGGTACCGGGGGCGGCCGCGCCCCACCTGCCGGCCCAGCCCGATCTGGTGCAGCTGCTGACCCCCGAGGGCGAGCGGGTCGAGCACCCCGAGTACTCCCTGGACGTCACCGACGAGGAACTGCGCTCCCTCTACCGCGACCTCGCGCTGGTCCGTCGCTGGGACGTCGAGGCCACCGCCCTGCAGCGCCAGGGCGAGCTGGGGATCTGGGCCTCGCTGCAGGGCCAGGAGGCCGCGCAGATCGGCGCCGGCCGCGCGCTGGGCGAGGCGGACATGGCCTTCCCGACCTACCGCGAGCACGGGGTCGCCTGGACCCGCGGCGTCGACCCGCTCGACGTCATCAGCCTCTTCCGCGGCAACGACCTCGGTGGCTGGGACCCGGTCGCCACCCGCTTCAACCTCTACACCGTCGTCATCGGCGCGCAGTGCCTGCACGCGACCGGCTACGCGATGGGCATCCAGCGCGACACCGCCGACGCGGCCGCCATCGCCTTCCTCGGCGACGGCGCGACCAGCCAGGGCGAGGTCAACGAGGCCTTCATCTGGGCGGCCACCTTCGACGCCCCGGTGGTCTTCTTCTGCCAGAACAACCAGTACGCCATCTCGGTGCCGATCGAGCGCCAGTCCAAGGTGCCGCTGTTCCAGCGCGCGGCGGGCTTCGGCTTCCCCGGCGTCCGCGTCGACGGCAACGACGTCCTCGCGGTGCTCGCGGTGACCCGGGCGGCGCTCGCCCGGGCCCGGGAGGGTTCCGGGCCCACCTTCATCGAGGCCTTCACCTACCGGATGGGCGCGCACACCACCTCCGACGACCCCACCCGCTACCGGCTGGCCGACGAGCTGGAGGAGTGGAAGCTGCGCGACCCGATCGCCCGGCTCAAGGCGCACCTGTCCCGCTCCGGCAAGGCCGACGCCGAGTTCTTCGCCGGCGTCGACGCCGAGGGCGACGAACTCGCCGCCCGCATCCGCAAGGGCACGCTGGAGATGCCCGACCCGGCCGGCACCGAGATGTTCGACCACGTCTACGCCGAGCAGACCGAGGAGATCGCCGCCCAGCGCGCCGCGTTCCTCGCCTACCAGGAGGGGTTCGAGAAGTGAGCACCCTGACGTTGGGCAAGGCGCTCAACACCGGCCTGCGCAAGGCGATGGAGGACGACCCGAAGGTCGTGCTCATGGGCGAGGACATCGGCAAGCTCGGCGGGGTCTTCCGGATCACCGACGGCCTGCAGAAGGACTTCGGCGAGGCCCGCGTCGTGGACACCCCGCTGGCCGAGGCCGGCATCGTGGGCACCGCGGTCGGGCTGGCCATGCGCGGCTACAAGCCGGTGGTGGAGATCCAGTTCGACGGGTTCGTCTTCCCCGCCTACAACCAGATCGTCACCCAGGTCGCCAAGATCCACGCCCGCTCGCGCGGCAAGCTCCCGATGCCGATCACCATCCGCATCCCCTTCGGCGGCGGGATCGGGGCGGTCGAGCACCACAGCGAGAGCCCCGAGGCCTACTTCGCGCACACCACCGGCCTCAAGGTCGTCGCGGTGTCCAACCCGGCCGACGCGTACTGGATGCTGCAGCAGGCCATCGCCCACCCCGACCCGGTGGTGTTCTTCGAGCCCAAGCGCCGGTACTGGGACAAGGCCGAGGTCGACCTCGACGCCGCGCCCCCGCCGCTGTTCAGCTCCCGGGTTGTGCGCGCCGGCGACGACGTCACGCTGCTGGCCTACGGCCCGATGGTGAAGACCGCGCTGCAGGCCGCCGAGGCGGCCGAGGCCGAGGGCCGCTCGCTGGAGGTCGTCGACCTGCGCACGCTCTCCCCGCTGGACCTGGCCCCCGTCGAGGAGTCGGTGCGCCGCACCGGCCGCTGCGTGGTGGTGCACGAGGCGCAGACCACGCTGGGCCTGGGCGCGGAGATCGCCGCCCGGGTCAGCGAGAGCTGCTTCCACTCCCTGGAGGCCCCGGTGCTGCGGGTCGGTGGCTACGACGTCACCTACCCGCCGTCCAAGCTCGAGGAGGAGTACCTCCCCGACCTGGACCGGGTGCTCGAGGCCGTCGACCGCTCGATGGGGTTCTGAGATGCCGGACCTGCGCCAGTTCAAGCTGCCCGACGTCGGCGAGGGCCTGACCGAGGGCGAGATCCTGCAGTGGCTCGTCGCCGTCGGCGACACGGTGACCACCAACCAGCCGCTGTGCGAGGTGGAGACCGCCAAGGCCGCCGTCGAGCTGCCCAGCCCGTACGCCGGCACGGTGGTCGAGCTGCTGCACGAGCCGGGGACGACGGTCGACGTCGGCGCCCCGATCATCACCATCGACATCGGCGGCGACGCGCCCGACGCGCCCGCCGACGACACCCCGGCCGCCGGCCTCATCGGTGGTCCGGCGCCGGGTGGGCGGACGTCGGTGCTGGTCGGCTACGGACCCCGCAACACCGAGGCGGTGCGGCGCCCGCGCCGGTCGGGCACCACGGTCGCCGAGCGGGCCACCGCGCCCGCCGCGCAGGCCCCCACCGCCGGGCAGGACGGTGCCGCCGTTCTGCCCGAGGCCGACTACGGGTCGGGCACCGACCGCCCGCCCCTGCTGGCCACCGCGCCCGACGCCACCAGCAAGCCGGTGCGGCACGGCGGGCTGGAGGTCGGCCGGGCCGCCGAGCAGCACGCCGCCGACACCGAGGCGGCCTCGGGCACCGCGGTCGCCCCCGGCCGGCGCGCGCCCCGCCCGCTGGCCAAGCCGCCGGTGCGCAAGTACGCCAAGGACCTGGGCATCGACCTGACCACCGTCACCGGCACCGGCGCGGGCGGGGTCATCACCCGCGCCGACGTCGACGCCGCCCGCTCGGCCGTGGTCGAGCCGGCGGCGGCCGAGACCGTCGTCCGGTTCCCCGAGGGCGACGGCGGGACCGCGGACCGCGAGCAGCGCATCCCGATCAAGGGCGTGCGCAAGCACACCGCCGCGGCGATGGTGTCCAGCGCCTTCACCGCCCCGCACGTCACGGAGTTCCTCACCGTCGACGTCACCCGGATGATGGCGCTGCGCGGCCGGCTGGCTGCGCGGCCGGAGCTGGCCGGCCTCAAGGTCAGCCCGCTGCTGTTCGTGGCCAAGGCGCTGCTGCTGGCCGCGCGGCGGCACCCGATGGTGAACAGCTCGTGGGACGAGGCGGCGCAGGAGATCGTGGTCAAGGACTACGTGAACCTGGGCATCGCGGCGGCCACCCCGCGCGGCCTCGTCGTCCCCAACATCAAGGACGCCGGCCGCCTGTCGCTGGCCGAGCTGGCCGGTGCGCTGGCCGACCTGACCGCCACCGCGCGGGCGGGGAAGACCTCCCCGGCCGACATGTCCGGCGGCACGATCACGATCACCAACGTGGGCGTGTTCGGGGTGGACACCGGGACGCCGATCCTCAACCCCGGCGAGTCGGCCATCCTGGCCTTCGGCGCCGTCCGCGAGATGCCGTGGGTGCACAAGGGCAAGGTGAAGGTCCGGCAGGTGACGCAGCTGGCGCTGTCCTTCGACCACCGGATCATCGACGGCGAGCTGGGCAGCCGGTTCCTCGCCGACGTCGGCGCCGTCCTGCACGACCCGGGCGTCGCCTTGGCGCTCTAGCGCCCGTCTGCGGGGCCCGCGCCCTCCGGGCACCTGTCGAGGGGGCCAGAACCCCGCGGTGCGACGTCGAGTTCGGGGTTCGCGGGGTCCTGGGCCCGTCGACGACCCCGCGAACCCCGGTCTCGGGGGCCGGGGACGACGAAGGCCCCCTCCCGCGGGTGCGGGAGGGGGCCGTCGGGGTCGTGCTGGTTACTCGGCGTCGAGGTCGCGCTCGACCATGCCGGCGATCTCGGCGAGGACGGCCTCGTCCTCGCTGCTGACCTCGACCTCGGCGCCCTTCTTGGCGCCCAGGGTCATGATCATCAGCGGGGAGCCGGCGTCGACCGGGTTGCCGCCGGGGGTGGCGAGGGTGACCGGCTTGCCGGACTTGCTCACCGCCTCGGCGATCAGGGCGGCGGGGCGGGCGTGCAGGCCGACGGCGGAACCGACGGTCACGGTCTTGCTGGGCATCGAGGGGGTCTCCTCTGCGTCGAGTGAGGTGCGGGGCGCGGGCGGGGTGGCCGCCCGCGCCCCGGGGTCGGGGTTGATCCTGTCAGCTGGCGGCGACGGCGGCACCCGTGGTGTTCACGGTGCTGCCGGCCATCGCGGCCTCGGTGGCCTCGGCGGGGGCCACCGGCTTGCGGCCGATGCTCTTGGCGGCGGTCACCGCGACGGCGCCGACGATGGTCCCGATGATCACCGCGAGGAAGAACAGCAGCGCGTTGCTCATCGCGAAGAACACGAAGATGCCGCCGTGGGGGGCCCGCAGCTGGACGCCGAAGCCGGCGACCAGGGCACCGGTGGTGGCACCGCCGAGCATCATCGAGGGGATGACCCGCAGCGGGTCGGCCGCGGCGAACGGGATGGCGCCCTCGGAGATGAACGAGGCACCCAGTAGCCAGGCGGCCTTGCCGTTGTCCCGCTCGGCCGCGGTGTACAGCTTCGGCCGGATCGCGGTGGACAGCGCCATCGCCAGCGGCGGGACCATGCCCGCGGCCATGACGGTGGCCATGATGACCAGCTGCTGGCGGCCGCCGTCGCCGGCGATCGCCGCGGTGAGGCCGGTGGTGGCGAAGACGTAGGCCGCCTTGTTGACCGGGCCGCCGAGGTCGAAGCACATCATCAGGCCGAGGATGATCCCGAGCAGGATCGCCGAGGCACCGGTGAGGCCGTTGAGGAAGTTGCCCAGGCCGGTCAGCGCCGCGGCCAGCGGGCGGCCGAGGAAGAGCACCATGATGCCGCTGGAGATCAGCGTGGCCAGCAGCGGGATGATCACGACCGGCTGCAGCCCGCGGACACCGGAGGGCAGCTTCCACGAGGCGATCCACTTGGCCGCGAAGCCGGCGATGATGCCGCCGACGACGCCGCCGAGGAAGCCGGCGCCGACGGTGCCGGAGACCGCGCCGACGACGAAGCCGGGCACGATGCCGGGGCGGTCGGCGATCGCGTAGGCGATGTAGCCGGCCAGTGCCGGGACGAGGAAGCCGAACGCCGCGCCGCCGAGCACGAAGCAGAGCGCGCCGAGGTAGCCGAGCAGGCCGTCGTTGAGGCCGGTGCCGGCGTCGGCGACCGGCAGGTTGAAGAAGCTGTTGTTCAGCGCCCAGTTCAGCGCGTAGCTCTGGCCCGACGCGGACGCCGGGTCGGTCAGCACGATCTGGTAGCCGCCGAGCAGGAAGCTCAGCGCGATGAGCAGACCGCCCGCGGCGACGAACGGGATCATGTAGCTGACACCGGTGAGCAGCCAGCGGCGGATCTCCGAGCCGACCCCCTGGCCGCCCGAGGACGACGCGGCGGCCGCGTCGGCGCCCGATCCACCGGGCACCCGGCGGGCGTTCGGGTCCTGCGCAGCGGCGAGCGCCTCGCGGATCATGACCTCGGGCTCCTGGATGGCCCGCTTGGTGCCCGACTGCACGACCGGCTTGCCGGCGAACCGGTCGCGGTCCCGCACGCCCACGTCGACGGCGAAGATGACCGCGGCGGCCTTGCTGATGACCGAGGGGTCCAGCGGGGTGGAGCCCGAGGAGCCCTGGGTCTCCACGTGCAGCTCGACACCCATCTCGCGGGCGGCGGCGGCCAGCTTGTCGGCGGCCATGTAGGTGTGCGCGATGCCGGTCGGGCAGGCGCTGATCGCGACCAGGGTCGGGCCGCCGGCGGCGGGCGCGGCGGCCGGGGCGGCAGCGGCGGCGGCCGGTGCGGCGGCGGTGGCCGGGGCGGGGGAGACGACGTCCTGCACCAGGGCGACGACCTCGTCGGCGGAGGAGGCGCCGCGCAGGGAGGCGACGAACTCCGGCCGCACCAGCGCGCGGGCCAGCGAGGACAGCAGGGTCAGGTGGTCGGCGTCGCCGGCCTCGGGGGCGGCGATCAGGAACACCAGGTCCGCCGGGCCGTCGGCGGCGCCGAAGTCGGCGCCGGGGCGCAGCCGGGCGAAGGCCAGCGAGGCCTCGGTGACGGCGGCCGAGCGGCAGTGCGGGATCGCGATGCCGCCGGGCAGGCCGGTGGCGACCTTGGCCTCGCGGTCCATCGCGTCGGAGTACAGGCCCTCGGCCGAGGTGGCCCGCCCGCTGCGGGCGACCAGCTCGGCGAGCTGCCTGATGACGGCGGTCTTGTCAGCGCCGGGGCTGACGTCGAGCGCCACCAGGTCGGTGGTGATCAGTGCGGACACGGGTGCTCCTGGTCGTGAAGGGGGCTGCGGCGGGGAAGTGGGCTCAGTGGGACAGGGACGGTGCAGAACCGGCGAAGCCGGGGGTGACCCGGACGGCGGGACCGTCCACCTGGGCCGGGGTGGGCACGGCGGAGCCGGGCAACGATGCCGAGGCCGCGCCGTAGGCGACAGCGGAGCGCAGCCGGTCGGCGGCGGACCCCCCGTCGAGGTCGGCCAGCAGGTAGCCGGCCAGGCTGCAGTCGCCGGCGCCCACCGTGCTGCGCACGGTGATGGCCGGCGGGCGGGCGGAGAACAGCTCGCCGTCCGCGGTCGAGAGCAGGGCCCCGTCGGCCCCGAGGGTGAGGAGCACCTCGCGCACGCCGCGCTCGTGCAGGACGGCGACGGCGGCCAGCGCGGCCTCGGGGTCGGCGACGACCTCGGCCTCGGTGGTGCCGGCCAGCTGCGCCAGCTCCTCGGTGTTGGGCTTGAGCAGGTCGGGGGCGGCGTCGGGCCCGGCGGCCAGCAGCGCCAGCAGCGGCGCCTCGGAGGTGTCCACGGCGATGCGCGCGCCGGTCGGCCGCACCGCGCGGACCAGGTCGGCGTACCAGTCCAGCGGGGTGCCCGGGGGCAGCGAGCCGCACAGCGCCACCCAGCGGGCGCCGGCGGCGTGCTCGGCCACGGCCGCGGCCAGCGCCGAGCGGGTGGCCTCGTCGAGGGGGGCACCGGGCTCGTTGAGCTTGGTGGTGGTGCCGTCGGGCTCGGTGAGGGTGTAGTTGGTGCGCACCGGCTGGCCGATCGGCGCGGTGGCCAGCCGCAGGCCCAGCTGCTGCAGGGCGCGCACGATCGGGTCGTCGTCGGCCGCGGGCAGCACGGACACGACGTCGGCACCGGCGGCGGCGACCGCGCGGGAGACGTTGACGCCCTTGCCGCCGGGCTCGGTGCTGCTGGGGGCCAGCCGGGCGACGCTGCCGCGCTCCAGCGGGCCGGGCAGCGACAGCGTGCGGTCCAGGCTGGGGTTGGCCGTCAGGGTCACGATGCTCATGCGGTGAGGACCTCGATCCCGTGCGATTCGATCTCGGAGACGACGTCCGGGTCGGCCTCGTCGTCGGTGACCAGCACGTCGACGTCGTCGACGGCGGCGAAGCGGACCAGGTGCTCGCGGCCGAGCTTGCTGCTGTCGGCGAGCACGACCACCCGCTGGGCGGCCTTGACCATGGCGCGCTTGGAGGCGGCCTCGGTCTCGTCGGGGGTGGTGAAGCCGTGCGAGCCGGTGACCCCGTTCGCGCCGAGGAAGACCACGTCGGCCTTGAGGTCGGCCAGCGCGGCGACGGTGGACTCGCCCACCGCGGTCTGGGTGATGCCGCGCACCCGCCCGCCCAGCACGTGCAGGCTGATGCCGGGGGCGGCGGACAGCCGGTGGGAGATGGGCACGGAGTTGGTGACCGCGAGCAGCCGGCGGCCGGCCGGGAGCACCTCGGCGAGCGCGGCGGTGGTGCTGCCGCCATCGAGGATCAGGCTGCCGTCGGCCTCGGGGACGTAGGCCAGCGCCGCGGTGGCGATGCGGCGCTTCTGCTCGGTGCGGGTGCTGCGCCGCTCCCCGAGGCCGGGCTCGAGGACGGTGAGCGTGCCGGCGGGCACCGCGCCGCCGTGCACCCGGCGCAGCATCCCCGAGCGCTCGAGGAGGGCGAGGTCGCGCCGCACGGTCTCGGTGGTGACCCCGAACCGCTCGGCGACCGCGGTCACCGCGACCCGGCCGCGCTGGGCGACCAGGCCGGCGATGGCCTGCTGGCGTTCCTCGGCGTACATCTCCACCCCCACCCAGTGTTGCGCAGGTCACCAATAGGTGCCCGGTTCTGTTGTTTCTGGTCTGTGTTGGTGTTGTTCTACGTTGGTTACGTTGACAAGTCAAGACCACTCGGTGACTGTGGTCACCACGCCCCTGCGACGCCGGTCACCCCGGTGTCGACGACCGGGACGCGGGTGGTCACCATTCACCCCACACCCGTCCGCGCCACCGTCGTCGCGTCGCCTCCAGAGCCAGGAAGAGGTCCCGATGTCGACCACCCACCCCGACGTCACCAGCACCGGCGCCGACGGCCCCGTGGTGCTCACCGGCACGCCCGTCGTGCCCGGGGTGGCGCTCGGCCCGGTGATCCGCCCGCACGGTGCGGTCCAGCTGCCCTCCGAGGACGCCGAGCCGGTCGCCGAGGCCGACCGCGCGGCGGAGAAGGAGCGGTTCACCGCCGCGGCCGAGGTGGTCGCCGGTCGGCTGACCGAGCGGGCCGCCGCCGCCAGCGGGGTCAGCGCCGCGGTGCTGCAGACGACAGCGGGGCTGGCCCGCGACCGCGGGCTGCTGTCGACCGTCGAGCAGCGGATCGACGCCGGCGCCTCGGCCCCGGTGGCCACGGTGGGGGCCGCGCAGCAGTTCGCGGAGCTGTTCGCCAGCCTGGGTGGGCTGATGGCCGAGCGGGTCACCGACGTCAACGACGTCCGCGACCGCATCGTCGCCGAGCTGACCGGCCAGAGCGAGCCCGGCGTGACCAACCCCGACACCCCGTCGGTGCTGCTGGCCGACGACCTGGCCCCGGCCGACACCGCCGGCCTGGACCCCGCGCGGGTCATCGCGCTGGCCACCCGGCTGGGCGGGTCCACCAGCCACACCGCGATCATCGCCCGCCAGCTGGGCCTGCCCTGCGTGGTCGCCGTCGGCGGGCTGGCCGACGTCCCCGAGGGCGCGCTGGTCCTGGTGGACGGCGAGGAGGGCACGGTCACCGTCGACCCCGACCCGACCGAGGCGGAGACCCGGGTCGACGCGGCCAAGCAGGCCGCCGCGGCGCTGGCGGGCTACACCGGCCCGGCCCGCACCGCCGACGGGCACGCGGTGCAGGTGCTGGCCAACGTGCAGGACGGCGCCGGGGCGCGGGCCGCCGCGATCGCGCACGCCGAGGGCGTCGGCCTGCTGCGCACCGAGCTCGCCTTCCTCGGCCACAGCGAGGAGCCCTCCGTCGAGGAGCAGGCCCAGGGCTACGCCGGGGTGTTCGAGGCCTTCCCCGGCGGCAAGGTCGTCGTCCGCACGCTGGACGCCGGGTCGGACAAGCCGCTGGCCTTCGCCACCCCGGCCGACGAAGCCAACCCCGCCCTCGGCGTCCGCGGGCTGCGCACCACGCGGCTCAACCCGGGCATCCTGACCCGGCAGCTCGACGCGGTGAAGCAGGCCGCCGAGGCCACCGGCGCCACGCCGTGGGTCATGGCGCCGATGGTCTCCACCGTCGCCGAGGCCGCCGACTTCGCCGCCGCCGTCCGCGAGCGGGGCATGGTCCCCGGTGTCATGGTCGAGGTGCCCTCGGTGGCCCTGCTGGCCGACCGGTTCCTGCAGCACCTGGACTTCCTGTCCATCGGCACCAACGACCTGTCGCAGTACACGCTGGCCGCCGACCGGCTCTCCGGCGACCTCGCCGACCTCACCGACCCGTGGCAGCCGGCGCTGCTGCGCATGGTGCAGCTGACCGCGGAGGCCGGCCAGCGGGTGGGCAAGCCGGTCGGGGTCTGCGGCGAGGCGGCGGCCGACCCGCTGCTGGCCTGCGTGCTCGTCGGGCTCGGCATCACCTCGCTGTCCTGCGCGGCGTCGTCGGTGCCCGGGGTCGGGGCCAAGCTCGGCACCGTCACCCTCGACACCTGCCGGCGGGCCGCCGAGGCCGCGTTGGCCGCCGACGACCCGCAGTCGGCGCGCGCCGCCGTCCGCGAGGTGCTCGACGCCGCCTGAACCACCCCGCTCGCCCCACGGGCCCCCGGTGACCACCTGGTCGCCGGGGGCCCGTGTGGTTTCCGGCACATTTCGTGAGGCTGATCCGGCTTTCGGGTGAACATCCGTAGACCTTCAGCCGACACAACCTACGAATCGTGGGAACAATCGAGTCCGCACCTGCTTTACTACAGGTGCACACCACGACCGAGCAACGGAAGAAGGACAGCACCATGAGCAGCGTGACCAGCACCTGGCGTCAGCGTCGGGAGGCGTCGCGGACCCGTCGGGCTCTGGACAAGGCGCTCGCCCGCTCCAGCAGCCCCGCGATGCGCGACGACCTGCTGACCCTGGCCAACAGCAGCCAGTTCTCCAGCGTCCTGCGCTGACGCAGCACGCCACGCACGAGCCCGACTCCCTCGCGGAGCCGGGCTCGTCCCGTCTCAGGGGCGGGTGAGCTTCTCCCGCAGCGCCGCCTGCGCGTCGGCACCGAACCCGTGGTCGGCCAGCCAGCCCTGCGGTCCGCCGTGCCGCTCGTCGAGCAGGTCGAGCACCCGCTCCATCGTCTCCGCCCGCGGCGTGTGGCTGGCGACGTCGCGCCGGGTCATGTCCTCGGCGTAGGTCGGGCGGGCCGCGAGCTTGCCGACCACGTCCTCGATCCGCTCCGCGGTGAGCGCGTAGTCGGCCACCACCGCCTCCCGCCGGACGCCGGCCACCGACAGCGCCAGCGCGCTGACCACACCGGTGCGGTCCTTGCCGGCCGCGCAGTGCACGACCGCCGCACCCGGGGCCGCGGTGATCGCCCGCAGGGCGCCGACGACGTTGTCCGCGCCGTCGGAGAGGTAGCCGAGGTAGGCCTTCACCGACGGCGTCTCGTCCTCGTCGCCGGGTGCCGCGGTGCGCGGCAGCAGCGTCTCGACCCAGTCGGCCGGGGGCTCGACGTCCGCGGCGTCGGCGTCGTCGGCGAACACGTCGGTGTACTCGCCGACCTCGGGGATGAGCGTGAAGTGCCGGTGGGTGACCTCGGGGACCTCGCGCAGCGGGCCGCGCCCCTCCATCCGGACCTCCGCGCTGGTGCGCAGGTCCACCACGTCGGTCAGGCCCAGCGCGCCCAGCCGGGCGACGTCGGAGGCGTCGAGCTCCTGCAGGTCGTCGCTGCGCAGCACCCGCCCGGGCACCGTCGTCCCCCCGCCGGACAGCGGCAGGCCGCCCAGGTCGCGGGTGTTGGTGGTGCCGGTCAGGTCCAGCCAGCGGGTGTCGGGCACCCGGCGAACCTAACCGGTGCGGTCCTAGGGTGGCCCGGTGGTGACGCAGAGCACGCAGGACCTGCAGGCCCGCATCGTCCGCAAGGTCGCGGTGCGGCTGATCCCCTTCCTGGGGCTGGCGTACTTCCTCAACTACGTGGACCGCACCAACATCGGCTTCGCCAAGCTCACGATGAGCGAGGACCTCGGCCTGACCGAGACGATGTTCGGCCTGGCCAGCGGTCTGTTCTTCATCGGCTACCTGCTCTTCGAGGTGCCCAGCAACATCGCGCTGCACCGCTTCGGTGCCCGCCGGTGGATCGCCCGCATCCTGGTGACGTGGGGCCTGGTCGCGGCGGCCATGGCCTTCGTGCCGAACGCGACGACGCTCTACGTGCTGCGCATCCTGCTGGGCATCGCCGAGGCCGGGTTCTTCCCCGGGATCATGCTGTACCTGACGTTCTGGTTCCCGCGGTCGGTGCGGGTCCGGCTGACCGGGATGTTCATGATCGCGCTGCCGGCCTCCAGCGCCCTGGGCGCGCCGATCGCCGGGGCGATCCTGCAGTACGGGGACGGCCTGCTCGGCCTGGCCGGCTGGCGGGTCATGTTCCTGGTGCTCGGTCTGCCCGCCGTCGTGCTGGGCATCGCTGCCTGGTTCTACCTGACCGACCGGCCCGGGGACGCCGACTGGCTGGCCCCCGACGAGCGGCGCTGGCTGGACGACACGATGGCCGCCGAGCAGCAGGCCACCGGGGCGACCGGGAAGCACCGGGTCCGCGACTCGTTGCGCGACCCGCGGGTGTGGGCGCTGGGCCTGGTCTACTTCGGCGTCACCTACGGCCTCTACGCGCTGAGCTTCTTCCTGCCGACCATCGTCGCCGGGTTCGCCGAGAGCTTCGACACCAGCTTCTCGATCCTGGAGAACGGGCTGATCGTGGCGGTGCCCTTCGCCGTCGGTGCGGTGGCGATGGTGTTCTGGTCCCGGCACTCCGACCGCACCGGCGAGCGGGTCTGGCACGTCGCGCTGCCGGCGCTGCTCGGCGCGGTGAGCATCCCGGTCGCGCTGTACATGGAGTCCCCGCTGGCCACGATGGCGGTCATCACGGTGACGGCGGTCGGCGTCTTCTGCGCGCTGCCGGTGTTCTGGTACCTGCCCTCGACCTTCCTGGCCGGCGCCGGGGCGGCCGCGGGCATCGCGCTGGTCAACACCCTGGGCAACAGCTCCGGGTTCGGGGCGCCCTACGTGACCGGGTTCCTCCTCGACGCCACCGGCAGCTCGCGCGCCGGGCTGTGGGTGGTCGGCGCAATCATGCTCGTCGCCGCGCTCACCGTGCTGGCGCTGCGCGGCCGGCTGCGCGCGGCCGACGCCGACCGGGCCACGGCGCACCCCTGAGGAACCTCACGGGTCACCCGTGCAGGGGGCCCGTGAGGTCGTGAGGGATGGCACCTGCCCGCGGGCGGGACGGCGGGCAACGTCAGGGGTGACCGAGAACCAGCCCCTGGAGGACGACGATGCACCCCGCCACCGCGGCACCGCCCCGCACGACCACCGCCGCCGTCGAGGTCCACGGCCTGCGCCGCAGCTACGGCGACTTCGAGGCCGTGCGCGGCATCTCCTTCGAGGTCCGCCGCGGCGAGGTGCTGGCCCTGCTCGGCGTCAACGGCGCCGGCAAGACCTCCGCCCTCGAGGTGCTCGAGGGCCTGGCCCCGGCCGGCGGCGGCACCGTGCGGGTGCTCGGCATGGACCCGGTCCGCGACCGCACCCGGGTGCGCCGCGAGCTCGGCGTGCTGCTGCAGACCAGCGGCCTGCCCGGCGACCTCACCGTCGCCGAGACCGTGCGGGCCTGGGCCGGCACGCTCACCGACCCCCGCCCGGTCGAGGAGGCGCTGGCGCAGGTCTCGCTCACCGGCCGGGCCGACGTCCGGGTGCGGGCCCTGTCCGGCGGGGAGCGCCGCCGGCTGGACCTCGCCATGGCCCTGCTCGGCCGGCCGAGCGTGGTCGTGCTGGACGAGCCCACCACCGGCCTGGACCCCGAGTCCCGCCGCCAGGTGTGGGAGCTGGTGCAGGGCCTGGTCGCCGACGGCGCCGCCGTGCTGCTCACCACCCACCACCTGGAGGAGGCCGAGGAGCTGGCCGACCGGGTCGCCGTCATGCGGGCGGGGCAGGTCGTGCTCTCGGGCACCCAGGCCGAGATCGCCGAGACCCAGCCGGCCACGATCCGGTTCGCCCTCGACGCCGGCGACCCGCGTCCGCCGGTGCCCGCCGACGTCCAGGTCGTCGAGGACGGCCGCCGCGTCGAGTGGCGCACCCGCGCGCTGCAGCCGGTGCTGGCCCAGCTGCTGGCCTGGGCCGCCGAGCACGGCGTCGTGCTGCGCACCCTCGCCGCCCGGGCCGGCTCGCTCGAGCAGGCATTCCTCGCCGTCGCCGACGGCACCCACCCGAGCCTGACGGAGGAGAACCGATGACCACCGCCACCGCCGCCCCCACCCGCCCGACCGGCCCGTCCCGCCTGTCCCGGGTCTGGTCGCTGGCCTCGGCCGAGACCCGGCTGCTCGTGCGCAACCGGACCGCCCTGGTCAACTCCGTCCTCGTCCCGGTGCTGTTCGTGCTGGCCGTGCCCGCCCTCGGCCTGGACGGCGGCGACCTGCCCTTCGGCGGGCGGCTGCTGGTCATCGCCGTCGGCATCAGCCTGGTGATGCTGACCTACTACAACCTGGTCACCACCTACGTCGCCCGCCGCGAGGAGCTGGTGCTGCAGCGGATGCGCACCGGCGAGCTGACCGGCACCGAGGTGCAGGTGGCCACCGCCGCCCCGACCGTGCTGGTCACCCTGGGCCAGATCGCGCTGATCGCCGTCGGCGTCGTCGCGATCGGGGAGTGGTCGGCGCCGGTGGACGTCGTCCTGCCGCTGGTCGCCCTCGCCGGCGGCGTCGTGCTGATGGTGCTGCTCGCCGCGGCCACCACCGGGTTCACCCGCACCGCGGAGTCCGCGCAGATCACCGGCCTGCCGTTCATCATCGTGTCCACCGGTCTGTCCGGGCTGTTCTACCCGCTGTCGGTGCTGCCCGAGACCCTCGGCGAGGTCGCCCGGTTCCTGCCGCTGACCCCGGTCGTCGAGCTGCTGCAGCTGGGCCTGGCCGGCCAGACCTGGCAGGGCGACGCGGTCGACGGCTCGGTGTGGGCCGCCGCCGGGGTGCCGCTGGCGGTGCTGGCCGGCTGGCTGGTGCTGGGCGCCCTCGCCGCCCGCCGCGGGTTCGCCTGGGCGCCCCGACGGTGACGGTTCGCCCGATCCGGGCCCGGCACGGCAGCATGGCTGCCGTGCCGGGCCTGTCGCGGTGGTGGGGCAGCCGCTCCGACACCGACCGCATCGAGATCTACACCCGCTGGTCCTTCCACACCACGCTGGCCGGGCTGCCGTTCCTGCTGCTGCTGGCCACGGTGTCGGTGCACCGCCCGAGGGGCGTGGTCTGGGACGTGGCGCTGGCCGTCGCCGCGCTGGTCACCACCGGTGCCTGCATCGCCGTCGCCGAGGCCGGCTTCCGGCGCGGCACGGTGCCCCGGGCGCCCCTGGCCACCGCGCTGGTCGCGGGGGCGGCCACGGTCGGGGTGGGCCTGCAGGTGGTGGCCGAGCGGGACGCCGTGGGGGTGCCGTCGCCGTCCGGCCCCTGGTACGTCGGCCTGGTCGGCGCCGCGGTCCTGGTCGCCCTGTCGGTCACCACGCCCTACCGCCCGCTGGTCGCGGGCTCTGCGGTCACGGGCGCGCTCGCCGGCGGGGTCGCCGCGCTGCGCGGGACGCCGATGCTGGGTGCGGCGATCATCGGGCTGTCCATCGTGGTCGCGCTGGCCTTCTTCGTCGGGGCGTTCCGGTTCAGCGTGTGGCTGCTCGACGTCGTGCGGGAGCAGGAACGGGCCCGCGGCGTGCAGGCCCAGCTCGCCGTCGCCGAGGAGCGGCTGCGCTTCGCCCGCGACCTGCACGACGTCATGGGCCGCAACCTGTCGGCGATCGCGGTGAAGTCCCAGCTCGCCGAGCAGCTGGTCCGCCGTGGCCGGCCCGGGGCCGCCGACGAGGTCGCCGCGATCGGCGCGCTGGCCGGGTCGTCGCTGGCCGAGGTGCGCGAGGTGGTGCGCGGCTACCGGGCCGTGGACCTGCGCTCGGAGCTGGCCGGCGCCCGGTCGGTGCTGCGCGCGGCCGGCATCGACTGCACGGTCACCGGCGAGGACGCGCAGCTGTCGGAGCAGGCGCAGGTGGTGCTCGGCTGGGTGGTCCGCGAGGCGGTCACCAACGTGCTGCGGCACGGCTCGGGCGGGGCGTGCACGATCGCGGTGGACACGGGGGACCGGGAGGTGTCGTTGACGGTGACCAACACCGTGGCCGGGGACGTCGGCGCGTGGGGCTCGGGGCTGACCGGGCTGTCCGAGCGGCTCGCCGCCGCCGGGGGCCGGCTGTCGGCCGGACGGCGGGACGGCGACTTCGTGCTGGTGGGGGAGGTGCCGGCGTGATCCGGCTGCTGCTCGCCGACGACGAGAACCTGATCCGGACGGCGCTGGCCACCCTGCTGGGGCTGCAGGACGACCTCGAGGTGGTCGCCCAGGCCGCGTCGGGCTCGGAGGCACTGGCCATGGCCCGGGCGCACCGGCCCGACGTCGCGGTGCTGGACCTGCAGATGCCCGACCGCGACGGCATCTCCGTCGCCGGGGACCTGGCCGAGGCGCTGCCCGGCTGCGGGGTGGTGATCGTGACCGGCCACGGCCGCGCCGGGCACCTCAAGCGCGCGCTGTCGGCCGGCGTGCGCGGGTTCCTGCCCAAGACGGTGCACGCCACGGTGCTGGCCGACGTCGTCCGCACCGTGCACGGCGGGGGGCGCTACGTGGACCCGGAGCTGGCCGCCGAGGCGATCAGCGCCGGCGACTCACCGCTCACCCCGCGCGAGGCCGACGTCCTGGAGCTGGCCGCCGGGGGCGCGCCGGTCGAGGAGATCGCCGCCCGGGCGCACCTGTCGGTGGGCACCGTGCGCAACCACCTGTCCTCGGCGGCGGGCAAGCTCGGCGCCCCGAACCGGCACGCCGCCGTCGACGCCGCCCGCCGCCACGGCTGGATCTAGGAGTTCTCGGGGTCGGCGACGTCGCCCTCGCGCTGGGCGTCGTCGTCGGTGGTCAGGGTGGTGTCCTCGGCGCCGGCGTCCGGGCGGTCGTCACCCGGTCGGCCGTCGACCAGGTTGTCGTCGGAGGGGGAGTCGGCCGGGTCGGTGATCGGGTCGGTCATGCACCCCACCCTTCCCCGGCCCGGCCGCGCTCACCCCTCAGAAGGCGGCTTCGTCGACGTCCATGAGGGAGTTGTCGGTGGCCTCGACGATCGCCCGCTCGGCGGTCAGCCTCGGCAGCACCTGGGTGCAGAAGAAGCGGGTGGCGGCGAGCTTGCCCTCGTAGAAGTGCCGGTCGCGCTCGCCGACCTCGCCGGCGAGGGCCGCCAGGGCCACCTCCGACTGCCGGACCAGCAGCCACGCGGTGACCAGGTCGCCGACGGCCAGCAGGAACCGGGAGGTGTTCTGCCCGACCAGGTAGGCGTTGCGCATGTCCTGCGCGGCCTGGCCGAGGTGGCCGAACATCGTGGTGAGCATGCCCTGGACGTCGTCCAGCGCGGTGGCCAGCAGGGCCCGCTCCTCCTTGAGCCGCCCGTTGCCGGCCTGCGCGTCCAGGGTCTGCTGGATCTGCGCGGCCAGCCAGCCGATGGCCACCCCGCCGTCCTTGACGATCTTGCGGAAGAAGAAGTCCTGGCCCTGGATCGCGGTGGTGCCCTCGTAGAGGGTGTCGATCTTGGCGTCGCGGACGTACTGCTCGATCGGGTAGTCCTGCAGGAAGCCCGAGCCGCCCAGGGTCTGCAGCGACTCCGCGGCCAGCAGCTGCGAGGCCCGCTCGGAGCCGTAGCCCTTCACGACCGGCAGCAGCAGGTCGTTGACCTTGGCGGCCAGCTGCGCCTGCTCGGAGTCCGCGGTGCCGGCGGCCTCGGCCTCCATCACCTCGTCGCGAAAGGTCGCGGTGTAGAGGTACAGCGCGCGCATGCCCTCCACGTGCGCCTTCTGCAGCATCAGCGAGCGGCGGACGTCGGGGTGGTGGGTGATCGTCACCCGCGGCGCGTCCTTGGACGTCGCGGTCATGTCCGCGCCCTGCACCCGCGACTTCGCGTAGTCCAGCGCCACCCGGTAGCCGGCCGACAGCGTGCCGATGGCCTTGGTGCCCACGAACATCCGGGCGTGCTCGATGATCCGGAACATCTGCGCGATGCCCTGGTGCACCTCGCCGACCAGCGTGCCGACCGCCGGCACCGGGCCGTCGCCGAAGGTCAGCTCGCAGGTGGTGGAGACCTTGAGCCCCATCTTCTTCTCCACGCCGGTGACGTAGGCGCCGTTGCGCTCGCCGAGCTCGCCGGTGGCCAGGTCGACGTGGAACTTGGGGACGACGAACAGCGACAGGCCCTTGGTGCCCGCGCCGTGGCCCTCGGGCCGGGCCAGCACCAGGTGCACGATGTTGTCGGCCATGTCGTGCTCGGCGGAGGTGATGAACCGCTTCACGCCGTGGATGTGCCAGGTGCCGTCGGGCTGCTGCACGGCGCGGGTGCGCCCGGCGCCGACGTCGGAGCCGGCGTCGGGCTCGGTCAGCACCATCGTGGCGCCCCAGCCCCTGTCGATCATCAGCTCGGCCAGCCGCTGCTGGTCGGGGGTGCCGAGCTCGTGCAGCACGGTGGCGAAGCTGGGGCCCGAGCCGTACATGAACACGGCCGGGTTGGCGCCGAGGATCATCTCGTAGGCGGCCCAGCGCATGCTCGGGGGAGCGCCGAAGCCGCCGAGCTCCTCGGGCAGGTCGAGCCGGAACCACTCGCCGTCGTTGATCGCCCTGATCGACTTCTTGAACGACTCGGGCATGGTGACCGTGTGGGTGGCCGGGTCGAACACCGGCGGGTTGCGGTCGGCGTCGACGAAGCTCTCGGCCAGCGGACCCTCGGCCAGTCGGCGGACCTCCTCGAGCACGCCGCGGGCGGTCTCGGCGTCCACCTGGGCGAACGGGCCGGTGCCGAAGCGGTCCTTGGTGGACTGGAACTCGAAGAGGTTGAACTCCAGGTCCCGCAGGTCGGCGGTGTAGTGGCCCATCGGTGCTCCTGCTGTCGTCCCGGGCGGGCCGGGTTACCCGCCAGTAACGACGACCCTATTACTGGCGGGTAACAAGCGACAAGGACGACTCGCCCGGTGGGGTCAGCGCTCCCGGCGGCGGGCCCGGATCGACAGCAGCGCCACGATCAGCGCGCCCAGGACGGCGGCGGCCAGCAGGGCCACGACCAGCGGCAGGTCCACCACGCCGAACACCAGCGAGACCCGCACGGTCTGGGTGTTGAACAGCACGAACAGCACCAGGATCACCGTCACGACGACGAGCAGGACGCTGGACAGGGTCCGGCCGAGGCTGCCGCCGCGCTGGGGGGTGCGCCCGGGGGTGGCGGTGGGCCCGGCGGTCGGGCGAGGAGTCGGGTCGCCGGCGGGGGAGGAGGTGGTCACGCCGCAGACGGTAGGGCGCAACCGGTCTGCCCGCCCGTCAGGACGGCGGCTGCTCGTCCAGCGCCGGGCCGGCCTTCTGCCGGGGCGCGCCCGGGGTGCGCTCGCGCTGCTTCATCCGTGCCTCGAGCACGTGCCGGTCACCGCCGGAGAGCTCCTCGCGGGCGCGGGCGTCGAAGGCGCGGAAGGTGGACCAGTACCCGGCGTCGTAGTCCTCGACGACCTGGAAGGTCCACCGGTCGGCGACGACGTTGCGCCCGACCAGGTCACGCTCCAGGTCCTCGGCCAGCGCGGTCGCCCCGGCCGAGCGCAACCCGTCGACGGCCTCGCCGAGCAGGACGTCCGCCTTGCCGGAGAGCTGGTGGAACGCGTAGAGGAAGCCGCGGGCCTGCTCCACGGTCTCCAGGGCCTCGGACAGCGTGCCGAGGGCCTCCACGGTGGTGTCGTCGAGGTCGGGGCGGGATCGGTCGGTCACGCCGCTGGGGCTGCCCCGCGGTGGCGGATCCGAACCGTCCGGATTCAGCCGGCGGCGACGGCGGCGTCGACCAGCCGCTCGGCGAGCTTGCGGCCGTGGCTGGCCGGGCCGTCGGGGCCGAGCAGGCCGCCGGAGAGCTGCATGCCGTCGATGATCAGGTGCAGCTGGGCGGCCAGGTCGTCGCCGGAGCCGGGCACGAGCTCCTCGGCCAGGTGCACCAGCCGCATGTGCAGCTCGTACTTGTAGTCGGCGGCGGCCGAGCGGGCCGGGTGCTGCGGGTCGTCGTACTCGCTGCTGACGTTGGTGAACGGGCAGCCGCGGAAGCCGGTGCGGGTGACGTCCTTCTCCACCACGTCGACGATGGTCAGCAGGGCGCCGCGCGGGTCGTCGGCGAACCGGCCGAGCTCGGCGTCGATGAAGCCCAGCAGGGTGGCGGCCTTGCGGGAGAGGTAGGCGCCGACCAGGTCGTCCTTGCTCTTGAAGAGCCGGTAGACGGTCATCTTGCCCAGACCGGTCTCGCGCACCAGCTCGTCCATGCCGACGCTGCGCGAGCTGCGGCCGGAGAACAGGCGCTCGGCGGTGTCCAGCACGATGGCCTGCCGCTCGGCGCGGCTGCGACGGACGGGGATCGGGGCGCCCAGCGGGTCGACGGCCGCGAGGGCCTCGGCGTCGGTGGGGTAGGAGATGGCGGCGGTCACGTCAGCGATGGTGCACGCCGTCGTGACGGAGCGGTTCACGGCACGCCGGTGTGTCGGGGTCGCAACTCAGCGTGAAACGTACTGGTGAGCCGCCCGTGAGCGGGGTGGCGACTGGGACCGCTGTGACTGCGCGGTCACGGTTGGGCCAGATCTGCCGAGGGTCAGGCGCGACGTACCCGGCGGGGGTTGGCCAGCAGCCGGACCACCGGCGGGGGTGGCGTCTGCTCGGTCTCGGGGTGCTGGTCCTGCTCGGTGCTGCCGCTGCGCTGCGGCTCGTGGTCCGTCATCCGAGGACTATGCACCCGGTCACGTCCCGGTGACCAGTCGTGCGGCTGCGAACTGCCTGGGACGGGTCAGCGGGCCCGCTCGGGCACCGCGTGCACGACGTCGTGGCCGCCCACCGCGGGGGCCGCCGGCCGGGCCGACCGGCGCTCGCGGGTGGCGACGAGCACCGTGCCCCAGATCAGCACCGCGACGGCGACGACGAAGAAGCTCGGCGGCAGGTCGATCATCGCCGACAGCACCAGGCCGACCCAGACCGACGCCAGCGCGAAGGCCACCGACAGCCCGGCGACGGCCCCGGGCCGGGCGGTCAGGCGCAGCGCCGCGGCGGCGGGGGTGACGACCAGGGCGAACAGCAGCAGGGTGCCCACGACCTGCACGGCCATCGTGATGGTCAGCGCCAGCAGGACGACGAAGGCGACCCCCAGCGCGCGCACGGGGACGCCGCGGGCCTCGGCGACGGCGGGGTCGACCGAGGCGAACACCAGCGGCCGGGCGATGACGGCGAGCGCGGCGACCACCAGCAGGGTGAACCCGCCGAAGGTCCACAGCTGGTCGCGGCTGATGGCCAGCAGGTTGCCGAACAGCACGTTGGTCGTGGTGGAGGCGTTGGCGGTGGCCAGCGAGGCGAACAGCACGCCCAGGCCGGTCGCGAAGGCGAGGATCGTGCCGGTGGCGATCTCGCGCTCGGCCACCCGCTTGCCGAACAGGCCGATGAGCAGCCCGCCCCCGACGCAGAACACCGCCAGGCCCAGGGTGACCGGGGCGCCGACGAGGATCGCACCGGTGGCGCCGGGGAAGCCGATGTGGGCCAGTGCGTGGGCGGCGAAGGCGTTCTGCCGGGTGATGACGAAGTAGCCCATCAGCCCCGCGGTCAGCGCGACCAGGCTGCCGCCGACCAGGGCGTGCTGCATGAACGTCGTCTGCAGGATCTGGAACCAGTTCTCCTGGAACCGCATGGAGGGGCTCCTTCAGCCGCTGCGGGTGAACAGGTCGCCCTGTGCGGTGCGGACGACGCGCACGCGGGTGCCGTAGAGGTGGGTGAGCAGGTCCTCGGTGACGACCTCGCCGATGACGTCGTGGTGCGGGTGCCCGTCGAGCAGGTAGACCGCGTCGGTGAGCACCGGCAGCAGCGGGTTGAGGTCGTGCGCGACGACCATGATCGTCACCGCCCGCTCGCGGCGGAGCTCGCCGAGCAGGGTGACGATCTCCTGGGAGTTGCGCAGGTCGAGGTTGGCCAGCGGTTCGTCCAGCAGCAGCAGGTCGGCGTCGTCGACGATGGCCTGCGCGATGGCGACCCGCTGCTGCTGGCCACCGGAGAGCTCGCTCATCCGCCGGTCGGCGTAGCCGGCCGCACCGACCCGGCGCAGCGCGTCGTCCACCCGGGCCCGCTCGTCGGGGGTGCTGCGGTGCAGGCCGAACCGGGTGCCGGTCAGCCCGAGGGCGACCAGGTCGCGGGCGCGCACGGCCTGGCCGAGGGCGGCGGTGTAGTTCTGCGGCACGTAGCCGATCCGCCGGTTGCCGCGCCGCGGCGGGGCGCCGAGCACCTCGACCCGGCCGGTGGCGGCCGGCAGCAGGCCCAGGGCCAGCTGGAACAGGGTGGTCTTGCCCGCGCCGTTGGGGCCGATGACGCCGACCACGGCGCCGGCGGGGACGGCGAGATCGCCCTCGTCCCAGACCACCCGGCCGCCGCGGACGACGGAGACCCCGTCCAGCACCAGGGCCGGCGGGGTCTCCGAGTCGGGTGCTGCCGTCACTGCCCCCCACCGAGTGCGTCCGCGAGCTGCTGCAGCTGGCCCAGCTGCCACGCCACGAAGGAATCATCCCCGTCGGGCACCGATTCCGTGACGTCGACCACCGGCACCCCGGCGGACTCGGCCGCGGCGCGCAGCTGCTCGGGCACGCTGCCCTCGGTTTGGGTGTTGTAGACCAGCACGTCGATGCTGCCGTCGGCCAGTGCGGACTCGAACGCGGCCACGTCGGAGGGCGAGGGGTCGCTCTCGTTGCTGGCGGCGTCCCGGTAGCCCTCGGGCGTGGCGTCGGTGAGGCCGACGGCGGTCGCGGTGTAGTCGAAGACGGTCTCGGTGGCCGCGTAGGACCTGCCGGAGGCCAGGCCCTGCAGCGTGGTCAGCTCCTGGTCGTAGGGCTGCAGCGCGGTCGTGAACGCGTCGGCCTGCTGGGTGAAGTAGTCGGCGGCGTCCGGCGAGAGCTGCGAGAGCTCGGCGGTGATCGCCTGCGCGGTCTGCTGGACGTACTCGGGGGAGTACCAGAGGTGCGGGTTCACCGAGCCGTGGCCCTCGTCGGAGTGCGCCTCCTCGTCGGAGTGGCCCTCCTCCTCGTCGGAGTGGCCGTCCTCGACGCCCACGACCTCCGCGGCGTCCACCACGGCCGGGGCCGGGTCCAGGTTCGCCACGGCGTCGGAGGCCCAGTGGTCGTAGTCGGCGCCGTTGACGACGACCAGGTCGGCGTCCTCGAACGCGGCGATGTCGCCGGTGGTCGGCTCGTAGTCGTGCGGGTCGAGCGCGGTGGAGTTGATGACCGTGGTGACGTTCGCGCAGTCCCCGGCCAGCTGCTGCACGATGTCGCCCCACTGGTTGACCGAGACGACGACGTCGAGCACGTCGCCCGGGCAGTTGGCCGAGTCGGCCTCGGTCGTGAGGGTCTGGTTCTGGTCGCCGCCGCCCCCGCAGGCGGCCAGGCCCAGGGCGGAGACGGCCAGCGCGGCCAGGACGATCGGACGGCGGGGCACAGCACGCTCCTGCTTGTTGACAATGATTCCCGGAACCAATGTCACCACACCGCGGTGGCCGCCGTCCACCCGGGGGTCAGGCCAGGGCGCGCACCACGGGGTCCAGCACGTCCAGCGGCACCCCGGTGCCGGGGTAGACGCTGAAGCGGTCGACCAGCCCGTCGTAGCGCTCGAGCAGCGCCGGGCCCACCGCGTCTGGCTCGGCGACGACGGCGAACGTGCCCAGCACCTCGTCGTCCACCAGTCGCGCCATGGCCCGCCAGCGGCCCTCGTCCCGGGTGGTCGACAGCGCGTGCAGCTCGTCCCCGAGCGAGCCCCAGCCGTGCAGCTCCAGCACGGGCCGGTAGGCCGGGGTCGACCCGTAGAAGGCGATCTGCGCCCGGACGGCGTCCGCGGCCCGGGCCCGCTCGGCGTCGTCCCGTCCGGTGACCACGAACCCCGGCAGGCTGACCTGGACGGCTGACCGGTCGCGGCCGGTGGCGTCCAGGCCCTCCTGCAGCGCGGGGAGCGTGCGCTCGCGCAGGTAGCGGGCGGTGGTGAAGGAGTGCGCGAGCAGGCCGTCGGCCGCCTCCCCGGCCAGCCTGGTCATCAGCGGGCCGACCGCGGCCAGGTGCACCGGCGGCGGGCCCCACTCGTGCACCGCGGGGGTGAACATCGGCGTCATCAGGGTGTGCCGGTAGTGCTCGCCGCGGAAGCGCAGCGGGGCGTCGTCGGTCCAGCTCGCCCAGATGGCGCGCAGGGCGCCCAGGTACTCGCGCATCCGCGCGGCCGGGGCGGACCACGGCATGGAGAACCGGCGCTCGACGTGCGCCTTGATCTGGGTGCCCAGGCCGAGGACGAACCGGCCCCGGCTGTAGCGCTGCAGGTCGTAGGCGGTGTAGGCCAGCGTCATCGGGGACCGGGCGAAGGCGACGGCGATGGCCGACCCGACCGACACCGCCGCGGTGCCCAGCGCCGCGGCGTGCAGCACCAGGAAGGGGTCCTGGGCGACCTCGGAGGCCCAGACGCCGGCGTAGCCGCGGTCCTCCAGCTCGCGCGCGGTCGCCGCCGGGTCGTCGGCGCTGGTCAGCGAGGCGTCGAGCAGCATCAGCGGTACATCTCGGTGAGCCGCCGCTTGACCAGCTTCCCGGCGGCGCTGCGCGGGAGCTCGGCCTGGAACTCGATCCGCCGGGGCACCTTGTAGCCGGCCAGCCGCTCGCGGGCGAACCCGATGAGGTCGGCGGCGAGGTCGGCGGAGGGCTCGACGCCCTCGACCGGCTGCACCACGCCGAGCACCGCCTCGCCGAGGTCCTCGTCGGGCACCCCGATGACGGCGACGTCGGCGACGGCCGGGTGCATGACCAGCACGTCCTCGGCCTCCTGCGGGTAGACGTTCACACCACCGGAGATGATCATGAACGCCTTGCGGTCGGTGAGGTAGAGGTAGCCCTCGTCGTCGACCCGGCCCACGTCGCCGATCGCCGACCAGGTCGGGTGGTCGGGGTGCTGCGCGGCCGCGGTCTTCTCCGGGTCGCCGTGGTAGCTGAAGGGCATCGCGTCGCGCTCGACGTACACCGTGCCCACCTCGCCGGCCGGCAGCTCGCGGCCCTCCTCGTCGCAGATGTGCAGCACGCCGAGCGCGGCCCGCCCGACGCTGCCGGGGTGGGCCAGCCAGTCCTGCGGGCCGATGATCGTGACGCCGTTGCCCTCGGTGGAGGAGTAGTACTCGTGCAGGACCGGCCCCCACCACTCCATCATCTGCTGCTTGACCTCGACCGGGCAGGGCGCGGCGGCGTGGATGACCACCCGCTGGCTCGAGACGTCGTAGCGCTCGCGGACCTCGGCCGGCAGCTTGAGCATCCGCACGAACATCGTCGGCACCCACTGGCTGTGCGTGATGCCGTACCGCTCGATGTGCGCCAGGGCGGTCTCGGCGTCGAACCGAGCGGCCATGACGACGGTGCCGCCGGAGCGGTGCTGCATGCCGCCGAAGCGCAGGGGTGCGGCGTGGTAGAGCGGGGCGGCGGAGTAGTAGACGGTCTCGGTGTCGAAGCCGTACAGCGGGCCGAAGACGGCGGTGAACACGTCCCCGGGCTGGTCGATCAGGTGCGTCGGGAGCTTGGGCAGCACGCCCTTGGGCCGGCCGGTGGTGCCCGAGCTGTAGAGCATGTCGGTGCCGGCCGGCTGCACGTCCGGGCGGAGCGGGCTGGCGGCGGCCAGTGCGGCCTCGTAGTCCGCGTACCCCTCCACCGGGCCGCCCCAGGCCAGCCGCAGCGCGAGGTCCGGGCAGCGCTGCGCGGTCTCCCGGGCCAGCGCCGCCGCGCCCGCGGAGGCCACCAGCACCCGGGCGCCGCAGTCCCGGACGATGTAGGCGGCCTCGTCGGCGGTGAGGTGGTTGTTCACGCCGGTGACGTAGAGCCCCGACCGCAGCGCGGCCCAGTAGACCTCGAAGACCTCCGGGGTGTTGTCCGCGACGAACGCGACGTGGTCGCCGGGGCCCAGGCCCTGCTGCCGGAACACATCGGCCAGCCGGGTCGAGCGCTCGTCCAGCTGGGCGTAGGTGAGCACGCGGCCGGTCTCGGCGACGACGACGGCCGGCTTGTCGGGGGTGCGGTCGGCGAACGTGCCTGGGTACATGCTGGCTCCGTCGGTGCTCGGCGGCGGCTGTCGCCGGGATCCTGCGGTGTGACCGGGGGCACGGTCAACCCTGACTGCCGCGCCGCGGACCCTTGACGCCGGGACCCCCGCCCCGCAGGCTGGGCCCGGTAGCGGTCAGGGCTGACTGCTTGCCGACGAGGAGGTCGCGTGGCACTGCTGGACGGCCTGCTGGCCGACCTGGCGGCCGAGGGCGAGGCCCTGGACGCCGTGGTCGCCGGCCTCGACGACGCCGGCTGGGCCACCCCGACGCCGGCGGCCGGGTGGACGGTCGCGCACCAGGTGGCGCACCTGGCCTGGACCGACGAGGCCTCCCTGGTCGCCGCCACCGACCCCGACCCGGTGCTGCCCGACCTGTCCGTCGACGCCGCCGCGGCCGACGGGGCCGCGGTGTCACCGGCCGAGCTGCTCGCCCGCTGGCGGACGTCCCGCACCGCGCTCGCGCAGGCGCTGGCCGCCGTCCCGGCCGGGGCGAAGCTGCCCTGGTACGGCCCGCCCATGGGCGCGGCGTCGATGGCCACCGCGCGGCTGATGGAGACCTGGGCGCACGGCGTCGACGTCCGCGACGCGCTCGACCTGCCCGTGCCGGCGACCGACCGGCTGCGGCCGGTCGCCCACCTCGGCGTCGTCACCCGGGGGTTCGCCTTCGGCCAGCACGGCCTGCCCGCCCCCGCCGAGGACGTGCGGGTGGAGCTGACCGCGCCGTCGGGCGAGGTGTGGGCCTGGGGCGACCCCGCCGCGGCCGACCGGGTGACCGGCCCGGCGCTGGACTTCTGCCTGCGGGTCACCCAGCGCCGGCCCCGGTCCGCGCTCGCGCTCACCGCCACCGGCCCGGTCGCCGACCGCTGGCTGGACGTCGCGCAGGCCTTCGCCGGCCGCCCGGGCGCCGGGAGCCACGGGTGAGCGACCCGCTGCGCATCGGCAACGCGTCGGGCTTCTACGGCGACCGGCGGGCCGCCGTCCGGGAGATGCTCGAGGGCGGGCCGCTGGACGTGCTGACCGGGGACTACCTGGCGGAGCTGACCATGCTCATCCTGGGCCGGGACCGGGCCGCGGACCCCACCCGCGGGTACGCGCGGACGTTCCTGGCCCAGCTCGAGGAGTGCCTGGGCCTGGCCCGCGACCGCGGCGTGCGGCTGGTGGTCAACGCCGGCGGCACCAACCCGGCGGGCCTCGCGGACGCGGTGCGGGCGCTGGCCGACCGGCTCGGCGTGCCCACCGCGGTCGCGCACGTCGAGGGCGACGACCTGCTGCCCCGCGCCGCCGAGCTCGGCCTCGGCGAGCCGCTGACCGCCAACGCCTACCTGGGTGCCTTCGGCATCGCGGCCTGCCTGGACGCCGGTGCCGACGTCGTGGTCACCGGCCGGGTCACCGACGCCTCGCTGGTGGTCGGTCCGGGCATCAGCGCCTTCGGCTGGGGCCGCGACGACCTGGACGCGCTGGCCGGCGCGATGGTCGCCGGGCACGTGCTGGAGTGCGGCACCCAGGCCACCGGGGGCAACCTGTCCAGCTTCGCCGAGCACCCGGTCGAGCAGCTGCTGCACCCCGGCTTCCCGCTCGCCGAGCTGCACGCCGACGGGTCGGCCGTGGTCACCAAGCACCCGGGCACCGGCGGCGTGGTCGACGTCGACACCGTCACCGCGCAGCTGCTGTACGAGGTCACCGGCGCCCGGTACGCCGGCCCCGACGCCGTCGCCCGCTTCGACACCGTGCAGCTCACCGCCGACGGCCCCGACCGGGTGCGCCTGTCCGGCACCCGCGGCGAACCGCCGCCGCCGGACACCAAGGTCTGCCTGAACGCCCTCGGCGGGCACCGGAACGAGGTCACCTTCGTGCTCACCGGCGAGCGGGTGGCGGCCAAGGCGGCGCTGGTGCGGGCCCAGTTCGAGGCCGCGCTGGCGCCCCGGCCGGCCGAGCTGGTGTGGTCCGCCGTCGGCACCGAGCAGCCGGGCGCGGACACCGAGGCCGGCGCCAGCGTGCTGCTGCGTGCCCAGGCCACCGACCCGCGGGCCGAGGTGGTGGGCCGGGCGTTCTCCGGCGCCGCCGTGGAGCTGGCACTGGCCTCCTACCCGGGCTTCCACCTCACCGCCCCGCCCGGGAACGGCTCGGCCTTCGGCGTCTACACGCCGGCGTTCGTGCCGCAGGCCGTCGTCCCGCACGTCGCGGTGCTGCCCGACGGCAGCCGCGTCGACGTCCCCCCGCCGGCGACCACCGCCCCGCTCGCCCCGGCAGGGGAAGCCCTGCACCCGTCGACGGGGCCCGGTGGTGGGGGTGGGGCTTCCCCTGCCCGGGGTGGGTGGGGGCCGACGCGGCGGGCGCGGCTCGGGAGGGTCGCGCGCGCCCGCAGCGGCGACAAGGGCGGGACGGCGACCATCGGCCTCTGGGCCCGCACCGACACCGCGGCCGCCTGGCTGGCCGCGGCCATCACCCCCGACGTCGTCCGCGAGCTGCTGCCCGAGGCCGCCGACCTGCCGGTGACCGTGCACCCGCTGCCGAACCTGCGCGCCGTCGACGTGGTGGTGGAGGGCCTGCTGGGCCGGGGCGTGGCGGCCAGCACCCGGTTCGACCCGCAGGGCAAGGCCGTGGGCGAGTGGCTGCTCGGCCGCGAGGTCGACGTCCCGGAGGCGCTGCTGTGACCGTCTTCCGCTCCGTCCTGGACACCGCCGCGCCCCAGTTCGCCGTCCACCGCACCGCGGTGCTGGCCGCGCTGGCCCAGGTGGACGCCGACTGCGCCCGGGCGGTCGCCGGCGGCGGGGAGAAGGCGGTCGCCCGGCACCGCGGGCGGGGCAAGCTCACCGCCCGGGAGCGGATCGAGCTGCTCATCGACGCCGACAGCCCCTTCCTGGAGCTCTCGCCGCTGGCCGCCTGGGGCACCGAGTTCGCCGTCGGCGCCAGCGTGGTCACCGGCCTCGGCGTCGTCGAGGACGTCGAGTGCGTGGTCGTCGCGCACGACCCCACCGTCCGCGGCGGCGCCAGCAACCCGTGGACGCTGAGGAAGACGCTGCGCGCGATGCAGATCGCGCGGGAGAACCGGCTCCCGCTGATCAGCCTGGTGGAGAGCGGCGGGGCCGACCTGCCCACGCAGAAGGACATCTTCATCCCCGGTGGGCAGCTGTTCCGCGACCTCACCCGGCTCTCGGCCGCCGGCATCCCCACCGTCGCCCTGGTCTTCGGCAACGCCACCGCCGGCGGGGCCTACGTGCCCGGGATGAGCGACCACGTGGTGATGGTCGACGGCGGCGCGAAGGTCTTCCTGGGCGGGCCGCCGCTGGTGCGGATGGCCACGGGGGAGGTCGCCGACGAGGAGTCCCTGGGCGGGGCGGCGATGCACGGCCGGGTGTCCGGGCTGGCCGACCACGTGGCGGTCGACGAGGTGGACGCTGTGCGGATCGGCCGGCGCATCGTGGCCCGGCTGGGCTGGCGCAAGGCCGGGCCCGCGCCGCAGGCCGCCGTCCCGCCGCGGTACGACGAGGAGGAGCTGCTCGGCGTGGTCGGCACCGACCTGTCGCAGCCCTTCGACCCGCGCGAGGTGCTGGCCCGGGTGGTCGACGACTCCGACCTCGACGAGCACAAGCCCCGCTACGGCCCGTCGCTGGTCACCGCCTGGGCCCGCATCCACGGCCACCGGGTGGGCGTGCTGGCCAACGCGCAGGGCGTGCTGTTCAGCGCCGAGGCGCAGAAGGCCACCCAGTTCATCCAGCTGGCGAACGCGAGCGCGACGCCCCTGGTCTTCCTGCACAACACCACCGGTTACATGGTCGGGGCGGAGTACGAGCAGGGCGGGATCATCAAGCACGGCGCGATGATGATCAACGCGGTCTCCAACAGCCGGGTGCCGCACCTGTCGGTGCTGCTGGGCGCCTCCTACGGCGCCGGCCACTACGGCATGTGCGGCCGCGCCTACGACCCCCGGTTCCTGTTCGCCTGGCCGACGGCGAAGTCCGCGGTGATGGGCCCGGCGCAGCTGGCCGGGGTGCTCTCGATCGTGGCCCGGGCGGCCGCGGAGTCCCGCGGCACCCCGTTCGACGAGGAGGGGGACGCGGCGATGCGGGCGGCCGTGGAGGCCCAGATCGAGGCGGAGTCGGTGCCGCGCTTCCTGTCCGGCCGGGTGTACGACGACGGGATCATCGACCCGCGCGACACCCGCACCGTGCTCGGGATGTGCCTGTCGGCGATCGCGTCCGGCGAGGTCAGCGGGACGCCGGGCTACGGGGTGTTCCGGCCGTGAGCGTCACCCCCGCCCCCGCCCCCAGACCCGCCCCCGCCTCCGCGTCCGCCCCCGGGGTATCGGAAGCTCTACCCGTCGCACCGGGCCCGTCCGGCGGGGTGGAGCTTCCGATACCCACGCGGCCGGTCACCCGCGTGCTGGTGGCCAACCGTGGCGAGATCGCCCGCCGGGTGTTCCGCACCTGCCGCGACCTCGGCATCGGCACGGTGGCCGTCCACAGCGACGCCGACGCCGGCAGCCCCCACCGCGCCGAGGCCGACCGCGCCGTCCGGCTGCCCGGCTCCGCCCCGGCCGACACCTACCTGCGGGCCGACCTGCTGGTCGCGGCCGCGCTGGCCGCCGGCGCCGACGCCGTCCACCCCGGCTACGGCTTCCTGTCCGAGGACGCCGGGTTCGCCCGCGCGGTGCTCGACGCCGGGCTGACCTGGATCGGCCCGCCGCCGGCCGCCATCGCGGCGATGGGCTCCAAGATCGCGGCCAAGGAGCGGATGGCTGCGGCCGGCGTCCCCGTCCTGGAGCTCGCGCAGGTCACCGAGGCCGACCTGCCGGTGCTGGTCAAGGCCTCGGCCGGCGGCGGCGGCCGCGGCATGCGGGTGGTGCGGCGGCTGGCGGACCTGGACGGCGAGCTCGCCGCCGCCCGGGCCGAGGCCGCGTCGGCGTTCGGCGACCCCACCGTCTTCGTCGAGCCCTACGTCGAGGCCGGCCGGCACGTCGAGGTGCAGGTGCTCGCCGACACCCACGGCACGGTCTGGTCGCTGGGGGAGCGGGAGTGCTCCCTGCAGCGCCGGCACCAGAAGGTCGTGGAGGAGACGCCGTCCCCGTTCGTCGATGCCGACCTGCGGGCCGCGCTGTCGGCGGCGGCGGTCACCGCGGCCAGGGCGATCGACTACGTCGGCGCGGGCACCGTGGAGTTCCTCGTGCGCGCCGACGGGGCGTTCTTCTTCCTGGAGACCAACACCCGGCTGCAGGTCGAGCACCCGGTCACCGAGTGCGTCACCGGCCTGGACCTGGTCGCCTGGCAGCTGCGCATCGCCGCCGGCGCCGCGCTGCCGCCGTCCCCGCCGGCGCCGCGCGGGCACGCGATCGAGGTCCGGCTCTACGCCGAGGACCCCGCCGCGGGCTGGCGGCCGGCCAGCGGCACGGTGCACGCCTTCGACGTGCCCGGGACGCCGTTCGCGGTGCCGCCGGGCCCGGGCACCCGGGTGGACGCCGGTGTCGTCGCCGGCAGCGAGGTCGGCACGCACTACGACCCGATGCTGGCCAAGGTGGTGGCCTGGGCGCCCACCCGCGACGAGGCCGCCGCCCGGCTGGCCGGAGCGCTCGCCGGCGCCCGGCTGCACGGGCCGGCCACCAACCGGGACCTGCTCGTGTGCACGCTGCGGCACCCCGCCTTCCTGGCCGGGGAGACCGACACCGCCTTCTTCGACCGGCACGGCCTGGCCGCCCTCGCCGCCCCGCTGGCCGGGCCGGACGACGTCGCGCTCGCCGCGGTCGCCGCCGCGCTGGCCCTGGCCGCGGCCCGGCGGCGGGACGCCACCGTGCTGGGCGGGCTGCCCGGCGGGTGGCGGAACGTCCCGTCCCAGCTGCAGCGCGCCGCCTTCGCGCACGGCGGGGAGACCGTCGAGGTCGGCTACCGGCTCACCCGCGACGGCCTGCTCGGCGTCCCCGGGGTCGAGCTGGTCTCCGCGACGCCCGACGAGGTCGTGCTGGCCGTCGACGGCGTCCAGCGCCGGCTGCGGGTGGCCGCGTACGGCGACGACGTGCGGGTGGACGGCGACGGCTGGGCGGTGGCGCTGCGCGCGCTGCCCCGGTTCCCCGATCCGTCGGCGGCGGTGGCGGCCGGGTCGCTGGTGGCGCCGATGCCCGGGTCGGTGGTCGCCGTGGACGTGGCAGCCGGCGACCGGGTGACCGCCGGCCAGCGGCTGCTGGTGCTCGAGGCGATGAAGATGCAGCACCCGGTGACCGCGCCCGCCGACGGCGCGGTGACCAGCGTGGACGTGTCGGTCGGTGACCAGGTGGGGGCCGGCGCGGTCCTCGCCGTCCTGGAGGGGGACCCCGCATGACCCTGGACTTCGACGAGGGCGACGAGCTGCGCGACCTGCGCGCGGCGGTCGCCGACCTGGCCGGCCGCTACGGCCACCGCTGGTTCCTGGAGCAGGCCCGCACCGGCGGCACGGTGCAGGAGCTGTGGGCCGAGGCCGGCAAGGCCGGGTTCCTGGGCGTGAACCTGCCCGAGGAGCACGGCGGCGGGGGTGGCGGCATGGTCGAGCTCGCGGTGGTGCTCGAGGAGCTGGGCGCGGCCGGCTGCCCGCTGCTGATGATGGTGGTCAGCCCGGCCATCTGCGGCACGGTCATCGCCCGCTACGGCACCCCGGACCAGCGCGACCGGTGGCTCCCCGGCATCGCCGACGGCACGCTGACCATGGCCTTCGCCATCACCGAGCCCGACGCCGGGTCCAACAGCCACGAGATCACCACCACCGCGCGGCGCGAGGGCGACGGGTGGGTGCTGTCGGGCCAGAAGATCTGGATCAGCGGCGTGGACGTCGCCGACGCCGTCCTCGTGGTGGCCAGGCTCGCCGACGCCGGCAAGGGCACGCTGCGGCCGGCGCTGTTCGTCGTCCCCACCGGTGCCCCGGGCCTGTCGCGCACGCAGATCCCGATGGAGCTGGTCAGCCCGGACAACCAGTTCCAGCTGTTCCTCGACGACGTCGTGCTGCCCGCCGACGCCCTGGTCGGCTCCCCCGACGCGGGCATCGCGCAGCTGTTCGCCGGGCTCAACCCCGAGCGGGTCATGGGCGCGGCCTACTCGCTGGGCACCGCCCGGCTGGCGCTGGACCGGGCCGCGGCCTACGCCCGCGACCGCCGGGTGTGGGGCACCCCGATCGGCGCGCACCAGGGCGTCTCCCACCCGTTGGCCGCCGCCCAGGTCGAGGTCGAGCTGGCCCGGCTGATGATGCTCAAGGCGGCCTGGCTCATCGACTCCGGGCAGGACGCCGGCACCGCGGCCAACAGCGCCAAGTACGCGGCCGCCGAGGCCGTCGTGCACGCCGTCGACGCCGCCGTGCAGACCCACGGCGGGTCGGGGTTGTCGCAGGAGAACGGCATCGGGGCGCTGGTGACGGCGTCCCGGTTCTCCCGGATCGCGCCGGTCAGCCGCGAGATGGTGCTGAACTTCGTCGCCCAGCACGACCTGCGGCTGCCGCGCTCGTACTAGGCGCCGGTGACGCGGTTGTCCGGGTCCAGGCCGGTCTGGGCGTCGGCCTCGTCCGCGCCCTCGGCGGGGTCGTCGGGGTGCGGGGTGCGGCCGGCGTCGTCGGTGTCGGTGGTGCCGGGGTCGGCGCCCTCGGCGGGGTCCTCGGGGTGGGTCGGTGCGGTCATGTCCCCGGGCCTGCCCGATCGGTGCGGGCCCCAACCACCCGATGCCGTTCCGCGTCGTCTCCCCGCACGGAACTCCGTCCTCCCGCACCAGATCTGGCGAGAGAGGACGGAGTTGGATCAACCTCCCTGATCAACGCTGCGCGAGGCAGCGTTCCGCGGGGCTAGCGTGCGGGCGTGGACCGGGACGACCTCGCCGCCCGCTACCTGCGGTTCGCCGAGGTGGAGGCCGCGGTCGCCTCGCCGCACTACGCCGCGCTGGCCCGGGCGGTGGCCGCGGACCCGGTGGTGCTGGACCTCCTGCTGGACCTGCCCCGGACCAAGCGGCAGCCCAACCTGCTGTTCGCGGTGCTGCGGCTGCTGGGCGGGGTCCCGGCCGACGGCGCCGAGCTGCACGACCGGGTCGTGGCCGACGAGGAGCGGGTCCGCGCGGAGGTGCTCGCCCGCGCCACCCAGACCAACGAGCCCGCCCGCGCCGCGTCGCTGCTGCCCGCCCTGGCCCGGGTCGAGGGACCGCTGGCCCTGGTCGAGGTCGGCTGCTCGGCCGGCCTGCTGCTGCAGCTCGACCGCTACGGCTACGCCTACCGGACGGCGACCGGCGTCCACCGGGTCCGGCCGGACGCCGGGCTGGTGCTGGAGTGCTCCGTCGACGGCTCGGTGGCCCTGCCCGACGACGTCCCGCAGGTGGTCCACCGGGTGGGGGTCGACCGGAACCCGCTCGACCCCGCCGACCCCGACACCGTCGCCTGGCTGCGCGCGCTGGTCTGGCCCGGCCCGCAGGAGCAGGCGCGGCTGGCCCGGCTGGGTCCCGCGCTGGAGCTGGCGGCGGCGCACCCGCACGAGCGGGTCACCGGCGACCTCGTCGAGCAGCTGCCGGGGGTGCTCGCCGGGCTGCCCGCCGGGGCGACACCGGTGGTGCTGGCGTCGATGACGCTGGTCTATCTGGACGACGACGCCCGCGCCGGGTTCGCCGACGCCACCGCGGGGGTGCGCGTGGTGGCCGCCGAGGCGCCCGGGGTGGTGGTGGACGTCCCGCCGGATCCGCACGGCCGCGTCGTGGTCTCCCTCGACGGCGAGCCGCTGCTGCTGGCCGCACCCCACGGCGGGGCCGTCACCGCCGTCTGAGCGCGTCCCTCTGCGCGGGAGTCCGTCCTCCTGCACCAGACCTCGTCAGGAGGGACGGAGCCCGATCAGCCCCCCTGGTCGACGCTGCGGGCGGCCGGCAGACCGGGCAGGGCGGCGCGGACGGCGGCGTCGTCGGGCAGGCCGCCGCGGGCACCCGGGCCGGTGGTGGACAGCGCCGCGGCCACCGCGGCGTACCGCACCGCGTCGGCCAGCGCCTCGCCCCGGTCCAGGGCGGTGCACAGCGCACCGCAGAAGCAGTCGCCGGCACCGGTGGTGTCCACCGGGGACACCGGCAGCGGCGGCTGGTGCAGCGCCGGCCCGTCGGCGGGCACGACGAGCACGCCGTTGCCGCCCAGCGTGACGACCACCGAGCGGGCGGCCAGACCGCGGGCCAGGTCGGCGAGGCCCGCCAGGTCGTCGGCGCCGGCGCCGGCCAGGTCGGCCAGCTCGTGCTCGTTGGGCACCAGGACGTCGACCTCGGCCAGCAGGTCGGCGGGCAGCGGCTGGGCGGGGGCGGGGTTGAGCACGACGGTGCCGGTGCACGCGCGGGCGGCGGCCACCACGGAGGGCAGCGGGGTCTCCAGCTGCAGCAGCAGGACGCCGGCCCCGCGGACGGCGGGCACCTCGACGTCGGCCGCGGTGACCTCGCCGTTGGCACCGGGCACCACGACGATGAGGTTCTCCCCGCCCTCGGCCTCCACCGGGATGGTGGCGCTGCCGGTGGGCACCCCCGGCGTGGCCTGCACCAGGCCGGTGTCCACCCCGGCGTCGCGAAGCGCGGCCAGCTGGCGGGCACCGGCGTCGTCGTCCCCGACCCGGCCGACCATCGCGACGCCGTCGCCGAGCCGGCCCGCGGCGGCGGCCTGGTTGGCGCCCTTGCCGCCGGGCAGCAGCTCCACCGCCGACCCGATCACCGTCTCGCCGCGGCCGGGCAGCCGCCCGACCGTGACCACGAGGTCCTCGTTGAGGCTGCCGACCACCACCACGCTCACCCGCGGGAGCCTAGGGAACGCAGCGGGAGCAGGTACCAGGTCGTCAGCCCGGCCACCGCGACCACGGCGCCGCCGGCCAGCGCCGGGCCGCGGCCGAGCACGACGTCGAGCACCAGCAGGACGGCGCTGACCAGGGCGAGCAGCAGCAGGGCCAGCCCCGCCACCAGCAGCCGGTTGCCCTGCTCGACCAGGTCGCCGCGCTCCCGGTGCCGGAAGACGATCCGGTGGAAGGACACCGGCGCGATGAGCGACACCGCCGACAGCGTCGCGGCCATCAACGTCACCGTGTACAGCGTCGTCCCGAAGGTCGACAGGTCGCCGAACCGCGAGCTGAAGGGCAGCGTCAGCAGGAACCCGACGAGCACCTGGACGCCGGTGATGGTGACCCGCAGCTCCTGCAGCAGCTCACCGGTGTTGCGGTCGAGCACCTCGTCGGGTGTCTCGTCCCTCGCGCGCGCGGCCCGTTCCGGTCCCGGTTTCCCTCCCACGCCGCGGCGGTACCCCGACCCGGACACCCGACGAACCTGGAGGACCGACGTGGCCGACGACGACAAGCAGATCCGGGACGACTTCCACGAGGCGGTGAACATGACCGCCAAGGAGCTGGAGAAGTTCCTGGAGACCGACGAGTCGAAGGAGGTCGGGCAGAAGTCCGGCGGGTCGGGGGAGTCCACCGGCCACGAGTCCGGCCGCCGGATCGTCGACCTGCTGGGCACCAAGGTCGCCGACCTCACCGACGACGACCACCAGCACATGGAGAAGGTGACCGGCTACGTGAAGCGGCACCTGGCGCAGGGCCCGTCGAAGAACGACGTCGAGGACTCCAAGTGGCGGTACTCCCTGATGAACTGGGGTCACGACCCCCTGAAGGACAAGTAGCGTCGCGGCGTGCCGTTGGCCCGCAACGACCCCGCCCAGTACGACGAGCTCGCCGACCAGTGGTGGCAGCCCGCGGGCGGGTTCGCGATGCTGCACTGGCTGGCGGCCTCCCGCGCCGAGCACATCCCGCCCGCCGCCTCCCCCGACGCCGTCCTGGTCGACCTGGCCTGCGGCGGCGGGCTGATGGCCCCGCACGTGCGGCGGCTGGGCTACCGGCACATCGGTGTCGACCTCGGCGCGTCGGGGCTGGCGCTGGCCCGCGACCACGGGGTCGGCGTGGTCCGCGGGTCGGTGCTCGCCGTCCCGCTGGCCGACGGCTGCGCCGACGTGGTCGTCTGCGGGGAGGTCCTCGAGCACGTCGAGGACGACGTCGCGGTGCTCGCCGAGTGCGCCCGGCTGCTGCGGCCCGGCGGCGCGCTGGTGGTCGACGCGATCGCGGACTCCCGGCTGGCCGGCCCGGTCGCGGTCACCCTGGCCGAGCGGATCCCGGGCGGGCCGCCGCCGGGCATCCACGACCCGGCGCTGTTCGTCGACCGGCGGCGGCTGCTCGCCGCCGCCGACCGGCTCGGCCTGGACCTGCGGCTGGTCGGCCTGCGTCCCTCGGTCCGCGACCTGCTGGCCTGGAAGCGGGGACGGCGGGAGGGCGTCCGCATGCGGCCGATGCGCTGGAGCGGCATCCTGTTCGCCGGCTACGGCCGCAGGCGTCCGGCCCCGGGCGCACGTACCGTCGGCCCGGTGACCCCCACCCAGGACGCGGCCCGGTGACGGCCGCCGTCGTCACCGGCTCCGGCCGGGCCCTGCCGGCGACCTACACGCAGGACGACGTGTGGGAGGGCTTCTTCGCCGAGCACTACGCCGGGCTGCGCTCGGCCCGGCGGGTGTTCTCCGCCTCGGGCGTGACCACCCGGCACGCCGTGGTCAACCCGGTGCACGAGGACATCTCGCAGTGGGGCACCGGTGCCCGGATGGCCCGCTACGTCGACGAGGCCATGCCGCTGGGCAAGCAGGCGGTCGCCGCGGCCCTGGACTCCGCTGGCCTGGCGCCCGGGGACGTCGGGCTGTTCTCCGTCGTCACCTGCACCGGGTACGCGACGCCGGGCCTGGACATCCGGCTGGCCAGCGACCTGGGCATGCCCGCCGGCGTGCAGCGGCTGCTGGTCGGCCACATGGGCTGCTACGCCGCGCTGCCGGGCCTGGGTGCCGTCGGCGACTACGTGGTCGCCCGGTCGCGGCCGGCGGTGATGCTCTGCGTGGAGCTGACCAGCCTGCACGTGCAGCCGGCCCGGCACGACCTGTCGCAGGTGGTCGCGCACGCCCTGTTCAGCGACGCCGCCTCCGCCGTGGTCCTCGAACCCGACGCCCGCCGCGGCCTGCGGGTGGCGGCCACCGTCGCCCGCACCGACTCCTCCACCGCCGACCACATGACCTGGGACGTCACCGACCTGGGCTTCAAGATGGGCCTGTCGCCGCGGGTGCCCGACGTGCTGGCCCGGCACGTCGGCGACGTCGTGCAGGAGCTGCTGGACACCGCCGGCCTGCAGGTCGGGGACGTCGCGGGCTGGGCGGTGCACCCCGGTGGCCCCCGGATCCTGGACGTCGCCCGCGACCAGCTCGGCCTCACCGAGGAGCAGATGGCGCCCTCGCGGCGGGTGCTGGCCCAGCACGGGAACTGCTCGTCGGCGACGGTGCTGCTCGTGCTCGACGAGCTCGGGGACGTCGACGGCCCGGTCGTGGCGATGGCGTTCGGGCCCGGGCTGACGCTCTACGCCACCCTGCTGCTGCCGGCCTGAGCGCCGGGGGACCGGGCGGGGGCAGGGCCCGGTAGCTGTGGACCGGTTGCTCCGGGCAGCTGTCCCGATCCTGGCGGGGCGCCGGGGGCGCGGCCAGCCGCGACCGGCCTGCCGGGAGCCGTGGTGCGGCGGCCGGTCGGGTGCGGCGGCGGGTCGGCACGCTGCGCGACGGCCGGTTCACCAGAGGCTGCCGCGCCGCCAGTCGCAGACGAGTGCCAGCTCGGGGTCGAGGACGGCCGGGGTCTCCGGCGTCGGCAGCACGAAGACCCGGGACGCGTCCCCCTCGGTGCGGCCGTCTGGGGTGAAGGCGCACAGCGGGCCCCGCCACCGGGTCCAGCCGCGGGACTCGTAGAGGCCGACGCCGTCCTCGCTGGCGGCCAGCGCACCGAGCTCGTACCCGCCCCGGACCAGTCGCTCGACCTCGGTCATCAGCGCCGTCGCCAGGCCCTGCCGGCGGGCGTCGGCGGCGACCGCGACCGCCTCGACGTACCCGGTGCGCAGGGTCAGGTCGCCGGCCACGAGCTGCCGGCCGACCACCGCGGCGTGACCGACCAGGACGCCGTCCCGGCTGGCCAGCACGTGCAGCCCGCCCCGGGCGTGGCTCCAGTGGTCGTCGCGGAAGCCGTCGGTGAAGACGCCGTCCAGGAAGGTGCGCAGCTCCCGCAGCCCGTCCGGGCCCAGGTCCGCCGTCGGGACGGTGCGCAGGGTCGGCCGGGGGCTGGTCACCCCGACAGCCTCGCCGCTGCCGGTCAGCGGCGCACGGTCTGCAGACCCGCGGTCAGCCGGGCGATCTCGTCGAGCATCGCGGTGGCGCCGGCCTGCAGCTCGGCGTTGCCGGTGAAGACGCCGTCCTCGTCGATGAACTGGGTGAAGAACGGGATGGTGGCCGCCTCGACCACGGGGACGACGCGCAGCGCGCCGAGCACCGGCTTGAGCGCGGCCGCCGAGCGGGTGCCCGCGGAGACCCCGCCGTAGGAGACCAGGCCCGCGGCCTTGTCGGCCCACTCGTGGAAGAGGAAGTCGATGGCGTTCTTCAGCCCGCCCGGGATCGAGTGGTTGTACTCGGGGAAGACGAACACGAAGGCGTCGGCGCGGGAGATCGTCGCCGACCAGGCCTTGGTGTGCTCCTTCGTGTACTGGCCCAGCCGCGGGTGGTTCGGCTCGTCGAGCACCGGCAGGCCGGCGTCGGCCAGGTCGACCAGCTCGACCTCGAACCCGCCGTGCGCCTCCGCCTGCTCGGCCACCCAGCGGGCGACGGCGATGCCCTTGCGGCCGGGGCGGGTGCTGCCGGCGATGACCTGCAGGACGGGACGGGACACGGCGTGGCTCCTGGGGTCGCTCGGGAAGTCGTTGAGCCTTCAAACTACTCCGCAGCGCCCAGGTCGTCCCGGACGGCTCGTCCCCGGGTGGGTCGAGGTCCCGGTGCGCCATCCCGCCGGACCGAGACGGTGGCGTTCAGCAGCCCCTGCCGCGGCCCGGCCGGTGTGGCATGGTGCGTCGGTGACCGCATCGCCCCGGAAGGCCCGGGTGACCGGGGCCGACGTCGCGAAGCTCGCCGGGGTCTCGGCGGCCACGGTCAGCTACGTCCTGAACGACAAGCCGGGGCAGACCATCCCGGAGAGCACCCGGGCGCGGGTGCGCGAGGCCGCCGCCCAGCTGGGGTACCGCCCGAACGCGGCCGCCCGGTCGCTGCGGGTCGGGCGGTCGGACGTCGTGGTCGGCCTCATCCCGGACGTCGGCTACGGCGCCACCTTCCAGGGGCTCATGGCCGACCTGGCGGAGCAGCTCGCCCGCATGGGCCTGGCGCTGGTGCTGCACCCGGCACCGGCCGACGTCGGTCGGCTCCGGGACCTGCTCGTCACCATCAACCCGGTCGCCGTCGTCGGCCTGACCGCGGTGGCCGACGAGGTCGTGCAGATGCTGCAGGGTGCGGGGGTCCGGGTCGTCGTCGGCACCGCCCAGGCGCGGGGGTCGCGCCCGTGGGAGCTGCGGTTCGGGGGCGGGGAGTTCGGCGCCGCGCAGGCCGGGCACCTGCGTGCCCGCGGCCACGTGCGCATCGGTCTCGTCGCCTGGGCCCGGGAGTCCCCCTCGGCCACGGACCTGGGGCGGGCGGACGCGCTGCTGGCCGTCATGCGCGACGCCGGGCAGGCCGACGTCCCCGTGCTCAAGCTCCCGCAGGACCCGGCGGCGGCCGAGCCGGCCCTGCGGGACTGGCTCCTCGCCGAGCCCGACGTCACCGCCGTCGCGACGATGAGCGACGACGTGGCCGCCCTGGTCGTGTCCACGGCCGACCGCATCGGGGTGGCCGTCCCCGGGCGGCTCGCGGTCATCGGCGCCTACGACTTCCCGGTCTGCACCCTTGTGCGGCCCACCTTGTCCACCGTGCGGACCGACACCGCAGCCCTGATCGCCCGGTTCGCCGAGATCATCCGCGACGCGGTGCACGACCCGACGTCGCCGCTGCCCCCCGGCATCCCGGTGACGACGGCGACGGTCGTCCCGCGCGAGAGCACCTGAGCCCGGCGCCGTCCCGGTCAGGGCCGCAGCAGGGGGAGCAGGACGTCGTCCACGAGCAGCTCGACCTGGGCCGGGTCCTGCACCGAGCGCGTCGACCAGCGCCGGACCCACAGCGCCTCCACCACGGTGAGCAGTGCCTCGACGCGCTCGGCCGGGGGCTCGGGGGTGCTGCCGGACCGGCACGCCGCGGCGACCCGGTCCCGCAGCGGGTTCAGCAGCACGTCCTCGGCCGCCTGCCGCAGTCGCTCGTCCCAGGCGGCGTGGTGGAGCGCGACGACCGCCGTGCACTCGTGCGGGCTCAGGGGGTGCGCCAGCTGCCCGAGGACGGCGAGCAGCTGCGTACGGGTGTCGCCGTCCGGGGCGGGGGCGGCGGCGAAGGGGTCGGTCGCGGTGACGGCGTCGACCATCAGGTCGGGGACGTGCGGCCAGCGCCGGTAGATCGTGGCCTTGCCGACGCCGCCGCGCACGGTGATGGCCTCCACGGTGACCGAGCACCCGTCGGAGGCGAGGACGTCCTGCGTCGCGGCGATGATGCGCCCGGTGGCCTGCGGGTCCCGGGGGCGCCCGGTGCGTCGCCGGCCCGTGGGTGCCGCGTCCCCGGGGGGCACCGGCTCGTCCGACCGGTGCGCCCGGGGAGCGTTGCCCAGGCCGAACATCGTCTGCTGCGTCGTCACCGTGGCGCCTCTCGTCGGGTGGACGCCACTTTAAGCATTAAGTGGACGTTTCGGACCGCAGGAGCGCCGTCCACTGATCGACGGGGACAGGCCGACCGGTCAGGAAGCCCTGCACCCGGTCGCACTCGAGGTCGCGCAGCAGCGCCAGGTCGTCCTCGGACTCGACGCCCTCGGCGACGACGACGAGGCCCAGGTCGTGGGCCAGCCGGGTGCTGTGCCGGACGACGGCGGTGGCCGCCCGGTCCGCCGCCAGGCCCGCCACGATGGACCGGTCGAACTTCACCACGTCGATCGGCAGCCGGTGCAGCCACGCCAGCGAGCTGTAGCCGGTCCCGAAGTCGTCGATGGCCACCGTGCAGCCCTGCTCGCGGAGCGCCTGCAGGGTGGCCGCCGCGCGCACCGGGTCGGCCATCAGGGTGCCCTCGACGACCTCGAGGGTCAGGGCCGCCGCGGGCAACCCGTACCGCTCCAGGGCGCGGGCGACCTCGTCGGGGAACCCCGGGTGGTCCAGGTCCTCGGCCTCCAGGTTCACCGACACCGGCCGGGGGTGCTGCGGCCACCAGGTGGCCGCCGCGGCCAGGGCCAGGTCGAGGATGCGGGCGCCCAGGGCCCGGTGCAGGTGGGCGACGGCGGCGATCCGCAGGATCGTGCCCGGCCCGAGGGTGCCCCGCGCGGGGTGGTGCCAGCGCACCAGCGCCTCGCAGCTGTGGACCGCGGTCCCGGGCGCCGACGGCAGGAGCTCCAGCTGGGGCTGGAAGTGCAGGGCCAGCTCGGTGCCCCCGGGGGCCAGCGCGGTGTGCAGGTCGGCCACCCCCTGCAGCAGCTGCTCGGGCGGCACGGCCCGGCAGTCCGACCAGCTGTGCACGGCCAGCCCGCCGGGGTGGCGCTGCGCCAGGGCCAGGGCGACGTCGGCGCAGCGCAGCAGGTCCTCGACGACGGCGTCGGTCGGGCCGTCGGCCTCGGCCGGCGTGACCGGGTGGTCGAGCACCACCCCCACGTTGGCCCGCAGGTGCAGACGGCGGTCGCCGACGACGACCGGCCGGCTGACCTGGTGCTGGATCTGCTCGGCCAGCTGGTGGGCCGCCGACGGACCGGCCGCCGGCACGAGCACGGCGAAGTCGTCGCCGTGCAGGCGCAGGGCCACCCCCGCCTCGCCGACCAGGTTGCGCAGGGTGCCCGCCACCGAGACCAGCACGTCGTCCCCGGTGCGCTGACCGGCCTCGGCGTTGACCCGCCGGAAGTCGTCGATGTCGACGCACAGCAGGGTCACCGGCGCGGTGGCGCGGCGCAGGTGGGCGACCAGCGCCGAGCGCGCGGGCAGGCCGGTGAGCGGGTCGAGCCCGGCGCGGGGGGCCGGGACCCCGCGCCGTCCGCGCAGCCGGCCGACCGCCGGCACCGGGAGCCTCACCGGCGTGCTCCCCGGGGTGCCTGCAGGAGGGCGAGGGACCCGGTGCTCAGCAGGTCGCCCACGACCGCCCCCTGCAGCGCACCCGAGAGCACGCTCCACGTGCCGGCCAGCACCTCCCGCCGTCCCAGCCCGGCGGAGCGGAACGCCAGGACGCCGAGGAGCTGGGCACCCGCCGAGCTGCGCAGCCGGCCGCTGAGCGACGCAGCCCAGCACGCCTCGTGCAGCGCCGCGGTCCAGGCCGAGGGGTCCTGCGGCACACGGGCGGACCGGGTGCCGGGGTCGGTGACCGAGCCCAGCACCTGCAGCACGGCCGCCCGGTTCGGGCCCAGGGCCGTCGTCCGGGCGTCCGCGCAGCACGAGGCGCGGCCGGCGCCGGCGTCGTCCGTGCCGTCCGTGCCGTGGTCGGGGTCGTCGGCGGCCGCCCACGCGGACATCGCTGCGTCCGACAGCACGTCGGCGGCCAGCTGCGGCAGGTCACCGGGCTCGGCGCGGGTGCGCGCGGCCAGCTGCAGCAGGGTCGTGGTGTCGGCGGCCAGGCCGGCCAGCAGCGACCGCGCGACGGCCGGGCCGTCCGGTCGGAGCGCCAGCTCCAGGCCGAGGACGGCGGTGCTCAGGAGGGTGCGGGTCACGACGTCTCCGTCCGGGCCGGCGCGGTGGCGGTCATTAGGTGAAGCCGGCGACGCTGGTGCGCAGCTGGCCGGCCATCCGCGCGAGCTCGTCGACGGCGGTGCGGGTCTGGCCCAGGGCCTGCGAGGTGGAGTCGGCGGCCGCGGAGACCCCGGTGATGTTGTGCGCGATCTCGGTCGAGCCGGACGCCGCCTCGGTCACCGAGCGGGACATCTCCGCCGTGGTGGCCGTCTGCTCCTCCACGGCCGAGGCGATGGTCAGCTGGTAGCTGTTGATCTCCTCGATGACGGAGCTGATCCGTCCGATCGCCGCGACCGCGCCGTCGCTGTCGGCCTGGATGGTCTGCACCCGGCGGGCGATGTCCTCGGTGGCCCGGGCGGTCTCCTGCGCCAGCTCCTTGACCTCGTTGGCCACGACGGCGAAGCCCTTGCCGGCCTCCCCGGCACGGGCGGCCTCGATGGTGGCGTTGAGGGCCAGCAGGTTGGTCTGCTCCGCGATCGAGGTGATCACCTTGACGACGTCGCCGATCTCCCGCGAGGAGACGCCGAGCTGGGTGATGGTCACGTTGGTGGCCTGCGCCTGGGCGACGGCGTCGGCGGCGACCCGGGCGGCACCGTTGGCGTTCTGGGCGATCTCGCGGATGGAGGCGCTCATCTCCTCGGCGCCCGCGGCGACCGTGGCGACCGAGCGGGAGACCTCGTCGGCGGCGGTGGAGACGACGGTGGACTGCGCGCTGGTCTCCTCGGCCGACGCCGAGATCTGCGAGGCCGACGCGGACAGCTCCTCGCTGGAGGAGGCCACGGCGTCGGCTGCGCCGACCACGGAGGTCATCACGGTGCGCAGCGAGGCCACCGCACCGTCCAGCGCGGCCCCCATCTGCCCGAGCTCGTCCCGGGTGCGCAGCCCCACCGTCGTGGTCAGGTCCCCGGCGGCCAGGGCCTCGGCGGCCGTCCGCACCCGGCGTAGCCCGCGGGTGAGGCCGTTGGCCACCGCCAGACCGACGGCGACCGCGACGACCACCCCGACCCCGAGCACCAGCAGCGAGGTGAGCCGGGCCGAGGAGGCCTGGGCGGCGGCGTCGTCGGCGGCGGCCGCCGCCTCGTCGGCCTCGCCGGCCGACAGGTCGTCGATGATGCCCATCGCCTGGGTCAGCAGGGTCTGGGTCCCGTTCGCGGCCACCCAGCCGGGCACGTCGCCGGCCTCGGCCAGGGGCTGCAGCGTGGTGTCCTGGAACTGCTCCCACTGGTCCACCAGGCCGGAGATCCGGCCGACCTCGTCGGCGGCGGCCCCGTTGCCGTTGGCCTGGTAGGCGGCGATGTCGGTGCGGAAGGTCCGCAGGTCCGCGGTGACCGCGTCCAGCGCGGTCTGGGTGTCGGTGCCGGACGCGGCGAGGATGGCGTTGCGGGCGTCGATGCGGGTCTCGCGGAGGTCCGCGGCCGCCGTCGCCAGGAGCTGCGTCGACCGCAGGTTGGAGGAGTAGATGTCCTGGCTGGTCCGCGCGGTGTCGGCGAGGGCGAGCAGTCCGGTGACGCCGACGGTGCCGGCGACGAGGGCGCCCACGCCGACCGTGGTGAGGACCTTCGTCGCGACGCCGCGGTCGCCCCACCAGCGACCTCGGGTCGTGGTGGTGGTCGCGGCGGCGTGCTGGGGCGCGGGTGCGGACATGGCGGTACTCCCTCTCGCGGTCCACGACGGTCGGCGGGTGCCGGTGGTGGCCGGGGGAGAGGTCGGACGGTCCGCTGAATCGTTTGAGCCGAGCGCCGAGAACGCGCGGCGGAAACGCGCAGAAGCGGAACCGGGGGCCTCCGGACGGCGCCCCGGGCCGCGGGCCGGGCGCGGGCCGAGGTCCCTCGCGGGGCGCTGACCTGCGCCGACGTCGCCGCCAGCGCAGTGCGGTCCCGCCCGGGGGACGGCACGCGGGTCGCCATGTCGATCCGCGTGCGGACGATGACCGCGGGGGCCGGTCAGTCCTGCTGCGGCGCGCGGAGCACGGGCAGGAGCGCCCGCTCGACGACCGTCAGGACCTCCGGGCCGGTCAGCGGGGCCCGCTCCTCGACGAACCGGGACCACCACAGCGCCCGCAGCACCTTGTCCACCCAGGCCTCCCGCCCGGCGGGCACCGCCCGGCCGCGGGCGCGCTCCGCGGCGACGGCGCGGGTCACGGCGGCGGTCAGGGGCCGGCGGACCACCTCGTCGAGGGCGGTCTGCACGGCCAGGCTGGTGCGGGCCTCGCCGACCAGGGCGGCCGCGGCGCGCTCCTCCCGGTCGAGCTCCCTGGTCCACGGGTGCATCAGCGTGGCGAGGTCGCCGACGAGGGAGCCGGTGGTCGGTGCGGTCGGCACCAGCGTGCAGCTGCGCAGGGCGTCGGCGGCGAGGTGGTGCATGTCCGGCCAGCGGCGGTAGACCGCCGCCCGCCCGGCGCCCGCCCGGGAGGCCACCCGTTCCACCGTCAGCAGCGACATGCCGCCCTCGGCGAGGACGTCGACCGCCCCGTCCAGCAGCCGCTCCGTCAGCTCCTCGTCGCGGGGCCGTCCGCTGCGCCCGAGCACGCCACGGGGGGTCCGCCGGGGGCCCCGGCCCCCGGCCACCGGTGCTCCCGCGCTGCACCGCGGGTCCACGGGAGGGGAGGTCATGGTCACGCTCCTCCGCACCGGCGCACGACAGCGGGCGCCGGTGGTCAGGCCGGGCGACGCCCGTTGGTCGACGCCGCACCGGTCCGGTGGACGGCATCGTAGAGCGCGAGGACCCCGGCATCGACCTCCGCCGGGCCGGGGGGCGGCGACGTCAGACCGAGGAGGCCGCGCTCCCGGCTGCTCGGCGGTCCGGCCGGCGCGGGGCCGGGACGGTCGCCGGGGCCAGCAGGACGCGCCCCGCCTCGTCGGCCGGCAGGGGACGGCCGGTCCACCAGCCCTGGGCGTGGTCGCACCGCTCGTCCTGCAGGCGGGCCCACTGCCCGACGTCCTCCACGCCCTCGGCGACGACGGTGAGGCCGAAGGTGTGCGCGGCCTTGATCATGAGGGCGACGAGCTGGTCGTGGCCGGGCTCGGTCGAGCCGACGAAGCTGCGGTCGATCTTCAGGGTGTCCACCGGCAGGTTCCGCAGCTGGCCGATCGAGGTGTACCCGGTGCCGAAGTCGTCGATGGCGACCGAGACGCCCAGGGCCCGCAGGGCCGCCAGGTGCTCGGCGGCGACGGGGTCGTCGACCAGCACGGTCTCGGTCACCTCGAGCACCAGCAGGTGGGCGGGCAGCCCCGCGTCGGCCAGGGCGCGGGCGACGTCGTCGACGACGCGGCGGTCGGTCAGGTGCCGGCCGGACAGGTTGACCGCCATCGTCACCCCGTCCGCGGCACCCGCGGCCCGCCACGCGGCCAGCTGCCGGGTGGCCTCGCCGAGGACCCAGCGGTCCAGGTCGCAGACCAGCCGGCTCGCCTCGGCGACGGGGACGAAGGAGTCCGGCGGCACCATCCCGTGGCCGGGGCGGTCCCAGCGCACCAGCGCCTCGAACCCGGCGACCTCGGCCGACTCGACGTGCACGACCGGCTGGTAGTGCACCCGGAACTCCCCGGCCGCCAGCCCTGCCGCGATCGCGCGCTCGAGCTCGGCGTGGGCGCCCAGCTGGGCCCGCAGCGCGTCGTCGAAGACCTCCGCGCGGCCGCGGCCGTGGGCCTTGGCCCGGTGGACGGCCGTGTCGGCCTCGGCCAGCAGGGCGGCGGCGTCCACGGCGGCGTCCCGGCTGACCGCGACGCCGATGCTGACGCCCACGGCGACGCGGTGGCCCTGGGCGGTGATCGGCCGTGCGACGGTGGCGATGAGGCGCTCGGCGAGCTCGACCAGGTCGGCCTCGGCCTCGACCGGCTCCACCAGGACGACGAACTCATCCCCGCCGAGCCGGCAGACGACGTCCCCGCCGCGCAGCTGACCGCGCAGCCGGCGGGCGACCTCGCGCAGGACGTCGTCCCCGCAGTCGTGGCCGCAGGAGTCGTTGACGGCCTTGAAGCCGTCCAGGTCGCAGAACAGCAGCCCGACCATGGCCCCCGACCTGCGCCCGCGGTTCAGCGCGGCCGCGGTCAGCGCCAGGGCCTGGGCGCGGTTGGGCAGGTCGGTGAGCGGGTCGTGGGCGGCCTGGTGGGCCAGTGCCGACTGCAGCTCCTCGCGGTGGCGGACCGAGGCCACGATCTGCTGCACCGAGGCGTGCACGACCGCGCCCAGCGGTCCGGGCAGCGGCTCGGCCAGCAGCACGTTGGTCAGGTCGCCCTCGGCGACGGCGCGGGCCTGGTCCTGGATGCGCCGCAGGCTGCCGACCGCCGTCCCCAGGGCCGCACCGACGGTGCGCACCTCGCGGGGGCCGCGGGTGCCCACCTCGACGAGCTCGCCGTGGCTGACCTCGGCGGCCCGGGCGGCCAGCTGACCCAGCGACCGGCCGATGGTGCGGGCGAGCAGCGCCGCGCTCAGCGCGGCGAGCGCGACCAGCACCCCGGCCCACACCAGGGTGGCGGTGGAGCGGTCGGTGGCGGCGTCGGCGTCCTGCTCGGCCAGGGCCAGGGCGCGCTGGAACGCCGTGCTGGACAGGGCCGCGGTGTCGGTGTCGCGGGTCTCGCGCTGCACCACCAGCGACACGACCTGGAGCACGGTGGGGACAGCGCCCGGCGGGGTGGCCGCCGGGTCCAGCGCCCGGTCGAGGCCCTGCACGGCCGGGGTGGCGGTGAACTCCCGCCACTGCGCCGTGGTGGTGGGGTCGGAGAGCCCGTCGAGCTGGGCGCGGGCGTCGGTGTAGGCCATCCAGCCGGTCTCCCAGCCCAGCCGCGACCCGATCAGCGAGCCGGCCTGCTGGTCGATCATCGAGCCCAGGTACAGCGGCATCTGCCGGGACGCGGCCTGGGCGTAGCCGGCCACGAGCTGGGCGTCGGCGATCGCGGCACGGGTGCCGGCCGGGGTGCCGCCGGCGCCGGCCTCGGCGGCGGTGCGGCGCTCGGCGGCCATCAGCCGGTCCGACAGCGACACGTAGTCCAGGTAGAGCTGGTGCAGGCCCTGGGTGCTGACCTCCGCGGTGCGCCGCACGTCGGCCAGGTCGGTGCGCACGTCGGCGGCCAGGTCGGGGCGGCGGTCGGCGAGCGCGTCCAGGGCGGCGTCGGTGGCGGCCCGGTAGCTGGTCTGCAGGCCGGCGACGAGGGGGCGCTGCGCGGCGACCTGGGGGAGGGGCAGGCCGATGGCCTCGATGGTGGCCGGGCTGTCCATGGCCCACAGCAGCAGTGCCCAGACGGCCTCGTTCTCCGTGGTCCGCCGGGCCTCGTCGACCAGCGCGGTCACCTGCACGGCGTCCTCGGCCTGCAGCGCGCCGCGCGCCTCGGTGCGGCGGGTGTCGACGATGATCGAGCTGAGCACGACGACGCCCGCGAGGGGCACGCCGACCAGGGCGGTCAGGTAGGCCCACAGCGGGACGCCGCGCCGGGTCCGGCGGGGCCGCCGGCGGCCGGTGCCGGTCACGCCTGCGCGCCGGCCGCGCCGGCGGCGATGCGGGCGGCGGCGACCTGCTGGTCGGCGACGTCCCGCTCCACGGCGGCGGAGAACAACCAGCCCTGGGCCGAGCTGCAGCCCTGGGCCTGCAGCTGCTCGCGCTGGTGGGCGGACTCCACGCCCTCGGCGACCACGTCGAGCCCCATGACCCGGGCGAGCTCGAGCAGCCCCCGGACGACCGTGGACGGCGGGCCGTCGGGATCCATGCCGCTGATGAAGGACCGGTCGATCTTGAGGACGTCGACCGGGAAGTGCCGCAGGTGCGCCATGGAGGAGTAGCCGGTGCCGAAGTCGTCCACCGCCAGCCGCACCCCCAGGTCGCGCAGCGCGTGCAGGGTGCGGGTGGCCTGGTCGGTGTCGAGCACCAGGGCGGTCTCGGTGAGCTCCAGGCACAGCGCGTGCGGCGGCAACCCGCTGTCGGCCAGGGCGCCGGCGACCTGGGTCACCACGTCGTCGGACCGGAGCTGGCGCACCGAGAGGTTGACCGCGATGCCCGGCCCCGGGCCGGTGCCGGCCCACCACGCCGCGGCGGCGGTGCACGCCTCCCGCAGCACCCAGGCGCCGATCGCCTCGATGTGGCCGGTCTCCTCGGCGATCGGGACGAAGGTGGTCGGGGCGACGTCCCCGAGCACGGGGTGCTGCCAGCGCAGCAGGGCCTCGAAGCCCTCCAGCTGACCGGTGCCCAGGTCGACGACCGGCTGGTAGACCACGCGCAGCTGGCCCGCGGCCAGCGCACCGGGCAGGTCGGCGGTCAGCCGGGTGCGCAGCAGCAGGTCGGCCCGCATCCGCGGTTCGAAGACCAGGACCCGCCCCTTGCCGGCCGCCTTGGCCGCGTACAGGGCCGCGTCGGCGTCGCGGAGCAGCGTCGTGGGCGTGCACTCCCCGTCGGGGGTGGCGGTCACCAGGCCGATGCTCACGCCCACCCGCACGGTGCGGCCGGCGACCTCGTAGGGCAGCGACAGCCGGGCGAGCAGGCGTTCGGCGACCGCCAGGTGGTCACCGCCGGTGTCGGGGGCCTGCCCGTCCAGCAGCACGGCGAACTCGTCCCCGCCCAGGCGCGCCACCGTGTCGCCCGGGCGCACGTGGGCGGTCAGGCGCTCGGCGACCAGCTGCAGCAGCGCGTCCCCGGCGGGGTGCCCCAGGGTGTCGTTGACGTTCTTGAACCCGTCGAGGTCCATCGACAACAGCGTCGGGTCGACGCCGGTCCGGGCGCTGCGGGCGAGGGCGTGGGTGATGCGGTCGTCGAACAGGGCACGGTTGGCGGCGCCGGTGAGGACGTCGTGGAAGGCCTGGTGGGCCAGCTCGTCCTGCACCCGCCGGCGCTCGGTGACGTCCTGCATGGTGACGACGAGGCCGGCGAGGTCCGGGTCGGCGGTGCGGTCGACCACCCGGACCTCGACCCAGGTGCCCAGCGCGCCGGGCAGCTCGACGACCTCGGGGTGCCCGGGGTGCAGCAGGGCCCGGTCCAGCACCGCCTGCCGGCCGGCGGGGTCGGTCCGACCGACGCCGGACCAGGTGGGCGAGGCGTCGGGCAGGCCGGGTCCCCGCAGGGGTGCGCCGTCCCGGTCGACGACCACGAGGGCGTCGGCGGCGTCGACGGCCAGGGCGCTCGAGCGGCGCGCCCGCAGCTCCAGGGCCTGGCGCAGCTCGGCCTGCTGGTGGGACAGCCGGTCCGCGCGCAGGAAGGCCAGCACCAGCATGGTGAGGGTGACGGCGACGCCGGGCAGGGGGTCCACGGCGGACCCGTCGAGCCGGCCGACGACGGCCACCACGCCAGGGACGGCGAGGGGTGCCAGGGTCACCGCCAGCTGCGCGCGGGACACCGGCAGCGCCACCCGGGGGGAGGGGTCCGGCCCGGACCGGCCCGCGCCGGCGGCCCACAGCGACCCGGCCAGCGCCAGGGAACCGATGGTCCACCCGGTGTCGAGCACGGTGGAGTCGCCGGCGGCGAACAGGTAGCCCATGTCGGCGAGGAACCAGGCCGAGGCGCCGGTGGCCACCAGGCCGGCCTCGACGCGCAGGGAGGAGCGCGCGAAGAACAGCCGCGCCACCAGGGCGACCAGCCAGGCGTCCAGGACCGGGTAGCCGGCCATGACGACGCGGTCCAGGGACGGCAGCCCCGCTGCGCCGATGCTGTGCTGGAGGACGACCACGTACTCCAGGTGGAGCACGAACAGGAACACCGCCGCGGTGTCGACCAGGCGGTCCACCCGGGAGCCCTCGACCGTGCGGGCCAGGACCCGCCGCAGGCCCATGCCGACGGCGACGTAGGAGAGCAGGTAGGCGATGTCGGCCACCGACACGTCGGTCGGTGCGCCCCGCCAGGTGAGCACCTGCCAGACCCAGTCCCCCAGGGCCGACAGCGTCACCCCGGCCGCCGTCCACGCGCCGGCGCGGGAGCCGCCGAGCACCGCCCCCCAGGCCAGCACCGCTGCGCCGGTCACCACCAGCAGGTAGAGCAGCTCGCTGGTCGTGCCGGCGGGCACCAGCAGCCGCACCACGGCGGCGACCAGGAGCAGCCCGAAGGCCCACCGGGTCGGGCGGGGGACCGCGGTGGTCCAGGCACGGCGCTCGGGCAACTGCGGCTCCTCCACGGAAGCGGGTGGGGACGGTGCGGACGGTGGGGGATCGGCTCCCGACCAACGGTCTTGACCGTTCCGGGATCAGAACCCCCGCAATGGGGTGCTCGGCGGGATCAACGACCAGCCGGGGCCGACCTTGAGCACAGCGCGCAATCTCCGCGGCGGGCCGACGCCGTTCCGGTTCGTCGTGCAGCGGTGCCCTGCGGTCCCGGCGGCCGGCGCCGCCGTCCGGTCCGACCGGGCCCCGGCCCCCTGAGCAGCGGAATCGTCAGACGCATCGCGGCCGGGGGGCGGGACGGCGGACCCCCGGGCGCCCTCGGCGCCCGTGTCGACATGGCTCCTCCGCCGGGTCGACCATCCGGAACGCCCCTGATCTGTTCACGCCCGGTCGGCGGACTGCGCTCAAGCGCGGGCGGCGGGAGCCGATCGGTGGGGGACCAGGCGCACCGGTCGGCGACCGCGCGCCTGCGCCGTCCACCCGAGACCGAGGTGACGCCAGCGGAGGAGGAACCCGTGGGCTACACGCTGCTGAACCCCAGCGCCGTCGGCTTCGACGTCGTCCGACGTCCGGCCGCGGCGCGGGTCGCGTCGGTGCTCCTCGTCGCAGCCACCGCGACACCGGCCCTGCTGGCGGACCTCGCCGCCCGGCACCCCCTGGTGGGGCTCCCCGCCGGCCCGCGCCGCGCAGCGCTGGCCGAGTCGGTGCAGATGCGCGAGATCCGGGCCGCCTCCTTCCCCGTCCTGTCCGCCGGCGACGACGGCGGGCGGCCGGTGGTCCAGGCGGACCCCGGCGGGTGGGACTCGTTCGCGCTCGGGGGTGCCCACGAACTCGGCCCGTACGTCTGCGAGCAGCTGCTCGGCCCCGGGGCGCTCCCGCCCGTCGACCCGGACGACGTCCGCGTGCTGGCCGCCGACCTGCTGGCCGAGGCGGTCGTCGGCGCGTGGACGGCCGGCGCGACCGAGCCCGCCGACGACCTCTACCGGACCGTCCGGCAGGCGGCGTCCACCGCCGGTCGCCCCGCGGGCCTCGGGCCGAACGCGGTCCGGGTCGTCGCGCTGCTCGACGGGCTGCCCACCGGGACCCGGGGCTGCGGGGCGTTCCTCCGCCGGACCCGGGGGACCGCCGACCCGGTCGAGTGGGCGACGGCCATGCAGGAGGCGGCCTGGGCGGCCTGGCTGTCGGGCCGGGAGCGGCCGGCGGTGGCGGCCCAGATGCTCGCCGTCATCGCCCTGGCGGACCGGGGCATCGGCGCGGGGGACCTCGCCGCCCGGGTGTGGAACCTGGTGTCGGGGATGGTGGCCGTCGCGGTCGTGCAGGACCTGCTCCCCGACGCGACCGTGGCGGCCCTGGCAGGTCCGGCACCCGACTGGTGAGCGACGCAGGCGTCGAATCCTCCACGCTCGCGTAGACAGGGGCGGCGGGGTGGACGACAGTGCTGGCATGACGACGTCCCGGGACCTGCTCGAGCTCATCGCCGACTTCGTCGAGGCCAGGTCCGGCGACGGGGCCTCGCCCGACGACCTGCAGGCGATCGCCCAGCGCTTCGACGTGGCGCTGACCGAGGCGGTCATCGACCGCGCCAGCGTGCAGAACGAGGCCTGACCGGGCCGCGATCAGGCGGTCGCCCCGGGGGCGAGGCCCGCCGCGGCGGCGACCTGCACCAGGACCTCGGCGAGGGCCCGGGGTCGCGTGCTCTGCACCGAGTGGGTCGTCCCCGGGAGCCGGTGCACGCGCACGGCCGGGACCAGGCGGCGCAGACGCTCCAGGTCGCCGGGCGGCACGAAGGACCCGTGCGCGGCCAGCACGAGGTGCAGCAGGGGTGCGAGCTGCTCGAGCTCCGGCCACAGGTCCTCGAACGAGCCCACCCGGGCGCCCGGGTCCGCCGTCCAGGCCCGGTCGCCGTCGCCGGCGTCCCGGGTCGCGTGCCAGATGCTGTGCCGCAGGGGTGCGGGGTCGCGCTCGGGGGACAGCCGGTGCACCTGCTCGACGAGGTCGTCGAGCGGGGCCCGGGCCAGCCGCTGGGCGGCCCCGACCGTGCTGCCCGGCGGGACCGTCGACCCCGGGCTGACGTCCACCAGCACGAGTGCCCGCAGGTCGGGCAGCGAGGCGGCGAGGTCGAGGGCCACCATGCCGCCCAGGGACATCCCGACGAGCACGCGGCAGCCGGGGGCGAGCTCGGTCACCGCGCGGCGCACGGCCGGGGCCAGGCGCCGGGGTGAGTGGTCGTGGTCGGCCGTCCACGGGGACCGGCCGTGCCCCGGCAGGTCCACCGCCACGCCGGCCAGGCCGGCTGCCGCCACGGTGATGTCCCAGGTGTGGGCGTTCTGGCCGCCCCCGTGCAGGAGGACCACGCCGGGCCGGCCGGTCCCGTAGCGCAGTGCGGACAGCCCGCTCCCGGCGGTGACGCGGGTGATCGTGAAGCCGTCGACCGGCACGCCGAAGGAGTGGGCGGCGGCGGCGAGGTGCTCGCGCTCGGGGTCGGTGCGCTCGGGGGTGGCGGGCATGCGGTCCTCCCGGTCCGGGCCACGTGGCCGGGCGGTCTCCGCGGTCCGGGAGAGCACCCCCTTGACGTGACGAAGGCAACGTCGAAAAATCTACGTGCATGTCAACGGGCTGGCCAGCGAAGGCCGGACGGGCATCGAGCACAAGGAGCGCACCGTGGCGTACGTGATCGGGGTGGACGTCGGAGGGACGTTCACCGACGCGGTTCTCGACGACGACGCGGGGACGATCCTCGCGGCCAAGACGCCGTCCACCCCGCCGGACTACTCCCGCGGCGTCCTCGACGTCCTCGGCCTGCTCGCCGACCAGCTGGGGCGGCCCCTGGAGGACGTCCTCGCCGACACCCACCACATCGCGCACGGCACGACCTCGTCGCTGAACGCCCTGGTCATGGGCAACGTCCCGCCGGTCGGCTTCCTCACCACCGTCGGGCACCGCGACTCGATCTACATCATGAACGTCGAGGGCCGGTACCTGGGCAGCTCGCCGCACGAGCTGCAGCACGTGCTGGGCCAGACCAAGACCCACGGCCTGCTGCCCAAGCGGCACGCCCTGGAGGTGCGGGAGCGCATCGACCGCGACGGCACCGTCGTCGTCCCCCTGGACGAGGAGCACGCCCGTCAGGCCATCCGCACCCTGCTGGACGACGGCCTGCGGGCGATCGCGGTGTCGCTGCTGTGGTCCTTCCGCAACCCCGTCCACGAGCAGCGGCTGCGCGAGCTGGTGCACGAGATCGACCCCGACGTCTTCGTGTCGCTGTCCAGCGAGGTCAGCCCGCGGATCCGGGAGTTCGCCCGCAACGCCACCACCATCATGAGCACCCAGATCGGGCCGGGCCTGCGCGACTACCTGGGCACCCTGGAGGACGGGCTGCGCAGCCGGGGCCTGACCGGCCCGCTGCTGGTGATGCAGAGCAACGGCGGCGCCGTCGCGGCCCGGCAGGCCCCGGCCACCGCCATCAGCACCGTCGGGTCGGTGCTCACCGGCGGGGTCATCGGCTCGGTGGCCCTGGGCGAGCAGCTGGGCCACCGCAACATCATCTCCACCGACGTCGGCGGCACCACGTTCCTCGTGGGGCTGATCGTCGACGGCGAACCGGTGCGCGAGACCACCACGGTCATCAACCACCACCCGGTCAACGTGCCCACCCTCAAGGTGCACGCCATCGGCTCCGGCGGTGGCGCGATCGCCTGGCTGGACGCCGGCGGCAACCTGCAGATCGGCCCGCACAGCGCGCAGGCCGTCCCCGGCCCGGCCTGCTACGACCAGGGCGGCACCGAGCCCACCAACACCGACGCCAACCTGGTGCTGGGCATCCTCCCCGAGCGCGGCCTGCTGGGCGGCCGCAAGCCGCTGTCGCTGGAGAAGGCCCGCGAGGCCATCCGCAGCCGCATCGCCGACCCGCTGGGCCTCTCCGTCGAGGACGCCGCCGCGGCCATCTACGCGGTGCAGAACGCGCAGACCGGCGACCTGCTGCGCAAGACGGTCGTCGAGGCCGGCCACGACCCCCGCGACTTCGTGCTCTACGCCTTCGGCGGTGCCGGCCCCGCCCACTGCGGTGCCTACGCCGCCGAGGTCGGCGTCGGCGAGGTCGTCGTCCCCCTGGGCCAGGTCGCCTCCGCGTTCTCCGCCTACGGCCTGGCGTCGTCGGACATCGTGGTGGCCGCGGAGCTGTCCGACCCGGCCGCGATGCCGCTGGACCCGGTCCAGGTGGAGAAGAACTTCGCCGAGCTCGAGACCCGGGTGCGCGAGTCGCTGGAGCGCCAGGGCGTGCAGTACACCTCGGTGGACACCGAGCGCGAGATCGACATGCGCTTCTCCATGCAGCTGGCCGAGCTGGCCGTGCCCGTGCCGGCCGGCCCGGTCGACGAGGGCGTCGTCGCCGCCACCGGCGCCGCCTTCGAGCAGCGCTACGCCGACCTGTTCGGGGCCGGCACCGGGTTCGCCGCCGCCGGCATCCAGGCCATCACCTACCGGGTCCGGGGCACCGGCGTCCTGCCCTTCTCCCCGCGGCTGCCCGAGCTCGCCGCGGCCGAGGACGACGGCCCCGAGCCGATCGCCCACCGGCCGGTCAACCTGGCGAACGGGGCGGGCTTCGTCGACACCCCCGTCTACGACTACCGGACGCTGCGGGCCGGCCACGTCCTCCAGGGGCCGGCCGTCGTCGAGGTGCCCACGACGACCGTCGTCGTCCCCGCCTCGACCACCGGCACCGTCGACCGGCTCGGCAACCTGACCATCACCCCCCGCGAGGAGACCTCCCGATGAGCATGCCCATCCCCGGCTCGGAGCGGTTCAGCAGCCGACCGGTCGACCCCGCCGAGCTCGCCGCCTCGCTGCCGGCCACCCTGCCGGTGCACACGGTCACCCAGGAGCAGATCGACGGGCTGGACCCGCTGACCTACGAGGTCATCCGGCACCGCCTGTGGTCGGTCACCGACGAGATGGGCGAGGCCCTCAAGCGGATGTCGGGCTCGCCGATCGTCACCGACGCCAACGACTTCGACTTCGCCATCAGCGACGAGCTGGGCCAGGAGGTCCAGGTCGGGCTGTACAACACGATGCTGGTCGGCGCCGTGGACCTGGCCGTCTACTGGACGCTGCGGCACCGGTCGACCAACCCCGGCATCGCCGAGGGCGACATGTTCCTGTGCAACGACCCCTGGGTCGGTGGCGGCCTGCACCAGAACGACGTCATCGTGTTCCAGCCCGTCTTCGTCGAGGGGGAGCTCTTCGCCTGGACCAGCGCCATCGCGCACGAGCCCGACCTGGGCGGTGTCGGGCTGGGGTCGTTCTCGCCCGGGGCCACCGACGTGTTCTCCGAGGCGCTGCCCACCCCGCCGGTGAAGGTGGTGCGCGGCTTCGAGCTGCAGGACGACGTGGCCGACCTGTGGGTCCGCCGCTCCCGCGTGCCGATGCTCGTCGGGCTGGACCTGCGGGCCAAGATCGGGGCCAACAGCATCGGCCGGCAGCGGCTGCTCAGCGTCATCGAGCAGTACGGCGCCGACACGGTCAAGGCCGTGATGAAGCGGATGATGGCCGACGCCGAGTCGCGGCTGCGGGACAAGCTGCGGGCGCTGCCCGACGGCACCTGGAAGGCCACCGGCTACCAGGACCAGTCCCACTCCGGGGACCGCGCGCTGCACAAGATCACCGTCGCCATGAGCAAGCAGGACGACCACCTGACGTTCGACTTCACCGGCACCGACCCGCAGTCGGGCGTCATCAACTGCACCTACGCCGGCATGCGCGGCGGCGTCATCTCCGCGGTGCTGCCGATCCTGGCGGGCAACATCCCGTGGTCGGCCGGCGGGCTCATGCGGTGCTTCGACCTGGTGGCCGAGGAGGGCACGATCAACAACGCCACCTTCCCGGCCGCGGTCAGCCGGGGGCCCATCGGCCCGGCGTGGTTGACCGGCTCGCTGGTGGCCGAGTGCCTGTCCCAGATGCTGGACCGGTCGGTGGACCAGGAGCGCAGCGTGCAGGCCACCTGCTGCGGCACCTGGGACACCGCGGTGATCGCCGGGCTCGACGAGCGCGGCGCCCAGCCCGTGCCCTTCCTCAACCTGCTCATGGAGCCCATGGCGGGTGGCTACGGCGCCCGGCCGGGGGCCGACGGCATGGACACCGGCGGTCTGTTCTGCATCCCGATGGGCCGCATCCCCGACACCGAGATGACCGAGTACCTCTACCCGCTGCTGACCCTGTGGCGGCGGGAGGAGCCCGACTCGGGTGGCCCCGGCCGCCACCGCGGCGGCGTCAGCGCGTCGCTGGCGGTGACCCCCTACGGCACCAGCGTGCCGATGGGCCTGGTGCTGGCCTCGGCCGGCAAGTCGGTGGCGCAGAACAACGGCCTGGCCGGCGGCTACCCGGGCAACACCGGGCTCGAGGTGCTGGCCCGCGGCGCGGACATGGCCGCCCGCCTGCAGCGCGGTGAGCTGCCGGCCGACCTGGAGCAGGTGGGCGGCGACCAGGAGTTCGGGGCCTGCTACGCCGAGTCCTACCTGGCGCCGGGCGACGTGTTCTACATGCACTGGCAGGGCGGCGGGGGCTACGGCGACCCGCTCCTGCGCGACCCGGCGGCGGTCGCCCGGGACCTGGCCGAGTTCAAGGTGACCGGGCACGGCGCGCAGCAGGTCTACGGCGTCGTCCTCCGCGACGGCCAGGTGGACGACGCGGCCACCGACGAGCTGCGGGACCGCATGCGGCAGGAGCGCCGCGACCGGAGCTCCTCGGTCCAGGAGGCCCCGTCGATCGACCTGGCCACGGCGCGCCGGCTCGACGACAACCTCGTGGAGGGCCAGCACGACGGGGCACCCGTCGTGGGCTGTGGGCACTGCGGGCGGGTGCTCGGCGACGCGCGGGCGGACTCCCGGCTGTCGCTGGCCCACTTCGACGGCCCGTCGTCGGCCGCGGGACCCCAGGTCACCTCCGACCCGGCGCTCTACGTGGACGACGAGGTGGTGTTCCGGCAGTTCAGCTGCCCGGGCTGCGCCACCGCGATCTACTCCGGCGTGGTCCCCGCGGCGCACGAGGACCACGCGCTGGCACTGCACCGGCTGCTGGCGGCGGCCCCGACCGGGGCCTGAGCAGCACGGACACCGCCGCGCAGGGGCCGACCACCCGGTCCCTGCGCGGCGGTGCGCCGTCCGGCCCGGGACTAGAGTCCGTGACCAGCCACCGGCGGAAGGCCCCGATGACCACGAGCTCGACCCCCAGGCCCAGCGCACGCCGGGACCTGGTCGAGGCGCAGATCCTCGAGCACGCGACCCGGCTGTTCGCCGAGCGCGGGTTCGCCGCCACCAGCCTGCAGGACATCGCCGAGGCCGCCGGCCTGACCCGGCCCGCGCTCTACCACTACGTCCGCAGCAAGGACGACCTGCTCTCCCGGCTGGTCGAGGAGCTCACCGAGGGCCCGGCCGACGAGCTGGGCCGCATCAACGCCGACACCTCGGTCCCGCCCGTGCAGCGGCTGCGCGACATGGCCTTCGCCGTGGCGCGCAACCAGACCCGGAACCCCGAACGCTTCCGGCTGCTCATCCGGTCCGAGGCCGAGCTCCCGGCGGAGCTGGCCGACGTCTACCGCCGCGGCCGGCGGCGGGTGCTGCGCGAGTTCACCGCGGTGATCGAGGAGGGGGTGCAGGCCGGGCAGCTGCGCCCCACCGATGCCCGCGTCGCGGCCCTGGGCATCATCGGCATGTGCAACTGGGTCGCCTGGTGGCACCGCCCCGGCCAGGGGGACGACGCCGTCGCCGGCCAGCTGGCCGACATGGCGGCCGCGTCGCTGGCCGAGGCCGACGACCGGCAGGTCACGGGCACGGGGCCGCAGCGGGCCCTGGCGCTGCTCCGGCAGGACCTGGACTACCTGGAGCGCGAGCTGGACCGCTGAGCGCTACTCGGCCCGCAGCCGGGCGGTGATGTCCTCCCGCAGCCGTTTCTTGTCCAGCTTCCCGACCAGGGTCTTCGGCAGCTCGGTCACCCACTCCAGCCGCTCCGGCCACTTGAACTTGGCGACGCCGAGACCGTCCAGGTGCCGGCGCACGTCCTCCAGGTCGACCGGGTCCCCGGTGGCCACCAGGTAGGCGCACGCGCGCTCGCCCAGCCGCGGGTCGGGCATGGCGACGACGGCGGCCGCGGCGACGGCCGGGTGCTGCAGCAGCAGGAGCTCGACCTCCTCGGCGTTGACCTTCTCCCCGCCGCGGTTGATGACGTCCTTGATGCGGCCCTCGATGCTCACCGCCTGGACCCCGTCGACGTCGGTGACCGAGGCCAGGTCGCCGGTCCGGTAGAAGCCGTCGCCGGTGAAGGCCCGGCTGTTGTGCTCGGGCGCGGAGAAGTAGCCGCGGATCGTGTACGGCCCCCGGGTGGCCAGCTCGCCGACCTCGCCGGCCGGGACCTGCTCCTCGCTGGTGGGCTGCAGGATGCGGACCTCGTCCAGTGGCGACAGGGGTGTGCCGACGGTGTGGTTGCGGACCCGGCGGGAGGTCCCCGGGGACGTCGTGAGGAACATGCCCTCGCCCATGCCGAACAGCTGGCCGGTCCACAGCCCGGCGCGCTCGAAGGTCTCGAACAGGGCCGTGGGCACCTTCGTGCCGCTGAGCACGACGGTGCGCAGCGCGGCCGAGGCGTCCGGGAAGGCCGGGTGGTCGACCGCGCCGAAGTGGCCGTGGCCGAACAGGACGTCGGTCGCGCCGGCCGCGGCCATCAGCGGCAGGGCCTGGTCCAGGTCGGCGGTGGTGAGGACCAGGCAGGCGCCCACGCTGTGCGGGGCGTGCAGGCCGCACACGACGCCGGCGTTGTGGATGATCGGGATCAGGTGCGCCACCCGGCTGGAGGTGTCCCAGCCCCACTCGGCCGCGTAGGCCTGCGCGTTGTACCAGTACTCGGCGTGCAGCCGGGGGATCACCTTGGGCACGCCGGTGGTGCCGCCGGAGAGCTGGAAGACAGCGACGTCGTCGGGGTCGATGCCGGCCTGGACCTGCTCGACCCAGGCCCGGGCGGTGGCCGGGTCGACGCCGGCGCCGAGCGTCTCGACCGCCACCGCACCGTCGCCGGGTGACGGGGCGCCGATGGTCAGCAGGAGGCGGAGGGTGGGGTGGCCGGCGGCCTGCTCCCGGCCGAAGGCGACCAGGTCGAACGAGCCGGTGCCCGCCTCGACGAGGTGGGCCACGGCGCCCACCTGCCGGGTGATCTGGGAGATTTCGTGCCCGCGGTGGAAGGCCAGCGAGCACACCGGCACGGCGCCGGCCTTGAGCACGGCGTACCAGGCGAGCACCGTCTCGGCGCGGTTGGTCACCTGGAACACGACCGGGTCGCCGGGCCGCAGCCCCAGCTGACCGAGGCCGTGGGCGATGCGGTCGGTCGCCTCGTCGAGGGCCGCGAAGGTCAGCGTGCCCGTCGCGGTGATGAGCGCCGGCCGGTCGGGGTGCGCGTCGGCCACGGCCCGGAACTCCTGCGCCAGGGTGGCGGTGCCCCACAGCCCGGCCGCGCGGTAGCGGGCGACGTCCTCGTCCGGGAAGGGGACGACGCCGGCGCGGTGGCGGGCCGTCCCGCCGTCGGCGGGGGCGTCGGCGAGGGGCGGGGCGTCGAGCACGGCAGGTCCTCCGCTGGGGGTGGGTGGGGGTGGGTCAGCCCGGCTGGCCGGCGGGGAAGCGCTCGGCCAGCCAGCCACCGATCTCGGCCGCGGCGAGGCTGGCGCCGGTGGGTTCACCCCTGCCGATGGGGCCCCCGAAGTGGGTCCCGCGCACCCGCCGGGTGGTCAGGTCGGCCGCCACCAGCCGCTCGGTCATGGCCGCGACGTCGGAGGGGAAGCAGGCCTGGTCGCCGGACAGCTCGACCAGCAGCGTGGGGACGGTGACCGACGGCGCGCAGCGCAGGAAGTCCGCGCGCGACGTGGTCACCGACCAGGTCGACATCCAGGCGTCGGCGGTGCTGAGGCGGCCGAAGCCCGCCAGGCCGTAGTCGGTGAGGTCGGGGCGGCGGCCGAACAGGGAGCCGTAGGGCCGCTCGTTGGGGTCCAGCGACAGGTCCACCGTGCGCAGGTCGGCGTCGGTGCGGTAGACGGTCAGCACGCGGGGGACCAGCGACGCGCGGCGGTCGCGGGGGTCGCCGCCGTCGGCAGCCCGGGCGCGGGCGGCGGCCGACTCCTGCACGAGGGCCGCGGCGCGCTCGTCGATCCTGGCCACCCGGGCCAGCTGGGCTGCCCGGTACCGCCGGACGAAGTCGGGGTCGTAGGAGGCGCTGGTGCCGGGTTCGGCGAACCCGTTGGCCGGGGACCACGGGTCCAGGTCGGGGTCCACCGAGAGCGGGTCGGACTCGTCGGTGACCGAGGGGTCGATGAGCCGGGACAGCAGCACGCCCTGGCCGGGGTGCGGGGCCATGAACACGGCCGCGTCGGGCAGCGGCATGGCCCCGGTCAGGTCGACCGGGCGCCCGGCGGGGGTCGTGGACACCCGCTCGCCCGGGTCGAGGCCGGCCTGCTCGTGGTAGTAGGCGAACAGGGTGCCGCCGCCGGAGTGGCCGAGGGTGACCACGTGCTCGAAGCCCTGCTCGCGCAGGTGCACCTGGCCGGCGGCGACGTCGAGCAGGGTCTGCTCGTGCACGAGGGCCAGGTCGTTGTTGACCGAGCGGGACCCCTGGGTCCACACCGCGTACCCGCGCTCGAGCAGCTCGGGGACCAGGACGTGGTGGGACACGTCCTGGCGCGGGTGCATGATGCAGACGACGGTCCGCGCGCCGGGGACGGTGCGCAGCAGCCCGGTGACGCGGGCGCCGTCGGCGGTGGTCAGCTCGTGCGCCGTCGTGGTGGTGGCGGCCGGTTCGGCCGCCACCTCGATCCACCGGCCCGCCCCGAGGCGGGCGGGGGCGGTCATGCCGGTTCCACCCGCAGGGCGTCCTTGTCGTGCTGGGTGATCCGGGACCGGCCGAGGCCGGCGACGCTGGAGTACCAGACGGCGTGCCGGCACCCGGTCGCCCGGCGGTCGATGACGATCGGGCCCTCCGCCGTGATCTCGAAGTAGGGCCCGATGCGGGTCACCGTGACGGCGGGGTCGCGGCCGGCCACCTCGGCGACCCCGGCGTTCTCGGGGACGTCGAGGACGTACAGCGCGGTCACGCCCCGCCGCTCCCGGCCGGGGCGGGGACCGCCTGCTGGCCGGCCTGCTGCTCGGCCTCCCAGTCGGCCGCCCGCTCGACGATCAGCTCGGCCTTGCGGGCCAGCAGGGCGCCCAGGCTGGGGTCCGGGCCGTCCACGACGTCCAGCAGCGCGTCGATGGTCAGGGCGGCGTCCAGGTCCTCCTGCGGGGTGACCGGCCGCAGCGCGCGGGTGATCTCGATCATGTAGCCGTTGGGGTCGTGGGTGTAGATCGACTCGATGGTCTCGTGCTGGATCTGCATCTCCACGGGCCACTCGCTGAGGTCCAGCCGCCGGCGGTACTCCAGCAGGTCCTCCTCGCTGTCCACGTGGATGGCGAGGTGCCGGGAGCGGATGAAGTAGACCGGCACGTCCGCGGCGAAGCGCGAGTAGCTGTCGCCCTGCGGCCCGCCCTCGAACGGCTCGAGCCCGAAGTAGTAGAAGAAGGCCAGCCGGTCGTCGTTGCCGATGTCGAAGAAGAAGTGGATGAAGTCCGGGTGCTTCTCCGGGCCCCAGCCGGCCGCGCAGATGGAGTGCACGACGGGGAAGCCGAGGACGTCGCGGTAGAACCGGACGGTGCCCTTGGGGTCGAAGGTGGGGTAGGCGACGTGGTCCACGCCGCGGACCTGGTGCTGCAGCTCGGTCACGGGTTCCTCCTGGGGGTGGGCGGCGCGGTCAGGCCGCGGGGACGGTGGCGTCGGCGCGCAGCAGGCTGCCGGCGCCGGGGAGGTCCACCGGCAGGTCCAGGGCGCGCAGCAGGCTGTAGGCGCCGGCGGTCGCCGCGGACAGCACGGGCAGGCCGAACTCGGCCTCGGCCGCGTCGATGAGGGACAGCGAGGGCATCTGCACGCAGCAGGACAGCACCAGGGCGTCGACGCCGTCCAGCGACATCGACCGGGCCGCCTCCATGACCCGGTCGCCGGGGATGCAGCCCACCTCGGCGTTGTCGGCCACCTCGAGCGCCCGGAAGTCGGCGACCTGGAAGCCCTCGGCCTCGAGGTACTCCACGACCTGCTCGGCCAGCGGCCGCATGTAGGGGGTCACCAGGGCCACCCGCTGGGCGCCGAGGGCGCGCAGCCCCTCGACCAGGGCGCCGGCGCTGGACCGGATGAGGCTCTCGGAGCCCCCGGTCGCCAGCTGCTCGGCGACGGCACCCTCGACGCGCTGGTGCTCCCCGGGCCCGCCGGCCATCAGCGCCACCAGGCAGGCGTAGAGGATGACGTCGGGTGCGGCGTCGCCGAGCTCGAGCACGCAGCGCTCGCGCTGGGCGTTCATCGCGCGCAGCTGAGCCGGGGACACCGCCGTCATGCGCATCCGGCTGGAGTGGAAGGAGAACTCCTCCGCCGGGTGCCGCCGGAGGAGGGCGGGCATCTCCGTCTCCACGGTCACGTTCGAGCTGGGCACGATGAGCCCGATGCGGTGGGCAGCCACGACCTGCGTCCTCCTCGGTTGACGACAACGACGAATATTCGACGCATGCGCTGATCTGTCAAGGGGCGACCGGCCCGTTGACACCTCTGTCACTTGCGTCGAAGATTCGACTCAGGTGTCGAACAGTGTCACGAGGAGGGGGCGGTCCATGCAGCTGCGCAGGGTCTCGGTCGTCGGCGGCGGCCCCGGCGGGCTGTACGCGGCGCGGCTGCTCAAGATGGCCCAGCCCGGCTGCGAGGTCGTCGTCCACGAGCAGGGCACCCCGGACACCACGTTCGGCTTCGGCGTCGGTCTCGCCGCCGGGACCCAGCGCAACCTGCTGGCCGCCGACCCCGACAGCCTGCGCGACATCGTGGCGGCCGGCTACCGGCACGACATGCAGATGCGCGTGCGCGGGCAGGTCAGCTCCGTGCGCAACGACGCGCTCATCGGGGTGGCCCGCACCCAGCTGCTGCTCGTCCTGCAGGACCACGCCCGGCGGGCCGGGGTGCAGCTGCGCTTCGGGGAGCGGGTGTCCGGCGACGAGCTCGACGCCGACCTCGTCGTCGCCGCCGACGGCGTCAGCAGCCCCACCCGCGACCGGCACGCCGAGGCCTTCGGCGCCCGGGTGACCACCGGGGAGGGCCTCTACCTCTGGGCCGGCACGGACTTCGCCCTGCCGCACGCGCTGTTCGAGCCCGTCGAGACCGCGGCCGGCACCTTCGTCACGCACGCCTACCCCTACCGGCACGACCGCAGCACGTTCCTCGTCGAGACCGACGCGGCCACCCTCGACCGGGCCGGCCTCACCCCGCCCGAGGACCTGCCGTGGGACGCCGACGACGAGGCCAGCCTGCGTCACCTGGAGGGCGTGTTCGCCGACGCCCTCCAGGGGCACCGGCTGATCGGCAACCGCACCCGGTGGATGCGCTTCCGCACCGTGCACGCCGACCCGTGGCACGCCGGGCGCACCGTGCTGCTCGGGGACGCCGCGCACACCGCGCACTACTCCATCGGCTCGGGGACCAAGCTGGCGATGGAGGACGCCATCGAGCTGGTTGCCGCCCTCGGGCGCGCCGCCGCGCTGCCCGAGGCGCTGGAGGCCTACGAGCGGGTGCGTCGTCCCGCCGTCGCCCGCCTGCAGCAGGTCGCCCGGCGCAGCCAGCTGTGGTGGGAGAGCTTCCCGGACCGGCTCGACGTCCCGGTGGACCGGCTGATGGTGGCCTACATGTCGCGGGCCGGGAACGTCCCGCTGGCCCGCTTCGCCGCCACCAGCCCCGACGTCGTGCACGAGGCCCTGGCGGGCTACGCCGGGGCCGCTGCTACTGACGTCCCGGCGGACCCCGGCCAGGTCGTCGACTGGGTGCTGGACCGCCCGCTGGACACGGCGGGCCTCCGGCTCCCCACCCGGCGCCTGGACCCCGACCGGTCGCCGCCGGTGGTCGACGCGGACGTCGCCGGGTCCGGTGACATCGCCGGTCTCGACTGCCCGCCCGGTGACGCCTGGTCCGCCGCCGGCGACGAGGTCGTGCGCCGGGCCCGGACCGCCGCGGCGGCCTCGCCGGCGGGGCTGCTGCTGCGGGGCCCGGGCGACCGCGCCGCGGTGCTGGACCGGCTGGACGTCGCCGAGCGGGTGCGCTGCGCGACGGGCCTGCCGACGCTGGCGTCGCTGCCCGCGGACCTGGCGGACGACGCCGCGGCCGCCCTGGTCAGCGCGCGGCTGGACGCCGTCGTGCTCGCCGACGGGCCGGCCGCGACCACCTGAGGCCGCGGCCGGCGGGACGGGCGCACGGGTGGGTCAGGTGCCCGCGCCGTACTGGGCCATGACCTCGGCGGCGGTCAGCGGGTGGTCGAAGACGGCGGCGTGGGCCATCGACCCGATGAAGGAGGGGTCGGCGGGGGCGGCGGGCGTGCCGTTGAGGTTGTCGCACCCGGGGGTTCTGCCCGCCGCGGAATGACCTGGCACTGGCAGCTTGGGAAGGACCAGTGCGGCGCGCAAAAGCGCATCTCAAGGGGCCTGTTTTCACTTGTCACCCCGGTCGTGACCTAGAAATGACCTAACGCCTTGGTCCAGGTCGGTGCGTGGGGCGGGGTCGACGCGACATCGGGGGCGGCGGCTGCGGAGGCCGGATGCGCACCTCGAGCGCCCGGGCGATCTCCGCGTCGCGTTCGTCGTTGGCGTGCTGGTAGATCAGTGCGGCGTCCGGGCTGGCGTGGCCGAGCCGGCGCATCAGCTCCTTGGTGCTCGCCCCGGCCGCCGCGGCGAGCGTGGCGCCGGTGTGCCGCAGCTCGTGCAGCCGGACCGGCCCGAGCCCGACGGCATCGGCCGCCCGGCGAAAGGTCTTGCCGAAGTTGGCGACGCTGAGGAACCCGCCGCTGCGGGTGCCGAAGACCAGGGCGTCGGGTGTGTTGGGCACGTACTTGTCCATGTGCCGGAGCAGTGCGATGCGGACGCTGGTGGGCAGGGCGACTGTGCGGTGGCCGGCCTCGGTCTTGGGTTCGCCGACCACCCAGCGCCCGTCGTAGTACCGGACGGCCCGCTCGATCCGCAGCCGCTCCCCGCCGTCCAGGACGTCGGACCGGCGCAGCGCGGCTGCCTCGCCGAACCGGAGCCCGGCGAAGGTGAGGACCTGGACCAGCGCGCTGTACCGCTCGGTGCGGGTCGACTGGGCGAGGTGGTCGGCGACGGCGGTGGCCTCGGCGGCGGTCAGGGCCCGGGAGGGGCGGGCCGCCTTCGGGGTGGACGCCCCGCGCAGCTTGCACGGGTTGGCCGGGATGGCGTCGTCGACGACGGCGACACCCAGGACGGCGCGCAGTAGGCGGTAGCTCTGCGCGAGCACGGCCGGCCCGGTCGTCGCGGCCGCGGAGGCGTGCCAGCTCCGAACCATCGCCGGGGTGACGTCGCCGACCTCGACGCCGGTCCAGCGATCGGCGAGGTGCAGCCGCCACAGGTTGGCGTAGAGCACCCGTGTCGAGTCGCGGAGGTCCTGACGCTTCAGGTAGTCCGCGGCGAACTCGTCGACCGTGCGGCGGGCGCCCTCGGGTGCCCGCCACATCCGGCGGACGGCGTCGGTCTGCTGCGTGGCGAGCCACACGCGGGCGTCGGCCTTGGTGGGGAAGGTGGCCGACCGGCGCTTGCCGTCAGGCCCAGTGCAGCGGGCCCGCCACTTGCCCGACGCCATCTTGTCGATGGCGCCGAAGGAGGCGCGGGACGCCATCGCGGCCGGCCGTCAGACCGCGGTGGAGGACGGGCCCACCGAGCGCACGGTCCCGGCGTCGAGGTAAGCGTCGAGGTCGGACTGCCAGAAACGCAGGGAACGTCCGGCCTTCGTGTGGGTGAGCCGGCGCTCGGCGACCAGCCGGTACACCAGGCGCCGGCCGCACCGCAGGTAGGCGGCGGCACTGTCGATGTCGTGGAGGCGGTCAGTGGTCCGGTTGTTCGAGGTGGGCATCGTGTCTCCCCGGCAGGCGGACCCGTGCAGAGCGGTCACGGGGGACGGTGGCCCGTCCGGTGGCAACAGGTGGGATCAGAAGCGATGACCTGTCACCAGTTGGACTGCCGGGATGCGCGGGAGATGTGGGGTGACACGGAGCTGCCGCCGTCACCCCAGGCGCCTCGTCGGCGCAGTGCCTGGCGGAGCTTGCTGACCTCGACACCGATGCCGACCACATGCCGGTCGTAGACCAGACCGCTGTCCAGCTGCCGCGTGAGCTCGCGGAGGATCGCGCGCCACTCCTGGTTCCGCGGCGTGGGCGGGGCCGACGACGGCGGGGCCGGGACTTCGACGACGCGTTCGACGACCTCGATGGCGCTGAGCCCCGATGCGGCTGCTCGTCGTTGCTCCCAGGCCCGTTGCCGACAGGATGCCGAGCACCACTTGGGCACCGGGCCACGCGGCTTGGGCTGGAGCGGGCCGAGGCACCACCCGCACTCCGTGGCGGCCGCGCGGCGGTGCTCTGCCGAGGGGTGCTCCGCGCCGGTCGAGCTCGCGGTAGTCGCTGCGCCCGTGGGCGGGTGCCCAGTCTTCTCGACCCGACGCTGTCGCTCCTTCTGGCGGCGACGTTCTTGCTGACGGCGGGCATAGGGACTCGACACGTCACCAGCAGGCGCGCGCCGGGACTTGAAGGTGTCACGACGAGTGGCTGGCACCCCGAATGCATGAGGTGTGTCCGCTCTTCCGCTTGGCTGCTTGAGAAGATGTGCAGCGCGATGCCTGAGTTGACTCGTTCGTTGGCCGGTGGCGGCGCCGAGGACCGTGTGGCCGGGGGGCGGACCTCGATGCGGCGGCACCTGGGGCCTGCGGCCTTCAGCAATCCAGCGCGGCCGGAGGCTGCCCGGAAGTCGGGCGGCGTACGTTCGCTTCAACTCACGCCCACGGGCTGCAGCAAGAGGGCTGCGGCTCACCTAGATCAATCGTGAGCCCAAGGGACCTGAGCTGTGTTCAATTGATTCTCGATCAGCGACGGACTTCCCGTCCAGAGCTGACCGGCCTCCTCAACCTGTGGAGTCGTAGACCCGTGGTGCTACGCGGGCGTCGCTGAACCGCCCAATGGCGCGCAAGGCGGGTTTGCACCGAGCTACTGACGAGCCCGCGGACATCGACTCTGCTCGTCCGCGGCAACCGAGCTACTTCCTCGCCCTGCGTGGCACCACGGGTGGGGGCGCAACAGGTCCACTAAGGTATCCAAGGTGGCTCCGTCCTCCGTGCGTGACCGAGTTCCGCCGGCGCAGGAGAAGGTTGTCATCTCACGTAGCGGCAACAAGTGCGCATACCCGGACTGTGGCGTTGTCCTGACGATCAGCCCGAAAAATTCGGGGGATCGGCCGAAGGCGACGGGCAAGGTTGCTCATATTGCCGCCGCGAGCCCCGGTGGGCCGCGCTACGACGAATCTATGACGGCGCAGGAGCGTGGGTCCGCCGACAATCTGATCTATCTCTGCGGCCCACACCATGACGCGATCGATTCGCAGCTCGAGCACCACACGCGCGAGTTACTTCTTACTGCGAAGCGCAGACATGAGCAAGCCGTCGACCGGGCGGTCCGCAGCGCACTAGGAACCGTCAGCTACGTGGAATTAGAAGTGGTCTGCACGGTGATTTCAAACGCCCCTCCGCCGCCTCAAAAGATGGGTATCGAGCGGGCGCTGCCTTTGCAGGACAAAATCCAGCTGAACGGACTCGGATTGACATCGGTGCAGCGCATAACCGACGGCCTGTCCCAAGCGGCCCGAGTTGCGCAGTTCATCGAATTCCAGCATTCCACGATTCAGCCGGGGTTCGGGCGCCGCCTCGTTGCACGGTTCAAGAGTGACTATTTCGCAGCACTGGCCGAAGGCCTAGAACCCGACGGCGTCTTCGACTACCTGGTCCAAACGGCGATCGATAACGCCGGTCCTCGCGACACCCCAGAAATTCATGCTGCTGCACTATCGGTGGTCGCCTACCTGTTCGAGATTTGCGAGATATTCGAACGTGAGTGAGATTTTCCCGGACAAGTTCACCCCTCCCGAACGCACCATCGTCGGGGAGGCTGCGGCCTTGCTGTCGCTACTTGACCATCGCAGCCTCAGCGTCGGTCAACTTTATGTGGAGCACCGACAGATTGCGTCCTTATCGACCTACGATTCGTTCGCTGCGGCGCTTACGCTGCTATATGGCGCTGGAGTACTGGACTATGAAGAAAAGATCGTGGGGCGCAGCTAGTGTTTATCCGACTAAGCGCCAACCGAGACGAATTCCAGCCGGTCGACTTCAAGCCGGGCTTCAACGCAATTATTGCGGACCGCGCCCAGGGCTCGACTGACCAGGACAGCCGCAACGCGCGCGGGAAGTCCACCATGCTCATGCTAATCAACTATGTCCTCGCCGGAAATCTTCACCCCAGCCTGCGGCCGCTGGCTGACGACGGCTGGGAAGTCACCCTCACTCTCGAGATGTTCGGCGGAACGGTGGCTGCCACACGTGGGCTGGCCGCCGGGCGAAAGTTGACCCTGCTGGCGGACGGGACAGCTCGTGATGTCATCTCCCCCTATCTGACTGAGGGGAAAATCGCTCTACACGACTGGAAGGACCTGCTCGGACTCGCACTGTTTCGGCTAGAACCCGACGCTCAAGAGGTAGCCGGCGGCATCTCGGTGCGAACCCTGCTGTCCTACGTCATCCGATCCGAGACGCCTAAGGACCCACTAAAAGTCATCGCGCAGCAGGGTGCAACGAGCAGCCGCCAGCACGTCGCATTCCTGCTCGGACTGGACTGGCAGGTCGTCCGCGAGCTTGCGGCGGTCAAGAAGGGGCTAGACCAGATCAAGGCCATCGCTGCCGCGACGCAGGAGGGCCTGGTGGCTACCCTGCGGCCAGAAGAAGAGCTAGTCATGGAACGCGCCGCTGTCAGCAATGAGGTGGAGCACTGGCAGCAGCGCGTCGCCGGGTTCCGGGTGCTGGAGGATCCCAACTCGCTAGTGGCGCGAGCCGATGAAATAACTGCGCAGATCTCGCGCCTACGAGATCAAGCCTTGGTGGACCGCAGAATGCGCGAGCTTTACGTTGGATCCCTCGTCGACACGGAAAGTTCCGCAGCCAGCGCGCTGCCAATCGAGGCAATCTTTGACGCGGCTGGAGCAGTACTGGCCGATGGTTTCAAGCGACAAATCGGCGACGTCCGGGCCTTCCATGCGACTCTCATTGCAAACCGGCGGTTATTCATTCGCACCGAGATTGACACTCTCGATCGACGCATTGCTGAGCGGTCCGTCGAACTCACGCGCCTGGACTCTCAGCGCGATAGCACCCTGCGGACCCTGGATGCTGGCGGAGCGCTCGATGAGCTGAACGCGATGCGGGAAGAGCTTAGTGAAGCTCAGGGGCGACTCGCTGCCCTTGATTTGCAGATCGAACAGGCCCGTGAACTGCTTGCACGTCGCGAGGAACTCAAGCTTGAGCAGTCGACGCGCCGCAACGATGCGACGCGCGAACTCGCCGGATCGCGGACCAAGTTGGACCGAATTAGCGCTCGTTTTAGTAACAAAATGAGCCGCCTCTACGGAAAGGACGCTGCCCTCACTGTGTCCGTAGACGACGGCGGCTATAGATTTTCCATCCGGGCCACCGGTGCGGGAAGCACTGGAGTGGACCGAATGGTCCTATTCTGCTTTGACCTCACAATGCTTGAAGAGGGAACGGTGACCGAACACCACCCAGATTTTCTTGTCCACGACTCTTCCGTTTTTGACGGCGTAGACCCAAGGCAGCGGGCAGGGGCCTTGCGATTCGCGCAGGAGATGGTGGAGGTGTCGGGGGGGCAGTATATTTGCACCATCAACAGCAATGATATTCCTGATGAAGTCTTGCAGGAGGACTGGTTCAAGGACGGAATTATTCGCACGATCTTGGACACTGAGACTGGCGGCCTTGTCGGCCGGGACTTCTAGGACTTCAAATCCACGACTCGTTCTTCCAAACAGAGGACCGGGGGCTGGTCAACTCGGCGATGTCCAGACGCGCCACTCGGGTCGGACTATTCAAGCCTGTGATAACAACATCGAATCTTGCTGCAAGATCAGTTACTGCATCCAATGCTGAGTACGTAGCATCAGGTGTTGCTGGATGTGTTGCGAGATGCCTGAACCAGTTTCCGAGAACTTCGAGAGTCGTGTCCACAACACCCATAGCGGCCACTGACAGCATGGCTTCATCGCCCTCAAGAGACTGAACGCCCGCATGCAATGCGAGATTCCTCGATGCGTACATCCAGTCCAGCGTGTACCAATAGCGCTCCTTCAGGGTCGAGAGTCGATCGGCAAGAACTCTCGGATTCTGGGCATAGGCCTTGCAAGTGCTTACGTCGTAGGACTCGAGTCCTTGCATCAGATTGCATAGATCTTCCACACCCGAGCGAGCCATGATTAGCCCCCCCGAGTCGCCGGGCTCGGCTGCAGATAGGATCTGGATCCATGAGCTAACGCCCTCAAGCGTTGCGTTCGTGGGATCAATTCTTGCATAGTCGTCGAGTGATCTGCGGCCATAACTGAGAGTGAAACCTTCCTCGCGCTGCACGGCATTAGCGTCGATCGCTTCAGACGTGAGCCTGGACAAGACTTGACGCAAGCGGCGGGCCCCTTCTGCCTCGCGTGGAGGACGCCCATCGCTCGATTGCTGAAAAGTCTCGAGCTTGCGGGCTGCTCGCGTGGAGGCCGTCGCATTGATCGCAAGATGCGTCTTAACGGATTGTCTAAGCGCCTGATGCGCGTCGATGAATTGCTGTCGAACGGCTTGAAGTGCGAGTAGTCGGGCCAGGGGTTCAGCATGAGTCTCGCTGCTTAGTCCAAGGGTTTCCAACGCGACCCAGCCCAGCGCACCCCGCGTCATCGGGGCATCAGTAGACCTCGCGAGGTGAGCCATCCGTAGCGCGGGACGCAACTGGGTCGGCCACGAGGGCGTGAGGGGGGAGGCTCTTGTAATACTGCGGCCCCGGTCACCTACTTCCTGCGTACTGCGACCATCAAGAGTGCTCGCCAGCGACGTAGGTAGAAGGCGAAAGTCTCCCAAGCGATGCCCGGCCATGTACTGATCAAGTAGCTCCGAGACTTCGCGGCGCATCTTCCGCGCTGCTGTTACGCGGTCGTGTGCTGTGACCTTGGTCGTTAGCAGTACTGCCTGTCGACGTTCTGGCCTGAAAGTTGCCACGAAACTGCGAAGGCGCTCGCTTGCTAGTCCCCACCCTGACGGCGACTCGCGTATCAGGTCAAACTGTTCGTAGCCCGGAGCAATCGCGGATAGGTCACCCAGGTAACGCAAGCCTTCAACGAGGCAAGCTGTTCGGAACTCCTGCGGCTTGGAAAATAAAGACTGCCAGATTTGGGTGCTTGTTGGTGTTCCGCTTACTGTCATCCTCGCGAGCGTCCCGGAGGCCTCCCTGTAGTCGCGGCCGGAGATTGCAATCAGCGACGCTGTCTCGGCGGCGGCGCGATCGATGAGCTCGGGACGATCGCTGCGGGGGGTGGCGATCCATGCGCTATGGAATAGATCCTCGATGGAAGCTGGCAGCTTACTATTCTCGGCGGCGAGTTGTTGCAACAGCGACGCCGCGGCTTGCTCGTTGGCTGAGCTGGTGATGGAAATTGGGATCGCATGGCAAATGATTGCGATCTGGTGTACAGCGGTGTCACTCGGTCGCAATTGAAGAAATTGCGCAGTGGCCCTGAGGGCGCCCGCTGCTAGCTGTCTCACAAGCCTGCCGCGTGGTTGGCCGGAACCAGCATGGGAAGCCAGGGCACTCTGCAGTCGAGATGCTGCCGACATGACTGATCCTGACAAGGAAGCATGCTGCATCGTGTATGCGTCCGCCGCTATGCCTCGCAGGACCAGTTGCACCAACTGTCGTTGATGCCCTTGGAGGCCTGAGGCGCGAAGCCACGTCATCGTTGCCTGGTCGAAGGCCGCGTAGGTCACGCTGCTATTAGAAGGTGGTGCAGGCCGAAAGTACGGGAGCGCAGTGTGCTGACTGGGCTTCGGAAATGTCGAGGCCTGGTTGGGGCCGCCTATAGGCGGTCGCCGAGGCTGAGTTGACGTTGCGCCGCGGGCGCACGCATGACGGCTGTCGACGCGCCGTACTGGGAGGACACATCTCCCGGTCGCCGGCCCGCCAGAGTGAAGAGGTCTGGCGTCGGTCCTTCTCGAGCAGGGGCGTAGCTCTGGCTTCGGACGGACCGTCGGTATCGGCCACTGCCACTTGAGGGCAGCTTGCGATGTTCTGGGCGAGGACCAGCGTCATGAGCATCGAAACCAGGACTGTCACCGTCGTGAAGGCGTGCAGTCCGGTTGGCCAAAGTTGTGAGCCAGGGCCGGTGCGGTGCCGTTTAGACCGGTGACGTCCTTCGCCCGAGGCGCAGGGCTGCGCGAACGGCATGCAATGCGATGGTCGGTGCTGCCTCGAGGCACTGCAGCTCGGCGGCCATCCATCGGGGCCCGTTGGTGTCGGCGCCGGCCAGCCGTGGGGCGTCGGCGAAGGTGAGCTTGCGGTGACAGTGCGCCTGTAACGCGGTTGGGGGCGAGTCGGGGCCGGCGCGGCGCGCAACTGGCTCCTACTGCAGGTTCCACAAGCTCGGCCGGCCGCAGGGTCCAGCGGTGCGCGGGGCGGTGCAACCGGGCAACTATCGACGGTGTCCGCGACCGACGCTTGGTTGTTCGGCCCGGTCGGACCTGTGGCCCCCAGCCGGCCTCGCGGGCATGACGGCGGCCGTCGTCGGCGGTTGCCTAGATCAGGACCCGGCCATCGATAAGGGCCACCCGGTCCGTGTGCCCCTCGGCGCCCCACCAGACGTAGCGGGACCAGTCTCGAGCAGGACCAGGACCGCGTGGCCGTCGTGGGGCACATGCCCGTCCCAGGTAGGGGTGGTCTCGGTCATGGCGGACATCCTCCGCGCCAGAAGCGTCACCCCTCTGCCGCACCAAGAGTGGGCCGGTCCGAGGACGGGTCATTTCTTGATCGACGCCCGCCTATCCAGTGTCGCGATCACCCGCGTCGGGGTGACGTAGACGGTGTGGCTGGGGGCCGCAGACGGCGTCCTGGAGCCTGTCGGCGTGACCTAGTCATGACCTAAGTGGGGGTGAAGTTAGCCTGGTACGCCTCGTCCTTGAGCACCTCGGTGGCACCGCGGATCTCGCGGTCACAGAGGGGGGTTTTAGGTCATGACTAACCATGATCAGCAACCCGGAATGATCTTCGAATCGTGCCGCTGAGCTGCGGTTTTGTGTGGAGCGGGTGACGAGAATCGAACTCGCACTGTCAGCTTGGGAAGCTGATGTTCTACCATTGAACTACACCCGCGAGGTGTGCCCGAACACTACCGCAGCGCTCACCACGCCTGGCGGGGCCCCCTGCACCACCGCAGGATCAGCGGGTGACGAGCGACCTCTACGACGGTTTCCCGCCCGGCTTCTTCGCCCGCGACGACGACCGTCCCGACGACGTCTTCTACGCCCCGGAGCGGCTGGTCACCCACATCGACGACCGCGCCATCGCCGCCGTCGGCGCCCTGTACACCGAGCTCGGCATCACCGGCCGGGCGCTGGACCTGATGTCGTCGTGGGTCTCGCACTTCGAGCACCCGCCCGCCGAGCTCGGCGTCCTCGGCATGAACGCCGCCGAGCTGCGCGCCAACCCGGCCGCCACCGAGCGCATCGTGCACGACCTCAATGCCGACCCGCGCATCCCGCTCCCCGACGCCGACGTCGACGCCGTGGTCTGCTGCGTCTCCGTCGACTACCTGACCCGGCCGATCGAGGTGCTGGCCGAGGCCGCGCGGGTGCTGCGCCCCGGCGGCGTCCTTGCGATCACCTTCTCCAACCGCTGCTTCCCGACCAAGGCCGTCCACGGCTGGCTGGCCACCTCCGACGAGCAGCACGGCCCGCTGGTCGCCGAGCTGGTCCGCCGGGCCGGCGGGTTCGACGAGCCGCGCGTCGAGCTGCGCACCCCGCCCGGCCCCGGCGACCCGCTGCGGGCGGTCACCGCCCGCCGCGTCTAGACCTGGGTGCCCGTGCAGGACGACGAGCAGTCCATCGACCACAGCGACGCCGGCAGGCCGCTGAAGAACGCGGTCTGCACCAGTCGCTGACCGCCCGGCCCCCGCACCACGACCGGGCCGGACGACGTCGGGGCAGCGGTGGGCACCGGCCTCGTCGTCGGGCTCGCGGTCGAGCTCGGCGCCGAGGTCGGGCCGGTGGACCCGCTCGACGAGGTGTAGGTCAGCGCGGCCGGCAGCGCCGAGCGCAGCCCGCCCGCCGTGGACAGCAGCAGGTCGTAGGTGCCGGGCACCCGGGCCGGGGCGGTGAAGACCACCTGGGTGGCCGACCAGGAGACGACCGTCGCCGTCCCCGACGTGCCGACCAGGACACGGGGCTGCTCGGCGAAGGTGCCGACGACGGTCACCGCGGCGCCACCGGCGGCGTCCACCCGGTTCGGCCGCACCGAGGTCACCCGGAAGTCACCGACCCCGGGATACACCGTCGACCCGCCCGGCGGAACCGTCGGGACCGGCGACGCGCCGGTGGGGGAGGCGGTGGTGCGCGGCGCCGTGGTCGTCGGCGTCGTGCCGGTGGGCACCGGCCGGCTGGTGGGCGCGGCGGTCGTCGGCCCGGCACCGGTGGTCGGGGCGGCGCCCGTGGGCCCGGCACCGGTCGGGCCGGCCGTGGGTGCGGTGGACGGCCCCGAGCTGGTGGGCGTCGCGGTCGTCGGGCCGGCAGTGGTGGGGGCCGACGACGTGGGGGCGGACGACGTCGGCGCCGCACGGGTCGGGCCGGACCCGGTCGGCCGGGACGACGTCGGCGCCGTCCTGGTCGGCCCGGTAGCCGTCGGGGCCGCGGAGGTGGGCGCCGCCGAGGTGGGCGCGCCGCCCGAGGTCGGGGCTGCGCCGGTCGACGGGGCGGACGTCGGGCCCGCGCCGGTCGTGGGCGCGGTGGTCGGGGCCGGTGCGGTGGCCACGGTCAGCGGCGCGGCGGACACCCGGCCCAGTGGGGCGCCGTCCTGCAGCAGCTGGACGGTGAGCACGTAGCGGCCCTCGGTGAGGGCCGTCGTCGGCGCGAGCACCAGCGTCCCCGAGCCCGGCCCGCGGGCGCCGAGGGGGACGGCGACGGTGCCGGTGTCGTCGGTGGTCCGCGTGCTGCCCCCGACCACGAGGTCCTGGCCCGACAGCGCGTACACCTGCCCGCCGACGCGCATGCCCAGCCCGAGGACGGCGGTGTAGTCGCCCGCGGGCAGGTTCGTGCTGCTGGTCAGCGAGGGGCTCAGCGCGCCCGGGGCGCCGGTCATGCCGGTGAAGGTCCAGCCGACCTGCTGGCTGCCCAGCGCGGCGAGGCCGTCGAGGCTCAGCCGGCCGCCGGACACCGACCGGCCGGCGAAGGCGGGCACCGGGTCGGTGTCGGCCAGCAGGGCCTGCTTGACCTCCGCGGCGGTGGCCGTGGGCATGAGGCTGCGGTACATCGCGACCGCAGCGGCGGTCTCCGGGGCGGAGAACGAGGTGCCGCTCACCAGCCGGTACCCGCCGTCGGGCCAGGGGGCGAAGACCAGCGTGCCCGGCGCCATCAGGTCGACCGAGGTCGCGCCCCAGGCGGAGAAGGAGGACAGGGTGTCCGCGGCCGTCGAGCTGCCCACCGAGATGATCGCGGGGTCGGGCAGCGAGGCCGGGTAGGTCGGTGCGGCGTCGCGGTCGACGGCGTCGTTGCCGGCCGAGGCGACGACCAGCACGCCCTTCGACCCGGCGTAGGCGACCGCCGCCTGCAGGGCCGGCACCAGCGTGGGGCCGCCCCAGGAGGCGTTGATGACCGTGGCGCCGTGGTCGGCGGCGTACCGGATGGCCTGGGCGCCGAGGTTGACGTCGACGGTCTTCCCGCTGCCGATCACCAACGGCATGATCGAGACGCCGGGGGCCACGCCGGCCGAGCCCGCGCCGTTGCCCGCCCGCGCGGCGATCACGCCGCTGACGGACGTGCCGTGCGAGCCGCTGTCGGTCGCGTCCACGATGGGTGCGTTGCGGGTGAAGTCCCACCCGTTGCAGTCCCCGGCCAGGCCGTTGCCGTCGGTGTCCACCGATCCGCACGGCTCCGCGGGGTTGCTCCACAGCGCGCCGGCCATGTCGGGGTGGTCGAGGTCGTAGCCGGAGTCGAGCACCGCGACGACCTCGCCGGTGCCGGTGCTGGACGCCCAGCCGGCGGTGGCGTCGAGGTCGGCGTCCCGGATGCCGCTCTGGCCGGAGAAGTTGCTCCCGGTGTTCTCCAGGTTCCACCCGTAGGAGGACCAGTACGGGTCGGTGGGGTCGGCGGACAGCTCGGCCGACACCGAGGGGTCCACCGACACCACACCCGGGATCGAGGACAGCGCCGACGGGTCGGCGGACCGGGTGGCCACCAGGACGGTGCCGTCGAACAGCGGCTGCGCGTTGACCACGCCGGGTGCGGCCGACGCGGCGACCACCAGCGCGGCGGGGTCGGCGGTGCCCAGCACCCAGCGGCTCAGCCCGTCGCCGGGCCCCCAGTCGTCGGCGACCGCGACGTCGGGCAGGCGGAGGGTGTCGGCCACCGCGGCGGCGGCGAACCCGACCACCACGGTCGCGGCCATGCCCACCGCGACGAGCCGGCGGTCGGCGGTCCAGCTGGTGCCCACGCAGTCCTCCCACGGCGTGCCCGGTGCACGCCTCGGGCACGTCATCGACCACCCGGGCGCCGTCCCGGAGCGGATCCACCCGTCCGGATGAGAGACCTCTCATCGGCGTCTCACCGGGCGGCCACCGCGCGCCACGACGCTTGAGTCCGTGCGCCCCCGGTCCGCCCTGCTCGCGGTGCTCGCCGTGGTCGTGGCGGTCACCGTCGTGGTGCTGGGCTGGACGGCGCTGCGGCCGGCCGCCACCGGCGTCGGCGAGGTGCCCGCGCCGATCACGGTGCCGGTGCCCACCGCGGTGCCCTCGCCGTCCGCGCCGTCCGTCGTCCCGCCGACCGCGCCGCTGCCGGGCCCCACCGACGTCGTCCCCCCGGCCCCGCCCGAGGACGACGACGAGGACGACGACGACAGCGGGGACGACGGCCCGGACGACGACGGGGACACCGACGACCCCGACGACGTTGACGACGACGGTGAGGACTGACGCCCGCAGCCGGGGCCGGCGACGGTGGGCGCCCCGTGCTGCCCGCACCCGGATCATCGGCTGGGTCCTGCTGCTGGTGCTGCTCGCCCTCGCCGCGGTCGTGGTGGTGACCTGGCGGCTGCTCGTCGCCGCGACCGACGAGCGGATGGCCACCTCGCTGCAGGCCGAGGTGGCCGAGTTCCGCCGCCTGGTCGACACCGGCATCGACCCCCGCACCGGCGCCGCGTTCGGCTCGGTCGACGACGTGCTCTCGGCGGTGCTCACCTACAACCAGGCCCGGCCCAACGAGAAGTTCCTCGCCTACGTCGACGGCGCCTACCGCTACCAGAGCCGGGTGGAGGCGCCGGTGCGGCTGTCCGACGACGCCCGGTTCACCGCGCTGGTGGGGTCGGTGTCGGAGTCCCGATCGGGCAGCTACGCCTCGGGTGCCGGCGAGGTGCTCTACGTCGCCGTCCCCGTGTCGCTGGACGGCGCCCCGGGCAGCGGTGTCGTCGTCGCCGCGTTCTTCGCCGACCTCGAGCGCGAGGCCGCCGACTCCACCGCCCGGCTCATGCTCGTCGTCGGGGGGCTGACGTCGCTGGCCGCCGCCGGCGGCGCATGGGTGGTCGCCGGGCGGATCCTGCGCCCGGTCCGCGACGTGGCCGAGACCGCGCAGGGCATCACCGAGACCGACCTGTCGGGCCGCATCGAGGTCCCCGACGGCCCCGGCGACGAGCTCGCCGACCTGGCCCGCTCGGTCAACGCCATGCTCGACCGGGTCGAGACCGGGGTCGCCGCCCAGCGGCGGTTCCTCGACGACGCCGGCCACGAGCTGCGCACCCCGATCACCATCGTCCGCGGCCACCTCGAGGTGCTCGACCCCACCGACCCCGCCGACGTGCGGGACACCGTCGCGCTGGTCGACGACGAGCTGGACCGGATGAATCGCATCGTCGGCGAGCTGCTGCTGCTCGCCCGCGCCGAGCAGCCGGCGTTCGTCCGGCCGCACGCCGTCGACGTCGCGGCGCTCACCGCGGAGGTGGGCCGCAAGGTCGCCCGCCTCGGCGACCGCGACTGGGTGGTCGAGGAGACCGCCGAGCTGGACGCCGTGCTCGACCCGCAGCGGGTCACCCAGGCCGTGGTGGCGCTGGCCGACAACGCCGTGCACGTCACCGCCCCGGGCGACCGGGTCGTGCTGGGCAGCCGCCTCGTCGGGGACGAGCTGCGGTTCCGGGTGACCGACAGCGGCCCGGGGATCGACCCCGACGACCGGACCCGGCTGTTCGAGCGGTTCGCCCGCGGCCCCGCCGGGCGCGGCCGCAGCGAGGGCGCCGGACTGGGCCTGGCGATCGTGGCCGCCATCGCCGCGGCGCACGGCGGGCGGGTGGAACTGGACTCCGCGCCCGGCCGCGGCGCCACCTTCACCCTCGTGCTGCCCGCCCACCCCGCGCCGTCCGCCGACGGCACGGTCGACGACGCCTCGGCCACCGCCGAGGACCCGCACCCCGCTGGAGGCACCCCCTGAGCCGGATCCTGGTCGCCGAGGACGAGCCGCGCATCGCGTCGTTCGTGGAGAAGGGCCTGAAGGCCAACGGGTTCACCGTGACCGTCGTCGGCGACGGCCTGGCCGCCCGGGACGCCGCCCGCAGCGGCGAGCACGACCTCGTGGTGCTCGACACCGGGCTGCCGGTCCTGGACGGGTTCGCCGTGCTCAAGGCCCTGCGCGCCGAGCGGTGCACCATCCCGGTCGTCGTCCTCACCGCGCGGGACTCGGTCACCGACACCGTCGCCGGGCTCGAGGGCGGCGCCGACGACTACATGGCCAAGCCGTTCCGGTTCGAGGAGCTGCTGGCCCGGGTGCGGCTGCGGCTGGCACCCGACCGGTCCGGCGGCGAGCTGACCGTGCTCACCGCCGGCGACCTGTCGCTGGACCTGCGCACCCGCCGCGCCCACGTCGACGGCCGCACCGTGGACCTCTCGGCCCGGGAGTTCGCCCTCGCCGAGACCTTCCTGCGCCACCCCGGCCAGGTGCTGGCCCGCGAGCAGCTGCTCTCCCACGTCTGGGGCTACGACTTCGACCCCGGCTCCAACGTGGTGGACGTCTACGTGCGGTACCTGCGCCGCAAGCTGGGCGCCGCGCGGATCGAGACGGTGCGGGGGATGGGCTACCGCCTGGTCTGAGCCCGCCCCGCTCGTGATCTTGCGCGACGGCAACGGGGACACGCCGTGGGCCGGCGTGTCCCCGTTGCGGATCTGCACGGTCAACGCCCGGGGATGGTCCCGGGCGGGCGCGATCAGTCGTCGGGCGTGGTGTCGTCCGGGGTGTTGTCGTCCGGGGTCTGGGTGTCCGGCGTGGCGTCGTCCGGGGTCGCGTCGTCCGGGGTGGCGTCGTCGGGGGTCGCGTCGTCCGGGGTGGCGTCGTCGGGGGTGGCGTCGTCGGGGGTCTGGGTGTCCGGCGTGGCGTCGGGCGTGTCGTCCCCGGCGACGGCCTGGCTGCTGGACTGCTGGGTGGTCGGCGCGTCGTCGTCGGCCGCGGCGACGCCGACGCCGGCGATCCCCAGGCCGGTCAGGGCGACGCCGAAGGTGACGGTCTTCCAGGTGGCGGGGCGGTTCATCTCGGGTCCTCCTCGGTCGGGCTCATCTGCTGACGGGGACCACCATCCCCACGCCCGGTGAGGTGCCGAGGAGAGCTCGGTGAGCGCTCTCTCATCGGCCGGCGAGCAGGTCCTCGGCCAGCGCGAGCCGGGCCTCCGTCGCCTGCGGCCACGCCCGCCCCTGCACCCGGAACGGGCCGGTGGCCAGGCCCAGCACCACCGCGGCCACCCGGGGCGCCAGCTGCGCCGGGGGCCAGGGCAGCGCGGCGGTCAGCTCCCGCCGGTAGCCGTGCGCGCCCAGCACGGCCAGGTGGCCCAGCAGGTTCGCCAGGTCGTCGACCCGGTGCCCGGCACCTGCCCCGTCGACGTCGAGCAGGCCGCTGACCTGCCCGTCCGCCAGCAGCAGCTGCGCCTCGTACAGGTCACCGTGCACCGGCACGAGCGGGTGCCTGCCGGGGTCGGCCGCAGCCAGGGCGTCGGCCAGCGCGGACAGCCGGGGGCGCAGGTGCGGCACCACCAGGCCCAGCGCGGCGGCGTGCCCGGCGGCCCGCTCCAGCGGTCCGCGCACCGGCGGCAGCTCGGCCAGCGCGGCCGGCAGCCGGTCCAGCAGCTCGGTGAGGACGGCGGCCGACGGGCGCGTCCCCGGGTCGTCGAGGACGGCGCGCACCGGCGTCCCCGGGCGCTCGGCCAGCACCACCACGCCGTCGTCGTCCGCGGCCAGCACCTCGGGCACCGGCAGCCCGGCCAGCAGCCGGTGCCGCTGCACCAGCCCGTCGACCTCGGCCGGGCGGACCACCTTGACGAACCACCGCCCGCCCGGGGCCTGCACCTCCACCACCGCGCGCCGTCCGGGCCGGTAGGCACGCAGCCGCAGCCGGGCGCCCTGCGCGGGCGCGCCGAGCGCGGGCAGCCACGAGCGGACGGCCGTCGCCGACGTCGCCCGGGCCAGCGCCGGCAGCGCGGGGTCGTGCGGCCAGCGCCACAGCCCGACGTCGGTGCCGGCGCCGTCGGTGAGCACCGCGGCGCCGACCGGGATCCGGCTGCCGGTGGTGGCGGCGAGGGTGTCGGTGAGCGGGCGACCGGCGGCGTCGACCAGCTGCGCGGCGTACTGCACGGTGGCCGAGCCGTCGGCCCGCAGCGACACCGACGTCGCCCGCAGTGCGCGCAGCGACGCGCCCGAGGGCGCCAGCGCCGCCGTCCAGAGGTCGACGGCGGGTTCGCCGAGCAGCAGCCGCAGGGACGGCGGCCAGCGCTGGGCGAGGGCGGGACCGGCGGCGGGGGCGAGCAGCGAGGTCACCGCCCGACCCTGCGCCGGGGGCGTGACGCGCCGGTGAGCGCCGGATGAGGGATCCCTCATCCACCCGCCGCCCGGGGGTATCGGAAGCTCCACCCTGCCGATCGGGCCGGAAGAGAGGGGTGGAGCTCCCGATACCCGGGGGCTACTGGCGCATCGCCGCCAGGAAGCCGGTCATCTCCGAGCTGAGCTGCTCGGCCAGCCGCGACAGCCCCGTCTGGTCGGCCCCCGCCAGGGACGCCGAACCGTCGACGGCGGCCGCGATGCCCTCGACCAGCCCGGTCATGGCCAGCACGGTGTCCCCGACCGAGCTCATCACCGCGGCCACGTCGTCGCAGGAGGCCTGGATGGCCGCGACCTGCTCGGTGACCTTCTCGGTGGCCCGGCCGGTCTGGTCGGCCAGGTCCTTGACCTCGCTGGCCACCACGGCGAAGCCGCGGCCCGCCTCGCCGGCGCGGGCCGCCTCGATGGTCGCGTTGAGGGCCAGCAGGCGGGTCTGCCCGGCGACGCTCTCGATCAGCGCGATGACCTGCGCGATCTCGTGCGAGGACCGGGTGAGGGAGTTGATGGTGCCGCGGGCGGCGTCCACCTCGGTGCTGGCCGCCCCGGCCGCGCCGGTCAGCCCGGCCGCGGTGGCCGACAGCTCGGTGGCGGCGGTGGCCACGCCCTCCGACGTCGAGAGCACGACCGACTCGAACTCGTCGGCCAGCTCCAGCCGGGAGGCCGCGGCGGCGTCGACCCGGCCCGCGGAGGCCTTCATCGCGTCGCGGGCGTCGTTGATGGTGGCGGCGCTGCGGCGGAACGAGCCGGGCAGGCCGGTGAGCAGCACCTTGCGGTGGTAGCGGCCCTCCGAGGCCGAGGTCAGCGACGCGCTGGCCTCGCGGACGAAGGCGTCGGAGACGTCGAGGACCCGGTTGACCTCGTCGCGCAGCGCGACCAGCTCGGGGACGTCGGCGGAGCCGGGCACGGGGACGGCGCGGGCCTCGAGGTCACCGCGGGCGGCCGCGGCCAGGTCCTGGGTCAGCTGGCGCACGAAGGCGCGGTAGACGGCGATCTCGGCGGCGTCGGAGGACGACCCGCCACGGGACAGCAGGGACACGTCAGTTCTCCTCGGCGCCGATGATCGACCAGATGAGGTCCTCGTAGCTGGCGGCGCGCTCGGCCACCAGCCGGGTGAGCAGCTCGGAGGAGGCGGCCACGGCCGCGCGGGCGGTGGGGTGACGGCGCTCCTCGTCCAGCAGCGCGGTGTACAGCGGCCGCACCTGGGCCAGCGCGCCGGGGGAGGGACGGCGGCGGTTGGAGTGGTAGCCCACGATCTGCCCGCGCTCGTCGAAGGAGGGCGTGACGTGCGCCAGGACCCAGTAGTTCGCGCCGTCCTTGGCCAGGTTGTTGATGTAGGCGAACAGCTCCTGGCCGGCGGAGATGGTGTCCCACAGCAGCGCGAACACCGCCCGCGGCATGTCGGGGTGCCGGATGAGGTTGTGCGGCTGGCCCAGGACCTCGTCGAGGGCGTAGGCGCCCACGCGGCAGAACACGTCGTTGGCGTAGGTGATGACGCCGCGGCGGTCGGTCTTGGAGACGATCAGCTCGTCGGCGCCGAAGCTGCGCTCGACGCCGGTCGGTCGTACGGGGGTCCGGCCGCGGGCCGGGGCCTCCAGCGTGGTCATGGGCGTCCGTCTCGTCTCGGGGGGAGTCGCCTCCGTCTTCGGACGGACTGGTTCCGAGTTGAGCCGGGCCGCCGGTCAGCCGCGGTCGACGACGACCGGGGGCTCGGCGCCGGCGGCCTCCACCACGGGGGACCCGTCGGCCGGGCCGGTCAGCCCGGGCACCTCGTCGTCCACCTGGCGGGGTGCGCAGACCAGCCACCCGGTGACGAACAGCCCGGCGACCCCGGCGTAGACCAGCACGAACATGCCGGTGTACCCGCCGGTCCAGCCGCGCAGCAGGCCCACCAGCACCGGCCCGGCCGCCGACAGCGCGTAGCCCCAGCCCTGCACGACCGTCGACAGCGCGTTCACCGTCTCCGGCGTCCGGGCCCGCATGCCCAGCAGCGCGAGCACCATCGCGAAGGTGCCCATGCCGCAGCCCAGCAGCGACATCCACAGCCAGGTCAGGGTGAGCGGCGCGAGCAGCAGGCCGGTCCAGCCGGCGAGGTAGCAGGCCATGAACGCGACCAGCATCGGCCGCTGCCAGGCCTGCCGGACCGTGCCCACCGGCACCAGGGCGTTGAGCGGGATGACGATCAGCGCGTTGACGCCGACCAGCGCGCCGGCCGCCGCGGCGGACATGCCCTCGTCGCGCAGGTACTGCGCCGTCCAGCCGACGATCACGTAGGCCTGCATCGCCTGCAGGCCGAAGAACACCGCCAGCTGCCAGGCCAGCGAGCTGCGCACCAGCGCGCGCAGCCGCACCGCCCGGGCCGGCCCGCCGGACCCGCCCGCCCGCTTCGGCACGGCCAGCCACGGCAGCACCGCGAGGACGGCGAACACCGCCCACACCCCCAGCGCCCAGCGCCACCCGTCGGCGCCCACGGCGGCCGCGACCGGCGCGGTCGAGACGCTGGCGACCGCACCGCCGATCGCCATGGCCGTGCTGTAGGCGCCGACCAGCAGGCCGGTGCGGCCGGGGAACCAGTGCTTGACGATGCCCGGCAGCAGCACGTTGCCCAGCGCCCCGCCGACCATCGTGCCCACCGTGCCGAGCAGGAACAGCCAGAACGAGGGCGCCGCGGCCCGGCCGAGCACGCCGAGCGCCATCACCACCAGCGCGGCGGCCAGCACGTGGCCGTCGCGGAACCGGGCGGCCAGCGGCGGGCCGGCGAACCCGATCGCGGCGAAGCACAGCAGCGGCATCGTGGTGATCAGCCCGGCGGCACCGGAGGAGATGCCCAGGCCCTGCTCGATCTCCTGCAGCACCGGCCCGATGCTGTTGACCGCCGTCCGCAGGTTGAACCCGGTGAGCACGACGGCGACCGCGACGAGCGCCAGCCCCCGTCGGGTCGATCCGGCGGGGGCTGGCGCAGTGGTCACGGGGGTCCATGCTCCACCCGGGCGGAGGGCCCGGGCGGGGCGGGTCAGCTGCGGGAGAAGGCCGCGTCGAAGGCCGCGGACGGCGGGTCGAAGGCCAGCGAGCGGACGAAGGCCAGCGCCTCGGGGGCGCCGACCAGGCGGTCCATGCCGGCGTCCTCCCACTCCACCGAGATCGGGCCGTCGTAGCCGATCGTGTTGAGCATCCGGAAGCAGGCCTCCCACGGGACGTCGCCGTGCCCGGTGGAGACGAAGTCCCAGCCGCGGCGCGGGTCGGCCCAGGGCAGGTGGGAGCCCATCCGGCCGTTGCGGCCGTTGCCGACCTGCTTCTTCGCGTCCTTGCAGTCCACGTGGTAGATCCGGTCCTTGAAGTCCCAGAGGAACCCGACCGGGTCCAGGTCCTGCCAGACGAAGTGCGACGGGTCCCAGTTCAGCCCGAACGCCTCGCGGTGCCCGATGGCCTCCAGCGTGGCCACCGTCGTCCAGTAGTCGTAGGCGATCTCGGACGGGTGCACCTCGTGGGCGAACCGGACTCCGGCGGCGTCGAACTCGTCCAGGATCGGGTTCCACCGGTCGGCGAAGTCCTGGTAGCCCGCGGCCACCATCGACTCGGGCACCGGCGGGAACATGGCCACGGTCTTCCAGATCGAGGACCCGGTGAACCCGACGACGGTGGAGACGCCGAGGGCCTTCGCGGCGTGCGCGGTGGCCTTCATCTCCTCCGCGGCGCGGCGGCGCACGCCCTCGGGGTCGCCGTCGCCCCACACCCGCGGGTCGACCATGTTCTGGTGCCGGGCGTCGATCGGGTCGTCGCAGACCGCCTGGCCGTTGAGGTGGTTGGAGATGGTCCAGACCTGCAGGCCGTGCTGCTCGAGCAGGTCCTTCTTGCCCTTGAGGTACGCGTCGTCCTCGGTGGCGCGGACGACGTCGAGGTGGTCGCCCCAGCAGGCGATCTCCAGGCCGTCGTAGCCCCACCCGGAGGCCAGCCGGCACACCTCCTCGAAGGGCAGGTCGGCCCACTGGCCGGTGAACAGGGTGACCGGACGTGGCATCAGAAGGCTCCTGGGATCGGGGTGTAGGTGGAGTTGTCGGCCGCGCTGCGGGTCACCGCGTCCAGCACGCGCTGCACGGCCAGGCCGTCGGCGAAGGAGGGCGTGGGCTGCACACCCTCGGCCAGCGCGTGCACGAGGTCGACGACCTGGTGGGTGAAGCCGTGCTCGTAGCCCAGCCCGTGCCCGGCGGGCCACCAGTGGCCGACGTAGGGGTGGCCGGGCTCGGTGACCACGATCCGCCGGAAGCCGGCGGTCTCGTCGGGGTCGGCGCCGTCGAAGAAGTGCAGGGTGTTCATGTCCTCGAAGTCGAACGCCAGGCTGCCGGCCGACCCGTTGACCTCGATCCGGATGGCGTTCTTGCGGCCCAGGGCGAACCGGGTGGCCTCGAAGGTGGCCAGCGCCCCGCCGGAGAAGCGGGCCAGGAACAGCGCGGCGTCGTCCACGGACACCGTGCCGGTGCCTTCGCCGGCGGTGCCGGACAACGACCCGGCGGAGGAGGGCAGCGGGCGCTCCTTGACGAACGTCTCCAGGGTCGCGGCGACCCCGGTGATCTGCTCGCCGAGGATGTGCTGGGTCAGGTCGACCACGTGCGCGCCGATGTCGCCCAGCGCGCCGGAGCCGGCCTTGTCCGCCTCCAGCCGCCAGGACATCGGGGCCTGCGGGTCGGCGATCCAGTCCTGCAGGTAGGCCGCGCGGACGTGCCGGACCTGCCCGATGCGGCCCTGCTCGACCAGCTGGCGCGCCAGCGCGATCGCCGGCACCCGGCGGTAGGTGAACCCCACCATCGCGAACACGCCCCGCTCCGCGGCCCGGGCCGCCGCGTCCGCCATCGCCTGCGCCTCGGCGACCGAGTTGGCCAGCGGCTTCTCGCACAGCACGTGCTTGCCGGCCTCGAGCGCGGCGATCGCGATCTCGGCGTGGGTGTCGCCGGGGGTGCAGACGTCGACGAGGTCCACGTCGTCCCGGGCAATCACCTCCCGCCAGTCGGAGGCGCTGTCGGCCCAGCCGAGCCGGTCGGCGGCCGCGGCGGCGCGGTCGGCGTCCCGGCCGACGACGACGGCCAGCTCGGGGGTCAGGGGGAGGTCGAAGAAGCGGGGTGCGGTGCGCCAGGCGTGCGAGTGGGCGGCGCCCATGAACGCGTGGCCGACCATCGCGACCCGGAGTGGGGTGGTCATGCGGGTCCTCCTGGGGTGGGCCGGGGCCGCGCTCGCGCGCGGCCCCGGCGGTCGATCAGGGCTCGATCAGGACTCGAAGGCGCTGTCGATGTACTGGTCGACGTTGTCCGCGGTCACGACGGGTGCCGACAGCTTGATCTCGCGGGGCACCTCGACGTCGGTCAGGTCGGACAGGCCCTTGTCCTGGGCGAGCAGGCGGGCCAGCCGGACGCCGTCCGCGGCCTGGCTGGCCGGGTAGATGACGGTGGCCTGCAGGACCGAGTCGCCGGCCTGGATGCTGCGCATGGCGTTGGCCGAGCCGGCGCCGCCGACCATGAAGAACTCGTCGCGGCCGGCGTTGGTGATGGCGGCCAGGACGCCGATGCCCTGGTCGTCGTCGTGGTTCCAGATGGCGTCGATCTGCGGGGCGGCCTGCAGCAGGTTGGCGGTGACCTCCTCGCCGGACTCCACGGTGAACTCCGCGGCGACCCGGTTGTCGACGTCCAGGCCGCACTCGGCGAGGGCGTCGGAGAAGCCCTGGCTGCGCTCCTGGGTCAGCGGCAGGGAGTCGATGCCGGCGACCTCGGCGACCACCGCGTCGGGCTTGTCGCCCAGCTGGGAGCAGATGTACTGCCCGGCGGAGATGCCCATGCCGTAGTTGTCGCCCAGCACGGTGACGCGGGCGGCGTTGGGGTCGTCGAACTCGCGGTCGACGTTGATGACCGGGATGCCGGCCTGCATGGCCTCCAGCGCGATCGGGGTCATCGCCGCGCCGTCGAAGGGCAGCAGGACGATGGCGTCGACGCCGTCGTTGATGAAGGTCTCGACCTGGCTGATCTGGGCGTTGACGTCGTTGGTGCCCTCGGCGACGCGCAGCTCGACGTCGGAGTACCGGTCGGCCTCGGCCTGGGCAGCCGCGGTGATCTGGGCCATCCAGCCGTGGTCGGCCGCGGGGGCGGAGAACCCGATGACGACGGTGTCGCCCGGGTCGTCGTTCGAGCTGGCGGCGTTGTTGCCGCCGCCGCTGCCGGAGGAGCTGGCCTCGGGGGTGTTGCCGGTGCAGCCGGTGACCAGGGCAGCGGCGCCGACGACGGCGACGGTGGTGGTCAACAGGCGACGGTGCCGTGCGGACATGCGGGTTCTCCTTGAGGTGGTGGTGCGGGGAGGTCGGGGTGCGGGGGGATCAGGGGGCGGGGACGCCGGGGCTGGCGCCGGCGGGGGCGCCCTCCGCGGCGGTCGGCGGCACGGCCCTCGGCGAGCGGCGCTGGCGGCGGCCGGCGGCGACCCGCTGCTGCAGCAGGACGGCGGCGACGATGATCACGCCCTTGGCGACGGCCTGGGCGGAGCTGGACAGGTTGTTCAGCGTGAAGACGTTGCTCAGCGACGTGAAGATCAGCACGCCGAGGACGGTGCCGACGATCGTGCCGCGCCCGCCGACGAGCAGCGTGCCGCCGATGACCACCGCGGCGATGGCGTCCAGCTCCAGCAGCGTGCCGTGGGTGGAGCTGCCGGTCGTGGTGCGGGCCATGAGCATGACCGCGGCGATGCCGCAGGTGACGCCCGAGAGCACGTAGAGGGCGACGGTGTGCCGCTGCACCCGGATGCCGGCCAGCCGTGCGGCCTCGGCGTTGCCGCCGACGGCGAAGGTGCGCCGGCCGAACGTCGTCCGGTTGAGCAGCACCCAGCCCAGCGCCGCGACGACCGCGAACATCCAGACCAGGGTCGGCACACCCAGCGGCGAGCCGGAGAAGAACCGGAGGAAGTCCTGGTCCTGGACGATCTGGGTGCGCCGGTTGGCGATGATCTCGGCCAGGCCGCGGGCCGCGGCGAGCATGGCCAGGGTGGCGATGAAGGCCACGAGCTTGCCGTAGGCGATGACCACGCCGTTGACCAGACCGGCCACCGCGCCGACCAGCAGGGCGGTGCCGACCATGACGACCCAGTGCACGTCGGCGGCCAGGGCCTGCGTGGCGAGCGTGGTGGCCCAGACCGAGGACAGCGCGACCAGCGCGCCCACGGACAGGTCGATGCCGCCGCCGATGATCACGAAGGTCATGCCGACGCTGACCACGCCGGTGACCGCGGCCAGCCGCAGGATGGTCAGCAGGTTGTCGGTGCTGGCGAACCGGTCGCCGGCGGTGGCGATGCCGACGACGCAGAGGATCAGCAGGGCGATGACCAGGCCCGCGTTCCGGCCGGCCGGGCCGGACAGGAAGCCGGCCGCGGCGGGGCGCCGGGTCGCGGTGGACGTCGTCGGGGGTGCCTGGGTGGTGGGGGTGCTCATGCCGCGTCGTCCTCGCTGTGGGTGGGGGTGCCCTGCATGACCAGGTCGAGGACCTGGTGCTCGTCCAGTGCGCCGGCCGGCTCGTCGGCCAGCACGCGGCCCTCGGCCAGCACGAGGACCCGGTCGGCCAGACCGAGGACCTCGGGGATCTCGCTGCTGACGACGACCACGGCGACACCGCGGTCGGCCAGCGCGCGGACCAGCGCGTAGATCTCCGACCGGGCGCCGACGTCGACGCCGCGGGTGGGCTCGTCCAGCAGCAGCACCCGGCAGTCGCGCAGCAGCCAGCGGGCCAGCACGACCTTCTGCTGGTTGCCACCCGACAGCGTGCGCACCTCGCGGTCCACGTCGACCGGCCGCAGGTCCAGCGCCTCGGTCTGCGCGCGGGCGGCGGCCTTCTCCCCGCGGACGGAGAGGAACCCGCCGCGGGCGAACCGGGCCAGGCTGGAGAGGGTGATGTTGCGGTAGATCGGGTCGCCCAGCAGCAGGGCCTGGCTCTTGCGCTCCTCGGGGGCCAGGCCGACGCCGGCGGCGACCGCGGCGGCGACGTCCCCCGGGCGCAGCCGCTCGCCCCCGACCCGCACCTGGCCGCTGGTGGGCCGGCGCGCGCCGTAGACCGCCTCGAGCACCTCGGAGCGGCCCGACCCGACCAGCCCGGCCAGCCCGAGGATCTCCCCGGGGGCGACGGTGAAGGAGACGTCGGCGACGTGACCGGGCACCGTGATGTGCTCGACCTCCAGCAGCGGCTCCGCGGCGGGGGCCGGCCGGTCCTCGCGGCCGGGGAAGACGTACTCGATGCTGCGGCCGGTCATCAGCGCGATGACGTCGCGGGTGGGGGTGTCGCGCGCGGGCAGCCCGGTGGCCACGGTGCGGCCGTCCTTGATGACGGTGATCCGGTCGCCGATGCGGCGGATCTCCTCCAGCCGGTGGGAGATGTAGACGACGGCCACGCCGTCGGCGGTGAGGTCGCGGACGACGTCGAAGAGCCGCTCGACCTCCTCGTTGTCCAGCACGGCGGAGGGCTCGTCCATGACGATCAGCCGGGCGTCCTGGGACAGCGCGCGGGCCATGCTGACCATCTGCTGGCTGGCGGCCGACAGCGCGCCCACCTCGGTGCCGGGCCGGATCTCGGGGTGGCCCAGCCGCTCCAGCAGCGCGGTGGTGGCCCGGTGCGCCGAGGCCGGCCGGGACAGGCCGAAGCGGGAGCGCTCGCGGCCCAGGAAGACGTTGTCGGCCACGGACAGCCCCGCCACCAGGTCCAGCTCCTGGTAGATGGTGGCGATGCCGAGCTTCATGGCCGCCTGCGGGTCGGTGAGCCGCACGGCCTCGCCGTCCCAGCGGATCTCGCCCTCGTCGGGCTGGTGCGCCCCGGCCAGGACCTTGATCAGCGTGGACTTGCCGGCGCCGTTCTGGCCGAGCAGGCAGTGCACCTCGCCGGCCCGGACGTCGAGGTCCACGCCGCCGAGCGCGCGCACCCCGGGGAAGGTCTTGACGATCCCCTGCATCTGCAGGAGGACCTGGTTGTCGCGCACCACGCCGCTGCCCCTCGTCGGGCCGACCGTTGCACTTATGCGCAATGGTGAGCGTTAGTCCGCTCAGCGAGAACCTATGGGCGGCGCACAGCTGTGGTCAAGGTCTCGACGTGGCGTTACCGAAACGAGATTGGCTACGGGTCAGGACAGGGCGACGCGGACGCCGTCGTCGTCCAGGCAGGCCTCCACGGCCATCAGCGCGGCGCCGACCCGGCCGGACAGCTCGGGGGCCGCGCTGAGCTCGACGGCCAGCGTGCGGGCGGCCAGCGGCATCGCCCGGGCGTAGACCGACTCGCGGATCCCCGACAGCAGCGGCAGCCCGGCGTGGGCCACCCCGCCGGTGACGACGATCCGGTGCGGGTTGAAGAAGTTGACCAGGGCGGCCAGCACCGTGCCGATGGTGCGGCCGGCCTGGCGGACGAGCTCCAGCGCGGGTCCATCGCCCCGGGCGGCCAGGCCGACGACGTCGCGGGTGGAGCTGACCGGCAGCCCCGCGGCGAGGGCGTCGCGCAGCAGCGACGCGCCGCTGGCCAGCGCCTCCAGGCAGTTGGTGTTGCCGCAGCGGCACAGCACGGTGCGCCCGTCGGGCGCGGGCACGTGGATGTGCCCGATGTCGCCGGCGCTGCCCTGGGCGCCGCGGTAGACCCGGCCCTCGACCACCACGCCGCAGCCCACGCCGGTGCCGACCTTGACCACCAGGACGTCGAGGTCAGAGCCGGTCACACCCATCTCGCCCAGCGCCATCACGTTGACGTCGTTGTCGACGACCACCGGCACCGGCCACCGGGCGAACGCCTCGGGGATGGGGTGGTCGTGCCAGCCGGGCATGATCGGCGGGTGGGAGGGCCGGCCGGTCGAGAACTCCACCGGCCCGGGGACGCCCACCCCCACCGCGCGGACGTCGGCGTCGGACAGCCCGGCCGCGGCCAGCACCTCCGCGCCCAGCCGGACGGCCTCGCCGAGCACCGCCCGCGGCCCCTCGGCGATGTCGATCGGGTGGCCGGCGGTGGCCAGCACCCGGGCCGAGAGGTCGGTGACGGCGACGTCGACGCTGGTCACGCCGAGGTCCACGGCCAGCACGCAGCCGGCGCGGCTGTTGAACTGCAGCAGGGTCGGCGGCCGGCCGCCGGTGCTGTCCCCGCGCCCGCCCTCCAGCAGCAGGTCGGCGCCGATGAGCTGGTCGACGCGGCTGCTGATGGTGTTGCGCGAGGCACCGGTCAGCGCGGCCAGCTCGGCCCGGCTGCTGGCCCGACCGGCGCGCACGTGCTGCAGCAGCGCGGCCGGCGAGGCGGAGACCGACGGCTGCTGGACCACGCGCGACATGGTGGCACGGCCCCGCCGGGGGACCGCGGCGCTCAGCCCGCCTCGCCGAGGCCGCGGGGGACCGCCCGGGGCACCCGGCGCCACAGCGCCTTGAGCACGAGCAGGGTCAGCACCGCGGCCAGCATGATGCCGACGACGTTGATGCCCAGCTGCAGCACCGAGCGGGCGGCGTCGCTCCAGTCGCCGAACGCGATGCCCAGCGCGAGGGCGGCGACCGCCGGCACCGTGGTCACCGAGATGAAGACGCCGACCAGGCTGGCGGACTTCGAGCTGGTGAGGGCGAGCATGCCGGCCACCCCGGCGATGAAGGCCACCGGGAAGGACCACCGGTCGGGCCGGGTGATGAACCCGGTGGCCGGCCGCTCGGCGAGCAGGTCGGACACGTCGGCCCAGCCCCACCAGCGCAGCAGCAGCGCGAAGCCGACGGTCAGCACGGTGGCGACCGCGAACCCCACGCCGAGCGAGGCCAGCGAGTGCCGGATGACCTCCCGGTCGCGGTGCACCAGCCCCAGCGCGATGCCGGCCAGCGGGCTGAACTCCGGGCCCATGACCATGCCGCCGATGAGCAGCACCGCGGAGTCGGTGATGATCGCCAGCGCGGCCAGCAGGCAGGCGATGGTGAGGAAGGCGCAGAAGGTCCAGGTCAGCCGGGACTCCTCGTCGGCGGTGGAGACCACTTGGTCCCACACCACCGCGTCCGCGCCGTCCCCCGGGGCCTCCTGCTCGGCGCGGTCGGAGGCCGCCGACAGCGAGGTGTCCACCGACTCGATGGCGATGCCGCCGTCCTGGTCCACCCCGTGCAGCTGCAGCTCGTCGACGAGGTGGTCGACCGACTCCCGGGCCACGTCGCACATCACCAGGTCACCGGCCGGGCGGCGGACCGCACCCGGCAGGTGCACCAGGTGGGTCACCCCGGGGTGGTCGTCGAGCAGGGCGTGGACCTCGTCGGCCCGGTCGGCCGGGACGGTGATCCGCAGATGCAGCAGCACACCGTGATCCTGCCGTGCGGGTCAGCGGGTGCCCGACACCTGCAGCGTGGTGGTGGCGACCTGGCGGGTCGTGCCGTCGTCGGCCACGGCGAGGACGGCGACCTCGTGCGGGCCGTCGCCGGCGGGCGCGGCGATCGCCAGGCCGGGGGACAGGCACTGGGTGAGCTCGAGCGCCGGCCCGGCCGCGGTCTGGGTGTAGCTGACCGTGGAGCCGGCGTTGCCGCGGACCGGCTCGCCGTCGACCGTGACCACGTAGGGCACGTCGTCCGGGCCGGCCAGCCGCACGTACATGGTCTGCCCGGCGGTGACCTGGCTGGAGGACACCCCGATCGCGGGGGTGGTGCAGTCGGCGGCCAGCGGCACCTCGTCGGCACCGCGCGAGGAGGTGAAGCCCAGCACCGCGAGCACGACGACGGCCACGGCGAGCCACATCCAGTGATTGCCACGGCGGATGGGCGCCCGGTCCCCGGCCAGCGCGCGCTCGTCGCCGATGTCGCGGGCGAAGTGCTGCGCGGTGCGCCGGTTGCCGGCCGCCAGCTCGGGGTCCTCCCGCCCGCGGACGCCGCCGAAGATGAAGCTCACCCGGTCAGTGTCCCCCCGCCGGCTACTCGGCCGGGGCCGCGCCCGGGCCGGACTGGCCCTGCTGGGTCTCCCCGTGCTGGGTGCCCTGCGGGGCGGTGCCGCGGTCCGTGGCGCCCTCGGCGCCCGGCTGCGGGCCGGACTCCGCCCCGGCCGCCCCCGCCCCCACCGGGGCCATCGAGCGCAGCAGGATCTGGCTGACGTCGAGCACCTCGACGTGCTCGGCGGCCTCGCCCTTCTCCTTCTTGGAGTTCACCGCGTCGGACAGCATCGTGATGCAGAACGGGCACGCGGTGGAGATGACGTCGGGCTCGAGCTCGAGCGCCTCCTCGGTGCGGTTCACGTTGATCCGCGACCCGATCTTCTCCTCCATCCACATGCGCGCCCCGCCGGCGCCGCAGCAGAAGCCGCGGTCCTTGCAGCGGTGCATCTCCTGGGTGCGCAGGCCCTGCACGCTGTCGAGGATCTCCCGCGGCGGGGTGTAGACCTTGTTGTGCCGGCCCAGGAAGCACGGGTCGTGGTAGGTCACCTTGCGGTCGATCGGCGTGACCGGGGTGAGCCGGCCCTCCTCGACCAGCTGGCCCAGCAGCTGGGTGTGGTGCACGACGTCGTAGTCGCCGCCCAGCTGCGGGTACTCGCGGTTGATCGAGTTGAAGCAGTGCGGGCAGGTGGCGACGATCTTGCGCCGGCCGGCCTCCCGGCCCTCGAAGACGGTGTTGAGCGTCTCGACGTTCTCGGCGGCCAGCTGCTGGAAGACGAACTCGTTGCCCATGCGGCGGGCCGGGTCGCCGGTGCAGGTCTCGCCCGAGCCCAGGACGGCGAACTCCACGCCCGCGGTGTGCAGCAGCTCGGCGACGGCCTTGGTGACCTTCTTGGCGCGGTCGTCGATGGCGCCGGCGCAGCCGACCCAGAACAGGTACTCGACGTCGTCGTCGATGGTGCCCTCGACCTGGCGGACCGGGAAGGGCATGTCCTTCATCCACTCGTCGCGGGTGGACGGGCTGACGCCCCACGGGTTGCCGCGGTTCTCCAGGTTGCGCAGCATCACGCCGGCCTCGGAGGGGAAGCTGGACTCGATCAGCGTCTGGTAGCGGCGCATGTCGTTGATGTGGTCGACGTGCTCGATGTCGACGGGGCACTGCTCGACGCAGGCGCCGCAGTTGGTGCAGCTCCACAGCACGTCGGGGTCGATGACCCCGCCCTCCTCGAGGGTGCCGACCAGTGGCCGCTCGGCCTGGGCGTCGTTGGTGCCCTGGACCCGGGCGAAGCCGGAGTACCAGGTCTGCTCCATCGACGGGGCCTCCGGCGTCATGACGGACTCCCCGCCCGCGCTGTCGCCCTTGCCGTCGCCGACCTCGCGGGCCCCCACCAGGTACGGCGCCTTGGCGTACAGGTGGTCCCGCAGGTCCATGATCACCATCTTGGGCGACAGGGGCTTGCCGGTGTTCCAGGCCGGGCACTGGCTCTGGCACCGCCCGCACTCGGTGCAGGTGGTGAAGTCCAGCATCCCCTTCCAGGTGAAGTCCTCGATCTTGCCGCGGCCGAAGACGGCGTCCTCGTCGGGGTCCTCGAAGTCGATCGGGACACCGCCCGACGTCATGGGCTGCATCGGGCCGAGCGCGACCGCGCCGGACTCCTCGCGCTTGAAGTAGATGTTGAAGAAGGCGCTGAACCGGTGCCAGGCCACGCCCATCGTGAGGTTGCGGGCGATCACGATCAGCCACACCAGGCTGACCACGATCTTCACGAACGCGATGACGCTGACCAGGTCGGCGTTGTCCGGGAACAGGTTGGACAGCGCCGAGCTGACCGGGTGCGACCAGCCGGGGGCGTCGTCCAGGCCGGAGGCGATCTTGGCCGCCCGGATGGACAGGATGCAGATGCCGATGACCAGGACGACGGCCTCGACGAAGTAGCCGCGGCCCTCGTTGGAGCCGGTGAAGCGGCCGTTGCGGCCGGTGCGGCGCGGGTGGTCCTTCTGCCGGATCACGATCAGCACCAGGATGCCGAGCACGGTGCCCAGGCCGATCACGTCGACGAACAGGTTCCAGATGCCCCAGGTGCCGATCAGGGGCAGGTGGAAGGCCGGGTCGAACACCTCGCCGAAGGCCTCGACCAGGGTGAGGAACAGGCCGTAGAAGCCCACCATCACGAACCAGTGCGCGGCGCCGATGGTCGACCACTTGAGCATCCGGGTGTGGCCCAGGGACTCCACGGCGAGGTTCTTCAACCGGGGGCCCACGGGGCCGAACCGGGTGCCGTCGGGCTGGCCGGTCTTGATGACCGCCAGCATCTTCCGCACGGCCTGGGTCGCGAGGACCACGGCGACGACGAGCAGCAGCACGCACAGCGTGCCCAGGACGACCTGCAACGGGCCCACGGAACTCCCTCTCCCCACCGGTCGACGACGACCGAGGTGACGTGCCCGGACGATAGTCGAGCGCTCCGACAGGCTACTGGCGAGTAACCCCGGACGGTGCCCGCCGGGTCGCGTTGCCGTCCCCGGGTCCGCCGTGGCAACCTCTGGCGACCGCCCGACCAGCGCCGATCCGCGGCGCTGCGGGTCGGGACGGGGAGGCGGCACGTGCACGGGCAGGTGCGCCGCCGCGTCTACCTCGCCATCTGCGTGCTCGGCCTGGTCGGCTGCGGCTGGCAGATCGCCGGCGCCGAGGGCCACCCGCTGGAGCGCACGGTGTCCTTCCCGCTGCTGGCCGTCTTCCTGGTCGGCGCCGGCGTCGTCCTCGTGCGGCTGCCCGACCGCATCCGGTGGGTCGAGGTCGGCGGGTTCCTCGTGCTGGGCGGCGTGTGGCTGACCACGATGGCCCTGCAGCTGGCCACCGCCGCCGACGACGCCGCGGCCTGGGCCTCGCTGTTCCCCGGGGTGTTCGCCAACCTCTGCCTGCTCGTGGTGCTGGCCCACCTGTGGTTCGACACCCGGTGGGCACTGATCGCCTCCCTGGCCGGGCCGGCCGTGGCCCTGGTGGTGGGGCTGGTCCGCTTCGTGCCCGGCGAGCCCGGGCAGCGCAACTACGCCCCCGACCTGGTCGGCGCGCTGGGCTACGTGGTGGTGCTGGCGATGCTGGCGTTCCTCATGGCGCGCAGCAAGGAGGCGCTGGCGCTCAGCCGCGCCGAGGCCGCCCGGCTGCGGGAGCTCGCGCACACCGACGTGCTCACCGGCCTGCCCAACCGGCGCAGCCTCATCGACGCGCTGCACACCGCCGTCACCGACCGGCGGGCCGGCGGCAGCACCGCCGTCGTGCTGTTCGACCTCGACCACTTCAAGGCGGTCAACGACCGCTACGGCCACGACGTCGGGGACCTGGTGCTGCAGGAGGTGGCCGGGGTGGTGCGGGCCTCGCTGCGCCCGGACGCGGTGTTCGGCCGCTGGGGCGGCGAGGAGTTCCTCGTCGTCGTCCCGCGGGCCGACCTCGACGACGGCGCCGCGGTGGCCGAGCGGCTGCGCCGCGACGTCGCCGCCCACGGCTTCCCGGGCGGGCTGGTGATGACCGCCAGCTTCGGGGTCAGCGTGCTCAGCGACGTGGACTCGGTGGACGCGGTCCTGCTGCGCGCCGACCGGCTGCTCTACGTCGCCAAGGAGGGCGGGCGCGACCTGGTCGTGTCCCGGCTGCCCCGGCCCTGAGGACCCGGGAACACCGCCGAGAGGTTTGCCGTTACGGTGGGCAGGAAAGTTGAGCGGACGCGGCGCAAGGCGCCCGACGCGAGACCACCGGACCTGCACGGCACACCAGCGCACGAGAAGGGCCACATCCCATGGCACGAGCGGTCGGCATCGACCTCGGCACCACCAACTCCGTCGTCACCGTCCTCGAGGGCGGCGAGCCCACGGTCATCGCCAACTCCGAGGGCTCCCGCACCACCCCGTCGGTCGTCGCCTTCGCCAAGAACGGCGAGGTCCTGGTCGGCCAGTCGGCGAAGAACCAGGCGGTCACCAACGTCGACCGCACCATCCGCTCGGTGAAGCGGCACATGGGCACCGACTGGAAGACCGCCGACATCGACGGCAAGCAGTACACCCCGCAGGAGATCAGCGCCCGCGTGCTGCAGAAGCTCAAGCGCGACGCCGAGACCTACCTGGGCGAGCCGGTCACCGAGGCCGTCATCACCGTCCCCGCCTACTTCGAGGACGCCCAGCGCCAGGCCACCAAGGAGGCCGGTGAGATCGCCGGCCTGAACGTGCTGCGCATCGTCAACGAGCCCACCGCCGCGGCCCTGGCCTACGGCCTGGACAAGGGCGAGACCGAGCAGACCATCCTGGTCTTCGACCTCGGTGGCGGCACCTTCGACGTCAGCCTGCTGGAGATCGGCGACGGCGTCATCGAGGTCAAGGCCACCGCCGGTGACAACCAGCTCGGTGGTGACGACTGGGACCAGGCCGTCATGGACCACCTGGTCAAGCAGTTCAACGCGGCCAACGGCATCGACCTGTCCAAGGACAAGCTCGCCATGCAGCGGCTCCGCGAGGCCGCCGAGAAGGCCAAGATCGAGCTGTCGGGCGCGCAGTCGACCAACGTCAACCTGCCCTACATCACCGCCGGCGCCGACGGCCCGCTGCACCTGGACGTCACGATCACCCGCGCGGAGTTCCAGCGGCTGACCCAGACGCTGCTGGACCGCACCAAGGCCCCGTTCAACCAGGCCGTCCGCGACGCGGGCATCTCCGTCGGCCAGATCGACCACGTCGTCCTCGTCGGTGGGTCCACCCGCATGCCGGCCGTGTCCGACCTGGTCCGCGAGCTCACCGGCGGCAAGGAGCCCAACAAGGGCGTCAACCCCGACGAGGTCGTGGCCATCGGTGCCGCGCTGCAGGCCGGCGTGCTCCGCGGCGAGGTCAAGGACGTGCTGCTCCTCGACGTCACCCCGCTGTCCCTGGGCATCGAGACCAAGGGCGGGATCATGACCAAGCTCATCGAGCGCAACACCACGATCCCGACCAAGCGCTCGGAGATCTTCACGACGGCCGACGACAACCAGCCCTCGGTGCAGATCCAGGTCTTCCAGGGCGAGCGCGAGATGGCCGCCTACAACAAGAAGCTCGGCATGTTCGAGCTGACCGGTCTGCCGCCGGCCCCCCGCGGGGTCCCGCAGATCGAGGTGGCCTTCGACATCGACGCCAACGGCATCGTGCACGTCCACGCGAAGGACCTGGGTACGGGCAAGGAGCAGTCGATGACCATCACCGGCGGCTCGGCCCTGCCCAAGGACGACATCGAGCGGATGATGAAGGACGCCGAGGCCCACGCCGAAGAGGACAAGAAGCGCCGCGACGAGGCCGAGACCCGCAACCTGGCCGAGTCCCTCCAGTACCAGACCGAGAAGTTCCTGGCGGAGAACGGCGACAAGATCCCCGAGGACAAGAAGGACGAGCTCGGTGCGGCCCTGACCGACCTGCGCTCGGCCCTCGGCGGCTCCGACATCGCGGCCATCAAGACCGCGCAGGAGAACGTCGCCCGGATCTCCCAGGAGGTCGGCGGTGCGCTCTACGCCCAGCAGGCGGAGAACGCGGCCGGCGCCGAGGGCCAGCCGGGTGCCGCGGGGGCCGGTGCCGCGGGTGCCGCGGGCGCGACCTCGGGCAGCGACGACGACGTCGTCGACGCCGAGATCGTGGACGAGGACACCGACAAGAAGTGACCGACCGACCGCAGGACGAGGAGACCCCGCGCGTCGTCATCCGTGACGAGCGCCGGATCGACCCGACCAGCGGCCAGGTGCGGGAGCCGGCCGGCGAGACCGTTCTGGGCTCGCCGGCCGGCACCGCCGGTCAAGCAGGGTCGACAGCCACCCCAGGGGAGCAGATGAGCGAGCAGAACGGTCCGGCCCCCGAGGCCGGCCAGCCCGACCCGGTGACCCCCGAGGTCCCCGACACCCCGGCCGAGCTGGTCGGTGACGACACCGCCCGGCAGCTGGCCGAGCGGACCGAGGACCTGCAGCGGGTCACCGCCGAGTACGCCAACTACCGGCGGCGGGTCGACCGCGACCGGGTCGCGGTGGTGGACCAGGCGGCCGAGCGCTTCGCCGGCCAGCTGATCCCGATCGTGGACGACATCGAGCGGGCGCGCGAGCACGGTGACCTGACCGGCGCGTTCAAGGTGGTCGCCGACCGCGTGCTGGGCCTGCTCGACGGCCTGGGCGTCGTCACCTTCGGCACCCCGGGCGACCCGTTCGACCCGGCGTTGCACGAAGCCGTGCTGCACGACACCTCCGCCGACGTGCAGGTGCCCACCGCCACCACGGTGCTGCGCCCGGGATTCCGGCGCGGTGACCGGGTGCTGCGCACCGCGATGGTCGGCGTGAGCGACCCCGAGAACCCCGCGCCGCCGGCGCCGGCGGCCGACGGGGAGCAGCAGCCGGGGGACACCCCGGCCGGTTGAGCACGACGCGGGCGGGGCGGCTCCGGCCACCCCGCCCGCACCCGACCATCCCGTCCGGCCACCGGACGCACACCGAGCAGGAGGGGGGCGCCCGATGAGCACCCGGGACTTCATCGAGAAGGACTACTACGCCGCACTGGGCGTCGCCAAGGACGCCGACGCGGCCGCCATCAAGAAGGCCTACCGGGCCCTGGCCCGTGACCTGCACCCGGACAAGAACCCGGGCAACGCGCAGGCCGAGGCCAAGTTCAAGGAGGCCTCCGAGGCCTACGGGGTGCTCTCGGACGCGACCAAGCGCAAGGAGTACGACGAGGCCCGCCGGCTGTTCGGCAGCGGTGGGTTCCGGCCCGGTGGCGGCGGCGGTGGCGGGTTCCCGCCCGGCGGCTTCCCGGCCGGCAGCGCCGGTCAGCCCTTCGACCTCGGCGACCTGTTCGGCGCGGCCTCGGGTGGGGGCGGCGCCCGGGCCGGCGGCCTGGGCGACCTGTTCGGCGGGCTGTTCGGCGGCGGCGGTGGCGGGGCCACCGGCACCCGCAGCCGCCAGCAGGCCGCCTCCGGCCCGGCCCGCGGGCAGGACGTCGAGACCGAGGCGACGCTGGCCTTCGACGAGGCCGTGCTCGGCGTGACCGTGCCGCTGCGCATGCAGAGCCCCGGCTCGTGCCCGACCTGCCACGGCAGCGGAGCCAAGCCCGGCACCGCGCCGCACACCTGCCCGGTCTGCAACGGCGCCGGCGTCACCAGCCGCAGCCAGGGCGCGTTCGCCTTCTCCGAGCCCTGCCGGGAGTGCCGCGGCAGCGGGAGCGTCGTCGACGACCCGTGCGCCACCTGCAAGGGCAGCGGGATCACCGACCAGGTGCGCACGATCACCGTCCGCATCCCGGCCGGCGTCAAGGACGGGCAGCGCATCCGGCTGGCCGGCAAGGGCGCCCCCGGCCGCCGGGGTGGGCCGGCCGGTGACCTGTTCGTGGTCGTGCACGTCACCGGCAGCGAGCTGTTCGGCCGCAGCGGTGACGACCTGACCCTCGACGTCCCGATCAGCTTCGCCGAGGCCGCGCTGGGCACGACGCTGACCGTCCCCACCCTGGACGGCACGGTCTCGCTCAAGGTCCCCGCCGGCACCGCGGGCGGGCGCACCTTCCGGGTGCGCGGCCGCGGGGTGCACGGCAAGGGCCGCACCGGCGACCTGCTGGTCACCGTCAGCATCGCCGTCCCGACCACGCTGGACGCCGACGCCCGGGCCGCGGTCGAGGCGCTGGCCGCCCGGATCGACGAGGACCCGCGACCGCAGGTGACCGCCGCGGTGCGCGCGGGAGGGGGTGTGTGAGGTGAGCGAACCGCGGTCGGTGGCCGACGACGCCCCGGTCTTCGTCATCTCCGTGGCCGCCCAGCTGGCCGGGATGCACGCGCAGACCCTGCGCCAGTACGACCGGCTCGGCCTGGTCAGCCCGGGCCGCACGGCCGGTGGCGGGCGCCGCTACAGCCCGCGCGACGTCGCGCTGCTGCGGGAGGTGCAGCGGCTGTCGCAGGAGGACGGCGTCAACCTGGCCGGCATCAAGCGGATCATCGAGCTGGAGTCCCAGGTCGAGGCGCTGCAGGACCGCGTGCGCGGGCTGCTGGTCGAGGTCGAGGACGCCCGGCACCGCGCGGCGACGGCGGAGGCGGCCGCCACCGGCTTCCGCGCCGACGCCGGCTACGCCTCGCCGGGCACCGCGCTGGTGGTCTGGCGGCCCCGTGGACCGAGGAGCAGCAGGTGAGCGACGGGAACCCCACGCGGCCGGTGCACGTGGAGGACGACGTGAGCACCGCGACGACCACCACCGACCCCGCCGCCCACGAGGCCTACGTCGCCCTCGAGCGCGAGGTGGCCCTGCTGCTCCGGCGGGCCCGGGCGATCCAGGGCCGGCTCGCCGGTGAGCTGCACCGCGGTCTGGACGGCGCCGCCTACGGCCTGCTGGTGCTGCTCGACGACGCCGGTCCGCTGCGCGCCAGCGACGTGGTCGTCCGGCTGGGTCTGGACAAGTCCACGGTCAGCCGGCAGGTCGCCTCGCTGGTCGACGCCGGCCTGGTGGACCGGGTCGCCGACCCCGACGACGGCCGGGCGCAGGTGCTGTCCACCTCCGCCGAGGGGCACCGCCGGCTCTCCGAGATCCGCGACGCCCGCCGGGCGCGCTGGGAGGCCGACCTGGCCGACTGGCCCACCGACGACGTCGCCTCCCTCTCCACCCTGCTGGGCCGGCTCAACCGGCTCGGCGAGGCCCGCGAGGCCCAGGTCAGCGGCGCCGTCCCCGCCGCGGACTGAACCCACCCCGCAGCCCTCTCCCGGCCGCGTCCCCGCACGGGGGCGCGGCCGTCGTGCGTCCTGGGTGACCCACATCTCCGGCACATCGGTTGCAGACCTCAACCAACTGGGTGAAGATGGTTGAGGTCTACAACAACGTCGGAGGTGCAGCGTGCACGTCGCCCAGGACACGGCCGACCGGCTGACCGCCGGTCTGGGTCAGCTCATCCGCGCCGGCCGCCAGATCTCGCACCGGGCCGCCCACGAGCTCTACGGCGACCTGCCCGGCTTCGGCTGGGCCCTGCTGGTCCCCCTCGAGCGCGACGGCGAGCAGCGGTGCAGCGCCCTGGCCGCCGACCTCGGCGTCGACGGGTCCGTCGTCAGCCGGCAGGTCGCCGCGCTCGAGCGCGCCGGCTACCTGGTGCGCCGGCCCGACCCGGTCGACGGCCGGGCCAGCCTGATCGGCCTCAGCGAGGCCGGTGCGGCCGCCCTGGCCCGCACCCGCGAGGTGCGCGGCGAGTGGGCCGCGGCCGCGCTGGCCGACTGGACCGACGAGGAGGCAGCCACCCTGTGCCGCCTCCTCGAGCGCCTCACCGCCGACCTGGGGGTCGGCCGCGCGCCCCGGCCGGAGGCCGCGGCATGAGCACCCCCGCACCCGCCACCCACCACGAGCACGCAGGAGCAGCACGCATGGCGAGCACCACCACCGCCGACCGCGCGGCCGCACGCCCGGCCGAGGAGTCCCCGGTCGAGCAGCAGGGCCGGATGAGCCACCGGCAGATCCTCGAGGCCCTGTCCGGGCTGATGCTGGCGCTGTTCGTCGCCATGCTGTCCTCGACGGTCGTCTCCAACGCCCTGCCGACGATCATCACCGACCTGCGCGGGTCGCAGAGCCAGTACACCTGGGTGGTCACCGCCACCCTGCTGGCCAGCACGGCCTCCACCCCGATCTGGGGCAAGCTGTCGGACCTGATGAGCAAGAAGCTGCTCGTCCAGATCGCCATCGTGGTCTTCGTGACCGGCTCGGTGCTGGCCGGGTTGTCGCAGTCGGTGCCCATGCTGATCGGCTGGCGCGTGCTGCAGGGTCTGGGCCTGGGCGGTCTGCAGGCCCTGGTGCAGATCGCGATGGCCGCGATGATCAGCCCGCGCGAGCGCGGCCGGTACTCCGGTCTGCTGGGCGGCGTGATGGCCGTGGCCACCGTCGCCGGGCCGCTCATCGGCGGCCTGCTGGTGGACACCAGCTGGCTGGGCTGGCGGTGGTGCTTCTTCGTCGGCGTCCCCGTCGCCGTCGTCGCCCTGGTGCTGCTGCAGCGCACGCTGCACCTGCCCACCGTCAAGCGCACCGTGCACATCGACTACCTGGGCGCGGCCTTCCTCACCGCCGGCGTCTCCCTGCTGCTGATCTGGGTGACCCTGGCCGGTGACAGCTTCGCCTGGCTGTCGCTGGACACCGCGCTGATGGTCGGCGGCGGCGTGCTCGCCGTCGTGGCCTTCCTGGTCACCGAGACCCGCGCGAAGGAGCCGATCGTCCCGCTGCGGTTGTTCCGCGAGCGCACCACGACGCTGGCGATCATCGCCTCGGTGGCCGTCGGCGTAGCGCTGTTCGGCTCCACGGTCTTCCTCGGCCAGTACCTGCAGATCTCGCGCGGCTACTCGCCGACCGCGGCCGGTCTGCTGACCATCCCCATGGTCGGCGGGCTGCTGGTCTCCTCCACCGTCTCGGGCATCCTGATCTCCCGCTACGGCCGGTGGAAGGCCTACCTGGTCGCCGGGTCGGTGCTGGTCGCCGCCGGGTTCGGGCTGCTGTCGACGGTCGACCACACCACGAACATGGTGCTGCTGGGCGTCTTCCTCGCCGTCCTCGGCCTGGGCATCGGCATGACGATGCAGAACCTGGTCCTGGCGGTGCAGAACACCGTGGCCGCGACCGACCTGGGTGCGGCCAGCTCCGCGGTGGCCTTCTTCCGCAGCCTGGGCGGCACGATCGGCGTCTCGGTGCTGGGCGCCGTGCTCAGCGCCCGGGTCTCCACGCTGATCACGGCAGGGCTGCCCGCCGGGGCCGCAGCGCAGGCCAGCGGCGGGGACGTGGGCCTGGCGAACCTGGCCGACGCACCGGCCCCGGTGCAGGACCTCATCCGGGTGTCCTACGGCGACGCGACCGGCCGGATCTTCCTGGTGGCGGCGGTCCTGTCGGTGGTCACCGTGGTGTCCGTGCTGTTCATCAAGGAGGTCGCCCTGCGCACCGAGAGCGGCGACGAGCGGGCCCGCGCCGAGCGCGGCGGTGCGCCGGCCCTGGTCGACAGCACCGTCGCGGTGGACCAGCAGCTGGCCGGCCGGCACGCCGTCGGCGGGCTGGATGCCCCCGAGCACCCGGTCCGGGCGACGGTCTTCCTCGACGAGGAGGAGCACGGCCGCCACGAGGCGCCGGTGCCCGCCGGTCGCTGACCGACCCGCGACCCAGCAGGGCCCGCCCCCGGATCCCGGGGGCGGGCCCTGCGGCGTCAGGAGCTGCCGGAGCTCGCGTCGGCCCCGGAGCCCGAGGACGACGTGACGCCGGACCCGGCGGAGAGGCCCGGGTCGGAGCCGGTGGAGGACGAGCCGGTGGACGAGTCGCCGGACGTGCTGGACGTCGAGCCGGACGTGGCGGACGTCGTCCCGCTCGTGGACTCGGCGGTCGTCGCGGTGCCGGTGCCGGTGCCGGTGTCGGCCAGGGCGACCGTGGCGGCGCCGGTGCCGGCCATCACCGCGGCGGCCACACCGGCGGTGGCGATCCGCAGGCGCAGCGTGCCGCGCCGGCGTGCTTCGAACGGGGTCTCGGGCTCCATGGCGACGACGGTGCCCGGGGTGGCCGTGCACCGGCTGTGCGGCGGCTGGGGAACGCAGCAGGGCCCCCTCCCGCGGACGGGTGGGGGCCCTGCGCTGGTGCGGGGTGGGTCAGGAGACGAGCGCGGCGTCCAGCGTGATGTCGACGCCGGTCAGCGCCTTGCTCACCGGGCAGCCGGCCTTGGCGTCCTCGGCGGCCTGCTTGAAGCCGGCCTCGTCCAGGCCGCTGACCTCACCGCGGACGGTGAGCTTGATGCCGGTCAGCTTGAACCCGCCGTTGGCGGAGTCCGGGCCGAGCGAGACGTCGGCGGAGACCTCGAGGCTCTCCGGGGTGCCGCCGGCCTGCGCGATCAGGGCGGAGAACTGCATCGCGTAGCAGGCCGAGTGGGCCGCCGCGATGAGCTCCTCGGGGGAGGTGGTGCCACCGGCCTCGTCGGCCGCGCGCTTGGGGAAGGACACGTCGTAGGTGCCGACCTTCGAGCTGCTGAGCTCGACCTGGCCGGAGCCCTCCTCGAGGGTGCCGTTCCAGGCGGTGCGTGCGGTGCGAGTGGGCATGAGCGCTCCTTCGTCGTCTGGCCGCCGCTCTTCGACGGGCCGTTCGATCGCGCACAACCGATCAGTTCGGTGAACTGTTCCCGTCCGACGAGACGCGGTCCGTGAGGCTCCGCAGCTCGCCCTTCAGGTGGTCGAACTCGGCGATCGTCATGCCCAGTGCCCCGATCATGTCGCGTGACACCTCGACCGCCTGGCTCTCCAGCTCGCGGCCGGCCGCGGTGAGCTGGATGGACACCGAGCGCTCGTCGTCGACGCGGCGGTGGCGGGTGACCAGGCCGGCCGCGGTGAGGCGCTTGAGCAGCGGGGACAGCGTGCCGGAGTCCAGCGCCAGACGGCTGCCGAGCTGGCCGACGGTCTGGCCGTCCTCCTCCCACAGCAGCATCATGACCAGGTACTGGGGATAGGTGAGCCCCATCTTGTCCAGCATGGGGCGGTAGCGGGCGGTGACCGCCCGCGAGGCTGCGTAGAGGGCGAAGCACAGCTGGTCGTCCAGCTCGACGCTGGGCTGTGGGGTGTCCGGCATTCCACAAGCTTAGGGGGCGCAATGCAACCTCGTGATCCGGGCGGTCTCGTTGCGCCTTCCGGGTTGAGCGGAACAGACTCAACTCTGCGATCGTTGTCCCCGGCGACACCCTCCGACGGAAGGACCCCATCCCGACCATGGACAAGCTGACCACCCGCGCGCAGGAGGCCATCGCCGCAGCCCAGCGGCTCGCGGTCGACCGCGGCCAGGCCGCCCTCGAGCCGCTGCACCTCCTGCTGGCCCTGCTCGACCAGACCGACGGCATCGCCGGTCCGCTGCTGCAGGCCACCGGTGCCGTGCCCGGCGAGGTCCGCGCCCGGGCCGAGGCGGCCCTGCGGCGGATGCCCAGCGTCTCCGGCTCGACCGTGGCCGCCCCCTCGCCCTCGCGCGACTTCCTGCGGGTGGTCAACGCCGCGGGCGAGCAGGCCACCGCGCTCGGCGACGAGTTCGTCTCCACCGAGCACCTGCTGGTCGGGCTGGCCGCCGTCGGGGGCGAGGCCGGGTCGGCGCTGACCGCCGCCGGTGCCACCGACGAGGCGCTGCTGGCGGCCTTCCGCACGGTGCGCGGCAACCGCAAGGTCACCTCCGCCGACCCCGAGGGCACCTACCGGGCGCTGGAGAAGTACGCCGTCGACCTCACCGAGCGGGCCCGCGAGGGCAGGGTCGACCCGGTCATCGGCCGGGACACCGAGATCCGCCGCGTCGTGCAGGTGCTCTCCCGCCGCACCAAGAACAACCCCGTGCTGATCGGCGAGCCCGGTGTGGGCAAGACGGCGATCGTCGAGGGCCTGGCCCAGCGCATCGTGGCCGGCGACGTCCCCGAGAGCCTCAAGGGCAAGCGGCTGATGAGCCTGGACCTGTCGGCCATGGTGGCCGGCGCCAAGTTCCGCGGTGAGTTCGAGGAGCGGCTCAAGGCCGTGCTCCAGGAGATCACCGAGTCCGACGGCGAGGTCGTCACCTTCATCGACGAGCTGCACACCATCGTGGGTGCCGGCGCCAGCGGCGACTCCGCCATGGACGCCGGCAACATGATCAAGCCGATGCTGGCCCGCGGCGAGCTGCGGATGGTCGGCGCGACCACGCTGGACGAGTACCGCGAGCACATCGAGAAGGACCCGGCCCTGGAGCGCCGCTTCCAGCAGGTGTTCGTCGGCGAGCCCACCGTCGAGGACACGATCGGCATCCTGCGTGGCCTCAAGGAGCGCTACGAGGTGCACCACGGCGTCCGCATCACCGACGCCGCGATCGTCTCCGCGGCGACCCTGTCCGACCGCTACGTGACCGCCCGGTTCCTGCCCGACAAGGCCATCGACCTCGTCGACGAGGCCGCCAGCCGGCTGCGCATGGAGATCGACAGCCGCCCCGTCGAGGTCGACGAGGTCGAGCGGGTCGTCCGCCGGCTGGAGATCGAGGAGATGGCGCTGGCCAAGGAGGAGGACGAGGCCAGCCAGCAGCGGCTGGTCGCCCTCCGCGAGGACCTCGCCGACCGCCGCGAGCTGCTGGACCAGCTCACCGCCCGCTGGCAGCAGGACAAGGGCGCCATCGACCGGATCCGGGAGACCAAGGAGCGGCTGGAGTCCGTGCGCCAGGAGGCCGAGCGCGCCGAGCGCGACGGCAACCTGGCCCGGGTGGCCGAGCTGCGCTACGGCCAGCTGCCGGCACTGGAGAAGGCGCTGTCCGAGGCCTCGGCGAGCACCGCCGACGCCTCGATGCTCAAGGAGGAGGTCGGCCCCGACGACATCGCCGAGGTCGTGCAGTCCTGGACCGGCATCCCCGCCGGCCGGCTGCTCGAGGGCGAGACGGCCAAGCTGCTGCGCATGGAGGACGTGCTCTCCGGGCGCGTCGTCGGCCAGCCCGAGGCGGTGCGCGCCGTGGCCGACGCCGTCCGCCGCGCCCGCTCCGGCGTGGCCGACCCCGACCGGCCCACCGGGTCCTTCCTGTTCCTGGGCCCCACCGGCGTCGGCAAGACCGAGCTGGCCAAGGCGCTGGCGGAGTTCCTCTTCGACGACGAGCGGGCGATGGTCCGCATCGACATGAGCGAGTACTCCGAGAAGCACTCGGTGTCCCGGCTGGTCGGGGCGCCCCCCGGCTACGTCGGCTACGAGGCCGGCGGCCAGCTCACCGAGGCGGTGCGGCGCCGTCCGTACACGATCGTGCTGCTCGACGAGGTCGAGAAGGCCCACCCCGACGTGTTCGACGTCCTGCTGCAGGTGCTCGACGACGGCCGGCTCACCGACGGCCAGGGCCGGACCGTGGACTTCCGGAACACCATCCTGGTGCTGACGTCCAACCTGGGCTCCCAGGTCATCGCCGACCAGTCGATCCCCGCCGACGCCAAGCGGCGGGCCGTGGACGACGTCGTGCGGGCGCACTTCAAGCCGGAGTTCCTCAACCGCCTGGACGACGTCGTGGTCTTCCGCCCGCTGGGCACCGACGAGCTCACCGGCATCGTCGACATCCAGGTCGCGGTGCTGGCCCGGCGGCTGGCGGCCCGGCGGCTGACCCTCGAGGTCTCCGACGCGGCCCGGGAGTGGCTGGCGATGAACGGCTTCGACCCGGTCTACGGCGCGCGCCCGCTGCGCCGGCTCGTGCAGTCGGCGATCGGGGACCAGCTGGCCCGCGCGCTGCTGTCCGGGGACATCCGGGACGGCGACGTGGTGGCCGTGGACGTGGCCGGCGACCTCGACGCCGGGCTCGTCGTCCGCCGGGCCGGCAGCACCCCGCCGCCGGCCGACGGCGCAGCCGAGCCGCCGCGCGCACTGACCGTCTGACCTGCGGGCCGACCGACGGCGCCCACCGACCCACCCGGTCGGTGGGCGCCGTCGTGTTCCGGGTCGCCGGAGTCCGGGGCAGCCGTCATGATCTTCCCGCCCGGGTGCGCCGGGCCCGACGGAGGAGGACGCATGACGTCAGGACAGAACCCCGGCGAGTGGGGCCAGCCCGGACAGGGTCAGCCGCCGCAGGGTCAGCCGTACGGCCAGCAGCCCGGCTACCAGCAGGGGCAGCCGGGCCAGGGCCAGCAGCCCGGCTACCAGCAGGGCTACGGCCAGCAGCCCGGGTACCAGCAGGGCTACGGCCAGCAGCCCGGGTACCAGCAGGGGTACGGCCAGCAGGGGTACGGCCAGCAGCCCGGCGGCTACCCGGCCGCGCCGAACGCCGGCTGGGGGCCGCAGGGGCCTGGCGGTCCCGCGCCGGCCCGGCCGTCGACGGTCACCAACGGCGTCTACGCCTTCGTCGCGGCCACGGTCCTCGGGCTCATCGGGTCGATCGTGACCTTCCTGAACCTCGACACGATCCTGGACAACGCCTACCGCGACGCCGGCATCGACCCGAACTCGGTGGACGCCTCGCTGTCGGGGGTGAGCAACGGCGCCGCCACCGGGGCCGCCGTCTTCGGACTCATCCTGTTCGCCGCCTACTGCGCGGTCATCTGGTTCGCCTACCAGGGCAAGAACTGGGCGCGGATCGTGCTGTTCGTGCTCGGTGGGCTCAGCCTGATCGGCGGGATCGTCGGCATCGGTGGGAACGGGATCGCCATCCTGACGATCCTGAACATCCTGCAGCTGATCCTCACCGCGGCCGGCATCTTCTTCCTGGCCCAGAAGGCGTCCAGCCAGTGGTACGCCGCCATGAAGGGTCGCTGACCACCACCTGACCGGGGCCGTCGTCCACCTCCCGTGGGCGGCGGCCCCGCGCCGTCCGCCGTCGAGCGAGCAGCACGAGGAGAGCACGATGACCGGCTACGGCCCGCCGCCCGGCTACGGACCCCCGCCCGGGTACGGCCCTCCGCCCGGCTACGGACCCCCGCCCGGGTACGGCCCGCCGCCGGGCTACCCGTTCGGCCCGCCGCGGCCGGTCCCGCCGCCGATGGCCCGCCCGGCCGTCGTCACCGCGGGCGTGGCCGGGTTCGTCGCCGCCGCCCTCGTCGGCCTGGTCAGCTCGGTGGTCGTGCTGGCCAACCGCGACGCCTACGTCGAGCAGGCCCTGCGCGACGCCGGGCTCAGCGGCACCGGGTTCGACTCCGGGTTCGGCGAGGCCTTCATCGGCAGCGTCAGCACCGCGGCGACCACCGCCGCGGCGGTCGTCGCACTGCTGGGCGTCGCGCTCTACGCGACCATGGCCGCCTTCGCCCGGCAGGGCCACAACTGGGCCCGCATCGTGCTGTGGGTGCTCGCCGGCCTGGGGCTGCTCGGCCTGGTCGGCGCCCTGCAGGCACCGCTGGTCGCGGTCACCGTGCTCGGCCTGCTGCAGGTCGCCCTGCTGGCCGCCGGGTCGGTGCTGCTGGCGCTCGGCCCGGCGAACGCCTGGTACCGGGTCCGCGGGCTGCGCCGCTCGGCGAACCTGCCCGGCTGACCGTCAGCCCGCCCGGGTGGGCAGCCACTCCCGGGTCGCCCGGGCCAGCAGGCTGGCCACCGCCGCCACGCACAGCACCAGCACCAGCAGCGAGGAGATCGTCGTCCCGCCGGCGGTCAGCGACGACAGCACGGTGCGCAGGGCGATGAACAGCCCGACCGCCACACCGGTCCAGCGCGCCCAGCTGCGGCGGCGCAGCAGGAACACCGCGGCCAGCCCGGCCAGCAGGCCCAGCACCAGGTACAGCACCTGGCCCAGCACCAGGCTCCGGGTGACCGCGGCGCGGTCGAGGTCCGGCTGGGCCGCCAGGTACTGGTCGACCACGGTGTCGCGACCCACCAGGGTGAGCGCGGTGCTCGCGACGAGCAGCACCCCGACGGCGAGCAGGGTGCCGGCGGCCACCCGCACCGACGGGGGAGGGGGCGCGGCGGAGGTCACCGGCCCACCCTGGCACGGCGTGCACCGCGTCCAGGTGCCGGATGCCCGACACTGGTCCAGGCCCGAGCACGCTCACCGGACACCTGGAGCCCCGACCATGACCAGCACCCGCCCCGCGCGCGGCGCCCTGATCTCGGCCGCCGTCGCCCTCGTCGCCGTGCTGTCCGGCTGCTCCTCCGACGACGGCGGCGGCACCGCCGCCGCCAGCAGCGCCACCGCCACCTCCGCGCCGTCGACGGCGCCCTCGACCGACCCCGTCGGCGCCGGCTGCGCGCAGCTGCCCGCCGACGCCCTGGCCGCGCTGGCCACCCAGCCGGTCGGCTCCGCCCTGCCCGGCGTGCCGCTGCTGAGCACGCTGGCCACCGCGGTCGGTGCCGCGAACCTGACCTCGGCGCTGGACGCGCAGAGCGGGATCACGGTCTTCGCGCCGGTCGACGCCGCCTTCGGCGCCGTCCCCGCCGACCAGACCAACGCCCTGCTGGCCGACCTGCCCCGGCTGACGTCGGTGCTGCAGCACCACGTGGTCAGCGGCCGGCTCTCGCCCGACCAGGTGGTCGGGGACCACACGACGCTGCTCGGGGACACCGTCACGGTGACCGGCTCGGCCGACGCCCCCGTCGTCTCCGCCGACCAGACGCTGCTCGGCGCGGCCGACGCGACGGTCGTCTGCGGCAACGTGCAGACCGCGAACGCGACCCTGTACCTGGTCGACCAGGTGCTCGCCCCCCAGGCCTGAGCGGGCCGGTCGCCGTCCTGCGTAGGGTCGGCCGCATGACGGCGCCGACCTCGCACCCCGACCGGACCCGGCTGCTGGAGCTGATCACCGACCTCGCCGTCGTGCACGGGAAGGTGACGCTCTCCTCGGGCCGGGAGGCCGACTGGTACATCGACCTGCGCCGGCTGACCCTGCACCACGAGGGCGCCCCGCTGGTCGGCCGGGTGATGCGGCAGCTGACCGGCGACCTGCGCTACGACGTCGTCGGCGGGCTCACCCTGGGCGCCGACCCGGTGGCCACGGCGATGCTGCACGCCGCCGGCGACGGCGAGGGCTTCCTGGACGCCTGCGTGGTGCGCAAGCAGGGCAAGGCGCACGGCCTGCAGCGGCGGATCGAAGGGCCGGACGTCGCCGGCCGGACCGTGCTGGTGGTCGAGGACGTCTCCACCACCGGCAGCAGCCCCTTGACCGCGGCCGAGGCGCTGACCGAGGCCGGCGCCGAGGTCATCGGGGTGGCCGTCATCGTCGACCGGGGCGCCCGGGCCGCCGTCGAGGCCGCCGGCTACGAATACCGCGCCGCGTTCTCCCTCGAGGACCTTGGGCTGAGCTGATCAGGCGGGGCGGCCGCTGCGGCGGCCGCGCACGACCTCGATGACCACGGGGACGAGCGACAGCGCGACGACGCCGAGGATGAACAGCTCGACGTGGTCGCGGACGACGGAGACCTGGCCGAGGAAGTAGCCCAGCAGCGTCACCCCGGCCGCCCACAGCACCCCGCCGAGCACCGACCAGACCACGTAGCGGCGGACGTCCATGCGCGAGACACCGGCCATGACGGTGGCGAAGGTGCGCACGATGGGCACGAACCGGGCCAGCAGGATCGTCCGGTTGCCGTTGCGGTCGAAGAAGGCCTGCGCCCGGTGCACGTGCTCGACCTTGAACAGCCGGCTGTCGGGTTTGTTGAACACCGCGGGGCCCACCCGGCGGCCGATCCAGTAGCCGACCAGGTTGCCGGCGATCGCGGCGAGGGGCAGCGCGACCAGCAGCACCCACAGCGGCACGGTGAGCACCCCGCTGGCGACCAGCAGACCCGCGGTGAACAGCAGCGAGTCGCCGGGCAGGAAGAACCCGATCAGCAGACCGCACTCGGCGAACAGGATCACCATGATCCCGATCAGCCCGAAGGTGTTGATCAGGTGCGTCGGGTCCAGGAAGGAGCTCACGGCGCGGGACCGTACGTGCGCCGCCTGTGAAGCAGCTGGACGCGCTGGGGTGTGTCGGCACCAGGTCGTACCGTGGCCCCGTGACCGCCACCACAGCGACGACGACGTCGCCGGACGCCGCCACCCCCGACTGGCTCGCGGAGCTCACCGCCGCGCTGGGCAGGGACAGCGTGCTCACCGACCCCGACGTCACCGCCTCCTACGCCCGCGACCAGGCCATGCTGGCCCCGGCCGGCACCCCGGCCGCGGTGGTGCTGCCGCGCACCACCGCCGAGGTCTCGGCGGTGATGCAGATCGCCTCCGCGCACGGCGTACCGGTGGTGCCGCGCGGCGCCGGCTCGGGGCTGGCCGGGGCGGCCAACGCCGTGGACGGCGCGATCACCCTGGTCATGACGCGCATGGACGAGGTGCTGGAGGTGTCCACCGCCGACCGGCTGGCCGTGGTGCAGCCCGGCGTGGTGAACAAGGCGCTGCGCGACGAGGTCGCCCGGCACGGGCTGTTCTACCCGCCGGACCCGTCGTCCTACGACTGGTGCACGATCGGCGGCAACCTGGCCAACAACTCCGGCGGCCTGTGCTGCGTGAAGTACGGCGTCACCACCGACTACGTGCTCGGCATGGAGGTCGTGCTCGCCGACGGCCGGGTGCTGCGCACCGGCCGGCGCACGGTCAAGGGCGTGGCCGGCTACGACCTGCCCAAGCTCTTCGTCGGCTCCGAGGGCACGCTCGGCGTCATCACCGAGGCCACGCTCTCGCTGCGCCCGGCCCCGCGCACCCCGGTCACCCTGGTCGCCACGTTCTCCAGCACCGCGCAGACCGGCCAGGTCGTGGAGGCCGCGGTGAGCTGCGGCGTCGTCCCCAGCCTCATGGAGGTCATGGACCGCACCTGCATCCGGGCCGTGGACGACATGCTCAAGGCCGACCTCGACCGCGACGCGCACGCGCTGCTGGTCTCGCAGTCCGACGCCGGCGGTGAGGCCGCCGTCGCCGAGATGGAGGTGCTCGCCGAGCTGTGCCGGGACGCGGGGTGCGACCTGGTGCACGTCACCGACGACGCCGCCGAGGGCGACCTGCTGCTGGCCGCCCGCCGGATGGCCCTGCCGGCGCTGGAGCAGCTGGGCACCACCCTGATCGACGACGTCGCCGTCCCCCGGTCGCGGATCGCCGCGTTCCTCGACGGCTGCGACGCGGTCGCCCGCGGGCGCGGGCTGGTCATCGGGGTCGTCGGGCACGCCGGCGACGGCAACATGCACCCGACCATCTGCTTCGACCCCACCGACGCCGAGCAGGCCGAGCGCGCCCACCGCGCCTTCGACGACATCCTCGAGCTCGGGCTCGCGATGGGCGGCACCATCACCGGCGAGCACGGCGTGGGCAACCTGAAGTCGGAGTGGCTGGAGCGCGAGATCGGGCCGGTGTCGCTGGACGTGCACCGCTCCATCAAGCGGGCGCTGGACCCCGACGGCCTGCTCAACCCCGGGAAGATGTTCAGCGCGGGCTGAGCGGGGGCACCAGCGGACGGTGTCGAGACAACGGCTGCTGGTCATCGGGGGCGACGCGGGCGGCATGTCCGCCGCGGCGCAGGCGCGGCGGATCCGCGGCGAGGACGAGTTGGAGGTCGTCGTCCTGGAGCAGGGCGAGGACACCTCGTTCTCCGCGTGCGGGATCCCGTACTGGGTCGGTGGCCTGGTCGGCGGCCGCGGCGACCTGGTCGCCCGGACGCCGGAGGAGCACCGGCGGCGCGGCATCCAGGTGCACACCGGCACCCGCGCCGAGGCCGTGGACCTCGACGCCTGCCGGGTCACCGCCGCCGACGGCCGGACCTTCGACTACGACCACCTGCTGATCGCCACCGGTGGCCGGCCGACCCGGCCGCCGATCGAGGGGCTGGACGCCCCCGGCGTGTTCGGCGTGCACCGCCTGGACGACGGGGAGCGCATCCGGGCCGCGATCGACGCCCTGCCGTCGGACCGGCCCGGCAGGGCCGTCGTCCTCGGCGGGGGGTACATCGGCCTGGAGATGGCCGAGGTGCTGCAGCACCGCGGGCTGTCGGTCGACGTGGTGCTGGCCGACCCGCTGCCGATGGGGTTGCTGGACGCCGACATGGGTGAGCGGGTGTGCGCGGCCATGCGCGGGATGGGCATGGGCGTGCACACCGACCAGGCCGTGCGGGAGGTGCTGCGCGACGCCGACGGGCGGGCGTGCGGGGTGCGCACCGACCAGGGGACCTACGACGCCGACCTCGTCGTCCTCGGGCTGGGCATGGGCCCGGAGGCCCGGCTGGCCGAGGCGGCGGGTCTGGGCATCGGCGTGACCGGCGGCATCGACGTCGACGCCACCATGCGCAGCCGCACCCACGAGAACGTGTTCGCCGCCGGCGACTGCGTGCAGACGTACCACCACCTCACCGGCGAGCCCGCGCACGTGGCGCTGGGCACCCACGCCAACAAGCAGGGCCGGGTCGCCGGCTCGGTCATCGCGGGGCGCCCGGCGCGGTTCGCCGGCGTGCTCGGGACGGCGCTGACGAAGGTCGGCGACCTGGAGATCGGCCGCACCGGGCTGTGCACCACGCAGGCCGAGACGGCCGGGTTCGACTTCCGCACCGACGTCGTCGAGGGCACCACGCGGGCCGGGTACTACCCGGGCGCCGAGGAGATCGCCGTCAAGCTGATCACCGAGTCCGGGTCGGGGCGGCTGCTGGGCGGCCAGGTGCTGGGCGGGCAGGGCGCGGGCAAGCGGGTCGACGTGCTGGCCACCGCGATCTGGGGCCGGATGACCGCCGAGGAGCTGTCGGAGTCCGACCTGTCCTACGCGCCGCCGTTCTCGCCCACCTACGACGTGGTCGCGGTGGCTGCCCGGGTGGTCAGCCGGGCCGAGCGGGGCTGATCCCGCCGCGGGCGCGATACTGACGCCCGAGCAGCTCGTCCTCTCTTCGACAGGAGCGTCACCGTGCCCATCGCGACCCCCGAGGTCTACGCCGACATGATCAGCCGGGCGAAGGCGAACGGCTTCGCCTACCCGGCCATCAACTGCACCTCCTCGGAGACGGTGAACGCCGCGCTGCGCGGGTTCGCCGACGCCGGGTCCGACGGCATCATCCAGTTCTCCACCGGCGGCGCGGAGTTCATCTCCGGCACCCGGGTCAAGGACATGGTCGTGGGCGCCACCGCGCTGGCCGAGTACACCCACGTGGCCGCGCAGCACTACCCGGTCAACGTCGCGCTGCACACCGACCACTGCCCCAAGGACAAGCTGGACAGCTACGTCCGGCCGCTCATCGCGCTCTCCCAGGAGCGGGTCGACAAGGGCGGCAACCCGCTGTTCCAGTCGCACATGTGGGACGGGTCGGCCATCGACCTGGACGAGAACCTCTCGATCGCCGCGGAGCTGATCGAGAAGACCGCCGCGGCCAAGATCGTGCTGGAGCTGGAGATCGGCGTCGTCGGCGGCGAGGAGGACGGCGTCTCCCACGACATCAACGACAAGCTCTACACCGCCCCCGGCGACTTCGTGCAGACCGCGAAGACCCTGGGCCTGGGCGAGAAGGGCATCTACCTGCTGGCCGCGACCTTCGGCAACGTGCACGGCGTCTACAAGCCGGGCAACGTCAAGCTGCGCCCGGAGGTGCTCAAGGAGGGCCAGGAGGTCGTCGTCTCCGAACTGGGCCTGGAGGCCGGCGCCAAGCCGTTCAACTTCGTCTTCCACGGTGGGTCGGGGTCCTCGCAGGAGGAGATCCGCGAGGCGCTGAGCTACGGCACGGTGAAGATGAACGTCGACACCGACACCCAGTACGCCTTCACCCGGCCGATCGCCGGCCACATGTTCAGCAACTACGACGGCGTGCTGAAGATCGACGGCGAGGTCGGCAACAAGAAGACCTACGACCCGCGCACCTACATGAAGGCCGCCGAGACGAACATGGCCGCCCGCGTCACCCAGGCCTGCGAGGACCTGCTGTCGGCCGGGACCTCGCAGTCGTGACCCACGCCCACCGGGACCTGCTGGGCCCGCCGCCGGAGACCCTGCTGCCGGCCAACCCGGAGGCCGACGCCGCGCTGGCCGCGGGCACCCCGGCCGCCGAGGTGGCCGCCGCGCACCCGACGGTGAGCGCCGCCTGGGCCGCGCTGGCCGAGGAGGCGCTGGCCGGCGGCCGGGTCATCGAGGCCTACGCCTACGGCCGCACCGGCTACCACCGCGGCCTGGACGCGTTGCGCCGCAACGGCTGGAAGGGCTTCGGCCCGGTGCCGTGGTCGCACGAGCCGAACCGGGGCTTCCTGCGCTGCGTGACCGAGCTGGCCAAGGCCAGCGAGGCCATCGGCGAGACCGCGGAGACCCAGCGCCTCACCGAGCTGCTGCGCGACTGCGACCCCACCCTCGCGCCGTAGTCCTGCTGTCGTCCGGTCACCGGGGCCGCAGCCGGTCACGGGGCAGCAGCCGGTCACCGGGGCTGTAGCCGGTCACCGGGCAGCGATCCGGTCAGTGCACGCGCTGACCGGATCGCTGCTGCCCGACCGGCTGTACCCGGGCTGACCGGCTGGCTCCGCGGTCACCGACTGCGCACGGGGTGATCGGGTCGCTGGGCGGTGACCGGTCGTGGCCGTCGTGGGCCTGTGGACGGCGCGGTTTCGTCCACAGATCTCCGCCGACGGCACCGAGACCGCCCGGCGTGGGCCAGCGTCTGCGCCATGCACCCCTTCCTGCGCGCCGCCGCGGCCCGGCAGCACGGCGTCGTCACCACCCGCGACCTCGCCCGGGCCGGCATCACGCCGCAGGAGGTGCGGCGGGCCGTGGTCAACGGCGCCTGGGTCCGGTTGCGGCGCGGCGCGTTCGTCGAGGCCACCGCGCTGGCCGCCGCCGACGCGGCGGGGGAGCGGCACCTCGTGGAGGCCGCCGCCGTGGTGCGCACGGTGGACCGTCCCGGCGCGGTGCTCAGCGGGTACTCGGCGGCCACGGTGTGGGGGCTGCCCACGCCGCGGCGACTGGCCGGCACCGTCACGCTGACCGACCCCGACCAGCACCGCCGGGGTCGCGGCTACGTCATCACGCACGGCCCGTTGCCGCCGAGCTCGACCACGGTGCACCGCGGTCTGCCGGTCACCACACTGGCGCGCACGGTCGTCGACTGCGCACGGGCCTGGTCGATGGAGGAGGCGGTCATCCTGGCCGACGCCGCCCGCTGGGGTGACCGGCTGACCGCTGCGGAGCTCGGGGCGGCGCTCGACGCGGCGGCCGACCACCGGGGTGCGGCAGCCGCACGACGGGCGGCGGGCCTCGCGCGGGACGGCGCGGACTCCCCGCTGGAGACGCTGACCCGGCTGCGGTTGCACGAGTCCGACGTCGACGAACCCGACCTCCAGGTGCGGATCAGCGCGGACGGCGTGGTCCACGAGGCGGACGGGTGGTTCGGCGTCCACGGGATCGTCATGGCCTGCGACGGCCGGGGGAAGTACCGGCAGCCGTGGGGGACGACGACGGAGCAGAAGCACTGGCAGGAGAAGCGCCAGCGGGAGGTCCTGGTGGCGGCAGGTGTCCGTTTCTGGACCGTCACCAACGACGACGTCGAGGACGGCTGGCCGCGGGCGCTGGCGCGGCTGCTCGAGCTCATGGCGCGGACCCCGCCCGTCCCGCTGCGCGTCGTGGTGTCCGGCGAGCGCCGCCGGAGGCCGCGCGCCGGGTGATGCGGGAGCAATCCGATCACCGGGCAGCGATTCGGTCGCTGCACGCGCTGACCGGATCGCTGCGCGGTGACCGGATGGACGCAAGGTAACCGGACACCGCACCAGCAGGTCTGCACATATGTTCTGACGGTTGACACTTCTGTGCCGCGACATCCCGTGGCACGATGCGCGGGATGAGCAACGCAGCTCTGCCTCCGGTGGGCGCGCCGGACGACCGCACCGTCGTCCCGGTCTTCTTCCTGTCCGACTCCACGGGCATCAGCGCCGAGATCATGGGCAACGCGCTGCTGATCCAGTTCCCGGAGCTGAGCTTCGACCGCACCCTGGTGCCCTTCATCGCCACGGTGGAGATGGCCCGCGAGGTCGTCGCCCAGCTCGACGAGGCCATGGCGGCAGCGCGGGCCGGCACGGCGGCGGCGCCGCTGGTCTTCTGCACCGCCGTCGTCGACGAGGTGCGCGCCGAGCTCTTCCGCACCACGGCCCCGGTCATCGACCTGTTCGGCATGCACATGGCCCGGGTCGAGGAGCTGCTCGGCGTCCGCGGTCTGCGCGAGGCCCGGCGGCTGCACGGGGTGGGCGACGTCCGCCGCTACAACGACCGGATGGCCGCCGTGGAGTTCGCCATCGAGCACGACGACGGCCAGACCTTCCGGGCCATCGAGCGGGCCGACGTCATCCTGCTGGCGCCCTCGCGCTGCGGGAAGACGCCCACCGCCATGTACCTGGCCCTGCAGCACGGCCTGTTCGTCGCCAACTACCCGCTGGTCGACGAGGACCTGGAGAGCACCGACCTGCCCCGGCCGGTGCGGGAGCACGCGGCCAAGTGCTTCGGGCTGTCCACCACGGTCACCCGGCTGGCCCGGGTCCGCCAGGAGCGCCGGCCGAACTCGCGGTACGCCTCCGAGGCGCAGTGCCGCTTCGAGCTGCGCCAGGCCGCGGCGATGTACGACCGGCACCGGCTGCCCACGATCGACACCTCGAGCTCGTCGGTCGAGGAGATCGCCGCCGTCGTCCTGCAGACCCTCAAGCGCACCCGCCCCGGCACCCGCCGACCGGCGTCCGGCACCCCTGGAGGAAATCCGTGAGCACCGAGAACGTCCGCTGGTTCGCCGAGCTGGGGATGGCCGACCTGGAGGAGGTCGGGGGCAAGAACTCCTCGCTCGGGGAGATGATCTCCAACCTGGCCGACGCCGGGGTGAAGGTGCCCGACGGGTTCGCCACGACGGCGCACGCCTACCGGTCGTTCCTGGGCGACACCGGGCTGGCGGAGCGGATCAGCGAGAAGCTGGCCAGCCTGGACGTCGACGACGTACGGGCGCTCGCGGCGGCGGGCAAGGAGATCCGCGGCTGGATGGTCGACCAGCCCTTCCCGCAGGAGCTGGAGGCCGACATCCGCTCGGCCTACCAGCAGCTGGCCTCCGACGCCGAGCTGTCCTTCGCCGTCCGGTCGAGCGCCACCGCCGAGGACCTGCCCGACGCCTCGTTCGCCGGCCAGCAGGAGACCTTCCTCAACGTCCGCGGCATCGACAGCGTGCTGACCGCGATCCGCGAGGTGTACGCCAGCCTCTACAACGACCGGGCCATCGCCTACCGGGTGCACCACGGGTTCGCCCACGACGCCGTCGCGCTGTCGGCCGGCGTGCAGCGGATGGTCCGCTCGGACATTGGCTCGTCGGGCGTCATGTTCACCATGGACACCGAGTCCGGCTTCCCCGACGCCGTGTTCATCACCAGCGCCTTCGGCCTGGGCGAGGGCGTCGTTCAGGGGGCGGTCAACCCCGACGAGTTCTACGTCTACAAGCCCGCCATGAAGGCCGGCAAGGCCGCCATCCTCAAGCGCGGGGTGGGCGGCAAGGCCACCAAGATGGTCTACACCTCGGATGCGACGGTGGGCCGGACGACGGAGTTCGTGGACGTCGACGAGGCCGAGTCCCGGCTGCTCTCCCTGACCGACGAGGACGTGCTGACCCTCGCCCGGTACGCGGTGACCATCGAGGAGCACTACGGGCGCCCGATGGACATCGAGTGGGGCAAGGACGGCGTCGACGGCGAGCTCTACGTGCTGCAGGCCCGCCCGGAGACCGTGGTGTCGCGGGCGGGGTCGACCCTGGAGCGCTTCACGCTGACCGGCACCGGTGAGGTGGTGGTCGAGGGCCGGGCCATCGGGCAGAAGATCGGTGCCGGCGCGGTCAAGGTGCTCTCCGACATCGACCAGATGGCCGACTTCGAGCGCGGCGACGTCCTGGTCGCCGACATGACCGACCCCGACTGGGAGCCGATCATGAAGCGCGCCTCGGCGATCGTGACCAACCGCGGCGGCCGCACCTGCCACGCGGCGATCATCGCCCGCGAGCTGGGCATCCCGGCCGTGGTCGGCACCGGGAACGCTACGAAGGTGCTCGAGGACGGCCGCGAGGTCACCGTGTCCTGCGCCGAGGGCGACGTCGGCAACGTCTACGAGGGCCTGGTCGACTTCGACGTCAGCGAGACCAAGCTGGACGAGATGCCCGACATCCCCACCAAGATCATGATGAACGTGGGGACGCCGGAGCAGGCCTTCGCGTTCTCCCGCCTGCCGAACAAGGGCGTGGGGCTGGCCCGGCTGGAGTTCATCATCAACCGCCAGATCGGCATCCACCCCCGCGCCCTGCTGGACTTCGACACCCTCGAGGGCCGGCTGAAGGAGGAGGTCGCCGAGCAGATCGCGGCCTACCCCAGCCCCCGGGACTACTTCGTGCAGCGGGTCGCCGAGGGCATCTCGATGATCGCGGCGGCGTTCGCCCCGGAGCCGGTGATCGTGCGGATGAGCGACTTCAAGTCCAACGAGTACGCCAACCTGCTGGGCGGGGAGGCCTACGAGCCGGACGAGGAGAACCCGATGATCGGTTACCGGGGTGCCTCCCGGTACCTGTCGGAGGACTTCGCCGAGTGCTTCGCGATGGAGTGCGCGGCGCTCAAGCACGTGCGCGACGACATGGGCCTGACCAACGTCAAGATCATGATCCCGTTCGTGCGGACCGTCGCCGAGATCGAGGGCGTCGTCGAGCTGCTGGCCTCCCACGGCCTGGTCCGCGGGGAGAACGACCTGTCGGTCGTGATGATGTGCGAGCTGCCGTCCAACGCCCTGCTCGCCGACCAGTTCCTCGACCACGTGGACGGGTTCTCCATCGGCTCCAACGACATGACCCAGCTCGTCCTCGGCCTGGACCGCGACAGCTCCCTGGTCGCCGCGACCTTCGACGAGCGCAACCCCGCCGTCCTCAAGGTGCTCGAGATGGCCATCCAGGCCTGCACCGCGCGGGGGAAGTACGTCGGCATCTGCGGCCAGGGCCCCTCCGACCACCCCGACCTGGCCCAGTGGCTGGTGGAGCAGGGCATCGAGTCCATGTCGCTGAACCCCGACACCGTGGTCGACACCTGGCTGGCGATCGCGGGCGAGGAGAAGGGCTAGCGGCCCCGGCGCAGCTCGGCGGTGAGGGTGGCGAGGGCCTCGCCACCGCTCATCAGCTGGGTCAGGCCCTCGACGTCGACGTCCTCGCGGGTCAGGTCGGCGGCCACCCGGCCGCCGGCCAGCAGCACGAACCGGTCGCCCACCAGGTGCGCGTAGCTCGGCATCGACGTCACGAAGAGCACGGCCACCCCGGCGTCCCGGGCCGCGACCACGGTGCGCAGCACGAGCGCGTGCTGCGCCACGGTCAGCGGCGCGGCCGGCTCGTCGACCACCAGCACCCGGGCGCCGAAGTGCACCGCCCGGGCCACCGCCAGGCTGTGCCGCTGGCCCTGCTGCAGCGCCGCGGCCGGCTGGTTGACGTTGAGCCCCGGCAGCCCGACCCGCTCCAGGGCGCGCGCCGCCCCCTCGCGGGCGGCGTCCAGGTCGATCCGGCGGAACGGCCAGACCCCGCGGGTGGGCTCGTCGCCCAGCCAGAAGTTGCGCCACACCGTCATCAGCGGGACGACGGCCAGGTCCTGCCAGATCGTGGCGATGCCCCGCGCCCGGGCCTGCCGCGGACGCCGGAACCGCACCGGCCTCCCGTCGACGAGCAGCTCGCCCTCGTCGTGCCGCCGCACCCCGGACACCACCTGCACCACCGTGGACTTGCCCGCCCCGTTCTCGCCCAGCAGGCAGGTCACCGTGCCCGGGACCAGCCGCAGCGAGGCGCGGTCCAGCGCGGGCACCTGGCCGTAGCGCACCGTCACGCCGCGCAGCTCCAGCGCCGGCGCGGCCGAGACCGGCGGCAGGACGGGCGCGCCGTCCGGCTCGGGGAAGGGCAGCGCCTCCTGAACGCTCACGACGGCCCGCTCACGAGCGCGGCACCGCGATCAGCCGGCGGCGGGCCACGCCGTTGGCCAGCAGCGCGACCACCAGCAGCACGCCGAGCACCACCTGGAAGGCCTGCGGCGGCCAGCCGGCCACCCCGATGCCGGTGCGCACCGTGCCGTAGAGCAGCGCGCCCGCGGCGGCGCCCACCGCCGAGCCGTAGCCCCCGCCGAGCAGGCAGCCGCCGATCACCGCGACCACCAGGTACTCGATCTCGGCCCCGAAGCCCGGCGCCACCGGCACCCCGCCCTGGCGGACCAGCGCGAGCGTGCCGAGCAGCCAGGCCGCCGTCGCGGTGAGCAGGTACAGCGCGACCGTCGTCCAGGCGGTGGGCACGCCCAGCTCGCGCGCCGCCCGGCGCGACCCGCCCAGGGCGTAGACGGCGTTGCCGAACCGGGTGCGGCGCAGCAGCCAGCCGGCCAGCAGCACCGCCGCGACCCACCACAGGACGTCGACCCGGAACCGCCCGTCGCCCAGCGTGAGCACCGACCCGAAGACCGCGTCGACCGACGTCCAGCCGGGTGCGCCCTCCACGCCGTCGACCAGCGACGTCCCGGCCACCGTCTGCGCGACCACCAGCGTGCCGCCCTGCAGCACCAGGAACGTGGCCAGCGTGACCAGGAAGCTCGGCAGCCCGGTGACCACCACCAGCAGCCCGTTCACCGTGCCGACGGCCAGCGCGGCGAGCAGGGACACCGCCAGCGACGGCCACAGACCCCACCCGGCCTCGGTCACCAGCAGCCCCGTGGTGACGCTGCTGGCCACCGACAGGACGCCGATCGAGACGTCGAACTGCCCGGCCACCAGCAGCAGCGTGATGGCCACCGCCCCGATCCCGATCAGCGCGCTCGCGTCCAGGACCGAGGCCCAGCCGCCCGCGCCGAGCAGCTGCGGCGCCTGCACGCCGAACACGACCAGGGCCACGACGACGCCGGCCAGCGCGGGGGTGCTCGGCCGGGTCAGCAGCCGGCGCCACCGGGACGGCGGGCGCCGGTCCGGCACCCCGAACACCGGGCGCTGGGCAGCGGTCACCACGGGCGACGGGCGACGGTCGGCGGCAGGGGGGCCTCCTCGGGGGTGCAGGAACCCAGTGTCCCCTACGGTGCTGAGGTGGACCCCGTCCGGCAGCGCCGCCGGCTGCTGGTCGCGCTGTTCGCCACCGCGGTCAGCACGCAGTCGCCGTCCCCGCTCCTGCTGCACTACGCCGACCGGCTCGACCTCGGGGCGCTGACCCTCACCCTGTTCTTCGCCGCCTACGCGGTCGGCCTGGTCCCCTCGCTGCTGCTGGCCGGCCCGCTGTCGGACCGGGACGGCCGCCGCCGGGTCGTCGTCGGTGGGGTGCTCGCGGCGCTGGTCTGCACGCTCGTGCTGGTCGCCGCCGACGTCGGGGGCGTGTGGTTCCTCGCCGTCGGCCGGGTGGCGCAGGGCCTGGCCAGCGGCGCGGTGTTCACCGTCGGCACCGTGTGGCTGCGCGAGCTGTCCGGGGGCACCGACGCCGGCGCGCCCGGCCGGGTGCGCCGCGCCGCGGCGGTCGCCAGCGCCGCGATGGCCGCCGGGTTCGCCGCCGGACCGCTGGTCGCCGGCCTGCTCGTGCAGTGGGGTCCGGCGCCGCAGCTGGTCGCGCTGGCGCCCGCGGCGGTCCTCCTGCTGGTCGGGGTGCTGGGTCTGCGCGGGGTGCCCGAGACGGTGACCGAGCGCCGTCCCGGCCGGCTGGCCCTCGGCGTCCCCCCGGTCGCGCGGCGGGCGTTCTGGGCCTACCTGCTGCCGGTGGGGCTGACCGTCTACACCTACGCCGTCCTGTCGCTGACCGTCTTCCCGCTGCTGGTCGCCGAGGCGGGGTTCGGGGCGGTGTTCGCCCTGGTCGGGGTGTCGGCGCTGCTGGTGCAGGGCAGTGCCGCGCTGGTCACGCCGCTGGCGACCAGGCTCGGGCCGGTGGTGTCGGGGCCGCTGGCCGCCGTGCTCGCCGCGGCCGGCTGCGGGCTGGGGTACCTCGCCGTGCAGCCCGGCGGGTGGCCGTGGGTGCTGCCCGCCTGCCTGCTCATCGGGCTGGGGGAGGGGCTCGGCATGACCTCCGGCGTCGCGGTCTGCGACCGGGTCGCCCCGCCGGACCGCCGCGGCGCGCTGCTGAGCGCCTTCTACCTGCCGGTGTACGCCGGGTTCGTCGTCCCGACGGTGCTGGCGCTGGTCAGCGGGGACGCGCTGCGCGGCGGCGTGCCGATCCTGGTGCTCGGGGGCGTCGGGCTGGTGCTCGGCGGCGTGCTGCTCGGGCCCGGCCGGTGGGCGCTGCGGGCGGCCGGGGCCACCACCGCGCCCGCGCTGGTGCCCGTCGTGGAGACCGGGCCTCAGGGCTGAAGGCGCCAGCGCACCCGGTCGTCGGCGTACCAGGTCCAGCGCTGCACCTCGCGGTCGACGGCCACCCCGTCGCGGAGCACCCGCGCCGGGTCGCAGGCCACCTGCAGCGCACGCCCCGTCGTCCGGCCCGGTCGGCGCAGCGGCACGGTGACGACGGCGACCGCGATCTGGTCCGCGACGTCCCACCTCGGCCGGACCTCGATGCGGGTGATGTCGCCGTCGGCGACCTTCTCCGCGTCGTGGTGGGCCTGCGCGCCGAACCGGCGGGCCAGGGCGCGCCCGGGCGCGGCGGACTCGATCCGGCCGTGGTGCAGCAGCACCCCGCCGTGGTCGTCGCGCACCAGCGGCAGCTCCCGCACCGACCCGGTGCCCAGGCCCAGGTCGCGGGCCAGGTCGCGGCAGTCGGCGTCGCCGTCCACGGGCTCCCAGCCGACGGTCACCGCGGGCAGGCGGTCGCTCTTCCACAACCGGGCCAGGACGGCGGCCAGCGCCTGCACCGGACCCTGCACCACCACGGCGTCGTCCACGGCGTCGACGACCGACGCGACGTGCCGGCGGGAGGGACCCTGGCCGGGCGCCAGCCCCCGCAGGTCGAACCGGGCGGTGCTCACAGCGATACCCTGCCACCTGCCAGCCGGGGACCCTCCGGATGCTGACGCGAAGGAGAACGGCCCGATGCCGGCAGTCGTGCTGATCGGTGCCCAGTGGGGCGACGAGGGCAAGGGGAAGGCCACCGACATCCTCGGCGGCCGGGTGCCCTACGTCGTCCGCTACCAGGGCGGGAACAACGCCGGGCACACCGTGATCACCCCGGACGGCGAGCGGTACGCGCTGCACCTGATCCCGTCGGGGATCCTGACGCCGGGCTGCACGCCGGTCATCGGCAACGGCGTCGTGGTCGACCCGCAGGTCCTCATCGGCGAGCTCGCCGGCCTCGAGGAGCGCGGCGTGGACACCTCGCGCCTGGTCATCTCCAGCGACGCGCACCTGATCATGCCGCACCACCGCGCGCTGGACCGGGTCACCGAGCGGTTCCTGGGCAAGTCCAAGATCGGGACGACGGGGCGCGGCATCGGCCCGGCCTACGGGGACAAGGTCGCCCGCGTCGGCATCCGCGCGCAGGACCTGCTCGACCTCGGCATCCTCCGGCAGAAGCTCGAGGCGGTGCTGCGGGAGAAGAACCAGATCCTGGTCAAGGTCTACAACCGCAAGGCCATCGACGTCGACGAGGTGGTGGAGGAGTACGCCGGCTACGCCGAGCAGCTCAAGCACCGCATCGCCGACACCCGGCTGCTGCTGGGCAACGCCCTCGACCGCGACGAGTGGGTGCTGCTGGAGGGCTCGCAGGGCACCCTGCTCGACGTCGACCACGGCACGTATCCCTTCGTCACCTCGTCGAACCCGACCGCCGGCGGCGCCTCGGCCGGCTCGGGCATCGGGCCCACCCGCATCGAGCGCGTGGTCGGGATCCTCAAGGCCTACACCACCCGGGTGGGCTCGGGTCCCTTCCCGACCGAGCTGTTCGACGCCAACGGCGAGTACCTGCGCAAGCAGGGCGGCGAGGTGGGCGTGACCACCGGCCGCGACCGGCGCTGCGGCTGGTTCGACGCCGTCATCGCCCGCTACGCCTCGCGGGTCAACGGCATCACCGACTACTTCCTCACCAAGCTCGACGTCCTGTCCGGCCTGGAGACGGTGCCGATCTGCGTGGCCTACGAGGTCGACGGCGTCCGGCACGACGAGATGCCGATGACCCAGACCGACGTGCACCACGCCACCCCGGTGTACGAGGAGATGCCGGGCTGGTTCGAGGACATCACGCACTGCCGCACCTTCGAGGAGCTCCCCGCGAACGCGCAGGCGTACGTGAAGCGGCTCGAGGAGCTGTCGGGCGCGCGGGTCAGCGTCATCGGCGTCGGCCCCGGCCGCGACGAGAACATCCTCATCCGCGACCTCCTCGACTGACCCCCGCCCTTCCCGCGCGTGGCGGCGCGCGACGAGAACGGGGTTCGCGGGGTCCAGGCACGAGCCGCAACCCCGCGAACCCCGTTCTCGTCGGTCGCCTGTGGACAACGGGCCGTCCATCGCGGCGTCCGGGGCAGGCTGCTCCCCGTGCGCCCGCCCTCCCGACCTGCAGGCCTCGTCGGTCAGGTGTTCCTGGGCGCCGACGCGGTGCGGGCCGGGGTCCTGACGCGGGAGCAGCTGCGGTCCTCCGCGTGGCGGCGGCTCCTGCGCGGTGTCTACGTGGACGCCGCGCTGGCGCCGCACCCCGAGCACCGGCTGCGCGCGGTCGAGCTGGTGGCCCCGCCGGCCGTGGTCTTCGCCGGGCGCACCGCCGCCTGGCTGCTCGGCGTGGACACGGCCTGGGAGGAGGCGCACCCGGTCGAGGTCGTGGTGCCTCCCGGCGCGCGGTGGGGACCGGTGGCCGGCGTCCGCATCCGGCACGCCCGGTTGGTGGCCGGGGACGTCGTCCGGATCGGCCGTCGGCGGGTCACGTCGGCGGTCCGCACCGCCGCGGACATCGCCCGGTCGGGGCCGCCGGCGGAGACCGTGCCCGTGCTCGACCCGTTGCTGGCCCGCACCGGGGTGCTGGTCTCCGAGGTCTGGCGGGTCGTGGGTTCCGGCCGCGGGTGCGCCGGTGCGCGCGAGGCCCTGACCCGGGTCGACCGCCGCGCCGAGTCCCCGCAGGAGTCCCGGCTGCGCCTGCTGATGTGGGCGGCGGGCTTGCGACCGGTCAGTCAGCACGTCGTGCTCGACGCGCAGGGGCGGTTCGTCGCCCGGGTCGACCTCGCGTTCCCCGAGCAGCGGGTGGCCGTCGAGTACGACGGCCTCTGGCACGCCGAGCGCGGGCAGTTCTCCCGGGACCGGCGTCGGCTGAACGCCCTGCAGGCGGCCGGGTGGCGCGTGCTGCACGTGACGGCGGCCGATCTGCACGACCCCGCGGCGCTGGTCGCGCGGCTGCGCGCGCTGCTCGCGGCCTGACCCTCGAGATCGGGGTTCGCGGGGTCGAGGGCGCCCGCAGAACCCCGAGAACCCCGCAGTCGAGCGGCGGGGTCGAGCGGGCCGGTTACGAGCGGGGGCGGACGGGGGCCAGGGCGGGGGCGGCCAGGGCGGCGCGCTCGCGGACGGCGATCTCCGGGTTGTCGGTGATCAGCCCGTCCACACCCAGCGCCAGCAGCAGGCGCGCCTCGGTGCCGGCGTCGCCCAGCCCGGCCGGGTCGGTGCCCCGGCGCAGGTGCAGCGGCAGGAAGGCGTTCTCGGCGCGCACCGTGTACGGCGCCACCGTGAGGCCGGCCCGGTGCGCCTGGGCGACCAGGTCCGAGACGCCGACCAGGGTGCCGTGCCGGTCGCGCTGCAGGATGCGGTGCTTGGAGGGCCCGATGCCACCGGCGTAGGTGCTGATCCCGCGCAGGCCGGCGGGGGTGACCAGGTGGTCGTGCGCGGCCTCGTCGCCGATCAGCTGCACCACCGACGCCGCGGCGCCCAGCCGGGCGCGCAGCTGCTGCATGCCCACCACGTCGAAGCTCTGCCACACCACGTCGGGGGCGGCGCCGACCTCGGCGCAGGCCAGCTCGACCAGCGGCAGCCCGACCGAGGCTGACCAGGTCGGGTTCTTCAGCTCGGCCTGCACGCCCATGCCGCGCGCGCGGGCGATCTCGACGACCTCGGCGAGGGTGAGCACGGTGCCCTCGTGCAGGGTGCCGCCCGGGCGCAGGTGCGGCCAGCGCTCCACGGCCCGCAGCGTGCGCAGCTCGGCCAGCGTGAAGTCCTCCACGAACCAGCCGGTGACCTCCTCGCCGGCGACCTCCTGGGTGCGGTGGCGGCTGGCGAACCGCGGGTGCGCGGCGACGTCGGTGGACAGCGACAGCTCGTTCTCGTGCCGGACGACGAGCACGCCATCACGGCTGACCACGACGTCGGGCTCGACCCGGTCGGCGCCGAGGTCGGCGGCCAGCTCGTAGCCGGCGCGGGTGTGCTCGGGCCGGTGGGCGGCGGCGCCGCGGTGCCCGATGACCACCGGACGCCGGGCGCGCAGGCGCGCAGCGGTGGCAGGGACGGTCGCCAGACCGGTCTCGTGCATGCCGTCCAGAACACCCTCGCCAGGTGTACCGATGGCGAACTGCACCTGACAATCTTCTGTCATGTCAGCTACTTCGGCCTGACCAGGGGGTTCGCAACCCTGTTGTGGCCAGCGTCACCGCCGAAAACGGGTCGACGGGGTGCGGAGCATGGCGGTGTGGCCGTCCTCCACCCGCAGGTCCCCGCCTGGGGCGCCGCCGCGCCGGCGCCGCCGTCCGGTGCCCGGCTGGGCCGCGTCGTCCGGGTGGACCGCGGCCTGCTCACCGTCGTCACCGCCGAGGGCCCGGCCCGGCTGCCGCCCGACCAGCGCCTGCGGGACGGCGCCGCCCCCGCGGTCGGCGACTGGGTCGCGGTCGTCGGCGAGCGGGTCGCCGAGGTGCTGCCCCGGCGCACGGCGCTGACCCGCACGGTCGCCGGCCGGACGTCGGCGGCCCAGGTGCTGGCCGCCAACCTCGACCTCGTCCTGGTCGTGGACACCCTCGTCGAGCACGCCCGGGTCCGCCGCGTCGAGCGCTTCCTGGCCATGGCGTGGGGCAGCGGCGCCGTCCCGCTGGTGGTGCTCACCAAGGCCGACGCGTGCGCGGACGTCGAGGCGGCCGTCGCGCAGGTGGCCGAGGACGCGGTCGGCGTCGACGTGCTGGCCGTCAGCGCGCACACCGGGGCGGGGCTGGCCGACCTGCGCGCCCGGCTGGCCCCGGGGACGACGTGCGCGGTGGTCGGTCCCTCCGGGGTCGGGAAGTCCACCCTGCTCAACGCGCTCGCCGGCCACGAGGCGGCGACCACCACCGAGGTCCGGGGCGACGGACGCGGCCGGCACACCACCACCGCGGCGCAGCTGCACGTGCTGCCCGGCGGCGCCCTGCTGGTGGACACCCCGGGCCTGCGCGAGCTGGAGCTGGCCGACGACGAAGGCCTGGCCGCAGCGTTCGCCGACGTGACCGACCTGCTCACCGGCTGCCGGTTCCGCGACTGCGCCCACGCCGGTGAACCCGGCTGCGCGCTGGGCGCCGCCGTCGACGACGGCCGGCTGGACCCGGCCCGCTACCGGGCCTGGCGGAAGCTGCAGGCCGAGGCCGAGCGGACCGGCCTGCGGCGGGCCGAGCGCCGACGGGCGCGGGGGAGGGCGCAGCGGTCCCGGTAGCGTCCGGGCCCATGCGCGTGCTCGTCATCGGTTCCGGAGCCCGGGAGCACGCCCTGTGCGTCGCCCTGCGGGCCGACCCCGCCGTCACGGCGCTGGCCTGCGCCCCGGGCAACGCCGGCACCGCCGCGGTCGCCGAGGCCCACCCCGTCGCCGCGGCCGACCCCGCCGCCGTCGCCGCGCTGGCCACCGGGTGGTCGGCGGACCTGGTCGTCGTCGGGCCCGAGCTGCCGCTGGTCGCGGGCGTGGCCGACGCCGTCCGCGAGGCCGGGGTGGCCTGCTTCGGGCCCGGCGCCCAGGCCGCGCAGATCGAGGGCTCCAAGGCCTTCGCCAAGCACGTGATGACCGCCGCCGGCGTCCCCACGGCGCAGGCCTGGCCGGTCGGCACCGAGGCCGAGCTGCACACCGCGCTGGACGAGGTCGCCGCGCTCAACGCCCCCGGCAGCCCCTACGTGGTCAAGGACGACGGCCTGGCCGCCGGCAAGGGCGTCGTCGTCACCGCCGACCGGGACGCTGCCCTGGCCCACGGGCTCGCGGTGCTCGAGGGTGGCCACCCGGTGCTGGTCGAGGAGTACCTCGACGGCCCCGAGGTGTCGCTGTTCGCCGTCACCGACGGGACGACGGTGCTCCCGCTGCTGCCCGCCCAGGACCACAAGCGCCGCGACGACGGCGACGGCGGCCCCAACACCGGCGGCATGGGTGCCTACGCCCCGCTGCCCTGGGCGCCCGACGGCCTGGTCGACGAGGTGCTCACCCGGGTGCTGCAGCCGACGGTGGACGAGATGGCCCGCCGCGGCGAGCCGTTCAGCGGCCTGCTCTACGCCGGCCTCGCGCTCACCTCGCGCGGGGTGCGGGTGGTGGAGTTCAACGCCCGCTTCGGCGACCCCGAGACCGAGGTCGTGCTGCCGCTGCTGCGCACCCCGCTGGCCGGGCTGCTGCACGCCGCGGCCACGGGGACGCTGGCCGACCACCCGCCCCTGGAGTGGGCCGACGGCGCGGCGGTGGTGGTCGTCGTGGCGGCGCCGGGCTACCCGGAGTCCCCGCGCACCGGGTCACCGATCACCGGCGCCGACGGCGAGGGCGTGCTGCACGCGGGCACCCGCACCGCCGCCGACGGCTCCGTGCACAGCGCCGGCGGGCGGGTGCTGGCGGTGACCGCGGTCGGCGCCGACCTGGCCGACGCCCGCCGGGTGGCCTACGAGCGGGTCGCCGGCGTCCGGCTCGAGGGCGCGCACTGGCGCACCGACATCGGCCTGGCCGCCCTCGAGGGCCGCATCACCGTCTGACGGGCGCCGCCTAGGAGGCCCGGACGGCGGCGCGGGCGCGGCGGGTGTCCGGCGTCGGCGGCCGCGGGCCCTGGTGCCGGCGCGAGAGGTAGGTGCCGGCCACGTTCGCGCAGGCGATCACCGGGACGGCGATCAGCGCGCCGAAGATGCCGGCGACCAGCAGCCCGGCGGCGATCGCCAGCACCACCGCGAGCGGGTGCACCGACACGGCCCGGCCGAGCAGCAGCGGCTGCAGCACGTGGCCCTCCAGCTGCATGATCAGCACGATGATGCCCAGCGCGATCAGCGCCTTCACCGGGCCGACCGCCACCAGGGTGACCAGCACGGCCACCGAGCCCGCGAGGAACGACCCGATAATCGGGATGAACGCGCCGAGGAACACCAGCGCGGCCAGCGGCACCACCAGCGGCGTGCCCAGGAAGGTCAGCCCGATGCCGATGAACACCGCGTCGAAGGCGGCCACCGCGGCGGTCGCCCGGACGTAGGAGATCAGCGTCCGCCAGGACCGGCGGGCGGCCTCGTCGATGTAGGCCTGCGAGTTGGGCGGGGTGAGCCCGACCAGCCACAGCCAGATCTCGCGGCCGTCCATGAGGAAGAAGAACAGCGTGAACAGGGCCAGCACGATGCCGGTGAGCACCTCGCCGAGCGTGGCTGCGGTGGTCAGCGCCCCGGCGGTCAGGGTCTCCCGGTTGTCCATCAGCGCCTGCTGGATGCTGGTGCTGGCGTTGGCGAGCAGGTCGTTGAGGTCGCCCTGGGTGACCGGGAACGTCTGGACCACGAAGTCCTGGATCTGGGTGAGGCCCTGTCCGACCTGGCTGGCCAGGTCGTCGTAGCCGGCGGCGAACTGCTCGACCACCAGCGTGACGATCCCGGCGACCACGCCGAGCCCGACCAGCAGCATGAGCAGCGCGGCCAGCGACTTCGGCCAGCCGTGCCGGACGAGGAAGGCCGCGCCGGGCTGCAGCAGGGCGGCGAGCAGCAGCGCGACGATGACCGGCACCGCCACGACGGCGACGTAGGCCAGGCCCATGAGCACCAGGTACAGCGCGACGCCGATGGCGACGGCCCGCCAGGACCACGCCGCGGCGATCCGGAGGCCGTTGGGCACCTCGTCGGAGGCGTTGCGGGGGTGCTCGCTGGCCAGCAGGCTGCCGGTCGAGCGGTCCCGGTGCTGCGGGACCGGCGGGGGGCCGCCGGGCCGGGGGGGACCGCTGACGCCGTCGGCGACGTCGCTGTCGGGCGCGGCCGGGTCGGGGGACCCCGCGGGGTGGGCGTCGGCGGGGCGGGGGCCGTCCTCGGTGCGGTCGACCGCCGGCGGCTGCGGCTGCGCCGGGTCCTCGACGTGCTCGACGACGGCGCGGGAGCCGTCCTCCAGCACCAGCACGGTGCCCTCGGGCCAGGCGTGCGGGTCGTGCTCGCCGGCGGCGCGGATGCGCTCGCGGGCGCGGCGCACCAGGGACGTCGCCCGCGATGAGGTGCGGTCGAGCACGTGGACCTCCAGGACGGACGGGTGCGTGGGCGAAGCAGGATGGACCCGCCACGCCGCGCGTCCGGTCCAGGATGCCCGCCGTGGTTGACGACTACACCCATGATCGGGGACGAGATGCGGTTCACCCGTTCGGAGCTGCTGGCCTTCGCCGGCGCCGAGGTCCCCGACCTGCTGCCACCGGGCCGGGTCCGGCTGCTGTTCGTCGGCATCAACCCCGGGCTGTGGACCGCGGCGGTGCAGACCCACTTCGCCCGGCCGGGCAACCGGTTCTACCCGGCCCTGCTGCGGGCCGGCGTCCTGACCGAGCCGGTCGACGCCGGGGCCGGGATGACCGACGCCGACCGGGCACGCTTCACCGGCGCGGGCATCGGGATCACCAACCTCGTCCGCCGGGCCACCGCCCGGGCCGACGAGCTGACGGCCGCGGAGCTGCGGGACGGCGGGGCCCGGCTGGTGCGGCTGGTCACCGAGCGCCGTCCGGCCGTGGTCGCCGTCGCCGGGGTGACGGCCTTCCGGCAGGCCTTCGGCGTCCCTCGGGCCCGGACCGGGCGGCAGGACGTCCTCCCGGCCGGCTGGCCCGACGGCGTGCAGCTGTGGGTGGTGCCCAACCCGAGCGGCCTGAACGCCCACGACACGGTCGAGACGCTGGCCGCCGCGTACGGCGAGGTGGCCCGTGCGGCCGGCGTCGGGTCGGGTGGGGTGCGGCCGGGAAGTGGTCGTGCGGGAGGATCACCGGCGTGATCGAGCGGTACACCCTCCCCGAGATGGGCCGGGTCTGGAGCGACGCCCACAAGTACGCGCTGTGGTGCCGGGTCGAGACCTTGGTGCTGGAAGCGCACGCGGCGGCCGGCCGGGTGCCGGCCGACGTGGTCGAGCCGGTGCGCCAGGCGCCCCCGCCGACCCCGGAGCGGGTGGCCGAGATCGAGGCGACCACGCAGCACGACGTCATCGCGTTCCTCACCGCGTGGGCCGACAACACCGAGCCCCGCAGCGCAGCCGCCTACGTGCACCACGGCATGACCAGCTCGGACCTGCTGGACACCGCCCTGGCCGTGCAGCTCACCGACGCCACCGACGTGCTGCTGGCCAAGGCCGACCGGCTGGTCGCCGCGCTGCGCGACCACGGCCTGGCCCACCGGCACACGCTCAAGGTCGGCCGCACGCACGGCGTGCACGCCGAGCCCGACGTCTGGGGCCACCGGGTCGCCGACCTCGCCTTCGCCGCGGCCCGCTGCCGCGACCGGCTGCGCACCGCCCGCACCGCGGTCGGCGTCGTGGCGATCTCCGGCGCGGTGGGCACCTACTCGCTCATCGACCCCTCGGTCGAGCGGATCGTCGCCGAGGCGCTGGACCTGCGCGCCGCCGACGCCTCCACCCAGGTGGTGCTGCGCGACGGCATCAGCGAGTGGGTCTCGGCGCTCGCGGTGTTCGCCACGGTGTGCGAGGCGGTGGCGCTGGAGGTCCGGCACGGCCAGCGGACCGAGGTGCGGGAGCTGTCCGAGGCGTTCGGGTCGGGCCAGAAGGGCTCGAGCGCGATGCCGCACAAGAAGAACCCGATCCGCTCCGAGCGGATCGCCGGCCTCGCCCGGGTCGTGCGGGCCGCGGTGGTGCCGGTCATGGAGGGCATCCCGCTGTGGCACGAGCGCGACATCTCGCACTCCTCCACCGAGCGGGTCTTCCTGCCCGACGCCGCGATCACCCTGGACTACCTGCTCGACCTCACCGCCGGCCTGGTGGAGAACCTGGTCGTCGACGCCGAGCGGATGCGGGCGAACCTGGACTCCACCGGCGGGCTGATCTACACCTCCGCCGTCCTGCTGGAGCTGGTCGAGGCCGGCATGGGCCGCGAGCAGTCCTACGCGCTGGTGCAGGGCGCGGCGATGCAGACCTGGCAGACCGGCACCCCGTTCCGCGAGACGCTGCGCGCCCGGGCCGCCACCGAGGGCGTGGCGCTGGACGAGGCGCGGCTGGACGACATCTGCCGGCCCGAGCGGTACGTGGCCAACCTCGACCCGCTGTTCGAGCGGCTCGCGGCGCTGTCGTGACCCTCGACCTGCCCCTGGTCGCCCGCGGCAAGGTGCGGGAGGTCTACGACGCCGGGGACGACCGGCTGCTGCTGGTGGCCTCGGACCGGATCTCGGCCTACGACCACGTGCTGCCCACCCCCATCCCGGACAAGGGCGCGGTGCTCACCCGGCTGTCGGTGTGGTGGTTCGACCAGCTCGCGCAGGTGCTGGCGGAGCACGGCGCGCAGCACCACCTGGTCAGCGCCGACGACGTCCCCGCCGAGGTCGCCGGGCGGGCGATGCTGGTCCGCCGGCTGGTGATGGAGCCGGTCGAGTGCGTGGCCCGCGGGTACCTCTCCGGCTCGGGCACGGTCGAGTACGGCCGCACCGGGGCGATCGTGGACGTCGAGCTGCCGGCCGGGCTGGTCGAGGGCTCGCGGCTGCCGGAGCCGGTGTTCACCCCCTCCACCAAGGCCGAGGTGGGGGAGCACGACGAGGCCATCTCCTTCGCCCGCACCGTGGAGCTGGTCGGTGCGCAGCGGGCCGAGCAGCTGCGCGAGCTGACCCTGGCGCTGTACCGGCGCGGGCACGAGGTCGCGCAGCGGGCCGGGATCGTGCTGGCCGACACCAAGTTCGAGTTCGGTACCGACGGCGACGTCCTGGTGCTCGCCGACGAGGTGATGACCCCCGACTCCTCCCGGTTCTGGCCCGCGGCCACCTGGGCGCCGGGTGCGGTGCAGCCCTCCTACGACAAGCAGTACGTCCGGGACTGGCTGACCTCCTCGGGCTGGGACCGGCAGTCCCCGCCGCCCGAGCTCCCCGAGGACGTCGTCGCGGCCACCCGCGAGCGCTACGTCGCCGCCTACGAGGCGCTGACCGGTTCGCCCTTCGCCTGACCCGGGTCGCCGGCCGGGTCGCTGGCGAGCACGAAGTCGCGCAGCTTGACCCGCTGCTCGTCCAGGTCGCCGGTCACGAACACCCGCACGTCGCGGGTGCCGTCGGGCAGCACCGACGCCCGGACGACCGAGACCGGCACGGCGACCCGCTCGTCGTCCAGCAGCAGCGCCAGCTCGCCGGCCGTGCCCGGCTCGGGCAGGTCGCCCGCCGCGGCGTTGCTGACCGGCGGGAGCGCCAGCCGGACGCCGGCGACGCTGAGGTCGACCGTCTGCCCGGACCACCGGGCGTCGGCGAGCACGAGGACGGCGGGCAGCGCGAGGGTGTGCCGGGGGACGGCCCGGCGCGTGCCCTCGACCGACGGGGACAGCGGCACCAGCCGCCAGCTCGGGTGCCCGGAGACGGTCGAGACGACGTCGGCGACCCGGTAGGGGCGGGTGCGGACCTTGTCCCGCCACCCCCACGACACCTGCAGCTCGGTGCCCAGCGCCAGCCGCGGACGCCGTCCGGAGCGGGTCATCGGCACCTCGGCCAGCAGCTCGACCTCGCTGGAGGCACCGGCGGTGGTCACCAGCGGGACGCCGTCGAGCACCACGTGCAGCGACGACCCGCGCTCGGGCCGGTCGCGGCCGAACACGCTGTTGGTGCCCACGACCACGTCACCGCCTCCCGGTGGTCAGCTGCCGGCCGATCTCCTGGGAGGTGGTGGCGCGCAGCTGGAGCCGGACGTCCTCGGGCAGGGTCTCGAAGCGGGCCCGCAGCAGCCGGCAGCCGTCGGGCCGGCGGCGCACGTCGAGCACCCGGCTGCGCAGCTCGGTGCGGGCGCCCCCGAGCACCAGCGCGAGGGTGACCAGCTCGCCGACCTCGGCGAAGGGCTGGGTGGCGTCGCCGAACCCGGTGGTGGGCGGCGCGGCGAACAGGGCCCGCAGGCCGCCCTCGCTGATGTCGGTGGTCGCGCCCAGCACCATCCCGAGCGGGGTCAGCAGGCCCACCGGGACCTCCATCTCCACCCGGGGCGTGGCGCGCCGGTCGCCCACGGAGGCGGCGTCGGTCGGGTGCAGCACCCAGACCGGGTGCGGGCCGCCGCGCACGTCGGCGACGGCGTGCGGGCGGTAGCGGACCGTGCCGTCGGCCATCGTCCACCAGACCAGGACGGCGACGCCCAGGCCCAGCCGCACCCGCCGGCCCTCCGCGTCGGTGCCGACGGCCAGCACCAGCTCCTCGTCGGCGCTGTCCTCGACCCGGGTCACGGCGTGGGCCGGGCCCTGGACGGCGACGACCTCGACCTGGTCGCCGATGGGCGGCCGGTCGCCGACGGTGGACGTGTCGGGCACAGGCAGCCTCCTCTCGTGGGCGGACAGGTCGTGCACGCGGTATCGGCAGCTCCTGCGCCAACTCGCCTCGAAACCTCCACCACCGGGCCCGGTACCCTCGCCCCCGTGCCGCGCGTGGTCGTCGACGTCGTCCTCAAGCCCGAGATCTCCGACCCCCAGGGGCAGGCCGTCCTCGGCGCCCTCGGCCGGTTGGGCCACACGGGGGTGACCGGCGTCCGGCAGGGCAAGCACTTCGTCCTCGACGTCGAGGGCACCCCCGACGAGGCCGAGCTCCGCGAGATCGCCGAGAACCTGCTGGCCAACCCGGTCATCGAGGACGTCGAGCTCCACCTGTCGGAGGACTGAGCCGTGCGCATCGGGGTCGTCACCTTCCCGGGGTCGCTGGACGACGTCGACGCCGCCCGCGCGGTCCGGCTGGCCGGCGGCGAGGTCGTGCCGCTGTGGCACGCCGACGCCGACCTGCCCGCGGTCGACGCCGTCGTCCTGCCCGGCGGGTTCTCCTACGGCGACTACCTGCGCGCCGGCGCCATCGCCGCCCGGCAGCCGCTGATGCGGGCCGTGGTCGACCGGGCGCACGCCGGCATGCCGGTGCTGGGCATCTGCAACGGCTTCCAGGTGCTCTGCGAGGCCGGGCTGCTGCCCGGCGCGCTGACCCGCAACGGCCACCTGCACTTCCGCAACCGCGACCAGGCGCTGCTGGTCGAGCGGGCCGACACCGCGTGGACGTCGTCCTACGCGCAGGGCCAGACCATCGTCGTCCCGGTGAAGAACGGCGAGGGCCGCTACGTCGGGTCCGACGCCGACCTCGACCGGCTCGAGGGCGAGGGCCGGGTCGTGGTGCGCTACGCCGGCGGCAACCCCAACGGCAGCTCCCGCGACATCGCCGGCGTGACCAGCGCCGACGGCCGGGTCGTCGGCCTCATGCCGCACCCCGAGCACGCGGTCGAGGAGCTCACCGGCCCCTCGGTCGACGGCCTCGGCTTCTTCACCAGCGTGCTGGAGGGCGTGCTCTCGTGATCGACACCGTCAGCCACGCGGGGGAGACCCCCGACGAGGAGCAGCCCTACCGCGAGCTGGGCCTGCGCGACGAGGAGTACCTGCGGATCCGGGACATCCTCGGCCGCCGGCCCACCACCGCCGAGCTGGCCATGTACTCGGTGATGTGGAGCGAGCACTGCTCCTACAAGTCCTCCAAGGTGCACCTGCGCACCTTCGGCGACCTGCCCCGCAGCGAGGCGCTGCTGGTCGGCATGGGCGAGAACGCCGGCGTGGTCGACGTCGGCGACGGCTACGCGGTCACCTTCAAGGTCGAGTCGCACAACCACCCCAGCTACGTCGAGCCCTACCAGGGCGCGGCCACCGGCGTGGGCGGCATCGTGCGCGACATCCTCACCATGGGCGCCCGGCCGGTCGCCGTCATGGACTCGCTGCGCTTCGGCCGGGCCGACGCCCCCGACACCGCGCGGGTGCTGCCCGGCGTGGTGGCCGGCGTGGGCGGCTACGGCAACTGCCTGGGCCTGCCCAACATCGGCGGCGAGATCCTGTTCGACGACTGCTACGCCGGCAACCCGCTGGTCAACGCGCTGTGCGTGGGCGTCATGAAGCACGAGGACGTCCGGCTGGCCAAGGCCGAGGGCGTGGGCAACAAGGTCGTGCTCTTCGGTGCCCGCACCGGTGGCGACGGCATCGGCGGCGTCTCGGTGCTGGCCAGCGAGACCTTCGACGAGCACGGCCCGGCCAAGCGGCCGAGCGTGCAGGTCGGCGACCCGTTCACCGAGAAGCTGCTCATCGAGGCGTGCCTGGAGATCTTCGCCGCCGACCTCGTCACCGGCATCCAGGACCTGGGCGGTGCCGGCCTGTCCTGCGCCACCAGCGAGCTGGCCGCGGCCGGCTCGGGCGGCATGCGGATCGACCTGGAGACCGTGCCGCTGCGCGACTCGACGTTGACCGCGGCCGAGATCCTGATGAGCGAGTCGCAGGAGCGCATGTGCGCCATCGTCGAGCCGGCCAAGGTCGAGGAGTTCCTCGCGGTCTGCGCGAAGTGGGACGTGCTGGCCACCGTCATCGGTGAAGTCACCGACGGCGACCGGCTGCTCATCGACTGGCACGGCGAGCGGATCGTCGACGTCCCCCCGCGGACCGTCGCGCACGACGGCCCGGTCTACGAGCGGCCCTACCACCGGCCCGCCGACCTGGACGACCTGCAGGCCGACCTGCCGCCGACCGCCTCGGCCGACCTGCGCGCCGACTGGCTGGCCGTGGTCGGCAGCCCCGACGGCTGCGACAAGTCCTGGGTCACCGAGCAGTACGACCGGTACGTGCAGGGCAACACCGTGCTCGCCCAGCCCGAGGACGCCGGCCTGGTGCGCATCGACGAGACCACGCACCGCGGCATCGCCCTGGCGCTGGACGGCAACGCCCGGTTCGCCCGGCTGGACCCCTACACCGGTGCGCAGCTGAACCTGGCCGAGGCCTACCGCAACGTCGCCGTCTCCGGCGCGGTGCCGCTGGCGGTGACCAACTGCCTGAACTTCGGCTCCCCGGAGGAGCCCGAGGTCATGTGGCAGTTCGCCGAGGCCGTCCGCGGGCTGGCCGACGGCTGCCGCGCGCTGGGCCTGCCGGTCACCGGCGGCAACGTCAGCCTCTACAACCAGACCGGCGACGTCGCGATCAACCCGACCCCGGTCATCGGCGTCCTCGGCGTGCACGACGACGTGCGCACCCGGGTGCGCGGCGGCTGGCGGGCGGCCGGCGAGACCGTGCTGCTGCTGGGGGAGACCCGGCCGGAGTTCGGCGGCTCGGCCTGGGCCGGCGTCGTGCACGGCCACCTCGGCGGGCTGCCGCCGCGGGTGGACCTGGACGCCGAGCGCGCGCTGGCCGGGTTGCTCGCGCACCTGGCCGCCGACGGCGCGGTGACCTCGGCGCACGACCTGGCCGACGGCGGGCTCGCCCAGGCGCTGACGGAGTCGGCGCTGCGGTACGGCACCGGCGCGACCGTGCGGGTCGTGGGCGACACCACGGCGGCGCTGTTCGCCGAGTCGGTGGCCCGCGCCGTCGTCACCACCACCGACCCGGCCGCGGTGCGCGCCGCGGCGGAGGCGGCCGGCGTCCCGGTCACCGAGCTGGGCACCACCGGCGGCGACGCCCTGGTGGTGGAGGGCGTGCTGGAGCTGCCGCTCGCGGAGCTGCGCAGCACCTGGACCCGCACGCTGCCCGACCTGTTCGGCCACCCCGAGGACGTCGTCGGCGCCGTGCCCACCGGAGCGGTCCCCACCAGCTGATGCCGGCGCCCATCCCCGCCGAGGAGCTGCGCGCGGCCGTCGCCGCGTGCCGGCCCTGGCTGGCGGGGGAGGCGGAGAAGCCGGGTCGGGCCGTGCTGGGTGCCGCGGTGAAGACCTCGGCCCGCTGGCTGGCCCAGCAGGTGCCCGGCCGGTCGGTCGAGGTGCGGGTGCCCCCGCACGTGGCGGTGCAGTGCATCGAGGGCCCGCGGCACACCCGCGGCACCCCGCCCAACGTGGTGGAGACCGACGCCGCCACCTGGCTCCGGCTGGTCACCGGGATGCAGACGTGGGAGGACGCCGTGGCCGGCGGGGCGGTGGCGGCCAGCGGCAACCGGGCCGACCTCGCCGCGGTGCTGCCCCTGCGCCCGCTGCGCGACGACCAGCCCTGAGCAGGGGAAGCCCTGCACCCGCCGACGGACCTCGTCAGCGGGTGCAGGGCTTCCCCTGCCTGGTGGAGCGGGTGGATCAGCCGCCGGTGAACAGCGGGGCGGCGGTGATGATCGTGCGGACCAGGCCGTAGACCAGCGGGATGCTGACCAGGAGCCAGGCGAGGACGATCAGCAGGGTCGGGGTGCTGCTGGGCTGGGTGCCGGTGCTGCGCTGGGCCGAGCTCATCGGGCCGCGCTCCTCTCGGGGGTCGGGGTGGTGCCGGCGGCCGCGCCCTTCGGCTCGTGCCACTTGCTGTCGACCGGGCGCACCAGCAGGTTCGCCACGAACCCGACGGCGAGCAGGCCGACCATGATGAACAGCGCGATGCGGTAGTCGGCGGCGACCAGCTCACCCGGGGTGCCCTGGGTGTCCAGCACGCCGTTGACGATCAGCGGCCCGGCCACGCCCGCCGCCGACCACGCGGTCAGCAGCCGGCCGTGGATGGCGCCCACCTGGTAGGTGCCGAAGAGGTCGCGCAGGTAGGCCGGGATGGTGGCGAACCCGCCGCCGTAGAAGCTGATGATGACCGCGGCCAGCAGCACGAACAGCCAGGTAGCCGAGCTGCCGACGGTGGCCAGCGCGACGTAGAGCAGCAGCCCGACGCCGAGGTAGACCATGTAGATCGGCTTGCGGCCGATCTTGTCCGACGTCGAGGACCAGACGAACCGGCCCGCCATGTTGAACAGCGACAGCAGGCCGACGAACCCGGCCCCGGCAGCCGCGGCCACCGTGGAGGCGTCGCCCTCGCGGAAGAAGTCCTGGATCATCGGGCTGGCCTGCTCGAGGATGCCGATCCCGGCAGTGACGTTGCAGAACAGCACGACCCACAGCAGCCAGAACTGCGGGGTCTTGATCGCGTTGGCGGCCGAGACGCTGTCGGTGGTCACCAGCGCCTTCTGCTTGACCGTCGAGGGGTCGAAGCCCTCGGGCTTCCAGTCGTCGGCCGGCACCCGCACGATGAAGGCGCCGAAGAGCATGTAGGCCAGGTAGACGATGCCGAGGGTGACGAACAGCCCGGCGACCGCGCCCCCGCTGGGGGTGGTGGCGGCGGTGCCGTCGTAGGCCGGGTCGTAGAAGCTCATCAGCTGGCGGGACAGCGGGGTGGCGATCAGGGCGCCACCGCCGAAGCCCATGATCGCCATGCCGGTGGCCAGGCCCGGGCGGTCCGGGAACCACTTGATGAGCGTCGACACCGGCGAGATGTAGCCGATGCCCAGGCCGATGCCGCCCAGCACGCCGTAGCCCAGGTAGAGCAGCCACAGCTGGCTGGTCGCGATGCCCAGGGCGCCGACCAGGAAGCCGGCGGACCAGAAGCAGGCGGCGGTGAACATCGCCGCGCGGGGCCCGTTGCGGTCGACCCACGTGCCGAAGACCGCCGCGGACAGGCCGAGCATGACGATGGCGATGGAGAAGACGACGCCGATCGAGGTGAGGCTGGCGTCGAAGTGCGAGACCAGGGCGGTCTTGTAGACGCTGGTCGCGTAGGCCTGCCCGATGCACAGGTGCACCGCCAGGGCGGCCGGTGGGATGAGCCACCGGTTGAAGCCCGGCTTCGCGACGATCCGGTCGCGAGCCAGGAAGCCGGGAACGGCCACGGAGGTCCTCCTGTCCGGGGACGGGCCCCGGGTCTGCTGGGTGCCCGCTGTGTGACGCGGGCCATGCCCGCGCGAGGTTAGTGCGGCACACAACCGTCCGCTCGGCGACCGAGACCAGATCGTCACCCGGCCGGGGGTCCCGTCCGACCCATAGGCTCCGGTGCATGCCGTACGAGGTGCAGGGCGTCGTCGCCCTCAGCAAGGGAGCCCCCGTCAGTCTCGAGACGATCGTCGTCCCCGACCCGGGTCCGGGTGAGGCGGTCGTCGACGTGCAGGCCTGCGGGGTCTGCCACACCGACCTGCACTACCGGGAGGGCGGGATCAACGACGAGTTCCCGTTCCTGCTCGGCCACGAGGCCGCCGGCGTCGTCTCCGCGGTCGGCGAGGGCGTCACCAACGTCGCCGTCGGCGACTACGTGATCCTCAACTGGCGCGCGGTCTGCGGGCAGTGCCGGGCCTGCACCAAGGGCAAGCCCTGGTACTGCTTCAACACCCACAACGCGGCCCAGAGGATGACGTTGAAGGACGGCACCGAGCTCTCCCCGGCGCTGGGCATCGGCGCGTTCGCCGAGAAGACCCTGGTCCACTCCGGCCAGTGCACCAAGGTCGACCCGGCGGCCAAGCCGGAGGCGGCCGGGCTGCTCGGCTGCGGCGTCATGGCCGGCGTGGGTGCCGCCATCAACACCGGAGGCGTGGGCCGCGGCGACACCGTGGCCGTCTTCGGCTGCGGCGGAGTGGGCGACGCCGCGATCGCGGGGGCCAAGCTGGCCGGCGCGGCCAAGGTCATCGCCGTGGACATCGACGACCGCAAGCTCGAGTGGGCCACGGGCCTGGGCGCCACGCACACGGTGAACTCCAAGGAGATCGACGCGGTCGCCGCGATCAAGGAGCTGACCGGCGGCTTCGGCGTCGACGTCGCCATCGACGCCGTCGGCCACCCGGCGGTCTACCAGCAGGCCTTCGACGCCCGCGACCTCGCCGGCACCGTCGTCCTGGTCGGCGTCCCGAACCCGACGATGGAGATCACGCTGCCGCTGATCGACGTCTTCGGCCGCGGCGGCGCGCTGAAGTCCTCGTGGTACGGCGACTGCCTGCCCAGCCGCGACTTCCCGATGCTCGTCGACCTGTACCTGCAGGGCCGGTTCGACCTCGACGCGTTCGTGTCCGAGACGATCGGCATCGGCGACGTCGAGGCCGCGTTCGAGAAGATGCACCACGGCGACGTGCTGCGCTCGGTCGTGGTGTTCGACCAGTGAGCGTCTACATCGACAAGACCGTCGTCAGCGGGGTGTTCAGCCTCGACGGCCAGGACTTCGACGTGGACAACAACGTCTGGCTGGTCGGCGACGAGGAGACCGTCGTGGTCATCGACGCCCCGCACGACGCCGCGCCGATCCTGGAGGCCATCGGCCCCCGCACGCTGGGCGCGATCGTGCTGACCCACGGGCACAACGACCACATCACCGCCGCGGTGGCGCTGCGCGAGGCCACCGGGGCGCCGATCTGGTTCAACCCCGAGGACCGGATGCTGTGGGACGTCGTCCACCCCGACGCGCAGCCCGACCACGACCTGGTCGAGGGCACCACCTTCGACGTCGCCGGCACCCAGCTGGTCGCCATGCACACCCCGGGCCACTCGCCGGGCAGCACCTGCCTCTACGCCCCCGAGCTGGACACCGTCTTCACCGGCGACACCCTGTTCTGCGGCGGCCCGGGTGCGACCGGCCGGTCCTACAGCGACAAGCCGACCATCCTGAACTCCATCCAGGAGCGGCTGCTCACCCTGCCCGGCGACACGGTCGTGAAGACCGGCCACGGCGACGACACCACGGTCGCGGCCGAGGTGGACAACATCCACTGAACGCACGGATCGGTACCTCCGGCTGGAGCTACGACCACTGGGACGGCGTCCTCTACCCACCGGGGACGCCGTCCCGGGACCGGCTGGCCCACTACGTGGCCGAGTTCGACACCGTCGAGCTGAACGCGTCCTTCTACCGCTGGCCGCGCGACGCGACGTTCGCCGGTTGGCGGCAGCGGCTGCCCCCCGGCTTCGCGATCAGCGTCAAGGCCGCCCGCGGCCTGACCCACGCCAAGCGGCTGCACGACCCGGAGACCTGGATCGGCCGGATGGCGTCGGGCTGGCACGAGCTGGCCGACCGCCGCGGCGTGCTGCTGGTGCAGCTGCGCCCGGACCACCAGCGCGACGACGACCGGCTGGCCTGGTTCCTGGCCCACCTGCCGCCGTGGCTGCGGGTGGCGGTCGAGCTGCGGCACCCCACCTGGCAGCACGACGACGTGTTCGACCTGCTCGCCCGGCACGGCGCGGCGTACTGCGTGGTCAGCGGGGCCGGCATCCCCTGCGTGCTGCGGGTGACCGCCCCCTTCGCCTACGTGCGCTGGCACGGCCCCGACCACGAGCACCTCTACGCCGGCTCCTACCCCGACGAGGACCTGCACTGGTGGGCCGACCGCATCCGGGAGTGGGGGAGCACCGAGGTGTTCGGCTACTTCAACAACGACGGCGAGGGCCATGCCGTCCGCAACGCGCGGAGGCTGCGCGAGCTGCTGCGCTGAGCTGCGGGTCACCCTCGTGGTGCTGACGCACCCACCTGCCGCCGGTACCCTCGCACCCGTGCCTCGCGGTGATGGACGGCTGACGCACGACCTCGACCCCCAGGACGCAGGACCCCAGGACGCGTGCGGCGTCTTCGGTGTCTGGGCGCCGGGGGAGGAGGTCGCCAAGCTCAGCTACTTCGGCCTGTACGCCCTGCAGCACCGCGGTCAGGAGGCGGCGGGCATCGCGGTGTCCGACGGCGCCTCCGTCGTGGTCTACAAGGACCTGGGCCTGGTCAGCCAGGTCTTCGACGAGTCGACGCTGTCCAGCCTGCGCGGCTTCCTCGCCGTCGGCCACACCCGGTACTCCACCACCGGCGCGTCGACCTGGGAGAACGCCCAGCCGACGTTCCGCACGACCGGCGGTGGCAGCGGCATCGCGCTGTGCCACAACGGCAACCTGGTGAACACCGCCGAGCTGGCCAGCCGGGCGGCCGACGAGGGCGTCTCGGGGGCCTTCTCGGCCACCACCGACTCCGACATCGTCACCGCGCTCATCGCCGCGAAGCAGGACCTCTCGGTCGAGGCCGCCGCGATGCAGGTGCTGCCCACCCTGCGCGGCGCGTTCAGCTTCACCTTCATGGACGAGACCACCCTCTACGCCGCCCGCGACGCCCAGGGCGTGCGCCCGCTGGTGCTGGGCCGGCTCGAGCGCGGCTGGGTCGTGGCCAGCGAGACGGCGGCGCTGGACATCGTCGGCGCCTCCTTCGTCCGCGAGGTCGAGCCCGGTGAGCTCATCGCCATCGACGAGGACGGCCTGCGCTCCCAGCACTTCGCCCCGGCCGAGCCCAAGGGCTGCGTGTTCGAGTACGTCTACCTGGCCCGCCCCGACACCACGATCTCCGGCCGCGGGGTGCACGCCGCCCGCGTGGAGATCGGTCGCCGGTTGGCCCGGGAGCACGCCGTGGAGGCCGACCTGGTCATCCCGGTGCCCGAGTCGGGCACACCGGCCGCGGTCGGCTACGCCGAGGCGTCGGGCATCCCCTACGGCCTGGGCCTGGTGAAGAACTCCTACGTGGGCCGCACCTTCATCCAGCCTTCGCAGACCATCCGGCAGCTGGGCATCCGGCTCAAGCTCAACCCGCTGCGCGACGTCATCCGCGGCAAGCGCCTGGTCGTGGTCGACGACTCGATCGTGCGCGGCAACACCCAGCGGGCGCTGGTGCGCATGCTGCGCGAGGCCGGCGCGGTCGAGGTGCACGTGCGCATCGCCTCGCCGCCGGTGAAGTGGCCCTGCTTCTACGGCATCGACTTCGCCTCCCGGGCCGAGCTGGTCGCCAACGGCCTGGACGTCGACGGCGTGCGCGCCTCGATCAACGCCGACTCCCTGGGCTACGTCAGCGAGGCGGGCATGGTCGCCGCGACCGAGCAGCCGGCCAGCCGGCTGTGCTCGGCGTGCTTCACCGGTGAGTACCCGATCCCGCTGGGCGAGCCCGAGGTGCTGGGCAAGCACGTGCTCGAGGGGATCACCAAGCGCACGCTGCCGGTCATCGACGACGTCGACCGCGAGGCCGCCCGCGCGGTCAGCGGCTGGACCGGCCAGCAGGCCGGCAGCCCGAGCGTGGCCGGTGGCGCCGACGACGCCCTGACCCGCCCGTGACCGGGGGCTTCACCTACGCCGCGTCCGGCGTCGACATCGACGCCGGCGAGCGGGCGGTGGCGCTGATGAAGGGCGCCGTGGAGGCCACCAACCGGCCCGAGGTGGTCGGCGGGCTCGGCGGGTTCGCCGGCCTGTTCGCCCTCGACGTGCAGAAGTACCGCCGTCCGCTGCTGGCGTCCTCCACCGACGGCGTCGGCACCAAGATCGCGCTGGCCCGGCAGCTGGACCGGCACGGCACGGTCGGGATCGACCTGGTCGCCATGTGCGTGGACGACCTGGTGGCCTGCGGGGCCGAGCCCCTGTTCCTGCAGGACTACGTCGCGTGCGGCACCGTCGTCCCCGAGCGGATCGCGGCCATCGTCACCGGCATCGCCGAGGGCTGCCGGCTGGCCGGGGCCTCCCTGGTCGGCGGGGAGACCGCCGAGCACGGCGACCTCATGGGGCCCGACGACTACGACCTGGCCGCCACCGCGGTCGGGGTGGTCGAGGCCGACGCGGTGCTCGGCCCCGAGCGGGTGCGCGCGGGCGACGTCGTCGTGGCCATGGCGTCCTCGGGCTTCCACTCCAACGGCTACTCCCTGGTCCGCCGGGTCGTCGCCGAGGCCGGCCTGGACCTGCACGCCACCCCGGCGGGGCTGGACCGCGAGCTGGGCACCGAGCTGCTGGAGCCCACCCGCATCTACGCGCTGGACTGCCTGGCGCTGGTCGCCGAGCTCGGCGTGGAGGGCGTGCACGCCTTCGCGCACATCACCGGCGGCGGGCTGGCCGGCAACGCCGCGCGCGTCGTCCCCGACGGCCTGGAGGCCGTGCTGGACCGCGGCACCTGGGCCCTGCCGGCCGCGGTGCAGCTGCTGGAGTCGCACGGCGTGCCGCGCACGGAGTCCGAGCGGGCGTTCAACTGCGGCGTCGGCATGGTCGCCGCCGTCGCCCCCGAGGTGGCCGACCGCGCGGTCGAGCTGCTCACCGGTCGCGGGGTGCCCGCCTGGGTGGCCGGGACCGTGCAGGCCGGTCCGGGCGCCTCCGCCCGGCTGGTCGGCTCCTACCGCTGAGCAGCACGACAGCACCGCCGTCCCGGGGGACGGCGGTGCTCGTGGTGGTGCGGTCCAGCAGAGGGTCGACGACCCCGGTCAGCGGCTGGCGACCCAGCCGTCGTCCGCGTCGTCGTCGTCGTCGATCCATCGCGAGGCGATGTCGTCCTCGTCGTCGTCCTTGACCGCCTTCGCGGTGTAGGACGACGGCTGGCCACCGAGTTCCCGCTGCAGCGCAGTCAGGTCGGTGGAAGGTGAGCTGTACTTGAGCTCACGGGCCACGCGTGTCTGCTTGGCCTTCGCTCGGCCGCGCCCCATGGCTCGACCCCCTCGTGACGGAGTGGCGGCCGTCCAGCACTGGGCTTGGACGGCCCGTGTGGCGACCCCGACTGAGTGATTGTGTCCGGGGACGAGCTTACGTCACGGATCGGAGGTCGGCACACGTCCTCGCCGCGCGTCCCCCGGACGGGCAGGTCAGCGGTCGCGGAGGTGACGCGGGTCTCAGCGGGTGGCGGGCAACCGGATGGTCGACAACCGCCCGACCGACCGCATCCGCTCCTCCGCGAGGCGGTCCGCGGCGACCGCCGGCGAGACGCCCTCGGCGTCGGCGGCGGCGAAGACGCGCAGCGCGACGTCGAAGATGGTGGCGGCCTTGGCCTCGGCGCGGGCGAAGGAGAACCCGTGCCGCTCGTCCTCGACCTGGACCACGCCGCCGGCGTTCACCAGGTAGTCGGGGGCGTAGAGGATGCCGCGGTCGGCCAGCGCCTGCGCGGTGCCGTCGGAGGCGAGCTGGTTGTTGGCGCCGCCGCAGACGATCTCCGCGGGCAGGACGGCGACGGTCTCGTCGTCCAGCGCCCGGCCGAGCGCGCAGGGGGCGTAGACGTCGTGCGGGGTGCGCACGAGCTCGGCGGTGTCGGCCACCGCCCGCACCCCGGGGTGCTTGGCCCGCACCCGCTCGACCGCGGCGGCGTCCACGTCGGTGACGACGACGGAGGCGCCGTCCTCGACCAGGGAGTCGACCAGCCAGGAGCCCACCTTGCCGACCCCGGCCACCGCGACGGTGCGCCCGGCCAGCGTCGGGGCGCCCCAGCGGTGCTGCGCGGCGGCGCGCATGCCCTGGAAGACGCCGAACGCGGTGAGCACCGAGGAGTCGCCGCAGCCGCCGACGGCCAGCGACCGGCCGTGGGCGAACCGGGTCTCCCGGCCCACGACGTCGAGGTCGGCGTTGTAGGTGCCCACGTCGCAGGCGGTCAGGTAGCGGCCGCCCAGGGCCTCGACGAACCGGCCGTAGGCCCGCAGCAGCGCCTCGGTCTTGTCCACCTGGGGGTCGCCGATGATGACGCCCTTGCCGCCGCCGAGGTCGAGGCCGGCCAGGCTGTTCTTGTAGGACATCGCGCGGGACAGGGCCAGCGCGTCGGCGACCGCGGCCTCCTCGGTCGGGTAGGGGAAGAACCGGGTGCCGCCCAGCGCCGGGCCCAGCGCCGTGGAGTGGATCGCGATGACCGCCCGCAACCCGGACTCCCGGTCGTTGCAGAAGACCACCTGTTCGTGCCCGGAGCCGAAGATGTCCACGTCCGGGAGCCTACGAGCCGGGCCCGTGCCACTGTGTGGCCCAGGTCGCAGAGGGAGGATCCACACCATGAGGACCGGCGACGGCGTGCCCGACCCGGTCGCCGGGCTGCGGCTGGACCGCTCCAGCCCGGTCCCGCTGCACCGGCAGGTGGCGCAGTGGCTGGAGGCCGGCATCGCGTCCGGGCGGCTGCCGCCGGGCACCCGGCTGGACAACGAGGTCGCCCTGGCCGACTCCCTGGGGCTGTCCCGGCCGACCCTGCGGCAGGCGATGCGCTACCTGGTCGACAAGGGCCTCATCGTGCGCCGCCGCGGGGCCGGCACCCGGGTCGGCCAGCCGCTGGACCTGCCCGCCCCCGTGCCGGACAGCAGCTACGACGAGCTGCGCCGGGCCCACCAGGAGCCCACCACCCGGGTGCTGTCGCTCACCGCCGGGCCCGCCGACGCCGCCACCGCGCGCACCCTCGCCGTCCCGGCCGGGTCGGCCGTGCTCACCGTCGAGCGGCTGCGGGCCGTGGACGGCGCCCCCATCGCCCGGCTGACCAACTGGCTGCGGGTCGGGCTGCTCGACCTGGACGCCGGCGAGCTCGAGCACACCGGTCTCTACGCGACCATCCGGGACGCCGGGATCGACCTGCACGCCGCCCGGCAGGTCATCGGCGCCCGGCCCGCGACGGCCGCGGAGGCCGAGCTCCTGGGCACCGAGCCGGGCGGGATCCTGCTCACGATGGAGCGCACCACCTACGACCAGCACGGCACGCCCGTGGAGCACGGCCGGCACGTCTACGTGGCGGCGCGGTGGTCCTTCGAGATGAGCCTGCTCACGCCGTGAACCCGGGGCATACATACTGGTTGCTTTGGTAGGTCCCCGTCACGAGGAGAAGCACCACATGCGCATCACCCGATCGGCCGGCGTGCTCGCCGTCGCCGGGGTCCTGGCCCTGGCCGGTTGCAGCGGCACCGGCCAGGAGGACTCCTCCGGCGAGGGCGCCGCGGCCGCCACCGACCTGGACATCGCCGTCATCACCCACGGCGCCCCCGGCGACTCCTTCTGGGACGTCGTCCGCTCCGGCGCCGACCAGGCCGCCGCCGACCTCGGTGTCACCGTCGACTACAACAGCGACCCCGACCCGACCCGGCAGGCCGAGCTGATCGACAACGCGGTCTCCCAGGGCGTGGACGGCATCGTGGTGTCGATGGCCAACCCCGACGGCCTGCGCGACTCGGTCGAGGCCGCCGTCGCCGCCGGCATCCCGGTCATCACCATCAACTCCGGCCAGACCCAGTCCGCGGAGTTCGGCGCGATCACCCACGTCGGCCAGGACGAGACCACCGCCGGCCAGGCCGTCGGCGAGCGGCTGAACCAGGAGGGCCAGACCGGCAAGGTGCTCTGCGTCATCCACGAGGCCGGCAACGTGGGCCTCGAGGACCGCTGCTCGGCGGTCGCCGCGACCTACGGCGGCACCGTGGAGAACCTGCAGGTCGACGGCACCGACACCGCGCAGGTGCAGGACACCATCCTGTCCAAGCTGCAGTCGGACCCCAGCGTCTCCGTCGTGCTGGCGCTGCAGGGCCAGGTCGCGGTCGCGGCCGTGTCGGCCACCTCCGACGCCGGCTCGTCGGCCGAGGTCGACACCTTCGACATCTCGAAGGACGTCACCGACGCGATCTCGGCCGGTGACATCACCTTCGCCGTCGACCAGCAGCCCTACCTGCAGGGCTACCTGCCGGTGTCGTTCCTGCAGCTCTACGCCACCAACGGCAACGTCGTGGGCGGCGGGCAGCCGGTCAACTCCGGCCCGGCCTTCGTCACCTCCGACAACGTGGACGACGTCGCCCGGTACGCCGCCAACGGCACCCGGTGACCACCACCGCCCCGGCCCGGGACGCCGACCGCGAGGCGGCGCCCACCGGGCGGGCCCCCCGTGCGCTCCGCCGTCCCGAGGTCGGGGCGGCCGTGGCGGCCCTCGCCGTCCTGGTCTTCTTCGCCGTCGTCGCCGAGCAGTTCCTCACCCCGTCCGGGATCGGCACCTGGCTGAACTCGGCGTCCCGGTTCGGGATCATGGCCGTCGCGGTCGCGATGCTCATGATCGGCGGCGAGTTCGACCTCTCCGCCGGCGCGATGACCGGCGCCACCGGCCTGCTGGTCGGCGTCGCCACCACCGGCTACGGCCTCAACGTGTGGGTGGCCGTGCTGGTCGCGCTGGTCGTGGCGGTGGCCATCGGCGCGCTCAACGGGTTCCTGGTGGTGCGCACCGGGCTGCCCAGCTTCATCGTCACGCTCGGCACGTTCTTCGTGCTGCAGGGCATCGACCTCGCGCTGGTCAAGCTCGTCTACGGGCAGGTCGCGGTGCAGGGCTTCTCCGACGTGCCCTACTTCGACTCCGTGCGGCCGCTGTTCGGCGGGGTCATCAGGGTCGGCGGCGCCAGCATCTCGGTGTCGGTGCTGTGGTTCCTCGCCGTCACCGCCGTGGCCACCCTGGTGCTGCTGCGCACCCGCGCCGGGAACTGGGTCTTCGCCGTCGGCGGCGCGCAGGCCAGTGCCCGCGCCACCGGCGTCCCGGTGGCGCGCACCAAGATCGGCCTGTTCATGACCACGGCCGGCGCGGGCTGGCTGGTCGGCATGATCAGCCTGTTCCAGTCCTCGACCGTGCAGAGCTCCACCGGCGTCGGCGACGAGTTCATCTACATCATCTGCGCCGTGGTGGGCGGGTGCCTGCTCACCGGCGGCTACGGCTCGGCCGTCGGCGCCGCGCTCGGCGCGCTGATCTACGGCATGACCCGGCAGGGCGTCGTGTACGCCGGCTGGGACTCCAACTGGCTCTACGCCTTCCTCGGCGTGATGCTGCTGGCCGCCGTCCTGGTCAACAACTGGGTGCGGCAGCGGGCGGAGCGGCTGCGGTGAGCGCGCTGATCGAGGTCACCGACCTCGGCAAGAGCTACGGCAGCGTCGTCGCCCTGCAGGGCGTCACCACCACCGTGCGCGCCGGCGAGGTCACCTGCGTGCTGGGCGACAACGGCGCCGGCAAGTCCACCTTCATCAAGATCCTGTCCGGGGCGCACGAGCACTCCGAGGGCACCTTCGCCGTCGACGGCGTCGAGCAGCACATGGCCAGCCCGCGCGACGCGCTGGCCCTGGGCATCGCCACCGTCTACCAGGACCTGGCCGTCGTCCCGCTCATGCCGGTCTGGCGCAACTTCTTCCTGGGCTCGGAGCCCCGGAAGGGTCCGTTCCGGATGCTGGACGTCGACCTGATGAAGCGGACGACGCGGGACGAGCTCGCCGCGATGGGCATCGCGCTGCGCGACGTCGACCAGCCGATCGGCACGCTGTCCGGCGGTGAGCGGCAGTGCGTGGCCATCGCCCGGGCCGTGCACTTCGGGGCGCGGGTGCTCATCCTCGACGAGCCCACCGCGGCGCTGGGCGTCAAGCAGTCGGGTGTGGTGCTGCGCTACATCGCCCGGGCCCGCGAGCGCGGGCTGGGCGTCGTGTTCATCACCCACAACCCGCACCACGCCTACCCGGTGGGCGACCGGTTCCTGGTGCTGCGCCGCGGCCGGAGCATCGCCGACCGGGTCAAGGCCGACATCACCCGCGACGAGCTGGTCGAGCTGATGGCCGGCGGGGCGGAGCTGGAGGCGTTGGGCCACGAGCTGGAGCGCACCCCGGGGGTCGACCCGGTGGTCTGAGCCCCGGCGTTCAAGTCGGGGCCGTTCCGTGTCGATGGGACAGGGACAGACGGAGCGGGCCGGGAGGCACGTGACGGACTGGTCCCAAGCTGCCCCGGCGTGTTGCGCGTGTGACTCGTGGGGCGGATGGGACAGTCCATCGGCTCGCCCGCCATCCCTCTTCCCCAGGGAGCGCCCCATGTCGCAGCGTCCGCTGCGTGCCCTGCTCGTCGCCTCCGTGACGGCTGCCGCCGTCGTGCTCGGCGCCGGCCCGGCCCTGGCCGCGCCGCCGGCACCGGGCAACCCGAGCGACGGCGAGATCACCGCGGCCCAGGCCGCCCAGGACGCCGCCGCCGCCGAGGTGGGCCGGGTCGCCGGGCTGGTGGCCGCCGCCGAGGCGCAGCTGCAGCAGGTGCAGGTGCAGGCGGAGTCCGCCGGCATCGCCTACGAGGCCGCGCAGGAGGCGCTGGCCCAGGCGCAGGCCGCGGCGCAGGAGACCGCCGCGCAGCTGGCGGCCGCGACCGAGCAGGTCACCGCCGCGCAGGGCCGCCTCTCCGACTTCTCCCGCGACAGCTACATGAACGGCGCCGCGCTCACCAGCGAGGTCGTGCTGCTCGACGTCCGGGGGCCGGGCGAGCTGGTGCAGCGGGCCGCGATGCTGGAGTGGGTCGCGGACAACCAGCTCGACGTGCTCGGTGACCTGGAGAACGCGCAGCTGGTGCAGGCCAACGCCGACTCCGCCGCCCGGCAGGCGGTGGACCAGCAGGCCGCCGCCGAGCAGGCCGCCGCCGACGCGAAGGCCGCCTCCGACGCCCAGGTCGCCGTGCAGCAGACCGCGTTCGCCGAGGTGAGCGCGCAGAAGGCCGGCTACGACGCCCAGCTGCAGGCCGCCCAGGTGCAGCTGCTGTCGCTGCAGGGCGCCCGCAACGCCTACCAGGCCTGGCTGGACCAGCGGGCCGCCGAGGAGGCCGCCGCCGCGCGGGCCCAGCAGCAGGCGGCCGCCGCTGCCGCCGCCGCGGCCGCCGGTGCCCGGAACGCGCCGTCGGCGTCCGGGGCGCAGGCCGGCTACGTGCTGCCGGCCGCCGGCCGGACCAGCAGCTGCTACGGCTCGCGCTGGGGGACGACGCACTTCGGCGTGGACATCGCCGCCCCGATCGGCACCCCGGTCTACGCGGCCACCGCGGGCACCGTGCAGCGGGCCGGCGCGGCCACCGGCTTCGGCCAGGCGGTCTACGTGCTCGGCACCGACGGCGCCGTGACCGTGTACGGCCACGTCAGCCGCTACTACGTGCGGGCCGGGGACCGGGTCCAGGCCGGCGAGCAGATCGCCGACGTGGGCAACGAGGGCCAGTCGACCGGGCCGCACCTGCACTTCGAGGTGCACCCCAGCGGCGCGATGTACAGCGGTGCGGTGGACCCGGTGCCGTGGATGTCGGCCCGCGGCGTGGTCATCCGCGGCTGCTGAGCACCCGGACGCGACGGAGGCCCGGTCCCACCAGGGACCGGGCCTCCGTCGTGCCGGGGGTCAGCTCGTCGGGCTCGCGGTGCCCGCGCAGTTGGCGTCGGTCCAGGCGCTCAGCTCGTCCTCGGCCGGCTGGGCCGTGCTGCCGAGGTCGCTGGCCGCCTGCTGGAAGGCCGCCTGGCCCTCGGGCGTGGTGAGGTCGTTGGCGGTGGCCGCCTGGGCCAGCTGGTCGTAGGCGTCGCGCAGCGTCTGGAAGGCCGGGGCGATGTCGGCCGGCGGCTCGAGGGTGTCCAGCGTCGACACGAGCTGGGGCAGGAGGGTGGCGAACTGGTCGGGGGTGGCCGTCTCGACCTGGTCCTGCAGGCCCGACAGCGCGGCCTCGCCCTCGGTGCAGAAGGCCTGGGCCTCGGCGTCGGCCGAGCCGGTGGCGTCCGCGCTGCTGCTGGGGGCGGCCGAGGAGGTGCCGGCGGCGCTGCTCGAGGGGGCGGCGGCGGTGTCGTCGGAGCCCCCGCAGGCGGCCAGGCCGAGCAGGGCGGTCGCGGACAGGGCGGCGAGTGCTGGTCGCAGGCGCATGCCCAGCACCGTATCGGCCGGGCCGAGCCGTCGCCGGGCCGTCACCGGGCTGTCACCGGGCACCGCCGGCCGCGTGCGCGGGCCGGCGGTGCCGCAGGCGTCAGCTGGTGGGGGAGGCGGACTCGGTGCTGCCCAGGGTCCCGCCGCAGTTGGCGGCGACGTAGGACTGGATCTCGCCCTGCGCCGGGCCGGCGGAGGTCTGCAGCTGGTTGACCTGGTCGAGGAAGGCCTGCTGGCCCTCGGGGGTGTTCAGGTCCAGGCCCTGGATGCTGGCGGCCAGCTGCTCGACCGCGGAGGTGGCGGTGCCCCAGGCGTCGGCGATCTCGGCCGGCGGCTCGATGGCGGTCAGCCGGGAGGCGGCGTCGGCGAACAGGCCGGGGATGGCCGAGGGGTCGGCGGTGGCGGTGACCGCGTTCTCCAGGTCGCTGAAGGCGTCCTGGGCATCGGTGCAGAACGCGGCGGCCTCGGGGTTGTCCGAGGCGGAGGTCTCGGCGGCGCTGCTGCTGGTCGCCGCGGAGGACGAGGAGGAGCTGGACGAGGCGGCGGTGTCGTCGGAGCCACCACCGCAGGCGGTCAGCAGGGCGAGGGCGGCGGCCCCGGCCAGGGCGGTCTTCAGGGGGGTCGTCAGGCGCATGGGGGCAGGCTACGGACCGGCTGGGCGTCCGCCCTGCTCATCGGCCGGGTGTCTAGAGTCCGGCTGTGGACGCCCCCGTCGACCCCCGCCGCTCCTGGTCGCTGCCGGCCCCCGGCGAGCTGCCGCGGGTGGCCGACCCCGAGCCGCTGGTCACCCGGGTGCTGGCGCCCAACCCCTCGCCGATGACGCTGGACGGCACCAACACCTACGTCGTCGGGGCCCCGGGCAGCGGGCAGGCGGTCCTGGTCGACCCCGGGCCGGACGACGCGGCGCACCTGGCCGCGGTGCAGGCGGCGCTGGCCGCCCGCGGCGCCGAGGTGGTCGGCGTGCTGGTCACCCACCACCACGGCGACCACGCCGAGGCGGCCCTGCCGTGGGCGGCCCGGTTCGGGGTGCAGGTGGCGGCCGGCAGCGGCGACGTCGCCGGGCCGGACGGCCGGGTGCTTGCGGACGGCGACGCGGTGGCCCTGGCCGGCACCCGGCTCGACGTCGTCGCCACGCCGGGGCACACCCGCGACCACCTCGCCTTCCGCACCGAGACCGGGTCGGTGCTGGTGGGCGACCACGTGCTGGGCCGGGGCACCTCGGTGCTCGCCCACCCCGAGGGCGACGTGCTGGCCTACCTGGACTCGCTGCGCCGGGTGCACCGGCTGGGCCCGTCGGCCCTCTACTGCGGGCACGGCCCGGAGCTGACCGTGGACGTCGGCGCGGTGCTGGAGTTCTACGCCGCGCACCGCGCGTACCGGGAGTGGCAGCTGCTGGACGCGCTGCTGCCGGAGGCGCGCACCGTGGCGCAGCTCGTGGCGCACGTCTACGCCGAGGTGCCGCGGACGGTCTGGCCCGCCGCCGAGCAGTCCACCCGGGCGACCCTGGCGAAGCTGTCGGCCACCGGCCAGGTGGTCCGCGGCGCCGGGGACAGCTGGCGCCTGGCCTGAGCACCCCGCCGCGCCGTGCGACGCTGACCGGGTGAGCGAGCACAGCGCGGTGCCCCTCGTCCGGGCCGCGGACAGCGAGGCCGACCAGCGGCGGGTGGCCGGGGAGCTGCGGGCGCGCGGCATCGGCCGCGGGGAGCGCCTCGTGGTCAGCGCGGGCGCCTCGCCGCAGCTGCTCGCCGTCGTCCTCGGGGCGCTGCGCTCCGGCGTCGTCCCGGTGGTGCTGGACCCGGCCCTGCCGGCCGCCGAGCGGGCCGCCCTGGTGGCCGACGCCGACCCCGCCCTGGACGTCGGGGACGACCCCGGTCGGCTGGTCGGGGACGCCGACGCCGACCTCGCGGAGTTCCCGCTGGCCCGGCCGATGCACTACACCTCGGGCACCACCGGACGCCGCAAGGGCGTGTGGTCCGGCGTCCTGGCCGACGACGACGCCCGCGCGCTGGCCCGCGAGGAGATCGACCTCTGGGGGTTCACCGGGACCGACCGGCACTTGCAGCTCTCGCCGCTGCACCACTCGGCGCCGCTGCGGTTCGCCACCCACACCCTGCTGGCCGGCGGCGAGGTGCTCCTGCCCGGTCCGTTCGACGCCACCCGCCTGGCCGCCACCATCACCGCGCAGCGGCCGACCACCACCTTCTGCGTGCCCACCCACCTGCAGCGGCTGCTCCGCGAGGACGTCGACTGGTCCAGCTTCCGGCTGCTGGCGCACGCCGGCGCGCCCTGCCCCGAGCCCACCAAGCGCGCGGTGCTGGCCGCGCTGCCCGACGGCGCGGTGCAGGAGTTCTACGGCTCCACCGAGGTGCAGTTCACCGTCTGCAGCACCGCTGACTGGCTGGCCGCCCCCGGCAGCGTCGGGCGCGCCCGCCCCGGCCGCCGGCTGTCCACCGACGAGCGCGGCCAGCTGTGGTGCGAGGTGCCGCGGTGGGCCCGGTTCGAGTACTGGCGCGCCCCGGAGAAGACCGCGGCGGCCTGGGACGGCGACCGGGTGACCGTCGGCGACCTGGGCCGGGTCGACGACGACGGCACCGTCTGGCTGGACGGCCGCCGCGAGGACCTGGTCATCTCCGGCGGGGTGAACGTCTACCCGGCCGAGGTCGAGGCGGTGCTGGACGGCCACCCCGACGTCGTGGAGTCCGCCGTCTTCGGGGTGCCCGACGACGAGTGGGGCCAGCGGGTGGTCGCCGCCTACGTCGGCCCGGTGGCGCCCGAGGAGCTGTCGGCATGGGCGCGGGAGCGGCTGGCCCCGGCCAAGCGCCCCAAGTCGGTGCACCGCATCCCCGACCTGCCGCGCACCTCCACCGGCAAGGTGCGCCGCCTCGACCTGCCCGGGGTCCTCGGCCTGTGACCGGCCGGGCGGACGCGGACTTGGACGTGGACGCGGACGTGGTCGTCGTCGGCGCGGGCTCGGCCGGGTGCGCGCTGGCCGCCCGGCTGGTGGACGCCGGCCGGCGGGTGCTGCTGCTCGAGGCCGGCGCCGACCACCGCCGCCCCGAGGACTTCCCGGCCACGATCCGCGACGCCGCCACGATGGGCGCGGCCGTCCCCGGCCACCCGGCGAACTGGGACCTGACCGGCGAGCTGGTCGAGGGCGTGCGCTGGCCGGTGCCCCGCGGCCGGGTTCTCGGCGGGTCCAGCGCGCTCAACGGCACCTACTTCATCCGGGCCACCCGCACCGACTGCGACGGCTGGGCCGCCCGCGGCAACGACCTGTGGTCGCACGCCGCGCTGCTGCCGGCCTTCCGGCGCTGCGAGTCCGACCCGCTGCACGGCACCACGGGGCCGGTGCCGGTCAGCCGCAGCACCGACCCGCACCCGGTCGCCGACGCCTTCACCGCCGCCTGCCGGGAGCTGGGCTTCCCCGCCGAGCCGGACAAGAACGCCGACGCCCCGCCCGGGGTGGGGCCGGTGCCGGTCAACGTACGCGACGGCGTGCGGGTCAACACCGCGATGGCCTACCTGTCCCCGCGGCGCGGCCACCCCGGGCTCACCGTGCGCGGGGACAGCCCCGTCGTCCGGGTCCTGGTGGAGCGCGGCCGGGCGGTCGGCGTCCGGTGCGCCGACGGCACCGAGCACCGCGCCGCCGAGGTGGTGCTCTCGGCCGGCGCCGTGGGCTCGCCGCACCTGCTGCTGCTGTCGGGGATCGGCCCGGCCGACCAGCTGCGTGCCCTGGGCGTCGACGTGCTGGTCGACGTACCGGGCGTGGGGGCGGAGTTCACCGACCACCCCGACCTCTACGTCACCTACGCCCCGGCCCGCCGCACCCCGATGCCGCGCGGGATGCTGCCGCTGACCACGGCGCTGAACACCCCCGACCACCTCGAGGTCATGCCCTGGCTCAAGCCGTTCTCGAAGGTGATGCTGTCCCGCTCGCAGGGCGGGGCGCTGTCCGGGCTGGCCGAGGTGCTGCGCCGGCCGGCCGCCACCCTGCGGGCCGTCCGGCACGCCGACCCGCGGAAGGTGCTGCAGCACGCCCGGACCCGGGACGACCTGTACCTCGGCGTCGCGCTGCAGGCCGAGGACAGCCGGGGCCGGATCAGCCTGACCAGCACCGACCCGGCCGTGCAGCCGCGCATCGAGTACCGGTACCTGTCCACCGGCGGCGACCGGCGCCGGATGCGCGAGGCGGTGCGGCTGGCCGCCGACCTGCTCGCCACCCGGGCGATGTCGCCGCTGGTGGCCGGCCGCACCGACCTGCCCGACGACGTGCTGGGCGACGACGCGGCGCTGGACACATGGACCCGCGCCCACCTGGCCACCGCGGTCCACCTCGCCGGCAGCGCCCGGATGGGCCCGGACGGCGACCCCGGTGCCGTCGTGGACCAGCACCTGCGGGTGCGCGGCGTCGAGGGGCTGCGGGTCGCCGACACCTCGGTGCTGCCCGTCGTGCCCACCCGCGGACCCGCGGCCACCGCGGTGGCGATCGGGGAACGGGCCGCCGAGCTGATGGGCGCGGCCTGAGGCCTCCCGCGCCGTATCCTGCGCACCATGAGGCGCACGGGGTCCGGGGAGCTGCTGCCCCGGTGAGCTCGCCGTACCCCCCGATGCCCTACTCCGGCCAGCAGGGTGCCCCGCACCTGGACCCCGGTGTCGCGGGCCTGGACGCCCCGCGCGCGCCGCAGCGCCGCCGGCTGTTCGGCCGCGGCCTGGCCGAGGGCGAACCCACCCCGAGCGCCGCCGACGTCGCCGCCTGGACCGGGCTCCTCGGGGCGCCGGTGCCCTCGCCGCGGCGGATCGGCGTCGTCGCGCTCAAGGGCGGGGTCGGCAAGACCACCCTGGCGGTGCTGCTGGCCAGCACCATCGCCCGGTCCCGCCCCGACCCGGTGCTGCTGTTCGACACCGACACCACGTTCGGGTCCCTGGCGCTGCGCACCGGGGTGCCGCTGCAGGCCTCGGTGCACGAGCTGGCCGCCGCCGGCGACCCCGGCCGGTTCGAGGTCCTCGCCGGCGCGCTGGCCCGGTCCCCCGACGGCGCCTGGGTGCTGCCCAGCGGCCGGGACCCGGAGCAGAGCGCGGCGCTGACCGAGGAGCGCTACGTGCAGGCGATGAACGCCGTCCACCGGCACTTCGCCGTCATGGTCACCGACTGCGGGGCGGGCCTGGCCACCCCGCTCATGCGGCGGGTGGTCAGCGGCTGCCACAGCCTGGTGCTGGCCACCTCGCCCGGCGTCGACGGCGTGCTGGCCGCGCACAACGTGCTGCGCTGGCTGCGGGCCAGCGGGTTCGCCGCCCTGGCCGACCGCAGCGTCGTGGCGGTGACGAACGTGCCGGCCCGGGGCGCGGCCGTCGACCTCGTCGAGGCCCGCAACCGGTTCGCCGGGCTGGCCGGGGACTTCCTGACCGTGCCCTCCGACGCGCACCTGGCCACCGGCAGCCAGCTGCGGCTGGAGGCACTGGACGCCGGTACCCGCGCGGCCGCCGTCCGGCTGGCCGCGTCGGCGCTCGGGGCGGCGCTCGCCACCCGATGACCGAGCTGGACGACCCGGTCGGCGGCTCGCTGCGCGGCGCGCACGCCGCGCTGGCCCGCACGGTGGGCCGGGTGGCGACCTACCCGGCCGACGTGGCCACCTTCTGCGCGGTGCCCGCCGACCCGACCGACCAGGACTGGGCCGACCTCGCCCGGCTGGTCGGCCCCGGCGGGCTGGCCGACCTGTTCACCGCCCCCGGCACCCCGCCGGCGGACTGGGCGCCGGAGTTCGCGATGCCCGGCCGCCAGCTGGTCGCCCCCGACCCCACCGGGGACGTCGACCCGCGGGTGGTCGAGCTCGGCCGGGCCGACGACGCGGCGATGCTGGAGCTGGCCACCCGCACCCGGCCCGGCCCGTTCTTCACCCGCACCGCGCAGCTGGGCACCTTCCTCGGCATCCGGGACGGCGGGGAGCTGGTCGCCATGGCCGGCCAGCGGCTGCGCCCCGGCGGGTGGGTGGAGATCAGCGCGGTCTGCACCGACCGGCGCGCCCGCGGGCAGGGCCTGGCCGCGGTGCTGGTCGCCGCGCAGGTCGCCCGCACGGTCGCCGACGGCGGACGGCCGTTCCTGCACGTGGTGGACACCAACGCCGGTGCCCGGGCGCTCTACGCCCGGCTGGGCTTCACCGAGCGGCGGCGCGTGGTGTTCCGCGGGTTCCGGGTCCCCGCCTGACTCAGCCGGTCGCGGTGGGCGGCGGGACGATGCCGCAGGTGTCGGCCAGGTAGGTCTGCACCCGGGTGGACGCCGGCCCGACGGCGGCACCGACCTGCTGCAGGGTGCCGGCCACCGCCTGCTGGCCCTCGGGGGTGGTGACGTCGACGCCCTGCACGGCCTGGGCCAGCTGCCGCCCGGCGTCGACCAGGGTCTGCCAGTCGGCGGCGACCGCCTCGGGCGGGGTGACGGCCTCGAGCTGATCGGTGGCCTGGGTCAGCACCGACGACAGCTGGGCCGGGTCGGCCTGGGCGTCGGCGACGGCCTGTTGGTTGGCCCGCAGCGCCACCTGGGCCTGCTGGCAGAAGGCGGCGTCGGCACCCGCCGTCCCGCCCGCCGTCCCCGTGGGGGAGGCCGCCGCGGACGAGGACGGCGCAGCGGCGCCCCCGTCGTCCGACCCGCCGCAGCCGGGCAGCAGGAGGAGGGCGGCGGCGGTAAGGGCGGCGGGCAGGGCACGGCGCATGCCCGGGACGCTAGTCGGCGACGGCGGTCCGGACGTCGTCCACGGTGAGGGTCTGCAGCTCCTCGAGCGTGGGCTGGCGGCCGGCGAGCCGCAGCCGCTGGGACTGCACCTTGCGCAGCTTCTCGAACAGCTTGCGGGCCTCGCGCGCGTTGCCGAAGTCCGACCCGCGCGGCACGGTCTCGAAGTGCAGCCGGAGCAGGGTGGCGGCCTGCGGCCCCAGCAGGTAGTCACCGCTGGTGATCATGCTGGTGATGATCCGGGTGAGCTGCTCGGGGTCGTAGTGCTCGAACTCCACGGTCTTGACGAACCGCGAGGCCAGGCCCGGGTTCGCGTCGAGGAACTGCACCATCTCGTCGGTGTAGCCGGCGGCGATGACGGCCAGGGAGTCGCGGCGGTCCTCCATCAGCTTGACGATCATGTCGACCGCCTCCTGGCCGAAGTCGTTGCCGCCGCCCGCCTGGCGGGTGAGCGTGTAGGCCTCGTCGAGGAAGACCACCCCGCCGGCGGCCTCGTCGAACACCGCGGCGGTCTTCTCCGCGGTGTGCCCGATGTACTGGCCCACCAGGTCGCGGCGCGAGACCTCCTTGAGCGGTCCGCCCGGGAGCACGCCCAGGGCGGCGAGCAGCTGGCCGTAGATGCGCCCCACGGTGGTCTTGCCGGTACCGGGGGCGCCGGCGAAGACCAGGTGGTGGCTGGCCCCGCCGACGGCGAGGCCGGCGGCCCGCCGCCACTCGTTGACCTGGATCTCGTCGATGACCGCGCGGACCTCGGCCTTCACGCCGGCCAGCCCGACCATCGCGTCGAGCTCGGCCAGCAGCTGCTCCACCCGCTCGGGGTCGCCCTTCGCGGCCGGGGAGCTGCCGACGCCGACCGACGCCGCCGCAGGCGCCTCGGTGACCGTGACGTCCGCCCCGACGGCGACCGAGACCCCGGCGTCCCCGGTGCGCTCGGTGCGGCACGCCTCGACCCGGCCCGACGTCCCGGCGCCGAACTCGACGTCGGGGCCGCCGGTGCCGCGCACCGAGCACCGGCGCAGCGTGGCCGAGGCCCCCTGCGCCACCGCCACCCCCGGGCCGCCGGAGGTCTCGACCTCGCAGCCCTCCAGCACCGGGCGGGCCGAGGCGTAGGCGTAGACCCCGCGGGCACCGGACCCGCGCACCACGCAGTCGCGCAGCACGGGGTCAGCGCCCAGCCGGACCACCACCGCGTCGTCGGCGCTGTCGCTGACGGTGACCCGCTCCAGGGTGCCGCCGGAGTCCTCGACGACCAGGCCCTGCTGGGCGCCGGTGACGGTGCAGTCGGTCATCTCCAGCGTGCTGCGGTCGGTCACCCGCACGCCCGCGCCGAAGCCGGCCTCCAGGACGCAGTCGGCGAGCACGAGCCGGGAGTCCTCGGCGTCGACGACGTGCGCCTGCCGGCCCACCAGCACCAGCCCGCGCACGGTGACCGAACCGCCGCGCACCCGCAGGGTCGGCTCGAGCGCCGACCCGCCGAGCCGGACCTCGGCGTCGGGGGCCGCGGCGATCACGACGTCGCGCGCCCGGACGTCGAGCACCTCGTCGTAGCTGCCGGCGGCGACCACGACGGTGGCCCCGTGCGGGGCGTCCAGCAGCGCCTCGGCGAGGGTGGGGTAGGCCCCGGGGCGGTCGGCGTCCACGTGCAACGTGCCGCTCATCGTCGGGTCAGCTCCTGTCGTCGGACCGGCCCGACCCTAGTGCGCGGCCCGGCCCTAGGCTCGCGGAGGTGACCGGGCCGACCGACGCGGACCCGGCCCCGGGCGGCCTGGACGGACCTGCCTTCGGGGCCGCCCTGGAGGCCGCCGCCGAGGCCGGGGACACCGCCGCCTGCCTGGCCCTGCTGCGCACCGCGGAGCTGGCGCTGCCGCTGTCCCCGGGCGCCGCCGCCGGCACCGAACCCCCGGCCTGGCCGACCGCGGTGGCCGACGGGCGCACCTGGCTGCTGGCCTACACCTCCGTCGACCGGATGGGGGAGCTGACCGGCGGGCAGGTGCGGCACTGCCGGGCCGTCACCTTCACCGAGCTGGCCGCCGGCTGGCCGGACACCCGCTGGGGGCTGGCGGTGGACCCCGGTGCGGCCCACCCGTTCCTCCTGGAGTCCGGGACGGTGGCCCGGCTGGCCGCCCCGACCCTGGTCGAGGACGCCCTCGCCGAACCCGACCGGCTGCCCCCGGTGGTGCAGCAGGTGCTGTCCCCGGCCGAGGTGGCCGGCCGGCTGGCCGACGGCGACGGCCGGGTGTCCGGGTACGTGCAGCACGCCCGCGACACCGCCCACGTGGGTGCGCCCACCGCCCTGCTCGACGCGGTGGGCCGGGCGCACGAGGCCGACGAGCTGCTGTCGGGCACCGGCTCGGTGACCGTGCTGCGCTGGGCGGTGGTGGGCCGGGAGCTGTACCGCACGCCGCTGGGCGGCACCGACGACGAGCGCTGCGCCGCTGTCGCCGGCTGGGTGGTCGAGGAGCCGCCGTTCACCGGCACCGGGTTCGCCTCCCCGGACTCCCTGGTCCGCGAGTACCGCGTGCAGGGCCTGCTGCTGCCGCACGGCGCACAGCTGCTCGAGCTCGAGCCGGACGGCACGGAACGCCGCCGCGCGCTGTGGGACGGGCTGCGCGAGACCTGGGTGCTCGTCGTGGAGCCCTCGTGAGGACGGTGGGCCACCGCGCGCGGTGGGCCGGCCAGGACTGGCGGGCCACGCCCGAGCAGCGCGGCGACGGCCTGTGGGTCTGGCTGGTCGCCGACCGCCCGCACCCGGGCTTCCTGGCGCTGACGGAGGAGGGGCCGTGGGTGCACGAGGTGCCGGCCGCGGCCTGCGACGCCGTCCTGCTGGTGCGGCTGACCGGCGTGTGGCGGGGCACCGACGTGCTGGTGGTCGACGAGCGCCCGGACGACCTGCTCGTGGAGTCCCGGAGCGGCTCGGTCCTCGAGGCCCGCGCCGCCGGCTTCGAGCGGGTCGCCCGCGGGGTGCACCGGCGGTGGGTGCCGCGGGACGAGCTGCGCGGCCTGCGCGAGGAGCAGACCAGGGTCGACGGCTGAGCGGGCGGCTGAGCGGGCCGCTCAGCCCCGCCGCTCGGCCGCCGCGCCGAGCAACCAGCGCTCGACCGACGTGGGGCGCACCCGGGCGCACCGCACCTCGCCCCGGCTGACCAGCACCACGTCGTCGGGGTCCCGCCCGCCCAGCACGGCCTCGCCGTCGGCCAGCCCGAGGGCCCGGCCGACCGCGGCGGCCTGGGCCAGCGGCAGGCCCTGCACCACGGTGACGTCGGCCGAGCCCAGCCCGGCGGTGTTCCAGCGCCCGGCCGTGCCGGCCACGGTGAGCTGCGCCGACCACGCGCCCAGCCGGTGGGCGTCGGCGGCGCCGGACTCGCCGTCCACGACGAGCAGCCGGGGGACCAGCAGCGTGCCCGGCGGCTGCGGCCCCACCCGCCCGGCGACGACGACGGCGTCCGGGCGCCCGGTGGCCAGCGACCCCACGGCGGACCAGCCGCCGGGCCGGGTGGTCTCGACCGCGACGTCCGCGCCGAGGGCCAGCGAGCGCAGCACCAGCACCACGGCCAGCGGCACCGGCGCGACCAGCACCACCGACACGGGTTCGGGGCGGAACAGGTCCAGCTGCACCAGCTCGCCGTCGGGGTCGGGCCCCAGCACCAGCCCGCCGCCGCCGGCGTCGACGTGCAGGGCGTCGAGGGTGGCGGCGTCGGTGCGGGCGGGCGGGGAGGCCGGGCCGGGGACGGCGGGACCCGTGACGGGCACGCGGGTCACCGGACGAACCCGCCCAGCGCGAGGGTGCCGGCCACCCCGGCCCGGTGCTCGCCGTCGGCCCGGCGCAGCCGCGCCCCGGCCGCCCGGGCGGCCTCCCGCACGTCGTCGACGACGGTGCCCTCCGGCTCGTCGGCACCGAGCACCAGCCGCAGCGTGCCCTCCACGTCCAGGTCGCCGTCCGGGGTGCGGCGGGCGGCCACGGCCACGACCGACGGCACGGGTGCGGCGGCGCCGAGGGCGGTCACCAGCCGGGCGCCGCCGGGGTCGGCGCCCAGGTCGGGCCAGTCGGTGACCCGCAGGGCGACGTGCCGGCGGTCGCCCGACGTCCAGCCCCGCCACCCGGCCCGGCTGCCCGAGCCGCCGCCGGGCAGCCGTACCCGCCCGTCCGGGCCGGCCTCGGCCCCGGCCAGCGCGAGCAGCCCGGCCCGCGCCTCGTCGGGGGTGAGCAGGTGGCCCCGCAGCCCGGCGCGGCGGACCTGCCGCTGCACCCGGCGGACGGCGTTGACCACGGTGGCGCGCAGCTCGCCCGGGTCGGTGACCGCAGGGGTGCGCTGCACCTGCAGCACGATCCAGCAACGCCGGCGGGCCACGGCGCGGCCGCCGGTCAGCTCCTGCCAGGACAGGCCGACCGGTGTGCCGGCGCGGGCCCGGCCGGGGGCGGGCACCGTCTGCACCAGCAGCTGGGCGGTGAGTCGGGTGTCGGCGTCCTCGCCGGCCGGCAGCAGCGCGGCCAGGGAGGGCAACCGGACGGTGCCCCGCGCGAACCGGTTCTCGGTGGCCGGCATGGCCTCCACCGCGACCGCGACGCCGCCCGGGTGGTCCAGCAGGGCGGCCGGCTCGCCGTCCACGACCACGGTGTCGACCCAGCCGCCGCCGGCGAGGGCGGCGAGCAGGTCGTCGGCGGTCGCCCGCGGGTCGGCCCCGGCGGTCGGGACGGCGGCGCCGCGCGGGGTGGTCACGTGCCGCAGCCGGCGCCCCACCCGCTGCCAGAGCCACCGACCGTCGTGCCGGCCGAGGGTCAGCACCGCGGCCAGGACCGCCGCGGCGACGACCGGGACGAGGACCGGCCACGGCTCGCGGTGCACCAGCACGACGGCCACCAGGGCGACCTCGACGACGACCAGCTGCAGCACGTGGACCCCGAGCAGGGTCCAGGGCCGCCGCGGCACCACCGGCCGCCCGGGCCGGCGGACGGGCGGGCCCCGGTGGTGGTCCGGTGCCGCCACGGCGTCCGCGGGGCCGGCTGCTCCCGCCGCCGCGAGGTCGGCCCGGTCGTCGAGCACGGCGGGTCGGGAGGTGCCGGTGCCGACGCCGGCGGCCAGGGCGGTGGCCGCCCACGCCGCGTCGGCCCGGACACCGTCCTGCCCGCGGCCGCGGGTGTACGCGGCGGCCGGCGTCAGCACACCGGGCGCCCCGGGTGCCGCGGCCTGCACGGCCTGGACCTCCGGGGCGGGGACCTCGGCGGGCACCGCGGGTGCGGTGGCGGGTGCGGGCCCGGCGGTCCGGGGACGGCCGGTCACCACGCCGGGCGGCTGGGCGGCGGTGCCCGGCCGGGCCGGGTCGGCCGCGGGCGGCGGGACGGCGGCCTGCCCGGGTGGGGGCAGCGGCCGGGCGGCGGGGTCGCTCACCGGTCACCGCCGCCCAGCGCCGGGCCGGCGCGGCGGGGTGCCGACCGGTCCTCGGGCCGGTCGACGACGCCGGAGGGGGCCTGGTCGACGTCGAAGAGCTCGGCGTCGCCGACCTGCTCGGGCCGCCGCACGGTCTCCTCGTCCTCCTCGCGCCGACGGGTCGGGCGGGGTGCCACCGGGCCGCCCGCGGGTCGCCCCGCGGTGCGGGTGGCCGCGGGCCCGGTCGTTGGGGTGCGCCCCTGCAGCCCGGCGCGGACCTGGCCCCGCACGGACTCCGCCGGGCCCGGGGCCGGGGTGCGCTGGGCCGGGCGGCTGCCGCGGCCGCCGAGACCACCGGGTGCGGGGGTCCACGGTTCGCCGGGGAGGCCCGACGGCGGGCGGCCGGCCGGGCCCGCGGTGCGCGCTCCGCCGAGCGACGGAGGCACCCCGGGCCGGCCGGGCGCGCCCGGGCCGCCGGGTCCACCCGGGCCACCCGAGGGCAGGCGGGGGGCGGTGCGGCCGTCCAGACCGGCCGCCGGGCGCGCGGGGGCGCCGGGGAAGCGCTGACCACCGGGACCACCGGGGCCACCGGGGCCACCGGGCCGGGCGCCACCGGCGGGGCCGCCCGGCGAGCCGGGCCGGGCACCGCCGGGCGGGCCGCCGGGGGCGCCGGGACGGGCACCGGCCGGGGGCCCAGCGGGGGCGCTCGGGGACCCGGGACGGGCACCGGCGGGCGGTCCGCCGGGGGCGCCGGTACGGGCCCCGCCACCGGGGCCGCCCGGGGCAGCAGGGCTGCCGGGGCGGGCTCCGGCGCCCGGGCCGCCGGGGGCGCCGGGCGCGCCGGGAGCGGCTCCGGACCCGCGGCCGGGCAGCTGGGGTGCCGCCCCGCCGCCACCGCCACCGGCGGGCGGTGCGGCGGGGGCGGTGCGGCCCTGCAGGGCGGACGGGGCCCCGGGCGGGCCCGCCGGGCGGGCGCCGGCGGCGGCCGCGGACGGGGGAGCGGCCGGTGCGGTCCGGCCGGCCAGCCCGGCGGGCATCGCCGGCACGACCGGACGTGCGGCAGCGGCCGCCGCGGCGGCACCGGCGGCTGCGGGAGCCACCGGCGGCGCCCCGGGCCGGGCCGCCGCCGGGGGGACGGCGACCGGGGCGACCGCGACGATCGGCGGCACCACCGGTGCGACCGGGGCAGCGGGGGTCCCGGTCGGGGCGACGGGCGCCGGCGGGGCGACCGGGGCGGGGGCCACCGGGACGCCGACCAGCGTCGGGTCGCCGGGCGCGGTGCCCGGCGCCGTCCCGGGTGGCGCGGACGGCGCCGCGCCGGGCGCCGCCCCCGGGGCGCCGGGCGCTCCCGGGGCACCCGGCGCTCCCGGGGCACCGGGTGCGGCGGGGGACCCGGGTGCACCGGGCGGCACGAGGCCGTAGGCGCCGGCCATCGCGGCGTCGCTGGGCAGGGGCGCGTCGGTCGGCCCGGTGAACGCCGGGGCCTCCGACAGCCGCGCGGACGCCACGGCGTAGTCGGTCATGAGGGGGTTGACCACCTCGTCGAGCGCCCGCTGCGTGAAGTGCCGCAGGTTCTGCTCGTGCCGGTCGTCGCCGATGTCCTCGAACTCCAGGCCGAACAGGCCACCGTTCTCGTCGTCGTCCTGGAGCTCGGCGGTCTTCTGCTCGTACTCGCGCCAGAGGGCGGTCATCGCCGCCTGGTACGTCTCGATCGTCCCCGCCAGGCCGTCGAGGGTCCCGCTGTTCTGCGCGGCGGCCTGCTGCCACTGCTCCAGCGACCAGGTCGTCTGGCCGACCCGGGTCAGGAACGCCCGGGAGGCGTCGGAGTCCCAGTCGTCCTGCAGCGCCTCCGCACGGCGCACCAGGGTGTCGCGCTGGGAGCCGAGGAGCGTGGCGAGCGAGCCCCACGACTGCGCGGCGGCCCGGATGCTCTCCGGGTCCTCCATCTGGACGACCATCGGGTAGAGCTGCTTGATGGTGTAGTCCTCGGGGTTCGCCGCGCCCTGCGTGGCCTGGGTGTAGCTGGCCCGCTCGACGTCGTAGTCGGCCTGGTACCCCTCGGGCGTGTAGCCGAAGTCGCCCGGCACGTCAGGAGGACGGCGTGGGTGACGGCGTGGGGGACGGCCCCGGGGTGGCGGTCGGGACGCCGGTCCCGTTGCTGCCGCTCGGCGAGTTCGTCGGCCCCGACGTGGTCGGCGTCGGCGCGTGGCCCGGGGTGGGGGTCGGCGTGGGGTCGGCCGCCGCCTGCTCCCGCTCCTCGCGCTCGGACCGGAGGTCGATGGCCTCCTGGTCGTCGTAGCCGTCCTCCTCCGCGCGGTCGTCGTGCGCCTGCACCTGCTGCGTGGGGGTGGGCGCGACGCAGACGTTCGCCGGGGTCGTCGTCACCGTGGGGGTCGGGTCGTAGCCGTCCTGGTAGGTGCCGTAGTCGTCCGGGTCCTCGCCCATGCGGCGGAGCATGACCCGGCGCTGGGCCTCGGCGCGCGCGGCGTCCTGCTGCGCGCGGGCGGCCCGCCGCGCGATGGAGTCCTGGCCCGGGGCGGGGGTGAACGCGGCGTCGACGCCGTCCATCAGCACCTGCTGCTCGGAGTCGCCCTCGCGGTAGTTCTGGGCCACGGTGATGCCCGCGTAGCCGAGCGCCGTCAGCCCCTGCGCGGTGTCCTGCACGAACCTGAGGGAGGCCTCGGCCAGGCTGCCGTACCGGGAGCGGGCCAGCGCCGCCTCGGGGAACCCGCTGCCGCCGATGTTGGCCGACATCAGGCCGGTCATCGAGCTGCTGAGACCGGAGGTCAGGTCCTGCGACTGCTCCGCCGTCTGCTTGCCGAAGTCCGAGATCTTGTCCGGCCGGGCGAACGTGCCCTCGCTCATGTCGTCTCCCGATGCTCGTCGTGGTGGCTGCACCCTCGTCGCGCGACGGGAAGGGTACCGGTCCGGCCCGGTCCGCCGCTCGCGCGCGGACCGCCCGGGGTCACAGCTCCGGCGGCAGCCAGGCCAGCTGGACCAGCTCGGTACCGCGCCGGCGGGTGACCAGCCAGCCGCGTCCCGGGGGCTGCGGACCGGGCTTGACCGCGCCGACGAGCGCGCCCTCGCCCTTGTCGCCGTCCATGACGATGCCGGGGGTGGCCAGCTCGCGCAGCCGCAGCAGCACCGGCTCGAACAGCGCCCGGTTCGCCCCGCCGCTGCGCCGGGTGAGCACCAGGTGCAGCCCGATGTCGCGGCCCTGGGCGAGGAACTCCAGCAGCGGTGCCAGCGGGTTGGGGCTGGCCGCGGCGACCAGGTCGTAGTCGTCGACCACCAGGTACAGCTCGGGTCCGTCCCACCAGCTGCGGTCGCGCAGCTGCGCCGGGGTGACGTCGGGCCCGGGCAGCCGGCCCTGCATCACCTGGGCCACCTCGGCGACCATCTCGCGGGCCGTCGGGGCCGACGTGGCGTAGCCGATGCTGTGCTCCTCGCTGACCGCGCCGAGCAGGCTGCGCCGGAAGTCGACGGTCAGCACCCGGACGTCGTAGGGCGTCCACTGGTCGGTGACCCGGCGGACGAAGGACCGCAGGAAGGTGCTCTTGCCGCACTCGGCGTCGCCGAACACCACCAGGTGCGGCTCGCTCTGCATGTCCAGGTGCACCGTGGACAGGTCGCTCTCGGTGATGCCGACGGCGATGCCGCGGTTGGGGTCGGCCAGCAGCTGGCCGTGCTCGACCAGGGCCGGCAGCAGGCGGACGCCGGGGGCGACCGGGCCGTGCCAGCGGGTCTTGACGGCGTCCACCAGCCCGGCCACGCCGTCGGCGAGGTCCTCGGTGCCCTGCTCGCCGTCGATGCGGGGCAGCGCGGTGAGCACGTGCAGCTTGTCGGCGGTGATGCCGCGGCCGGGCGTCTCGGCCGGCACGTTGACCGCGGTCCGGCGGTCCAGCAGGGAGTCACCGGGGTCGCCCAGCCGCAGCTCCACCCGGGTGCCGAACAGGTCGCGGATCGCCGGGCGCAGGTCCAGCCAGCGACCGGCCGACACCACCACGTGGATGCCGTAGGACAACCCGCGACCGGCCAGGTCGGTCACCGCGGCCTCGATGTCCTCGAAGTCGTTGCGCACGGTCAGCCAGCCGTCGACGACGAGGAACACGTCCCCGTAGGCGTCGTCGGCGACCTGGCCGGAGCGCAGCCGCCGCCGGTAGGTGGCCATGCCGTCGACGCCCAGCTGGGCGAAGGCCAGCTCCCGCCGGGCCAGCAGGGTCTGCAGCTCGGCGACCGTGCGCCGCACCTGGTCGGCGTCGCTGCGGGCCGACACGCTGCCCACGTGCGGCAGCTCGCGCAGCCCGGCCAGCGTGCCGCCGCCGAAGTCCAGGCCGTAGACCTGCACCTCGCGCGGGGTGTGGGTCAGCGCCAGGGAGGCCACCAGGCTGCGCAGCGCGGTGCTCTTGCCCGACTGCGGGCCGCCGACGACGGCCACGTGGCCGCCGGCCCCGGACAGGTCGAGCACCAGGGGGTCGCGGCGCTGGTCGGCGGGCTTGTCGACGACGCCGACGGCGACCCGCAGCCCGCCCCACAGGTCGGGGGCGTCGACGGTCATGCCCCGGTCGGGGTGCTCGACGAGCGGGGGGAGCAGCTGGTCCAGCGTCGGCGGCTCGGCCAGCGGCGGCAGCCAGACCTGGTGGGCCGGGGTGCCGCGGCCCTCCATCCGGTCGACCAGCACGTCGAGCAGGCTCTCCCCGACCGCGGTGCCCTCGTCGGCGGCCGCCTCGGCCTCGCCCTCCGCAGGGGTGACCGGCACCGGCGGCGCGAGGTACTGGGTGTCGTAGGTGTGCACCACCGGCCCGGCGGCGGCACCGACCTCCCGGCGCTCGGTGGGGCGCTTGTGCACGCCGCTGACGTAGGCGGCGCGGAAGCGCTCGAGCGGGTCGGTGCCGTACTTCATGAACCCGTGGCCCGGGGCGCGCGGCAGCTCGAAGGCGTCGGGGGCGGCCAGCACGACCCGGCTCTCCATGGCCGAGTTGGTGCGCAGCCCGATCCGGTAGGACAGGTGCGTGTCCAGGCCGCGCAACCGGCCCTCCTCGAGCCGCTGGCTGGCCAGCAGCAGGTGCACGCCCAGCGAGCGGCCGACCCGGCCGATCTGCACGAACAGGTCGATGAAGTCGGGCTTGGCGCTGAGCAGCTCGCTGAACTCGTCGCAGATGATCAGCAGGGTCGGCACGGGGGGCAGGGGCACCCCGGAGGTGCGGGCGCGCTCGTAGTCCCGCAGCGAGCTGTAGTTCCCGGCCGAGCGCAGCAGCTCCTGGCGGCGCAGCAGCTCGCCGTTGATGGCGTCGACCATGCGGTCGACCAGCGGCAGCTCGTCGGCGAGGTTGGTGATGACGGCGCTGGTGTGCGGCAGCCGGTCGAGCTTGGTGAAGGTCGCGCCGCCCTTGAAGTCGACGAGCACGAAGTTCAGCGTCTCGCTGTCGTGGGTGACCGCCAGGGCGAGCACCAGGGTGCGCAGCAGCTCGGACTTGCCGGCGCCGGTGGCCCCGACCAGCAGCCCGTGCGGGCCCATGCCGTCCTGCGCGGACTCCTTGAGGTCCAGCTCCACCGGGGCGCCGTCCGGCCCGACGCCGATCGGCACCCGCAGCCGGTCGCGGTTGGGGCGGGGGGCCCACCCCTGCTCCACGTCGTAGCCGTAGGGGTCGGCGATGTCGAGCAGGTCGGCCAGCCCGGTGGCGGTGGTCAGGGCGGCGTCGCCGCCGCGGCTGCCGGCGGAGAGCCGGAAGGGGGCCAGCTGGCGGGCCAGGGACTCCGCGAGCGGGCCGGCCAGCTCGTCGGCCCGGCCGATCTCGGCGGTGCCGTCGGTGGTGCGGCTGCGCAGCGTGCCGTCGTCGTCGACCTCCAGCACCAGGGTGCCGCGGTCCAGCAGCCGGGGCGGCGGGGTGCTCAGGTCCAGCACGGTGACGCCCTCGACGCCGCCGTCGGTCATCAGGTGGCTCGAGCCGGCGACCTCGCCGCCGTCGAGGACGACGACGACGTGCGGGCCGGGGACCGGCACGCCCGACCCGCTGGGGTCGAACCGGGGCCGGACGGCGAGGAAGTCGTCGAGCAGGGCCTCCAGCGCCGGCACCGTGGGGGAGACCAGCCGCAGCCGGCCCAGGGCGTCGGTGCGCTCGGGGTGCTGGCCGTGCGGGAGCCACTTGGTCCACTCCCACCCGGCCCGCTCCTCGGTGCCGGCGGCGACGGCGACCAGCAGGTCGTCGGGGCTGTGGTGCACCGCGAGCTGGGCGACGACGGCCCGGGCCAGCGACCGGCGGCGCGCCGGCGGACCCAGCACGTGCACCCGGCCGAAGCCGTTGACCGCCATCGCGACCGGGAGCTCGGGCACCACGGAGTAGGTGAGGACGAACCGGCGCAGGGCGCTGGCGCACAGCGGCTCGAGCTCGTCCAGCGGCCGGGTCTGCGGCGGCACCACGGGGGTGGCCAGGGCCTGCGGGCCGCGGCCGATGCGCACCACGCCGAAGTCGGCGTGCTCCCGGCGGCGTTCCCAGAGCCGGTGGCTGGCGGCGGTGACCCACAGCTGGTCGGGCTCGGGGTGCCGGTAGAGCATCGCCTCGCGCTGGGCCTGCGCGGTGCGCCGCACGCTGCGGCGCTGCAGCGCCAGGTGCCGCATGTAGGCCCGGCGGTCCTCGGCCAGCTGCCGCTTGGCGGAGCCGCCGGAGTTCATCAGCCCCATGGCGACCATGCCCAGGGCGGAGACGCCGAGCAGGCCGCCGGCGACGTAGCCCAGCGGGCCCCCGCGCCCCTGGGTGAACAGCAGCGCCATCGCCCCGGCGCCGGCCAGCATCGGCAGCATCATGAGGACCTGGCCCCAGCGCCGGCCCTCGGTGGGGATCTCCGGGGGAGGGTCGAGCACCACCTCGCCGCTGGGCAGCTCGGGGGCCTCGCGCCGGGGCTGACGGCGGAGCACGACGGTGCTCATCGGTTCCTCCTGACCGCGAGAGTGATCCGTATCGTATGGGCCGGCCGGGGAAGCGGGCCGCTGGACCGACGACGGACGGGTGGTGCGATGTGACGCGGTCCCTCGGCGGTGGACTGGCGCGGGTGACGGTGGCCTCGCCGCAGCGCCGGGTGGACGTGGCGCTGCCCGACGCCGTCCCGGTGGCCGAGCTGCTGCCCGCCCTGCTGCGCAACGCCGGCGAGGGCCTGGCCGACGACGGCCAGGAGCACGGTGGCTGGGTGCTGCGCCGGGTCGACGGCCAGCTGGTCGACCCGGCGCGCTCGCTGGCCGCCCAGGAGCTGCGCGACGGCGAGGTGCTGCACCTGGTGGCCCGCCAGGACGACTGGCCGGAGCTGGACTACGACGACGTCGTCGACGCCATCGCCGGGTCGGCACGGGCCACCAGCCCGGACTGGGGTCCGGCCGCCACCCGCCGCACCGGGGTGGGCGTCGCGTGCGCCGCCCTGCTGCTGGCCCTGGGCCTGGCCGTGACGGGCCCCGACCACGCCCTCGCCGGGGTCGCCGCGCTCTGCCTGGCCGTCGTGGCGCTGGCCGGCGGCGTGGTGCTGGCCCGGCTGGCCTCCGACGCCGAGGCGGGGACGGCGCTGGCCGTGGTGGCGATGGTCTCGGCCGCCGCCGGCGGGGGCCTGGTGGGCCTGGGCGAGCAGCCGCTGTCGGCGCTGGGCCCGGCGCAGGTGCTCACCGCCGCGGTCGCGCTGGTGCTGGTCTCGCTGGTCGGCGTGGTGGGCGTGGCCGGGCGCACCCAGTACCCGGTCGGCGGCGTGGTCGTCGGCGTGCTCGGCACGGTGGCGGCGCTGCTGGCGCGCGCCGGGTCGGTCGACGGGGTGGACGCGGCCGCCGTCGTGGCGGTCCTGGTCGTCGTGCTGGCCCCGCTGGCCCCGCTGCTCTCGCTCCGGCTGGGCAAGCTGCCGGTGCCGGCCCTGCCCGCCACGACGGAGGACCTGCTCGCCGACCCGCCGCCGGTCGGGCGGGCCCGGGTCGAGGCCCGCGTGCGGCGCACCGACGAGCTGCTGACCGGCATGCTCGGCGGTGGCGCGGCCGCCGCCGTGCTCGCCACCCCGGTGCTGCTGACCAGCGGCCGTACCTCGGCGCTGTGGCTGGTCGGCCTGGTGGCGGCGGTCTCCCTGCTGCGGGCCCGCTTCTTCCCCGCCGCCCGGCACCGCCTCCCGCTGCTGCTGGGCGGCCTCCTGCCCGCGCTGGCCCTCGGGGTCGCCGCGGCCGCGCTGCCCGGGCCCTGGGTGCTGGCCGGTGCCGTGCCCGCGCTGGTCGTCGTGGCCGGGCTCGCGGTGGCGGCCGGGCTGGTGTTCCGGCACCGCGCGCCCGGCCCCTACCTCGGCCGGGTCGCCGACGTGCTCGACGTCGTCCTGGTGCTGGCCGTGGTGCCGGTGGCCTGCGCGGTGCTCGGGCTGTACGGCTACGTCCGCGGCCTCTACGGCTGACCGGGGTCGTCCGTGGCGAGCAGGCGGGACCTCTACCAGAGCTACCAGTTCCTGGTGAAGCGCGTCGTCTCCGGCGTCGTGCTGCGCGAGACCGACCCCGCGCAGAGCCCGCTGCGCCGGATGGGCGGGGCGGTGTTCGGCAGCGTCATGGTCGCGGTCCTCGCGCTGGCCGTCGCGGGGATCGTCGGCGTGGTGTCGCCCGGGGGGAACGACCGCTGGAAGGACCAGCCGGCGGTCATCGTGATGGAGGAGACCGGGGCGCGGTTCGTCTGGCTCCCCGACCAGGCCGACGTCTACCACCTGCACCCGGTCGGCAACTTCGTCTCCGCCGCGCTGCTGGCCGGGACCTCCGACGTCGTCGAGGTCTCCCGCGCCTCGCTGGCCGGCGCCCCCCGCGGGCAGGCCCTGGGCATCGACGGCGCCCCCGACGCCGTCCCCGACCCGGACCAGCTGGTCGGCGCGCCCTGGACGCTGTGCGCCGTGCCGGTCGACCTGGCCAGCGGGGAGCAGGTGACCCGCACCGCGCTGGTCGTCGGGGGGACCGCCGACGGCGGGCGGGACGTCGGCGACGCGGGCTTCCTGGCCCGCGACGTCGACCGGGGCACGCTGCACTACGTCTGGGACGGCGTGCAGTACCCCGTCCCCGACGAGGGCGCGGTGCTGCAGGGGCTCACCCTCGGCGACGAGGTCCAGGTCCAGGTCGGGACGGCGTGGCTGTCGGGCCTGCCGGAGGGCGCCCCGCTGGCGCCGCAGCCGGTGGCCGGCCGCGGGCAGCCCTCCACCGCGCTGCCGGGTGCGGTCACCGGCCAGGTGGTGGTGGTGCAGTCGGAGTCGGGCGGGCAGCTGTACTACCAGGTCGCCACCGACCGGCTGGTCGGCATCAGCCGGGTGCAGGCCGACCTGCTGCTCGCCGACCCGACGCTGTCGGCGCTGGCGTACGGGGGCGCGCCGCCCACGGCGCTGCCGGTCAGCCCGGCGCAGACCAACGGCGCGACCCTGGTGCCGCTGCCCGAGCGCGGCCCGGTCGACCTGCCGGACGAGCAGCCGCCCACCCTGCCCGTGACCTCGGCGACCGAGACGGTGTGCGCGGCCTTCGACGGAGTGGGCCAGCGGCCGGCCGTCGCGCTCGGTGCCGACGTCGACGCGTCCGGCGCCGCGCTCAGCGAGCAGCGGACCGCCGACGGCACGGTGCTGGCCGACGCGGTCGTCGTCCCGGCCGGTGGCGGTGCACTGGTGCGGGCGCAGGAGTCGGACTCCGCGGCCGACGGCTCGTTGTTCCTCGTGACCGACCAGGGCCGCGCCTACCGGGTCCCCGACGCGGCCGTCGCGGGGGTGCTCGGGTACGCCGGCGTGACCCCGGTGGCCCTGCCGGCCGCGCTGGTCGCCCGGGTCCCGGCCGGGCCGCCGCTGAGCCCTGACCTGGCCCGGGGCGCCGGCTGAGGGTCCACCCCGGGCTGTGGACAACGGTTCGCACGCTGCGGATCTGTCCAGTACCGTTCGCCGTGCTCACCGACGCCCCGCCGGCGTCACCACGATCCGACCCGGTCGAGACACCCGGCCGATCTGGAGGGATGAGGAACAGATGGCAGATGGAACAGGTGCCAGCCCGGAGCAGATGGCGACCTTCGCCCGGTCGGCCACGGACGCCTCGGAGCAGCTCAACGCGCTCTTCCGCACCCTGAACAACCAGCTCGCGACCCTCGAGTCGCAGTCGCGCGGCCAGTTCGCGACCGCCTTCGCCCAGGTGAAGAACACGGTCAACACCGAGAGCGCCAACATGAACGCGGCCCTGGGTGCGATCGCGCAGTCCGTCGGCCAGGCCGGTGCCAACTACACCCGCAGCGACGAGGAGATGCGCGGCCAGATGACCAGCGTCGAGAACGTCACCACGGGCATCACCAGCGGCCTCGTCCGCTGACCCGACGCATCGAGAAGAGGGAGCAGACATGAGCGGTGGCGAGTACCAGGTCAGCTGGTTGCTGCAGAACGAGGCCGCGGGCTTCGTCAACGGCGCCTCCTCCGGCCTCGACTCCTCGTTGAGCGAGGTCAACAACCAGGTGAACTCCCTGATGAGCACCTGGACCAGCGACGCGCAGGTCGCCTACGGGGCCCGCCAGGCGCAGTGGAACTCGGCGGCCGACCGGATCAAGGAGGCGCTGATCTCCTTCCAGACGGCGCTGGCCTCCTCGGCCGAGACCTCCCAGTCCACCGAGCAGACCAACGTGGGCATCGTCTCCGGCTGAGCCGGCACCTGCCCGACGGCCGCTCCCCGTTCGCGGGGGGCGGCCGTCCTGCGTCCGGGTCAGGGCGCCGGCGGGGTCCGGAACAGCGCCTCGCCGGGGACGAACTCCGGGTCGCGCTCGACGCGGCGGGGCGGCGGCAGCGCACCGGACCGCCAGCGGCGCCGGCGGAGGCGCGGGACGAGCACGGCGACGAGGACGACGGCCGCTGCGGCACCCAGCAGCGCCAGCGACCAGCGCACCGCGGTCGCGCCCGCGCGGTCGGCCACCTCGGCCCGGGCCTCGGCGGCGCGGTCGACCGGCGGCGGGCGGTAGTCCGGCAGGGCGACGGGGCCCCCGGGAACCAGCGGTTCGGTGACCGCGCGGGCCGGCGACAGCTCGCCGGCCCCGTAGCCGGCCACGCCGGCGGCCGGTGTCGCCGTCCCCGCCAGCTGGGCGGCGACCGCTGCGCTCCGGTCCGCGCCCTGCGGCAGGGCGACGGCGGGGGAGCTGACCAGCACCGCGGCGGTCGCCGCGACGAACGCCGCCGCGAACGCGGTGCCGCTGTAGACGGCCTGGGCGGTCGACCCGGCCCCGACCACGTCGGTGCCCGGCGCCACCACGTCGACGTACCCACCGATCTGGGAGCCCCGGGAGCGCTGGCCGTCACGGTCCACCGCGCCGACGCCGACCACGCCGTCGTAGGCAGCGGGGTACGGGGTCAGCGACGCCGGGTCGGGGACGTCCCCGTCCTCCTCGTCGTGGCCGTCGCCGACCGGGGCGACCACCACGACCCCGGCCGCCAGCGCGTCCGACACCGCCGCGGCCAGCACCGGGGCGTCGCCGTAGACCACCGTGCCCACCAGCACGACCTGCGCCCCCGAGGCGACCGCGTACCCGATGCCGGCGGCCAGCCGGGCGGGGTCGACGGGGTCCGCACCCGGGTCGGTCGCCGGCTGGTCGGTGACCTGGACGGGGAGGACCGTGCTGTCCGGTGCCAGGCCGCGCAGGCCGATGCCGATCTGCTGCCGGGCCGCGACCAGGCTGGCCAGGGCGGTGCCGTGGGTGGTGCAGTCGACGTCGGCCGGGCCGGACCGCACCAGGTCGGCGCCGGGCAGCACGGCCCCGGCCAGCTGGGGGTGGGCGGCGGAGACGCCGGTGTCCAGCACCGCGACCGTCGTCCCCGCGCCGGTGCCGAACGGCCACACCTGCGCCGGCGGGTCGTAGCGCAGCTGCGGCCAGGGCACGTCCTGGATGACCGCGGACGCCGGGAGCGCGGAGTCGCAGACCTGGGCCGCGGCGGCGGGGGAGGCGGTGGCGACGACGGCGGGGCCGGCAGCGAGGGCCAGCGCGGTCAGCGCGGCCGCCCAGCGGGCAGGTGGTCGCCGCACGCGTGCCCCTCCCGGTCGTCGCGGGCGGTCCACCGCGGGGTGCGGGAACCGGCTGGGCCAGTATCGTCGGTGCACGTCCCGTCCGGGTGCCGGGCCCGCCGGCACCTCCGCCCCGTCCGTCGAGGAGGCCGCGTGGAGCCCACGACGTCCGACACCACGGCCCTGCGGGCCTACGCGGAGCAGCTGCAGCGGCAGTTCGAGACGATGGTGACCGAGGCGCCGGCCGTGATGGCCCGGGCCAAGGCCGTGCAGGTCACCGAGAAGTCCCGGGACGGCCTGGTCACGGTCACGGTGGGCCCGCGGGGCGACCTGGTCCGGCTGGACCTGGACCCGCGCATCTACCGCCGTCCCGACTCCCGGGAGCTGGCCGACACCATCACCGCGACGGTGCAGAAGGCGGTCTCCGCGGCCCGGGAGGCCGTCGTCGAGACGTTCTCGGCGATCGTGCCGCCGGAGCAGATGCGCGCGACGCTCGACGGCGACCTGGACACGATCATCGGCGACCTGGACCGACGGACACGAGGAGCCTGACCATGAGCACGCCGAACAGCGGCAACAGCGTCTCGATCGACCCGGCCCAGGCGGAGAAGGGCCTCGCCGAGTGGGACACCGCCGAGGGCGCGCTGACCCGGTCGGTCGGCGACCGGCTGGCGGCGATCCGGGGCATGGAGGCGGCCAAGCCGTGGGGCGGTGACTCCGGCGGGCAGGCCTTCGAGGGCGAGGGCAGGTACCCCGAGAACTCCGCCGCCGTGGCCGCGGCGATGCACCAGGTCACCGGTCAGATCGGCGAGCAGGGCCGCGGTGCCCGGACGGCGGTGACGCGGTCGCTGGCCTCCGACGCCGAGCAGGCAGCGCAGGTGGCACCGGTCGAGGGCCAGGTCTCGGGCGCCGGGACGCCGGGCAGCTGAGACGCGCCGCGGGCCGGCCGCGGCGTGGGACAGTGCTCGCGCGCCCCGGCGGCGCCGAGGGACGCGACCAGGTGCGGGGGGTGACGTGAGCTCCGGCGACGTCACCCCTGCCTGGGAGGTGGGCGACCAGCCCGACTGGTTCGTCGACCTGGTCTCGATGGTCGTGTCCGGTCAGAGCTGGCCCGACGGCAGCGAGACCGCGGTGTGGGCGATCAGCGAGGAGTGGTCGGCGCTCGCCCAGGAGCTGGCCGACGCCTCCAGCGGGCTCACCGACGCCACGGGCAGCCTGATGGCGGGCTGGAGCGCGCCCGCCGCCGACGTCTTCCAGGACCTGGCCACCCAGCTGGTGGCCTCACCGCAGTCGGGCATCCCGGCGTTGGTCGAGAACGCCACGGCGATGGCGCGGCAGACCGACGGCTTCGCCCGCGAGACCCAGTTCGGCAAGATCTCGGTCAACGTCGCCTTCTGGGTGGCGGTGATCGCGGCCTTCATCGCGCTGCTGGCCATGTTCTTCACCGGCGGGGCCACCGGTGGGCTCCTCGGCCCGATCGCGGCGACCGCGCGGACGGCGATCGGCCAGATCATCCAGAAGATCGCCGCCGCGGTGGCCCGCCAGTTCGCGACCAAGGCGATCACCCGGGCGGCGGCGCGGGAGGTCGCCACCGAGGTCACCGAGACCGTCGCCCGGGGCGCCGTCTCGCGGGTGCTCGCCAACCACGTCGTGCAGCACGTCGGTCGCGAGGTCGTCGAGGAGACCCTCGAGGAGGTGCTGATCGACTCCGTCTCCCAGGCGATCCAGATGGGGATGGGCACCCGGGACGACTGGAACTGGAACAGCACCGCCACCGCGGCCGCCGGCGGTGCCTTCGGCGGGGCGCTCGGCGGCGGGGTGGTGGGTCCGCTGCTCGGCCGGGCCGGGCGCAACCTGCCGCTGAACCGGATGGGCCGCGACGCGGTCGGCGACCTGCCCGGGCTGGGCAACGCCGTCCGGCGGTGGCCGTCCAACGCCGCCAACGCCGCGGCCAACAACGTCATCACCTCGCCGGTCGCGAGCACCGTGACCAACGGCCTGGTCAACGGCCAGTGGTCGTGGCCGTCGGGGGAGAGCTACCTCGGCGCCGCGCTGGGCGGCGCCGGCCGGGCGGGCACCATCAGCCCGACCAGCGTGGAGGTCATCTCCGCCGTCACCCGGCCCACGCACGCCCTGGGCAACGCGGTGCTGGACCAGGGCGCGGCCGCCGTCGCCCGCGGCGACCTGGCCCAGGGCCGGCTGGACGCCGCGGCCGCGTCGTCGAACGCCGGGGCCACGTCGAACGCCCCGGTCTCGTCGGGAACCCTCGGCGGTGCGCCCGCGGGTGCACAGGGTGCGGCGGGCCAGCCGGGTGGGACGTCGTCGCAGGGCGGGGCCTCGGCGCAGGGCGGGGCCTCGGCGCAGTCCGCGGGCGGGCAGGCATCGGGTGCGCAGAGCTCGGCTCCGCAGGGCGGCGCCTCGTCGCAGTCCGCGGCCAGCCAATCCGGTTCGACGTCTCAGCCGTCGTCGGGCAGCCAGCAGGGGGCGTCGACGCAGCAGGGCGGCGGCAACCAGTCGACGACGACGTCCCAGCAGGGTGCGACGTCGCAGCAGACCTCGCCGTCCCAGGCGTCGGGCACCCAGCAGACGTCGGGCACCCAGCAGGGCACCTCGACCCAGCAGGGGCTGTCGACGCAGCAGGGCGCCGGCAACCAGTCGACGGCGACGTCCCAGCCCGGTGCGACGTCGCAGCAGACGTCGCCGTCCCAGGCGTCGGGCACCCAGCAGGCGACGGGCACCCAGCAGGGCACCTCGACCCAGCAGGGGCTGTCGACGCAGCAGGGCGCCGGCAACCAGTCGACGGCGACGTCCCAGCCCGGTGCGACGTCGCAGCAGACGTCGCCGTCCCAGGCGTCGGGCACCCAGCAGGCGACGGGCACCCAGCAGGGCACCTCGACCCAGCAGGGGCTGTCGACGCAGCAGGGCGCCGGCAACCAGTCGACGGCGACGTCCCAGCCCGGTGCGACGTCGCAGCAGACGTCGCCGTCCCAGGCGTCGGGCACCCAGCAGGCGACGGGCACCCAGCAGGGCACCTCGACCCAGCAGGGCACCTCGAGCCAGCAGGGCACCTCGAGCCAGCAGGGCACCTCGAGCCAGCAGGGCACCTTGAGCCAGCAGGGCGCCGGCAACCAGTCGACGTCTCAGACCGGTTCGACGTCGCAGCAGACGTCGCCGTCCCAGACGTCGGGCACCCAGCACACGACGGGCACCCAGCAAGCGACGAACACCCAGCAGGGCACCTCGACCCAGCAGGGCACCGGCAACCAGGCGGCGACGCAGCAGGCGTCGGCCAATCAGCAGGGACCAGGCGCCCAGCAGTCGTCACGGTCGCAGCAGCACTCGGGTTCGACGACGCAGTCGGCGCCGACGCAGGCGAACACCACGACGACGGACACCACGTCGACCGGCCCCGCGACCACCGGCCCCGCGACCACCGGCCCCGCGACCACCGGCACCGCGACCACCGGCACCGCGCCCACCGGGACCGCGACGACCGGGACCGCGGCACCGGCCACGCCGGACGGCCACGCGGTCGCGTACAGCCAGGCCGTCGTCGCCGACCTCACGGAGAGGTTGAACAGCGGTCTGCCGGCGTCGGAGCAGCTGAGCCGCGCGGACGTCGAAACTTTTCTTCGCCAGCGCGCCGCGCACCACGGTGGCCTGCACACCGACGCCTCTGCGGGGCTGCTCACCGGCAGCCCCTCGACCACCCTCGCATCGCCGGGCAGCGACGCCTCCCCGACGACCGACGCGGCGCCCGGCAGCACGGACCAGGTGGACGAAGTCCCGTCCACGGCCGCCTCCCCGACCCCGTCGACGGGCACCACGCCCGGCGACGTCGCACCGGGACCGCCCGGTCCACCGCCCACCGGCGGGCCGGTGCGGAGCGACAGGGGGAACCCGCCCGCCGGACCGGCCGACCAGCAGACCTCGGCGGACCAGCAGACGCCGACCGTCGACGTCCAGGCCGGAGGTGCCGTCCGACCGCGCTCGGACCTGCAGGCGGAGATCTGGGCGGAGTCGGCCTACGACACGATCCGGGCGGACACCTCCGACGTCGCCGACATCGTGCGGGCCACCGCCGGGGTGGAGCGGGGCGGCGGCCGCACGGGGTTCACGACGGAGGAGGTCGCCCGGGTCAAGCAGCACGTCTTCGAGGCCGAGCACCGCCTGGGCGTCTACGACGACGACGGGGACCTCGTCCCGGACGCCTACGAGATGGGTCGGTTCGCCCCCGACCCGGACATGGCCGAGACGTGGATGAGGCTCACCAGCTTGTCGGACCCGCGCGACGTCGAGCTCCTGCTGCACGAGCTGGCAGAGGCCGACCACATGGCCAGGAACCCGACGGCCACCTACCCCGAGGCCCACGCGGACGCCGAGGCCAAGCACCCCTGGTACCGCAACCGCCGCGAGGCCACCTACGAGAACACCGACACCTGGAGTGCACGCGATGGCGCTGCTGCTGCGCTACAAGCTGGAGACCCGGACGCCGTCGGCGGTGACCTACCGGTGGGGGAGCGACCAGGACGAGCTGCCCTGGACGGTCACGCTGGACCCCAGCGACCCCGGAGCACCGTCGACGGGGGACGGGGACCCGAGGACGCGCGGGAAGGTGGCCGGCCGGGTCGCCCTGCGGGCGATGCGGGAGGGCGACTGGCCGTCGGGGGGCGCGATCCAGAGCTGACGCCCGACGCACCGACGGACGGGACCGGGGGCGGACGACCTGCACCCGGTGCGCCGGCCGGTCCTGACCCCGAGGCCCCACAGCCGCCGGTCAACGCGGGACCGGACGGGCAGGTGGAGCTCGCCGGCGGCGCCCGGGTCACGCCGTCCTACGCGCTCGCCTCGCTGGACCTGCCGCCGTCCTTCGACCGCGACCTGGCGTCCTACCTGCCGCCCGGGGTCACCCCCGAGGCCTACGACACCCTGCGGACCACCCCGGTGGCCTCGCTGGACGCCGACCAGCGGGCGGTGCTGCGCGCGGTCCGCGACGCCGTCGTGCTCACCGACGGGGACCTGGTGCAGCGCGCGCTCACCGGGGAGCACCTGCGCAACTACCTCGCGAACACCCAGGTGGTCGTCGACGGCCGGGTGCTCTTCGACCCCGCGGGCGCCAAGGGCTTCACCACCCGGCTGTCCGACGTGCAGGACCTGCGCACCCCGGCCGAGGTCGTCGACGGACTCCAGCTCGAGTACGACGACCCCGGCTACGTCGAGCGCAACGGCCGGCCGCCCTACGCCCCCGACGACTCCGCGACCCCGGTGCTCCGGTTCCCGGTCGAGTCCGCGGGCCCGCTGCACGTGCCCTACTCGCCCGAGCTCGGGGGGCGCGACCGGTGGGACGCGCCGTTCACCGGCAACGGCCTGACCGCCAGCCCCGACGTGCGGGTGCCCGAGTTCCTCGCCGACGACTTCCTGCCGCTCCCCGACGGCGCCGAGATCTACGCGGTCGGCGCCGACGGCCGGGAGACGCTGCTCGCCGTCCACGAGGACGGGCAGTGGTTCCCGACGCCCGAGGGAGCCCGCTTCCAGCAGACCAGCACGACCCCCACGACGGAGGACGCCGATGCCCGAGGAACCGACCCGGCCGGACGGCCTGTACGCGGACTGGCAGGGCCGCACGTGGGAGGCCGCGACGACGGGCCGGCCGCCGGGCTCGGTGAAGGTGTTCGCCGAGACCCAGGAGGACCCGGGGTTCAGCCCGACGCTGACGGGCCGGTGGGCCCGGGTGCTCCCGCGCACCGAGGTGGTCCTGTACCGGCTGGCGACGTACGCGCGGTGGCGGGGGGCGCCGTTCCGGGTGGAGGGCGAGGCCCCGTCGGGGGACCTGCGACTGGGGTACCTGGGCCGGAGCGAGCCCGAAGCGGTGTCCCTGGGGCTGACCAAGGCCGGGCCGGGGGTCTACGTGGGGACGGCGCCCCGGTCGGAGCTGACCGACCTGGAGCAGCGCCGGACGGACCTGACGGACCCCTCGACGGCCTGACCGCGGGGGAGGACGTCGTCCGGTCGGCGCTCGGTGCGGGACCCGGTGCCGGGGTCGAGCCGCTCGGTCGGTTCGCCGGCCACGACGTCGTCCGGGTGGCCGGGGCGCTGGCCGTGGTCGGGCCGGCCGGGGCCCTCGACCCGGACACGGCGCTGGGCCAGGTGGCCGCCGCGCTGGCGGCCGACCCGGACCAGCGGCCGACCGCCGCGGCGCTGGCGGACGGCCTGCGCACGGGCACGGTGCGGTACCTGCAGGCGACCGGTGCACCGAACGGGACGACGGACCTCGTCGAGCGGCCGACGACCCCGACCTGGGAGTCGGGGCAGGACGAGACCGGCGTGCCCCGCGACGTCGTGGAGCGGGGGCGCTACACCGCCCCCGGCACCGACGTCGGGACCGCGCTCCGCGCGGCGCACCGGGCAGCGCAGGGGGACCCCGCCGCCTGGGTGCCGGCCGTCAACCCCCACCTGGGCGAGCACCCGCCCGGGGCCACCGGGGCCGAGCAGTGGGCGAACAACTGCGGCGACTGCGCCCGCCGGGTCGCCGACGCCGTCCAGGGGTTGGCGGTGCGGCCGGCGTCGGGCGACCCGCAGCTGGGCGAGTACGCCGAGATGTGGGCGTGGACGGGGGACCGGCCCGCGGCGCAGGCGGTGGCCCCCGCGCCCCCGGTCGACCCGGACGGCCGGCCGGCGGTCGACGACACCAGCGACTTCACCGCCCGCACCTGGGCCGACCTGGGCCGCGCGCTGGACGGCGCCCCGGTCGGCACGGTGGCCGTCGTGGGCGTCGACTGGCACGTGCCCGGCCTGCCCCGCGGGCACGCCGGTGGGCACTGGTTCAACGCCGTGGTCACCGACCGCGGCGTGCTGTGGGTGGACGGCCAGGACGGGACGGTGGCCGGGTGGCCGCCGTCCTACCCGAACGCGATCTGGCGCGGCGAAGCAGTGGTGCGGCGGCCCGGGGCCGCCTGGGAGGGAGTGGACCTTGGCGCAGGACGGGACACCGGGCACACCGGAGGGAGCGGTCGCGGCGGTGCTCCGCCGGACGGGGGTCGACGACCAGGCGACGGAGGGCAGCTGGGCGGCCAGCCCGTTCCGGGACGCCTGGCTGGTGACCCGGCCGACGACGCGGCGCGGGGCCCCGCTGTTCCTGGTGCGGGGCGACCTGGTGCGACCGGTGCACCTCGCCCGGGAGACCCTGGACCAGGCCTGGGAGCGGATGCAGCAGACCTGAGCGACCCGGCCCGGGCGGGAGCCGTCGGCCCGGCGGCGACCGCTCGACCGGCGGACGTCGCGGTCCGCGCCGACGAGCTGGTGCGGCTGGCCGAGCAGGTCACCTCGCCCGACCGCGGGGTGCGGCGGCGGGCCGCCGCCGCGGCCGCGGAGCTGCTCCCGCTGCTGGGCCTCGACGAGGGCCGGTACGCCGCCGACGGCACCCGCACCGGCGGGTCCCCGGACGTCGAGGCCACCGTCGCCGCCCTGCCCGCCGACGCACGCACCGCCGTCGCCGTCCTCGCACTGGCCGCCGACCCGGCCCTGCTGCCCAGCGGCCTGCCCGGCCTCGGCGCCGCCGTGGTCAAGGTGGGGCTCGGCGGGGTCACCGCAGCGGTGGCCACGGGCGGCACCGCGGTCGCCGTGGGGCTCGCCACGGGAGACGCCGGGCGGGTGGTCACCGCCGGCATCAGCGCCGCGGCCGCCGTGCTGGGCCAGGTCGCGGCCGCCCGCGCCGACCGCCGGCTGGCCCGGCTGGCCGAGCTGGTGCGCGCGGTGGACGACGTGCGCCGCGGGCTGCCCCCCGACGCCGTCGCCGTCCACGACCGGGCCGTCGCCGACGCACTGCGCCGGGCGGGTGCCGACCGCGCCACCGCCGACGCCGCCCTCGACGCGCTGGCCGACGTCGCCGGCCGGTCCGTGCCTGCGCGACCCGTGGCCGCCGTCGCCGGTGCGCTGCGCCAGCGGCTGGCCGGCATCTCCCCGCCGACTGGTCCCGGGCGGGCCGCGCGCGTGGGCACCGACCCCGACCGGGCCGCCCAGCTCGACGTCCCCGGGGCGACCACCCCGGCGTTGCGGGCCTGGGCGGGCAAGGCGTTCACCGGCCCGCTCGTCGTGGCCACCGTCGCCGGGGTCGGGTTCGCCGTGGCCGCGGGGCTCGGCGCGGTCGCGGTCAGCGCCGTCACCGTCGGGTCTCTGGTCGCCGCGGTGGCCGCGGCCGGGGTGACCACGGCTGTCGAGCACGCCCAGGCGCGGCACAAGGCCGGTCTGGAGGCGGGCCGCGCCGCGGTCGAGGAGGCCCGTCGGCGGGCCCGCGCGGTGGCCGAGGACGCCGCCCGGGCCGCCGCCGACGACCGGGACGGGGCCCGGGTGGCCGCGGAGACCCGGGCGGCCGACCGCCTCGCCCGTCGGCTGGACGCGCTCCTCGCCGACGTCGCGGCCGGGGCCCGGCCCACCACGCCGCCGACCACCACCGACCCGACGAGCACCGACCCGACGAGCACCGACCCGACGAGCACCGACCCGACGACGGGTGCCGGCGACCAGCTGGCCCCCGGCCCCCGCACCGGGCCGCTGGACTCGGCCGACCTCAGCGCGGCCGACCGCGCCCGGGTCGCCGACCTGCAGGCGGCGGTCGACGCGGCGGAGGCCTCGCGGGGCCGTGCCCGCACCGCGGCCGTGGCCCGGGCCCGCGCCCTGGCCGTCGACCTCGGGCTGGCGAGCCCGCCGACGACCGGCGCGGACCCCGACGCCCTGGGCTGGCCGCACCGGCGAGCCGCCCTGGAACCCGGCCTGCAGCTGCAGCTGGCCGCCCTCGACGAGCTGCCCAGCGCGGTGCCCGGCCCCCGCTGGGCCCTCGCCAAGGGGCTGGCCGGGTCGCTGCTGCCGTCGGTGGCCGCTGCCGTCCTGGGCGCAGCCACCCTCGGCGTCGCCCCGGCGGTCGGGCTGGCGGTCGGCCCGGTCGCGCTGGCGGTGAGCGCCGCCCTGGCCGAGCGGGCGAGCGCGGTCGGCAAGCAGGCCGGCAAACGACCCGGCAGCCTGTGGTCCCCGGCGGCCGCCGCCGCCCTCGACGCCGCCCGGGCGCAGCGGGCAGCCGCGGCCGACGCCGCGGCGACGGACCTGGCGCGGCAGGTCGCGGAGAACGAGCGACGGCAGGCCGCGCTGGCGGAGCTGGCCGAGCAGCGCGCACCCCGACCGGCCCGGCGGCGCCGGACCGCGACCGCGCCGCCGCCCCCCACCGCTGCCGCGGTCGTCGACCCGGTCGGCGGGCCGCGAACGCCGTCGGCCCCCGCGCCGACGACGGCGCCCGCGCGGACCACCCCGGCCGGGAAGCCGCAGCTGGGGGCGGCACTGGCCCGGGTCGCGGGTCCGGTCACCGTGGTCGTCGGCGGCGCCGCGACGGTGCTCGCCGTGACCACCCCGCTGAACCCGCTCGACGCCCTGTCGCCCACGGCGTGGCAGGCCCTGTCCGCCCCCGTGGTCCCGGTGGCGGCCGCGGCGGCCGGCGCGGCCACCGCCGCCGTCGCGGCGCTGGCCGCGGCCGCCGGCGAGGTGGTCGCCGGGCGGTCGGCGTTCGACCGCGAGGCCGCCCGCGCGCGGGCCGCCGATGCCCGGCGGACCCGCTGGACGCGGATCGCCGACGCCGCCGACCGGGCGGCGGAGGCCGCGGAGGTCCGGGCCCGCGCCGACCTCGACGCCGCCCGCGCCGACCTCGCGGACGCCCGCGCCGAGCTGGACGCGCGGGCCGTGCGGGCCCACCGGCCCGGCCTGCTGCAGCGGCTGCTGGACCGCGCCGCGGCCGTGGTCGCCGCCGTGGAGGCCGCGCTGGGCCGGCTCCCCGACCACCCGGACCGCACCGGTCCGGCGGACGCCACGCCGGTGGACACCACGCCGCTGGACACCACGCCGCTGGACGAGGCGGTGCTGGCCCGACGGGTCGAGGTGCTCGAGCTCGTGTCTCCACCCGAGCGGGCCGCCCGGGTGCAGGAGGTGGTGGCCGAGGCCCGCCGGCTCGGCCTGCTGGACCCCGGCCCGGACGCCGCCCGCCGGCGCACCGCACTGCCCGCCGCGCTGGCCGCGGTGTCGGCGGCCCTGGTCGGCACGACGGCGGTCCCCGGTGCCCTCGAGGGCGAGCAGTTCTGGCGCTGGGTGCGCACCATCAGCAACGCGACCGGCTGGTGGCCCGAGGAGGGCTGCCCGTGCCCACCCGGCGCGCTGTGCCGCTGCCCCGACCCGGTAGCTCCCCGTTCCCCGGCCGCCCCCGAGCCGGCCGCCACGCACCCGTCGACTGGGACCCGCCCGCCGGCCGGGGCGCGCCCGACGGCAGAGGCCCGCCCGAGCCCTCCGCCGGCGCCGCGCCCGGCCCGGCCGCCGCTGCCCTACGCCCCGCCGCCCACCGCCGCCCCGGCCCCGGCGCCCGCCCCGGCCCCGGCGCGGGCCCCGGCGCCCGCCCCGGCCTCGGCGGCCGCGGCTCTCCCCGCGGACGTACCGGCCCCGGTCGTCGACGTCGAGGTCTGGTCGGGCGGCGTGGGCCGCACGCTCGCCGCCGTGGTCACCGTCCTCGCGCCCGGCGGCGCCTCGGTCGACCTGCTGGTGCGCTGGGTCGACCCCGGGCGCGGCGGCCGGCCGGTGCTGGTGCTGTCCGAGGTGCCGGGCGGGTCGTTCTGGTGGGGCGTCCCCGCCGCGGTGGTGCAGGCCGCCGCGCAGGCCGTGGCGGCGCTGCAGCCCGACCCGGCCCAGCTCGACGACGCCGTCGTCCTCGGCGAGCGGGGCGGCCCGGAGCCCGGCCTCGCCGAGCTGCCCGTGGCGCTGGGCGGCGGGCCGGCGCGGCTGGTCCCCGGCCGCGGTCCCCGTCAGCTGCCGGCCGGCGAGGCAGCCGCGGCCACCGCGGCGTTGCGGCTGCGCCCGGTGCCCGACCTGCTGGGCCGGCTGCGCCAGGTGCTGGCCCGCCGCTGACCGGCCCGGTCAGCCCCGGGGGTCGGCCAGGTCCAGGTAGCCGCAGTGGTGGCTGAGCAGCACCGGCAGGTCACCGACCACGTCGGCGAGCGCGGCCCGCACCGCCGCGGGGTCACCCAGTGCGCCGGCGGCGAGCTCGGCGGCCTCCTGCAGGTCGGCCGCCGTGCCGGTCGACTCCCAGCGCAGCGCGGTGGCGAGGGGGAGCTCCAGGACCGGCCAGCCGGGCAGGCCGAGCGCCCGGGTGGACGGGTCCCGGCCCGCGCCGATGCCCACCAGCAGCGGGCGGGCCACCAGCCGGCGGGCGAGGTCGGCGAGGTCGTCGGCGGACGGCGGGACGTGCACCAGCAGCGACCGCCCGGCCAGCCGCGCCACGACCGCCTCGGGCTCGGCCACCCCGACCGCGGCGGCGTGGGCCAGCAGCAGGTCGTGCCCGCAGAGCGGGTCGTCGCCGGCCAGGCCGTGCGCCAGGTCCCACACCCGGGCCTCGTCCTCGTCCAGGGCGTGCCGCGCCCAGCCGAGCCGCACCGACCCGGCGACGGCCGCCGGCACGGTCTCGGGCCCCAGCCGGAACCCGACGGGGAGGACGACGGTCACGGCCGGCCGACCGCGAGGTCGACGTAGGCCGCCGTGGTCGACAGCAGCGCCGGCAGCGACTCGACGAGGTCGGCCAGCAGCAGGTCGGCGTCGACGGCCCCCGGTGCATCGACGCCGGCGGCGAGGTACCCGGCGGCGTGCCAGGTCACCGATGCCCAGAGGTCGGCGAACAGCGGGCCCCAGGCCCACACGTCGCGCAGCGGGCGCGACAGCTCCGCGACCGGGTGGCCGGGCAGGCCGACCTGGTGCAGCGCGGCCCGGCCCGGCACCTCGCCGAGCCCGGGCTGCAGCGGGTGCAGCGTGTGCGCGGCGGCCCAGTCCCGCCGGCCGTCCGGGGTGTCCTCGAGGTCGGCGACCGCGCCGAGCTCGCGCAGCTGCGCCCAGCCGGCCGTCGTGCCCGCGTCGTCCAGGCCCCAGCCGCGGGCGAGCGCCTCGACCTCGACGGGGTCGCCCGACCGCCGGGCGGCGTCCCACAGCAGGGTGGCCGGACCGCCCAGCTCGAGCTGCTCGCCGTCCACGTGCACGAAGCCGCGCACCGCAGCCGGGTCGGCCTGCCCGGAGAGGGACAGGTCGACGACCGTGAGCCGGCGGCCGAGCGGGACGACCCTCACGCCGGTGGTCCGGACCCGGCGTCCCGGGGCACGTCGAGGTAGAGCACGCCGGCGGCCAGCAGCTCCGGCAGCCGGGCGACCAACCGCTCCAGGACGGCGTCCGGGTCGTCGCCGGCGACGGCGGAGGCGCCGGCCAGCCCCGCGGCGGCCGCGGCGAGGTCGGGGAACAGGTGCGCCCACGCCCAGATGTCGAAGGCCTCCGGGTCCAGGGTCGCGACGGGGGCGACCCAGGTGCCGACCACCCGCCCGCCGTCCTCGCCGCCCAGCGTGCCGAGGCCCAGGGGCTGCACCCGGTGGGCCCGGGCGAACGCGCCCCGCGCCTCGGGGGTGTCCTCGACCCGGACCAGCAGGCCGCGCCCGACCAGGGCGTCGACCACCGCCGGGTTCCGCGCGTCGCCGGGCTCGCCGACCGCGAGCTCCCAGGTGCTGCGCTCCACCTCGCCGTGCAGCTTCGGGGTCGCCCAGCCCACCCGGACGACGTGGTGCCGGGCGAAGGCGCCGGGGGCGGGGTGGAAGGGGCCGAGGGCGTGGCCCACGCGCAGCAGCAGCGTCACGCCGCCACCCCCCAGGTGTCCAGGCAGACGGCGCCGGTGGCCAGCAGCGCGTGCAGGGCGGTGAGCAGGCCGGTCAGCAGCTCCTCCGGCTCGACCAGGCCGGGGTCGGTGGCACCGGCCCGGGCCGCGACGGCCGCCGCGGCCGCGCACGCCCGCCACAGGCTGGTCTCCAGGTGCGCCCACGCGACCAGGTCGTAGGTCGTGGAGCTGGCGACGGCGAGCAGGTGGTCGGCGGTGCCCAACCGGTAGACCAGCGGCTGCTGGGCGGTGTTGCCCCGGCCGGTGGTCAACGGCAGCAGCCGGACCCGGTCGGCGAGGTCGCGCGCCGACGGGCCGCCGGGCTCGACCCGGGCCAGCAGGCCGCGCCCGACCAGCGACCCCAGGTGCTCCTCGGCGCCGGCCAGCCCGGCCTGGTCGGCCGCGGCCAGCACCCCGGCCGTGCCCCAGGGCGCATCGCCGCCCGCGGGGTCGCCGTGGGCCAGCGACCAGACCGCGAACTCCGCCAGGCCCAGCTCCTCGACGTCGGCGCCCAGCCGCACCTGCACCGCCCCGCGGTCGGCGTCCAGGCCGAGGGAGTGGCCGAGCGGCAGCAGCAGCTCCACCGGCGACGGGGTCTGCGCGGCGTCGGACATCGCCGCGACCCTATCGCCGCCGGGCCCCTGCCTGCCCGGGGCGCGTGTGCCAACCTCGGCCGCATGACCGCCCCGCGCCGGCCGCCGCTCACGGAGAGCCGCAAGGTGCTGGCGGCCGCCCGTCCGCCCGAGGGCACCGGGCCGACCACGGCCGCCGTGCTGCGCGGCCTGGCCCGGGTCCGCCCGCCGCTCCCGGTCCTGCTCGCGACGGCCCTGCTGGCCCTGGTCCCGCTGGCCCTGCTGGCCGTGGCCGGGTGGTGCGCGGTGGGCATCGCCGGGGGTGACTGGCCGCTGCTGGGCAAGCTGGCCGGCGGGACCCTGCTGTGCGGGGTGCTGGTCCTGCTCGCCGCGCTGGCCCACCGCGGCACCAAGCGGGTGCTGCACCTGGGGTCCTACGCCGAGGGCTTCTTCCCCGCCCGGCTGCTCACCATCGCCTGCGTGGTCACCGGCCTGTTCCTCGCGAAGTACGTCCTCCTGGACGGCGAGCCGACCGACCCGACGATGGTGCTGCCCTTCGTCGCGCTGGCGGTGGCCTGGGCGCCGTGGCCGCTGCTCCTGCTGCCCTCGGCGCAGGCCTGGCCGCGCCGGGTCGCGCTGCGCTGGTCGCGTGCCGCCCGGGACGCCGACGAGGCCGTGCTGGTGGCGCTGCTGGCGCCGCACCCGTGCCCCGGCGGGGTGCCGCCGTGGCCGTGGGCGGTGGACCCGCTGGTCGCCGAGACCGGGCCGGGGTGGCGGGTGCACGGCCCGTGCCCGCGCTGCGGGGCGCCGGTCGACGTCCCGGTGCGGGCTGCGGACGTGCCGGCCGAGGGGCTCGGCGGCGGGGACCTGCACGCCCTGCGCACGCGGCTGGCCCCGGCGCCCGGCGAGGGCCCGGACCTCCCCGCGCGGCTCGACGACGGGTCCCTGCTCCTGCTCCGGGCGCGCTCGGCCACCGGGGTGGACGTCCAGGACCGGTTGTTCGCGCTCGTCCCCGACGGGGCCGACGCCGTCCCGGGCCGGCGGCGCACCGGCACCCCCGTGCCGCTGCTGACGCCGGAGTCGGAGTTCGGCCGCCCCGTGCTGCAGGAGCGCCGCGAGCAGCACGCCGCGCTGCTGGCCGCCGCCGACGCGGAGCTGGCCCGGCGCGGCCGCTGACCTCGGGCCTAGCGCTGGGCGCGGATGTGGGTGCTGGTCTGGGACAGCGGGTCCCAGGCGTCGGGGTGCCGCTGCCCGGAGTCGACCACCCAGCCGGGGGTGCGCGCGGCCGACCGCGATGCCGTCGTCGTGCCGCGGCGGTCCGCCGGGCGGGCGCTGAGCTTGACGATCAGCGCGAGCAGCCCGACCAGTGCCAGGAGCACACCACCGATGATCACCAGCGTCGACATCATGACCTCGACGCTAGGTGACGGCCCGGTCCGTCGCCCCGACAGATGTCACCGAACATCACCGCGCAGTCGCGGACAGTGTGCCAATCCTGGTCCCACCCGCCCCAGGTGTCACCGGGTGGTGGACAGCAGCTCCGACAGCGCATCCCAGCGGCTGATCGCGCAGCCGTCGCTGCGGCTGAAGGCGGCGTCGACCGGTTGACCGGCCACCGTGCCGCTGACCGTGGCGGTCTGCGGGCCGTCGAACTGCTGGGTGCACACCGCCCCGGGGTCGGGGGCCGCGAACCCGGCCGGGCCGACGGCGGCGACCTGGGCGCAGGCGGCGTCCGGGTCGGGCACGTCCCCGCCGGTGGGGTCGCAGCTCAGGGTGCCGACGACGACGGACTCGCCGCTGCCGTCGGGGTCGACGACCACGGTGAGCGCGGTGCCGCCGACGGCGGGTGCGCCCGGGGACGCGGTCGTCGTCCCCGGCGCGGAGGAGGACGTCGGACCCGAGGACGCCGGACCGGAGGACGTCGCGGGTGCGGAGGTCGGGTCCCCGCCGCCGCACCCGGCCAGCAGCAGCACCGCGCCCGCCGCCAGCAGTGCCCGCCTCACGGCGCGGCGTCCAGGAGGTCGGCCAGCACGCGCGGCAGGACGTCGTCGGGCACGGCCCCCGGGTCGGGCAGCGACTCCAGGGCCAGGCCGTGGGTGAGCGCCAGGATCACGACGGTCAGCCTGCCCGCATCCCACCCGGTCTGCACGGGGTGCTCGGCCAGGAACCGCTCGACGGCTGCGGCGACCCGGGAGCGCAGCTCGCGCCGGGAGGCCGTGAACGCGGTGCGGACGGCGGGGTCGCGCACCGCCCGCTGCCAGAACTCCAGGTAGAGCAGCTGCCAGGCGGGGTCGGGCCGGGACAGCTGCGCGCCGACGGCGGCTAGGGCGCCCGGCAGGTCGGTGGTGCCGGCGAGCGCCTGCTCCACGGCGGCGACCCGGGCGGCGCCCTCGGCGGTCATCAGCGCCAGGAACAGGTCGTCCTTGCTGCCGAAGTTGGAGTAGACCGCGCCCTTGGTGAAACCCGCCGCGGCGGCGACCAGGTCGGTGCTGGCCCCGGCGAACCCGCGCTCGGCGAAGACCCCCCGCGCCGCCTCGAGCACCCGCGCCCGCACCTCGTCGCGGCGCGGGCGGGTGCGCACCGTCACGTCGGTCCCCCTTGCCCCGGTCACGGCCACGAGCATACTGGTCCGTATCGGATACGCACCGGTATCGAGGAGTCGGGATGAGCGCACACGGTCAGCACGAGGCACCGCGGCGGGAGCTGCTGCCGGGGGTGACCCGCCGCGCCGCCGTCCTGGTGGTCGGCGTCCTGCTGCTGCAGTTGGGCTTCGTGCTCAGCTACGTCGGGGCCTTCCACGCCCCGGTCCCGCGGGAGGTCCCGCTCGCCGTCGTGGCCCCCGCCGGTGCCCCCGCCGGGACCGCCGAGCAGCTCGTCGCCCAGCTGGACGGGCTCCCCGGCCGCCCGCTGGACGCCACCGCCCACGGCAGCGAGGACGACGCTCGGCAGGCCCTGGCCGACCGCGACGTCGACGGCGTCCTGCTGGCGGGCAGCGGGTCGCAGGACACCCTGCTGGTGGCCGGCGCCGAGGGCGGCGCCGTGGCCACCGCCCTGGAGCAGGTGCTCACCCAGGCCGACGCGGCCCAGCAGCGCACCCTCACCACCACGGACGTGCTGCCCGCCGGGGACGGCGACGCCCGCGGCCTGTCCGCGTTCTACCTCGCCGTCGGCTGGGTGGTCGGCGGGTACCTCGTCGCCTCGATCATCGGGGTGAGCGCCGGGTCGCGGCCGGCCACCCGCGGACGCGCCGGCACCCGGCTGGTGGCGCTGGCCCTGTACGCGCTGGTCAGCGGGCTGGGCGGCGCGCTCATCGCCGGCCCCGTGCTCGGCGCCCTGGACGGCGGGCACACGCTCGAGCTGACCCTGTTCGGCGCCCTGCTGGTGTTCGCCGTGGGCGCCGCGACCGCCGCCCTGCAGGTCTGGACCGGCCTGGTCGGCATCGGGCTGGCCATCCTCGCCTTCGTGGTGCTGGGCAACCCCAGCGCCGGCGGCGCCTACCCCGCCCCGTTGCTGCCGCCGTTCTGGGCGGCCATCGGCCCGTGGCTCCCGCCGGGTGCGGGCACCGGCGCCGTCCGCGGCATCGTCTACTTCGACGGGGCCGGCGTCGGGCAGGCCGTGGCGGTGCTCGCCGCCTACGCCGTCGTCGGCACGGCGGCGACCCTGCTCGGGGCCGGACGGGGCATCACCGCCGCGCCGACCCCTGAGCCGACCCCGGAGCCGACCCCGGAGCCGACCCGGGACCGGGCGGCCGGTGCGCCTCCGGCAGGTCGGGCACCAGCCCGGTGAACAGGATCTCCTCGGCCAGCTCGCCGAGCCGGGTGTTGGTGTGGTTGCTCAGCATGCGCAGCAGCTCGGCGGCCTGCTGGTAGGGCAGGCGCCGGCTGATCATGGTGATGCCGATGGCCGCGCCGATGGTGCGGTTGGTGGTCAACGCGACCTGCAGGTCGGCGACCTCGAGGCGGGCCCGCACCACGCAGACCGCGGCGGCGAGGTCGGGCACCACGTCGGCGAGCGCACCCCCGGCCGCGGCCTCCAGCAGGTCGTCGTCCGCGCCGTAGACGGTGAGCACGGCCCGGGCCCGCTCCGGGCCGGGCAGCGCGGTGGCCACGACCGAGCGCACCGGAGGGGTGCCGTGCGCGGTCGGCAGCCGCCACCGCTGGTCGGTCCACAGGTCGTTGCTCACCACCGGCCGGCCCGAGGCGTCGGCGGCCGCGGGGAAGGCCGGGCCCTGGCCGACCTTCGCCTGCAGCCGGTCGACGTCGGGCCCGGCGGGCCCGGCGCCGGCCCAGGGGCGCAGCCGGGGACCGGCGACGGTCACCACGGTCGCCGACACGGCCCCGGGCAGCGCCCCGACCTGCTCGGCGAGCAGGGCCTGGGTGAGCGCGGGCAGCTGATCCTCGGCGCAGGCGGCCGCGCGGGAGGCGGCCGGCAGGACGGCGGTCACGACGGCTCACCGGGCAGGCGCCCCGTCAGGGTGAGGCCGCGGGCGACGTCGGCGATCGGCCGGCGGGAGGACCGGGCGGCTCGGCGCAGCGCGGCGAAGGCGTCGCGTTGGTCGAGGCCGTCGCGGGCCATGAGGTAGCCCACGCCGCGCTCGATGGGCGCGCGGTGGCCGATCGCGTAGTCCAGCTGGGCGGCCAGCCGTCCGGCCTGGTGGGCCTGCACGCCGACCGCCAGGATCGTCTCGGCGACCCGGCCGAACCGCTCCAGCGCCCGGACCTGCTCGCCGGTCCACCCCATCGGCGCCGAGTGGTGCACGTCCAGGCTGCCGACCACGGTGCCGTGCAGGCGCAGCGGGGTGCCCAGCAGCCCGCCGATGGGTCCGGTCGCCGTTCTCGCCTCGACCGCCCGGGCCAGCGCCGCGCCGAACCGCGGCCACCGCTGGTCGGCGGCCACGTCCCCGGTGGTGGTCGTGGTGCCCTGCTCGAAGGAGTCCACGCAGGGGCCCTCGCCGGTGGTCAGCTGGGCCTCCTCGATCGCCCAGCTGGTGTCGTCGGTGGCCACGACGTAGCGCAGCCCGCCGTCCTCGTCGGCGAGCATCAGGCCGCAGCCGGCGATGTCGAACAGGCCGGCGCAGGCGTCCACCACCCGCTGCAGCGAGGCGTTGAGCAGGTCCTCCCCGGCGGCCCGGGGGTCCTCGCCGAGGTCGCGCAGGGTGCGCGCGAGGGTGTCGGCGTCGATGGCGCTCACGAAGCGGCTCCGTCCAGGTCGGCGAGTCGGTCGGTCAGGTGGGCCACGTCCTGGCCGCGGCCGGCCGCGGACAGCAGCAGCAGGTCGGCGACGAGGGCGGCGAAGGTCTGCAGGGCGGCCTGCTGCCGGTCGGTCCAGCCGTGCGGCCAGGCGTCGACCGCGTTGAGGTTGCCGATCACGGCGTCGTCGGCCACGACCGGTGCGCTCAGCACGGCGCGCACGCCGTCGCCGCGGACGAGCGGGACCAGACCGGCGTAGTCGGGGACGGCGAGGACGTCGGGGACGGCGACCGGGATGCCGGCCCGCTGCACGTCCGGGCCCGGGCCCACCCCCGTGGCGGCCTGGGCGCGCTCGAGCGCGGCCGCGGCCGCGCCGCTGGTGGTGACGGTGCGCATCTGGTCGTCGCTGTCGCGCAGCAGCAGGCCGACGCACTCGACCTCGAGCAGGGCCGCGACCGAGTCGACCAGGTCCTCCAGCCGCCGCGCCACCGCTGCGGTGCCGGCGCCGTTCACGCGGCGGCCCCGGGCGAGGTGGCCGGGACCAGCTCGAGCCGCCCCGGGAAGCTGCGGCAGACCAGCCGCAGGGAGCGCGGCGGGTCCAGCACCAGCAGCCGCCCGCCGGCGTCCTCGACCTCGCCCTGCAGCCGGACCAGGGCGCGGAAGCCGCGGGCGTTGACGAAGTCGCAGCCCTCCAGGCGGGCCAGCACGACCTCCCCGCGCCGGACCCGCCGGCGCAGGCAGCCGGCGAGGTGGGCCGCGGCGGCGTCGTCCAGGGGTGTGCTGACGCGCACGACCACCTGACCGGTCGTCACGTCGACCGGTCGGCGGGAGGTGGACAGGTGGTGTCGTCGGGTGGTGAGCACGGCGCGCTCCGTCCGTCGTCGACCATGAGGTCACCGCGGACACAGGGCGGTGGGTGGTACGTCCCCGCGGTTCTGCAGGAACGGCACCGACTGTTCTACGTATTCAGCCGATGGACAACCGCACGGGGCGAACGGTCGGCCGCACGGAACGAAGTGCGGGCCACCCGGCTGTGCAGCGCCGGGCCGGGCGCGTCACCGCTCGATCGGCAGGCCCGTGTAGTTCTCCGCCAGCTCGCGCTGCGCGGCCTCGGAGGCGAACACCCGGCGCAGCTGGGAGAGCTGCAGTTGGTGGTCGAAGTCGTCACCGCCCTGCGCCGCCGACACGGTGTGCAGCATCGAGGTCATCCACCAGGAGAAGTGGGTGCACCGCCAGATCCGGCGCAGCGCGGTGTCGGAGTAGGCGTCGACCAGGTCGGTCTCCTTCTCCTGCAGCAGCCGGACCAGGGCGGTGGCCAGCAGCGTCACGTCGGCCACCGCCAGGTTCAGACCCTTGGCGCCGGTGGGCGGCACGATGTGCGCGGCGTCGCCGGCCAGGAAGAGCCGGCCGTGCCGCATCGGGGTGGAGACGAACGACCGCATCGGCAGGATGGACTTCTCGGTGATCGGGCCCCGGTTGACCGACCAGCCGGACAGGCCCAGCCGCTCGTCCAGGGCGTCCCAGATGCGCTCGTCGGACCAGTCCTCGATCTTCTCGGTCGGGTCGACCTGCACGTAGAGCCGGGACACGCTGGGCGAGCGCATCGAGTACAGCGCGAAACCGTCGGGGTGCCAGGCGTAGACGAGGTCGTCGGTGGCCGGCGCGGCGTCGGCCAGGATGCCCAGCCAGGAGAAGGGGTAGACCCGCTCCCACACCTTCCCGCCGGTCGCCGCGGTGACCAGCGGCCGGGAGACGCCGTGGAAGCCGTCGGCGCCGACCACGACGTCGCACTGCAGCTCCTGCGCGACCCCGTCGGCGTCGGTGAAGGTGATCCGCGGGGAGTCGGTGTCCACGTCGTGCGGCTGGACGTCGGTGACGCAGAACAGCAGCGGCGGGCCCTCGTCCAGCTGCGTGGCGATCAGGTCCTTGACCACCTCGGTCTGGCCGTAGACCCACACGGTGCGCCCGCACAGCGCCTCGAAGTCCAGGTGCACCCGCTCGCCCGGGATCTGCAGGTGGATGCCGGTGTGGTGCAGGCCCTCGCGGTCGAGCCGGTCGCCCACGCCGACGTCGCGCAGCGTCTGCACGGTGTGGCTCTCCAGGATGCCGGCGCGGATGCGGGCCTCCACGTAGGCCCGGTCGCGGTTCTCCAGCACGACGGAGTCGATCCCCTGCACGTGCAGGAGCCGCGACAGCAGCAGCCCGGCCGGTCCGGCCCCGATGATCCCCACCTGAGTACGCACGACCGGAGTGTGACCACGGTGACGTCCCAGCGGCGAGGTCAGGTTGCCGCTGAGCGGAATTCCTCCGTGCGGGCCAGGGCGCGGCCGATGCCGCGGGCGGCCACCTGCAGGACCGGCACCAGCCGGGGCAGGTCGCGCTCGGCCCGGTGCGTGGGGACGACGATGCCCAGCGCGGCGGCCACCGGTGACCGGCCGTCGGTCAGCTCCACGGTCACCGGGACGGCGACCGACGCCGCGCCCAGCGACATCTCCTCCGACGTCCGGGCCGACCCCGACCGGCGCACCTCGGCCAGCTCCCGGCCCAGCCGCACCGGGTCGACGACGGTGTGCCGGGTCTGCCGCTCGAGGGCCTGCAGCGCCTGCTCCACCACCTCGGGCGGGGCGGCGGCCAGCAGCACCTTGCCCACCCCGACCGCGTGCAGCGGCAGCCGGCTGCCGACCTGGCTGACCACCGGCACCGACTCCCGGCCCGACACCCGGTCCACGTAGAGGGCGTGCAACCCGTCGCGGACGGCCAGGTGCACGGTGTCGCGGGTGGCGGTGTGCACGTCGAGCAGGAACGGGCTGGCCACCTGGCGCAGCTCGGCCTGGACCGGGGCCAGCAGGCCGAGGTCCCAGAGCCGGCGGCCGATCTCGTAGCGGCCGTCGGCGCGGCGGGCCAGCGCGCCCCAGGAGGTGAGCTCGGCCAGCAGCCGGTGCGCCGTGGTGAGCGGGGTGCCGCTGCGGGCGGCGATCTCGGACAGGGTCAGCCGCGGGTGGTCGACGTCGAAGGCCTCGAGCACCCCGAGGGCCCGGGAGGTCACCGACCGACCTGCCCGGGTGCCGCCTCCGGCCATCCGGCTCTCCTTCCACCCAGCGGGAAGGTCAGGGTGCCAGACGCCGCGGCGATCTCGTACGTTCCCGGGCATGACCGGGACCACATCCAGGCTGGTGCTGCCGCGCTACCTGCGCGAGGAGGACGGCCACCGCACCCCCGTCGCCTCCGACGGCTACCGCTCCACCGCGCTGCGCGCGCCGCTGCGCACCCCGGTCGACCTGCCGCACCGGCTGACCGAGGTCACCGGCCCGGTGCTCGGCGAGGACCGGGTGACCCCCGGGGACGCCGACCTCACGCTGCGCGCCGGGGGCGAGGCGCAGGGCCAGCGGATCATCGTGTTCGGCCGGGTGCTCGACAGCGGTGGCCGGCCCGTGCCCGGTGCGCTGCTGGAGATCTGGCAGGCCAACGCGGCCGGCCGCTACCGGCACGTGGTCGACAACTGGCCCGCGCCGCTGGACCCGCACTTCGACGGGCTGGGCCGCGTGGTCACCGACTCCCTGGGCCGCTACGAGTTCACCACGATCAAGCCCGGCGCCTACCCGTGGGGCAACCACCACAACGCCTGGCGGCCGGCGCACATCCACTTCTCGCTGTTCGGCCAGGCCTTCACCCAGCGGCTGGTCACGCAGATGTACTTCCCGGACGACCCGCTGTTCGGCCAGGACCCGATCTTCAACGCCATCCCGCCGGCCGCCCGGCACCGCGCGGTCGCCGGGTTCGACCTGGGCCGCACCCAGCCGGACTGGGCGCTGGCCTTCGAGTGGGACATCGTGCTGCGCGGCACCGACCAGACGCCCTTCGAGACCGACGACGACGGGGACGTGGCCTGATGGGGTTCGAGCACGACTCACCGCTGGTGCGCGACGCGGACGAGACCAACGAGCGGCGGCCGGGCACCCCGCGCCGCGGCACCGGCTTCCTCGACGAGCCGCCGACCCTGCGCACCACGCCCAGCGCGACCGTGGGCCCCTACCTGGCCATCGGCCTGACCTGGCCCGACGGCGCCGACGCGGTCGCCCCCGGCACGGCGGGGGAGGTCTGGCTGCGCGGCACGGTCCGCGACGGCAACGGCGACGTCGTCCCCGACGCGGTGGTGGAGACCTGGCAGGCCGACCCCGACGGCCGGTTCGCCCACCCCGGCGACCCGCGCGGCTCCGCCTCGACCCCGGGGTTCCGCGGCTTCGGCCGCTCGGCCACCCCGGGCGGGGAGTTCGCCGTCCGCACGCTCAAGCCGGGCCCGGTGCCCGACGGCGAGGGCGGCCTGCAGGCCCCGCACGTCGACGTCTCCGTCTTCGCCCGCGGCCTGCTCGACCGGGTGGTCACCCGCATCTACTTCGCCGACGAGGCTGAGGCCAACGCCGCCGACCCGGTGCTCTCGGCGCTGCCGGAGGACCGCCGGCGCACGCTGGTCGCGCGGCGCACCGAGGACGGCTACCGGCTGGACATCAACCTGCAGGGCGACGCCGAGACCGTCTTCTTCGCCGTCTGACCACGGCCCCTGTGAGGATGACCGCATGAGCGGGCTCTGGGACGGCACCTTCGCCCGCGGGGGTGCCGCCGCGGCGGTCTCCGACGACGCCTGGCTGCAGGCGATGCTCGACGTCGAGGCCGCGCTGGCCCGGGCCGCCGCCCGCTGCGGCCTGGTCAGCGAGACCGCCGCCGCCGAGGTCACCCGGGTGGCCGGCACGCCCGGGGCGCTGGACGTCGCCGCGGTCGTCGCCCGCGCGGCCGACGCCGGCAACCCGGTGCCGCCGCTGGTGCGGGTGCTCACCGATGCGGTGGGCCCGCACGCCGCCGGCGCGGTGCACGTCGGCGCCACCAGCCAGGACGTCGTGGACACCGCGATGGTGCTGCTGGCCCGCCGGGCGGTCGCCGCGATCGACGCCGACCTGGCCGCCGCGGCCGCGGCCTCCGCCCGGCTGGCCGCCGACCACCGCGACGACGTCGCGATCGGCCGCACGCTGCTGCAGCAGGCGCTGCCCACCACCGCCGGGTTCCGGGCCGCCGCCTGGCTGGCCGGCCTGGACGGCGCCCGCGCCCGCCTGGCCGCCGTCGACGCGTCGTTGCCGGTGCAGTACGGCGGCGCGGTCGGCACGCTGGCCGCCACCGACGGCTCGGGGACCGACGTCCGGGCCGCGCTCGCCGACGAGCTGGGGCTGACCACCACCGCCGTCCCCTGGTTCACCGTGCGGCTCCCCGTCGCCGACCTGGCCGGGGCCCTGGGCGCCGCCGCGGGCGTGGTGGCCACCGTGGCGCTGGACGTCGTCCTGCTGGCCCAGACCGAGGTCGCCGAGGTCGCCGAGTCCGGCGAGGGCCGCGGCGGGTCCAGCGCCATGCCGCACAAGCGCAACCCGGTCGCGGCGATCTCCGCCCGGGCCTGCGCCCGCCGCGCCCCCGGCCTGGTCGGCACGCTGTTCGCCGCCATGGAGCAGGAGCACGAGCGCTCCGCCGGGGCCTGGCACAGCGAGTGGCCCACCCTGTCGGCGCTGCTGGCCACCACCGGGTCGGCCGCGGCCTGGCTGGCCGACTGCCTGGGCGGGCTCCGGTTCGACACCGCCCGGATGGCCGCCGTCGTCGAGGCGGCGGGCGGCGCGCAGCTGGCCGGGGCGCTGGCCGACGCGCTCACGCCGTCCCTGGGCCGCGGCCCCGCCCACGACGCGGCCGCCGACGCCGTGCGGCAGGCTGCCCGGGAGGGCCGGTCGCTGGCCGACGTCGTCGCCGGGCGCACCGACGTCGACGTCGACGCGCTGCTGGCCGGTGCCGCCCCGGACACCGGCCAGGCCGGCGCGCAGGTCGACGCCGCCCTGGCCGCCCACACGATCGCCGAGAGCTGAGGAGCCCCGTTGCCCATCGACGTGCACGCCGTGGTGGAGGGACCCGAGGACGCCCCCGTCGTCCTGCTGTCCAACTCCCTCGGGACGACGCTGGAGATGTGGGACCCGCAGGTGCCCGCGCTCGCCGAGCGGTTCCGGGTGGTCCGCTACGACACCCGGGGCCACGGCCGGTCGCCGTCCCCGCAGGGGGACTCGACCGTCGACGACCTGGCCGACGACGTCCTCGCGCTGCTGGACCGCCTGCACGTCGCCCGCGCGCACGTGGTGGGCCTGTCCATCGGCGGCATGACCGGGCTGCGGCTGGCCGCCCGCGACCCGGAGCGGGTCGACCGGCTGGCCGTGCTGTGCACCTCGGCCCACCCCGGCAACCCCGACGCCTGGACCGATCGGGCGGCCACCGCCCGCAGCCAGGGCACCGGCTCGCTGGCCGACGCGGTGGTCGGCCGCTGGTTCACCCCCGGCTGGGCCGCCGAGCACCCCGACGTCGTCGCCCGGATGCGGCAGGGCATCGCCGACTGCGACGACGAGGGCTACGCCAGCTGCTGCGCCGCGGTCGGCGCGCTGGACCTGCGCGACCAGCTCGACGCGGTCACCGCGCCCACCCTGGTGGTCAGCGGGGCCGACGACCCGGCGCTGCCGCCCGAGCACCAGGAGGCCATCGCGGCCGGCATCACGGGCGCGGCGCTGCTGACGCTGTCCCCGGCCGCGCACATCGCCAACGTCGAGCAGGCCGAGCACGTCACCGCCGCGCTGCTGGCCCACCTGGGAGGCATCCGATGACCCACCCGGGCCCGGACGGGCCCACCACCGACGAGGCCCGGCGCGAGGCCGGCATGCGCACCCGGCGGGAGGTGCTCGGCGACGCCCACGTCGACCGGGCCGTCGCCGGGGTGACCCCGCTGACGGCCGACTTCCAGGACTTCATCACCCGGGTGGCCTGGGGCGACCTGTGGCAGCGCCCCGGCCTGGACCGGCGCACCCGCTCGATGCTCACCCTGGCGATCACCGCGTCGCTGCGGCACTGGGACGAGTTCGCGCTGCACGTGCGGGCCGCGGTGCACAACGGGCTGACCGACGAGGAGGTCGCCGAGGTCTGCCTGCACACCGCGGTCTACGCCGGGGTGCCCGCCGCCAACCACGCCCTCGCCGTCGCCAAGCCCATCCTGGCCGAGCTCAGGAGCTGACCAGCGGGCCGCCCTTGACCAGGTACATCCGCTGGTCGGCGGTGTGCAGCAGGGCCTCGAAACCGGCGCCGTCGTCCGGGGAGACCGCGCAGCCGATGCTGGCGCCCACCCGAACCGGCTCGCCGCGCAGGTCGACGGGCTCGCCGAGCGCGGTGGCCAGGGTCGCCGCGACGCGGGCGGCCTCGGCCGCCGCGGTGTCGATCGCCAGCCCGGGCAGCGCGACCAGGAACTCGTCGCCGCCGAGGCGGGCCAGCAGGTCGGTGCGCCGCACCGAGGACCGCAGCCGGGTGCTGATCTCGACCAGCAGCTCGTCGCCGGCGGCGTGGCCGAGCCGGTCGTTGACCGCTTTGAACCCGTCGAGGTCGACGAACAGCAGGCCCACCGCGGTGCCGGCGGCGTCGGCCTCCCACAGCGCGAGCTCCACCTGCTCCTGCAGGCGGCGCCGGTTGGGCAGCCCGGTCAGCGGGTCGGTCCAGGCCAGCTGCTCGATGCGGGCCAGGTACTGCCGGGTGCGCTCCTGCTCCCGGGCCAGCCGCTGCTGGGCCTCGACACGCGCGGTCACGTCGTTCTGCACGCCGATGTACTGCACCACCCGGCCGGCGGCGTCGGTCACCGGTGCCAGGTGCAGCTCGTTCCACCACGGCGTGCGGTCGGGCCCGCGGTGGTTGAGCAGGGTCTCGCGGCACTCCCGGCCGGCGTCGAGGGCCTCGCGGATGCGGGACACGGCGGCCAGGTCGGTGTCGGCGGTCTGCAGGAACCGGCAGTTGCGGCCGAGCACCTCCTCCCGCGGGTAGCCCGAGAGCTCCTCGAACGCCCGGTTGACGTAGACCAGCGGCTGGTCGGGCAGGTCCATGTCGACGATGACCACCCCGCTGGTGGTCGCGGCCAGCGCCCGGTGCAGCAGGCCCTCGCCGGCGGCGGGGGCGAGCGCGGGGAGCTCGGGCAGCCGGGGCGCGGTGGCGGCGGCCGCCGTCCGCTCGACCGGCACGGCCCGGCGCTGCTCGCGCGGCACCACCCGGGCGACCAGCGCGTGCGCGGCGCGGGCGACGGTGTCCCGGTCGTAGGTCAGCGCGAACTCGAAGGTGCGCTCGAGGTCGGGGCCGGTGTCGCCGAGGTCGCGGGCCAGCAGCGCGGCGCTGAAGTGCGGCGCGATGACCGCCACGTCCCACTCGCCGCGCACCTCGTCGGCGACGGACAGCTCGGCGCCGCGCACGCCGGCCACCGGCTCGGCCGACAGCCCGTCGCCCAGCGCGCAGACGAACCCGGTGCGCTCGGCAAGGCCGCGGTAGCGGGCCACGGTGGACGGGGTGAAGTGCCGGGCCTCCTGGAAGGTCGAGGCGACGACGGCGGTCTCGCCCAGCCGCAGGGCGTGCCGCTCCAGCTGCTTGGACAGCTCGATGAGCAGCTTCTTGGGGGAGCGGCGCAGCACGGTGCCCGGCGGCAGGCAGCCGAACGGGGACACCTCGGTGCCCGGCGGGTCCAGCGGGGCGGGCGGCAGCAGCAGCTCCCCGGTCGGCAGGTGCGCGGCCGGCCCGGGCTGCGGGCGGCCGAACATCCAGCCCTGGCCGAGGGTGGCGCCCAGCGCGAGGGCCTGCACCAGGTGGGCGTCGGTCTCGATGCCCTCGGCCAGCACCACCGCGCCGGTGCGCTCGGCGTAGGCGTTGACCGCGTTCATGACCTCGGCCACCTCGGGGCCGGGACGGTCCTGCACCAGCCGCAGGTCGAGCTTGACCACGTCGGGGCGCAGCAACGGCATGAAGGCCAGCGACATCGCGTCGGCCCCGACGTCGTCCAGGGCCAGGCCCCAGCCGATCTCACGGATGCGCTGCACGGTCTGCAGGAGCTCGGCCGGGCGGGCGGCGATGGCCCGCTCGGTGATCTCCACGACGACCCGCAGCTGGCTGGGCGCGGACTCCGCGATGGCCAGCAGGTCGGCGAGCGGGGCGCTGTCGAGCACCTCCGGCTCGACGTTGACGAACACCGTCAGCGGGGCCAGCAGCCCCTGCTCGACCGCGCCGCGGAAGGCCGCCGTGCGGCAGGCGGCGTCCAGCTCGGCCAGCCGACCGGCCGCGCGGGCGGCGGCGAAGAGCTCGACGGGGGACCGCAGCGGGCCCTCCGGCCCCCGCGCGAGGGCCTCGTAGGCGACGACGGCGCCGCTGTCGAGGTCGACGATGGGCTGGAAGACGCTGGTCACGGCCTCGTCGGCGAGGACGTCGTGGATGGTGGTGATCGGAGGACCCCGTCCGGACATGGCCGTCCCCCCGGGTCCCCACGGCTGGGGACGGGACGGCGCTCACGGGGGTCATCGGCCGGGACGGGCGCGAGCACACCCGTCCCGGCCGGGCCCTCACCCGGATGGGGGCGTCAGCCGGCCGGGACGGTGACCGGGAAGGACAGCGTGCCCGGCTGGAAGTCGACCGTGGCGCCGTCGGGGTAGGTGAAGACCCCGCCGAAGGTGATCGTGCCCGCGGTGAAGTCGGCCGGGACGTCGAAGGCGGTGGCCACCAGCGCCGGGTCGTCCACGATGTCCTGGGCGGGCACCACCGTGCCGTCGGGCAGGGTCAGCGAGAAGTACTGCGGCGGGCCCTCGCCGGCGCTGAAGGTGTCGGCGACCAGGTCGGTGTCGATCACCAGGAACGCCCGGTCGGGCGCCGAGGGCCGGGCCGTGACGTTGGTGCCGGCGAACCAGCTCAGCGAGGCGCTCTGCACGGTCACCGTGAACGTGAACGGCGTGGTCACCCGGCCCGGCGCGCTGATCACGCCGGGGATCTGCTGCGGGCCGACCGGGTCGGCGGTGCGGTTGCTCCGGGTGGTCACCTGCAGGTTGTCCGCACCGGGGGTGCCGTCGACCAGCGACAGCGTCTGGGTGTTCTCGCCGTCCACGACGACGAGCCGGACGTCGGCGTCCTCGGGGGCCGACAGCAGGCCCTGGACGGAGGCGCCCGGGGTGACCAGCGAGGGGTCGACGGGCACCTCGTCGCGGCCGTCGACGGTGTAGGACAGCAGCGGGGCGTCGTCGGCGTAGCCCTCGCCGCGCTCGAGGGTGTACTCGAAGACCCGGAAGACCTCGCCGTCGGCGGGCCGACGGGCGTCGTCGCCGGTGTCCACCCGGTCGGCCGTGCCCAGGCCGGTGACCGTCACCCGGGCGGATGCGCCCGACAGCGTCGCCGGGCCGTCGGGCGCCTCGAGCTGCACGTCGTCGAACGGGCCGTCGGCGGTGAAGCCGGGGTCGGCCGCGCGCGGCTCGGGGGCGGTGAGGTCCCCGGCGCCGTCGGGTGGGGTGCGGCCGTCGGGCCGGGTGAGCAGCTCGCGGTCGGCCAGCGGCTGCGGCTCGGGGTCGGCGGGCTCGGTCGCGACGTCGAAGGTGACGTCACCGCCGCCGCCGGACGGGGTGAGCGGGAACTCCAGGTAGGTGGCCGAGGGGTCGCCGTCGACGAAGAGCACCGGCCCGCAGACCAGGTCGTCCTGGACGTCGGAGGTGTCGGCCGACAGGAACCGGTACCAGCAGCCGGTGTCGTCGCCGCTGGCCCCGCCGCGGTCGGCGACGTAGGCGTCCAGCGCCGCCTCGCCGTCGTCGATGGCCCGCTGGGGCTCGGCGACGGCGCGGCCGGCGTAGCTGAGGTCGTCACCGCGCAGGAGGAGGAACAGGCCGCCGCCGACCAGCAGCAGGACCAGCAGCGCCGCGCCGCCGACCAGCAGCGGGGTGCGCCGGCTGCGCGGCGCCGGCCGGGGTGCCCACGGGGCAGGGCCCTGGGCGGGGTTCCACGCGCCCTGCGGGAGAGCGGGCGGGGGGCCCGCGGGGACGGCGCCGAACTGCTGCGTCGGCTCCCGGCCGTCCCAGCCCGGCTGGTGCGGCGGGGGACCCTGCTGCCAGCCGCCGGGCGCACCACCGGGCGCACCGCCGGGGCCACCACCGGGGTTCCCCCAGGTCTGCCAGCCACCGTCGCCGCGCTCGGTCACACGCCCCTCCTCCTGGCCGGGCGGGTGCCGGGGACCCGCTCCGTGCAGGTCGGAACGCTATCGGACCCGCAACGGCACCGTCCGGTTCGCGCAGGCCGGGGGGTGGAAACCGCGCTTGCGCTCCCCGGATGGGGTGACCCCGGCCACCTCGACGACAGGTCGAGGTGCGGGGGGAGGGGGGGTCTGTGAAGATCGCGGAGTTCGGTCCCTCGTGGTCCGTGGGCGCTCCGGGGGGCGTGCCGGTCACGGAGATGCCTCATGAAGCGGGGCGGCCGTCGTCCCTGCCTCGCCGGCGCACCCCGCGAGGTGCCCCGCTGCCAGGAGGTGTCGCTCGCCCGTGCCCGAGGACCTCGCCCCGACCCTGCGCGCCCGCACCGCCGGGCGCCGCCGCTCCCGGCTGCACGCCGTCCCGCCCGTCGCGACGACCCCGTCGGTGGCGGCCGACCCGGGCCGGCGGCTGCGGATCGCGCTGATCGCCTCCAGCCGCTACCCGATCGCCGAGCCCTTCGCCGGTGGTCTGGAGTCGCACGTCTGGCAGCTGACCCGGTCGCTGACCGCGCGCGGGCACGACGTCACCCTCTTCGCCGCCCCCGGCTCGGACCCCCACCTGTCGGTGGAGCGGCTGCCGGTCCGGCCGCTGCGGATCAGCGCCACCGCCCGGGCCGACGTGAGCATGGCCCCCGACGTGTTCCTCGAGGACCACCACGCCTACCTCGCGCTGATGCTGGACCTCACCGGCCACCGGGCGCTGGACTTCGACATCGTGCACAACCACGCCACGCACTACCTGCCGCTGGCCATGGCGCCCGCCCTGCAGGTGCCGATGGTGTCGACCCTGCACTGCCCGCCCACGCCGTGGCTGGAGTCCGCGCTGCAGAGCGCCGGCCCCACCCCGGCGCACCTGGTCGCGGTCAGCGGGCACACCGCCGCCGCGTGGCAGGGCAGCCCGGCCGTCGGCCAGCGCGTCGGCGTCGTGCCCAACGGGGTGGACCTGGACCGCTGGGTCGCCGGCCCCGGCGGCGGCCCGCTGATCTGGTCGGGCCGCATCGTGCCGGAGAAGGGCACCCACCTGGCCGTGCAGGCGGCGCTGGCCGCCGGCCGCGAGCTGCAGATCGCCGGCCCGGTGGTCGACCGCGGCTACTTCGACCGCACCATCGCGCCCTTCCTCGGCCGCGGGGTCACCCACCTGGGCCACCTGGACCACCCCGAGCTCGCCGCCGCGGTCGGCCGGGCCTCGGTGGCGCTGGTGACCCCGTGCTGGGACGAGCCCTACGGCCTGGTCGTCGCCGAGGCGCTGGCCTGCGGCACCCCCGTCGTGGCCTTCGCCCGCGGCGGCATCCCCGAGATCCTCACCCCGCAGTGCGGCCGGCTGGTGCCGGCCGGGGACGTCGCGGCGCTGGCGGCGGCCATCCCGGAGGCCGAGCAGCTCTCGCGGGCGGCGGCCCGGGAGCGGGCGCGCGCACACTGCTCGGTGGACACGATGGTCGACCGGTACGAGCAGCTCTACGGCTCGCTGGTCAGCGCGGCGGTGGCCACCGCGTGAGCAGGAGGGGGACCCGGTGATCGGCTGGTACGTGCACCACCAGGGGCGCGGGCACCTGCACCGCGCAGCTGCGGTCGCCGCGCAGCTGGGCACCCCGGTGGTGGGCCTGTCGTCGCTGCCGTCCCCGGGCGAGCCGTTCGCCGACTGGGTGCCCCTCGCCGACGACGCCGGCCACCCCGTCGAGGAGGTCACCGCCGGCGGCGCGCTGCACTGGGCCCCGCGCGGGCACGACGGCATGCGCCAGCGGATGGCGCGGCTGGCCGCCTGGGTCGAGCAGGCCCGGCCCGCGGCGGTCGTCGTCGACGTGTCCGTGGAGGTCAGCGTCTTCCTGCGGCTCATGGGCGTGCCGGTCGTGGTCACCGCCATGCCCGGGGACCGCACCGACGCCCCGCACACCACCGGCTACACCGTCGCCGAGCGGGTGCTCGCCTTCTGGCCGCAGGACGTGCTCGACCCGCCGTGGCTGTCCCGGCTGGGCGACCGGGTGGTGCACGTGGGCGCGGTGTCCCGCTTCGACGGCCGCGAGCCCGCCGAGCCGGCCCCCGGCACCGCGGTGCTGCTGGCCGGCGGGGGCGGCAGCGCGGTCACCACCGAGGACGTCGCCGGCCTGCGTGCGGTCACCCCGGGGCTGGACTGGACCGTGCTGGGCGGCCCCGGCGACTGGTCGGCCGACCCGTGGCCGGTGCTGTCCTCGGCCGAGGTGGTGGTGACCCACGCCGGGCAGAACGCGCTCGCCGAGGTGGCCGCGGCCCGCCGTCCGGCCGTGGTGGTCGCCCAGGAGCGCCCCTTCCGCGAGCAGCACCGCACCACCGACGCGCTGCACCGCTCGGGCATCGCCGTCGGCCTGCCCCGGTGGCCGGACACCGCGGCCTGGCCGCGGCTGCTGGAGCAGGCCCGGGCACTGGGCGGCGACGGGTGGGCCCGCTGGTCCCCCGGGGACGCCGCCCGGCGCGCGGCGCGGGAGATCGAGGCGGTGGCGCGCACGTGAGGACGGCGGTCGTCACCGTCGTGCACGGCCGGCACGACCACCTCGCCCGGCAGCTGGCCGGCTTGGCCCGGCAGACCCGTCCCGCCGACGACCACGTGGTCGTCGCGATGGGCGACGCCGGCGTGCGCGCCGTGGTGGGGGACCGGGCGCGGGTCGTCGACCTCCCCGCCGGGCCGCGACTGCCGCTGGCCGCCGCCCGCAACGCCGGCGCCGCCGCTGCGCTCGCCGCGGGCGCCGGCCACCTGGTCTTCCTCGACGTCGACTGCATCCCCGCCCCGGAGCTGGTGGCCCGGTACTCAGCCGTCGCCCAGGACGGCGTGCTCGACTCGGGACCCGTGAGCTACCTGCCGCCGGCCGCCGACTACGACCTGGACGACCTGGCCTCCCTCGCCGACCCGCACCCCGCCCGGCCCGTCCCGGCCGACGGCGAGGTGCTGGCCGCCGAGGACCACCGGCTGTTCTGGTCGCTGTCCTTCGCGCTGACCGCGGCGACCTGGACCCGCCTCGGCGGGTTCTGCGAGGCCTACGCCGGCTACGGCGGCGAGGACACCGACTTCGCCGAGACCGCGCACGCCGCCGGCGTCGGGCTGCGCTGGGTCGGCGGTGCCGCGGCGTTCCACCAGCACCACCCGGTGTCCCGGCCCCCCGTCGAGCACCTGGACGACGTGCTGGTCAACGGTCGCGTCTTCGCCGACCGCTGGGGCTGGTGGCCGATGCAGGGCTGGCTGGAGGCCTTCGCCGAGCGCGGCCTGGTGCGGCGCTCGGGCGAGGACTGGGTGGCCGCGTGATCCGCGTCGCGACCGTCCCGTACGCCCACCCGTACCTCGACGCCGTGCTGCCCGCCGGCGTGGTGCGGGTCGGCCCGCCGCCCCCGCCGGAGGACCCGTGGGCACCCAGCCCGTGGCTGGACCCGGCGTACCTGACCGCGCACGCCGACGAGGTCGACGTGGTGCACCTGCACTTCGGCTTCGACCACATGACCCCCGACGAGGTGCTGGCCTGGACCGAGGCGGTGCGCCGCAGCGGGGTCGCGCTGGTGGTGACCGTGCACGACCTGCGCAACCCGCACCACTCCACCCGCGAGCGGCACGACCGGCACCTGGCCGCCCTGCTGGGCGCGGCCGAGGTGGTGCTCACCCTCACCGAGGGCGCCGCCGACGAGATCGCCGAACGGTTCTCCCGGTCCTGCATCGTGGTGGCGCACCCGGGTCTGGTGACCCCGCTGCCCGACGTGGGGCGGGAGCCGCGGCTGGTCGGGGTGCACCTGAAGTCGCTGCGCACCAACCTGCTCGACCCGCTGGACGTCGTCCGCTCGGCGGCGTCGGGTGCGGTGTCCGGGGGCGGGCGGCTGCGGGTGGACGTGCACGACGACGTCGACCTCGACGCCCGGGTGCCCGGTCTGCGCGAGGGCGCGGAGGCCGGGGAGTACGAGCTGGTCGTGCACCCGCGCTTCGACGACCGGGAGCTGACCGCCTACCTGCAGACGCTGACGGTGTCGGTGCTGCCGCACCGGTTCGGCACGCACTCCGGGTGGCTGGAGGCCTGCCGGGACGTCGGCACCCGGGTGGTGGCCCCCACCTGCGGCCACTACGCCGACCAGTGGGACGACGTCGTCCTCTACGGCAACGACGAGGTGCGCGGCCTGGACGCCGGGTCGCTGACCGCCGCCGTGCTCGTCGCCGTCACCCGGCCCTGGCCGGCGCGGGCGGACGCGGCCTGGCGGGCCGAGCAGAAGGCCCAGCTGCGGCAGGTGCACGACCACGTCTACGGCCGGGTGGCGGCCGACCGCGCACGCGCGTGAGGGTCGGCCACCTGGTCGTCGGCCCGCCGGAGCACGGGGTGACCCGGTACGCGCGCGAGCTCGCCGAGGCCGCCGGCGACGCCGCCGACCCCGACGTCGTGCACGTGCACTACACCGACCGGCTGTTCGGACCCACCGCCGAGGAGTCCGCCACCGCCTTCGCCGCCCGGGTCGCCGAGCTCGGCCGGCCGGTGGTGGTGACCCTGCACGACGTGCCGCCGGACGACGGCTCGGTGCTGCAGCAGCGGCGCGCCCGGGCGTACGCGGCGGTGGTCGACGCCGCGGCGGCGGTGGTCGTCAACAGCGACCACGAGGCGACCCGGCTGGCCCGGTTCTCCCCGGTCCGGCCGGCGGTGGTGCCGCTGCCGGTGCAGCCGCTGCCGCCCGGGCCGGTGCCGCCTCCGGACGGCCAGGTCGTGGTGCTGGGCTTCCTGTACCCGGGCAAGGGCCACGAGGAGGCGCTGCGGGCGCTGCCGCCGGGCACCGGGCTCACCGCGCTGGGCCGGCCGTCGGACGGCCACGCCGACCTGGTGGACCAGCTGTCGGCGCTGGGGCCGCTGACCGTGACCGGCTACGTGCCCGACGAGGAGCTGCCCGCCCGGCTGCGCGCGGCGTCGGTGCCGCTGGCCCCGCACCGGCACGTGTCGGCGTCGGGCTCGATCGGCTCGTGGCTGGCCGCCGGCCGACGTCCGCTGGTGCCCGACGTGGCCTACACGCGGGAGGTCGAGGCCCGCTCGCCGGGGACGCTGTGGCTCTACGACGAGCTGGGCCCCGCGCTCGCGCACGCCCTGGCGGAGCCGTCGCTGACCTGGCTGGCTCCCGGGACGCCGGTCGGCCCGTCGTGGGTGGCGACGGTGGCGGCGTACCGGGCGGTGTGGGCCGGGGTGTCGACGGCGTGCTGAGCCCGCCCGTCGTCCGGGGGAACGACTGGTCGGTGCTGGCCGACGCCCGCCCCGCGGAGCCGCCCACGGTGAGCGTGGTGGTGCCGTACTACCGGGCGCAGGCGCAGCTGGACCTGGTGCTGGCCGGCCTGGCCGCGCAGACGCACCCGGCCACCCGGCTGCAGGTGGTGGTGGCCGACGACGGCTCGCCGGAGCCGCCGGGGGTGGGTCCCGGCGTGGTGGTGGTGCGGCAGGAGGACCGGGGGTTCCGGGCCGCCGCCGCCCGCAACCTCGGCGCCGGGGCCGCCGAGGGCGACGTGCTGCTGTTCGTCGACGGGGACACGGTGCCCGAGCCGGGCTACGTCGAGGAGCTGGCCGCGCTGCCCGCGCTGCTGCCCGACGCGCTGGTCACCGGCCGGCGGCGGCACGCGGACCTGACCGGCTGGACGCCGGAGCGGCTGCGGGCGTGGTTCGCCGGCCGGACGGCGCCGGAGGAGCTGACCGAACCGGCCTGGCTGCGGCAGGCAGGGTCGCTGCTGGACGCCGACGACCGGTCCTACCGGTTCGTGATCAGCGCGGTGATGGGGACGTCGCGGGCGCTGTTCCGCGAGGTCGGCGGGTTCGACGAGACCTTCGACGGCTACGGCGGCGAGGACTGGGAGCTGGCGCACCGGTTGTTCACCGCCGGTGCCGTGCTGGCGCACCGCGAGCGGGCGGTGGCCTGGCATGACGGCCCGGACTGGGGCCTGCGGGGGGACGACCCGGTGGCGGCGCGGAGGGAGAAGAACGCCGAGACCCGGTCGCTGGCCCGGCTGCTCCCCGACCCCGCGGCGCGCGGGGTGGGCGGCTGGTGGCGGTACCCCGACGTCGTGGCCCGGCTGTCGCCCGGGTCGGACGTCGACGCGACCGTGCTGGGCGTGCGGTCGCTGCTCGCGGCGGGGCTGGACCTGCAGGTGTGGGGAGTCGACCCGGACCTGCTGGACGGCGACCCACGGGTGCACGCGGGGGAGCCGCCGGCCGCGGTGCTGGCCCGGTGCCGGACCCAGGTCGCGCTGTCCGGCCCGCTGCGCTGGGCACCGGGTGGCCTGGCCGGGCTCGTCGAGCGGGTGCGCCCCGGCGGGGTCGGCCGGCTGACGGGGTCGGTCGACGGGGTGCAGGTGGAGGTGGCGGCGACCCGGGCGCTGCGCCGGTGCGCCCGGTGGGGTGTCGACATGTCGACCCTGTTCGGGGAGGCGGTGGTCGACGTCCCCGCCGAGCCGCTCGGCCAGCACCCCGACCTGGCGCACTGGCTGCCCCGGCTGTGACCGCGCCGGGTTGACCTGCGCTGCGCTGCCCTCGATGGTGTCCGCGTGACCCAGTCCGACCGGGTGGTGCCCGCGGTGAGGCCTCCGGCGCGACGCGTGCTGGGCGCCGCGGCGGTGTGGGGTGCCGTGCTGGGCGGCGTCCTCGGTGTGCTGACCGCCGACCTCGCGCCGGCGGCGGACCTCTTCTACGGAACCCTGCTCGGCGCGCCCCTGGGAGCCTGCGCCGGCGTGCTCTGCGGGGCCGCAGGTCTCGCGGCGGCGGCCCTGGCCCGGTCGGGGAAGGCGCCGCCGCAGGCCGAACGGGCGTCGTTCGTGGTGGTCAGCTGCGGCAGCGGTCTGCTGGTCTGCTGGCTCGCCCTCGCGGGCGCGCCGTGGTCGTGGGCATCCGCGACGCCGTGGGTCGTCATCGCGGGCCTGGTGGGCGCCGGCGTGCTGGGGGACCGCGTCCTCGCCCACCGGGTGGCCGGGGACGTACCGGATCGTCGGGGCCCGGCCGCGCCACCCCGGTCCTGGCGGCGCGACGGGCGCCTGGGCCGGACGTGGTGGGGCCATGGCCGACTCGGGCTCAGCTGCAGGTCGGCGCCCCGGCCGGGTAGCCGGTGATGATCTCGGTGCCGTCGGCGCGGGTGGTGCGCCATCGGCGTCCGTCTGGGTCCCACCGCACCGAGTAGCCGTGGTGCACCTTCGTGTGGTGCCGTTCGCAGAGCAGGGCGGTGTTCTCGACGCTGGTCTCGCCGTGGTCGGCGATCCACTCGTCCACGTGGTGGGCATCGCACCACCAGCTGGGGGCGGTGCACCCGGCGAAGACGCACCCGCCGTCGCGGGCCTCGGCGGCCCGGCGGATGTGCGGCGGGACCAGCCGCTGGGACCGGCCGATGTTCAGCGGCATGCCGTCGGGGCCGAGGAGCACCCGGGTGATGACCGAGTCGCAGGCGACCCGCCGGGCGGTCGTGTTGGAGACCTGCTGGCCGGAGCCCAGGCGCGCGGAGCCCGCGACCTCGTCGGTGTCGAGCAGGTCCTCGGCGGCGATCGTGACCGCGACGTGCGCCCGGTTGCCGCGCAGCACCGGCGTGGTCGCGGCGGCCAGGGCGTTGTCGCAGAGCTGCACCAGGGCGTCGGCCATCTGCTGGGCGTGGCTGCGGTCGTCGTCCTTGGTCCGGCCGGCCTGCTGGTAGGCGGTGAGCGCGGTCAGCACCTTCTCGAACCCGACCGCGTCCCAGCGCCCGTGCGCCGACCCGCCCGAGCCGTCGGTGTCGCGGCTCAGGTGCAGCTCGCGCCGGCGGGTGGGGTCGGGCTCCGGGCCGTCGGGGTCGATCCAGTCCAGGGTGCGCTTGACCACCGCCGGGAGGGCCTCGGGCTGCGGACCGGTGGCGCAGGCGGTGAGGGTGGCGTCCAGCCCGTCGTCCCCGTGCACGTCGACGCCGAGGTCGGCCGCTGCCGCCAGCCGGGCGGGGGTGGCCACGCGGGCCACGACGGCGGTCTGGTCGGGGGTGGTGCGGCCAGCGGACGCCGCGGCGTCCCACTGCGGGAGCTGCTCGAGCGTGCGGCCGGCGCGGACCAGCCGGGACGCGGTCGCCGGGCTCACGCCCAGGTGCCCGGGCATCCAGGACCGCAGCGACTTCTGGCCGTCGAACTCGGCGGCCTGTGCGTTCTCCGCGGCCCGGACGGCGTGGGCCAGCGCCGTGTCGACGACGTTGGCCAGCTGCTGCAGCCCGCGCACCCGGGCCAGCAACGCCGGCGCGACCACGCCGGCACCGCCGGGGGGCGTCACCGCCTCGACCACCTCCCGAGCGGCAGCGAGCACGGCTGCGACGTCGTCGGGGACGGTCATCGACACCTGCCTGGCCGCGTCCCTGTCGGCGGCCCGCGCAGCCCGGTCGGCCGCGGCGGCGGCCGCACGCGCGGGGTCGGCGGCCCGCTCCGCTGCCCGGGTGGCTGCGACCTCGGTGTCGAGTTCCGCCCAGGCCGCCGCCACCGCGGAAGGACGGGACGCGGAGAACATCCCGGAGTCGGGAAAGGGGTCGAACGGCGCGCCGTCGGTCAGCTCTCCCACCGTCGCCCACCCCCTCCGCCTATTCGATCAGGTGTTCGAATTCTACCTCCCCGGAGTCGACGCGACAACACCAAACAGCAGGTCGAATTAGGTTTTCGCTGAGAGCCCAGGAGCGACACACGGCCGCCCGGGCGCCAGCGGGGGAGTGGTCAGCCGTCCTGGCCTGGCCGGGCCGCGCTCCAGCGCAGGTCGTCCCGGGGGGCGGGTGGCGCGCCGGGGACGCCGGCCCGGGTGCGCATCCAGGCGTGGAGGCGGTCGAGCACCCGCTGCGCGCGGTCCTCGTCGGCCCGGAGCTCGGCGAGCTGCGGGAAGCCGTCGTCCGTGGGCACCCCCTCCGCAGCCGCGGCAGTGGCGAGCGCCTGCACCCACCCGGGCCCGAACGCGGACTCGGCGCCGTCGGTCACGACGGCGTGGGCGGCGTCGACCTGGGCGCCCGACTCGAGCAGCAGCTCGACCTCGACCCAGGCCAGGAGGGTGTACAGCGACGGCCCCGGCCAGCGGTTCGCTGCTCCGTCCACGGGGGGCTCCACGCCGGCAGGGTGGCACGGCTGCGCACCGGGCGCCGGGTCCGATGAGGAACGGCCCGGACGGCGGTCCTCACCGGTGGACGTCCACCACGAGAACGAGGTCACCGTGAAGCTGCTGCTCACCTCCGGCGGGATCACCAACCCGACGATCCACGAGGCCCTGGTCGACCTGCTCGGCAAGCCCGTCGAGCAGGCGAGCGCGCTGTGCATCCCGACCGCGCAGTGGGGCCACCCGGTGTGCGGTCCGGCGTCGGCGCGGGCCTTCGTCGCGGGGCAGCCACCCTCGGGCTCGATGACCGGGCTCGGCTGGGCATCGCTGGGCCTCCTGGAGCTCACCGCCCTGCCCACCGTCGACCGGGACCGCTGGGTCGGCTGGGTCCGGGAGGCCGACGCGCTGCTGGTCGACGGCGGCGACGCGACCTACCTGCACCACTGGCTGCGCGCCTCCGGCCTGGCCGACCTGCTGCCCGAGCTCACCGACACCGTCTGGGTCGGTGTCAGCGCCGGCAGCATGGTGCTGACCCCGCGCATCGGCGACCTGTTCGTCGAGTGGTCCGGTGCCCCCGACGACCGGACCCTCGGCCTCGTGGACTTCTCGCTCTTCCCGCACCTGGACGCGTTCCCGACCAACACCGTGGCCGCCGCCGAGGAGTGGGCCGCGGACATCGGCGGCCCGGCGTACGCGATCGACGAGCAGACGGCGCTGCGGGTGGTCGACGGCCGGGTCGACGTCGTCTCCGAGGGCCGGTGGCGCCGCTTCCCCAGCGGTCAGGACGCCGGGGACGTCAGGTCGTAGACGGTCTCCCCGTCCACCGTCTGCGCGGTGAAGGTCGCGGCCACCCACTGCCCGATCCGGCTGGCCGGCCCACCGCCCCCGCGCCCGGTGCCGTCCCCGATGAACCAGTGCACGTCGCCGGCCGCGACCCAGGCCTGGAACTGCGCCAGCGTCGGGCTCGGGTCGCGGCCGCTGAAGCCGCCGATGGCCATCACCGGGTCCCCGGTCGCCAGCTGGTACAGCGCGGCGGTCTGCGACCCGATCGTGGCGGCGACCCACCGGTAGGACCCGGCGCCGGGCTCCAGGAGCGCGACGACGTCCGCCGACGCGGTCCGGTCCCCGCCCGCGCCGGCCGGTCGGTCACCACGGCCCGTCGTCGCCTGCCCGCCGGGGAACTGGCCGTCGTCCGAGCCGCTGGGGACGCCACCCGGGGAGCCGCTCGACGGCCGGGTGCCGCCGCCGCGGGGACCGGCGAAGGCCGACGTCCCACCGGCCACGGTCGGCCCGGCCGTCGGCATCGACCCGGTGTGCGACGTCGCGACGGTCTGCACCGCGTACGCCGTCGGCCCCGCGAGGACGGCGACCACCGCCACCGCCGCGGCGAGCCGGCGCAGCCTGCCGATCACCAACCCGACCGCCGCGGCCAGGCCCAGCACGAGCACCGCCCAGCGCAGCCACGGCAGGAAGTCCGCCGACCGCCCGAGCAGCACCCACGCCCACACCGCGGTCACCGCGGCCGTGGCCGCGAGGACCACCCGCGCCCCGCGCTGCCACGCCAGCCCGGCCCCGATGCCGACCAGCGCGGCGACCGCGGGCGCCATCGCCACGGTGTAGTAGCCGTGGAACGTCCCGCTCATCAGGCTGAGCACCAGCGCGGTCACCACCAGCCAGCTGCCCCACACGAGCAGGCCGGCGCGCACCTGGTCGGTGCGCGGGCGGCGGGCCGTCCAGACCAGCCCGGCGACCAGCGCGATGATCGCCGCCGGCAGCAGCCACGCCACCTGGCCCCCGAGGTCGGCGCCGAACATCCGCAGCAGCCCCGGGTCCCCCGAGCGCGGACCGGCGCCGCTCCCGTCGAGCCGGTCCAGCCCGTTGTAGCCCAGCGCCAGCTCCAGCACCGAGTCGTCGGTCGAGCCGCCGACGTAGGGCCGGGAGCCCGCCGGCCACAGCTGCACGACCGCCACCCACCAGCCGCCGGCCACCAGCAGCGCGGCGCCCGCGGCGAGCAGGTGACCCAGCCGCCGCCGCACCGGCCCGGGCGCGACCACCAGGTACACCAGGGCGAAGCCGGGCAGCACCAGGAAGGCCTGCAGCATCTTGGCCAGGAAGGCCGTCCCGACCAGCGCGCCGGCCAGCACCACCCAGCGCAGCGCCCACGGGCTGCCCAGTGCCCGCACCAGCGCGTACCCCGCCGCGGTGAGCAGCAGCACGAGCAGCGCGTCGGGGTTGTCGAACCGGAACATCAGGACGGCGACCGGGGTCAGCGCCATGGCCGCCCCCGCCAGCAGCGCCGGTCCGGCCCGGCCGACCGTCCGGCGCACCGCGGCCACCACCAGCGCCACGGTGGCCACGCCCATCAGCGCCTGCGGCACGAGCAGCGACCACGAGCTCAGCCCGAACAGCCGCACCGACAGGCCCATGACCCACAGAGACGCCGGGGTCTTGTCCACGGTGATGGAGTTCCCGGCGTCCAGCGAGCCGAAGAAGAACGCCTTCCAGCTCTGCGACCCGGCCTGCGCGGCCGCGGCGTAGAACTCGTTGCCGTACCCGTTGGCCGACAGCCCCCAGAGGTGGAGGACGGCGGTGGCCGCGAGCAGCGCGGCCAGGGCGGGCCGCGCCCACCGCGGCCGCGCCGGTCCGGGGGTGCCGGCGGGGGCGGCCGGTGCGTCCAGCAGCGAGGTCACCGGCACACGGTGCGCCCACGACCTGCACAGCGGCCGGGGAGGACCCCCGTGATGGCTGTGCGGCCGTCCGGACCGGGTGCACCAGGTCGCGCCGGGCGTGCTGAGCACCCATCGTGTGGGCCACCCACCGACCCGGAGGACGACGTGCCAGCAGCCAGGCAACCCGAGGACGCGGCCGACCTGAGGTCCTGGCGGCGCACGGGTCTGGTGGTCGGGTACGCGGCTCTGCTCTGCTTCACGGCCGCGGTCGTCGTCCGGGTCGCCGTCGGCCGCAGCACCGCGACCACGGTGCTGGCTGTGGGCGCAGTCCTGACGGCGATCGTGTCCGCGATCTACCTGCAACGCGTCGCGTCCGATCCCGGGATGGCGGGCCTGCCGACCACGGCCCGGCTCCGGCGGCTGGGGTCGCTGGCGAGCACGTCCTACGTCGTCGCGCTGCTGGTCAACGCATTCGTCCCCGACGGGGGCGGGCCGTGGGCGCTGCTGCCGGCGGTGCCGGGCAGCGTCGCCGTCGTCGCCGGGGTCGCCGCCCTGGTGCTGGCCACCAGGACCCGGGTCCCCGGCTGACGACCTGCGGGGTCAGCTGCCGGGCGGCCGCTCGTCGCGCACGTGGAAGCGGTGCCACAGGCCCGACAGCTGCAGCGGGCGGGCCACGACGGTGCTGCCCACCAGCAGCTCCAGCTCTGCGCCGCGGCCCTCGAGCATGCGGTGCAGCTGGACGACGGTGGACAGGCCGGCGGAGTTGAGGAACGTGACGCCGTGCAGGTCCAGCAGCACCCGTGACGGCGGGTCGGCACCCAGCAGCAGGTCGGTGACCTCGCGGATGACCGGGCGCCGGGCCTCGGCGGTGAACTCGCCGGTGACCGTGAGGCGGGCGCCGTCCGGGCCGGTCCGGTCCACCCGCACCTCCGGGGCGTCGGGGGCGGACTCGGCGGGGGCGGGCGGCGGATCACCAGGACTCGTCACGCCGCGCCCCTACCCGGCGACGACGCAGGTCACGCCTCGGCGTGCCGGGAAGTGATCACCGGGCGTCGTCGACCAGCGACGCGTCGGCCTCCAGCTCCGGGTCGAGGTCGGCCGTCACCACCGTCGCGTGCGGCAACCGGATGGTGAACGCCGTCCGGCCGGGGCCGCCGGCGACGGCCACCGTGCCGTGGTGGGCGGTCACCACGGCGTCCACGATGGCCAGCCCCAGCCCCGTGGAGCCGGCCTGCCGCGAGCGGGAGGAGTCGCCGCGGGCGAACCGCTCGAACACGTGCGCCTGCAGCTGCGGCGGGATGCCCGGGCCGTCGTCGACGACCTCCACCACCGCCCAGCCGTCCTCGGTGCGCAACCGCGCGGTGGCGGTGGTGCCGGCCGGGGTGTGCGTGCGGACGTTGGCCAGCAGGTTCGCCAGCACCTGGTGCAGCCGGGCGCCGTCCCCGGGCACCACCACGCCATGGTCGGGCAGGTCGACCCGCCAGCGGTGGTCCGGGCCGGCGACGTGGGCGTCGGAGACGGCGTCGACCAGCAGCGCGGCCAGGTCCACCTCGTCGACCGACAGGTCGCGGCCGGCGTCCAGCCGGGCCAGCAGCAGCAGGTCCTCCACCAGCCCCGACATCCGCACCGCCTCGGACTCCACCCGGCGCAGCGCGTGGCCCACCTCGGGCTGGACGTCGGCGTGCTGGCGGCGGACCAGCTCGGCGTAGCCGCGGATGGAGGCCAGCGGCGTGCGGAGCTCGTGGCTGGCGTCGGCGACGAACTGCCGGACCTGGGTCTCCGACGCCTGCCGGGCGGCCAGCGAGCCCTCGACGTGGTCGAGCATCGTGTTCAGCGCGGCCCCGACCTGGCCGACCTCGGTGCGCCTGTCGGTGTCGGCCGGCGGCACCCGCTCGGCCAGCTGCACCTCACCGGTGGACAGCTCCAGCTGCGAGACCCGGGTCGCGGTGGCCGCGACCCGGTCCAGCGGCCGCAGCTGCCGCCGGATGGTCAGCCCCGCGGCCAGCGCGGCGAGCAGGACGGCGACCACCCCGGCGACCAGCTCGACCAGCACCAGCCGGGTCAGTGCCTTGCTGACCCCCTCCAGGGGCAGACCGGTGACGACGACGGCGCCGTCGTTGACCGTCTCGGCGACCACCCGGTACTCGCCCAGCCCCTCGCCGAGGTCGACCGTCTCGGGCCGCGTGTCGGCGGTGAGCCCGGCCAGCAGCGCCTTCTGCGCCGTGGACAGCCCGGTGTAGTCACCGGCCCGGTCCACGAGGACGGCGTTGGTCACCTGCCCGCCCTCGACGTAGGCCACGACGGTGCCCTCGCCCTGCCCCGGGCCGCCGAGCTCCTCGGGGCCCTGCACGGGTGGCTGACCACTGGCCGGCGCGCCACCGGGGGGCTGGTCGTCGTAGTCGTAGACCTGGCGCAGCGCACGCTCCCCGGCCCCGCCGAGCCCCTCGTCGACCTGCTGCACCAGCTGGTGCCGCAGGGTGAGGGTCGAGGCCAGGCACACCACGCCCAGGACCAGCACGGTCGGGACGAGGAAGGCCACCAGCAGCCGAGCCCGCAGCGAGAGCCGCCGGCGGGCGGGTCGGGCTGCGGGCTCGGTGCGGGCGGTCATGCGTCCTGTCAGACGGCGGGCTTGATCACGTAGCCGGCGCCCCGCAGCGTGTGGATCATCGGGGTGCGGCCGGCGTCGATCTTGCGGCGCAGGTAGGAGATGTAGAGCTCGACGATGTTGCCCTGGCCGCCGAAGTCGTACTGCCAGACGCGGTCGAGGATCTGGGCCTTGGACAGCACCCGCTTCGGGTTGCGCATCAGGTAGCGCAGCAGCTCGAACTCGGTGGCGGTCAGCCGGATGTCGTCGCCGCCGCGGGTGACCTCGTGCGACTCCTCGTCCAGGGTCAGGTCGCCCACGACCAGCAGGCCGTCGTCGGTGACCGCGCGGGAGGTGCGGCGCAGCAGGCCGCGCAGCCGGGCGGCGACCTCCTCCAGGGAGAAGGGCTTGGTGACGTAGTCGTCGCCACCGGCGGTGAGACCGGCGATGCGATCCTCGACGGCGTCCTTGGCGGTGAGGAAGACGACCGGCACGAGCGGGGAGTCCGCGCGCAGCCGGCGCAGCACCTCCAGGCCGTCCATGTCGGGGAGCATGACATCCAGGACCACCGCGTCGGGGCGGAACTCCCGCGCGGCGCGCACGGCCTCGGCGCCGTCGGCGGCGGTCTTGACGTCCCAGCCCTCGTAGCGGAGGGCCAGGGAGAGCAGCTCGCAGATCGAGCGCTCGTCGTCGACGACGAGCACCCGCAGGGCGCTGCCGTCCGGGCGGGTGAGCTGGGCCCGGGAGGCATTGGCGGTCCCGGCGGGGCGAGAGTCGATCGCGGTCATGGCGCTCACTGTGGGGTCCTTCCCTGCGCGCTTCCTGTGAACCTTCCAGGAAGTGGCTGTCGGGCATCGGTGCGCTCCAGCAGGAGGGCCCGCGCCGGGCAGGCCGCGACGGCGCGGCGGGCCGGCCGGTGCAGCTCGCGGGGCAGCTCCCCGGCGGCCAGTAGCGGGTAGCCCCACTCGTCCAGCGCGACCGCCTCGGGCAGCAGCTCGGCGCAGGCGCCGTGGCCGGTGCAGGCGATCGGGTCCACCCGTAGCCGCTCGCTCACCGGGCACCGCCCGGCACGGGCAGGAACGCGGGCACCCCGGGGACGGCGGTGCACCGGCCGGCGGCGTGCTCGGCGAGCTCGGGGGTGAAGACCCGCAGCGCGCTGGCCACCAGCCGCACGCTGCCGTCGGGGTGCGTGCACGCCCCGCGTCCGACCACCAGGCCGGCCCAGCGCTCCAGGTCGGCCAGCAGGCCCGGGGGCCGCGGTCCGGGCCGGGCCAGCAGCTCCAGGGCGGCCGCGATGCGGGGCAGGCCGTTCAGGCACGGCCCGCACTGGCCGGCCGACTGCGCCGCCAGGTAGCCCACCACGGCGGCCGTCTCGCGCAGGCCGCACCGGTCGGCGGGCAGCGCGGCCAGGACGCCGGCGCCGAGCGAGGCGCCGACCGAGGCCAGACCGGACCGCTCCAGCGTGAGGTCGGCCGCGACCGCGGTCGGCAGCCAGCTGCCGTGGTACCCGCCGACCAGCAGGGCGCGGGTGCCCGGGTCCAGGGGCAGCACGTTGACCAGCCGGGCACCCAGCGGCACCTCCGCGACGTCCACCCGCCCGGCGGTGTGCCGGGTGACCAGGGTGTGCCCGGCCGCGGCGTCCCCGCGGGCCAGCAGGGCCAGCCGGGCGAGGGTCTCCACGTTCTGCACGAGCGTGGGGCGGCCCTGCACGCCGCGGTGCCGCACCGGGGGCACCTTGCCGCGGGGGAGCGGCGGACCCCCGTCGACGGCGGACACCAGCGCGCTCTCCTCGCCGGCCAGGAACCGGTCGGGCAGCCCGACCAGCCGCACCCGGCCGCGGTCCCCGCGCTCGGCCAGCGCCCGGTCCAGCCCGCCCAGCTGCGGGTGCCCGGCGGCGAGGACGACGGTGTCGGCGCCGACCGCGCGGGCGGCCAGCTGCAGGCCGTCGAGCACCAGGTGCGGTGAGCGGGCCAGCAGGGTGGCGTCCTTGGCCGAGGCCGGTTCGCCCTCGCCGCCGTTGCCGACGACGACGGCCGGCACCCGGGCGGCCCGCGCGGCCTCGGCGACCGCCTGCAGCTTGCGGGCGGTGGGGAACCCGGCGCCGCCGCGGCCGGTCAGCTCCCCGGCGACGGCGGCCGGGTCCCCGTCGTGCGGCAGCGGGCCGTGGGTGGCCAGGTGCGCGGCCAGCGACGGGTCGCCGGTCCCGAGCAGGCCGCGGGTGAGGGGTGGGGCGCTCATGGGGGTCACCTGTTCCGGAAGGCCGGGACGCGCCCGGCGGGGAGGGTGGAGCGGGTCCGCGCCAGCGCGGCGGGGGCGCGGTCGAGGGCGGGCCGGGCACGCAGCCGCCCGCCCAGGGCGACGGCGGAGGCGACCGCGACGGCCACCGCGCAGCCCACCGCGCCGGCCAGGACCCACCCCGAGCCGAGGTCGGTGCCGGCGCCCAGGCCGTGCACGAAGGCCAGCGGCCACAGCGCGTAGGACGTCCAGTGCACCCCGCGCCAGACCCGCACGGGCAGCCGGCCGCGCAGCAGGCTGGTCACCACGACCAGGGCGGTCAGGTCGACGGCCAGGGTGCCCAGCCCGACCCAGAAGGTCTCGTACCCGGCGACGAAGGGGACGACGGTGTCCAGCCAGCCGATGCTGACGTAGCCGTCGACGACCGCGCTGGCCACGTGCACGACCAGCAGCACCGCCGAGACCAGGGAGACGTTGCGGTGCAGCCCGACCGCGCCGAAGCGGGGCAGGCCGGGCAGCCGCACCTGCCGCTGCACCAGCACGCCGAGCACGATCGTCAGCGTCATCAGCAGCAGGGAGACCAGGCCGGTCGCGCGGTTGAGGTACCAGAGGAAGGCCCCGTCGGACAGCACGCTCACGCCGGCCACCCCCCGGTGGTGACGACGTCCCCGTGCTCGGTGACCAGCCGGGCCGGCAGGCCGAGCTCCCGCAACCACGGCAGGGCGGCGTGCCCGCGGACGACGGCGGCGGTGCTCACCGTGTTGGCGTCGGTGCAGCTGCCGGCCGCCACGCTCACGGTGCGCCAGACCGGGCGGGCGGGCTGTCCGGTGCGGGGGTCGACCAGGTGGTGCACCTCGACCCCGCCGCGCCGCCAGCGCCGGGCGCGGGTGCCGGAGGTGGCCAGCCCGCCGTCCACGACGGAGACGACGGCGGAGCCGGTCGGCGCGGGTGCGTCCGGGTCGCCGGTGACGTCCTCCACCCGGATCCGCCAGCCGCCCTCCGGTGCGGGGCCCGCGACCGCGACGTCGCCGCCGATCGAGACCAGGGCGCCGGCGCCGGTGCGCGCGGTGACCGCGGCCGCGGCGCGGTCGGCGGTCCACGCCTTGGCGGTGGCGCCGAGGTCGAGCCGGGTGCCCCACGGGGTGCGCACCCGGTCGCCGTCCAGCTCCACGGTCCACCAGCCGGCGACCGGGGCGAGCACGGGCGGCACGGTGCCGGGGTCGACGCGGTCGCGGTCGCGGTCGTAGCCCAGGGCGAGCAGGGCGCCGCCGACGGTGGGGTCGACGTCCCCGTCGGTGAGCCGCGCGGCGCGCAGGGCGACGGCGAGTGCCTCGGCCAGCAGCGGGCCGACCGGCGTCCAGCGGCCGGAAGCCGCGTCCACGGCGGCCAGCTCGCTGTCGGGCCGGAACCGGCTGCACGCCCGGTCGACGGCGGCGAGCTCGGCCGCGACGACGGCGCGCGCCTCGTCGAGGGCGGCGGGCTCGGTGACGGCGAGGCGGACCCGGCAGGTCCAGGCGGTCCAGTCGGCGGTCGCCACCCCGTCGCGGAGGGCGGTCACGAGGAACCGCTCGAGGTGTGCGCGTGGCCGCCCGAGCCGTTGCCGACCCCGCTGGAGGGGGGCACGGGCCGGCTGCCGCCGCCCGGGCCGGTGGTCGTGCCGCCGTCGGTGGTGACCGCGCCGGACGGCGCCGCGTCCTCGGCGGCGGCCGGGTGGGCCTGGGCCACGGCGACGGTCAGCGCGCCGGTGCCGACCAGGGCGCCGCCGGCGACCGCGGCGGTGACGAGCCGCACGCGCCGGGTGCCGGTGCGGCGGGGATCGGTGGGTTCCACGGGTCCTCCTCGGGTGACGAGGAGGACGCTGCCCGGCGCGACGGTGAGGAGCCGGTGGGGATCGTGTGCGGAGTCTGTGCGACTCAAGGGGGTGGCCAGGGGCGGGGTCGAACCGCCGACCTCTCGCTTTTCAGGCGAGCGCTCGTACCGACTGAGCTACCTGGCCCCAGCCCGACATCCATGGACATCGGTCGGCGACCCTGACGGGACTCGAACCCGCGACCTCCGCCGTGACAGGGCGGCGCGCTAACCAACTGCGCTACAGGGCCTTGCTGTGCTGCTGTGGTGCGTGCCCCCAACGGGGTTCGAACCCGTGCTACCGCCTTGAAAGGGCGGCGTCCTGGACCACTAGACGATGAGGGCTCGTGCTCGCTGGAGGCAGGGAGAACCATACATGCCCGCCGGACCCCGTCGTGACGGGGGGCCCGGCGGGTCGCCTGCAGGGGTCAGTGGGCGGTCACCGAGGACCGGTCCACGGGGTGCGCGACGGGGTCGGCGACCGGCGAGGAGCGGTACTGCTCGATGTACTCCTCGGGGTCCTTGTCGTAGGTGATGCCCTCGCCGGAGTCGTGCGCGTACCGCCAGTCCAGCCAGCGCAGCGCCAGCTCGGCGCGCAGCTCGACCGAGGCGTTGCGCCGGAAGTCCGGCAGCGCGTCGTGCTCCTCCTCGGCGAGGTGGTCGTCGTTCTCCTCGCGGGCCTTGCGCACCGCGGCCCACCACGCCTCGGTGCCCGGCTCCTCCTTGTCCGCGGCGGCGACGGCGTCGCGGATCTCGTCGTGGTCGCCGATCGCGTCGTCGGTCTCGTCGACGACGTCGCCCTCGGTGGAGTCGTCGTCGCCGGAGTCGCCGTACTTCAGCAGGTAGGGGTAGAAGACCTCCTCCTCGCAGGCGGCGTGGACGTCGAGCATCCGGGCCAGGCCCTTCCAGATCATCCCCAGCGCCCGCGGGTCGTCCCAGCAGTCGTCGAGCAGGGCGAACTGGCGCCGCATGGTGTGGTGGTCCTCGAGGACCAGGTCGCAGACGTCGAGCACGGGGAGCCTTCCGGTTCGGGGGTGTTCCGGGCGCAGCCGTCCCCGGTCGCGGCCCCGGCGAAACGCGGCCGCGCCGCTGTCCCGCCCGGGCGCCCGGGACTGCCACCCTGGGCGCATGCGCTCCGCAGCCCGCCACCTGGCCGCCGTCCCGCTGTCCGCGCTCGTGCTGCTGGCCGGCTGCGGCGGTGGCGGGACCGACGAGGCCTCCAGCACCGCGTCGGCCACGGCGGGGGCGAGCACGTCCTCCTCGGCGTCCGGCACGTCCGCGGCCCCGGCCACCAGCACCGGGCCCACGGCCGGTGCGGAGCCCGGCGCCTCCGCCGCGCCTGCCTTCCCGGCCGACACCGCCGCCGACACCGGCGAGGCCGTCGCGGGGGAGGGCCCGACGGTGGTGACCGGCATCCGCGTCCAGCAGCAGGAGGGCTACACCCGCACGGTGTTCGACCTCTCGGGGACAGCCACCCCCGGGTGGGACGTCGCCTACACCGGTACCCCCACCCAGGAGGGCAGCGGCAGCCCGCTCGAGGTGCCTCCGGGGAGCTACCTGCGCGTGTCCCTCACCGGCATCACCAACCCCTACGAGGCACCCGACGTGCAGGAGGCCACGGTCGGCTACGTGGCCACCGCGACCGACCCGGTGCAGGGCGTCTACTACGACTCGGTCTTCGAGGGGCAGGCGCTGGCCTACGTGGGGCTCACCGCCGAGCGGCCCTTCCGGGTGTTCGCGCTGAGCAACCCGACCCGCGTGGTGGTCGACGTCCAGCAGTAGCGGGTCAGCCCAGCGAGGCCGTCAGCTCCACCGAGTCGTCCCCGACGCTGGTGCAGGTCAGCGACAGCGGGCCGGCGCTGACCCTCTCGCCGGTGGCGCAGGAGACCTCCGCGTCGCCGACGGACAGGGTGGCCCGGCCGTCCTGCGTGCCGGCGAACACCAGGGAGGTGCCCAGGATCGACGCCTCGGAGCCCTCGCCGCTCAGCGTCGCGGTGCACGAGTTGCCCGAGCAGGAGACGTTGTCGGAGCTGAGCGAGCACCCGGCCACCGCCGCGGCGGCGACGAGCAGGGGGACGGCGAACCGGGCGGCGCGGAGGGACGTCATGCCCGGTCACGGTAGGGGTCAGGGGGTCGGCAGCGCGGGACCCTGCACCGGCTCGTCGGTCGGCGCGGGCTCCTCGCCGTCCCCGGTGGGCAGCGGGTCGACGTAGGTGCGCTGGATGGTCACCTCGGACTGGCCCAGCCCGCCGAGGGTGATCTCGTCGTAGGCGGTCAGCTCGCCGGTGGCCGGGTCGAGGTAGAGCACGGTGCAGCTCAGCGGCGTGGGGTCCTCGCCCTGCAGCCCGCGCAGACCGGCCCCGCCGGTGGAGCCCTCGACCATCAGCCGGGTGCCGTCCTCCAGCACCGACACGTCGCGCTCGTGGGTGTGCCCGGCCAGCACCAGCGGGACGACGCCGTCCAGCGGGTCGGCCTGCGGCGGCTCGTGGACCATCGCGATGGCCGGCGGCTCGTCCAGCGTGGCGATGTACTCGGCCAGCTCCTCGCCGGACTGCTCGAGCGTCTCGCCGTCCTCGTCGCCGTCCTTGTCCGGGGTGAAGCGGGGGTCCGGCGCCCCGGCGACCGTGATGCCGGCGACGGTGGTCGAGCTGTCGTCGAGGACGACGGCGTTGGGCTGGGCCGCGACCGCGGCGGCGGTGACCGCGGAGTCGTGGTTGCCGCGCACGTACACGTAGGGGACGCCGAGGCCGCCGATCCAGCCGAAGGTCTGGTTCTCCACCGGGCTGCCCCAGTCCACGACGTCCCCCGTGTCGAGCACGGCGTCGACGTCGAACTGGCCCACGACCTGGCTGACGAGGTCGGCGCCGGCCGGGTTGAGGTGCAGGTCGGAGACGTGCAGGAGGGTCACGCTGTCGCCGGTGGTGCTGGGGTCGGGCAGCGTGGAGACCGCCGAGTAGAGCGTGCTGACGTTGCTGACCAGGTCCTCCAGCGAGGCCCGGTAGGCGTCGTAGCGCGCGACGATGTCGCGGGCCGAGCCGATCAGGCTGTTGGCGTTGACCAGCAGGCCGGTGTAGGTCGGCTGGGACAGCGCCTCGGGTCGCCAGGTCGCCGCACCGAGGCCGGCCGTGCCGGCCAGCAGCAGCGAGGAGAGGCCCAGGGCGACCCACTGCTCGCGGCGGCGGCGGAAGACGACGAGCGACAACACCAGGGCGCCGCCGACGCCGGCCCCGGCGGTGGTCCACGCGAGCTCCGCCACGGCGGCGCGCAGGTCCTCGCTGACCCGGTCGACGACGCCGTCCAGCTGGCTGGGGTCGGTGGCCAGTGCCTGGGCGCGGGCCTGGTCGACGCGGCGCAGCTGCACGTCCAGCCGCAGCGGGCCGTCGTAGGCGTCGACCGCCAGCGAGCCCAGCGGCGGGATCTCCACCTCGGCGCCGCCCGAGGGGGCCGGGGTGAAGGCGACGGTGGCGTCGAAGGGGCCGATCGGTGCCTGCACGTGGCCCAGCAGCGCGATGCCCAGCGTCGCACCGACGACCGCCACGACGACCCGCTGGGACCACCGCACCACGGCGCGCAGCCGACGGCGGCCGGTCCCGTCCTCCTCGGGTGCGGCGTCCGCGGGCTCGGTCACCGGACGACGGTAACGAGCGGCCGCCCGTCGGCGCTGGTCAGCGGCGGCTGAGGGCCCGGGCGGTGAACACCCAGGCGCGCAGGGCGACGAACCGGGCGAGCCCGATCGCGCCGGTCACGGCCCCGATGAGCAGCACCTGCAGCTCCCAGGACGCGTCCCCGGTGAGCTGGTCGAGACCGGCCAGCGCCAGCGAGGTGGCGACCAGGCCGATCGCGGCCAGCCCGCCGCCCTCCCACTGCGCGGTGAACCAGCCGACCCGGCCGTCGGCGTGGAAGGTCAGCCGGCGGTGCAGCTCGTTGGCCAGCAGCGTCGACCCGATGGCGCCGGCCAGGTTCGCCGGCTGGTCGCCGATGCCGTCGAGGGCGAGGAAGAGCAGGGCGTAGAGCGCGCTGGAGACCGCGCCCACGAAGACGAAGCGGGCGAACTGGGAGCGGCCGTCCTCGCCGTCGCGCAGCCCCGCCAGGAGGGTGCCCAACCGCGACCGGTCAGCGTCCTCCGCACGGGGGCGGTGGAGCAGGGTCGCGCAGGTCACGTGGGTCTCCGGTCATCCAGGGCAGATGGTTGCGTCTGCCCACAGTCTTCGGGTCCAACCGGTGATCCGGCTGTGCATTCCCGGTGCCTGACGTTAGCCCGGTGATGGTTGTCACAAACAACTGCCGCGCCGGTCCTAGGGTGCCGGCATGAGGGGCGTGCCGGTCACCGTCGTCGTCCTCGGGCTGCTGCTGGCCGGCTGCTCGGCCGACCGCGTCCCGGCTGCGGCGAGCCCCACCCCGGTCCCCGCTTTCGACGAGGTCCCCGGCATCTCCGGGGAGGTGGTCCGGCTGCGCACCGACGACGCGGTCGGCGGGCAGGTGCAGGTGCGGCTGACCGACACCGGTGGGGACCCGTTCACCGTCACGGCGGTGGGGCTGGTGAGCGCCGCGTTCGCCGAGCAGCCGATGTCCCCGCGGACCGCGACCTACGCGCCCGGCCGCACCATCGACCTGCCGGTGCCCGTCGGCGCGGTCGACTGCGCCGCCGACGTGCACCCGGTCGGTGCCCGGGTCGAGCTGGACCGCGGCGCCGGTCCGGAGGAGGTCGTCGTCCCGCTGGACGGCGACGCGCTGGACCTCGTCGCCGGGGAGCAGTGCGCCGCGCAGCGCCTGGCGCAGCACGTGGCGATCGCGGTGGAGGGGTTCACCGACGACGGCGACGGCGTCCGGGGGACCGTCGTCCTCACCCGGGTCGACGACGGCGGCGACGTCCGGGTCGACGCGCTGGGCCGCAGCGTGCTGCTCGAGCCGGCCGCGCCGGACCTGCCGGTGACCCTCGCCGCCGACGAGCAGGAGCTCGCGGTGCCGATCACCGTCGGGCTGGCCAGCTGCGACCCGCACGTGCTGGCCGAGACCAAGAAGCCCTTCGTCTTCCCGCTGACCGTGGAGGCGGCGGGGGAGACCGCGGTGGTCGACCTGCCGCTGTCCGACGCCCAGCGCGGGCAGCTGCAGGCGCTGGTCGACCGCGTCTGCCGGTGACGGCCCGGCCCCGGACGCACCTCAGGGGGGAGGGCGCGTCCGGGGTCGGGGTCGTGCACCCGCGACCGCGGTGGGGGGCCGCGGCGCAGGCAGGAGGGGTGACCGGAGGGGGCCGGCCACCCCTGGTCAGGGGACGCGCAGGGCGCGGGCCCAGCCGGCCGCCGTGCAGCCGACCCGCAGCCACAGGTCGACCTCGCCGGGGACCACCAGGGCACCGGCGACGACGTCGGCCGGGGCGCGGTGCGGCAGCCGCCACGCCCGCACCCCGCCGGCCACCGCCGCGACGGCCGCGACCACGAGCCAGGGCCAGAGCGGGGCGCCGGCGACCAGGGCGACCCCCAGCAGGGCCAGCAGGCCGAGCCGGGCGGCGGCGGCGACCAGGAGGGCGAGCCGGGCGCGCCGCAGCCGACGGGTGTCGCCGGACCGCAGCGCCAGGGCGTCGCGCTCGGCACGGACCCGGCGGCGGCGGGCGAGGGCGGACACGGTCAGCACCGGCCCGGCGTGCACCCGGGCGGACGGCGCGGTCGAGGTCGGGGCGCCCGCGCGGCGCAGGTCGCGCATCAACTGGGGGTCGCCGTCGAGCAGGTCCCACGGGCCGGGGGTGTCCCGGCGGGCGGTGACGGCGTGCAGGGCGGCGGAGTCGAAGAGCCCGACCTGGCCGTCCAGGGCGTACTCCGCGCGCTCCCCGCGCAGCGCGCCGAGGGTCCAGTCGGCCAGCTCGGCCGGGTCGCGGCGGACCAGCCGCCGGGCGACCGGGGTGGAGCCGAGCTCCTGGTCGACGCCGTAGCGGGCGACGACGCCGCCGGGCCGGCCGGCGAGGGTGCGCTCCAGCTGCTCGAGGCAGTCGGGGGCGAGCACGGTGTCGGCGTCGACCACGGCGACCAGGTCGGCGCCGGTGCGGAAGCGGCGCCAGCCGGCGGTGAGCGCGCCCGCGCGGCCGTCGGGGTTCTCCACGGTGCGCATGACGGTGACGCCCTCGAACCCGCGGGCGACCTGCTCGGTGTCGTCGAGGCAGTCGTCGGCGAGCACCACGACGCGGTCGGGGACCCGGGTCTGCGCCTGCAACGAGCGCAGCGTCGCGGCGATCGTCGCCTCCGCGTCCTGCGCGGGGACCAGCACCAGCAGCCGGGCGGTGTGCGCCGCGGCCGGTTGCGCACGGTGACGGCTCAGGCGGGTCAGCAGGCGGGGGCGCGGGGGCAGCACACGGCCCTGGAGCAGCGGCCGGGTCGGGGAGACCGGGTGCTTGCCGGGCATGTGGGGGCTCTCGCTTCCTGCAGGACGTGCGCGGGGACCCGGACGACGCTAGGTGACCCTGCGTGGCCCCGGCATCCCTCGATCGGTGCGCGCGCGACCCCGGACGGGTGATCGCCGGTCCTGCGACCACGCTGGGTGATCAGGCGGTGAAGACCGACCAGCACAGGGCGTCGCGGCGCTGCTGGTCCTCCAGCACCAGGTCCCGGACGGCGGCGGGCAGCAGGTCGCGCTGTGCGTCCCGCTCCCGCCGTCCGGCGTCGAGCCCGTCGGCCGCCCGGACCGCCTTGATCGCGTAGGCGGCGGCGCCCAGGTCGTGCTCGGCGACGTGCGCGACGACGGCGGCCTGGCCGGCGGCGTAGGCGGCGAACCGGGCGGCACCGCGCAGGTCGCGGGCCGCGCCCATGGCGTGCCCGCCGGCGGCGCGGGTGACCATCATCGGCAGCTCGCCGCGGGTCCAGGCCCGGACGGCGGCCAGCGCCTCGGCGGGGCGGGCGTCATCGGGGCGCTCGGCGGTGAACAGCGGCAGCACCCGCTCGGCGCAGGCCGCGGCCCACAACGCGAGCAGGTGGTGGTGCTCGTCGGACAGCGCCCCGCCGCGGCGCACGGTGACCAGCCGGGGGTCGCGCACCGGCGGCAGGATCACGGACCCGATGATGCCTGCGTGACCGCCACCCCCGGGGCAGATCCCGCCCTGTACGAGTCAGACCCCGTCTTCGTCGAGCAGTTCAACGCCTGGGTGCGCGACGAGGTCGACGCCGACTGCGCCGTGCTCACCCCGCGGGTGCGGCAGCTCGTGCGGCTGGCGTCGGTCGTGGGCGCGAACGGCACACCCCGCTTCGAGGTGCTCGCCGACGGTGCACTGGACGCGGTGCTGACGCCGGTGGAGCTGAAGGAGCTGGTCTACCAGGCGGTGCCGTGGGTGGGGTACGCGACGGTGTCCGACGTGCTGCGCGCGACCAACGACCTGCTGCGCCGACGGGGCGTGCAGCTGCCGCTGCCCGAGCAGGCCGGGACACCGGCGGAGCCCCCGGCCGCAGCCGCCACGACCGGCGACACCGCCCACCTGGACCGCTACGTCACCGGCTACCTGCACCGGGACGTGCTCGGCCGCGGCGGGCTGGACGCGGCGGACCGCGCGCTGGTGACCGTCGCGCTGCTCGTCGGGCTCGGGGCCGAGCCGGCGCAGCTGGAGGAGCAGCTGGGCGACGCCGTCGACGCCGGCCACGACCGCGCCGTCCTGCTCGGCGTCCTCACCGCCCTGGTGCCGGCCGTGGGCCTGGCCCGGGTGCGCGCCGCGGTCACCGTGCTGGACGCCGTCCTCCCGGCGGCCGCGCCGTAGGCTCGCGCCACCGGGCCTCTAGCTCAACTGGCAGAGCAGCGGACTTTTAATCCGCGGGTTGTGGGTTCGATCCCCACGGGGCCCACCCACGAGGTGCCGCCGGTGATCACCCCGGCCGAGGTGCGGTCTCCCGTTGCGGATGGCAGCGGTGGACCCGGGGTGATCACGGGCGCGCGGCGTGTGCTATTGACATTCGATAGTTATCCATCGATTGTCGATGCATGCCTCGTCTGCGGGTGGTCCCGCTGCTCCGTGTCTTCCTGGTGGCCCTGTTCGGGGTCGTGCTGGTGCTGCAGCTGTTCTCCTTCCCCGGCCAGTTCGCGTACATGGCCCGCGTGGACGCCGAGCTGGCCTGGCTGCGCTGGCCGCTGACGCTGGTCGCCGGCGGCACGCTGCTCGGCTTCGAGGTCGTGCTGGTCGCCACCTGGAAGCTGCTCGGCATGGTCGAGCGCGACCGGATCTTCACCCCCGACGCGCTGCGCTGGGTGGACGTGGTCGTGCGGGCGACCGCGGGCGGGGGAGCGGTGTTCGCCGCCGGCTTCCTGCTGGTGGGGCACAACGCCACCGACCCGGGCGTGCCGCTGCTGCTGTTCGTCGTGCTGCTCGGCATCGTGGTCGTCGAGCTGGTGGTCCTGGTGCTCCGCTCGCTGCTGCGCCAGGCCACCGAGCTGCGCGCCGACCTCGAGCAGGTCATCTGATGCCGATCGTCGTGCGCATCGACGTGCTGCTCGCCGAGCGCCGGATGGGCGTGGGCGAGTTCGCCGAGAAGGTCGGCCTCACCCCCGCGAACGTCGCCGTCCTGAAGAACGGCAGGGCCAAGGCCGTTCGGTTCAGCACTCTGGAGTCCATCTGCCGGGTGCTGGACTGCCAGCCCGGCGACCTGCTCGAGTGGGTCGACGAGGACGCCGAGGTCCTCTCGTGACCGACGTCCTGGTCGTCGGCGCCGGACTGGCCGGCCTGCACACCGCCACCGGCCTGGCCCGCCGCGGCCACCACGTCCTCCTGGTCGACCGCCGCTCCCGGCTGGACGGCGCGGTGCGCACCACCGGCATCTTCGTGGCCCGCACCCTCGCCGACTTCCCGCTGCCCGAGGCCCACCTCGGTCCCCCGATCAGCCGGGTGGTGCTGCACCCGCCCTCGGGGCGCCGCGCGGTCACCCTGGACAGCCCCCGCACCGAGTACCGGGTCGGCGACATGGCCGGCCTCTACCTGGCCGCCGCCCGCGACGCCGTCGAGGCCGGCGTCCGGATCGCGCTGTCCACCCGCTTCCTCGGCCGGGACGGCGACGGCTGGCGGCTGGCCGGCCCGGACGGCGACCGCACCGTGCGCGCCCGTTTCCTGGTCGGGGCCGACGGCGCCCGCTCCCGGGTGGCCGCCGAGCTGGGCCTGGACCGCAACCGTCACCTGCTGGTCGGCGCCGAGGTGGTGTTCGCCGTCACCCGGCACGACCGCCCGCCGGCCTTCCACTGCGTCCTCGACCCGGTGCTCGCGCCGGGCTACCTGGCCTGGGTGGTCGACGACGGCGAGCACGTGCACGTCGGCACCGCCGGCTACCCCGACCGCTACCCGCAGGGCCTGGCCGCGGCGCTGCGCCGGACCACCACCACCGCGCCGGGCCTGCACCACGCCGTGCCCGTCGACGCCGAGCGCCGCGGCGGGCCCATCCCGGTCGGCGGCCTGCTGCGCCGGATCAGCTCCCCCGAGGGCCTGCTGGTCGGTGACGCCTCGGGCGCGGTCTCCCCGCTCACCGCGGGCGGCCTGGACCCCTGCCTGCGCCAGGCCGCGCAGGCGGTCGACGTGCTGGACACCGCGCTGCGCACCGGTGCGGCACCGGCCGGCTACGACGGCGCCGCGCTGCGGAAGGCCTTCCGGGGCCGGCTCGGCCTGCGGCACGGGCTGGCCGCCGTCCGCTCGCCGTGGCTGGTCGAGGCCGGGTTCCCGCTGCTGGCCACCCCGCCGGGGCGGGCGCTGGCCGGGGCGGTGCTGTTCGGGGACCGCTCGTTCCCCGACGCGGTCAGCGACGCCCGCGCAGCCGAGGTGCCAGCACGACCGCCAGCAGCACCAGGGCGACGACGAGGATGACGATGTCGCCCCACGGCCAGATCGAGCCGGTGTCGCCCCGGGCCAGGCCGTACACCGCGTAGGCGCCCACCAGCACCGGCACCGCGGTCCACCAGACCGGGGTCTTGGCGGGCTGCGGGGTGTCCTCGGCGGGCTCGGTCATGCCTGCACGGTAGTCAGCGCGACCGCCAGGCCCGGATGAGCTCCTTCTCCCGCTCCGCGGTCAGCCCGGCCGCCAGGCCGTCGGACAGCGCGTGGTCCCAGGCCCACTGCAGGGTGTCGCGGGCGGTCTCCTCGGCCGGGCGGAACGCCAGGCCGGCGGCCAGCGCGGCCGAGCTGTCGACCGCGTCCTGCGGGATCTGGTCCTCGGGGAACCACAGCGGACGGTGCTCCTCGGGGACGTCGGTGACCTGCCCGCGCAGCCAGTCCTCGTCGGTCCACACCAGCTCGACGTCACCCGGGCGCGCCCCGGCGGCGACCAGGCAGGCGTCCAGCACCTCGCCCAGCGTCTCGCGGCGGCCGGGCCCCACGGCGTTGAAGGTGCCCGAGGCGCCCTCGGCCAGCATCGCCACGACCCAGTCCGCGACGTCGCGGGCGTCGCTGTACTGCACCGGCCGCGACGGGTCGCCGGGCACCAGCACCGGGCCCTCCCTCGTGCCGGCGCGCGCCCGGGCGAACCGCAGCGGCCAGTAGCTGAACCGGTCGGAGGGGTCGCGCGGGCCGACCATGATGCCCACCCGCGGCAGCAGCACCGGCCCGTCGAAGACGTCCCCCAGCAGCTCCTCGGCCGCCAGCTTGGCCAGCGACCGCTCCTGCAGCGGGTCGTCGTCGGCCTCGGTGCCCGCGCTGCGCACCGGTGCGGACTCGTCGGGGACGGCGGGGCCCGCCGGGGCGTAAACGCTCATCCCCGACACGTAGCCGTAGGTGCCCACCCGCCCGGAGAGCAGCTCGGCGGTGCGGCGGACCGCCGGCGAGCCGGGGCGCGGGTCGGTGAAGGTGTCCAGCACGGCGTCCCAGGTGCCCGACCCCAGCGCCGACAGGTCGCCGTCCCGGTCGCCGGTGAGCACCACCGCGTTCTCCACCGAGCTCTCCCCGGACCGGTTGAGCACGGTGACCCGGTGGCCGCGGCCCAGCGCGGCGGTGACGGCGTGGTGGCCCAGGAAGCCACCACCGCCCAGGACCAGCAGGTGCACGGCGGTTCCCCTCGTCGGCGGTCGCGGCCGCCTACCCGGGCGTCCGGGGGGCTCAACCCAGCGCGTGGGACACCCGGTCGGCCGCGGTCACCAGCGCGGCGCCGACCTCGGCGTCGTCGACGGTCTGGTCCACGAAGATGACCGCCAGCGCGCCCGCGGCCGACCCGTCGGGGCGCCGCACCGGCGCCGCGACCGCCCGCATGCCGGGGATCACCTCGCCCAGCGAGGACGCCCAGCCCCGGGCGCGCGCGGCCACCAGCTCCGCGCGGTCGTCGTCGGCGGGCGGCTCCGGGACCAGCAGTGCCAGACCGGTGGCGCCGAGGTGCACGGGGTGCCGGTTGCCCGGGCGGAAGGCCACGTGGGCGGGGGAGTCGCGCGGCTCGACGGCGTTGACGGTCACCGCCTCGGCGCCGTCGCGGACGACGAGGAACGCGGTCATGCCCAGCTCCTGCACCAGCCGGGCCAGCTCGGGGGTCGCCGCGGCCTGCAGGGTGCGCCGCACGGCCCGGGACAGCCCGACCACGCCCAGGCCCACGCCGTAGCTGCCCTCGGCGTCCCGCTCGACCAGCCGGTGGGCCTCCAGGGTGCGCAGCAGCCGGTAGGCGACCGACCGGTGCACGCCGACCGCGGCCGCGACGGTGGCGATCGACTGCGGGGTCCGGGTGGTGGCGAGGTGCTCGAGCACGCGGATGCCCCGGTCCAGCGTCTGCGAGGCGGGGACGTCGGGGACGTCGGGGACCTCGTCGTCGGCCACCCGTCCCCCTCCGCTCTCGGTGGGCACATCGAACCACGCGGTCACCGACCGGTCGTGGTCTGATCAGCGGCATGGCTGACAGCGAGGTCCTGCTCGAGGTGGACGGCGGCGTCGCCGTCGTCACCCTCAACGCCCCCGACCGCCGCAACGCGCTGACCCCGGCGATGGCCGCGGAGTTCATCGCGGTGCTCGACGAGGTCGACGGGAGGGACGACGTCGGGGCGCTGGTGCTCACCGCGGTGGGCCGGAGCTTCTGCGCCGGCGGGGACGTGCAGACCCTGCTCGACGCCGGCCAGGACCCGGCCGCCGGGCCCGCCTGGGACGGCATGGGCGCCATCTACGACTCGTTCTACCGGCTGGGCCAGGTCCGGGTGCCCACGGTGGCCGCCGTCCGCGGGTCGGCCGTGGGCGCCGGGATGAACATGCTGCTGGCCGCCGACCTGCGGGTGGTGGCCGACGACGCCCGGCTGATCTGCGGCTTCCTCAAGCGCGGGCTGCACCCCGGCGGCGGGCACTTCGTCATCCTGTCCCGGCTGATCGGCCGGGAGGCCGCCGCGGCGATGGCGCTGTTCGGCGAGGAGGTCAGCGGCGCCCGGGCCGCCGAGCTCGGCCTGGCCTGGGCGTCGCTGCCCGCCGACGACGTGGAGCCGCGCGCCCGGGAGCTGGCCGCGCGGGTGGCCGCCGACCCCGAACTCGCCCGGGTCGCGGTGGCCAACTTCCGCAAGGAGACCGGCCCGCCGCACGTCTCCTGGGAGATCGCGACCCAGTTCGAGCGGCCGGCGCAGATGTGGTCGATGCGCCGGTCCGCCGACCGGGGCTAGGCGCTACGTCGTCCGCTGGTCCTTGGGCTCCGCGCGGGCGTCGAGCTGGATCTCCTTGTCCGCGCGGGGCACGCCCTCGCGCAGCTCGACGGTCCGCTCGCGCTCGGCGTCGAGCTCCAGGCCGACCAGCAGCACCAGGTTGGTGATCCACAGCCAGACCAGGAAGACGACGACGCCGGCCAGCGCGCCGTAGGTCTTGTTGTAGCTGCCGAAGTTGGCCACGTAGAAGGCGAACAGCGCCGACGCGACCAGCCAGACGACCAGGGCGAAGGCCGCGCCGGGGGAGACCCAGCGGAAGCCGCGCAGCCGCACGTTGGGCGTGGCGTAGTAGAGGACCGCGATCATGATCGCGACCAGCACGACCATCACCGGCCACTTGGCGATGTCCCACACGGTGGTCGCGGTGCTGCCCAGGCCCAGGGCGTTGCCGACCGCGTCGGTCAGCGGGCCGGTGGCCACCACGGCCAGGCCGATGACGACGACGAAGAGGATGCCGATCAGCGTGACCAGCAGCTGCAGCGGCTTGAGGACGTAGAACTTCCGTCCCTCGGGCGTCTCCCAGATGACGTTGGCCGCGCGGGTGAACGCCCCGACGTAGCCCGACGCCGACCACAGCGCCCCGGCCAGGCCGATGACCAGGCCGAAACCGGCGGTGGTGGTGCTGCCGGCGACCTGCTCGATGACGCCGGAGAAGGTCTGCGACGCGGTGCCCGGGGCGACCTGGTCGAGGATCTGGGTCAGCGCGTCGGTGATCTGCCGGGGGTCGAAGACCAGCCCGACGATCGAGACCAGCGCGATCAGCGCCGGGAACATCGCCAGCACGAAGTAGTAGGTGAGCGAGGCCGCCCAGTCGGTGAGGTTGTCCTCGCTGGTCTCGGTGACCAGCCGCTTGAGCGTGCCGCCCGTGGTGGCCTTGGGGTCGGCGCCGGTCGGGGCGTGGTCGGCCCGACCGCCCGCGGAGATCTTCTCGTCGCGGGGCGGGGCGCCCCGGTTGCTGCTGGACATCGGAGCACTCCGGCGGCTCGCAGGTGACGCGGTTTGCTCCCGCTGGCCTCCTCCCTGCCCCCGATCCCGGAACGGAAACGGACGCCGGTCGACGGGATCGCCCGCCGACCGGCGCCCGGTCAGGCCGTGGTGGGTCAGGCCGAGGTGCGGACCGAGCTCAGCCGGCGGCCGTGCTCGGCGGCCTCCTGCTCGGCGGAGGCCTTCAGGTCCGCGGCCAGGTCGGCGAACTCGTCGAGGGCGGGGTTGACCCCGACCAGGGTGAACTCGCGGGTGACCACGGTCAGGTCGAGCTGCCAGACGTCGGCCAGGATCCGGCGCAGCCACCCGGTGGCGTGGTCCCAGCCCTCGCGCGGCGTGCCGGCGCTGTAGTTGCCGCCGTGCACGGTGACCAGGACGGCGGGCTTGCCGGCGAGCGGGGGCTGCTGCCCGGGCGCCATGCGGGGGTCGGTGATGACCAGGTCGACCCAGGTCTTCACGTGCTGGGAGACGCCGAAGTTGTACAGCGGGACGGCGAGCAGCAGCGCCTCGGCGTCGACCAGCTCGTCGGTCAGCGTGGCGGCCAGGGCGACCGCCTCGGTCTGCTCGGGGGTGCGCTGGTCGGCCGGGGCGTAGGAGCCGTTCACCGCGGCGGCCCAGGCGGTGGCCGGGAGCGGCTCGGTGCCCACGTGCCGGCGGGTGACCGGGGCGTCGGGGTTCCCGGCGCGCCACTCGGCCTCGACGATGTCGGCGATGGCGCGGCTGGCCGAGCCCTCGGTGCGGATGCTGGCGTCCAGGCGGAACAGGGACATGGCTACCTCGCTAGGTCTGTAGAGGTCGCTAGGGAAAAACGAGCGACCGGTACGAAGCTAGCATGAGTAGGCTGGGGGGCGTGAGCGACGACGTCCAGCACTCCCCGCGGACGTGCGACGCCGCCCTCGCCCAGGCCTTCGGCTTCCTGGGCAAGCGCTGGAACGGCCTGGTCATCGGGGTGCTCAGCACCGGTCCGGCCAGTTTCAGCGAGCTGCGCCGCGCCGTCGGCGGGATCAGCGACTCCGTGCTGTCCGACCGGCTGTCGGAGCTGGCCGCCGCCGGCCTGGTCGAGCGCACCGTCGACGCGGGCCCGCCGGTCGGGGTGAGCTACGCCCTCACGCCGTCCGGTGCGGCGCTGTCCCCGGTGCTCGACCAGCTGGCCGACTGGGCGTCGACGAACCTCGCCCCGCGCTGCCCGACGGCCGACTAGCGGATCCCGGAGACCGGCGACCACTCGCCGGCGCAGGCGGTCGCCCGCTCGACGTCGGCGAGCTCGTCGGGCCGGCGCCGGGAGCTGCGCCGGCCCCACAGCGCGACCAGCCCGGTCACCAGGGCGCTGCCGCCGCCGAGCACGGCGACCACGGTGAAGGAGCCGTTCGAGGGCAGCCCGGTCGCGTCGGCGGAGCCCGCGACCACCGTGATGATCAGCGCGCTGGCCAGGGCGCTGCCGACCGACCGGGTGATGGAGTTGACCCCGTTGGCCACCCCGGTCTCGCTCGGGTCGACGGCCTGCACCACCAGCGCCGGCAGTGCGGCGAAGGCGACGGTGACCGCGAGCTGGGTGAGCAGCCCGACGAGCACGACCACCCAGGGCACCGACCGGGCGAGGGCGAAGAGGGTGAAGCCGACCAGCCCGGAGGCCGCCCCGATGAGCAGCGTGGTCTCCCCGCCGATGCGGGACACGACCTGCCCGGCGAAGGGCGCCAGCACGATGCCGACGACCCCGCCGGGCAGCAGGTAGACCACCGCCGCCTCGAGCGTGGACGCCCCGAACCCGTAGCCCGCCGCGGCCGGCACCTGCACGAACTGGGTGACGGCGAGGAAGGAGGCGAACAGGCCGAACCCGGTCATCAGCCCGGCGACGTTGGGCACCAGCATCCGGCGGTCGGCCAGCAGCTGGGGCCGCACCAGCGGGTGGGTGCGCCGCCGCTGCAGCAGCACCCAGCCGGCCAGCACGACCACCGCGCCGGCCAGGCAGCCCAGGGTCGCCGGCGACGCCCAGCCCCAGGTGTGGCCCTGCGACAGCGGCAGGAGGAGCAGCACCAGCCCGGTGCCGAGCACGACGGCGCCCCACCAGTCCACCCCGCCGGTCGCGCTGGCCGGCCGGTCGGGCAGTGCCCACGCGGCCAGGGCGAGGGCGACCAGCGCGATGGCCAGGCCCAGCCAGAACGGGCGGTGGTAGTTGCCGCCGTCGCGGGTGAGCAGGCCGGTGACCACCAGGCCGATGACGCCGCCGACCGCGAGCGTGCTGGACACGACGGACATCGCGATGGTCAGCCGCTCCGCGGGCAGCTCGCGGCGCAGGATCGAGATGGACAGCGGGAACAGCCCGTAGGAGGCGCCCTGCAGCACCCGGGCCACCAGCAGCAGCGGCAGCGACGTCGTCAGCACCGCCAGCAGCGTGCCCGCGCTGATCACGACCAGGACGCCGAGCACGACCCGCCGCTCGCCGAGGGTGTCGCCGAGCCGGCCGATGACCGGGGTGAGCACCGCGGCGGCGAGCAGGTTCGCGGTCAGCACCCAGCCGGCCGCACCCGCACCCACGCCCAGCTGCTGCCCGATCACCGGGAGCATGGGCACCACCAGCGACTGCAGCAGCGACAGCGTGGTCACCGCCAGCGAGAGGGTCAGCACCAGCAACCCGGCGCGCGGGGCATCGCGGGTCACGGGACCTCCGGGTTCACATCGGTAGCCTGACGCAGCAATGGGACCACGCCGTCCGGAATTGTGAGCACTGTTACGGGATGTTCACCTGGGTTCCGGGTGATGCGGGGTTCGGTTGCCGAAGATGCGGGCAGTGGACGTCACGGATGACGTACCGGCGGGTCCACCGCCGGGTTCTCGAGAGGATGGGGAGACCAACCCGATGCTGCTGTGGCCGGTCGTGACCCTCGTGGGTTTCCTGCTGCTGACCGCCCTGGTGATCGCGATGGGGACGCAGTCCACCTCCCGGTACGAGACCGAGAAGCGCACCGCCGCGGCTCCCGTCCCCCGTGGCCGGCACGCCGCCGCCGCGGAGTCGCTGTCCGCCTGACCGGTCAGAGCCAGCCCGGGTCGGCGTCCAGCGTCGTCCGGTCCAGGCTCGCCAGCAGGTCCAGCTGCGGACCCGTCCGCGGCAGCTCGTAGCGCTGGAAGTACCGGGCCGCGGCCCGCTTGCCGGCGTAGAAGTCCCCGTCGGCGTCGCCGGCGGCCAGCACCTGCTCCAGCCACAGCCAGGCCACGACGACGTGGCCGACCGCCTCCAGGTACACCGTCGCGTTCGCCAGCGCGACGTCCGGGTCGCCGGCTCCCCACAGCGTCGCCGTCACCTCGCCCACGCGGGCCACGGCCGCGTCCACGTCGGCGGCCAGGTCGGCCCACTCCGTGCCGGCCGCCCGCGCCGTCGTCGCCCCGATGGTGGTCGCCAGCAGCCGCAGCCCCTCACCGCCGCCGGCCACCACCTTGCGGCCGAGCAGGTCCAGGCCCTGGATGCCCGCGGTGCCCTCGTGGATCGGGTTGAGCCGGTTGTCCCGGTAGAACTGCTCGACCGGGAAGTCGCGGGTGTAGCCGTAGCCGCCGTGCACCTGGATCGCCAGGTCGTCGGCGACCAGCCCCCACTGCGAGGGCCAGCTCTTCGCGATCGGGGTGAGCACCTCGAGCAGGGTGTGCGCGGCGGTGCGCTCCTCGGGCGTCTCCGCCGTCTGCTCCTCGTCGACCAGCTTCGCGCAGTACAGCCCCAGTGCCAGCCCGCCCTCGACGTAGCTCTTGGCCGCCAGCAGCATCCGCTTGACGTCGCTGTGCTCGACGATCGGCACCGGGGGGGCCAGCGGGTCCTTGCCGGCCGGGGGTCGGCCCTGGGTGCGGGTCCGGGCGTAGTCCAGCGCGTGCAGGTAGCCGGTGTAGCCCAGGGCGGTGGCGCCCAGCCCGACGCCCACGCGGGCCTCGTTCATCATGTGGAACATCGCGGCCAGGCCGCGGTTCTCCTCGCCCACCAGCCAGCCGACGGCGCCGGGGCGCCCGCCGGGGCGGTGCACGCCCTCGCCGAAGTTGAGCAGGGTGTTCGTCGTCCCGCGGTAGCCCATCTTGTGGTTCAGCCCGGCCAGCACGACGTCGTTGCGCTCGCCGATCCCGTCCCCCTCGGGCAAGAACTTGGGGACGACGAACAGGCTGATGCCCTTCACGCCGGCCGGTCCACCGGGGACCTTCGCCAGCACCAGGTGGACGATGTTCTCGCTGAGCTCGTGGTCGCCGCCGGAGATCCACATCTTGGTGCCGGTGAGCCGGTAGGAGCCGTCCTCCTGCCGCTCGGCGCGGGTGGTGATGTCGGCCAGGCTCGACCCGGCCTGCGGCTCGCTCAGCGCCATGGTGCCGAACCAGCGGCCCTCGGCCATCGGCCGCACGTAGGTGTCGATCTGCTCCTGGCTGCCGTGCGCCAGCAGCAGGTGCGCGTTGGCCATGGTGAGGAACGGGTAGGCCGAGCTGCCCACGTTGGCGGCCTGGAACCACACGGTGGCGGCCTTGCTCACCACCTGCGGCAGCTGCAGGCCGCCCAGCTCCTCGGGCAGGGTGCCGGCGGTCAGGCCGGCCTCGCCGAACACCTTGAGCGCAGCGGCGACCTCGGGCACCAGCACGACCTTGCCGTCGACCACGTGCGGCTCGTGCTCGTCGGCGGCGCGGTTGTGCGGGGCGAAGTGCTCGACGGCGATCTCCGCGGCCAGGTCGATGACCGCGTCGAAGGTGCCGCGGTCGTGCGCGGCGAACCGCTCGCGCTTGGTCAGCTGCTCGACCTGCAGCCACTCGTGCAGCAGGAAGTCCAGGTCGCGACGGGACATGACCAGGGACGCGCGCATGGGGGACCTCTCGACGACGGTGTCTGCCCCCGAGGCTAGGCCGCCAGGAACGCCCGCAGCGCGCGCAGGGTCTGCTCGGGGGCCTCGTCGACCAGGAAGTGGCCCGCGTCTACCGCCTGCCCCTGCACCAGGTCGTCGCGCTCGGCCCGCTCGCGCCATACCGCGACGACGTCCTCGGGCCCGGTGCCGACGACGCTGCGCCCGCCCCAGAGCACCAGCAGGGGGCAGCCGACCCGGTGGCCGGCGGCGGCGTCGGCCGCGTCGTGCTCGAGGTCGACCGAGGCGCCGGCCCGGTAGTCCTCGAGCATCGCGTGCCGGGTGGCCGGGTCGGCGAAGCAGCGCTCGTACTCCGCCAGCTGCGCGGGGGAGTGGGCGTCCAGCGGCCCGCCCCAGCCGCCGAGCAGGCTGTGCAGGTAGCCGGTCGGGTCGCCGGCGATCAGGTTCTCGGGCAGCGGTGCGGGCTGCAGGTAGAGGAACCAGTGGTAGTAGGCGGTGGCCAGCCGGCGGTCGACGTGCGCGTAGACGTGCGCGGTCGGCAGCACGTCCAGGACGGCGGCGCGGGTGACGTGGTCGGGGTGGTCCAGCGCCAGCCGGTGGGTGACCCGGGCGCCGCGGTCGTGGCCCACCACGGCGTAGCGCTCGTGGCCCAGGTGCGCCATCAGCGCGGCGGCGTCGGCGGCCATGGCGCGGAAGGAGTGCGGCGCGTGGTCCTCGGCGTCGGCGGGTTTGCCCGAGTCGCCGTAGCCGCGCAGGTCGGGCACGACCAGCGTGTGGTCGCGGGCCAGGTCGGGGGCGATGCCGGCCCACAGCGCGTGGGTCTGCGGGTAGCCGTGCAGCAGGAGCAGCGGCGGACCCGCACCCCCGGTGACCGCGTGCACCCGCGTGCCGCCGTGCCGGTGCTCGACGTCGAGGTCGAGCACGTCGAAGCCGGGGAACAGTACATCACCCATGGGCGCACCCTGCCCGAACGCGACCGCCCCCGCAGCGGCTGCGCTGCGGGGGCGGTGCGGTGGTGGTGCGGTGGTGCTGCGGGGTGGACGTCAGTCCTTGGGGCGGCCCGCCGGCAGGTGGTCGGCGGGGATGCTGTCCAGCCCGGTGGGCCGGCCGTCGTCCCCCTCGTGCCGTCCGTGGTCGGCGTCGACGTCCTCGTGCCGGCCGGCCGGCTGGTCGGTCACCACGGCGTGCCGGCCGGTGTCGGTCGTCGCCGAGGTCGGGGCGACCGAGGTGGGCGCGGCGGCCCCGGCGGCGTTCGCCGCGACGGTCGCCGGCTGCTCGGTGGGGGCGTCCGCGGTGGGCGCGCCCTCGGCGGCACCGGACTGCCGGGCCTGGACGCCGGACTGGTTGCGCAGGGCGACCTGCGGCAGCCAGAACAGGACGACGAACCCGACGACCAGCGCGGCCGCGGCGAGCAGGAACACGAAGTCGATCGACGTGGCGAACCCGTCCTTGAACGGCAGGGCCAGGGTCGGGTCCAGCCGCTGGACGAAGGAGGTGTCCGCCAGGTCGCTGCCCGCGCCCTGCAGCTGCTGGAGCTGGTCGGGGTTGGCCTGCGCGGCCTGCTGGAACGCCGCGCTGGACTGGGCGTCGGCGTAGGCGTTGCCGATGTTGGTCGGCAGCGAGCTGAACAGCACCGAGAGGAAGATCGCGGTGCCCAGGGTGCCGCCCATCTGGCGGAAGAAGGTCACCGAGGAGGTGGCCACGCCGATCTCGCGGGGGCTGACGGCGTTCTGCACGGCCAGGATGATCGGCTGGAAGTTGAAGCCCAGGCCGACACCCATGGCGAGCATGAACGGCACCATGACCCAGTAGTTGGTGTCCGCGCCGACGACGAAGGACAGCGAGACCAGCGCGCCGATCATCAGCACCAGGCCGATGAGCGGGAACTTCTTGTACTTGCCGGTCTTCCCGATCACGATGCCGGAGCTCATCGCGCCGGTCATGATGCCCAGCACCAGCGGGATCATCTGCAGGCCGGCCTCGGTGGCCGAGGAGCCGTGCACGATCTGCAGGTACTGCGGCAGCAGCAGCAGGCCGCCGAACATGCCCATGCCGACCACGATCGAGCTGACCGCGCTCACCGAGAACGTGCGGTTGGTGAACATGCGCAGCGGCAGCAGCGCGTCGTCGCGGTAGGCCCGCTCGGCAAGCACGAAGGCGACGAAGCCGACGGCACCGATGGCGTAGCAGACGACCGCGCTGGTCGAGCCCCAGCCCCAGGTGCGGCCCTGCTCGGCGACGATCAGCAGCGGCACCAGGAACGCGACCAGGGTGATGGCGCCCGGGTAGTCGATGCGCCGGCTCTGCCGGGTGTGCGGCAGGTGCAGGTTCTTGAAGACCACGGCCAGCGCCAGGATGCCCAGCGGCACGTTGACCCAGAAGATCCAGCGCCAGCCCGACAGGCCCAGGATCGACTCCTGGCCGGCGAGGGCGCCGCCGATGACCGGGCCGAGCACCGAGGAGGTGCCGAAGACGGCCATGAAGTAGCCCTGGTACTTCGAGCGCTCACGGGGCGGCACGATGTCGGCGATGATCGCCAGCGCCAGCGACATCAGGCCACCGGCGCCGATGCCCTGCACGGCCCGCCAGGCGGCGAGCTCGTACATCGAGGTCGAGATGCCGCACAGCGCGGAGCCGACCACGAAGACCGCGATCGCGAACAGGAAGAACGGACGCCGGCCGTAGATGTCGGACAGCTTCCCGTAGAGCGGGGTGGCGATCGTCGAGGTGATGAGGAAGGCCGTGGTGGCCCAGGCCTGCAGGTCGTAGCCCTGCAGGTCGTCGGCGATGGTGCGGATGGCCGTGGAGACGACCGTCTGGTCCAGCGCGGCCAGGAACATGCCCAGCAGCAGCCCGACCAGGATGGTGATGATCTGGCGGTGGGTGAAGGTGCCGTCGGCGCCGGGCGCGGAGGCCGCGGCCCGACGGTCGGCGGAGGACTCCGCGCGATCGGTGGTCTGGGTCATCGGTCCTTCTCGGGGGTGGGTCGGGTCCGCTGCGCGCCGGCGGCGCCAGCAGGGTTCTGGGGGGCGGGCGTGCCCTGGGCGGCGGCCGCCACCGCGGGCAGGGCGTCGGTGAGGTCGCTGACGAAGCGGTCCAGCAGGCTGCCGAAGGTGGCGAGCTCGCTGTCGGACCAGTCGGCGGTGACGGTGTGGAAGAGGGCTTCGCGCTCGCGGTGCATGGCGGCCACCACGGACTCGCCGGCCGGGGTGATCACGAGCTGGCTGGCCCGGCCGTCGCTGGCGTCGGCCACCCGGCGCACCAGGCCGTTCTCGACCAGTAGTGCGACGTGCCGGCTGATCGTGGACGGGTCGGCGTGCACCATCTCGGCGAGCGCGCCCTGGCGCTGCGGGCCGAGACGGAGCAGCGGGAACAGCAGCACGTGGGCTGCCCGCTCGCGGGAGTCGCCGCCGGCGGTGATGGCCGTCTTGAGCGCGTGGATGACGCGCATCAGGCGCGAGATCTGGTCGGAGACCGTCGAGACGTCGCCCGGCCGGCTGCACACCCCGTCGAGATCCGGCGCGAGGAGGGAGTCGGTCATGCGTGCTCCTCCCGGGTAGGGGTGACCCGCGGTCGCGGGACGGTTGGACAGTACAACTCGTTGCGCGGTACATGCAATCAGTTGCAGGGTGCATGTTGATGTGAGGTGGGCAACTGGTTGCGCCCTGCACCGACAACCGGGTGGCGGGGAGGTGGGACCCTGGAGGGCGTGCCTGCCGAGACCGACGAACTGCGGTCCCGGCTGCCCGCGCTGACCCTCGACGACGAGCACCGGCTGCGCCGGCGGCTGGACCAGCTGCGCGGGGTGCGCGACCCCGCCGCCCGCGCCCGCGAGCACGAGCAGCTCGCCGCCGACGTCGCGCGGGCCGAGGCGCGCATCGCCGCCCGGGCGGCCGCCGTCCCCGCCGTGCCCTACCCCGAGCAGCTGCCGGTCAGCGGACGGCGGGACGACATCGCCGCGGCGATCCGGGACCACCAGGTCGTCGTGGTGGCCGGCGAGACCGGGTCCGGGAAGACCACCCAGCTGCCGAAGATCCTGCTCGAGCTGGGCCGCGGCGTGCGGGGCCGGATCGGGCACACCCAGCCGCGCCGGATCGCCGCCCGCACGGTCGCCGAGCGCATCGCCGAGGAGCTGGGCTCCTCCCTCGGCGAGGTCGTCGGCTACAAGGTGCGGTTCACCGACCAGGTGAGCGACACCAGCCTGGTCAAGCTGATGACCGACGGCGTGCTGCTGGCCGAGGTGCAGCGCGACCGGTTGCTGCGCCAGTACGACACGATCGTCGTCGACGAGGCGCACGAGCGGTCGCTGAACATCGACTTCCTGCTCGGCTACCTGGCCCAGCTGCTGCCCCGCCGTCCCGACCTCAAGGTCGTCATCACCTCGGCGACCATCGACGTCGACCGGATCGCCAAGCACTTCGGCGACGCCCCGGTGGTCGAGGTGTCCGGCCGGACCTACCCGGTCGAGGTGCGCTACCGGCCGGTCGTGGACCCCGACGACCCGGACGCCGACCCCGACCGCGACCAGGTGACCGCCATCGTGGACGCCTGCCGCGAGTTGGTCGCCGAGGGCCCGGGCGACGTGCTGGTGTTCCTGGCCGGCGAGCGCGACATCCGCGACACCGCCGACGCGCTCGGCGACGCGGCCCTGCAGGCGGAGGTGCTGCCGCTCTACTCCCGGCTCTCGGCCGCCGACCAGCACAAGGTCTTCCAGCCGCACACCGGCCGGCGCATCGTGCTGGCCACCAACGTCGCCGAGACGTCGCTGACGGTGCCCGGCATCCGGTACGTGGTCGACCCCGGCACGGCGCGGATCAGCCGGTACTCGGCGCGCACCAAGGTGCAGCGGCTGCCCATCGAGGACATCAGCCAGGCCTCGGCCCGGCAGCGCTCGGGCCGCTGCGGCCGCACGTCCGACGGCATCGCGATCCGGCTCTACTCCGAGGAGGACTTCGAGAGCCGGCCGGAGTTCACCGACCCGGAGATCCTGCGGACGTCGCTGGCCTCGGTGCTGCTGCAGATGGCCTCGCTCGGCCTCGGTGCCGTGGAGGACTTCCCGTTCCTCGACCCGCCGGACCGCCGTGCGGTGGCCGACGGGTACGCGCTGCTCGACGAGCTGGGCGCGCTGGCCGACGGCCGGCTGACCGGGACCGGCCGGGCGCTGGCCGCGCTCCCGCTGGACCCGCGGCTGGCCCGGATGGTCGTGGAGGCCGACCGGCGCGGGGTGCTGGAGGAGGTGCTGGTCATCGCCGCCGGGCTCACCGTCCAGGACGTGCGCGAGCGCCCGGCCGACGCGCAGGCCGCCGCCGACCAGCTCCACGCCCGGTTCGCCGCGGAGGACTCGGACTTCCTGTCGATCCTCAACCTCTGGCGCTACCTGGTCGAGCGCCAGGCCGAGCTCTCGGGCAACCAGTTCCGCCGCACGGTCAAGCGCGAGTACCTGCACTGGCTGCGGATCCGGGAGTGGCAGGACCTGCACGGCCAGCTGCGCGGCACCGCCCGCCGGCTGGGCATGACCCTGCAGGACGGGCGGGGTGACCTCGCTGCCGAGCCCGACGAGCGGGGCGTGCACGCGGCGCTGCTGTCCGGGCTGCTCTCGCAGGTCGGGCTGCAGCAGGACCTGGGCAAGGACGCCTCGCCGGGGGACAAGCGGCGGGGGTCGCGGGAGTACCTGGGCGCCCGGGGCGCGAAGTTCGTCATCGCGCCGGGCTCGGTGCTGACCCGCAAGCCGCCCCGGTGGGTGGTCGCCGGGGAGCTGGTGGAGACCAGCCGGCTGTTCGCCCGCACCGTCGCCCGGGTGGACCCCGAGACCATCGAGAAGCTGGCCGACCACCTGGTGAAGCGGCAGTACTCGGAGCCGCGGTGGGACGCCAAGCGCGGGTCGGTGGTGGCCACCGAGCGCGTGACGCTGTACGGCATCCCGCTGGTCGTGGGCCGCCGCGTGCAGTACGGCTCGATCGACCCGGTGCTCAGCCGCGAGCTGTTCATCCGGCACGCGCTGGTCGAGGGCGAGTGGCACACCAACCACCGGTTCTGGGCGCACAACCAGGCGGTGCTGGCCCAGGTCGCCGAGCTCGAGGAGCGGGCCCGACGCCGCGACCTGCGGGTGGACGACGAGACCGTCTTCGAGCTCTACGACGCCCGCATCGGCGCCGAGGTGGTGTCCACCCGGCACTTCGACACCTGGTGGAAGCAGGCCCGCAGGCGCGACCCGCACCTGCTGGACTTCACGCCCGAGATGGTCACCGACGCCGCCGTCGCCGAGGAGGTGCGGGCCGGGGACTTCCCCGACGAGGTGCACCTGACCCACGGCCTGGTGCTGCCGCTGTCCTACGCCTTCGACCCCGGCGCCGAGGACGACGGCGTGACCGTCGACGTCCCGCTCGGCGTGCTGGACACCGTGGCCGCGGAGACCTCGGGGGCGTCGCTGGCCTGGACGGTGCCCGGCCAGCGGGAGGAGCTGGTGACCGCGCTGCTGCGCGGCCTGCCCAAGCAGCTGCGCCGCGGCCTGGTGCCGATCCCCGACCGGGTGCGCGAGGTGCTGCCGCACATCGACCCCACCGAGCCGTTGCTGCCGGCCCTGGAGCGCGAGATCCGCCGGGCGGTGGCGGTGCAGGTGCCGCCGGACGCGTGGGTGCCGTCGTCGGTGCCCGACCACCTGCGGGCCACCTTCCGGGTGCTCGACGACCGGGACCGGACACTCGCCACCGGCAAGGACCTGGACGCGCTGCGGGCGCAGGTCGCGGGGGAGTCGCGCCGGGCCCTGGCCCGGGCGTCGGCCGACGTGTCCCGGACCGGGCTGACCTCCTGGACCCTCGGCACGCTGCCCGAGACCGTCCAGGTCGACCGGCAGGGCCACCTGGTGACGGCCTACCCGGCGCTGGTCGACGAGGGCGCCACGGTCGGCGTCCGGGTGGTGCCGACCGCGGCCGAGGCGTCGCGGCTGAGCTGGGCCGGGGCGCGCCGGCTGCTGCTGCTCACGGTGGGCTCGCCCGCGGGCAAGGTGGTCAAGTCGCTGCAGCCCCGCAGCCGGCTGGCCCTGCAGTTCAACCCGGACGGCGAGATCCCCGACCTGGTCGCCGACTGCGTGGACGCCGCCGCCGACGAGCTCATCGCCCTGCACGGCGGCCCGCCGCGGACCCAGGAGGCCTTCGACGCGCTGGTCGAGGCCTCGCGCACCCAGCTGCACACGCTCACCGCCGAGGTGGTGCGCCGGGTGGAGACCGTGCTGACCCAGGCCCGGGAGACCGCGATCGCCATCGGCGCGGCACCCGGCCGGGGCGTGCCGGCCGCGGTGGTGGCCGACCTGCGGGCGCAGATGACCGGGCTGCTGCACCGCGGCTTCGTCGCCGCGACCGGGCGCAAGCGGCTGCCCGACGTCGTCCGCTACCTCACGGGCATGGCGGTGCGGCTGGAGAAGCTGCCGGCGAACGCCGCGCGCGACGCGCTGTGGCAGGCCCAGGTCGAGGCGGTGTGGGCGGAGTACTTCGAGGTGCGCGGCCGGGTGCCGCGGGTGGGCGGGCCGGAGGACCCGGTGACCCGGATCCGCTGGATGGTCGAGGAGCTGCGGGTCAGCCTGTTCGCCCAGTCGGTGGGCACCCCCCGCCCGGTCAGCGAGCAGCGCATCCACAAGGCGATCGACGCCCTGGGCTGAGGCGTCGGTTTGCGATCCGGCGGCTGCGGGGACCGGTCAGCAGGACCGTCCACCGACGAAGGGCTCCACCGATGAGCAAGCACAGCGCCGAGACGCACGCCGCCGGCGAGGGCGTCAGCGACCGCGAGATGGTCGAGGCCGTCGCCGAGCAGACCGACAGCGCGTCGGTCAACGCCCAGCACGCCGGCAAGGACTGGGACGGCGACCCGTCCGAGGCCCCCGAGCCGACGGAGTGAGCCTCAGGCCCGCGCCGCGTCCTCCGGCAGGACGACGGCGCGGGCCGCGCCCCACCCCGCCCAGGCCATGGGCACCAGCAGCGCCAGCAGCAACCCGACCGACCACGACCAGCCGCCGGTGAGGTCGTGCAGCGCCCCCAGCACCACCGGCCCCAGCGAGGCCACCAGGTAGCCCAGGCACTGCGCCACCCCGCCCATCCGCGCGGCGGTCAGGGGCGTGGCACTGCGCAGCACCACCAATGTCAGGCCGAGGGCGAACCCGCCGCCCTGCGCCACCCCGAACAGCGACACCCACACCACCGTGCCCGCCTCCGGCGACACCAGCAGGCCGGTCAGGCCCACGACGTAGCAGGCCAGCACCACCCCGACCAGCGGCCGCTGGCCCCGGCCGCGCAGCTGCAGCCGCCCGGCCAGCGTGGGGCCCAGGAACGCACCGACCGCGCCGGTGACGGTGGTGACCGCAAGCAGCAGACCGGCCTCGGCCACCGGCAGGCCGGCGTCGACCAGCAGCGTCGGCAGCCAGGCGCTGAGCCCGTAGAACTGGGTGCTCTGCATGCCCAGGAACAGCGTCACCCGCCAGGCCAGGCCGTGCCGCAGCAGCCCCCACGCCGTCCCGGGCGATGCCCCGGCCCGGTCGGCCCGGCCGGTCCCGGCCACCGGCAGCCACACCGCCAGCGCCAGGACGGCGAGCAGCCCCCACGAGGCCAGCGCCCCGCGCCACCCCCAGCCCAGCGCCAGGCCCAGCGGCACGGTGAGCCCGGCGGCGAGCGCGGCCCCGACGTTGAGCGCCGCGGAGTACACGCCCATCACCAGGCCGGGCTCGGCGAACTCGCGCTTCACGTACGCCGGCACCAGCACGTTGGCCACCGCGATCGCGCCGCCGGCCACCACGGTGCCGGCGTACAGCGCGGTGACCGGGGGCAGCAGGCGCAGCGCCGTCCCCGCGGCCAGCAGCACGAGCGACGCCGCGACCGCCGTCCCCAGGCCGACCCGGCGGGCCAGCTGCGGCGCCACCGGCGCGAAGGCGCCGAAGCAGAGCACGGGCAGCGCGGTCAGCAGGCCGGCCAACGCGCTGGACAGGCCGGTGTCGGCCCGCAGGTCGCCGAGCAGCGGGGCGACGCCGACCAGCGCCGGACGCTGGTTGAGCGCCACCACGACGACGGCGACCAGGACCAGCAGCAGCCGTCCGCGGGTCCGGGCAGGGGCCAGCGCGGTGCTCACCGGGCCAGGGGACCACGACACTGGCACCGGGTGCCGACCAGGGTGGTCCGGCTCACACGCAGCATGCGAGAGTGACGGCGAGCACCCCGCCCGCGGGGCGCGTTCCACCCGTCGTCCAGCTACGGAAGCGAGCGCATGAGCATCCTCGGCACCCGGGTCGTCCGCACGGAGGACCCCCTCTTCCTCACCCGTGGGGCGGTCTACACCGACGACCTCACCGACGAGCGCCTCACCGGCGCCCTGCACGCCACCTTCGTGCGCTCCGACGTCGCGCACGGCACCGTCACCTCGGTCGACGCCTCCGCGGCGCGGGAGGCCCCCGGCGTGGTGGCCGTCTACACCGCCGAGGACCTCGGTGACCTGCAGCCGGTGCCCCCGCCGCTGCCCTTCCTCGACGCCGGCTTCTCCCGCCCGTGGCTGGTCCCGGTCGGCGGCCGCGTGCACTTCGTCGGCGACCTGGTCGCCGTCGTCCTCACCGAGGAGCGTTACCAGGGCGAGGACGCCGCCGAGCAGGTCGTCGTCGACATCGACCCGCTGCCGGCCGTGGTCACCACCAAGGCCGCCGCCACCGACGAGGTGGTGCTCTTCCCCGAGGTCGGCACCAACAAGGTCGCCGCCTTCGGCGAGCCCGCCCCCGAGGACTTCTTCGCCGACTGCGAGGTGGTCGTCCGCCGCGAGATCGTCAACCAGCGGGTCGCCGCGGCGCCGCTGGAGACCCGCGCCGCCTCGGCCGCCTGGGGCGAGGACGGCCGGGTCACCATCTGGTGCACCAACCAGGGCGCGCAGCAGGCCAAGGGCCAGATCGCCGGTTGGCTGGGCCTGGACCCCGCGCTGGTGCACCTGATCACCCCCGACGTCGGCGGCGGGTTCGGCGCCAAGATCGGCGCCGACCAGGAGTACGCCTTCGTCGCGTGGCTGGCGCAGCAGGTGGGCCGCCCGGTCCGCTGGAGCGAGAGCCGCTCGGAGAACATGACCGGGATGCTCCAGGGCCGCGCCCAGGACCAGGTCGTCACCATCGGCGGCAGCCGCGACGGCAAGGTCACCGCCTACAGCCTCGAGGTCACCCAGGACTGCGGCGCCTACCCCCGCATCGGCACCGTGCTGCCCACCCTGACGATGCTGATGGCCGCCGCGGTCTACGACATCCCCAAGGTGCACGCGCAGGCCACCTGCTACGCCACCAACGGCACCTCGATCGGCGCCTACCGCGGCGCCGGCCGGCCCGAGGCCACCGCCGCGGTCGAGCGGGCGATGGACCTGTTCGCCGCCGAGATCGGCATGGACCCGGCCGAGGTGCGCCGGATCAACTTCATCCCGACGTTCACCGAGCCGGTGCAGACCGCCTCGGGCGCCACCTACGACAGCGGTGACTACGAGGCCGCGCTGGACCGCGTGCTCGAGGCCGCCGGCTACGCGGAGCTCCGGGCCGAGCAGGCCCGCCGCCGCGAGCGCGGCGACGTCCGGCAGCTGGGCATCGGGGTCTCGGCCTACGTCGAGATCACCGGGGCCGACTCCGGCCACGGGACGTCGGAGAACGCCGAGCTGGAGGTCCACCCCGACGGGACGGCGACCGTGCTCACCGGCACCTCGCCGCACGGCCAGGGCCACGCCACCACCTGGGCGATGCTGGCCAGCGAGCAGCTGGGCATCCCGGTCGAGAAGATCACCGTGCTGCACGGCGACACCGACCGGATCCCCGACGGCGGCGGCACGATGGGTTCGCGCTCGCTGCAGCAGGGCGGCGCGGCGGTGCACCAGGCCGCCGTCGAGCTGGTCGAGGTGGCCCGCAAGCGCGCCGCCGAGCTGCTGGAGGCCAACCCCGACGACCTCGAGGTCGACCTGGCCAACGCCGGCCTGTCGGTCAAGGGCACGCCCGGCGTGGGCGTCACCTGGGCCCAGCTGGCCGCCGACGAGCAGCTGATCGTGCAGACCACGTTCACCGCCAACGCGCCGACCTTCCCGTTCGGCGCGCACGTCGCCGTCGTAATGACCGACGTCGAGTCGGGCAAGGCCGTGGTCACCCGGCTGGTCACCGTCGACGACGCGGGCACGATCATCAACCCGCTGCTGGCCGAGGGCCAGCGGCACGGCGGCATCGCGCAGGGCGTCGGCCAGGCGCTGCTGGAGGAGATCCTCTACGACGAGGACGGCAACCCGCAGACCTCGACGTTCGCCGACTACCCGTTCGTCTCGGCCACCGAGCTGCCCAGCTTCGAGCTGGTCGAGATGGCCACGCCCACCCCGATGAACCCGCTCGGCGCCAAGGGCATCGGCGAGGCCGGGACCATCGGCTCCACCCCGGCGGTGCAGTCCGCCGTCGTCGACTCGGTCGCCCACCTCGGCGTCCGGCACGTCGACATGCCCGCCACCTCCATGCGCGTCTGGCGCGCGATCCGCGAAGCCCAGAACTCCGGCGCCCAGAAGGGGAGCACCAACTGATGCAGGTCTCGATGACCGTCAACGGGCAGCAGCGGACCGACGAGGTCGAGCCGCGCACCCTGCTGGCCCACCACCTGCGGGACAACCTCGGGTTGACCGCGACCAACATCGGCTGCGACTCCACGTCCTGCGGGGCGTGCACCGTGATCGTCGACGGGCTGACCGTCAAGAGCTGCACGGTGCTCGCGCTGCAGGCCGAGGGCTCGCAGGTCACCACGCTGGAGGGGCTGTCCACCGACGGCGAGCTGCACCCCGTGCAGGCCGCCTTCCGCTCCGAGCACGGCCTGCAGTGCGGGTTCTGCACCTCGGGCATGGTGATGGCCGCCGTCGGCGTGCTGGCCGACAACCCGACCCCGACCGACCGCGAGGTCCGCGAGGGCCTGGAGGGCAACCTCTGCCGCTGCACCGGCTACCACAACATCGTGCGGGCGGTGCTCAAGGCCGCCGAGTCCGGTCCGGCCGCGGGCCAGGTCCCCGGCGCCCAGCAGGAGGTGTCCGCGTGATCCCCTCGCCGTTCGAGTACGTGCGGGTGTCCACCGTCGACGAGGCCGTCGCCGCCCTGGCCGAGCACGGCGAGGACGCCAAGATCCTGGCCGGCGGGCACTCGCTGCTGCCGATCATGAAGCTGCGGCTGGCCGTGCCGTCGGTGCTCATCGACATCTCCGGGGTGCCGGAGCTGTCCTACGTGCGGGTCGAGGGCGACGAGGTCGCCATCGGGGCCACCACCCGGCACCACGAGCTGGAGAAGTCCGAGGTCGCGCAGGCCGAGGTGCCGCTGCTGCCGCACGTCGCCTCGCGGGTCGGCGACCCGCAGGTCCGGCACAAGGGCACCCTCGGCGGCACGGTCGCGCACTGCGACCCCGCCTCCGACCTGCCCACGGCACTGCTGGCCCTCGGCGCGACCGTGGTGGTCCAGGGCCCCTCGGGGCGGCGGTCCATCCCGATCACCGAGTTCTTCCTCGGGTTCTTCGAGACCGCGATGGAGGAGGGGGAGCTGGTCGTCGAGCTGCGGGTGCCGCGCACCGGCTCCGCCGGCTGGGCCTACGAGAAGTTCACCCGCCGGGAGAACGACTGGCCGATCGTGGCCGCCGCCGCGGTGCACCTGCCCGACGGGTCCACCGGGGTGGCGCTGGCCAACATGGGCGGTGTCGTGCTGCGGGCCTCGGCGGTCGAGGCCGCGCTGGCGGAGGGGAAGAGCATCGAGGAGGCCGCCGAGCTGGCCACCGAGGGCACCTCGCCGTCCTCGGACATGCACGCCGACGCCGAGTACCGCTCGCACCTGGCCCGCCTGCTCACCAGGCGCGCCCTGAAGGTGGCCGCCGGCGAGACCGAGGCGAGCACCGCGGAGTCCACCGCCGCCTGAGAATCGTCACCCGACGCCAGGGGCCCACGTCCGCCCGGACGTGGGCCCCTCGCGTCGTCCGACGGGTCGAGCGCGGCGGCTCAGAGCATCCCGGCGCCGACGGTGGCGTTGGTGGCCTCGTCGACCAGGATGAAGCGGCCGGTGGCGCGGTTGCGGGCGTAGTCGTCGACGAACAGCGGCTGCGTGGTGCGCAGGGTGACCCGGCCGATGTCGTTGAGGCCCAGCTCGCCGGCCTCGACGTCGTGGTCGAGGGTGTTCACGTCGAGCCGGTGGTGCACCGACTTCACCACCGCCCGCACCGAGCGGGTGGTGTGCTTGAGCACGAGCTTGCGCCGGTCGCGCAGCGGCTCGTCGGTCATCCAGCAGACCACCGCCTCCAGGTCCTGGGTGACCGTGGGGCCGCCGTCGGCGGGGCAGAGCAGGTCGCCGCGGGAGACGTCGACGTCGTCGGCCAGCCGGACGGTCACCGCCATGGGCGGGAACGCCTCCTCGACCGGGCCGGAGGGCGAGTCGATGCCGGCGACGGTCGTCGTCCGGCCCGAGGGCAGCACCTGGATGGCGTCGCCGACGCGGAGCACGCCGCTGGCCACGGTGCCGGCGTAGCCGCGGTAGTCGCGGTGCGCGTCGGACTGCGGCCGGATGACGTACTGCACCGGGAAGCGGACGTCCTCGTAGTTCACGTCGCTGGCGACCTCGACGTGCTCGAGGTGGTGCAGCAGCGAGGGCCCGTCGTACCAGGGCATGTTCTGCGAGGCGGTGACCACGTTGTCCCCGGCCAGCGCCGAGATCGGGACGACGGTGATGTCCGGGACGTCCAGCCGCGCGGCGAACGCGGTGAACTCGTCGCGGATCGCGGTGAAGACGTCGGCCGACCAGTCGACCAGGTCCATCTTGTTCACCGCGACGACCAGGTGCGGGACCCGCAGCAACGCGGCCAGGAAGGCGTGCCGGCGGGACTGCTCGAGCATGCCCTTGCGCGCGTCGACCAGCACGATCGCCAGGTCGGCGGTGGAGGCGCCGGTGACCATGTTGCGGGTGTACTGCACGTGCCCGGGGGTGTCGGCCAGGATGAACGTGCGCCGCGGGGTGGTGAAGTACCGGTAGGCGACGTCGATGGTGATGCCCTGCTCCCGCTCGGCGCGCAGGCCGTCGGTGAGCAGCGACAGGTCGACGTGGTCGCCGCGGGAGGCCCGCGAGATGGCCTCGTACTGGTCCTCGAAGACGGCCTTGGAGTCGTAGAGCAGCCGGCCGATGAGCGTGGACTTGCCGTCGTCGACCGACCCCGCGGTGGCGATGCGCAGCATGTCCTTGCGGGCGGTGGCGATCTCCGCGGCGGCGGCGGACAGGTCGTCGGCGGGGGCGCTCACGCGGCCACCTCCTGGGTCTCGGGCTGGCTGGGGACGGCGCGGGGATGGAGGCTGACCGGGTGTTCCTCGCCCCGCTGGTGCCCGCGCTGCTGGTGGTGGTCGTCGGCTACGTGGCCGGCTACGGGGCGACCACCCTGGTGGACCACGCGCTGGGCGGTGCGCTGGGACCGCGCACGCCCGAGGTCGTGGGCTGGCTGACCGGGCTGGTCCTGCTGGTGGGCGTGCTGTGGTGGCTGCTGCGCCGGCGCCGCCGTGCGGACCGGCATCAGAAGTAGCCCTCCTTCTTGCGGTCCTCCATCGCCGCGTCGCTGACCTTGTCGTCGCCGCGGGTGGCGCCGCGCTCGGTCAGCCGGGTCACCGCGATCTCGGCGATGACCTCCTCGACGGTGGTCGCCGTCGAGCGCACCGCGGCGGTCAGGTTCGCGTCGCCCACGGTGCGGTAGCGCACCGACTCCCGGGACACCGTCTCGCCGGGCTTGGGGGAGATGAACTCGTTGACCGCGTAGAGCATGCCGCCGCGGTCGACGACGTCGAGCTCGCGGGCCAGGTACAGCTCGGGGATCGCGATCTGCTCCTGCGCGATGTAGGACCAGATGTCCAGCTCGGTCCAGTTCGACAGCGGGAAGACCCGGATCGACTCGCCCAGGTGGATGCGGCCGTTGTAGAGGTCCCAGAGCTCCGGCCGCTGGTTCTTGGGGTCCCACTGGCCGAACTCGTCGCGGAAGCTGAACACCCGCTCCTTGGCCCGCGCCTTGTCCTCGTCGCGGCGGGCGCCGCCGAACAGCGCGGTGAACCCGTGCTGCTCCACCGCGTCGAGCAGCACCGGCGTCTGGATCCGGTTGCGGGAGCCGTTGGGCTCCTCGCGCACCGTGCCCGCCGCGATCGCGTCGGGCACCGAGGCCACCACCAGCTCGACGCCGAGCTCGGCGACCCGGCGGTCGCGGAAGGCCAGCACCTCGGGGAAGTTCAGCCCGGTGTCGACGTGCATGACCGGGAACGGGATGCGGGCCGGGGCGAAGGCCTTGCGGGCCAGCTCCAGCATCACGATGGAGTCCTTGCCGCCGCTGAACAGCAGGACCGGCCGCTCGAGCTCGGCGGCCACCTCCCGGATCACGTGCACGGACTCGGCCTCGAGCGTCTGCAGCTGGGTGAGGTGCAGGTCGGCGGTGGTGGTCACGCGCGGGCGCTCCGGGAGTCGGGGACGGCGGTCAGGACCTCCAACCACACCGACGTGGTGGGGATTCCGGCGACCAGTGTCCGGTACGCGCCTCAGCGCACGGCAGCCAGCACCCGCTCGGCCAGCTCGGGGCGGCACACCACCAGGTCGGGCAGCCACGTGCCGGGCCCGTTGTAGACCAGCGGCGACCCGTCCAGCCGCGACGTCCACAGCCCCGCGGCCCGGGCGACGGCGACCGGGGCGGCGGAGTCCCACTGGTGCATGCCGCCGGCGTGCACGTAGGCATCGGCCTCGCCGCGGACGACGGCCAGCGTCTTGTAGCCCGCCGAGCCCAGGGGCACCAGGACGGCGTCCAGCGCGGCCGCCGCCACCCGGGCCACCTCGGGCGCGCGGGAGCGGGAGACCGCCACCCGCAGCGGGCCGTCGGGCACCGGGGGCACGGCGGGCGCCGGGTCGGTGGTCAGCACCTCGTCCAGCGCCGGCAGGCCCACCGCGCCGACGGTGAGGTCACCGGCGGCCCGCTCCCACAGCGCCACGTGCACCGCCCAGTCGTGCCGGTCGCCCGCGCGGTACTCCTTGGTGCCGTCCAGCGGGTCGACCACCCAGACGCGGTCGGCGGTGAGCCGCGCCGGGTCGTCGGCGGCCTCCTCGCTGAGCACGGCGTCCCCCGGCCGGTGCGCGGCGAGCACGGCGGAGATGGTCCGCTGCGCGGCGGCGTCCCCGGCGTCGCCCAGCGCGCCGTCGCGCAGGTCGCCGTCCCGCAGCGGCAGCAGCACCTCGGCCGCGGCCCGGGCGGCGGCCACCGCGACCTGCACGTCATTCACAGGGTGCTCCCGTCGGTGGCCGCCTGGGCGTGGCCGGGGGCCCGGCCGCCGTCGGCGGTGGTCAGGTCGCCGAAGTAGCGCTCCAGCAGCTCGGGGCGGGGCGAGACGAAGACGCCCTCGCCGCGCACCAGCTCGCGGTCGGGCTCGGCGGCCAGCGCGACGGTGCCGGTGACGACGGTCTTGCGGCCGGAGACGTCGGCGACCCGGCCGACGAGCACCAGCGGGGTCTGCAGGGGGACGGCGCCGCGGTACTCCAGGCCCAGGTGCGCGGTCATGCCCCACCGCCCGGCCAGGAACGCGGTGCTGCCCAGCAGCTGGTCCATCAGCATGGCGGTCATCCCGCCGTGGCTGTGCGCCGGCGGGCCCTCGTGCCGCAGCCCCAGCGTGCACTCGCCGACCACGGTGTCGCCCTCGCGGCGGAACTGCACCGGCGGGGCGAACCCGTGGCCCACGCCCGACACCGGGGAGTACGTGCGGCGGAAGGTCGGCAGGTCGTCCAGGGCCGAGAGCGTGTGCCGGTCGCGGGTCGTGGCGGCCAGCCGGGCGGTGAGCTCGCGGACCCCCGCGGCGACGTCGGCCTGCTCGCCCGGGGCCACCGTGGTGGCGACGCTGGTCTCCAGCAGGTCGCGCACCGCGGCGCCCAGCTCGGTGACCGCCGCCTGCAGCTCCGGGTCGGGGGAGAAGGTGTCCGGCGGGCTGGCGCCCCAGGGCGTGGCGGGAGAGGTCACCCCCGGAGTGTCACACCCGGGCGGTCAGCCCTGACCGGTCGGCCCCGTGCGGGGCAGCCGGACGGTGAAGGTCGCGCCCTGCCCGGGGGCGGTGGTCAGGGTGACCGTGCCGTGGTGGGCGGCGACGAGCGAGGAGACGATCGACAGGCCCAGCCCGCTGCCGCCGGCCACCCGTGCCCGCGAGGCGTCGGCGCGGTAGAACCGCTCGAACACCCGCTCGGCGTCCTCGGGGGACAGCCCGGGGCCCTCGTCGGCCACCGCGACCAGGACGACGTCGGGGTCGGCCGGGTCCTCGGCCACCCGCACCGTGACCGGGGTGCCCGCGGGGGTGTGGGTGAGCGCGTTGGTGACCAGGTTGGCCAGCACCTGGCGCAGCCGGCCCTCGTCGCCGAGCACCACGGGGACCTCGGTGAGGGAGTCGTGCATGTCCAGCGTGATCGGCCGGTCCGGTGCCACCGCGCGGGCGTCGTGCACCGCGTCGTCGGCCAGCTCGCCGAGGTCGACGGGCAGGGCGGCGACCGGGCGCTGCTGGTCGAGGCGGGCCAGCTGCAGCAGGTCCTCGACGAGGGCGCCCATGCGCGAGGCCTCGGACTCGATGCGGCCCATCATCCGGTGGGTCTCGGCCGGGTCGGCGTAGGCGCCCTGCCGGTACAGCTCGGCGAACCCGCGGATCGAGGTCAGCGGCGTGCGCAGCTCGTGGCTGGCGTCGGCGACGAACCGGCGCATCCGGCCCTCCGACGCCCGGGCCTGCTCCTCCGAGGCGGCCTGGGCGCGGAAGGCGCCCTCGATCCGGCCGACCATGCCGTTGAACGCGCGGGCCAGCCGGCCGACCTCGGTGCGGTCGTCGCCCTCCGGCACGCGCTGGGAGAGGTCGCCGGCGGCGATGGCCGCGGCGGTGTGCTCGACCTCGACCAGCGGCCGCAGGGAGGTGCGCACCAGCACGTAGCCGGTGACGCCGAGCAGCACCAGCACGACCAGGCCGACGACGACCTCGACGACCACGAGGTGGCCCAGCGTGGCCTGGTCACCGGACAGGTCGAGGCCCACCGCGACGACCTGGCCGCTGGGCAGGCTGCTGGCGAGCATCAGCCAGCTGGTGCTGCCGTCCCTGGCGTCGAGGGTGAACGGCGCGTCGTCGTACTGCGAGATGGTGCCCGGGTTGACCGCGCCCAGCTGCGGCAGGTTGCTCTCCGACTGGTTCCCGCCGTTGACCACGACCCAGGAGTCGTCGGACACGCTGCAGGCCAGCAGCTCGGGCCCGGCCGGGCGGAAGGGCGACTGGCAGTACTGGGCGGTCTCCTGCGGCTGCTGCAGCAGCGACTGCACCCGGTCCTGCAGCTGTTCGCGCTGCTGCTCGATGAGGTAGCTGCGCAGCATGGACGTGCCCGCCACGCCGGTGACCGCGAGGGCGAGGGCGACCAGCAGGACCAGCAGCGCGACCAGCCGCACCCGCAACGGCACCCGGGTGCGCGCCCGGCCGGCGCCGGGGCGGCCCGCCGAGGACCCGGACGGCCGGACGGGCGGGGAGGCCTGCTCCCCGCCCGTCGCGGTGGTGGTCACCGGGCTCGTCGTCGTGTCGGCGGCGATGTCAGCTCCCGCGGGGCAGCCGCAGCGAGTAGCCGACACCGCGCAGCGTGTGCAGCAGCCGGGGCTCGGTGGTGTCGATCTTGCGCCGCAGGTAGGAGATGTAGGACTCCACGACGTTGGCCTCGCCGTTGAAGTCGTAGTTCCAGACGTGGTCGAGGATCTGCGCCTTGGACAGCACCCGGCCCGGGTTGCTCATCAGGTAGCGCAGCAGCTTGAACTCCGTCGGCGACAGGCTGATCAGCTCGCCGGCCTTGAGGACCTCGTGCGACTCCTCGTCCAGCTCGATGTCGGCGAAGACCAGGCGCGGGGCCTCCTCGACCTTGCGGGCGCCCTGAGTGCGGCGCAGCACGGCGCGGATGCGGGCCAGCACCTCGTCGAGGCTGAAGGGCTTGGTGACGTAGTCGTCACCGCCCAGCGTCAGCCCGGACACCTTGTCCTCGGCGGCGTCGCGGGCGGTCAGGAACAGCACCGGCGTGTGCGTGCCGTTCTGCCGCAGCCGGCGGACGACGCCGAAGCCGTCCAGGCCCGGCATCATCACGTCGAGCACGAGCAGGTCGGGGCGGAACTGCGCGGCCGCGGCCAGGGCCTGCTGGCCGTCGGCGGCGGTGGCCACCTCGAACCCGGCGTAGCGGAGGCTGGCGGAGAGCAGCTCGCGGATGTTCGGCTCGTCGTCGACCACGAGGAGTCGCGCCTCGGGCGCTCGCTGGCCCACGCTGCCGGTCATGTGTCCTCCAGCGTTCCGTTCGGGCGCGCTCGTCGTCATGGGCACACGGTGCGCACAGGGTCTGAGGTCGGACTGGACGCTACCTGTGAGAAGACTGCGAGTGGTGCAGCGAACCGGCAGGTCAGCCCGCGGGTGACATCGCCCGGCCGCGGCGCCAGTAGCCGATCGCGTGGTGCTGGGCCCGGCCCAGCCCCCACCGGCCGCGCAGGTCGGCCCGCACGGCGCGGACGGCGGCGGACTCCGCGGCCACCCACGCGAAGACCTCCTCGCCCGCCGGCGGGGTGAGCGCGGCGACGGCGTCCGCGAGCAGCGGCACGGTGCCGGGCTCGGCGTCCCCGCGGTGCAGCCAGCGCACCTGCACCCCCGGCGGCACCGGCAGCGGCTGCTCCTCGGCCGGGCCGGCGACCTCCAGCAGGGCCACGCCCCGGGTCGACGGGGCCGCGGCGGCCAGGATGCGGGCGACGGCGGGCAGCGCGGTCTCGTCGGCGGCCAGCAGCAGCCACGGCGCGGACCCGGCCCCGAGCGGTGCGGTGCTGGCCAGCCCCAGCACGTCCCCCGGCGCGGCCGCGGCCGCCCACGCGGCGGCGGGCCCGTCGCCGTGCCGCACGAAGTCGACGTCCACCTCGCCGGTGACCGGGTCCTGGCGACGGGCGGTGTAGCTGCGCAGGCTGACCCCGTGGCTGCCCTGGGGCCAGACGATGCGCCCGTCGCGGGCCACGGCCGGCCACTCCGGGGCGCGGTCACCGACCCGCGGCACCAGGACGGCGAGCGTGGGTGCGGCGGCCGCGACCACCTCGGGGGCGCCCTGCAGGGTGACCCGGACGACGGAGGGGGTGACCGGTGCGGAGCGGAGCACGGTCAGCACGTCGACGGGGCGGGCGCCGGTCGGGTCGGTCACGACCGGCCAGCCTAGGCGGCGGGAGGGGCCGGCCCGGCCGGTCCCGGGGGAGGGGACCGACCGGGCCGGCGATCGCGGGGTCGGCGCTCACGCTGCGTGAGCGACGAGGCGTCCGGCGGACGGATGCTCGACCCGGTGACGACGCTACGTGAGCAACGGCGCGCTGCCGCGCCGTCCGGCACGGGTCTCACCCCGACGGGGGACCACCGGACCGGTCACGGCCGCCAGGTGTGCCACCCCCCGGCGGTGGGCAGGGTCCGCGGACACCGGCCCCGAGCGCAGGAGGACCACGTGAGCGACGACCTGAAGAAGGGTGACGACGTCACCTGGAAGACCCACGGCACCGAGACCGAGGGCACCGTCACCCGCAAGATCACCGACGACACGGAGGCGGGTGGCCGCACCGTGAAGGCCAGCGACGACGACCCGCAGTACGAGGTGAAGAGCGACAAGTCGGGCAAGAAGGCCGTGCACAAGCCCGACGCCCTGGAGAAGCAGTGACCGGCCCGGGGGAGGACCGGCAGACCTCCGCCACCCACGGCGCCCGGGTGGACGACGTGCTCGCGGCCGAGGTCGAGCCGATCACCCGCACCGGGCACAGCGGGCGCAGCGAGGAGTCACGGGAGGTCGAGCCGAGCGGTGAGGACCAGCCCGACGTCGACCTCGCCCCCGACGGCACGCTGACCGGCGGAACGCCGGTGGGCATCGACCAGGCCACCGTGCAGCTGCGCACCGAGCTGGCCCGCTGGCTGGACCGCGCCGACTTCCCGGCCACCGGCGCCGACCTGGTCGAGGCCGCCCGGGACCACCGGGCCCCCGACGCGGTCGCCGACGAGCTGGCCCGCCTGGAGCCGACCCGCAGCTACGACCGGGTCGGCGAGGTCGTGCGGGCCCTCGGCCACCCGACGGAGGGCTGAGCGGGGCCGGGGGTCAGCGCCGCCGGCCCCCGGCCTCCTCCTCCGCGATCTCCTCCGCACCGCGGCGGCGGAACAGCTTCGACCCCGGGAAGCCCTTCGCCAGCTCGCGGAGGTCCTGCACGGTGTCCAGCAGGGCGTGCACGTCGGGCGCGACGCCGTCCAGCGAGGCGAGCACCGGGAGCACGTCCTCGTCCAGGTGCGCGACCAGGGTGGGCAGCCGGTCCACCAGCTGCACCAGCGCCTCGACCTCGGCGGGGTCCAGGTCGTCGGCGAAGCGCTGCAGCAGCGGCGCCAGCTTGGTCAGCGTCGGCTCGTAGGAGGCCAGCAGCGGGCTCGTGCGGTCCAGCAGGCCGCCCGCCGACCCGACCAGCTCGTCGGCCCGCTCCCGGGTGGCCCGGGCCTCGGCGACCAGCGCGTCCGCGCCCTCCCGGGTCGACCGTGCGCCGGCGACGAGGTCGTCTGCGCCCTGCCTGGTGCCCTGCGCCTGCTCGACCAGTGCGTCCGCGGCCCGCAGCGTGCTGCCCGCGCCCGCCACGGCGGCGTCGGCGGAGGCGCGGGTGGCCTCGACGCCGCGGATGAGCGCCTCGGCCCGCTCGCGGGTGCCCGCGACGTCGGCGACCGCGGTCTCCGCCCGGTCCACCACCGCATCGACGCGGTCCAGCAGCGCGCCCACCCGGGTGAGCAGCTGCTCGGCCTGCCCGATCGCGGTGACCACCCGCGGGACGAGGGCGAGGGACTCGGTGACCAGGTCGCGCAGGCCCTCGGCGGCGCCCATCAGGTCCGACGGGCCCGGCAGCTGCGGGAGTCTCACCGCTGCGACGCTACGCAGCGGCGACGCGGGCGGCGACCGGGCGGACGGGCGTGGTGACGGCGGGTCGACATGTCGACCACGGCGTGTGAATCACATCGGTGTCGTTCAGCCCGTAGTCTGTGCGGACGGCGCCGCGGACGGCGTCGACGCGGAGCCGGCCGATCGCCATGTCGACCGGCCGGGGGACCACGACAGCGGGGTGCGGACACCGGTGGCGGAGCAGGACAGGCGCGGGGGACCCGACGAGGCCCTCGCCGTCCCCCCGCGCGCCCGGGGCGCCACGACCGACTCCCAGCTCACCGTCGAGGCGCTGCTCGCGCGCTCGCGCGAGGCCGCCGTCGCGGGCACCGGCGGTCGCCGGCGGGCCGACCGGCGGGCCTCCTCGCCCGCGCCGCCGTCCCGACCGGCGTCCTCGGCCCCGCGGCCGAACACCACCACGCCGCCTCCGCCGGCCCGGCCCAGCGCCCCGCCGCCGGCGGCCCGGCCGACCCCGGTCGCGCGGGCCGTCGCGCCCGCCCGGCCCGCGCCGCCGTCCGACCCCGCCCCCGTCGACGTGCCGCCGTCGACCTCCGCCCCGGCGCCGCAGTCCGGTCCCGCACTGCCGCAGGCACCGCGGCCCACCGCGCAGCCCGTCCCGAGGCCCGTCCCGCCGCCCGCCGCGACCGCCCGTCCGGTGGCCCCGCCCCCCGTTCCCCCGCCGGTGTCGTCGCCGTCGTCCCGGCAGGTGTCCTCGCCCGTGGCGTCGCCGGCGTCGCCCCCCGTGTCGTCGCCGGGGACCAGCGAGCTGCCCGCCTCGGGGATCGTCGCCGGTGCCGCGCCCAGCACCAGCGCCGTGCCCGCGCAGACCGCCGGGCCGCGACCCACGATGCCGCCGGTCCCGCCGGCCGGCGAGACGCCCCCGGCTGCCGCAGCCGGACCCGCGGCCCCCGCCGCACCGGCGGACCGCGCGCCGGTGCCGTCGTCCTCGCCCTGGCGCCCCGGCCGCGCCCAGCGCCAGGCCAGAGCGGCCACCGACCGGTCCGCGCCGGTCCCGCCGCTGCCGGGCACCGAGCGGGGCCGGCGGCCGTCCGCCCCGGTGCCCCCGTTGCCCGGCACCGAGCGCGCCCGGCAGTCGGCCCCGGTGCCGCCGCTGCCCGGACTCCGGCCGTCGGCCCCCTTGCCGCCCATCCCGGGCCGCGACGTCCCCGTCCCGGTGGTCCGCCGCACGCGGGCCGAGAAGCGGGCGGCCATGAGCCCGCTGCAGCGGCGGCTGGTCCGGGCCGCCGTGGTGGTCGCCGTGCTGGTCGGCCTGGTCGGCGGGTTCTACGTCGGGCTGTACTTCTACGCCGACCGTTCGGTGGACCGGGTCGCGGCGCTGTCGACCGACGCGCCGGAGATCCTCGCCCCCCAGCTGCAGGACGGCGCGACCACCTGGCTGGTGCTCGGCACCGGCGCACCCGGCCAGGACGGCGCGGCGGCGCTCAGCGCGTCCCTGGTGCGGCTGACCGCCGACGGCGGGCGCGCACTCGTGCTCGACGTCCCCTCGACAGCGCTGGTGGACACCCCCGAGTGCCGCGCGGACGACGGTGACCTCCGCCAGCCCGTGACCGAGCCGCTGGCGCAGTCGCTGGCCGACGGCGGCCCCGGCTGCCTGGTGCGCGCGGTGCAGCAGTTGTCCGGCCTGCGGGTCGACCACTACCTCGACGTCGACCTGGGCCGCGCCGGGGACGGGGTGGCGGCCTCGTGCCCGACCGACGCGCTCCCGGTCGCGACCGTCAGCACCCTGTTCAACCCCGTCCGCGCGGTCTCGCTGGCCACCGGCGCCGCCGACGTCGCCACCACCGACGAGGGCACCTCGCTGGCCGACCTGCGCGGGCTGGCCGGCGCCCTGCGCGAGCTGCCCGCCGGCGGGGTGGAGCGCAGCTCCCTCCCGGTCGCGCGGGAGGGCTACCTGGCCGCCGGGAGCACCACCGCCTCGGTGGTGCTGGACGGCACCGCCACCCGGGACCTGTTCGACGCGGTCATCCGCACCGGCGAGCTGCCCCCGCCCGCGGAGGTCCAGTCCGCGGCGGCGGCCACCGGGCCCGACGTGGCCGTCACCCTGCCCCCGAGCAGCGTGACGGTGTCCGTCCTGGACGCCACCGGCGACACCACCGACCCGGCGACCGGCGCGGGCGCGGACGCCGTGGCGGCGCTGACCGCGCAGGGCTTCGTGCCGGGCCCGGTCGGCATCGAGCCGGCCGCGGTGCCGACCAGCCTGGTGCGCTACGCCCCCGACGCGGTGGAGCAGGCCCGCACGGTCGCCGCCGCCGTCCCGGACGCGGTGCTCGAGCCGACGACCACGCCCGGCGCCGGCGTCCAGCTGGTCGTGGCGAGCCCCGACCTGGCGGTCTCGCCGGTCGCCGTGGGGGCCGCCGTCCCCGACACCGCGCCCCCCGCGCAGGCCCCCACCGCCACCTGCGGCTGACCGGCCGGACGGCGTTCAGCTGCCACTCGCCCGAGCTGCACCCGGGAGGTGCACCGGGTGACGGCTGAGGGGGAATGCCTGGCCTCCTCGTTCCCCCTCAGCCGTCACTCGCCGATCTGTCCGTCTGGGCGGGGATCGGGTGACAGCCGACGGGGGACGTCGGGGCGCCAGGTGCGCCCGACCTCGTCACCCGGCCGGGGACCGCGGAGACGACGGAGCCCCCGCCGACCGGGTGGTCGACGGGGGCTCCGGTGGGGTGCGCGGCTCAGCCGAAGCGGCCCGAGATGTAGTCCTCGGTCGCCTTCTGGTCCGGGTTGGAGAAGATCTTCTCGGTCGGGTTGAACTCGATGAGCCGACCGGGCTGGCCCACGCCGTTGAGGTTGAAGAAGCCGGTCTGCTCGCTGACGCGGGCGGCCTGCTGCATGTTGTGGGTGACGATGACGATGGTGAAGCGGTCCTTCAGCTCGGTCATCAGGTCCTCGATGGCCAGCGTCGAGATCGGGTCCAGGGCCGAGCAGGGCTCGTCCATGAGCAGCACCTCGGGCTGGACGGCGATCGCGCGGGCGATGCAGAGGCGCTGCTGCTGGCCACCGGACAGGCCCGAGCCCGGGCGGTCCAGGCGGTCCTTGACCTCGTTCCAGAGGTTGGCGCCCTTGAGGGAGGACTCGACCAGGTCGTCGAGGTCGCTCTTCTTCATCTTGCGGGCGTTGAGCCGGACGCCGGCGACCACGTTGTCGTAGATGGACATGGTCGGGAACGGGTTGGGCCGCTGGAAGACCATGCCGATCTGGCGGCGGACGTCGACCGGGTCGACGTCGGAGCCGTAGAGGTCCTGGCCGTCGATGACGACCTTGCCCTCGACGCGGGCGCCCGGGATGACCTCGTGCATGCGGTTGAGCGACCGCAGGAAGGTCGACTTGCCGCACCCCGAGGGACCGATCAGCGCGGTGACGCTGCGCGGCTCGATCGAGACGTTGACGCCCTCGACGGCCTTGAAGTTGCCGTAGAAGATGTCCAGGTCCGAGACGTCGATGCGCTTGGCCATGTCTGGTCCTTTACTCCTGGTTCCTCGGTCAGCGACCGGTCTTGGGGGCGAAGAATCGGCTGATCAGGCGGGCCACGACGTTGAGGGCCATGACGATGATGATGAGCACGAGGGCTGCTGTCCAGGCCCGGTCGATGCCGAACTGCGGCGGGACACCGGGCTGGGTGAGCTGGTAGTAGGCGTAGACCGGCAGGGTGGCCATGCGCCCGTCGAAGGGGTCGAAGTTGGTGGCGGCAGTGATGCCGACGATCACCAGCAGCGGGGCCGTCTCGCCGATGACGCGGGCGATGGCCAGCGTCACCGAGGTGCCCAGACCGGCGATCGCGGTGGGCAGGACGACCTTGGTGATCGTGCGCCACCGGGGCACGCCCAGGGCGTAGGAGGCCTCGCGCAGCTCGTTGGGCACGAGCTTGAGCACCTCCTCGGAGGACCGCACGACGACCGGGATCATCAGCACCGACAGCGCGACCGCGCCGCCGATGCCGAACCGGACCCCGGGGCCGAAGAAGATGGCGAAGAACGCGTAGGCGAACAGGCCGGCGACGATCGACGGGATGCCGGTCATGACGTCGACGAAGAACGTCAGGGTCTTCTTGAGCTTGCCGCGGCCGTACTCGACCAGGTAGATCGCGGCCATCAGGCCGATCGGCACCGAGATGAGCGTCGCCAGGGCGGTGATGATCAGCGTGCCCATGATGGCGTGGTAGGCGCCACCGCCCTCGCCGACGACGCCGACCATCGAGTTGCTGAAGAAGGTGCCGTCCAGCCGGGTGATGCCGTTGCTGACCACCGTGTAGACCAGCGAGACCAGCGGCACCATGGCGATGGCGAAGGCGGAGCTGACCAGGCAGGTGACGAGCCGGTCGGTGGCCTTGCGGCTGCCCTCGACGACCCGGGAGCCGACGTAGGTGACCAGGCTGCCGAGCACGACGCCGTAGACGGCGAACAGGCCCCAGGACCAGCCCGAGAGGGCGGTGAGCAGGCCGGCGACGACGAGGCCCGCGACGAACAGCGCGGTGCCGCCGAAGCGGGGCAGCCGGCGTCGGGTGCGGACGGCGGGCGCCTCGGGCTCGGGCGCCTCGCGGCGGGGAGGGGCCGTGGTGGTCATCAGTTCGCTCCGGAGAAGTCGGCCCGGCGGTTGACCACGTACCGGGCGAGCATGTTGACCGCGAGGGTGATCACGAACAGCACGAGGCCGGTGAAGATCAGCGTGCTCACGCCGAGCCCGCTGGACTCGGGGAACTGCAGCGCGATGTTCGCCGCGATCGTGGAGGGGTTCGACGAGCTGATCAGGTTGAAGGTGATGCCGCCGGAGACCGACAGCACGATGGCGACCGCCAGGGTCTCGCCGAGCGCGCGGCCCAGGCCGAGCATCGAGCCGCCGATGACGCCGGACTTGCCGTAGGGCAGCACCGCCATCTTGATCATCTCCCAGCGGGTGGCGCCGAGGGCCAGCGCGGCCTCGCGGTGCAGCGCCGGCGCCTGGGAGAAGACCTCGCGGGAGATCGCCGAGATGATCGGCAGGATCATGATCGCCAGCACCAGGCCGGCGGTGAGCATCGTGCGGCCGGTCGCCGAGGCGGGGCCGGCGAAGAACGGGATGAAGGACAGGTTGTCCTCGGCCCAGGCGTAGAAGGGCACCATCGCCGGCGCCAGCGCGGCCAGGCCCCAGAAGCCGTAGACGACGCTGGGGATGGCGGCGAGCAGGTCGATCAAGTACCCGAGCGTCGCAGCGATCCGCTTGGGCGCGTAGTAGGTGATGAACAGCGCGATGGCCACACCGAGCGGGGTGGCCACGAGCAGGGCGATCAGCGCCGCGACGAGCGTGCCGAAGACGAGGGGCCCGACGTAGGACCAGACGCCCTCGCCGCCGGCGATCTCCTCGGCCGGGGCGGAGATGGCGTCGAGGGACTCGGCGACCAGGAACGCGGCCACCCCGGCGAGCACGAGCAGGATCAGGATGCCGGCGCCGGTGGACAGCCCGGCGAAGGTGCTGTCACCGCGGCTGCGGACGGGCTTGGACTGCTGGGCGTCCTTGCGGCGCTGGGTGTCGAGCGAGGTCACGTGGACTCCGTGCGGGCGTGGCGGGCGGTGCGGGGCGGGTGGTGCGGGGCGGTGCGGGGGCGGTGCGGTGGGCGACGCGCGAACGGCCCGGGCGCAGTGTGCGCCCGGGCCGTCCGTCTGCGTCAGGAGCCGGAGGTGATGGCGTCGATCGCGGTCTGGGCCTGCTCGCGCAGGGAGTCCGAGATCGGGGCGTTGCCGGCGGCCTGGGCGGCGGCGTTCTGGCCGTCCTCGCTGATGACGTAGCCGAGGAAGGCCTTCACGAGGTCGGCCTGGGTGGCGTCGTCGTAGGAGATGCAGCCGATGTGGTAGCTGACCAGGACGATCGGGTACTCGTCGGCGCTCTCGGTGGTGCGGTTGATGTCGTAGGCGAAGTCGAACTCACCGCGCCCGGACTGCAGCTCCGAGTTCTCCACCACGGCGGCGGCGGCCTCGGGCGACGGGGCGACGAAGTCGCTGCCCACGCCGATGTTGGCCACACCCAGGTCACCGGCCTGGGACTCGTCGGCGTAGCCGATCGCGCCCTCGCCGGCCTGGACCGCGGAGATCATGCCCGAGGTCTGGTTGGCGGCCTCACCACCGGACAGCGGCCACTCGCCGTCGGGCTCCGAGGTCCACACCGAGGGGGACGCCGCGGAGAGGTACTGGGTGAAGTTGGTGGTGGTGCCCGAGTCGTCGGCGCGGTGGACGGGGGTGATGGTCGTGGACGGCAGGTCCGCGCCCTCGTTGTCCGCGGCGATGGCCGGGTCGTCCCAGGTGGTGATGGCGCCGGTGAAGATGCCGGCCAGCACGTCGGGGGAGAGGTTCAGGTCGTCGACGCCGGGGAGGTTGTAGACCACGGCGATGGCCGAGATGTAGTCGGGCAGCTCGAAGATGCCGGCCGAGCCGCAGCGGTCCTCGGCGGCGGTGAGCTCGTCGTCCTTGAGCGCGGCGTCGGAGCCGGCGAAGTCCACGCCACCGGCGATGAACTGCTCGCGGCCACCGCCGGACCCGACCGGGTCGTAGTTGACGGTGACGTCGGGCTGGACGGAGGAGAACCCGGCGGTCCACCCCTGCATCGCGGCCTGCTGGCTGGAGGCGCCGGCGCCGTTCAGGGTGCCGCTCAGCTGCTCCTGGCTCTCGCCGGCCGAGCCGGTGGCCGCGGAGGTGCCGCCCTCGTTCGAGGCGCCGCAGGCGGCCAGGGCGAGGGTGCTGGCGAACGCCGCGGACAGGGTCACGGCGCGCGTCTTGGTGCTGAGCTTCAACTCAGTGCCTTTCCGGTGGTGCCCGGACGTCGGTGCCGGGCAGTGAGGTCCAACGGAGAGGACGCTAAGGAGCCGAGGTGGACGGATCTGGCTGCGTCGGTGAACGCGGGATGAACGGGTGCTGAGGCTTGGCTCACGCCCGGCGGTACAGCGCGCGGCCGCCGGGTGAACTCAGCCGGTTCGGCTCAAGGTCGGGACGCGGACCGGTGCCACTGGACGTCGGCGGAGAACCGGGTGAAGCCCGACTTCTCGTACAGGGACACCGCGGCGGTGTTGTCGGCCTCGACGTAGAGGAGCACCTCGCGCAGCCCGCGGCCGCGCAGGTGCGCCAGCCCCAGGTCGGTCAGCGCGCGGCCCAGCCGCAGGCCCTGAGCCTGCGGGGCGACGCCCAGCACGTACACCTCGCCGACTGCCTCGTCGGCGGCGTCGCCGGGCGGGTGGACCTTCGTCCAGTGCGAGCCCAGCAGCACGTCGTCGTCGCCGGTGCTGCGCCAGGCGAGCAGGAAACCGGCCGGGTCGAACCACTCCTCGGCCTCGCGCAGCTCCAGGTCGCGGCGGGTCATCCCGCCCTGCTCCGGGTGGGAGGCGAAGGCCGCGGCGTTCACGGCCAGCCAGGCGTCCTCGTCGACGCCGGGCCGGAAGGGCCGGACGACGACGTCGTCGGGGAGCGCGGGGGAGGGCTCGGGGTCGACGTCGGCCAGGGGCATGCGCATCTGCAGCAGCGTGCGGGCGCGGGCCCAGCCCCGGGCGGTGGCCAGCTCGGTCGAGCCCGGCAGCTCGCCGTGCGCCCAGACCGCCAGCCGCGCGTGCCCGGCCAGCTCCTCCAGCTGCGCGGCCGTCGCGGTCCCCAGTCCGCGCCGCCGCCGCTGCGGGTGGACGACGAACTCGGCCTGCCAGCCGTCGGCGTCCCGGTCCAGCCGCGCGTAGGCGGCCACCGCGCCGTCGGCCTCGAGCAGCACGTCGCGGCCGTCGTCCGGCCCGCCGTGGCGCAGCCGCAGCTCGGCCTCCTCGCTCAGCGGGCGCACGCCGTCGGCCTCGGCCGCGGCGCGCACGAGGGCGACGGCGCGGTCGAGCTGGGGGCCGGTCAGCCGCTGCGCCACGACCGGGCGCGGATCAGCGGTCAGGAGACGACCGGCTCGTCGGTGGTCTCGGCGGCCACGTTGGCGGCGGCGGTGGCGTCGGCGACCTGCTGGTCGAGCTTGTAGCCGACGTTGCGCACGGTGCCGATCAGCGCCTCGTGCTCGGTGCCGAGCTTGGCGCGCAGCCGGCGGACGTGGACGTCGACGGTGCGGGTGCCGCCGAAGTAGTCATAGCCCCAGATCTCCTGCAGCAGCTGGGCGCGGGAGAACACCCGGCCCGGGTGCTGGGCCAGGTACTTCAGGAGCTCGAACTCCTTGTAGGTCAGGTCGAGCGGGCGGCCGCGCAGCTTGGCGGAGTAGCTGTGCTCGTCGATGACCAGCTCGCCGGCCTTGGTGACGCCGCCGTCGTCGGCCGCGGTCGGGGTGCTGGCGGCCTGGCGGCGGGCGGTGGCCCACTTCAGCCGGGCGTCGACCTCGGCGGGGCCGGCGGTGTCGAGGACGACGTCGTCGACACCCCAGTCGGCCGACAGCGCGACCAGGCCACCCTCGGACAGGACGGCGACCAGCGAGGCGGCCACCCCGGTGGAGGACAGCAGCGCGCACAGCGTGCGGGCCGAGACCAGGTCGTGGCGGGCGTCGACCAGCACCACGTCGCCGGCGTCGCCGTCGAGGAGGCTGGACAGCTCGGGTGCGACGACCCGGACCTGGTGGGCGAGCAACCCCAGCGCAGGCAGGACCTCGGTGGTCGCCTGACGGGCGGAAGTCATGAGCACGAGCCGCATGCCGTCTCCTCACAGGTGGCGTCGACACCGGTGTCGGGGGGAGAGCGCAGACTATCCGACGTGAGGCCCCGCGTGACCCGAGCGATACCGCAGCGTGACGTGACGGTGCGCACGGCGGACGGGGTGCGGCTGCACGGCATCGTGGTGCCGCCGGCGCCGCCCCGTCCACCGACGGCGGGTGAACGCCCGTTGACGTTCGTGGTGGCCCACGGGTTCACCAACTCCACCGCCCGCGCCCCGTTCCTGCGGCTGGCCGGCTACCTGCGCCGGTTCGGGGAGGTGCGAGGCCTGGACTTCCGCGGCCACGGCCGCTCCGGCGGGGAATCCGGGGTGGGCGGGGACCCCGAGCTGCTCGACGTCGACGCCGCGGTCGCCGCCGCCCGCGCCGACGGTGCGACGACGGTGGTCACGGTGGGGCTGTCGATGGGGGGCGGTGCCGCGCTGCGGCAGGCCGCGGTGGGTGCGCACCGGCCCGACGCCGTGGTGAGCGTGAGCGCGGTCAGCCGCTGGTTCGTCCGCGACACCGTGCCGATGCGCCGGGTGCACTGGCTGCTGGAGACCACGGCCGGACGACGGCTCGGGAGCCGTGTGCTGGGCATCCGGCTGGGCGCGCCCTGGCCGACCAACCCGCCCGCACCGGTGCAGCTGGTCAGCTCCATCGCCCCGCTCCCGTTGCTGCTGGTGCACGGCGACCGGGACGCCTACTTCCCGCTGGAGCACTTCCGCACCCTGGCCCAGGCCGCCGGCCCGGCCGCCACGGTGTGGGTGGTGCCCGGCATGGGGCACGCCGAGAACGGGATGACCGCGCCGCTGGCCGAGCGGATCGGCCGGTGGGCGCGGGAGTCGGTCGGCCGCGGCCCGCTCTGCGACGATGACCCGGTGACCCGCGCCGCCGTCCCCGAGCCGGCGCGGCGATGAGCTCCCCGGCGGCGCCGGTCGAGCTGTCGCGCACCGCGCACCACCTGCCGGCCGCCGGCGGCGTGCTGGTGGCCACCGCCCTGCTGGCCGGGCTGCCGCTCGCCCTCGGCGACACCGGCCGGGCCGTCGCCGTGGCGGCGCTCCAGCTGGCCCTGGTCGCCGCGTGGGTGCTGGCCACCGGCATCCGCGGGTTCGTCGGCTCGCTGGCCATCGGCGTGGCCGCCGCGGTCGGCGCGGACCTGCTGCTCGGGCTGCCCGAGCAGCCCGACCTGGGCTCGTTGCTGCTGGTGCTGGGCCCGGGGTTCCTGGTGTGCGTGCTGCACCAGATGGCCCGCCCCGCCCCGCGCCGCTACCTGGTCGCCTCGCTGGCCGGCGTCCTGCTGCTGCTGTGCGCGGTGACCGCGCCGGCCGTGCTGCTGGCGCTGGGCCGCGCCCCCGGCGGCGACCGGCTGGCCACCACCGCCGTCCTGGTCGTCGGGGTCGCGCTGCTGGTCGGCCACGCGGTGGACCTCCTGCTGCCGCGCCCGGCGCTGGCGCCCGGCGTGCCGCGCGGTCTGCCGGGGGTGCTGCTCGCCGTCCTCGCCGGGGTGGTGGTCGCCCTGCTGCGCCGGCAGTCCGCCGACCCGACCGGGGCGCTGGCCGCGGCGCTGTTCGGCGCCGTCCTGGCCGGGGTGGCCGCGCTGGTCGCCGTCGGCGCCTCCTTCGGCGCGGTCGACCGGCCGCGGCGCGGCTGGGCGCTGCCCGCGGTGCAGGCGGTGCTGCCCTTCGCCGCGGCCGCACCGGTGGCCTGGTTCCTCGTGCTGCAGACCAGCCTGTGAAGGGGCTGCTGGTCACCCTCGGGGTGCTCGTCGTGCTGCTGGTCGCCACCGACCGCGTGGGCGTGCTGGTCGCCGAGGACCAGGTCGCCGCCCAGGTGCAGCGCCAGGCCGGGCTGGCGGGCGAGCCCTCGGTCGACATCACCGGCTTCCCGTTCCTGACCCAGGCCGTGGCCGGCCGCTACGACGACGTGCGCATCGCGCTGACCGCCGACGACCTCGGCCAACCCGCCGGCACCTCGGCGCAGGTGTCCCTGCAGGGCGTGCGGCTGCCGCTGTCCGACGTGGTCGGCGGGCAGGTCTCCCAGCTGCCGGTGGACCGGGTCGACGCCCGCGCGTCGGTGCCCTTCGACCTGCTCGCAGCGCAGCTGGGTGGCGACACCACGCTGACCGCCGAGGGCGACGGGCTGCGGATCACCAAGACCGTCGAGGTGCTCGGCCAGACCGTCCCGCTGACCGCCGCGGGCACCGTGACCCTGGACGGGCAGGACCTGGTGGTGACGGTCGACTCCGCCGCCGGCGCAGGCATCGACGTCCCGCAGTTCCTCGTCGACGCCGCCCAGGACCTGCTCGACTTCCGGTACCCGCTGCCGGCGCTGCCCTTCGGGCTGGAGCTGACGGGGCTGCAGGTCACCGGCACCGGGGTCGACGTCACCGCCGGCGCGGACGACGTCGTCCTGCAGTAGCGGGAATCCGCACCGGACCGGTCACGTTGGAGCCGGTCGTGGACGCAACCGGAGCGGCCGTGCTCGGTGCCGCCCTCGTGCTGGCGGCGGTCGCCGCCTGGTGGCTGCGGACCCGCAGCGGGGCGGTGCGGACGACGGGAGGAGCAGCCGTGCAGGAGCTGGACGTGCTGCGCGGGCTCGGTGTGCGACCCGAGGACGCCGACCTGACGGTGGTCCAGTTCGCGACCGCGTTCTGCGCGCCCTGCCGTGCGACGAAGGCCCGGCTGACCCAGCTGCAGACCCGCCACCCGGGCCTGGCGGCGGTGCACGTGGACGCCGAGAGCGAGCTGGAGGCCGTCCGTGCGCTGGACGTGCGGCGCACCCCGACGCTGTTCTACCTCGACCGCAGCGGCGCCCTGCTGGGCCGCAGCAGCGGTGCACCCCGGCCCGACGAGCTGGCCGCCCTGGTGGCCGCGCACGCCCCGGCCCAGGGGCCCGCGTGACGGGTGTTGCTACTCTGCGCGCCGTGGGCACCCTGCTGACTCAGCGACGCACAGTCGACCTGTGCCGCCTGGGCAGCTGCCTGTGTCGCGCCTCCCTCCGAGGCTGACCTCCCGCCTCGACGAGCCCTCACCCCGCTCCTCGGAAGGCCCCCACCCGTGACACCCATCCGTCAGGTCGACATCCGTGGCCCGCGCTTCGCCGCCTGGGTCACCACCGTCGTGCTCGCCGTCGTGCTGCTGACCGGCAGCGGCTGGCTGCTCGCCGCGCAGGCGGTCGTCTTCGCCGTCGGCGCGTTCGCCGGTCTCCGGTACGCCCCCTACGGCGTGGCGTTCCGCACCCTCGTCGCCCCGCGGCTGGGGCCGGTCCGCGAGACCGAGGACGAGGCGCCGCCGCGCTTCGCCCAGCTCGTCGGGTTCGGCTTCGCCCTCGTGGGCACCCTCGGCTACCTGACCGGCGCGCCGGTCGTGGGCGCCGTCGCGACCGGGCTGGCCCTCGTGGCCGCCCTGCTCAACGCGGCCGTGGGCTTCTGCCTCGGCTGCGAGCTGTACCTGATCGTCCGGCGGGCCCGTCCCGCCCGTTCCCACTGACCCCCACCCGCAGGAGGAGAAACCCATGAGCCGCAGCGACGTGCTCGTCAGCGCCGACTGGGCCCAGGAGCACCTGGGCGACGCCGGCCTGGTCTTCGTCGAGGTCGACGAGGACACCAGCGCCTACGACAAGGGCCACCTCGAGGGTGCGGTGAAGCTGGACTGGAAGACCGACCTCCAGGACCCGCTGCGCCGCGACTTCGTGGACAAGGAGCAGTTCGAGCAGCTGCTGTCGGCCAAGGGCATCTCGAACGACGACACCGTCGTGCTCTACGGCGGCAACAACAACTGGTTCGCCGCCTACGCCTACTGGTACTTCAAGCTCTACGGCCACGACGCGGTCAAGCTCGTCGACGGCGGCCGCAAGAAGTGGGAGCTGGACAGCCGTCCGCTCTCCGACGCCGAGGTCACCCGCCCGGCCACGCAGTACACGGCCAAGGAGCCCGACACCTCCATCCGCGCCTTCCGCGACGAGGTCGTGGCCGCCATCGACACCAAGAACCTGGTCGACGTGCGCAGCCCCGACGAGTTCGCCGGCAAGCTGGTCGCCCCCGCGCACCTGCCGCAGGAGGGCGCGCAGCGCCCCGGCCACATCCCCTCGGCGGTCAACGTGCCGTGGAGCAAGGCCGCGAACGAGGACGGCACCTTCAAGAGCGACGAGGAGCTGGCCGCGCTCTACGCCGACGCCGGCCTGGACGACGGCAAGGCCACCATCGCCTACTGCCGCATCGGCGAGCGCTCCTCGCACACCTGGTTCGTGCTGCACGAGCTGCTCGGCCACGCCGACGTGAAGAACTACGACGGCTCCTGGACCGAGTACGGCTCGCTGGTCGGCGTCCCGATCGCCAAGGGCGCCTGACGTGTGCGGGGCCCCGAAGCAGGGCGGCGCGCTCGCCGGGATCGACCTGTCCACCCAGACGGTCATCCAGGGCTCGGTGTGGCACGACGGCGCGCCGGTCGCCGGCGCCTACGTGCGGCTGCTGGACGCCACCGACGAGTTCACCGCCGAGGTGGTGACCTCCCCGGAGGGCGAGTTCCGGTTCTTCGCCGCGCCCGGTGAGTGGAAGCTGCGCTCACTGGCCCCGGTCGGCCGGGCGGAGCGGGTGCTCTCGGCCGAGGTCGGGCTGAACGAGACCACCCTCGCCATCGCCTGAGGCACGGCACGTCGGAGGCCCGGGACCCCTGCGGTCCCGGGCCTCCGCTGCGTCTAGAGGCCCAGCAGGTCGGCCAGCTCGCCCACCTGCTCGGTGAAGAAGGCGTCGGCGTCGGCGACCGTGCCCTCGAAGTGCCCGAACAGCTCGAAGCTGACCATCCCGAACAGCGAGCTCCACACCAGCAGCGCCCGGGAGCGGACCCCGTCGTCCAGTGCCTCGTGCTCCCCGCCCAGCACCGCCGCCGCGGCGGGCAGGACCAGGGCCGTCCGCCGTCCCTCGGCCGGGGGCAGCAGGCCCGCCCGGGCCGCGTCGCCCAGGACGCCGCCGAGGACCGCACCCACCCGGGTCGCCGCCGGCACCGTGTCGGCCGGCGCGGCGTAGCCCGGCACGGGCGAGCCGTAGAGCAGGGCGTACTCGTGCGGGTGCGCCCGCGCCCAGGCCCGGACGGCGGCGCACACCGCGTGCCACCGGGCCCGGGGCTGCGCGGCGGGGTCGTCGGCCGCCTCGGCCGCGGCGCCCAGGGCGTCGTAGCCCTCGACGATCAACCGGGTGAGCAGGTCGTCGCGGCTGGGGAAGTAGCGGTACAGCGCGGACGACGCCAGGCCCAGGTCGCGGGCCACCGCCCGCAGCGACAGGCCCGCGGCGCCGACGGTGGCCAGCTGGCCGCGGGCGGACCCCAGGATCTCCTCGGTCAGCGCGGCCCGTGCGCGCTCCCTCGCGGTGCTCACCACACCTGGACGGTAACACCGCTCGCGATCGAGAGCACTGCTCTTGACAACCGAGAGCGGTGCGCTGCACGGTGTCCGCGGAACGAGAGCACCGCTCTCGTCGAGCCGAGGGAGTCGTCGTGGGACTGCACGTGGTCGTGGGCAAGGGACCGGTGGGCACCGCCACCGCGCAGGAGCTGGTGCGCGCCGGGCACCGGGTGCGGGTGCTGTCCCGCAGCGGCGGGACGTCGACCGCCGACGTCGAGCACCGCGCGGTGGACGCCGCCGACGCCGACGCGCTGGCGGCCGCGGCCCGGGGCGCGGACGCGCTGGTCAACGCGGTGAACCCCGCCTACTCCCGGTGGGCCAGCGACTGGCCGCCGATGGCGGCGGCGATGCTGGAGGCGGCCACCCGCACCGGCGCGGTGCTGGTCGCGATGGGCAACCTCTACGTGCACGGCCGCCCGACCGGCCCGATGACCGCGGCGACCCCGCTGGCGGCCACCGACACCAAGGGCCGGGTCCGGGCGCGGGTGTGGACCGACATGCTCGCCGCGCACGAGGCCGGCCGGGTACGGGTCGTCGAGGCCCGCGCGTCGGACTTCGTCGGCCCCACCGTGCCGGTCGAGCACTCCCACGTCACCCGGCAGCTGGCCACCCTGCGCCGTGGCCGCCGGGCCTGGGTGATCGGCGACCCGGACGCGCTGCACAGCTGGGCCCACCTGCCCGACGTCGGCCGGGTGCTGGCCGCGCTGGCCACCACGCCCGCCACCTGGGGCCGGCCGTGGATCGTGCCGAGCAGCCAGCCCCGCAGCCAGCGGCAGGTGCTCACCGACCTCGCCGCCGCGATGGGCGCCCGCCCCGCCCGGGTGTCGGGCCTGCCCTGGCCGGTGGTGACCGCGCTGGGGGCGGTGTCCCCGCAGCTGCGCGAGGTCGCCGCCATCCGGCACCAGTGGGACGCCGACTTCGTGGTCGACGGCTCGGAGACCCTGCGCGAGCTGGGCACCGAGCCGACGCCGTGGGACGAGGTCTGCCGGGCCACCGCCGCCGCGGCCTGACCGGCCGGCCGCGATTACGGTGGCGGCATGGGTCTGGTCACCGCCTGGGTTCTCGTCGCCCTGGCCGTCCTCGCCGCGCTGTGGTGCGCGACGGGCGCGGTCAGGCTGACCCGTCGCGAGCGCAGCGGGGGTGCGCGATGACCGACGCGGGGGGCACCCCGACCCCCGAGGGCCTGCCCACGCAGCCGGCTGCGGGCCGCACCGAGCTGCCGGTCGAGGAGACCACCGACGTCCGCACCGGTCCCGAGGTCGCCCACGAGCTGCTGTCGGTGCTGCCGCTGCTGGGGGAGTGGCACGGCGAGGGCCAGGCGGCGGGCGCCCAGGGCGACCACCGGTTCGGCCAGTGGGTGCGCTTCGCCCACGACGGCAGGGACTTCCTGGCCTACGAGTCGCGCACCTGGCGGATCGGCGAGGACGGCCGGCCCGCCGGCCCGGACACCCGGGAGTCCGGCTTCTGGCGCCCGCGCGGCGAGGAGGAGGTCGAGCTGCTCACCGCCTCGCCCGACGGCCTGGTCGAGATCTACGTCGGCCGGGCCCGGACGACGACCAGCTGGGAGCTGACCAGCGACGTCCTCGCCCGCACCCCCGACCACCCGGACACCACGAAGGCCGCCCGGCTCTACGGCATCGTCGAGGGCGCGCTGATGTACGCCGTCGACCGCGCCGGTGCCGACGGCCGGCTGCGCCCGGTCATGTCCGCCCGCCTGGAGAGGATCCGATGACCACCACGCAGGGACCGACCCGCCCGACCACCCCGCGCCAGGTCGCCGACGCCTACGTCGACGCCCTCTGCGACCTCGACCCGATCGCCGGCACGGCGCTGGGCACCCGGCCCGGCGACGACCGGCTGCCCGACCTGTCCCCGGCCGGCCTGGAGGCCTCGGCCCGCCTCGAGCGCGACACCCTCGCCGAGCTGGACCGCGTGCTCGCCGAGGACCCGGCGCTGGCCGAGGACCCGGTCGAGCTCCGCTGCGCCCGGCTGCTGCGCGAGCGGCTGACCGCCTCGCTGGACCTGCACGAGGCCGGCGAGGGCCTGCGCGAGCTGTCCAACCTGTTCTCCCCGGTGCACTCCGTGCGCCAGGTCTTCTCGATGATGCCGCTGGCCAGCACCGAGGACTGGGCCGTGCTGGGCCGCCGGCTGGCCCGGGTGCCCGAGGCCTACCGCGGCTACCTGGCCACCCTCACCGAGGGCGCCTCGCAGGGCCTGTTCGCCGCCCCCCGCCAGGTCGAGACCGTCATCGGCCAGCTCGGCGAGTGGCTGGCCGGCCCCTACTTCGCCGGGGTCGTCGCGGGCGGCCCCGACGAGCTGCGCACCGAGCTGGACGACGCCGCGGCCGCCGCCGACGCCGCCGTGGCGGAGGTGCGCGACTTCCTGCGCGACACCTACCTGCCGCAGGCCCAGGGCACCCCCGACGCGGTCGGCCGGGAGCGCTACGCCCGCTTCGCCCGCCGCTGGAACGGCAGCGACCTGGGTGCGGGCACCGGCCTGGAGGACGCCTACGCCTGGGGCTGGGCCGAGCACCGCCGGATCCGCGAGGAGCAGCGGTCCGCCGCCGAGCTGGTCCGGGCGGGGGCCACCCCGATGGAGGCCATGCGCTGGCTCGGCGAGCACGGCGAGGCCGTGGACGGCGTGGAGGAGATCCGGCAGCGGCTGCAGGCGATGATGGACGAGGCCGTCGCCGCCCTGGACGGCACCCACTTCGACATCGCCGACCCCATCAAGCGCGTCGAGGCGATGATCGCCCCGCCCGGCAGCGCCGCCGCGCCGTACTACACCCGGCCGTCGCTGGACTTCTCCCGGCCCGGCCGCACGTGGCTGCCCACGCTGGGCAAGGACCGCTTCCCGCTGTGGGACCTGGTCTCGACCTGGTACCACGAGGGCGTCCCCGGCCACCACCTGCAGCTGGCCCAGTGGGCCTACGTCTCCGGCGACCTGTCGGTCTTCCAGACCGCCGTCGGCGGGGTCAGCGCCAACCTCGAGGGCTGGGCGCTGTACGCCGAGCGGCTGATGGACGAGCTGGGCTTCCTGACCGACCCCGGCGCCCGGCTGGGCTACCTGGACGCCCAGCAGATGCGCGCGGTCCGGGTGGTCGTCGACATCGGCATGCACCTGGAGCTGCCGATCCCCGACGACGCCGACGGCGCGCTCGAGGGCCACCGTGGCGAGCCCTGGACCCCCGAGCTGGCCCGGGCGTTCTTCGGCGAGTACTGCGGCCGGGACAGCGACTTCCTGGACAGCGAGCTGGTGCGGTACCTGGGCATGCCCGGGCAGGCGATCAGCTACAAGCTGGGGGAGCGGGCCTGGCTGGAGGGCCGGGAGGCCGCCCGCGCGGCGAGGGGCGACGCCTTCGACCTCAAGGCCTGGCACATGGCCGCGCTCTCGCAGGGCAGCCTGGGCCTCGACGACCTGGTGGACGAGCTCAGCCGGCTGTAGGTCGCAGGGCGGCCGCGGCCGTGCCGTCCAGGGCGAGGAGGAAGGCGCCCTGGACCAGCACGGCCGCGCCGTCGCCGCGCCAGCGGTCGCCGCGGAGCAGGGCCGCCCCGGCGACCAGGTAGCCGACGTCCAGCCCGGCGTTGACCAGCAGGACCCTCCGCAGCCGCGCCGGGTCGGTCGGCCCGCGCCGTCGGCGGTTGCGCGCCCCCGCCGCCGCGATCACCCCGTCGACGGCACCCCAGCCCGCGGTCTGCCGGCCGAACGCCCGGGTCGCCGGCCGGGCGGCGAGCACCCCGCCGAGGACGACGGAGCCGGCGGCCCAGGCGCCCAGCACGGTGGTCAGCCGGGTCTCGACGGTGGCGGGGTCCATGCCGGCGATCGTCCTACAGTGCCGGGTGTGGAGCTCGCCGTCGCCGACCTGCCCCCGCTCGACGTGCTGCGCGGCCGGTGGGCGGCGGCCGCGGCGGTCGTCGCCGCACTCGGCTTCCCCGAGGCCGCGCACGCCCGGGACGCCGGGTCCTGGCGGTGGGACGACGGCGGCGGCAACTGGGCCGAGGTCGCCCTGCTGGACGCCGACCGGGCCGTGCTGCTCGGCTGGGACCGCACCGCCCGCGGGTCGCTGTCCCGCCGGCCGGACGGCGAACCCACCGGCGAGCTGCTGACCGGCGCCCCCGACTGGTGGGCGGAGCCGCTGCGCGGGCGGACCGAGGACGTCGCCTTCGTGCTGGGCTGGTCGGCGGGCCGCTGGGAGCGGGTGCCCGCCGACCTGGAGCCCGGTCTGCGCGGCGGCGGGCTGGCCGGCCTGCCGGTGGACGCCGAGCAGCTCTACGGGATGGTCGACTCCTACGTCGAGGGCGTCTCCGACGACCAGGGCCTCGGTGACTGGCGCACGCCGTGGCCGGCGGTGGCCGCGCTGGGGCAGGCCGGGCCCGACCTCACCGTGCAGCAGCTGGCCGACGTCCTCGGCCCGCTGCGCGCCGACCTGCCCACCGGGGTGGTCGCCGCCCGGCGGTTCAGTCCGGCGGCGGGTTGACGGTGTCGGCGTCGTCGCCCACGGGCTGGGTGACGGTGGCCGGGACGGACTCCAGCCGGGGGTCGGCGAGCACGTCGGCGACGCAGGCGGCCGACCCCACCAGGTAGGTGCTCACCAGCTCGACGTCGGTGGCCACGCACCAGGCCCGGTCGGCCGGCCACCACAGCCCGGCGCTCTGCTCCCACGGCTCGACGGCCATGTTGGCCGCGGCGAGGCCGACCGGGCCGCGGACCAGCCAGAAGCTGCGGGCGCCGACGGTCAGCCGCGGCTGGGGTGCGGTGATGTAGCCGAACCCGTCCCAGACGCCGAAGAAGCAGTCGTCGGGGGTGCCGGTGTGCCGGGCGAGCACCTCGGCCAGCGGCCCGGCGACCTGCTCGGGCAGGTGGCCGCGGGCGGGCGCGCCCTCCCAGAGCGGGCTCTGGTCGGCCTCCTCGTAGAAGTCCAGCGAGCCGGTGATGCCGCCCCACTCCATGAGCGGGTGCGCGGCGGTGCCGTTGGCCGCGGCGACGTCGGCCCAGCGCACGTCGACGTCGTCGTCCCCGTCGTACTGCGCGGCCGGGTGCAGCACCCGGGCGGCGGCGGGGAACAGCGGCGGCAGCAGCCCCGCGACGCCCAGACCGGGGCGGACGGCGTCGGCGACCCACCGACCGGGGGAGACGTCGGCCTCGGGGTCGCGCCCGGCGAACTGCACGGGGACCAGCCTAGAGAAGCTCGACCGGGTCGGGGAACGGACAACCCCCGGGCTGCTCCGCCATCCCCGCCGGCTCGATGAGCACTTGTGGCGGGGGGCGGGCCGACTGGACTGGGTCGGCGGCCCGGGGGTCGGGTGAACTGTCCGGTTCTCGCTCGCCGCCGTACGACGGACGGGCGATGCCACACGCGTCAGTCCGGCTTGATCCGGCGCTGAGCGGGCGGCCCATCTGGACGGCGGCTAGCGGACAGCCACCTCACGAGTCCTGAACGACATCAATTGTTCGGACCACCTCCTCTCCCGTGTACGGCCACGGTACGACCGTTCCAACGGTCCCCGCAACGCCCTTTTCCCACGGCTTCCCGGCGGTGGTCAGGTGTGCACGACCCGGTCGTGGGACACCCCTGCACGGTGGACCTCGACCGCACGCACGCCGTCCTCGTCGGTGCCGGCCCCGGGCTCGGTGCCGGCATCGCCCGCCGCTTCGCCCGGGAGGGCTTCGCGCTCACCCTGGTGGCCCGCTCGGCCGCCACCCTGGAGCCCCTGGCCGCGGAGCTGCGGGCCTCGGGCGCGCGGGTGGACACCGTCCCCGCCGACGTCGCCGACCCCGCCGGGCTGGCCACCGCACTGGCGCCGGTGGTGGCCGCCCGGCCCGCGGTCGTGGTGCACAACGTCGGGCTGGTGGTGGCCGACGACCTGCTGGTCGACCCGCCCGCGCACTTCGCGCACGCGCTGGCGGTCGACGTCGTCGGTGCGGTCGCCGTCGCGCAGCTGTTCACCCCCGCCATGCGCGCGGCCGGCGAGGGCACGTTCCTGGTCACCGGCGGCGGCCCGGCCCTGCACCCCGACCCCGCGCACGCGTCGCTGACGCTGGGCAAGGCCGCACTGCGCAACGCCGTCGCCGTGCTGCACGAGCAGCTGGCCGCCGACGGCGTGCACGCGGCCGGCGTCACGGTCGTCGGGGTCATCGAGCCGGGGACGCCGCTGGACCCCGACCGGATCGCCGAGACCTACTGGGAGCTGCACACCGAGCCGCGCGGGGCGTGGTCGGTCGACCGGGTCGTGGACGGCAGCTAGGCGTCAGGGCCGGGCGAGCAGCTCCTGCACGCGGGCGGTCAGGCCGGCGTCACCGCGCTCCACGCCGTCCAGCGCGGTCACCGGGGCCGCGCCGCGGATGCCCGACAGCAGCCAGACGGCGTCGGCCCCGTGCAGGTCGGCCACCGTGCCGGGCGTGACCGCGGTCGGCCAGCCGTCGGCCCGCGCGGCGGCGAAGAGACGGGCCTGGGTGGTGCCGGCCAGGATGCCGGTGTCCAGCGGCGGGGTGTGCAGGGTGCCGCCGGCCGCCCAGACCACCGTGGACGTCGGGCCCTCCAGCAGCCGGCCCTCGGCGGAGGTGAACACCACGTCGTCGGCGCCGACCGCGTGCGCGTGCCGCTGCGCGGCCATGTTGACCGCGTAGGACAGCGTCTTCGCCCCGCCCAGCAGCCAGGGCGCCCCGGCGCGGACGTCGGCGGCCAGGCCGTAGGTCAGCGCGACCACGCGGACGCCGTCCCGCCGCTGGGCCAGGACGTCGGCCCCCACCGGGGCGAGCAGGGCCAGCGCGGTCGGGGTGGTGCCGTCGCCGCGGGTGAGGAACAGCCGGCAGACGCCCTCGACGTCGGCGGGCCAGCCCTCGGTGGCCGCGGCGACCAGCGCGCGCCAGGCGTCGTCGGGCACGGCGGGCAGGTCGAGCAGGGCGGTGGAGCGCTGCAGCCGGACCAGGTGGTCGGCCAGCCGCGGGGTCGCGCCGGCGTCGACCAGCACGGACTCGAAGACGCCGTCCCCGCGGGCCAGCCCCGCGTCGAACGCCGTCACCACCGGCTGGTCGGCCGGCACCCGTACCGCGCCGCCGTCCCGCCACACCGCCACCGCACGCTGGTCGACCACGCGCCCAGCCTGCCTCACACGACGACGGCGGTCCCGTAGATCGTGCAGATCTCCAGCTGCTCGCGCCGCCAGCGCAGCAGCGGCACGAAGAAGACGGTGAACTGCTTGTACCGCTCCACCCGCGCCCAGACGGTGGTGTTGCCGCAGCGCGGGCAGGTGCGGGTCGCCCCCGGGCCCAGCTCCTTCTGCTTGCTGCCGAACCCGAAGAAGAAGATAACCCTAGGAGGGGTCTAGGGTCCCGGCATGGCGGACGACGTCCTGGCCTGGCTGCTCGACTCCGACCCGGCCCTGCGCTGGCAGGTGCAGCGCGACCTGGCCGACGAGCCGCCCGAGGTCTGGCGGGCCACCCGCGCCCGGGTCGCGATCGAGGGGTGGGGGGCCCGGCTGCTCGCGCTGCAGGACGTCGACGGCCAGTGGGCCGGCGGCGCCTTCTTCCCCCGGGTGGGCGGCGAGGTGCACTGGCCGGCCGAGGGCGAGGGCCAGCCCTGGACGGCGACCACCTGGTCGCTGACCTCCCTGCGCGAGTGGGGCCTGGACGCCGGGGCGTTGGCCGGCACCGCCGAGCTGCTCGCCGCGACGTGCAGGTGGGAGTACGACGACCTGCCGTACTGGGGCGGCGAGGTCGACGTGTGCATCAACGCCACGACCCTCGCCAACGGGGTGTGGCTGGGTGCGGACGTCGAGGCGCTGGCGGCCTGGTTCCCCGAGCACCAGCTGCCCGACGGGGGCTGGAACTGCGAGTGGGTGGAGGGCTCGACCCGCTCGTCGGTGCACTCCACGCTCAACGCCGTGCGCGGGCTGCTGGCGCACGAGGTGGCCACCGGTGGCAGCGACGAGCTGCGCGCGGCCCGGCGCCGCGGCGAGGAGCACCTGCTGGCCCGCCGGCTGACCCACCGCTCCGACGGCACCCCGCTCCAGGCGTGCCTGACCCCGCCGGTGTGGCCCTCCCGCTGGCGGTTCGACGCACTGCGCGCGCTCGACCACCTGCGCGCCGCGTCGCTGCACGACGGCACGCCGCCCGACCCGCGCGCCGCCGACGCGGTGGACCGGCTGCGCGCCGGCCGGCAGCCCGACGGGCGGTGGCTGCAGGGCCCGGTCCAGGCCGGCGCGGTGTGGTTCCCCGTCGACGCCCCGGCCGGCGAACCGTCGAGGGGCGTCACGCTGGGCGCGCTGCGGGTGCTGCGCTGGTGGGACGGGCACGCCGACCGGGCCTAGGCTCCCGGCATGGCCGACCACGACCACGGACCGCCGCCGCTGGCGCAGCAGCTGCGCTCCCGCGGGTTGCGGCTGACCACCCAGCGGCAGCGGGTGCTGGAGGCGGTCGGCGCGCTCGAGCACGGCACGCCCGAGCAGATCGGCTCCTGGCTGGCCGAGCAGGCCGGGCCCGACGGCGCGGCCCCGGACACCTCCACCGTGTACCGCAACCTGGAGCTGCTGGAGCGCCTCGGCCTGGTCTGGCACACCCACCTCGGCAAGGGCGCGCCGGTCTACCACGCCGCGCAGCACCCGCACCTGCACGTGGTCTGCGCGAACTGCGGCCGGATCGACTCGGTCGACCCCGCGGTGATGGACGGCGTCGCGGAACGTCTGGCCGCCGACCTGGGTTACAGCCTGGACGTGGGCCACGTGGCGCTGTCCGGGACGTGCCGGGACTGCCGTGCGGCCGGATCGGAGTCCTGAGGTGCCCTCCCCGCTGCTGAACCGTCCCGGCGCCGTCGCCACCGAGGGCGGCCAGGTCGCCGCGCACTACGGCGACCCGCTGCCCGAGCAGCGCCGGGCCGCCGAGGGCGCGGTGCTGGTCGACCGCAGCGACCGCGACGTCGTCGCCGTCCCCGGGCCCGACCGGCTGTCCTGGCTGCACAGCCTGCTCAGCCAGCACCTCGAGCGGCTGCCCGACGGCAGCGGCACCGAGGCGCTGGTGCTGTCCCCGCAGGGCCACATCGAGCACCACGTCGTGGTCGCCGAGACCGGCGGCACCACCTGGCTGGACACCGAGCCCGGCGCCGGTGCCGCGCTCGCGGGCTGGCTGGACCGGATGCGGTTCATGCTCCGCGTCGAGCCCGCGCTGGTCACCGCCGACTGGGCGGTGCTCACCCTGCTCGGCCCGCGGGGGGACGACGTCCTCGCCGCCGCCGGGCTGCCCGTGCCCACCGGGGTGACCCCGCTGGAGCGCGGGGGCTGGGTGCGCCGGATGCCGGAGGTGGGGGACGGCGTCCCCGCGGTGGACCTGCTGGTGCCCCGGGCCGACCTCGCCGCGCGGGCCGACGCCCTGCTGGCCGCCGGGGCGACCCTGGCCGGGGTGGACGCCCACGCCGCGCTCGCCGTCGAGGCGCACCGGCCGCGGGTGGGTACCGACTCCGACCACCGCACCATCCCCAACGAGACCCCCTGGCTGGCCAGCGCGGTGCACCTGGAGAAGGGCTGCTACCGCGGCCAGGAGACCGTCGCCCGGGTGCACAACCTGGGCCGCCCGCCGCGCCGGCTGGTGCTGGTGCACCTGGACGGCATGGAGGAGCAGCTGCCCGAGCCGGGCACGCCGGTCACCGCCGGCACCCGCGAGGTGGGCCGGCTGGGCACCGTGGTGCGGCACCACGAGCTCGGCGTGGTCGGGCTGGCGCTGGTGAAGTCCTCGGTGCTGGAGAAGGAGCCGCTGCCGGAGCTGCGCGCGGCCGGTTCGGTCGTGGCCGTCGACCCCGACGACCTGGTCGTCACCCCCGACGACACGGTGCTGGCGGCCCGGGAGCGCGTCCGCGCGGTCCGGTCTGCGACGATCGGCCGGTGACCACGGGCACCCTCATCACGCTCGCCCCCACCGGGGCCGAGTCGGCGAAGGCCGACGTCCCGGCCCTGCCGGTGACCGTGGAGGAGGTCGTGGCCACCGCCCGCGACTGCGAGGCCCTGGGTGCCGCCGTCGTCCACCTGCACGTCCGCGACCTCGACACCCGGCCCACGCTGGACCTCGGCCGGGTGCGCGAGGTGGTCGCCGCGGTGCGCGAGAGCACCGACCTGGTGGTGCAGCTGTCCTCCGGCGGCGCGGTCACCGACCCGCTGCCCGACCGGGTGGCCGTGCTGGACGCCGACCCCGACGCGGCCTCCCTCTCGCTGGGCACCGTGAACTTCGGCCGGGACGTGTTCAGCAACCCGTGGGACCTGATCGTCGAGCTGCACACCCAGATGCGCGACCGCGGCATCGTCCCGGAGTACGAGGCCTTCGACCTGGGCCACCTGGCCACCCTGTCCCGCCTGCTGGACCGGCACGGCCCGCCGGCCGGCGGCCACGTGCACGTCGACCTGGTGATGGGCGTGCCCGGCGGCATGCCCGGCACCACCGGCGCGCTGGCCGCCTGCCTGCCCGCCATCGAGCCGGGCTGGACCTTCGCCGCCACCGGCGTCGGCCGCACCTCGCTGCCGGTGATGCTCGCGGCGCTGTCGGCCGGCGGGCACCTGCGGGTCGGCATGGAGGACACGCTGACCTACGCGCCGGGCGAGCCCGTCCGCGACAACGCCCAGCTGGTCGCCCGCGCCGCCGGCCTGGCGAGGATCGCCCAGCGCCCCGCCCTGACCACCACCGAGGCCCGCGAGCTGCTGGGCATCCGCACCCGCCAGGAGGCAACCCGATGACCACACCGCAGCCCGGGACCGCGGCCGCGGGCGGCACCGCCGTCGACGCCCTGCTGGACCCCGCGTTCCTGGAGGGCGTGCAGCAGCGCCCCATGCTCGACGTGCGGGGGCTGCGCCGCCGCGCCGAGCAGTCCGAGGTCGACCTCTCCTACACCCGCCGCCTGCTGCAGGGCCGGCTGGACATCGTCCGCCGGGAGCTGCAGCGCCGGGCCGAGCACGACGGCCGCTCGCTGGTCGACCTGCTGCCCGAGATCCTCTCGGAGAAGGGCCGCGGCCCCGCGCACGGCCTGGGCCGGCACCAGACCGTGCAGCCCGGCGACCCGGTGGCGCTGGAGCAGTGGGTGAACTCCCTGGCCCCCGGCGTGGACCTCTCCGACGTCGGCGAGCTGCCCGACGACCAGCTGGAGACCGCGGCCCGGTCGCTGGCCGAGGGCGAGCGCGGGCTGTCCGAGCGGCGCCGCGGCGTGCAGCAGGTGATGGACGCCCTGGCCGGTGAGCTGGGCCGCCGCTACCGCGACGGCGAGGCCGACGTCGCCCAGCTGCTGGCCGCGGAGGGTCGCCACTGATGTACCCGGACAACCCCGTGCTGGTGGAGGTGCACCGGTCGGGGTTCCTGGAGTCGGTGCACCGCGGGTCGCTGGTCGTGCTGGACGCCGACGGCGGCGTGCTGCACGCGGTCGGGGCGGTCGACGTCCCCACCCTGCCCCGGTCGTCGAACAAGCCGGTGCAGGCCACCACCTACCTCGACGCCGGCTGGGTGCCGCGCTCGACGCAGGAGCTGGCCATCGCCGCGGGCTCGCACTCCGGCGAGCCCGGCCACGTCGAGCTCGCGCTGTCGATGCTGGCCGCCGCGGGCCTGGGCCCCGACGACCTCGGCTGCCCCGCCGCGCTGCCGTCGGACGAGGCGGAGCGGGCCCGCTGGCTGGTGGCCGGCCGCGCCCCCGAGCGGGCCGCGATGAACTGCTCGGGCAAGCACGCCGCGATGCTGTCGGCCTGCGTCGCCGCCGGCTGGCCGACCCAGGGCTACCTGGACCGCGCCCACCCCCTGCAGCAGGCGATCGAGGCCCGGCTGGGCGAGGCCGGCGGCGTCCCGGTCAGCGCCGTGGTCGTCGACGGCTGCGGCGCCCCGCAGCACGCGCTGCCGGTGTCCGCGCTGGCCCGCGGCGTGCTCTCGCTGGTGCAGGCCGACCCCGGCACCGCGGGCCGTGCGGTGGCCGACGCCGTGCGGGCCCACCCGTGGCTGGTCGCCGGCACGGGCAAGGACGACACCCGGCTGATGGACGCCGTCCCCGGCCTCCTGGTCAAGGGCGGCGCCGACGGCGTGCACGTGGCCGCGCTGCCCGGTGCCGGCGCGGTGGCGCTCAAGCTGGACGACGGCGGCGAGCGGGGCCGGATGCCGGCCCTGTGCGCCGGCCTGGCCCGGCTGGGGGTGGACGCCGACCTGCTCGCGCCCTTCGCGGTGCTGCCGGTCAGCGGTGGCGACGGCGTGGTCGGCGAGGTCCGCGCGGCCCTCTGAGGGGTCGCTCACACCTGCTAGCTCCCCGCTTGCAGGAGCAAGCAGGCGGGTCTACGGTCGGGACCGTGCAGAACCCGTCGGAGATCGTCAGCCAGGTGCGCGACAGCGTCACCCACGCTGCCGCGTCCGCCGCGGCCGAGGCGACCACGGTGTCCACCGTGGTCAGCTCGCAGGTGGGCGACTTCATCCGCACCCAGCGCAACGCCGCCCAGGTGTCGCTGCGCGAGCTGGCCCGCAGCGCCGGGGTCAGCAACCCCTACCTCTCGCAGGTGGAGCGGGGACTGCGCAAGCCGTCGGCGGAGATCCTGGCCCAGATCGCCCGGGGTCTGAAGATCTCCGCCGAGACGCTCTACGAGCAGGCCGGGATCCTCGACCGCCGGTCCGGCACGCCGGACACGGTCACCGCGATCCGGTCGGACCCGGCGCTGAGCGAGCGGCACAAGGCCGTGCTGCTCGACCTCTACGAGTCCCTGGCCGACAGCACCGCCAGTCCCCCCACCCCGCAGCACGCCCCGCTCTCGACGAAGGAGGAGCACCCGTGAACGCCACCGAGGCCCGCGAGCTCACCAAGAAGCGCGCCCAGCGCACCGTCCGCGACGTCCAGCTGACCGCCAAGGCCGCCGGCGAGTACGCCGTCAGCACCGGTCGCACCGGCGTGCTGGCCGCCATCGGCGCCGGCGACGTCGCCGTCGACCGCGTCCGCACGGCCCTGGAGACCCTGCGCGACCGCGCCGAGGCCCTGCCCGGCGAGGCCCAGGCGCAGGCCGACGCCGCCGTCAAGGAGGCCCGCGCCCGCGCCGGGGCCACCCGCGAGCGCGCCACGTCGCTCCTCGGCCAGGCCCGCGGCCGCGCCGAGGACGCCGCCGACCGCGCTCAGGGCGCCGCGCGCCCCGAGGCCGTCAAGGACACCGCCGTCGAGGTCCGCGGCACCGTGACCACGCTGGCCGGCGCCGTCCGCGACCAGGCGCTGACCACGGTCAACGGCCTGGCCGCCCGCGGCGAGGAGGTCGTCGAGGACCTGCGCCGCCAGCCGGGCTTCCGCAACCTGGTGGGCAAGGCCGAGCGCGCCGTCGACGCCGTCGAGGACACCCTCGAGGACGCCCTCGACACGACCGAGGAGGCCGTCGGCGACACCGCAGACGAGGTCACCTCGGTCGCGCAGAAGAGCAAGGCCGAGGCCGGGGACGCCGCCGACGAGGTCACCTCGGTGGCCCAGAAGAGCAAGGCGCGCACCAGCAAGGCCGTCACCGAGGTCAAGCGGGACGTCCGCCGCGAGGCCCGCTCGGCCAAGCGCTCGATCCGCTCCACCGCCGGCACCGCGCCGCAGACCCCGGCCGAGCGCACCCCCGCGAAGCGGACCACCGCCGCCACGAAGAGCACCCCCGCCAAGGCCGGCACCCCCGCCAAGGCCACCGCGCCGTCGGCCCGCAGCAGCGCGCCCTCGGCCTCGAGCAACGCCCCCTCGGCGTCCAGCTCGGCCCCCAGCTCGAACTGAGCGACCGCCACGGGCCCCGCAGCGATCTCGCTGCGGGCCCCGTGGCGTACCCGCAGCTACGCTGGGCGCATGGCGGGCTTCGACAACGCGCTGTTCGCGGTCATCCTCTACGCGGTGCTCGCGCTCGGCGCCTGGGCGACGGTGGACGCGATCATCCGCCCCGCCGCGGGCTACGTGGCCGTCGGGAAGCTGACCAAGCCCGCCTGGGTGGCCATCACCGCGCTCGCCACGGTCATCGTCTACGCCTTCGGCGTGCTGTCGTTCCTGGGCCTGCCGGCCGTCGTCGGCATCATCGTGTACCTGGTCGACGTCCGGCCGGCGCTGCGCGGCCTGCAGTCGGGCAACAGCAGCTGGTGACTCAGCCGCGGGGCATGACCACCCAGAGCACCAGGTAGGCGATGAACTGCGGCCCGGGCAGGACGCAGGAGATCAGGAACGCCGCCCGGACGACGGTGCGGGACAGCCCGAAGCGGCGGGCCAGGCCCGAGCACACGCCGGCGATGACCTTGTGCTGGGTGTCGCGGGAGAAGCTGCGGTGTGCCGGAGAGGTCATGCCGACACCGTAGGGTGGCCCGCTGGCAGCCGCCTGGCGGATCAGCCGAAGATGCCTGGTGGGGGCTCCGGCGAGGCCACCGCGGAGGCGTCCGCGACCGGCAGCGCGGTGCCCACGAAGGCGTCCAGGTCCCCGCCCGCGACCACCCGCGACGGCATCGGGTCCCCGGCGCAGCGCCGGGTGAGCGCTGCGACCGGCAGCGCGGCGTCCGAGGCGACCGCGACGGTGTTGCCGTGCCGGCGACCGCGCAGCGTGCCGGGCTCGGCGGCCAGCAGGACGTGGCCGAACACCGACCGCAGGGTCGCCGCCTGGGTGCGCAGGAAGCGCAGCGGCGGGCCGTCGGAGACGTTCCACGCGGTCACCCCGCCCGGCCGCAGCACCCGGGCGACCTGGACGGCGAACTCGGTGCTGGTCAGGTGGGCCGGGGTGCGGGCGCCGGCGAACACGTCGACCAGCACCAGGTCGGCGCTGGCGTCGTGCATCGCCTCCAGGCCCGCCCGGGCATCGGCGGCACGCACCCGGACGCGGGCGCCGCGGGGCAGCGGCAGGTGCTCGCGGACCAGCTCGGTGAGCGGCTCGTCGACCTCCACCACCCGCTGCCGCGACCCCGGCCGGGTCACCGCGACGTACCGCGGCAGGGTCAGCGCGCCCCCGCCCAGGTGCACCACGTCCAGCGGCGCGCCCTCCTCGGCGGCCAGGTCGACCACGTGGCCCATCCGGCGCACGTACTCGAACTCCAGGTGCGCCGGGTCGTCGAGGTCGACGTGCGACTGCGGGACGCCGTCCAGCATCAGCACGTAGCTGCGGTCGCGGTCGGCGTCGCCCAGGATCTCGGCCACCCCGCCGGCCACCGCCACCTGCCCGGGCATGACGGGGTGCTCGGGCGCCCTGCGCCTGCTCACGAGGTGGGTGCGACGGCCGACCAGCGCACGGTGACCTCGCCGTGCCGCCAGCGCCGGGTCGACCCCACCAGCGGCCAGCCCTGCGCCGACAGCGCCTCGACCGCGGCCACCCACCGCTGCCGCGGGCCGAAGGTCGACAGCCCCGCCGCGGACGCCCAGGCCGCGTCGAACGCGGCCAGGAAGGCGTGCACCGGCTGGCCGGGGACGTTGTGGTGGATGAGCGCCTTGGGCAGCCGCTCGGCCAGGTCGGAGGGCCGGTCGATGTCCGAGGGCCGGACGGCGAGGGTGAGGGTGAGCGGCCCCGACTCGTCCAGCGCCACCCAGCAGGCCCGCCGTCCCCACTCGTCGCAGGTGCCCTCGACCAGCAGCCCGCCCGGGCCCAGCGCCGCGCACATGGTCGCCCAGGCCCGGGCCGCGGACTCCTCGTCGTACTGGCGCAGCACGTTGAACGCGCGCACCAGCACCGGCGCGAGCCCGGCGAGCTCGAACCCGCCGACCCGGAAGTCCACCCGCGGCGGGTCCCGGTCGGCCGCCACGGCGGCCACGCGCTCGGGGTCGATCTCCAGCCCGACGACCTCCAGGCCGTCGACCTCGGGGCGCAGCCGGTCGACCAGCTCCAGGGTGGTCACCGCCGAGGCGCCGTAGCCCAGGTCGACCACCAGCGGGCGGGCGGCGTCGCGCAGCCGCGGCACCTGGGTGGCCAGCAGCCAGCGGTCGACGCGGCGCAGCCGGTTGGCGTTCGTGGTGCCGCGGGTGGGCAGGCCCAGCGCGCGGGCGCGGCCGGCGGCCAGCCGGGGCTTCTTCGGGGTCGGGGGCAGGACCGCCTTCCGGGAGTGGTCGCTGCTCACCCGACCGGAGGGTAGTCCCGGTTAGCGTGGGGGCCGTGCTGGTGCATCAGGGGACGCGGTTGGCCGAGCTCACCACGTTGGCGGTGGGGGGCCCCGTCGAGCGGCTGGTCGAGGTGCACGACGCCGACGAGCTGGTCGCCGCGGTGCGCGACGCCGACGCCGCCGGGCGCCCGCTGCTGGTGCTGGGCGGCGGCTCCAACGTGGTCGCCCCCGACGCGGGCTGGCCCGGGGACGTCGTCGCCGTCCGCTCGCGCGGGGTGGTGCGCACCGGCGACGCGCTCGAGGTGCAGGCCGGCGAGCCGTGGGACGACCTGGTCGCGCACACCGTCGCCGAGGGCCTGGCCGGGATGGAGGCGCTGTCGGGCATCCCCGGCAGCACCGGCGCCACCCCGGTGCAGAACGTGGGCGCCTACGGCCAGGAGGTCGCCCAGACCATCACCGCCGTGCGGGTGCTCGACCGCCGCGACGGGTCGGTGCGCACCCTGTCCCCGGCCGACTGCGGGTTCGGCTACCGGGACTCGGCGCTCAAGCGGAACCCCGGGGCGTTCGTCGTGCTCACCGTGACCTTCGGGCTGACCGCGTCGGAGCTGTCGATGCCGGTCGGGTACGCCGAGCTCGCGAAGCGGCTGGGCGTGGAGGTGGGGCAGCGGGCGCCGCTGGCCGACGTCCGGGCCGCGGTGCTGGAGCTGCGCCGGGGCAAGGGCATGGTGCTCGACCCGGCCGACCCCGACTCCCGCAGCGCCGGGTCGTTCTTCACCAACCCGGTGGTGCCCGCGTCGATGGCGGTGGAGGGCTGCCCGAGCTGGCCGGCCGGGGACGACGTGAAGCTGTCGGCGGCGTGGCTGGTGCAGCACGCCGGCTTCGGCCGCGGCACCCGCGACGGCCACGTGGGGACGTCGTCCCGGCACTCGCTGGCGCTCACCACCGAGCCGGGCGCGACCGCCGACGAGCTGCTCGCCTTCGCCGGCCGGGTCGTGGACGCCGTCCGGGAGAGGTTCGGCGTGACGCTGGTCCCCGAGCCCACCGCCGTCCGCCCCTGACGACCCCACCAGGTATCGGAAGCTCTACCCCGTTCGACGGGCCGGACCGGCCGGGTGGAGCTTCCGTTACCTGGGCGCTCAGGCCTCGCGGTGGACCTTGTGCTGGGCGGCCTGGGCCCGCGGGCGGACCACCATCAGGTCGATGTTGACGTGGTGCGGGCGGGTGACGGTCCAGGCCACGCAGTCGGCGACGTCCTCGGCGACCAGCGGCTCCCGCACGCCCTCGTAGACCTTCGCGGCCTTCGCGGCGTCGCCGGTGCGGTTGAGCGCGAACTCGTCGGTCTTGACCATCCCGGGCGCGATCTCCACGACGCGCACCGGCTCGGCGACCAGCTCCAGCCGCAGCGTCTCGGCCAGGGTGTGCACGCCGTGCTTGGCCGCGGTGTAGCTGGCCCCGCCCTCGTAGCTGACCAGGCCGGCGGTGGAGCCCATGAGCACCACGTCGCCGGCGCCGGAGGCGCGCAGCGCGGGCAGCAGCGCCTTGGTCACCCGCACGGTGCCCAGCACGTTGACCTCGAAGGCGCGGGTCCAGGAGCTCAGGTCGGCCTCGGCCACGGGGGCGGCGTCGAAGGCGCCGCCGGCGTTGTTGACCAGCACGTCGACCCGCTCCAGGGAGTCGGCGAGGGCCTGCACCGACGCGTCGCTGGTGACGTCGAGCTCGACGGCGCGCCCGCCGGTGCGCTCGGCCAGCTCGGTCAGCCGGTCCAGCCGGCGGGCGGCCAGGACGACGTCGAAGCCGTCGGCGGCCAGCCGGGCCGCCGTGGCGGCACCGATGCCGCTGGAGGCTCCGGTGACGACGGCCACACGGCCGGTGCCGGGGAAGGGGAGGGCGGGGGTCTCGGCGGGCATGCCCCCAGTCTGCTGGTGCAGGATGGGGAGCCGACAACGCGCCCGCCCGGGCGCCCGCGGGAGGAGTGGCGTGCCTGGTCGTCGCCCCCTGCGCCCCACGGGCCAGCGGACCGGGCGCAGCCCGCTGCCGCGCCGGGTCGCCACCCTGAGCGTGCACACCAGCCCGCTGGACCAGCCCGGCGCCGGTGACGCCGGGGGGCTCAACGTCTACGTCGTCGAGGTCTCCCGGCGGCTGGCCGCGCGGGGCATCGCCGTCGAGGTGTTCACCCGGGCGACGTCCTCGGACCTGCCGCCGGTGGTGGAGATGGTCCCCGGCGTCACGGTGCGGCACGTGTCGGCCGGTCCGTTCGAGGGCCTGGGCAAGCACGACCTGCCCGCGCAGCTGTGCGCGTTCACCGCCGCGGTGCTGCGCGAGGAGGCCCGGCACGAGCCCGGCCACTACGACGTGCTGCACAGCCACTACTGGCTCTCCGGGCAGGTCGGCTGGCTGGCCCGTGACCGGTGGGGCGTGCCGCTGGTGCACTCCGCGCACACCCTGGCCAAGGTCAAGAACGCCGCGCTGGCCGACGGCGACGAGCCCGAGCCGCGCGCCCGGGTGATCGGCGAGGAGCAGGTGGTCGCCGAGGCCGACCGGCTGATCGCCAACACCGCCGAGGAGGCCCGCCAGCTGGTCCGCTGGTACGACGCCGACCCCGCGCGCACCCTGGTCGTCCCGCCCGGTGTGGACCTCGAGCGCTTCGCCCCGGGCGACCGGGCCGCGGCCCGCCGGGCGGTCGGGGTGGCCGACGACGCCCTGGTGCTGCTGTTCGTCGGCCGCATCCAGCCGCTCAAGGCCCCCGATGTGCTGCTGCACGCCGCGGCCCGCCTGCTGGCCGACGAGCCGGGGCTGCGGGCCCGGCTGCAGGTGCTGGTGGTCGGGGCGCCCAGCGGCAGCGGGCTGGCCGAGCCCCGGCAGCTGCAGGAGCTCGCGGTCTCCCTCGGCATCGCCGACGTCGTCCGGTTCGTGCCGCCGCAGGCACCCGCCGCGCTGGCCGAGCACTACCGCGCCGCCGACGTCGCCGTCGTCCCCAGCCACAACGAGTCCTTCGGGCTGGTGGCGCTGGAGGCCCAGGCCTGCGGCACCCCCGTGGTGGCCGCGGCCGTGGGCGGGCTGCCCACCGCCGTGGACGACGGCGTCTCGGGCGTGCTGGTCGACGGCCACGACCCGGCCGACTACGCCGCGGCGATCCGCAAGGTGGTCGAGCAGCGCGACCTGCTCGCGGCCGGCGCGCGGCGGCACGCCGCCCGGTTCAGCTGGGACCGCACCACCGAGTCCCTGGTCGACGCCTACGCCGCGGCCATCGGGGAGATGCGCGCGGTCGTCCGGCCGCCCCGCGAGCGCGTGCGCGCCGCGGTGCGGGCCTTCTCGGTCGGGGGGCCGGCCCGGTGAGCACCGTCGCCGAGCTGGAGCGGGTGGTGGACGCCGCGCTGCGCGACGCCGAGCTGGTCTACGAGCACCCGGCGCCCGGCCGCTTCCTGGTCGACCTGCCCGGCACCAAGAAGCTCAAGACGGTGTGCGGGCTGGTGATCGGCGAGCACGGGCTGCGCATCGAGGCCTTCGTCTGCCGGCAGCCCGACGAGAACCGCGAGCAGCTGTGGACCTGGCTGCTGCAGCACAACGCGCGGATGTACGGCGTGGCCTACTCCATCGACGCCGTCGGCGACGTCTACCTCACCGGCCGGGTCAGCGCGGCGTCGGTGACCGCAGCGGAGGTCGACCGGCTGCTGGGCGCGGTGCTCAGCTACGCCGACGACCACTTCAACACCATGCTCGAGATCGGGTTCGGCACCTCGATCCGCCGCGAGTGGGACTGGCGGGTCAAGCGCGGGGAGTCCCTGCGCAACCTGGAGGCGTTCGCCGACTTCGTGCGCCGGCCACGGGGGTGACCGACCGGCCGGCGGGCTACGAGCGCCGCTGGTGGGTGCTCACCACGATGATCGTCTGCCTCATGGTCGTGATCATGGGGAACACGGTGCTCAACGTGGCCCTGCCGACGCTGCAGCGCGACCTCGCCGCGACGCAGAGCCAGCTGCAGTGGGCCATCGACGCCTACATCCTGGTCTTCGCCGGGCTGCTGTTCAGCTGGGGCGTCATCGGCGACCGCATCGGCCGCAGGCGCGCGCTGCTGGTCGGCCTGGGCATCTTCTCCCTCGGGTCGGTGCTGGCCGCCTTCGCCGGGTCGGCCGGGGAGCTCATCGCGTGGCGGGCGCTCATGGGCGTGGGCGGGGCGGCCGTGCAGCCGGCCACCCTCGCCGTCATCAGCAACGTCTTCCCGCCGGGGGAGCGCAGCCGGGCCATCGGCATCTGGGCCGGGGCGGCCGGCATCGGCATCGCGGGCGGGCCGCTGGCCGGCGGGCTGGTGCTGGAGCACTTCTGGTGGGGTGCGGTCTTCCTGCTGGGCATCCCGGTGGCCGCGGTGGGGGCGCTCGGCGTGGTGACCCTGGTGCCGGAGTCGAAGGACCCCGCGCCCGGCCGGCTCGACGTCCCCGGGGTGCTGTTGTCGATCGCCGGTCTGGGCGCGCTGGTGTTCGGCATCATCCGCGGCGGCGAGGGCGTGGGCTGGACGACGCCCGGTGTGCTCGGCCCCCTGCTCGGCGGCCTCGCGCTGCTCGGGGTGTTCGTCTGGTGGCAGCGGCGCACTCCGCACCCCGCCCTGGACGTCTCGCTGTTCCGGCTGCCGGCCTTCTCCGCCGCGGCCGGGGCGCTGGCGCTGAACTTCTTCGCGCTGCAGGGCGCCACGTTCTACCTCGTCTACTACCTGCAGGGCGCGCTGGGCTACACCCCGCTGCAGTCGGGGGCGTCGCTGGTGCCGATGGCGGTGGCCATCGCGATCGCCTCGCCGCGGGCCTCCCGGCTGGCCGACCGGTTCGGCGCCAAGCTGGTCTGCGCCGCCGGCTTCGGGCTCATGGCGACCGCGTTCGCGGCCAACCAGCTGCTCGACCTGCAGGCCCCGGTGTGGCTGGTGCTGGCGGTGCTCTTCCTGCAGGGCCTGGGCCTGGGCACCGTGCTGGCCCCGGCCACCGAGTCGATCATGAGCGTCGTGCCGCGGGAGAAGGCCGGCGCCGGGGGAGCGGTGAACAACACCGTCCGCCAGGTCGGCGGGGCGCTCGGGGTGGCCATCCTGGGGTCGCTGGTGGCCGGGGTGTACGCCGCCCGGCTGGGCGACGCCGTCGACGTGCTGCCCGAGGCCGCCCGCGAGCAGGCCCGCCAGTCGGTGGTCGCCACGCTGGAGGCCGTCCGGGTCACCGGGGCCACCGAGCTCGTGCAGCCCGCACGGGAGGCGTTCGTGGCGGCGATGCACACCACCGCGATCGGGACGGCCGCCTCGGCCGCGTTCGCCGCGGTCGTGTGCCTGGTCTGGCTCCCCGGCCGGCGTCCGCAACCGAAGGGTTGACGACGGCCCGGGGGTGAGGCCATGCTGGCGTCTGCAACCGATCGGTTGCAGAAGGAGGATCGATGGCCGACCAGCTGTCCCGGGTGTTCGCCGCCCTGGCCGACCCCACCCGGCGCGACATGGTCGCGCGGCTGACCGTCGGCGACGCCACCGTGGGCGAGCTCGCCGCGCCCTACGACGTCAGCACCCAGGCCGTCTCCAAGCACCTCAAGGTGCTCGAGGGCGCCGGCCTGGTCAGCCGCAGCCGCTCGGCGCAGACCCGGCCGGTCCACCTCGAGGCCGAGGTGCTGGACCTGATGACCGCCTGGGTCGAGCGGTACCGCCGCCGCGCCGAGGAACGCTTCACCCGCCTGGACGCCGTCCTGGCCGACCTGCAGGAGGACCCGTCATGACCACCGCCACCACGGCCCGGATCGAGGCCGACCCCGCCCTGCCGATCATCCGGATCACCCGGGACTTCACCGGCACGGTGGCGCAGCTCATGCGCGCCCACCTCGACCCCGACCTCTACGCCCGCTGGGTCGGCCCCGACGACACGACCACCCGGATCGACGTCTGGGACGCCCGCGACGGCGGGTCGTGGCGGTTCACCGGTGTGCGCGGGGACGAGGAGTGGTCCTTCCGCGGCTGCTTCCACCGCATCGGCACCGACACGATCGTGCAGACCTTCACGTGGGAGGGGATGCCCGAGGACGTCAGCCTGGAGACGCTGCGGTTCGAGGACCTGGGCGGGGGCCGGGTGCGGCTGCACGCCCAGTCGCTGGTCGACTCCTTCGAGGGTCGCGACGCCTGGCTGCGCAGCGGCATGGAGACCGGCGTGGACCAGGGCTACGCCAAGCTCGACGCCCTGCTGGCCGCGGCGTGAGCGCCCTGGACCGGTTCGACCGGGTCACCGGCCGGTTCACCGACGTCGTCGCCGGGGTCAGCGACTGGGCCGCCCCGGCCCCGGTCGAGGGCTGGACGGCGGCCGACGTGGTGGGCCACCTGGTCGACTGGCTGCCCGGGCTGCTCGCCGCGGACGACGTCGTCCTCGCCGTGGAGCGGACCGGTGACCCGGCGCAGGACTGGGCCCGGCACACCGCCGCCGTCCGGGCCCTGCTCACCTCGCCGCGCGCCGCCGAGCCGTTCACCCACCAGCACCTGGGCACCCTGCCGCTCGCCGAGGCGGTCGACCGGTTCTGGACCACCGACGTCCTGCTGCACACCTGGGACCTCGCCGCGGCCAGCGGCCAGGACGCCGGCCTGGACGAGGCCGAGTGCGCGCAGCTGCTGGCCGGGATGGAGCCGATGGACGACCTGCTGCGCTCCTCGGGCCAGTACGGCCCGCGGGTGCCGGTGCCCGAGGACGCCCCGGCGGTGGACCGGCTCATGGGCTTCGTCGGCCGCGACCCGTCCTGGCAGCCGGGGTAGCCCTCGGGCGCTCGGGCACGTACAACGGAGGGGGTCGTCCACCACCGCGGCCGTCGCCGACGAGAGGACCGCATGGCCGCCCGGAACCGCCGACCGCTGCTGCGCGCCACGCTGGGCGCCCACCTCGCCGGCGAGGTCGACCCAGTCGCCACCACCGAGGCCGCCCGCGGGGTCGCCTACGCCCTGGTCGACCGGGCACGGGGCACCGACGACCCCGAGGTGACCCGCCGGCTGGTCCGGCTGGCCGACGACCAGGGCCTGGACGAGCTGGCCGAGCTGTGGGCCGACGCCCCGGCGGTCTCGCTGCCCGGCGCGCTCTGGCGGCTCTACCTGCTGCGCGCCTGGGTGCAGCGGGACCCGGTGTCGGCCGCCCGCCAGTTCGGGGCCGGCCAGGGCCGGGTGCTGCCCCGCGAGGTCGTCGCCGGCCTCGCCGACCCGCCGGGCCCCGAGGGTGTCCGCGACCTGGCCGACGCCGTGCTCACCGGCGTGTTCGAGGGTGACCTGGACGTCGCCCTGGACCGGGCGGCCGCGTTCTGCTGGGTCGTCGCGGGTGGCCGCGCGGTGCAGGCCGACGACCTCGACGACACCGACCCCGACGCCGCCGACCGGGTCACCCGGGGCGGGCACGCGCTGGCCCGCACCGCCGACCAGCTGGCCGCCGCGGCCCGGCGCTGGCGGGCGGGCACCCTCACCTGATCCCCGGCGCACGCCTACCGTCGACGGCGATGGCCGACGAGACGGAGCTGCGCAGCCGCACCCGGGCGCTCACCGGGGTGGTGGGGGCGACCGCGCTGGTCTACCCGCTGCTGGTCTGCGCGGTGCAGGTGGCGCTGGCCCAGTTCCTCACCGACGACCCCGGGGCGGCGGTGGGCTGGGGGGTCGCGGGGACGGCGCTGTGCGTGGCCGTGGTCGCGGTGATCCGCTGGAGCACCGGACGCCGGGTGCGCAGCCCGTGGCTGCTGGCCGGCCTGGTGCCGCCGGTGCTGTTCGAGGCCTGGCTGCTCTGGCCCCTGCTGACCGGGTGAGCCGTCGGGCAGGATGGGCGCCGTGACCGGAACTCTGGTGCTCCTCCGCCACGGCGAGAGCGAGTGGAACAAGGCCAACCTCTTCACCGGCTGGGTGGACGTCGCCCTCTCCGAGAAGGGCCGCGCGGAGGCCACCCGGGGCGGTGAGCTGCTCAAGGGCGAGGGCCTGCTGCCCGACGTGCTGCACACCTCGCTGCTCAAGCGCGCGATCACCACCGCCGAGCTGGCCCTGGCCGCGGCCGACCGGCAGTGGATCCCGGTGACCCGCTCCTGGCGGCTCAACGAGCGGCACTACGGCGCCCTGCAGGGCAAGGACAAGGCCGCCACCCTCGCCGAGTACGGCGAGGAGCAGTTCATGACCTGGCGGCGCAGCTACGCCACCCCGCCGCCGCCGATCGACCCCTCCGACGAGTACAGCCAGGACGCCGACCCCCGCTACGCGTTCCTGCCCCCGGAGGCGCGGCCGGCCACCGAGTGCCTGGCCGACGTCGTCGTCCGGATGCTGCCCTACTGGTACGACGCGGTCGTGCCGGACCTGCGGGCCGGGAAGACGGTCCTGGTCACCGCGCACGGCAACAGCCTGCGGGCGCTGGTGAAGCACCTGGACGGCATGGGTGACGACGAGGTGGTGGGCCTGAACATCCCCACCGGCGTCCCGCTGCGCTACGACCTCGACGACGACCTGCGCCCGACCAACCCCGGTGGCACCTACCTCGACCCCGAGGCCGCCGCCGAGGCGATCAAGGCAGTGGCCGCCCAGGGCACGAAGTAGCACCCACGACGAAGGGCCCCGGGACGACGTCCCGGGGCCCTTCGTCGTGCGGGCTCAGCTGGCGGCGGCGGCCATGGGCAGCGGGCGCTCACCGGTGACCAGGTAGACCACCCGGCGGGCGACGCTGACGGCGTGGTCGGCGAAGCGCTCGTAGTAGCGGCCCAGCAGCGTGATGTCGATGGCCGACTGGATGCCGTGCGGCCAGGTGTCGTCGAGCAGCTCGCGGAACAGCTGCTGGTGGCTGCGGTCCATCAGGTCGTCGTCGGCCTCGAGGCGCACCGCGGCCTCGATGTCGCGCTTGGCGATGATGGTGCCGGCCTGGGCGACCAGGCTCTCGGCGGTGTGCCCCATGTCGAGGAAGACCGGGCGGACCTCCTGCGGCACCGCGTGGTCGGGGAAGCGCATCCGCGCGACCTTGGCGATGTGCTGGGCCAGGTCGCCCATCCGCTCGAGGTCCTGCACGGTGGCCATCGCGGTGGTGACCGAGCGCAGGTCGGTCGCGACCGGCGCCTGCCGGGCCAGCAGCGTGAAGCAGCGGTCGTCGACGTTCTCGCGCACCGCGTCGATGTGCGCGTCGCCGGCGATGACCAGGTCGGCCAGGGCCACGTCGGCGTCCAGCAGGGCGGTGGTGGCCTTGCTCATCGCCGAGCCCACCGAGTTGGTCATCTCGACCAGGCACGTGGTGATGTCGTCGAGCTCTTCGCGGTAGGTGTCCCGCATGGTCCCCTCCAGTGCGTCCGCCGGGCACAGCCGGGGGCAGTCGTCGACGGGGCGCGGCGCGGGCCAGGTGGCTGCGGCTCGGCGGCCCCGCCTGCGAGTTTAGGGACCGGCGGAGTTCCGTGGTGGGGCCAGCAGGTGAACGCCGGGGCACCGGGCCGTGAACACTCCCTCACCCGGGGGGTGATCCGGCCGTCGCCGGGCAGGAACGGGGCCCGGATCGGCCTAGCATCGCCATCGTGCACCCGCTGCTGTGGCTGGCGCTCGGTCTCCTCGTGGGCGGGGCGACCGTCGCCCTGATCGCCCGGGCCCGTCGTCGGGCCACCGACCCGGACACCTACGAGGACCCGCCGGACTACCTGCCCGGCAGCCCCCCGCCGGTGGACGACGAGACCGTGCTGGCCCGCCGGCTGCTGGACCTGATGGACCCGGCCGTCGTGCTGCTGGACCTCTACGACTCCGTGCTGCTGGCCAACCCCTCGGCGCGGGCGCTGGGCATCGTGCGGGGCACCCGGCTGCTGGTGCCCGGCCTGGTGGCGGTGGCCCACGAGGTGCGCCGGCACGGCAGCCGCCGCGCCGACGTGCAGCTGCCCGGTGACCTGGTGGGCTCCGGTCCCCGGTTGGTGGGCGTGCACGGCGTGCGGCTGGACAGCGGGCCGGCGCTGGAGCGCGGTCCGGTCGCGCTGGTGCTGCAGGACGTCACCGAGGCCCGCCGGGTGGAGGCGGTGCGGCGGGACTTCGTCGCCAACGTGGGCCACGAGCTGAAGACGCCGGTCGGGGCGCTGGCGCTGCTGGCCGAGGCCACCCAGGGTGCGGCCGACGACCCCGAGACCGTGCAGCGCTTCGCCGCCCGGATGACCCACGAGGCCGACCGGCTGTCCCGGCTGGTGCGCGAGCTGATCGACCTGTCCCGGCTGCAGGGCGCCGAGCCGATGCCCGAGCTGGCCCCGGTCGAGGTCAGCGCCGTGGTGGCCGAGGCGGTCGACCGCACCCGGCTGGCGGCGGTGGCCAAGGGCATCGAGCTGGCCGTGGGGGAGCAGCCCGACCTCGTCGTCCTGGGCGTGGAGGCGCAGTTGAGCACCGCGGTGACCAACCTGCTGGCCAACGCCGTCGCCTACTCCCCGGAGGGCACGCGCATCGCGGTCGGCACCCGCGCGCGGTCGGGCTTCGCCGAGATCGCCGTCACCGACTCCGGCATCGGCATCCCGCGGGCCGACCGCGCGCGGGTGTTCGAGCGCTTCTACCGGGTGGACCAGTCCCGGGCCAGCACCACCGGGGGCACCGGGCTGGGGCTGGCCATCGTCAAGCACGTGGCCACCAACCACGGCGGGTCGGTGAGCGTGTGGAGCGAGGAGGGCCTGGGGTCGACCTTCACCCTGCGCGTCCCGCTGGCCCCCGCCCCGGCCGAGCCCGCCGAGGCACCCACCGACCCCGCGGGGATCACCCGCGACCGCGTCGACGCGCTCCGCGCCGCCGTCACCGAGGTAGACATGCAGAGAGGACGGACATGACCCGAGTGCTGGTGGTGGAGGACGAGGAGTCCTTCTCCGACGCGCTGTCCTACATGCTGCGCCGCGAGGGCTACGAGGCCGTCGTCGCCGGCAACGGGATCGACGCCCTGGCCGAGTTCGACCGGGGCGGCGCGGACATCGTGCTGCTGGACCTGATGCTGCCGGGCCTGTCGGGCACCGAGGTCTGCCGGACGCTGCGCTCCCGCAGCGCGGTGCCGATCATCATGCTCACCGCGAAGGACACCGAGATCGACAAGGTCGTCGGTCTGGAGCTCGGCGCCGACGACTACGTGACCAAGCCCTACTCCGCCCGCGAGCTGCTGGCCCGCATCCGGGCCGTGCTGCGCCGCGGCACCGAGTCCGACCTGCCGCCCGACGCCACCCTGGTCGCCGGCCCCGTGCGGATGGACGTCGAGCGGCACACCGTGTCCGTCGACGGCGAGACCGTCTCGCTGCCGCTCAAGGAGTTCGACCTGCTGGAGCTGCTGCTGCGCAACGCCGGCAGGGTGCTCACCCGCGGCCAGCTGATCGACCGCGTGTGGGGCTCGGACTACGTGGGCGACACCAAGACCCTCGACGTCCACGTCAAGCGCCTGCGCGCCAAGATCGAGCCCGACCCGGCCACCCCCAAGTGGCTGGTGACCGTGCGGGGCCTGGGCTACAAGTTCGAGAGCTGAGCGGGCCGGGGGACCGGCCCCGGGGTCAGGCCCCGCGGCCGGTCTCGTCCTGCAGCTCGTCGATCTTCATCGAGGCCTCGGCCTTGGTGAGCTCGTCGGGGACCTCCTCGCCGGCCTGCTGGGCCAGCGTGGACAGGTAGCTCTTCTGCGCCCCGGTGGCCGGCTCGTCGCCGGTCACCCAGTCGTGCGGGTCCTTCTCGGCCGTGGGGTCGCCGGGCTGGCCGGAGTTGACGATGTCGTCTGCGTCGCTCATGTGTTCGAAGCTACGCGGGGACGCGCCGGTCCGCGCGTCGACCGCAGGCGACCCGGGCGCGGGCCTCCTCGATCCGCCGTCCGGTGAGGTAGACGTGGTCGCCGCCGCAGGGGCAGGCGACGGCGACCGCGACCACGCCGGGCCGGGTGCGGGGGTCGGCGACGGGACGGACGAGCCGGTCGGCGACGAGCTCGTCGGCGCCGGTGGTGGGGCAGGTGATCAGCAGCATGCGGGCAGCCTGGCGCGGGAGCGGAGCACCCACGAGTGGCAGGGATGACCACGAACACCGATTTCCTGCCATGCTGTCCCGGTGAGCGCCCCCGTCGTCGTCAGCGTCCTGGCCGGCAACGGCACCCTCGGCGCGTTCGGGCTCGGCTCGGCCAGCGAGGTGTTCGGCTACGACCACACCCGCTTCGGCCTGCCGCGCTTCGACTACGCGCTGGTCGCCGAGCAGCCGGGCCCGGTGCGCACCGACACCGGGCTGACGGTGCTGGTCGAGCACGGCCTGGACCGGCTGGCGGTCTCCGACGTCGTGGTGGTCACCGCCCAGCACGAGGCCGACCGCCGCTGCCCGCCCGCGGTGCTCGCCGCGCTGCGCGCCGCCGCCGCCCGGGGTGCCCAGCTGATCAGCCACTGCAGCGGGGCGTTCGTGCTCGCCGAGGCCGGGCTGCTGGACGGCCGCCGGGCCACCACGCACTGGCGGATGGCCGACGAGCTCGCCGCGCGCTTCCCCGCGGTGGACGTCGACCCCCGGGTGCTCTACGTCGACGAGGGCCGCATCATCACCGGCGCCGGGACCGCCGCCGGGGTCGACGCCCTGCTGCACTGGGTCCGCCGCGAGTACGGGCCCGGGCCGGCGAACGCGCTGGCCCGGGAGATGGTGGTGCCCGCCCACCGCGACGGCGGGCAGGCGCAGTACGTGGACACCCCGGTGCCGCGGTGCGAGGACGACCTGCTGGGCGTGGTGCTGGCCTGGGCACAGGAGCACCTGGCCGAGGACCTCACCGTCGACCTGCTGGCCCGCCGGGCGCTGATGAGCCCGCGCACCTTCGCCCGGCGGTTCCGCGCCACCACCGGCACCACCCCGCACGCCTGGCTGCTCGCCCGGCGGCTGGCCGCCGCGGAGACGCTGCTGGCCGACACCGACGTCCCCGTCGAGGAGGTCGCCCGGCTGGCCGGGTTCGGCACCGCGGCCGGGCTGCGCGAGCACTTCGCCCGCCGGCGCGGCATCAGCCCGCGGGCCTACCGGCAGGCCTTCGGCACCCGGCTGGGATCAGGTGGGGCGGCGGCGGTGCAGCTCGACGGGCACCGGGCTGGCCGGGTGCGGGGCCACCAGCCCCAGGTCGAGCCGGGCGTGGGCCAGCCGGCGTAGCTCGGCGTAGGCCGTGGCGCCCAGCAGCTCGGTCAGCTCCGGGGCGTAGGTGTCCACCAGCGGTTCGGCGGCCACGTGCGCGACCGGCGACCCGGTGCACCACCAGTGCAGGTCGTGCCCGCCCGGGCCCCACCCGCGCCGGTCGAACTCCCCGATGGTGCTGACCAGCACCCGGGTGTCGTCGGGCCGGTCCACCCACTCCTGCTCCCGGCGCACGGGCAGCTGCCAGCACACGTCGGGCTTGGTCTCCAGCGGGTGCCGGCCGGTGCGCAGCGCGAGCGCGTGCAGGGCGCAGCCGCCGCCCCCGGGGAAGTCCGGCCGGTTGTTGAACACGCAGACCCCGTCGACCACCCGGGTGCGCAGCGCCGCCTCGCCGTCCTCCTCGTCCAGGGCGTCGGGCTCGGTCCAGTCGGTGGCCCACTCCCCGCGGCGCTGCCAGTCGGCGTCGGTGAGCTCCTCGACCGCCGACGCCACCCGGGCCAGGTCGTCGGTGTCGGTGAAGAACGCCCCGTGGTTGCAGCAGCCGTCCTGTGCGCGACCGGCCACCACACCGGCGCACCCGCGGCCGAACACGCAGGTCCAGGCGGAGGTCAGCCAGGTCAGGTCGGCCCGCACCCGGTGCTCGGGGTCGGCCGGGTCGGTGAACTCCAGCCACTCGCGGGCGTGGTCGGGGTCGACTTCCTCCGGCGGTGGCTGCACGGGTGCCAGTCCACCACGTGCCCGCGGTCGGGGGGCGACCCGGCAGACTGTCCGACCATGCGGCTGGGAGTGCTCGACGTCGGCTCGAACACCGTTCACCTGCTCGTCGTCGACGCGCACGTCGGCGCGCACCCGACCCCGGCGCACTCGGACAAGTCGGTGCTCCGGCTGGCCGAGCACGTCGGCCCCGACGGCGAGCTGTCCAAGGCGGGGGAGAAGGCCCTGCTGGCCGCGGTCCGCCGGGCCCGCGAGGTGGCCACCGAGTCCGGTTGCGAGGAGCTGCTGGCCTTCGTCACCTCGGCCATCCGCGAGGCCACCAACGGGGCCAAGGTGCTGGAGCGGGTGGTCGAGGCCACCGGCGTGCAGCTGCAGGTGCTCAGCGGCGAGGACGAGGCCCGGCTGACGTTCCTCGCCGTCCGGCGCTGGTTCGGGTGGAGCGCCGGGCGGCTGCTCGTGCTCGACATCGGCGGCGGGTCGCTCGAGCTGGCCACCGGCGTCGACGAGGACCCCGACGTCGCCCTCTCGGTGCCGCTGGGCGCCGGCCGGATGACCCGCCGGTACCTGCCCGACGCGCAGGCCGGGCGCCGTCCCGACCTCGCCGCGCTGGGCGAGCTGGACGAGCACGCCGCCCGCCTGCTGGCGCCCGCGGCCCGCCGGCTGGCCGCCGCCGGCCAGCCCGACCTGGTCGCGGCGACGTCGAAGACCTTCCGCACGCTGGCCCGGCTCACCGGCGCCGCGCCCTACTCGGCCGGGCTCCGCGTGCCCCGGCAGCTGACCGCCGTCGGTCTGGAGCAGCTGGTCGGCTTCGTGTCGCGGATCGACTCCTCCGCGCTGGCCGAGCTGCAGGGCGTCTCGGTCGACCGGGCGCACCAGGTGCCGGCCGGCGCGGTCGTGGCGCGCGCCGCGATGCGCGCCGTCGGGGCCCCCCTCGTGGCAATCTGCCCCTGGGCGCTGCGCGAGGGCGTCATCCTGCGACGGCTGGACGGGCTGGAGGGCGCATGAGCGACGCCGACCACTCCGTCCGCTCGCTCGCGGAGATCCTGCGCGAGCACGGGCTGGAGTCCGAGGCCGGCACCCGGCCGGGCACGACCGGTCCGGTCCGGCCCAAGCGCCGCCGCACCGTCGAGGAGACCGCCGCCGCCAAGGCCGCCGGCCGGCCCGCCACGGGCGACCGGGCCGACGACACCGGGCGCGACGCGTCGCGGGCGACCACCCCGCCGCCCCCCGTCGACGCCAAGGCGCCCCCGTCCCGCGGGGACGGCGGCTCCCGCTTCGGCCGCCGGCGCGCACCCGAGCCGGCGCCGGCCACCGTCGAGCAGCCGGTCGCCGGCGAGCCGGCCCCCTCCACCGCGGCCATCCCCGGCCTGCGCACCGGCCGCACCCCGGTCGGCGGGCGGTCGGGCTCGGAGCCGGTGCCCACCACCGGGCCCATCCCCAAGGTCGTGCTGCCCAAGGACGAGCCGACCGGTGCCGAGCCGCTCAGCGCCCCCCAGGCCGCCGTCGCCTGGGCGCGGTTCGCCGGCGAGCTGGTGGTGGCCCTCGCCGTGGGCGTCGGCCTCTACTACCTGTTCACCGTGCTGTGGGAGCTGCAGCCCTACGTCGCGGTCGTCGCCGCGCCGCTGGCCATCACCGGCCTGGTGGGCGGGGCGGCGGCCTGGCGGCAGCGGCAGGGCCAGGGCCAGCTCGGCCTGTGGGTGCTGCTGGTGCTGCTGTTCGCCGGGACGCTGCTGTGCGTCGTCCCCGCGGCGGGTCTGCTCTCCGGGGGCTGACCCACCGGCGGCACGGGGCCGCTAGCGTTCCCGGGCGTGAGCAGCGCACCCACCCCGCAGCGTTCCGGGCTCGCCGTCGTCGGCGGCGGCAAGATCGGCGAGGCCCTGGTCTCCGGGCTGGTCCGCCGGCCCGGCGCCGCCGAGGGCATCGTCGTCGTCGAGCGCAGCCCCGAGCGGGCCGCCGAGCTGGTCTCCCGGCACGGCGTGCGGGCCCTGGACCTCGCCGGCGCGGCCGCGGCCTGCCGGGTGCTGCTCATCGCGGTCAAGCCGCAGGACGTCGACGCCTTGCTCGCCGACCTCGCCCCGCACGTGGACACCGGCCACCTGGTCGTCTCCGTCGCCGCCGGCGTGCCCACGTCTCGCGTCGAGGCCGCGCTGCCCGCGGGGGTCCCGGTGGTGCGGGTCATGCCGAACACCCCGGCGCTGGTGGACGAGGGCATGAGCGTGCTGTCGGCGGGGGCGCACGCGGGCGCGACCGACCTCGACGAGGCCGAGGAGCTGCTGTCGGCGGTGGGCCAGGTCCGCCGGGTGCCGGAGAAGCAGCAGGACGCCGTCACCGCGCTGTCGGGCAGCGGCCCCGCGTACTTCTTCTACCTCGTGGAGGCCATGGTCGACGCGGGCATCCTGCTCGGCCTGCCCCGGGCGCTGGCCGCCGACCTCATCGTGCAGACCGCCCTGGGGGCGGCCACCATGCTGCGCGACTCCGGGGAGCACCCCGTGCAGCTGCGCGAGGCGGTCACCAGCCCGGGCGGGACGACGATCGCGGCCATCCGCGAGCTCGAGCGGCACGGGGTCCGGGCGGCCCTGATCGCGGCCATCGAGGCCGCGCACGACCGCTCGGTGGAGCTCGGCCGCCCGGCGGAATGACATTTTTGTAGTTCCCTCACGGAGGGTGAGTGCACAACGGCGGCGCGTTTCGTTGTGCACCCTTGACGGCGACATGTCGCCGTGTCGCCGTGTCGACATGTCATAGACGCCCCGTGAACAAGCGAGCACTGTCAGTCGTGTCGACAAGTGACCAGGACGGACCGGTCCGCCTGTTCGTTTCACCCATCGCTTCTGTCCCACCAGGCCCCTAACGTTTCTCCCAGCACGCACGTGACCCGACCGACGGTGGGGAAGCCGACGGCCTCGATGCGTGCACCAGCGGAGGAGAACGACGATGACCATGCCCCAGCGCGCCTACCAGGTCCGCCCCGCCCAGCCCGGCCCCCGGCCCGTCGGCCGCCCGGTCCAGGCCGCGGCCGTCGCCCGCCCGGTCCCCGCGGCCCACCCGGCCGCCGCGCCGGTGAACCGTCAGGCCCCGGCCGCCCCGCAGCGCTCGGCCGTCACCTTCCTGACCGTCGCCGAGGTCGCCGCGATGATGCGCGTGTCCAAGATGACCGTGTACCGCCTCGTGCACGGCGGCGAGCTGTCCGCCGTCCGCGTCGGCCGGTCCTTCCGGGTGCCCGAGCGCGCCGTCCAGGACTACCTGCGCGACGCCTACACCGACATCGCCTGATCCAGCACCACCTGCGGTACCCGCTGTCGAGGGGTCGCCGCCGTCGGGTCCCGGCGGCGGCTCCCCCGGGCGGGAGCACGACCGGCTGCCCCCGGGCAGCCACCAGGTAGGCTCGACCGTCGAGCGCCCGGGCCCTGCTGGGCCGGCGCACACGCAGCTGCAACGACGTCGGGAGATCGACCATGGGTTCTGTCATCAAGAAGCGCCGCAAGCGGATGGCCAAGAAGAAGCACCGCAAGCTGCTGAAGAAGACGCGCGTCCAGCGCCGCAACAAGAAGTGAGCTGACGCTCGTGCCGCCCGCGGTCGTGCTCGTCACCGGTGTGAGCCGGTGGCTGGGCGGCGCGCTGGCGGCCGAGCTCGCCGCCGACCCGACCATCGAGCGGGTCCTGGGGGTCGACACGGTCCCCCCGCGTCCCGAGCTGCAGCGCCGGCTGGGCCGCACCGAGTTCGTCCGCGCCGACATCCGCAACCCGCTGATCGGCAAGGTCATCGCCGCGGCCGGCGTGGACACCGTGGTGCACATGAACATCAGCTCCACGCCGGGCGGCAGCGGCGGGCGCACCTCGATGAAGGAACTGAACGTCATCGGGACGATGCAGCTGCTGGCGGCCTGCCAGCGGGTGCCGTCGGTGCGCCGGCTGGTGCTGAAGTCCACCAGCGCCGTCTACGGCGCGAGCCCGCGCGACCCCGCGGTGTTCACCGAGTCCATGCAGGCCCGCCAGGTCCCCGGCGGTGGCTTCGCCAAGGACAGCCTGGACATCGAGGGCTACGTGCGGTCCTTCTCGCGCCGGCGGCCCGAGGTCGACGTCGCCGTGCTGCGGTTCACCAACTTCATCGGCCCGCGCATCGACTCCCTGCTCACCGGTTTCCTCCGGCTGCCGGTGGTCCCCACCGCGCTGGGCTACGACGCCCGCGTGCAGCTGCTGCACGAGGACGACGCGCTCGCCGTCCTCGTGCGGGCCACCACCGGCGACTTCGCCGGCACGGTCAACGTCGGGGCCGAGGGCACCGTGCTGCTCTCCCAGGCCATCCGCCGGCTGGGCCGGGTGGCGCTGCCGCTGCCCACCCAGGCGATCGGCCCGCTGGGCCGGCTCACCCGGCAGGCCCGGATCACCGACTACTCGCCCGAGCAGCTGCGCTTCCTGAACTTCGGCCGGGTGGTCGACACCGGCGTGCTGCGCGAGGAGTTCGGCTACACCCCGCGGTACACCACCGCCGAGGCGCTGGCCGACTACGGCCGCACCGTGGTCCCGGTGCTCGACCCGGCGCTGGTCGGCGCGGTCGTGGCGGGCGCCGAGGACGCCGTCGGGCGCACCGCGGCCGCCGTGGGCTCGCTGCACGCGGTGGCCGGCCGGCGCGACCCCCACCCGGCCGGCGGCGGACTGCGGGCGGTGCGCGATGCCTGAGGCCCGCGTGATCCGGCTGCACCCCGACGGCCCCGACGAGCCGGCCGACGCCGCCGCGGTGGAGCCGGGCTGGGAGGACCAGCTGGCCGGCGGCCTGGAGTTCCTGCGCCGGCGGCTGACCGGGGAGTACGAGACCGACGAGTTCGGCTTCGACCCCGACCTCGCCGACCACCTGCTGCTGCCCGTGCTGCGCCCGCTGTTCCAGAAGTGGTTCCGGGTCGAGACCCAGGGCATGGAGCACGTCCCCGACACCGGCGGCGCCCTGGTGGTGGCCAACCACTCCGGCACCATCCCGCTGGACGCGCTGATGACCACCGTGGCGCTGCACGACGACCACCCCGCGGAGCGCCGGTTCCGGCTGCTGGGCGCCGACCTGGTCTTCCAGTTCCCGTTCGTCGGCGCCCTGTCGCGCAAGTTCGGCGCGACCCTGGCCTGCAACGAGGACGCCGAGCGGCTGCTCACCGACGGCGAGCTGGTGGGGGTGTTCCCCGAGGGCTTCAAGGGCATCGGGAAGTCCTTCAGCGAGCGGTACACGCTGCAGCGGTTCGGCCGGGGCGGGTTCGTCACCGCGGCGCTGCGCACCGGGGCGCCGATCGTGCCGTGCGCCATCGTCGGGGCCGAGGAGATCTACCCGATGATCGGCAACGCCAAGACCGCGGCGCGCATCCTCGGCCTGCCCTACCTGCCGATCACCCCCACGTTCCCGCTGCTGGGCCCGCTCGGCCTGCTGCCGCTGCCGTCCAAGTGGTTCATCGCCTTCGGCGAGCCGATCGAGACCGCGTCCTACGGGCCGGGGGCCGCCGACGACCCGATGCTGGTGTTCAACCTGACCGACCAGGTGCGCGAGACCATCCAGCAGTCGCTCTACCAGCTGCTGCTGCAGCGCCGCTCGGTCTTCAGCTAGAAGGGCCAGCGGTTGCGCCGGCGCAGCGCCAGCAGACCGCTCACCGCCCCGCCGCCCACCGCCGCCGCGCCCAGCGTGGGGACGCCGATGCGGGCGGCCTTGCGGCCGGTGCGGAAGTCCTTGACCACCCAGCCGCGGGAGCGGGCCACCGCCTTCAGCTCGGTGTCGGGGTTCACCGCCACCGCGGTGCCCACCAGGGAGAGCATCGGCAGGTCGTTGGAGGAGTCGCTGTAGGCGGTGCAGCGGGTGAGGTCCAGGCCCTCGCGGTCGGCCAGTGCGCGCACCGCCTGGGCCTTGGCCTCGTGGTGCATGAGCTCGCCGACCAGGCGACCGGTGTACCGGCCGTCCACGACCTCCGACACCGTGCCCAGCGCGCCGGTGAGGCCCAGCCGGCGGGCGATGATCTCGGCCAGCTCGATCGGGGTGGCGGTGACCAGCCAGACCCGCTGCCCGGCGTCGAGGTGGCGCTGGGCCAGCACCCGGGTGCCGGCCCAGATCCGGTCGGCCATCAGCTCGTCGTAGATCTCCTCGCCGGCCTCGACGATCTCGCTGACCGGCCGGCCGGCGATGAAGGCCAGCGCGTTGTCGCGCACGGTGTGCATGTCGACGGCGGACTCCGAGCCGGCGATGCGGAACTTGGCCTGCTGCCAGACGAAGGAGGCCACGTCGCGGCCGGTGAAGTACTTGCGGGCGGCCAGTCCCCGGGCGAACCAGAACAGCGAGGCGCCCATCATCATCGTGTTGTCGCAGTCGAAGAACGCCGCGGCGGTGGGGTCGGGGTCCGCCGGGGCCGGGCCGTCGACCTCCGCGGCGGCAGCGGAGGCCGTGCCGGCGACGAGCGCGCGGGTCTCCTCGTCCTCCAGGCTCGCGGGGGTGCGCGCGCCGCGACCGCGGAACGGCACACGGACCACTGGTCGCCCCCTCCGTCGCGGCTGCGGTTCAGCCCCTGCCGACCCTAACGGCCCAGCGACCGGCCCGGTCGCTGTGCCGTCGGCCACGGTCGGGCCCGCCCCGGCCGCGGGCGCGTCAGCCGCCGACGCAGATCAGCCCACCGAGGCACACGGTCGTCGAGGGCACGGGGACCGGCACCTGCACCACCGGCGGGGTGGTGGTGGCGGCCGGGAGGCCGACCGTCGGCACCGGTGCCGACGTCGGCACCGCCGGCGGCAGGGTGGTCGTGGCGGGTGCGCCGCCGGTCGTCGGCAGCGTCCCGCCGCCGCCGCCGCTGCCGCCACCACCGCCGGTCGGCGCGGCCGTGGCGGGCGGGGCGGCGCTGGTCGGCGCCGTGCCCGTGCCCGTGCCACCACCCGGTGCCGGCTCGGCGGTGCTCCCGGTGGTGGGTGCCGCCGTCGACGGCGCGGCGGACGGGGTGGTCGCCGGCACCGCGCAGGCGCCGGCCACGGGGCCGAGGTCGTCCAGGCCGGCCGTGGTGGGGCCGTCGGGGCAGGTCAGCGCGGTCTGCCAGGACGTCGCACGGGCCGCGACCTGGTCGACCAGCACGAGGGAGGCGGCGACCGCGTCCTGCGCCCCGGCGGGCAGGTCGAGGGCGGCCAGCCCGGCGCGCTGCCCGGCGGCCCAGTCGGTCAGCGTGGCCAGGGCCCCGGGGTCGCCGCCGCCGACGACGGTGGTGGTCAGCGACGACGTGCCCTCGGTGGTCTGCTCGTCCATCGTGATCAGCAGGTCGACGACGGTGGCCGGGTCGACGCCGGCGGCGGCCACGGCCTGCCCGGAGCCGTCGGGCGCGCCGACCGCGGCCGGCAGCGCCCCGGCGTCCTCGCCGGTGAGCTCGGCGAGCTCGTCCAGGCGCGTGGTGGCGAAGCCGAGCAGGGTGAGCCCGCGGTCGGCGTCGGAGGCCAGCGCCAGCTGGGTCTGCTCGGTGCCGCGCTTGAGCCCGTAGAGCAGGTCGCCGGGCTCGGCCCCCTGCGCGAGCGCGACCAGGCCGGAGAGGGCACCCACGGTCACCGCGGCGCCGGCCATGCCCGCGGTCAGCCGGGCGCGCCAGCGGGGCCACGGCGCGTCGGCCGGACGGCCGGCCAGCGCCCGGCGCCACCGGGGGAGGGCCGGCGCGGGGCCGCGGACGGCGGCGGCACCGGCCGCTGCGGGGCGGACGGCGGCCATCGCGACCAGCCGGGCACGCTGCGCCGCGCGGACGTCCTCGCCCAGCCCGGGCTCGTCGTGGGCGAGCAGCCGCAGCCGCCCGACCAGCGCCTCCTCCAGCCCCTCGTCGTCCACCGTCATCCCTCGTCCCCGTGTGCACCGACCGGCCCGGAGGGCCGTGTCAGCGGTGTCAACGAGGCCCCCGGGGCCCCGATACGGGGTACCCGTGGGTAACTTCCGACACCACCCGGACGGGTCATCGCAGGCCCTCCGGCAGGAGCGTGGCCAGCCGCTTGACCGCCCGGTGCTGCAACGCCTTGACGGCGCCGTCCTTCTTGCCCATCGCCGCGGCGGTCTCGGCCACCGACAGGCCCTGCAGGAAGCGCAGCGCGATGCACTCCCGCTGCTCGTCGCCCAGCTGGGCGACGCAGGCCATCAGCTGCTCGTTGGTCAGGCCCTGCAGCACGGCGTCCTCGGGGCCGTCGGTGGCCCGGTCGGCGTCGCGCATGTCGGCGGTGGCCACCTCCAGCCGGAACCGGCTGCTCTTCACGTGGTCGCGGACGATGTTGCGGGCGATGGTGACCAGCCAGGCGCCCACGTCCCGGCCCTGGAAGCTCAGCGAGTCGATGCGGCGCAGCGCCCGCACGAAGGTCTCGCTGGTGAAGTCCTCGGCGGTCTGCCGGTCGGGCACCCGGTGGTAGAGGTAGCGGAAGACCATGTCGGCGTAGCGGTCGTACAGCTCGCCGAAGGCCTCCGCCTCGCCGGCCTGGGCCCGCTCCACCAGCGTCCAGACCGCGACCTGCTCGGCGCCCTCCGGCCGCGCGGGCAGCTCCTGCAGGTCGGCGGCCTCGAGCTCGGCCACCTCGAGCTCGGTGGCCTCCTCCACGACGTCGGCCTCGACCACCTCGTCGGCCTCGACGTGGCCGGCCTCGACGTCGACGACCCCGGTGGGCGCGGCCTCGACCGGCTCGGGCCGCCGGTGCGAGGTCGGGCCGGTGGTCTCCTCGCCCTGCGGCCGGCGCGGTGCGGGCGCGCCCGCCCGGGGACGCGGGGTGGGCCGGGGCCGGGCCGGGAGCAGCTCACCGGCACCCAGGCCGACGTCACCGGCGGCGCGACCGTGGGCGGACACCGGCACCCCCGTCGTCGTCGTCGGCGCGCGGGAGGACGGCGGTGCCCTGACCTGCGCAGGTCCGACCCATGGTGACAACATCGGGCCTCCGCGTCCACGTGAGGTGCGCGGTCGGCGGCCCGCCGCCCGCGTCGAGGAGGGAGACCCCGGTGGTCCCAGGAGCCCGCACGTTCCACGGACTGGTGCGCGCCGCGGCCGACGCCGACCCCGCCGCGCCCGCGCTGGTGCAGGGCGACCGGCGGCTGACCTGGGGCGAGCTGGCCGGCCAGGTGGACCGGGTGGCGGCGGGGTGGGCCGCCCGCGGGCTCGTCGCCGGCGACCGGGTGGCCGTGCAGCTGCCCAACGGGGTCGACTGGGTGCTCGCCGTGCTGGGCGCGCTGCGGGCCGGGCTGGTCGTCGTCCCGGTGAACACCGCCTACACCGACCCCGAGACCAGCTACGTGCTCACCGACTCGGGGGCGCGCGCCCACGTCGTGGCCCGGCCGCGCGCGGACGTGGCCGGCGTCCCCGCGGTGGTCGGGCCGCCGACGTCCGACGACGCGCCGCCCCCCGACCCCGACGACCCCGACGCGCTGGCCCTGCTGGCCTACACCAGCGGCACGACCGGCCACCCGCGCGGCGCGATGCTGCCGCACGCCGCGCTGCTGGCCAACCTCGGGCAGGTGCGCGCGCTGCAGCCGGCACCGGTCCGCGAGGGCGACGTGGTGCTGCTGGCGCTCCCGCTGTTCCACGTCTACGGCCTCAACGGCGGCCTGGGCCTGGTCGCGGCGACCCGCTCGTGCGGCGTGGTCGTGGAGTCCTTCGACCCCGCCGGCACGCTCGCCCTGATGGCGACCGAGGGCGTCACCGCGGTGCCGGCCGCCCCGCCGATGTACCAGGCGTGGCTGGCCGCCGCCGACGCCGCGGGTTCGGACACCGCGCTGCGCCGCGCGTTCGCCGCGGTGCACACGGCCAGCTCGGGCTCCGCCCCGCTGGCCCCCCGCGTCTGGACGGCGATGCGCGAGCGCGCCGCGGTCACCGTGTGGGAGGGCTACGGCCTCACCGAGGCCGCCCCGGTGCTGGCCACCACGCTGGCCACCGGGCGGGCCAAGCCCGGCTGCATCGGCGGACCGCTGCCCGGGGTCGAGCTGGTGCTGCGCGACACCGCCGGCGGCCCCGAGGCCGGCCCCGACCCGGGCAGTCGGGTGCGCGAGGACGTCTTCGGCGACCCGTTCGGGGACGACCCGCCCGACAGCGCCGGCGAGGTCTGCGTGCGCGGGCCCAACCTGTTCCGCGGCTACTGGCCCGACGGCGCCGACGGCCCGGACGCCGAGGGCTGGCTGCCCACCGGCGACATCGCCTACCGCGACGCCGAGGGCGACCTGCACCTGGTCGACCGGCGCCGGGACCTGGTGCTGGTCAGCGGGTTCAACGTCTACCCGCTGGAGGTCGAGCGGGTGCTGGAGACCCACCCGGAGGTCGTCGAGGCCGCGGTCGTCGGCCAGCCCGACGAGCGCACGGGGGAGTCCGTGCGCGCGGTGGTCGTGCGCGCGGAGGGGTCGGACCTGGACGCCGAGGCGCTGCGCGCGTTCGCCGCCCGCTCGCTGGCCCGGTTCAAGGTGCCGGCGGGGGTCGTGTTCGTGCCGCAGCTGCCGCACTCGCTCACCGGCAAGGTCAGCCGGGCGCGGCTGCGCGAGCTCGGCCTGGACCGGGTGGCCGCCGAGACCGAGCACGCGGAGGGCGTCGATGCCTGAGGGCACGCCGGTGCTGCAGCTGCTGACCCGCGAGGGCTGCCACCTGTGCGCGGTGGCCGCCGAGACGCTGGACCGGGTGGCGGCCGAGCACGGCCTGGCGGTCACCGCCGTCGACGTCGACGGCGACCCCGAGCTGCAGGCCGAGTTCGGCGACCGGGTGCCGGTCGTGCTGCTCGACGGCCGGGAGCACAGCTACTTCACCGTCGACGTCGAGCGGCTGCGCCGGGACCTCGCCGACCGCTGAGACGGGTGGTGTCGGCCACACCTGTGCGCCGTGACCTGCGGGAACGCCCTCGCGGACTTTGTTCCTGCGTTCACAAGCGGTTACCGTGGCGTTGCCGGCCCGAGACGGGGCCGGCGGACATCCCCCGATGCCGGCTCCGCCGCCGGGGTGCCCGCACGGGCGGACGAGGAGGGCCATGAGCGAGTCGCGCGAGCCGCGGGCCCGGGTCATCCCCGAGGCCACCGTCGCCCGCCTGGCCGTCTACCTGCGCGTGCTCACCGGGCTGGCCGACGCCGGCCGGGCCTCGGTGTCCAGCGGCGAGCTCGCCTCGGCCGCCGGGGTCAACCCGGCCGGCCTGCGCAAGGACCTGTCCTACCTCGGCCCCTGCGGCGTGCGCGGCGTCGGGTACGCCGTCCCCGCGCTGCGGGAGCGGCTGGCCCGGGCCCTGGGCGTCGAGCAGTCCCGCTCCTGCGTGCTGGTCGGCATGGGCAACCTGGGCTCGGCGCTGGCCGGGTACGCCGGGTTCGGCACCCGTGGCTTCTCCTTCGTCGGGCTCCTGGACGCCGACCCCGCGCGGGTCGGCGACGTGGTCGGCGGCACCGCGGTGCGCCCGGTCGACGACCTCGAGCAGGTCGTCGCCGAGCACGGCGTGACCATCGCGGTGGTCACCACGCCGGCGCCGGTGGCGCAGTCGGTGTGCGACCGGCTGGTGGACGCCGGCGTGCGCAGCATCGTGAACTTCGCGCCGGTGGCGCTGCAGGTCCCCGCGGGGGTCGACGTCCGGCAGGTGGACCTGTCCGTCGAGCTGCAGGTGCTGGCGTTCCTGGACCAGCAGAAGGGTGTGCAGGTGGTCGGCGAGCAGGTGGTCCTCCCGTGAGCCTCCTGGCCGTCGGCATCAGCCACCAGACCGCGCCGGTCACCCTGCTCGAGCAGGTCGCGATGAGCGGCGACGACACCGTGAAGACCCTGCACGAGCTGCTGGAGTGCGAGCACGTCTCCGAGGCGCTGGTGCTGGCCACCTGCAACCGGGTCGAGATCTTCGCCGAGGTCGACCGCTTCCACGGCGGGGTCACCGACGTCAGCCGGGTGCTCGCCCGGCACGCCGGCACCGGGGTCGAGGACCTCTCGCCCTACGTCACCGTGCACTACGAGGACCAGGCCGCCCGGCACCTGTGCACCGTCGCCGCCGGCCTGGACTCGATGGTCGTCGGCGAGACCCAGGTGCTGGGCCAGCTGCGCTCGGCCTACGCCCTGGCCCAGGCCGAGGGCACCATCGGCCGCGAGCTGCACCCGGTCACCCAGCGCGCGCTGCGGGTGGGCAAGCGGGTGCACGCCGAGACCGGCATCGACAAGGCCGGCGCCTCCCTGGTCTCGGTCGCCCTCGACCGGGTGACCGACCGCATCGGCGACCTCGCCGGCCGGCCGGTGCTGGTCGTCGGGGCGGGCTCGATGGGTGCGCTGGCCGCCACCACGCTGGCCCGCCGGGGTGCCGAGGTCACCGTCACCAGCCGGACGCCGGCCACCGCGGCCCGGCTGGCCGAGTCCGTCGGCGGTCGCGCCGCCGCGCTGGGGTCGCTCACCGCCGAGCTCGCCGCCGCCGACGTCCTGGTCACCTGCACCGGGGCCACCGGCACCGTCATCGGCACCGACGTCGTCCTCGCGGCCACCGCCGGCCGGACCACCCCGCTGGTCGTGGTGGACCTGGCGCTGCCCCGCGACGTCGACCCGGCCGTGGCCACCCTGCCCGGCGTGCACGTGGTCGACCTCGCCACCCTGCAGGGCGAGCGCAGCGCCCACCCGGGACGGCCGGTCGCCGGGTCCGTCGCCGCCGACGACGTGGCCGCCGCGCACGCGCTGGTCGAGCTGGAGACCTCCCTGCTGCGCGCCGAGCGCCAGGCCGCCGCCGTCGCGCCCACCGTCTCGGCGCTGCGCAGCCAGGCCGCCGAGGTCGTCGACGCGGAGCTGCTGCGGCTGTCCACCCGGCTGCCCGACCTCGACGCCCGGGCCCGCGCCGAGATCGCCCGCACGGTGCGCCGGGTGGTGGACAAGCTGCTGCACGAGCCCACCGTCCGGGTGAAGGAGCTGGCCAGCGTCCCCGGCGACACCGACTACGCCGGTGCGCTGCGCGCGCTGTTCGGCCTCGGCCTGGCCGGCGACGCCACCGACGTGCTGGCCGACGCGGTGTCGGTCGACCCCTCGGCCACCACCACGCTGGACCAGCTGCCGGCCGACCGGGAGCTGTCGTGACCGCCCCGCTGCGGCTGGGCACCCGGCGCAGCCAGCTGGCGCTCACCCAGTCCCAGCACGTCGCCGACGCCATCACCGCGGCCAGCGGGCGCGCGGTCGAGCTGGTGCACATCACCACCGAGGGCGACCGGTCCTCGGCCGCGATCACCCAGCTCGGCGGCACCGGCGTGTTCGTCAGCGCCCTGCGCGACGCGCTGCGCGCCGGCACCGTCGACCTGGCCGTGCACAGCTACAAGGACCTGCCCACCGCCGAGGAGCCCGGCCTGGTCATCGCCGCGGTCCCGCCGCGCGAGGACCCCCGCGACGCCCTCGTCGCCCGCGACGGGCTGACCCTCGGGGAGCTGCCGGCGGGGGCCACCGTGGGCACCGGCGCCCCCCGCCGGGTGGCCCAGCTGCGGGCCCTGGGCCTCGGCCTCGAGGTGGTCCCGATCCGGGGCAACGTCGACACCCGGATGGGCAAGGTGACCTCGGGCGAACTGGACGCGGTGGTCCTCGCCCGGGCAGGATTGGCCCGCCTCGGCCGGCTCGACGCCGTCACCGAGGTGCTCGACCCGCTCCAGGTGCTCCCCGCCCCCGCGCAGGGAGCCCTGGCCGTGGAGTGCCGGAGCGACGACGACGTCACCCGGTCGCTGCTGGCGGCACTCGACGACGCCGGCGCCCGCGCCTGCGTCGTCGCCGAGCGCACCGTGCTGGCCGCCCTGGAGGCCGGCTGCAGTGCACCCGTCGCCGCGCACGCCGAGGTCGCCGAGGCCGAGGACGGCGGCGACGAGCTGTACCTGCGGGCCTCGGTCACCGCGATCGACGGCAGCGACGCCGTCCGCGGCTCGGCCTCCGGGCCCGCGACGGAGGCGGCCCGGCTGGGCCGCGAGCTCGCCGCCGAGCTGATCGACCGCGGTGCCGCCGCCCTCGTGGCGGCCAGCCGGTGAGCACGACCCCCCATACCCCCAGCCCGACCGCAAGCGACCCCACCCCGGGGTCGGAGATGGAGAGCACGCGATGACGCGCTCACGCAAGCAGACCGGCCGAGTCGTCTTCGTCGGCGCCGGCCCCGGCGACCCCGGGCTGCTGACCGCCCGCGCCACCGAGGCACTGGCCGCCGCCGACCTGGTGCTGCACGACGCCGACGTCCCGGCCCCGCTGGCCGACGCCGTCCGCGAGGCCCACCCCGAGCTCGAGCTCGCGGTCGCCGCCGGTGAGCCCGCCGAGGCCGCCAAGGCCGCCGTCGCCGCCGCCAAGAACGGCGCGGTCGTCGTCCGGCTCGTCGCCGGCGACCCGTTCACCACCGACGCGGTGGTCAAGGAGACCCTCGCGGTCACCCGCACCAGCGTGCCCTTCGACGTCGTCCCCGGCGTGGCCGTCGGCACCGCCGTGCCGGCCTACGCCGGCGTCGCCATCGGCGCGGGCTCGGTGCAGGCCGACCTGCGCGGCGAGGACCCGGCCGACCCGGCCGCGCTCGCCGCCGCGGCCACCGGCACCGGCAGCCCGCTGGTGCTGCAGGTCGCCGCCGACCAGCTGGCCGGCGTCGCCGCCGGGCTGGTCGAGGGCGGGCTGGCCGGCTCGACCCCGGTCCTGGTCACCGTCGAGGGCACCGGCACCGCGCAGCGCAGCGTCGCGGCGAAGCTGGCCCAGGTCGCGGAGAAGGACGCCGGCGTGGAGTCGCTGTCGGGCTCGGTCGTCGTCACCGTCGGCTCGGTCGTGGACAAGCGGGCCAAGCTCGGCTGGTGGGAGTCCCGCCCGCTGTTCGGCTGGCGCGTGCTGGTGCCCCGCACCAAGGAGCAGGCCGGCGACATGAGCGAGCGGCTGCGCGCCTACGGCGCCGTGCCGGTCGAGGTGCCCACCATCGCCGTGGAGCCCCCGCGCAGCCCGGCGCAGATGGACCGCGCCGTCAAGGGCCTGGTCACCGGCCGCTACGGCTGGATCGTGTTCACCTCCACCAACGCGGTGCGCGCGGTGCGGGAGAAGTTCACCGAGCTCGGCCTGGACGCCCGCGCCTTCGCCGGCGTCAAGGTCGCCTGCGTCGGCGAGCAGACCGCCCAGGCGGTCCGCGAGTTCGGCATCGTCCCCGAGCTGGTGCCCTCGGGCGACCAGTCCTCCGAGGGCCTGCTGGTCGACTTCCCGCCCTACGACGACGTGTTCGACCCGATCGACCGGGTGCTGCTGCCCCGCGCCGACATCGCCACCGAGACCCTGACCGCGGGCCTGAAGGACCGCGGCTGGGAGGTCGACGACGTCACCGCCTACCGCACCGTCCGCGCCGCCCCGCCGGCCGCCGCCGTGCGCGAGGCGATCAAGGGCGGCGGCTTCGACGCCGTCTGCTTCACCTCGTCCTCGACCGTGCGCAACCTGGTCGGCATCGCCGGCAAGCCGCACGCCCGCACCGTCGTCTCGGTCATCGGCCCGGCCACCTCGGCCAGCGCCACCGAGTTCGGCCTGCGGGTCGACGTCCAGCCCGAGACCGCCGCGGTCGGCCCGCTGGTGGACGCGCTCGCCGCGTTCGCCGAAGCCCGCCGCGCCGAGGCCGAGGGCGGGGCCGCCGAGTGAGCGCGGCGGGGGCCAGCCCGGGCTTCGCGCGGGGACGGCGGCTGCGCTCGACGCCGGCCATGCGCCGGCTGACCGCGCAGACCCGGCTGGCCCCCGCCGACCTCGTGCTGCCGGTCTTCGTCAAGCAGGGCATCACCGAGCCGCAGCCGATCGGCTCGATGCCCGGCGTGGTGCAGCACTCCCAGGAGTCGCTGCGGAAGGCCGCGGCCGAGGCGGCCGACGCCGGCATCGGCGGGCTGATGCTGTTCGGCATCCCGGCCGACAAGGACCCCGTGGGGTCGCAGGCCGACGCCGCCGACGGCGTGGTCAACGTGGCGCTGCAGCAGCTGCGGGCCGACCTCGGCGACGAGCTCGTGCTCATGGCCGACCTGTGCCTGTGCGAGTACACCGACCACGGCCACTGCGGCGTCGTCACCCCGGCCGGCGTCGTGGACAACGACCCCACGCTGGACCGCTACGCCGCGGTCGCGGTCGCCCAGGCGCAGGCCGGGGCGCACCTGGTGGCCCCCAGCGGCATGATGGACGGCCAGGTCGCCGCCATCCGGGCCGGGCTGGACGCGGCCGCCTTCACCGAGGTGCCGATCCTGGCCTACGCCGCCAAGTACGCCTCGGGCTTCTACGGGCCGTTCCGGGAGGCCGCCGAGGGCGCCCCGCAGTTCGGTGACCGCTCGACCTACCAGATGGACCCGCCGAACGCGGCCGAGGCGCTGCGGGAGGTGCGGCAGGACCTCGCCGAGGGCGCCGACGCGGTCATGGTCAAGCCCGCGCTGCCCTACCTGGACATCGTCCGCCAGGTCGCCGACGCCGTCGACGTCCCGGTGAGCGCCTACCAGGTCAGCGGTGAGTACGCGATGGTCGAGGCGGCCGCCGAGCGCGGCATGGTCGACCGCCGCCGGGCGATCCTGGAGACGCTCACGTCCATCCGCCGCGCGGGTGCGGGCACCGTGCTGACCTACTGGGCGGTCGAGGCAGCGCACTGGGTCCGATGACCGGTCCCTCGGCACCGACCTACACCGAACCCGGCGGCTCCTGGCGCGGGTTCTGGACGACGGTCGCGGTGTTCGTCGTCCTCGCCGTGCTGGACGCGGTGCTGCCCGGCCAGGACGTGCCGCTGCTGGTGTGGGTGGTCGCCGTCGTCGCGGTGCTCGGCATCGTCGCCGCCGGCGTGGTCTCGGCCAACCGGGTCTGGACGGTGTCGCTGGCCGGCCGCGGCCCCGACGCGGCGCTGGTCGTCGGCCGCGACCGGCTGCCGCTGGCCGAGGTGGACCCGACCGCGCTGGACGGCGGCACCGGCGTGGACGTCGGCGCCCCCGTGCTGGGCGGGGGAGCGGCGCTGCCCAAGGGCCGGGTGGGCCTGCCGCTGCGGCGCACCGACGGCACGACGGTGCTGGTGCCCACCCGCCGGCCCGCACAGCTCACCGCTGCCCTGCGCACAGCCCTGACGGGGGCCGACGGCGGCGATGTGCAGCCTGGGACAGTGGAGCCGTGAGCTACCCGTACGACGCCCCGGCCTCGGCCGACCTGTTCGAGCGCGCCCGCGCGGTGACCCCCGGCGGGGTCAACTCCCCGGTGCGCGCCTTCCGCGCCGTCGGCGGCACACCGCGGTTCATGGCGTCGGGCTCGGGCCCGTGGATCACCGACGTCGACGGCCGCCGCTACGTCGACCTGGTCAGCTCGTGGGGGCCGATGATCCTCGGCCACGCCCACCCCGCCGTCGTCGCCGCGGTCACCGACGCCGCCTCCCGCGGGTTCTCCTTCGGCACCCCCACCGGTGGCGAGGTCGAGCTGGCCGCCGAGATCGTCGACCGCACCGGCGTCGAGCAGGTCCGGCTGGTCAACTCCGGCACCGAGGCCGTGCTCTCGGCCATCCGCCTGGCGCGCGGTGCCACCGGTCGCTCCGTGGTGGTCAAGTTCGCCGGCTGCTACCACGGCCACGTCGACGCGCTGCTGGCCGCCGCCGGCTCGGGCGTGGCCACCCTCGGCCTGCCCGACACCCCCGGCGTCACCACCGGCGCCGCCGCCGACACCGTGGTGCTGCCCTACAACGACGTCGCCGCGCTCGAGGCCGTGTTCGCCGAGCGGGGCAGCGAGATCGCGGTCGTGGCGACCGAGGCCGCCGCCGGCAACATGGGCGTCGTCCCCCCGCTGGACGGCTTCAACGCGCAGCTGCGCCGGATCACCGCCGCGCACGGCGCGCTGCTGCTGGTCGACGAGGTCATGACCGGCTTCCGGGTCAGCCGGTCGGGCTGGCGCGGCCACGAGCACTACGACGCCGACCTGGTCACCTTCGGCAAGGTCATGGGCGGCGGGCTGCCGGCCGCGGCCTTCGGCGGCCGCGCCGAGCTGATGGGCCAGCTGGCCCCGCTGGGGCCGGTCTACCAGGCGGGCACGCTGGCCGGGAACCCGGTCGCGGTCGCCGCCGGCCTCACCACGCTGCGGCACTGCACCGACGAGGTCTACGCCCGCTGCGACGCCGTCGCCGACACCCTGCGCGGCGCGGTCACCGAGGCGCTCACCGCCGCCGGGGTGGCGCACACCCTGCAGTCGGCCGGGTCGATGTTCTCGGTCTTCTTCGTCCCCGACGGCCGCGTGGTGCGCGACTACGACGACGCCCGCACCCAGGAGACCGCGCAGCACACCGCGTTCTTCCACTCCATGCTGGCCGACGGGGTCTACCTGCCGCCGTCGGCCTTCGAGTCCTGGTTCGTCAACGCCGCGATGGACGACGAGGCCGTGCAGCACGTGCTCGACGCGCTGCCCGCCGCCGCCCGCGCGGCCGCCGCGGCCACCCCGGGGACCGCCCCCGCCGTCTCGCACGACGCCCAGGCGCTGCAGCCGTGACCGCCGAGACGACCACCGTGCACGTGATGCGGCACGGCGAGGTGCACAACCCCACCGGCGTGCTCTACGGCCGGCTGCCCGGCTTCCACCTGTCCGAGGCCGGGCACGGCATGGCCGCCACCGCCGCGCAGTGGTTCGGCTCCCACCGGCCGATCACCCACCTGGTCGCCTCCCCGCTGCAGCGCGCGCAGGAGACCGCCGCCCCCATCGCCGAGACCCTGGGCCTGGAGATCGCCACCGACGACCGGCTGATCGAGGCCGGCAACCAGTTCGAGGGCCAGACGTTCGGCGTGGGCGACGGCGCGCTCAAGCACCCGGCCAACTGGTGGCGGCTGCGCAACCCGTTCCGGCCGTCCTGGGGCGAGCCCTACCGCGAGATCGCCGAGCGCATGCTGGGTGCGGTGCACACCGCCCGCGACGCCGCCCGCGGCTCGGCGGCGGTCTGCGTCAGCCACCAGCTGCCCATCTGGGTGCTCCGGCTGACCGTCGAGGGCCGCAGCTACGTGCACGACCCCCGCCGCCGGCAGTGCGGCCTGGCCAGCGTCACCTCGCTGACGTGGTCCGGCGACGAGCTGGTCCGGGTCGACTACGCCGAGCCCGCCGGCCCGGCCGGCACGGGCACGGTGGGTGGGGCATGAGGAGGCTGCTCGCCGGGCTGGTCGCCGTCCTCGCGCTCGCCGGGTGCTCCACCGGCTCGGACCAGGTCGACGTGAACAACGGCGGCGAGTTCCGCTTCGTCGCGGCCACCCCGGCCGGCGAGGTCATCCCCGCCGGCGAGCGGTCCAGCGCCCCGGAGTTCTCCGGCACGCTGCTGGACGGTCGGTCCTGGAGCTCGCAGGACCTCTCCGGGGACGTCGCCGTGATCAACTTCTGGGGGTCCTGGTGCGCGCCGTGCCGGGTGGAGAGCCCGGAGTTCCAGGACGTCTACGCCGACGTCGCCGAGCAGGGCGTGCAGTTCCTCGGCGTCAACGTCAAGGACCAGCAGCAGCTCGCGCAGGCCTTCGTGGAGAACAAGGGGCTGACCTACCCGTCCCTGTTCGACCCGGCCAGCGAGGTCGCGCTCGCCTTCCGCGACTTCCCGGCGGCCGCGATCCCGTCCACGATCGTGCTGGACCGGTCCGGCGACGTCGCCGCGGTGTACACCGGCGCGGTCACCCAGACCGACCTGCAGACCACCATCGACCAGTTGCTGGAGGACTGAGCCGTGGGGGAGACCTTCGCCGGGCTGGTCACCGACGGGCCGCTGCTGGTGGCCGCCGGCGTCGCGGCCCTGGTCGGGCTGATCAGTTTCGCCTCGCCCTGCGTGCTGCCCCTGGTCCCCGGCTACCTGTCCTACGTCACCGGCCTGGTCGGCACCGGCGCCCGCGCCGCCGCGCCGGCCGGCGGGGCCACCGCAGGGGACGGGGCGGTCGCGACCGCGGTGCGCACCGACGAGCGGCCGCCGCGCGGGCGGATGGTGGTTGGCGCGCTGCTGTTCGTGCTCGGCTTCACGGTCGTCTTCGTCGCCTTCGGCGCGCTGTTCGGCGGGCTGGGGCGCTGGCTGCTGGTCTACAACGACGAGATCACCCGGGTGATGGGCGCGGTCACCGTCGTCGTCGGCCTGGGGTTCCTGGGCTGGCTGCCGTTCCTGCAGCGCACGAAGAAGCTGTCGGTCCGCCCGGCGACCGGCCTGGCCGGTGCCCCGCTGCTGGGCGTGGTGTTCGGCCTGGGCTGGACGCCGTGCCTGGGCCCGACGCTGGCCGCGGTCAACTCGCTCGCCTTCGCCGAGGCCACCGCCGCGCGCGGCTCGCTGCTGGGCGTGGCCTACTGCCTGGGCCTCGGCGTCCCGTTCGTGCTGGTCGCCCTCGGTGCCCGCTGGGCCGTCGGGGCCACCGGGTTCCTGCGCCGGCACGCCGCCGCGGTCAGCCGCTTCGGCGGCGCCGTGCTCGTCGTCGTCGGCCTGCTGCTGCTCACCGGGCTGTGGGGCGAGGGCATGATCTGGTTCCGCTCCTGGCTCGCCTCCACCGGCTTCGGGGAGTTCTTCCTGTGACCACCACGACGGAGCGGCCGGCCGCGGCCCCCGTGCCCCCGTCCCGGCCCTCGCCCCGCCGCGCCGTCACCGCCACCCTGCTGCGCTGGTGGCGGTCGCTGACGGCCATGCGGACGGCGCTGGTGCTGCTGTTCCTGCTCGCCGTCGCCGCCGTCCCGGGCTCGCTGCTGCCGCAGCGGTCGCTGTCGCAGAGCCAGGTGACCCGGTACTTCTCCGACCACCCCGACCTCGCGCCGGTGCTCGACCGGTTCTACCTGTTCGACGTCTTCTCCTCGCCGTGGTTCGCCGCGATCTACCTGCTGCTGTTCATCTCGCTCATCGGCTGCGTGGTGCCGCGGGCGATCGAGCACGCGCGTGCGGTGTTCGCCGCCCCGCCGCCGGCGCCGCGGCACCTGCACCGCCTGCCCGACCACCGCAGCCTGGACTCTGGTCTGGACGGCGCGGCGACGCTGGACGTCGTCGAGGAGGAGCTGCGGGTCCGCCGGTTCCGGGTGGTGCGCCGCGAGGGCCGGTACGGCCCGGAGCTGTCGGCGGAGAAGGGCTTCCTCAAGGAGACCGGCAACGTCGTGTTCCACCTGGCCCTGCTGGCGTTGCTGCTCGGCCTGGCCGGCGGCAAGCTGTGGGGCTACGAGGGCAGCATCCTGGTCACCGAGGGCGACCGGTTCTGCAACACCTTCCAGCAGTACGACAACTACAGCGCAGGCGCCCTGGTCGACGCCGGGGACATGTCGCCGCTGTGCGTGACCCTCGACGACTTCAAGGCCGAGTACGAGGAGAACCTCACCGCGGCCTCGTTCACCGCCGACATCGGCTACGGCCTGGCCGGGTCGGCCAGCCGGAACACCACCATCGGCGTGAACAGCCCACTCCGCTTCGACGGCGACCGGGTCTACGTGACCGGCCACGGGTTCTCGCCGGTGTTCAGCGTGACCTTCCCGAACGGGGACTCCTTCACCGACATCTCCGCGCCGTTCCTGCCCGCCGAGACCCAGACGATGTCCAGCGAGGGCGCCCTCAAGCTGCCCGACGTCCCCGGCTCGGACGAGCAGCTGGCCCTGCAGGGGCTGTTCGCCCCGACCGGGTCGGTGCAGGGCGGCGTGCTGACCTCGGTGGACCCCCGGCCCCTGGACCCGCAGGTCGCGGTGTTCGTCTACGAGGGCTACCTCGGCCTGGACTCCGGCCTGCCGCAGAACGTCTACTCGATCGACCAGACCCAGATCGACCGCGGGAACCTGACCCGGATCGGCGAGGCCAACCTCAAGGTCGGGGAGTCCACGACGCTGGCCGACGGCACGGTCATCACCTTCTCCGGCGTCAAGCAGTTCGCCGCCATGCAGGTCTCCCACGACCCCGGCCAGCTGTGGGTGCTCGGGTCGGCCATCGCCATCCTGGTCGGCCTGCTCGGGATGCTGCTGCTGCGCCGGGAACGGGTGTTCGCCCGCACGACCGCCGGCCCCGGCGGCGCGGGTACCGTCCTGGACGTCGGTGCGCTCACCCGCGGCAGCGCCGACACCGCACCCCGCTTCACCGCGCTCACCGACGACGTCGCGGCGGCCCTCGCCCGCCGCGCCCGCACCGAGGAGAACCCCCGCACGTGATCAACGAATCCCTCGCCGCGACGTCGGACACCCTGTTCTCGGTCGCGGTGGGGCTGTACTCCCTGGCCGTCGTCGCGTTCTGCGCCGAGCTGGCCTTCGGCGGCCGCACGGCCCCGGCCCGCGAGCTGGTCGCCGCCGGCGGCGGCACGGTCCAGCGGCCCGTCCCGGCCGCCGCGGGCGGTGCCGACGACGAGCCGGCCCGCGCCCGCCGCTGGGGCATGGTCGCCATGGCGCTGACCGCGCTGGGGGCCCTCGTGCAGGCGGGGGTGCTGCTCACCCGCGGCCTGGCCACCGGCCGGCTGCCGTGGGGCAACATGTACGAGTTCGGCACCGCCGTCGTGCTGGTCGCCGTCGTGGTCTACCTGGTGCTGGCCGTGCGCACCCCGGCCCTGCGGCACATCGGCATCTTCGTGCTCGCCCCGGTCGTGCTCTCCATGGTCGGCATCGGGCTGTTCCTCTACGCCTCCGCCGGCCCGCTGGTCGCCGCGCTGCGCTCGGCCTGGCTGGCCGTGCACGTCACCACCGCGATCCTCGGCTTCGGCATCTTCTTCGTCTCGGGCATCGCCAGCGTGATGTACCTGGTGCGCTCCCGGTACGAGGCCAAGGTCGCCGCCGGGGAGCAGCCGATGTCGCGCATCGTGCACCGGCTGCCCGGTGCCGCGGCGCTGGACCGCACCGCGCACCGCACCGCCGTCTTCGGCTTCCCGATCTGGACGTTCGCGGTCATCGCCGGCGCGATCTGGGCCGAGAGCGCCTGGGGCCGGTTCTGGGGCTGGGACCCCAAGGAGACCTGGGCCTTCATCGCCTGGGTGGTCTACGCGGCCTACCTGCACGCCCGCACCACCGCCGGCTGGCGGGGCCGGCCCTCGGCCTGGATCAACGTCGTGGGCCTGGGCGTGATGGTGTTCAACCTGCTCTACGTGAACATGGTGTCCACCGGCCTGCACTCCTACGGCGGGCTCAACTGACACCGTTGTAACTCTCCGTCACCCCCACTACTGGGGGACGGACGGGCCCGAACACGTGCTGAACCGGCTGGTCCGTGGCACGCTGCACCCATGCGCGCGCAGTCAGGCCACCACCGTGGGTAAGCACTCGGCCCTCGACGGGTCCACCGTGCACCCGTTGGTGGCCGACGCGCTGCAGCGCCGCCAGCACGCCGCGGCCCCGGGCCGCGCCCCGAACGTGGTGCAGCACCAGGCGGCCGACACCCGACCGACGGCGGTCGGCTGGCCCGACGGGCCCCGCCGCGGCGACGGCCTGGGCTGGCCCGGCGGCGAGCCCGCGGAGGCGGCCGACCGGCTCCCCGTGCACCCGGACGACGACGGCTCGGTGCTGGCGGTGCTGGACGCGGCCGCCGAGCAGGACGCCGAGGTGCCCGCGCCGCCGGTGCGGCGCACCGGCTGGCGGCGGTTCTTCGGTGGCGGCCACTCCACGAGCCGGCCCACCACCGCGGCCTGACCTCAGGCGGGGGCGGACCCGTCGTCGCGGCGGGTGCGGCGGTCGAGCTCGCGGAGGAAGTCCGGGTCGTCGTCGGGCGCCACGAAGCGCTGCGGGGGCCGGGGACCGCGCGGCGGCCGGGGCCGGCGCGCACCGCCACCGCCCCCGCCGTTGCCGCCCTGGGTGGCGGCCGCCCGCATGACGAGCACGACCACCGCGATGGCGATCACCAGCATGACCAAGAAGACCACCGGTCCACCTCTCCCCGCAGTCGTGCACGACCCACCGGACCCCCAATGTAGGCGCCCCGGCGATACTCGGGGGTGCCCACCGCGGGGCACCGCGCAAACCGACCGCGCGGACCCACCGGCGACCAGGAGGACGACATCGACGCCGTCGACGAGCAGCTCCTCGCGCTGCTGCAGGCCAACGGCCGGGCCAGCTACGCCGAGCTGGCCCGGCAGGTCGGCCTGTCCGCCCCCGCGGTGCACGAGCGGGTCGGCAAGCTCGAGACCGCCGGGGTGATCACCGGCTACACCGCGGTCGTCGACCCGGCCGCCGTGGGGCTGGGGGTGACCGCGCTCATCGGCGTCATCGACAGCGACGAGGTCGACGACGTGGGCATCCTGGAGGCGATGTCCGCGCTGCCGCACGTCGAGGACTGCTGGCGGACGGCGGGCACCGAGGGCTACGTGCTCAAGGTCCGGGTGACCGACATCCCGGCACTCGAGGACACCATCAACGCGTTGAACCGGATCCGGGGCGTCGCACGCACCCGGACGACCGTCGTGCTGTCGACCAAGTGGGAGGGCCGCCATGGCCGCGCAGAGTGAGCAGGACCGGCCGGTGAGCCCGACCGGGGGCCCGGCCCAGGCACCGTCGGTGTGGCCGCTGCTGGCCCTCTACACCCTCGGCCGGCTGCTGCTGGCCGCCGCGCTCGTCGCCCTGCTCTGGGTGCTGGGCCTGGGCAGCTTCCCCGGCCTGCTGTTCGGGCTGCTGCTGTCGATGCCGCTGTCGTTCGTGCTGCTGCGCCCGCTGCGCGACAGGCTCACCGAGGCCATGGCCGCCCGCTCGGTCACCCGCCGGGCCAGCAAGGCCGACCTGCGCGCCCGGCTCAAGGGCACCGACGACCCGGTCAGCTGAGCGCGAGCCCCAGCGCGAACACCACGCCGGTCACCAGGGTGGCCCGGCCGGTCCCGCCCAGCGCGGCGATCAGCGCCGGCCCCCGGGCGCCGGAGAGCACGGTGCGCACCGGGGGGACGGCGACGGGTGCGGCCAGCAGCCCCAGCAGCGCCCACGGGCGGTCCAGGCCGACCAGCGCCACCACCACGAAGGCCGCGACCACCAGGCCGGTGAAGAACCAGCGGGTGGGCTGCTCGCCGAGCAGCACCGCGAGCGTCCGCTTGCCCACCGCGGCGTCGCCGTGCACGTCGCGCAGGTTGTTCACCACCAGGATCGCGGTGATGAGCAGGCCCACCGGCACCGCGGCGGCGAAGGCCAGCCCCTCGACGGTGCGGGTCTGGCCGAACGTCGTCCCCACGGTGGCGACCAGGCCGAAGAACACGAAGACGAACACCTCGCCCAGCGCCCGGTAGCCGTAGGGGATCGGGCCGCCGGTGTAGGTCCAGGCGGCCAGGATGCTCACCGCGCCGACCGCGACCAGCCACCAGCTCGACAGCGCCGCCATGGCCAGCCCGGCCAGCCCGGCCACGGCGAAGGACAGCACGGCGGCCACCAGCACCGCCCGTTCGCTCGCCGCACCCGACCCGACCAGCCGCATCGGGCCGACCCGGTCGGCGTCGGTGCCGCGGCGGCCGTCGGAGAAGTCGTTGGCGTAGTTGACCCCCACCTGCAGGGCGAGCGCCACCACCAGGGCCAGCAGCGCCGGCAGCGGCCGGAAGGCCTCCAGCGCCACCGCGACGCCGGTGCCCACCAGCACCGGGGCGACCGCGGCGGGCAGGGTGCGGGGCCGGGCTCCGGCCAGCCACTGGGCGGGGGTGGCCATCAGGCTCCTTCGATCAGGCGGGCGACGGCCCGGCGGTCGGGCTTGCCGGTGTGCAGCAGGGGGACGGCGTCCACCAGCAGCAGCTCCTTGGGGGCGGCGGGGGCGCCCAGGCGGTCGGCCACCCAGGGGCGCAGGGCGGCCAGCTGCGGGTCGGCGCCGGGGGCGGGCACCACGGCGGCGACCACCCGCTGGCCCCACTCCGGGTCCGGCCGGCCGGCGACCACGGCGTCGGCGACGTCGGGGTGCTCGCGCAGCGCGGCCTCGACCGCCTGCGGGGCGACGTTGACCCCGCCGGAGACGAGCACGTCGTCCAGCCGGCCGTGCACCTGCAGCCGGCCGTCCACCAGCGACCCCGCGTCGCGGGTGCGGAACCAGCCGTCCACGAACGCCTCGGCCGTGGCCGCCGGGTCCAGCCGGTAGCCCAGCGCCAGCTGCGGGCCGGCCAGCTCGACGCCGCGGTCGGCCACCCGCACCCCGACGCCGTCCAGCGGGACGCCGTCGTAGACGCAGCCGCCCGCGGTCTCGCTCATGCCGTAGGTGGTCACGACGGCCACGCCCTCGGCGCGGGCCCGCTCCAGCAGGGCCGGGTCGGTGGCGGCACCGCCGACCAGCACGGCGTCCAGGGCGCGCAGCGCGTCGGGCTCGGTGTCGAGGTGGCGGCGCAGCTGCGTGGGCACCAGCGCGGTGTACCGCCGTCCGCCGGGCACCCGGGGCAGCGCGTCGGCCAGCCGCTCGCCGGGGCCCAGCACCGCCGGCGGCGCGCCGGCGAGCGCGGAGCGCACCAGCACCTGCAGCCCGGCGACGGCGCTCACCGGCAGCGCCAGCAACCAGCCGCCGGCGCCGCCGAGGCGGTCCAGGGTCGCGGTGGCCGAGGCGCGCAGCGCCGCGGCGGGCAGCAGCACGCCGCGGCCGTCGCCGGTGGACCCCGAGGTGAGGACGACGAGGTCGGCGCCGTCCTCCAGCGGGAGGTCGGGCCGCAGCACCGCGCGGGCGCGGCCGGCCGGGCCGGGGTCGGCGGGGACCACGGCCAGCGGTGCGCGCCCGTCGAGGGCGGCCAGCACGTGCGGCCACACGTCGGTCAGCACCGCGGGGCCCAGGGCCGGCGCGGGCACCAGGGTCAGCCGCCGCTCCACGGGCAGCCAGCCTACGGACGTCCTTACGATCACCGGGTGGACCCGCAGCTGACCGACCTCCGGGTCTACCGCACCCCGCTGCGCACCCGGTTCCGCGGCATCGACGTCCGTGACGGCGTGCTGGTGCGCGGCCCGGCCGGCTGGGGCGAGTTCTCCCCGTTCTGGGACTACGCCGACGCCGAGGTCACCCGCTGGTGGGCCGCGGCCGTCGAGGCGGCCGTCGTGGGCTGGCCGGCGCCGGTGCGCGACGCCGTCCCGGTCAACTGCACGGTGCCCGCGGTCGACCCGGAACGGGCGCACGCCGTGGTCACCGCCTCGGGCTGCCGCACGGCCAAGGTCAAGGTCGCCGAGCCCGGCCAGACCGACGCCGACGACGAGGCCCGCGTGGAGGCCGTCCGCGACGCGCTCGGCCCGGGCGGGGCGGTGCGGGTGGACGCCAACGCCGCCTGGTCGGTCGACCGCGCCGTGGAGCGCATCCGCACGCTGGACCGCTACGACCTGGAGTACGTGGAGCAGCCCTGCGCCACCGTCGAGGAGCTGGTCGCGCTGCGCCGCCGGGTCGAGGTCCGGGTGGCCGCCGACGAGGTGGTCCGCCGCTCGGCCGACCCGGCCGGGGTGGACCTGCGGGAGGCGTGCGACGTCGTCGTCCTCAAGGTGCAGCCCCTCGGCGGCGTGCGGGCCGCGCTGGCCGTCGCGCAGGCGCACGGGCTGCCCTGCGTGGTGTCCTCGGCGCTGGAGTCCTCGGTGGGCATCGCCGCGGGGGTCGCGCTGGCCGCCGCGCTGCCCGAGCTGCCCTTCGCCTGCGGGCTGGCCACCGTCGCGCTGTTCACCGACGACGTCACCGCGGAGCCGCTGCTGCCGGTGGACGGCGCGCTGCCGGTGCGCGCGGTGGTGCCCGACCGGGTGCCGGCCGCCGACCCCGCGACCGAGCAGCGCTGGCGGGACCGGCTGGACCGGGTGACCGCGGTGGGGACCCCGGCGTGAACCCGGCCACCGCCTTCGCCCGCGTGCTGGTCGACGAGCTCGTCCGCGGCGGGGTCACCGACGCCGTCGTCTGCCCGGGCTCGCGCTCGGCCCCGGTCGCCCTGGCGCTGCACCAGGCCGAGCTCTCGGGCCGGCTGCGGCTGCACGTGCGCATCGACGAGCGCACCGGCTCCTTCCTGGCCCTGGGCCTGGCCAAGGCCACCGGCCGGCCGGTGCCGGTGCTCACGACGTCGGGGACGGCGACCGCCCACCTGCTCGCCGCCGCGCTGGAGGCCGACCAGTCCGGCATCCCGCTGCTGCTGCTCACCGCCGACCGGCCCCCCGAGCTGCGCGGCACCGGCGCGAACCAGACGGTGGACCAGCCGGGCATCTACGGCGGCACGGTGCGCTGGGCCGCCGACCTCGGCGTGCCCGAGGAGGGCCGGGAGGCCGCGCAGAACCGGTACTGGCGCTCCACCGCGGCGCGGGCGCTGCTGGTGGCGGCCGGCGCGCTGTCCGGTGACCCGGGACCGGTGCACCTGAACCTGGCGCTGCGCGACCCGCTGCTGCCCGACGAGCACGACCCGCGCCCGGCACCGCCCTCGGGGGTGTGGGCCGGCCGGCCCGACGGCGCCCCCTGGACGTCGGTCGCCCCCGGCACCGGCCCCGGGACCGGGCCGGGCGCGATGGTGACCACCCCGCCGGCGCCGGGCGCCGCCGGCCCGGTGCGCGCCCGCCGCACCCTGGTCGTCGCCGGGGACGCGCCGGTCGCGCTGGGCCGCAGCACCGCCGTGGTGGCCGGCCAGCGCGGCTGGCCGGTGCTGGGCGAGCCCAGCAGCGGCACCTGGGGCGGCAGCACCTCCGTGCGCGGCACCGCGTTGCTGCTGGGCACCGACTGGGCCGCCGCGCACCGGCCCGACCGGGTCCTGGTCGTCGGCCGCCCGACGCTGAGCCGGCCGGTCTCGGCGCTGCTGGCGCACCCCGACGTCGTGGTCGACACCGTCTCCCCGCACCCCCGCTGGCCCGACGCCGGCCGGGGCTCCACCCGGGTCGGCGGGGTGCTGCCCGACCCGGGCGCGGTGCTCGGCGAGCTGGACATCTCCGGGCACGTGGTCCCCGACGGCTGGGCGCAGGAGTGGACCGACGCCGCCGCCCGCGTGGGCGCCGCGGTCGACCGGGTGCTGGACGCCACCCCCCGGCTCACCGCCCCCCGCCTGGCCCGCGACCTGGTCGCCGGGCTGCCCGCCGGCGCGCTGCTGGTGCTCGGCTCGTCCAACCCGGTGCGCGACGTCGACCGGTACGCGGTGCCGCGCGCGGGGCTCACGGTGCTGGCCAACCGCGGGGTGGCCGGCATCGACGGCACCGTCTCCACCGCGGTCGGCGCGGCCCTGGCCCACCAGGGCGCCGGCGGCGGCCCGGCCTTCGCCCTGCTGGGCGACCTGACGTTCCTGCACGACCTGCAGGGCCTGCTGCTCGGCGACGGCGAGACCGTGCCCGACCTGACCCTGGTGGTGCCCGACAACGACGGCGGGGGCATCTTCGCCCAGCTCGAGCCCGGCCGGCCCGAGCACGCCGCGGGGTACCGCCGGGTCTTCGGCACCCCGCACGGCCGGGACCTGGTCGGGGTGGCCCGGGCGCTGGGGTGGGCGGCGACGTCGGTGCACGACCCCGACGGCCTGCGCGGCGCCCTGGCACTCGGCGGGCCGCGGGTGGTCGTGGTCCGGGGCGACCAGCGCGCGGAGGCCGAGCTGGCCCGCACGCTGCGGGAGGCCGCCGGCGCCGCGCTGGACCAGTCGCAGCGTTCCTAGTCCTGGAGCGCCGCCTGGACGGCGGCGAGCTTGGCCTGGGTCTCGGCGAGCTCGGCCATCGGGTCGGAGTCCCCGACGATGCCGCAGCCGGCGAACAGCCGGGCCTCCGCGCCGCCCGCGCCCCCGGTCAGCTGGGCGCAGCGCAGCGCCAGCCCGAACTCGCCGTCCCCCCGGGCGTCCAGCCAGCCCACCGGGCCGGCGTACCGGTCGCGGTCCATGCCCTCGATCTCCCGGATCAGCTCCAGCGCGGCCCCGCGGGGGGTGCCGCCGACCGCCGCGGTGGGGTGCACCGCCGCCAGCAGCTCGAGCAGGCCGGGGGCACCGGGCGCCAGGTGGCCGCGGACGTCGGTGGACAGGTGCCGCACGTTGGGCAGCGTGAGCACCGAGGGCCGGGACGGGACGGCGAGGTCGGTGCACCACGGCCGCAGCGCCGCGGCGAGGCTGTCGACGGCGTACCGGTGCTCGGCGTGGTCCTTGGCGCTGCCGGCCAGCCCCGCCCCCAACGCGGTGTCGGCGGCGGCGTCGGAGCTGCGCGGCGCGGTGCCGGCCAGCACCCGGGAGGACACCTCGTCGCCGGTGCGGCGCAGCAGCAGCTCGGGGGTCGCGCCGAGCAGGCCCTCGACGGCGAAGGTCCAGCAGGAGGGGAAGCGCGCGGCCAGCCGCAGCAGCAGCCGGCGGGGGTCCAGCGGGTGGTCGGCGCGGACCAGGACGTCGCGGGCCAGCACCACCTTGTCCAGGTCGCCGGCGGCGATCCGCCGCACCGCCTCGCCGACCCGGCCGCACCAGGTCACCGGGTCCAGCTCGCCGTCGGCGTAGCTGAGCCGCCCGATGGAGGAGTCGGCGGCCTGCGCGGGGAACTCGGTGACCTCGGGGTGGTCGTCCCCGGCCACGGTCACCCACGTCTGCCCGTCCCGGCGGCCCAGCACCACGGCGGGGACGACGAACACCGACCGGCCGCGCTCGGGGTCGAAGGCGACCGAGCCGAACAGCACCGCACCGGAGCCGGGCACGCCCAGCGGGTCGACCACCTCGGTGGCCGCGCACCGCTGCGCCCACCAGTCGGCGGCCCGCTCGAGCGCGCCGGGGCCGGTGACCTCGAACCGGTCGACCTCGCCCCAGCCCACCAGGCCCTCGCCGTCGCGGACCCAGGCCAGCGCGCCCCGCGCGGGCAGCTTGGTCAGCAGGTCACTGCGCCGCCGGCCCAGGGGGGTGGTGACCACCCGCTGGGTGGTCGTCGCCGTACCGGTCACACCGATCACGATAGGCAGCGCGCCCGTATCGTGATCGGGCGTGAGCGCAGGAGATCGGACACAGGCCGGCTACCGGGCGACGCTGGAGAAGCGCCCCGCCGAGGTCGCCGCGATGTTCGACCGCGTCGCCGGCCGCTACGACGTCACCAACACCGTGCTCTCCGGCGGGCTGGACGCCGGCTGGCGGCGGGCCACCCGCGAGGCGCTGGGCGCCCGCGCCGGGCAGACGGTGCTCGACGTCGCCGCAGGCACCGGGGTGTCCACCGTGGAGCTGGCCTCGGGCGGGGTCACCGCGATCGCCTGCGACTTCTCCCAGGGCATGCTGCGCGCGGGCGCCCACCGGCCGGTGCCGATGGTGGCCGGCGACGCGATGGCGCTGCCGCTGGCCGACGAGAGCGTCGACGGCGTGGTCATCAGCTTCGGCCTGCGCAACGTCGCCGACCCCGACGCCGCGCTGCGCGAGTTCGCCCGGGTGACCCGCCCCGGCGGCACCCTGGTGGTCTGCGAGTTCTCCACCCCGACCTGGGCGCCGTGGCGCACGGTCTACCTGGAGTACCTGATGCGGGCGCTGCCGTCGATCGCCCGGGCGGTGAGCAGCAACCCCGAGGCCTACGTCTACCTGGCCGAGTCGATCCGGGCCTGGCCGCCGCAGCAGCCGATGGCCGCCAAGCTGCAGGCCGCCGGCTGGTCCGACGTGGCCTGGCGCAACCTCACCGGCGGGATCGTCGCGCTGCACCGGGGCACCAAGCGGGGTTGACCCGGCGTGACCCCGGGCACACGGGTGCCATGACGTTCCCGCCCACGCCCGACCCCGGTCCCGTCGACCCGCCGCCCACCCCGGTGGACCCGGTGCCCTCGGAGCCCGCGCCGCCGTCCCCGGTGCCCAGCCCGACCGACCCGGTCGCGCCACCGCCTTCCTAGACTCGCCCCCGTGGCGACGCAGCAGCACGACGTGGTGGTCGCCGGGGCCGGACCGGCCGGGTCGTCCGCGGCCTACTGGCTGGCCCGGGCCGGCCTCGACGTGCTGGTGCTGGAGAAGTCGCACTTCCCCCGCGAGAAGGTGTGCGGCGACGGGCTGACCCCGCGCGGGGTGGCCGCGCTCGCCGCGATGGGCATCGACACCGACGACGACGGCTGGGTGCGCCACCGCGGCCTGCGGGTCCACGGCGGCGGCCAGGTCGTCGAGGTCGACTGGCCGCGGCTGGCCCGCTGGCCCGCGGGCGGGCTCATCCGCACCCGCGCCGACCTCGACGCCCAGCTCGCCCGGCACGCCGTCGCGGCCGGCGCGGAGATCCGGTTCGGCGTCACCGTCGCCGAGCCGCTGCTCGACGACGCCGGCCGGGTGTGCGGGGTGCGCACCGCCGACGGGGAGGAGCACCGGGCGACGCTGGTGGTCTCCGCCGAGGGCCTGTCGGGCCGGCTGGCCAAGGCGATCGGCCTGACCCGCCGCACCGACGTCCCGCTGGGCGTCGCCGTCCGGCAGTACCTGCCGACCGCGCGCACGCACGACCCCTACCTGGACATCTCCTTCGACCTGACCGCGCAGGGCCCGGACGCCGAGTCCATGCCCGGCTACGGCTGGTTCTTCCCGATGGGCGACGGCACGGCCAACGTCGGGTTCGGCCTGCTGGACACCCGGTACGCCGGGGACGACGACACCCGCACGGTCTACCGCCGCTGGATCGCGTCGCTGCCCGCGTCGTGGGGCATCGACCCCGAGGCGCCCGGCACCCCGCTGCGCGGCGCCGGCCTGCCGACCTCGCTGTCCCGCCGGCCGGCCTACACCCGCGGGCTGCTGCTGGTCGGCGACTCCGCCGGCACGGTCAACCCGTTCAACGGCGAGGGCATCAGCTACGCCATGGAGACCGCCCGCACCGCGAGCGAGGTGGTGCTCGCCGCGCTGGCCGCCCCCGCCGGCCCCGCGCGCGAGGCGGTGCTGCGCCGCTACCCCGAGCGGCTGCGCGCGGAGTTCGGCGCCCACCACCGGCTGGGTGCGCTGTTCCTCAAGGGCCTGGCCCGCCCGGAGCTGGTCCGGTTCGCCACCGCGCACGGCCTCAAGCGCCCGGCCGCGGTCGCCGTCGCGCTGCGGCTGATGGGCAACCTCTCCGACGGTCGGGACGGCGACGCCGTCGACCGCACCCTCGACGTGCTGCACCGCCTCACCCCCTCCCGCTGACCCCCCCGGCGCCCAGCCGGTCACCGCGGAGGTGACCGGCTGCCGGTGCCCCGACCTGCGCGGATGCCGGTGAGGGTGCCCTGGGTCGCGACTCGCCGGGCGGGGGACCCTTCCGGGGAGTGTGACCTGGGGCATAGGGTTCTGACGTGTCGACTTGTGAACGAATTCACAAGCGGACCGGGAACCGGGGGAGGCGCTGATGCTCGCGACCTACGCGCCGCTGGTCGGGTTGTTCGTGCTCGCGGCCGGGTTCGCGCTGTTCTCGGTGACCGCGGCGCCCTTCATCGGCCCGCGCCGGTACAACTCCGCCAAGCTCGAGGCCTACGAGTGCGGCATCGAACCGGTCGACCAGCCGCTGTCGGGCGGTCGTTTCCCGATTAAGTACTACCTGACCGCGATGCTCTTCATCGTCTTCGACATCGAGATCGTCTTCCTCTACCCGTGGGCGGTCGCCAACGACCAGCTCGGGGTCTTCGGTCTGGTCGAGATGGTCGTCTTCATCGCCACGGTCTTCATCGCCTACGCCTACGTCTGGCGCCGCGGCGGATTGGAGTGGGACTGAGATGGGCCTCGAGGAGAAGATCCCCAGCGGCGTCCTGCTGACCAGTGTGGAGAAGCTGGTCAACTGGACCCGCAAGTCCTCCCTGTGGCCGGCCACCTTCGGGCTGGCCTGCTGCGCGATCGAGATGATGGCGTCGGGCGCCGGCCGCTACGACCTGGCCCGGTTCGGCATGGAAGTCTTCCGGGCCAGCCCCCGCCAGGCCGACCTGATGATCGTGGCCGGGCGGGTCAGCCAGAAGATGGCCCCGGTCCTGCGGCAGATCTACGACCAGATGCCCGAGCCGCGCTGGGTGCTGGCCATGGGTGTCTGCTCGAGCTCGGGCGGCATGTTCAACAACTACGCGATCGTGCAGGGCGTCGACCACATCGTGCCGGTGGACATGTACCTGCCCGGCTGCCCGCCGCGGCCGGAGATGCTCATGGACGCCATCCTCAAGCTGCACCACAAGATCCAGCACGAGCCGCTGGGCCCGAAGCGCGCCGCCGCCCTCGCCGCGGCGCAGGCGAACGGGACGGCGCCGGACCTGCACGTCGAGATGCCCTCCACCGTGCGGGCCGACAAGCGGGCGCGCCGGGCCTACGAGGAGGCCGCCGCCGCGGGTCGCACCGGCCAGTTCGCCATCGAGCAGCGCGGCGGCAACGCCGTCCTGCTGCCCGGGGAGCGGCCGTGACGGCGTCGGGCGGTGGCGCCTTCCGGACCGGTGCCTTCGGGGTCACCGGCAGCGGTGACACCTCCGGCTTCGGCGGCCTGGTCCGGGTCGAGCCCGGTGGGGCGGTCGCGCTGCACTCCACCGACCGGCCCTACGGCGGCTGGTTCGACGAGGTCGCCGACGCCCTGGCGGACGCGGTCGGGCAGGCCACCTACGACGCCGCCGTCCGGCGGGTGCTGGTCGACCGGGGCGAGATCACCTGGTTCGTGCACCGCGAGCACCTGCTCACCCTGCTGCAGGCGCTGCGCGACGACGACGCCCTGCGCTTCGAGCTGTGCAGCAGCCTGTCCGGCGTCGACTACCACGACGCCGGCGGCCCGATCGGCGAGCGGCTGCACGTGGTCTACCACCTGACCTCGATGACCTACCGCCGCCGCATCCGCCTGGAGGTGGCGGTCACCGACGCCGACCCGCACGTGCCCAGCGCCACCCGCGTCTACCCGACGACGGACTGGCACGAGCGCGAGTGCTTCGACATGTTCGGCGTCGTCTTCGACGGCCACCCGGCGCTGACCCGGATCCTCATGCCCGACGACTGGGACGGCCACCCCCAGCGCAAGGACTACCCGCTCGGCGGGGTCCCCGTGGAGTACCACGACGCGACCATCCCGCCCCCGGACGAGAGGCGGTCCTACCGGTGACCACCACCGACCCCTACGCCGGCTCGCGCGAGACCACCGAGGGCCGCGTCTACACCGTCACCGGCGGCGACTGGGACCAGACCTTCGGGTCCGACCCGCTCGCGGAGGAGCGGCTCGTGGTCAACATGGGCCCGCAGCACCCCTCCACCCACGGGGTGCTGCGGCTGGTGCTCGACCTCGAGGGCGAGACGGTCACCAAGGCCCGCGTGGTCATCGGCTACCTGCACACCGGCATCGAGAAGAACGTCGAGTACCGCACCTGGACCCAGGGCACGACCTTCGTGACCCGGATGGACTACCTGGCGCCGCTGTTCAACGAGACCGGCTACTGCCTGGCGGTGGAGAAGCTGCTGGGCATCGAGGTGCCCGAGCGCGCCACCACCATCCGGGTGCTGGTCATGGAGCTCAACCGGATCGCCTCGCACCTGGTGGGGCTGGCCACCTTCGGCATGGAGATGGGCGCGCTCACCGGCATGACCAACGGGTTCCGCGAGCGCGAGCTCGTGCTGGACCTGCTGGAGGAGATCACCGGGCTCCGGATGAACCACGCCTACGTCCGCCCCGGCGGCGTCGCGCAGGACCTGCCCGAGGGCATCGAGGCCAGGATCCGCGAGTGGTTGGCGATCATGCCCGAGCGGGTGGCGGGGTTCCACCGGCTGCTGACCGGCCAGCCCATCTGGCAGCGCCGGCTGCGCGACGTCGGCTACCTCGACGTCACCGGCTGCCTGGCCCTCGGCGTCACCGGCCCGATCCTGCGCAGCGCGGGCCTGCCCTGGGACCTGCGCAAGGTCGAGCCCTACTGCGGCTACGAGACCTACGACTTCGAGGTGCCCACCGCCGACACCGCCGACGCCTGGGGCCGCTACCTGGTCCGGATGGCCGAGGTCAACGAGTCCATGAAGATCATCGAGCAGGCGCTGGACCGGTTGCGGCCGGGCCCGGTGATGGTCGAGGACAAGAAGATCGCCTGGCCCGCGCAGCTCTCCCTCGGCGCCGACGGCATGGGCAACTCCCTGGACCACGTCAAGCACATCATGGGCCAGTCGATGGAGGCCCTGATCCACCACTTCAAGCTGGTCACCGAGGGTTTCCGGGTCCCGGCCGGCCAGGTCTACACCGCGATCGAGAGCCCCCGCGGCGAGCTCGGCTTCCACGTGGTCAGCGACGGCGGCACCCGGCCCTTCCGGGTGCACGTGCGCGACCCCAGCTTCACCAACCTGCAGGCGACCGCGGCGATGAGCGAGGGCGGCATGATCGCCGACGTCATCGCGGCGATCGCCTCCATCGACCCGGTCATGGGGGGAGTCGACCGATGAGCGCGCTGCCAGGGTCCGCCGAGGGGACGGCGGTCACGGGTCTCGATTCGTCCGCGGTCACCGGCTCCGCGGAGGACCTGCCGCCGCTGACGGAGACCACCCGGCTCGAGTGCCGCGAGATCATGGCCCGCTACCCGGTGCCGCGCTCGGCGCTGCTGCCGATGCTGCACCTGGTGCAGAGCGTGCAGGGCTACGTCACCCCCGAGGGCGTGGCGCTGTGCGCGCAGGAGCTGGGCCTGACCAAGGCCGAGGTCGGCGCGGTCGCGACCTTCTACACGATGTTCAAGCGCCGCCCCACCGGCCGGCACCTGGTCAGCGTCTGCACCAACACGCTGTGCGCCGTCCTCGGCGGGCAGCGGATCTTCGACGCGGTGGCCGGCGAGCTCGGCGTGCACCACGACGAGACCACCGCCGACGGCTCGATCACCCTCGAGCACGCCGAGTGCCTGGCGGCCTGCGACTACGCCCCGGTCGTCACCGTGGACTACGAGTTCTACGACCAGCAGGACGTCGGCTCCGCCCTCGAGCTGGTCGCGGCGCTGCGCCGCGGCGAGAAGCCCGACCCCACCCGCGGGGCCCCGCTGACCGACTTCCGCGGCATCTCCCGCCAGCTCGCCGGGTTCAGCCAGCACGCCGACGACGCCGCCGCGCGCGCCGCCGTCGACGGGCCCAGCGCCGGCGTCCCCACCCTGCGCGGGGTCCGGCTGGCCGCCGAGCGCGGCGAGACCGCCCCGCCGATGCCCGGCGCCCCGTCCGCCGGGGCAGGGGAGCCCGCACCCCACGCGCCCGCCGGATTCGTGGGGGAGGGGCTCCCACGCCCCGGCGGGGACGGCGACGCCGACGGCGGCCGCACGCCGGGCGCCGCCGCCGCGGACGCGCAGGTGGCCGCCGCGGACAACCCCGCCGAGCGCTCCGGCGCCGAGCAGAACCACCCCGACCGCGCCGAGCCGGCCGGCCGCGACGCCGCCGACCGCGACGCACCCGCCCCCGACGCCGACGGCCAGGCCCAGTCCGGGTCCGGCACGTCGGTCCCGCGAGAGGTCTGAACCATGCCGCTCACCCCTGTGCTGACCAGCCGCTTCGCCGAGCCGCGCAGCTGGACCATCGAGACCTACGAGCGCACCGAGGGCTACTCGGCCTGGCGGACCGCGCTGGGCATGACGCCCGACGAGCTGGTCACCCTGGTCAAGGACTCCGGCCTGCGCGGCCGCGGCGGCGCCGGCTTCCCGACCGGGATGAAGTGGAGCTTCATCCCGCAGCCCAAGCCGGGGGAGACCCCGACCGGCCCGGCCGCCAAGCCCAAGTACCTGGTGGTCAACGCCGACGAGGGCGAGCCCGGCACCTGCAAGGACGTGCCGCTGATGATGGCCGACCCGCACTCCCTGGTGGAGGGAGTGGCCATCGCCTCCTACGCGATCCGCTGCTCCTTCGCCGTCATCTACGTGCGCGGCGAGGCGGTGCACGCCCACCGGAGGCTGCAGGCCGCCGTCGCCGAGGCCTACGCCGCGGGCCACCTGGGCCGCGACGTCCACGGCTCCGGGGTCGACCTCGACGTCGTCGTGCACGCCGGTGCGGGTGCTTACATCTGCGGCGAGGAGACCGCGCTGCTGGACTCCCTGGAGGGCCGCCGCGGCCAGCCCCGGCTCAAGCCCCCGTTCCCCGCCGTCGCCGGGCTCTACGGCGCCCCGACCGTGGTCAACAACGTGGAGACGCTGGCCAGCGTGCCGTTCGTGGTGCGCGGCGGGTCGGCCTGGTTCAAGGAGTTCGGCCCGGAGAAGTCGCCCGGGCCCAAGATCTACTCGATCTCCGGACGGGTGGTGCACCCCGGCCAGTACGAGGCCCCCATGGGGACGACGATGCGCGAGCTGCTGGCCATGGCCGGCGGCGTGCGGCCGGGCCACGAGCTGAAGTTCTGGACGCCGGGCGGCTCCTCGACGCCGTACTTCACGCCCGAGCACCTCGACGTCCCGCTGGACTTCGACTCCGTGGCCGCGGCCGGCTCGATGCTCGGCACCACCGCGCTGATGGTCTTCGACGAGACCGACTCGGTCGTGGAGGCCACCCTGCGGTTCACCGAGTTCTACGCGCACGAGAGCTGCGGCAAGTGCACCCCGTGCCGGGAGGGCACCTACTGGCTGGTCCAGATCCTGGAGCGGCTGGTCGCCGGACACGGCACCGCGCGCGACCTGGACCTGCTCACCGACACCTGCGACAACATCCTGGGCCGGTCCTTCTGCGCCCTCGGCGACGGCGCCACCAGCTGCATCGCGTCCTCGCTGAAGTACTTCCGCGACGACTACGTCACCCTGCTGCCGCCCGACGAGCAGGGCCGGCTGGGCCGCACGCTGAAGCTCGAGCCGGTCGGGGCGATGGCATGACCACCCCCGAGCCCGCGCCCGCCCGGGTCCCCGCCGTCCCGGGGCCGCACACGCCCGAGGACCACGTGCGGCTGACCATCGACGGGTTCGACGTCGCGGTGCCGAAGGGCACCCTGATCATCCGGGCCGCCGAGCAGATCGGCGTGCAGATCCCGCGGTTCTGCGACCACCCGCTGCTGGAGCCGGTCGGTGCCTGCCGGCAGTGCCTGGTCGAGGTCGAGGGCCAGCGCAAGCCGGTCGCCTCCTGCACCGTGCCGGTCGCCCCCGACATGGTGGTGCGGACCCAGCTCACCAGCGAGGTCGCCGAGGGCGCGCAGGCCGGCACGCTGGAGCTGCTGCTGGTCAACCACCCGCTGGACTGCCCGGTCTGCGACAAGGGCGGGGAGTGCCCGCTGCAGAACCAGGCGATGAGCAACGGGCACACCGAGAGCCGCTTCGAGGGCACCAAGCGCACCTACCCCAAGCCGCTGCCGATCAGCTCGCAGGTGCTGCTGGACCGCGAGCGCTGCGTGCTGTGCGCCCGCTGCACCCGCTTCTCCCAGCAGGTGGCCGGCGACCCCTTCATCGAGCTGTTCGACCGCGGCGCGCTGCAGCAGGTCAGCATCTACGCCGACGAGCCCTTCGAGTCCTACTTCTCCGGCAACACCGTGCAGATCTGCCCGGTCGGCGCGCTGACCAGCGCGGCCTACCGGTTCCGGTCGCGGCCCTTCGACCTGCGCAGCGAGCCCAGCATCTGCGAGCACTGCGCCTCGGGCTGCGCCCAGCGCACCGACTACCGCCGCGGCACCGTGCTGCGCCGGCTGGCCGGCGACGACCCGGCGGTCAACACCGAGTGGAACTGCGACAAGGGCCGGTTCGCCTTCCGCTACGCCGCGGCCAACGAGCGGCTGACCACGCCGCTGGTCCGCCGGGACGGCGAGCTGGTGCCGGCGTCCTGGCCCGAGGCCTGGGCCGCCGCGGCCGCGGGCCTGACCGCGGCCCGCGCGGACGGCGGGGTGGGGGTGCTCCCCGGCGGCCGGCTCACCGTCGAGGACGCCTACGCCTACGCGAAGTTCGCCCGCGTCGCCCTGGGCACCCACGACGTCGACGCCCGGGCCCGCGCGCACTCCGCCGAGGAGCTGTCCTTCCTCGCCGCGCACGTCGCCGGCACCGCCCCGGGCGCCGGCGCGGTCACCTACGACGAGCTGGCCGCCGCCCCCGCGGTGCTGGTGGTCGGGTTCGAGCCGGAGGAGGAGTCGCCCATCGTCTTCCTGCGGCTGCGCCGGGCCGTGCGCGAGCGTGCGCTGCCGGTCTTCGACGTCGCACCCTTCGCCACGCCGGCCGACGAGAAGCTGTCCGCCGTCCTGCTGGCCACGCCGCCGGGGCTGGAGGCCGCCGTGCTGCGCGCGCTGGCCACCGAGTCCGCGGGCGGCGTCGGCGCGCAGGCCGCCGCCGCGCTGCGCGCCGAGGGCGCGGTCGTGCTCGCCGGCGAGCGGCTGGCCGAGGTGCCCGGCGCGCTGTCCGCGCTCTCGGCGCTGGCCGCCGCGTCCGGTGCCCGCATCGCCTGGGTGCCGCGCCGGGCGGGGGAGCGGGGCGCGGTCGAGGTCGGTGCCCTGCCGAACCTGCTGCCCGGCGGGCGCGGCGTCACCGACGCCGCGGACCGGGCCGACGTGGAGGCCGCGTGGGGCGTCGAGCTGCCGCGGAAGGACGGCCGGGACCTCACCGGCATCCTGCAGGCCACCCGCGACGGGGACCTGGGCGGCCTGCTGGTCGGCGGTGTCGACCCCGCCGACCTGCCCGACCCGGCGCTGGCCGAGGCTGCGCTGGCCGCCGCGGGCTTCGTGGTCAGCCTCGAGCTGTTCGGCACCGCGGTCACCGCGCACGCCGACGTCGTGCTGCCGGTCGCCGCGGCCCCGGAGAAGGCCGGCAGCTACCTGGACTGGGAGGGCCGGGTGCGGCCCTTCGACGCCACCCTGCACGGCAGCGGCCAGCTCACCGACGCCCGCGTGCTCACCGGCCTGGCCGACGCGATGGGGGTGGCCCTCGGGCTCACCACCGTGGGCGCCGCCCGCCGCGAGCTGGTCGCGCTCGGCGGCGCCGGGCGCAGCCGGGAGGTCCGCGGGCTGGACGTCGCACCCGCCGGCAGCCCCCGGCTGGGCCCCGACCAGGCCGTGCTGGCGAGCTGGCGGCAGCTGCTCGACGACGGCACCCTGCAGCGCGACGAGCCCGCCCTGGCCGGCACCGCCCGCCCGCCGGTGGCGCGGCTGGCGAAGGACGCCGCGCTCCGGCTCGGCGTCGGCGACGGGGACCGGGTCACCGTCACCGGGCCCACCGGCTCGATCACCCTGCCCGCGCGGATCACCGAGATGCCCGACCGGGTGGTCTGGCTGCCGATGCGCTCGCCGGGCAGCCACGTCCGTACCGGGCTCGGCGCCGCTCCGGGCGCCGTCGTCACCGTCAGCGCCGCAGGGGGCCCGGCATGAACGACTCCCCGACCCTGGCCGACTTCGGCCAGGACGTCTGGTGGCTCGTGCTGATCAAGATCGTCGGGGTCTTCGCGCTGCTGGTCGTGATGACGCTGTTCGCGATCGTGTTCGAGCGCAAGGTCGTCGCCCGCATGCAGCAGCGCTCCGGCCCGAACCGGGTCGGCCCGCGCGGCTACCTGCAGAGCCTGGCCGACGGCCTCAAGCTCGCGTTCAAGGAGGACATCATGCCGGCGCTGGCCGACCGGCCGGTGTACTTCCTGGCCCCGGTCATCGCCACCATCCCGGCGTTCCTGGCGTTCTCGGTCATCCCGCTGGGCCCCGAGGTGTCGATCCTCGGCCAGCGCACGCCGCTGCAGCTCATCGACGCCCCCATCGGGGTGCTCGTGGTGCTGGCCTGCTCGGCGATGGGCGTCTACGGGATCGTGCTCGGCGGCTGGGCGTCGGGCTCCACCTACCCGCTCCTGGGCAGCCTGCGCAGCGCCGCGCAGATGGTCAGCTACGAGATCGCGATGGGCCTGTCGATCGTCGCGGTGTTCCTCTACGCCGGGACGATGAGCACCTCGGGCATCGTCGCCGCCCAGGCCGGGGACAACCGGCTGGACTTCTTCGGCCTGCAGTTCGACGGCCCCAGCTGGTACGCCGTGCTGCTGCCGGTCAGCTTCATCATCTACGTCATCGCGGTGGTCGGGGAGACCAACCGGGCGCCCTTCGACCTGCCCGAGGCCGAGTCCGAGCTGGTCGGCGGGTTCCACACCGAGTACTCGTCGCTGAAGTTCGCCCTCTTCTTCCTCGCCGAGTACGTCAACATGGTCACCGTCTCCGCGCTGGCCGCGACGCTGTTCCTCGGCGGCTGGCGGGCGCCGTGGCCGATCTCGATCTGGGACGGCGCGAACTCGGGCTGGTGGCCGCTGCTGTGGTTCCTGCTCAAGGTCGTGGCCGCGCTGTTCGTGTTCATCTGGCTGCGCGGCACGCTGCCCCGGCTGCGCTACGACCAGTTCATGCGCTTCGGCTGGAAGGTGCTGGTCCCGACCGCGCTGGTCTGGATCCTCGCCGTCGCCACCATGCGCACCGTCTCCCGCGAGGCCGACCTGTCCAGCGGCGAGGTGGCGGTCTACGTGGGCCTGCCGATCGCCGCCGTCGTCCTGGCGGTGCTGCTGGTGGCCTCCCGCAAGAGCAACGAGCCGACCCGGATCGCCGCGGTGGCGGCCGCGGCCGGGTCGACCAACCCCACCGAGCCCGAGGTGCTGCCCCCGGTCCGCACCGGTGGCGCACGGCACCGGCCGGCCCAGCGCAGCGGCCCGGCCCGCGCCGAGGGCGGGTTCCCCGTCCCGCCGATGGACCTCGTCGTCCCGCCCTCGCCCCGGCTGGCCAGCAAGGAGCCGGTCGCCGCCGGCGCCCCCGTGGCGTCGGGCCGCCGCCGCCCCAGCCCCACCCCCCGGAAGGACTCCGACGATGCCTGAGACCAGCCCGGAGAAGCGGCACGGCGGGGAGGTGGAGCAGGCCGGCGGCACCCGCTCCGCGCCGGCCCCGCGCACCAGCCGGCTGCCCGGCCCCGCGCAGGGCTTCGGCGTGACCTTCTCGACGATGTTCAAGAAGGTCACCACCGAGCAGTACCCGGACGAGCCCAAGGTGACCAAGCCGCGCTACCACGGCCGGCACGTGCTCAACCGGCACCCCGACGGGCTGGAGAAGTGCGTCGGCTGCGAGCTGTGCGCCTGGGCCTGCCCGGCCGACGCCATCTACGTCGAGGGCGGCACCAACACCGAGGAGCAGCGGTTCTCCCCGGGCGAGCGGTACGGGCGGGTCTACCAGATCAACTACCTGCGGTGCATCTTCTGCGGTCTGTGCATCGAGGCCTGCCCGACCCGCTCGCTGACCATGAGCAACGACTTCGAGCTGGCCGACGACTCCCGCGGCGACCTGGTCTACACCAAGGAGCAGCTGATGGCCCCGCTGCTGCCGGGCATGGAGCAGCCCCCGCACCCGATGCGGCTGGGGGACGACGAGCGCGACTACTACCTGCGGGCGGGTTCGTGATGGGGGGCATCGAGATCGGGACGGCGGAGACCGTCGTCTTCTGGGTCCTGGGTCCCATCGCGCTGGCCGGCGCGCTGGGCATGGTGCTCGCCCGCAACGCGGTGCACTCGGCGCTGTTCCTGGTCAACACGATGCTGGCGCTGGGCGTGTTCTACGTCGTGCAGGAGGCGCCGTTCCTGGGCGCGGTGCAGATCATCGTCTACACCGGCGCGATCATGATCCTGTTCCTGTTCGTGCTGATGCTGGTCGGCCGCGACTCGTCGGACTCGGTCGTGGAGACCCTGCGCGGGCAGCGGGTGGCGGCCACGGTGCTCGGCATCGGCTTCGCCGGCCTGGTCGGCGCCGGGATCGCCCGGGCCACCGAGGGCATGGTCGTCACCGGCCTGGAGGGTGTGCAGGGCGGCGAGGGGGGCGCCGCCGACGGCAACATCGAGGCCATCGCCGGGCTGCTGTTCACCCGCTACCTGCTGGCCTTCGAGGTCACCAGCGCGCTGCTGATCACCGCCGCGGTCGGCGCGATGGTGCTGGCGCACATCGAGCGCGAGCCCGGCAGCCGGCTGACCCAGAAGGAGCGGTCGCGGGCCCGGTTCCTCACCAGCGACCACCCGCAGACCCTGCCCGGGCCCGGCGTCTACGCGCGGGCCAACTCCATCGCCGCGCCCGGCCGGCTGCCCGACGGCAGCCCCGCCGAGGCCAGCTACGCCACCGGCGTCGAGCCCCAGGTGGTGGAGGAGCTGCCCCCGGGCGACCCCGCCGGCGACGGGCGGGATCCGGGCGCAGGGCGGGGCCACGGCCCGGACGCCGCGCTCGGCACGACCCGAGGGGTGACCCGGTGAGCCTGACCAACTACCTGGTGCTGGCCGCGATCCTGTTCACCGTCGGCGCCGTCGGCGTGCTGGTGCGCCGGAACGCGATCGTGGTGTTCATGTGCATCGAGCTGATGCTCAACTCGGTGAACCTGACGCTGGTCACCTTCGCCCGGTCAACCGGCACCCTCGACGGCCAGGTCATCGCGTTCTTCGTGATGGTGGTCGCGGCGGCCGAGGTCGTGGTCGGGCTGGCGATCATCATGTCGATCTACCGGACCCGCAGGTCGGCGTCGGTCGACGACGCCAACCTGCTGAAGTACTGAGGCCGCCGACATGGACACCGTGCCCGCGACCGGGCTCCTGGCCAGCTCCTGGCTGCTCATCGCGCTGCCCCTGGCCGGGGCCGCCGTCCTGCTGCTGGGCGGCAGGCGCACCGACCGGTGGGGCCACCTGCTGGCCATCGGCACCGTCACCGCCGCGTTCGTGCTGGCCGTGCTGTCCACGGTCGAGCTCGCCGGCCTGGACGAGCGCAGCGTCGGGGTGGACCTGTTCACCTTCATCTCCACCGGCCGGCTCGACGTCGGCGCTGGCCTGCTGGTCGACCCGCTGTCGATGACCTTCGCGCTGCTGATCACCGGCGTCGGCGCGCTCATCCACGTCTACTCGGTCGGCTACATGGCCCACGACCCGGGCCGCCGGCGGTTCTTCGCCTACCTCAACCTCTTCGTCGCGGCGATGCTGCTGCTGGTGCTGGGCGACAGCTTCGTGGCCCTCTACGTGGGCTGGGAGGGCGTCGGCCTGGCGTCCTACCTGCTCATCGCGTTCTGGTACACCCGCCCGGCCGCGGCCACCGCCGCGAAGAAGGCGTTCGTGATGAACCGGGTCGGCGACGTCGGCCTGGCGCTGGCGATCTTCCTGATGTTCACCCAGCTGGGCACCACCTCCTACGAGGGCGTGTTCGGCTCGGTCGGCCTGCTCGCCGGGGGCACGGTCACCGGCATCGGCCTGCTCCTGCTGCTGGGCGCGTGCGGCAAGTCCGGCCAGTTCCCGCTGCAGGCCTGGCTGCCCGACGCCATGGAGGGCCCGACCCCGGTGTCGGCGCTCATCCACGCCGCGACCATGGTCACCGCCGGGGTCTACCTGATCGCCCGTTCGGCGCCGCTGTTCGACGCCGCCCCGGTCGCGCAGACCGTCGTGGTGGTCATCGGCGCGGTCACGATCATGATCGGCGCGGTCGCCGGCTGCGCCTACGACGACATCAAGAAGGTGCTGGCCTGGTCCACGGTCAGCCAGATCGGCTACATGTTCCTGGCCGTCGGCCTGGGCCCGGTCGGCTACGCCGCGGGCATCGCGCACCTGCTCACCCACGGGTTCTTCAAGGCCGGGCTGTTCCTCGGTGCCGGGTCGGTCATGCACGGCATGGGCGACCGCACCGACATGCGCCGCTTCGGCGGCCTGGCCACGAGGATGCGGACCACCTTCGTGACCTTCGGGCTGGGCTACCTGGCGCTCATCGGGTTCCCGTTCCTGTCCGGGTACTGGACCAAGGACGCGATCATCGAGGCCGCCTTCGACCGCGGCGGCACCTCGGGCTGGGTCCTGGGCGGCGTCGCCGTCCTCGGTGCCGGGCTCACCGCGTTCTACATGACCCGCCTGGTGCTGCTGACCTTCTTCGGCGAGCCCCGCTGGGAGGACGGCGTGCACCCGCACGAGTCCCCGGCGGTGATGACGCTGCCGATGGTGGTGCTCGCCGTGGGGTCGGTGGGCGCGGGTTTCCTGCTGGTGGAGGCGTTCCCGCTGGCCGACTGGCTGGCACCGGTGTTCGGCGAGCCCGAGGAGGCCACCGCGCACGCCATCCCGCCGCTGGCGGTCAGCGTGCTGGTCACCGTGGTGGTGGCGCTGGGCGTGCTGACCGCGTGGCTGCTGGTCGGCCGCCGGGAGGTGCCGACCACGGCACCGGCCCGCGTCTCGGCACCGGTGCGCGCCGCGCGGGCGGGCCTCTACGCCGACGCGGTCAACGAGGCCGTGTTCATGCGCCCGGGCATCCGGCTGGTCCGTGCCCTGCGGGTCGTCGACGACAAGGGCGTGGACGGCGTCGTCAACGGCATCGGCGCGGGCCTGGGCGGGTCCTCGGCCCGGCTGGGCCGCGCGCAGACCGGCTTCGTCCGGTCCTACGCCCTCGGCATGCTCGGCGGCGCCGTGCTGGTCGCGGGTGCCCTGCTGGCGGTGACGGCGGGATGACCACCCCCCTCTGGACGAAGGAGTCCCGGTCGTGAGCGAGTTCCCCTGGCTGCTCACGATGATCGTGGTGCCCGCGGTCGGCGGTGCCGCGGTGGCCGCGCTGCCGAAGGGCCGCGACGCGCTGGCCAAGCAGGCGGCGCTGGCCGTCAGCCTGCTGGTGCTCGTGCTCGCGGTGCTGGCCACGGTCGCGTTCGACACCGGCGGCGAGCGGTTCCAGCTGACCACGTCGGTCTCCTGGATCCCCAGCTTCGGCGTCGACTTCGCCCTGGGCGTCGACGGCATCGCGCTGGTGATGCTGCTGCTCATCGGCGTCCTGGTGCCGGTCGTCGTCGTCGCGTCCTGGCGCGACACCGGGCCCGGCGGCCGGTCGATGAAGGCCTACTTCGCCTGGCTGCTGGTGCTCGAGGCGATGATGGTCGGCGTCTTCGCGGCCACCGACGTCTTCCTGTTCTACGTCTTCTTCGAGGCCATGCTCGTGCCGATGTACTTCATCATCGGCAGCTTCGGCGGGCCGCGCCGGCAGTACGCCGCGGTGAAGTTCTTCCTCTACAGCCTGCTCGGCGGGCTGGTCATGCTGGCCTCGGTCATCGGCCTGTACGTGGTCAGCACCTCCCAGATCGGCGAGGGCACCTTCGCCTTCGACGCGCTGCGCTCCCTCGACATCGACCCCGGCGTGCAGAAGCTGCTGTTCCTCGGCTTCTTCGTCGCGTTCGCCATCAAGGCCCCGCTGGTGCCCTTCCACACCTGGCTGCCCGACTCCGGTGCCGAGGCCCCGGTCGGCGGAGCGGTGCTGCTGGTCGGCGTGCTGGACAAGGTCGGCACGTTCGGGTTCATCCGGTACTGCCTGCCGCTGTTCCCCGACGCCTCCCGCACCTTCGCGCCCTGGATCCTCGGGCTGGCGGTGGCCGGCATCCTCTACGGCGCGCTGCTGGCGATGGGCCAGTCGGACATGAAGCGGCTGGTCACCTACACCTCGATCGCCCACTTCGGCTTCATCGCGCTGGGCATCTTCGCCTTCACCGCCGAGGGCGGGTCCGGGGCGGTGCTCTACATGGTCAACCACGGCATCTCGACCGGGATCCTGTTCCTGGTCGTCGGCATGGTCATCACCCGCGGGGGCTCGCGCAGCATCGCCGACTACGGCGGCATCGGGAAGAAGGCGCCGGTGCTGGCCGGGGTGTTCCTGGTCGCCGGCCTGTCCAGCCTGGCGCTGCCGGGCACCAACAGCTTCGTGTCGGAGTTCCTGGTGCTGCTGGGGTCCTTCCCCACCCGCCCGGTGTTCACCATCGTGGCGACGGTCGGCATCGTGCTGGCCGCCCTCTACGTGCTGCTGCTCATCCAGCGCGCGGTGCACGGCCCGGCCCGCGGCCTGGTCACCGAGCAGCCCTTCCCCGACCTCCGCCGGCGCGAGCTCGTGGTCGTCGCCCCGCTGTTGGCCCTGGTCATCGGCCTGGGCGTCTACCCGCAGCCGCTGCTGGACCTCATCAACCCGGCCGTCGCCGCCACGATGGGCGACATCGGCTCCGACCCCGCGGGGACCCAGCCCGCCACCGCCGAGCAGGGGGCCAACTGATGATCGAGGCACCGGACCTCTCGCTGTCGGCGCTGAGCCCGTTCCTGTTCGTCTTCGGGGCCGCGCTGGTCGGCGTCCTGGTGGAGTCCTTCGCCCCCCGGCACGTCCGCCAGCCCACCCAGGTCGCCCTCGCCCTGGTCGGCACCGTCGGCGGGTTCGCCTGCACCCTGCTGCTGGCCGGGCGCGGGGAGGTCACCGCCGCCGGCGCGCTGGCCGTGGACGGCGCCGGGCTGTTCCTGCAGGCCACCATCGCCGGGCTGGGCGCGCTGTCGGTGCTGCTGTTCGCCGAGCGGGCGCTGGACCCGGCGAGGTCGGCGTTCGTCGCCTCGGCCGCCGTCCCCGCCGGCAGCCCGCGCGACCGGGAGCTGCTCACCGACGAGCGGGTGCAGACCGAGGTCTACCCGCTGGCCACCTTCGCCGTCGGCGGCATGATGCTGTTCGTCGCGGCCAACGACCTGCTGGTCATGTTCATCGCCCTCGAGGTGCTGAGCCTGCCGCTGTACCTGATCTGCGGGCTGTCCCGCCGCCGCCGGCTGCTCTCCCAGGAGGCCGCGGTGAAGTACTTCCTGCTCGGCGCCTTCGCCTCGGCGTTCTTCCTCTACGGCCTGGCCCTGGTCTACGGCGCCACCGGCACGGTGCAGCTGGCCGGGATCCGGCAGTCGGTCACCGACGACGGCACCGGCACCCTGCTCGTGCTGGGCCTGGGCCTGCTCGTCGTCGGCCTGATGTTCAAGGCCTCGGTCGCGCCGTTCCACACCTGGACGCCGGACGTCTACCAGGGCGCCCCGACCCCGGTCACCGCGTTCATGGCCGCCTGCACCAAGGTCGCCGCGTTCGGGGCGATCCTGCGGCTGCTCTACGTCGCCTTCGGCACGGCGGACTGGACCTGGCGGCCGCTGGTCTACGGCATCGCGATCGTGTCCATGGTGGTCGGCGCCGTCCTCGGCCTGACCCAGACCGACGTCAAGCGGATGCTCGCCTACTCCTCCATCGCGCACGCCGGGTTCCTGCTCACCGGCGTCATCGGCCTGGACGCCGGCACCGGCTCGGGCCTGGCGGCGACGCTGTTCTACCTGCTCGCCTACGGGCTGACCACGGTGGGCGCGTTCGCGGTGGTCACCCTGGTCCGCGACGGGGACGGCGAGGCCACCGCGCTGGCGCAGTGGGCGGGGCTGGCCCGGCGGTCCCCGCTCACCGCCGCGATCATGACCTTCCTGCTCCTGGCGCTGGCCGGCATCCCGCTCACCAGCGGCTTCACGGGCAAGTTCGCCGTCTTCCGCGCCGCGATCGAGGTGGGCGCCTGGCCGCTGGCCGTCGTCGCGCTGGTCACCAGCGCGGTCGCGGGGTTCTTCTACCTGCGCCTGGTCGTGCTCATGTACTTCTCCGAGCCGGCCGAGGACGGCCCGTCGGTCGGCGTCCCCGGCCTGCCCACGACCATCGTGCTGGCCGTGACCGTCGCCGCCACGCTGGTGCTCGGCGTCGTCCCCGGGTCGGTGCTGGACCTCGCCGACGGCGCCGCCCGGCTGGTCGGCTAGGCCAGCCGTCGGCGCCTGCACCTGCGGCGACTAGATTCAGCGACGATGAGCGGAGCCAGCGCCCTCACCGCCACCGGTGACGGCAGCCAGACGCAGGCGTGGAACAAGCCGGGCCGACCGGCGTCCACGGTGGGTTCGTGGCTGCCCGACGGGCCGCTGGGTGAGTCGCTGTCGGCAGGCCTGTCCCGGGTCGAGGACGCCCTGCACGCCTCGGCGGTCAGCGACTCCCCGTTCGTGGCCGAGGCCGCCGCGCACCTGATGACCGCCGGCGGCAAGCGGTTCCGCCCGGTGCTGGCGCTGCTGGCCGCCCAGCTCGGCGACGCCGACTCCGAGGAGGTGGTCTCCGCGGCGGTGGTCTGCGAGCTCACCCACCTGGCCACGCTGTACCACGACGACGTCATGGACGAGGCCGCCGTGCGGCGCGGCGCCCCCAGCGCCAACAGCCGGTGGTCCAACAGCATCGCCATCCTCACCGGTGACTTCCTCTTCGCCCGCGCCTCGGACCTGCTGGCCGACCTCGGCCCGGAGGCGGTGCGCATCCAGGCCCGCACCTTCGAGCGGCTGGTCACCGGCCAGATCCGGGAGACCGTCGGCCCGGTCGAGGGCGAGGACCCGATCGAGCACCACCTGTCGGTGCTGGCCGACAAGACCGGCTCGCTGGTGGCCACCTCGGCCCGCTTCGGCGCCACCTTCGCCGGCGTCGACCCGGCCGTGGTCGAGGACCTCACCTCCTACGCGGAGGAGATCGGGGTCGCCTTCCAGCTCGCCGACGACCTGATCGACATCGTCAGCGAGGCCGGGACGTCGGGGAAGTCGCCCGGCACCGACCTGCGCGAGGGCATCGCCACCCTGCCGGTGCTGCTCGCCCGCGCCGGCGACGACCCGGCCGAGGCCCGGCTGCGCGAGTTGGTCGCGGGGCCGATCACCGACGACGCCGAGCACGCCGAGGCGCTGGCCCTGCTGCGCGGGTCGGCCTCGCTGGCCCGCGCCACCGAGGTGCTGCACTCCTACGCCGACCGTGCCCGGGCGCGGCTGGGCCGGGTACCCGAGGGCGAGGTCCGCGAGGCGCTGTCGGCCCTGTGCGACTACGTGGTGACCCGCAGCGCGTAGCCGCGCCACCAGGGAGACTGGACGGGGTGACCCCCCGACCCGCCGCCCTGCTCACCGGACTCGTCCTGCTCGCCGGCTGCTCGTCGGGCACCGCGTCGTCCGACGCCGACGGCGCGGCGACGTCCGCCCCGGCCGACGCCCCCGCGCTCGACGTGGAGGTCGTGCTCGACGGCCTGGACCACCCGTGGGACGTCGCGCAGGCCCCCGACGGCACGCTGCTGGTCGACCAGCGCGGCGGCGGCTTCACCGCCGTCCTGCCCGACGGGTCGACCCAGGAGGTGGCCGCGGACCTCGGGGACCTGTGGGCCGAGGGGGAGACCGGCCTCATGGGCCTGGTCCTGGACCCCGGCTTCGCGCAGGACCGCCGGTTCTACACCTGCATGGGGGTCGCCGACGGCGGGGTGGACGGCGGCCCGGGCATCGAGGTCACCGCCTGGACCGTCGACGACGGCTGGACCTCGGCCACCCGCGTGGCCGACCCGCTGGTCGGCGGCATCCCGGTCAACGCCGACTCCGGCCGGCACGGCGGCTGCCGGCTGCGTTTCGACCCGCAGGGGCAGCTGCTGATCGGCACCGGCGACAACGCGGTGGGCACCAACCCGCAGGACCTCTCCACCCTGGCCGGCAAGCTGCTGCGGGTCGACCCGCGCACCGGGCAGCCGTCGGCCGGCAACCCCTTCCTCGAGCTCACCGACCCCACCTCGCACGCGGTCGTGGGCTACGGCCACCGCAACGTGCAGGGCATCGCCGTCCAGCCGGGCACGGGGGCGGTCTACACGGCCGAGCAGGGCAGCCAGGTCGACGACGAGGTCAACCTCGCCACCGACGGCGGCAACTACGGCTGGGACCCGGTCGGGGAGGGCGAGTACGACGAGAGCGTGCCGATGACCGACCCGGAGATCCCCGGCGCGATCGAGGCCGTGTGGTCCTCCGGCGACCCCACCATCGCCGTCTCGGGCATCACCTTCCTCGACGGCGAGCAGTGGGGCGCCTACGACGGCCTGCTGCTGCTCGGCGTGCAGAAGGACACCGGCGTCCTCGCGCTGCGGCTGGCCGACGACGGCTCGCTCGTCGAGCAGTTCCGCATCCCCGAGCTCGAGGGCACCTACGGCCGGGTGCGCACCCCGCAGCTGGGCGGCGACGGCGCGCTGTACCTGACCACCGACAACGGCGAGGGCGCCGACCAGCTGCTGCGGGTCACGCCCGCGAGCTGATCCGCCCCGGCACCGGGGTGCCGGCGGGCAGCAGCGGGCACGGCTCCGGCTCGCCCCAGACCGTGCGCAGCGGCAGGACGCCGGCCCAGTCGGCAGCGCTGTGCCCGAGGTCGCGCTCGTCCTCCCCGGGCGGGCCGGTGCGGATCTTCACGCTGGCCTCGGTCAGGTCCAGGGCCAGCACCGCGGTCGCGGCCAGCTCCTTGCGGTCGGGCCGGCGGCTGTGGTCCCACGACCCCGGCGCGAGGTGCTCGGTGAGCACCGCGAGCCCGTGCAGCCGCTCGTCGGGGTCGGTCACCAGCCGGGCGGTGCCCTGCACGACGGCCGACCGGTGGTTCATCGAGTGGTGGAAGGCCGACCGGGCGTAGACGATCCCGTCGACCAGGGTGACCGTGAAGCAGACCGGGACGCCCGAGGCCGCGGCGCGCAGGGACGCCGCGCCGCTGGAGCCGTGCAGGTAGAGGGTCTCGCCGTCCCGGCCGTACCCGGTGGGCAGCACCAGGGGCCCGGTGGGCAGCACCAGACCCAGGTGGCCGACCAGTCCGGCGTCGAGGACGGCGTGCAGGTCGGCGCGGTCGGTGCGGGCCCGGACGGCGTTGCGGCGGACGGTCGAGCGCGGGGTGGGGGACAGCGGGGTGCTCACGGCGTCCATCCTGCGGGGCGTCGTGGCATCCTCCGAGAGCCAATCCGCACCCGTTCCGGGAGGCCACCGGTGACCGACACCCCGCCCGTCGTCCTGGACCGCACCTCGCGGGTGCCGTTGGCCGTGCAGCTGGCCGACGGGCTGCGCGGCGCCGCCGGGCTGCGCCCCGGGGACCGGCTGCCCTCCACCCGCGACCTGGCCCGCGCCCTCGGGGTGAGCCGGACCGTCACCGCGGCGGCCTACGACCAGCTGCTGGCCGAGGGCTGGGTGACCGGACGGCGGGGGGTGGGCACCTTCGTCGTGGGCGCCGCCGTGCCGGCCGCCCCGGTGGCCGGACGTGCCCCCGCGGAGGCGGCCCCCGGGGTGGACCTGCGCCCGGGGGCGCCCTGCACCGAGGTGCTGGACCCCGCGGCCTGGCGGCGGGCCTGGCGGGCCGCCGGCGACCGGCCCGCCGACGTCGGGTACGACCCTGCCGGGGACCCCGCCTTCCGCGCCGCGGTCGTCGAGCACCTGCTGCGCCACCGCGGCCTGCCCGCCGACCCCGCGGACGTGCTCGCCGCCGCCGGCACCTCGGCCGCGGTCGCCGAGCTGGCCGGTCTGCTGCGCCCCGGCGCCCGGGTCGGGGTGGAGGACCCCGGCTACCGCCGCGCGGTCGGCGCGCTGCGGGCCGCCGGGGTCGAGGTGGTGCCGCTGCCGGTGGACGACGACGGCCTGGTCGTCGACGCCGTCCCGCGGGGGCTGGACGCGGTCTACTGCACCCCGGCCCACCAGTTCCCCCTCGGCGGCCGGCTCCCGGCAGGCCGCCGCACCGCGCTGGTCGGGCGGGCCCGCGCCGAGGGGTTCTGCGTCTGGGAGGACGACTACGACGGCGAGCTCCGCTACGACGTGGCGCCGCTGCCGCTGCTGGCCGCGCTCGCCCCCGACGTCGTCGTGCACCTGGGGACGGCGTCCAAGGTGCTCACGCCCACCCTCGGCCTCGGGTGGGTGGTCGCCCCGGCCGACCTGCGCGGGCGCCTGCTCGAGCGGCGCACGGCCACCGGCCTGCGCCCCGGCCGCGCCGGGCAGCGGGTGTTCACCGCGCTGGCGGGCTCCGGCGACCTGGCCCGGCACCTGCGCCGGCTGCGCCGCGAACTGGCCGACCGCCGCGGGCTGGTCCGCGACGCGGTGGCCGCGGCCGGCCACGCCAGCGTCGGGGACGCCGCCGGCGCGCACCTCGTGGTCCCGCTGCCCGACCGCGGCACCGAGGCCGCCGCGGTGGGTGCGCTGGCGGCGCGGGGCGTCGCGGTGGGCTCGCTCGCCGAGCAGGCCCTCGCCGACCACCGGGCCGGGCTGGTGGTCGGCTGGGCCGCACCGCCCCGCGCCGACCTGGGCCCCGCGCTCGCCGTGCTGGGCGAGGTGCTGGCCGGCGTCAGGCGGTGACGGGCAGGTGCAGCGGGCCGCGCAGCACGGTGGCCACCCGCGGCACCGGGTTCCCGGCCGGCCGCAGCCGCGGCGCGCGCTCGGCCAGCAGCCGCAGCGCCACCTCGCCCTCCAGCCGGGCCAGCGGTGCGCCGAGGCAGTAGTGCGCCCCGCCGGAGAACGCCAGGTGCGGCGCGGTCTGCTCGCGGTGCAGGTCGAACCGGTCGGGGTCGGGGTGCACGTCGGGGTCGCGGTTGGCGCTGGCCAGCAGCACCAGCACGCCGCTGTCCCGGCGCAGCCGCAGGCCACCGACCTCGACGTCCTCGTGGGCGAACCGCGCGGTCAGCTGCACCGGCGGGTCGTAGCGCAGCGTCTCCTCGACCGCGGCGGCCGCCAGCGACGGGTCGGCCACCAGGGCCGCCCACTGCCCGGGCGTGCGGTGCATCGCCTGCACGGCGTTGCCGATCAGGTTGGTGGTGGTCTCGAACCCGGCGACCAGCAGCAGCTGGGCCAGCGCCAGCACCTCGTCGGGCGTGGCCGTGCCGCCCTCGACGGCCCCGGCGAGGGTGGAGATGACGTCCTCGCCCGGGTGCGCCCGGCGCTGCTCCAGCAGCTCCCCGAACAGCACCCGCAGGTCCTCGGTGGCCCGGGTCAGCTCCCGGACGTGGGAGGGCGACCGGACGCCGTCCAGCGACGTCCCCAGGGCCAGGCCCCAGCGGGCGAACCGGGCGCTGTCCACGTCGGGCACGTCCAGCAGCGCCGAGATGACCTTGATCGGCAGCGGCGAGGCCAGCTCGGTGACCAGGTCGAACGGGCCGCCGCGGGCGAGGGCGGCGTCCAGCAGCTCCGCGGTCACGCGCTCGGCGACCTCGCGGTAGTGGGCCAGCCGGCGGGGGGCGAAGGCCGGCTGGGCCAGCCGCCGCAGCCGGGTGTGGTCGGGCGGGTCCAGGGTGAGCAGGGACAGGTCCACCGGCTCCATCAGCGACGGGCCGTCGCCCTCGCCCAGCCGGCTGGCGCCGTCGGAGAGCCGCACACCCAGCCGCCGGTCGCGCAGCACCGCCTCCACGGACGCGTGGGTGGCCGCGGCGGTCAGCCCGGTCCGGCTGCGGGCCGGGCCGGTGGTGCGCTGCGCCGCCCGCAGCTCGGCGTAGACGGGGTAGGGGTCCAGCCGCCACGGCTTGTGCAGCAGGCGGGCCACCCGGTCACCCCGCAGCGCCAGCACGTACCCGCCGGCGCGCATGGCGCCGATCCGGGCACCGAGGACGACGTCCTCGACCAGCCGGCCGGTCGCCGTCCGCGGCGCGGCGGCGGGCGCGACGACGGTGTCGTGCCCGGTGCTCACCGGTGCCTGTACCCGGCGGGGAGATAGGTGTGTCTGCGAGTCACGCCTCCACTGTCCACGTGTCGGAGCCGTGGAGCAAGCGGTCGAGGTCACCCGCCCCGCCCGACCGGGCCTCGGTGAGCTGGTCGGTCATCATCGCGTCGTAGGTGGGCTTGGCGACCGAGCGGAACACGCCCATCGGGGTGTACCGCAGGTCCTGGCTGGACAGCCGGGACAGCGCGAACGCGTAGGCCGGGTCCTCGCGGTGCGCGTCGTGCACCACGATGTCGGCCTCGTCGACGGAGTTGGTCTCGGCGACCCGCAACCCGCCCCAGCCGTCGGCCACCACGCAGGAGGCGCCGTCCGGGCCGAACACGATCTTCTCGCCGTGCACCAGCGGGATCGACCACTGCGTACCGGTCAACGGGTCCTTGAGCAGCTCGAAGGCGCCGTCGTTGAAGATGTTGCAGTTCTGGTAGATCTCCACCAGCGCGGTGCCCTGGTGCTCGGCGGCCTGCCGCAGCACGTCGGTGAGGCCCTTGCGGTCGGAGTCCATCGCCCGCCCGACGAAGGTGGCGTCGGCGCCCAGGGCGAGGCTGACCGGGTTGAACGGGTGGTCCAGCGACCCCATCGGGGTGCTCTTGGTGACCTTGCCCAGCTCGGAGGTGGGGGAGTACTGCCCCTTGGTGAGCCCGTAGATCCGGTTGTTGAACAGCAGGATCGTCAGGTTCACGTTGCGGCGCAGCGTGTGGATCAGGTGGTTGCCGCCGATGGACAGCGCGTCGCCGTCCCCGGTCACCACCCACACCGACAGGTCCGGCCGGGAGGCGGCCAGGCCGGTGGCGATGGCCGGCGCGCGGCCGTGGATGGAGTGCATCCCGTAGGTGTTCATGTAGTACGGGAAGCGCGAGGAGCACCCGATCCCGGACACGATGACCATGTCCTCGCGGGCGATGCCGAGGCTGGGCAGGAACGACTGGACGGCGTTGAGGATCACGTAGTCCCCGCAGCCGGGGCACCAGCGCACCTCCTGGTCGGTCTTGAGGTCCTTGGCCTTGAGCGAGGTCTGCTTGTCCCCGCCGAGCTCGACCGACCGCGCGACGGCGTCGGCGATCCGCTGGTCGAAGGCGGGCATGCCCAGCTCGTGGACGTGCTCGTCGATGGGTGAGGTGGTCACGACTGGACCTCCGGTCCGGTGCTGTCGATGACGTCCTGGAGGACGGCGGCGAGCTCGGCGGCCCGGAAGGGCAGCCCGCGCACCTGGGTGTGGCTCTGCACGTCGACGAGGTACTCGGCGCGCAGCAGCAGGGACAGCTGGCCGAGGTTCATCTCCGGGCACACCACGCGGTCGTAGGACCGGATGATGTCGCCCAGGTCGGCCGGCAGCGGGTTGACGTGGCGCAGGTGCACCTGCGCGATGGACCGGCCCGAGCGGCGGATCCGCCGGCAGGCGGCCCCGATCGGCCCGTAGGTGGAGCCCCAGCCGATGACCAGGACCTTCGCGTCGCCGTCGGGGTCGTCGACCTCGGTGGGCGGCAGGGACGCGGCGATGCCGTCGACCTTGGCCTGGCGAATCCGGGTCATGTGGTCGTGGTTGGCCGGGTCGTAGGAGATGTTGCCGGTGCCGTCGGCCTTCTCCAGCCCGCCGATGCGGTGCTGCAGCGCCTTGGTGCCGGGCACCGCCCACGGCCGGGCCAGCGTCTCCGGGTCGCGCAGGTAGGGCAGGAAGACCGGGTCGCCGGCGGCGTCGGTGCCGTTGGGCTCGGTCGCGAACTCCACCCGCAGGTCGGGCAGCGAGTCGGTGTCGGGGACCGACCACGGCTCGGCGCCGTTGGCCAGGTAGCCGTCGGAGAGCAGGAAGACCGGGGTGCGGTAGGTCAGCGCGATCCGCGCGGCCTCGATCGCGGCGTCGAAGCAGTCCGCCGGCGAGCGGGGGGCCACGACCGGCACGGGGGCCTCGCCGTTGCGGCCGAACATCGCCTGCAGCAGGTCCGACTGCTCGGTCTTGGTGGGCAGACCGGTGGAGGGCCCGCCGCGCTGCACGTCCACGATGACCAGCGGCAACTCGGTCATCACCGCCAGCCCCACGGTCTCGGACTTCAGCGCCACCCCGGGCCCCGACGTCGTCGTCACGCCGAGCGCGCCGCCGAAGCTGGCGCCCAGCGCGGCACCGATGCCGGCGATCTCGTCCTCGGCCTGGTAGGTCCGCACCCCGAAGGCCTTGTGCTTGCTCAGCTCGTGCAGCACGTCCGAGGCCGGGGTGATCGGGTACGCGCCCAGGAACACCGGCAGCCCGGACCGGACGCCGGCCGCGACCAGGCCGTAGGCCAGCGCCTGGTTGCCGGAGATGTTGCGGTAGGTGCCCGGCGCCATCGGGGCGGGCTTGATCTCGTAGGAGACAGCGAACGCCTCGGTGGTCTCGCCGTAGTTGAACCCGGCGCGGAAGGCGGCGATGTTGGCCGCGGCGATCTCCGGCTTGCGGCGGAACTGGCGCTCCAGGAAGCGGATCGTGCCCTCGGTCGGCCGGTGATACATCCACGACAGCAGGCCGAGGGTGAACATGTTCTTGCTGCGCTCGGCCTCCTTCTTGCCCAGGCCCGAGTCGGCGAGCGCATCGGTGGTCATCGAGGTCAGCGGCACGCTGACCAGCTGCCAGCCCTCCAGCGAGCCGTCCTCGAGCGGGTTCTCCGCGTAGCCGACCTTGGCCAGGTTGCGCGCGGTGAACTCGTCGGAGTCCACGATCAGCAGGCCACCGCCGGGCAGGTCGGCCAGGTTGGCCTTCAGCGCGGCCGGGTTCATCGCGACCAGCACGTCGGGGGCGTCCCCGGGGGTCATGATGTCGTGGTCGGCGAAGTGCAGCTGGAAGCTGGAGACGCCCGGCAGGGTCCCCGTGGGTGCCCGGATCTCGGCCGGGAAGTTCGGCAGCGTGGAGACGTCGTTGCCCAGCGACGCGGTCTCGCTGGTGAACCGGTTGCCGGTCAGCTGCATGCCGTCGCCGGAGTCACCGGCCAGGCGGATGACGACGCGGTCCAGCGTCACGACGTCCTTGACGAGACCCCCGGGCGCCGAGGCCTGTGCCTCGGGGGTGGTCTGCGAGGTGGTGCCAGTCATCAGGGAAGTACCTCCACCGGCCGAGATTACGTTCCCGTGACGGTCGGCCGGGCCGCCAGCGGGCGAGGGTGAGCGAGCACACGTCGCCCCCGCCGCTCAGCCCAGGAGGGCCCCGAACTCCCGCAGGGTCCGGGCGGCCACCTCGCGCAGCTTGACGTTGGTGTCCTGGCTGACGGTGCGCAGGATCCCGAAGGCGTCGTCGGGGGAGATCTGCCGGACGACGGCGATCGCCCCCTTGGCCTGCTCGATGACCGCGCGCGAGGCGATCGCCTCCTCCAGCTGGGAGATCAGCGTGGCCGAGCGGTGCTGGCGCTGCTGGCCGGCGACCAGGCCGCTGGCGATCCGCGCGATGAGGGTGGCCATGGCCTCGTCGTCGTCGCTGAACCCGTCGAGGGAACGGCTGTAGAGGTTCAGTGCGCCGAACCGGGCACCGTCGACCACCAGCGGGCAGGCGAGGAAGGCCAGCACGCCGTCGGCGGTGGCCGCGCGCGTGAAGTCCGGCCACAGCTCGCCGGCCTCGGCGACGGTCACCCGGACGCAGGACCCGGTGCGGACGGCGTGCAGGCACGGGCCGTCGTCCACGTCGTACTGGTCCCGGTCGACGGCGAGGGTGCGCTCGTCGGTCCAGGCCGAGCTGAACGGGGTGCCCTCCTGCACGACGGTGACGCCCGCGGAGTCGCAGTCGTCGATGGTGGCCTTGGCCGTGCGAGCGACCAGCTGCAGCAGCTCGGTGACGTCGCGGCCGTGGGCGTCGGGCCCGGTCAGCGCATCGACCACCAGACCCACGGCGGTCGGCCGCTCCGCGGCCACCTGGGTCACCAGCTCGCGGGTCCCCCGGCCGGAGGCCCGGTTCAGGTCGTCGGCGCCGAGGGCGCCGACGCGCTCCTGCTCACCGGTGTCCGTGTCGGTGCTCATGGGCCTACCAGTTGCTCACCGACCGCCCCGGCAAACCTCCCGCCGGCGCCCGGGCGGCCGGCCCGCGCCACGGGGGAACGGCGTCCCGCTCCACCACGTTGTCCCGGGCGTGCACCGCTGGAACAACGGTCTCCGGACCGCGCTGCTGCTCGGCCTCATGGCCGGGATGATCCTGGCCGTCGGTGCCCTGCTGGGCGGGCGCGGCGGGCTGGCCGTCGCCCTGGTCGTGGCGCTGGGCATCAACGGCTACGCGTACTTCAACAGCGACAAGCTGGCGCTGCGCTCGATGCGGGCGTTCCCGGTCACCGAGACCCAGGCCCCGCAGATGTACGCGATCGTCCGGGAGCTGGCGACCGGGGCCCGCCAGCCGATGCCGCGGCTGTACGTGAGCCCCACCGACCAGCCCAACGCCTTCGCCACCGGCCGCAACCCGCGCAACGCCGCGGTGTGCTGCACCCAGGGCATCCTCGAGCTGCTGGACCGCCGCGAGCTGCGCGGCGTGCTCGCCCACGAGCTGTCCCACGTCTACAACCGCGACATCCTGATCAGCTCCGTGGCCGGCGCCATGGCCACCGCGATCACCTTCGTGGCGCAGCTGACGATGTTCTCCAGCCTGTTCGGCGGCCGCGACGAGCGGGGCGGCGGCAACGCCCTGGGCGGGCTGCTGCTCGTGCTGCTCGGCCCGCTGGCCGCGGGGCTGGTGCAGATGGCGGTCAGCCGCAGCCGGGAGTACCAGGCCGACGCGTCCGGCGCGCAGCTCTCGCACGACCCGCTGGCCCTGGCGTCGGCGCTGCGCAAGCTGGAGCGGGGGGTGGCCGCCCGGCCGCTGCCCCAGGACCAGCGGCTGGTGACCCAGAGCCACCTGATGATCGCCAACCCCTTCCGGGGGGCGGGCATGGCGTCGATGTTCGCCACCCACCCCCCGATGGCCGAGCGCATCGCCCGGCTGGAGCAGCTGGCCCGGGAGTCCGGTCAGCGGTAGTTGTCGAACTGCAGGGCGATCTCGAAGTCCTTGCTCTTGAGCAGCTGCTGGACCGCCTGCAGGTCGTCGCGCTTCTTGCCGCTGACCCGCAGCTGGTCGCCCTGGATCTGCGCCTGCACGCCCTTGGGCCCCTCGTCGCGGATGGCCTTGGCGATCTGCTTGGCCTTGTCCGAGGCGATGCCCTGCTGGATGGTCGCGGAGATCTTGTAGGTCTTGCCCGACGCCTGCGGCTCGCCGGCGTCCAGCGCCTTCATCGAGATGCCCCGCTTGACCAGCTTCTCCTTGAACACCTCCAGCGCCGCGGTCACCCGCTCCTCGGTGTCGGCGGTCAGGGTGACCCCCTCCTCGCCGGCCCAGGCGATGGCGGCGTTGGTGCCCCGGAAGTCGAACCGCTGGGACAGCTCCTTGCCGGCCTGGTTCAGCGCGTTGTCGACCTCCTGGCGGTCGACCTTGCTCACCACGTCGAACGACGCGTCTGCCATGTCGGTTCTCCTCTCGTCGGCGAGCCACCCGGTGGGGCGGCTGCGCCGGTCTTGTACGCTCGTCGGGCACCACAGCACACGGCGGGTTGCCCGAGTGGCCAATGGGAGCGGACTGTAAATCCGTCGGCTTAGCCTACGAAGGTTCGAATCCTTCACCCGCCACGCCTGGTGCGACGGCCCCCGACCTCCCGGTCGGGGGCCGTCGTCGTCCCCCACCCGCTCAGGCGGTGGGGGCGCGGGCGCTGGCCACCGCGGTGCGCTCGAGCGGCCGGCCGCCGAGGAACAGCCACCCGAAGGCGATCGGCACCGCCCGGGTGCAGGTCACGGTGGCCTCCACGCCGTCGACGGCCACCGACCAGGCATCGAGCCGGGTGCCCCCGTCGGCGAGCTGGTCGGCCACCGCCACCTCGGCGGAGGCCTGGTCCAGCGGCAGGTAGCCGGCGACCCCGCGGGAGTAGACCGCGCCGCCACCGGTCTGGTTGGCCGCGGCGAGCGCGGCGCCGTCGCAGGCCGACTGCACCCGCTGCTGCTCCAGGAAGGCGTCCGACGCCGCGACCGCGCCGAGGGCCATGAGGGCCGCCACCAGCCAGCAGACCAGGACGAAGGGCAGGCTGGAGCCCTCCTCCGACCCGGTCCACGGCCTGCTCACCGGCGGAACTGTAGGTGCCCGGCGGCCCGACCGGGGGGCTGCTGTGGACGGCGGGCACCCCTGTGGACAACTCCCCGGCCGGGTCGGCTGAGCCCCGCACACTCCCGGCATGACGATCCAGGTGCCGCCGGCGGAGCTGTACGGCCTCGCCGCCGCCCTGCACGGGTGCGCCGACACCGCGGCCGAGGTCCCGGCGCGGTTGCCGGGTGCCGCGGTCGGCGGGCCCGTGCAGCCCGCCCTGGTGGTGCTGGTCGAGGCCGTGGGGGCCGCCGGTGCCCACCTGGCCGGGGAGCTGCACTGGCTGGGGTCCACCGTCGGGGCGGTCGCCGACGCCTGGGCAGGCCTCGACGGGTCGCTGCTGGCCCCGCGCGGGTCGGTCGCCGCCCGGTGAGCACCGTCCTCCCGCCGCCGGTCCCGCTCCCCGACCCCGAGGGCGACCCCGGTGCCCTGGCCGCCGCGGTCGACGGCCTGGCCGGGGCCGGGTTCGTCCTCGGGCTGCTCGAGGCGCACCTGGCCGGCCCGGCGGCCCGCGCCCCGGGGTGGCTGGGGGCGGACTCGGCCGCCGCGGCCGCGGAGGTGGGGGCGACCCGCCAGGTCGTGGGTGCGGTGCAGGACGCGGTCACCAGGGCGCTCGGCGCCCTGGCCCGCCACCGGGACACCGTGGCGGCCGCGCGGGCGCGCACCGCGGTGCTGCGCGACCGGCAGGACGCGGCCTTCGCCGACGCCCAGCTGCGGCTGGCCACCCGCGTCGACCCGGCCGCGCAGCTGTCCTCGGTCACCGAGGACCCGGTCGCCGCCGCGCTGGTCGCCGAGGTCGCCGCCGCCGACGCCGACCGCGCCGCGGAGCACGCCGCACTGCTGGCCTCCGTCGGCGAGGACGGCGCCGCCGCGGCCACCGTGCTGCTCGCCGCCGCGGCCGACCTCGGCGCCGGCGGGGTCCGCGGCGGGGGCCCGGCCGCCGACGCGGTCCGGCTGCACCTGGCGCTGCTGCTGCCGGGGCACGGCGCGTCCGTCCGCGCCGGGCTCGGCACCGGCATCGCCGACGAGCTGACGGCGGCGACGGGCACCGGCCAGGTGCGGGCGGTCCTCGAGCAGCACGCCGGGCTGCTCGCCGACCCGCTGGTGGCCGGTGCCGTGGTGGAGCGGCTCGGCGGGCCGGGGCTGCAGCAGCTGCTCCTGCTGGCCGGCTCCGACGACGGCGTCGCCCGCGGGCTCGCCGTGGCGCTCACCGCTGCCGCGTCCTCGCCGACGCGTGCTCCCGGGCTGCTCTCCGCGGTGCTGGACCCGCTGGACCCCGACGGCGTCCCCGACCAGGTCGCGCTCGGCACGGGGGCGGTGGTCGCGGCCGGCGGGGGAGCGGCCCTGGCCGCGCGCTGGCTGCCGTCCCTGCTGGCCCGCGAGCGGGAGCAGGGGCAGCGTGCGGTGGACCGCACGGCGAGCGGGGCCGCCGACCCGGTCGCGGTCGTCGTGGGGTCGGTGCTGGCGTCCGGGCACCCCGAGGTCGCGGCGGGGCTGCTCGACACCCCCGCCGCGTGGTCGGCGCTGCTGTCGCGCACCTGGTCAGACGACGGCGCGGCGCTCGCCGAGCTGGTGGCGCTGGCCGCCCGGGGCGGGTCCGGCCCGGTGGTCGCCACCGCAGCGCTCACCTCGGTGGGTGCCCCGTTGGTCCCCGGGGCCGAGCACGTCGTGACCGCGCTCCCGGGCACCTGGTCGCGGGCCGCGCCCGCGCTCGCGGCGGTGGTGGCGGCCCACCCCGACCTGCTGGTCTCCCGGTTGGCCGACCCCGCGGCGCCCGGCGCGGCGGCCGTGCTGGCCGGTGCCGCGGTGCTGCTGGCGGAGGTGCCGGCCGCGCGGGTGGTGGTGCCGGTGGTGGAGGCGCTGGCGGTCGCGCCGCCGGCCGGGGTCGACGGTGCGGTGCTGGCGGGGGCGTTCACCGCCGTGCGGGACCACGCCTCGACCGTGGCGCACCTGGTGGGCTGCGCCCGGGCCGACGCCGGGGCCGTGGACGAGCAGTTCCTCCGGACGGAGGCCGAGCTCGCCTTCTCGCTGGTGCCGGGGGAGCCGGTGATGGTGCTGGGGTCCGCCGTCGACACCGTGCTCGGCCGCGCGGGCTTCGGGGTCCCCGACCGGCCGGCGGCCCCGTCGCTGCTCGGCCCCGGTGGTGCGTCGGCCGCAGCCGTGCGGCTCGCGGGGCGCCCCGGGGGTGCGGGTCTGGCCTACGAGCAGGTCCTGCGTGCGCTGCGGTTGCCCGCGCCGCTGCCCGTCGAGGCCCTGGCCCCGCCCGACGTGCTGTCCCCGCTCGGCGAGCTCCGGCGGGGCGGCTCACCCGTGGCCCGGCTGCTCTGACCGACCGCGCGTGCCCGCATCCGGAGGGTCACGACACGTCCGCGGGCGGGCCGGTCCCGCGAGGACTGCGCCTGACGTGGCGTGTCGGTGGGGAGGAGGGCGGCGGTCGCGTGGTCGGCTGCGGTGCCGGCTGGGAGCGACACGCCACGACACGGCCGGATGTCACCCGGATCAGTGACTTGAGGTCGTTAAGCTTCGACGCAGAGTAGCGACGCGACCACAGGTCACCCGGTCGTGCTGTCGACGACTTGCCCGGACGGGTGACCGGTCGCGACGCTCCTCGCAGCGGTCCGTGCCGACCTTGCTCTGCCCCCGCGTGGGCGGCTGCCGCATTCGAGCAGTCCATCCATGCCTGAGGAGGCGTCATGTCCAGCACGCTGCGCACGAACAAGTGGACCCGCACCAACAAGTGGACGCGGACGAACAAGTGGACCCGCACCAACAAGTGGACCTGAGCGGCCCGCACGGGGTGTGACGGCGGGGTAGCTGTTCCTCGGGCTGCCCCGCCCGGGTGAGATCGCTCTTCCCGGACCGTCACTCACTGTTAGCCTCGCGCCGACGCCGCTGCCGAGGGAACAGGGTGACGTTGGCCGAGCCCCCGATGCCTGTGGTGACACGGGTGACAGCACTGCTACGGCGACCGTGGACGCCCACCGCATTCGCGGTGGTCACGGCCGCCGCGGTAGGTGTGCCCGCAATCCGGGACTCGGTGCACCCCGCGAGCTGGTGGGCGGTCTGCGCCGTCCTCGTCGGGGCGCTGGTCGCCGACCTCGTGCCCCTCCACGTCGAACGCGGGCGGCAGACCTGGACCTTCTCCTTCGGTGACCTCGTGATGGTGGTGGGGCTGGTCGAGATCGGGCCGTTCTGGACCGTCGTGGCGCGGTCGGTCGCCCTGCTCCTGGCCCTCGGCCACGAGCGCTACGCGCTCAACAAGGTCGTCTTCAACCTCGCCGTCACGATGCTCGAGGTCGCCGTCGCAGGCCTCGTGCTGAGCTGGGCCGAACCGGTCAGGATCGAGCGGCCGACCACCTGGGTCGTACTGCTCCTGGCCCTGCTCGCGTCGGCCGGCGTCAGCACGTGCATGGTGGCTGTCGCCATCGCCATCACTGCTGGACCTCCCGGCCGGGACTACTGGCGGGCGACCCTCGGACCCAACCTCCTGCTCCCCATGCTCGGCACGGGTGTCGGGGTCACCATCCTCCTGCTGCTCGACCTCACGGCGTGGGCCCTGGTGATCGTCGTCCCCCTCGTCGTGGCAGTGCTGCTCTTCTTCCGTCAGACGGCTCGGACCAACCGCGACCGCCGGCGCGTGGAGCAGGTGTACGACTTCGCCCGCCGGGTCGAGGAGGTCTCCCCGGACGAAGCGGGTCTTCGACAGATCGCGTCGGCCGTGCGCGAGCTCCTCAACGCCGACCGCGTCGCGCTGTGGTTGCCGCCCTACCTCGACGAGGAGCCCCGGCTCGTCGTCGCCCGGGCCGGGGAAGCCGAGCCCTGGTACGAGGGCCCCAGCGACCCCGATGACCTGATACGCCGGCGCGCCGTGGACCCACGCGGTGGCGGGCCGGTGCTCGTGGGTACTCCCAGGGCCTCGGGCGAGGAGGCCGCCGCACTCCAGCGCCGTCAGGCGTCGGAGGTGCTGGGTGCACCGATCGTGACCGCAGCGGGCGAGTACGGGTACCTGGAGGTCTGCGACCGGCAGAGCGACGTCGTCTCCTTCGAGTCCGGCGACCGGGCCGCCCTGGACTCCATGCTGACCCACGTCAACGCAGCCATCCGGCAGCAGCAGCTGCTCACCCGCATCCGCTACGACGCCGACCACGACGCGCTGACCGGGCTGCCCAACCGGCAGCGCCTGGCCGTGGAGATCGACGCCCTGCTGTCCACCGAGCCCGGCGAGGTCCGGGCCGGCCTGGTCTTCGCGTCGCTGGACAACTACACCGACGTCACCGACACCCTCGGCCACGCGGCCAGCGACGAGCTGCTGCTGGTCACCGCCGGCCTGCTGCGCGAGCACGCGCCGCCCAGCGCCCTGGTCGCCCGGATGGAGGGCGGCCAGTTCGCCGTCCTGCTGCCCGGGCTGAGCCTGCCGGCGACCGAGCGGGCCGCCCGCCGGCTGCGCGACGCGGCCGCCACCCGGGCCCGGGTGGCCGGGCTGGACCTCGACGTCCTGCTCACCTTCGGCGTCGCCGCCGCACCGGTGCACGGGGACACCTCCGGCACGCTCATGCAGCGCGCCGACGTGGCCCTGCTGGCCGGCCACAGCTCCGGTGGGGTGGCCAGCTACCACCCGGTCCTGGACCAGCAGAGCCTGCGCCGCCTGCAGCTGGGCACCGAGCTCGAGACCGCGATGGCCGAGAAGCAGATCACCGTGGTGTTCCAGCCGATCGTGGACACCCGGACCTCGGACATCGTGTCGGTGGAGACGCTGGTCCGGTGGGCGCACCCCCGCTACGGCAACGTGCCCCCCGACGACTTCATCGGCCTGGCCGAGCAGATCGGCCGGATCGGCGCGGTCACCGACTACGTCCTGGACCTCGCTCTGGAGCGCTGCCGGCGCTGGCTGGACCAGGACATCGCGCTGTCGGTCGCGGTCAACCTCTCCGCCAAGTGCCTGGCCGAGCCCGACCTGGTCGACCGCGTCCGCGCGGCGCTGCGGCGGCACGGCGTCGCCGGGTCCCTGCTCACGCTGGAGCTGACCGAGGGCATCGTCGTGGACGACTCGGTGCGCAACTCCACCGTGCTGGCCGACCTGCACGCCCTGGGCCTGCGGCTGTCGATGGACGACTTCGGGACCGGCTACTCCTCGCTGTCCCAGCTGCGCCAGCTGCCCATCGACGAGCTGAAGATCGACAAGTCCTTCGTGCTGGGCATGTCCACCAGCCAGAGCGAGTCCTTCATCGCCCGCTCGATCGTCGAGCTGGCCCACAACCTGGGCCTGCGGGTGGTCGCGGAGGGCGTCGAGGACGAGGTCACCCGCGACCTGCTGGCCGAGATGGGCTGCGACAAGCTGCAGGGGTTCCTGGTCAGCCGGCCGCTGCCCGACGACCGGCTGGAGAACTGGTTGCTGGCCCGCACCGGCGTCCGGTCCGCCGCGCCGGGCGCGCCGCACCGCCGGTTGTTCGTCCGCTCGTGAGCGTTTGCTAGGGTTCTCGAGCACGCTCCGAGAGGGGCACGCGCACCACGCCGCGAGGCGCCGGGTAGTGTGTCCCGCGAAGCAGGCAGGCCCCTTTAGCTCAGTCGGCAGAGCGTCTCCATGGTAAGGAGAAGGTCTACGGTTCGATTCCGTAAAGGGGCTCCGACCAGCCGGTCCAGTCGACAGATCGGGCCGCACGGTCATCCCGGCGGCGTAGCTCAGCCTGGTAGAGCAAACGGCTCATAATCGTTGTGTCACCGGTTCAAGTCCGGTCGCCGCTACTCCTGACGGACCCCGGTCACCGGGGTCCGTCGCCGTGTGGGGGACCATCCCGCGCACGTCATCCCAGCGCAAGGCGAGGAAACGCTCATGGCAGCCACCGATGTCCGTCCGAAGATCACCCTGGCGTGCCAGGAGTGCAAGAACCGCAACTACATCACCCGCAAGAACCGGCGCAACGACCCCGACCGGCTCGAGCTGAAGAAGTACTGCCCCACGGACAAGAAGCACACGATCCACCGCGAGACCCGCTGACCCCAGCGAGTCTTCGAGCGACGGAGGGCGGGAGCATGGCGTTGGACCCAGGACTGGTCGGGCGCAGCTACCCGCCCTCCGTCGTCTACGAGGTGGGGCGCGAGAAGATCGCCGAGTTCGCCCGCGCCCTGGGTGACGACGACCCGGTCTACCGCGACCCCGAGGCCGCCCGCGCGGCCGGCCACCCCGACGTCGTCGCCCCGCCCACGTTCGCCATCGTGCTGAGCCTGGGGGCGGGAGAGGTGGTCCTCGCCGATCCCGACGTCGCCATCGACTACAGCCGCGTGGTGCACGGCGAGCAGCGGTTCGTGCACCACCGCCCCATCCGGGCCGGCGACCGGCTGGTCGCCACCGCCTCGATCGAGGCCGTGCGCAGCGTGGCCGGCAACGACATGCTCACCACGCGCGTCGACCTCGCCACCGAGGACGGCGAACCGGTCTGCCGGGCTAGCGCGATGCTCGTGGCGCGGGGCGCCTGATGGCCGCCGTCGTCCGCCGCGCCGACGTCGAGGTCGGCACCGAGCTGCCCGCGCAGACCTCGCAGGTCACCCGGGCCGACCTGGTCCGCTACGCCGGTGCCTCCGGTGACTTCAACGTCATCCACTGGAACGAGCGCGTCGCCACCGAGGTCGGCCTGCCCGGCGTCATCGCCCACGGCATGCTCACCGCCGGCCTCGCCGCCCGTGCGGTCACCGCGTGGGCCGGCGACCCCGGCGCGCTGGTCGAGTACTCCGTGCGCTTCAGCCGCCCGGTCGTGGTCCCCGACGACGGCGTGGGCGCCGAGGTGGTCGTGGCCGGCCGCGTCGCCGCGCTGCTGGACGACGACCGCGTCCGGGTCGACCTCACCGTCACCAGCGGCGGCGAGAAGGTGCTCTCGCTGGCCCGGGCCGTCGTCCAGCTCTGACTCAGCCGGCGCTGCCCAGCAGGCGCTGCAGGCGGGTGATGCCCTCCACCAGGTCCTCGTCGGCCAGCGCGTAGGACAGCCGCAGGTAGCCCGGCGTCCCGAACGCCTCACCGGGGACGACGGCGACCTCCGCGGCCTCCAGCACCACCTCGGCCAGCTCGGCGCTGGTGGTCGGCGTCCGGCCCGCGATCTCGCGGCCGAGCAGCGCCTGCACCGAGGGGTAGACGTAGAACGCCCCCTGCGGCTCCGGGCAGGCCACCCCGGGGATCTCCCGCAGCATGGCGACGGCGGTCCGGCGCCGGCGGTCGAAGGCCTCCCGCATGGTGGCCACGGTCGACTGGTCACCGGTCAGCGCCGCCAGCGCCGCGGCCTGGGAGACGTTGGCCACGTTCGACGTGGCGTGCGACTGCAGGGCCGTCGCGGCCTGGACGACGTCCGGCGGGCCCAGCAGCCAGCCGACCCGCCAGCCGGTCATCGCGTAGGTCTTGGCCACCCCGTTCACCACCACGCAGCGCGGGCGCAGCTCGGGCACCAGGGCCGGCATCGAGGGTGCGGTCGCCCCGCCGTAGTCCAGGTGCTCGTAGATCTCGTCGGTCAGCACCCACAGGCCCGTCCCCAGGGCCCAGCGGCCGATCTCCTCGACCTGCTCGGCGGGGTGCACCGCGCCGGTGGGGTTGGCCGGGGAGCAGAACAGCAGCAGCTTGGTGCGCGGGGTGCGCGCGGCCTCCAGCTGGCGCACCGAGACCAGGTAGCCCGACTGCTCGTCGGCGACCACCGGCACCGGGACGCCACCGGCCAGCCGCACCGCCTCCGGGTAGGTCGTCCAGTACGGCGCGGGCAGCAGCACCTCGTCGCCGGGGTCGAGCAGGGTGGCCAGCGCCTCCTGCACGGCCTGCTTGCCGCCGTTGGTGACCAGCACGTCGGCCGCCGACGCCGGGACGCCGGAGTCGCGCAGCGTCTTGGCGGCGACCGCCTCGCGGAGCGCGGGCAGCCCGCCGGTGGGGGAGCAGCGGTGCATCGCGGGGTCGCGGGCCGCCCGCACCGCCGCCTCGACGACGTGGTCGGGGGTCGGGAAGTCGGGCTCGCCCGCGCCGAAGCCGATGACCGATCGGCCCGCCGCCCGCAGCGCCTTCACCCGGGCGTCGACCGCCAGCGTGGCCGACCCGCTGACGGCGGCGACCCGGCGGGAGACCCGGCGCTGGGCGGGGGAGTCGGCGATCGGCTCGCTCATCGCCCCATCCTGCCAGCCGGGGGTGGCTGCCCCGGAGGCGTGCTGGCTCGGTGCCGACCCCGTCACGTACACTTCTCGCCTGGGGTTCTCAGACCCTGTCACCGGCGTGCCCCGGTACCACCCCGTGCTGGTCATGGAGTGGTCGGACCACGCCACCGACAGGTCGGGGTCCCCGGCGGTCGCCCCGGTGGCCGCCTAGGGGTGTAGCTCAATTGGCAGAGCAGCGGTCTCCAAAACCGCAGGCTGCAGGTTCAAGTCCTGTCACCCCTGCTCGCCCGCCGGCCCGCCGGCGGTGTGCACGACCCGCCACCGAGCGGCGCAGCAAGCCCGGCCGGTCCGGCCGGGACGGTGGAGCGACCACCACCCCAGACCGCGAACACCGACGACGAGGCGAGGCGCAGTGAGCGACGAGCAGCCGGGCACCGAGGACGCGCGCCGCCGTCCCCGGTCCGAGCCCGCCGACGACGCCGAGCTGACCGACGAGCAGATCGACGCCGAGACCCCCGGGGTCGCCGACGCCGCCGAGCTCGAGGCCGCCGAGGACGAGGTCGCGCAGGAGGCGGCCGAGGACGAGGACAAGGTCGTCGCCACGCCCGCCCGCCGCCGGCGGGGCGCCATCACCGCCGACGACGAGGACGACGACGAGCCGGCCGCCCCCCGGGTGCGCCGTCGCGACCGCCCCGGTGGCCGCCCGGCCAGCGAGGCCCGCACCACCCGGCCCGGCGGCCGCAGCGCCGACGCCAAGGACGACCGGACCCCGACCCGGGCCGCGGCCGAGCGGGCCCGCGCCGCGGAGCTGCGCGAGAAGCGCAGCATCGGGCGGTTCCTCCGCGAGGTCGTCGCCGAGCTGCGCAAGGTCATCTGGCCGGGCCGGCGCGAGCTGATCACCTACACGACCGTCGTCATCGTCTTCGTCGCCTTCATGGTGGCGCTGGTGGCCGGGCTGGACATCCTCTTCGCCCAGGGCGTCATCGCCGTCTTCGGCTGACCCCGCCACCGACCCCGCCCCACCGACGCACAGGAAAGAGACCCACCCCGTGACCGACCCCCGCGAGAACGACGACGTCGTCGCCGACGCCACCGAGGACCCGACGGCCGACGCCGCCGTGGACGCCGCCACCGGTGCCGTCGACGCCGAGACCGGCGTGCGCGAGACCGGTGCGGCCGAGGGCTCCGTGGACACCGGCGACCTGACCGCCGACAACCCGATGGCCGACGCGGTCGCCGGCGGCTCCGGCAACGCCCGCGGTGCGGTCGACGACGCCCTGGTCGGGGACACCTCGCTGGAGCCGGCGCCCGACCACGACCCCCTCACCGAGGAGGTCCTCGCGACCGCCGAGGAGGAGGACGAGGACCCCGCCGAGGCCATGCGCAAGGCGCTGGCCGGCGCGTTCGGCGACTGGTACGTCATCCACTCCTACGCCGGCTACGAGAACAAGGTGAAGACCAACCTCGAGTCGCGGATCACCAGCCTCGACATGGAGGACTACATCTTCCAGATCGAGGTCCCGACCGAAGAGGTCACCGAGATCAAGAACGGCAAGCGGGTCCAGGTCAACCGCAAGGTGCTGCCCGGCTACCTGCTGGTCCGGATGGACCTGACCGACGACTCGTGGGGCGCGGTGCGCAACACCCCCGGCGTCACCGGCTTCGTCGGCGCCACCTCCCGGCCCTCGCCGCTGAGCCTGGACGAGGTCGTCAAGCTGCTGGTCCCCGCGACCACGCCGAAGGCCGCCGCGTCCCCCGAGGCCGGTGCGCCGGCCGCCGGCACGCCCAGCAGCCCCGTCGTGGACTTCGAGGTCGGCGAGTCGGTCACCGTCATGGACGGCCCCTTCGCCACGCTGCCGGCCACCATCAACGAGATCAACGCCGAGCAGCAGAAGCTGCAGGTCCTGGTCTCCATCTTCGGCCGCGAGACGCCGGTCGAGCTGTCCTTCAGCCAGGTCCAGAAGCTCTGACCCGGCTGATCCGCACCACCCCCTGAACGACAAGAAGAGGAAGTCATGCCCCCCAGGAAGCGGTTGACCGCGGTCATCAAGCTCCAGATCAAGGCCGGTGCGGCCACCCCCGCCCCGCCCGTCGGTCCGGCGCTCGGCCAGCACGGCGTCAACATCATGGAGTTCTGCAAGGCCTACAACGCCGCGACCGAGTCGCAGCGCGGGGACATCGTCCCGGTGGAGATCTCGGTCTTCGAGGACCGCTCGTTCACCTTCATCACCAAGACCCCGCCGGCCGCGCGCATGCTGCTCAAGGCCGCCGGTGTGGAGAAGGGCTCCGGCGAGCCGCACAAGACCAAGGTCGCCACGGTCACCCGTGACCAGGTGCGCGAGATCGCCCAGGTCAAGATGGAGGACCTGAACGCCAACGACCTGGACCAGGCCGAGAAGATCATCGCCGGCACCGCCCGGTCGATGGGCATCACCGTCCAGTAAGCAGCACCCCCAGCAGTTCGTGGGAGGGCCGCCCAGGCCCGTTCACCACACGACCGCCCGCGCGAGCGGGCGCAGACAGGAGCGCCACCATGGCCAAGCACGGCAAGAACTTCCGCAAGGCAGCGGAGCTCGTCGACGCCACCCAGCTCTACAGCCCGCTGCAGGCGGCGGGGCTGGCGAAGCAGACGTCGACCACCAAGTACGACGCGACCGTCGAGGTCGCCATCCGCCTCGGGGTCGACCCCCGCAAGGCCGACCAGATGGTCCGCGGCACGGTCAACCTGCCCCACGGCACCGGCAAGACCGCCCGCGTCATCGTCTTCGCGACCGGTGACAAGGCCGCCGAGGCCGAGGCCGCCGGCGCCGACGTCGTCGGCTCGGACGACCTGATCGAGCGCATCCAGGGCGGTTTCCTGGACTTCGACGCCGCGATCGCCACCCCCGACCAGATGGCCAAGGTCGGCCGGATCGCCCGGATCCTCGGCCCCCGCGGCCTGATGCCGAACCCGAAGACCGGCACCGTGACCCCCGACGTCACCAAGGCCGTCAACGACATCAAGGGCGGGAAGATCAACTTCCGCGTCGACAAGCAGTCCAACCTGCACCTGGTCATCGGCAAGGTCTCCTTCGATGAGACCAAGCTGGTGGAGAACTACGCCGCCGCCCTCGACGAGGTGCTGCGGGCCAAGCCGTCGGCCGCCAAGGGCCGCTACGTCCGCAAGGTCACCGTCTCGACCACCATGGGCCCGGGCATCCCGGTCGACCCGAACCGCACCCGCAACCTGCTGGTCGACGAGGCCTCGCAGGTCTGACGGAACCGCACCGCAGACGCCCCCGCAGCCACCGGCTGCGGGGGCGTCGTGCGTTCAGGACCGCTTCGGCGGCCAGGGGACGAAGGCGCTGGTGCGGGCCACGTACTCGGCGAACCCCGGCCGGGAGCTCGCCATCCGGCGCTCGGTCATCGCCGCCCCGGACCCCTTGACCAGGTTCAGGGTCATGAGCACCGGGCAGACCACGAACACCCAGCCCGACCAGTGCGCCGCGGTGGGCAGCCACAGGCCCCACATCACGCAGGCGTCGCCGAAGTAGTTCGGGTGGCGCGTGTACCGCCACAGCCCCCGGTCGTTGACCTTCCCCCGGTTGGCCGGGTCGGCCTTGAACCGCTCCAGCTGCCAGTCGCCGACGGTCTCGAAGGTGAAGCCCAGCGACCAGACGGCCACCCCCAGCAGGGCCACCACCAGCGGCCAGCCCGTGGTGGCCGGCCCGTCCTGGAGGGCGGCGACCAGCAGGGGCAGGGACACCACGAGCAGGACGGCGGTCTGCGGCAGGTAGACCCGGCGGTAGAGGTGCGCGGCCACCGAGCCCCGGGCGCGCCCGGCGATCTCCTCGTACCGCGGGTCCTCCCGGTCCCCGTTGCGCCGGCCGATGTGCACCGCCAGGCGCACACCCCACGCCGTCGTCAGCGCCAGCACGAGCAGCTGGCGGCCGAGGTCGCCGTGCCCGCCCGCCCGGGCGGTGAGCAGCCCGGTGAGGGCGACCACGACGAACCCCAGCCCCCACACCAGGTCGACCACCGAGTGCCGGCCCAGCCGCAGGGCCAGCAGCCAGGTGCCGGTGAACACGGCCAGCAGGACACCGGACGTGATCAAGGCGCTCCAGCCGAACGCGCCCCAGTCCAGCCCCACGCCGCGCCGGGCCCGTCAGGAGGCCCGGCGGGGGGCGCCCAGGCCCTCGTGCCAGGAGCTGCGGGTGGCGGGCATCCCGCTGCGGCCGTCCGGGCGCGGCTTGCTGAACAGCAGCTGGTCCACGCCCATCCGGTTCTCCGCGAACGTCAGCCCGCCGCCGGCCAGGTAGAGCCGCCAGATGCGCGCCCCTGCGGTGCCGATCAGCCCGGCCACGTCGTCCCAGCGGTCCTCGAGGCGCTGGGCCCAGGCGCGCACGGTCCAGTCGTAGTGCTCGCGGATGCTCTCCACGTCCCGCAGCTCCAGGCCCGGCGCGGCCAGCATCTCGGCGGTCTGCCAGGTCGGGCGCATGTGCATGTCGGGCGCGACGTAGCGCTCGATGAACGCGCCGCCCCCCGGGGCGCTGGGGTGGCTCATGGCCTGCACCAGCACCCGGCCGCCCGGGCGCACCAGCCGGTGCAGGGTGGCCGCGTAGACCGGGTACTGCTCCTGGCCCACGTGCTCGCTCATCTCGATGGAGCTGATCGCGTCGTAGGGGCCCTCGGCGGGCATCGGCACGTCGCGGTAGTCCTGCAGCCGCACGGTGACCCGGTCGGCCAGGCCGCGCTCGGCGACGACCTTCTCGATGTGGTCGCGCTGCTGGGCCGAGATGGTGACGCCGGTGGCGTGCACGCCGTGGTGCTGGGCGGCGTAGACGATCATCGAGCCCCAGCCGCAGCCGACGTCCAGCAGCCGCATGCCCGGCTGCAGGCCGAGCTTGCGGCAGACCAGCTCCAGCTTGTCCCGCTGCGCCTCGGTGACGGTGTAGCTGCCGTCGGCGGCACCGGGGTCGGTCGCCGGGTCCTCGCGGAAGTAGGCGCAGGAGTAGGCCATGTGCTCGTCGAGCAGGGCCTGGTAGACGTCGTTGCTCTGGTCGTAGTGGTAGCTGATCGCGTCGCTGTCGCGGTCGGTGGTGTGCTTCTCGCCCGACAGCACCGCCTCCTCCGGCGGGGCGGCCGGGCGCGGGCCGACGATGCCCAGGCGCACCGCCGTCCGGGCCCAGCGCAGCTGGTCGCGCACGCCCGGCAGGGCCGGGGGCCGCTCGCGGACCAGCGACCAGACCCGGGACAGGCCCTCGGCCAGGTCGCCCTCGACGTCGATCTCGCCGGCGACGTAGGCCCGGGCCAGCCCGAGCTCGTTGGGGTCCCAGAGCAGCCGGCGCAGCGCCGTGCGGCTGCGCAGGACGACGACGGGGGCGTCGGCCGGGCCGGCCTCGCTGCCGTCCCAGGCGCGGATGCGGACCGGGACGCGGCCGCCGAAGACCTCGCCCACGAGGCCGGCCAGGCGGCCGGCGACGGTGCGGTCGGGGGTGCTCATGTGAGGTGGTGCTCCTGTCCTGGCGACGACGTGCGGGTAGATCGTGCGGCATTCGCGCGCGGGGGGCCCAGCGGATGCCCGTGGCCGCGCGTCGTCCGCGGCGTGTACTCTTCTCCGCGTTCCCCCCAGACCGCTGGTCGTCGCACGTCCGCGTGCGATCGAAGGTCCCGGATCCGTCCGGGCGGCCCGCGCAGGTGAACGGTTCGTCGCCAGGTCTCGTGCCTGCCCACGCCCCGTGCGCCCTGCGCCGGGGCGTCCGTCGTCTCCGGGCCCCTCGATCGGTGCGCGCCGTGCCTCCTCCGGTGGTCGCCCCGACTGAGAGAGGAGGCCCATGCCCACGCAGGCCAAGGATGCGGCGATCGCGGAGATCACCAGCCGGTTCCAGGACTCGAGTGCGGCGGTGCTCACCGAGTACCGCGGGCTGACCGTGGCGCAGCTGAGCCAGCTGCGTCGTTCCCTCGGTGCGGGCAGCAGCTACGCCGTCGTCAAGAACACCCTGACGAAGCGGGCCGCGGACTCCGTCGGCTTCTCCGAGCTGGCCCCGCTGCTCACCGGCCCGACCGCCATCGCGTTCATCGCCGGTGACCCGGTCGAGGCCGCCAAGGCGATCCGCGACTTCGCGAAGGCCAACCCGGCCCTCGTGGTCAAGGGCGGCGTCGTCGAGGGTCGTCCGGTCGACGCCGCCGAGGTCACCCGCCTCGCCGACGTCGAGTCCCGCGAGGTCCTGCTGGCCAAGCTGGCCGGCGCGATGAAGGGCAACCTGACCAAGGCCGCCGGGCTGTTCCAGGCCCCGCTGTCGCAGGTCGCCCGGCTCGCCGAGGCCCTCAAGGAGAAGAAGCCCGCGGGCGACGCTCCCGAGGCCGCCGCCGACGACACCGCTGCTGCTGCACCCACCACCCCCGACACCGACGCTGACGCCGCGCCCGCGGCCAGCGACGACTGACCAGTAGGAGAAGAACCATGGCCAAGCTGTCCACCGACGAGCTGCTCGACGCCTTCAAGGAGATGACCCTCCTGGAGCTGTCGGACTTCGTGAAGCAGTTCGAGGAGACCTTCGAGGTCACCGCCGCCGCCCCCGTCGCCGTCGCCGCCGCCCCCGGTGCCGGTGGTGGCGCCGCCGCCCCCGAGGCCGCTGCCGAGCAGGACGAGTTCGACGTCATCCTCGAGGCTGCCGGCGACAAGAAGATCCAGGTCATCAAGGAGGTGCGCGGCCTGACCTCGCTCGGCCTCAAGGAGGCCAAGGACCTGGTCGACGGCGCGCCGAAGCCGGTCCTGGAGAAGGTCGCCAAGGACGCCGCGGACAAGGCCAAGGCCGCCCTCGAGGGCGCCGGCGCCACCGTCACCGTCAAGTGACACCCCGCCCGGCGCACGCCGGGCCCGTCGCCTGCGGGTGACACCGATCCACAGCAGGGGCCGCACCTCCACCCGGGGGTGCGGCCCCTGCTGCGTGCGCGGCAGATCGCGGTGAGGTCACGAGTTCGTGTGAGACGGGGGCCACCCGATTGCCGTGACCTGCGTAACCACTAACCTCGTCCCTCGTTACTCCCCGGTAGACATGCGCGGCCGCAGGTGGGGCCGCATGATGCCGGGGCCCAGCACGGGCAGTGGCGCCGGCACCGTAGCCGGTGGAGGAGGTCGGACCGTGGGCGTGGCCGTGCACGTGGAGGGGCTCACCAAGTCCTTCGGCAGCCAGAACATCTGGTCCGACGTGACCCTGACCCTCCCCCCGGGCGAGATCTCGGTGATGCTCGGCCCCTCGGGCACCGGCAAGTCGGTCTTCCTCAAGTCGCTGGTGGGCCTGCTCAAGCCCGAGCGCGGGTCGATCGTCATGACCGACACCGACATCGTCAGCTGCTCCGAGCGCGAGCTCTACGACGTCCGGCGGCTGTTCGGCGTGCTCTTCCAGGACGGCGCGCTGTTCGGCTCGATGAACCTCTACGACAACATCGCCTTCCCGCTGCGCGAGCACACCAGGAAGAGCGAGTCCGAGGTCCGGTCCATCGTCATGGAGAAGATGGACATGGTCGGCCTGGCCGGCACCGAGGGGAAGCTCCCCGGGGAGATCTCCGGCGGCATGCGCAAGCGCGCCGGCATCGCCCGCGCGCTGGTGCTGGACCCCGAGGTCATCCTCTTCGACGAGCCCGACTCCGGCCTCGACCCGGTCCGGGTGGCCTACCTCAACCAGCTCATCGTCGACCTCAACGCGCAGATCGACGCCACGTTCCTCATCGTCACGCACGACATCGGCACCGCCCGCACCGTGCCCGACAACCTCGGCCTGCTCTTCCGCCGGCACCTGGCGATGTTCGGGCCGCGCGAGCAGCTGCTCACCAGCCAGGAGCCCGTCGTCCGGCAGTTCCTCAACGGCCGCCGCGAGGGCCCGATCGGGATGAGCGAGGAGAAGGACGTCGCCCAGGTCGAGGCCGAGATGGCCGCCCTGGAGGCGCGCGGGGGCGACGCGCACAACGGCGTCGGGCCCAAGGGCGCCTCGGGCGGGGACGCCGTGCCGCCGCAGCTGGAGCCCAGCCCCGGCCTGCCCGAGCGCAAGGCCGTGCGCCGCCGCCAGGAGCGGGTGGCCCGGATGCTGCACACCTACGACCCGGCCACCGCCGACGCCATCCGCGCCAGCCTGCCGGCCGACCTGCTCGCGCTGGCCGACTCGGGCTCCTTCGCGCCCACGGCCGGTGGCGGGCGCGAGTGGCGCACCGAGGACGGTGCCGACCTGGTGGTCCCCGACCCCCGGGGCTGTCCGTGACGGCAACCCCGGGGGAGAAGCCGAAGGCACCGGGGCTGCTGGACGGGAAGTTCTCCCCGGCGCGCCCGCTCAAGGCCAGCGGCAACCTCTTCGCCTTCGCCCTCGACGTCGTCCGGGCGGTGTTCCGGCGGCCGTTCCAGCTGCGGGAGTTCATCCAGCAGACCTGGTTCGTCGCGTCGGTGACGATCCTGCCGACCGCGTTGGTCGCCATCCCCTTCGGCGCGGTCATCGCCTTGCAGCTGGGCTCGCTCACCCGGCAGCTGGGCGCGCAGTCCTTCACCGGCTCGGCGTCGGTGCTGGCCGTGCTGCGCGAGGCCAGCCCGATCGTCACCGCGCTGCTCATCGCCGGCGCCGGCGGCTCGGCCATCTGCGCCGACCTGGGCGCCCGCAAGATCCGCGACGAGATCGACGCGATGGAGGTCCTCGGGATCTCCCCGATCCAGCGCCTCGTGGTGCCCCGCGTGCTGGCCGCGATGCTGGTCGCCGTCCTGCTCAACGGCCTGGTCTCGGTCGTCGGGGTCTCCGGCGGGTACTTCTTCAACGTCATCCTGCAGGGCGGCACCCCGGGCGCCTACCTGGCCTCGTTCAGCGCGCTGGCCCAGGTGCAGGACTTCTGGTCCGGCGAGCTCAAGGCGCTGATCTTCGGGCTGATCGCCGGGATCGTGGCCTCCTACAAGGGCCTGCGGGCCGGCGGTGGCCCCAAGGGCGTCGGCGACGCGGTGAACCAGTCGGTGGTCATCACCTTCCTGCTGCTGTTCGCGGTCAACTTCGTCATCACGGCCATCTACTTCCAGCTCGTGCCGCCGAAGGGCCAGTGACGATGGCCCTCCTCTCACCCGTCGACCGGGTCAAGGTCCGCGCGCGCCGCCTGGTGCGCACCGTCTACGGCCGGCCCATGGCCACCCTCGAGGACCTCGGGGACCAGGTCAGCTTCTACGGCCGCGCGCTGGGCTGGACGCCGCGCACGCTGCGCCGCTACAAGCGGGAGACCTTCCGGCTGCTGGCCGAGGTCAGCTTCGGGACCGGCGCGCTGGCCGTGGTCGGCGGCACCGTCGGCGTCATCGCCTTCCTGTCCTTCTTCACCGGCACCGAGGTCGGCCTGCAGGGCTACCAGGCACTGGACCAGCTGGGCACCTCGGCGTTCACCGGGTTCCTCTCCGCGTACTTCAACACCCGCGAGATCGCGCCCCTGGTGGCCGGGCTGGCGCTGTCGGCGACGGTCGGCTGCGGGTTCACCGCGCAGATCGGCGCGATGCGGATCAACGAGGAGATCGACGCCCTGGAGGTCATGGGCGTGCCCTCGCTGCCGTTCCTGGTCACCACCCGCATCGTCGCCGGCTTCGTCGCCGTCATCCCGCTCTACGTCATCGGGCTGCTCACCAGCTACTTCGCCACCCGCACCATCACCACCTCGGTGTACGGGCAGTCGGCGGGCACCTACGACCACTACTTCAACCTGTTCCTGCCACCGCAGGACGTGCTCTGGTCCTTCGTCAAGGTGCTCGTCTTCAGCGTCGTGATCATCCTGTCGCACTGCTACTACGGCTACCGGGCCGGCGGCGGGCCCGCCGGTGTCGGGCTGGCCGTGGGCCGCGCGGTGCGCTTCTCGATCGTGGCCGTGATGGTCATCGACCTGTTCCTGTCCCTGGCCATCTGGGGCTCGACGACGACGGTGAGGATCGCAGGATGAGCGGGCGCAGGGTTGCGCTGCGACGGGTGCAGGGGCTGGCCTTCCTGGTGGTCATCGCCCTGCTGCTCGGGCTGGCCGTGGCCACCTACCAGAAGGCGTTCAGCGGGGCGGTGACCGTCACCCTGCAGACCGACACGATCGGCAACCAGCTGCAGCGGGCCAGCGACGTCAAGGTCCGCGGCGTCATCGTCGGGGAGGTGCGCGACGTGCAGGCCTCGGCGCAGGGCGCCACGGTCGAGCTGGCCATCCAGCCCGAGTACCTGGACCAGATCCCGGCCGACGTGAACGCCCGGCTGCTGCCCAAGACGCTGTTCGGCGAGCGGTTCGTCTCCCTCGTCATCCCCGACGACCCGAGCGCCGAGCGGCTGGCCGCCGGCGACACCATCCCGCAGGACCGCAGCGAGAACGCCATCGAGCTGGAGCGGGTCATCGACGACCTGCTGCCGCTGCTGCAGGCCGTCGACCCGGCCGACCTGTCCTACACCCTGGGCGCGGTGGCCGACGCGCTGCGCGGCCGCGGCGACCGGCTGGGCCAGAACCTGGCCGACACCGGCAGCTACGTCGGCCAGATCAACACGGTGCTGCCCGAGCTGCAGGCCGACATCTCGCTGCTGGCCGACGTCGCCGACACCTACGAGTCCGCGGCGCCGGACATCCTGGCGGTGCTGGACAACCTCTCGGTCACCGCGAGCACGGTCGTCGACCAGGCCGAGCAGCTGCGCCGGACCTTCACCGTGGTCGGCTCCTCGGCGCAGACCGCGGCCGGCTTCCTGCAGCAGAACGAGGGCGCGCTGATCCAGCTGGCCCAGGGTTCGCGGCCGGTGCTGTCGCTGCTGGCCCGCTACTCCCCGGAGTACCCGTGCCTGCTCAACGGCCTGGCCCGGTTCAACCCGATGATCTCCGAGGCCTTCGGTGCCGACGGCGACCCGGCGCTGAACCTGAACATCACGGTGACGCTGCCGCCGCGCAACCCCTACGTGCCCGGTGACCAGCCGGCCTACGACGACGTGTCGGGGCCGGACTGCCGGGGGCTGGGGGACATCGACGGCGTCATCGCCGCGGCCGCGCAGGGCGAGTTCTACTGCCCGGTCCCGCCGTTGGACGGCGTCGACTCCGCGGACAACCCGGTGTCGGGCAACCCGCGCTGCCTCGGCGGCACGGGGCCGACCGACCTGCCCTCGCCCGACACCCGCACCGGCCGGGACGGCACGGGCGTGGGCACCGACGTCGACCTGGCCTCGGCGTTCCCCCGCGGGCTGACCGACGGCGGGGCCGGGGGCGCGGCGAGCGTCGCCGGGTCGTCGGCCGAGCTGGACTTCGTCCGCGGCCTGCTGGGCTACCAGACCGGCGTCGACCCCTCGCAGGTGTCCGACCTGGCCGCGTCCAGCCTGGCGCCGCTGCTGCGCGGGACGCAGGTGATGGTGCCGTGAGGGGGCTGACCGCACCCATCGTGAAGCTGGTCGTCTTCGCGATGGTCACGATCCTGGCCAGCTACGTCCTGCTGGCCACCATCACCAACGCCGGCTACGGCGACCAGACCGCCTACCGGGCGCAGTTCACCGACGTCGCGGGCCTGGTCGCCGGCGACGAGGTGCGCATCGCCGGGGTGCGCGTCGGCCAGGTCACCGACATCGGCCTGACCGGCGACGAGGAGGCGCCGCAGGCCGAGGTCGGCTTCGAGGTGTCCTCCGACGTGCCGCTGCCCGCCGACGTCCAGGCCACGATCAAGTACCGCAACCTCGTCGGCCAGCGCTACATCTCCCTGACCGAGGGGTCGGGCTCGGGTGGGCAGACCCTCGCGGCCGGCGACATGATCCCGGTCGCCCAGACCAAGCCGGCGCTGGACCTCACCGTGCTGTTCGGCGGGTTCCAGCCGCTGTTCCAGGCCCTGGACCCCGACGACGTGAACCGGCTGTCCTACGAGCTCATCCAGGTCTTCCAGGGCGAGGGCGGCACGGTGCAGAGCCTGCTGGCGCACGTGGGGTCGCTGACGAACTCCCTGGCCGACAAGGACCAGGTCGTCGGCAGCGTCATCGACAACCTCACCACCGTCGTGGGCACGGTCGCCGCCCGCGACCAGCAGCTGTCGGACCTGGTGGTCTCGCTGCAGCAGTTCGTCTCGGGGCTGACGGAGGACCGGCAGGCCATCTTCGACTCGCTGCAGACCATCGACGGGCTGGCCTCGACCACGTCCCAGTTCCTCAGCGACGCCCGGCCGCCGCTGGCCGCCGACATCACCGCGCTCGGGGACCTCTCGACCAACCTGGCCGACAGCGGCGACGTGCTGGAGGGCTTCCTGCAGCTGGCCCCGACCAAGATCGACCTGATCACCCGGACGGCGGTCAACGGCAGCTGGTTCAACTTCTACCTCTGCTCGGCGTCCGGCGTGGTCACCCTGCCCGTCGTCGGCACCACCCAGGTGCCCCCGGGCGGGGCGCAGAACAACTCGGCGGGGTGCAGCTGATGGCCCGCGAGTCCCGCCCGTTCCGCGACCGCAACCCGGTGACCATCGGGGCGGTCAGCCTGTCGGTCATCGCGCTGCTGGTGCTGCTGGCCTTCAACGCGCAGTCCCTGCCGTTCATCGGCGGCGGCACGGTCTACTCCGCGCAGTTCAGCGAGGCCGCCGGCCTGCGGGCCGACGACCCGGTGCGGGTCGCCGGGGTCAAGGTCGGCCAGGTGGAGAGCCTGGCGCTGGAGGACGGCGCGGTCACCGTGCAGTTCCGGGTCCGCGACGCCTTCGTCGGCGACCGGAGCGAGGCGGCGATCAAGATCGAGACGGTGCTGGGCGCGAAGTACCTGGCGCTGGTGCCGCAGGGCACGACGGCGCTGGACCCGGGGACGCCGATCCCGCTGGACCGCACCGCCTCGCCCTACGACGTCGTGCAGGCCTTCAGCGGGCTGGCGCAGACCATCGACAGCATCGACACCGGTCAGCTCGCCCAGTCCTTCGAGGTGCTCAGCCAGACCTTCGCCGACACCCCCGACGAGGTGCGCACGTCCCTCGACGGGCTCTCCCGGCTGTCCCAGACCATCGCCAGCCGGGACGCCCAGCTGCAGCAGCTGCTGTCGGCCACCCGGGACGTGACGCAGGTGCTCGCCGACCGCAACGGCGAGTTCACCCAGCTCATCATCGACTCCAACACGCTGCTGACCGAGGTGCAGAACCGCCGGCAGCTCATCGACTCCATCCTCACCACCACCCAGCAGCTGTCGACCCAGCTGTCCGGGCTGGTGCAGGACAACACCGCCGCGCTCACCCCGGCCCTGGCGCAGCTGTCCACGGTGACCGACATCCTCGAGCGCAACCGGCAGAACCTGGGGGACACGGTGGCCAACCTGGCGCCCTTCGTCACGGTCTTCACCAACACGCTCGGCAACGGGCGCTGGTTCGACAGCTTCGTGGACAACCTGATCCCCGGGGTCGTCGGCGGCGCGCTGTGCGGCTCGGTCTCCCAGGGCACCGGCGGCCTCGTGGGGTGCTCGCCGTGACCGCCCGGCTGCAGCGGTTCGTCGCGCTGGCCGCGGCCCTCGTCCTGGTCGGGGCGCTGGGCTGGGCGGTGCTGCGCCCGGCCGGCCAGATGCGGGTCACCGCCTACTTCGACCAGGCCGTGGGCCTCTACGAGGGCTCCAGCGTCCGGATCCTGGGCATCGACGTCGGCTCGATCACCTCGGTCGTGCCGATGGGCGACCGGGTGAAGGTGGACATGCTGGTCGACGAGGACTACGCCGTCCCCGCCGACGCCGACGCCGTGATCCTGGCCCCGTCGCTGGTGGCCGACCGGTACGTGCAGTTCGCCCCGGTGTACAGCGGCGGCGACCGGATGGCCGACGGCGCCGTCGTCCCGCTGGAGCGCACCGCCACCCCGGTCGAGCTCGACCAGGTGTACGGCGCGCTGGACGACCTCTCGACCGCGCTGGGCCCGACCGGGGCGAACGCGGACGGGGCGCTGTCGGACCTCGTCGACGTCGCCGCGGCCAACCTCGACGGCAACGGCCAGGCCCTCAACGACACCCTGTCCGGCTTCTCCCAGGCCGTGCGCACGCTGGCCGACAACCGCGACGACCTGTTCGCCTCGGTGGAGAACCTGCAGACCTTCACCAGCGCGCTGGCCACCATCGACAGCCAGGTCGGCCAGTTCAACCAGAACCTGGCCGCCGTCGCCGACCAGCTGGCCGGCGAGCGGCAGGACCTCGCCCAGGCCATCTCGCTGCTGAACACCGCGCTGGGCCAGGTGGCCACCTTCGTGCAGCAGAACACCGCCCTGCTGACCACCAACGTCGACCGGCTGGCCGACGTCACCCTCACCCTGGTGCAGCAGCGCCAGGCCCTCGCCCAGGTGCTCGACGTCGCACCCGCGGCGATCGGCAACCTGGCCCACGCCTACAACCCCGACTACGGGACCCTGGACACCCGCGACAACTCCCTCGGCAGCCAGAACGCCGACGTCGTGGTCTGCCAGCTGCTGGGCCAGGCGGGCCGGCTGCAGCTGGGCGGGGTGAACCTGGCCGACCCCACCGCGCTGCTCGGGCTGCCCCCCATCGACCAGGTGTGCGGGCGGATCCTGTCCGGGGACCCCGGCGCCACCGGACAGCTGCTGGACCTCAACGGCAACGGCATCCCCGACCTGCAGGAGCTGCTGACCGCCATCTTCTCGCCGTCGTCGTCCGCGCCCGGCGGGGGATCGTCCCTGCCCGGTCTGCCCTCGATCCCGGGAGCCGGCTCGTGACCACCTCCCCCCGCCGCGCGGCCGCCCGCCGTGCCGCCGCGCTGGCCGCCGTCGCCGTCCTGCTGTCGGGCTGCGGGTTCCGCGGGGCCTACTCCCTGGACCTGCCCGGCGGCGCCGACACCGGCGACGACCCGTACTCGGTGCAGATCCAGTTCGCCGACGTGCTCGACCTGGTGCCGCAGTCCGGCGTCCGGGTCGCCGACGTGCCGGTCGGCAAGGTCACCGACATCCAGCTCGGCTCCGACTGGACCGCCCTGGTCACCGTCGAGGTCAACGGGGACGTCGACCTGCCGGCCAACGCCGTCGCGATGATCCAGCAGAGCTCGCTGCTGGGGGAGAAGTACGTCGAGCTGGCCGCACCCGGCGGGGGAGAGGCACCCACCGGCGAGCTCGGCGACGGCTCGCTGATCACCCTGGACCGCACCAACCGCAACGTGGAGGTCGAGGAGGTCCTCGGCGCGCTGTCCCTGGTGCTCAACGGCGGCGGGCTGACCCAGCTGCAGACGATCACCTCCGAGCTCGGCCAGGCCCTGGAGGGCCGCGAGGACGCCGTCCGCAACACCCTCGACCAGCTCGACACGTTCATCGGCGGCCTGGACGACCAGCGGACCGAGATCAACCGGGCGCTGGACAGCGTCGACGCGCTGGCCGCGACGCTGGCCCAGGGCACCGGGACGCTGACCACGGCGCTGGACACCATCGGCCCGGGCCTGGCGGTGCTGGAGGACCAGCGCGGTCTGCTGGTCTCGATGCTGCAGTCCCTCGCCCAGCTCGGCGACGTCGGCACCCGGGTCATCAACGAGACCGGCGCGGACACCGTGGCCAACCTGCAGGACCTGCAGCCCATCCTCAGCCAGCTCGCCGCCGCCGGACCGGACCTGGCCAACTCGCTGGACCTGCTGCTGACCTACCCCTTCCCGGCCAGCTCGCTGAGCGCGCTGCAGTACCGCACCGACCAGCGGACCGGCGGGTACGCCCTGTTCACCAACATGACCGCGGACCTGAACCTGGACCTGACCCAGCTGTTCTGCCGCTACGTGACCGACCAGACCACCGGCGCCCTGGTGCTGCTGGACCCCTCCCAGGTCTCCGACACCTGCGGCGTCGCCGGCAGCCCGGGTGGCGGGGCGGGCACCACCCCCGGCCAGGGCTCGGGCGGCAGCGGCTCCGGCGGCGGGTTCACCCTGCCCACGCTGCCCGACCTCACCGCGCTCGTGCCGGGCACCGGCACCACCGGCTCGGGCTCGGGCGGTGGCCTGCTGGGCCTGCCGGCCATCCCCGGCCTGACGACGGGAGCCGGCCGGTGATCACCCGCACCACCCGGCTGCAGCTGCTGGCCTTCGCGGTCGTCGCGCTGCTGGGCATGAGCTACGTCGGGTTCCGCTACGTCGGGCTGGACCGGCTGCTGTTCGGCGGCGGCTACACCGTCGCCGCCGAGTTCACCGACTCCGGCGGCATCTTCGTCAACGCCGAGGTCACCTACCGCGGGGTCGCCGTCGGCCGGGTCAGCGACATGCGGCTCACCGACGGCGGCGTGGAGGTCGACCTGAGCATCGACGACGGCGCCCCGCCCATCCCGGCCGGCGCCGCGGCCGCGGTCGCCAACCGCAGCGCCGTCGGCGAGCAGTACGTCGACCTGCGGCCCGACTCCGCCGACGGCCCGTTCCTCGGCGACGGCTCCGTCATCCCGGTGGACCGGACCTCGATCCCGATCCCGGTCGAGCAGCTGCTGCAGGACGTCGACGGCCTGGTCGGGTCGATCGACACCGACAACCTGCGGATCGTGGTCGACGAGCTGGGCACCGCCTTCGACGGCGCCGGCGGGGACCTGTCCCGGCTGATCGACAACGGCAACCTGCTGCTCACCCGCGCCGAGCAGTCCCTGCCCGAGACGCTGCAGCTGATCCGCGACGGGCAGACCGTGCTGCAGACCCAGGCCGACTCGCGCAGCGCCATCGAGGACTGGGCGGCCAACCTGCGGCTGCTGTCGGACACCCTGGTCAGCAGCGACCCCGACCTGCGCAGCCTGGTGGTCAACGCCCCCGACGCCGGTGCCGCGCTGCAGCAGCTGGTGCAGGACGCCGGCCCGGGCCTGGGGTCGCTGATCCGCAACCTGGACGTGCTCAACGACGTCACCACCCCGCGCCTGGACGGCGTGGAGCAGCTGCTGGTCACCTACCCCGAGGTGGTCACCGGCGGGTTCAGCGTGGTCCGCCGGGACGCCGACGGGCAGATGCGCGCCCACTTCGGGTTCGTGCTGAACTCCGACGACCCGCACGCGTGCATCAGCGGCTACGTCTCCAGCGGCTCGACGCCCTCGCCCGGCGCGGTCGCCGGCCTGGACACCGGCCAGGTGCGCTGCGACGTGGTGAACGGTGTCGACCCGGACCCGGGCGACGGCATCGACGAGACCGGCTCCAACATCCGCGGCGAGCAGAACATCGGCGGTGCCGGCGGGCAGGGGTCGCCCGGACCGCAGGGCGGGACCGTCGGCGGCGGCCCAGCCCTGGACGGGCTGTTCACCGACCTCCTCGGCGGGCTGCTGGGCGCCTCGCCGTTCGCGACCACCGCCGGCTGACCCGCCGGGCCGCACCGGCGCCGGTGCCGGCCCGGACAGCTACCGTGACCTGCCCGCCGCCTGCGCCCGCGCCGCCGGCACCGACCCGAGAGGAGCGCACCGTGACCGACCAGACCCGGGTGGGCTCGCCCGAGGCCGAGCCCGACCGCCGCCCGGACGCCCACACCGACGTCGCCACGGACGCCGCCACGACCGGCGACGCCGTGACCGGCGGCGCCACGAGCAGCGAGGTCCCCTCGGCCGGTGCCGCGACGGCCGACGCGTCCGACGAGGACGGGGACCGGACCGGCGGCCGCCGGGGTCGGCGCGCCCGCCGCCGGGCCGCGGCGGGGGAGGGGACCACCGCAGCCGGCGAGGACGACGCCGCCGGCGCCCCCCGCCGCGCGGCCCTGCCGCTGGTGCCGGCCCTGGCCGTCCTGCTGGTGCTGCTGCTGGCCGGCACCGGCTTCCTGTGGTTCACCCGCCCGGGCAGCTCGGCGGTGGCGACCGGGGACTACGTCGACGCGCTGCAGGCCGCCCGGGCCGGCATCGTCGACGTCACCTCCTTCGACTACCTCACCCTCGACGACGACATCACCCAGATCGAGGCGGTGACCACCGGGGACCTGACCCAGGAGTCGGTGGACCGGCTCAACGACAGCCGCCAGGCGCTCACCGACGCGCAGGCCGTGGTGAACACCGAGGTGGTCGGGGCCGCGGTCGGCGCGGCCGACGGCAGCACCGCCACCGTCTACATGGTCATCCAGTCGACCCAGACCAGCAGCGCCTCCCAGCAGGCCCAGGTGCAGCGCTACCGCATCGAGGTCGACCTCACCAAGGACGGCGGCCGCTGGCTGCTGTCCGGGATCTCCGGACGGTGACGCGACCGTGACCGACACCCCCGAGGCCCCCGAGGGCGGCACCGGCCGTCCGCGGCCGCGGCCCACCCCCCGCCCGCGCGCCGGTGCCGCCCGGCCGGCGCCGCGGCCCCGCGTGGCCGGCAGCCGCCGCGCCGACGACGACACCACCACCGACGCCGCCGGCGCCGTCGCACCCGCCGCCGTGCCGGTCGACCCGGCGGCCGGCGACCCGGCCCACGGCGACCCGGCCCCCGGCGCCGCGGCTCCCGGCGACGCGGCGGGGGCGCGCCGTCGTCCCGCCCCGCGGTCGCGGACCGTCGAGGCCGCACCGCTGCCGAAGGCGCGGCCCCGCCCGCCCGCGCGCGCTGCCACCGCCCCCGCCGAGGAGGCCCCGCAGGAGGACCGGGCGGGCCGCCGTCGGCTGACCCTGCCCCGGCGGACCGGGCGCCGCACCGGCCGCGGTGCCGCCCCGGCCCGGGGCCGCAGCCGTGTGCTCGCCCTGGTGCTCGCGGTCGCCTGCGTGCTCACCGCCGCCGGCGGCGGGTGGCTGCTGTGGCAGCGCACCCACCCGACGTCGGTCGACCCGGCGATCTTCGACGCCGCGCGCAGCGGGGTGGAGGCCGTCTACGGCTACGACTACCGCGACTCCGACGGCAGCGTGCAGCGCAAGCTCGACGCCCTGACCGGCGACCTGCGGGACCAGTACGAGTCCGACCTGTCCTCCGGCGGGATCATCGACACCTACGAGCAGGTGTCGGCGACCACCAGCTACGACGTGCTCGAGGTCGGCCTGCAGCAGGTCAACCAGTCCCAGGACCAGGCCACGCTGGTGGTCTTCGGCGACTACGTCGTGCAGTCGGTGAACTCCGGCACGCAGACCGCCCCCGCCGGCTCGGAGTGCACGGTGACCGACGACGGCGCGCAGTCGTGCACCCAGACCGTGCGGGTGACGGTGCTCGAGACCGGGGACGGCTGGAAGATCAGCGAGCTCACGCTGCTCACCAGCAGCTGAGCGGTCCGGGCGCACCGACCGGCGCGCCCGGCTGTCGCGACGGGCGCTCCTACGGCATCATTCCCGTCGGCGGCGCGAGCCCTCCGACCCCACGTGGACATCCGTCCCGATCGCGGGTAGGGTCTCCTGTTGCGCTGCCCTCTGACTGCCTGCCCGCCGAGCCGGGTCACCAGGGGTGCCCCGGAACACCACGGGCCACTCCGCGTTGACCAGGTCGGGAGGGTGCGAGTCGGCCGTCGGGTCGCAGCGCCGCATCCACCGCCGACGACGACCAGCACCGACCGCCCGCACGTCGTGAGGTCCTTGGAAGGACGCATCTTGGCAGGCTCCAGCCCCACCAGCACGAACCCCACCAGCACCGAGCAGATCATCCCGGACGACCCCCAGAACAGCGCGCACACCGCCGGCACCGCAGCGCAGAAGATCCCCGGCGCCCCGCTCCGCGTCTCGTTCGCCAAGATCCACGAGCCCCTCGAGGTGCCGGATCTGCTGGCGCTGCAGACGGCCTCCTTCGACTGGCTCGTCGGCAGCCCGGAGTGGAAGGCGACGCTGTCCCCCGAGGAGGCGGAGACCGCCGTCGGCGGCCTGGCCGACATCCTCGAGGAGATCTCCCCGATCGAGGACTTCAGCGGCTCGATGTCGCTGTCCTTCTCCAACCCGCGCTTCGAGGACGTCAAGGCCTCCCTCGAGGAGTGCAAGGACAAGGACATGACGTACGCGGCGCCGCTGTTCGTCACCGCCGAGTTCATGAACAACACCACCGGCGAGATCAAGAGCCAGACGGTGTTCATGGGCGACTTCCCGATCATGACGAACAAGGGCACGTTCGTCATCAACGGCACCGAGCGCGTGGTCGTCTCGCAGCTGGTCCGCTCCCCGGGCGTCTACTTCGACAAGACCCTGGACAAGACCAGCGACAAGGACGTCTTCTCCGCCAAGGTCATCCCCAGCCGCGGGGCGTGGCTGGAGTTCGACGTCGACAAGCGCGACACCGTCGGCGTCCGCATCGACCGCAAGCGCCGTCAGCCGGTCTCCGTGCTGCTCAAGGCGCTGGGCTGGACCGAGGACCGCATCCGCGAGCACTTCCAGTGGTCGCCCACGATGCTGGCCACCCTCGAGAAGGACCACATCGCCGGCCAGGACGAGGCGCTGCTGGACATCTACCGCAAGCTGCGTCCGGGCGAGCCCCCGACGCGCGAGTCGGCCCAGGCGCTGCTGGAGAACCTGTTCTTCAACCCCAAGCGCTACGACCTGGCCCGCGTCGGCCGCTACAAGGTCAACAAGAAGCTGGGTGTCGACGTCCCGCAGCCCACGCAGACGCTGACCGAGGACGACATCGTCGCCACCATCGAGTACGTGGTGAAGCTGCACGCCGGCGAGCCCGACCACGGCGTCGACGACATCGACCACTTCGGCAACCGTCGCCTGCGCACGGTGGGCGAGCTGATCCAGAACCAGATCCGGGTTGGCCTGTCCCGCATGGAGCGCGTCGTCCGCGAGCGGATGACCACCCAGGACGTCGAGGCGATCACGCCGCAGACCCTGATCAACATCCGGCCGGTCGTCGCCTCCATCAAGGAGTTCTTCGGCACCAGCCAGCTGTCGCAGTTCATGGACCAGACCAACCCGCTCGCGGGCCTGACCCACAAGCGCCGCCTGTCGGCGCTGGGCCCGGGTGGTCTGTCGCGTGAGCGCGCCGGCATGGAGGTGCGCGACGTGCACCCCAGCCACTACGGCCGCATGTGCCCGATCGAGACCCCGGAGGGCCCGAACATCGGCCTGATCGGGTCGCTGTCCTCCTTCGGGCGGGTCAACGCCTTCGGGTTCATCGAGACCCCGTACCGCAAGGTCGAGGACGGCACCGTCACCGACCAGATCGACTACCTCACCGCCGACGAGGAGGACCGCTTCGTCGTCGCGCAGGCCAACAGCCCGCTCGACGCCAAGGGCCGTCTCGCCGAGGAGCGCGTGCTCGTGCGCACCAAGGGCGGCGAGGTCGACTACCTGGCCCCCGAGAACGTCGACTACATGGACGTGTCGCCGCGGCAGATGACCTCGGTCGCCACCGCGATGATCCCGTTCCTGGAGCACGACGACGCCAACCGCGCGCTCATGGGTGCCAACATGCAGCGCCAGGCCGTCCCGCTGCTGCGCAGCGAGGCGCCGCTGGTCGGCACCGGCATGGAGCTGCGCGCCGCCGTCGACGCCGGTGACGTCGTCACCGCGGAGAAGGCCGGCGTCGTGGAGGACTCCACGGCCGACTACGTGACCGTGATGGCCGACGACGGGACCCGGCAGACCTACCGGCTGCTGAAGTTCCGCCGCTCGAACCAGGGCACCTCGATCAACCAGACGCCGGTCGTCGAGGAGGGCCAGCGGGTCGAGGTCGGCCAGGTCATCGCCGACGGCCCCTGCACCGACCAGGGCGAGATGGCGCTGGGCAAGAACCTGCTCGTGGCGTTCATGCCGTGGGAGGGCCACAACTACGAGGACGCGATCATCCTGTCGCAGCGCCTCGTGCAGGACGACGTCCTGTCCTCGATCCACATCGAGGAGTTCGAGGTCGACGCCCGCGACACGAAGCTGGGCGCCGAGGAGATCACCCGGGACATCCCGAACGTCTCCGAGGAGGTCCTCGCCGACCTCGACGAGCGCGGCATCATCCGCATCGGTGCCGAGGTCGTCCCGGGCGACATCCTGGTCGGGAAGGTCACGCCCAAGGGCGAGACCGAGCTGACCCCCGAGGAGCGCCTGCTGCGCGCCATCTTCGGCGAGAAGGCCCGCGAGGTCCGCGACACGTCGCTGAAGGTCAAGCACGGCGAGTCCGGCAAGGTCATCGGCGTCCGGGTGTTCTCCCGCGAGGACGGCGACGAGCTGCCCGCCGGCGTGAACGAGCTCATCCGGGTCTACGTGGCCCAGATGCGCAAGATCTCCGACGGCGACAAGCTGGCCGGTCGCCACGGGAACAAGGGCGTCATCTCCAAGATCCTCCCGCAGGAGGACATGCCCTTCCTCGAGGACGGCACCCCGGTCGACATCGTGCTCAACCCGCTGGGCGTGCCCGGCCGGATGAACGTCGGCCAGGTCCTGGAGACCCACCTCGGGTGGGTGGCCAAGACCGGGTGGCAGGTCGAGGGCGACCCGGAATGGGCGCGCAACCTGCCCCAGGGCGCGCGCGGCGCGGAGCCGGGCACCCGCACGGCGACCCCGGTGTTCGACGGTGCCCGCGAGGAGGAGATCGTCGGCCTGCTGGGCTCGACCACGCTCACCCGCGACGGGCAGCGCCTGGTCAAGGACACCGGCAAGGCGCGGCTGTTCGACGGCCGGTCCGGGGAGCCCTTCCCCGAGCCGATCTCGGTGGGCTACGTCTACATCCTGAAGCTGCTGCACCTGGTCGACGACAAGATCCACGCCCGTTCGACCGGTCCGTACTCGATGATCACCCAGCAGCCGCTGGGTGGTAAGGCGCAGTTCGGCGGTCAGCGGTTCGGCGAGATGGAGTGCTGGGCCATGCAGGCCTACGGCGCGGCCTACGCGCTGCAGGAGCTGCTGACCATCAAGTCCGACGACATCCTCGGCCGCGTCAAGGTGTACGAGGCGATCGTCAAGGGCGAGAACATCCCCGAGCCGGGCATCCCGGAGTCGTTCAAGGTGCTGCTCAAGGAGCTGCAGTCCCTGTGCCTGAACGTCGAGGTGCTCTCCGGTGACGGGCAGGCCATCGAGCTGCGCGACACCGACGACGAGGTCTTCCGGGCCGCGGAGGAGCTGGGCATCGACCTCTCCCGCCGCGAGCCGTCGTCCGTCGAGGACGTGTGATCGGTCGCCGGCGCGGGGGTGCGCGACACCCCCGCGCCGGCGCCTCGACCCTCAACAGTTGTGAAGAACTAGCCCCGGGAAAGGGGTAACAGTGCTCGACGTCAACTTCTTCGACGAACTGCGCATCGGTCTGGCCTCCGGCGACGACATCCGTCAGTGGAGCCACGGTGAGGTGAAGAAGCCCGAGACCATCAACTACCGGACCCTGCGTCCGGAGAAGGACGGTCTCTTCTGCGAGAAGATCTTCGGTCCCACCCGGGACTGGGAGTGCTACTGCGGCAAGTACAAGCGGGTCCGCTTCAAGGGCATCATCTGCGAGCGCTGCGGCGTCGAGGTGACCCGCGCCAAGGTGCGCCGTGAGCGGATGGGCCACATCGAGCTCGCCGCCCCGGTGACGCACATCTGGTTCTTCAAGGGCGTGCCCTCGCGCCTGGGCTACCTGCTCGACCTGGCGCCCAAGGACCTCGAGAAGATCATCTACTTCGCGGCCTACCTGATCACGACCGTCGACGACGAGGCGCGCCACCGCGACCTGCCGACGATCGAGGCCGAGATCAGCGCCGAGAAGCACAACCTGGAGAGCCGTCGCGACTCCGACGTGGAGGGTCGCCAGCAGAAGCTGGAGGCCGACCTCGCCGAGCTCGAGGCCGAGGGTGCCAAGTCCGACGTGCGCCGCAAGGTGCGCGAGGGCGGCGAGCGCGAGATGCGCCAGATGCGGGACCGCGCGCAGCGCGAGATCGACCGCCTCGACGAGGTCGTCGACACCTTCCGCAAGCTCGAGGTCAAGCAGCTCATCGCCGACGAGGGCCTCTACCGCGAGCTGCGCGACCGCTTCGGTGAGTACTTCGAGGGCGGCATGGGTGCCGCGGCGCTGCAGAAGCTGCTCGCCGACTTCGACCTGGACGCCGAGTCGGTCTCGCTGCGCGACACCATCCGCAACGGCAAGGGCCAGCGCAAGCTGCGCGCGCTCAAGCGGCTGAAGGTCGTCGCGGCGTTCCAGCAGACCCGCAACTCGCCCATGGGCATGGTGCTGGACTGCGTCCCGGTCATCCCGCCGGACCTGCGCCCGATGGTGCAGCTCGACGGTGGCCGCTTCGCCACCTCGGACATGAACGACCTGTACCGCCGCGTGATCAACCGGAACAACCGGCTCAAGCGGCTGCTGGACCTCGGCGCGCCCGAGATCATCGTCAACAACGAGAAGCGGATGCTCCAGGAGTCCGTGGACGCGCTGTTCGACAACGGTCGTCGTGGCCGTCCGGTCACCGGCCCGGGCAACCGTCCCCTCAAGTCCCTGAGCGACCTGCTCAAGGGCAAGCAGGGCCGGTTCCGCCAGAACCTGCTGGGCAAGCGCGTCGACTACTCCGGCCGTTCGGTCATCGTCGTCGGCCCGCAGCTGAAGCTGCACCAGTGCGGCCTGCCCAAGCAGATGGCGCTGGAGCTGTTCAAGCCCTTCGTGATGAAGCGGCTGGTCGACCTCAACCACGCGCAGAACATCAAGAGCGCCAAGCGCATGGTCGAGCGCGCCCGCCCCGTGGTCTGGGACGTGCTCGAGGAGGTCATCACCGAGCACCCGGTGCTGCTCAACCGGGCGCCGACGCTGCACCGCCTGGGCATCCAGGCCTTCGAGCCGCAGCTGGTCGAGGGCAAGGCCATCCAGATCCACCCGCTGGTCTGCACCGCGTTCAACGCGGACTTCGACGGTGACCAGATGGCGGTGCACCTGCCGCTGTCGGCCGAGGCCCAGGCCGAGGCCCGCATCCTGATGCTGAGCTCGAACAACATCCTGAGCCCGGCCGACGGTCGTCCGATCACCGCGCCGACCCAGGACATGGTGCTGGGGCTCTACCACCTGACCACGCTCAAGGCCGCGGCCGACGAGCGCGGCGAGGACGAGCTGCCCAAGGCCTTCGGCACCACCGCCGAGGCCCGGATGGCCTACGACCGGGGTGCCCTGGGCATCCAGGAGCGCGTGCTCATCCGCCTCGACGAGGTGTTCGGCGTCGACAACGGCCCGAAGAACGACGCGTGGGAGGCCCCCGAGGGCTGGGAGCCCGGTCAGCCGGCCGTGGTCTCGACGTCCCTGGGCCGGGTGCTGTTCAACGAGGCCCTGCCCGAGGACTACCGCTTCGTCAACTACCAGGTGCCGAAGAAGGAGCTCGGGGCGATCGTCAACGACCTCGCCGAGCGCTACCCCAAGGTGCAGGTCGCCGCGACCCTCGACGCCCTCAAGGCGGCCGGTTTCCACTGGGCCACCCGTGCGGGCATCACGATCGCCATCGACGACGTGGTGACCCCGCCGGCCAAGGCCGGGATCCTGGAGCGCCACGAGGACGAGGCCCGCAAGATCGAGAAGCAGTACGAGCGCGGCGTCATCACCGACTCCGAGCGGCGTGCCGAGCTCATCGAGATCTGGACCCGGGCCCGTGCCGAGGTCAGCCAGGCCATGGTGGACAACTTCCCGACCACCAACCCGGTCTGGGTCATGGTCAACTCCGGCGCCCGCGGCAACATGATGCAAATCAGCCAGATCGCCGGTATGCGCGGTCTCGTCGCCAACCCCAAGGGCGAGATCATCCCGCGGCCGATCAAGGCGAACTTCCGCGAGGGCCTGTCCGTGCTGGAGTACTTCATCTCCACGCATGGTGCCCGCAAGGGTCTGGCCGACACCGCGCTGCGCACCGCCGACTCGGGGTACCTCACCCGTCGTCTGGTGGACGTCTCGCAGGACGTGATCATCCGCGAGGAGGACTGCGGCACCGAGCGCGGTGTGCTCATGCCGATCGGCACCGTCCTGGACGGCGTGGTCACCCGCGACGCGCACGTGGAGACCAGCGTGTACGCCCGGGCCCTGGCCGCCGACGTCGAGGCCTCGGACGGCACGGTCATCGCCACCGCCGGCTCCGACCTCGGTGACGTGCTCATCGCCGAGCTGGTCGACGCCGGTATCAGCGAGGTCAAGGTCCGCTGCGTGCTGACCTGCGAGTCCCTGCTGGGGACCTGCGCGACCTGCTACGGCCGGTCGCTGGCCACCGGCAAGCTCGTGGACGTCGGCGAGGCGGTCGGCATCATCGCCGCCCAGTCGATCGGCGAGCCCGGCACGCAGCTGACGATGCGCACCTTCCACACCGGTGGTGTGGCCGGTGACGACATCACCCACGGTCTGCCCCGCATCGTGGAGCTCTTCGAGGCCCGCGTCCCCAAGGGCAAGGCGCCCATCGCCGAGCTCGCCGGGACCGTGTCGATCGACGACGGCGAGCAGTTCCGCAAGCTCACCATCTCGCCCGACGACGGCTCCGACGACGTGGTCTACGAGAAGCTGTCGCGCCGCTCCCGCCTGCGGGTGGAGGACGGCGGGCACGTCGAGGTCGGCGAGCAGCTGACCGAGGGTGCCGTCGACCCGCACGAGGTGCTGCGGATCATGGGCCCCCGCGAGGTGCAGCTGCACCTGGTCCGGGAGGTCCAGGAGGTCTACCGCAGCCAGGGCGTGTCGATCCACGACAAGCACATCGAGGTGATCATCCGCCAGATGCTGAAGCGGGTGACCATCATCGACTCGGGCGCCACGGAGTTCCTGCCCGGTGCGCTGGTCGAGCGGACGCTGTTCGAGACCGAGAACCGCCGCGTGGTGTCCGAGGGCGGCGAGCCGGCCTCGGCGCGCCCGGTCCTCATGGGCATCACCAAGGCCTCGCTGGCGACGGAGTCGTGGCTGTCCGCGGCGTCGTTCCAGGAGACCACCAAGGTGCTCACCGACGCGGCGATCCAGGGCAAGAGCGACAGCCTGCTCGGGCTCAAGGAGAACGTGATCATCGGGAAGCTGATCCCGGCCGGTACGGGCATCAGCCGCTACCGGAACATCACGGTCGAGCCGACCGAGGAGGCGCGCGCCGCGGTCTACACCATGGCCGGCTACGACGACGGGCAGTACTACAGCCCGGACGTCTTCGGCACGGGCAGCGGCGAGGCCGTGCGCCTGGAGGAGTACGACTGGCGGTCGTGATCCGCTGAGGAACGAGGAGGGCCCCGCACACCAGCCGGTGTGCGGGGCCCTCCTGCGTCCGCGGTGGGGGTCAGCGGGCCAGGCGCGCCAGGGTCTCGACGCTGGCGCGGCGGCCGGCGGGGGAGTCGTCCAGCGGCTGGGCGGTCAGCGTCGTCACGCCGGCCTCGGCGAAGGCGGCGATCCGCTCGGCCACCCAGGACTCCGGCCCGATCAGGGAGGTCTGCCGCACCAGCTCGTCGGGGACGGCGGCGGCGGCCTCGTCCTTGCGGCCGGACAGGTAGAGGTCCTGGATGGTGGCGGCCTCGTCGGCGAAGCCGTACCGCACCGCGAGGTCGTTGTAGAAGTTCTTCCCCCGGGCGCCCATCCCGCCGACGTAGAGCGCGACGCCGTGCTTGACCAGCTCGAGCAGGTGCTCGACGTCGTCCCCGATGGCGACCGGGACGCCGGCGACCACGCCGAGGTCGCCCAGCGCCGGGTCCCGCTTCGCCCGGCCGGCCGCCAGCGCCTCGCCCCACACCTCGGTCGCCTTCTCGGGGTGGAAGAAGATGGGCTCCCAGACCTCGGCGACCTCGGCGGCCAGCTCGACGTTCTTGGGCCCGATGGCGGCCAGCATGACCGGGACGCGGTCGCGCACCGGGGTGTTGATCAGCTTGAGCGGCTTGCCCAGGCCCGTGCCCTGGTCGGCCGGCAGCGGGATCGTGTACTTGGGACCGCTGTGCTGCAGCCGCTCCCGGCGCCACACCGAGCGGCAGATCTGCACCACCTCGCGGGTGCGGGCCAGCGGCGCGTCGTAGGGCACGCCGTGCCAGCCCTCGACCACCTGAGGGCCGGAGGCGCCCAGGCCCAGGGTGAACCGGCCGTCGCTGACCAGGTCGAGCCCGGCCGCGGTCATGGCCAGCAGCGCCGGGGTGCGGCTGTAGATGGGCAGGATGGCGCTGATCAGCTCCACCCGGTCGGTGACCGCCGCCAGGTAGCCCAGCTGGCTCACCGCGTCGAAGGTGTAGACCTCGGCGACCATCGCGACGTCGAGGCCGACCTGCTCCAGGTCGACGATCTCCTGCGCGGTCTGCCGGAAGTCCCCGGCGTAGCTGGTCTGGATGCCGATGCGCACGCGTGCCTCCTCGTCGGGGCGTCCACGCCGACGCCCTCGTCGACTGCGCACCCTGCCACGGGTGCGGCCCGGGGACCGCTCAGCCGGCCGGCAGCGCCCGGACGGTGCCGATCACGCGGGTGACCACGGCGACCCCGTCGACCTGGCCCGGCACGCGGTCCCCGGCGGCGGCCTCGGTGAGGTCCACCCGCAGGACGTAGTCGGTGTCCTGCCGGGCCAGCCCGACGCCGGTGACCCCGGGGTCGTCGGCCAGCCGGGCAGCCAGCTGCGCCTTGGCGGCGCGCGCGGTGCTCCGGTCGGTCACGACCCCCATGGTGGACCCGTGCCCGCCTCCGGTCCAGCGGCGGGCACGGCCCGGTGGTCGGGCCCGGTGGTCAGGCGCCGGCGACGAAGGTCAGCCCGAGCACCTGCAGCACCGTGGCGAGGGGGTTGGCGAAGGTGACCCCGCCGCCGGCGGACCCGCCGGTGGAGGAGCCGGCGAACAGCAGGCCCAGCGGAGCCCGGTCGCTGCTGCGCCAGATGACCGAGCCGGAGTCCCCGCCCTCGCTGAACGAGCCGGCCAGGCCCTCGACCTCGACCTGGTCGTCGAAGGTGTGCACGGTGCCTTCGTCGTACTGCACGCCCACCCCGTCGACCTCGACGGCGGTGACCCGGCCGCGGGTGTGGCCGGTCGTGCGGCCCACCTTCTCCACCACCTCGTCGGGGTCGACCTCCTCGGCGGCCAGCACCTGCGCCAGCAGCGGCCCGCCCGGGTAGCCGGCCGGGTCGGCGTCGACCCCGTCGTCGAGGGCCGCCACCGCGGCGTCGACCAGGTTGCCGGTGGCCACGAACCGCTGGAAGGCGGTCAGCGTGCCGATGCGGTCGGCCGCGGTGCCGCCGTCGGCCGGCCCGGGCTGCAGGGCCGGGTCGCCCTCGCGGGCGGCGTCGCTGTTGGCCAGCACGTGGTTGTTGGACAGCACCAGCAGGCCGTCGGTGCCCGCGCGGCGGACGAAGCCGCCCAGGGTGCCGGCGGTGACGTCGGGGTGGGCCACCGACAGGCCGGGCACGAGCGGGCGGGTGCGCCGCTGCAGCTGCTCGGGGGTGGGGGAGCGCAGCGGGCGCACCGGACCGATCACCCGGACGTCGACCTCGGCCCGCGCGGCGTCGTCGAGGGCGTCCAGGACCTGCGCGGCGTCGGCCTCGGTGCGCAGCCGGACGGCCAGCCGCACCTGCTGCGGCCCCACGGGTGCCAGGCCCAGCGCCACCCCGCTCCACGGGCCGGGGGCGTCGCTGGCCACCACCGTGCCGGGCGCGGCCTCGGACAGCCGGCGGGACAGGGTGGCCTTGAGCTCGCGGGCGGTGTCGACGTGCACGGGGGCCTCCGGGATGCGCTGTGACGGATCGTGCACCGACCGTAGGTGGAGGGTCCGACAACCGCCGACCGCGGCGGGCCACCGGGCCCGTCGGCCTGACAGCGGGCCCCGGGACGGGTACCGTCGAGCGCGGTTCGGTCCCGGCCGGCCACCGCCCGGGGGTGCAGACCCCCTCGTGGTGGCCGGGCCCGCGTCACCGCGCGTCCCGCCCGACGGGTCGCGCCACCGGTGGCCGCGGCGCCCGCACTGGCGTGACGTACCCGGCTTTGACCGGGTTCCACCGCCCGGGTATCGTGGTCAGCCGTGCCCAGGGATACCTGGGCCTGCTCCCTCATCGCAGTGCACCTGGGCGTCCGCCCGGTCCCCGGACCGGTCGCCGCCAGGGGGTCCCGCTCCGGTCCGACCGGGGCGCGGGGGCCACGCGCCAGGCGGGAGGGGTGACCGGATCCCGATCCACCTGACCGGACCACGACAAGGGCGACACGCCCGAGCGCGGGGGCCGGGAGCAGGTGCGGACGGGCCCGGGACCAGCAGGAACACCAGCACGTACTCAATCCAGAAGCACGACCCAGCGCAGGCAGGAGTTCAAGGCCACCCATGCCCACGATCCAGCAGCTGGTCCGCAAGGGCCGCGAGGACAAGGTCGAGAAGACCAAGACCCCGGCGTTGAAGGGTTCCCCCCAGCGCCGCGGCGTGTGCACGCGCGTCTACACGACGACGCCGAAGAAGCCGAACTCGGCGCTGCGCAAGGTCGCCCGCGTCCGGCTCACCAGCGGCGTCGAGGTGACCGCGTACATCCCCGGGGTCGGCCACAACCTGCAGGAGCACTCGATGGTGCTCGTGCGCGGTGGCCGCGTGAAGGACCTCCCCGGCGTCCGCTACAAGATCATCCGCGGTTCCCTGGACACCCAGGCGGTTCGTGGTCGCAAGCAGGCTCGCAGCCGCTACGGCGCGAAGAAGGAGAAGAGCTGACATGCCCCGCAAGGGACCTGCCCCGCGTCGTCCGCTCGTCGCCGACCCGGTCTACCAGTCGCCGCTGGTCACCCAGCTGGTGAACAAGGTGCTCGTCGACGGCAAGCGCTCGGTCGCCGAGGCGATCGTCTACGGCGCCCTCGAGGGCTGCCGCGCCAAGACCGACACCGACCCGGTCGTGACCCTCAAGCGCGCGCTGGACAACGTCAAGCCCGCCCTCGAGGTCCGCAGCCGCCGCGTCGGTGGTGCTACCTACCAGGTGCCGATCGAGGTGCGCGCCTCGCGCAGCACCACCCTCGGCCTGCGCTGGCTCATCCAGTACTCCCGGTCGCGTCGCGAGAAGACGATGACCGAGCGCCTGATGAACGAGCTGCTCGACGCCAGCAACGGCCTCGGTGCCGCGGTCAAGCGTCGCGAGGACACCCACAAGATGGCCGAGTCGAACAAGGCCTTCGCGCACTACCGCTGGTGATCACCGGCGGCTGGTGAGACCCACCAGCGCCACCAGCCGCCACCCGCGGCGAACCCCGGGCCACCCCCGGGGACCCGCGTCAGGAACCAGAGCAGGAGAGGCAGGACATGGCCAACCTCGTCAAGACCCGCAACATCGGGATCATGGCGCACATCGACGCCGGCAAGACCACCACCACCGAGCGGATCCTCTTCTACACGGGGATCAACTACAAGATCGGTGAGGTCCACGACGGCGCAGCCACGATGGACTGGATGGAGCAGGAGCAGGAGCGCGGCATCACCATCACGTCGGCCGCGACGAAGTGCTCCTGGAACGGCTTCGACATCAACATCATCGACACCCCGGGGCACGTCGACTTCACCGTCGAGGTGGAGCGCTCGCTGCGCGTCCTCGACGGTGCCGTGGCGGTCTACGACGGCGTCGCCGGCGTGGAGCCGCAGACCGAGCAGGTCTGGCGCCAGGCCGAGAAGTACGGCGTCCCGCGCATGTGCTTCGTCAACAAGCTCGACCGCACCGGTGCGAACTTCTTCCGCTGCGTCGACATGATGGTCGAGCGCCTGGGTGCCAACCCGCTGGTCCTGCAGATCCCGATCGGTGCCGAGGCCGACTTCATCGGCGTCGTCGACCTGGTCGGCATGCGCGCCCTCACCTGGCGCGGCGAGACCAAGCTGGGCGAGGACTACGCGGTCGAGGAGATCCCGGCTGAGCTGGTCGAGCAGGCCGAGGAGTACCGCACCAAGTTCCTCGAGAACCTGGCCGACTTCCACGACGAGATCATGGAGGCCTACCTCGGCGGGGAGGACATCCCGGTCGAGACCCTCAAGGCCGCGATCCGTAAGTCCACCATCGCCGGCGAGGTCAACCCGGTCGTCACCGGCTCGGCGTTCAAGAACAAGGGCGTGCAGCCCATGCTCGACGCCGTCACCGACTACCTGCCCAGCCCGCTGGACGTCGAGGCGATCGTCGGCACCGCGCTGGACGGCGAGACCGAGGTCCTGCGCCACGCCGACGAGTCCGAGCCTTTCTCGGCCCTGGCGTTCAAGATCCAGACCGACCAGCACCTGGGCAAGCTGACCTACATCCGCGTCTACTCCGGCAAGCTCGACGCCGGGTCCCCGGTGCTCAACAGCACCAAGGACCGCAAGGAGCGGGTCGGCAAGATCTACCAGATGCACGCCAACAAGCGCGAAGAGCGTGCGGGCGTGGGCGCCGGCGAGATCGTGGCCGTCAACGGCATGAAGGGCACCACCACCGGTGACACCCTCTGCGACCCGCAGAAGCCGGTGATCCTGGAGTCGATGACCTTCCCCGCGCCGGTCATCTCGGTGGCCATCGAGCCGAAGACCAAGAGCGACCAGGAGAAGCTGGGCACGGCCATCCAGAAGCTGGCCGAGGAGGACCCGACGTTCCAGGTCCGCCTGGACGAGGAGACCGGCCAGACCGTCATCTCCGGCATGGGCGAGCTGCACCTGGAGATCCTGGTCGACCGGATGCGGCGTGAGTTCAACGTCGAGGCCAACGTCGGCAAGCCGCAGGTGGCCTACCGCGAGACGATCCGCAAGACCGTCGAGCGGCACGACTACACCCACAAGAAGCAGACCGGTGGGTCCGGCCAGTTCGCGAAGGTGCAGATCGCCCTCGAGCCGCTGGAGATGACGGCGGAGTCGGCGACCTACGAGTTCGAGAACAAGGTCACCGGTGGCCGCATCCCGAAGGAGTACATCCCCTCGGTCGACGCGGGCATGCAGGACGCCATGCAGTACGGCATCCTCGCCGGCTACCCGATGGTCGGGGTCAAGGCCTCGCTCCTGGACGGCGCCTACCACGAGGTCGACTCCTCGGAGATGGCGTTCAAGATCGCCGGTTCGGCCGCCTTCAAGGAGGCCGCACGCAAGGCCAGCCCCGCGCTGCTCGAGCCGATGATGGCCGTCGAGGTCGTCACGCCCGAGGAGAACATGGGCGACGTCATCGGCGACCTCAACTCCCGCCGTGGCACCATCCAGGCGATGGAGGAGCGCTCCGGCGCCCGCGTCGTCCGGGCCCTGGTGCCGCTGTCGGAGATGTTCGGCTACGTCGGTGACCTGCGCAGCCGGACCCAGGGTCGGGCCAGCTACACCATGGTGTTCGACACCTACGCCGAGGTGCCCGCCAACGTGGCCAAGGAGATCATCGCCAAGGCCACCGGCGAGTAGGACCGGGCCCGGGCCGTCCCACCGGCGGCCCGGCCCGCGGGCACCAGCCCGCACCCAGATCCGCAGCACTGCGACAGACCAACCCAGAGAGGAACCCCAGTGGCCAAGGCCAAGTTCGAGCGGACCAAGCCGCACGTCAACATCGGCACCATCGGGCACATCGACCACGGGAAGACGACGCTGACCGCGGCGATCACCAAGGTCCTGCACGACAAGTACCCGAACCTCAACGAGGCGTCCGCGTTCGACCAGATCGACAAGGCGCCCGAGGAGAAGGCGCGTGGGATCACGATCTCGATCGCCCACGTCGAGTACCAGACCGAGAACCGCCACTACGCGCACGTCGACTGCCCCGGGCACGCCGACTACATCAAGAACATGATCACCGGTGCGGCGCAGATGGACGGCGCCATCCTGGTGGTTGCCGCGACCGACGGCCCCATGCCGCAGACCAAGGAGCACGTGCTCCTGGCCCGCCAGGTCGGCGTCCCCTACATCGTGGTGGCGCTGAACAAGGCCGACATGGTCGACGACGAGGAGATCCTGGAGCTCGTCGAGCTCGAGGTCCGCGAGCTGCTCTCCGAGTACGAGTTCCCGGGCGACGACCTGCCGGTCGTGCGCGTCTCGGCGCTGAAGGCGCTCGAGGGCGACGCCGAGTGGGGCGACAAGCTCATGGAGCTCATGGACGCCGTCGACGCCTCCATCCCGGAGCCGGAGCGCGAGATCGACAAGCCGTTCCTCATGCCCGTCGAGGACGTCTTCACCATCACCGGCCGCGGCACCGTGGTGACCGGTCGTGTGGAGCGCGGCATCGTCAAGGTCTCCGAGGAGATCGAGATCGTCGGCATCCGCCCGACCTCGACCAAGACGACCGTCACCGGCGTCGAGATGTTCCGCAAGCTGCTCGACCAGGGCCAGGCCGGCGACAACGTGGGTCTGCTGCTGCGCGGCATCAAGCGCGAGGACGTCGAGCGCGGCCAGGTCGTCGTGAAGCCCGGCTCGATCACCCCGCACGTCAACTTCGAGGGCTCGGTCTACATCCTCTCGAAGGACGAGGGCGGTCGCCACACGCCGTTCTTCAACAACTACCGTCCGCAGTTCTACTTCCGGACCACGGACGTCACCGGCGTCGTCACGCTGCCCTCGGGCACCGAGATGGTCATGCCCGGTGACAACACCGAGATGACGGTCGAGCTGATCCAGCCCATCGCCATGGAGGAGGGTCTGCGCTTCGCCATCCGCGAGGGCGGCCGCACCGTGGGCGCCGGCCGGGTCACCAAGATCCTCAAGTGAGTCCCCGGTGGGCGGCGGCCTGATCGGCCGCCGCCCACCACCCGGGTCGTCCCCGGGAACACCCCGGGTCGACCGACCCAGCAATGACCTCGAGCACCACACGATCGGCAGGAGCGAGACAAGGCGATGGCGGGACAGAAGATCCGCATCCGGCTGAAGGCCTACGACCACGAGGCCATCGATGCCTCGGCGCGGCGCATCGTGGACACGGTGACGAAGACCGGAGCGCGCGTCGTCGGCCCGGTGCCGCTGCCGACCGAGAAGAACGTGTACTGCGTCATCCGCTCGCCGCACAAGTACAAGGACTCGCGCGAGCACTTCGAGATGCGCACGCACAAGCGGCTCATCGACATCCTCGACCCGACGCCGAAGACGGTCGACGCGCTCATGCGCATCGACCTGCCGGCCTCGGTCGACGTGAACATCCAGTAAGGGTTTCGGGACAATGGCGAGCACATTCCGTGGTCTCCTCGGCGAGAAGCTGGGGATGACCCAGGTCTTCGACGAGAACAACCGCATCGTGCCGGTGACCGTGGTCAAGGCCGGCCCGTGCGTGGTGACCCAGGTCCGCACCCCCGAGGTGGACGGCTACTCGGCCATCCAGATCGGGTTCGGCGCGATCGACCCCCGCAAGGTGAACAAGCCCGAGGGCGGGCACTTCGCCAAGGCGGGTGTCACCCCGCGCCGGCACCTGGTCGAGCTGCGCACGAAGGACGCCGGCGAGTACACCGTCGGGCAGGAGCTGACCGCCGACGTGCTGGCCGAGCTGGCCACCGTCGACGTCATCGGCAAGAGCAAGGGCAAGGGCACCGCCGGTGTCATGAAGCGCCACGGGTTCAAGGGCCTGGGCGCCGGGCACGGCGTGCAGCGCAAGCACCGTTCCCCGGGTTCGATCGGTGGCTGCGCCACCCCGGGCCGGGTCTTCAAGGGTCTGCGCATGGCCGGGCGCATGGGTGCGGTCACCACGACCACCCTGTCGCTGAAGGTGCACAAGGTCGACACGGAGAAGGGTCTGGTGCTCATCAAGGGCGCCGTCCCGGGTCCGAAGGGTGGGCTGGTCCTCGTCCGTTCCGCGGTCAAGGGCGGCCCCGTGGGGAGTGACGCGAAGTGACCACGTCCACCGAGCAGCGGTCGGACAAGACCGTCGACGTCCTGGACGCGACGGGCAAGAAGAGCGGGACGGCGACCCTCCCGGGTGCGCTGTTCGACGCCAACGCCAACCTGTCGCTCATGCACCAGGTCGTCGTCGCCCAGCTGGCCGCGGCCCGCCAGGGCACGCACGCCACCAAGACGCGCGCCCAGGTCAGCGGCACCGGCGCCAAGCCGTACCGCCAGAAGGGCACCGGCCGCGCCCGCCAGGGCTCGCTGCGTGCGCCGCAGTTCGAGGGCGGTGGCATCTCGCACGGCCCGCAGCCGCGCAACTACGAGCAGAAGACCCCGAAGAAGATGAAGGCCGCCGCCCTGCGCGCCGCCCTCTCCGACCGGGCCCGCGAGGACCGCGTCCACGTGGTCAGCGCGTTCGTCGCCGGCGACGCGCCCTCGACCAAGGCCGCCCGCACCGCGCTCGAGGCCGTCACGACCTCGGCCAAGGTGCTCGTCGTCCTGGACCGGGACGACGTCCTGAACTGGGTCAGCCTGCGCAACCTCGGCAACGTCCACCTCATCGAGGCCGGGCAGCTGAACACCTACGACGTGCTCTGCGCCGACGAGGTCGTGTTCACCGAGGCCGCGCTGGCCGAGTTCGTCGCCGGCCCCGTCAAGGGCGGCCGCGGCCGGGCCAGCAGCTCCGAGGTCAAGGACCTGGAGACCCACGAGATCGACAGCGACGTGCCCTCCGTGGCGCCCGCGACCACCGAGGAGAAGGCATGAGCGTCCGCGACCCCCGGGACGTCCTGCTGTCCCCGGTCATCTCGGAGAAGAGCTACGGGCTCCTGGACGAGAACAAGTACACGTTCATCGTCCGCCCGGACGCGAACAAGACCCAGATCAAGATCGCTGTGCAGCAGGTCTTCAACGTGAAGGTGCTGTCCGTCAACACGATCAACCGCCAGGGGAAGCGCAAGCGCTCCAAGGGCGCCGTGATGGGCAAGCGCAAGGACACCAAGCGCGCCATCGTGTCCGTCGCCCCCGGTGACCGCATCGAGCTGTTCGGCGGCCCGGGCGCCTGACGGCGACCGGACCAGCGACCTCACGCCAGATCAGACAGGGACTGAGTAGGAACCATGGCCATCCGTAAGTACAAGCCGACGACGCCGGGCCGCCGCGGCTCGTCCGTCGCCGACTTCGCCGAGGTCACCCGCGACCACCCCGAGAAGTCGCTGGTCCGCCCGCTGCACGGCCGGGGCGGTCGCAACGTCCACGGCCGCGTCACCGCGCGCCACCAGGGCGGCGGGCACAAGCGTGCCTACCGGCTGATCGACTTCCGCCGGGCGGACAAGGACGGCGTGCCCGCCACCGTCGCGCACATCGAGTACGACCCCAACCGCACCTCGCGCATCGCGCTGCTGCACTACGCCGACGGCGAGAAGCGCTACATCATCGCGCCGGCCCGGCTCAAGCAGGGCGACGCGGTCGAGTGCGGCCCGAACGCCGACATCAAGCCCGGCAACAACCTGCCGCTGCGCAACATCCCCGTCGGCACGGTCGTGCACGCCATCGAGCTGCGGCCCGGTGGCGGCGCGAAGATCGCCCGCTCGGCCGGCACCAGCGTCCAGCTGGTCGCCCGCGAGGGCCGCTTCGCGCAGCTGCGCATGCCCTCGGGCGAGATCCGCAACGTCGACGTGCGCTGCCGCGCCACGATCGGCGAGGTCGGCAACGCCGAGCAGTCCAACATCAACTGGGGCAAGGCCGGCCGCATGCGGTGGAAGGGCAAGCGCCCCACCGTCCGCGGTGTCGCGATGAACCCGGTCGACCACCCGCACGGTGGTGGTGAGGGGAAGACCTCCGGTGGTCGCCACCCGGTCAACCCCAAGGGCAAGCCGGAGGGCCGCACGCGCAAGCGCAAGGCCTCCGACGCCATGATCGTGCGCCGTCGTCGCACCAACAAGAAGCGCTGAGCAGGTAGGGGAAGACCATGCCAAGGAGCCTGAAGAAGGGCCCGTTCGTCGACGACCACCTGCTCGCCAAGGTGGACGCCCAGAACGAGAAGGGCACCAAGAACGTCATCCGCACCTGGTCGCGGCGTTCCACGATCATCCCGGACATGCTCGGCCACACCCTGGCCGTGCACGACGGCCGCAAGCACGTCCCGGTCTTCGTGACCGAGGCCATGGTCGGGCACAAGCTCGGCGAGTTCGCGCCCACCCGCACCTTCCGTGGGCACGTCAAGGACGACCGCCGGTCGCGGCGCGGCTGAGCGGGACGAGGAGAGCATCACGATGACTTCCCAGCTGGGGACCGACGCCCCGGTCGCCCGGGCCACGGCCCGGTTCGTCCGCGTCACCCCGATGAAGGCCCGGCGGGTGGTGGACCTGATCCGCTACCTGCCCACCGACGAGGCGCTGGCGCTGCTGCGCTTCGCCCCGCAGACCGCCAGCGAGCCGGTGGCCAAGGTCGTCGCCTCCGCGGTGGCCAACGCCGAGCACAACCTGCAGCTCGACCCGGCCGCGCTGGTCGTCAGCGCCGCCTACGTCGACGAGGGCCCGACCCTCAAGCGCATCCGGCCGCGCGCCCAGGGGCGGGCGTTCCGGATCAACAAGCGCACCTCGCACATCACCGTCGAGGTCAGCGAGGTCGCCTCGAGCGCCGAGCTCGCCGCGCGGTCCCGCAAGGCACGTCGTGAGACCGGCCAGTCCGGCCCCGCGACGCAGCAGAAGACCAACACGAAGGGAGGGGCCCGCTAGTGGGTCAGAAGGTCAACCCCCACGGGTTCCGCCTCGGGATCACCACCGACTACAAGTCGCGCTGGTTCGCCGACAAGCAGTACGCGGACTACGTCAAGGAGGACGTGGCCATCCGCAAGCTGATGGGCAAGGGCATGGAGCGCGCCGGCATCTCGAAGGTGGAGATCGAGCGCACCCGTGACCGCGTCCGCGTCGACATCCACACCGCGCGCCCGGGCATCGTCATCGGCCGCCGCGGCGCCGAGGCCGACCGCATCCGGGGTGAGCTGGAGAAGCTCACCGGCAAGCAGGTGCAGCTGAACATCCTCGAGGTCAAGAACCCCGAGTCCGACGCGCAGCTCGTCGCGCAGGGCGTGGCCGAGCAGCTGTCCAGCCGCGTCAGCTTCCGCCGCGCGATGCGCAAGGCCATGCAGTCGGCCCAGCGCAGCCCGCAGGTCAAGGGCATCCGGGTGCAGTGCTCCGGTCGCCTGGGCGGCACCGAGATGAGCCGGTCGGAGTTCTACCGCGAGGGTCGGGTGCCGCTGCACACGCTGCGCGCGAACATCGACTACGGCATCTACGAGGCCCGCACCACCTTCGGTCGCATCGGCGTCAAGGTCTGGATCTACAAGGGCGACGCGAGCGGCTCCCGCGCCGAGCGCGAGGCCCTCGAGGCCCTGGCCGCCCGCCAGCAGCGCCGCGAGCGCGCCCAGCGGCCCCGCCGCTCGGGCTCGACCGGCACCACCGCCGGCGGCACCGAGGCCGGCCGCGCCGCGGCCGAGACCCCGGTCGACACCGCCACCACCGAGGCCCCGGTCGAGGACACCACCGCCACCGCGGTGGAGACCCCGGTCGAGACCACCGCGCAGGGCACCGGCACCGCCGGCGCCGAGGGCACCGCCGAGGCGGGCGCCCAGAACACGGAGGGCTGATCGATGCTCATCCCGCGTCGCGTCAAGCACCGCAAGCAGCACCGTCCCGACCGCACCGGCCGGGCCAAGGGCGGCACCGCGATCAACTTCGGCGAGTACGCCATCCAGGCCCTCGAGCCGGCGTACGTCACCAACCGGCAGATCGAGTCCGCCCGTATCGCCATGACCCGCCACATCAAGCGTGGCGGCAAGGTGTGGATCTCGATCTACCCCGACCGCCCGCTGACCAAGAAGCCGGCCGAGACCCGCATGGGTTCCGGCAAGGGCTCGCCCGAGTGGTGGGTCGCCAACGTGAAGCCCGGCCGCATCATGTTCGAGCTGTCCGGTGTCGACGAGCCCATCGCCCGCGAGGCGATGCGCCGCGCCATCCACAAGCTGCCCATGAAGTGCCGCTTCATCACCCGTGAAGGAGAGGTGTGATGGCTGCCGGCCTCACCGCCCCGGAGCTCCGTGAGCTGTCGGTGGACGAGCTCGCCACGCGTCTGCGTGAGTCGAGGGAAGAACTGTTCAACCTGCGGTTCCAGGTGGCCACCGGCCAGCTGGACAACAACCGGCGCCTGCAGACCGTGCGCCGCGACATCGCCCGGATCTACACGATCATGCGCGAGCGCGAGCTGGGTCTGTCGGTCGCCCCGAACGAGGGTGTGGCATGAGCGAGACCACCAACGAGACCAACGAGGCCGTCGCCTCCGGTCCCGGCCTGGCCGGTCGTGGCTACCGCAAGGTCCGTGAGGGCCTGGTCGTCTCCGACAAGATGGACAAGACCATCGTCGTCGAGGTCGAGGACCGCGTGAAGCACGGCCTGTACGGCAAGGTCCTGCGCCGCACCAGCAAGCTGAAGGCGCACGACGAGGACGGCACCGCCGGCATCGGCGACCGCGTCCAGATCATGGAGACCCGGCCCCTGTCGGCCACCAAGCGCTGGCGCCTGGTGACCGTGATCGAGAAGGCCAAGTAGTCCTCCACGCAGTCCCAGGTCCGGTGTGACGACGCCCCCGTGGAAACGGGGGAGTCGTTGCGCGTACCCTGGACCACTGGTGCCTCCGCGGAGGCACCGACACCCGGGACCTGACGGCCGGCGGCGAGAGCCGCCGGCTGTCGCACGTGGGTCCCGACCGCCGCTTCACCGACTCGGCCCGGCGGTCACCCCTCACCACTCAGGAGCAACGCAGTGATCCAGCAGGAGTCACGACTGCGGGTCGCCGACAACACCGGTGCCAAGGAGATCTTGTGCATCCGTGTCCTCGGCGGGTCCGGTCGTCGCTACGCGGGCATCGGCGACGTCATCGTCGGCACCGTGAAGGACGCCATCCCCGGCGCGGGGGTCAAGAAGGGCGACGTGGTCAAGGCCGTCATCGTCCGCACCGTCAAGGAGCGGCGCCGTCCCGACGGCTCCTACATCCGCTTCGACGAGAACGCCGCGGTGATCATCCGCGACAGCGGTGACCCGCGCGGCACCCGCATCTTCGGCCCCGTCGGCCGCGAGCTGCGCGACAAGCGCTTCATGCGGATCATCTCGCTCGCCCCGGAGGTGTTGTGACCATGGCGGAGAAGACTCCTTCCCTGAAGGTCAAGAAGGGCGACCAGGTCGTCGTCCTGTCCGGCAAGGACAAGGGTGCGAAGGGGCGCGTCATCGCCGCCTTCCCCAAGACCGGCAAGGTGCTCGTCGAGGGCATCGGCCGCGTCAAGAAGCACACCCGCGTGAGCACCAGCCAGCGCGGCTCCCAGTCGGGCGGGATCGTGACCCAGGAGGCCGCCATCCACGTCAGCAACGTGATGGTGATCGACTCCGAGGGCAAGCCGACCCGCGTCGGCTACCGCAAGGACGAGGACGGACGCAGCATCCGGGTCTCGAAGCGCACCGGTAAGGACCTCTGATCATGAGCGCACCCACCCGAGAGCTGCCCCGGCTGCTCGCCCGCTACCGCGAGGAGATCGCGCCGGCGCTGCAGAGCGAGTTCGGCTACGCCAACGTCATGCAGATCCCCGGTCTGACCAAGATCGTGGTCAACATGGGCGTCGGCGAGGCCACCCGTGACGCCAAGCTGATGGACGGCGCGGTCCGCGACCTCACCGCCATCACCGGCCAGAAGCCCGCGGTCGTCCGCGCCCGCAAGTCCATCGCCCAGTTCAAGCTGCGCGAGGGCATGCCGATCGGCGCCAAGGTGACCCTGCGCGGTGACCGCATGTGGGAGTTCCTGGACCGGCTGCTCAGCCTGGCCCTGCCCCGCATCCGCGACTTCCGCGGCCTGAACTCCAAGCAGTTCGACGGCCACGGCAACTACACGTTCGGGCTGAACGAGCAGTCGATGTTCCGCGAGATCGACGTGGACAAGATCGACCGTCCGCGCGGCATGGACATCACGCTCGTCACCACCGCCACCACCGACGAGGAGGGTCGCGAGCTGCTCAGCCTGCTGGGCTTCCCCTTCGCCGGCCAGACCGTCGTCCAGACGACCCGCTGAGCCGGGAACAGGAGACACCATGGCCAAGAAGGCGCTCGTCAACAAGGCGGCCCGCACCCCCAAGTTCAAGGTCCGCGGCTACACCCGGTGCCAGCGCTGCGGTCGCCCGCACGCGGTGTTCCGCAAGTTCGGGCTGTGCCGCATCTGCGTCCGGGAGATGGCCCACGCGGGCGAGCTCCCCGGCGTGACCAAGTCCTCCTGGTGACCTGCACCCCGTAGGCCACCACCTCCACGCACCACCGATCACCGACAGGCCCCCCGCACGGCGCGGAGGGAACCGCGGTGAGAGAGGCACGACCGACACATGACGATGACCGACCCGATCGCGGACATGCTCACGCGGCTCCGGAACGCGAACTCCGCGTACCACGACGCCGCGGCCATGCCGTCGTCGAAGCTCAAGACCAAGATCGCCGAGATCCTCCAGCAGGAGGGCTACATCGCCGGCTGGAAGGTCAACGACGTCGAGAAGGACGGCCAGGTCCGCAAGGAGCTGGTGGTCGACCTGAAGTACGGCCCCAACCGCGAGCGGAGCATCGCCGGTGTCCGGCGGGTCTCCAAGCCCGGTCTGCGGGTCTACGCCAAGTCCACCGCCCTGCCCAAGGTCCTCGGCGGTCTCGGGGTGGCGATCATCTCCACCTCGACCGGTCTGCTGACCGACAAGCAGGCGAACAAGAAGGGCGTGGGTGGGGAAGTCCTCGCCTACGTCTGGTAAGGGAGCGCACCAGATGTCTCGAATCGGACGACTCCCCGTCACCGTCCCGGGCGGCGTCGACGTCGCCATCGACGGTCGCACCGTGAACGTGAAGGGCCCCAAGGGCTCGCTCGCCCACACCGTCGCCTCCCCGATCTTCGTGGAGAAGGACGAGTCGGGTGCGCTGCTCGTGCAGCGGCCGGACGACGAGCGGGAGAGCCGCGCGCTGCACGGTCTCTCGCGCACCCTGATCGCCAACATGATCACCGGCGTCACCGAGGGCTACACCAAGACCCTCGAGATCGTCGGCGTCGGCTACCGCGTGCAGGCCCGCGGCTCGGACCTCGAGTTCGCGCTCGGCTTCAGCCACCCGGTGCTGGTGAAGGCCCCCGAGGGCATCACCTTCACCGTCGAGGCCCCGACCCGCTTCAAGGTCAGCGGCATCGACAAGCAGCAGGTCGGCGAGGTCGCCGCCAAGATCCGCAAGCTGCGCCGGCCCGACCCCTACAAGGGCAAGGGCGTCCGGTACCAGGGCGAGGTCATCAAGCGCAAGGTCGGGAAGACGGGCAAGTGATGGCAGACACCAAGAGCAACGAGAAGTCGGCCCGGGTGCACAAGCCCGTCGGCACCGACATCAGCACCTCGCGGCGGCTGTCGCGCGCCCGCCGGCACAACCGGCTCCGCAAGCGCGTGGCCGGCACGCCCGAGCGCCCCCGCATGGTGGTCAAGCGCAGCTCGCGCCACGTCCACGTGCAGGTCGTCGACGACACCCAGGGCATCACCCTGGTCAGTGCCTCGACCATGGACGCGTCGCTGCGCGGCACCGCCGGTGACAAGTCGGCGCTGGCCCGCCAGGTCGGCGCGCTCGTGGCCGACCGGGCCAAGGCCGCCGGCATCACCGCCGTCGTGTTCGACCGGGGCGGCAACCGCTACCACGGCCGGCTGGCGGCGCTCGCCGACGCCGCCCGCGAGGGCGGGCTGGACTTCTGATGGGCGCCCAGCAGCTCATGACCACGCAGATCGAGAGGGACTTCTGATGCCAGGACCACAGCGACGCGGCGGTGGCGCCGGCGGTGCCGGTGGCGCCGGCGGCGGCAACGACCGACGTGACCGGCGGGACGGCGGCGGCCGCGGCCCCGGCGGCCCGGCCGAGAAGAGCCAGTTCCTCGAGCGGGTCGTGGCCATCAACCGCGTGTCCAAGGTCGTCAAGGGTGGTCGGCGCTTCAGCTTCACCGCCCTGGTGATCGTGGGCGACGGCGACGGCACCGTGGGTGTCGGCTACGGCAAGGCCAAGGAGGTGCCCGCGGCGATCGCCAAGGGCGTCGAGGAGGCCAAGAAGCACTTCTACCGCGTGCCGCGCATCGCCAGCACCATCCCGCACCCGGTGCAGGGCGAGGCCGCTGCCGGTGTCGTGCTGCTCAAGCCCGCCAGCCCCGGTACCGGCGTCATCGCCGGTGGCCCGGTGCGTGCGGTGCTCGAGTGCGCCGGCATCCACGACGTGCTGTCCAAGAGCCTGGGGTCCTCGAACCCGATCAACATCGTGCACGCCACGATGCAGGCGCTGAAGGACCTCGTCCGCCCCGAGGAGATCGCGGCCCGCCGCGGTCTGCCGCTTGAGGACGTCGCCCCCGCCGCCATGCTGCGGGCGCGTGCCGGTCAGGGGGTGTGACGTGGCTCAGCTCAAGGTCACCCAGATCAAGTCCGGGATCGGCACCAAGCCGAACCAGCGGCAGACCCTGCGGTCGCTCGGCCTGAAGCGGATCAACCACTCCGTGGTCCAGGCGGACCGCCCGGAGATCCGCGGGATGGTCGCCACGGTGACCCACCTGGTCGCCGTCGAAGAGATCGCCTGAGCGGTCGAGAAGGAACACTGACATGACTCTGAAGGTCCACCACCTGCGTCCGGCCCCGGGCGCCCACACCAAGAAGACCCGCGTGGGTCGTGGTGAGGGCTCCAAGGGCAAGACCGCCGGTCGCGGTACCAAGGGTTCGGGCGCCCGCGTGCAGGTCTCTGCGCGCTTCGAGGGTGGCCAGACCCCGCTGTACATGCGGCTGCCGAAGCTGTCGGGCTTCACCCCGCGGAACAAGGTCGTCTTCCAGGTCGTCAACCTGGACAAGATCGCCTCCCTGTTCCCCGACGGTGGTCCGGTGAACCCGGAGACGCTGGCCCAGGCCGGCGCCGTCCGTCGCAACCAGCCCGTCAAGGTGCTCGGCACCGGCGAGCTGGGGGGCGTGCAGGTCGAGGTCTCGGCCCACGCCTTCTCCGCGTCCGCGGCCGAGAAGATCGCCGCGGCCGGGGGCAGCACCACCCAGCTGTAGTGAAGGCCCCCCTGATCCACCCGGCGACCCGGGTGGGTCAGGGGGCTTTCTGCTGTTGTTAACCTCGCACGACCGACTCGGGGAGGGCACGTGCTGCAGGCGTTCGCCGCGGCGTTCCGGACGCCAGACCTCCGGCGCAAGCTGTTGTTCTCCCTGGCGATCATCGCCGTGTACCGGCTGGGCGCCAGCGTGCCGGGGCCGGGGGTGTCGATCGAGGCCATCAACAGCTGCCTCGACCAGGCCAATGCCTCCGACCAGCGCGACGTCTACTCGCTGGTCAACCTGTTCTCCGGCGGTGCGCTCCTGCGCCTGTCGATCTTCGCGCTCGGGATCATGCCGTACATCACGGCGAGCATCATCGTGCAGCTGCTGGTCGTGGTCATCCCGCGCTTCGAGCAGCTGAAGAAGGAAGGGCAGTCGGGCCAGCAGAAGCTGACCCAGTACACCCGCTACCTCACGATCGCCCTGGCGATCCTGCAGAGCACCGGGATCATCGCGCTGGCCCGCAGCGGCCAGCTGTTCCCGAACTGCCAGCAGGAGCTCATCCCCTCGCAGTCGATCTGGACCACCGTCGTGCTGGTCATCGCGCTGACCGCCGGCACCGCCATGATCATGTGGCTGGGCGAGCTGCTGACCGAGAAGGGCATCGGCAACGGCATGTCCGTGCTGATCTTCACCTCGATCGCCGCGCGCATCCCGGCCGAGGGCGGGTCGATCCTGCAGTCCCGCGGCGGCCTGGTCTTCGCCCTCGTCTGCGTGCTGGCCCTCGTCGTCATCGCCTCGGTCGTCTACGTCGAGCAGGCGCAGCGCCGCATCCCGGTGCAGTACGCCAAGCGGATGGTCGGCCGGCGCATGTACGGCGGCACCTCGACCTACCTGCCGCTGAAGGTGAACCAGGCCGGTGTCATCCCGGTCATCTTCGCCTCGTCCCTGCTGTACCTGCCCCAGCTGATCAGCCAGCTGCAGGGCGACTCCGCGGGCTCGGTCCGGCAGTTCTTCGAGACCTACGTGATCAACCAGTCCAGCCCGGTGCACATCGCCATCTACTTCGGCCTGATCGTGTTCTTCACGTACTTCTACGTGTCGATCACCTTCAACCCCGAGGAGCGGGCCGACGACATGAAGCGCTACGGCGGCTTCATCCCCGGCATCCGCCCCGGCCGGCCCACGGCCGAGTACCTGCAGTACGTGCTCTCCCGGATCACGCTGCCCGGGTCGATCTACCTGGGCCTGGTGGCGGTGCTGCCCAACCTCTTCCTGTCGATCACGCAGGAGGGCCAGAACCAGAACTTCCCGTTCGGCGGGACCGCAGTGCTGATCATGGTGGGAGTGGGCTTGGAGACGGTGAAGCAGATCGAGACGCAGCTCAACCAGCGCAACTACGAAGGGTTCCTGAAGTAGTGCGCGTCGTCCTCCTGGGCCCCCCCGGAGCGGGCAAGGGCACCCAGGCGCAGATCATCGCCGGCCGTCTCGGCGTCCCGGCCATCTCCACCGGCGACATCTTCCGGGCCAACGTGAGCGGGCAGACCGAGCTGGGCCAGCAGGCCAAGGTCTACATGGACGCCGGGGACCTGGTGCCCGACGAGATCACCGTGGCCATGGTCAGCGACCGGCTGGCCGAGCCCGACGCCAAGGCCGGGTTCTTGCTCGACGGCTTCCCGCGCACCATCGCGCAGGCCGAGCAGCTGCGGGGTTCCCTCACCGAGCTGGGCCAGACGCTGACCTGCGTGCTCGAGCTGGTCGTCGACGAGGAGGAGCTCGTCCGGCGGTTGTCCGGCCGGGTGGTCATCGTCGACGGCAAGCCCGTGCAGCGCGAGGACGACAAGCCCGAGACCGTGCGGCACCGGCTGGAGGTCTACCACCGCCAGACCGAGCCGCTGTCGGGCTGGTACGCCGACGCCGGCCTGCTGGCCCGCATCGACGCCATCGGCGAGATCGACGAGGTCACCGGCCGGGCGATGGACGCCCTGGCCGCGGCCGACGACACCGACGACCCGCAGGGCTGAGCCGGTGCGCCGCCGGGGATCCCGGTGACCGCCGGCATCCTCGGGCGGCTGCCGCTGCTCGCCCGGTGGAGGGGACGCATGATCCAGATCAAGACCGCCCACGAGATCGAGCTGATGCGGGCCGCCGGCCTCGTGGTCGCCGGTGCGCTGGCCGCCGTCCGGGCGGAGGTGCGGCCCGGGGTGACCACGGCCGAGCTCGACGCCGTCGCCGAGGACCACATCCGCAGCGCCGGAGCGGTGCCCTCGTTCCTCGGCTACCACGGGTTCACCGGCACCATCTGCGCCTCGGTCAACGACGAGGTCGTGCACGGCATCCCCGCCGCCGGCCGCACCCTGGCCGAGGGCGACAACATCTCCATCGACTGCGGCGCGATCCTCGCCGGCTGGCACGGGGACTCCGCGGTCACCGTGACGGTGGGGGAGCCCTCGGCTGCCGACGCCGCGCTCATCGCGGTCACCGAGCGGTCCATGTGGGCGGGGCTGGCCAAGGCGCTGGCCGGTGGCCGGCTGACCGACATCAGCTCGGCGGTGGAGGACGCGATCACCGCCGAGGAGCACCGGTACGGGATCGTCGACCACTACGGCGGGCACGGCATCGGCACCGAGATGCACCAGGACCCGCACGTGCTCAACTACGGCCGCCCCGGTCGCGGACCCAAGCTCGTGCCCGGTCTCGCGCTGGCCATCGAGCCCATGGTGACCGTCGGGGACCCCGACACCGTCGAGCTCGAGGACGGCTGGACCGTGGTGACCAAGGACGGGTCGCGGGCCGCGCACTTCGAGCACACCGTGGCCATCACGCCCGAGGGGCCGTGGGTCCTGACCGCCGAGGACGGCGGCGTGGCGGGCCTGGCGCCGTTCGGCATCACGCCCCGCACCTGATCAGCGCCCCGGGTCACACCGACCCGGGGTTGGAACGGCTGTGACCTGCGGGGTACAGTGGCCGCTGGCGTTCGCGCCGTCCGTCGTCGTGCTGTGGCCGCATGCCGTCGGGCGCCCTCTGCGAGTACGCCCGCACCAGACACCCCAGCACCACCCGCCCGCGCCCGAACCGGCGCCGGTGGGACGCGAACCGGCGTGCGCCGGAGGAACACCAGATCGGGAGGCCGTACAGGGAATGGCGAAGAAGGACGGGGCCATCGAGGTCGAGGGTCGAGTCGTCGAGCCGCTCCCCAACGCGATGTTCCGGGTGGAGCTCCAGAACGGGCACCGGGTGCTCGCGCACATCAGCGGCAAGATGCGGCAGCACTACATCCGCATCCTGCCCGAGGACCGCGTGGTCGTGGAGCTCTCGCCCTACGACCTGACCCGCGGTCGCATCGTCTACCGCTACAAGTGACCACCACGGGCCCGGCCGACCGCCGAGGCCCGTGACCACGAACGACTGAGAAATGAGGGCGGCACCGGTGAAGGTCCAGCCGTCGGTGAAGAAGATCTGCGACAAGTGCAAGGTGATCCGCCGGCACGGCCGGGTCATGGTCATCTGCGACAACGCCCGGCACAAGCAGCGCCAGGGCTGAGGGAGTAACAGGACATGGCACGACTGGCCGGCGTCGATCTGCCCCGCGAGAAGCGGATGGAGATCGCGCTCACCTACATCTACGGGATCGGCCCGACCTCGGCGAAGGCCACCCTGGCCGCGACCGGCGTCAGCCCGGACCTGCGCGCCAAGGACCTCTCCGACGAGGACCTGCTGAAGCTGCGCGACTACATCGACGAGCACTTCCGCGTCGAGGGTGACCTGCGCCGCGAGGTGGCCGCCGACATCCGCCGCAAGGTGGAGATCGGGTGCTACCAGGGCCTTCGGCACCGCCGCGGCCTGCCCGTCCGCGGACAGCGCACCAAGACCAACGCGCGCTCCAGCAAGGGCCCGCGCAAGACCATCGCCGGCAAGAAGAAGGCCCGCTGACCCAGCGGTAGCCCTCACCGGCACCCGCCCCGGCCGTCGCGCCCCCGCAGAGGGGGCGGCCGCGGGCTCACCCTGCTCCACCAGGCCACGAACGAGAAGAGAGAGTCATGCCTCCCAGGGCACGCGCGGCGGGCGCCAAGAAGGTGCGCCGCAAGGAGAAGAAGAACGTCGCCCACGGCGCGGCGCACATCAAGAGCACCTTCAACAACACGATCGTGTCGATCACCGACCCCACGGGCAACGTGATCAGCTGGGCCTCGGCCGGGCACGTCGGGTTCAAGGGCTCCCGCAAGTCCACGCCGTTCGCGGCGCAGATGGCTGCCGAGAACGCCGCGCGCAAGGCGCAGGAGCACGGCATGCGGAAGGTCGACGTCTTCGTGAAGGGTCCCGGCTCCGGCCGCGAGACCGCCATCCGCTCCCTCCAGGCCACGGGCCTCGAGGTCGGGCAGATCTCCGACGTCACCCCCCAGCCGCACAACGGCTGCCGCCCCAAGAAGCGCCGCCGGGTCTGACCCCGCGCTCCTCGACTCACTCTTAGAAACCCAGGGAGACCCGACGTGGCCCGCTACACCGGAGCCGACTGCCGCCTGTGCCGGCGCGAGAAGATGAAGCTGTTCCTCAAGGGCAGCAAGTGCGAGTCCGCCAAGTGCCCGATCGAGATCCGCCCCTACCCTCCGGGCGAGCACGGTCGCGGTCGCACCAAGGACAGCGAGTACCTCCTGCAGCTGCGCGAGAAGCAGAAGGCCCGCCGCATCTACGGCGTGCTGGAGAAGCAGTTCCGCGGCTACTACGAGGAGGCGAACAAGAAGACGGGCAAGACCGGTGAGGTCCTGCTGCAGATCCTCGAGTCGCGCCTGGACAACGTGGTCTACCGCGCGGGCTTCGCCAAGTCCCGCGACATGTCGCGCCAGCTGGTGCGCCACGGCCACATCAAGGTGAACGGCCGCAAGGTCGACATCCCCTCCTACCGCGTCTCGGCCAACGACATCGTCGAGGTCGCCGCGAAGTCGGCCGAGATGGTGCCCTTCCAGGTCGCCCAGGCCGAGGCCGGCTCCCGGCCGGTGCCCGCGTGGCTCGAGGTCATCTCCAGCCAGCTCAAGGTGCTCGTGCACTCGATCCCGGCCCGGCAGGTCATCGACACGCCGGTCCAGGAGCAGCTGATCGTCGAGCTCTACTCGAAGTAAGCGCACCACGACGGGGCGGGCGGACCGAAGCCCGCCCCGTCGGCACGTCCCCTCACGGCGTCATATGGCGGTCGCCGGAGGACATGGAGGAGAACCACATGCTCATCGCACAGCGCCCCACCCTCACCGAGGAGACCATCGACGCCTCCCGGTCGCGGTTCGTCATCGAGCCGCTCGAGCCGGGCTTCGGCTACACCCTCGGCAACTCCCTGCGCCGCACCCTGCTGTCCTCGATCCCCGGTGCTGCTGTCACCAGCATCCGCATCGAGGGCACCCTGCACGAGTTCACCACCGTGCCGGGGGTCAAGGAGGACGTCACCGAGCTGATCCTCAACCTCAAGGGCCTGGTCGTCAGCTCCGACTCCGACGAGCCGGTGACCATGTACCTGCGCAAGCAGGGCCCCGGTGAGGTGACCGCCGCCGACATCGCGCCCCCGGCCGGTGTCGAGGTGCACAACCCCGACCTGCACATCGCGACCCTGAACGCGAAGGGCCGGCTGGAGATCGAGCTGGTCGTCGAGCGCGGCCGCGGCTACGTGCCGGCCACCCAGAACAAGCAGCCCGGCCAGGAGATCGGTCGCATCCCCGTCGACTCGATCTACTCCCCGGTGCTCAAGGTGACCTACGCCGTCGAGGCCACCCGCGTCGAGCAGCGCACCGACTTCGACCGCCTCGTGGTCGACGTGGAGACCAAGCCCTCCATCGAGCCCCGCGACGCCATCGCGTCCGCCGGCTCGACCCTGGTGGAGCTGTTCGGCCTGCTGCGCGAGCTGAACGTCGACGCCGAGGGCATCGAGGTCGGGCCCAGCCCGGCCGAGGCCGCCGACATCGCGAACTTCTCGATGCCGATCGAGGACATGGACCTCACGGTCCGGTCGTACAACTGCCTCAAGCGCGAGGGCGTGCACACCGTCGGTGAGCTCGTCACCCGCTCCGAGGCCGACCTGCTGGACATCCGCAACTTCGGTGCGAAGTCCATCGACGAGGTCAAGCTCAAGCTGGCCGCCATGGGTCTGGCGCTCAAGGACAGCCCGCCCGGGTTCGTCCCCACCTCGGTGGAGAGCTACGACGAGACCTACGACGACAGCTACCCCGGTGAGGCCCAGTACGCCGACGGGCAGGACTACACCGAGGGCGACTACCGCGAGACCGAGCAGCTCTGATCGACGGAACCCGCTGCCCCACCCGGGGCGGCGGGTTCCCGCCGGGAGCGGCACCTGCCGCGACCGGAGTTCCACCCGTCAGTGACACGCGCGGCCGGCAGTACCCCGGCGGCCTGAGGAAGGACCTCCCATGCCCACCCCCACCAAGGGCCCCCGCCTCGGCGGTTCGCCGTCGCACGAGCGGCTGATGCTGGCGAACCTCGCCACCTCGCTGTTCGAGCACGGCCGGATCACCACCACCGAGACCAAGGCCAAGCGGCTGCGCCCGCTGGCCGAGAAGCTCGTGACCCTGGCCAAGCGCGGCGACCTGCACGCCCGCCGGCAGGTCATGACCCAGATCCGCGACAAGAACGTGGTGCACCACCTGTTCGCCGAGATCGGTCCCCGCTACGAGAACCGTCCCGGTGGCTACACCCGGATCACCAAGGTCGGCCCCCGCAAGGGCGACAACGCGCCGATGGCCGTCATCGAGCTCGTCGAGGCCCTGACCGTCGGCCAGCAGGCCGTCGGCGAGGCCGAGCGCGCCCGCGGCACCCGCTTCGCCTCCGGTGCCGGCTCGGCCGCCGCCGCCGGTGAGGTCACCGCCTCCTCGACGGAGATCGCCGACGAGGCCAGCGACCAGGCCGACGCCGAGGCCACCGCGACCGAGGTCTTCACCCCGGACGACGAGGCCCAGGACGAGACCACCACCGAGCCGCAGCCCACCGCCGAGAACGGCGTCGTGGTCGAGGCCGACGGCGTCTCGCCCGAGGTCGCCGACGCGGCCGCCGCCGAGGTCAACGCCGCCGAGGTCAGCGACGCCGCCACCGCCGGCGACGACGCCCCCGGCGGGGAGTCGCAGCCCGACCCGAAGTGATGCTCCGCTGAGCACCAGCACGGCCGACGAGCCCGCCACCGGTACCGGTGGCGGGCTCGTCCGCGTCCGGCTCGACATCGCCTACGACGGCACGGCGCTGCACGGCTGGGCCCGGCAGCGCTCGGTGCGCACCGTGCAGGCCGACCTGGAGCTCGCGCTGTCCACCGTGCTGCGCCACGACGTCGACCTGACCGTGGCCGGCCGCACCGACGCCGGCGTGCACGCCACCGGCCAGGTCGCGCACCTGGACCTGCCGGAGCCGGTCTGGGCCGAGCACGCGGGCCGGCTGCTGCGCCGGCTGCGCGGCACGCTGCCGCCCGACGTCGCGGTCACCGCCGCGGCGCCCGCGCCTCCGGGGTTCGACGCCCGGTTCGCCGCACTGGCCCGGCACTACGCCTACCGGCTCACCGATGCCGTGGCCGGGCCGCCGCCGCTGCGCCGGTGGGACACCGTGGGCTGGCCGCGCCGCCTCGACGTCCCCGCCATGCGGGTGGCCGCCGCCCTGCTGCTGGGTCACCACGACTTCGCCGCGTTCTGCCGTCACCGCGAGGGCGCGACGACCATCCGGGTGCTGCAGGCACTGGACGTCGTCCGGGACGGCGACGGCGCAGGGGACGTGGTGACCGTGTCCGCGTCGGCCGACGCGTTCTGCCACTCGATGGTCCGCAGCCTCGTCGGCGCGCTGCTGGCCGTGGGGGAGGGCCGCCGGGGCCCGGAGTGGCCGGCCGGCCTGCTCGCCCGCACCAGCCGCTCCGACGAGGTGCCGGTCGCCCCCGCCCACGGGCTGACCCTGCTGGCGGTGGACTACCCGCCCGACGACCAGCTGGCCGCGCGCACCGAGGTCACCCGGGCCCGGCGGGACGCCTAGGCCGGGTCCGGGACCCCGGCGACGGCGTCGGCGACCGGGGTGTCGCCGCCGGTGAGCTCCAGGACGCCGGTCCGCGGCGTGTCCAGCAGCGCCACCAGCACGGCGGCGACGTCGTCCCGGGTGACCTCCCCGCGGTCCACCGACGGCGCCAGGTGCACCGTGCCGGTGCCCGGGTCGTCGGTCAGGGTCACCGGCCGCAGGACGGTGGTGTCCAGGCCGGGGCGGGGGAGCACGTCCTGCTCGGCGGCCAGCTTGGCGCGCAGGTAGGCGACGAAGACCTCGTCCACGCCGTCGGGGGTGGCGCCGTCGGCGACGGCGTCGACGCCGTAGGAGGACACCAGCAGGTAGCGGCGGGCACCGGCGGCCTCGGCGGCGTCGGCCAGCAGCACCGCGGCGCCCCGGTCGACGGTGTCCTTGCGGGCGATGCCGCTGCCGGGCCCGCCGCCGGCGGCGAAGACGACCGCGTCGGCCCCGCGGACCACGTCGGCGACCTGGTCCACCGAGGCCTGCTCGAGGTCCAGCACCACCGGCCGCGCGCCGTCGGACTCCAGGTCCGCGGTGTGGTCGGGGTTGCGCACCACCCCGGTGACGACGTCGCCGCGGGCGGCGAGCAGGCGGGTGAGGCGGCGGGCGACCTGGCCGTGGGCTCCGGCGACGACGACGTGCATGACCGGACGCCTACCCCGGCGGGCGGCGCCGGACACCCGCGGCCGCCCGGGCGCGCTCCAGGTCGGCGGGGGTGTCGCAGTCGGTCCAGGGCGGCGGGGTGCCGGGCACGACGTCGGGGCGGTACCGGCGGACGGCGAGGCCGGCCAGCACCGAGCGGACCGGCACCGGCCCGTCGACCCCGGCCAGCGCGCCCCGCAGGGTGGCGGTGCGCCAGACGCCGAGCAGGTGCTGGTCCCGGCCGGTCGCGTCGACGACCACCACGCCGTCCCCGGTCAGCCGCTCCCGCAGCGCGGCCACCACCGCGGGGGTCAGGAACGGCAGGTCGGCGGCCAGCAGCGCGACGACGTCGGCGTCCACGGCGGCGAGGCCGGCCCGCATGCCGCGGACCGGGCCGCCGCCGGGCGGGTCCTCGCGGACCACGACCACCCCGGGCGGCACCGGCTGCGGCGGGCCGACCACCACCCGCTGGTCGGCGTCGGCGACCGCGGCCAGCACCCGGTCGAGCAGGCTGGCGCCGCCGACGTCCAGCTGCGGCTTGGCCCGGCCGCCCAACCGCGCGGCGCGACCGCCGGCGAGCACGACGGCGGCGTACGGCGGCAGCTCGGGCACGCCCCCGACGGTAGGTGCGTACCGTTCCCGGCGTGGGACGAGTGACCGCCCGGACGCCGGTGCTGCGCATCCGCGGACCGCACCGCAGCACCCGGCCGGACACGGTGGCCAGCGAGGAACCGCTGGAGATCCGGCTGGCCGGCACACCCCTGGCCGTCACCATGCGGACGCCGGGGCACGACTTCGACCTGGTGCACGGGTTCCTGGCCACCGAGGGCGTCATCACCTCGCCCGCCGACGTCGCGGCGCTGCGCTACTGCGACTCCGTCGACGACGAGGGCCGCAACACCTACAACGTGGTCGACGTGGACCTCGCCCCGGGCGTACCGGTGCCCGACACCGCGCTGGAGCGGAACTTCTACACGACGTCCTCGTGCGGGGTGTGCGGCAAGGCCAGCATCGACGCGATCCGCACCCGGACCACCTTCGACGTCGCCGCCGACCCGGTGCAGGTGCCCCTCGACGCGCTGCTGGCCCTGCCCGACCGGCTGCGCGCCGCGCAGGAGGTGTTCGAGAAGACCGGCGGGCTGCACGCGGCCGGGCTGTTCACCGCCGAGGGCGAGCTGGTCTGCGTCCGGGAGGACGTCGGCCGGCACAACGCGGTGGACAAGGTCGTCGGCGACGCCGTGCGGGCCGGGCGGCTGCCGCTGGCCGGGCACGTGCTCATGGTCAGCGGCCGGACCAGCTTCGAGCTGATGCAGAAGTCGGCCATGGCCGGGATCCCGGTGCTGGCCGCGGTCTCGGCGCCGAGCTCGCTGGCCGTGGAGCTCGCCGAGGCCACGGGCACCACCCTGGTCGGGTTCCTCCGCGGCGACGGCTGCAACGTGTACGCGGGGGCCCACCGGGTGGTCTGAGCGGGGTCAGTGGTCGCCGCCCCGCAGCTGGCTGACCGCGTGCGGGAGCAGCGGGCCGAGCACGGCCAGCCCGTCGCGCACCCCGCCGGTCGAGCCGGGGAGGTTCACCACCAGCGTGCGCCCGGCGGTGCCGGCCAGGCCGCGGGAGAGGACGGCGGTCGGGACGGCGGGCTGGCCGTACCGGCGGACCGCGTCGGCGATGCCCGGCGCCTCGCGCTCGATGACCAGGCGGGTGGCCTCGGGGGTCACGTCGGTGGGGGTGAGGCCGGTGCCGCCGGTGGTGACCACCAGGTCCGCGCCGGAGGCCACCGCCTCGCGGAGCGCACCGGCGAGGACGTCGACGTCGTCGGGGTGCACGTGCGGGCCCTCGACGGCGAACCCCAGCTCGCGCAGGCCCGCGGCCAGCGCCTGGCCGGAGCGGTCCTCGTAGACCCCGGCCGAGGCCCGGTTGGAGGCGGTGACGACGACGGCGCGGGCGCCGGGGGGCAGGCTCACCGGACCCAGTCGCCCTTCCTGCCGCCGGACTTGGCCAGCAACCGGACGTCGCTGATGACCGCGCGCGGGTCGACGGCCTTGACCATGTCGATGACCGTCAGCCCGGCGACGGCGACGGAGGTGAGCGCCTCCATCTCCACGCCGGTGCGGTCGGCGGTGCGGGCGGTGGCGGTGATCTCCACGGCCTCGTCGGTGACCTCGAGGTCCACCGTCACGCCGTGCAGCGCGATCGGGTGGCACAGCGGCACCAGGTCCGGGGTGCGCTTGGCGCCGGCGATGCCGGCGATCCGGGCCACCGCGATCGCGTCGCCCTTGGGCACGCCCTCGCCGCGCAGCAGCGCGACCACCTCGGGGCTGACCAGCACCCGGCCGGCCGCGGTGGCCACCCGCGCGGTCACCTCCTTGGCGGTGACGTCGACCATCCGCGCCGCACCTGCGGCGTCGATGTGGGTGAAACCCGTGGGACCGCTGCTCACCGTTCTCCTCCTCCGACCAGCACGACCTCGACCTCGCTGCCGGCCGGCAGCTCGGTGACCTCCTCGGGGACCACGACCAGCACGTCCGAGCGGGCCAGCGACGCCACCAGGTGCGACCCCGCGCCGCCGACCAGCTCGACGGTGCCGCCGGAGAGCCGGCCGCGCAGGAACTGCCGCTTGCCCGACGGGGAGGTCAGCGGCCCGGCCAGCCGCGCGGGCAGCCGGGGCCGGTCGGGCCGGCCCACCCCCAGCGCGGTGCGCAGCGCCGGGCGGACGAAGACCTCGAAGGACACGAACGAGCTGACCGGGTTCCCGGGCAGGGTGACCACCGGGACGCCGTCCACGGTGCCGGCCCCCTGCGGACCGCCCGGCTGCATGGCCACGGTGAGGAACTGCACGGTGCCCAGTGCGCCGAGGGCGTCCTTGACCACCTCGTAGGCGCCCATGCTCACCCCGCCGCTGGTGATCAGCAGGTCCGCGTCGGCCAGCTCGGCGCGCACCGTGGCGAGGAACTGGTCGACGTCGTCGGGCACGAAGTGCAGCGTGCGGGCCGCCCCGCCCGCCGCGTCGACGGCCGCGGCCAGCACCAGGGAGTTGGACTCGTGGATCTGACCGGGCCGCAGGGGCTGCCCCGGTGCGACCAGCTCGCTGCCGGTGGACAGCACCAGCACCCGCGGCCGCCGCGCGACGACGACCGACGCGCGGCCGACCGAGGCGGCCAGGCCCAGCTGCGCGGGGCCGAGCACGGTGCCCGCCGGCAGCGCCACCGCGCCCTGCGCGATGTCCTCGCCGGCGTGCCGCAGGAACGTGCCGGCGGCGGGGGAGGCGGTGATCGTCACCTCGTCGGTGCCGCCGTCGGTGTCCTCGACCGGGACCACGACGTCGGCGCCGTCGGGCAGCGGGGCGCCGGTCATGATCCGGTGCACCGTGCCCGGTGCCAGCGCGGGGACGTCGGTGCGCCCGGCCGGGAGGTCCTCGGCGACCGGCAGCCGGACCGGCGCCCCGGCGGCCGCCGCGCCGACGTCGGCCCAGCGGGCGGCGTAGCCGTCCATCGCCGAGTTGGTGAACACCGGCAGGCCGACCGCGGCCACCACGTCCTCGGCCAGCACCCGGCCGGCCGCGGCCGCGACCGGGACCTCCTCGGTGCCCGGCGACGAGCCGGCCAGCAGCGCGGTCACCGCCGCCCGGTGCTCCTTGACCGTCCGGCGGACCTTCGCGGGTGTGCTCACGGGCACATCCTCGCCGACCGGGTGCGGGCGCCGGGACCCGGCGCTAGGTTCGCCGTCGCCGGGACCAGCCGCCGACCAGCGAGGAGCGCGACGTGACCGAGATCGACCGGATGCTCGAGGCCAACGCCGAGTGGGCGCAGCGCTTCCCCGGGTCGCGGCCGGTGCAGCCGGCGCGCAGGGTCGCCGTCGTGGCCTGCATGGACTCCCGCATGCCGCTGTTCCCGCTGCTCGGGCTCGAGGTGGGCGACGCGCACGTCATCCGCAACGCCGGCGGGATCATCACCGAGGACGTGCTGCGGTCGCTCACGATCTCCCAGCACCTGCTCGGCACCCGGGAGACGGTGCTGGTGCACCACAGCGACTGCGGCATGCAGAAGACCGACGACCGGGCCCTGGCCGACACCGTCGAGCAGGCCACCGGGCACCGGCCGCCGTGGGTGGGCCGCACGTTCACCGACCTGGACGCCGACGTCCGCGAGTCGATGGCGATCCTCCGGTCCACGCCCTACCTGCTCTCCCACGAGGTGCGCGGCACGGTCTACGACGTGACCACCGGTCGACTGCGCGAGGTCCTCCCCGCCTCGTAGGCTCACCGCCGTGCTGGGTGCCCGCTGTGCGTGGAGGTCGGTGGTCGCGGCGACCGCGGTCGCCCTGCTCGCCGGCTGCACCAGCACGGTGCAGGGCACGGCGAGCCCGGCCCCGACCTCGGCCACGACATCCCCGGGCAGCACGGCGACGGCCACCCCGAGCGCCGCGCCCACCGGGCAGGTCACCCCCGCGCCGGCCGTCGGTCCCGGCACCGGCGCCGAGGCCCGCCGGATCGCTGCGGTCACCTCGCTCATCCCGCTCATCAGCCCCGAGCGCACCGGTTCCTGCTTCCCCAGTGGCCCCTTCGGCTCGGCCAGCGGCGTCGACGGCCTGTACTTCGGCGACGGCCGGGTGGGCCAGGAGCTGGACCGGTGGGGGTTCGTCGCCGGCTGGGGCAACTGCGGCCAGGACGCGGCGAACAACGGCACGCTGCTGCTGGTGGCCGAGATGAGCGACCCCGACTCCGCCGCGGCGGCCGCGGACACCCTCAACGGCATCTCCCTGGAGCTGGAGAGCGGGGGCTACGAGCCGGTCGACCTGCCCGACCTCGGGGTGACCGGCGCGCTGTCCACCGGCGGCTCGGACTCCGCCGGGGCACCCACCGACACCGTGCAGGTGTGGGTGCCCTCGGGCCGGATGCTCGCCTACGCCTACCTGGACGCCCCCGCCGGCGGCGCCCCCGACCTGGTGACCCGGCAGCTCACCGACCAGCTGGGCCTGCTGCAGGGCTTCGCGCCCACCCCGCAGGACCAGGTGCCGGGCCTGCCCACCGACCCCCTGGGCCTGGCGCCCTTCGCCGTGCAGACCCCGGGGGACGCCACCCGCTTCACCGGCTCCTACGACCTCGAGGGCTACCTGCGGCTGGCCATCGACCCGGTGGTGGAGCGCCAGCTGCTCACCGCCAACGGGTTCAGCGGCGCCTACTACCGCACCTCCTACGACGAGGCCGCGGGCCTGGACTTCGCGGTGTCGCTGTACACCTTCCCGACGTCGGCGCAGACCAACGCCGTCTACACCGGGTTCGCGCAGCTGGAGGCCACCGCGTTCGGCGGCACCGCCTTCGCGCTCCCGGCCATCCCCGAGGCGCCCTGCTTCGCCTTCGACGGCGGCGGGGGCAGCTTCTACCAGCGCTGCTACGTGGGCTACGGCAGCTACCTGGCCAGCATCGACGTCCTCGGCCTGGCCGCGGCCGACGACTACGCGCAGATGAACACCCTGCTCCCGCAGCAGCGGGACCTCATCGACGGCTGACCGGACGTCCCCGACCGGCTGGTATCGTCGTCCGCTGGCGCGCACCGTCGGCTGGTGCCCGCGCGCCGTCGTGACGTCTCCCGTGCTCGGTGAGGCGACTCCACCAGCCACCCCGACGACGAGGAAGTGGGCATACCCGTGCGCACGTACACCCCCAAGCCCGGTGACATCACCCGGGCCTGGCACGTCATCGACGCCACCGACGTGGTGCTCGGTCGACTGGCCAGCCAGACCGCGCAGCTCCTGCGCGGCAAGCACAAGCCGCAGTTCGCACCGCACGTCGACGCCGGCGACTTCGTCGTCGTCATCAACGCGGGCAAGGTGGCCCTCACCGGCTCCAAGCGCGACGAGAAGACCGCCTACCGGCACTCGGGCTACCCGGGTGGTCTGCGGGCCATCAACGTCGGCGACGAGCTGAAGACCCGCCCCGACCGGGTCGTCGAGCGCGCCGTCAAGGGCATGCTGCCGCACAACTCGCTGGGCCGGCAGATGCTCTCCAAGCTCAAGGTCTACGCCGGGCCCGAGCACCCGCACGCCGCCCAGCAGCCCCAGACCTTCGAGATCAAGCAGGTGTCCCAGTGACCACGCCCCTGACGGCGCAGAACGTGACCGACGCCGACGGCCGCCCCGTGCAGACCGTGGGCCGGCGCAAGGAGGCCATCGTCCGGGTGCGCCTGCTGCCCGGCACCGGCCAGTTCCGGCTCAACGGCCGCACCCTGGAGGAGTACTTCCCCAACAAGGTGCACCAGCAGCTCATCCGTGAGCCCCTGGTCATCCTGGAGAAGGGCGAGACCTACGACGTGGTCGGCCTGCTCAAGGGCGGCGGCGTCACCGGGCAGGCCGGCGCGCTGCGCCTGGCCATCGCCCGCGCGCTGATCGAGGTCGAGCCCGAGGACCGTCCGGCCCTCAAGCGCGCCGGCTTCCTCACCCGCGACGCCCGCGTCACCGAGCGCAAGAAGTACGGGCTGAAGAAGGCCCGCAAGGCGCCCCAGTACTCCAAGCGCTGACCGGACCGGCCGTGGGTCGCCTCTTCGGCACCGACGGCGTCCGGGGTCGGGCCAACGCCGACCTCACGCCGGAGTTGGCCCTCTCGGTGGCACGTGCTGCCGCCGGCGTGCTGGCCGACCGCGACGGGACGCACCGTCCCGTCGCGGTCGTCGGCCGCGACCCCCGCGCGAGCGGGGAGATGCTCGAGGCCGCGGTGGTCGCGGGCCTCACCAGCGCCGGCGCGGAGGTGCTGCGGGTCGGCGTGCTGCCCACCCCGGCGGTCGCCCACCTCACCGCCGCGCTGGACGCCGACCTGGGCGTGATGCTCTCGGCGAGCCACAACCCGATGCCCGACAACGGCATCAAGCTCTTCTCCCGCGGCGGGCACAAGCTCCCCGACGCGGTCGAGGCCGCGGTCGAGCGCGGCGTGCTGACCGGTGCCGACGCGCAGGGCCACCGGCCCACCGGCCGCGACGTCGGCCGGGTGCGCGACGTCCCCGACGCCGGCGACCGCTACGCCGCCCACCTGCTGGCCGCCGTCCCCGCGTCGCTGGCCGGGGTGAGCGTGGTCGTGGACTGTGCCCACGGCGCGGCCAGCGCGCTCGCGCCGGAGGTCTACCGCCGGGCCGGTGCCACGGTGCACGTCATCGGCGCCGAGCCCGACGGCTGGAACATCAACGACGGCGTCGGCTCCACCCACCTGGACCCGCTGCGCGCCGCGGTCCAGGAGACCGGCGCGGACCTGGGCCTGGCCCACGACGGCGACGCCGACCGCTGCCTGGCGGTCACCGCCGACGGCGAGGTCGTCGACGGCGACGGCATCCTGGCCGTCTGCGCCCTGGGCCTGCACGAGGCCGGCGCGCTCACCGGCGACACGGTCGTGGCCACCGTGATGAGCAACCTGGGCTTCCACCACACCATGCGCGATGCCGGCATCGGCGTGGCCACCACCGCCGTCGGGGACCGCTACGTGCTGGAGACGCTGCGCAGCCGCGGGCTGTCCCTCGGCGGAGAGCAGAGCGGCCACCTGGTCTTCCTCGACCACGCCACCACCGGCGACGGCCTGCTCACCGGGCTGATGCTCATGGGCCGGATGGCCGCCACCGGGTCCTCGCTGGCCCAGCTGGCCGGCGTGGTCCGCAAGCTGCCCCAGGTGCTGGTCAACGTGCCGGTCGCCGACCGGATCGCGGTCAGCGAGAGCGACGACGTCGCCCGCGCGGTGAACGCGGTGGAGGAGGAGCTCGGCGAGACCGGCCGGGTGCTGCTGCGCCCCTCGGGCACCGAGCAGCTGGTGCGGGTGATGGTCGAGGCGCCCACCCAGGAGCAGGCCGACGAGGTCGCGCACCGGCTCGCCGAGGTCGTCGCCGCCGTCCGCTGACGGGTCGCCCCGCGGACCGGGCCACGTATCGTCGGTGCCCATGTGCGGCATCGTGGGGTACGTCGGTCCTCAGAACGCGTTGGACGTCGTCCTGGAGGGCCTGCGGCGGCTGGAGTACCGCGGGTACGACTCCGCCGGCGTCGCCGTCCTGGCCGAGGGGCAGCTGTCGTCGGCCAAGAAGGCCGGCAAGGTGGCCAACCTGGAGAAGGAGCTGGCCGAGCAGGCGCTGCCGCCGGCCACGATCGGCATCGGGCACACCCGCTGGGCCACCCACGGCGGCCCGACCGACCGCAACGCCCACCCGCACCTGTCGGCCGACGGCACCGTGGCGGTCATCCACAACGGGATCATCGAGAACTTCGCCGTGCTGCGGGCCGAGATCGAGGCCACCGGCGTCGAGTTCGCCTCCGAGACCGACACCGAGGTCGTCGCGCACCTGCTCGCCGCGGTCTACCCCACCCTCCCCGAGGGCGAGGGCCGCCTCGCCGAGGCCATGCGCCAGGTGTCCCGCCGGCTCGAGGGCGCCTTCACCCTGGTCGCCAGCCACGCCGCCGAGCCCGACACCCTGGTCGCCTCCCGCCGCAACTCCCCGCTGGTCGCCGGGGTCGGCGACGGCGAGTACTTCCTGGGCTCGGACGTCGCGGCCTTCATCGGGCACACCCGCAACGCCCTGGAGCTCGGCCAGGACCAGGTCGTGGAGATCGACCGCACCCGCGGGGTGACCGTCACCGACTTCGCCGGCAACCGCGTCGAGCCCACCGCCTACACCGTCGACTGGGAGGCCGAGGCCGCGGGCAAGGCCGGCTACGACTGGTTCATGCTCAAGGAGATCGACGAGCAGCCGCAGGCCGTCGCCGACACCCTGCTCGGCCGGCTGGGCAACCGCGGCGAGATCGTGCTGGACGAGGTGCGCATCTCCGACGAGGACCTCCGCGGGGTCACCAAGATCTTCGTGATCGCCTGCGGCACGGCCTACCACGCGGGCCTGATCGCCAAGTACGCCATCGAGCACTGGACCCGCATCCCCGTCGAGGTGGAGCTGGCCAGCGAGTTCCGCTACCGCGACCCGGTGCTGGACCGCTCCACGCTGGTCGTGGTCATCTCCCAGTCCGGGGAGACGATGGACACCCTCATGGCGCTGCGGCACGCCAAGGAGCAGCAGGCCCGGGTGCTGGCGATCTGCAACGCCAACGGCTCCACCATCCCACGCGAGTCCGACGCCGTGCTCTACACCCGGGCCGGACCCGAGGTCGCCGTCGCCTCCACCAAGGGCTTCCTCACCCAGGTGGTGGCCTGCTACCTGGTCGGGCTGTTCCTGGCGCAGGTCCGCGGGCTGAAGTACGAGGACGAGGTCGCCGCGGTGGTGCGCGACCTGCGCAGGCTGCCCGACCAGGTGCGCGAGGTGCTGGCCGGGATGGACGAGGTGCGCGAGCTGGGCCGGTCGCTGGCGACCGAGTCGACGATCCTGTTCCTGGGCCGGCACGTGGGCTACCCGGTGGCCCTCGAGGGTGCGCTCAAGCTCAAGGAGCTGGCCTACATCCACGCCGAGGGCTTCGCCGCCGGCGAGCTCAAGCACGGCTCGATCGCGCTCATCGGCGAGGGCACCCCGGTCATCGTGGTCGCGCCGTCCCCGCACGGCCGGGAGTCGCTGCACGGCAAGGTGGTCTCCAACATCCAGGAGGTGCGGGCCCGCGGCGCCCGCACGATCGTCATCGCCGAGGAGGGCGACGACGACGTGCTGCCCTACGCCGACCACGTCGTCCGGGTGCCCCGCACGCCGACCCTGCTCGCACCGGTGGTCACCACCGTGCCGCTGCAGATCCTGGCCTGCGAGATCGCCGACACCCGGGGCCTGGACGTCGACATGCCCCGCAACCTGGCCAAGTCCGTCACCGTGGAATGACCGGCGGGTGATCGTCGGGGTGGGCATCGACGTGTGCCCGGTCGAGCGGTTCGCCGAGTCGCTGCGGCGCACCCCCGGCCTGCGCAACCGGCTGTTCACCCCGGCCGAGCAGGTGACCCCCTCGGGGGCACCGCGCACCGGGGAGTCCCTGGCCGCCCGCTTCGCGGCCAAGGAGGCACTGGCCAAGGCACTCGGCGCACCGGGGGACCTGCACTGGCACGACGCCGAGGTGACGGTCGGTGAGCACGGCCGGCCGCTGCTGGCCGTGCGGGGCACCGTCGCCGCCCGGGCCGCGCAGCTGGGGGTCACGGCCTGGCACGTGTCGCTGAGCCACGACGGGGGCATCGCTTCGGCCGTGGTGATCGCGGAGCGGGACTCGTGACCGGCCTGTTCACGGCCGCCCAGGTGCGTGCCGCCGAGGCCGCGGTGCTGGCCCGGACCCCCGGGGGCGCGCTCATGCAGCGCGCCGCGACGGGGCTGGCGACGGTGTGCCTGCGGCTGGCCGGCCGGGCGGTCGGCCTGCGGGTGGTGCTGCTCGTCGGCGCCGGGGACAACGGCGGCGACGCGCTGTGGGCCGGTGCGACGCTGGCCGGGCGGGGCGCGGCCGTCACCGCGCTGCTGCTGGACCCCGGCCGGGCGCACCCGGCGGGCCTGGCCGCGCTGCGCCGGGCCGGTGGCCGGGTGGTCACCGACGCCGGCTCGGCCGGGCTGGACCGGGCCGACCTGGTGCTCGACGGGATCACCGGCACCGGCGGCCGGGGCGGGCTGCGGCCCGCCGCCACCGGCGCCGTGGCCCGCGCGGTGGCCGGGCCCGGTCTGCTGGTGGCGGTCGACCTGCCCAGCGGGGTGGACGCCGACACCGGCGCGGTCGAGGGCAAGGCGTTCCCCGCCCAGCACACGGTCACCTTCGGCGCGGTCAAGGTCGGCCTGGTCGTGGGGGCGGGCCGCGGGCACGCGGGCACGGTGCACCTGGTGGAGCTGGGCCTGCACCTGCCCGCGCCGGCCGCCCGGCAGTTCACCGACGCCGACGTCGCCGCGCGGCTGCCCGACCCCGGGGCCGGGGACGACAAGTACTCCCAGGGCGTGGTCGGCGTGCACGCCGGGTCCGCCACCTACCCGGGTGCGGCCGTGCTGTGCACCGGGGCGGCGCTGCGGACCCGGCCCGGGCTGGTCCGGTACGCCGGGACGGCGGCCGCGGGGGTGCGGGCGGCGTGGCCCGAGGCGATCGTCACCGACGGCCGGCCGACCGACGCCGGCCGGGTGCAGGCCTGGGTGGTGGGCCCCGGCGGGGGCACCGACGACGAGGCGCGCGACGTGCTGGCCGAGGTGCTGGCCACCGACCTGCCGGTGCTGGTCGACGCCGACGGCCTGACCCTGCTCGCCGACGACCTGGACCTGGTCCGGGACCGCACGGCGCCGACCGTGCTCACCCCGCACGACCGGGAGTTCACCCGCCTGGGCTTCGACCTCGGCGCGGACCGCGTCGGGGCCACCCGCGCCGCGGCCGCCGACCTGGGTGCCGTCGTGCTGCTCAAGGGCGACGCGACCGTGGTCGCCGACGCCGACGGCACGGTGTTCGTCAACGGCACCGGCACGCCGTGGCTGGCCACCGCCGGCACCGGCGACGTGCTCAGCGGGGTGGTCGGCGCACTGCTGGCCACCGGCCTGCCCGCGGTCGAGGCCGCCGCGGCCGGGGCGCACCTGCACGGCCGCGCCGGCCAGCTCGCCGCGGCGTCCGGCCCGCTCATCGCCTCCGACGTCGTCGCCCACCTCCCCGCCGCCGTGCACCGCCTGACCACCGGGCAGTGATCAGGGGACCTGATCCAGGTACGGCCACCCGCACCGACGTCGGTGGGGTCGGCGACACGGTGACCAGGTCTCCTGATCACCGTCCGGGGGGCGGGCTGGGAGGATCGGGGACGTGAGCCTGCAGAACCGCGCCGAGGTGGTCGTCGACCTCGACGCCGTCGCCGCCAACACCAGCGTGCTGCGCGAGCGGGTGGGCCGGCCGCTGATGGCCGTGGTCAAGGCCGACGGGTACGGCCACGGCCTGGTGCCGGCCGCCCGCGCCGCCCTCGCCGGCGGTGCGGACGCCCTCGGGGTCACCGTGCTGGAGGAGGCCCTGGCGCTGCGCGCCGCCGGCGTCACCGCGCCGGTGCTGTCCTGGCAGCACGTCCCGGGCGCCGACTACGCCGCGGGCATCGCCGCCGACGTGGAGCTCTCGGTCAACGCCGGCTGGGCCCTGGCCGAGGTGGTCGACGCCGCGCGCGCCACCGGCCGCCCGGCCGCCGTCCAGCTGTTCGTGGACACCGGCCTGTCCCGCGAGGGCGCCACCCGCGCCGACTGGCCCGCCCTGGTCGAGGCCGCGGTGCGGGCGCAGGCCGAGGGCACCGTCGCGGTCACCGGGCTGTGGAGCCACCTGGCCTACGCCGACGCGCCCACCCACCCCACGATCGCCGCCCAGGTCGCGGTCTTCGAGGAGGCCACCGCGCTGGCCCGCGCTGCCGGGCTGACCGGCGCCCGCCGACACCTGGCCAACTCCGCGGCCACCGTGGCGCTGCCGCACACCTGGTACGACATGGTCCGGCCCGGCGTCGCCGTCTACGGCCTGGACCCCCTCGGCGGCGACCCCGCCGACCACGGCCTGCGCCCGGCGATGACGGTGCGCGCCCGGGTGGCGCTCACCAAGCGGGTCCCGGCCGGCACCGGGGTCTCCTACGGGCACACCCACCACACCGCCGCGGCGGCGAACCTGGCGCTGGTCCCGGTGGGCTACGCCGACGGGGTGCCCCGCGCGGCGGGCAACCGCGCGCCGGTGCTGGCCGCCGGCGCCCGGCGCACCATCGCCGGCCGGGTCTGCATGGACCAGTTCGTGCTCGACCTCGGCGACGACGAGCTGGCCCCCGGCGACGAGGTCGTGCTCTGGGGCCCCGGGGACGGCGGGGAGCCCACCGCGCAGGACTGGGCCGACGCGCTGGACACCATCCACTACGAGCTGGTCACCCGCGTCGGCGGCCGGTTCACCCGCACCTACACGGGGACCGCCGGGGTGGTGTCGTGAAGCACCCGCAGCCCCGCACCGTCGGGCTGGTCGGCGGTCTGGTCGGCCTGGCCGCCGCCGGCACCGCGGTCGGCGTCGCGGCCACCCGGGCGGCGTCCTCCCGGGTCCGCGCCGACAAGGTGGGCCCGGTGCCCGGCGCGCTGCCGCTGCCCGACATCACCGACCAGCCGGCCGAGGTGCAGCGCGCCGAGGACCCCCTGGGCACCGGGTCCCGCCCGGCCGACCGCACCGCGCTGGTCCCGGCGTCGGACGGCGTGCTGCTGCACGTCGAGGAGGTCGGCCCGCGCGACGCGCCGCTGACCGTCGTCCTGGTGCACGGCTACACGCTGTCGATGGCGTCCTGGACCTTCCAGCGCCGCGACCTGGCCCGCGAGCTCGCCACCGCGAACGGGCACGCCCCGCGGGCCCGCATCGTGCTCTACGACCAGCGCGGCCACGGCGCGTCCGGCCGCGGCGACGCCGAGCACTCCACCGTCGACCAGCTCGCCCAGGACCTGGTCTCGGTGCTCGACGCCCGGGTGCCGCGCGGCCCGGTGGTGCTGGTCGGCCACTCGATGGGCGGCATGACCGTGCTGCAGCTGGCCGCCCGCCGCCCGGACCTCTTCGGCGACCGGGTCGTCGGCGTGGGCCTGGTGTCCACCTCGGCCGGCGGGCTGGAGGACCTCGACCTCGGCCTGCCCGGGGTGCTCACCCGGGTGCGGGCCGCGGTGTTCCCGGTCGCCGGGTTCGTCATGCGGCACCGGCCGACGTTCGCCGAGTGGGTGCGCCGGTCGGCTGCCGACGTGGTCAGCTGGGCCACCAGGGCGCTGTCCTTCGCCGGCGAGGACGTCGACCCCCGCCTGGTCGACTACGTCGACGCGATGATCGGCGGCACCCCGGTCGAGGTGATCGCCGAGTTCTACCCGGCCATCGTCGGCCTGGACGCCGAGGCCGCGATCGAGCCGCTGGCGCACGTGCCGGTGCTGGTGCTCACCGGCGACGAGGACAAGCTCATCCCGCAGGGCCACAGCGACCGGCTGGTGGCCGAGCTGACCGCCGCCGGCGCCCGGGACGTGCGCTACCGGGTGGTCCCGCACTCCGGGCACCTCGTGCTGCTCGAGCACCCCGACGAGGTGACCGGGGCCATCACCGAGCTGGTCCGCCGGGCGGTCGCCCGGTGAGGCGCACCCTGGCCACGGTCGAGGACACCCGGGCCCTGGGCGCCGAGCTCGCCGGCCTGCTGCGCGCCGGTGACCTCGTGGTGCTGTCCGGGCCGCTGGGCGCCGGCAAGACGGCGCTGACCCAGGGCATCGGCGCCGGGCTCGGCGTCCCCGGCCCGGTCACCTCCCCGACCTTCGTGCTGGCCCGGGTGCACCGCGGCGGCCGGCTGCCGCTGGTGCACGTGGACGCCTACCGGCTGGGCTCCCTGCTCGACGTCGACGACCTCGACCTGGACACAGGGGTCCAGGAGTCGGTCACCGTCGTGGAGTGGGGCCACGGGATGGTCGAGCAGCTCGCCGACGAGCACCTGGTCGTCGAGCTCGAGCGGGGTGCCGACGACGACGTGCGGACGGCGACCCTGGTGCCGCACGGCCCGTCCTGGACCGCCCGGCTGCGCCCCACCCGGCAGCGCGCCACGGTGCGGGTGCTGCTGGTCGACGACGCCGACCGCGTGCTGCTGTTCCACGACAGCGACGCGGGCCTGGACCCCGTCGTCACCTGGTGGATGACGCCCGGCGGCGGGATCGACGACGGCGAGGACGACCTCACCGCGGTGGTCCGCGAGCTGGCCGAGGAGACCGGCCTGTCCGTCGACCGCGACGCCGTGCAGGGGCCGATCGCCCGGCGGCGGGTGCGGCACGGCTTCAGCGACGTGGTGGTCGACCAGCACGACACCTTCTACGCCGTCCGGGTGCCCGCCTTCGAGGTGTCCACCGCCGGCCACACCGAGGACGAGCAGCGCACCCTGGTCGGGCACCGCTGGTGGACCCGGGAGGAGCTGGCCGGCACCGGCGAGACGGTCTACCCGGGCGACCTCGCCGGCCTGCTGGACCTGGCCGGGGACCCCGCGCGCTGGCCGGTCGAGCTGCCCGACGTCGACGAGTCCACGCTGCCCTGACCGGGCCCGGCTAACCTCGACGGTCGTGCTCACCCTGGCGATCGACACCGCGACGCCGACCCTGGTGGTCGGTCTCGCCGACGGCGACCGGGTGCTCGCCGAGGCCGGCGTGCCCTCGGGCACCCGGCACGCCGAGCTGCTGACCCCCACGGTGACCGACGTGCTCACCCGCGCCGGGGTCGCGCTCGCCGACGTCGGTCGGCTGGTCGTCGGGCTGGGGCCGGGCCCCTACACCGGGCTGCGGGTGGGCATCGTGACCGCCGCGGCCCTGGGCGACGTGGTCGGCGCCCCCGTGCACGGGGTCTGCTCGCTGGACGCGGTCGGCGACGGCCCGCGGGTGGTCGTCACCGACGCCCGCCGCAAGGAGGTCTACTGGCGCGCCTACGACGGCGCCCCGCTGGCCGGGCCCGGGGTGGGCCGGCCCGAGGAGCTGGACCTGCCCGACCTGCCCGTGGTCGGCGACGCCCGCTTCGCCGAGCGGCTGGGCCGCGGGGTCGCGCCCGCCGAGGTGACCACCGCCGGGCTGCTGCGCGCGGTCCCGGCCGGCCCGCCCGCACCGCTGACCCCCCTGTACCTGCGCCGGCCCGACGCCGTGCCCAACGTGGTCCGCAAGCCGGTGACCCGGTGATCGAGCTGCGCCCGATGACGCGGGAGGACCTCACCGCCGTGATGCGGCTGGAGGAGGAGCTCTTCGCCCCCGACACCTGGACCCGGGCCATGTACCTCGAGGAGCTCGGGATGACCGACACCCGCAGCTACACCGTCGCCGTCGACGGCGCCGAGGTGGTCGGCTACGCCGGGCTGATCGCCTACCCCGACGAGGCGCACGTGGCCACCATCGGGGTCACCGGGTCCCGGCAGGGCGAGGGCATCGGCGGCCGGCTGCTGGACGCGCTGCTGGCCGAGGCCGACCGGCGCAGCCCCGTCGTCCTGCTGGAGGTCCGGGCCTCCGACGAGGCCACCCAGGGCCTGTACGCCCGGCGGGGGTTCGTCCCGATCGGCGTGCGGCCGGGCTACTACCCCAACAGCGGCGAGGACGCGGTGGTGATGAAGCGTGGCTGAACCGTTGGTGCTGGGGTTCGAGACCAGCTGCGACGAGACCGGCATCGGCCTGGTCCGCGGGCACACCCTGCTGTCGGACGCCCTGGCCACGTCGATGGCCGAGCACGAGCGGTTCGGCGGCGTCGTCCCCGAGATCGCCTCCCGGGCGCACCTGGAGGCGATGGTCCCGACCGTGCACCGCGCCCTGGCCGACGCCGGGGCCGCCCTGTCGGACGTGGACGCCGTCGCGGTGACCAGCGGGCCCGGCCTGACCGGCGCGCTGCTGGTCGGCGTCGCCGCGGCCAAGGCCTACGCGCTGGCCCTCGGCGTCCCGCTGTACGGGGTCAACCACCTGGCCGCGCACGTCGCCGTCGACGAGCTGGAGCACGGCCGCCTCGCCGAGCCCAGCATCGCCATGCTGGTCTCGGGCGGGCACAGCTCGATCCTGCTGGTGCCCGACCTGTCCCAGGACGTCGTCGAGCTCGGCCGGACCATCGACGACGCCGCCGGCGAGGCCTTCGACAAGGTCGCCCGGGTGCTGGACCTGCCCTTCCCGGGCGGCCCGCCGATCGACCGGGCCGCGCAGGAGGGCACCGCGTCGATCGCGTTCCCCCGCGGCCTCACCGGCCCGCGCGACCCGGCCTACGACTTCTCCTTCTCGGGGCTGAAGACCGCCGTCGCCCGGTGGGTCGAGGCCCAGCAGCGCGACGGCGTGCACGTCAGCGTCCCCGACGTCGCGGCGAGCTTCCAGGAGGCGGTGGTCGACGTGCTCACCGCCAAGGCCGTGCGGGCCTGCCGCGACCACGGCGTGGACCACCTGGTCATCGGCGGGGGAGTGGCGGCCAACTCCCGGCTGCGCGCGGTCGCCCAGGAGCGCTGCGACGCCGCGGGCATCGTGCTGCGGGTGCCCAGCCGGCGGCTGTGCACCGACAACGGCGCGATGGTCGCCGCGCTGGGCTCCCGGCTGGTGATGGCCGGCGTCGCGCCGTCGCAGCCCGACCTGGGTGCCGACAGCTCGCTGCCGATCGACGTGGTCTCCCGCTGAGGGCGCTCAGCCCTCGCAGAGCAGGACGGTGGGGACGTCGGCCACCCGGGTGACGACGACGACCGCCCGCCCCTCGCCCTTCCCGCGCAGCTGCTTGACCAGCGCCTCGGGCTCCACGGCCGACCCGCGCTTCTTCACCACCACCCGGCCGATGCCCCGCTCGCGCAGCAGAGCCTTCAGCCGCTTGACGGAGAACGGCAGCACGTCGGTGACCCGGTAGGAGCTGACCCACGGCGAGTCGACGGGTGCGTCGGAGGTGAGGTAGGCGATCTGCTCGTCGACCAGCGTCGCGCCCAGCTGCGCCGCCACCGTGGCGACCAGGCCGGACCGGATGACCGCGGGGTCGGGCTCGTGCAGCCACCCGCGCGGGGCGGCGACGGGGGCCCGGCCGGGGTCGGCGTCGGCGGTCAGCTCGTGGACGGCGCCGGCCCGGACGACGGTGGCCCGCCGCCAGGTCGCCGACACCCCGCGGCCCCACAGCAGCGCCTCCACGATCGAGCCGCCGGCCGACACCCACTCGGCCTCGACGCCCTCGGGCACCCGGTCGTGGTCCAGCCCGGGCGCCACCTTGACCACGCAGCGCGGCACGGCGTCCAGCAGCGCGGCCACGGTCGACCAGGGCGGGGACCAGCCGCCGGGGTCGGTGATCCGCCGGCCGTGCGCCCGCCGCGCGGGGTCCAGGACGGCGGCCTCGCAGCCGGCCACCCGGCCGTCGGCGGCCGCCGCGACCAGGTCGACGACGTCGGCGTCGCGCACCTGCACGGCCAGCCCGAGGGCGGCGGCGTTGTGCGCGGTCAGCTCCCGGGCCACCGGGTCGCGGTCGACGGCGACGACCGACGCCCCGGCGCGGGCCAGCGCGACCGCGTCGGTGCCCGACGCGCAGCCCAGGTCGACCGCGGTGGCCGCCCCGCCGGCCAGCAACCGGGCGGCGCGGCGGTCGGCCAGCTCGGGCCGGCCGGCCTGCTCGAGGGTGTCGCCGGTGAACAGCAGCCGGTCGGCGTCGGCGCCGAAGGCGGGCCGGGCCCTCTCCCGCTGCCGGGCCACGCCCCAGGCGGGCCCGCCGACGTCGGCGCCGAACTCCGCGCGCAGCCGGGACAGGGCGGTGACCACGTCGGTGCGGTCGGCGAGCAGACCGGCCGCCCGGGTGAGGGCCGCGGCCCCCTCGGGGGTGGCCAGCAGGCGCAGCTGGCGGACGGTCTCCTCAGCGGCTTGCTCGACCTCGGACGGCACCGGGACAGCCTGGACCACCCGGCCGGGCGGGACGTCGCCGACCCGGTTGAGCGGCTGGCACTCTGGTGGGTAGAGTGCCAACCGACACGGGCCGGGCCTGACCCCCGCGACGGCAGACCCCGGCCCCCGTGCCACAGCATCCGCACCGTCCAACGCTCGTCCGAACGGAAGAGGGGGAGTCACCACGTGACCACCGCCACCAAGGTCAGCATCAAGCCGCTGGAGGACCGGGTCGTCGTCCAGGCCAACGAGGCCGAGACCACCACCGCCTCCGGCCTGGTCATCCCGGACACCGCCAAGGAGAAGCCCCAGGAGGGCACCGTCGTCGCCGTCGGCCCGGGCCGTATCGACGACAACGGCAACCGCGTCCCCCTGGACGTCAACGTGGGCGACGTCGTCGTCTACTCCAAGTACGGCGGCACCGAGGTGCGCTACGCCGGCGAGGACTACCTCGTGCTGTCGGCCCGCGACCTGCTGGCCGTCGTCGAGAAGTGAGCTGAGCTCACCCCGTTCCACCTGAGCGCCCCGGGTGACCCGCTTCCGGGTCCCCGGGGCGTTCTGCGTCCCACCCCCCAGCACCGGACACCGGGAGGACCTCCGTGCCCAAGATCATCCAGTTCGACGAGGACGCGCGCCGCGCCCTCGAGCGCGGCGTCGACAAGCTCGCCGACGCCGTCCGCGTGACCCTCGGCCCGCGCGGCCGCAACGTGGTCATCGACAAGAAGTTCGGCGCCCCCACCATCACCAACGACGGCGTGACCATCGCCCGCGAGGTCGACCTCGACGACCCGTTCGAGAACCTCGGCGCGCAGCTGGCCAAGAACGTCGCCACCAAGACCAACGACGTCGCCGGCGACGGCACCACCACCGCCACCGTGCTGGCCCAGGCCCTGGTGCACGAGGGTCTGCGCAACGTCGCCGCCGGGGCGAACCCGACCGCGCTGGGCCGCGGCATCGCCGCCGCCGTCACCGCGGTGCAGGGTGCCCTGGACGAGGTCGCCATCCCCGTCGACGGCCGGCAGGCCATCGCGCACGTGGCCACCATCTCCGCCCAGGACGCCGTGATCGGCGACCTGATCGGCGAGGCCATGGAGAAGGTCGGCAACGACGGCGTCATCACCGTCGAGGAGTCGAACACCCTGGACACCGAGCTGGTCGTCACCGAGGGCCTGGCCTTCGACAAGGGCTACCTGTCGCCGTACTTCGTCACCGACCAGGAGTCGATGGAGGCCGTCCTCGACGACGCCCTCGTGCTGCTGGTGTCGGGCAAGGTCTCGGCGCTGGCCGACCTGCTGCCGCTGCTGGAGAAGGTGCTCTCGACCGGTGGCCGTCCGCTGCTGATCGTCGCCGAGGACGTCGAGGGCGAGGCGCTGTCGACCCTGGTCGTCAACTCCATCCGCAAGACCGTCAAGGTCGTCGCGGTGAAGTCGCCGTTCTTCGGCGACCGCCGCAAGGCGTTCATGCAGGACCTGGCCATCGTCACCGGCGGCCAGGTGGTCAGCGAGGACGTCGGCCTGTCGCTGTCCGAGGTCGGCCTCGAGGTGCTGGGCACCGCCCGCCGGGTCACCGTGACCAAGGACGACACCGTCCTGGTCGACGGCGGCGGCCAGCCCACCGCGGTCTCCGACCGGGTTGCCCAGATCCGCCGCGAGATCGAGTCGACCGACTCCGACTGGGACCGCGAGAAGCTGCAGGAGCGGCTGGCCAAGCTCGCCGGCGGCATCGGCGTCATCCGCGTCGGTGCGGCCACCGAGGTCGAGATGAAGGAGAAGAAGCACCGGATCGAGGACGCCATCGCCGCCACCCGCGCCGCGGTGGAGGAGGGCGTCGTCCCCGGTGGCGGCTCCGCGCTGGTGCACGCCGCGGCCGTGGTGGACGGGCTCTCCCTCACCGGCGACGAGGCCACCGGTGCCCGCTCGGTGCGCCGCGCGCTGGACGCCCCGCTGTCCCAGATCGCGGCCAACGCCGGCTTCGAGGGCCCCGTCGTGGTCGGCAAGGTCCGCGAGCTCGGCACCGGCCAGGGCTTCAACGCCGCCACCGGCGCCTACGGCGACCTGGCCGGCGAGGGCGTCATCGACCCGGTCAAGGTCACCAAGGCCGCCCTGGGCCACGCCGCCTCGATCGCGGCGATGGTGCTGACGACGGACTCCGCCGTCGTCGAGGCGCCCGAGGAGGAGCACGCGCACGCCGGCGGTGGGCACCACACCCACGGCCACGGCGGGCACGGCCACTCGCACTGACGGTCGCGCCCCGTCCCGCCCGCGGGACGGGGCCGACCCGGCCCGCACGGGCCCCGGCACGACGAAGGGCCGGTCGACCATCCGTGGTCGACCGGCCCTTCGTGGTCCGGGGGTGGTGCCGGGGTGTCAGACCCCGACGCGCACCGGCGCGTTCTCGGCGGCGATGAGCCGGGTGCGCTCCTCCTCGCTCATGCCGCCCCACACGCCGTAGGGCTCGCGGACGCTGAGCGCGTGCTTGAGGCAGGCCTCCACGACGGGGCAGGTGCCGCACACGGCCTTCGCCGCGGCCTGCCGACGGGCCCGGGCCGGGCCGCGCTCGCCGTCGGGGTGGAAGAACAGGGACGTGGACTCGCCACGGCAGGCGCCGTGCAGTTGCCAGTCCCACACCTCGGCGACGGGGGTGGGCAGGCGGCGGATGTCAGCCATTCGGAGTCCTCCAGTGCTCGGGTGGCCGGGGTGCTGCCCGGCGCTCCAGGCCACTGCCCGGGGGTGATCACACCCAAACACGATCGCGATCATTCATCCTGCGGGATCTCCGGATGTGTGCATCGGTCGCGCACCGCGCCGGCCTCACCCGCCGGGGTGACACCCCCTGGGCACCACCCCGCGGGCCGATCAAGGTGGGTCCCGACCCCGCCGACCACCGAGTGGGGGACACCGGTGCCCCGAACGGGGTACGGCTGGTGAGGACGGGAGCAGACGTGATCGAGGACAGGACCCGCGCCGCGGTGAACGGCGGCGCGCACGGCGTCGGGGGATCGACCGTGTGGGTGTTCGACGAGCGCCGCCGCGTCCGCGACGACGTCGCCTCCCGGCTGGTCGCGCTGCCGTCGGTGGCCCGCGTCGAAGCCGTCGGCGACCCCGCCTCCCTGCTCGCCCGGCTGGCCACCCGCCAGCCCGACGTGCTGCTCGTGGGCACCCAGCGCGCCACCGACAGCGGTCTGGCCGTCGCCACCCAGGTGCTGCGCGCCCACCCGTCGGTGCCGGTCCTGGTGCTCGGGGCCCCCGACGACGCCGAGAGCGTGCGGGCCGCCGTCGCGGCCGGCGCCCGCGGCTACCTGCGCTGGGACGCCTCGCCCGTGGAGATGGGCCTGGGCGTCTCCCGGGTCGGCCTGCGCGCCGAGCCCGGCCGCCCGCACACCGGCCCGCTGTCGGCCGTCGGCGCCCCGCCGGCGCACGCCTTCGGCGGTTCCACCGCGCTGGCCGCCGCGCCCACCACGGTGCGCGCCGCGGTCCGGGTCGACGTCCCCGCCGTCACCCTGTCGGTGCGCGAGATGCAGGTGCTCACCGGCATGAGCCAGGGCAAGAGCAACGCCCAGATCGGCCGCGAGCTCTACCTGTCCGAGGACACCATCAAGACCCACGCCCGCCGGCTTTTCCGCAAGCTCGGCGCGAAGGACCGCGCCGAAGCGGTCGCCAGCGGGTTCCGTCGCGGCATGATGAGCTGAGCCGCCCGAGGACCCCGCAGGGTCGACGGGCTCCGCCCCCGACCCGGAGGACCCAGCACCGATGACAGGCGACCGGGTCACCCTGACCGTCGTGGTGCCCACCTACGACGAGGCGGCCAACGTCGCCGAGCTGCTGCGGCGCGTCGACGCCGCGGTCGGCGGCCCGGCCACCGAGGTCGTCGTGGTCGACGACTCCGCCGACGACACCGCGGCGATCGCGCGGGCGCAGGCCCCGGCGCTGCGCTCGCAGCTGGTGGTCATCCACCGCGCCGAGCCCGAGGGCGGGTTGTCCGGGGCGGTGGTGGCCGGGCTGCGCGCGGCCCGCGGCCGGCGCTGTGCCGTCCTCGACGGCGACCTCCAGCACCCGCCGGAGGTGCTGCCCGCGCTGCTGGACGCGCTGGAGGGCGCCGACGTCGCCGTCGCCTCCCGGTACACCACCGGCGGGGCGGCCGAGGGCCTGTCCGGGTGGCTGCGGCACGGGGTCTCCCGGACCACGACGCTGGTCACCAAGGCGATGTTCCCGACCCGGCTGCACACCTGCAGCGACCCGATGACCGGGTTCTTCGCCCTGGACCTCGGCCGGGTCGACCTCGACGAGCTGCGGCCCAAGGGGTTCAAGATCCTGCTCGAGGTGCTGGTCCGCCGGCGGCGGCGGATCCGCGAGGTGCCCTTCGCCTTCGGTGCGCGCACCGGCGGGTCGTCCAAGGCCTCGCTGCGCCAGGGTCTGTGGTTCCTCTGGCAGCTGGCCGACCTGCGCTTCGGCCGGATGTCGGGGTTCGCGCTGGTGGGCGCCCTCGGTGCGGTGGTCAACGTGGCGATCGTGTCGGCGCTGGTGGCGCTGGGCATGCCGTTCCTGCCGGCCGCGGTGGTCGCCGCCGAGACCACGATCGTGGGCAACTTCCTGCTGCAGGAGCGCTACGTGTTCGCCGACCTGGTCGCCACGGCCGACCCGGTGCGGCGGCGGTTCCTGCGGTCGGCGCTGTTCAACAACGCCGAGAGCGCCGTCCGCATCTCGATCGCCTGGTGGCTGGTCGAGCACGGCGTGCTCACCAGCGCCATCGCCACCGCGGTGACCCTGGCCGTCGCCTTCGTGGCGCGGTTCGTCTTCCACGCCCTGGTCGTGTACCGCCCGCGCGAGCGGGGCCCGGTGCCCAGCCTGGAGCAGACCGCCGTCTAGGGCTGGTCGTCGCGGGCGTGCCGGCCCGGGGCGCGGCCCTCGCGGGGCTCCTCGGCCTCGGCGTGCGCGGCCACCCCGTCGGCGTAGCCGCTGGCGTAGTCCCAGCTGACGTAGTCGTCGGGGTCGGGGTCGAAGGGCGGCTCGTGCCGGCCGGTCTGGCCCTCGTCGAGCAGCTGCCGCAGGTTGGCCTGCATGAGCGCCCAGTCGACGTGGTGCTCCTCGTCGCAGTCGGGGCAGTCGACCACGATGCCCTTGACCCCGGTGGGCTCCAGCAGGGTGCGGAAGACCTCGAGCTCGGCCAGGTCGTCGAGCACCCCGGCCCGCTCCTCCATGGTCAGCGGGGGCGGCGGCGGTGCCTCGCCGTCGCCGCCGCCGCCGCCGCTGCCGTCGGTGCCGAAGGCGTCGTCCCACGAGGTCACGGCTGCGAGCCTAGGCGTCCCGGGGGTGTGACGGGGGTGGCAGCCTACGATCGACGGGGTCCCCGTGCGCCGTCCCGGCGCCGTACCACCGGACGTCGACCCGACGTCCCCCGGACGAGAGGTGGCGGCACCCGTGCAGCCCGACGCCAGCACCCCCGAGCTCCCCGCGAAGTTCGCGCCCCTCGGGCTGACCTACGACGACGTCCTGCTGGTGCCCGGTGCCTCGGACGTCGTCCCCGCCGAGGTCGACACGTCCTCCCTGCTGACCCGGGGCATCCGGCTGTCCATCCCGCTGGTCTCCAGCGCCATGGACACCGTGACCGAGGCGCGGATGGCGATCGCCATGGCCCGCGCGGGCGGGGTCGGCATCCTGCACCGCAACCTGGCCGCCGAGGAGCAGGCCGGCCAGGTCGACCTGGTCAAGCGGTCGGAGTCGGGCATGATCACCAACCCGGTGACCTGCTCCCCGGACAACACCCTGGCCGAGGTCGACGCGCTGTCGGGCCGCTACCGCATCTCCGGCGCCCCCGTGGTCGACGACGACGGCGTGCTGGTCGGCATGGTGACCAACCGCGACATGCGCTTCGAGTCCGACCACGCCAACCGGCTGGTGCGCGACGTGATGACCCCGCTGCCGCTGGTCACCGCCCCGGTCGGGGTCGACGGCGACACCGCGCTGGCCCTGCTGCGCCAGCACAAGGTCGAGAAGCTGCCGCTGGTCGACGACGCCGGCCGGCTGCGCGGGCTGATCACCGTCAAGGACTTCATCAAGCGCGACCAGTACCCGAACTCCACCAAGGACGCCGACAACCGCCTCGTGGTGGGTGCCGCCCTGGGTGTGGGCGAGGACGCCTACAAGCGCGCGGGCCTGCTGGTCGACGCCGGCGTGGACGTGCTCGTGGTCGACACCGCGCACGGCCACCAGCGCGCGGTGCTGGAGATGGTCACCCGGGTCAAGAAGGACTTCGGCATCCAGGTCGTCGGCGGCAACGTCGCCACCCGGGCCGGCGCGCAGGCGCTCGTCGACGCCGGTGCCGACGGCGTCAAGGTCGGCGTCGGGCCCGGCTCGATCTGCACCACCCGCGTGGTCGCCGGCGTCGGCGTCCCGCAGGTGACCGCGGTCTACGAGGCCTCCCTGGCCTGCAAGCCGGCCGGTGTGCCGGTCATCGCCGACGGCGGGCTGCAGTACTCCGGCGACATCGCCAAGGCCCTGGTCGCCGGTGCCGACACCGTGATGCTGGGCAGCCTGTTCGCCGGTGTCGAGGAGGCCCCGGGCGACCTGGTCTTCATGAACGGCAAGCAGTACAAGTCCTACCGCGGCATGGGCTCGCTCGGGGCGATGCAGAAGCGCGGGAACCAGTCCTACAGCCGCGACCGCTACTTCGCCGACGACGTCCTCTCCGACGACAAGCTCGTGCCCGAGGGCATCGAGGGCCAGGTGCCCTACCGCGGCGCGCTGTCGGGGGTGGCCCACCAGCTCGTCGGCGGCCTGCGCGCCTCGATGGGCTACGCCGGCGCGGCCACCGTCGCCGAGCTGCAGGAGAAGGGCCAGCTCACCCGGATCACCGCGGCGGGCCTGACCGAGAGCCACCCGCACGACATCCAGATGACCGTCGAAGCTCCCAACTACCGGGCCCGGTGACCCCCAGTGCCAGTGCGTGACAACGTCGAGATCGGGCTGAACCGCTTCGCCCGCCGCGGCTACGACCTCGACGAGGTCTCGATCGTGCCCAGCCGGCGCACCCGGGACGTCGACGACGTGTCCACCGCCTGGCAGATCGACGCCTTCCGGTTCGGGATCCCGCTGGTCGCCAGCCCGTCGGACGCGGTGATGAGCCCGGCGACGGCCATCGCGGTCGGCCAGGCCGGCGGGCTCGGCGTGCTCAACGCCGAGGGCCTGTGGACCCGCTACGACGACCCGGCCGACGTCTACGCCAAGCTGCGCGAGGCCGCGGCCTCGGGGACGTCGAGCACCGCGCTGCTGCAGGAGCTCTACCGCGAGCCGGTCAAGACCGACCTGATCACCGCCCGGGTCAAGGAGCTGCGCGACTCCGGCGTCACCTCGGCGGTGCGGATCAGCCCGCAGCACACCGAGCAGTTCGCCGCCACGGTGCTCTCGGCCGGGGTCGACCTGCTGGTCATCCAGGGCACGATCGTCTCCGCCGAGCACGTCACCACCCAGGACGACTCGCTCAACCTCAAGGAGTTCATCGCCGACCTCGACGTCCCGGTCATCGTGGGCGGGGCGGCGGACTACCAGACCACCCTGCACCTGATGCGCACCGGCGCGGCCGGCGTGATCGTGGGCGTCGGCGCCGACAGCGCCTCCACCGGCGACGCCGTCATGGGCGTGCGGGTGCCGCTGGCCACCGCCATCGCCGACGCCGCGGCCGCGCGCCGGGACTACCTGGACGAGACCGGCGGCCGGTACGTGCACGTCATCGCCAACGGCGCGATCGAGACCTCCGGCGCCATCGCCCGGGCGCTGGCCTGCGGGGCCGACGCCGTGCAGCTCGGCGAGCCGCTGCGCTCGGCGGCCGAGGCGCCGGCCGGCGGTGCCTGGTGGGACTCCGTCGCCGCGCACCCCCGGCTCCCGCGCGGCGTGGTCGACGCCCCGGTGCCGGCCGCGGCGCCGCTGGAGCAGGTGCTCAACGGGCCCGCCGTCGAGGCCGACGGCCGCACCAACCTCTTCGGCGCGCTGGCCCGCACCATGGCCAAGACCGGCTACCGGGACCTCAAGGAGTTCCAGCGGGTCGACCTGGTCATCGGGGGCTGAGGATGGACTTCCCCACGGTCCTGGTCGTCGACTTCGGCGCCCAGTACGCCCAGCTGATCGCCCGCCGCATCCGCGAGGCCGGGGTCTACTCCGAGCTCGTGGGCTCCGACGTCCCCGTCGCCGAGGTGCTCGCCCGCAAGCCCGCGGCCATCGTGCTGTCGGGCGGCCCGTCGTCGGTGTACGCCGAGGGCGCCCCGCAGGTCGACCCGGCGCTGTTCGAGGCCGGGGTCCCGGCGTTCGGCATCTGCTACGGCTTCCAGGCCATGGCGCAGTCCCTCGGCGGCACCGTCGCGCACACCGGCGACCGCGAGTACGGCGGCACCCCGCTGACCGTGACCACCGCCAACCGGCTGTTCGGGGAGACCCCGCTGGAGCAGTCGGTGTGGATGAGCCACGGCGACGCGGTCTCCGCGGCCCCGCCCGGGTTCACCGTCACCGCCACCTCGACCGGTGCGCCGGTGGCGGCCTTCGAGGACGTCGACCGCAAGCTCGCCGGGGTGCAGTTCCACCCCGAGGTCAAGCACACCGCGCACGGGCAGACCGTGCTCGAGCACTTCCTGTTCGACATCGCCGGCCTCGAGAAGTCCTGGACCACGGCCAACGTCGTGGAGGACCAGGTCGAGGCGGTCCGCGCGCAGATCGGGGACAAGCGGGCGCTGTGCGCGCTGTCGGGGGGTGTGGACTCCGCGGTCGCCGCCGCCCTGGTGCAGCGGGCCATCGGTGACCGGCTGACCTGCGTCTACGTCGACCACGGGCTGATGCGGGAGGGCGAGACCGAGCAGATCGAGCGCGACTTCGTCGCCGTCACCGGTGCCGACCTGCGGGTGGTCGACGCCCGGGAGCAGTTCCTCGGTGCGCTGGCCGGCGTCAGCGACCCCGAGCAGAAGCGCAAGATCATCGGCCGAGAGTTCATCCGGGTCTTCGAGCAGGCCGCCACCGACGTGGTCGCCGACGCCCAGGCGCACGGGGAGACCGTCGAGTTCCTGGTGCAGGGCACGCTCTACCCCGACGTCGTGGAGTCCGGCGGGGGCACCGGGACGGCGAACATCAAGAGCCACCACAACGTCGGCGGCCTCCCCGAGGACCTGACGTTCAGCCTGGTGGAGCCGCTGCGCACGCTGTTCAAGGACGAGGTGCGCGCGGTGGGCCTGCAGCTGGGCCTGCCCGAGTCGCTGGTCTGGCGGCAGCCCTTCCCGGGGCCGGGCCTGGGCATCCGCATCGTCGGCGAGGTGACCGCGGACCGGCTCTCCACCCTGCGCCGGGCCGACGCGATCGCCCGGGCCGAGCTGACCGCCGCCGGGCTGGACCGGGAGATCTGGCAGTGCCCGGTGGTGCTGCTGGCCGACGTCCGCTCGGTCGGCGTGCAGGGCGACGGCCGCACCTACGGCCACCCGGTGGTGCTGCGGCCGGTGTCCAGCGAGGACGCGATGACCGCGGACTGGACCCGGCTGCCCTACGACGTGCTGCAGCGGATCTCGACCCGGATCACCAACGAGGTGGCCGAGGTCAACCGGGTGGTGCTGGACGTGACCAGCAAGCCCCCGGGCACCATCGAGTGGGAGTGACGCAGGACCCCCGCGCCGAGGCAGGGGATCCCCTCCACCACGCGTGACGGCTGTCCGTGGTGGAGGGGATCCCCTGCCCGGGCGGGGAGGGTCAGCCGCGGGGCTTGCGGAGCTCGGTGACCAGCAGCCCGACGCCGGCGACGACCAGGACGACGGCGACGAACCCGCCGCCGAACACCCAGCCCGGCAGCGAGGTGCCGACCAGGCCGAGGACGGCGACCAGGCAGAACACCACGCCGGCGGTCAGCGCCAGCAGGTCGGGGGAGCGGCGGCGCGGGGCCGGCTGCACGGCGGGTGCCGGCGGCGCCCAGGTGCCGGTGCCGTCGGGCAGGACGGCGGTGTCGCGGCGGTCGGTGTCCTGGCCGGGGTGCACGGTGGTCTCCTGCTCGCTGGTCGCGGGGGTGCGGGGGTCGGTCGGCTCAGCCACGGGACACCGTCACGTCGCCGATGCCCGATTGGATCGTCAGCACGACCTCGGGGGTGCTGTCCCCGGTCCACGGCCGCGACCCGGTGCCCGGGAAGAAGCCGCCCTGCGACCCGTCGCCGAACACGTCCGTCTCGCCCACCCCGTTCTGCACGTCCACCTGGACGTCGGCCGAGCGGGGGACCACGACCTCGACGTCGCCGATGCCGGCGTCGACGGTGGTGGTGATCGGCGCGGTGAGGTCGGCCAGGTCGATGCCGGTCAGGTCGAGCTCGGTGTCGCCGACCCCGCTGCGGTAGTCCGCGCGCACCGCGTCGGCGGTGGCCGGGGCGTAGCTGCGGTCACCGACCCCGCCGCGGGTCCGGTCCTGCCAGCCGTGGCCGGCGGAGGCGACGACCACCGCGAAGGTCAGCAGCACGCCCAGCGCCACCAGCGGTCCACGGGCTGACCGGCCGCCGACGAAGGCGCCCACCCCGAGGCCGAGGCCGACGACGAGCAGCGCGATCGAGAGGAACACCACCGGGCCGGGGCTCCATGGCGTGGCCCAGGCGACCAGGGCGGTGACGCCGAGGGTGATCAGCAGGGCCGCCACGGTCACCCCGGGGACGGGGGAGCGGGGCTCGACGGCCCGCGGCTCCGGCTGCGGGGCGTGCGGGTCGACCGGGCGGGCCGGCATGAGCAGCCACAGCAGCAGGTAGACGAGGAACCCGGTGCCGCCGGCGAACACCAGGGCGATGAAGCCGACCCGCCACAGCAGCGCGTCGATGCCGGTGTACTCGGCGAGGCCGCCGCCGACACCGCCGATGACCTTGTCGGTCCGGCTGCGGCGCAGCGGCGGCCGGGTCGGCTGCCACGGGGGCGGGGGGCCGCCGGCCGGCGGCTCGGGGGAGGGCGGCAGCGGTGGCGGAGGGGACTGCGGAGGCGTCGAGGTCGTCATGGCGTCCACCCTCCGGGCGTCGGGACCTCGACGGTATCGGGGAACACCCCGGTCCGACCCCCGTTCCGCCCCCTCAGGGTGTTCCCCGATGTGCCCGCACCCGGGCCCGGGGCACGATGGTCCGGTGACCACGACCGCGCCCCCGGCAGGCGTCCGCGCCGACCGGCCGCCGCTGCTGCGCGCCCGCCGCGGCCGCGTGCTGGGCGGGGTCGCCGCGGGCACCGCCGACCACCTGCGGCTGGACCCGGTTGTCGCCCGCGTCGCGTTCGTGCTGCTGGGCATCTCCGGCGTCGGCGTCGTCGCCTACGCGCTGCTCTGGTTCACCATGAAGGCGGCCCCGGCCGACTACGAGCGCCCGGAGCGCCCCCCGCGGGCCAGCGGTCGGCAACTGCTCGGGCTGGTCGCGCTGGGCGTGCTGGCGCTGGGCCTGTCCAGCCGGCTGGACACGCTGACGCGGGGCGACGTCGTCGTCCCCCTGGTGCTGGCCGGGGCCGGGCTGGCGGTGATCTGGTACCAGCTGGACACCGAGCGCACCGACGCCCGGTCCGCGCGCTGGGGCCTGGTGGTCGGCGTGCTGCTCGCCGGGGGCGGGTTGGTGCTGCTGCTGGCCACGACCGGGCAGCTGGCCAACGCCCGCAACGGGTTCGTGGCCACCGTCGTGGTGCTCGTCGGCGTCGCGCTGGCGACCGCCCCGCTGTGGCGCCGGCTGCTGGACTCCCGGGCCGACGAGCGGGCCGCCCGCATCCGCTCCGAGGAGCGCGCCGCGGTGGCGGCGCACCTGCACGACTCCGTGCTGCAGACCCTGGCGCTGGTGCAGAAGCACGCCGGGGACCCCGCGCAGGTCACCCGGCTGGCCCGCGGCCAGGAGCGCGAGCTGCGCAGCTGGCTGTACGCCCCGCGCTCTGCCGAGGGCGGCACCTGGGCCGGCCGGGTGTCGGAGCTGGTCGCCGATGTCGAGGCCGACCACGAGGTCGCCGTCGACCCGGTCGTGGTCGGGGACGCCGAGGTCGACGACGCCGTCGAGGCCCTGGCCCGCGCGACGCGCGAGGCGGTGGTCAACGCCGCCAAGCACGCCGGGGTGACGTCGGTCGACCTGTACACCGAGGTGACGCCGTCCGCGGTCACCGTCTACGTCCGCGACCGGGGTGCCGGGTTCGACCCCGACCGGGTGCCCGAGGACCGGCGCGGGCTGCGCGACTCGGTGGTGGGCCGGCTGCAGCGGGTCGGCGGCACCGCGACGGTGCACACCGCACCCGGGGCCGGTACGGAGGTCGAGCTGGTGCTGCCGAGGAGGACGACGTGACACGGGTGTTCCTGGTCGACGACCACGCGATGGTGCGCTCGGGGGTGCGCGCGGAGCTGGGCGACGCCGTCGAGGTGGTCGGCGAGGCCGCCGACGTCGCCGAGGCCGTCGCCGGCGTGCGGGCCACCCGCCCGGACGTCGTCCTGCTCGACGTGCACCTGCCCGGCGGCGGCGGGCGGGCGGTGCTGGAGACGCTGCGCGGCGAGCTGCCCGACGTCCGGTGGCTGGCGCTGTCGGTCTCCGACGCCGCCGAGGACGTCATCGCCGTCATCCGGGCCGGGGCGCGCGGCTACGTGACCAAGACGATCTCCGGCCCCGACCTGCGCGACGCCGTGGCCCGGGTCGCCGAGGGCGACGTGGTGTTCTCCCCGCGGCTGGCCGGGTTCGTGCTGGACGCCTTCGCCGCCGGGCCGGCCGCGCCCGCCCCCGCGCCGGACGTCGACCCCGGCCTGGACCTGCTCTCGGCTCGGGAGCGGGAGGTCATGCAGCTGCTGGCCCGCGGCTACACCTACCGCGAGATCGGCCAGCGCCTGTTCATCTCGGTCAAGACCGTGGAGTCCCACGCCTCGGGCGTGCTGCGCAAGCTGCAGCTGTCCAACCGCAACGAGCTCACCCGCTGGGCCGTGGACCGCAAGCTGGCCTGAGCCCCGGTCGGGCTAGGCGGTGTGCACCACGTGGAAGGCCTCGGCGAGGCGGCCCTCGGGCAGGCGGTGCCGGACGGCGGTCTGCCGCATCCAGCCGGTGACGAACTCCCGCAGCTGGCCCTCCGGCTGGTGCGCGACCTGGGTGACGTGCGACTCCAGCGCGGCGAACTTCCGCTCGACCACGTCGGTGACGTCCACCGCGTGGTCGGCGCGCGGGCTGGCGCCCAGCCACACCTCCGCCACCGTCCAGGCGTCCAGCCCCTCGTCGGCGAGCAGCTCGGGGAAGGCGAAGGGGTTGCGGGCGTCGGGGTAGACCGCGCGCAGCGTGGACTCGCCGACCGTCATGTGGTCGGGGTGGCTGGCGCCGATCCGGTCGTACATCCGCTCCGGCGAGGAGGTCAGCACCCGCTGCGGGCGGACCTGCCGGATCACCCGGCTGATGTCGCGGCGCAGGTCCAGGGTCAGCTCGAGCCGGCCGTCCGGGTAGCCGAGGAACCGCACGTCGGTGACCCCCACGGCGGCGGCCGCGGCGCGCTGCTCGGCCTGCCGGAGCACGGGCATCTGCTCCCGGGGGGTGTCGTCGAACCCGCCCGCGTCGCCGTCGGTGACGATCAGGTAGGTCACCTCGGTGCCGGCCGCTGTCCAGGTGGCGACCGTGCCGGCGCTGCCGAAGTCGACGTCGTCGGGGTGGGCGAGCACGCACAGGGCGCGCTCGACGTTCTCGGCGGGGGGACGCTGCGGGGAGCTCACGAGGGGAGTGAAGCAGCCCGGGCAGCCCGGTGTTCCCCGGAGGAGCGCCCCCGGTGGCGCAGGGCTCAGAGCCGTCCGCGGCCCTGCCGGAGCAGCATCATGCCCAGCGCCGCGCCGTCGGTGCCCAGCGCCTCCTGGAAGCGGGCCAGCACCTGCTGCTCGCGGGCCAGCGACAACCGGGTGCCCCCGGTGGAGCGGCGCAGGGCGCCGATCTCCTGCGAGATGGCCAGCCGCTGCTGCACCAGCCGGATGATCTCGGCGTCGCAGGCGTCGATGTCGCCGCGCAGCTCGGTGATGCGGGCTGCGGCGTGGGTGGCCTCGATGGCGGTGGTCATGGGGTTCCTCCTGGGGTGGAGGGCCGTCGGACCCCGGAGACGAATGAACCCCGGGCTCCTGGGCCCGGGGTTCGTCTGTCAGTGGCTAGCGCTGAGGGACGGCAACCGGTACCCGGTGGCCGTAGTAAAACTCGCGCGCGCTCAGCACGGGGCGGAGTCTGCCACACCTCGCGGCCCCGGGGGAGTGTCGGTGCCGGCGCCTAAGCTCGGGGGCGACATGAGCAGCCCGCAGATCTCCCTCCCCGGAACCGCCGCCCTGCCCCGCCAGACGTCCGGCCAGGTCGGCCGGGAGCTGGAGCGGATGCTCGCCGGGCTCAACGGCCCGCAGCGCGACGCGGTGGTCCACGAGGGCGGTCCGCTGCTCATCGTGGCCGGCGCCGGGTCGGGCAAGACCCGGGTGCTCACCCACCGCATCGCCTACCTGCTCGGCGCCCGCGGTGCGCACCCCGGCGAGATCATGGCGATCACCTTCACCAACAAGGCCGCCGGGGAGATGAAGGAGCGGGTGGCCCAGCTGGTCGGCCCGCGGGCCCGGGCCATGTGGGTGTCGACGTTCCACTCCATGTGCGTGCGCATCCTGCGTGCCGAGGCCGCCAAGCTCGGCATGAAGAGCTCGTTCACCATCTACGACCAGGGCGACTCGGTCCGGCTGATGACGATGGTGGCCCGCGACCTGGACCTCGACGCCAAGCGCTACCCCGGCCGCAGCCTGGCCGCGCAGATCTCGAACCTGAAGAACGAGCTGGTCGACGAGGAGTCGTTCAACCCGCAGACCGCGCCGGAGAAGGTGCTGCGCGAGGTCTACGCGCTGTACCAGCGGCGGCTGCGCGAGGCCCACGCGATGGACTTCGACGACCTGATCATGACCACGGTCAACCTGCTGCAGGCCTTCCCCGACGTCGCCGAGCACTACCGGCGGCGGTTCCGGCACGTGCTGGTCGACGAGTACCAGGACACCAACCACGCGCAGTACGCCCTGGTCCGCGAGCTGGTGGGCTTCCCGGGCGGGCCCGTGCCGCCGGCCGAGCTGTGCGTCGTCGGCGACGCCGACCAGTCCATCTACGCCTTCCGCGGCGCCACGATCCGCAACATCGACGAGTTCGAGCGCGACTACCCCGAGGCCACCACCATCGTGCTGGAGCAGAACTACCGCTCCACCCAGCGCATCCTGCGCGCGGCCAACCAGGTGATCGCCCGCAACACCGCCCGCCGGCCGAAGAACCTGTGGTCCGACGCCGGCGACGGCGAGCTCATCGAGGGCTACGTCGGGGAGAACGAGCACGACGAGGCCGCCTGGGTCGCCGAGCAGATCGACAAGCTGGTCGACGACGGCCTGGCCAGGCCCAAGGACATCGCGGTCTTCTACCGCACCAACAACGCCTCCCGCGTCTTCGAGGAGGTGTTCATCCGGGTCGGCATGCCCTACAAGGTCGTCGGCGGGGTGCGCTTCTACGAGCGCAAGGAGGTCCGCGACGCACTGGCCTACCTCAAGGTGGTCAGCAACCCCACCGACGTGGTCAGCCTGCGCCGGGTGCTCAACACGCCCAAGCGCGGCATCGGCGACCGCGCCGAGGCCTGCGTGGAGACCCTCGCCGACCGGGAGCGGATCGCCTTCGCCACCGCGCTGCGCCGGGCCGAGGAGGCACCGGGGCTGGCCACCCGGTCGCTGAAGAACATCCAGGAGTTCGTGTCCCTGCTCGAGGAGTTCGAGCACCTGCTGGCCACCGGCTCGGGCCCCAGTGCGCTGCTGGAGTCGATCCTGGAGCGCAGCGGCCTGCTCTCGGAGCTCGAGGCCTCCACCGACCCGCAGGACGAGGGCCGGGTGGACAACCTGCACGAGCTGGTCAGCGTCGCCGCCGAGTTCGAGGCGGTGAACCCCGAGGGCAGCGTCACCGACTTCCTGGAGCAGGTGTCCCTGGTCGCCGACGCCGACCAGATCCCGGTCAGCGGCGACGACGCCGGCGTGGTCACGATGATGACGCTGCACACCGCCAAGGGCCTGGAGTTCCCGGTGGTCTTCCTGACCGCCCTCGAGGACGGCGTCTTCCCGCACCTGCGCGCCCTGGGCGACAGCAAGGAGCTCGAGGAGGAGCGCCGGCTGGCCTACGTCGGCATCACCCGGGCCCGGGAGCGGCTGTTCCTGTCCCGGGCGACGGTGCGCACCTCCTGGGGGCAGCCGGCCTACAACCCGCCGTCCCGCTTCCTCGACGAGCTGCCCGACGACGCCGTGCACTGGACCGGCGTGGACCCCAAGCCGACGGCGTCCTACGGCTCGGCGCAGCGCCGGGTGGCCGCCACCGGGCTGTCCACCGGTGGGCTGCGCGGCGGGGTCGGCAACCGGCAGGTCATCAGCGTCGACGTGGGCGACCGGGTCAGCCACGACGCCTTCGGCCTCGGCACGGTCGTCGAGGTCAACGGGGTGGGCGACAAGGCGCAGGCCACCGTCGACTTCGGCTCCGGCGGCACCAAGCGCCTGGTCCTCCGCTACGCCCCGGTCGTCAAGCTGTAGTCGCTGCGATGGCCAGGCGTGATCACGGGGTCGTCGCCGGCGGACGCGCAGACCTCGGCACGCCGGACGGCACCAACCCCATGATCACCGGGGTGGCGGTGGGCCTCAGGCGCCGGGGACGGTGATCCCGCGGTCGTCGAGCCAGACCTCGGGGTCGGTGGGGCGGCCGGTCATGGAGCCGACGTGGATCTCGAAGTGCAGGTGCGGACCGGTGGACTGGCCCTCGCTGCCGACCTTGGCGATCAGGTCGCCGGCGGAGACGACGTCCCCGGCCTCGACGTAGAGGTAGCGCATGTGGCCGTAGATCTCGACGTTGCCGTCGGCGTCCTGGATGTAGATGGCGTTGCCGTAGCCGGTGGCCGGGCCCGCGCGCAGCACGACGCCGTCGGCGGCGGCCACGATCGGGGTGCCCAGGGGGGCGGCGAGGTCGATGCCCCAGTGCATCTGGCCCCAGCGCTGGCAGAAGCAGGTCGTCATGACGCCGTCGGTGGGCAGCACGAAGCTGGGTTCGCGGGCGGCGCGGGAGGCGGCCAGGTCGTCCAGGCGGGCCTGGGCCTCGGCGGCGGTGATCTCGCGGCGGGCATCGGCGTCGTCCATGCCGCCGGAGAAGTTGGACTCGGTGGCCGACAGGCCGTAGTCCCCGGCGACCACGTCGGTCGGCGCCCCGGTCCCGGTGCTGCCCAGGACGGCGGCGAGCAGGCCGCCGACGGTGAGCGCGGCGAGCAGCAGGCCACCACGCCGGCGCGGCGGGCTGGGCAGGCGGTGACGTCCGCGCCGGTCCGGGGCGGGGCCGCTGCTGAGCACCTCGACCCGGCCGGTGGGCGGGGCCAGCGCGTCGTCGGCGGGCAGCCGCGGCGCGGGCAGGGACGGCACGTCCTCGAGCGCGGACAGGTCCAGGGCGGGGGCCTCGAGGACCGACCGGTCCCGTACCGGACGGCCGGGCCGCGGGGGTCCGACCACGTCGCGGGAGCGGGACAAGGGGTACCGCCTTCCGGTTCGCCAGAGGAGTGACGAGCGCCGGCAGGATGCCGACCGCGTGACCGGAATGTGACCACGGGTGACCGCGAGGGTCGGGGAGGCGGTCCGGCGTGTCGCTGAGTCGACTTCTGCTCACCGACGGTGAGGCGAGGAGCTCCTGCTCAGGCGACGGCGATGTGGTCGGCGTCCGTGCCGGCCCGGTGGCCGGCGAGCACGGCGGCGACCTCGTCGACCACGCCGCGGTGGATCGGCAGCGACATGTGGCCCACGCCGTGCACCGCGACGTTGCGCGCCTGCAGGTCGGGGTGGTCGCACCGGCCGGAGGACACCGGCAGGACAAGCTGGTCCAGGTCGCTCCACACCGCGGTCACCGGGACGTCGAGGCCGGGCGCCGGGCGGCCGAGCTCGGCCATCAGGTCCGACCCCGGCCGCAGCTGGCGGATCAGCGGCGTGGGGCCCGCGTGCGCCCAGATCGTGCCGCCGTGCGGCGACCCCAGGGTGGTCAGGGAGGCGAACCGCTCGCTGCCGCCGCACTGCAGCAGCCACCGGGCGACGATGCCGCCCAGGCTGTGGCCGACCACGTGCACGCGGTCGTGGCCGCTGTCCTCGCAGACGCGCGCCAGGTGCTGCTCGAGCTGGCGGGCGGCCACCCGCACGTCCTGCACCAGCGGGCTGTAGTTCCAGGTGCTCACGCTGGTGAACCCGCGCCGGCGCAGCGCGCGCGACATCACCGTGAAGACCGACCGGTTGTCGACCATGCCGTGGACCAGCACGACCGGGACGCGCGCGGCCAGCGGGTCGCCGGCGAAGAGGGCGCGGACCGCGGGCGGCTGCCACTCCGGACGGATGCGGTCGTCGACCACCGGGGTCTCGGGGCGGGTGCCCAGCGGCCACAGCAGGGCGTGCGCGCTCAGCCAGGCCAGCTCGGTCAGCCCGCCGGCCAGCATCGAGGGGGTGCACAGCCCGCGCACGGTCCGCGCTGCGCGGGCCACGCCGGACGCGCCGCTCGCCACGACGGCGGGGGTGCCGTGCCACGCTGGGGCGGACGCGGACGTCGTCACCGGCACCTCCTGGGTCGGGTCGGACCACAGGAGGCTGCGGTCGAGCTGTGGCGGGGCTCACGAATTCCTGCCCCGTTCACGGCACGGTAATGCCCCCGTGTGCCCGACGTCACACATGGGCACGAGACGACACGATCACGATGCGGTCACGGCCGCCCGCCGGTCGCACCCCGAGGAGGACTCCCGTGGCCACCCGCAGGACCGGAGACCCGCAGCGCCGCCCCGGCGGCGCCGCGACCCCCGCTGCCCGCCGGACCCCGTCGGCACGGCGGACCGCCGACGGCCGGGGCGGGCAGGGCGCACCCACCGCCCGGGGCGGACGGCGCGCACCCGCCGCCCGGGGCGCGCAGGCGCCTACGGCCGGCGACGGCCTGGTGGTCGGCACCGTGCCGGCCACCGCCCGGCTGGCCGGCGGGCTGCTCGCGCTGGCCGGCCTGGTCGGTGCCGTGGCGGTCTTCCCCACCTACCTCGACGTCGACGGCCGGCAGCTGTCGCTGGCGACCGGCCCGCTGGACGTGCTGGTCGCGCTGCTCACCCCGCTCGTGGCGCTGGCGGTGGGCGTGCTCACCGCGGCCGGGCGGGTGCCGCGCTTCGGGCTGGCCTACGCCGGGGCCGCGGGCGCGCTGGCGGTCGGCCGGCTGCTCATCGAGCTGTACCAGGGCCTGGCGTCGACCACCCGGCCCGGCGTCGAGGTGCTGGCCGGCGACCTGGTCGTCACCTCGACGGTGGCGACCGGGCCGGGGTGGACGCTGGGCGTGGTCGCCCTGGGCCTGACCGTGCTCGCCGGGGCGGTCGCCGTCGTGGCGTTCGGGCGGACGGTCATGGAGGACGCCGGTCGGCTCGACCCGCTGCGCCCCGCCCTGGCCGGGGCCGGGGTGCTGCTCGGCGCGGTCACCGTGCTCTGCCTGGCCCTGCCGGCCGCCGACGTCACCGACCAGCTGGTCACCGACCCGGCCACCGGCCTGGTGACCGTGGTGGCCACCGAGGGACCGCGGGCCCTGCTGGAGCGACCCGGGGTGGCGCTGCTGGGCGGGCTGCTGCTGGCCGCCGCGCTGCTGCTGGCCGCGGTCGTGTCGGCGTCCCTGCGGCCGCGGCTCGCCGCCGTCGGCGGGCTGCTCGCGGTGGGCGTCGCCGTCCTGCAGGCGGGCCTGTCCGGGCTCCGCGACGCGCTGCACTCCCCGGACCTGGACTGGACGCTGCCCGGGACGGGCCTGCTGCTGCTGGGCCTGGCCAGCACCGGCCTGGCGCTGCTGGCCTGGCGCTGGCAGCCGGGGGAGGGCGCCCCCGCCGCCGGGCCGCACGGGCTCGACGACGAGGACGCCCCGCTCAGCCGGTGACCGGCAGCTGCAGCTCCCCGGCCACACCCGGGCCGGTCCGCACACCCACCGGCTGCGGCAGCGTCGACCCCCGGTAGGCCAGGTCGCCACCGGCGAGCACGACGGCGAGGGAGTGCCCGGCCTCGAACCGGTGCACGATGCCCGGCAGCTGCACGGTGACCGGCCGGGTCACGTCGGCCACCCGGACCGGGCTGACCAGCCGGTGCGGCAGCTCGACGGCGCCGTCCGGGCCGACGTCGTAGAGCTTGGCGACCAGCACCAGCTGGCCGCCGGGCCCGAGCCGCTGGGTGCCGGCGACGACCGGGGCGTCCAGGGTCACCGTCAGCTGCGGCGAGCCCACGACGTCGACCGGTGCGGTCAGCGGGGGCGAGGTGAACCGCACGGCCGTCCCCGGCGGGTCGGTGACCGGAGCGGTCTGGTCCAGGAAGGAGGTCTCGGTGTAGTTCGGGCCCACCGGCGCCACCGAGCTCCAGGACGCCGACCCGGGGACGACGGCGGCCGGGTCGGGGACCAGGTCGCCGCTGCCGGACAGGTACAGCGACTGCGGGGTGCCGACGGGGTAGGCGTCGGCGTGCGCGTAGGCGGCCGCCACGTCGCCGGTCCGCTCGTGCACCCAGTCGCGGTAGTAGGAGAAGCCGAGCTCGGGTGCCGGGCCGGTGCCGCGCAGGTGGTGGTCGAACCAGGCGAGCACCTGGCGGCCCTGCACGGAGTCCTCCGGGTGGCGCATGTCCAGCTCGCCGGGCTGCGGGGTCAGGTCGCTGTGCCCCCAGGACTGCCAGACCAGCGCGGTCGGCGTCCCCTGGTCGCGCAGTGCCGTGTAGGTGGCCACCGACTCCTGCAGGTCGAACAGGGTGTCGGCCTGACCCTGGGCGAGCAGGGTCGGCACCCGGACGTCGGACACGTAGGAGGCCACCGACCGCTCCCGCAGGAAGGCGATCGACGCCGCGCTGGGGTAGCCGGTGGTGGCCACCTCCCGCAGCGCGGTGCAGACCCGGGCGTCGAAGTTCGCGCAGTTGCCGGTGGCCAGGTCGGCCAGCTGCGCCGGGTCGGTGACCGCCGGGAGGTCCTGCAGGCCGTTCGCCACGCCGAGGACGGTGAACAGCGCCATCCACTGGTACTTCGGCACGCCGGTGCCGGGGGAGGTCACCGACGTGGGGGTGGCGCCGCCGTTCTCCGGCGCCAGGGCGTAGGCGAGGTCGTTCCAGGTGATGAGGGGCACGACGACGTCCAGCCGGTCGGTGCCCGCGGCGTGCTCCACCGCGGCCGTGGCGAACTGCACCTGGCCGCCGTAGGAGCCGCCGATCATCCCGGCGGCCGGGTCGAACGGGGTGCCGGTGGCGTCGTCCTGGCGCACCACCTGGTCCACGACGACCGGCGCGCCGGTGGCGTCGTCCACCGCCCGCACGGACGGGTCGCCGCCCAGGAAGCGCAGCAGCTGGCTGGCCGCGGCGCCGTCGTGCTCGCGGTCGTCGAGGGTGATCGGGCACAGGTCGCCGTCGACGAACCCGAGCCCGGTGTAGGCGAGGGTCACGTAGCCCTGCTCGCCGAGGCCCTGGGCGATGTCGGCCTGGTCGGCCTTGGTGCCGCCGAAGCCGTTGGTGGTCAGCACCGCGGCCGCCCGGTGGTCGGCGTCGACCCCGGCGGGCACGTACAGGTCGGCGTCGACCTGGCAGGTGCGGCCCTCGGGGCCCAGGCCCGTCACGGTGATGGTCAGGTCCCGCGGCACGATCTCCACCGGGACGCCCGCACCGGCGGGGGCGGTGACGGCGCCGGTCCCCAGCAGGGCGGCGGTGAGCAGGACGGTGGTTCCTCGGCGCACGCTGCGCTCCTCGTCGACGGTGACGGGTGTGCGGGCGCTGTGATGCGCCCCATAGAGGGCAACGAGGGTTCGGCGCAGGGGTTGCGGTGGCGTTACGGTCCCTGTTCGTGGATCTCTTCGAGTACCAGGCCCGTGACATGTTCGCAGCGCACGGCGTGCCCGTGCTCCCCGGCGGCGTCGCCGAGACCCCTGAGCAGGCCGAGGCCATCGCCCGCGACATCGCGGGCCAGGTCGTCGTCAAGGCCCAGGTCAAGGTCGGCGGCCGGGGCAAGGCCGGGGGCGTCAAGCTCGCCGACACCCCGGAGGAGGCGAAGGCCCGCGCCACCGACATCCTCGGTCTGCACATCAAGGGCCACGTCACCCGCAAGGTGATGGTCGCCCAGGCCAGCGACATCGCCGAGGAGTACTACTTCTCCTACCTGCTCGACCGCTCCAACCGCACCTTCCTGGCAATGGCCAGCGTCGAGGGCGGCATGGAGATCGAGGAGATCGCGGTCAGCAAGCCCGAGGCGCTGGCCCGCATCCCCGTCGACGCGACCGTCGGCGTCGACCGGGCCAAGGCCGAGGAGATCGTCGACGCGGCGAAGTTCCCCGCCGAGGTGCGCGACCAGGTCGTGGAGATCGCCATCAAGCTCTGGGAGGTCTTCTCCGCGGAGGACGCCACCCTGGTCGAGGTCAACCCGCTGGCCAAGGCCCCCGACGGCACCGTGCTGGCGCTGGACGGCAAGGTCACCCTCGACGAGAACGCCGCGTTCCGGCAGGCCGGCCACGACGCCCTCGAGGACGTCGCCGCCGCCGACCCGCTCGAGGCCGCCGCCAAGGAGAAGCACCTCAACTACGTCAAGCTGGACGGCGAGGTCGGCATCATCGGCAACGGCGCCGGCCTGGTCATGAGCACCCTGGACGTCGTGGCCTACGCCGGCGAGGAGTTCGGCGGGGTGCGCCCGGCCAACTTCCTGGACATCGGCGGCGGCGCCTCGGCGCAGGTCATGGCCGACGGCCTGGGCATCATCCTGTCCGACCCGGCCGTGAAGAGCGTCTTCGTCAACGTCTTCGGCGGCATCACCGCCTGCGACGCGGTCGCCGACGGCATCGTCTCGGCGCTGTCCATCCTCGGCGACGAGGCGACCAAGCCCCTCGTCGTCCGCCTGGACGGCAACAACGTCGACGAGGGCCGCCGCATCCTCGCCGAGGCCGCCCACCCGCTGGTGACCGTGGTCGACACCATGGACGGCGCCGCCCGCCGGGCCGCCGAGCTCGCCGCCGCCTGACCCCGACCTGCTGACCCCGAAGGACACCAGAACATGAGCATCTTCCTCACCGAGAACAGCAAGGTCATCGTCCAGGGCATCACCGGGTCGGAGGGCCGCAAGCACACCCAGCGCATGCTGGCCTCCGGCACCGCCGTCGTCGGCGGCGTGAACCCCTCCAAGGCCGGCCAGACCGTCGACTTCGACGGCACCAGCGTGCCGGTGTTCGGCTCCGTCGCCGAGGCGATGAAGGAGACCGGGGCCGACGTCACCGTCGTCTTCGTGCCCCCGAAGTTCGCCAAGGGCGCCGTCGTGGAGGCCGTCGACGCCGGGATCAACCTCTGCGTGGTCATCACCGAGGGCATCCCGGTCAAGGACTCCACCGAGTTCTGGGCCTACGCCCAGGGCAAGACCACCCGGATCATCGGCCCCAACTGCCCGGGCCTGATCAGCCCCGGGCGCTCCAACGCCGGCATCATCCCCGCCGACATCACCCAGGCCGGCAAGATCGGGCTGGTCTCGAAGTCCGGCACGCTGACCTACCAGATGATGTACGAGCTGCGCGACATCGGTTTCTCCACCGCCATCGGCATCGGCGGCGACCCGGTCATCGGCACCACGCACATCGACGCGCTGCAGGCCTTCCAGGACGACCCGGAGACCGAGGCCATCGTGATGATCGGCGAGATCGGCGGCGACGCCGAGGAGCGGGCCGCGGAGTTCATCAAGGAGCACGTGACCAAGCCGGTCGTCGGCTACGTCGCCGGCTTCACCGCGCCCGAGGGCAAGACCATGGGCCACGCCGGCGCCATCGTGTCCGGCTCCGCCGGCACCGCGCAGGCCAAGAAGGAGGCCCTCGAGGCCGCCGGCGTCAAGGTCGGCAAGACCCCCTCGGAGACCGCGCGCCTCATGCGGGAGATCGTCGGCGCCTGATCCGCGACCCCCGGCGCACCGCCCGACGGCGGGGCACCCCTCCTCCGGGGTGCCCCGCCGTCTCGCGGTTGCGGGGAGTGTCGGGCGTGGGCACGATCCGTCGCGGAGCTGACATCCTGATCACGTCCACACCGGAACCAGGCAGGGGAGAAGTCGAGCGATGACGAGCAGCGGACCCGACCAGACCGGGGGTCCCGGGCAGGGTCAGCCCGGCTACGGTCAGCAGCCCGGCTACGGCCAGTCCCAGGGTGGCTACGGGCAGCCGGGCCAGTCCGGTCAGCCCGGCTACGGCCAGCAGCCGCCCTCCGGGCAGCAGCCCGGCTACGGGCAGCAGCCCCCCTACGGCCAGCAGGGCCAGCAGCCTGGCCAGCCCGGCTACGGCCAGCCCCCCTACGGGCAGCAGCAGGGCGGCTACGGGCAGCAGGGCTACGGGCAGCAGGGCTACGGGCAGCAGCCCGGTCAGGGTCAGTCCTACGGCCAGCCCGGCTACGGCCAGGGCGGTCCGGGCGGCCACGGCGGGACCGGCGGCGGCGGGCTGGACCTCAAGAAGCTCAAGCTCGGGGACTACGTCGTCGCCGGCTCGGCGGTGCTGTACCTGCTCTTCTCGCTGCTGCCGTGGTTCAGCGGCGACTTCGGGTTCGGCTACAGCTACAGCATCAACGGCTTCGAGTCCGGCCTGATCGTCTTCTCCTTCATCCTGCTGCTCGCCGCGGCCGTGTGGGCGCTGCTGCCGGCCGTCACCGACCTCAAGCTCGGCTTCCCGCGCAGCTTCGTCACCGTCGGCCTCACCGCGCTGGCGTTCCTGCTGACGCTCATCGAGTGGATCCAGACCTTCTCCGCCGGCTTCAGCTTCTTCGCGTTGCTGACCTTCCTGGTGTCGGCGGCCGCCCTGGCCTTCGCGGTGCTCGGCCTGCTGCCGGAGCTGAAGAACAAGCCCGCCCTGCCCGGCGGGGTGGCCAACGCCGCCTCGTGGGCCAACCAGCCCGCGCCCCAGTTCGGCCAGGGCGGCCCCGGCCACGGCGGTCCGTCGGGTCAGGGCCAGGGTCAGGGTCAGGGCCAGGGTCAGGGCCAGGGCCAGGGTTACGGCCAGGGCTACGGCTCCCCGCAGGGCCCGTCGGGCTACGGCTCGCAGCAGGGCTACGGCGCCCCCCAGGGGCAGGCGCCCGGCCAGCAGCAGGGCCAGGCCGGCGGGTGGGGCGCGCCCCAGCAGTCGGGGCAGCCGGGGACCCCGTCCTCGGGCGGCTACGGCCAGCCGTCGAGCTACGGCCAGGGCGGTGCCGGTCAGAGCGGTGTGGGTCAGAATGGTGCGGGCCAGGGCGGTGCGGGCCAGAGCGGCTGGGGGCAGTCGACCCCGTCGACCGGTTCCACCGCCTCCTCGGCCGGCTGGAGCTCGACCCCGGGCGGGGGCCAGCCGCCGGCCCCGCCGACCTACGCGGCGCCCACCACCCCGCCGCCGCCCCCGGCGACCGACGCGGACCGCGACCGCGGCTCCGACGGCGACGGCGACCGGCCCGCTGGGTCCTGACCCGGCGCTCCCCGCGCAGCAGCACCCCGAGACCCGCTCCGGCACCCGCCGGGGCGGGTCTCGGCGTTCCCCGGCGGGTGCGGCGCGGACCGGCGGTCCCGGCTTGGGAGAGTGGGGGCGTGCGCCAGCTCCTGACCCGGTCCCCGCTCCGCGGAGCCGCCAGCCGGCTGCCCGCCCCCGCCCTCGCCGCGGCGGCGACCGCCGCCCTCACCCTGGTCGGCCTGCTGGTGCTGACCCTCGCCCTCGTCGTCGTCGGCGCCCTGGACCCCGACGGCGGCCTGTCCACCGGCGGTGACCTGGCGCTCGCCGTCCGGCTGTGGCTGCTGGCCCACGGGGCGTCGCTGCAGCTGGCCGGCGGCCCGGTCGCGCTGGCCCCCCTCGTGCTGACCGCGGTGGCGGCGTGGGGGTGCTCGCAGGCCGCGCGCTCGGTCGTCGTGCACCGCGACCTCGACGGGCGCCGGCCGGTCGGTCTGGTCGTGGCGGCCGCGACCGGCACCCACCTCGTGCTCACCCTGCTGCTCGCCCTAGCCGTCGACACCCCCGCGGCCGGCGTCGGCCTCGGCCGGCTCGCGGTCGGCGCGGTGCTGCTGCCGCTGCTGGCCTCCGCCTGGGGGGCCGGGCGGGAGTCGGGCGCGGCGGGGGACCTGCTGGACCGGTTCCCCGGCCCCGGCCGGGCGGTGGCGCGCGGCGTGCTCGCCGGCACCCTCACCGCGCTCGCCCTCGCGCTCGCCGTGGTCGCCGTCGCGCTGGTCAGCGACGTGGCCGGGGTGGCTGCGCTGGCCACCAGCCTGGGCGGGGCGAGCGCCGGCGCGGTCGGGCTGGTGGGGCTGTCCGCCCTGCTGCTGCCCAACGCCGCGGCCGCCGTCCTCGGGCTGGCCGCCGGCCCCGGGTTCGCCGTCGGCGCCGGCACCCTGGTCTCCACCGGCGGGGTGACCCTGGGCGCGGTGCCCGCGCTCCCGCTGCTGGCCGCGCTGCCCGACACGCAGGCCGTGCCGCTGCTGGCCTTCCTGTCCCAGGCCCTGCCCGCGCTGGCCGGGCTGGTCGCCGGCACCGCCACCGCGCGGCGGCTGGGGGACGGCGACGGCGGTTCGGTCACCGCCGCCCTGTGGGGCGTGGTCACCGGGGTCGGCGTCGGCGTGGCCGCCGGGGTGCTGGCACTCGTCGGCGGGGGGTCGCTCGGCACGGCCGGGCTGGCCGAGGTCGGCGCGCCGGCCCTGGCGACCGGCCTGGCCACCGGCGCGCAGGCCGGGCTGGCCGCAGCGGTGGCGGCCGCGGTCACCCGCTGGCGGCGCTGACCCGCGGTCGGGGCCGCCGAGTAGCCTCCCGGTACGTGCCGCCGGTGACCCAGCCCCCCGCCCGGGTGGTGGTGCTCATCTCCGGTGCCGGGACGCTGTGCGCGGCGCTGCTGGACGCCGACGAGCCCGCCTTCGCGGTGGTCGCCGTCGGTGCCGACCGGGAGGCCCCGGGTCTGGCCGTCGCCCGCGAGCGGGGCCTGCCCACCTTCGTCGTCCCCCTGGCCGGCCACGCCGACCGCGCCGCGTGGGACGCCGCGCTGGCCGGGGCGATCGCCGCGCACCGGCCGGACTGGGTGGTGTGCGCGGGCTTCATGAAGCTGCTCGGCCCCGCGGTGCTCGGCGCGTTCGGGGGCCGGCTGGTCAACACCCACCCGGCCCTGCTGCCGGCCTTCCCCGGCGCGCACGCGGTGCGCGACGCCCTCGCCGCCGGGGTGACCACCACCGGCGCCACCGTCCACCTCGTCGACGCCGGGCTCGACACCGGCCCGGTGCTCGCCCAGACCCCGGTCCCCGTGCTGCCCGGCGACGACGAGCAGCAGCTGCACGACCGCATCAAGGCCGTCGAGCGGGTGCTGCTCGTCGACACCCTCGTCTCCCTCACCAGCTCAAGGAGCAGCGTCCCGTGACCGATCGCATGCCCGTCCGCCGTGCCCTGCTCGGCGTGTACGACAAGTCCGGCGTCGAGGAGCTGGCCCGCGGGCTGGCCGAGGCCGGCGTGGAGCTGGTCAGCACCGGCGCGACGGCCCGGCGGATCGCCGAGGCCGGCATCCCGGTCACCCCCGTCGAGCAGGTCACCGGGTTCCCCGAGTGCCTGGACGGCCGGGTCAAGACGCTGCACCCGGCGGTGCACGCCGGCATCCTCGCCGACCGGCGCAAGCCCGACCACGTCCGCCAGCTCGACGAGCTCGGCATCGCCGCCTTCGACCTGGTCGTGGTCAACCTCTACCCCTTCCGCGAGACCATGGCCTCGGGCGCGACCCCCGACGAGTGCATCGAGCAGATCGACATCGGCGGGCCGGCGATGGTGCGCGCCGCGGCGAAGAACCACCCGTCGGTCGCCGTCGTGGTCGACCCCGCCCGCTACGGGGCGGTGCTCGACGCCGTCCGGTCCGGCGGCACCACCCTGGCCCAGCGCCGGGCGCTGGCCACCGACGCCTTCCGGCACACCGCCTCCTACGACATCGTGGTCGCCTCGTGGCTGGGCGAGGTCGTCGCGCCCGACGAGTCCGGCTTCCCGGCCTGGACGGCGGCCAGCTGGGAGCGGGCCGACGTGCTGCGCTACGGCGAGAACCCGCACCAGGCGGCGGCCCTGTACCGGAACTGGCGGCCCGGGCTGGCGCACGCCGAGCAGCTGCACGGCAAGCAGATGTCCTACAACAACTACGTCGACACCGACGCCGCCTGGCGGGCCGCGCACGACCACGAGGCGCCGTGCGTGGCGATCATCAAGCACGCCAACCCGTGCGGGATCGCCGTCGGCACCGACCTGGCCCAGGCGCACCGCAAGGCGCACGCCTGCGACCCGGTGTCGGCCTTCGGCGGGGTGATCGCCGCCAACCGCGAGGTCGACCTGTCCACCGCCGAGCAGATCGCCGAGGTGTTCACCGAGGTCGTCGTCGCGCCGTCGTTCACCGAGGACGCCGTCGAGGTGCTCACCCGGAAGAAGAACGTCCGGCTGCTGCGGATGCCCGAGGGCACCGCCCCCGACCCGGTGGAGATGCGGCCGATCAGCGGCGGGGTGCTGGTCCAGCACGTCGACCGGGTCGCGGCCGAGGGCGACGACCCGGCCACCTGGACGCTGGCCACCGGCGCACCGGTGGACGCCGCCACCCTCGACGACCTGGCCTTCGCCTGGCGGGCGGTGCGCGCGGTGAAGTCCAACGCCATCCTGCTGGCCTCCGACGGCGCCACCGTCGGTGTCGGCATGGGCCAGGTGAACCGGGTGGACGCCGCACGGCTGGCCGTGCAGCGGGCGGGGGAGCGGGCCACCGGGTCGGTGGCGGCCTCCGACGCCTTCTTCCCCTTCGCCGACGGCCTGCAGGTGCTGCTGGACGCCGGGGTCACCGCCGTCGTCCAGCCCGGCGGGTCGGTGCGCGACGAGGAGGTCGTGGCGGCCGCGGCCGAGGCCGGCGTGGCGCTGTACCTGACCGGCACCCGCCACTTCGCCCACTAGCGCAGCTTCGGCCCCGTCAGCAGGGCCTTGAGCGCCCCCAGCAGGCCCGCCCCGGCGGTGCCGAGGGCGAACCAGAAGCCGACGGCGAACCGGCCGGGCTGCCAGCCCCGGTCGGCCAGCGGCACCAGGACGGCGGCCACCACCAGACCCGCGACCAGCAGCGCCAGCAGGCCCAGGAACCGGTGGGCGCGGGCCGGGACGAGCAGCAGCAGGCCGAGCAGGAAGAGCACCGCACCGCCGGCCAGCACCGCACCGGGCTGCCAGAGGCCGGTGCTGAACAGGCCGAGCCAGTCGGTGGTGGCCTGGTCGACGACGCGCCGGGCCAGCTCCAGCCCGGTGGCGCCGTCGGGCACCCAGGGCAGCAGGAGGCTGAGCGCGGCGGCCACCCCGGCCAGCAGCAGGAGCAGGGAGGCGACGGAGTCCGGCCGGCGCACCGCGACCGGCTTGGTCGACCAGGCCGGCGCGGTGGTCTGGTCGGCGGGCGGGCGCCAGGTCTGCGGTTGCTGCGGGGCCGCCGGCGCGGGCTGGGGGGCCACGGGCGCGGGCACCGTCTCCTGGCGCAGCGGGGCCACGGGGTGCACCTCGGTGGTCTGCTGGTCGGCCAGGTCCGCCCGGGCGGGCTGCGGGTGGGCGGGCTGCGGGTGGGCGGGCTGCGGGTGGGCGGGCTCGGACCCGGCGGCGGGGAAGGCCCGGGTGCGGTCGTCGGGCTGGCTCATGGGTCCTCCTCGGCGGCAACCGGTCCTCCCGAGCCTAGGAGAACCGGGCCGGGTGCGCCGGGACGCCGGACGCCCCCGGTGCGGCAGACTGGGCGCGTGACGGCGACGCGACTGGACGGCAAGGCGACCGCGGCCACGATCCGCACCGAGCTGGCGCAGCGGGTGGAGGCCCTCGCCGCGGCCGGCCGGCGCCCGGGTCTGGGCACCCTGCTGGTCGGCGACGACCCGGGCAGCCGCTGGTACGTCGACGCCAAGCACAAGGACTGCGCGCAGGTCGGCATCGCCAGCATCCAGCGCGAGCTCCCCGCCGACGCCTCGCAGGCCGACGTCCTCGCCGTCGTCGCCGAGCTCAACGCCGATCCCGCGTGCACCGGCTACATCGTGCAGCTGCCGCTGCCGCGCCAGGTCTCCGAGGCCGCCGTCCTCGAGGCCGTGGACCCCGACAAGGACGCCGACGGCCTGCACCCCACCAACCTCGGCCGGCTGGTGCTGGGCATCCCCGGGTCGCTGCCGTGCACGCCGCTGGGCATCGTCGAGCTGCTGCGCCGCTTCGACGTCCCGCTGGCCGGCGCGGAGGTCGTCGTGGTCGGCCGCGGGGTGACGGTGGGCCGGCCGCTGGGCCTGCTGCTCACCCGGCGCAGCGAGAACGCGACGGTGACCCTCTGCCACACCGGCACCCGCGACCTGGCCGCGCACACCCGCACCGCCGACGTCGTGGTGGCCGCCGCCGGCGTCCCGGGGCTGATCACCGCCGACCTGGTCAAGCCCGGTGCCGCCGTCCTCGACGTCGGCGTCAGCCGGGTCGACGGCAAGATCGCCGGGGACGTCGCCGCCGACGTCGTCGAGGTGGCCGGCCACGTCGCCCCCAACCCCGGCGGCGTCGGGCCGATGACCCGGGCGATGCTGCTGTCCAACGTGGTCACCCTCGCCGAGCGGGCCGCGGCCCCCGTGGTGGCCTGAGGCACCGAGGTGGCCCGCACCCCGCTCTACACCCGGCGGCCGATCCTGGCCGGGGTGCTGCGCCAGCTCCCGCTCACCGCCGTGCTGCTGGTGGTCGCCGCGGGGCTGGTCACCGTGGCCGCGGGCAACTGGCGGCGCGGGCTGGTCGTGGTCGGGCTCGCCCTGGTGGGGGCCGGGGTGCTGCGCATGCTGCTGCCGGTCCGCCGGCTGGGCTTCCTGGCCGTGCGGAGCACCACCACCGACGTCGTGCTGACGACCGGGACCGGCCTGGTGCTGGCCCTCGTCGCGCTGGCGATCCCCCCGGGCTGACGGGCCCGGAGGCGCAGCCGGGCGGGCCCGGCGCTAGGTTGGCGGCCATGGCGACGAAGCCCGGCAAGATCACCGTGGTGGGTTCCGGCTTCTACGGCTCCACCACCGCACTCCGGCTGGCCCAGTACGACGTCGTGGGCACCGTGGTGCTCACCGACATCCTGGAGGGCCGGCCCGAGGGCCTGGCCCTGGACATCAACCAGTCGCGGTCGATCGAGGGCTTCGAGACCGAGGTCGTCGGCGTCGGCGGGGGCTCCTACGAGGGCACCGAGGGCTCCGACGTCGTCGTCGTCACCGCGGGGCTGCCCCGCAAGCCCGGCATGAGCCGGATGGACCTGATCGAGACCAACGCCGGCATCGTCCGCGAGGTCGCGGAGAACGTCGCCCGCACGTCCCCGGACGCCGTGGTGATCGTGGTCAGCAACCCGCTGGACGAGATGACCGCGCTGGCCCAGCTGGCCACCGGGTTCCCGACCCAGCGGGTGATGGGCCAGGCCGGGATGCTCGACACGGCCCGGTTCACCGACAACGTGGCCCGCGAGCTCGGCGTCCCCACCTCGTCGGTGCGCACGCTGACCCTGGGCAGCCACGGCGACACGATGGTGCCGGTGCCCAGCCGCTGCACCGTCGACGGCCGGCCGCTGTCGGAGGTGCTGGACGCCGACCGCATCGCGCACCTGGTCGACCGCACCCGCAACGGCGGGGCCGAGGTGGTCGCGCTGCTCAGGACCGGGTCGGCGTACTACGCGCCGTCCGCGGCCGCGGCCCGGATGGCCAAGGCGGTCATCGAGGACGCAGGCAGCGTGCTGCCGGTGTGCGCGTGGGTCGACGGCGAGTACGGGATCTCCGGGGTCTACCTGGGGGTCGAGGCCGAGATCGGCCGTGAAGGTGTCCGTCGGGTGGTCGAGGGCGACCTCACCGACGACGAGCTGGCCGGGCTGCGCGAGGCAGCCGAGGCCGTACGGGCCAAGCAGGCGGACGTGGCCGACCTCTGAGTCGGCCTCCAACAGAGAGGGACCACCACCACGTGAGCAAGATCAAGGTCAAGGGCACGGTCGTCGAGCTCGACGGCGACGAGATGACCCGGATCATCTGGCAGTTCATCAAGGACGAGCTGATCCTCAAGTACCTCGACGTCGACCTCGAGTACTACGACCTGGGCATGGAGCACCGGGACGCCACCGACGACCAGGTCACCGTCGACGCCGCCAACGCCATCAAGAAGCACGGCGTCGGCGTCAAGTGCGCCACCATCACCCCGGACGAGGCGCGGGTCGAGGAGTTCGGCCTCAAGCAGATGTGGCGCTCCCCGAACGGGACGATCCGCAACATCCTCGGCGGCGTGATCTTCCGCGAGCCGATCATCATGCAGAACGTGCCGCGCCTGGTGCCGGGCTGGACCAAGCCGATCATCGTCGGCCGCCACGCCTACGGCGACCAGTACCGCGCCACGGACTTCAAGTTCCCCTCGGCCGGCACCCTGAAGGTCGTCTTCACCCCCGAGGACGGCTCGGAGCCGATCGAGCGCGAGGTCTTCCAGGCCCCCGGCGCCGGTGTCTCGCTGTCGATGTACAACCTCGACGAGTCCATCCGGGACTTCGCCCGCGCCTCGCTGAACTACGGCCTGGCCCGCAACTACCCGGTCTACCTGTCGACGAAGAACACGATCCTCAAGGCCTACGACGGCCGGTTCAAGGACATCTTCCAGGAGGTGTTCGACGCGGAGTTCAAGGAGAAGTTCGACGCGGCCGGCATCACCTACGAGCACCGCCTCATCGACGACATGGTCGCGGCCAACCTCAAGTGGGAGGGCGGCTACGTCTGGGCGTGCAAGAACTACGACGGCGACGTGCAGTCCGACACCGTGGCGCAGGGCTTCGGCTCGCTGGGCCTGATGACCTCGGTGCTGGCCACCCCGGACGGCAGGACCGTCGAGGCCGAGGCCGCCCACGGCACGGTGACCCGGCACTACCGGCAGCACCAGCAGGGCAAGGAGACCTCGACCAATCCGATCGCGTCGATCTTCGCCTGGACCCGGGGCCTGGCCCACCGCGGCAAGCTCGACGGCACCCCCGAGGTGACCGAGTTCGCCGAGACCCTCGAGCGGGTCTGCATCGAGACGGTCGAGGGTGGTCAGATGACCAAGGACCTCGCCCTGCTGATCAGCAAGGACGCCCCCTGGCTGACCACGCAGGACTTCCTCGCCGCCATCGACGCCAACCTGCAGAAGGCCATGGCCGCCTGACCCACCGCACGCCCGACGGCCCCCCTCCCGCCCCGCGGGAGGGGGGCCGTCGCACGCCCGGGGTGCGTCGATCACCGCGGGTGGGCCGCTGCCTCGGTGGAGCTGAGGCAGCATCCGCCCCGGGGTGATCACGGGCCTGTGGACAACTCCTGGTCGGGGACGTCCCCGGGGGCAGGCTGCGGAGCGTGCCCACCGCCCCTGCCGTCCCACCGGCCCTCGCCGGGCGAGTGTTCCGGGGCAGCGACGCGGTCGGCCGGGGGCTGCTGACCGCGGCGCAGCTGCGCAGCTCGGCCTGGCGTCGACTGCGCCAGGACGTCTACGTCGACGCGTCGGTGCCGCTCACCCACCGGGTCCGGGTCGCGGGTGTCCGGTTGGTGATGCCGGCCGGCGCGGCCTTCGCCGACCTGACCGCCGCCTCGCTGTGGGGTGTGCCGGACCTGGTCGGCGTCGACGACCCGGTGGACGTCGTGGTGCCACCGGGGGAGCGCTGGACCCCGTCGTCGGACGTCCGGGCGCGGACGGCGGAGGTCGCCGGCGAGGTGGTCCTGCGGGGCGGCGCACCGGTGACCAGCAGGGTGCGCACCGCGGTCGACCTGGCCCGGCGTCCCGGGCCGCCCGACGAGCGGGTCGTCCTGGTGGACCGGCTCGTCGCCGGTCGGCTCGTCGGGCTCCCCGACCTGCGGTCGGCGGTCCACTCCCTGCCCCGGTGCCGGGGGAGCGCGGGCGCACGGCTGGCCGTCGACCTGGCGGACGGTCTCGCGGAGTCACCGCAGGAGACCCGGACCCGGCTGCACCTGCGGCGTGGTGGGGTGCCGGCGCCGGTCGCCCAGTTCTGCGTGCTGCAGGACGGCCGCTTCGTCGCGCGGGTGGACTTCGCGTGGCCCGACCGGAAGGTGGCGCTGGAGTACGACGGGCTGTGGCACGCCGAGCCGGGCCGGTTCGCGAAGGACCGCGCCCGCCTGAACGCGCTGCAGGCGGCGGGCTGGCGGGTGGTCTTCGTGACGGCCCGCGACCTGCACCACCCGGCGGAACTGGTCGCCCGCGTGCTCGCCGTGCTGGCCGCGTGACGAGGACGGGTCAGTTGCTGCCTCCCGAGCTCGGAGGCAGCACTGGACCCGGGGTGATCACGCGCGGGCCCGCCCCGGGCGCGCCCCGCGCCCGGTCAGCGGCCGAAGAGCTGGGTCCACCAGGGGCCGCCGGGGCCCGGGGCGACGCCGACGCCCAGGCGGGTGCTGCTGCAGTCCAGGATGTTCGCGCGGTGGCCGGGGCTGTCCATCCAGCCGGCCACCACCGACGCCGCGTCGCCGTACCCCTGCGCGATGTTCTCCGCCGAGGCGCCGGTCACCCCGGCCGCGGCGGCGCGGTCCCAGGGGGACAGGCCCTCGGGCGTGGTGTGGCTGAGGTACCCGCGGTCGCGCATGTCGGCGCTGTGCGCGCGGGCCACCCCGGCCAGCCCGGCGTCGGCGGCCACCGGACCGCACCCGGCGGCGGCCCGCTCGGCGTTCACCAGCGCGACGACCTCGCCCTCGACGCCCGGGTCGGCGGTCGGCACGGCGGGTGCGGCGGCGGGCGCCGGTGCGGGTGCCGGGGCGGGCGCGGGTGCCGTGGTCGACGGCGCGGGCCGGGGAGGGGGCGGTGTCGTCGGCACGGGGGTGGTCGTCGGCGCGGCCGGCGTGGTGGTGACCGGCACGCTGGTCACCGGGGCCGGGGCGACCGTGCTCACCGGCGCCGGCGTGGTGGTCGACGCCGCGGCGGTGGTCGCCGCCGCGGGCACCGGGTCGCCGGACCCGGGCAGCAGCCACCAACCGCCCCCGACGACGGCCAGCACCGCCCCCACGACCGCCGCCGGCCACCAGCGTCCGACGCGCGGACGGTGACGACGTCGTCGCTCCCCGGTCATGGCCGACCACCGTAGCCGCCGGGCACCCCGCGGCGGAACGCCCGGGAGCCGGCCGGCGTTGCCGGTTGGACGCCCCCACCCGGGACCGGCGATCCTGGTGACCCGCCCGCACCACAACCCGTAGAAGGAGCACGCCGCCGGTGAGCGACGTCTGGCTCAACATCGTCATGGTCGTCGTCTTCGTGCTGATCGGCGGCGCGTTCGCCGGCGCGGAGATCGCGCTGGTCTCGCTGCGGGAGTCGCAGGTGCGGGCGCTCGGCGAGCGCGGCAGCCGCGGCCGGGCGCTCTCCAAGCTGCTCGGCGACCCCAACCGGTTCCTGGCCGCGGTGCAGGTCGGGGTCACCCTGGCCGGGTTCTTCTCCGCCGCGTTCGGTGCCAGCACGCTGTCCGAGCCGCTGGGGGACTGGCTGACCTCGCTGGGCCTGCCGCAGGGCGTCGCCGACCCGCTGAGCTTCGTGCTGGTCACCATCGCGATCAGCTACCTGTCGCTGGTGGTCGGCGAGCTGACGCCCAAGCGGCTGGCGCTGCAGCGCGCCGAGGGCTTCTCCCTCGTCGTCGCGGGGCCCCTCAACCGCATCGCCGCGGCCTTCCGGCCGGTCATCTGGCTGCTGTCGCGCTCCACCGACCTGCTGGTCCGGCTGCTGGGCGGTGACCCCAAGCAGAGCGGTGAGTCGATCAGCCAGGAGGAGCTGCGCGACCTGGTCGCGGCCCACGAGTCGCTGTCCACCGACGAGCGCCGGCTGATCGACGAGGTGTTCCGGGCCGGCGGCCGCGAGGTGCGCGAGGTGATGACCCCGCGCACCGAGGTCGACTTCCTCGAGGCGTCGCTGACCGCCAGCCGCGCGGCCAAGCTGATCGCCGACTCCGGCCGCTCGCGCTACCCGGTCGTCGGCCGCACCCAGGACGACGTCGTCGGCTTCGTGCACGTGCGCGACCTGCTGCTGCCCGGCCACCCGGCCGGCCGGGCCGCCACCGTCGGCGACCTGGCCCGCGAGGTCAAGCAGCTGCCGGGGACGGCGGGGGTGCTCACCGCGCTGTCGGAGATGCGCCGGGAGAGCCAGCACCTGGCCATCGTGGTCGACGAGTACGGCGGCACCGACGGCATCGTGACCCTGGAGGACCTCATCGAGGAGGTCATCGGCGAGATCTACGACGAGTACGACGAGGACGCCGTCCCCGAGACCGACGAGCCCGCCGAGGGCCCGCACGACGTCGACGGCCTGCTCAACCTGGACGACTTCGCCGAGGCCACCGGCCTCGAGCTGCCCCAGGGCCCCTACGAGACCGTGGCCGGGTGGATGCTGGCCGAGCTGGGCCGCATCCCGGCGGTCGGCGACGGCGCCGTCCACGAGGGCCGGCAGCTGACCGTCACCGAGCTCGACGGCCGCCGGATCGCCCGCATCGCGGTCTCCCCGGCGCCGCCGGCGGAGGTCAGCGCCCCGCCGGCCGGCTGAGCTCCCACGCGTCGCGCACCATCGTGGTGAGCTCGGCGTGCTGCGGGGCCCAGCCCAGGTCGGCGCGGATGCGCGCGGAGGAGGCCACCAGCTGGGCGGGGTCGCCGGCCCGGCGGGCCCCGACCACCACCGGCACCGGGTGCCCGGTCACCTCGCGGACGGCGTCGACGACCTGCTGCACGCTGAACCCGGTGCCGTTGCCCAGGTTGTAGACCCGGTGCTCGCCGGGCGCGGGTGCCGGCAGGGCCAGCAGGTGGGCGTCGGCCAGGTCCAGCACGTGCACGTAGTCGCGGATGCAGGTGCCGTCGGGGGTGGGGTAGTCCTCGCCGAACACGGTGATCGCCTCGCGGGTGCCCGCGGCGACCTGCAGCGCGATGGGGATGAGGTGGGTCTCGGTGGCGTGCCGCTCGCCCAGGCCGAACCCGGCGCCGGCGACGTTGAAGTAGCGCAGGCTGACCGCGGCGAACCGGTGCGCGACCGCGTAGCTGGTCAGCATGTGGTCCACGGCGAGCTTGGAGGCGCCGTAGGTGTTGGTCGGCCGGGTGGGTGCGTCCTCGGTGATCGGCACGCTCTCGGGCTCCCCGTAGGTGGCCGCCGTCGAGGAGAACACGATGCGCCGGCAGTCGACGGCGCGCATCGCCTCCAGCAGCGCCAGCGAGCCGCCGACGTTGGTGTGCCAGTAGTCCTCGGGCTGGGTCTGGGAGACCCCGACCAGGCTCTTGGCCGCGAAGTGCAGCACCGCCTCGGGCCGGACGTCGGCCAGCACGGGCGCGGAGTCGTGCAGCGACGCCTGCACGAAGGTCGCGCCCTCGGGGACGGCGTCGGCGTGGCCGGTGGACAGGTCGTCCAGCACGGTCACCTCGTGGCCGCCGGACAGGAGGGCGGCCGTGACTACGCTGCCGATGTAGCCGGCACCACCGGCGACGAGAACTCGCATGCGTGCACCCTACGGAGGACCCACCATGGTCAGCCCGCGTTCGGCGGTGTCGGCGCTCCCGGCCTACCGGCCCGGCCGCAACCCCGCGGACCTGGCCCGCGAGATCGGCGTCCCCAGGGCGGTCAAGCTGGCCAGCAACGAGGTGGCGTTCCCGCCGCTGCCGGCCGTGGTGGCCGCGATCTCCGCGGTGGTGGGCGAGACCAACCGCTACCCCGACAACGCCGCCGGCGTGCTGGCCGGGGCGCTGGCGCAGCGGTACGGGGTCGACGTCGCCCAGGTGGCCACCGGGTGCGGTGCGGTGACCCTGCTGCAGCAGGTCGCGCAGGCCTACGTGGAGCCCGGCACCAGCCTGGCCTACGCCTGGCGGTCCTTCGAGATGTACCCGCTGCTGGCCCAGGTCGCCGGCGCGGGCTCCCAGCAGGTGCCGCTGGTCCCCGGGGCCGAGGGCGGGACGGCCGACACCCACGACCTGGACGGCCTGCTGGCCGCCGTCGACGACACCACCCGCGTGCTGCTGGTCTGCAACCCGAACAACCCCACCGGGACGGCGGTGCGCCGTCCGGCGCTGGAGGCCTTCCTCGACGCGGTGCCCGACTCCGTGCTGGTGGTGCTGGACGAGGCCTACCGCGAGTTCGTGACCGACCCCGACGTGCCCGACGGCACGGAGCTGATGCGCGGGCGGCCCAACGTCGCCGTGCTGCGCACCTTCTCCAAGGCCTGGGGGCTGGCCGGCCTGCGGGTGGGCTACCTGCTCGCCGAGGACCCCGCCGTCGCCGAGGCCGTGCGCAAGACCCACGTGCCCTTCAGCGTCTCGATGGTCGCCCAGGCCGCCGCGGTCGCGGCGCTGGCCAGCGAGGACGAGGTCCGCGCGCGGGTGGCCGAGGTGACCGCCGAGCGCGACCGGCTGACCGCCGAGCTGCGCCGGCGCGGGCAGGCGGTGGCCGACAGCCAGGCCAACTTCGTGTGGCTGCCGCTGGGGGAGCGCACCGCCGAGGTGGCCGCCGCGCTGGAGTCCCGGGCGGTGATCACCCGGCCGTTCGCCGGTGAGGGGCTGCGGGTCACCGTCGGCACGCCCGAGGAGGACGACGTCTTCCTGGCGGCGTTCGACGAGGTCGCGGCGGGCGCTCCCGCCGGCCGCTGAGCGGGTCCGCCCGGGGGCGGGTGTGGCGCGTGGTTCGATGAAGGACGTGCCTGCCCCTCGCGTGCTGTCCGGCATCCAGCCGACGGCGGACTCCTTCCACCTCGGCAACCACCTCGGTGCGCTGCGGCAGTGGGTGAGCATGCAGGCCGACCACGAGGCCTTCTACTGCGTCGTGGACCTGCACGCGATCACCGTCGAGCAGGACCCCGCGGTGCTGCGCCGGCGCACGCTGGTGTCGGCCGCGCAGCTGCTGGCGCTGGGCGTGGACCCCGACCGCAGCGCGCTGTTCGTGCAGAGCCACGTCCCCGAGCACGCCCAGCTGGGCTGGGTGCTGCAGTGCCTGACCGGGTTCGGCGAGGCCGGCCGGATGACCCAGTTCAAGGACAAGTCGGCCCGCCAGGGCCAGGCCAGCACGAGCGTGGGGCTGTTCACCTACCCGGTGCTGCAGGCCGCCGACATCCTGCTCTACCAGGCCCGGCGGGTACCGGTCGGCGAGGACCAGCGCCAGCACCTCGAGCTCACCCGGGACCTGGCCACCCGGTTCAACGGCCGCTACGGCGACACCTTCGTGCTCCCCGAGGCCTACATCCCCCCGGGTGCGGCCAAGGTGCTGGACCTGCAGCAGCCGGACAAGAAGATGTCCAAGAGCCTGCCCGACGCCGGGTGCATCAACCTGCTCGACGACCCGAAGGTGATCGGCAAGCGGATCCGCAGCGCGGTCACCGACACCGGCCGGGAGATCGTCTTCGACCCCGAGGGCAAGCCCGGGGTGTCGAACCTGCTCACGATCCACTCGGCGTTCTCCGGGGAGACGGTGGCCCAGCTCGAGGAGCGCTTCGCCGGCCACGGCTACGGCGACCTGAAGAAGGAGCTCGCAGAGGTCGTCGTCGAGGCGCTGGCCCCCGTGCAGGCGCGCACCGCGGAGCTGCTGGCCGACACCGCCGAGCTGGAGCGGGTGCTGGCCGCGGGCGCCGCGAAGGCCCGCGAGGTCGCCGCGCCCACCCTGGCCACGGTGTACGACCGCATCGGGTTCCTCCCGGCGACCGCGCGGTGACCCGGCGATGACCTCCCTGCCCCCGCCCCCGCACCGCCGGCGGCACGACGACACGTTCGTGCCCCGCAGCGCGAACCGCGACGTCGGCGGCACCGCGGTGCTGGGGGTGGTGGTGGACGTCCCCGAACCGTGGGCGCAGCTGCTGGTGGAGTGGCGCACCAAGTGCGGCGACCCGCAGGCCGCCGTCGTGCCGCCGCACGTCACGCTGCTGCCGCCCACCGAGGTCGCCGTGGCCGACCGGTCGCTGATCGCCGCGCACCTGGCCGGCGTCGCCCGCTCGCACCCGCCCTTCGAGATCCACCTGCGCGGCACCGGCACCTTCCGCCCGGTGTCGGAGGTGGTGTTCGTGACCGTGGCCCGCGGCATCCTGGACTGCGAGCGGATCGCCACCGACGTGCGCAGCGGCCCGCTGGCCCGCCCGCTGTCCTTCCCGTACCACCCGCACGTCACGGTGGCCCACGACGTCCCCGCCGACGCGCTGGACATGGCCGCCGCGGAGCTGGCCGACCTGACCGCCACCTTCCCGGTCGGGCACTTCACCGAGTTCGAGCAGCTGCCCACCGGCGCCTGGTCGGTGGCCCGCCGCTACCCCCTCACCGGCCCCGTCCAGGGCTGACGTCCCAGCGGGCTCGGGGACCGGCCTGCACACTTCCCGGCGTGACGACACCGCAGGAGAGCACCGGCAACGTCATCACGCGCACCGTCGACGGCATCCGGGACCTGATCCACCGCGGCCGGGCCCGCGCCGGGTGGTTCGACCACCTGGTGCACGCCGGCGGCCACTACAACCGCGCGCAGGCCGACACCCTGGCCGCGGCGGTCACCTACTACGCGTTCCTGGCGCTGTTCCCCGTCGTCCTGCTGCTGGCCTCGATCGCGGGGTTCGTGCTGGCCGGCAACCCCCTGCTGCAGCTGCAGCTGGTCGACGCGATCCGCGAGGCCGTGCCGGGCGACACCGGCGCCAACCTGGCCGCCGCGGTGCTCGACGCCATCGACGCCCGCCGCACCACCGGCGTCATCGGCCTGGTCGGCTTCCTGCTGGTCGGCCTGGGGGCGGTGGACAAGCTCCGGGTCGGCATGGACATCGTCTGGCGGGGGCAGCCGGACCAGCCCGACTTCATCCAGGACCGGCTCAAGGACCTGGTCGTGCTGCTGGGCCTGGCCGGGGCCGGGGTGCTGTCGATCGGGCTGACCGCGGGGACGACGGCCGCGTCGTCGTGGGTGTTCGACCTGCTGGGCGTCGACGAGGTGCCCGGGTTCTTCCTGCTCACCGCGGCGCTGGGCATCGGCCTGGCCCTGGTCGGGGACACCCTGGTGTTCCTCTGGGTGCTCAAGGGCGTGCCGGACACGCCCCACCCGGCCCGGGTGCTGCTGCCCGGCGCGGTCTTCGGCGCCGTCGGCTTCGAGCTGATCAAGTTCCTCGGCGGCTACTACCTGAACATCCTGTCCGGCAACGTGACCGCGTCGGCGCTGGGCAGCGTGGTCGGGCTGGTCGTCTGGATCAACGTGCTCGCCCGGTTCGGGTTCTTCACGGCCTGCTGGACCGCGACCCTCCCTGCGGTCGAGCACTCGGACGCGCAGGTGCCGTTCGGTCCCGAGGCGCCGACCCGGCTGCCCGACGTGGTGCTGGTCGACGAGCGGGGGCCGCGTCCCGGTCCGGTCCGGCTCGCGGCGGGACTGGTGGGGGCAGGGGCGCTGATGGGTGCGGCGGCCGCAGGTCTGCTGCCGGCTGCGCTGCGGCGCTCGCGCCGGCGGGCACCACGGGACGGCGGGGCGGCGGACGCCTGACCGCCCGGTCGTCGGACCACCCCCCGGCCGGCACCAGCCGCACGGCCCGCCGCCGGCCGACCGCGGTGGCCACCACGATCGCCACCGCCCCGGTGGCCAGCGCCACGGGCAGCAGCACCGACTCCTGCGGCGCGGTGCTGGCCGCGGGGTCCACGGCGGGGGAGGCCGCGGCGGCCGCCGCGTCGGCGGAGCTGAGCGTGCCGTCGGCGGGGGAGGGCGCGGGCAGGGTGACCGCCGCGGCGGTCGACGCGACGTCCCCGGGCCGGACCAGCGTGCCGACGCCGGCGCCGGCCGGGGTGGCGAAGCCCCAGTCCAGCAGCCGCTGCGCCTGCTCGGTGGTCGAGACGGGGTAGCGCTCGGTCTGCATGAGGGCGACCACCAGCCGCCGGCCGTCGCGGGCGGCGGCCGCGACGAAGGTGTGCCGGGCGGCGTCGGTGAAGCCGGTCTTGCCGCCCAGGGTGCCCGGGTAGTCGGTGAGCAGGGTGTTCTGGGTCTGGATCTGGTAGCCGTCGCTCTTGCCGGGCACGGCGGGCATCTGCGCGGTGGTCTGCTGCAGGATCGCCGCCGTCGCGGGCGTGTCGACGAGCTGGCGCATGATCAGCGCGAGGTCGTACGGCGAGGAGGTCTGCCCGGCGACGTCCAGGCCCGAGGGCGTGCCCGCGACGGTGTCGAAGGCGCCGATCCGCTGCGCGGTGGCGTTCATCGCGGCCAGCGTCGCGTCCACCCCGCCGGCCGCGCGGGCCAGGGCGTTGGCCGCGTCGTTGCCCGACTGCATGACCAGGGCGTCGTAGAGCAGCGACACCGGGTACTGGCCGCCGGCGACCAGGCCGACCCGGCTGCCCTCGACCTGCTCGTCCTCGGTGGTGCCCTCCACGACCAGCGCCGGGTCCAGCGCCGGCGCCAGGGTGAGCAGGGTGAGCGTCTTGAGCGTGCTGGCCGGGTAGTAGCGGCCGTGCGGGTCCTGCGCGCCGAGGACCTCGCCGCTGTCGAGGTCGGCCACCAGCCAGCCGTGCGCGTCGATGCCCTCGGGCAGCGCCGGGGCGCCGCCGGCCACGACCAGCCCGCGGGTGTCCAGCCCCTCGCCGCCGACGGTGCTGCCGTCGGGCGCGGAGCCCTGGGCGGGTCCGCCGTCCGGGGGTGCGGTGGGGGTGGGCGCGGCCGGGTCGACCGTCGGCCGCGGACCCGGGGCGGCCAGGGCGGCCGGCGCGGCGGCCAGCAGCACCAGACCGGTCACCAGCGCCACCACGGCCGCACGGGAGGCGGGCAGCAGGGATCGCATGGGCAGCGACGCTAACCGCGCGGCGGCCCGGCGTCGCCGGTCCGGAGCGTGTCGGGTGGCGTCACGTGACGGGTGCGACGGGTGTGCCGCCGTGTGGCCCGGACGTTGCCGGGTCCTAACGATCGGGTCTCGGTGTCACCGGCGTCCTGCCAGGGGGCCGTCGACCGCGGTTAGCGTGCCTGGATCGCCGCCCGGCCACCGGCCAGGGGCGGCGGACCACGGAGTGCACACCCAGGGGTGACCCGGCCCGCGGGCCGGGGGACCCCGTACGAGAGGAGACCGTCTTGCGCCGAGCGCGTGGGATGAAGCTGGCCGCCCTGGCCATCGCCGGCAGCCTGGCCCTGGCCGCCTGTGCCAGCGACGAGACCGGCAGCGGCGGCGGCAGCGGGAGCGGCGCCAGCGGCGGCAGCGAGGACGGCCCGAAGATCGGCCTCGCCTACGACACCGGCGGCCGCGGCGACAAGTCGTTCAACGACTCCGCCTACGCGGGTGTCGAGGCCGCCATCGAGGCCAACGGCGGCGAGGTGCAGGAGCTGTCGCCCAACGCCGACGCCTCCAACCGCGCCGACCTGCTGACCCAGCTGGCCGACGACGGCTACAACCCGATCATCGCCGTCGGCTTCAACTACGCCGACGTGATCGGCGACGTGGCCGAGCAGTACCCCGACACCCAGTTCGCCATCGTCGACGGCACCGGCGTCGACGTCGGCGCGGACAACGTGACCGGCCTGCAGTTCGCCGCCAACCAGGGCTCGTTCCTCGGTGGCGTCGCGGCCGCGACGAAGTCCGAGACGGGCAACGTCGGCTTCGTCGGCGGTGTGCAGAGCCCGCTCATCGAGAGCTTCGAGGCCGGGTTCACCGCCGGCGCGAAGGCGGTCAAGCCCGACATCACCGTCCAGGTGCAGTACATCTCGCCGGCCGGTGACTTCTCCGGGTTCAACGACCCGGCCCGTGGCCAGATCGTGGCCCAGGGCATGTACGACGCGGGCGCGGACATCGTCTACGCCGCCGCGGGTGGTTCGGGCATCGGCGTCTTCCAGGCCGCCGCCGCCTCGGGCAAGCGCGCCATCGGCGTCGACTCCGACCAGTACGAGACCGTCGGCGACCCGGCCCTGCAGGCCGTGATCATGACCTCGGTCCTCAAGCGGGTCGACAACGCGGTGGAGGCCTACATCGGCTCCTTCGTCGACGGCTCGGTCCAGGGCGGCCAGGACGTCGTCAACGACCTGTCCACCGAGGGTGTGGGCCTGTCCTACTCCGGCGGGTTCATCGACGACATCAAGTCGACCATCGACGACTACACCCAGCAGATCGTCGACGGCGAGATCACCGTGCCGGAGACGCCGAGCAACTGACGCCCGGCGGCGTCCGGCAGCAGCACAGCAGGAGCAGCACCACAGCAGGACGACGGCGGGCCCGGGCGGTGACGTCCGGGCCCGTCGTTTCTCCTGTGTACGGTCCAACCGGCCGCAGGTCGTACGGAGCCGACGACCAGGACAGCTCAGGCATTCGGGAGTGGCAGTGACGGACTCAGCGCCCCTGGCGGTGGAGCTGCGGGGCATCACCAAGCGGTTCCCCGGCGTGGTGGCGAACAAGGACATCGAGCTGCGGGTCGCCCGCGGCGAGGTGCACGCCATCGTGGGGGAGAACGGCGCCGGCAAGTCGACGCTGATGAAGACCCTCTACGGGATGCACCGCCCCGACGAGGGCCAGATCCTGCTCGACGGCCGCGAGGTGGTGTTCAAGAACCCCGCCGACGCCATCGCCGCCGGGGTCGGCATGGTGCACCAGCACTTCATGCTGGCCGACAACCTCACGGTGCTGGAGAACGTCGTCCTGGGGGCGGAGAAGGCGCACGGCATCGGCGCGGCCGCCCGCCGGCGGATCGTGGAGCTCTCCGACGCCTACGCCCTCGGCCTGGAGCCCGACACCCTCGTCGAGGACCTCGGCGTCGGCGACCGGCAGCGGGTCGAGATCGCCAAGGTGCTCTACCGCGGCGCGACCACGCTGATCCTGGACGAGCCGACCGCCGTCCTCGTGCCGCAGGAGGTCGACGAGCTGTTCGGCAACCTGGCCGAGCTCAAGCGCGAGGGCCTGACCGTCATCTTCATCTCGCACAAGCTGGACGAGGTGCGCAAGGTCGCCGACTCCATCACCGTCATCCGCCGCGGCACCACCGTGGGCACCGCCGACCCGCGGACGACGACCTCCAAGCAGCTCGCCGAGCTGATGGTCGGCGCCGAGCTGCCCACCCCCCAGACCCGGACGTCGACCGTCCGCGACACCCCGGTGCTGCAGCTGACCGGGGTCACCGTCGCCGGCCAGGGCGCCCGCCCGGCCGTGGACGACGTCACCCTCACCGTCCGCGAGGGCGAGGTCGTGGGCATCGCCGGGGTCGAGGGCAACGGCCAGGCCGAGCTGGTCGACGCGATCATGGGTCTGCGCCCGCTGGCCGCCGGCACGGTGGTGCTGGCCGGCGAGGACATCACCACCTGGTCCACCCGCACCCGCCGCGAGCACGGCATCGGGTTCATCCCCGAGGACCGGCACCGGCAGGGCATGCTGCTGGACGCCCCGCTGTGGGAGAACCGGGTGCTGGGCCACCAGACCGAGGCGCCCAACGCCAAGGGCGTGTTCATCGACCGCAAGGCCGCCCGCGCCGACACCGAGCGCATCATGCGCGAGTACGACGTCCGCGCCCCCGGCGCGGACACCCTGGCCGTGGCGCTGTCCGGCGGGAACCAGCAGAAGCTCATCGTCGGCCGGGAGATGAGCGCCGGCCCCAAGCTCCTCATCGCCGCCCACCCGACCCGCGGGGTCGACGTCGGTGCGCAGTCGGTCATCTGGGAGCTGCTCAAGGACGCCCGCGCGGAGGGGATGGGGATCGTGCTGATCTCGGCCGACCTGGACGAGCTGATCGGCCTGTCCGACACGCTGCAGGTCATGCTGCGCGGCGGGGTGGTGGCCACCCTCGACCCGGGCGCGGTCACCCCCGAGCAGCTGGGCGGCTACATGACCGGCGCGGTCGAGGGCAGCACGGCGGGTGCGGCGTGACCGCGGTGCGCAAGGTCGGCGCCACTCTGCTGGCCCCGGTGCTGGCCGTCGCCATCGCGCTGGTCATCTCCGCGGTGGTCATGGTGGCCATCGGCGTCGACCCGTTCCGGGCGCTGGACGTCATGGTCGACTTCGGCGACAGCCCCACCCAGCAGGTCACCGCGATCGTGGTGGTGCTCAACCGGGCGGTGCCGCTGTTCCTGGCGGGCCTGGCCGTGGCGGTCGCGTTCCGGATGGGCCTGTTCAACATCGGCGTCGAGGGCCAGTACCGGCTGGCCACGGTGCTCGCCGCCGGCGCGGGCGCGGCGATCTCGCTGCCCGGCCCGCTGCACCTGGTCGCGATCATCGTGGTCGCGATGCTGGTCGGCGCCGTGTGGGCCGGCATCGTCGCGGTGCTGAAGGTGACCCGCGGCGTGTCCGAGGTGATCAGCTCGATCATGCTGAACTTCATCGCGCTGGGGCTGGCGTCCTTCCTGCTCACCGGCCCGCTGCGCGGCAGCGAGCCGGGCGCGTCGATCATCACCACCAAGGACATCCCGGAGTCGGGCTGGTTCCCCTCGCTCAACGGCCTGTTCGACGCCCTGGGCCTGGCCAACCCGCCGCGCCAGCTGTACGGGTTCCTGCTGGTCGCGGTGCTGGTCGGCGTGGTCGTCGCGGTGCTGCTCAAGCGCACCCGGTTCGGCTTCGACCTGCGGGCCACCGGCCTGTCGGCGTCGGCGGCCTCGGCCAGCGGCGTGGACGCCAAGCGGATGGTCATCACCACGATGCTCATCTCCGGGGCGATCGCCGGGCTCATCGGCCTGCCGGACCTGCTGGGCTCGGACCACAACTACGGCACGGAGTTCACCTCGGGCCTGGGCTTCCTGGGCATCGCAGTGGCGCTGCTGGGCCGCAACAACCCGGTCGGGATCGCCCTGGCCGCGCTGCTGTTCGCCTTCCTGGACCGCGCCGCGGTGCCCCTGCAGATCGCCGGCATCCCGTCGTCGGTGGTCACGATCATCCAGGGCACGATCGTGCTCGCCGTCGTCATCGCCAACGAGGTCGCCCGGCGGATCGCCCGTCGGCAGGCCGAGTCCGGCGGCGCGGTCGCCGCGCCACCGGCCGGTGACGGCAGCAGCCCCGGACCCGGCAGCGCACCGGCCACCGGGCCGGCCCTGACCAACGCGACCGGCGCCGCCGGCCGCACCGACCCCACGGGGAGCGCCCAGTGAGCACCGCCGCCCCGACGACCGCCGCGCCCGCCCGCGGCCCGGTGACCGAGCTGTTCCTGGGCGGTGGCCGCGGCCGCCGGCTGACCTGGATCCTGGTCGGCCTGCTGGTGCTGGTCTCCGCCGTGCGGGTCATCTCCGGGGAGCAGGCGCTGACGTCGTCCTCGACGATGGCCGCCACCCTGCTGCTGGCCGTGCCGCTGCTGCTGGTCGCCCTCGGCGGCCTGTTCGCCGAGCGCGCGGGCGTGGTCAACATCGGCCTCGACGGCATGATGATCCTGGGCACCTGGGGTGCCGGTTTCGCCGGCTACCAGTACGGCTGGCAGGGCGCGGTCGTCGGCGGCCTGCTCATGGGCGCCCTCGGCGGCCTGCTGCACGCGGTGGCCACGGTGACCTTCGGCGTCGACCACGTCATCTCCGGCGTCGCGATCAACATCCTCGCCGCCGGTGTCGCCCGGTTCCTCTCCGAGACCCTCTACGTCGACAACCCCGCCGGCGGCGGCGTCACGCAGTCCCCGGCGATGTCCTCGCGCCCGCCGACGTTCTCGCTGCCCGTGCTGTCCTCCGGCCCGGACCTGCTGGGCAAGGTGGAGGACCTGCACTGGTTCCTGGTCAGCGACCTGGCCGGCGTGCTGCGCGGGGTCACCAACGGCGTCGGCGTGCTCACCGTGGTCGCCGTCCTCCTGGTCCCGGCGGCGTACCTGCTGCTGTGGCGGACGTCGTTCGGGCTGCGGCTGCGCTCCTGCGGGGAGAACCCGGCCGCCGCGGACTCCCTCGGCGTCCCGGTCTACCGGCTCAAGTACATCGCGGTGATCATCTCCGGTGCGCTGGCCGGCCTCGGCGGGGTCTTCCTGGTCTTCATCGCCAACATCTACCGCGAGGGCCAGACCAACGGCCGCGGGTTCATCGGCCTGGCCGCGCTGATCTTCGGCAACTGGCGGCCCGGTGGCCTGGCCGCCGGCGCCGGCCTGTTCGGCTTCGCCGACGCCCTGCAGCTGCGCAGCCGCACCGCCGTGGTCGCGCTGCTGCTGCTGGTCGCGGTCCTGCTGCTGGCCGTCGCGGTCCTGCAGGCCACCCGCGGCCGGTTCACCCAGGCGATCACCGCCGCGGCCTTCGCGGCCGCCTCGCTGGTGGGCTACCTGAGCATCCAGGAGCTGCCCGAGGGCATCGTCTCCTTCACCCCGCACATCACCACGCTGCTGGTGCTGTCGCTGGCGTCCCAACGGTTGCGGATGCCCAAGGCCGACGGCCTGGTCTACCGGAGAGGTGAGCATTGATCGACTGGGACGCCCTGCGGGCCGCTGCCCGCGAGGCCATGACGCACGCCTACGCCCCCTACTCGAACTTCCCCGTCGGCGTGGCCGGGCTGGTCGACGACGGCCGGGTGGTCACCGGGTGCAACGTCGAGAACGCCTCCTACGGCATCGGCCTGTGCGCCGAGTGCGGGATGGTCAGCGAGCTGGCCCGCACCGGCGGCGGCCGGCTGGTCGCGGTGGCCTGCGTGGGCGGGGACGGCCAGCCGCTCATGCCCTGCGGCCGCTGCCGGCAGCTGCTCTGGGAGTTCGGCGGCGCGGAGATGATGATCGAGACCGTGTCGCTGGGCATCGTGCCCATGCGCGAGGTGCTGCCCGACGCCTTCGGCCCCGACGACCTGGTGAAGGCGGCGGAGCGGGCATGAGCGCGCACGACGCCATCGACGTCATCCGCGCCAAGCGGGACGGCGTCGAGCTCACCGGCGACCAGATCCGCTGGGTGATCGGTGCCTACACGGCCGGCCAGGTGCCCGACGAGCAGATGAGCGCGCTGCTGATGAGCGTGTTCTTCCGCGGCATGACACCGGACGAGCTCGCCGCCTGGACCCAGGCCATGATCGACTCCGGCGTCCGCAAGGACCTGTCCCCGCTGGGCCGGCCGACCGCGGACAAGCACTCCACCGGCGGCGTGGGCGACAAGGTCACCCTGCCGCTGGCCCCGCTGGTCGCCGCCTGCGGGGTCGCCGTCCCGCAGCTCTCGGGCCGAGGGCTCGGGCACACCGGCGGCACGCTGGACAAGCTGGGGGCCATCCCCGGCTGGCGGGCGTCGCTGACCGAGGACGAGTACCTGGGCCAGCTGCGCGACGTCGGGGCGGTCATCTGCGCGGCCGGCAACGACCTGGCCCCGGCGGACAAGCTGCTCTACGCGCTGCGCGACGTCACCGGCACGGTGGAGTCCATCCCGCTGATCGCCAGCTCGATCATGAGCAAGAAGATCGCCGAGGGCGCCGACGCGCTCGTGCTGGACGTCAAGACCGGCTCGGGTGCGTTCATGAAGGACGTCGAGAGCTCCCGCGAGCTGGCCCGCACGATGGTCGGCCTGGGCGAGGCCGCCGGCGTCCGCACCGTCGCGCTGGTGACCGCCATGGACCGCCCGCTGGGCCGCTCGGCGGGCAACGCCGTCGAGGTCGCGGAGTCCCTGGAGGTGCTGGCCGGCGGCGGCCCGGCCGACCTGGTCGAGCTGACCCTGGCGCTGGCCCGCGAGATGCTCGCCGGCGCCGGCCGCCCCGACGTCGACCCGGCGGCCGCGCTGGCCGACGGCCGGGCGATGGACAGCTGGCGGGCGATGGTCGCGGCGCAGGGCGGGGACCCCGACGCCCCGCTGCCGCAGCCGGCCGAGCGGCACGTGGTCACCGCACCGGCCACCGGCACGCTGACCCGGCTGGACGCCTTCGCCCTCGGCGTCGCGGCCTGGCGGCTGGGTGCCGGCCGGGCCCGCAAGGAGGACCCGGTGAGCGCGTCGGCCGGCGTGGTGTGGCACGCGTCGGTGGGGGAGCAGGTGACCGCCGGGCAGCCGCTGCTGGAGCTGCAGACCGACGACGCCGCCCGCATCGACCGCGCGCTGGCCGCCCTGGAGGGCGCCGTCGGGGTGGACACCGACGACACCGTGCTGCCGCTGGTGGTCGACCGCATCACCGCCTGACCGGGGTCCCAGGTCGATCAGGGACACTGGCTCCCCGTGAGTGCCCCCCTCGACCCCGGCGCCGCGATCAGCGTCCGCGGGCTGGTCAAGCGCTACGGCGACCGCAACGCCGTCGACGGCGTCGACCTGGACATCCGGCGGGGCGAGATCTTCGCGCTGCTCGGCCCCAACGGTGCCGGCAAGACCACCACGGTGGAGATCCTCGAGGGCTACCGCTCCCGCGACGGCGGCCAGGTGCAGGTGCTCGGCGCGGACCCGGCCGCGGGCGGCCGCCGGTGGCGGGCCGAGATCGGCATCGTGCTGCAGTCCGGGGCCGGCGACAGCCAGCTGACCTGCCTGGAGCTGCTCACCGCCCAGGCCGCCTACTACCCCGACCCGCGCGACCCCGCCGAGGTGCTGGAGCTGGTCGGGCTCACCGAGAAGGCGGGCGCCCGCGGCCGGTCGCTGTCGGGCGGGCAGCGCCGCCGGCTGGACGTCGCGCTGGGCATCGTGGGCCGCCCGGCGCTGCTGTTCCTCGACGAGCCGACCACCGGTTTCGACCCCGAGGCCCGCCGGCAGTTCTGGTCGCTGATCCGCTCCCTGCGCGACCTGGGGACGACGATGCTGCTGACCACGCACTACCTGGACGAGGCCGAGGAGCTCGCCGACCGGGTCGGCGTCATCACCGCCGGCCGGCTGGTCGAGGTCGCCGTCCCCGCCGAGCTGGGGGGCCGGGGCCAGGCGCCCGCGGTGGTCAGCTGGACCGAGGACGGCGCCCGCCGCAGCCAGGACACCCCGACGCCGACCGCGCTGGTCGCCGAGCTCGCCGCCCGCTTCCCCGGCGAGGTGCCCGACCTCGCCGTGTCCCGCCCGACCCTGGAAGACGTGTACCTGCAGATGATCGGCCAGTCCCGGTGAGCGCCCCGACCCTGCCGCCGCTGGCCCGCGTCTACCGGGTCCGCGCCGCCGTCGAGCTCCGGGAGTTCTTCCGGCAGCGGGAGTCGGTGGTCTTCACCCTGATGTTCCCGGTGATCCTGCTGGTCGTGTTCGGCGCGGTGCTGGACTACCAGATCGGCGCCGGGGTCACCTTCACGCAGTACTTCATGGCCGGGGTCATCGCCGCGGGCATCCTGGGCGCCAGCCTGCAGAACATGGCCATCGGCATCGCCACTGAGCGCAGCGACGGCACGCTCAAGCACCTGGCCGGCACCCCGATGCCCAAGAGCGCGTACTTCATCGGGAAGATCGCGCAGGTCTTCGCGGTCACCGTCGCCACCGTGGTGATCCTGCTGCTGGTCGGCGTGGTCCTCTACGGCGTCGACCTGCCCGGCGGCGCGCAGTGGCTGACCTTCGCCTGGGTGGCGCTGCTGGGGTCGGCGGCGTGCACGCTGCTGGGCATCGCCGTCTCGAGCCTGGCCAAGAACGGCCGCTCGGCCTCGGCCACGGTCACCCCCGTCGCACTGGTGCTGCAGTTCATCTCCGGGGTGTTCTTCCGCTTCGACCAGATCCCCACCTGGATGCAGACCATTGCCTCGGTCTTCCCGCTGAAGTGGATGGCGCAGGGCCTGCGGTCGGTGTTCCTGCCCGACGTGCTGGCCGCGCAGGAACCGGCCGGCTCGTGGGAGCTGGGCCGGGTCGCGTTGGTGCTCACCGCCTGGGTCGTCGTCGGCCTGGTGCTGTGCGTGCGCACGTTCCGCTGGCGGGACAAGGCCGACGGGTAGCGTCGCCCGGGTGCCCGCGCCGCTGACCCAGGAGACCCTCGCCCGCGCCCCCAAGGTGCTGCTGCACGACCACCTGGACGGCGGCCTGCGCCCGCGGACGGTGCTCGAGCTCGCCGACGCGGTGGGCTACACCGGCCTGCCGGCCGACGACGCGGAGGCGCTGGGCACCTGGTTCCGGCAGGCGGCGGACTCCGGCTCGCTGGTGCGCTACCTGGAGACGTTCGCGCACACGGTGGCGGTCATGCAGACCCCCGAGGCGGTGCAGCGGGTGGCCCGGGAGTGCGTGCTGGACCTCGCCGCCGACGGGGTGGTGCACGCCGAGGTCCGGATGGCCCCGGAGCTGCTCACCGCGATGCCGATCGAGGCCGCCGTCGAGGCCATGCTCGACGGGTACGCCGCGGGGGCGCGGGAGACCGGCACCACCGTCGGTGCGCTGCTGTGCGCCATGCGGCAGGCCGACCGCTGGGACGAGGTCGCCGGACTCGTCGTCCGCCACCGCGACGCCGGGGTCGTCGGCTTCGACCTGGCCGGCCCCGAGATCGGCTTCCCGGCCGACCGGCACCCCTCGGCCATCGCGCTGCTGGACGACGCCGGGGCGCACCGGACCATCCACGCCGGGGAGGCCGACGGCGTGGAGAGCATCCGCGGCGCCCTGGACGGCGCCCGCGCGGAGCGGCTGGGCCACGGCGTGCGGATCGCCGACGAGGTCCCCGAGGACGGCGGACCGCTCGGCCCGGTGGCGCAGCGGGTGCTCGACGAGCAGGTGACCCTGGAGGTGGCGCCGTCGTCGAACGTGCAGACCGGCGCCTACCCCTCGATCGCCCGGCACCCGGTCGACCGGCTGCACCGCGCCGGCTTCGCCGTCACCCTCAACACCGACAACCGGCTGATGAGCGGGGTGACCCCCACCAGCGAGCTGGTCGCCGTGGTGGACGCCCACGGGTGGGGCTGGGACGACGTGCAGACCGTCACCGAGCGGGCCGTCGCCGCGGCCTTCCTCGACGAGGGCGCCCGCGCCGACGTGCTGCGCCGGGTCCGGGAGGGCTTCGCCGCCGTCCGGGGGTGATCACACCCACCGCTGCGGGGGAATGCCTGGGCCCCGTTCGCTGCTAACCTGGGCGAGTCGGCGATCGCCGGCCACACCTCCCGGGCGGTCCAGCCCGGGGTAGAGCGCATCCGTGCAGACCTCCGCGTCACCGCAGACGCACCCCTCGAGGTCGCCCAGTGAGTCCCGCCCCCGGCGGGCCCGGCACCACACCACGGGACGCGCCCGATCTGCATCGGAGTCCCCCGCTTGTCCTCGATCGACCCTGTCGACACCCCCAGCACCACTCCCGAGATCCCCGCCGCCGAGGCGCCGACCGGCCCCTCGTTCGCCCAGCTCGGCCTCCAGCAGCAGCTGGTCACCGCGCTCGAGCGCCGCGGCATCCGCCATCCCTTCGCCATCCAGACCTCCGCGCTGCCCGACGCCATGGCCGGCCGCGACGTGCTGGGCAAGGCGGCCACCGGGTCGGGCAAGACCCTGGCCTTCGGCCTGCCGATGCTGCACCGGCTCGGCCAGGACGTGCAGCACGGCCGGCGCGCCCCGCGCGGGCTGGTGCTCGTGCCCACCCGTGAGCTCGCCCAGCAGGTGCACGACAACCTCGCCCCGCTGGGCCAGGCCAACGGCGTGCAGTTCGCCGCGGTCTACGGCGGTGCCTCCATGTACCGCCAGATCCAGCAGCTGCGCCGCGGCGTCGACGTCGTCATCGCCACCCCCGGCCGCCTGCAGGACCTGATCAGCCAGGGCGAGTGCACCCTCGCCGACGTCGAGATCGCCATCATCGACGAGGCCGACTTCATGTCCGACCTGGGCTTCCTGCCCGTGGTCAAGGAGCTGCTGGACCAGGTCCGCCCGGACGGCCAGAAGATGCTCTTCTCGGCCACCCTGGACGGCGAGGTCGACACCCTGGTCCGCCGCTACCTCAAGGACCCGGCCCGCCACGAGGTGGTCAAGGCCGCCGACAGCGCGCCCCCGGCCGAGCACCGCGCCTACAGCGTGTCCTTCCCGGACCGGCTCAAGGTCACCGAGCAGCTGGCCGCCCGCCCGGGCCGCACGATCATCTTCGTGCGCACCCAGCACGGGGCCGACCGGCTGGCCACCAACCTGCAGGCCGTGGGCATCAAGGCCGAGCCGATCCACGGCGGTCTGCCGCAGTCGGCCCGCCGCCGTGCGCTCGAGGCGTTCACCGACGCCCGCTCGCCGGTCCTGGTCGCCACCGACGTCGCCGCCCGCGGCATCCACGTCGACGACGTCCAGCTGGTCCTGCACTACGACCCGCCGGCCGACCACAAGACCTACCTGCACCGCTCGGGCCGCACCGCCCGCGCCGGGGCCGCCGGTGTCGTGGTCTCGCTGCTGCTGCCCGACCAGGTCGGCCAGGCCAAGCGCCGGTTCCGGCAGGCCGCGGTGAGCACCGACGTGTCCCGGATCCGCCCGGGTGACGCGCCGATCGCCGAGCTCGTCGCCTCCGGCGTGCACGTCGAGCCGGTCGAGCGCCCCGTGCGCCCGGCCCGCAGCGGTGCCGGCCGCCCGCGCCGGGACGGCGACCGCCGGCCCCCGCGCCGCGACGGCGACCGCCCGGCCCGCTCCTACGGCGACCGCCCGGCGCGCTCGGACCGGCCGTCCTCCGGTGACCGCCCGGCCCGCCCGTCGGGGGAGCGGCCGTCCTACGGCGACCGCCCGGCCCGCTCGGACCGCCCGTCCTACGGCGACCGCCCGGCGCGCTCCGACCGTCCGTCCTACGGCGACCGCCGTCCCGGTGGTCAGCGCCCGCAGGGCGGTACCGGCGGGCGCCCGCAGCGCCCCGCCCGCTCGTACTGAGCTGGACCCGTACTGAGCTGAACGGCAGAAGGGCCCGGCCCCCTCGGGGGGCCGGGCCCTTCTGCGCGCGTGCGGACTAGTCGCGGAAGACCAGGGCGGTGCTGACCTCGCGGACCAGCTCGTCCCACGGGCCGGTCAGCCGGGCGGCGTCCTCGGCCCGCAGCGCGGCGCGGGGGTCGCGCTCGGCGCGGGCCACCGCCTGGCCCAGCGGGGTGCCCGCGCCCAGCAGCTCCTCGACCCGGGCCAGCCCGGCGTACTCGGCGAGGTCGCGCACGCCCTCGACCGCCTGCACCAGCACCGCGTGGTCGACCAGCCCGGCGGCGCCGTCGGCCACCTCGGCGAGCACCTCGGCCACCTCGACCAGGTCGTAGCGGTCCTGGTCCACCGGCAGCGGGGACACGGTGGTCTCCTCGACCTCGGGCCAGGACGCGATGTCGGCCAGGTCGTGCTCCTCGTCGCCCTGCACGAAGGCGGTGAGCTCGGCGGGCGTGCCGAACAGGTAGACCTCGCCGTCGGCGCCCAGGAACCGGGCGGTGTCCTCGACGTAGCAGCGCAGGGTCAGCCCGGCGCCCTCGGGGACGACCACCTCGACGGGCAGGATGCCCACGCCCTCCCAGAAGCCGGCCGCGGCGGCGACGGCGGCCGGGTCGGGGGCCAGCCGGCCCCCGCTGCGGATCGCGCTGGTCGGGGCGACGGCGACCGGCTCGTCGGCGGCGACCACCTCGTCGTCGTCGGCGGTGTCCTCGTCCTCGTCGGCGCCGTCCTCGTCGGCGTCGTCCTCGTCGACCTCGGTCCCGGCCTCCTCGGCGGAGGGGTACTCCGACAGCTCGGCGGTGCCCGCGCCGGTCCAGTCCAGGTGGTCCTCGAGCTCGCCGAGCACGTCCTCCCACAGCTCGTCGACGGCGCCGCCGAGCCGGATCCAGGCGTCCTCGCCGGCCCGTCCGGTGAACGCGTCCAGGCCCAGCCCCAGCAGGGCGACCTCGGGCTTGGCCATCAACTCGGCGAGGGCCTCGAAGGTGGTCTCGTCGTCGTCCTCGTCCGCGTCGTCGTCCGCGTCGTCCTCGTCGTCGTCCTCGGGTGCGGTGTCGCAGCACTCGGCGAGCCGGCCGGTGATGTCGAAGGTGGCGGCCAGCTCCTCGACCGCCCACCGGTCGGGGTTCTCGGCGACCACGTCGTAGACGCCGTCCAGGTCGTAGCGGTGGTCGTCGTCCGGGGTGACGTCGGCGGCGCCCAGGCCCGCCACGACCGGCCAGACCGGGTGGTCGGCGAGGTCGTGGTCGGTGCTGGTGCGGCAGAACGCGGCCAGCGCCCCGGGGGTCGGGAACAGGTGCACCACGGCGGTGCCGTCGACCGACCCGCCGAGGAAGGCCTGCCACTCCTCGCCGTCCTCCTCCCACGGGGGAGCCCACAGGGTGTAGCCCGTGCGGTCGTCGAGGGTGAGGGCGATGGGGACGATGCTGGGCCTGGCCACGCGCCCATCCTGCCTGTCCCGGCCGGGACGGGCCGCGCGGGTCAGCTGCGGGGGGTCCGCCAGAGCGCGGCGACCAGCACCGCGGCGGCCAGCATGACCGCCACCCCGAGCGCCGCGCCGGTGTCGGTGGCCGCGGCGAAGGCCGCCCGCGCGCTGCTGGCCAGCGCGGCGGCGGTGTCGGCGGGCAGCCCGCCGGCGACGTCCAGCGCGCCGCCCAGGGTCTCCGCGGCGCCGGTGCGCGCGGCGTCCAGCCCGGCCGGCAGCACCAGCTGGGAGGTGTACACCCCGGCCAGCACGCTGCCGAACACGGCGACGCCCAGCCCGGTGCCCAGCTCGTAGGCGGTCTCGCTGACCGCGCTGGCCTGGCCGGCCCGCTCGGCGGGCGCCTCGGTGAGGATGGCGTCGTTGGTCAGCGTCTCGGCCAGGCCGGCGCCGGCGGCGACGAGCACGAAGGCCAGGACGACGGTGCTCACCGCCGTCGCGGTGCCGAGGTGGGTGAGGACCGCGAACCCGGCCGCCCCGAGCAGCAGGCCGGCGACGACGAGGACGCGCACCGGGACCCGGCGGGCCAGCGGCACGGCCAGCAGCCCGGCGACGACGGCCGCGGCCAGGCCGGGGACCAGCACCAGGCCGGCCTCCATCGGGCTGCGGCCCAGCACCAGCTGCAGGTACTGCGAGCCGATGAGCAGCAGCCCGCCGAAGGCCGCGATGCTCAGCAGGTTGGCCCCGATCGCGGCGCGGACCACCCGGGAGCGGAACAGCGCCAGGTCCAGCAGGGGGACCGGCCGGCGCAGCTGGCGGCGGACGAAGACGGTGCCGGCGACCAGGCCGAGCACCGCGGCGCCGACCGGCACGGGCGCGAGGGTGGCGGCGGCCAGCTTCTTCACCGCGTAGACCAGCGGCAGCATGGTCGCCAGGGACAGCGCCACGCTGGTCCAGTCCAGGGGCCCGGGCTGCGGGGCGCGCGACTCCGGCAGCAGCAGCGAGCCGGCCACGAGCAGCAGCGCCAGCACCGGCAGGTTGACCAGGAAGACCGAGCCCCACCAGAAGCGCTCGAGCAGGAAGCCGCCGACCACCGGGCCCAGCGCCGCCCCGCCGGAGAACCCGGCGGCCCAGATCGCCACCGCCAGTCGGCGCTGCTGGCGGTCCAGGAACAGGTTGCGCAGCAGGGACAGCGTGGAGGGCATGAGCGCGGCGCCGAACACGCCCTGCAGCGCACGGGCCGCGACGAGCCAGCCGATCGAGGGGGAGAACGCGGCCAGGGCCGACGCGACGCCGAAGCCGGTGGCGCCGACCAGCAGCAGGCGGCGGCGGCCGAACCGGTCACCCAGGGACCCGGCGGTGACCAGCAGGCCGGCCAGCACCAGGGGGTAGACGTCGACGGCCCAGAGGAGGGCGGCGCTGCCCGGGGTCAGGGCGGCCGCGATGGACGGGACGGCGAAGGTGAGCACCGTGCCGTCCACGGCCACCAGCAGCACGGGCAGCATCAGGGCGGCCAGCCCGGCCCACTCCCGGCGTCCGGCCCGGGGCGCGTGCACCGGCGCCGGCGTGGTCGTGCTCATCGTTCCTCGTTCCCTAGTTTCTGCACCGTCTGGTTGGTACAGTAACCCGTCGTGGCGAGGCCGTCGAACAGGGACCGGGTGCTGGACGCCTACGAGACGCTGCTGGTCGAGGGCGCGGGTGCGACCGTCACCCTCGACGCGGTGGCCGAGGCGGCCGCGGTGTCCAAGGGCGGCCTGCTCTACCACTTCCCGAGCAAGGAGGCCCTGGTCGACGGGGTGTGCGACCGGCTCCGGGAGCGGGCCGCCGCGGACGTCGCCCGGCTGCGGGCGGCCCCCGAGGGCCCGGTGGCCTACTGGGTCCGCACGGCCACCAGCGACGCCGTCTCCGGGATCGGGCGCACCTACCAGGCGGTGCTGGGTCTGGCCGGCACCGGCCGGCCGGCCGCCCGCGCGGTGATCGCGGAGGTCGAGCGGGGCTGGACCGCCGCCCTCGAGGAGCTGATCGCCGACCCCGTGGTGGCCCGGGTGGTGCGGCTCGTCGGCGACGGGCTGTACCTGGAGGGCCTCACCGGCCTGCCCGGCGCCGGCGACGACGCGGCGCTGGTCCAGCTGCTGGAGTCCCTCGCCCGCCGTTGACCCGCTGGCCGGCTGCTGGGGACCGGCTCGACCCGCGTCGGCGCCCCTTCCTCCGTGTCGTGACGCGGAGGAAGGGACGCCGCAGTGGGCCGACCCGGCCTGCGGCAGCGGGCGCGGGGGCTCAGACGCCGATTGGGTGCCAGACCGTCTTGGTCTCCAGGAACGGGGTCATCCGGGACAGGCCCGGGTCGCCGGTCCAGTCCGGCTCGTCGGCCGGTGCCCGCAGCACGCGCTTGAGGGTGCCCGCGGCCGAGCGCTCCAGCTCCATGGCCGCCGTCCCCGCGCCGGTGAGGTCGATGCCGTCGACGTCGGCGTGCTCGGCCAGCCAGGGGCCGATCTCGGCCGCGTCACCGGTCAGCAGGTTCGCGACGCCGCCGGGGACGTCGGAGGTGGCCAGCACCTCCGAGAGCGTGATCGCCGGCAGCGGCCGCTGGAGGGAGCTCACCACGACCGCGGTGCAGCCGGTGGCCAGCACCGGGGCGAGCACGCTGACCAGACCCAGCAGCGAGGACCGCTGCGGGGCCAGCACCGCGACCACGCCCGAGGGCTCGGGCACCGAGAAGTCGAAGTAGGGCCCGGCGACGGGGTTGGTGCCGCCGAGCACCGCCGCGAGCTTGTCGGTCCACCCGGCGTACCAGACCCAGCGGTCGACCGCGGCGTCCACCGCGGCCCGCGCCTTCGCCGCCGACAGGCCCTCGCCGGCGGCGACCTCCTCGGCGAACTGGGCCGCGCGGCCCTCCATCACCTCGGCCACCCGGTAGAGCACCTGGCCGCGGTTGTAGGCGGTGGCGCCCGACCAGCCGGCGAACGCGGCGCGCGCGGCCACCACGGCGTCCCGGGCGTCCTTGCGGGAGGCCTTCGCGGCGTTGGCCACGAAGTGCCCGCGCCCGTCGGCGACGGGGTAGGTGCGGCCGGACTCCGAGCGGGGGAACTTCCCGCCGACGTAGAGCTTGTAGGTCTTGCGGACCTCGAGGCGCTCGCTCATCAGGACTCCTTCAGGTACGCGCGCAGGCCGGTGCGGCCACCCTCGCGGCCGTAGCCGGACTGCTTGTAGCCACCGAACGGCGAGGTGGGGTCGAACTGGTTGAAGGTGTTGGCCCACACCACGCCGGCCCGCAGCTGGTCGGCCACCGCGAGGATGCGCGAGCCCTTCTCCGACCAGATGCCGGCCGACAGCCCGTAGGTCGTGTTGTTCGCCTTGGCCACCGCCTCGTCGGGCGTGCGGAAGGTCAGCACCGACAGCACGGGGCCGAACACCTCGTCGCGGGCGATGCGGTGCGCCGGGGTGACGTCGGTGAACACGGTGGGCTTGAACCAGTTGCCGCGCTCGGGCAGCTCGCCGTCGGGCTGCCACACCTGGGCGCCCTCGGCCTCGCCGATGCCCACCAGCTCGCGGATGCGGGCCAGCTGCTCGGGGGAGTTGATCGCCCCGACGTCGGTGTTCTTGTCCAGCGGGTCACCGACCCGCAGCGTGCCGATGCGCCGCTGCAGCGAGGCCACCAGCTCGTCGTGGACCGACTCCTGCACCAGCAGCCGCGACCCGGCGCAGCAGACGTGCCCCTGGTTGAAGAAGATGCCGCGCACGACACCCTCGACGGCCTGGTCGATCGGCGCGTCGTCGAAGACGATGTTGGCCGCCTTGCCGCCCAGCTCCAGGGTGAGGGACTTGCGGGTGCCGGCCACCGAGCGGGCGATCTGCTTGCCGACCTCGGTCGAGCCGGTGAAGGCCACCTTGTCCACGTCGGCGTGCTCCACCACGGCCCGGCCGGTGTCGCCGGCGCCGGTCACGATGTTGACCACGCCCGGCGGCAGGTCGGCCTGCTGGCAGACCTCGGCGAACAGCAGCGCGGTCAGGGGGGTGGTCTCGGCGGGCTTGAGGACGACGGTGTTGCCCGCCGCCAGCGCCGGGGCCACCTTCCACGCCAGCATGAGCAGCGGGAAGTTCCACGGGATGACCTGGCCGGCCACGCCCAGCGGGCGGGGTGCCGGGCCCAGGCCCGCGTGCTCGAGCTTGTCGGCCCAGCCCGCGTGGTAGAAGAAGTGCGCCGCGGCCAGGGGCACGTCGACGTCGCGGGACTCGGTGATCGGCTTGCCGTTGTCCAGGGTCTCCAGGACGGCGAACTCCCGCGCCCGCTCCTGCAGCAGCCGGGCGATGCGGAACAGGTACTTGCCGCGGTCGGCGGGGCGCATCGGGCCCCAGACCCGGGTGAAGGCCTTGCGGGCGGCGCGCACGGCCCTGTCGACGTCGGCGTCGGTGCCGACCGCGACCTCGCCGAGCACCTCCTCGGTGGCCGGGTTGACCGTCTTCAGCGGGGTGCCGCCGCCGTCGGTGAACTCGCCGTCGACGAACAGGCCGTAGTGCGACCGCAGCGTGACGATCGAGCGGGACTCGGGGGCGGGGGCGTACTCGAAGACGGTCATCAGACGACGCTCACGTGGTCGGGGCCGGAGTAGTGGCCGGTGCGGAGCTTCTGCCGCTGCAGGAGCAGGTCGTCGAGGAGGCTGGAGGCACCGAAGCGGAACCACACCGGGTCCAGCCAGTCGGGCCCGGCCACCTCGTTGATCATCACCAGGTGCTTGATCGCATCCTTGGTGGTGCGGATGCCGCCGGCGGGCTTGACGCCGACCTGGGTGCCGGTGGCGGCGCGGAAGTCGCGCACCGCCTCGAGCATGACCAGGCAGACCGGCAGGGTGGCGGCGGGGGAGACCTTGCCGGTGGAGGTCTTGATGAAGTCGCCGCCGGCGAGCATGGCCAGCCAGGAGGCCCGGCGGACGGCGTCGTAGGTGCGCAGCTCGCCGGTCTCCAGGATCACCTTGAGGTGGGCGTCGCCGCAGGCCTCCTTGACCGCCACGACCTCGTCGAACACGTCGAGGTAGCGGCCGGAGAGGAAGGCGCCGCGGTCGATGACCATGTCGATCTCGTCGGCGCCGCCCGCGACGGCGTCGCGGACGTCGGCGAGCTTGACCTCGCGGCTGGCCCGGCCGGAGGGGAACGCGGTGGCCACCGCGGCGGTGTGGATGCCGGTGCCGGCCAGCGCGTCGCGGGCGACGCCGGCCAGGTCGCCGTAGACGCAGACCGCGGCGACCTGCGGGCAGCTGCCGTCGGCGGGGTCGGGCCGGCGGGCCTTGGCGGCCAGCGAGCGGACCCGGCCGGGGGTGTCGGCGCCCTCGAGGGTGGTCAGGTCGACCATCGAGATGGCGGTGTCGATGGCCCACGCCTTCGCCGTCGTCTTGATCGACCGGGTGCCCAGCTGTGCGGCGCGGGCCTCGGCCCCGACCTGGTCCACACCCGGGAGGCCGTGCAGGAAGGCCCGGAACGCGGCGTCGGAGCGGGTGACGTCGGCGAACGCGTCCGGCGCTCCGGGGGCGACCGGGCGGCCCGGTGCGGTGGGGTCGAGCACGTGCGTCATGCCCGGCATTCTCCACGGCGCCGGGCGGCCGCCGGTCCTCAGGCGGCGACGGCTGCGCAGTCCGGGCAGGTCGCGGCCTCGCGGCGGGTGCGCCGCAGGCTGCCCGCGCCGGCCAGCAGCGCCGCCGCACCGGCGAGCAGCGACAGGGCCGCGACCGGTCCGCCGGCCAGCACCCGGCCCAGCAGCGGGACGACGAGGACGGTCCGGCCGAAGCTGCCCCCGGTGAGCGAGACCCGCCACGGGTCGGCCGCCGGGTTGGCGTCGCCCCGCGTGGTCATCGCCGGGCCGTCGGGGGTGTCGGCGACGTCCGCGGCGCGGTGCAGCACGGGCCGGCCGCCGGTCACCTCGAACGGGGCGGGGGGACGGAAGGCGACCACGTCGCCGGTGCGGATGTCGCTGCCGGCCACCGGCACGGTGAGCACCAGCGAGCCGGCCGGGGCGTACGGGGTCATCGACCCGGTGAGCACCGGGACCAGCCGGACGCCGAGCAGGTGGGCCACCACGACCGCGCCGACGAGCGCGAGCTGCACGGCGGTGACGGCGGTGCGGCGGAGGGTCATCCGGTCCTCATCCCAGGGTGCGGTCGGCCGCGGGTCGCGGCACGACGGTGGTGGCGGTGACGGTGACGCCGCTGACGACGCCGCCGAGCTTGACCCGCAGGTGCACGGCGTCGCCGGCGGCGACGAGGCCGGGGGAGGTGTAGGACCCGGCCGTGCGGCCCACGAGCGCGGTCAGGGTCACCGTGGTGGTGGTGCCGGCGCAGGTGTCGGCGGTGGTGTCCCACGCGACCGAGCAGACCGTCGCGGGGGCGCCGCCGACGACCGCGCCGATGGCGACGTCGAGCGAGAGCGTCGCCGGCACCGTCCCGGTGTTGGCCAGGTCGACGTAGCCGGCCTGGGTGGCCACCGTGGTGGACAGCGAGTACGAGGTGCGGTCGGCCGCGACGGACCCGGCGCCGGCGACCAGGGTGAGGCCGCTGCCCCACCGGGCCGTCGAGACCGGGGCCGTCGCGGTGGCCGAGCCCTGCCAGGGCGCCGCCTGGGCGGGCGCGGTGCCGGCCAGCGGTCCGAGCAGGCCCCCCGCCACGACGACGGCGGCGGCGCGCCGGCGCCACCTCCGACGCCGTGACGGGGTCACCGGGCTCAGCCCCCGGTGCGGTCGGTGCCGCCGACCACCGTGTTGCTCACCGACGCGGCGATGCTGCCGGTGGCGCCCTGCAGCGACGTCGAGGCCCCCGAGGCGAAGGTGACCTTGTAGCGCACGTGCTGGGCGTTGCCGGCCCCGGTGGCGATGGAGCCGTGGGCGACCGTCAGCGGGGTGCCGGTCGTGGGGGTGCCCGACGCGAGCACGGTCTGGGTGCCCGAGCAGGTGCTGGCCCCCGAGACCGTGGTCCACGCGACCGAGCAGCTGGTGACGTCGACCTGCAGCGACCCGGCCAGGGCGCCGGTGGCGGTGACCGTCCCGGTGAAGGTGCTGGCGGCCGAGCCGGAGTTGGTCACGTCCACGTAGCGGTAGAAGTAGTCGGCGGGCAGCAGGTTGCCCACCGCGGTGCTGAAGGTCCCGCCGTTGGCGTCGACCATGCCGACCGAGACGCTGCCGGCGGTCAGCCCGCCGGTGGCCGAGGCGGTGGCGCCCCAGCTGGAGAAGGCGCCGGTGCCCACCAGGGCGGCGCCGGCGACGGCGAGGGTCGCGGCACCGGCCAGCCGCCGGCGCCGGCCGTGCCGGGCGCAGTGCGCGGGGGTGTCGGGGTGCTGCGGGTCGGTGGTCACGGGGTCCTCCAGTCGGACGGTCGTTTCTCGGAACGAATCCGTCCCGTTGCACACAACCAACGGGCGCTCGACCGACCTGCCTGAGGGGGTCCACCCCATCGGGTGAGCCGGGCGCCCCACCGGTGGCGGGGGCGGGGGTTCCCGGGGCCGATACCGTGCAGCCGTGCAGCTCACCGTCGTGGACCACCCGATCGCCCGTGCCCGTCTGACCCGCATGCGCGACGAGCGCACCGACAACGCCGCGTTCCGGGCCGCGCTGCGCGACCTGACCGAGCTGCTGGTGTTCGAGGCCACCCGCGAGCTCGCGGTCGAGGAGTACCCGATCACCACCCCGGTGACCGACACCACCGGCTACCGCCTGGCCGCGCCGCCGCTGATCGTCCCGGTCCTGCGCGCCGGGCTGGGGATGGCCGACACCGCGCACTCGCTGCTGCCGGAGTCGCAGATGGGGTTCGTCGGCCTGGCCCGCAACGAGACCACCTTCGAGCCCGAGGCCTACATGGCGTCGCTGCCGGAGTCCCTGGTCGGCCGCGAGGTCTTCGTGCTGGACCCGATGCTGGCCACCGGCGGCTCGCTGGTGCACTGCTGCACGCTGCTGACCGAGCGCGGCTGCACCTCCATCACCGTGCTGTGCGCCCTGGCCGCACCGGAGGGCATCCGCCGGCTGGAGGAGTCGGGCCTGCCGCTGCGGGTGTTCACCGGCAGCATCGACGCCGAGCTCAACGACAACGCCTACATCGTCCCGGGCCTGGGCGACGCCGGCGACCGCCAGTTCGGCGCCGTCTGATGCGCTTCGCCGTCCTCGGCAGCGGCTTCTGGGCCACCGAGGTGCACGCCGCGTCGCTGGCCGCCCACCCCGACGCGGAGCTGGTGGGCATCTGGGGCCGCGACGAGGCCAAGGCGTCGGCCGCCGGCGCCGTCCACGGCGTCCCGGGGACGACCGACCTGGACGCGCTGCTGGCCGACGTCGACGCGGTGAGCATCTCCCTGCCGCCGTCGGTGCAGCCCGACCTCGCCGTCCGCGCGGCGCAGGCCGGCTGCCACCTGCTGCTGGAGAAGCCGGTCGCGCTGTCGGTGGCCGACGCCGACCGGGTGGCCGGTGCGGTCGCCGAGGCCGGCGTCGCGTCGGTGGTCTTCCTGACCTACCGGTTCCGCGACTCCACCGCCGCCTGGCTGGAGCAGGCCGGCCGCTCGACGCTGGCCGGCGGCAGCGTCACCTGGCTGGCCAGCACCTTCGCCTCCGACAGCCCCTTCCGGCACTCCCTGTGGCGGGCCGAGCCGGGCGCACCGCTGTGGGACCTCGGGCCGCACGCCCTCTCCCTGCTCGAGCCCGCGCTCGGGCCGGTGGTGGCCGCGCAGGGCGCCCGGGCGGCCGACGGCACGGTGAACGTGGTGCTCGAGCACGAGGGCGGGGCGACCAGCACGGTCACCGTGTCGGCCACCGCCTCGCCGCTGTCGGCCGGGGAGGAGTTCTGGGTGCACGGCGACGCCGGCCGGTTGGTGCTGCTCCCGGAGACCGGGGCCACCGCCGCCCAGGCGCACGCGGTGGCGGTCACCGAGCTGCAGGCCGCGGCGCTCACCGGAGGCGCGCACCCGTGCGAGGCCGCCTACGGCGCGGCCCAGGTGCGGGTGCTGGCCGCCGCCGAGCGGGCCGTCGCTGCCGGGGCACGCCAGACCGTCTGATGGTCGCGGCCTGGTACCTGCCGCGCGGGCGCATCCGTCGCCGGCGGTGGTGGCTGGGCTACGTGGTGGCCTTCGTCCTGCTGGGCCTGCTGACCACCTGGTTCGATGCCCGCTTCCTCCCCGGCGCCCACCCGCGGGTGCGCGACACCGACGGCTTCGACGTGCTGTGGCCCTTCCCGGACGAGGGCGGCCCGGTCACCACCATCACCGGGCTGGTCCTGCTGATGCCGAACGTGGCCGCGCTGGTGTGCCGGCTGCACGACCGCGACCACTCCGCCTGGTGGTTGCTGTGGTTCCTCGTGCCGCTGGTCGGCTGGCTGGTGCTGGTGGTCACCGTCGGGCTCCTCCGCGGCACCCCGGGGCCGAACCCGTACGGTCAGGACCCGAGGACGTCGGGGGGAGCAGCGTGGACTTCGTGAACTGGTACGTGCGGCGGGGCCGGATCGGCCGCCGGGTCTTCTGGCTGCACTACGTGCTGCCGCTGGCCGTGCTCGGCGTGCTGGCCTTCCTCGCCGACCTGTCCTTCGGCGACACCAACGCCCCCGACGTGCTCGCCGGCCGGGCCACGGTGCTGGAGCTGGGCACGATCAGCTCGGTGGTCGGCTACGCGACGCTGGTGCCCACGCTGAGCGCGCACGCCTGCCGGCTGCACGACCAGGGCCGTTCGGCCTGGTGGCTGCTGCTGAACCTGGTGCCGCTGTTCGGTCAGCTGGTGCTGCTCGGCATCTGCGGCTTCGTGCCCGGCCAGCCGGCGGTCAACCGCTACGGCCCGCCCGAGGCCCAGCTGCCGCCCGCCGGACCCGGCCCGCGGTACGAGCCCGGCCCGGCCGACCGGGCGCCGGACTACCCGCCCTCGGACTGGCGCTGACGGCGCCGGGACCGCACCCGCACCAGCACGAACCCGCCCACCGCCAGCACGGCGACGGCGACCAGCCCGCCGGTGGAGACCCGGCCCAGCAGCTGCTCGGCGGCCGCGCCCAGCGCGACGACGACGGCGGTGGTGACCCCGGCCCACAGCACCGCGCCGGTCCAGTTCGCGACCGCGAAGGTCCGGTAGCGCATGCCCAGCGACCCGGCGAGCGGCCCGCTGAGGATGCGCAGCAGGGCGACGAACCGGCCGAGGAAGACCGCCCACACCCCGTGCCGGTCCATCAGCGCCTGCGCTGCGGCGAGCCGGTCGGGGCCCAGGTGCCGGGGCGAGCGGCGGGCGGCCCAGGCGAAGAGCCGGTCGCCGTACCGGCGGCCCAGCAGGTAGCCGACGCTGTCGCCGACCGCGGCCGAGACCGCCGCGCAGGCCGCCACCGTCACCGGCGACACCACGCCCTGGCCGGCCAGCAGCGCGGCGCCGACCAGCACGGTCTCCCCGGGCAGCGGCACCCCGACGCTCTCGACGCCGACGACCAGCAGCACCGTGGCGTACACGACGAGCGGCGGCAGCCCGTGCAGCCACTCGATCACAGGCCCAGGGCCGCCGACATCTCGTCGCGCAGCCGGGCCAGGTCCGCGTCGCCCTGCGCGCGGGCGGCGGCGACGTCGTCCCCGGTGACCGGGACGACCGACTGCAGGTAGGCCTTGAGCTTGGGCTCGGTACCGCTGGGCCGGACGACGACGCGCACGCCGTCGCCGACCAGCCGCACGCCGTCGACGTCGGGCAGCAGGTCCTCGTGCTCGACCGGCCGGCCCAGCAGCTGCACCGGCGGGGTGGCCCGCAGCCGGGCCATCGCACCGGAGATGAGCGACAGGTCGGTGACCCGGACCGACAGCTGGCCGGTGGCGTGCAGGCCGTGCGCGCGGGCCAGGTCGTCGAGCCGGTCGAGCAGCGTGCGGCCCTCGGCGGCGAGCTCGGCGGCCAGCAGGGCGACGGCGAGGCAGGCGGAGATGCCGTCCTTGTCGTGCGCGACCTGCGGGGTGACCGCGTAGCCCAGCGCCTCCTCGTAGCCGAACACCAGCGGTGCCGCGGCCGAGCCGGCCCGGATGATCCACTTGAACCCGGTGGGGGTCTCCTCGGCGGGCTGGCCGGCCGCGGTGGCCAGTGCACCCAGCAGCGAGCCGCTGACCAGCGAGCGGGCGTAGGTGCCGGCCACGCCGCGGCGCAGCAGCCAGTCGCCCAGCAGGGCGCCGACCTCGTCGCCGGTGAGCTGCCGGCCACCGCACACCACCGAGCACCGGTCGGCGTCGGGGTCCTCGGCCAGCGCGACGTCGGCGCCGACCTCCTCAGCCAGGGCGAGCAGCAGGTCGACCGCGCCGGGCTCCTCCGGGTTCGGGAAGGCCACGGTCGGGAAGTCGGGGTCGGGGTGCTCCTGCTCGGCCACCGCGTGCAGGGGCGCGAACCCGGCGGCGGCGAACACCGCGCGGGTGGTCGCCGTCCCCACGCCGTGCATCGCGGTGGTGGCGATGGTCAACCGCTCGCGGCCGGCCACCCGCCACGGCTCGAGCGCGGCGACGACGGCGGCGACGTAGTCGGCCTCGACGTCGTCGCCGAGGGTCGACCACCCCTCGCCCAGCGGCAGGTCGGCGGCAGGCCCGGCCGCGGCGATCGCGGCCTCGATCTCCCGGTCGGCCGGCGGCACCAGCTGGGCGCCGTCGCCGAGGTAGACCTTGTAGCCGTTGTCCTGCGGCGGGTTGTGGCTGGCGGTCACCATCACCCCGGCGACCGCGCCGCGGTGCCGGACGGCGAAGGACAGCACCGGCGTGGGCAGCGGGCGCGGCAGCACCTCCACGACGAACCCGGCGCCGGTGAGCACCTGTGCGGTGACCCGGGCGAACTCGTCGGAGCGGTGCCGGCCGTCGTAGCCGACCACGACGCCCTCCCCGGCGTGCCCGTGGTCGGCGAGGTAGCGGCCCAGCCCGGCGGCGGCCCGGGCGACCACGGCGGCGTTCATGCCGCCGGGACCGGCGCGCAGGGGACCGCGCAGGCCGGCGGTGCCGAAGGTCAGCGGGCCGGCGAACCGGTCGGCCAGCTCAGCGTCGGCCCGCTCGTCGGCGGCGTCGAGCAGCGCCTGCAGCTCGGCCCGGTCGCCCGGGTGCGGGTCACCGGCGATCCACGCCTGGACGGCCGCCCGGTCGGGCCTCACGGCTGCTGGGCGCGGGCCGCCACCGTGTCGACCGCGAAGTCGGGGCCGGCGTACTCCCCGCCGACCCGGTCGAACTCGACGGTGCCCGGCGTCGGCTCGCCGTGGGCGGCGGTGATGGCCGCGGCGAAGGCCTCGGCGTCGTCGGCGGGCTCGTAGCCCAGGGCGCGGGCGGACGTGAGGTCCCACCAGCCGCGGGTGTTGGCCGAGATGCCCCACACCACGGCGAAGCCGGGGGAGGGCGCGGTGAGCGCGGCGTCGACCAGCCCGACGGTGTCGCCCGGGGACAGCCAGGTGGACAGGTGCCGTGGCGTGCGCGGCTCGGGGAGCGCCGAGCCGATGCGCAGGCAGACGACGTCCAGGTCGTACCGGTCGACGTAGAGCGACCCGAGCGCCTCCATCGTCACCTTCGAGACGCCGTAGTAGGTGTCGGGCCGGGGCTGGGCGTCGGTCTGCGCGTTCTCCACCCGGGGCGACATCCCGGTGGCGTGGTTGCTGCTGGCCAGCACCACCCGCCGCACCCCGGCGCGGCGGGCGGCCTCGAGCGCGACGTAGGTGCCCTCGATGTTGGCGTGCCGGATGGCGTCCCAGGAGGACTCGGTGGCGATGCCGGCCATGTGCACCAGCGCGCCGGCACCCTGCGCCGCGGCGGTGACGGCGTCCAGGTCGGTGGCGTCGGCGACCAGGTGCTCCTCGCCCGGGCGGGGCTCGGCGATCTCCACGACGTCCAGCGAGCGCAGGGCGTGCCCGCGCTCGGGCAGGCCCTCGCGCAGCAGCGTGCCGATGTAGCCGGCGGCGCCGGTCAGCAGGACCGGGCCCCCGGCGCTCACGAGCGGCCGATCAGGTCGACGAGGAACGCGCCCAGCCGGGTGGCGGCGGCCTTGCCCGCGGCGAGCACCTCGTGGTGGTCCAGCGGCTCGCCGGTCATGCCGGCCGCGGCGTTGGTGACCATCGACAGCCCGAAGACCTCCAGGCCCTCGGCCCGGGCCGCGATGGCCTCCAGCGCGGTGCTCATGCCCACCAGGTCGGCGCCCAGCGTGCCGAGCATCCGGATCTCGGCCGGGGTCTCGAAGTGCGGTCCGGGCAGCGCGGCGTAGACGCCCTCGACCAGCGACGGGTCGATCTGCCGGGCCAGCTCGCGCAGCCGGGGGGAGTAGAGGTCGGTCAGGTCGACGAAGCGGGCACCGACCAGCGGGGAGCGGGCGGTGAGGTTGAGGTGGTCGCTGATGACCACGGCCTGGCCGACGGAGTGCTCCGGCGAGAGCCCGCCGGCGGCGTTGGTGAGCAGCACGGTGCGCACGCCGGCCGCGGCCGCCGTCCGTACCCCGTGCACCACGGGCTCGACGCCGCGGCCCTCGTAGAGGTGGGTGCGGCCGAGGAACAGCAGCACCCTGTGGTCGCCGACGGCAACCGAACGGATCTCCCCGCCGTGGCCCTGCACGGTGGGCGCGGCGAAGCCGGGCAGCTCGCCGATGCCGACGCTGGCCAACGTCTCGCCGAACGCGTCGGCGGCCGGTGCCCACCCCGAGCCCATGACGACGGCGGTGTCGTGGCCCTCGCCGAGCGCGGCGACCAGGTCGGCGGCGGCGCGGCGGGCCAGGGCGGCGGGGTCGGACGGGGAGGTCTGGCTGCTGGTCTCGCTCACGGCCGGAACGCTAGCCGAGCCCACCGACGGTCGGTCCTCGTCCGGCGCACCCCCACCGGGGGGCGACACCCCGGCGGGGTGCTTGTGCGCCGCTCAGCGAGTGCACATGATCCCGGCGTGCAGCGCCTCGAGATCGACGGCATCCCGGTCCTCCACCGCCCCGGACCCCGCCGGACCACCATGGCCCTGGTGTTCGGCGTCGGCGTCCGCGACGAGACCTTCTCGACCCGGGAGACCACCCACCTGGTCGAGCACCTGGTCATGGGCACGCTGCCCAAGAGCAGCCTGCGGTCCAACGGGATGACGACCGTGGACTCCACGCATTTCCACGCGACCGGCCGCCCCGAGGCGGTGGCGTCGTTCATCGAGGGCGTGTGCGCCGGCCTGCGCGCGATGTCCCTGGACCGGGTGCACACCGAGGTGGGCGTGCTGCAGGCCGAGGACTGCTCGGGGGTGGGCGGGTTCCCCGAGAGCATGCTGGCCCAGCGCTACGGGCTGGCCGGTCCGGGTCTGGCGTGGCCGGGCGGCGCGGGTCCGGAGTACCTGCGCGACGAGGACGTCCTCGCCTTCGCCCGGCGCTGGTTCGTGGCGGGCAACGCCGTCCTGGTCTGCCACGGCGAGCTGCCCGCCGGTCTCCGGCTGGACCTGCCGCCGGGCCCCCGCCCGGAGCACGCGCCCGCGCCGCGCCGGCCGCAGCCGGTCGCGTGCTGGGCCAAGAGCTGGGCGCCCGGGGTGGGCCTGATGGTGTCGGCGGACGGGCCGTGGGACCCCGCGCTCCGGCTCGCCTTCGACGTGCTGGCCGAGCGGGTGCAGGACGTCGCCCGGACCCAGCGGGGGCTGAGCTACTCGACCGGGGTCGTGACCACGGAGACCGTCCGCGACCAGCGCGACCTGGTCCTCGGCGTCGACGCGCGCGAGGGCCAGGAGGGTGCGGTGGCGACGATCCTGTGGGAGCAGTGGCGCTCGTTGTGCGCCGACGGCCCGCGACCGGACGAGGTGGCGCACGCCGTCGACGCCCTGCGCGAGGAGCTCGACGGGGCCGACGAGGACGACCTGGCGATGACCGACCTGGTGGACGCCGCCCTGGCCGAGCTGCTCGACGTCGAGCCGCGCCCCTGCGACGCCGTCCTCGAGGCCTACGCGGCGGTGACGCCGGAGCGGGTGCGCGACGCCGCCCGCGCGGTGTGGTCCAGCGCCCTGCTGCAGGTCCCCGAGTGGTCGGAGTTCGCCGGGCTCCCGGGCCTGGACCGGTGGCGGACGTGCGGCTGGAGCCAGGAGCTGCCGGCCGGCCGCGTGCTCAAGCCCTCCGCGCTCGCCCGGGTGCTGCCGGGGCCCGGCGGGAAGCGGCGGGTCGTGCTGTCCGACGGCGGCATCGCCCACCTGGACGAGGACGGCGACGTGCACGCCGTCGGCTGGGACCAGCTAAACACCGTCTTCCGGCAGGCGCCCTCCGTCGACGGTGCCGGCAAGCAGGTCGACGGCGGCGCGCTGGTCGTGGTCGGCGGCAACGCGTGCATGTTCCGGGTCGACGCGGACTCCTTCGGGACCAAGGCGGTCGAGGCGGCCGCCGCCCACGTCCGGCAGCACGCGCCCCACCTGCGGTGGCTCACCCCGCGCCCGGCGAGGTGGATGGGCCACACGGACCAGGTGCCGGTGCTGCCGCGCCCCTAGACTCGCCCGGTGCAGATCCGCTTCTCCTCGTCCGAGCGCGCGAGCCTGGGGGTGGAGTGGGAGCTGCAGCTGGTCGACCGCGAGACCCGCCAGCTGACCTCCGGTGCCATCGAGATCCTGGCCGAGCTCACGCCCGAGGGCGCCGAGGAGCACCCCAAGGCCAAGCACGAGCTGCTGCAGTCGACGATCGAGATCATCACCGGGGTCTGCGGCACGGTCGCCGAGGCCAAGGCCGACCTGGCCGGCACCCTGGCCGAGGTGGTGGAGGCCGCCGACCGGCGCGGGCTGGGCGTGCTGTGCGCGGGCACCCACCCGATCACCGACTGGCAGACCCAGGACATCTCGCCCAAGGAGCGCTACGCGCAGCTGGTGGAGAAGATGCAGTGGCTGGCCCGCCGGCTGCAGATCTTCGGCGTCCACGTGCACGTCGGCGTCCGGTCGCCGGACAAGATCATCCCGATCGTCAACGCGCTGACCCAGTACGTGCCGCACTTCCTGGCGCTGTCGGCGTCCTCGCCGTACTGGGTGGGGGCCGACACCGGCCTGGCCAGCGCGCGGTCCAAGGTCTTCGAGGGCATGCCCACCGCCGGGCTGCCCTACCAGCTGTCGGGCTGGGACGGGTTCGAGGAGTACATGGAGACGCTGATCTCCACCCACGCCATCGAGAGCGTGCGCGAGGTCTGGTGGGACATCCGCCCGCACCCGGACTTCGGCACCGTGGAGCTGCGCATCTGCGACGGCCTGCCGACCCTGGACGAGATCGGTGCCGTGGCCGCGATGAGCCAGTGCCTGGTCGAGCGCTTCGACCGGGAGATCGACCGCGGCTACACCCTGCCCGTGCCGCCCAGCTGGGTGCTGCGGGAGAACAAGTGGCGCGCGGCCCGCTACGGCCTGGACGCCGAGATCATCGTCGACGAGCGCGGCACCGTGCGGCCGGTGCGCGAGGCGCTGACCGACCTGGTCGACGACCTCATGCCGACCGCGAAGCGGCTGGACTGCGCCGCCGAGCTCGCCGACGTGCTGCGGATCCTCGAGGTCGGGGGGTCCTACGAGCGCCAGCGCGCCGTCGCCGCCGCGCACGAGGGCCGGCTCGAGCCGGTCGTGGACAGCCTGCTGGCCGAGCTGCGGGACGGGCTGCCCGGGTGACCGACCCCGGCACGACCGCAGCCTCCGTCGACCGCTGGGTCGCCGATCACCACGACGAGCTGGTGGCCACCCGCCGGCACCTGCACGCGCACCCCGAGCTCGGGTTCGCCGAGCACGAGACCACCGCCTACCTGGAGCGCCAGCTGCGCCGCGCCGGGCTGCCCACCCGCCGGCTGCCCGGCGGCACCGGCCTGGTCTGCGACGTGGGGACCGACGGCCCGGTCACGGTGCTGCGGGCCGACATCGACGCGCTGCCGCTGGCCGACCTCAAGGACGTGCCCTACGCCTCCACCCGGCCGGGCATGTGCCACGCCTGCGGGCACGACGTGCACACCACGGTGCTGCTGGGCGTCGCCCGCGCGCTGGCCACGCTGCCCGACCTGCCCGGCACCGTGCGCTGCGTCTTCCAGCCCGCCGAGGAGCAGGTTCCCGGCGGGGCGCTGCAGGTGCTCGAGGCCGGCGTGCTCGACGGCGCCGTCCGGGCCTTCGCGCTGCACTGCGACCCGTCGGTGCCGGCCGGGCGGGTCGGGCTGCGCACCGGCTCGATCACGGCGGCCTGCGACCGGATCGAGGTCACCCTCACCGGGCCCGGCGGGCACACCGCCCGGCCCCAGCTGACCGTCGACCTGGTGCACGCGCTGGCCCGGGTGGTGACCGAGGTGCCGGGCCTGCTGTCCCGGCAGGTCGACCCGCGGGCGGCGCTGTCGCTGGTCTGGGGGTCGGTGGACGCCGGCGTCGCGGCCAACGCCATCCCGCAGACCGGGTCGCTGCGCGGCACGCTGCGGGTGCTGGACCGCACCGTCTGGGAGGGCGCCGAGGAGCTGGTCCGCCGGCTGGTGCACCGGGTGGGGGAGGACTCCGGGGCCACCGTGGACGTCGAGTACGTGCGCGGCGTGCCCCCCGTGGTCAACGACCCCCGCGGGGTCGCGCTGCTGCGCACCGCCGCCATCGAGACGGTCGGCGCCGACGGGGTGGTGCAGTCCCCGCAGAGCATGGGCGGGGAGGACTTCGGCTGGTTCGCCGAGCGGCTGCCGATCGCGCTGGCCCGGCTGGGCACGCACGGCGGCGGCGACCCGCTGGACCTGCACCGCGGCACCTTCGACGTCGACGAGCGCGCGATCGGCGTCGGCGTCCGGCTGATGGCGCGCACGGCCCTGCACGCCCTGGCCGCCGCCGTCCCGGCGACCAGCAGTCAGGTGTGACCGTCCCGACACCGGTCAAGGGCGCCGCTGTCGGACCCATCCGGTAGACACAGCGGCGACGCACTCGCAGGAGAACGGTGATTCGACGATGAGCCACCCCGCCCCCGAGACCGAGCCGGTCGCCGCCCCCGACGACCCGCCGGCCCCCGACGTGCTCGTGCTGGCCGGGGAGTTCCCCCCGGTCGACCGCGACCGCTGGCGCGAGCTGGTCGCCGGGGTGCTGCGCAAGGCCGGCCGCGAGGACCTGCCCGACCCGGTCGAGGACGCGCTGCGCCGCCCCGTCGCCACCGGCGTGGCCGTCGCCCCGCTCTACACCGCGGCCGACGTCGCGGACCTGCCCGACCCCGGCGCCCCGGGGCTGCCGCCCTTCGTGCGCGGCTCCCGGGTGGTCCGGCCCGCGCCGTCGGCCGCCGACGGGCAGGCCGCGACGACGACGCCGGCGGGCTGGGACGTGCGGCAGCGGCACGCCGACCCCGACGTGGGGACGACGAAGGACGCGATCGGCGCCGACCTGGAGAACGGCGTCACCTCGCTGTGGCTGGTGCTCGGCGAGGGCGGCATCCCGGTCGACGCGCTCGGCGCGGTGCTGGAGGGCGTATTGCTGGACCTGGCGCCGGTGACCCTGCAGGGCGGCGAGGCCGCGGCCGAGGCGTTCCTGGCGCTGGTCGGGGACCGCCCGCTGGCGCCCGGCGGCACCCTGGGCCTGGACCCCCTGGGCGACCAGGCCCGCACCGGGGTCCCCGCCGACCTGTCCGGGCTGGGCGGGTGGGCCCGCCGCGCCGCGGCGCACGGGGACCTGCGTGCGGTGGTCGTGGACGCGACCGTCGTGCACGAGGCCGGGGCGACCGCGGTGGAGGAGCTGGCCTGCGCGCTGTCGGCCGGGGTGGCCTACCTGCGTGCGCTGACCGAGCAGGGGCTGGGCGTCGAGGAGGCGGCGCGGGCGCTGGAGTTCCGGTTCGCCGCCACCGCCGACCAGTTCACCACCATCGCCACGCTGCGGGCGGCGCGCCGGCTGTGGGACCGGGTCGGGGAGGCGTCCGGGGTCCCGGCCGCCGACCGCGGGATGCGGCAGCACGCGGTGACCTCGTCGGTGATGGTGACCGCGCGGGACCCGTGGGTGAACATGCTGCGCAGCACGGTCGCCGCCTTCGCCGCCGGGGTGGGCGGGGCCGACGCGATCACGGTGGCCCCGTTCGACGCCGCGCTGGGCCTGCCGGACCCCTTCGCCCGGCGGATCGCGCGGAACACGCAGTCGCTGCTGCTGGAGGAGAGCCACCTGGGCCGGGTCCTCGACCCGGCCGGGGGCTCCTGGTACGTCGAGTCGCTGACCGACGCCCTGGCGCACGCGGCGTGGGAGCTGTTCACCGAGCTGGAGCGCGCCGGTGGGTACGCCGCGGCGCTGTCCTCCGGGCTGGTCGCGAAGAAGGCCGCCGCAGCGTGGGAGGCCCGGTCGCGCCGCATCGCCACCCGCACGGACGCCATCACGGGCGTGAGCGAGTTCCCCCACCTCGCGGAGAAGCTGCCCGACCGCTGTCCGGCACCCGCCGTCGCCGCCGGGGGCGGGCTGCCCCGGGTGCGCGCGGCGCAGGTCTTCGAGGACCTGCGCGACCGCGCCGACGAGCCCAGGGACCGGCCCGCGGTGTACCTGGCCACCCTCGGGAAGCCGGCCGCGCACACCGCGCGGCTGACCTTCGCCACCAACCTCTTCCAGGCCGGGGGCCTGGCGACGCCGGCCGGCGACGGGGCGTCCGAGCTGGGTGCGGCGACCGTCGCGTGCATCTGCGGGTCGGACAAGGACTACGGGACGGCGGCCGCCTTGGCCGCGGAGCTCCGGGAGGCCGGGGCGTCGCGCATCTGGCTGGCCGGGAAGCCCGACCTCGCGGTCGAGGGGGTCGACGGCTACGTGTTCGCCGGCTGCGACGCCGTCGCCGTCCTGACCACCACCCTCGACGAGCTGCTGGGAGCACGGGCATGAGCGCCATCCCCGACTTCGGGTCCCTCGAGCTGGGCGCACCCGCCGCGGCCGCCTCCGCCGCCGACTGGGCGGCGGAGTTCACCGAGCGGACCGGGCGCCCGGTGGGCGAGGCGGCGTGGGAGACCCCCGAGGGCATCGAGGTGCCGCCGCTGCTGACCCCCGCCGACCTCGAGGGGCTGGACTTCCTCGACGGCTACCCCGGCCTGCCGCCCTACGGCCGCGGGCCCTACCCGACGATGTACACCACCCAGCCCTGGACGGTGCGCCAGTACGCCGGGTTCTCCACCGCCGCGGCCTCCAACGCCTTCTACCGGCGGAACCTGGCCGCGGGGCAGAAGGGCCTGTCGGTGGCCTTCGACCTGCCCACCCACCGCGGCTACGACTCCGACCACCCGCGGGTGCCCGGCGACGTCGGCATGGCCGGGGTGGCCATCGACTCCATCTACGACATGCGGCAGCTCTTCGACGGCATCCCGCTGGACCGGATGAGCGTGTCGATGACCATGAACGGCGCCGTGCTGCCGGTGCTGGCGCTCTACATCGTGGCGGCCGAGGAGCAGGGGGTCGCGCCCGAGCAGCTGAGCGGGACCATCCAGAACGACATCCTCAAGGAGTTCATGGTCCGCAACACCTACATCTACCCCCCGGGGCCCTCGATGCAGGTGATCAGCGACATCTTCGCCTACACCTCGCAGCGGATGCCGCGGTTCAACTCGATCTCCATCTCCGGCTACCACATCCAGGAGGCCGGGGCGACGGCCGACCTGGAGCTGGCCTACACCCTCGCCGACGGGGTCGAGTACCTGAAGGCCGGCCGCGAGGCCGGGCTCGACGTGGACGCGTTCGCGCCCCGGCTCAGCTTCTTCTGGGGCATCGGCATGAACTTCTTCATGGAGGTCGCCAAGCTCCGCGCCGGCCGGCTGCTGTGGGCCAAGCTCGTCGAGCGCGAGGGCGCCACCAACCCCAAGTCGCTGTCGCTGCGCACGCACTCGCAGACCTCGGGGTGGTCGCTGACCGCGCAGGACGTCTACAACAACGTCGTCCGCACCTGCGTGGAGGCGATGGCCGCCACCCAGGGCCACACGCAGTCCCTGCACACCAACGCCCTGGACGAGGCGCTGGCGCTGCCCACCGACTTCTCCGCCCGGATCGCCCGCAACACCCAGCTGCTGCTGCAGCAGGAGTCGGGCACCACCCGGGTCATCGACCCCTGGGGCGGGTCGGCCTACGTGGAGCGGCTGACCTACGACCTGGCCCGCAAGGCGTGGGCGCACATCGCGGAGGTCGAGGCGCACGGCGGGATGGCGCAGGCGATCAGCGACGGCATCCCCAAGCTGCGCATCGAGGAGGCCGCCGCCCGCACCCAGGCCCGCATCGACTCCGGTCGCCAGCCCGTCATCGGGGTGAACAAGTACCCGGTGGAGGCCGACGAGGCCGTCGAGGTGCTGCGGGTGGACAACGCCGACGTGCTCGCCCAGCAGGTGCAGCGGCTGCGCGACCTGCGCGCCGAGCGGGACGGCGAGGCCTGCGAGGCCGCGCTGCGCCGGCTCACCGAGGCCGCGCAGGCCGCCGCGGACGGCAAGCGCGGCCAGGAGCTGGAGAACAACCTGCTCGCCCTGGCCGTGGACGCCGCCCGGGCGAAGGCCACCGTCGGGGAGATCTCCGACGCGCTGGAGAAGGTCTACGGCCGTCACGCCGGGCAGGTGCGCACCATCTCGGGTGTGTACCGCGAGGAGGCAGGGGACGGGGGACCGGTGGCCGAGACCCGGGCGATGACCGAGGCGTTCGCGGAGGCCGAGGGCCGCCGGCCGCGCATCCTGGTCGCCAAGATGGGCCAGGACGGCCACGACCGCGGCCAGAAGGTCATCGCCACCGCGTTCGCCGACCTCGGTTTCGACGTCGACGTGGGCCCGCTGTTCCAGACGCCGGAGGAGGTCGCCCGCCAGGCGGTGGAGGCCGACGTGCACGTCGTCGGGGTGTCCTCGCTGGCCGCCGGGCACCTGACGCTGGTGCCGGCGCTGCGCGACGCCCTCGCCGAGCTCGGTGCCGACGACGTGCTGGTCGTGGTCGGCGGGGTCATCCCGCCCGATGACGTGCAGACGCTGAAGGACATGGGCGCCGCGGCGGTCTTCCCGCCCGGCACCGTCATCGCCACCGCCGCCCAGCAGCTGCTGCGGGAGCTCTCGGCCCGCCTCGGCCACTAGTGGAGCTCACCGACGGGGTGCTCGCCGGCGACCGCCGGTCGATCGCCCGGGCCATCACGCTGGTGGAGTCCCGGCGGGCCGACCACCGGGAGCGCGCGCAGCAGCTGCTGGTCGAGCTGCTGCCGCACGCCGGCGGGGCGCAGCGGGTGGGCATCAGCGGCGTGCCGGGGGTCGGCAAGTCGACCTTCATCGACCAGCTGGGCGTCGACCTCACCGCCGCCGGGCACCGGGTCGCCGTGCTGGCGGTGGACCCGTCCTCCGCCAGGTCGGGTGGCTCGATCCTGGGCGACAAGACCCGGATGGCCAGGCTGTCGGTCGACCCGGCCGCGTTCATCCGGCCCTCGCCCACCGCGGGCACCCTGGGCGGGGTCGCCCAGGCCACCCGGGAGTCGATGGTGGTCGTGGAGGCCGCCGGGTACGACGTGGTGCTCGTGGAGACCGTCGGGGTGGGCCAGAGCGAGGTCACCGTCGCCGAGATGGTCGACACCTTCCTGTTCCTCACCCTGGCCCGCACCGGCGACTCCCTGCAGGGCATCAAGCGCGGCATCCTGGAGATCGCCGACGTCATCGCGGTGAACAAGGCCGACGGCCCGGCCGCCGGCGACGCCCGGACGGCGGCCCGCGAGCTGCACGGCGCGATCCGCATGCTGCGCGGGGACTCCGACTGGGACGTGCCGGTGCTGACCTGCGCGGGCCTCACCGGGGAGGGTCTGGCCGAGGTGTGGGCGCAGGTGGTGGCGCACACCGAGCAGCTGCGGGCGTCGGGGGAGTTCGACCGGCGGCGCAACACCCAGCAGGTGCGCTGGACCTGGCAGCTGGTGCGCGACGGGCTGGAGGCACGGCTGCGCGACCACCCCGCCGTCCGGGCGTCGGCGCCGGACCTGGAGCGGCAGGTGCTGGCCGGCGAGCTCACCCCGGCGCTGGCCGCGCGCGAGCTGCTCACCACGTTCCTGGCCGACCCGACCCCCTGATCGCGACACCCCGAGGCTCAGCAGGGTCACAGCTCGGTCACGGGGAGGAGTCGCCCCGCCGTGCTGCGGGCCGGCTGACCTAGCGTCCGCGGTCGTGCCGACCACCGAGCTGCCGCTGCCCTACGACCCGCGCTCCCCGGAGGGGCTCGCCGCGCGGTGGGTGCGCTGGGTGGCCTCCTGCTCCGTGCTGCGCAGCCCCGTCGCGGACGAGACGGGTCAGGACGCCGCGCGCAACCAGCCCGGCGACGTGTGGTTCCTCGCCGGTTCCCACGGCGACGGCCCGGTGACCCGCAGCTGCCAGGTCCCGGCCGGTCGCGACCTGTTCGTCCCCGCGGTCAACGTGTGGGCGGTCGGTGGGCCGGCCCCGGTGCTGCCCGAGGCGTTCGGCCGGGTGCACGTCGACGGCGCCGAGCTGCTGCCCGACGAGGTGGCCACCCCGGAGCCGTTCCCGGTGCGGGGGGTGTTCCTCAACGGGGTGAACAGGTCCAGGAAGACGCGCCCGATGACGGTCTGGGGCCTTTGGCAGCTCATCCCGGCCCTCGCGCCGGGCGGGCACGACGTGCACGTCGTCGGCGGCGACGGCCACGGCTTCGTCGTCGACGTCCGCTACCAGCTGATGGTCGGCGGCCCCCAGCGCTGAGGCCGCGGGGCCCCGGGGCGGGGTGGTGCGCCGCACGGGCCGGTCGAACGGGGAGACTGGGGCTGCACACCGACCGCACAGCACTGGAGACGAACCACCCATGACGCGCATCGTGATCATCGGCGGCGGACCGGCCGGCTACGAGGCCGCGCTCGTCGCCGCCCAGCTCGGCGCCGACGTCACCGTCGTCGAGCGGGACGGCCTCGGCGGGGCCAGCGTGCTGACCGACTGCGTGCCCTCCAAGACCCTCATCGCCGCCGCCGGCGCGATGACCGCGGTCCGCGACTCCGCCGTCCTCGGCCTGCAGGGCACCGACCTGGCCGACGTGACCCTGGACATCGCCGCGGTCAACCAGCGCATCCGCGGCCTGGCCGTGGCGCAGTCGGCCGACATCCACGCCCGACTGGAGAGCGTCGGCGTGCGCTGCGTCAGCGGGCAGGCCCGGCTGTCCGACGAGATCCGCGGGCTCATCGCCCACCGGGTCGAGATCTGCGACCACGAGGGCGGCGTGCAGCAGGAGGTCGAGGCCGACGTCGTGCTCATCGCCACCGGCGCCGACCCCCGCGTGCTGCCCGGCGCCGAGCCCGACGGCGACCGCATCCTGTCCTGGCGCGACGTCTACGACCTGGAGGAGCTGCCCGAGCACCTGGTCGTCGTCGGGTCCGGCGTGACCGGTGCGGAGTTCGCCTCCGGCTACCTCGAGGCCGGGGTGCCGGTCACCCTGGTCTCCTCCCGCGACCAGGTGCTGCCGGGCGAGGACGCCGACGCCGCCGCGGTCGTGGAGCAGGTCTTCCAGTCCCGCGGCGGGAAGATCGCCGAGCGCGGCCGTGCGGAGGCGGTCAAGCGGACGGCGACCGGCGTCGAGGTCCGGCTGACCGACGGCCGGGTGGTCACCGGGTCGCACGCCCTGATGACCGTGGGCACGGTGCCCAACACCGACGGGCTGAACCTGGAGGCCTGCGGGGTCGAGCTGACGCCGGCCGGCCACGTCGTCGTCGACCGCGTCTCGCGCACCACGGTGCCCGGCATCTACGCCGCCGGCGACGTCACCGGGGTGTTCCAGCTGGCCTCCGTCGCGGCCATGCAGGGCCGGATCGCCATGTGGCACGCCCTCGGCGAGGCGGTCAGCCCGATCCGGCTCAAGACCGTGGCGGGGAACGTCTTCACCCACCCGGAGATCGCCACGGTCGGCGTGCAGGAGAAGACGCTGCCCGAGGGCTCGGACATCGACAGCGTGCAGCTGCCGCTGGCCACCAACGCCCGCGCCAAGATGAGCGACCTGCGCGACGGCTTCGTGAAGATCTTCGCCCGCCGCTCGACCGGCGTCGTCGTCGGCGGCGTGGTCGTCGCGCCGGGGGCCTCCGAGCTGGTCCTGCCGATCACCCTCGCGGTCAGCAAGGGCCTGACCGTCGACGACCTGGCGCAGACGTTCTCCATCTACCCGTCGCTGTCCGGGTCGATCACCGAGGCCGGCCGGCGGCTGATGAACTCCCAGCCGGAGTGACCCGGCGGGTCCCCGTGCCCGGCGGGGACGTCTGCGCCTCCTACCGGGAGGAGCGGCCCGGCGGGCCGGTGTTCGTCAAGGAGCTCGACGGGGCGCCCGCCGGCTTCTTCGCCGCCGAGGCGCGGGGGCTGGACCGGCTGCGGGTGGACGGCGGCCCGTCGGTCCCCGCGGTCCTGGAGGTGACCGACCGTTCGCTGGTGCTCGAGTGGGTCGACACCGCAGCTGCCTCCGCGGCGGCGGCGTCCCGGTTCGGCGCGCAGCTGGCGCGGCTGCACGCCGCCCCGGAGGACTCCTTCGGCGGGCCGGGGTTCGCCGCCACCGTGCCGCTGGACGGACGCACCTCCGACGACTGGGCGACGTTCTTCGCGCAGGCCCGCCTGCTGCCCCTGGTGCGCGCGGCCCGCGACGCCGGGTCGCTGTCGGCCGCCGGTGCCCGCGCGGTCGAGCGGGTGTGCGACCGGCTGCACGAGCTGGTGCCGGCCGAGCCGCCGGCCCGGCTGCACGGCGACCTGTGGAGCGGCAACCTGCTCTGGGGCGCCGACGGGCAGGTCCGGCTGGTCGACGCCGCCGCCGCGCACGCCGGGCACCGGGAGACCGACCTGGCGCTGCTCGCCCTCTTCGGCGCGCCGCACCTGGACCGGGTCGAGGCGGCCTACGCCGGGGTGGCCCCGCTGGCCGACGGCTGGCGGCAGCGGCAGGGCATCCACCAGCTGCACCCGCTCCTGCTGCACGCCGTCCTGTTCGGCGGGGGCTACGGCGCCGCGGTCGAGGAACGGGCGGCGCGCTACCCCTGACGGGTGACACCGCTCCAGCCGGGCGGCGGGGATGACGACGTCCCTGGCAGGTCCCCCCTGCCCAGGAGCTGATCGTGTCCCTCACCCGTCGTCGTCGCGCGCTGCGCGGTGCCGTCCTCACCGCCACCGCCGCGGTGCTGACGACCTTCGTCGTCGCCCCCGCCGCCCACGCGGACCCGACCGCCACCGACGTCGCCGCGCCGTCCTCGGACGCCACCGCGCCGACGCCGGCCGAGCCCCCCGTCGCGGCTGCCCCGACCACGGACGCGGCCCCCACCAGCGACGCCGCCCCCGGTACGGAGGCGACCCCCGGCACGGAGGCGGCCCCCACCCAGGCGCGCCCCACCGAGGCGACCCCCGCCACGGAGCCGGCCCCCGCCGCGGACGGCACGGACCCGGGTGACGTCGTGGTCGGGCAGCTGATGCAGGCCTGGCCCGACCCGACGGCCGAGGAGCACGCGCACGACGAGCACGGGTCCGCGGACGGCGACCACGCCGAGGAGCCGCTGAGCTGGATCGAGCCGGCCGAGGGCGACGCGGTCCGCGTGCCCACCGACGCGCTGCCCGACGTCGAGGTCGGGTCCACCCTCGCGGTCACCGTCGGGGACGAGGTGACCGACGAGGCGTCGACCGAGCAGGGCATCGAGCCCGCCGTCGAGGTGCAGGCCGCCACGGTCGTCGACGCCGCCACCCCGGACCCGACCACGGCGTCGGCCGGCACCGCCCCCACCAACACCGTCACCGCCGTCCTGGTGCTGCCCGCCGGGGCCTCGCCGGACAGCACGACGATCGGGACGGTGGTGGACACCCTCAACGGGGCGGTCTCCTCGTTCTGGAGCGAGCAGAGCAACGGCACGGTGCGCATCGCGGCCGTCGCGGGCGCCACCGGCTGGGTGCGCTCGTCGCAGACCTGCTCGTCGGCGTTCGCGCTGTGGAACGACGTCGCGGCGCAGATCGGCTGGACCGCGGGTGCCGGCAAGCACCTCATGCTCTACGTGCCGCCGGGCACGGACGGCTGCGCCTACGGCCTGGGCACCGTGGGCTCCTCCATCGGCAGCGGTGGGCGCTCCTACGTGCAGGCCGCCGCGCTGTCGGTGATGGCCCACGAGCTCGGCCACAACTTCGGCCTCGGGCACTCCTCGGAGCTGCAGTGCGACGGCTCGCTGGAGACGGGCACCTGCCAGACGCGGTCCTACTACGACTTCTACGACGTCATGGGCATCTCCTGGGGCCAGGTCGGCACGCTGAACACCGTGCAGGCCGACCGGCTCGGGCTGCTCCCCGCCGCGGAGGAGGTCGCGCTGACCGGCTCGAGCGCCTCCACCACCGTCGCCCTGGCGCCGGTCGCCGCCTCGTCGGGGACCCGGGCGATCACGCTGACCGCGGCCGACGGCACGGTCTACCACCTCGAGTACCGCCAGCCCAGCGGCCGGGACGCCTGGCTGGGCGACGCCCGCAACGCCTACCGGCTCGACAGCGGTGTCGTGCTGCGGCGTGCGTCGACCGGGTCGGACACGTCGCTGCTGCTGGACGGCTCGCCGTCGGGGTCCTCGGCGTGGACGTCGGACCTGCAGCAGGCGCTGCCGCCCGGGGCGCCGGTCGCGGTCGGCGGCGGTGCGTTCGTCGTCCGTGTGCTGGCCACCTCGCCGTCCGCGGCCACGGTGTCCGTGCAGACCGCGGCCAACGGCACGCCCACGCTCTCCGCCGGCCAGGCACTGGTGGCCGGCCAGCAGCTGACCTCGGCCAACGGCCGCTACCGGTTCACGTTCCAGACCGACGGCAACGCCGTGCTCTACCGGGCCGACGGCTCGGTCGTCTACGCCACCATGCAGTACACCCGCGGCGGCCGGCTGGTCATGCAGTCCGACGGCAACGTCGTGACCTACCTGGCCGACGGCCGGCCCACCTGGGACACCCGGACCTGGACCTCGCCCGGCGCGACGCTGACCCTCTTCGACGACGGCAACCTGGCCGTCGTGCGCCCCGACGGGTCCACCGTGTGGTCGACGGGGTCCGACGTCGGGGGCGTGCTGCGGGGCGGCCGGTCGCTGCTGGCCGGCACCGAGCTCACCTCGCCCTCGGGTGCCTACCGCCTGGCGCAGCAGGTCGACGGCAACACGGTGCTCTACGGCCCCGGGTCGCGCGTGCTGTTCGCCAGCGGCGTCTACGGCGCCGGTCTGCGGCTGGACGTGCAGGTCGACGGGAACGTCGTCGTGTACGACGGCCGCGGTGCGCCGCGCTACGACACCGGGTCCTGGCGGGACGCCGGCGCCCGGCTGGTCCTCTCCGACGACGGCTCGCTCCAGGTCGTCCGCCTGGACGGCTCGACCGCGTGGTCGACCGGCGCCGACACCCCGGACGTGCTGCGCGCCTACGGCTCGCTGACCGGGGACGCCTCGCTCACCTCGGCCGGCGGCCGGTACCGGGTGGTCGGCCAGACCGACGGCAACCTGGTGGTCTACCGGTCCGACGGCCGCGTCGTCTCCGCGAGCGGGGTCTACTCCCCGGGCGCCACGACGAGGATGCAGCCCGACGGCAACCTGGTCACCTATGACCGCAACGGGCGGCCGGTGTGGAACAGCGGGACCTGGTGGGCCCCCGGCTCGCGGCTGGTCGTGGCCGCCGACGGCGCGCTGCGCGTGGTGACCCTCGACGGCCGCGTGGTCTGGGCCAGCCGCGCCGACCGCTGACCCCGGTCAGTCCTCGGCGATCGTGCAGAGGACGGCGCCGCTGGTGACGGTGGCGCCGACCTCGGCGGACAGGCCCGAGACGGTGCCGGCCCTGTGCGCGACGATGGGCTGCTCCATCTTCATCGCCTCGAGCACGACGACGAGGTCGCCGGCCGCCACGGTCGCGCCGTCCGCCACGGCGACCTTGACGATGGTGCCCTGCATGGGGGAGGTCAGGCTGTCCCCGGAGGCGGCGGCACCACCGGAGCCGCCGCCGCGCTTGCGGGGCTTGCCCTTCGCCGCGGCCGCCGGGGCGCCGCCGCCGGCGGCGAACCCGGCCGGGAGGGAGACCTCCAGCCGGCGTCCGCCGACCTCGACGACGACGGTCTGGCGCTCCTCGGGCTCCTCGGTCCCGGCCGCGGCGCCGTAGGGGGTGACCTGGTTGTCCCACTCGGTCTCGATCCACCGGGTGTGCACGGTGAACGGCTCGGAGGTGAAGGCCTCGTCGCGGACCACGGCGCGGTGGAACGGGATGACGGTCGGCATGCCCTCGACGACCAGCTCGTCCAGGGCACGGGCGGCGCGCTGCAGGGCCTCGGCGCGGGTGGCGCCGGTGACGATCAGCTTGGCCAGCATCGAGTCGAACGCGCCGGCGACCTCCCCGCCGGCGACCACGCCGGAGTCCCAGCGCACGCCGGGGCCCTGCGGCACCGACAGCGCGGTGACCGGGCCGGGGGCGGGCATGAAGTTCCGCCCGGCGTCCTCGGCGTTGATCCGGAACTCGATGGAGTGCCCGCGGGGGGTGGGGTCCTCGGTGATCTCCAGCGGCAGGCCCTCGGCGATGCGGAACTGCTGGCGGACCAGGTCCAGGCCGCTGGTCTCCTCGCTCACGGGGTGCTCGACCTGCAGGCGGGTGTTGACCTCCAGGAAGGAGATGTCGCCGTCGGCGCCGACGAGGTACTCGACGGTGCCGGCACCCACGTAGTCCGCGCCGCGCACGATGTCCTTGGCGCTGGAGTGGATGCGGGCGCGCTGCTCGTCGGTGAGGAAGGGCGCGGGGGCCTCCTCGACCAGCTTCTGGTTGCGTCGCTGCAGCGAGCAGTCGCGGGTGCCCACGACCACGACGTTGCCGTGGGTGTCGGCGAGCACCTGGGCCTCGACGTGGCGCGGCTTGTCCAGGAACTTCTCCACGAAGCACTCCCCGCGGCCGAACGCCGACACCGCCTCGCGGACCGCGGAGTCGAACAGCTCGGGGATCTCCTCCAGGGTGCGGGCGACCTTCAGCCCGCGCCCGCCGCCGCCGAAGGCGGCCTTGATGGCCACCGGCAGGCCGTGCTCCTGCGCGAAGGCGACGACCTCCTCGCCGTTGGCCACCGGGTCCTTCGTGCCCGGCACGAGGGGGGCGCCGACCTTGGCGGCGATGTGGCGGGCCTGCACCTTGTCGCCCAGGGCGATGATCGCGGCGGGGGAGGGACCGACCCAGGTGAGCCCGGCGTCGAGGACGGCCTGGGCGAAGTCGGCGTTCTCGGACAGGAAGCCGTAGCCGGGGTGCACGGTGTCCGCACCCGACCGCTTCGCCACGTCGATGATCTTGTCGATCACCAGGTAGGACTCACCCGGGGTGGCCCCGCCGATGGAGAAGGCCTCGTCGGCGACCCGCACGTGCAGGGCGTCCCGGTCGGGATCGGCGTACACGGCCACGCTCGTCAGGCCGGCGTCCTTGCAGGCGCGGGCGACCCGGACGGCGATCTCGCCGCGGTTGGCGATCAGGACCTTCTGCACAGCGCACAGCCTCCTCGATGTGACCTGCGCGGACTCTAGCCAGGCTCCGGGCCCCGCTCACCCCGAGGGTCCCGGTGCCCGACCGGGCGGGGCCGACGGTGGTGCCGGTCAACGGTGTTCGCGTCCGCGTCCGCGCAGGCCCTAGGTTCGCTGCATGAGCCCCGACGCCGTGCGCCGAGAGCCAGCCGTGACCTCCGCGGGCCGCTTCAACGCCGGGTTCGAGGACGTGCCCGACGAGTACGACGAGCTGCGCGCGCACGGGCACATGGCGGGCCGCCGGTTCGAGCACTTCTCCCGGGTGGTCGCCGCCAGCGCCGGCGACGTCCTGGAGCTCGGGTGCGGCACGGGGACCCTGCTGCGGGCCCTCGCCGCCGCCCACCCGGACCGCCGCTTCCACGGGGTGGAGCCGCTGGGCAACTACGTGGACTTCGCCACCCGCCGGGCGGCCGAACGCGGCCTGGGCAACGTCCGGTTCAGCCAGGGCACCGGCGAGGACCTCGACGCCGTGGCCGACGCGGGGGAGGCGGGCCTGGTCATCACGGTGGACACCCTCCACCACGTCTTCGACGGCCCGCGGGTCGTCCGCCAGGTGCACCGTGCCGCACGGCGCGACGGGCGGTGGGTGGCGATGGAGCCCAACCGGGTGCACCCCTACGTCTGGGCGTACCACGTCCTCACCGACGGGGAGCGCACCTTCCCCTCGCGCCGGTTCCTGCGGCACGCCGCCGCCGCGGGGTGGCAGCTGCAGGGGCGCTCCTGCATGTACCTGTTCCCCAGCGGCGTCGCCACGGTGCCCGGGTGGGCCGAGCGCCTGGAGCGACGCTTCGAGGGGTTCCGGCCGACCGCGGGTGCCGTCGTGCTCGACCTGCTGCGCCGCTAGCGGTCCCAGAGGTCGGTGATGGTGAGGCCCAGGCGGCCGAGCTGGACCCGCAGCAGCGGCAGGGACAGCCCGACGACGGCGGTGGGGTCACCCTCGATGCGGCGGACGAACGGTGCGCCGAGGCCGTCCAGGGTGAAGGCGCCGGCCACCTGCAGCGGCTCGCCGGTGCCGACGTAGGCCTCGACCTCGGCGTCGGTGGGGCTGGCGAAGTGCACGGTCGTGGAGGACACCGCGACGTCGCGGCGCGTGATGGCGCCCTCGTGCACGTCGAGCAGGGCCTGGCCGGTGTGCAGCACTCCGCTGCGCCCGGACATCCGCCGCCAGCGCAGCCGGGCGTCGTCGGCGTCGGTGGGCTTGCCCAGCGGCTGACCGCGGAACTCCAGCACCGAGTCGGCGCCGATGACCAGCGCGTCGGTCTCCTGCTTCGCGACGGCCTGCGCCTTCGCGGTCGCCAGCAGCGCGACCAGCTCGGACACCCGCGGCGACCGGATCGCGGTCTCGTCGACCCCGGACACCACGACCTCGGGGGAGAGGCCGGCCTGCCGCAGGAGCTGCAGCCGGGCGGGTGACGCCGAGCCGAGCACCAGTCGGCGGCTCACGCGGTCCGTCCCGAGGCACGCCAGCCACCGGGGCCCGGCTGCAGCGGCCGGCGGTGCCCGTCGGCGTGGGACGCCCAGGCACCCACCGGCACCGGACGGCGGCGCCGCGGACCCGACCGGGACAGCGCGGCTACGACCGCGGTGAGCGCGGCCAGCTCCTCGTCCGACGGCGACCCGGACACCACCCGCAGCAGCGGGCTGCTCTCCCCGGTCACAGCGGGATGTTGCCGTGCTTCTTGGCCGGCAGGGTCTGCCGCTTGTTGGCCAGCACCCGCAGGGCCTTGGTGACCTGCACCCGGGTGTGGGAGGGCAGGATCACCGCGTCCACGTAGCCGCGGTCGGCGGCGATGTAGGGGTTGGCGAGGGTGTCCTCGTACTCGGTGACCAGCTCCGCGCGGCGCGCGTCGGGGTCCTCGGCCTGCGCGAGCTCGCGGCGGTAGAGGATGCCGACGGCGCCCTGCGCGCCGACGACGGCGATCTGCGCGGTGGGCCAGGCCAGGTTGACGTCGGCGCCCAGGTGCTTGGAGCCCATGACGTCGTAGGCGCCGCCGTAGGCCTTGCGGGTGATGACGGTGACCTTGGGCACGGTGGCCTCGGCGTAGGCGTAGATGAGCTTGGCGCCGCGGCGGATGATGCCCTCCCACTCCTGGGACGTGCCGGGCAGGAAGCCGGGGACGTCGACGAAGGTGAGCACCGGGATGTTGAAGGCGTCGCAGGTGCGCACGAACCGCGCGGCCTTCTCGCTGGCGTCGATGTCCAGGGTGCCGGCGAACTGGGTGGGCTGGTTGGCCACCACGCCGACGGGGCGGCCCTCGACGCGGCCGTAGCCGATGAGGATGTTGGGCGCGAACAGCTCCTGCACCTCGAGGAACTCGCCGTCGTCGAGCACGTGCTCGATGACGGTGTGCATGTCGTAGGGGCTGTTGGCCGAGTCGGGGACGAAGGTGTCCAGCTCCCGGTCGGCGTCGGTCACGCCCTCGACGGACACGTCGACCGGTGCGACCTCCAGCACCGGCAGCGGGTCGAGGTTGTTGGCCGGCAGGTAGGACAGCAGCGTCTTGACGTAGTCGATGGCGTCGGCCTCGTCGGGGGCCAGGTAGTGCGCGACGCCGGACTTGGTGTTGTGCGTGCGCGCCCCGCCCAGCTCCTCGAGCGTGACGTCCTCGCCGGTGACGGTCTTCACCACGTCGGGCCCGGTGATGAACATCTGGCTGGTCCCGTCCACCATCACGACGAAGTCGGTCAGGGCGGGGGAGTAGACGTGGCCGCCGGCGTTGGCGCCCATGATCAGCGAGATCTGCGGGACGACGCCGGAGGCGTGCACGTTGCGGCGGAAGATCTCCCCGTACAGGCCCAGGGAGACCACGCCCTCCTGGATGCGTGCGCCGCCGCCCTCGTTGATGCCGACCACGGGGCAGCCGTTGGTGATCGCGAAGTCCAGCACCTTGACGATCTTCTCGCCGTACACCTCGCCGAGGCTGCCGCCGAAGCTGGTCACGTCCTGGCTGAACACCGCGACCGGCCGGCCGTCGACCGTGCCGTAGCCGGTGACCACGCCGTCGCCGAAGGGACGCTTGGCCTCCAGCCCGAAGTTGGTGGACCGGTGCCGGGCGAACTCGTCGAACTCGGTGAAGGAGCCCTCGTCCAGCAGGGCGTCGACGCGCTCGCGGGCGGTCATCTTCCCGGCCGCGTGCTGCTTCTCCACCGCCTTCTCCGACCCCGCGTGCAGCGCCTCCTCCTGGCGGCGGGCGAAGTCCGCGAGCTTGCCGGCGGTGGTGTGGACGTCGATGTCGTCGGGGACCTGCTCGCCGGCGTCCTGCAGTTCAGCCGCGCTCACTCGGGGACCTCCAAGGCCGTCAGCCTCCGCTCTGGCCGGCCCGCTCCGCTGCGGGGACCGGCTGCACCGGCCGTAGCGTAGGGGACATGGCGGACATCGGCTCGGGGCGCTACCAGGACCTGGACCGCCCCGGCCTGGACGCCGTGGCGCTGCTCACAGCCCTGCGGCGCGGCGGGGGCCTCTGGCGGTCGGTGGAGGTGGTCGAGGAGGTCGGCTCCACCAACGCCGTCCTCGCCGCGCGCGCCGCCGACGGCGAGGCGGAGGGGCTCGTGCTGGTCGCCGAGCACCAGGTCGCCGGCCGCGGCCGGCTCGACCGCACCTGGACCTCGCCCCCGCGCGCCGGGATGACGGTCTCGGTGCTGCTGCGCCCCGACGTCCCGCTGGCCCGGCGCGGGTGGCTGTCGATGCTCACCGGCGTCGCGCTGGCCGAGTCGCTGTCGGGCACCGTGCGCACCTCGCTCAAGTGGCCCAACGACCTGCTGGCCCCCGACGGCCGCAAGCTGGCCGGCATCCTGGCCGAGGTCGCCGACGGGGCCGTCGTCGTCGGCGTCGGGCTCAACGTCTCCACGACCGCGGACGAGCTGCCCGCCACGGGGACGTCGCTGACGCTGGTCGCCGACCGGCCGGTCGACCGCGCCCCGGTCCTGCTCGCCTACCTGCGGGCCTTCGAGGAGCGCTACCGCCGGTGGGTCGAGCACGCCGGCGACCCGGTCTCCTCCGGCCTGGCGACGGACTACCTGGCCTGGTGCTCCACGGTGGGCGCCGACGTGACGGTGACCCTGCCCGACGGCTCCACCCTGGACGGCGTGGCCGAGGCGGTGGACTGGGACGGCCGGCTCGTCGTCCGCACCGCCGGGGGCCGGTACGAGCTGGCCGCCGGCGACGTCCGCCACGTGCGCCCCACGCGTTCACCCCTGTGACGAAACGCCGTCCGCCTCGACCGTGGTCGCGGGGGCGAACGGTAGCGTCGGGCGACCACCGAGGGCAGGACCCGGCGACAGCCGGGCAGGAGATCTGGAGCTGGACACGTGACCTCCGCGAGCGAGACCCCGACGCTGCTGCGAGGTGAGATCCGCTCGCTGACCGGGCTCCGGATCGTGGCCGCCATGTGGGTGGTCTGCTTCCACTTCATGTTCACCCCGGGTGACGCCTACACCCGGTTCTGGGAGCCGCTGCGGCCGCTGGTGCAGACCGGCGCCCTGGGCGTGGACCTGTTCTACGTGCTCAGCGGCTTCGTCATCACGCTCACCTACCTGGACAAGCTGGGCCCGCGGCCGGGCGTGCGGGCCAGCGTCGCCTTCTGGTGGGCCCGCATCTGCCGCATCTGGCCGGTCTACGCCCTGGTCACCACCGCCTTCGGGGTGTGGCTGCTCTACAAGCGCACCCAGGTCACCGACGGCTTCCTCGCCTACCAGCTCGAGCAGCCGCACCTGACCTTCTGGGCCTACCTCGAGCAGCTGGCGATGGTCCAGCTGTGGCACCGCCCGTTCTTCGACGGGTCCTCCTTCGTCGGCCCCGCGTGGTCGATCAGCGCCGAGTGGGCCGCCTACGTGGCCTTCCCGCTGCTGGTGCTGGTGCTGTTCCGGCTGCGGAACGCACCCGCGGTGGTGCACGGCCTGCTCGCCGTGGCGTGCATGGTCCCCTTCGCGGTCGTGTGCTGGACCACCGGCGACCCCTACTACCCGTGGAGCTGGCTGGCCCGCATCGGCCTGGGCTTCCTGTCCGGTGCCTTCACCTGCATGGCGGTGCGCCGGGTGCGCCTGACCGCCGGGGTCGACCGCTGGGCCTCCGTCGTCGCCGTGGTCGCGGTGGTGGAGATCCTCGTCGGCCTGTGGTGGGGGTTCTGGCGCGGCCAGGGCGGGGCCGAGTACGGCGGCGTCGTCGTCGTCTTCTTCCCGGTGCTGGTGGGGGCGCTGGCGCTCTCCCGCCGAGGTCTGAGCCGGGCCCTGTCGACGGGGCCGATGGTGCACGGCGGGCGCATCTCCTACAGCCTGTACCTGCTGCACGTGCCGGTGTTCGAGATCTTCTGGACCAACATGGGGTGGAACCCCCGCATCGCCCCCGGCAGCGCCCTGGGCACCCTGGCCATCCCGCACGTGCTGCTGCTGACCGTGCTGCTGGCCCACCTGGTCTACCGCTACGTCGAGGAGCCCTCGCGGGTGTGGCTGCGCGGTCGTGGCCCCGGCCGCTGGGTGCGCGCCGAGCGGGTGCCCCGGCGGGTCGTGGAGGAGGGCACCGCCGGCCCGCCCACCACCCCGGCCCGGGTGCCGGAGGCACCCGCCGCGGTCACGGCGCCGCCGGAGGACACCGCCGCCGGGGACGTCGGCCGCTCCGCGGCGCGGCAGGGCAGCTGACCGCTGCGTCCGTGACGGGCGCACAGCGGTGGTCCATCCTGGTGCGGTGGCCTACCCCGACAAGCTGCTCGCCGACGACGAAGAGGTCGTGCGGCACCTGCACCCGCACTGGCTGACCGTCTTCTGGCCGGTCGTGGGGTTCCTGGTGCTGGTCGGCGCGGGCTCGTTCGGGGCGGCGCTGATCCCGGCGGGGTCGAACCAGGGCGTGTACCGGCTGCTGATCACCGTGCTGGTGCTGGTGCTGGCGGTCGTGTTCGTCGCGGTCCCGCTGCTGCGCTGGCGGACGACGCACTACGTGATCACCACGCACCGGGTGCTGCACCGGGTGGGCATCCTGTCGCGCACCGGCCGGGACATCGGCCTGTCCCGGATCACCGACGTCTCCTACCGGCAGTCCCTGTGGGACCGGGTCATCAACTCCGGGACCGTGACGATCGAGACGGCGGGCGAGAGCGGGGCCACCGTCTGGCCGGCCATCCCGGACTCCGACGCGGTGCAGCAGCTGCTCAACCACGTCGTCGAGGAGGACGCCGACCGGCGGGCGCAGGAGAGCGCCGGCTACCTCGGCCAGTACTACCGCGGGGACACCGGGCCCGTCCCGCCGCACCGCTGACCGGCCCCTCCCACCCCACCGGCCCCGTCCCTGCCGGTTCTGTCGGTGGGTGGGCCTAGCGTCGTGGGCATGCGATTGCTGCACACCTCCGACTGGCACGTGGGCCGGTCCCTGCACGGGACCGACCTGCTCGCCGAGCAGGAGGCGGTGCTGTCCGGGCTGGCCGACGTGGTGCGCGCCGAGCGGGTCGACGTCGTGCTGGTGGCCGGCGACGTCTACGACCGCGCCGTGCCCTCGGCCGACGCCACGGGGGTGCTCGACCGCGTCCTGTCCCGCCTGCGGGCGGCCGGCGCCGCGGTCGTGCTCACCCCCGGCAACCACGACTCCGCCCGCCGGCTCGGCTTCGCCTCCGGCCTGCTGGCCGTCTCCGGGGTGCACGTCCGTGCCACGACGGCGTCGCTGGACGAGCCGGTGCTGCTCGCCGACGCGCACGGCGAGGTCGCGGTCTACGGGCTGCCCTTCCTGGAGCCCGAGGTGGCCCGGCACGAGCTCGGCGGGGAGCTGGCCCGGTCCCACCAGGCGGTGCTGTCGGCGGCGATGGAGAAGGTCCGGGCCGACCTGTACTTCCGGCCCGGTGCCCGGTCGGTGGTCCTGGCGCACGCCTTCGTCGGCGGCGGGCTGCCCAGCGAGAGCGAGCGCGACATCGCCGTCGGCGGGGTGGACCTGGTCAGCCCGTCGGTGTTCGACGGCGTCGACTACGTGGCCCTGGGCCACCTGCACCGCCCCCAGACGCTGAGCCCCCGGCTGCGCTACAGCGGGTCGCCGCTGGCGTACTCCTTCGGCGAGGCCGGGCAGCGCAAGCAGGTCTGGCTGGTCGACCTCGACGCGGGTGGTCTGGCCGATGTCCGCGCCGTACCGCTGCCGACCCCCCGCCGGCTCAGCGTCCTCACCGGCGAGCTCCCGCAGCTGCTCGCCGACCCGGCGCACGACGCGCTCGTCGACGACTTCGTCTCGGCCCGGCTCACCGACCCGGTCCGCCCGACCGACGCGATGCGCCGCCTGCGGGCCCGGTTCCCGCACTGCGTGCACCTGGAGTGGTCGGGGGCCGCACCCACCGACGGCACCCGCACGTACACCGAGCGGCTGCGCGGCCGCGACGACCTCGAGGTGGCCACCGGGTTCGTGCAGCACGTCCGCGGGGGCACCGCGGCCACCGCGGCCGAGCGCGAGCTGCTCGCCCGTGCGCTGGCGGCGGCCGACCGCGAGGAGGCCGCCCGGTGAGGGTGCACACGCTGTCCATCAGCGCCTTCGGCCCGTTCGCCGGCACCGTGGCGGTCGACCTCGACGAGGTGGGGCGCGATGGCCTGTTCCTGCTGTGGGGGCCCACCGGGGCCGGCAAGACCACCCTGCTCGACGCGGTGGTCTTCGCCCTCTACGGCACGGTGCCCGGCCCCCGCGGGCAGGAGAAGCGGCTGCGCAGCGACCACGCCGCGCCCGACGTCCGCACCGAGGTCCGCTGCGAGGTCACCCTCGGCGGCGAGCGGCTGCGCATCACCCGCCGGCCCGAGCAGGTGCGGCCCAAGAAGCGCGGCACCGGCACCACCACCGAGCAGGCCCTGCTGCACGTGCAGCGGCTCACCGACGGCGGCTGGGAGCCGGTCAGCACCCGCATCGACGAGGGCTCCGAGCACCTGCGCACCCGGCTGGGCCTGTCCGCCGAGCAGTTCTGCCAGGTCGTGCTGCTCCCGCAGGGCGACTTCGCCCGCTTCCTGCGCGCCGAGCCCGAGGACCGCAGCCGCCTGCTGCGCACCCTCTTCGACGTCGACCGCTTCGCCCGGGCCGAGGACTGGCTGGCCGAGGAGCGCCGCACCGCCGAGCGCCGGCTCGACGCCGCGCGCTCCGCGCTGGGCGCCCTGCTCGCGCGTGCCGCGCAGGTGGTCGGCGAGGACCTGCCCGAGGACCTCGCCGTCGACCCCGGCGACGTCCCGGTGGCGCGCTGGTCACGCGCCGTGGCGGAGACGGCCCGCCGCCGGGCGGAGGCCGCGCAGGAGGCCGCCGACCTGGCCGCCGAGCAGCTGGCCAGTGCCGCCGCCGCGCTGGCCGCGGGGCGGTCGCTGGCCGAGCGGCACGAGCGGCACGACCGGGCCGCGCGCGAGCTCGAGCGCCTCGCCGCCGAGGAGCGCGGCACGGCCGACCTGCGGCGACGGGTCGACGCCGGTGGCCGCGCCGAGCCGGTGCGCGACGCCCTGGAGGCCGCCGGCCGCGCCGCGGTGGTCGCCGAGCGGGCCGCCGGTGCCCTCGCGGCGGCCGGCGCCGCCTGGTCGGCCGTCGCCGGGGGGCGGCCCGCCGACACCGGCACCGCGCGCGCCCTGCGGGCCGGGGCCGCGGTGGCCACCCGGCTCCGCGACGAGGAGGACCGCGCGGCCGCGCTGCGGGACCGGGCGGCGGACCTGCGCCGGCGGGTCGGGGCCGCGCAGGCCCGGGTCGCTGCCGCGACGGCCGCCGCCGAGCAGCACCCCGCCCGGCTGGCGGAGCTGGAGGGCCGGGTGGCGCGGGCCGCCGACGCGGCGGCGCGGCTGCCCGGGGCGGTCACCGAGCAGGACCGGCTGGCCGGGCAGGTCGCCGCGGCCGAGGCGGCGGTCGCCCTGGCGGCGCAGCTGACCGAGGTCGGGCTCCGGGTCCTGGACCGGCGCGAGGTGGTCGTGGCCGCGCGGGAGCGGGCCGTGGACCTCCGTGCCGCCCGCCTGGACGGGATGGCGGCGGAGTTGGCGGCCGGCCTGCTCGACGGTGCCGGGTGCCCGGTCTGCGGGTCGGCAGAGCACCCCGACCCGGCCGTCCCCGCCGGCCGGGTGGTGACCGTCGAGGCCGAGGAGGCCGCGCGGGCCGACCTGGAGCGCGCCGAGGCCGGCCTGGCCGACGTCCTCGCCGAGCAGGCCGACCTCGCCGCACGGCTCGCCGCGGCGCAGGCCCGGGCGGGCGACGACGCGCCCGAGGACCTCCGGCGCCGCCGCGCCGCCGCCCGCGACGCGCACGACTGCACCGCCCGCGAGGCCGCCGACGAGGCCGGCGCCCGGGCGGAGCTCACGGCGCTGCAGGTGCAGGCCGCGACGGTGGCCGAGGAGCTGACCCGGGCGCACGCCGCGGTGTCCGGTGCCCGGGCCGAGCTCGAGGCCGTCGAGCAGGCCGGGCAGGAGCTGGCGGCCAGGCTCGCCGAGGCGGCCGGCGAGGACGCCGACCTCGCCACCCGGGCGCGGCGGCTGGTCCAGGAGGCCGAGCGGTGCGAGGCCTGCCTGGACGCCCAGGACGCCGACCTGCGCGCCCGCGCTGAGCTGGCCGTGGCGACCGAGCGGGCCGCCGCCCGTGCGGTGGAGGCCGGGTTCGCCGACGTCGGCGAGGCCGCGGCGGCGCTGCTGGACCGGGGCGAACTGGCCCGCGCGGCCGCGCAGGTCCAGCAGCACGACCGGGCCCTGGCGGTGGCCCGGGCAGCGCTGGCCGCCCCCGACCTCACCGACCTGGGCGAGCGCCCCGACGTCCCGGCGCTCGAGGCGGCGGCCCGGGCCGCCGCCTCGACCCGGGAGGCGGCGGTCGCCACCGCCACCGGCGCCGACCGGTGCGTCCACGAGCTCGACGTCCTGGCCGGTGAGCTCACCGCGGCCCGCGTGGAGCTGGACGAGCGACGCGCCGCGGCCGAGCACGTCGGGTCCCTGGCCGACCTGGTCAACGGGCGCGGCGGCAACACGCTGCGCATGCGGCTGCAGTCCTTCGTCCTCGCGGCCCGGCTCGAGCAGGTCGCCGAGGTCGCCAGCGCCCGCCTGCAGGACATGTCCGGTGGGCGGTACACGTTCCGGCACACCGACGCCGCGGGCCGCCACGGTGCCCGCGGTGGGCTGGGCCTGGACGTCCTCGACGAGCACACCGGTCAGCAGCGGCCCACCAAGACCCTCTCGGGCGGGGAGAGCTTCATGGCCTCCCTGGCGCTGGCGCTCGGGCTGGCCGACGTCGTGACCGCCGAGTCCGGGGGCGTGCAGATCGACACCCTGTTCGTCGACGAGGGCTTCGGGTCGCTGGACGCGCTCGCCCTCGACGCGGTCATGGGGGTCCTGGACGACCTGCGCCGGGGCGGCCGCACGGTGGGCGTCGTCAGCCACGTCGAGGAGCTGCGCACCCGGATCCCGAGCCGCATCGAGATCCGCACCGGCCGCGACGGCTCACGCCTGGCCGGCTGACCGCACCGGCCGACCGCCCCGACGGGCCGGGGCGGCCCGGCGGGCGTGCGACGTCGTCCGACGCCGTGCGACGCCGTCCGGGGGCCGGGTCGGGAGGCGCTAGTGGCGCGACCCGTGGTCGGCGGACGCGTGCGAGCCGACGGCGTACGCGGACCCCGCGGGCACCGGCCTGGTCGAGGGCCCCGGGACGGGCTCCGGGCGGCCGCGGTGCGACCCGTGCGGCCGGTCGTGCCGCTCCGGCGGACCCGGACGCGACCCGGTCGCCGCCGGGAACGCGCCGGTGACGGCGTCCTCCACCGCCGCGTCCGGGTGCCCGCCCGGGGGGACGGCCGGCTCGGGCACGGCGTCCTCCAGCGGCGGGGGCGTGGGCTCGGGAGCTGCGTGCCCGGCCCGTCCGGCCCCGGTCCGCTCGTCGCGGGTGGCGGCGACGGTGGTCATCATGTTCAGCGTCGCCTGGCGCAGGCGGTTGCCGAAGGGCCGCTCGACGGCGTAGTGCAGCACCAGCGCCGCCACCATCGTCGCGGCGAACGCGGCCCCGACGGCGGCCCAGGGCGAGACGTCGCCGCGGACGAGGTGGATGACGTACCAGCCCAGGTTCTCGTGGACCAGGTAGACCGGGTAGGTCAGCGCGCCCAGGAACCCGAGCCAGCGTGCGTCGGTGCTGGCCAGCGGCGTGAGCACCACGAGCGCCACCAACCCGAAGCAGGCCGTGGTCACCAGCGCGACCGACACGGTGGAGGGCGTCCATCCCGTCTCGGCGGTGAGCACGCCGGGGTACACCGCGAGCGACCAGTTCAGCGCGATGGCGACCTGCATGCCGACCAGCAGCCAGGTCCCCAGGTCGTGCCCGTCCCGGTAGATCAGGTAGATCAGCATCCCGCCGGCGAAGAACGGGGCGTAGTCGGGCATGAGGATCGTGGTGAGCACGCCCGAGCCCGAGGCGGCCGCGATCGACCCGATGACCGGCCAGAGCGCGCAGAAGGCGAGCACCCGGCGCCGGGTGATCCCGACCAGCATGAGCAGCACGATCAGGGCGTAGAAGCGGGCCTCGTACCAGAGGGTCCAGTACGGACCGTCCACGTCGGGCACCCCGAAGGCGCCCTGGACCATGGTGAAGTTCAGCAGCGCGCCGGCCGGGGTGATCTCGTGCCCGAGGTAGGCGGGGTTCTCCGGCCACACGAAGAGGACCAGCACGATGCTGAACGCCACGGCCGGCCAGTAGGCGGGGAACAGCCGGCCGATGCGCGAGGCCACGAAGTGCGGCACGTCCTTGCCCCAGGAGCTCATCAGCAGCACGAAGCCGCTGATGACGAAGAACAGCGGCACCCCCAGGCGGCCGAGGGAGGTCCACACGCCGACCGGTGCCAGGTCCGCGGGCACCGGGCCGTCCCAGCCCGGGCTGTTGCGCGCGGTGAAGTGGAACCCGACGACGCTGATGGCCGCGAGGAAGCGCAGCCCGTCGAGCGCGCCGAGGCGGCGGACGCGCGTGGTGCGGGCGGGCGTGGAGTCGGGCACGCGTGGAGCTCCTCGGATCACGGGAGCACGGTGCGCCGACGTCCCGGCGCCGCTCCACCGGACGGCGTCCCCGACCGTACCGATCCCGCGCCCGCCCGTGAGCGACCCGCCGGGGACCCCGGGGGCGTCCCGGACCCTTCCGTCACATCGACCCCAGCCACCCCTCCGGTTCCGGTCAGGTGAGGACGTCGGCCAGGGCGCCGGCCAGGTGGACGGCCAGCGAGGCGTGCCCGCGGTCGTCGGGGTGCAGCCCGTCGGCGCTGGACGCGTTGACGTCCCAGCCCTCCTGCAGCGGGCTGATGTAGGGCACGCCGACCGTGCCGGCGGCGGCCTGCAGCGCCCGGTCGACCGACGCCACGGAGGCGCCCGGGAAGACGGTGACCGCCGGGGGGCCGAGCAGGACCACCTGCGCCCCGGGGAACCGGGCGGCCGCCTCCCGCAGGAAGGTGACGGCGGCGGTGCGCTCGGCGTCGGGCGACGGCGAGAGCCGGGCGTCGTTGAGCCCCACCTGGACCACCAGCAGCGGGACCGGGTCGGTCGTGGGCGGCTCCGCGGAGAGCCGGTCCAGGAAGGTGGTGCCGGTCCCCCCGGTCGCGATGAAGCCCGTCCCGCCCACCCCGTCGGCGGTGACCGGCACGCCCAGCAGGTCCGCCAGCACCGGCACGTAGGCGGTGTCGGGGGAGGAGGCCCCGATGCCCTCGGTGTAGGAGTCCCCGAAGACCAGCGGGTCACCGGGGCGGGCGTCCAGCCAGGCGCGGAGCCGGTCCACCGCCGACGGGCCGGCCCCCTCGGCGGTGGTGGTCCACGGCCGGGCGGTGGCCCACCGCGCCCCGCTGCCCTGCAGGGCGACCACGGCCACCACGGCCACCGCCGCGAGGGCCAGGAGGAGGGCGAGGGCGACCCGTGCGCCCCGGCGGACCGTGCGGCGCCGACCAGGGGCCGCCCCCGTGGTCACGACCGGGGCAGCGCGGCGCCCGCGGCGCCGACGGGGGCCGAGGGCGGGAACACCCAGCGCTTGTAGCAGGCGTAGCGGACGACGGTCCCGAGCGCGATGGAGCCCACGTTCACCACCTGCAGCACCCAGGGGTCCTCGTGGCCCAGCGGGTAGCGCGCGAGGGCGACCAGCGCGAGGCCCAGCAGGAGGGTCACCCCGTTGATGACGGCGAACAGCGTGTACTCCCGCCGGGCGCCGGTGCGGGCGCGGTGGCTGAAGGACCAGTGGCGGTGGGCGAGGTAGGCGACGGTCATCGACACCACCGTGCTCACCAGCTTGGCCGACACCGCACCCCAGCCGGCGTGCGCGTAGAGCAGCTGGAACAGGCCGATGTCGATGACGAAGCAGACGCCGCCGACGACCCCGAAGGCGCCCAGCTCCTTGACCAGCACCTGCCAGGTCGCCCCGGTCCGGCGCAGCAACGAGTCCAGGACGGCCACGGTCGCGCACTGTACGGACGAAGCCTGTGCCGGGCCCGCGGACCGGCCCGATAACCTCGACCCACCATGGCTGCGCCCCTCGACCCCGTGACCGGCACCCCCGTCGTGGCGATGGTCGGGGGAGGTCAGCTGTCCCGGATGACCCACCAGGCGGCCATCGCCCTGGGGCAGTCGCTGCGGGTGCTGGCCGCCGACCCGGCCGAGTCCGCCGCCCTCGTCGCCGGGGACGTGCGCCTGGGCGCGCACACCGACCTCCAGGCCCTCGCCGCCTTCGCCGAGGGCGCCTCGGTGGTCACCTTCGACCACGAGCACGTGCCCACCGAGCACCTGCGCGCACTGCAGGCCGCCGGCCACCGGGTCGCCCCCGGCCCCGACGCCCTCGTCCACGCCCAGGACAAGCTGGTGCTCCGCCGCGCCCTGGCCGCGGCGGGGGAGCCCCAGCCGGCGTGGGCGCAGGTCGACACCCCTGCCGACGTCGCCGCGTTCGCGGCCGCCCACGGCTGGCCCGTCGTCCTGAAGACCCCGCGCGGCGGGTACGACGGCAAGGGCGTGTTCGTCGTCCCCGACGAGGCCGCCGCCGCCGACCTGCTGCAGACGCACGGGACGCTGCTGGCCGAGCAGCGGGTGGACATGGTCCGCGAGCTCGCCGCCCAGGTCGCCCGCTCTCCCTTCGGCCAGGTCGCGGTCTACCCGGTGGTGGAGACGGTGCAGCGCGACGGGGTGTGCAACGAGGCCCTGGTGCCGGCCCCCGGCCTGTCCGACGAGCTCGCCACGGCGGCCCAGGAGCTGGCCGTGCGGATCGCCGACCGGCTCGGCGTCGTCGGCATGCTCGCCGTCGAGCTGTTCGAGACCGCCGACGGCATCCTGGTCAACGAGCTGGCGATGCGGCCGCACAACTCCGGGCACTGGACCATCGACGGCGCGGTGACCAGCCAGTTCGAGCAGCACCTGCGCGCCGTCCTGGACTACCCGCTCGGCTCGACCGCGATGACCGCCCCGGTCGTGGTCATGGCCAACGTGCTGGGCGGGGACGCCGCGGCCGACGACTGGGCCGGGCCCGGCCTGGACGAGCGGATCCACCACTTCATGGCGCACTGGCCCGACGTCAAGCTGCACTGGTACGGCAAGGGCCAGCGCCGCGGCCGCAAGCTCGGCCACGTCACCGCCCGCGGCACCGAGCTCGAGGAGGTCCGGGCGCGGGCCGTCGCGGCCGCCCGGTACCTGGCCGACGGGGTCGTCGACCCGGCCTTCGCCTTCGAGGAGGAGCACTGATGGGTCAGCCGGTCGTCGGCATCGTGATGGGCAGCGACTCCGACTGGCCCACCATGGAGCCCGCCGCGCAGGCGCTCGACGAGTTCGGCGTCGGCTGGGAGGCGCACGTGCTGTCCGCGCACCGCACCCCGCGCCGGATGCTCGACTGGGCCGAGGCCGCGGCCGGTCGTGGACTGCGCGTCGTCGTCGCCGGGGCCGGGGGAGCGGCGCACCTGCCGGGGATGGTCGCCGCCGCGACGCCGCTGCCGGTCATCGGCGTCCCGCGCCCGCTGGACCGGCTCGACGGGCTGGACAGCCTGCTCTCGATCGTGCAGATGCCCGCCGGCGTCCCGGTGGCCACCGTCTCGATCGGCGGGGGCCGCAACGCCGGCCTGCTCGCCGTGCGCATCCTCGCGGCCTCCGACGACGCGCTGCGAGCGCGGGTCGAGCGGTTCCAGGCCGACCTGGCCGACTCGGTGGTGGCCCGCGACGCGCAGCTCCAGCAGCGGTTGGCCCCCACCGCGGAGTGAACCGGGATTAACCTCTACCCGTGGGTAATGTCGCCGGCGGGCTGTACGCGCTGACCGAGGAGCACGACGCGATCCGGGAGGCGGTCCGCGAGATCGCCGAGCGCGAGATCGCCCCCTACGCCGCCGAGTGCGACGCGCAGTCGCGGTACCCGGTCGAGGCGCAGAAGGCGCTGACCGCAGCTGGGTTCCACGCCACCCACATCGAGGAGCAGTACGGCGGCGAGGGCGCCGACGCCATCGCCACCTGCATCGTCATCGAGGAGGTCGCGCGGGTCGACGTCTCGGCCTCGCTGATCCCGGCGGTGAACAAGCTCGGGTCGGTGCCGGTCATCCTGTCGGCCTCCGAGGAGCTCAAGCAGAAGGTGCTGCCCTCGATCGCCGCCGGCGACGCGATGATCAGCTACGGCCTGTCCGAGCGCGAGGCCGGCTCGGACGCCGCCGCGATGAAGACCCGGGCCCGCCTGGACGGCGACTCCTGGGTGCTCAACGGCGCCAAGGCCTGGATCACCAACGCCGGCATCAGCGAGTGGTACACGGTCATGGCCGTCACCGACCCGGAGAAGGGTGCCAACGGCATCTCCGCCTTCGTCGTGCACCGCGACGACCCCGGCTTCGAGGTCGGCGCCAAGGAGCGCAAGATGGGCATCAAGGGCTCGCCCACCTGCGAGCTGCACTTCACCGACTGCACCATCCCGGCCGACCGGATCATCGGCGAGCCCGGCACCGGGTTCAAGACCGCGCTGCGCACGCTGGACTTCACCCGGCCGACCATCGGCGCGCAGGCCGTCGGCGTCGCGCAGGGCGCGCTGGACGCCGCGATCGCCTACACCAAGGACCGCAAGCAGTTCGGCAAGAGCACCTCGGACTTCCAGGGCGTGCAGTTCATGCTCGCCGACATGGCCATGAAGATCGAGGCCGCGCGGCACCTGGTCTACGTCGCCGCCGCCCGCGGGGAGACCGGCGGCCCGGACCTGACCATGGTCTCCGCCTCGTCCAAGGCCTTCGCCTCCGACGTGGCGATGCAGGTGACCACCGACGCCGTCCAGCTGTTCGGCGGGGCCGGGTACACCCAGGACTTCCCGGTCGAGCGGATGATGCGCGACGCCAAGATCACCCAGATCTACGAGGGCACCAACCAGATCCAGCGGATGGTCATCGCGCGCAACCTCCTGCGCTGAGCGGCGGGGGGTCGCCGCCGGCGGCGACCGGCAGGGCACACTGGGGGATCACAGCCTGCGCACAGCCGGCCGGTCCCGGAACGGAGCCATGCAGCACATCGTCCAGGTCCTCCCCGTCGTCGACGGGGTCGTCTACCAGGTGGCGGACGCGGCCTGCCGGATCATCTCGGTCCGGTTCGCGGGGCGGCGGGTCTGGTCGTTCCAGGAGCGGGCCGAGGCGGCCCCGGCCGGTGTCGGCGCGGACCTGGCCGTGGACGCCGCCGGCGACCACGGGCTGGTGCGCTTCCAGCCGTGGCCGGACGCGCTGCGGGAGCACCTGACCGGCACCACCGAGGTCGGGCTGGTCGCCGAGGCGGCCCGGGCCGGCGCCCGGCCGGACGCCGAGGTCGCGGCGCCGTTCTCGCCGGACGGCAGCCCGGAGCCGCTGGAGGTCACCGACCTGCACGGCCGGCGGATGGTGGTCAACAAGTGGGGCCGGCTCGGCCACGCCATCGTCGACGCCCCGCCGGGCATGGTGGACCGGATGCTGGACTCGACCGACCGGGTCCGCGCGCTGGTGCAGGGCGTGCTCGGGGACCGGGTCTACGTCACCGGCGGCACGTTGCTGGGGCCGGTCCGGGAGGGCCGGCTGCTGCCGCACGACGACGACGCCGACCTGGCCTACCTCAGCCGGCACGAGCACCCGCTGGACGTGACCCTGGAGGCCTTCGAGCTGGGCCGCGTGCTGCGGGCGGCAGGCCTGCAGGTGCTGCGCCTGTCCGTCGGGCACCTGCAGGTGGTGGTCGACCACGAGGGCGCCCCCGACCACTACGTGGACGTCTTCACCGGGTTCCTGCTCGACGGGGTCTGGCACCAGCCCTTCGCCATCCGCGCCCCGGCGCGGGAGGACGAGCTGCTGCCGCCGCGGCCGCTGCAGGTCGTCGACCGGGTCCAGCCGGCTCCCCGCGAGCCCGAGCGCATGCTCGTCGAGCTGTTCGGCGAGGGCTGGCGCGTCCCGGACCCGGCCTACACCTTCGACGTCCCGGCGCCGGCCGTCGACCGCTTCTACGGGTGGTTCGCCGACTACCACGCCGAGCGCGAGGACTGGGACCAGGAGGTGCTCGCCGGCCGGACCACGGCCTCCCCGGCGCGCACCGACCTCAGCGGGTTCGCCGCGTGGGTCGACCGGCGCACCGGGGTCGGCAGGTCGCTGCTGGACCTCGGGTGCGGTGCGGGCGCCGACGCCCGGGTCTGGGCGGCGCGCGGCCGCACGGTCGAGGCCCTGGACTACTCGCGCTACGCGGTCGACCTGGCCCGGCGCAGCCTCCTGCCGGGCGACCCGGCGCCGGCGCTGCGGGTGCTCAACCTGCTCGACCTGCGGGCCGTCGTCCGGCTCGGCGCCGAGCTCGCCGCCCGGCCCGACCCCTGGACGGTCGTGGGACGGCGGCTGCTCAACGCGGTGGAGGACCGCGGCCGGGACAACGTCTGGCGGCTGTGCGGGATGCTCCTGCGCCCGGACGGCGACGCCCACTTCGACCTCGTCGACGGCGACGCCCACCCCGGTGTCCCCGACTACCGCCGGCTGCGGTTGGAGCAGGTGGTGGCCGAGGCCGCCGGCCACGGTCTCGAGCTGGTCGAGGCCGTCCCCGCCCACGAGCCGGTCCGCTGGTTCGGGCGGTCCGACGAACCCCTGGTGCCCATGGTGCGCACGACCTTCCGACGGAGGACCACATGACGACGAGCGGCAACGGACTCGGGCAGGCGCTCCCGGTGCGGGCGGTGCGCCGCGTGCTGGCACCGGCGGCCCTCGAGCTGCGCGGGCAGGTGCTCGCGCTGCAGGAGCAGGTGGCCGGCCTGGACGGCGTCGTCGCCGAGCTGCGGTCGGCCAACGCCGAGCTCCGTGACCGGGTGGGGTCGCTCGAGGCAGCCGCCGGGCCGGCGCGGGTCGAGCTGGACCGGCTGCGTGCCGAGCTGGCCGAGCTGCGGGAGGGCCTGCACGAGCAGCGCCGGCTGCAGCTGCGCGTCGCCGAGGTCACCGACCTGGTGACCGAGGTCGTGCTGCCGCTGCACGACCGCGAGGTCGACCCCGCGGTGCTCGGCCGGCTCCGCCCGGACACGCTGTGACCGCGCCCAGGCGCGTCATCACCTTCGGCACCTTCGACGTCTTCCACGCCGGGCACCTGCGGCTGCTGGAGCGGGCCGCCGCCCTGGGGGACCACCTGACGGTGGGGATCAGCTCGGACGAGCTCAACGCCCGCAAGAAGGGCCGCCGGCCGGTCTACCCGCTGGCCGACCGCATGGGCATCGTCGCTGCGCTGCGCTGCGTGGACGAGGTCTTCGTCGAGCACAGCCTCGACGCCAAGCGCGACTACGTGCTCGACCGGCGGGCGGACCTGCTGGTGATGGGCGACGACTGGACCGGCCGCTTCGACGCCCTCGGCGACGTCTGCCAGCTGGCCTACCTGCCGCGCACCCCGTCGGTGTCCACCACGGCCATCATCGAGCAGATCCGCGCGTCCTGACCGGCCCGGTCACCGGCGCAGCAGGGCCTCGTAGGCGTCGATGACCGGCCCGATCGAGTAGAGCTCGCGGGCCCGCTGCGCCCCCGCCGGGCGGTCGCCGGGGTCGGCGGCCAGGGAGGCCAGGGCCGCGGTGATGCCCTCGACGTCCCGGGGGGTCACCACACGCCCGAACCCGGTGCGCTGCACCGGGGTGCGGACCCCGGGCAGGTCGCTGGCCAGCGCCGGCACGCCCGCGAGCATGGCCTCCACCTGCACGATGCCGAAGGCCTCGAACGCGTTGACCGACGGCAGGGCGAACACGTCGAGGGAGGCGTACAGGTCGGCGATGTCCTCGTCGGCCAGGAAGCCCAGCAACCGCACCCGCGGGTCGCCGTCGACCAGGGCGCGGACCTCGTCCACGACCGACCCGCCGGCCACGTTGCTGAAGTCGCCGCCGATCAGCAGCCGGCTGTCGGGGTCGTCGAGGGCCTGGAACCCGCGCACCAGGTACTGCAGGCCCTTCTCCTCCACGATCCGGCCGAGGAAGCCCACGTGCAGGCCCGCGCCGTCGCGGAAGCGGGGGGTGCCGGCCGGGCGCTCGTGGCAGGGCGGCGGGATGGCCACCGTGCGCCCGCGCATCGCCGGCCACAGCCTGCTGTGCTGCGCGTAGTCGTCGCTGGTCACCACGACGTCGCGGGACCGGCGCAGCGCGAGCCGGCTCGAGGCGTCGACGAGGGTCCGCTGCAGCGCGTTGACCGCACCCGGCGGCAGGCTGACGTCGCAGTGGTAGGTCACCGCGACGGGGGACCCCGCGGCCCGGGCGATCACCCCGGCCTCCAGCATCGGCAGGTGCAGGTTGGTCAGGCGGGCGCGCCGGCTCGCCGCGACCGCCCGGGTGACCAGCGCCGGGCTGATGACGCCCTTGCCGACCCGGGCGACCACCGGGGCCCGCTCGACCTCGACGCCCTCGAGGACCTCGTGCTCGGGGAGCGCCGGGTCGTGCCGGCTGGTGACCACCTTGACCCGGTGCCCCCGGGCGGTGAGCTCGACGGCGACGTCGCGGGCGACGTTGGTCAGGCCGCTCACGTAGGGCGCGTAGTAGTTCAGCGCGATGAGCAGGTCGTGGTCAGGCACGGGGGACTCCTCGGGCGGGGTCGGGGACGGGCGCGGGCTCGGCCGGCGCGGTGGCACCGCCGGTCAGCAGCAGGGCGGCGGCGAGGACCAGCGCGGTCCCCGACCCGACGGCGAAGCCGGCCGCCGCCCGGGTGACGAGGTCCGGGACGGCGAGGAACACCACGGCCGCGGCCGCGAGGCCGGCCGACCACACCAGGGCGACCTGGCGGTGCCGGGCCGAGGCCACCAGCGCCTGGCTGGTCACCAGCAGCCCCAGGTGCAGGACGCTGCCCAGCGCCAGCACGGCGATCTCCGCGCCGGGCAGGGCGTAGCGCGCGCCGAACACCAGCGACACCACCGGCGGGCCGAGGAACGCACCGACCGGCAGCGCGAGCAGGCCGCCGGCGCCGAGGACGACGAGGACCCGCACCACCAGGGCCCGGAGGCGGCGGCGGTCGGCGCCGACGGCGGTGAGCACCGGGATCAGGGCGCTCTGCAGCGGCACGGCGACGAACAGCGGCAGCCGGACGAGCGTGTAGGAGGCGACGAACTGCGCGGCCACGTCGTCCTGCCCGCGCGCGGCCAGGGTGGTGATGAGCACCGGGGCCGCGTTGAGCAGCACCTGGGCGCACAGCGAGCCGACCAGCAGGTGGCCGACGGCCGCGCCCAGCTTCCGGGGCCGGCCCGGCGCGGGTGCGGCGCCGCCGCGCCGGCGCAGGACGGTCCAGCCGAGCAGGGGCAGGTGCGCGAGGGCCATCGCGGCGACCAGCGTCCAGGCGAAGTCCGACGCCGACGCGCCGGGCGCCACGACGGTGAGCAGGTGGGCGAGGAGCAGCCGCAGCCCGGAGTCCACGAGGAGGACCACGCCGTGCGTGCCCAGCCGGCCGGCGCCCAGCAGCAGGCCGCGGAGGGCGAACTGGCCGGTGGAGACCGTGCACACGACCAGCAGCGCGAGCAGGAAGCCGCGGTCGCCGCCCAGCCCGGCCACCAGCACCGGGGACAGCGCGAGCAGCACGGCCACCGCCGCGGCCCACAGCCCGGCCAGGGCGCGGCGGGTGCCGGCCGGTGCGCGCGAGCCCGGCCGCGCGGCGCTGAGCACCCGGGCGAGCTCGAGCTCGACGGGGGAGAACACGCCGAAACCGATGACCAGGGCCAGCGACCAGAACGAGCCGAACCACCCGTAGCCGGCGGTGGGCAGGGCGCGCGCGACGACGGCCAGGTAGGCATAGGTGAGCACGCCGGAGCCGACGATGCAGACGGCCACCCAGGCCAGCTGGCGTCCTCCGCCCCGGGCCGCCTCCCCGGGGTGCGACGGCGCTGCCCGGTCCTCCACACCAGCACGGTAGCCGGGGCCGGTCCGCGACCGGACCGGGCGGGATCGCCGATCCGGTCCCCGTGCCCGGGGACGGCCGCCCCCGCATGGGAAGCTGGCCCCTCCGACGTCCGGCGGCGGACCACGGTGTCCGCTGCGCCCGACCGGGCCCGCCGAGCCCGCCGACCACCGACTGGAGTGCCCGTGCGCGCACCTCTCCGACGCAGCGCCCGCGGCGGCAGCCCCGGTGAAGGCGGCGGCGGACCGGCGCGGCGGTCGGTCGTGGCCCTGCTCGGGGTGGCCGTCGTGGCGCTGCTGGCGTCGGTGCTGCTGCCGGTGGCCCCGGTGCAGATGAGCACCCCGTCGGTCAGCTGGCCGGTCGACCAGTCCCAGCCCACGTCGACGATGCTGCAGCTGACCTCGCAGCGCCCGGTCGGGATGCAGGTGGACTTCTCCTGCGCCACCGCCCGAGCCGCCGGCGCGACGACCGACGGCGTCGTGCTGTCCACCATCCGCCCCGACAGCGGCGCCGCGGCCGCCCAGGGCCTGGTCGTCGCGGTGCGCGAGGGCGAGCTGCTCGTCGACGTCGCCGGCGACCGGCTGCTGGACCAGCCGCTGGGCCAGGCCGACTGCACGTGGACGGTGCAGGTGGACGCGACGGGCACCTCGGTGCTGCGCGACGGCCGCGCCGTCGACGGGGCCGCCACGCCCACGCTCCCCGACGTCGACGTCCTGGCCACGTCGCTGACCCGGCTGGTCCCCGACGACGGCGAGACCCTCGCGGTGCGCATCGACGTCGACGACCAGTTCGCGACCTCGCCGTCGCCGGTGAAGCTGGCCCTCGTCGTCGTCGCGCTGCTGGCCGCCGCGGCGGCGCTGGTGCTGCTGCCCGGGGCGGCGCGGGGGCGCCGGCCGGCCGCCGCTGCCCGGGGCGGCCGGCTGCGCGCCCTGGCCCGGCCCTCCGCCCTGGTGCACGCCGCGGTCGGGCTCGCGGTCGTCGGCTGGGCGTTCCTGACCCCGATGACCGGGGACGACGGCTACTACGCGGCGATGGCGCGCAACGCGCCGATCGAGGGCTACGTCGGGAACTACTACCAGCTGTACAACCAGAACTTCACGCCCTTCACCTGGTTCTACCGGGGCCTGGGCTCCTGGGAGTCGGTCGCGGGGTCCAGCCCGCTGGCGCTGCGCGTGCCGGCCCTGCTGGCCGGGCTGGCCACCTACGCCCTCGCGGTCGCCGTGGTGCGCGCGGCCTCCCGCTCGGTCTGGTCGCGGGTCGCCCTGGCGCTGGTGTTCCTGGCCTGGTGGCTGCCGCAGGACATGGGTGTGCGGCCCGAGAGCATGGTGGCGCTGGCCGCGGTCGGCGCGCTCGCCGGGGTGTGCCGGGCGGTCGCCCGGCAGAGCCTCCGCTGGGTGGCGGTGTCCTTCGGCGTCGCGGCGGTCGGGTTCGTCTGCCACCCCACCGGGTTCGTCGCCCTCGCCCCCGTCGTCGCCGCCCTGCCCGCGCTCGCCCGGCTGGTGCGGTCCGGCACGCGGACGGCGACGACCGCCCGGCTGGCCGGGGTGCTGGCCGCCGGCGCGCCCGCAGCGGTGCTGGCCTTCGGCGACGGGACCCTCCGGGACTTCCTCCGCGGCCAGGAGATCTTCCTGTCCATCCAGGCCCAGGAGGACTGGACCAGCGAGTACCTGCGCTACCAGATGCTGCTGGCGCCGGGGTTCATGGGCGCCTACGCCAAGCGGCTGCCGGTGCTGCTCGCGCTGGTCGGGCTGGTCGTGTGGCTGGTCCTGCGGGCCCGGTCGCGCGGGGCGGGCAGGTCGTCACCGCGCCTGCTCGACACCGCGGGCACCGCCCTGGCGCTCAGCTTCCTGCTGCTGTGGCTCACGCCCAGCAAGTGGACCTTCCACTTCGGCAGCCTGGCCGGCGTCGGGTCGGTCTTCCTCACCCTGCTGCTGGTGCGCGCGGTGCAGGAGGCGCGGGGACCCGCGGCGCCCCCAGGGGCCGGGCCGGCCGACGCGCGAGCGCCGCTGGCGCCGAGGCTGGCCGTCGCGGGGGTCGTGGTGCTGGCGGTGGCCCTGTCCTTCACCGGCCCGAACTCCTGGCCCTCGTCCTGGATGCTCGGGGTGCCCCACGCCGACGTCCCGCCCTACGTCTCGGTGGTGCGGCTGGGCAGCCCGCTGGTCTGGGTCGTCGTCGCGGCCGTCGCGGCGGTGCTGCTCCGGCGCCGGCGCGGGGCGGACCGTCCCCGCCGGGGCGGGTGGGCCGGCGCCGTGACGGGCGCGACGGTCGTGGTGGTGGTCGCCGCGCTGGTGACCTCCAACGGCTACCTGCTGGGCAGCTTCGGGTACGCCGCGGTGCGCCCGCAGGCCAGCTGGACCCCGTGGGGTGACACGGTGCGCGACCCCTCGGCGTCCGGCTGCCACGCGGCGGGCGCCTTCCGGACGCTCGACGACCGCTCAGCGCGCCCGCTGACGGTGCAGGACCCGACCGGTGCCGGCGGTGACTTCGTCGACGACGGCGGGTTCCTCGCGTCGTCCCCGCCGCCGCCGGCCGCGGTGGGCGGGGTGCGCGGCAGCCTGCAGCCCGACGGCGGCGAGGAGTTCCAGGGGGTGGACACCTCCGGCTGGTACGGGCTGGACGGGCAGCTCGAGGACGGCACCGCGCTGGCCGTGGCGGTCAGCGGCCGCACCGGCGGGGACGACCCGGTCGTCGCGGAGTTCGGCCGCCGGGACGGCGCCTCCGTCGACGTCGTCTCCTCGGTGGACGTGTCCGACGGCGTGGACGCCCCCTACTGGCGGGTGCTCCCGATCCCGGTGGACGCCGGTCTCGCGGCGGGGGCGGACCTGGTCCGCCTGGTGGTGACCGACGGCAGCGTCGGCGTGGGCGGCTGGGTGGCCCACGCGGCGCCGGCGGTGTTCGAGGAGACCAGCCTGCAGGCCTACCTCGGCGACCGGGACCCCTCCGGGGTGGCGTGGCAGATCGCCCTGCTGTTCCCCTGCCAGGCGCTGCCCGAGATCCGCAGCGGCATCACGCAGCCGTCCTCGACCGCCGTGCTCTACGGCAACGGGCTGCTGGCCGGTCTCGCCGACGCGACGTGGCTGGACGTGCGCGGCGGCATCTTCGCGCCCTCGGCGCGGGAGGCGACGGTCACCGCGCTGCCGACGTGGCTGCCCGGTGCCCCGCAGGTCACCGACGTGACCGTGGTGAGCCTGGACAACCCCTACCCGGTGGACGGCTACCGCCTGACGACCGGCACGACCACGGTCAGCGGCTGGGCGCCGCCGCCGGGATGGGGCGGCCGCGCGCCGGTCTGAGCGCGCGGCCGCCCGCCTCAGGCGGTGACCGGCAGGCGCATCTCGTGGACGTCGTCGGCGATCGTCAGGGGCGCGCCGGTGGCGGCGACGACCTCGTCGACGGTGACGCCAGGGGCGGTCTCGCGCAGCACGAAGCCGGTGCCCTCGACGACGTCGACGACGGCCAGGTCGGTGACGACGCGGTCGACGCAGGCCTTGCCGGTCAGCGGCAGGGTGCACTCGGCGAGCAGCTTGTGCGAGCCGTCGCGGGCGGTGTGCTCCATCATCAGCACGACCCGGCGGGCGCCGTGGACGAGGTCCATCGCGCCACCCATGCCGTTGACCATCTTGCCGGGGATGAGCCAGTTGGCCAGGTCGCCGCGGGGGTTGACCTGCATGGCGCCCAGGACGGCGACGTCGATGTGGTGGCCGCGGATCATCCCGAAGGACAACGAGGAGTCGAAGAAGCTGGCCCCGGGCTGCAGGGTGACGGTCTCCTTGCCGGCGTTGATCAGGTCGGGGTCCTCCTCGCCCTCGTAGGGGTAGGGGCCCACGCCGAGGATGCCGTTCTCCGACTGCAGCACCACGTGCACGCCGTCGGGGATGAAGTTGGGCACCAGGGTGGGCATGCCGATGCCCAGGTTGACGTAGGAGCCGTCCTCCAGGTCGAGGGCGACGCGGGCGGCGAGCTGGTCACGGGTGAGCGCCATCGTCAGTTCCCCTCGGCGGGCGTGGTGGTGGGGCGGGGGCGGGTGGTGCGCTTCTCGATCTCCTTGCCCTCGGGGCCGACCTCGACCACGCGCTGCACGAAGACCCCGGGCAGGTGCACGGCCTCGGGCAGGATCTCCCCGGGCTCCACCAGCTCCTCGACCTCGGCGATGGTGACCTTGCCGGCCATGCCGGCCAGGGGGTTGAAGTTGCGGGCGGACTCGTGGAAGACGAGGTTGCCGTGCCGGTCGCCCTTCGCGGCGCGGACCAGGCCGAAGTCGGCGGTCAGCGCGGTCTCCAGCACGTACTGGCGGCCGTCGAACTCGCGGATCTCCTTGGGCGCGGAGGTCTGCACCACGGTGCCGTCGGCGTCGTAGCGCACCGGGATGCCGCCGTCGGCGACCATCGTGCCGACGCCGGTGGGGGTGTAGAAGGCCGGGATGCCGCAGCCGCCAGCCCGCAGCCGCTCGGCCAGCGTGCCCTGCGGGGTCAGCTCGACCTCCAGCTGCCCGGACAGGTACAGCCGCGCCAGCTCCTTGTTGCCGCCGACGAAGGAGGAGATGGTGCGGGTGATCCGGCCGGCGTAGAGCAGCACCCCGAGCGCTGCGTCGTCGACGCCGCAGTTGTTGCTGATCGTGGTCAGCCGGTCCGCGCCCTGGGCCAGCAGCGCGTCGATCAGCCTGATCGGCACCCCGCACAACCCGAACCCGCCCACGGCCAGCGACGAGCCGGAGCCGATGTCGGCCACCGCCTCGGCAGCACTGGCGACGACCTTGTCCATGCAGCGACCACCATCCGTCGGATCGCTGGGCGGATCAGCTCGGAGCGGGGCGGCCCAGCTCGCGGATCCCGTCGAGCCCGAGGCCGAGGGTAGCGGTGACCCCCTCGGCCTCCGCCCGCCTCTTCAACTGGTCGGAAGCGGGGTGCCGGCACACGACCAGCGACGCCCCGGCGGCGAGCGGAGCGAGCAGCCACGCCACGGGTCCGGCCTCCTCCGCCGCCCGCGCGTCGACCAGGACCCGGTCGCCGGCGCGCACGCCCAGGCGGTCGGCGAGCTCCCCGGCGACGTCGACCAGCCCGCCGAGGGACAGCTCGAGCCCGGCCAGCAGCAGGCCGGGGCCGGCCGGGTCGACGGGGCCGTACGGCACGAAGTGGTCGCCGTGCACGCGGACCTCGAGCGCGAAGTCCCGGGCCGCCCCGGCGTACCCGGTCATCCCGGCGCCCAGCGGGTGCAGGGAGAGGCCGAGCAGCTCCTCGACGCCCAGCTCCTCGACGGCGGCCACCCGGTCCTGCTCGGCGAGCACCACGTCGACGTCGTCGAGGCCGCCGTCGTCCTCGGCCGGGGTGTCGACGACGGCCGCCCCACACGACCAGACACCCAGCAGCACCGCGGCGGTCTGCCAGTGCACCGGCAGCGCGACGGCCACCCGGCTCCCCGGACCGACGTCGAACTCGTCCTGCAGCAGGTTCGCCGTCTTGGCCACCCAGTTGGCCAGCGTCGCCGCCGACAGCTCGACCCGTTCGCCGGTCCGGTCGTCGTAGTGGGTGACGAGGGGGCCGGCGGCGTCGCGGCGGAGGACGGCGGCGAGCAGGTCGGCGGGGACGACGGGGCGTGCGGGTGCCATGGGGCGAGCGTGGCAGGGGAGTGCCCGGTGCGCCGTCGTCGGGTCCCGGCCGCGCCGGGTGCCGGGCTACAGTCGGACCCCGATGACCGGTGACCCGGGTGGCCTGATCGCCCGCCTCGACCACGCCGCCCTGCGGTCCACCCGCCGCCGCCTCGGCGGGACGCCGGCCGTGCCGGTCGCCCGCGGGCTGTCGCACTTCGGCGAGCACGCCCTGGGCTGGCTCGCGGTGGGCGGCCTCGGCTGGCTCTCCGGGCGGCACCGCGACCGCTGGGCCGACGCCGTCGCCGGGGTCGTCGCCGCCCACGCCGCGGGCGTCGTCGTCAAGCGCGTCGTGCGCCGGCCGCGCCCGGTGCTGGCCGACGTGCCCGCGCTGGTCGGCACGCCCAGCAAGCTGTCCTTCCCCAGTGCGCACAGCTGCTCGACCGCCGCCGCCGCCGTCGGCTTCGCGCCCGTGGTGGGTGCGCCGCTGATGGGCGGGCTGACGGCGGCCATGCTGGTGTCCCGCGTCCTGCTGGGCGTGCACTACCCGACGGACGTCCTCGCCGGTGCCGCGCTCGGCGGCGGGGTGGCCGTCGGGGTACGGCGGGTGTCGCAGCGACGCAGGGAGGTGCGCAGGTGAGCCTGCAGTCTGACCGGTCACCGTCGGCCCGGGCGGGGACACCGCCCCAGCGGGTCGCGCCGCCGCCGCGCACACCCGGCCCGCGCGGCTCGGTGCCGTGGGGCTACGTCCGCTCGCTGCGGCCCCGGCAGTGGGTGAAGAACCTGCTCGTGCTGGCGGCGCCGCTGGCGGCCGGTGCGGTGTTCGACCCCGACGTCCTCGGGCCGACGGCCGTCGCGTTCGTGCTGTTCTGCTTCTGCGCCTCCGGGGTCTACCTGGTCAACGACTCCATCGACGTGGAGGAGGACCGCCGGCACCCGCGCAAGCGGTTCCGCCCCATCGCGGCCGGTCTGGTCCCGCGCGCGGCCGCCGTCGGCATGGCGGTCGTGCTGTTCGCCGTCGCGCTGACCGCGGCGGTGGTGCTCACCCGGCCCGCGCTGGCCGGGGTGCTCGGCAGCTACGTGGTCGTCCAGCTGGCCTACTGCCTGTTCCTGAAGAACCAGCCGGTCATCGACCTGGCCGTGGTCGCGTCGGGCTTCCTGCTCCGCGGGATCGCCGGCGGCGCGGCCGCCGGGCTGTTCCTCTCCCAGTGGTTCCTGCTCGTCACCGCGTTCGGCTCGCTGTTCATGGTGGCCGGGAAGCGCTACTCCGAGCTGATCCTGGTCGGCGACGCGGCGGCCACGCGCAAGACGCTGCAGGAGTACTCGGCCAGCTACCTGCGCTTCGTGTGGAGCCTGTCGGCAGGGGTGACCCTGACCGCCTACAGCCTCTGGGCCTTCGAGATGGGCCGCTCGCAGGGCGGGGTGCCGTGGTCGACGATCTCGATCGCCCCGTTCGTCCTCGCCGTGCTGCGCTACGCGCGCGACGTGGACAAGGGCGCGGCCGGGGCGCCCGAGGAGATCGTGCTGCGCGACCGCGTGCTGCTGGGGCTCGGGATCCTCTGGGCGGCGACCGTCGGCATCGGGGTCTTCCTGGGCTGAGGGCCCGGCGGGCACTCAGTTGATGCAGCTGGTGTCCGCCGCGGTGCGGGCGTCCTCGCCGCCCGCTGCCTGGGTGGACGGCGGGGCGGCCACCGGCTGCCCGACGCCGGCGAAGTCCGACCCGATCACCAGCTGCACGGTGCCCGGCACGGCGTCGTCGCTCTGCGCGGTGCTCGCCCCGGGGATGGCGGCGGCCAGGGTGTCGGCCAGCGCGGCGTCGCCGTCGGCGTAGCGGATCTCGGTGAGCGTGTAGGTGGAGCGGTCGGCGTTGGCCGTGCCGCCGACCGCGAAGCCGGCCGACCGCAGCTGGTCGGCGGCCTGCGCGGCCAGGCCGCTGGTCCCCGACCCGTTGTAGACGTCGACGACCACGTCGCCGGGGGCGACGGTCGCGGGCGGCGTGGCGGTGTCCGGGGCCGGCGCCACCGGGTCGGCCGAGAGCTGGGCGAAGAACGCGTGCAGGGTGTCCTCGTCCTGCAGCTGCAGGATGTAGCGGCCCTGGTCGTCCTCGGCGTCGCCGACGTAGGGGATGGTCTGGAAGTCGATGTCCCCGGCGGTGATCGACTGCATCTGGGCGGCCAGGTCGAACAGGTTCAGGCCCCGGTCGACGGTCAGGGCGTCGGCCGCGGCGTCGGCCAGGTCGCGCTGCTTGCCGAGGTCGAGCAGCACGTTCTGGCTGAGCATGTTGCGCAGCACCCCGGCGATGTAGACCTGCTGCCGGATGATCCGGTCGAAGTCGCCACGGGGCAGCCCGTGGCGCTGGCGCACGAACTTCAGCGCGTCGGCCCCGCTGATGGTCTGCTCGCCGGCCGGGAAGACCGCACCGGAGTAGAAGGAGTCGTCGACCGCCTGGCACAGGTTGACCTGCACGCCCCCGACGATGTTGCTCAGCTCGAAGAAGCCGAGCAGGTCGACCTCGGCGTAGTGGTCGATCCGCAGCCCGGTCAGCTGGGAGATGGTCTGCACCAGCAGCTGCGCGCCCGCGCTCTGCCGCTCCGCATCCGTGGCGCCCTCGGGGGCGTCGCGCTCGCCGTAGGCGTAGGCGGCGTTCAGCTTGTCCTGGCCGTGCCCGGGGATGGACACGTAGCTGTCGCGCGGGAAGGACACGAAGGAGGCCTTGGACCCGTCGGCCGGGATGTGCACCAGGATCATCGTGTCGGTGTTGGTGCCGGAGTCCTCGCCGGCGTTGAGCTCCACGAGCTGGTCCTCGGACAGGTTGACCCGGCTGTCGTTGCCCACGAGCAGGAGGTTCATCGCCTCCCCGGTCGCGACGGTGTCCTCGTTGCCGGACCCGGGGATGGCGTCGGTCCGGTTGATCGAGGCCTCGGCCACCCGCGCGAGGTACCAGCCCCAGCCGCTCGTCGCGACCAGCACCAGCGACACCACGGCCGCCACCGCCCGGGCGGCGACCACGGCCCGCCGGCTGCCCGGTCGACCGGCCGGCCGGTCCGTCCCGGGCCGGTCCGTCGCGGGGCGCTGCGGCCGCGGGGTGCCGCGGCCGGCCCGCCCGGCCCGGGGGTCGAGCCGGGGCGGGAGGGGACGCCGGTCCCCGTCGTCGCCGGAGCTGGTCACGTGTCAGGTCCTCACCGTCGGCGGCCCGGCGGTCGCGCGGCCGCCGGGTGTCGTCCGGCGACTCTACGACGCGGGGGCGTCCGCACCGGTCAGCTGCGCGGGCCCGGCGGGCGGTGCGGCGCCCGGTCGTCTGCACGCCCTGCCGAGGGTTGGACGGCGACCGACCCCACGGTCCAGCGTGTTGCTACCGCGAGTAGTCATTCGATTGGCTTAGTGTCCAGTCTGCAACGGGTTGTGCACTGCAGGTCTGCCGGTGTTCAAGCCGGGTGCGTCACCTACCGATGACAGGTGGACGCCTTCGTGCAGGTCCGGTCGAGACGTGCATCCAACCCCCCGACGGAGGACCCCGTGCGCCGCACCCTTGCTGGTCTCACCGCCTTCCTGGCCTTCTCCGGGACGCTGCTCGTGCTGCCCGTGTACGCCGCGCCGCAGCCGGAGGCCGTGCCGGTCGAGACCTCCTCGGCGGAGGTGGACATGGGGTCGGTGGCCGACCCGGCGCCCGAGGCCGACGTGCAGGCGGGGACCTCGGACCCGGTGGCCGGCGTCCCGGCGACCACCCCCGTCCTGACGGTCAGCCGCGAGGACACCGACCGCTTCTCCCTGGTCGGGGTGACCTGGGCCTACGACCCGGCCGTGACCGACACCGTCGTGCAGGTCCGGGTGCGCGACGGCGACGCCGCCTGGGGTGCCTGGACCGAGGTCACCGTCGAGGACGCCGACCAGGACGAGGACGCCGCCGCGGGCGCCGTCCTGCGCGGGGGCACCGCGCCGCTGTGGACCGGTCCCAGCACCGGCGTCGAGGCCGAGCTGGTCACCCGCTCGGGTGCCCGGCCCACCGACGTCACCCTCGACCTGGTCGACCCGGGCACCAGCGAGGCCGACGGCTCGCTCGGGTCCCCGGCGATCCAGGACACCGCCGACGCGGCGATGGCGATGCCCGACGTCTACTCCCGCGCGCAGTGGGGCGCCGACGAGAGCATCCGCACCTGGGACCCGGAGTACGCGCCGACGATCCGCGCGGCGACCCTGCACCACACCGCGGACACCAACAACTACACCGCCGACCAGGTCCCGGCGATGATGCGCTCGATCTACCGCTACCACACGGTCAGCCGGGGCTGGGGCGACATCGGGTACAACGTCATCGTCGACAAGTACGGCCGCCTCTGGGAGGGCCGCTACGGCGGGCTGGCCAGCACCGTGGTCGGGGCCCACGCCGGCGGCTTCAACAGCGGCACGTTCGGCGTCTCCATGCTGGGCAACTACGACACGGCGCCCACGCCGCAGGTCATGGTGGACGCGGTCTCGGCGATCATCGCCTGGAAGTTCTCCCTCTACGGCGTGGACCCCGCCGGTACGGTGACCCTGACCTCGGGCGGCGGCGGGACGTCCCGGTACGCCGCCGGCGCGCGGGTCACCCTGCCGACGATCTTCGGTCACCGGGACGTGGGCAGCACGACCTGCCCGGGCCAGTACGGCTACGCCCGGCTGGGGGAGATCCGCACGAAGGTCGCGGCCACCCTGGCCGGTGCGACCAGCCCCATCGAGGACCGCTACGCCGGCGACGCGGCACTGCGCACCCAGCTCGGCGCACCCGTCGGCGCCGAGCAGCTGGTCAGCGGCGTCTGGGTGCAGTCCTACGCCCGGGGCCGGGTGTACTGGACCGCCGCCACCGGCGCGCACGCGCTGTGGGGCGCCATCCTCGACCGCTACCTGGCCCTCGGCGGCCCGGCCGTGCTCGGCCCGCCGACGACCGACCACAGCCCGGCCGCGCGGCCCGACACCTACCTGGCCTCCTTCCGCAACGGCACTCTGTACTGGACCCAGTCGACCGGTGCCCGCTGGGTCAAGGGGTGGGTGCTGGGGAAGTACACGGGGTTGGGTGGTGAGTCCTCGGTGCTGGGGTTCCCGACGTCGGACGAGGTGGCGGTGCCCGGTGGGGTGT